>NZ_CM173242.1:0-3702287 GCF_057748195.1 Miniimonas sp. S16 | reverse complement strand
GGTGCACCGCGAGGTCGCCCGCGTGCTGCGTCCGGGCGGCCGGTGGGTGTTCTCGACGTCGCACCCCGTGCGCTGGGCCTTCCCCGACGATCCCGGGCCCGACGGGCTCGTGGCCACCCGCAGCTACTTCGACGCGCGCGCGTACGTCGAGCGCGCCGACGACGGCTCACCGCTCTACGCGGAGTTCCACCGCACGCTCGCCACGCACGTCGCCGACGTCGTGGCGTGCGGCTTCGTGGTCGACGCCCTCACGGAGCCGGAGTGGTCCCGGGGCCGCGGGACGTGGGGCGGTTGGAGCGCGCAGCGCGGGGCCGTGCTGCCCGGCACGCTCGTGCTGGGCTGCCGGCTGGCGGGCTGACCCGCCGTCGCGCGACGTGGCTCAGTGACCGGCCTCGCGCCAGGTCCGCCCGACTCCGACGCTCACCTCGAGCGGCACCGACAGGTCCGCCGCCCCGGCCATCCGCTCGCGCACGAGCGCGCTGACCTCCTCGAGCTCGCCGTCGGCCACCTCGAGGACGAGCTCGTCGTGCACCTGGAGCAGCAGGCGCGAGGTGAGCCCGCGCGCGTTCAGCTCGCGGTGCACCCCGATCATCGCGACCTTGACGATGTCCGCGGCCGAACCCTGGATCGGCGCGTTGAGCGCCATCCGCTCGGCCATCTCGCGGCGCTGACGGTTGTCGGAGGTGAGGTCGGGCAGGTAGCGCCGGCGGCCGAGGATCGTCTCGGTGAAGCCGTCCTGGCGGGCGTCGTCGACGACGCCCGTGAGGTAGTCGCGGACGCCGCCGAAGCGCTCGAAGTAGTCGTCCATCAGGGCGCGCGCCTCGCCGACGTCGATCGCGAGCTGGCGGGAGAGCCCGAACGCGCTGAGGCCGTAGGCGAGCCCGTAGGACATCGCCTTGATCTTGGCGCGCATCGCCGACGTGACGTCGGCGGGGGCCACGCCGAACACCCGCGAGCCCACGTACCGGTGCAGGTCCTCGCCGGACCGGAACGCCTCGATGAGCCCCGCGTCCCCGCTGAGGTGCGCCATGATCCGCATCTCGATCTGGGAGTAGTCGGCCGTGAGCAGCGTCACGTACCCGGGGCCGACGACGAACCCCTCGCGGATCCTGTAGCCCTCCTCGGTCCGGATCGGGATGTTCTGCAGGTTCGGGTCGATCGACGACAGCCGCCCGGTGGCGGCCACCGTCTGCTGGAACGTGGTGTGGATCCGGCCGTCCGGCGCGACCGTGCGCAGCAGGCCCTCGACGGTCTGGCGCAGCCGGATCGCCTCGCGGTGCGCGAGCAGGTGCTCGAGGAACGGCTCGGGTCGCCGGGCGTACAGGTCCGCCAGGGCGTCCGCGTCGGTCGTGTAGCCCGTCTTCGTCCGCCGGGTCTTCGGCATGCCGAGCTGGTCGAACAGCACCTCCTGCAGCTGCTTGGGCGAGCCGAGGTTCACGGTGCGCCCGATCGCGTCGTAGGCGGCCGTGGCCGCACGCTCGACCGCGCCGTCGAACTCGCGCTCCAGCCCGCGCAGGTAGTCCACGGCCGCGGCGATCCCGGCGCGCTCCATCGCCACGAGCGTCGCCTGCACGGGGAGCTCGACGTCGCGCAGGAGCGCGGCGGCGCCGCGCTTCTCGACGTCGTCGGCGAGCGGGGTCACGAGCTCGCGCACCGCGACGGCGCGCGCGGCTGCCGCGCGCCCGCCGAACGAGTCGCCCTCGAGGCCGAGGTCGAGCATGCCCTGGCCGGCGTCCTGCGCGCCGGGCAGCTCGCGGTGCAGGTAGCGCACCGCGAGGTCGTCCAGGTCGTACGTGCGCTGATCGGGGTGGCACAGGTAGGCCGCGAGCAGCGTGTCGAACGTGACGCCCGCGAGCGAGTACCCGCGCGCGGCGAGCAGGTGCGTGGCGGCCTTCGCGTCGTGGGCCACGACGGCGCGGGCCGGGTCCGCGAGCCAGGCCCCGAGCGCGGCGTCGTCGGCCGGGTCGATCTCGGCCAGGTCCACCGCCACGCTCTCCCCCGCCGGGTCGGCGATCGCCAGCGCCCAGGCGTCCCCGGACCCCTGCTGCAGCCGACCGGTCACCTCGAGCCCGCACGCGCCGTCGGGCCGGGCGGCCAGCCACGCCCCGAGCTCGCCCGGGGCGAGCTCGCGGTGCGCGAGCGTGAGCCCCTCGACCTCCTGGCGCACCTCGTCCTCGGGCAGCAGCTGGAACAGCCGGTCCCGCAGCACCCGGAACTGCAGCGCGTCGAACACCTCGTGCACCGCGTCGCGGTCCACCGGGACGCGCTCGGTGTCCGCGAGCGTGATCGGCACGTCGACGTCGCGCAGCAGCTGGTTGACCTGCCGGTTGAGCACCACCTGCGCGAGGTTGTCGCGCAGGCTCTGGCCGGCCTTGCCGGCGATGGCGTCCGCGTGGGCGATCACGCCGTCGAGCCCGTCGTAGGCGGTGATCCACTTGGCGGCCGTCTTCGGGCCGACGCCGGGCACGCCCGGGAGGTTGTCGCTCGTCTCCCCGACGAGCGCGGCGAGGTCGGGGTAGCGCGCCGGCGGTACGCCGTACTTCTCCTCGACGTCGGCCGGGGTCATCCTGACCAGGTCCGACACGCCCTTGCGCGGGTACAGCACGGTCACGGCGTCGCTCACGAGCTGGAACGTGTCCCGGTCGCCGGAGCACAGGAGCACGCGGGCGCCCTCGGCCTCCGCGCGCACCGCCACCGTGGCCAGCACGTCGTCCGCCTCGACGCCCTCGACGCCGACGTGCGGGATGCGCAGCGCGCCGAGCACCTCCTGGATGAGCGGCACCTGGCCCCGGAACTCCTCCGGCGTCGCGCTGCGGGTGCCCTTGTACTCCGCATAAGCCTGCGTGCGGAAGCTCGCCCGGGACACGTCCCAGGCCACCATGACGTGCGTCGGCTGCTCGTCGCGGATGAGGTTGATGAGCATCGAGGTGAACCCGTACACCGCGTTCGTGGGCTGGCCGTCCGTGGTCGCGAAGTTCTCCACGGGCAGGGCGAAGTACGCGCGGAACGCCATGGAGTGGCCGTCCACCAGCAGGACGGTCGGAGTGGTGCGCTGCGTCGGCTGGGTCACGGTGCCAGCCTAGGTCGCATGTCCGACATCCCGACCGCGCCCGGCGCCCCGCGCGACCCCGTACTGCCCGACTCGACCGGCACGCTGCTGGAGCGACTGGGCATCGCCGTCGTGAGCGTGTCCCCGAGCGAGTGCGTCGCGACCATGCCGGTGGCGGGCAACACCCAGCCGTTCGGGCTGCTGCACGGCGGCGCCACCGCGGCACTGGCGGAGACCGTCGGCTCATTCGCCGCGCACGCGCACGCGGGTCCCGGGCGCGCGGCCGTCGGGCTGGAGCTGTCGATCACCCACCACCGCGCGGTGCGCGCCGGCGTCGTCACGGCGCGCGCGAGCGCGGTGCACCTCGGGCGGTCGACCGCCAGCTATCTCGTCGAGGTGGTGGACGAGGCGGACCGACGCATCAGCTCCGCGCGCCTGACCTGCCTCGTGCTCGCGGAGTCGGGTCCCGCATGAGCCAGGGCGGCGGTCGGGGTGCCGTCAGGCCCGTCGTCGGGCCCGTCGTCCAGGATCCGGCGCGCCTCGTCCCCGAGGTCGGCCGCCGGCCCGAGCGACGAGTCGGCTGCCCTGTCGTCCCGCCCGCCCCTCGAGCCGGCGGAGGCTGACTCGGGCGCGGCCGGGATGCCGTGCGCCGGCGTGGCCTCGCGCAGCACCCGGCGCCGCGCGATGAGCGACTCGAGGCCGGACCGCTGGGGGTCCCCCTCCAGCCGGCGCTGCAGTGATCCGACGTCTGCGGTGCGGCGCGCACCGACCGGGGAGAATCCCAGACGCGAGAGGAACCGCGCCTCGTGCCGCGAACCGGTGATCGGCTGCGTCACGATCCGGGACAGACCCTGCGCGACGGCGAACGCGAGCTGGTCCGCCAGCAGGGCTCGCCCGGCGCCGCGCCGGCGGCTGCCGGGTCGCACGTAGAGCACCTCGATCTGCAGCCAGGGGTCCTGGGAGAACAGGCCGGGACGCTGGGTCTGGCCGAGCGCGAGGCCGACGACCTCGCCCTCGATCGTGGCGACCGAGGCGTGCGAGGGGTAGTTCTCCAGGAAGGCCCGCAGCCGCGCGAGGAGCACGTCGCGCGGGGTGGAGCCGATCGAGCCGCCCACGGGGTGGTCCAGCTGCACGTCGTCGAGCAGCACGGCCAGCCGCTCCAGGTCGGTGGGGTCGGCCGGTCCGACCACGACTCCCGCTCGCGCCACAGCGCTACTCCCTCCGGCCCCCGCCGCCGAAATCCTACGACGACTCGGCCCCGGTGGAGAGTCCTGTCCGGCGCACGTTAACGTCCGTGACACACTGCGCTACCCGGATGTCACATCCACGACCTACGTTCACGCATCGTCGCGTGCATCGCGAGACCCGCGGTGCGCAGCCGTCCAGGCGTGCGCGCACCGCCGGTGATCCGGCGCCGCGCTCGCCACCGAACCGTTGAGGAGCTGCCCGTGCAGGTCATCGCACCACCAGGGGCGCACGTGCGCAGGCGGCTGGTCCTCCTTGTGCTCGCACTGCTCACCGCACTCGCGCTGCCGCTGCTCGCGAGCGGGGTGGCGCCCGCACGGGCCGACTCGGCGGGGCCGTGCACGCCCGCCGCGGACGTCGCGTGCATCGGCGGGACGATCCGGACCGCCGCCGGCGATCCGGCCGTCGGGGTCGTCCTGACGATCGAGGGTTCGGGCGACCCGATCACCGCGACCACCGACGACACCGGCCGCTGGTCCGCGCAGGTCCCGGAGGCCGGGGAGTACACGGTGACCCTCGACGTCGCGACGCTGCCCGCCGGCGAGAGCCCGCGCGACGGCACCACGACGCGGACCGTGACCGCCGAGCTCGGCAAGACCAAGGGCGCGCTCTTCCCGCTCGGTGCCGCGGGCGCGGGCGGCGGGGCCACGTCGGGAGCCACCCCCACGGCGTCCGCCTCCGCCGACGACTCGGCATCCGCCGACGCCTCCGCGGCGGCGACCGTGCCGCCGGGCAGCGCGACGGACGAGACCGGCTCGGGCGAGACCGGTGGCGCCGGGACGAACCGGGTGCTCCAGCTCATCCTCGCCGGCATCATCTTCGGCACGCTGCTCGCGCTCGCCGCGGTCGGCGCCAACCTCATCTACGGGACGACCGGCCTGTCGAACTTCGCGCACGGCGACCTCGTGACCCTCGGTGGCCTCATCGCGTTCGCGAGCGTCCAGTGGTGGCACCTGCCCGTCGGGGTCGCGATCCTCGTCGCGGTGGTCGCGGGCGGGGCGGCCGGCTGGCTGCTCAACGCCGGGATCTTCGCGCCCCTGCGCCGCAAGCGGATCGGCATCACCCAGCAGATGATCGTGACGATCGGTCTCGCGCTCGCGCTGCTGAGCACCTACATGCTGTTCTTCGGCGCCAACCCGCTGCCCATCGTGCGGACGATCTCCACGCGGCTCACCATCGGGCCGGTCCAGATCTCCGAGCAGTCGCTCTGGTCGCTCCTCATCGCCGGGGTCGTCCTCGGCGCGGTCGCCTGGGTTTTGCAGGGCACCCGGGTGGGGCGCGCCACGCGGGCGGTGGCCGACAACCCCGCGCTCGCTGCGGCGTCGGGCATCAAGGTGGAGTCGATCATCCGGGGGGTGTGGATCACCGCCGGCGCCCTGGCGGCGCTCGGCGGCGTGCTCGTGGGCCTGTACCTGAGCACGATCCGGTTCAACACCGGCTCGGCGCTGCTGCTGCTCATGTTCGCCGCGATCACCCTCGGCGGGCTCGGCTCGCCGCTCGGCGGCCTGATCGGCGCGCTCATCATCGGCCTCGTGGTCGAGCTGTCCACGCTCGTCCTGCCCAACGACATGCGCTACGCGAGCGCGCTGGTCATTCTCATCGTCGTCCTGCTGGTCCGGCCCCAGGGCATCCTGGGCCGAGCCGAGCGCATCGGTTAGGCGGTCGTCATGGACTTCGGCTCCCTCTTCACCAACGTCGTCGCCGAGATGATCGGCCCGACGGCCATCGCCTACGCGCTCGCCGCGATCGGGCTCAACATCCACTTCGGTCTCACCGGACTCATCAACATGGGTCAGGCCGGCTTCATGCTGCTCGGCGCCTACGGCTTCGCGATCTCCACGATCGCCGGCTGGCCCGTGTGGGCGGCCGTGCTCGTGGCGATCGCGGCCGCGGTGGTGTTTGCGCTCCTGCTGGGCATCCCGACCCTCAAGCTGCGCGGGGACTACCTCGCCATCGTCACCATCGCGGCCGCGGAGATCATCCGCATCGTCGGGAGATCGACGTCGCTGTCCTCGTTCACCGGCGGGTCCAACGGACTCCTGGGCAACTCGTTCAAGGAGAGCTTCTCGGGGGCCTCGCCGTTCCCGGACGGGCGCTTCTCGCTCGGCCCGTTCACCTACTCGATGAACGACTCGAACTCGTGGTGGCTGCGCATCGTGGGCTGGGCGCTCGTCGCCCTGGCCTGCCTGCTCGTCTACCTCCTCATGCGCAGCCCGTGGGGCCGCGTGCTCAAGGGGATCCGCGAGGACGAGGACGCGGTCCGCTCGCTCGGCAAGAACGTCTACGGCTACAAGCTGCAGGCGCTCGTGACCGGTGGCGTCCTGGGGGCGTTAGGCGGCATCGTGTTCACGCTCGCGTCGTCGGTCCAGCCGGACTCGCTCGGCCGCCCCGTCACGTTCAACACCTGGACGATCCTGCTCCTGGGCGGCGCCGCGACGGTCTTCGGGCCGGTGCTGGGGTCGCTGCTGTTCTGGGGCGCGCTGATCCTCGTGCGCGGTCTGCTGCGCGGCCTCGTCCCGGAGACGATCCTGTCCACGCAGCAGGTCGAGCAGGCCGGCTGGGTGCTGGTGGGCATCACGCTCATGCTGCTCATCGTGTTCCGGCCACAAGGCCTGCTCGGCGACAAGAAGGAGCTGGCGATCAATGTCCGCTGACCCGCAGCTCGCCGGGAGCCACGCGCTGCCCGAGGTCGCCGAGGCCCGCGCCGCGCTCGCCGCGCTGGACCAGGTGCCCGGCGTCGCCAAGCCCGACCCGATGCTCGTGGCCGACGGCGTGCAACGCACGTTCGGCGGTGTGCACGCCGTCGACGTCGCGCACCTCGAGGTGCAGCGGCACGTCATCACGGCGCTCATCGGCCCGAACGGCGCCGGGAAGACCACCTTCTTCAACCTGATGACGGGCTTCGACAAGCCCGACTCCGGCCACTGGACGTTCGACGGCGTGAGCCTCGCGGGCGTGCCGGCCTCCCGGGTCTCCCGGTCCGGCATGGTGCGCACGTTCCAGCTCACCAAGGCCCTGTCCCGGATGACGGTGCTGGAGAACATGCGCCTCGGCGCGGGCTCCCAGCCGGGCGAGCGCATGCTCACCGCCCTGGTGAGGCCGCTGTGGGTCGCGCGCGAGCGGGAGATCACCGACAAGGCGATGGACCTGCTCGCCCGGTTCAAGCTCGACACCAAGAAGGACGACTTCGCGGGCTCGCTCTCGGGCGGCCAGCGCAAGCTGCTGGAGATGGCCCGCGCGCTGATGTCCGACCCGAAGCTCGTCATGCTCGACGAGCCGATGGCAGGCGTGAACCCCGCGCTCACGCAGTCGCTGCTCGGCCACATCATCGAGCTGCGCGACGAGGGCACCACGGTGCTCTTCGTCGAGCACGACATGCACATGGTCCGGCACATCTCCGACTGGGTCGTCGTGATGGCCCAGGGCAAGGTGGTCGCCGAGGGCCCGCCGAAGCAGGTGATGGACGACCAGGCGGTCATCGACGCCTACCTCGGCGCGCACCACGACACCGACCTCGGCGACGACAGCCTGCTCGACGAGGGCGGACGGATCGACGCCGAGGCGGACGCCGAGTCCGAGGCCGAGCTGGAGGAGCCGAAGTGAGCACCGTGATCGACCTCTCGATCGTGCATCGCGGCGCCCCCGGCGGTGAGCCGCTGCTGCGCGCCGACAACCTCGTGGCCGGCTACCTGCCCGGCGTCAACATCCTGCAGGGCTGCTCCCTCGTGCTGCACCCCGGGGAGCTCGTCGGGATCATCGGCCCCAACGGGGCGGGCAAGTCCACCCTGCTCAAGGCGCTGTTCGGGCTCGTCAACGTGCGGTCGGGGACCCTCACGCTGGACGGCGAGGACATCACCAACCTGCGCGCCGACGTGCTCGTGCGGCGCGGGGTCGGGTTCGTCCCGCAGACGAACAACGTGTTCCCCACGCTCACCATCGAGGAGAACCTCCAGATGGGCGTCTACCAGACGCCCGCAGTCTTCAAGGAGCGGCTCGAGGTGGTGCTCGATCTCTTCCCCGAACTCACCAAACGCCGCAAGCAGGCCGCCGGCGCGCTCTCCGGGGGCGAGCGGCAGATGGTCGCGATGGCACGAGCCCTCATGCCCGAGCCGTCGGTCCTCCTGCTCGACGAGCCGTCGGCGGGCCTCTCCCCCGTGCGCCAGGACGAGGCGTTCCTGCGCACCCGGCGGATCAACCGGGCCGGGGTCTCGGTGGTGATCGTGGAGCAGAACGCCCGGCGCTGCCTGCAGATCTGCGACCGCGCCTACGTGCTCGACCAGGGCCGCAACGCCTACTCCGGTCCCGGCCGCGAGCTCATGAACGACCCGAAGGTCATCGAGCTCTACCTCGGGACACTCGCCACCGACGTCGACGCCGCACGCGCGACGGCCGACGGCGACGGCGACTCGCATCCGACCGACGCCAAGGACGCCTGAGCCGGGGCCGGGTCGCGAGCCGGGAGAGCTCGGGTCTCACGTCGAGGCCACGCCCGCGCGGCCACCACGCTGCGCGGGCGTCGTGCTGCTCGCACGACCCGCTCCCCGGGGACCGCACGCCGTCGCGCACACGCGCGAGGGCCCCGGCGCCTGTGGCGCCGGGGCCCTCGACTCGAGGCAGTCCCGATCAGCTGGCCGGGACCTCGCCCTCCTCGCTGCGGACGAACGTGTAGGTGTTGTCCTCACCGAACTGGTAGACGCCGATGAAGGCGGAGGACGGGTCGTTGGCCTCGTTGAACGGGCCGACGCCGGAGACCGCCTGGTAGGCGATGTCCTCGCCGTCCTCGATCAGGCCCGAGCACTCCTCCCACCCCGTGCACTCCGTGCCGCCGTCGGCGCCGGAGACCGCCGCCATGTTGGCCTGGATCGCCTCACCCGTGGCCTCGCCGCCCTTGAGGGCCGCGAGAGCCGCCAGCATCGTCGCGTCGTAGGACTCCGGACCGTAGGAGAAGTCCTTGAGGTCCGGGTCGATGCCCTTCATCCGGTCCTGGAACTCCTGGGCCGGGAACGCGCCGGGCAGCGTGCCCTGCGCGCCGGTGAGCGTGCCGGCCGGGAAGCCGGTCTCGCCCTCGGTGCCGAAGTTCTGCAGGTTGCCGTCCACGAAGTACGTCTTGCTCATGTCCCAGCCCTGCGCCGCGAGCTCGCGCACGATGGTCGGGGTCTGGGTCGTGAACGTGAGGATCACGACGGCGTCCGGCTGGGTCGCGAGCGCGTCGCTCACGATCGTGCCGAAGTTCGTCTCGGTCGGGTCGAACTCCTGACCGGCGTTGCCGTAGGTGATCGCACCGCCCGCGTCCTCCACGACGCCCTGCACGACGTTGCGCAGGGAGATGCCGTAGGACTCGTTGAACACGAGCACCGCGACGTTGCTCGCGCCGTCGCCGACGATGAGATTGCCGAGCACGTCGCCCTGGACCGTGTCCGGCGGGGCGGTGCGGAAGTAGAAGTCGGAGTAGCCCGACAGCGAGGTGTCGGTGTTCGCCGGGGAGATCTGGACGATCCCGGCGCCCGTGATGTCGTCGACGACGTTCTTGGTCACCGACGACGACGCTGCCCCGATGACGACCTGGACGTCGGCGTTGATGAGCTCCTGCGCCGCCGCGATGCCGACGGCCGCGTTGTCGGCGTCGGAGGAGTCGGTCTCGGTGAGCTCGATGTCGGACCCGAACACGCCGCCGGCCGAGTTGATCTCGTCGATCGCGAGCTTCACGCCGGCGATCTCGGGCGGGCCCAGCTGGGCGAGAGACCCCGTGACGGGGAGGAACGTGCCGAAGTGGAGCTGACCGCCCTCGCCCGAACCACCGGCGCTGGTGCCGTCCGAACCTGCCGTGGACTCCGCGTCCCCGCCCCCGCTGCTGCACGCGGCGAGGACCAGGGCGAGCGCCCCGGCAAGCGCCGCAACCCGCGCGACAGATCGCTTCATGTGGTGTCTCCTTCGCTTGGCCGCCCGGACGGGCGGTCGTCGTGGAAGTACACCACCAGCGCCGTGTGTCGGTCGTGTGACACGTCGGTCACGCCACCATCACGATTGGCAACGATGTGGTAACGGCGCACCCCTCGCGCTCCGGGTCTGCCGGGGCGCGAGGGGTGCGGGCGTCCGGATGGCCGGCGTCGTGCGCCGGCTCGACCGCGGCGGGACTCAGTCCTCGGAGCCGCCGACCTGGTCGATCACGGCGTCGGCGACCTCACGCATCGTGAGGCGGCGGTCCATCGACGTCTTCTGGATCCAGCGGAACGCCTCGGGCTCGGTGAGACCCATCCGGGTCATGAGCAGGCCCTTGGCCCGGTCCACGCGCTTGCGGGTCTCGAAGCGGTCCGCGAGGTCGGCGACCTCGTTCTCCAGCGCCACGATCTCGGCGTGCCGGTGCAGCGCGATCTCGATCGCCGGGAGCAGGTCGGCCTGCGTGAACGGCTTGACGACGTAGGCCATGGCGCCGGCGTCCCGCGCCCGCTCCACGAGCTCGGTCTGCGAGAACGCCGTGAGGAGCACCACCGGGGCGATCCGGTCCCGGCCGATCCGCTCGGCGGCGGAGATCCCGTCCAGCACGGGCATCTTGACGTCCATCACCACGAGGTCGGGGCGCAGGTCCGTGGCCAGTGCGACCGCGGTCTCGCCGTCGCCGGCCTCGCCGACGACGTCGAACCCGGCGTCCACGAGGGTCTCCACGACGTCCATCCGGATCAGCGCCTCGTCCTCGGCGACGACGACCCGACGGCCCCTGCCGATGCCCGACGTCGGGCTCGACGTCTCGTCCTCGGGCTCCTGCTCGTTCTTCTTCGCTGTGCTCACCCCGGTAGCGTAGTGCCCCGCGCGCCCCGGTAGCCCAACTGGCAGAGGCAGTCGGCTCAAACCCGGCCCAGTAAGGGTTCGAATCCCTTCCGGGGCACTCACGCCCCCGTCGAGCGTCGCGATCGTCGAGCGCGCGGGACTTCTCAGCGGCGGCCGAGGACGTCTCGGGGCGGCTCGCGGCGGCTGCGGGCGGCTCGGGGCGGCTCAGGACACCGTCACCGAGCCGATGAAGTCCTCGCACCCGGCCACGATCGTCGCCTCGTCGTCGACCCACTGGCAGTACAGGTGCGCCACCTGGCCGCGACCGAAGATCCAGTAGCCGAGGTAGGAGTAGCCCGAGCCAGGCAGGTCCACCACCTCGCGGACAGCGGGCAGTCCCGCGACCGACGTCTGGGTGGTCTCCTCGATCACCTCGGCGCCGTTGATCTCGTGGTACGTCGCGATCCGGTCGGTGATGTCGCGCCAGGAGATCATGTCGCACGTCACCGTGAGCGGCCCGAGGTCCATCTGCGGGTACACGAGCAGGTTGATGACGTCGAGCGTCGCCTGCTGATGGTCCGGCACCCAGTAGCGGGCGGTCCAGTCCCCCTCGACCGGGTTGTCCTCGTAGTACCCGGACGCCTCGTGGAAGCCGGGCGGGTCGGGCGCCGTGAGCGTCGTGAGGTCGACGTCGGCGACGAGCTCGCCGTCCTTCGGCGGACGGCCGTCGCACTCGATGAAGCCCGGCGGGATCGACCGGTGCGCCGTGGGGCCGCTCGCCGCGGTCGGGTCGCCGCCACCCTGGCCACCGCCGCCGTCGTCACCGCCGCCGAACGGCACGCAGCCGGCGACGGCGAGCATCACCACGAGCGCGGCCAGGACCCTTCGCGGGTGGCTCGGCGTGCGGCCCGGCGCACGGCGTGGGCCCCCCGAACGCGCCAGGGCGCCGCGGTCCGAGGACCGCGGCGCCCTGTGCTGGTTCAGCCCTGCTCCGGCACGTGCCGGTCGGTGTCGTCACCGATCGTGTGCACCTGGATGAGGTTCGTCGTGCCGGCGTGCCCGACCGGGGCGCCGGAGACCACGACCACGCGGTCGCCGGGCACGGCCAGGCCGCGGCCCTGCAGGCAGCGGTCGACCTCGGCGACCATGGCGTCGGTGTGCGGGACCGTCGGCGTGACGATCGTCGTGACGCCCCACGACAGCGCGAGCTGACGGCGGGTGCGGGCGTCGGGCGAGAACGCGATGAGCGGCAGCTCCGAGCGCAGGCGGGACATCCGGCGGGCGGAGTCGCCGGACTGCGTGAACGTCACGAGGTAGCGCGCGTCGAGCGTCTTGCCGATGTGGTTCGCCGCCGCCGTGATGACGCCGCCGCGGGTGTGCGGGGTCCATGCGAACGCGGCGATCCGCTCCAGGCCGTGCTCCTCGGTGGCCTCGATGATGCGGGCCATCGTGCGCACGCACTCGATCGGGAACTGACCCACCGAGGTCTCGCCGGACAGCATGACCGCGTCCGCGCCGTCGAGCACGGCGTTGGCGCAGTCGGAGGTCTCCGCGCGGGTCGGGCGCGGGGAGCTGATCATCGACTCGAGCACCTGGGTGGCGACGATGACGGGCTTGGCGTTGCGCCGCGCGATCGCGACGGCCTCCTTCTGCACGAGCGGCACGCGCTCGAGCGGGAGCTCCACGCCGAGGTCGCCACGGGCGACCATGATGCCGTCGAACGCGTCGACGATCTCGGCGAGGTTCTCCACGGCCTGCGGCTTCTCGATCTTGGCGATGACCGGGACCTTGTAGCCCTCCTCGCGCATGATCGTGGCGACGTCGTCGTAGTCCTTCGCCGAACGCACGAACGACAGCGCGATGAAGTCGGTCTTGAGGCGCAGCGCCCAGCGCAGGTCCTCGATGTCCTTCTCGCTCATCGCGGGCACGGAGACCGCGACGCCGGGCAGGTTGATGCCCTTGTTGTTGGAGACCGGACCGGGCACCTCGACACGGGTCACCACGTCGGTGTCGGTCACCTCGACGACGCGGACCTGGACCTTGCCGTCGTCGATGAGGAGGACGTCGCCCGGCTTGCAGTCGCCCGGGAGGCCCTTGAACGTGGTGCCGACGAGCTCCTTGGTGCCCTCGACGTCGCGCGTGGTGATGGTGAAGATGTCGCCCACGGCGAGGTCGTGCTTGCCCTCCTTGAACCGCTCGAGGCGGATCTTGGGGCCCTGCAGGTCGACCAGGATGGCGACGGCGCGGCCGGAGTTCTCGGCGGCGGCGCGCACGTTCTCGATGACCGCGGCGTGCTCCTCCGGAGCACCGTGGCTGCGGTTGATCCGTGCGACGTCCATGCCGGCGTCGACGAGCTCCTGGATCTTCTCGGGGGAGGCGGTCGCGGGACCGAGGGTGCAGACGATCTTTGCTCTACGCATGAGTTCAGCCTAGTTGGGTCGAAGGGATGGACGGGAAGCCGGAGGTCCCACGGCGGCGCACGCCGGTGACCGGGGCGTGGCCGGTGGACGACGGCCAGGTGGCGGGCCGGTGCACCGCTCGTCTGCGCTCATCAGGGCACGGCGGGCAGGCGCGTCCGGCAAGGGGTCAGATCTGGAAGCCGCGGTCCTGCGGACGGACCGGGACGGGCAGCTCGGTCGCACCCGTGAGGTACTTGTCGACCTCGGCCGCGACGGCCCGACCCTCGGCGATGGCCCACACGATGAGCGACTGGCCGCGTCCGGCGTCGCCGGCCACGAAGACCCCCGGCACCGTGGTCGCGTAGTCCTCGCCGCGCGCGATCGGCCCGCTCGGGGCGATCGAGACACCGAGCTGGTCCGACACGGCCGTGGCGTCGGGACCGGCGAAGCCCATCGCGACCAGCACGAGGTCCGCCGGGATCTCCTTCTCGGTGCCGACCTTGGGCACGCGCCGGCCGTCGGGCAGGTAGTCCGTCTCGGCGACCCGCAGGCCCTCGACGCGGTCGGTGCCGAGGATCTGCACGGTCGAGGCGAGGAACGTCCGCTCGCCGCCCTCCTCGTGCGAGGAGGACATCTCCAGCACGCGGGGGGTGGTGGGCCAGGGCTGGTCCTGGGGTCGCTCGACGGGCGGCTGGTAGCCGATCGCGAGCGTCGTGACCGAGCGTGCGCCCTGGCGCAGCGCCGTCCCGAGGCAGTCCGAGCCGGTGTCGCCGCCGCCGATGATGATCACGTCCTTGTCCGTGGCCGTGATCTGGTCGGCCACCGTGCGGCCGGCGACCACGGCGTTGGACTGGCTGAGGTAGGTCATCGCGTTGACGACGCCCGGCAGGGCGCGCCCCTCGACCCGCAGGCTGCGCGGCAGGCTCGCGCCGATCGCGATGACGACGGCGTCGAACCGCGCCCGCAGCTCGTCCCAGGTCGGGTCCTCGCCCACGGTCACGCCGGTGCGGAACCGGGTGCCCTCGGCCTCCATCTGCGCCACGCGGCGGTCGATGTGGGCCTTCTCGAGCTTGAAGTCCGGCACGCCGTAGCGCAGCAGCCCGCCGATCGCGTCGTCCTTCTCGAACACCACGACCGTGTGCCCGGCCCGGGTGAGCTGCTGCGCGACGGCGAGACCCGCCGGCCCGGAGCCGACGACGGCGACCGTGGAGTCGGTGAGCCGGTCGGGCACGACCGGGTGCACGAGACCGCGCTCCCAGGCCTCGTCGATGATCGAGACCTCGATGTTCTTGATCGTGACCGGCGGCTGGTTGATGCCGAGCACGCACGAGTTCTCGCACGGCGCGGGGCAGATGCGACCGGTGAACTCCGGGAAGTTGTTCGTGGCGTGCAGCCGCTCGATCGCCTCCTCCCACTGGCCGCGCCACACGAGGTCGTTCCACTCGGGGATGAGGTTCCCCAGCGGGCAGCCCTGGTGGCAGAACGGGATGCCGCAGTCCATGCAGCGCCCCGCCTGGCGCGTGAGGTACGGGCTGTCGCCCACCCGGTGCTCGTGGACCTCCCGCCAGTCCTGCAGTCGCAGGGGCACGGGGCGGGACTCGGGCAGCTCCCGGTCCCTTGTCCGCAGGAACCCGCGTGGGTCAGCCATGCGCGGCCTCCAGGATCTCCTCCCAGACGCCCGGCGCCGCCGGGTCGAGGCCGTCCGCTTCCGCCTGCGCGAGCGCCGTGCGCATGCGGCGGAAGTCCGCCGGCATGAGGCGCGTGATCCGCCCGAGCGTGCCGTCGAGGTCCGCCACGAGCGAGCGCGCCGAGGGCGACTCGGTCTCCTCCGCGTGCCGGCGCAGCAGGTCGGCGACGAGGCCGCGGTCCTCGTCCGCGAGCGGGGACACCTCGAGCTCGCCCGCGGCCACCGCCGCGCCGTTGAGCATGCGTTCGTCGAGGTCGAGCACGTACGCGACGCCGCCGGACATGCCGGCACCGACGTTGCGCCCGGTCCGGCCGAGGATCACCACGGTGCCGCCGGTCATGTACTCCAGCGCGTGGTCGCCGGTGCCCTCGACCACGAGGGTCGCGCCCGAGTTGCGCACGCCGAAGCGCTCGCCCGCGAGGCCGGACAGGAAGATCTCCCCCGACGTCGCGCCGTAGCCCACCACGTTGCCCGCGATCACGTGACCCGCCGGGTCGAACCGCGCCGCGCGGTCGGGCCGCACGACGATGCGTCCGCCCGACAGGCCCTTGCCGACGTAGTCGTTCGCGTCGCCGAACAGGCGCAGCGTGACGCCGCTGGGCAGGAACGCGCCGAGGGACTGGCCGGCCGAGCCGGTGAGCGTGACGTCGATCGTGTCGGTGGCGAGCCCCGCGTCGCCGTACCGCTTGGCGACCTCGTGGCCCAGCATCGTGCCCACGGTCCGGTTGACGTTGCGCACCGGGAGCGCGATGCGCACCGGCTCGCGGCGCTCGAGCGCGTCGGCGCTCAGCGCGATGATCTGCCGGTCCAGCGCGCGGTCGAGCGCGTGGTCCTGCTCCTGCACCTTGGTGAGCGAGGAGCCGGGCGCCGGCTGAGGCACCGTGAGCACGGGTGCGAGGTCGAGGCCGTTCGCCTTCCAGTGCTCGACGGCGTCGCGTGCGTCGAGCACGTGGACCTGACCGATCGCCTCGTCGAGGCTGCGGTAGCCGAGCTCGGCGAGCAGCTCGCGGACCTCCTGCGCGATGTACTCGAAGAACGTCACGACGAACTCGGGCTTGCCGGTGAACCGGGCGCGCAGCTCGGGGTTCTGCGTCGCGACCCCGACCGGACAGGTGTCCAGGTGGCACACGCGCATCATGATGCAGCCCGAGACCACCATCGGGGCGGTCGCGAAGCCGTACTCCTCCGCGCCCATGAGCGCCGCGACGAGCACGTCGCGACCGGTCTTGAGCTGGCCGTCGACCTGCACCGTGATGCGGTCGCGCAGGTTGTTCAGCACGAGGGTCTGCTGGGTCTCGGCGAGCCCGATCTCCCACGGCGTGCCGGCGTGCTTGAGCGAGGTCAGCGGGCTCGCGCCCGTGCCGCCGTCGTGCCCGGAGATCAGCACGACGTCGGCGTGCGCCTTGGACACGCCCGCCGCGACCGTCCCGACGCCGAACTCCGACACGAGCTTGACGTGCACCCGGGCCGAGGGGTTGGCGTTCTTGAGGTCGTGGATCAGCTGGGCGAGGTCCTCGATCGAGTAGATGTCGTGGTGCGGCGGCGGGGAGATGAGGCCCACGCCGGGGGTGGAGTGCCGGGTCTTGGCGACCCACGGATAGACCTTGTGGCCGGGCAGCTGGCCGCCCTCGCCGGGCTTGGCCCCCTGGGCCAGCTTGATCTGCAGGTCGTCGGCGTTCGTGAGGTACTCGGCGGTGACGCCGAAGCGGCCCGACGCGACCTGCTTCACGCGCGAGCGCCGCTCGGGGTCGTGCAGGCGCTCGAGGTCCTCGCCGCCCTCCCCCGTGTTCGACCGTCCGCCGAGCCGGTTCATCGCCCGCGCCAGGGTCTCGTGCGTCTCCTGCGAGATCGAGCCGTAGCTCATCGCGCCGGTGTTGAAGCGCTTGACGATCTCCGAGATCGGCTCGACCTCCTCGATCGGCACCGGCTCGCGGTCCGGCGCGAAGCGCAGCAGGCCGCGCAGCGTCATGAGCCGGGTCGAGGTGTCGTTCACGCGCGAGGTGTACTTCTTGAAGATGTCGTAGCGACGCTCGCGGGTGGCGTGCTGCAGGCGGAACACCGTCTCGGGGTCGAAGAGGTGCTCCTCGCCGTCGCGCCGCCACTGGTACTCCCCGCCGACGTTGAGGCGCTCGTGCGCGACCTGGTTGCCGGAGGCCGGGTAGGCCTGCGCGTGCCGCGCCGCGACCTCGGCCGCGATGACGTCCAGGCCGATGCCGGACAGGCGCGACGTGGTGCCGGTGAAGTACTTCTCCACGAGCTCGTGGGACAGGCCCACCGCCTCGAAGACCTGGGCGCCGCGGTAGGAGGAGATGGTCGAGATGCCCATCTTGCTCATCACCTTGAGCACGCCCTTGCCGAGCGCCTTGATGAGGTTGGCCACGGCCTTCTCGGGCGTGACGGAGAGGTACCCGTCGTGCGCGAGGCTCTCCACCGACTCCATCGCGAGGTACGGGTTCACCGCGGCCGCGCCGTAGCCGATGAGCAGCGCGACGTGGTGCACCTCGCGCACGTCGCCGGCCTCGACGACGAGCGAGATCTGGGTTCGGGTGTGGTTGCGCGTGGTGTGGTGGTGCACCGCGGACAGCAGGAGCAGCGACGGGATGGGCGCGTACTCGGCGTCGGAGTTGCGGTCCGACAGGACGAGGAAGCTCGCCCCGTTCGCGACGGCGCGGTCGACCTGCGCGCAGATCTCCTCGATCCGCTCGGCGAGCGCCTCGGCGCCGCCCGCCACCCGGTAGGTGCCGCGCACGACGACGGCGCGGAACTTCCCGATCATCGACGGGTCGCGGTCGACCTTGACGATCTTGGCGAGCTGGTCGTTGTCGAGCACCGGGAACGGCAGCACGAGCTTGCGCGCGTGCTCGGGCACGTCCTCGAGCAGGTTGGGCTCGGGTCCGATCGCCCCGCCGAGGGAGGTGACCAGCTCCTCGCGGATGGAGTCCAGCGGCGGGTTCGTCACCTGCGCGAACATCTGCGTGAAGTAGTCGAAGAGCAGACGCGGACGCTGCGAGAGCACCGCGATCGGCGTGTCGGTGCCCATCGCGCCGATCGGCTCCGCGCCGGTGGCCGCCATCGGCGTGAGCAGGACGCGCAGCTCCTCCTCGGTGTAGCCGAACGTCCGCTGACGGCGCAGCACCGAGGCGGCGGTGTGCCGCACGTGCTCGCGCTCGGGCAGCTGGTCGAGGTAGACGGCGTGCTCCTCGAGCCACTGCGCGTAGGGCCGCTCGGCCGCGAGCGCGGCCTTGACTTCGTGGTTGGCGATGATCCGGCCCGCGCCGGTGTCGACGAGGAACATCTTCCCCGGCTCGAGGCGGCCCTTGCTCACCACGGTGGCCGGGTCGAGGTCGAGCACGCCCGACTCGGACGCGAGCACGATGAGGCCGTCCTCGGTGACCCAGTACCGCCCCGGGCGCAGCCCGTTGCGGTCGAGCACCGCGCCGATCAGGGTGCCGTCGGTGAACGTGAGGCAGGCGGGCCCGTCCCACGGCTCCATGAGCGTGGAGTGGTACTCGTAGAACGCGCGGACCGCGGGGTCCATCGTGGCGTGGTTCTCCCACGCCTCGGGGATCATCATGAGCACCGCGTGCGGCAGGCTGCGCCCGCCCAGGTGCAGCAGCTCCACGACCTCGTCGAAGGACTGGCTGTCGCTGGCGCCGGGCGTGACGACCGGCAGGAGCGGCGCGAGGTCGCCGAGGGCGTCGCTGCGCAGCATGCCCTCGCGCGCGGCCATCCAGTTGCGGTTGCCGCGCAGCGTGTTGATCTCCCCGTTGTGGGCGATCGAGCGGAACGGCTGCGCCAGCGGCCACGACGGGAACGTGTTCGTGGAGAAGCGCGAGTGCACGAGCGCGATCTCGCTCGCGTAGCGCGGGTCGGACAGGTCCGGGAAGAAGGGCTCGAGCTGCGAGGTGGTGAGCATGCCCTTGTACACGAGCGTGCGGCACGACAGCGAGGCCAGGTACAGCCCGAGCTCGCGCTCGACCCGCTTGCGCACGCGGTAGGCGCGTCGCTCCAGGTCCACGCCCGCGAGCTCGCGCGAGGGGTCGGCGATCACCAGCTGGCGGAACGTCGGCATGGTCGAGCGGGCGGTCGGGCCCACGAGGTCCGCCACGACCGGCACGTCGCGCCACGCCAGGAGGTCCATCCCCTCGTCGGCCACGATCGCGGCCACGCCCTCCTGCGCGGCCCGCGCCTCCTCGGCGTCCTGAGGCAGGAACACGGTCCCGACGGCGTACGAGCCCTCCGAGGGCAGGTCGGCGTCGACGACGTCGCGCAGGAACGCGTCCGGGATCTGTGTGAGGATGCCCGCGCCGTCGCCCGTGTTCACCTCGGCGCCCACGGCGCCGCGGTGGTCGAGGTTGAGCAGGGCGGTCAGGCCCGCGTCGACGATGTCCCGGCCGGGGGTGCCGCGCATGGTCGCGACGAACGCGACCCCGCAGGCGTCGTGCTCGTCGGCCGGGTCGTACAGACCCTGTGCCTCGGGGGCAGCGGTACCGGCTGGCAGGCTCCACTCGTGTGCCCAGCGCGCGGTGCTCATACGGCGACCGTCCCTCCCCCCGGTCCCAAGGCCGGGATCAACTCCTACTAGGTCGGGGACGCCGTCGGCCCTGGCGGCAGAATACCGGCCGACTACCCGTGCGGCGTACCCCGTCCGCCCGATGGTCCGGGGGGCTCGACGGGGTCGCCCGGTGCCGCGACGTCAACGCTCCCCTGACGCTCCGCGGGGTCCGAGACGCCGACGCCGTGCGGGGTTGTGATCGACCCGTCCGTGGGCTCGCCGTCGGACGCCGAGTCCGGCTCACTGTCGGACGCCGAGTCGGGCTCACCGTCGGACGCCGAGTCGGGCTCGCCGTCGGACGCCGAGTCGGGCTCGTCGGGCTGCCGACCTGGCAGCCACACCGTCTCGTCCCGACCCGGGTGTCGGCGCGTGGTCACGAGGAAGGCGACGAGCGCCGTCGTGAACACGATGATCGCGGTCCACACGTTGAGCCGCAGGCCGAGGACGTGCTGCGCGTCGTCGACGCGCAGCATCTCGATCCAGCCGCGACCCGCGGTGTAGAGCATGACGTAGAGCCAGAAGACGCGGCCGTGGCCGAGGCGGAACCGTCGGTCCAGCCAGACGAGGAACGCCGCGGCCGCGAGGTTCCACAGCAGCTCGTAGAGGAAGGTGGGGTGGAACAGCGTGCCGGCGGGAAAGCCGGCGGCCCGTGCGACGGCGTCGTCCACGCGCAGTCCCCAGGGCAGGGTGGTCGGGCTGCCGAACAGCTCCTGGTTGAACCAGTTCCCCAGCCGGCCCACGGCCTGCGCCACGAGCAGGCCGGGCGCGAGCGCGTCCGCGAACGGTGCGAACCGCAGGCCCGCACGGCGCAGCCCGATCCACGCGCCCACCGCGCCGAGCGAGATCGCGCCCCAGATGCCGAGGCCGCCCTGCCAGATGTAGAGGATGCGGACGAGGTCGCCGTCGGGGCCGAAGTAGGCCGCCGGGGAGGTGACGACGTGGTAGAGCCGCGCCCCGATGATGCCGAACACCACGGCCCACACCACGACGTCCGGGACCTCCTCGGCCGGTCCGCCGCGCGCGGCGTAGCGGCGCACGAGGATGCGGTAGGCGAGGAAGCCCCCGATGAGGATCGCGATGGCGTAGGCACGCAGCGGGAAGGGGCCGAGGTACCAGACCCCCTGCGACGGGCTCGGGATGCCGTCGGCGAGGATCACCGGCGCACCCCGGCCACCAGCGCGGCCGCCGTCTGCGCCACGGCGTCGACGCCGCCGTCGCGCAGCGACCGTACAAGCGCCGAGCCCACGATGACGCCGTCGGCGAAGGAGGCCACCTCGTGCGCCTGCTGGGGCGTCGAGACGCCGAGGCCCACGCAGACCCGCGGCGCGCCAGCCTCACGGGTGCGGCGCACGAGCTCGCCGGCGCCGGCACCCACGCTCGAGCGCGTGCCCGTGACGCCCATCGTGGACGCGGCGTAGACGAAGCCGCGGCTCGCGGCCACCGTGAGCGCGAGGCGCTCGGTGGTCGAGCTCGGCGCGACGAGGAACACCTTGTCCAGTCCGTGCCGGTCGGCGGCGACGATCCACTCGGCCGCCTCGTCCGGGATGAGGTCGGGGGTGATGAGCCCCGCTCCCCCGGCCGAGGCGAGGTCACGCGCGAACGCGTCGACGCCGTAGCGCAGCACCGGGTTGAAGTAGGACATCACGAGCACCGGAGCGCCCTCGGCGGCGATCGCCTCGACGGCGCCCATCACCTGCGCGACGCGCGTCCCGCCGCGCAGGGCGGTCTCGACGGCGGACTGGATGAGCGGGCCGTCCATCACCGGGTCGGAGTAGGGCAGCCCGAGCTCGACGACGTCCACGCCGGCGCGCACCATCGCGCGCGCCGCGGCGACGCTCGTGGCCACGTCGGGGAACCCGAGCGGCAGGTAGCCGACGAGGACCGCGCGGTTCTCCGCGCGCGCCGCCTCGATCGTGGCGGCGCTCGTGGCGCGCGCGACGACGTCGGCCGGGGCGGTGGTGCTGGCGGCGCTGGCGCTGCTGGTGCTGGTGGTGGCGCTGCTCGCGCTGATGGCGGTCATCCCCGGCCCTCCTGGTTCTCGTCGACGCCCGAGTCCAGGACGTCGAACCAGCGGCCCGCGGTCGCGACGTCCTTGTCTCCCCGGCCGGACAGGTTGATGAGCACGATGGGGGGCTCGCCGTCGGGCCGCGGCGCGAGGGCGCGGCCCGCCCGCAGCGCGCCGGCGAGCGCGTGCGCGGACTCGAGCGCCGGGATGATGCCCTCGGTGCGGCAGAGGATGCGGAACGCCTCCATCGCCTCGGTGTCGGTGACCGGCTCGTACGTGGCGCGGCCGGTGTCGTGCAGCCAGGCGTGCTCCGGGCCGACGCTCGGGTAGTCCAGGCCGGCGGAGATGGAGTGGGTCGGCCGGGTCTGGCCGTCCGCGTCCTGCAGCAGGTAGGAGCGCGCACCGTGCAGGACGCCCGGCTCGCCGCCGGAGAACCGGGCAGCGTGCAGGCCGGTGGTCACGCCGTCGCCGCCGGCCTCGAGACCGAGGAGGGCGACGCCGTCGTCGTCGAGGAACGCGTTGAAGATGCCCATCGCGTTCGAGCCGCCGCCCACGCACGCCGTGACGAGGTCGGGCAGGCGGCCGGTGCGCTCGAGCAGCTGCGCGCGGGCCTCGTCCCCGATCACCCGGTGGAAGTCGCGGACCATCTGCGGGAACGGGTGCGGCCCCGTCACGGTGCCGAGCAGGTAGTGGGTGTGCTCGACGTTGGCGACCCAGTCGCGCAGCGCCTCGTTGATCGCGTCCTTGAGGGTGCGCGAGCCGATCGTGACCGGCACGACCTCGGCACCGAGCAGGCGCATCCGTGCGACGTTGAGCGCCTGCCGCTCGGTGTCCTCCTCGCCCATGTAGACGGTGCACTCCAGGCCCATGAGCGCCGCGGCCGTCGCGGTGGCCACACCGTGCTGACCGGCCCCGGTCTCCGCGATGACGCGCGTCTTGCCCATCCGCTTCACGAGGAGCGCCTGGCCCAGGACGTTGTTGATCTTGTGCGAGCCGGTGTGGTTGAGGTCCTCGCGCTTGAGGAAGACCCGGACGCCCGGCACGCCGTCGGCGGTGGCGACGTGCGCCGCGAACCGCGGGACCTCCGTGAGCGGCGAGGGGCGGCCGGTGTACTCGCGGTGCAGGCGGGCCAGCTCGACCTCGAACTCCGGGTCGGTCTTCGCCTTGGCGTACGCGTCGGCGAGCTCGTCGAGCGCGGCGATGAGCGCCTCGGGCACGAACCGGCCGCCGAAGTCGCCGAAGTACGGGCCCTGCACGTCCGCGAGCGGGCGCGCGCCCTCGGGCGCGGTCGGTTCGGGCGCCGCGGTCTCGGGCGCTGTGGCGCGGTCCTGCGGTGTGGTCATCACGTTCCTCCGGTCCTGCGTGGTGCGGGCGCCCTCGTCGGGCGCCGTTCGTGGCGGGTGGTCGCGACGCGGCACACCCGCTCCTCTCACGCCCGCGCGGCGGGCGCGGCCGTGTCGTCCGAGCCGTGCGGCGCGGGCGTGGCCCGGTTCAGGGCCGCCGGGCGCGCAGCGCCGGGTGCGCGCCGACCGCCACGAGATCGGCGACGGCGGTGCGGGGGTCCGCGGACCGGACGAGCGTCTCGCCGACCAGCACGGCGTCCGCCCCGGCCTGGGCGTACTCGAGCACGTCGCGCGGGCCGCGGACGCCCGACTCCGCGACCCGGCAGGCCCAGTCCGGCAGCGCCTCGGCGACGCCGGCGAACGTGTCGCGGTCCACCTCGAGCGTGTGCAGGTTGCGCGCGTTCACGCCGATGATGCGCCCGCCCGCGTCGATCGCGCGGTGCGCCTCCTCGACGTCGTGCACCTCCACGAGGGCGGACATCCCGAGCGAGTGGACGCGCTCGACGAGCGACGTGAGCACGGTCTGCTCGAGGGCCGCGACGATGAGGAGCACGAGGTCGGCGCCGTGTGCCCGCGCCTCCCACACCTGGTAGGGCGAGACGATGAAGTCCTTGCGCAGCACGGGGACGTCGACCGCGCCGCGTACGGCGTCCAGGTCCGCGAGGCTGCCGAGGAACCGACGCTCCTCGGTCAGCACCGAGATCACCGAGGCACCGCCGGCCTCGTACTGCTGAGCGAGCGCGGCGGGATCCGGGATCGGGGCGAGCGGGCCCTTGGACGGGCTCGCGCGCTTCACCTCGGCGATCACCGCGATCGCGGCCGGGTCCTTGAGCCGGTCGTGGCACGAGCGTGCGCTCGGCTGCTGCTGCGCGAGGGCCTTGAGGTCGTCGAGGCTCGTCTGCGCCTGCCGGGTCGCGACGTCCTCGCGGACCCCGGCGACGATGTCCTCCAGCACTGTCACGCCGGCGTTCCTCCCGTGTACCCCTGCTGAGCACTGCTGACCGCTGCGTCCTGCCCCGGCGCCTGCGGCTGCCGACCCGGCCCGGGCCGGCGCGCCAAGCCTAGGCCAGCCGGAGGACCACTCCGGCCCACGTCCGTCGCCCGCCCGAACCACGGACACGCATCGGCGCGTGCGGACGGCGGGCGTTCCGCGCGCGGACGGCGAACGTCGGGGGACGGCGAACGTCAGCGGACGGCGAACGTCAGGGGACGGCGAGCGGTCCGAGGTACGGCGTGAGGGCCGGGACGTTGCGCAGCACCCAGAACGCGAGGACGAGCCCGAGGCCGACCCAGGCCAGCCAGGCAGGTGGGCTCCAGGGCGGCCGGTCGGCGCGCGCGTCCGCGAACCAGCGGGCGGTGAGCGCGAGCACGAGCGGCAGCCCGACCACGACGAGCGGGTTGTACGACCACGCCGAGGCGACGTCGCCGTGCAGCAGGTCGGCCGTGGCCCGCATTCCCCCGCAGCCGGGGCACGCGATGCCGAGCAGCAGGCTCGGGCAGAACCCGTACGAGCCGGCCACGTGCGGGCTGCGCAGGACGAGCAGCACACCGCCGCCGACGGCGAGGGCCGCGATCGTGGTCGGCAGGGACCAGGAGCGCCCCGAGTCGCGCGCGGCCACCTGCGCGGGCCGGACGGTCGCCGCAGCTCCGGCCGGACCGGCCCCCGCGGCGAGGGATGCGCCGTCCGGCGACGGGCCGACCCTGCCGGCGGACGCTGCGGTCCGTGCGGGCCCGCCGCGTCCCGGACGGGTGTCGGTCATGGCAACTCCCGACGGGAGGGCTCCCGATCGCTCAGGAGAGCTGGTTCATGATGTCCTGGAACTCCGTGGAGTTCAGGACGACGACGAGCATGACGATGCCCAGCACGATGCCGACCGCGCCGGCGACGATCCCGACCATGCCGAGCCGGGAGTTCGTGGCCTGGCCCTTGCGACCCGCGCTGACCGAGACGGCCCCGGTGACGACGGCGGCGATGCCGAGAAGCACCGCGATCCAGTTCGTGCAGAACAGCACGACGCTCGCGATGCCCAGGCTCATGGCCACGACGCCGACGGCGTTGCGCGGCGGGCGCTGACCCTGCGTCGCGTACGGCGCGGCGTACTGAGCCGGGGCGCCGTAGGGGCCGCCGGACTGTCCGTACCCGGGCTGCTGCGCGTAGGGGTCGAACGTGCCCTGCCCCGGCGCTCCGCCCTGCCCGCCCCAGGCGGACTGGGGCGGCTGGGTCGGGGGCGTCGGCGAGCCGTACGGGTTCGCTCCCGGTCCCGACTGGGGTCCCTGCGGGCTCTGCGCGCCCTGGCCGGCGGGCGCACCCGGTCCCGCGCTCCCCCACGCCGGCTGCGGCGCGGCGGGGCGCTGGTCCTCGGGCAGGCGGACGCCGTAGCGCGGCTCCTCGGGCGGGGTGGGCGGGGTCGGGGAGTAGCTCATCGTGTGGTGTCGTTCCCGTCGAACGGTCGGGACGCCCGGTCGGGGCGTCGGGATGCTGGGGCTGGTGTGCGGGTGCTTCAGGGTCCGTCTCGGGCCCGACGCGGGATCGACCACGTCCGGCCGGGCCGGGGCCCGTCCCGGGAGGGTGGCCTAGTCGCGCGAGCGCGCGTGCGGCTGACCGTGGCCCGCGGCGCGGAGCGCGGCGCTGCCGATCAGCGTCACCACCACCCCCACGAGCCCGGCGATCGTGAGCGGCATGACGTGCGCGATCAGCCCGGCGCCCACGAGGGCCGAGGTGATGATGAGGCCCCACGTGAGGAACCACCCGGCGAGCGTGCGGCCCTCGTTGTGGAACGGCGACGCGGGCGGGAGCTTGTCGCCCTCGGGTGAGACGAGCTTGAGCTGGCGCTCGGTCACGGGGTCCTCCAGGAGTTCTCGGGCCAGGTGTCAGGCGAGGTCGCGGGCAGGTGTCGGGGCGATCACCGGCGGCTCGGTGGCGTCGACGACCGTCGACTCCCCGCGGGCGCCGGTACCCCTCACCCTACTGGTCAGCCCCGGGCGGACGGGTCCTCGCCCCGCGTCAGCGCGTCCCAGTCGTCCACGGCCGCGCGCGTCGCACGCGCGCGGTCGCTCGCCTCGGGCGGGCCGGCCGCCGTCGCCCGCCCGGTCGCGCCGGTCGCCCCGCGCGAGGCGACACCCTCGCCGTCGGGCGCCTCGCCGTCGGGCACGACGCCGTCGGGCACCTCCGCGACGGCGAGCGACGGCGCGGCGGCGCCGACGCGCTCGAACCGGTCACCCCGGACCGGCCGCGCCGGGGCGAGGGCGAGCAGCACGGCGCCCGCGAGGAGCAGCACCGAGCAGCCGACGGCGACGCCCGGCCACGGCGTCGCGCTCGGCTCCCCCGCGAGCACCGGGACGCCGGTCGCCTCCGCCGCCGCGGTCGCCAGCGCCGACTCGGCCCGGCCCGCGCCGGCCACGAGCTGCTGGACGAGCCCGGCGGCCGCGAGCACGACGAGCCAGTCCACGATCCGCGCGAGCACGCCGCGCGCGAGCAGTCGCGCGACCACCCCGGCCGCGACGACGAGCAGCAGCGGGCCGGCGAGCGGCACCGCGGTGAGCCCGTCGGCCGACACCGTGGAGGACCCGACGGCGTCCACGGGCGCGGTCCACCAGGTCGCCGCCGCGGTCGCGAGGGTGCCGAGGGCGCCCGCGACGAGCAGGAGCACCCCGAGGCGACGGGTGCTCATGCCGGGTCCACGAGCCGCGCCGCGACCTCGATCGCGCGCAGCACCGCCGCGGCCTTGTTCCGGCACTCCTCGTGCTCGGCCTGCGGGCGCGAATCGGCGACGATCCCGGCGCCGGCCTGCACGTACGCGGTCCCGTCCTTGACCAGCGCCGTGCGGATGGCGATGGCCATGTCGAGGTTGCCCGCAAGGTCGAGGTACCCGATCGTGCCGCCGTACACCCCGCGCCGCGCCGGCTCCAGGTCGTCGATGATCTCCACCGCGCGCGGCTTCGGCGCACCGCTGAGAGTCCCGGCGGGGAACGTCGCGACGAGCGCGTCGAGCGCGCCGGCACCCGGCCGCAGCGTGCCCGTCACGGTGGAGCAGAGGTGCATGATGTGGCTGAACCGCCGCACGTCCATGAACTCGCTCACGCGGACCGTGCGCGGGTCGGCGACCTTCGTGAGGTCGTTGCGGCCGAGGTCGACGAGCATGAGGTGCTCGGCGCGCTCCTTCGGGTCCGCGAGCAGCTCCTCCTGCAGCTCCACGTCCTGCGCGGCGTCCTTCCCGCGCGGTCGGGAGCCAGCGATCGGGTACGTCATCACCGCGTCGCCCGTCACCTGGGCGAGCGTCTCGGGACTGGAGCCGACGACGGCGTAGGGCTCGCCGTCAGGCCCCGCGAGGTGCACGCAGTACATGTACGGACTGGGGTTGAGCGCGCGCAGCGCGCGGTAGACGTCGATCGGCTCGGCCGGGCAGTCCACGTCGAAGCGCTGGGACAGCACGACCTGGAAGACGTCGCCGTCGCGGATGTGCTCCTTGGCGCGCAGCACGGCCGCCTCGTACTCGGCGGGCGTGCTCCGCGCGCGCACCTCGAGGGGGGCGCCGCCCGCGGGACGCACCGCGTCGACGGCGGCCGGCACGTGCGCGAGTCCCGCGTGCATGGCGTCGAGCCGTGCGAGCGCCGCGGCATGCGCCTCGTCCACGCGCGCGTCGGTGCCGTCGCCGTTGATGGCGTTGGCGATGAGCCACACCGCGCCGTCGCGGTGGTCGACCACGACGAGGTCCTGCACGAGCGCGAGCGAGACGTCGGGCACGCCGAGCTCGTCCGGTGAGGAGGGCACGAGCGTCGGCTCCCAGTACCGGATCGCGTCCCACCCGATCGACCCGACGAACCCGCTGGTCAGCGGCGGCAGGCCGGCGACCGGCTCGGTCCGCAGCAGGCGCAGCGCCTCCCCGAGCACGTGCACCGGGTCGCCCTGGGTCGGCAGGCCGGCGGGGACGTCACCGCGCCAGACCGCCTCGCCGTCGCGCGCCGTGAGGATCGCGCGCGAGGACACGCCGACGAACGAGTACCGGCTCCACGTGCCGTCCGCGGCCGCGGACTCGAGGATGAACGTGCCGGGCCGCGCGTCGGCCAGCGCGCGGTAGATCCCCACCGGCGTCAGCGAGTCGGCGAGCAGCTTGCGCACCACGGGGATGACGCGGTGGGTGGTCGCGAGGTGGCGGAACTCCGATCGACCCGGCCAGGTGCCGCCCCACTCGAGGTCGGCGGGCAGAGACACGCTCGCGTGGGTCGGGATCGTCACGGCGCGCTCCCGACGACGGCGCCGAGGTCGCCGCCGACCTCGAAGCAGCTGCGCGTGCCGGTGTGGCACGCCGCCCCGACCTGCTCGACCCGCACGAGGAGCGCGTCGCCGTCGCAGTCCAACGCCACCGAGCGCACGTGCTGCGTGTGCCCCGACGTGTCGCCCTTGCGCCAGTACTCCTGGCGTGAGCGGCTCCAGAACGTCACGCGACCGGTGGTGAGGGTGCGGCGGACCGCCTCGTCGTCCATCCAGCCGAGCATGAGGACCTGCAGGGAGACGTCGTCCTGGACGATCGCGGCGACGAGGCCGTCGGCGTCCCGCTTGAGGCGCGCGGCGACGCCGGGGTCGAGCTGTTCGGTCACCGGATCATCCTTCCACGCGGGCGCGGGGCGGCCGGTGGCGTCGCGGTGGAGCGCGGGCGGGGCGCGGACGGAGCACGGGCGGGGCGCGGGCATGGCGCGGCGGAGCGCAGGCGGGGCGCGGTCGCGGCACGGGCGGGGCATGATCGGGTCATGAGCGACGCCCCCACCCTCGACGACGACCTCACCACCGGCCCGCGCGGCACACTCGTCGCGGCGCTGCGTGGCGTCCCGCCCACGGCGCCCACGCTGTGCACCCTGTGGCAGGCGCGCCACCTCGCGGCGCACGTCGTGATGCGCGAGCGCTCGCCGCTGCGGATCGCCGGCGCGACCCTGCGCCACCGCGACGCCGCTCGTGAGCGCGGCGACGAGGTGGCGACCCTGGCCGACTACGAGCGGCTGATCGAGGACGTCGCCGCGGGTCCCTCACGACTCCTGCCGACCGCGTGGTTCCCGATGACGAACGTGCTCGAGTTCCACGTCCACGCGCTCGACGTCGTACGCGCACCCGCCGAGGACGCCGCGCCCGCCGCCTCCGCGCCGGTGCCGCTCGGCCCGCGCACGCGCGCGGCGATCTGGCGCTCGGTGTCGGGGATGGCCCGACTGCGGTACGGCCGCCCGGCGTCCCGGGGCGGCGTCGGCGTCGTGCTCGTCGTGCCCGGCGGTCCGCGCGCCGTCGTCGCGCGCGGGGACGCCTCGGTCGTGGTGACGGGCGAGGAGCTCGAGCTGGCGATGGTCGTCACCGGCCGCGAGCGTGCCAGCCTCGCGACGCTGTCGGGCCCGGACGACGCCGTCGCCGCGTTCCGCGCCGCGACCGGGTGGGACGCCCCCGGATCGGACGCCGCGGCGGGCTGACGAACGCGACCGAGCCCGGCGACGAGCCCGCACGCCGCGCTCGTCCCGGCCCGACTCGTCCCGTGCCGTCTCCTAGGTCGTCGACACCAGCCACGACCGGAACAGGTGCGCGTACACGCCGTCGGCGGCGACGAGCTCCTCGTGCGGCCCGACCTCCACGACCCGCCCGTCGTCGACCACCACGACGAGGTCGGCCTGCTGCGCCGTCGAGAGCCGGTGCGCGATCGTCACCGAGGTCCGGCCCGCGACGACGCGCGCGAGCGCGCGCGAGGTGCGCAGCTCGGTCGCGGGGTCGACGGCGGAGGTCGCCTCGTCGAGCACGAGCACCGGCGCACCCGCGAGGTGGGCGCGGGCGAGCGCGACGAGCTGCCGCTCCCCCGCCGAGAGCTGCTCGCCGCGCTGCCCCACGGGTGAGTCCAGCCCGAGCGGCAGGGTCTCGACCCAGTCGGTCAGGCCCAGCTCGGCGACGGCGCGCACCACGTCCTCTCGCGTCGCGTCGGGCCGCGCGTAGGCGACGTTGCGTGCGAGCGTCGTGTCGAACAGGAACCCCTCCTGCGTCACGGCGACGACGTGGGCCCGCAGATCCTCCTCCGCGACGTCGCGCAGGTCGACGCCGCCCACGCGCACCACGCCGGCGGCGGGGTCCACGAGCCGGGTCAGCAGGCGCGCGATCGTCGTCTTGCCCGACCCGGTGCGGCCGACGACGGCGACGCGCGCCCCCGCGGGCAGGCGCACCGACACGTCGTGCAGCACGGGTGGGGAGTCCGGGTAGGCGTACGTCACGCCCCCCAGCTCGAGGTCGAGCGGGCCGTCGGGCAGCGGGCGGGGCCGCCGCGGCGGCGGCACCGCGAGCGGGGTCTCGAGCAGCGAGAGCACACGGCGCCAGCCGGCGACGGCGTTCTGCAGCTCGTTGAGCACCTCGGTCGCGTTCTGCACGGGGCCCACGAACAGCTGCACGAGGAACAGGACGGCGAGCAGGTCGCCGACGCTCAGCTCGCCCGCGATCCCGAGGAACGCGCCCGCGACCACCACGACGGCGAGCGCCAGTCCGCTCAGCAGCACGCCGACGGAGAACGCGAGCGCGGCGAGCGTCTGGGCGCGCACGGCGGCGTCGCGGTGCTGCGCCACCGCGTGGTCCAGGCGGCGTGCGGTGCGGTCCGCGGCCCCGTACGCGCGGATGGTGTGCGCCCCGACCACGGCCTCGCTGACCGCCGAGAGCATCGCGCCGACGCGCAGGCGGACCTGCCCGAAGGCCGCCGTGAGCCGGCGCTGCGCGCGCGGGGCCACGACCGCCATCGGCAGCAGGCACAGCCAGACGAGGGCCGCGAGCTCCCAGGAGTACCAGGCGATCGCGACCGTCGCCGCCGCGATCTGGAGCGAGGACAGGATCAGCGTGATCCCGCCCCACTGCACGAACATGCTGATGGTGTCGACGTCGGAGGTGACCCGGGACGTCAGCGAGCCGCGCCGCTCGGCGTGCTGGGTGAGCACGGCCAGGTCGTGCACGTGCCGGAACGCGGCGACGCGCAGCTGGGCCAGCCCCGCCTCGGTCGCGGCGAACAGCCGCGCGTTCGCGATGCCGGACAGGACCGAGGCGACGACGAGGACGAGCGCGGCCCACGCCGTCGTGCGCAGGACCACCCCGAGGTCGACGCCGCCCGCGGCGAGCAGACCGTGGTCGGTGGCGCGCTGCACGGAGAACGGGACGACGAGCCGCCCCAGGGTCGCGAGCGTCGCGAGCAGGAGCGTCACGCCGAGGCCGCTGCGCAGCGCCGGGGACTCGCGCAGGCCGCGCCGCACGGTGGCGAGCACGCCCAGCTCGGACGCCGGCGCGATCGTCGCGGCGCTCACGAGCGGTCCCGGTCGTAGGCGGTGAGCAGCGCCTCGAAGCCCGCGTCGCGGGCGAGGAGCTCCGCGACGGTCCCGACGTCGACGACGGCGCCGGCCTCGAGGTGCACCACGACGTCCGCCTGGGCGATGGTCGCGGGCCGGTAGGCCGCCATCAGGACGGTGGGGCCGCCGTCGTGAGCTCCGTGCTGGTCGGGTGCGCCGTCAAAGGTCGCGAGCTCGGCGAGGATCGCGCGCTCGACCACCGGGTCGAGCGCGGACGTCGCATCGTCCAGCAGCAGCAGGCGGGGGCGGCGCAGCAGCGCGCGGGCGATCGCGAGCCGCTGGCGCTGACCGCCGCTCAGCGTGGTGCCGCGCTCCCCGAGCGGGCTGTCCAGGCCGAGCGGCAGCGCGCGGACGACGTCGTCGACGTGCGCACGCCGCAGCGCGTCCCACACGAGCGCATCGGGCACGGGTGCGTCCCCGGGCGCACTGAGCGTGACGTTCTCGCGCACCGTGTCGTCGAAGACGAACGCCTCCTGCGCGACGTAGGCGACGTCGCGGGCGAGCCGGGTGCGAGGGATCGCGCGCACGTCCTCGCCGTCGAGCTGCACGACGCCCGACGTCGCGGGCGTGAGCCGGCCGACGAGGTCGAGCAGCGTGGACTTGCCCGACCCGGTCGGGCCGACGACGGCGACACGTGCGCCGGACGGCACGGCGAGCGTGACGTCGCGCACGAGGTCGAGCGGCCCGGCCGGGCCGGGCACGCGCAGCCCGACGCCGCGCAGCTCGAGCCGGGCGCCGCGGGGCCGGGCGCCGCGGGGCCGGGAGGCCGAGGAACGTCCACCGGGTCCCGCCGGGTGGGCACTGCCTCGGGCACCGGGTCGGCGACTGTGTCGGGCTGGATGTCGGGCTCACGCGGCGCGTCCAGGACGCCGGCGATCCGGGCGTGCCCCACCAGCGAGCGCGGCAGGTCCCCGAGCACGAACCCGATCGCGCGGACGGGGAACGTCATGACGCTGAGCAGGTAGGCGGCCGTCACCACACCGCCCGCCGCGACCCGGCCGACGTGCACGCCCTCCGCGCCGACCACGAGGACGAGCAGCGTGGCGAAGGCGGGGATCGCGTCGAGCACGGGGTCGAACACCGAGCGGATGCGGCCCACGCGCGTGTTGGCGTCGCGCAGCTGCTCGGTCGCGTCGCGGAAGAGCGCGACCTCGTGCGCCGCCGTGCCGAGCGTCTTGACCACGGACGCGGCCTCGAAGCTCGCGTGGGCCACGTCCGCCACGTGCGCGCGCTCGGCCTGCGCGCGCGAGACGGCCGGCGTCATCGCGCGGCGGTACACCGCGTTGGCGACGAGAACCGCGGGCAGCACGGCGATCCCGATCACGCCGAGCCAGACGTCCGCGGCGAGCATCGCGCCCGCGGCCATGACGAGCATGACGGCCACGCCGATCGCGAGCGGGAGCGGGACGAACACCTCGCCGGCCGCCTCGGCGTCGGCGCTGGCGTGCGAGAGGAGTGCGCCCGTGGGGTGGCGGCGGTGCCACGCCATCGGCAGCTCGAGGTAGGCACGGGAGACCCGGCGGCGGTGGTCGGCCTGCACGTCGAACGCCGCGATCCCCGCATAGACGCGCCGCAGCGCGACGCACGCGGCGGTGACGAGGCCGACGATCAGGAGCGCGCCGCCGGCGAGCCAGATGTCACGGTCCGCGACGCCGTCGCCGGTGAGCGCGGGCACGATGACCCCGTCGGTGATCCGCCCGAGCAGCCAGCCGGCGGCCACGCTCGCGCCGCCCCACAGCGCCGAGGCCGCGATGGCGACGGCGAACGCACGCGGGCTCGCGGCGATGCCGCGCCGCAGCAGCGTGAGGGAGCGGCGCAGGAAGCCACCGGTGATCGTCGCCGGCTGGCGAGACGGTTCGTGGGCAGCCCGATGCGTGGAGCCGGGCTCGGCCTCGGGGGTCGGGGCGGTCACTCCCCGGTCACCGGACGACGTGGCCGGCGGCGCGCAGCGCGTCCTTGACCTCGCCGACCGACAGCGTGCCGAAGTGGAAGACGCTCGCGGCGAGCACGGCGTCGACGCCGGTGGCCGCAGCCACGACGAAGTCCTCGACACGTCCGGCGCCGCCGCTCGCGACGAGCGGGACGTCGACGACGTCGCGCACCGCCGTGAGCATCTCGACGTCGAACCCGGCGGTGGTGCCGTCCGCGTCGATCGAGTTGAGCAGGATCTCCCCCGCCCCGCGGTCGGCGGCCTCCGCGGCCCACGCGACGGCGTCGAGCCCGGTGCCCCGGCGTCCGCCGTGCGTGGTCACCTCGAAGCCCGACTCGGTGCGTGTGCCCGCCGGGCAGCGCCGCGCGTCCACCGACACCACGACGACCTGGGCGCCGAAGCGCCGCGCGATGTCGGTGATGAGCTCGGGTCGGGCGATCGCGGCGGTGTTGACGCCGACCTTGTCGGCGCCGGCACGCAGCAGCGCCTCGACGTCGGCCACGGTGCGCACCCCGCCGCCCACGGTGAGCGGCACGAACACCTGCTCGGCCGCGGCCGTCACCGTCTCGAGCGTGGTCGCCCGGCCGTCGGAGGACGCCGAGACGTCGAGGAACGTGATCTCGTCGGCGCCCTCGGCGTCGTAGCGGCGGGCGAGCTCGACCGGGTCGCCCGCGTCCCGCAGGCCCTCGAACCGGACGCCCTTGACGACCCGCCCGGCGTCGACGTCGAGGCAGGGGATCACACGCAGGGCGACACTCACCCGTCCACCCTAACGGGGCACGAGGGCCTATCCGGTGGGTGCGTCGGTGGCGCCCGCGGTGGGGTCGCCACCGGGCTGGCCCTCGGTCCCGGACGGGCCGACCGCGACGTCGCCCGTGGCGAGGATGTCGGCGACGTAGACGAGCGTGTCCTGCCCGTTGCCGTCCGCCGGCGGCACGACGACGAGGACCTGCGAGCCCACCGTCTGCTCGACGAGCCCGGCCAGGAGGCCGGTCGGCAAGTCCGCGAGCGCGACGGCGCGCGGCGCCACGCCCCACGTCGAGTCCGCGACGGCGCCGTCGGACCAGCGCACCGCCACCAGCTGCAGCACCACGGACTGGCCGAGCGTCACCTGGGGGCCCGCACCCTTGATGAGCACGGTCGAGGTGACGCTGACGGGCGGCGCGGCGTCGGGGATCGCGACGGTGGGCGCGCCGTCGTCGGCGAGCGTGACGGTCGGCATCGCCGGGAGCGGCTCGAGCGGCTCCCCCTGCGCACGCAGCGGGAGCAGGTCCAGGACCAGCACGTGGGGGTTCGGGTCGGCGTCGGTGCCGAGCTCCACGCGGAGCAGGCGCGAGCCGATCGTCGCGCCCTCGAGCAGGTCGTACAGCGGCTGGCCGAGGTCGTCGACGCTGAACGTGCGGATCTCGGGCAGGCCCTCGTACGTGTCGGCGACCACCTCGCCCGTCGTGACGTTCTCGGCCAGGTAGTCCGCGAGGACGCTCTGACCGTCCACGAGGACCGGGCCGTCGCCCGTCACGAGCGTGGCGGTCGACGTCTCCCCCACCGTGAAGCCGTCCGGGATCGTGATCGTGGGCCGGATCCCGAAGTCCCCCGCCACCTCGATCGTCGGCGCCGCACCCGGCTCGGGCGCGGTCGTCGGCGTGCAGCCGGCGACGGCGAGCACGAGGGCGCCCAGCACCGCAAGTCCGCCCAGCGCACGCCGGCCGCGGCGCACCGACCGCGCACTCGGCGCGCCCGTGGAGCGGCCGCGCGGCGTCGCGACGGCGGCGCTCACGACCGCATGCTCTCGATGAGCCGGTCCACCCGCTCGTCGTGCGACCGGAACGGGTCGGCGCACAGCACGGTGCGCTGGGCCGCGTCGTTGAGCTTGAGGTGGACCCAGTCCACCGTGTGGTCGCGCCGCGCCTCCTGCGCGGCGCGGACGAACGACCCGCGCAGGCGTGCCCGCGTGGTCTGCGGGGGCTCCTCGGTCGCCGTCTCGACCTCCTCGGGGGTGGTGAGGCGCCGCACGAGCCCGCGTGCCACGAGGGTCCCGAGCAGGCCGTCCGCGGGCGAGATGTCGTGATAGGCCAGCAGCAGCCGGGCGATCCGCGGGTCGGTGAGGCCCACGCCGTGCCGCTCGGTGTAGCGCTGCACGAGGCGCTCCTTGATCGCCCAGTCCAGCTCGGTGTGCACGAGCGTGTGGTCGCCGGTCGCGACGGCGCGCAGGCCCCGCTCCCACAGGTCCAGCACCCAGGCGGTGCTCGCCGAGTCGTCACCCGTGCTCGCGACGAAGTCGCGCGCCTTGCCGAGCAGCTCGTCCTGGATGTCCAGCGCCGTGATCGTGCCGCCCCCGCCACGCGCGAGGCTCGCGCGCCCGGTGATGTCGTGGCTGATGTCGCGGATCGCCCGGACCGGGTTCTCCAGCGTGACGTCGCGCAGGTGCACGCCGTTCTCGAGCATCCGCAGGACGAGGTCGGTGGTGCCGAGCTTGAGCATCGTGGTGGGCTCGGCCATCGTCGAGTCGCCCACGATGACGTGCAGGCGGCGGTAGGCCTCAGCGTCGGCGTGCGGCTCGTCCCGGGTGTTGATGATGGGCCGGGACCGGGTGGTCGCCGAGGACACGGTCTCCCAGATGTGGTCGGCGCGCTGGGAGAAGCAGTACCGCGCCCCGCGCGGACCCTCCAGGACGTGCCCGGCACCGGTGAGCAGCTGCCGCGTGACGAAGAACGGCACGAGCACCTCGGCGGTGCGCGCGAAGTCCGAGCGCCGGCGCAGGAGGTAGTTCTCGTGGCACCCGAACGAGTTGCCCACCGAGTCCACGTTGTTGCGCAGCAGGTGCAGCCGCCCGGGCAGACCCTCGGCGGCCATCCGGTCGTTCGCGTCCTGGGCGAGGTCGGCGAGGATCCGCACTCCGGCGGCGTCCTGCACGACCGCCTGGTGGATGTCGTCCGCCTCGGCCGTGGCGTACTCGGGATGGCTGCCGACGTCGAGGTAGAGGCGGGCTCCGTTTCGCAGGAACACGTTGCTGGACCGGCCCCACGCCACGACGGTGCGGAACAGGTAGCGGGCGGCCTCGTCGGCCGACATCCCGCGGTCGTCGGGGCTCGCGCAGGTGATCCCGTACTCCGTCTCGAGCCCGAAGATCCGCCGCGTCTGCACGCTCGGGCGAGCCACGCCGTCGGGAGCCGCCGCCGCGGCCGGCGCGCTCACGCGAGGTCCTGCGACGTGCCCCGCGAGACACTTTGCAGCACCGGGTCGTGCGGGCCGAGGCGACGGAACGCCCGGCCGGGCACGCCGCGCTCGAGCACCGCGGCCTCGAGCTGCTGCGCCTCGATCGGCGCCGGCGCCTCGCCTTCGCGCGCCTCCAGCGCGGTGCGGGCCAGGGCGAACGCGTCCGCGAGGCTGAGCCCGGCACGCCAGCCCTCGCCCACGAGGCGCGTGCGCAGCTCGGCGTCGCCGCCGATCACCACGAACCCGGGCTCCTCGCCCAGCGCACCGTCGAACGAGAGCCGGTAGAGCTGGTCGTCCGCGGGGGTCGGGCCGACCTCCGCGACGACGAGCTCGACCTCGTACGGCTTGGTCTCGGACGTGAACACCGAGCCGAGCGTCTGCGCGTAGGAGTTGGCGAGCGCGTGCACCGTGACGTCGGAGCGGTCGTAGGAGAAGCCGCGCAGGTCCGCGTAGCGGATGCCTGCCACCCGCAGCGACTCGAACTCGTGGTACTTGCCGACCGCGGCGAACGCGATCCGGTCGTAGATCTCCGAGATCTTGTGCAGCGCGCGGGAGGGGTTGTGGGTGAGGAACAGGATCCCGGCGTCGTACGTGAGCACGACGACGGAGCGACCCCGCGCGATGCCCTTGCGCGCGTAGTCGGCCCGGTCCTTCATGAACTGCTCGGGCGAGACGTAGAACGGCGTGCTCATCGGGTCGCTCCTCAGTCCCGTCGCGCCTGGCTGCGCAGCGCCAGGATCCGTTCGACGTGCCCGGCGAGCTCGAGGTCGCCGATGCGCCGGTACCCGCCCTCGTCCACGACGGCGACGACGGGGAAGATGCCGCGCACGAGGTCGACGCCCCCGGTCGCCGAGTCGTCGTCGGCGGCGTCCAGCAGGGACGCGACGGCGATCTCGACGCCCTCGGACTCGGTGAGGTGGGTGTGCCAGAGGTTCTTCAGCGTGCCGCGGGCGAAGATCGCGCCCGACCCGATCGCGTGGTGGTTGCGCTCGGCGTAGCGCCCGCCGACCGCGTCGTAGGAGTACAGGCGGGCCGCGGCCGCCGCGGCGTCGAAGCCCGCGAGCAGCGGCAGGGCGAGCAGCCCGCGCGCCGCGAGCTCGAGGTTGGCGCGCACGAGGTGCGCGAGGCGGTTGGCCTTGCCCTCCAGCGACAGCGGGGTGCCGACGATCTTCTCGTAGTGCTCGAGCTCGAGCTGGAAGAGGCGGACGAGCTCGAGGCCGATGCCCGCGGTGCCCGCGATGCCGATGACGCAGGAGCGGTCGGCGGGGAACACCTTCTCGATCTCCCGGTGCGCGATCATGCTGCCGGCCGTGGCGCGCCGGTCCCCCGCCATCACCACGCCGCCCGCGTAGGACAGCGCGACGATCGTGGTCGCGTGGGTCTGCTCCGGCGCCGGGGCGACGTCGAGCCGCGCACTCACGACGTCGGGCGCCACGACGCGGGCGAAGTCGAGGAACGACGTGCCGGACACGTCGAGGTAGGCGGGTCCGAGCCCGCCGCGGGCGCCCGAGCCGTGACCGGCGGTCACTGCCCGCCCTTCTGGACGAACCCTCGCACGAACGACTCCGCGTTCTGCTCGAGGACGTCGTCGATCTCGTCGAGCAGGTCGTCGACCGCCTGCGTGTTGGCCTGCACAGCCGCGGGGACCGGGGCGTCGGGCTCCTCGCCGTCGCCGCGGGCGGGGGTGTGGTGCTGCTGGGTCATGGCCGTCTCCTCCTGCCGAACGGGCTCGTCGATCCTATGCCGAGGCGGGCGCGGCGGACGGGGGGATCGCCTCCGGCGTCGCGCCGGTGAGGCGCGCGAGCAGCGCTCCCGCGTCGGGCGAGGCGTCCAGGAGCGGCCCCAGCAGCGCGCGCGTGCCGCGGGTCGGGTCCGTCATCGGCACGCGCACCAGCGTGGGCTCGCTCGGCACGTCGAGCACGAGCCCGTTCCAGCCGGCGGCGGCCACGGCGTCGGGGTACCGGCGCACGGCCTCGCCGCGGAAGTAGGCGCGCGTGTCGACCGGGGGGTGCACGACGGCGTCGCTCACCTCCTGCTCGGTGGCGAGGGTCGCGACGGCGCCGGCGGCGCGCAGGCGGGCGTAGAGGCCGCGCTCGGGCCGCACGTCCGACCACTGCAGGTCCACGGCGGCGACCTTCGCGTGGTCCCACGCGAGGTGGTGCCGCGCCCGCAGGGCCTCGAGCACCTGGAGCTTGGCGAGCCACTCGACCTCGCGCGCGGCCGCCGGGCGGTCGCTGCGCAGGAGCCCGAGGAGCCGGTCCCAGGTCGCCACGACGCGCGCCTCGTCCTCGTCCAGCCGGTCGGTCAGCACCTGGCGCACCCCGTCGAGGTAGGCGCGCTGGATCTCCCAGGCCGTCGCCGTGCCGCCGTCGGCCAGCTCGAGCCCCTCCTCGAGGGTGAGGTCGCGGCTGACCCGGTGCACGGCGTCGACCGGGTCGGCCAGCGCCAGGCCGGCCCACGCGTCGGGCACCGCGAGGACGCCGGGAGTGTCGCCGTCGGCGGCGGGGTCTGCCGAACCGCCCAGGACCGCGGCCTCGAGCACCCCGAGCACGAGCGACGTCATCCCGAGCTTGAGGTAGGTCGCCGTCTCGGAGCAGTTGGCGTCGCCGATGATGACGTGCAGGCGGCGGAACCGCTGCGGGTCGGCGTGCGGCTCGTCGCGGGTGTTGACGATGGGGCGCCGCAGGGTCGTCTCGAGCCCGACGTGCGCCTCGATGTAGTCGGCCCGCTGCGAGAGCTGGAAGCCGGGCTCCTCCCCCGCCTGGCCCAGGCCCACCCGGCCCGCCCCCACGAGGATCGTGCGGGTGACGAGGAACGGGGTCAGGTAGCGCACGAGCTCGTCGAACGGCACGTCGCGCCGCACGAGGAAGTTCTCGTGGGTGCCGTAGCTGGCGCCCTTGCCGTCCACGTTGTTCTTGTACAGGTGCACCTCGGGCGTGTGCGGGTTCGCCGCGAGCGTGCGCACGGCGGACAGCATGACCTCCTCGCCCGCGCGGTCCCACCGCACGCCGTCCAGGGCCGAGGCGACCTCGGGGCTGGAGTACTCGGGGTGGGCGTGGTCGACGTAGAGCCGTGCGCCGTTGGTGAGCAGCATGTTTGCCGCCGCGGGGTCGTCACGCTCGAGGTCCTGCGGCCGGTGCCGCCGCAGCAGAGGGCCGTCCAGGTGGCCCGGGTCCGCGTCGTCGCCGCTGGGCGCGGGCCGGTCCGGGTCGTCGGTGAGCTGGCTGGGGTGGGCCGCGGCGCGGTCCAGGCGCCACCCGCGCGCGTCGCTGAGCGGGTCCTCGCCCTCGTAGCTCCACCGCGTCCGGCTGCGCCGGCCGCTCGCCTGCGCGTACGCGGCCACGACGAGCGCCGAGAGCGCCATCGGGTTCTGCCGCACGCCGTCGCCGCCGAGGATGCCGTACTCGGTCTCGATTCCCATCACCCGCACCCGACCAGGCTACGTCTCCGCCGACACCGACCCTCCCGCTCGGGCGCGACGCCCTCGCGGAGCGGCGCGACGCCCTCGCGGAGCGGCGCAACGCCCTCGAGGAGCGGCGCAACGCCCCCGCGGAGCGGCGCAACGCCCTCGCGGACAGGGAGGAGGGTCAGAGGTACTGGCCGGGGTTCGCGATCGTCTCCACCGAGCGGGGCGCCGGCACGGCGGCCGAGCCCGCGATCTTCTGCACGATGGTGCGCACGAAGACGATCCGCTCACCCTTGCGGCCCGAGACACGCGCCCAGTCGTCCGGGTTGGTGGTGTTCGGGAGGTCCTCGTTCTCGTGGAACTCCGCCGTCACCGCGGTGAGCAGGTGCTGCACCGAGACCCCGCGCGGAGCGCCCGCGAGCACGTCCTTGATGGCCGACTTCTTCGCGCGGTCCACGATGTTGCGCATCATGGCGCCGGACGCGAAGTCCTTGAAGTAGAGGACCTCCCGGTCCCCGCTCGCGTACGTGACCTCGAGGAACTCGTTCTCCGCGCCCGTGGAGTACATCCGCTCGACGGTGGCGTCGATCATCGCGGCGACCGTGGCGTCGGCGTCGCCGCCGTGCCGCGCCAGGTCGTCCGGGTGCAGCGGCACGGTGGGCAGCAGGTACTTGGCGAGGATGTCGCGCGCGGCCTCGGCGTCGGGCCGCTCGATCTTGATCTTCACGTCGAGGCGCCCCGGGCGCAGGATCGCCGGGTCGATCATGTCCTCGCGGTTGGAGGCGCCGATGACGATGACGTTGTCGAGGCGCTCCACGCCGTCGATCTCGGCGAGCAGCTGGGGCACGACCGTGGTCTCGACGTCGGAGGAGATGCCGGTGCCGCGGGTGCGGAAGAGCGACTCCATCTCGTCGAAGAAGACGACGACCGGCACGCCCTCGGCGGCGCGCTCGCGCGCCCGGGCGAAGATCAGCCGGATGTGCCGCTCGGTCTCGCCGACGAACTTGTTGAGCAGCTCGGGGCCCTTGACGTTGAGGAACGACGAGCGCACCGCGCCCTCGCCCGCCGCCGCCGAGACGGTGCGCGCGAGCGACGCCGCGACGGCCTTGGCGATGAGCGTCTTGCCGCACCCGGGCGGCCCGTACAGCAGCAGGCCCTTGGGCGGGGTGAGGCCGTGCTCGCGGAAGAGCTCGGGGTTGCCGAACGGCAGCTCGACGGCGTCGCGGATCGCCTCGATCTGGTCGGCGAGGCCGCCGATGTCGGTGAACTCGACGTCGGGCACCTCCTCCAGGACGAGCTCCTCGACCTCCGAGCGCGGGATCTTCTCCAGCACGAAGCCCGATCGCGTGTCGATCGTGAGGGCGTCGCCCACGCGCACGCCGGTCTCGGCGAGCTGTCCCGCGAGGCGGGCCACCCGCTCCTCGTCGGCGCGGCCGACGACGAGCACGCGGTCGGCGCCCATGACCTCCTTGACGCTGACGATCTCGCCCACGTTGTCGAACCCGCCGACGGCGACGAGCGCCATCGCCTCGTTGAGGCGCACCTGGACGCCGGGCGTCAGCCGCGCGCGGTCGACGGCGGGCGAGACCTGGACGCGCATCGTGCGGCCCGCGGTGACCACGTCGGCGGAGGAGTCCTCGTTCGCGGTCAGCAGGACCGCGTAGCTGCCCGGCGGCGTGGTGAGCTTCTCGACCTGCTCCTTGAGGTCGACGAGCTCCTGGCGCGCCTTGACGAGCGAGGCGACGAGCCGCTCGTTCTTGGCCGCGATCGACGCGAGGTTACGCCTGGCCTGCTCGATGTCGTCCGACACGGACCTCTCCTCTCGGCTGGCGGTCAGGGCCTGCCTCCAGGGTAGGCCGACTCGCGCGGGGAGTTCAGTCGGTCTCGTCACCTGGGCGGGCCGTCGCGGCCGACCGGGCCGCTGCGGCCCGCAACGCCGCGCTCTCCCGGCCCGCCTTGCGCGCCTTCTTCTCGGTCACCACGGGCTCGCCGAAGTCGGCCGGGCTCCAGTCGTCCCCGATCTGGACCCGGGCCGCGTCGGCCGTGAGCTGCTCGGCGGCCGCGGCGTCCTCGGTCTGGGTGGCCTTCTGCGGGCGACGGCGCCGCAGCGGCGGCTCGACCCCGGGCGCCATCCGGCGCGCCGTGACGAGGAACCCGGTGTGCCCGACCATCCGGTGCTCCGGCCGCACGGCAAGCCCCTCGAGGTGCCAGCCGCGCACGAGGCTCTCCCACGCCGTCGGTTCGGTGAACCGCCCGTCGGCCTTGAGGTCCTCGGCGAACCGGGACAGCTGCGTGGCGGTGGCGACGTACGCGATCACCACCCCGCCGGGCGCCAGCGCGTCGGCGACGACGTCGATGTTCTCCCACGGTGCGAGCATGTCGAGCACCACGCGGTCCACGCTGCCGGGCACGCGCAGGCGCGGCAGGACGTCGGCGAGGTCGCCCGTGGCGAGCTCCCACGCGGGGTGGTCGGCGCCGAAGAACGCCTCGACGTTGCCGCGCGCGATGACCGCGAAGTCCTCGCGGCGCTCGACCGACAGGAGCGAACCACCGTCGCCGACGGCGCGCAGCAGCGACATCGTCAGCGCACCCGAGCCGACGCCCGCCTCGACGACGCGGGCGCCCGGGTAGATGTCGGCCATCGCGACGATCTGGCCGGCGTCCTTGGGGTACACGACCGCGGCGCCGCGCGGCATCGACAGCACGTGGTCGGCGAGCAGAGGGCGCAGCGCGAGGTAGGCGACCCCGAGGGTCGTCTCGACGACGGTACCCTCGGGCCGGCCCACGAGGTCCTCGTGCCGGAAGTAGCCGCGGTGAGTTTGGAAGGACCCGCCCGGGGTGAGGGTGATCGTGGCGGGCCGGCCGCGCGGGTCGGTGACCTGCACGCGGTCTCCCCAGCGCAGCGGGCCGCGGCGCAGCGCGGCTCCGGTGGGCTCGGCGCGCGGCTCGCCGTCGTGCGCGGCGCGCGGCTCGCCGTCGTGCGCGGCGGCCGGCTCGCCGTCGTGCGCGGCGGTGGACGCGCCGTCGAGAAGGTCCACTGCCTCGTCGTCGTGCTGGTCGTCGCTCGGGTCGGTCACGGGCGACGAGCCTACGGGAGGCCTCCGGCGGCTCGAACGCGCACCTCGAGCACCCCACCCATTCTCGCGACGGGTGGGCGCACGATCGAGCCACCCGATCAACGGTCCATCCGCTCATCCGTGCCGCGAAGGCGCTGCGCGCTACCGCCCCGGCGGCTGCAGCGCGGCGAGCAGGACGTCCCGCGGAACCACGCCGAGCACGCCGTGCTCCGAGACGGCGACGAGAACGTCGCTCGCCCCGATCCCCCGCGCTACCTGGCCGAGCGCGGCCGATCCCTGCAGCGCCGTGACCACCGCGGTGGCCGGCAGCGCGCGCGCCACTGCGGTGAGCGGCGTGCTCGGCCGGACCGGCCCCGGGACCGCGGCGAGGGCAGCGGGATCCGCGACGCCCACGACGCTCCCCGCGGGGTCGACGAGCACGATCGCCGGCGGGGCCACGCCCCACGGCGCGGCCGGGACGGCGGCCACGCTGGCGCGCACGTCCACGACCTGCGCGGGCCGCAGCAGAGGTCGCAGGTCGAACCCGGCGGCCGACCGACGCGCGCGGCCCAGCCGGATCGACTGCGAGGCGCCGCTCCAGACGAGGTACCCGATCACGGCGGCCCACGCCGCGCCCGTGAGAGTGGGCTGGCGACCCTGCGCGAGCGGCACGAGCAGGAACCACGCGACGATCACGCCGGCGAGCACGCGTCCGACCCAGCCGGCGCCGATGGCGCCGGTGTCCCGGTCGCCGGTGACCTTCCAGACGAGCGCCTCGAGAATGCGTCCGCCGTCCAGGGGGCTGCCCGGCAGGAGGTTGAACACCGCGACGATCGCGTTCGTGTAGGTCAGCGACGCGAGGATGACGGCGGGCAGGCCCGGCTCGACCACACGCAGCAGACCCCAGCCGACGACGGCGAGCACCCCGTTCGCCAGCGGTCCGGCGGCCGAGACCAGGGCCGAGACGCCCGGGGTGCGCAGGTCCGACCCGAAGCTCGTGTGACCGCCCCAGAACGTGAGCACGTACTCGCGCACCGGCAGCCCGAGCGCCTTCGCCGCCCCGCCGTGGGCGAGCTCGTGCGCGAGAACGGAGGCGAACAGCAGGATCGGGAAGCTCGTCGCGGCCAGCACGGCCACCGGGGTGGACAGCCGCGGCGCCGCGAGTTGCACGGTGGGCAGGAAGAGCAGCGTCAGGACGGCCGCGACGAGGAGCCAGCTGGGCGCGAGGTAGACGGGCGTGCCGCCCACGCTGCCCAGTCGCCAGCGTCGGGCGCCACCCCCACCGGCGATCGTCACGAGAGCTCGGCGGGCGGGGTGCTGGGCTCGTCGGGAGCGTCCGCTGCGTCGCCCGCGTCTTCCGCGCCGGCGGCGGCCGCGAGCAGCCCGGCCAGGTCAACGCCGTCCAGCGTGCTCAGCCGCGCGAGGCCGGGTCGGGCGGGTACGTCCACGAGGTAGGGCACCGCGACGGTGCGGGCGCCGGACGCGAACGCTGCCTGCACCCCGGTCGCCGAGTCCTCGACGGCGACGCAGTCCGTGATGGCGACCTCGAAGAGCTCCGCGGCCCTCAGGTACGCCTCGGGGTCGGGCTTGCCCCGGGTGACCATGTCCCCGGCGACGATCTCACCGATCGCACCCGCCGGCAGCACCGCGGCGACCACCTCGGCCTGCACGCGCCAGGACATCGTGACGATCGCCTGCGGGATCCCGGCAGCGTGTGCCTCCTCCACCAGGGATCGGGCGCCGGGGCGCCACACGGGCCCGTCTCGCTCGACCCTCGCGTTCACCTCGCCGACGAGCCGGCGGGCGATCTCGAGCGGGGGCAGGTCGACGCCCCGGTCGCGCATGATCTCGGCGCTGACGAGGAGGTCGTTGCCGACGAGGGTGAGCCCGTCCTCGTGGCTCCATGGCACGCCGTGCGAGGCCATGAAGTCCGTCTCGGCCTGGATCCAGATCGGTTCGGTGTCCACGAGAGTGCCGTCCAGGTCCCAGAGGATCGCGGCCGGGCGGGGGGTGCGGAAGGCGTCGGTCACCGGGCCATTCTCGCAGCCGCGCGGCGCCCTCCCCGAGCTCCGGGGACCGACTCGTACGCTAGGCGGGTGACCGACCTGAAGCCGATCCTCGTGCTCGCCGCCTTCGAGGGGTGGAACGACGCCGGGAACGCCGCGAGCGACGCCGTCGCCCTGGTGGCGACCGCCTGGGACGCCCGCACCGTGGCCACGCTCGACCCGGAGGACTACTACGACTTCCAGGTGAACCGGCCGATGGTGACGCGCGGCGACGCCGGGGCCGAGCTCGCCTGGCCGTCCACCCGCGTCTCGGTCGCCACCTCGCCCGTGACCGGCCGGCGGGTCCTGCTCGTCCAGGGCATCGAACCCTCCATGCGCTGGCGGCAGTACACGGACGCGCTGCTCGACGTCGTCGCACAGTGGTCCGGCGAGGCGGAGGGCGTCCCGACCGTCGTCGGGGTCGGCGCGCTGCTGGCGGACGTCCCGCACACCCGGCCGATCCCGGTGCAGAGCACCTCGGACGACCCGGCCGTGCAGGAGTCGCTCGGCCTGGACGCGTCGGAGTACGTCGGCCCGGTCGGGATCATCTCGGTGCTCACTCACCTCGCGGCGCAGCGCGGCATGCAGAGCCTGTCGGTCTGGGCCGCCGTGCCCCACTACGTGGCGCAGCCGCCCAGCCCGAAGGCGACCCTCGCGATCGTGTCGGCGCTCGAGGAGGTCCTGTCCGAGCCGCTGCCGGTCGCCGACCTCGTCGACGAGGCGCGGGCGTGGCAGCGCGGCGTGGACGAGCTCGCCGAGGAGGATCCAGAGATCTCCGAGTACGTGCAGCAGCTCGAGGAGGCCAAGGACACGGCCGAGCTGCCCGAGGCGACCGGCGAGGCCATCGCCCGGGAGTTCGAGCGCTACCTGCGCCGCCGCGACCCCGGCCGCTGAGCCGGTGCGCTAGAGCGCGACGCCGAGCAGCGCGTCCACGGCGTCGCGCACGAGCCGCGGGGCATCGGGGTCGACCGGCTCCCCGACCGCGGTCCCCATCCCCCCTGCCGACGGTCCCGTGACCTCGCCGACGACGGCGCAGCGCGCCCAGGCGTCCACCGCCACCAGCGCGCGGGGTGCGTCGAGGTCGTCCGCGAGCGCGGCGCGCACGGCGTCCAGGAGCGCGGCGCCGTCCGGACCGGAGGGCTGCGCGACCGCGGCGCGCCAGAGCGCGAGCCGCCCGCGCGCCGCGAGGAGGTCGCTGTCGGCGTACTCCCAGCCCTCGCGGTAGTGGTGCGCGAGCACGGCGAGGCGCACGGCCATGGGGTCCTCGCCGTCGGCGACGAGCCGGGAGACCAGCACGAGGTTGCCGCGCGACTTGCTCATCTTGTGGCCCTCGTACGCGATGAGCCCGACGTGCACGTGCGCGCGCACCGGCCGCGCCGCTCCGGTGAGCAGGCGCAGGTGGCTCACCGACATGGCGTGGTGCGGGAACGCGAGGTCGGCCCCGCCGCCCTGGACGTCGAACGGCGCCCCGAGCGTGCGTGCGGCGATCGTCGCGCACTCGATGTGCCAGCCCGGCCGTCCCGCACCGAGGGCGTCCCCGTCCCAGGCGGGCTCGCCGTCGCGCTTCGTGCGCCACAGCAACGGGTCGAGCGCGTCGCGCTTGCCCGGCCGCTCGGGGTCCCCGCCGCGCTCGGCGAACTCGGCGAGCCGCTGCTCGCGCCGGGCGGGATCGGCGACGTCGAACGCCGGGTCCGCGGCGAGCGCGGCGTACACGTCGCCCTCCCCCGCGCCGTCGGCGGCGTCGGGCGGGGCGGGCACGGCGTACCCCGCGCCGTCGGCGACGAGCCGCTCGACCGCGCGCACGACGTCGGGAATCGTCTCGACCGCGCCGAGGTAGTCGGTGGGCGGGAGCACGCGCAGGTGCGTCATGTCGGAGCGGAAGAGGTCGGTCTCGCGCTCGGCGAGGGCGCGCCAGTCCTCGCCCGTGGCGGCGGCGCGCTCGAGCAGGGGGTCGTCGACGTCGGTGACGTTCTGGGTGTAGCGCACGTCGTAGCCCAGGTCGCGCCACGTGCGCACGAGCAGGTCGAACGTGAGGTAGGTGGCGGCGTGCCCCAGGTGCGTCGCGTCGTAGGGCGTGATGCCGCAGACGTAGAGGCTGGCCCGCTCGGGGCCACCGACCGGGAGGCTCGCGCCCGTGACGGTGTCGGTCACGCGGACGGGCCGGGAGGGGCCGGCGGGCAGGACGGGGACGTCGGGGGTCGGCCAGGAACGCACCGGAGAACCCTAACCGCGCGGCCGCGCCAGCTCCGCATCGCGGGTGCCGCGGGCCGCCACCTCGCGGATCGGCTGTGCGACCACGTGCGCGACCACGTGCGCGACCACCGGCATGGCCGCCCGCACGACGGCGGCGCCCCGTCCGTGCCGAGCCGAGCGCCTCTGCGCGTCGCGCGCGGCGGCGCACACCGCCGGTCGCCGCCGGGCGCACAATGACCCCGTGCGCACCGAGTACCGACTGACCGACGAGGGTGAGCTCCTCGACCCGCGCACCACGCCGCCGGAGGTCTTCGCCGCGGCGCGGCGCCGGTGGATCGTCGAGCTCCTGCCCACGGACCCCCGTCGGTGGCGCTCGATCCAGACGGACGCGCTCAGGGAGTGCGGCATCAGCACCGATGCCGGGATGTCGCTCAAGCACCTCGCGGACACCGTCCTGGGCGCGCACGTGCCCGCGTCGATGCCCGACGACGTGATCGCCATGCGGGTCGCGATGCCGAAGCTGTCCGACGGCGTCTCGCCCGTGAAGGCGCCGATCGTGAACATCATCACGCAGCGCGACCGCGCCGTGACGTCCTCGACCGACTCCGGCGCGCTCAAGAAGCTCGTGGAACGCGTGCGCAGCCTGCCGCCGGCGCGCCGGCGGGGCGCGTTCGTCGTCGTCCGCTCGCTGCTGTCGCTGTCCCTCGAGCACGCGACCGACGTCGCCGACCGCGTCACCGCGCGCACGGCCGAGCTCGAGGACCAGGTGTTCTCCGACGTCGACGACGACGACGTCACCACCGACATCTACCGCCTCAAGCGCGCGATCGCCGACGGTCGCCGTCGCCTGCTGCCGGTCATCAACCGGCTCAGCCTCGTCACGGAGGTGGACGACGCCGAGCTCGGCGAGGACGCCGTGGCCCACCTCGAGCGCATCGAGGCCGGGTTCCGCCGGGTGGCCGACGCGCTCGACACCGACGACCGCCTGCTCGGGGACATGCTCACCGCGCAGATGACGCTCGTCCAGGTGCAGCAGAACGGCGACATGCGCCGCATCTCCGCCTACGCCGCGCTCATCACGGTGCCGACGCTGATCGCCGGGATCTACGGGATGAACTTCGACCACATGCCCGAGCTGCACTGGCTGCTGGGCTACCCGGCCTCGCTCGCGCTCATGCTGGTCGTGGTGCTCCTGCTGCGGCGCGCGTTCCGCCGGTCCGGCTGGCTGTAGCGCGCCTCGACGCCGGGCCGCCCGGCGTCGTGCCTCAGCTCCCCGCGGTCGGCGTGAGCGCCCCCGTGAGCAGGAGCAGGACGATGAAGCCCGCGAGCGCGAACCGGTAGACCGCGAACGGCACGTAGCTGCGGGTGGAGACGAAGCGCAGGAACCACACGATGACCGCGAAGCCGACCACGAACGCCACGATCGTCGCGAGCAGGGTGGCTCCGCCGCTCACCGCGAGCGTGGTGTCGGTGTGCCCGCCGAGCGCCTTCGCCAGCTGGTACAGGCCCGAGCCGAGCACCGCGGGGATCGCGAGGAGGAACGAGTACCGCGCGGCCGCCTCGCGGGTGTAGCCCATCGCGAGGCCGGCGGTGATGGTGCCGCCGGACCGGGACACACCGGGGATCAGCGCCATCGCCTGCGCGAAGCCGTAGAGGATGCCGTCCCGGCCGTCGAGCGCCGTGAGGTCCTTCGTCTGGCGCCCCCACCGGTCGGCCAGCCACAGCAGCGCACCGAAGAACGCGAGCGTGAACGCGGTGAAGCGCAGGTCGCGCAGCGCGCCCTCGATCGCGTCCTGGAAGAGCACGCCGAGCACGACGATCGGGATCGAGCCGGCGATGATCAGCCAGCCCATCCGGGCGTCCGGGTCCTCGAGGCGGAAGGGGCTGCGCCAGCCGTCGGGACCGCGCAGCTCGCGCAGCGTCTGGAACCAGCGCGTGAGGATCCGCCAGATCGTGTACCGGAAGTAGACGATGACCGCCAGCTCCGTGCCGATCTGGGTCACCGCGGTGAACGTGGCGCCCACGTCCTGCCCGTCGAGCATGAGGGCCCCGACGATGCGCAGGTGCGCCGACGAGGAGATGGGGAGGAACTCCGTCAGGCCTTGCACCAGGCCGAGCACGACTGCTTGCCACCACGTCACCCGGTCAGGGTAGGGGTCTCGTAGGCTCCAGGGATGCAGCCACGGCGATCAGGATCCAGTGGGCTGAGTCTCTCCCCCGTCGGCCTCGGCACCATGACCTGGGGCCGCGACACCGACGTGCACGAGGCTCGGGCCCTGCTCGAGGCCTACCTGGACGCGGGCGGAAAGCTCCTGGACACGGCCGCCGGCTACGGCGAGGGGCGCGCCGAGGCGACCGTCGGCGAGCTGCTGGGCGACGTGGTCGCCCGGCGCGACGTCGTGCTGTGCAGCAAGGCGGGCGTGCGCACCACGCGAGACGGGGTGCGGATCGACGCGGGCCGCGGAGCGCTGCTGGACGACCTTGACACCACTCTGGCGCGCCTGCGCACCGACCACCTGGACCTCTGGCTGGTCCAGGCGCCCGACCCGCGCACTCCGGCGGAGGAGACGGTCGGCGCGCTCGTGCACGCCGTCGCCACGGGGCGCACCCGGTACGTCGGCCTGTCCAACCACCCGGGCTGGGCGACGGCGCAGCTCGCCACCCTCGCACGCGCCGCGGGCGTGCCGTTGGCGGGGGTGGAGGTGGAGTACTCGCTGCTCGAGCGCGGCATCGAGCGGGAGGTGCTCCCCGCGGCGGACGCGCTGGGGCTAGGGGTGCTCGCCTGGTCGGCGCTGGGGCGCGGGGTCCTCACCGCCAAGTACCGGCGGGTGCGCCCCGCCGACTCGCGCGCGGCGTCCGCGCACCTGCGTGCGTTCGTGGAGCCCTACCTCACCGAGCGCGCCGCGCGCGTCGTCGAGGCGGTCGCGACAGCGGCGTCCGGGCTCGGGCGCAGTCCCGCCCAGGTGGCGCTGGCATGGGTGCGCGACGCGCCCGGGGTGACGTCCGCCCTGGTCGGGCCGCGCACCGCGGCCCAGCTGGCGGACGTCGTCGACGCGGCCGACCTGGTGCTGCCCGAGGAGATCCGGGCGGTGCTGGACGAGGTGACCGCGCCGCCCGCGGGGTACCCCGAGCGTCGCTGACGCGTCGTCGCGAGGACGAACGGCGGGGCGTCAGGCCTCGTCGCCGTCGAAGTCCTCGTCGTCGTAGTCCTCGTCCGAGTCGCCGTCCTCGTCCTCGTCACCCTCGTCGTCGTCCTCCTCCTCGTCGTCGTAGACGTCAAAGGGGGTGTCCACCCCGTAGGCGGTGAACAGCGCGTCGTCGTAGGTGTCGAAGGCGTCGGCGAGGGTGCCGGCGGTGGTGAGGACGGGTTCGGCGTCGGGATCCCGGTTGATGCGGGCCGCCTCCAGGTGTGCCTCGAAAGCGGCGACGAGGCGGTCGAGGGCGGCGCGCGGGTCCGTAGCCATGCCACAACCCTATCGGTCCGTCCGGCACAATGGCACGACCACGACCCCGCGGGAGGAGCCACCTTGGACGCAGTGCCCACGACCTCGTCACGCGGCGCCACACCGCCGCCGCCGCAGGAGTTCCGCGTGCTGACGCTTCCGCGCGAGGCAAGCCGCTCGGAGGTCAGGACACTGCTCACCCAGGAGGCCGAGTACGGCCACTGGGAGCTCGCGCGCTCGGTGCTCTACGTCGGCGGGGTGCGCAAGGTCTGGCTGCGCCGCCGACTGCACCGGGTCGCCTCCACGCTCTGAGCCCGGCCAGCCGGCGACGCACCGGGTGCGCGGCCGGCAGCCACAACCCCGCGCCGGGCACGCGCCGCGCAGCAGTCAGCAGGTGCGCAGCAGCCGGTCCAGCACCCGCGTCCCGAACGTGATCGCGTCGACCGGCACGCGCTCGTCCACCCCGTGGAACATGCCCGCGAAGTCCAGCTCGGGCGGCAGGCGAAGCGGCGCGAACCCGTAGCCCTCGATGCCCAGCAGCGAGAGCGACTTGTTGTCCGTCCCGCCCGAGAGCATGTAGGGCAGCACCCGCGCACCCGGGTCCTCGGCGTCGATCGCCGCGACCATCGCGTCCACGAGGTCGCCGGTCGCGGGCGCCTCGAGCCCGATGTCGACGTTGATCTCCTCGATCCGCACGCCGTCGCCCGCGAGCGTGCGCAGCGTCTCGAGCGTCTCGCGCTCGCGCCCGGGCAGGAACCGCACGTCCACGACGGCGGAGGCCTGGCCGGGCACGACGTTCGCCTTGTAGCCCGCGGTGAGCTGGGTGGGGTTGGCCGTCGTCGCGAGCGTCGCGCCCACGAACTTCGACGTCGTCCCGAGCGCCGCGATGAGCCCGTCCGCCGAGGCGGGGTCCTCGGGATCGAAGGACGTCCCGGTGAGATCCGCCACGCCGTCGAGCAGGGCGCGGACGGTCGGGGTGAGCTCGCGCTCCCAGCGGTGCGCGCCGATCCGCGCGACCGCGCCGGCGAGGCGGACCACGGCGTTGTCGACCGGGACCTGCGAGCCGTGCTGGGCCGTGCCGTCGGCCACGAGGCGCAGCCAGGCGAGGCCCTTCTCGGCGGTCTGCAGGAGGTAGGCGCGCCGGCCGTCGATCTCGACGGAGAAGCCGCCGACCTCCGAGATCGCCTGCGTGGCGCCCTCGAAGTAGTCCCGGTGGTGCTCGACCGCCCAGTGCGCGCCGAACCGGCCACCGGCCTCCTCGTCGGCGAAGAACGCGACGACGAGGTCACGCGGAGGCTTGCGCCCCGTGCGCGCCATGTCGCGCAGGACCGCGAGCATCATCGCGTCCATGTCCTTCATGTCGACGGCGCCCCGGCCCCAGATCAGGCCGTCCATCTCCTCACCGCCGAACGGGTCCATCTTCCAGTCGCTCGCCTCGGCCGGCACGACGTCGGTGTGGCCGTGCAGCACGAGCGCCGGGCGGGAGGAGTCCTCGCCGTCGATGCGGAGCAGGACCGTGGTGCGCCGCGGCTGCGACTCGACCACGAGGGGGTCGTAGCCGACCTCCGAGAGCAGCGCGGCCACGTGCTCGGCGGCCGCGCGCTCCCCCGGCCCGGACCCGTCGCCGTAGTTGGAGGAGTCGATCCGGATGAGCTCGCGGCAGATCCGGACCGCGTCGGCCTCGACGGCGCCGAGGCGGCCCTGCTCGCCCCTCGCCTCGCCCGCGCTCACTGCAGGCCCCGGCGCACGAGCAGCGGCGTGAGGTCGGCGTCCCGGCCGCGCAGGTCGCGGAAGAAGCCGAGCGGGTCGCCGGTGTGGCCGCGGGACAGCAGCACCTCGCGGAAGCGTCGCCCGCGCGCGGCGTCGAGCCCGCCGTTCTCACCCTCCTCGAACCAGGCCTGCGTGTCGGCGTCGAGCACCTCGCTCCAGATGTAGGAGTAGTAGCCCGCGTCGTACCCCCCGCCGAACGTGTGGTTGAAGTACGTGGACCGGTAGCGCGGCGGGACCTGCGGCACGTCGACGCCGTACCGAGACAGCGCCTGCACCTCGAAGGCCGCGACGTCGGCGACGTCGGTCGGGACCTCCTCGGGCGTGAGCTGGTGCCAGGCCTGGTCGAGCAGCGCGGCGCCGAGGTACTCCGTGGTGCGGAAGCCCTCGCCGTACCGGGCGGCCTCCTGCAGGCGCGCGACGACGTCGGCGGCGAGCGGCTCGCCCGTGGCGTGGTGGCGGGCGTAGCGCGCCATGACCTCCGGGTGCGTGGCCCACATCTCGTTGACCTGCGACGGGTACTCGACGAAGTCGCGCGGCACCGCGGTGCCCGAGAGGCTGGGGTACGTCGCGTCGGACAGCAGGCCGTGCAACGCGTGGCCGAACTCGTGGAACGCCGTGTTGACCTCGTCCCACGTGAGCAGGGTGGGCTCGCCCTCGGGCGGGCGCGGCACGTTGAGCGTGTTCGTCACGACCGGCCGGGTCCCGAGCAGGCGGGACTGGTTGACGAAGCTCGTCATCCACGCGCCCCCGCGCTTGCCCTCGCGTGCGTAGTAGTCGCCGAGGAAGAGACCCAGCCCGGCGCCGTCGGCGTCGCGCACCTCCCACACCCGCATGCCGTCGGCGTAGGTCGGCAGGTCGAACCGCTCGGTGAAGGTGAGCCCGTAGAGCTGGGTCGCGGTCCAGAACACGCCGTGCTCGAGCACGCGCCCCAGCTCGAAGTAGGGCCGCAGCGCCGCGAGGTCGACGTCGTAGCGCTCACGCCGCACCCGCTCGGCGTAGTGCGCCCAGTCGGCCGCCTCGAGCGTGGCGCCGGGGACGTCGACGGCGAGGCTCACCTGCAGGTCCTCGGCCTCGGCCCGCGCGTTGCGCACCGCGGGCGGGGCGAGCTGGGTGAGGATGCCCATGACGGCCTCGGTGCTGCCCGCCGTCGCGCCGGCCGCGACGTACGCGGCGTGGTGGGGGTAGCCCAGCAGGCGGGCCCGCTCGGCGCGGGCCCGGGCGAGCGCGAGGATCGCCTCGCGGGTGTCGGACGCCGGGTCGACGCCGCTGCCCCTGCTCTCCGAGGCCCGCTGGACTCGACGGCGCAGCTCGCGGCTGTCGGCGTCGACCAGCACGGGCTGCGGGGTCGGCAGGATGAGGGTGACCAGGTGGTCGGCCGCGCTGCCTCGGTCGACGGCGGAACGGTGCAGCGCCGCGCGGTCGCCCTCCGACAGGCCCGCGAGCTCCTCCCCGGAGTCCACGGCCACGGCGGCCGCCGCCATGCCCGCCACGACGCGCTGACCGAACTCGGTCTGGCGCGCGGTGATCTCGGCGTTGAGCTCGCGCAGCCGCGCCGTACCGGCCTCGTCCAGGCCGACACCAGCCCGCCGGGCGACCTCGCGCCGGCGGTGCAGCAGCCAGGCCGCCTCTGGCTCGAGCGGGGGGTGGGAGCCGTCCTCGACGGCGGCCGCGAGCGCGTCGTAGCGCGCCAGCAGACGGGGGTCGAGCTCGAAGGAGTCCCAGTGCGCCGAGAGCAGCGGGCTCAGCTCGGCGTCGAGCGCGTCCAGCTCCGCGCCGCCGACCGAGGACGTGTACACCCAGAACGTGCGCGTCGCCCGCGCGAGCAGCTCACCCGAGCGCTCGAGCGCCTCGAGGGTGTTGGCCAAGGAGGCGGGCGCCGGGTCGGTCGCGATCGCCTCCCACTCGGCGCGCTGCTGCGCGATGCCGGCGAGGATCGCGGGACGGAAGGAGTCGACGTCGACCCGGTCCAGCGGCGGGAGCCCGTACGGCAGGTCCGACGGCTGCGCGAGCGGGTTGCTCGGGTCGAGCTCGACCTGCCCGTCGAGCGCGTGTGTGAGCGAGGGCACAGGGTCGGTGGGGACGGCGTCGGGCAGTGCTGCGGACTCGGTCTCGGCGGGCATGGCTCCATCTTGCCGCGCGGACCGACCTGACCGTGCGATGACCGAGGGCGCACCGGACGTTGCCGGACCGGGGATCCCGCACAGACTCACGCTTGACCTGGGCTCGACCAGGCCCGCACGACGTCGACGAACGACCCGCGCTCAGCCCTGGTGTCCACGTGACGAGACGCCGCTCTCACGAGCGTGACGCACGTCTCGGGGCCGGTAACCGGCGGGTTTCGCGCGTGTGGAGATCCGGCGCGCGCGCTTGCACAGGCACCGAAGTCCTGTCACTTTGGTAGCGGCCGGGGGGTCGCCGCTGCGGAGTCCCACCGACCGTGACACCCAGCACGACCGGAAGCAGGCGGCACCGTCTGCTCGAATCAGCACCACCCGCACGACCTGTACCGCGGTCCCCGTGCGGACCGCGGTCGGCACCGGAGCCAATGCGAACGGCTCCGAGGAGTCGGTCGCCGCCCGACTTCTTCCAGCCGACAGGAGCGCCGCCGTGACGACGTCCCCGACCCCTTATGACCGCCTGATGGAGCGCGAACGCCTGCGCGACGCCGACGGCGCGACCGATCTCGAGCCGCGACGCCGCTCGACCTCACCGGTCGAGTCGCCGTCGCTCATGATGCTGGTGTTCCTCGCGACCGCCGGCGTCCTGGCCTACTGCATCTTCCTGCTCAACCCGGCGAACCGCGGTGACCTCATCCCGTACGTCCTGGTGATCACCGCCGAGAGCGTGGTGGTCTTCCACGCCCTGCTGTCGATGTGGACGATCCTCAGCTCCGGCTACGATCCGCGGCCGTTCGGCTTCTACCAGGCGCAGCGCACGCTGTACGACACCGCCCGCATCACGCGGCGCCAGCAGCAGCTCAAGCCTCACGAGTGGCGCATGTTCCTGGACCAGAAGGAGATCTCGGTCGACGTCTTCATCACCACCTACGGCGAGGACCTCGAGACGATCGAGCGCACGCTGCGCGCCTGCCTGGCGCTGCAGGGCCGGCACGAGACGTGGGTGCTCGACGACGGCCGCAGCGACGAGGTCCGTGACCTCGTCGCGCGCGTCGGCGGCCGCTACGTCCGCCGGCTGTCCAGCCACGGCGCCAAGGCCGGCAACGTCAACCACGCGCTCTCGATCACGAGCGCGCCCTTCTACGCGATCTTCGACGCCGACTTCGTGCCGGAGCCGGAGTTCCTCTACGAGACCGTCCCGTTCTTCGAGGACGAGAAGGTCGCGTTCGTCCAGACGCCGCAGACGTACGGGAACCTGCGCTCGGCGATCTCACGCGGCGCGGGTTACATGCAGACGGTGTTCTACCGCTTCATCCAGCCCGGCCGGAACAAGTTCAACGCGGCGTTCTGCGTCGGTACCAACGTGATCTTCCGGCGCAGCGCCATCGCGTCGATCGGCGGAATGTACACCGACTCCAAGTCCGAGGACGTGTGGACCTCGCTCAAGCTGCACGAGCAGGGCTGGAAGAGCGTGTACATCCCGATGGCCCTCGCCGTCGGGGACACCCCCGAGACGATCGAGGCGTACACCAAGCAGCAGCAGCGCTGGGCCACGGGCGGGTTCGAGATCCTGATCACGCACAACCCGTTCTCCCCGAGCCGCAAGCTCACGTTCGACCAGCGGCTGCAGTACTTCGTGACGGCCACGCACTACCTCACGGGCATCGCCCCGCTCGTGCTGCTCCTGGTCCCGCCGCTGCAGATCTACCTCGACCTCGCGCCCATGAACCTCACGATCTCCACCGGGCAGTGGGTCCTGTACTACTGCGGGTTCTACGTCATGCAGATCATGATCGCGTTCTTCACCCTCGGCTCGTTCCGGTGGGAGGTGCTGCTGCTCGCGAGCGTCTCGTTCCCGATCTACGTCCGCGCATTCTGGAGCGCACTCACGCGCAAGGACCAGAAGTGGCACGTCACCGGCGCGACCGGTCGGCGCACCACGCCGTTCGCCTTCATCGTGCCGCAGCTGCTCATGTTCGTGTTCCTGCTCGTCACGTCGGTGGTGGGGATCCTCAAGCAGGAGCAGACCGGCATCTTCACGTTGGCGCTGGCCTGGAACATCACGAACACGCTCATCCTGTTCGGCTTCCTCCTCCAGGCCATGCGTGAGGAGAGCGAGCGCCGGCGCCCGACGGCGAGCACCACCGCCCCGGTCGTCAGCGGTTCGCGCCGTGGTCGCCGCGCCGCGGGCGGCCGTCCCGATGCCGGCCAGACGACCGAACCGACCACCGACCCGACCGACCCGACCACCGACCCCACGCTCGACCCGGCATCCGAACCGATCGACCTCGACGACGAGACCCCCTCCCCCATCGCCGCCGCCACCGCGACCCCTCGTTCGGGTCAGGGCGGTCTGGCCCAGCCCCAAGGAGTGTGACTCGCCATGTCCCTTCGATCTATCCTCTCGCTCACCGTCGGGCTGCTGCTCGTGCTCGCGGTGACCGCCGGCGGCACACTGCTGCTGGACCGTCGCCTCGCCCAGGCAACCAGTGAGACAGCGTCCGTCGCGGCCGGCACGCTCGACGTCGGCACCGACTTCTCCGGAACGGTGAGCGACACGCTCGTCGCGACCGGCGACGAGGTCACCGTCGGTGAGCCGCTGTTCACCGTTCAGGCTCCCCAGCTGCAGAAGGCGCTCCGCGAGGGCTCCTCGATCAGCATGAGCACCGAGGCCTACCAGGTCGCCGACGACGGCACGGTCACGTACCTGTCGCCGGGCAACGGCGTCGTCACTGCCCTGACCGCCACGGACGGCACGTTCGTGGCGACCGGGACGACGATGGCGACCATCGCCGTCGACGACTCGCTGTACGTGTCCGCGACGTTCGACCTCACGCCGCGCGAGTACGCCCGGATCGAGCAGGGCGCCGCGGTCGAGATCGCGCTGCCGAACGCGACCACCGTGGCCGGCGCCGTCGAGTCGGTCACCGTGCAGACGATCGAGGGCCGCGCCCTCGCCACCGTGACGGTCGCCTCGCCCGAGCTGGCCGCGGAGTCGATCTCAGGCTTCTACTCCCCCGGCACCCCCGTCGTCGCACGGATGGCGTTGGAGGACACCGGGCCGCTGGCGGTGCTCGCGGATGCGATCACCAACTTCGGGAAGAAGATCGGCCTATGAGGCGCGCACGCGTGATCGCGCTGACCGCCGGCTGCTCGCTCGCCCTCGCGGCGTGCACGACGTCGGCCGCGGAGCCCGGCACCGACGCCGCGTCGAACGCCGGCGCAGCGGGGTCGTCGGACGCCGGCTCGGCGCTGGCGGCCGGAGACCTGGGCGTGCTCGCTCCGGCGAGTCAGGACGAGGCGCTCGAGGCACTTCCGGCGGTGTCGCTCGCCGAGCTGCCCACGCCGCGCCTCGCCGACGGCGTGACGCCGCCGACCAACCGGTGGTACTCGAGCCTGGCGTTCGGCGAGGTGGGGCTGCCCGTCTTCCCCCTCCCGATGTCCGTCAAGGCGACCGAGGCGGGGTTCGCCGTCGGGCTTCCCGAGGTGACGGCGACCGAGACGACCATCGCGGGCGCGCACGTCGACCGCGTGGCGGTCGACCTCGGCGCCACCTCGTACGTGGTCTCGGCCGCGGACCCGGTCTCGGTGACGCTGGACTACCTCGACGGCGCCGGGACCGTGCTCGCGCACGTCCACCTGGCCGCGGGCTCGCCGTACGTGTCGGTGACGGCCGCGTCCGACCTCGACCTCACCCTCGCCTCGGCGGACGGCACGGCGTGGACCGAGCAGGACGCCGGCGACGCCGACGGAACGCTCGCGACCACGACGTCGGGCACGGGCACCTACGCGGTGCTCGCGCCCCAGGCGCCGTCGGCCGACGGCGCGCTGTCGCTGGCTGCCGGGGCCTCAGCCGTGCTCTGGGCGCTCCCGCCCGACGGCGAGCCCGCCGACCTCGCGCCGTACGCCGCGGTCGTCACGGGCGTCGACGTCGGGGGCAGCGTCTCCGACTCCGGCGCGACCACGACGCTCACGTACCGCACCGAGGGGGACGCGACGACCGCCGTCGTGCGTCTTCCCCACCAGGGCGGCTGCACGGACGGCGACCCCGTCGGCACCTACGAGGGGATCTACGGGCCGATGCCCGTGTGCGTCGGCTCGGCGCCGTCGTGGCAGGTGCCGACGGTCGACGTCGCGACGGGTCTGGACGTGTCCGGGCTGACCGGCGACGAGCGCGCGGAGCTGGCCACCCAGGTGGCGGCCGACCTCGACGCCACAGACGTCGCGGCGCTGGCCGCCGACACGTACTTCGGCGGGAAGGCGCTCTACCGCCTGGCGCAGCTCGCGGAGCTCGCCCAGGGCCTCGGTGACGACGAGCTCGCCACGCGTGCGCTCGGGATGCTCAAGGACGGGATGGAGCCGTGGACGCAGGTCGACGGCTGCACGGAACGCTCGGAGCGCTGCTTCGGCTACGACGCGACGTGGAAGGGCGTGGTGGGACAGGCGACGGCGTTCGGCTCGGAGGAGTTCAACGACCACCACTTCCACTACGGGTACTTCCTCTACGCCGCGGGCGTGCTCGGCTCGCTCGACCCGAGCACCGTGTCCTCGATGCAGCCCGTGATGGACGCGCTCGCCGCGGACATCGCGGCGACCACGGGCTCGGACCGGGTGCCCGCGCTGCGGGTGTTCGACCCGTACCAGGGCCACTCGTGGGCCTCGGGCATCTCGCCCTTCGCCGACGGCAACAACCAGGAGTCCTCCTCCGAGGCCGTCACGGCCTGGGCGGGCCTGGAGCTGTGGGGCGAGGCCAGCGGGAACGCGACGCTGGCGGACCGCGGGGCGTGGCTCGTGGCCAACGAGGCCGCCTCGGCGCTCGCCTACTGGGTGGACCCGAACACCGCGGACATCCCGGGCGCCGAGACCTTCTCGCACGAGGTGGTCGCCATGAACTGGGGCGGCAAGCGGGACTACGCCACGTGGTTCTCGCCCGAGCCGGCCGCGATGGCGGCGATCCAGCTGATCCCGCTCTCGCCGTCGGCGGGGTACCTCGGGACGTCGGACCCGGAGCACATCCGGGCGGTCGTGGCGGAGGCGTTCGGGGGTTCGGTGGACCTGCCGAGCTCACCGCCGCAGTTCAGCGACTACCTGCTTGCCTACCGCGGGCTCGCAGGAGCCGACGACGCGGCGACGGCGCTCGAGCAGGCGCGCACGCTGCCGGAGGACTCGATCGACGACGGGTTCTCGCGCTCCTACCTGCTGGCGTGGCTCATGGTGCTGGCGGCGCAGTAGTCCTCTGCAGCGAGCGCGCCGAGGTGATCGCGAGGGGCGGGTGTCCGGCGGGGCGCCCGCCCCTCGTGCGTCGGGGCGGCGTCGAGCGGTCAGCCGCGCCGAGCTGTGCCGCGCCCGTCCGCTGGTGCCCGACCCCGCGAGCTCGCCCGGGCCGCCGCCGATTTCAAGTCACGGCTTCCCGCGTGCTAGGGTCTTACCCGCTGCCTGGGGCCCGACGGGGCCCAGGAAGCACCACTCGTCCGGGTGGCGGAATTGGCAGACGCGCTAGCTTGAGGTGCTAGTGCCCGTATAGGGCGTGGGGGTTCAAGTCCCCCCTCGGACACGGTGAAAGGCCCGGAACCGCAACGGTTCCGGGCCTTCGTCGTACTACCCGGGCCGGCGTGGGTGCACCCGCCTCGCCCGCAGCAGCCCGACCGCCGCGTCTCCCGGCGGCCCCTGCGGTTCCGGCCTGTCCAGCCGTTCGCGTGCGCTCTCTCGGCCGCCACACCGTGGCGCGGCACGTGCGACGCAAGCGCGTTCTCCACCCGTCGGACAGGCGCGGCAGGATGGCGCACGTGGAGACCAATGTCCGGACCCCGATGCAGATCTTCAGCCTTCCGCAGCAGCTGGTGGTCCCGCTCTTCCAGAGGCCGTACGTGTGGGAGCAGGAGGAGCAGTGGGCACCCCTGTGGAGCGACATCCGTCGTCTCACCGATCTGCGGCTCCGCGACCCGTACTCCACGGCCACGCACTTCCTCGGGGCAGTCGTCGTCCAGGCCCACGAGGGCCAGCTCGGCACCATGCAGTCCAGCAACATCATCGACGGACAGCAGCGGCTCACCACCCTCCAGGTCGTCATGGACGCCACAGCGGCTGTCCTGGAGTCGGTCGGCCTCGACTCCCTCGCCGGGCAGCTCCAGAGCCTGACCCACAACCAGGCCACCTTCGTGCCGGCGGGCGAGTCCAGCCTGAAGATCCGTCACACCAACCGTGACCACGCCGTGTTCGACGAGGTGATGGACGCCGACCCGCCCGTCGACCACTCGGCCCTGAAGCACGCCACCTCCAGGATCACTCGAGCGCACGAGTACTTCACCGACGAGATCACGACGTGGCTGGGCGAGACCGACGAGGCAGACCGCGCCGTGCGGGCGAACGCCCTCGTCGCTGTCCTCACCAGCGGGCTTCAGCTGGTCGCGATCAACCTGACCGCGGCGGAGAACTCCCAGGAGATCTTCGAGACCCTCAATGCGCGGGGCACTCCGCTCACGGCCGCGGACCTGATCAAGAACTTCGTCTTTCAGCGGCTGGCCCTTGAACGCGCCGACACCCACCGCGCCTACGCGGAGCACTGGCCGTTCGACACCAAGTTCTGGGAGACCGAGGTCAGCGTCGGGCGTTACCGGGTCAGCCGCGGCTCCCTGTTCCTCAACCAGTGGCTCGTGTCCCGCCTGGGTGAGGAGATCGGCCCGCAGCAGACTTTCACCCGGTTCAAGGCGTACGTCGAGCACGACGCCGTCCAGACGATGACCGACCTGCTGCCGACCATCAAGGAGCAGGCCGATCTTTACCAGGCCTGGACCGTCGCCGCGGATGAGAAGGACCGGCAGCTGTCCGTGGTGGAGATGTCCGTCTACCGGATGAGGGCGAGCGACCTGGAGCTGCTGAAGCCCCTCCTGATCTGGCTCCACGCGCCCGGGCGGCAGCTGCCGCAAGCCGTGGTCGATGGTGTCGTTGCTGCGGCCGAGAGCTGGATCATGCGTCGCATGTTCCTTCGCCTGACGACGTCGGATCTCGGTCGCGTCGTCGCCGAGCTGATCCGGGTGCACGGCGACGCCCCGGCAGTTGAGTTGGTGGAACGGGTCCGCGGCCACCTGTCCCGGATCAACGTCACCAGCAGCTACTGGCCTGGTGACGAGGAGATCCGAGCGGCGTTCGCCGAGGAGGCCGTCTACCGCCGGTTCAAGGTGGCGCGCCTGCGCCTGTTCCTCGAGGCGGTCGAGAACGAGTACCGCCGTGGCACCAACCAGCCGCAGGTGTCACGCCGCGGATACCCCATCGAGCACGTCCTCCCGCAGAGCTGGCAGGAGAACTGGCCCGTCAACGGACTCGACGCCGAGCTCGACCGCGCGGCCCACGTCCACCGACTGGGCAACCTGACACTGCTGACCACCTCGCTGAACTCGAAGGTGTCGAACTCGGCGTGGAGCCACAAGCGTGAAGCCCTGCGCGACCACGACACGCTGCTGCTGAACAGTCGGCTGCTGAGCCAGTCAGCCGACCAGGAGTGGACGGAAGGCCTGATCGATGCCCGCTCGACGCAGCTGATCGAGACCCTGCTGGCCGTGTGGCCCGTCCCCGAGGGTCACACCGGGGAGGTGGTCGACCCCCGCGACAAGACTCAGGAGTGGGTCGAGGTGAAGCACCTCGTCGCAGCGGGGCTGCTCGAGCCCGGTACCCGCCTCACGCCGCGTCAAGGAAGCTGGGCGTCTCGAGATGCTGTGGTCGGTGCAGACGGGCTGCTGGACGTCGACGGCAAGCTCTTCGGCTCACCCTCCGCGGCAGGCCACCACGTGAAAGGCAGCGTGACGAACGGCTGGACCTTCTGGCGCATGCCCGACGGCCGCCGGTTGATCGACGTCCGAGCCGTGTTCCAGGGCGAGAAGCCCTCGGAGATCCGCTGGGCCGCCGCGCTGCCGCGAGTCGAGTGGACCGAAGAAGACCTCGCGCAGTACGCCAGCGAGGCCCAACCGCTGACTCTGCGGCTGCTCGACCACGTCGCCCTCGAGCGACCCGACGAGCTGCTCACGGGCGCGGACTTCGCGGCCCTCGGACTCGCTCCCGAACAGTTCGCCGGGTTCACCGGCGCGATGGCACGCAAGGTCTACAACGACTACGAGCGGTCGAACCCGCCGATCGAGTTCGTGGACTCCGACGGACGCTGGCACTACCGAATGCCGCGAGACACCGCCGAGGCCTGGCGTTCGGTGCGCATGCTCGGGACCACCTCGCGAAGCTCGAGCACGGCCTGAACTCTCCTAGTCGCTCCTCGGCGACGTCAGTGGTCTGTGCCGCTTGCGGATCTCGGGACGGCGTGGATCCCGGTCTTGAGCGGCACCGAACGCGCACCGTGCGCGCCGCACCGATGGCGCCGAGTCTCGCCTCAGCCCGGATCCGCCGGTGTGGTTGGCGGGTCGTGAGACGCGAATGCCCTTCTGACCTGGAACGATAGGACTTGTCGACGGTCCTGTTCGTGCCTGGAGAAGGGCATCCGGTAAGTGAGAGTCTGCCACGTGAAGTCCGCGGTCTTCGATGATCCGAACCTGGTGTCGGCCGCTGGTTTGGTGCCGGTGATGGCGCTGGCCGATCGGGCCGGTCTCGGCGCGCTGGTCGCCGAGCACGTGCGGGTGCCGGGGTCGGCCGGCGCGAACGGCCCGGGCAAGGTCGCTGCCGTGGTCGCGGGGATGGTTGCCGGTGCGGACAGCTTCGAGGACTTGGCCGTGCTGCGCCACGGCGGGATGGGCCGGCTGCTGGCCGCGGCGCCCGCGCCGACAACGCTGGGAACGCACCTTCGGGCCTACACCTTCGGTCACGTGCGTCAGCTCGACGCGGTCGCCTCCCGCCTGCTGGCTGCGCTCGCCGCGAGGACCCCGGTGCTGGCCGGGGTCGGTCAGGTCGCCTGGATCGACGTGGACGACACGATCAAGGCGATGCACGGCTACCAGCAGCAGGGAGTGGCCTACGGGTACTCGGGGGTCAAAGGGCTCAACGCCCAGCTCGCGGTGCTGTCCACCCCGATGGACGCGCCGCTGATCGCGGGTGTCCGGTTGCGCAAGGGCAACGTCGCCTCCGCGCACGGGGCACCCAAACTCATCGGCGACGCGGTCGCCACCGCCCGCCGCTGCGGCGCCGTCGGGCTGCTCACCGTCCGGGCGGACTCCGCGTACTACCAACGTGCGGTGGTGGCCGCGGCCCGCGCGGCAGGCGCCCGGTTCTCGATCACCGCCCGGGTCAACCCCCAGATCACCAAGGCCATCGCGAGCATCGCCGAGCACGCGTGGACGGCGATCAGGTACCCGAACGCGGTCTTCGACGAACAGGCCGGTGGGTGGGTCTGCGACGCGAGCATCGCCGAGGTCGCGTTCACCGCGTTCACCTCTCGGCCCGCCGCCGAGCACGTCACCGCCCGACTCATCGTGCGCCGCGTCAAACGCCTCAACCCGAGAACGAGCGCCGGGCAGGGCGAGCTGTTCCAGACCTACCGCTACCACGCGATCTTCACCGACTCACCCGAACCGATGCTGGACGCCGAGGCCCACCACCGCGACCACGCCATCGTCGAGCAGGTCATCGCCGACCTGAAGGCCGGGCCGCTGGCCCACCTGCCCTCGGGGACGTTCACCGCGAACGCCGCCTGGACCACCCTGGCCACCATCGCGTTCAACCTCACCCGCGCCACGGCAGCGATCGCCGGCACCACCATGGCCAGGGCAACGACAGCGACCATCCGCCGCCGCCTGATCCACATCGCAGCCCGCGTGGCCAGCACCGCCCGCCGCCTCCACCTGCACCTACCCGCGGCCTGGCCCTGGGCGCCCGCGTTCACCACCGTGTTCGAGGCGACCTGCCGACCACCACGAGCAGCCTCACCCTGACCACCCCGACCGAAACGGCCCCGAGGAACGACCCGCAGTGGAAACGCCGGGCACACCGGCGAACCCCACACGCCCCACACTCCCGACGACGATCAAGCCCCGATCAACGACCCCCACGAAACGACACCGGCGGATCCGGGCTCAGCCGAACGGCCAGCGGCGTCGCTTCTTCTCGGGCTCCGCGGGCGCCGCGGCCTGCGCGGGCTCCGCGCGCGGCGCGGGTGCGGCGGCAGGCACCAGCTCGAGAACCGGCAAGCCGGAGGTGAGGCTCACGCCGTCGACGGCCTCGTGGTGGACGCCACCGACGTCGAGCACGTCCCCGACGGCGAGCAGTCGGTCAGCGCGGAGGCAGTCGGCGAGCGCGAGGCGCAGGTGCCGGTACAGCAGCGCCGGCTCGCCCGACCGCCGAATCTGCACCTCGGGACTGCCCAGCCCGTGCAGCCCCGCGCTGAAGGCGAGCGAGGTGCCCGCGGCCTGGTCGAGCCACATCGCGTGCACGCCGGCGAGCACGAGCGCGGGGTCCCGCTCCATCTCTCCGATGAACAGGACGTCGGTGGTGACGGTCCGCTGCTGCGGCAGCCACACCACCTTCGCCCCCAGGTTGTCCACGAGGTACGCCAGCACGTTGGCCCACGTGACCATCGGCCCGAAGAACCCGGACGTCGGTGGTGCGATCTCGAGGGTCACGGCGCCCCGATGGGCGGCGACGTGCGGATCGAGATGCTCGCGCATCGGACTGACCGAGAGGTCGGCGAGGAGCCGGTCGTTGGTCACGGCGCCACCGAACGCGCCGATCCGCAGGTCCGCCCCGTTGACCGTCAGCCCGAAGGCCGGGAGCAGAGGAGTGCCGGCCAGCGGGTCCCCCATGCCGGGCTGGATCGCCGAGAGCACGACTCCCATGTCGGCAGGCGGCTCCGCGAGAAGAACGATCGCCTGGATCGCCGAGCTGGGCCGGGAGTCGGTCATCGGTCCTCCACGGTCGACGAGCCGGGCTTGACTGCCTACGGTACGAGCCGGCCCGCTCGACCGACAGTGCGAACGCCCACCGAAGCCTCGACCCCACCCTCCCGACCCACCGAGACGGCGCATCCCGCGTCGTGGCTCCGCTGCCGACGGCGTCATCGTCGACGGCCCGCTCGACGGCAGACCCGCTCTCACACCGGCGGCCACGGGATGGCCGGCATGTCACCCTCGGGCGCCGGGAACCGCCGCTCGCGCACCAGCCGCTCGCAGCGCGCGGCGAACGCCTCGACCTCCTCGGGCTCGAGCAGCTGCGCCAGCCGCGCGCCGAGCGCGCCGTCGAGGTCGGCGAGAAGCCGCCGCACGCCATCGACCTCCTCGTCGTGCAGCGACTCCCCGACCCAGCCCCACAGGATCGTGCGCAGGCGTGGCTCGACGTTGAACGTGAGCCCGTGGTCGACGCCGAACCGGTGCCCGTCGGCCTGCTCGAGCACGTGCGCGCCCTTGCGGTCGGCGTTGTTCGTCACGACGTCGAGCACCGCCATCCGCCGCAGCGGCGCCGAGTCCTCGTGCAGCAGAGAGACCTCGCGGTCCTCCTCGTCGAGCCCGTCCAGCACGTGGCGCCAGCCCGGCTCGAGCGGCGCGCCAGAGGGAACGACGCGGACGGCCGGCGTCACCACGCCGTCGGGCTCGCACCATCGCTGCAGCATCCCCGGCCCGTACGGACCCTCGCCCAGCCACGTGGGCGGCACGACGTTCCAGCCGAGGGCCTCGGAGACCTCGTACGTGGCGACCTCGCGCAGCGCGAGGGTCGCGTCGGGGAAGTCCCACAGTCGCCGCTCCCCCGCCGTGGGCTTGTAGACGACGTCGACGCCGTCCAGCCGGGCCAGGAACGTCGCGTTCGACGCCGAGACGATCCGACCGACCAGCTCCACCTCACCGGTCGGCGGTCCGGCGTCACTCACTCGAGCTCGTCGGGGACCGGGCAGATGTGGCCAGCCGGGTCCATCGGCTCCTCGCAGATCGGGCACAGCGGCCTGCCCTGTGCGATCACCGACCGCGTGCGCGCGGCGAACGCCCGCGCCGCACCGACTGGGATGCGGACCACGAACATCTCCTCGACCGGCTCCTCGCCTGCGAGGCCCGCGAGTGCCGCGAGCTCACCCGCCTCGGCGAGCGTCGCCTCCTCCTCGTCCGTACGCAGCCGCATCGCCTGGACGACGATCTGGTGGGTCGAGGCGTCCCACGACAGGCGCATGTCGCCGACCCGGAACAGCTCCTCGACCGGTTCGGTGAGCGGGCCGTCGTCCGCGAGCCCGGCCGGCGCCTGGGCGGGGATGCCGTACGGGTTCCCGTCCGCCATGAGCTGGTCCAGGACGGCGTCGACGCCGTCGGCGAGCGCCGCCGACTGCTGCTTCTCCAGCGCCACGCTCACGACCCGCCTGCCCTCCTCGGCCTGCAGGTAGAAGGTGCGGGCGCCCGGTTCGCCGACGGTTCCGGTGACGAAGCGGTCCGGCCAGTCGAATCCGTGCACGAGAGCGGCCATGTGTCCATGCTAGGTCGTGCTGCTAGGTCGTGGCTCGGCCGGCCGGCCCCGCCCCGCCGCCGACCTGCGGCGCCTCGGGTGCGCCCGCGCCGAGCCAGGACAGGTCGCCGGCCAGCGTGTTGACGCCGAGCACGTGGGGCCGCGGGCCGCCGTAACGCACGATCGAGATCGAGGCCGGGGCGACGTCGAGCCGTTGGAAGACGTCGAGGTGCATCCCGAGCGCGTCGGCGAGCACCGCCTTGATCACGTCGCCGTGGCTCACCGCCACCCAGACGGCCTGCGGTCCGGCGGCGCTCACGACGCGCGCGTCGTGCGACCGGACGGCCGCGACGCCGCGCGCCTGCATCCGCGCCATCGACTCACCACCGGGGAACGCCGCCGCCGACGGCTGGTTCTGCACGACCTCCCAGAGCGGCTCCTTCGCGAGCTCCGCGAGCGCCCGGCCCTGCCACTGGCCGTAGTCGCACTCCGTGAGGTCGTCCTCCACGACCACCTCGCCCGCGCCGTCGGCCGGCTGCTGGGCGAGGATCGCCGTGGCGGTCTGTCGGCACCGTTCGAGCGGGCTGCTCACGACGTCGGCCAGCGGCAGCGCCGCGATCCGCCGGCCGGCGTCGCCGGCCTGCGTGCGCCCGGACTCGTCGAGCTCGACGCCCGGGGTGCGCCCGGCGAGCAGCCCGGAGGCGTTGGCGGTGGTCCGGCCGTGCCGGACGAGAAGGACGGTCGCCACGAGCGTTCCCTGACCCGGCGACGCGGTCAGGCGACCGGCAGGTGCGCGGCGAGGAACGCCTTCGTGCGCTCCCAGGCCAGCGCCGACGCGTCGGCGTGGTGGAAGGCCGGGTGGGGGTTGTCGAAGGCGTGGTTCGCGCCCGGGTAGGTGAACCACTCGAGGGGGTGCTCGCCGTCGAGCACCGCGCGCGTCGCCTCCTGCGCCTCGCCCGGGATGAAGGCGTCGACCTCGCCCCAGTGGTGCAGGCTCGGCACGGTGACGGCGCCGGCGCGCTCGGCGTCGGCCTCGGCCTGCGCCGGGATCGACGAGCCGTAGTACGACACGAGCACGGCCGGGTCTGCCGCGTCGGGGTCGGCGGCCCGCGCCGCGGCGACGGCGAACGCGACTCCCCCGCCGAAGCAGAACCCGATCAGCCCGACGGGCCCGGTGACCGCGGGGTGCGTGGGCAGCCAGGCGAGCGTGCGGTCGGTGTCGGCGACGGCGTGCTCGAGGCCGAGCCGTTCGGCGGCGGACATGCCGGCGCCGAGGACGTCCTGGATGTCGCCGTCCTCCGGTGTCGCCGCGAGCCCGATCCGCCAGTAGAGCTCGGGCACGGCCACGACGTAGCCGAGGGCCGCGAGGTCGGCGGCGCGCGCCTCGACGTAGCGGGAGACCCCGAAGATCTCCTGCACGAGCACCAGGCCCGGTCCCGTGCCCGACGACGGGAGGTACAGCCGGACGGGGAGCTCGCCGTCGGGCGTGGGGATCGAGGCGATGTCGTCGGCGGGCGCGCTCGCTGCGCCGGGGCTGCTCGGAGTGCTCGGAGTGCTCATGCGCGTGATCCTCGCACCTTGCGGCTGCTCGCAACTGCCGGGCACCTGGGCGGGTGCACCGGCCCAAGCCTCGCGACCGTCCACCGACGTCCCGTCAGGGACCGATGGACCCAGGGTTCTCCCAGCCTCCGTGAGGCATTCTTGGATCGTGACCTCCACCGCGCCGCCCGCTCAGCCCGACGACGCCCTCGGCTCCGAGGGGACGCTCGACCCGCACGAGGTCGCCGACGGTGACGACGACCTCGACGACGCGTACGACGACGAGCTCGACGACGACCTGACCGTGGCCGACGGCGCCGGACGCTTCGTCGGGTGGCGGCACTCCCACAGCTTCCTGTTCGCGCTCATGGGCCTCTCGGCGATCGCCTGCATCATCGCCTCGGCGGTCCTGTCGGTCGAGGCGTACCACCTCGCGCTGAACCCGGACGCGGTGCTGGGCTGCGACATCAACGCGGCGATCAGCTGCGGAACCGTCGCCCAGTCGTGGCAGGCGCAGTTCTTCGGGTTCCCGAACGCGTTCATCGGGCTGGCGACCGAGCCGGTGGTGCTGACCATCGCCGTCGCGGGCTTCTCCGGGGTGCGCTTCCCGCGCTGGTTCATGTTCGCGGCCCAGATCGGCTACACCCTCGGCCTGATCTTCGCGTACTGGCTCTTCTACCAGTCCTACGTCTACATCGGCGCGCTGTGCCCGTGGTGCCTGCTCATCACCGTGTTCACCACGGTCACGTTCTTCACGATGCTGCACATCAACGTGGTGGAGAAGAACCTGTTCCTCGGTGCACGCGCACAGGCGGCCGCGGACCGGCTCGTCCGGATCGGCCTGGACCTCGTGATCCCCACCGTGCTCATCGCGGGCATCATCATCGCGATCCTGCTCAAGTACGGGACCGTCATCTTCAGCTCGTGACGCGCGTCGGCTCCCCGTCCGCCGCCCGTCCCCATCCGTTCCCGCCCGTGCCCAGCGTGGAGGTGCCGCCGTGCTGACGACCGTCGCCGTCGCCGGCTACCGCTCCCTGCGTGACGTCGTGCTGCCGCTCGCGCCGCTCACGGTCGTCACGGGCGCGAACGGCGCGGGCAAGTCCAGCCTCTACCGTGCGCTGCGCCTGCTGGCGTCGGCCGCCGAGGGCGACCTCGTCCGCGACGTCGCCCGGTCCGGCGGCCTCGAGGCGCTGCGCTGGGCCGGGCCGGAGAACCCCCGCGGCGCCATGCGCCGCGGGGAGGTCCCCGTGCAGGGCACCGTGCGGTCCGGTCCCGTGCGCCTGCTGCTGGGTGTGGGCACCGACGAGCTGGGCTACGCCGTCGACCTCGGGCTCCCGACGCCGAGCGAGGCCGGGCGGTTCCCGCACGATCCCTCAGTGAAGGCCGAGGTGGTGTTTGCCGGCTCCTTCGCGCGGCCCGCGAGCGTGCTCGTGGAGCGCCGAGGGGCGCGCGTGCGGCAGCGCGGCGACGGCGGTTGGGAGCCCGTGCCGGACCCGGTCGCGGCGAGCGCGTCGATCCTCACCGAGCTCGCCGACGCGCGTACGAGCCCGGAGGTGGTCGGGGTGCGCCGGATGCTGGGGCGCTGGCGGTTCCACGACCAGCTGCGCGTGGACGACGGCGCACCCGCCCGCCGCCCGCAGGTCGCCGTGCGCTCGACGGTGCTCGCCGACGACGGCGCGAACCTCGCCGCGACGCTCGCCACCATCGAGGAGATCGGCCGCGCGGACGTGCTGGCGGCGGCCGTGGCCCGCGCGCTCGACGGGTCGAGCATCGAGGTGCGCGACGTGCGGCTCGGGCACGGCGACGTGCGTGTCGGGCACGAGGGCGCGGGCACCGGGCACCTCGAGCTGGTTCTGCGCCAGCCCGGCCTGCTGCGGCCCGTGCGGGCTCCGGAGCTGTCGGAGGGCACGCTGCGCTTCCTCATGCTCGCGGCCGCCCTGCTCTCGCCCCGACCCCCGGAGCTGCTCGTCCTCAACGAGCCCGAGGGCAGCCTGCACCCGACGCTGCTCGCGCCCCTGGCTGCCCTCATCGCCGACGCCGCTCAGGAGACACAGATCCTCGTCGTCACGCACGCCTCGGCGCTCTCGGACGCCCTCGCGCGACACGGCGCCGAAGGCGTCGAGCTCGTCAAGGAGGGCGGAGAGACCCGGGTCGCGGGCCTCGGGACGCTCGAGCAGCCGCCCTGGCGCTGGCCCGAGCGCTGACCGGCAATCGCCCGGTCCTACGATCGAACCGATGTCCCAGCCGCACGCCGCTCCCGAGCGCACCCGCCGTCCGATCGCGCACGTCGTCTTCTACGAGCCGTGCATCCCCAGCAACTCCGGCGCCGCGATCCGGCTCGCCGCACTGACCGGCGCGGTGCTGCACCTCGTCGAGCCGCTCGGGTTCGACATGTCCGAGGCGAAGCTGCGGCGCGCCGGGCTGGACTACCACGACCTCGCGCACGTCGAGCTGCACCCCGACCTCGACGACGCGCTCGCGGCGTGCGGGGTCGGGGTGGCCGACGGGGCCGACGGAGTGGCCGGCGGGGCCGACGCCGAGTCAGCGGTGGGCGGACGCGCGGGCACGGGCGGGGGCACGGGCACGGGCACAGGCGCCTCGACGCCGAGCGTGTGGGCCTTCACCGCGAACACGGACGTCACCCTGGCCGACGCCGACCTCGCGCTGGGCGACGTCCTGCTCTTCGGCCCCGAACCGACCGGACTGCCCGACCACGTGCTCGAGGACCCCCGGGTCACCGCGCGGGTCCGGATCCCGATGCGCCCGGGGCTGCGCTCGCTCAACCTCGCGAACGCCGCCACGGTCGCGCTGTACGAGCTGTGGCGGCGTGCGGACTACGTGGGGGGCGCGTGACCGGATCCCCCGGCCTGCCCGCGAGCCTCCCCGACGGCCTGGCGCGCCTGGTCGCGACGCCCGAGGGCGCAGCCTGGCTCGCGCGCGTTCCTCACCTCCTCGCCCGCGCCGTCGAGCGGTGGGACCTCGAGCTGGCCCCGCCGTTCTCGGCGGGCAGCGCAAGCTGGACCGCTCTGGCGCGCCCGCGTGGTGGCCGGACCTGGCGCTGGGTCCTCAAGATCACGTACCCGCACCCCGAGGCCGCCCGCGAGGCCGACGGCCTCATGCACTGGCACGGGCACGGTGCGCCCCGGCTCGTCGACGTCGAGCCCGACGACTGGGCGCTGCTCATGGAGGCGGTCATCCCGGGCACCCCGCTTGCGGCGTCGCTCTGGCCAACCGAGCAGGCGCTGCGCACCGGAGCCCGCACCCTCGCCGAGCTGCACGCCGTGCCGCTGCCGGAGCGGCACGCCTTCGAGGACCTCGGCGCCACGACCCGCGCGTGGGCGCAGCTCGTGGCGCAGAGAGCCGAGGCGATGCCGTGGGCCGGCGCCGACCGCGACCTCGTGGCGGACACGGTCACGCTGCTTGCCGAGCTGCCGGCGACGACGACTCGCCGTGCCCTGCTGCACGGCGACTTCAACCCGGGCAACGTGCTCGCCGCCGAGGACGAGCACCGCACGCGCTGGGTGGCGATCGACCCCAAACCGGTGGTGGGCGACCCGGCGTTCGACCCGTGGCCTCTGCTCGAGCAGGTCGGCGACCCGTTCGCGGCCCGCGACGTGCCGGCGGAGCTCGCCCGCCGCTGCTCCGCCGTCGCGCCCCTGCTCGAGGTCGAGGCGTGGCGCGTGGCGGCGTGGTCGTTCGCCCGGCGCGTGGAGTCCAACCTGTGGCTCGCGGCGACCACGCCCGCCGATCAGCGCGAGGAGCTCGAGCTCCCGCGGCAGTGGGCGGAGGCCCGGGCGTGGCGCTCGACCGTCGCGCTGCTCGACCCGTCGCGCGCGTAGCCGCACGGCTGAGCGCCTGGCCAGACCCCGCAGCAGTGCGCGGGCGTAGCTGGTCGCGGCGCGTTCGGAGCCGTTCCCCCGGACGGGGCGTAGGTTCAGACACCATGAGGCTCAACTCCGCAGGGGTCCGCCGGGCATTCGCCCGACAGGGAGTAACGCAGCACGACCGAGACGAGTCCGACGTCGTCGATGCGGCGGTGGACACGGCGTCGTCGGGTTCCGCGTCCAGCCGAGGAGCCGCGCGCAGCGGACAGCGATCGCGCTGGGTCACCGAGCAGGGCTCCCAGACCATGCGGCCCGGTCGCGCGTCGCGTCGGGGAGGCCACGACCAGGTGGTGTCCGCCGCCAGTCTCGGTGACGGGACGCCGCTGTGGCTCGTGAAGGCCGGTGGCTACTCGTGGCGTTTCCTCGTGGTGGTCGCGGCGGTCGCGATCACGGTCTTCGCCGTCCTTCAGGTCAAGCTCGTCCTCGTCGCGGTGTTCCTCGCCCTGGTGATCACGTCGGTGCTCGAACCGGCGGTCACGTTCCTCGCACGCTTCATGCCCCGGGCGCTCGCGACCGCCCTCTCGCTGGTGTTCTCGATCCTGTTCTTCCTCGGCCTGCTCACGTACGTCGTCTACTCCGTCTCGATGCAGGCCTCCTCGCTCGCGCGGCAGTTCAACAACGGCATCAACCAGATCGTCGACTGGCTGCAGAACGGTCCGCTGCCCTGGAAGATCACCAACGACGACATCACGGGGTGGATCTCGGACGGCCAGACGTGGCTGCTGCAGCACTCCGGCGACATCGCCAGCACGGTCTTCGCGAACGCCGGCGGGGTGTTCGAGGTCTTCACGGTGCTCGCGCTCGGCACCTTCACCACGATCTTCTTCCTCGCCGTCGGGCCGAAGATGTGGGTCTGGTTCATCAACCAGCTGCCGTCGCGCAACCGGATGACGATGCACAGCGCGGCAGGCGCGGGCTGGTACACGTTCGCCGGCTACGCCCGCGGGACGGTGATCATCGCCGTCATCGACGGGATCCTCGCCTATCTTCTGCTCACGATCGTGGGGGTGCCGCTCGCGGCCCCGCTCGCGGTGCTGGTCTTCATCGGGGCGTTCATCCCGCTGATCGGTGCACCCGCTGCGATGATCGTCGCCGCGGTCGTCGCACTCGCGGCCAACGGTTTCATCGCAGCGCTGATCGTGACGGTGGGCATCGCACTCATCGGCCAGATCGAGGGTCACCTCCTGCAGCCGCTCATCATGGGCAAGCAGGTGTCGCTGCACCCGGTGGTCGTCGCGCTCGGCGTGACGGCGGGCACGTTCCTCGGCGGTCTGCTCGGCGCGATCGTGGCGATCCCCGTGATCGCGGTGACGTGGACGGTGTTCAGCCAGCTGCGCACGGTCGACCCACCGATGGAGGAGCCGCTGCCCTCGGTGCGCAGCGTCGCCCGGCCAGCCGTCGACGACTAGCCTCCCTTCGCCTGACCCGCGCCGACCTGGAGACCGATGCCGGCGAGGAGGAGGTCCAGTCCCGCGGCGAACTGCTCGGTATCGTCGTGCGCGGCGAACTCGTCGGCGATCTGGCGGAGGAAGGGGAAGTCGTCCGCGTCGCTCGACCGCATCTCCGCGCGAAATTGGGACACGAAGTCCTCCAGGTCCACGCGACCGTCCCGCACCTCAGGCGGCGGGTCCTGACCGCGATCCGCTGCTACCCCGACGGCGTACCCCATGAGCGCAGAGACCGCATCGAAGCGCTGGCGCACCGTGAGGTCGAGCCGCATGAGCTGCCGTCCGACGCGGTCGTAGAAGACGAGGCCGTTGGGCTGCGTCCCGGCGTCGCGCATGAACCACGCGCCGAGCCAGGGTCGGCTCGCCGTCGCGCGGTAGAACGCCATCATGAGCGCGCGGGTCTCGGCGAGCGGATCCGTCCCACGGCCGACGTCGGCGGTGTCCTCGAGGATGTCGGCCAGCACGCTGTCCGCAGCGCGGCCGAGCAGCTCGTCCTTGCTGGAGACGTACCAGTAGATGCTGGCCACCCCACCGCCGAGCCGGCTCGCCAGGGTGCGGAACGTGAGCGCCGGCTCGCCCTCTTCGTCGAGGATGGCGACGGCCGCGCGCACCACGGAGTCGAGCGAGTGGCTCGTGCGGCGCCGGCCTCGTGACCGCGATGCCGCGGCGTTCGGGGCCGGTGCGGTCGCGGCCGGTGCGGTCGGGGCACCCACTCTCGCGGCACGCGCAGCGAGGGCTTTGGACGTCTGGTCCGTCACATCTCCACCGGTCACGGTTGCACTCTATCGAACGACGTTCTAGAGTCTCGAACAGCGTTCGATACTCGAACGCCGTTCGATAGGAGGACGTCATGACCAGCACCCTCAGCACCACGTCGTTCGTCCCGTCCCGGCAGCTGAGCTACTCGTCCCTCCGAGCGGCCTGGATGCCCCTGGCTGCCCTGTGCCTCGCGTTCTTCGTCGAGATGGTCGACAACACCCTGCTCACGATCGCGCTACCGACGATCGGCCGTGACCTCGGTGCCGGCACGACGGCGTTGCAGTGGGTCACCGGCGCCTACTCGCTCACCTTCGGCGGGCTCCTGCTCACGGCTGGGTCTGCTGCCGACCGGATCGGCCGCCGCACGGTCCTGCTCTGGGGTCTGGCGGCGTTCGGCGCCCTCAGCCTCCTCGTGCTCGCCGTGCACACGTCCGGTCAGCTCGTCGCGCTCCGTGCCGCGCTCGGCATCGCCGCCGCCGCGATGGCCCCGATCACCAACTCGCTCGTCTTCCGGCTCTTCGACTCCCAGGAGCTGCAGATGCGGGCGATGACCGTGATGATCGTGGTCGGCATGAGCGGCTTCGTGCTGGGTCCGCTGCTCGGTGGCACGGTTCTCGCTCATCTCAGCTGGCAGTGGCTGCTCCTCGCCAACGCACCGATCGCCCTGCTCGCCTGGATCGGGGTGCGCCGGGGCGTCGCTGCCGACGATCCGGCCGGGCTCACGAGCGACCGGCTGGACCTGGCGGGCTCGGCCCTGAGCATCGCCACGATCGGCCTCGTCTGCTACACGGCCACCAGCGGGGTCGAGCACGGCTGGGGATCGCCGATCACGTGGGCCCTCGGGGTGGGTGCAGTCCTCGCGCTGGGCGGGTTCGTCTGGCGTGAGCGCACCGCTGCCCAGCCGATGCTCGACCTCTCCGTCTTCCGCAGCGGGATCGTGCGTGGCGCGAGCATCGCCCAGATCGGCACCTCCGTCGCGATGGCCGGCGTGATGTTCGGCATGATCCTGCACTTCCAGTACGCGTTCGGCTGGAGCCCGATGCGGGCGGGTCTCGCGAACCTCCCGCTCATCGTCACGATGGTCGCCGCGACCCCGATCTCGGAGGCGCTCGCGCGCAGGTTCGGCCATCGGATCGCCTGCCTCGTCGGCTCGGTGCTGCTCGCGGGCTCGCTCGCGGGCTTCGCCTGGGGTGTCGAGCACGGGTACGTCGCCATCGCTGCGCTCATGGTCACGTTCACCATCGGGCTGCGCACGGTGATGACCATCTGCGCCGTCGCGCTCGTCGATGCGATGCCCGAGAACCGCACGTCGCTCGGCGCCGCACTCAACGACACCGCGCAGGAGGTCGGCACGAGCCTGGGCACGGCTGTGGTCGGCACGCTGATCGCGGTCCTCGTCACCACCGTCCTGCCCGACGGGGTGTGGAGCAGCGAGCTCGTGGCGTCCTTCTTCCATGGTGAGCGGATCGTGTACACCGTGCTCGCCGTGGTCGTGGGGATCATCGCGGTGGGCGGTTCGCTCAGCCTCAGCAGCTCACGGTCGGCGGAGGAGGCGCACTGAGCCATCCCGCGCACCCCGCCCGTGTGACACCCCGCGCGGTTCACCCCCTCCCAACCGCGCCGGGCGTCACACCGGTGGGGCCTCGGGTTCCCGTCGGCCTCACTGGAAGTCCCGGGACGACGTCGCGACGCTGAGCGGGAGCGGACGCATCCCGTCCGCCAGCAGGTTCACCACCCCGTCGGTGCGCTCCACGACGCCGCGGACGATCAGTCCACGACTGCGCACTGCTGTGCGGCGGTGCCGCGCCCACAGACCCGCCGAGCAGACCACGTTGAGCATCCCGGTCTCGTCCTCCAGCGAGAGGAACGTGACGCCCTGCGCGGTGCCGGGGCGCTGACGGTGCGTCACCACCCCGCCGACCTCCACGCGTGTCCCGTCCTGGACCATGACGAGCGAGCTGACCGGGCGCACCCCCTCGCGACGCAGTCGTGGCCGGCTGAAGTGCGTGGGGTGGTGGTCCGGTGAGACGCCACTGGCCCAGACGTCGGCGACGGCCGTCTCGGCCGCGCCCATGCCGGGCAGCGGGGGCGCCTGCGTGCCGACCGTCGTGCCGACGAGGACGTCCTGGACCCAGGTGCTGCCGGCCACGCTGCTGGAGCGGCCTCCCTCGTCGGCGAGCGCACCGGCCGTCCAGAGCGCCTGACGACGGGTGCCGCCGAAGCAGCGCAGCGCACCGGCCGTGGCCAGCGCCTCGAGCTGGGCAGCGCTCAGTCGGGCACGACGGGCGAGGTCGGCGGCGTCGGTGAACGGCGCGTGCTCGCGCGCCGTGACGATCCGCTCGGCCGTCCGCACGCCGATGCCCCGGATCGGGGCGAGCCCCAGCCGCACGGCGAAGGCCCGACGGCGAGCGGCGCCCGAGGAGGCTTCCTCGCCGTCGTGCGGCGCACCATCGCCCGGTTCGGCTGAGTCGCCCGGGTCGGCGAGGCTGCCTGCGATGCCGGTGGGGTCCGGGCGGTCGGTTCCGGGCGAACCGGCACCGACCGGGACGGCCGGCATGGCTGCGACGCTTGCGGGACCCGGGTGGTCCGCCGGGTCGTCGTCGGGGACGTCCCACGTGACCGTGTCGGTGTCGTGGTCACTCTCGGCGAGCCGGCCCGCGTCCTCCAGCCAAGTGGCCCGCGCGAAGGTGGGCCGCGGGACGAGGCCGCGCTCGCCGTCGGGCACGCCGTCGGGAGCGTCGGGGGGGCGACCGATGTGCTCGACGTGCGCGTGCACGCGCGAGTCGGCCACCGTGGCGCGGCGCACCACGATGCCGTGCCGCCGCGCATCGGCCACGAGCGAGGCCGGGGAGTAGAACCCCATCGGCTGGGCGCCGAGCAGCCCGGCGTAGAACGCCTCCGGGTGGTAGCGCTTGAGATAGGTGGACGCGTAGACGAGGTAGGCGAACGAGAACGCGTGCGACTCGGGGAAGCCGAAGTCGGCGAACGCCTTCAGCTTGTCGTAGATCTGAGCGGCGACGTCGCGGGAGACGCCGTTGTCCGCCATCCCCTGCATGAGCCGGTCCTTGAGCGCCTCCATCTTGTCGATCGACCGCTTCGACCCCATCGCGCGGCGCAGCTGGTCGGCCTCGGACGCGCTGAAGGAGGCGACGTCGATCGCGATCTGCATGAGCTGCTCCTGGAAGAGCGGCACGCCGAGGGTCTTGCTCAACGCCGGTTCGAGGAGCGGGTGCAGGTACGTGACCGGTTCCTGGTGGTTCTTACGGCGGATGAAGGGGTGGACCGAGTTGCCCTGGATCGGGCCGGGTCGGATGAGGGCGACCTCGATGACGATGTCGTAGAAGCACTCGGGCTTCAGCCGCGGCAGGGTGGCGATCTGGGCGCGCGACTCGACCTGGAACACCCCGACGGTGTCTGCCGTCTGCAGGAGCGCGTAGACGCCGGGGTCCTCCTGCGGCAGGGAGTGCAGCTCGAGCGGACGCTCCAGGTCCGGCTCCGTCTCGGTCACCAGGTCGAACGCGAGGCGGAGCGCGGTGAGCATGCCGAGCCCGAGCAGGTCGAACTTCACCAACCCGGCGTCGGCGCAGTCGTCCTTGTCCCACTGCAGCACGGTGCGGCCCGGCATGGTGGCCCACTCCACGGGGCAGACCTCGATGACGGGGCGGTCGCACATCACCATGCCGCCGGAGTGGATGCCGAGGTGCCGCGGGAGGCGCAGCATCCGCTCGGCGACGTCGATGACGTGCTCGGGGATCTCGCCGATGTCCTGCGCGCTGGCGGGGGCGTGCCGCGGCGGGGCCGGGTCGTGCGGGTCGACGCCCTTCTCCCGTGGGGCGGGAACGGCGGCGGCACGGCCGGCGTCACGGTCCGAGGGGGCGCGGTCGGGCGACTCCCCCTGCCACCACGGGCTGCTGGGGGCGGTGCCGCGCAGGCTCCCCCACCGCTCCAGGCCCTTGGACCAGGCGTCGCGCTGCCCGATGTCGTAGCCGAACGCGCGGGCGGCGTCGCGCACCGCGGAGCGCGGTCGGTAGGAGATGACGTTGGCCACCTGCGCCGCGTACTCGCGGCCGTAGCGGTCGTAGACGAACTGGATCGCCTCCTCCCGCCTGCCGGACTCGATGTCGAGGTCGATGTCCGGCGGGCCGGCACGACCGTCGGAGAGGAACCGCTCGAAGAGCAGCCGGTGCTGCACGGCGTCGACGGCGGTGATGCCGAGCGCGTAGCAGACGGCCGAGTTCGCCGCGCTGCCTCGGCCCTGGCACAGGATCCCGCGGCTGCGGCAGAAGTCCACGATCTCGGCCACGATGAGGAAGTAGCCCGGGAAGTCCAGCCGGGTGATGAGCTCGAGCTCCTTCTCCAGGGTCGGGTACGCCTGGGGGTGGCGGGGGGACCCGGGCGGTCCGTACTTCTGCCGGGCGCCCCGCATCGTGAGGGCGCGCAGCCAGCTCGCCTCGGTGTGCCCCTCCGGCACAGGGTGCGGTGGCAGGTTGGGGGCGACCAGTTCGAGGTCGACGGCGCACTCCGCGCCGAGCCGGGCGGCCGCGGCCACCGCCTCGTGGTGGCGGTGATGCCGGGCGAGCATCTCGACACCCGAGCGCAGGTGCGCCGGGGCCGGGGGCAGCCAGGGGTCGATCTCGTCGAGGGTGGCGCGCGCGCGGACGGCCGCGAGCACGTCCGCGAGCGCAGCGTCGCGGGGCCGCGCGGCATGCACCGCACCGGTCACGACGGCGGGCAGGCCGGCGCCCCGTGCGAGGTCGACCAGCACGTCGCACCGCTCGGGATCGTCCGGTCGGCCGTGGTCGGTCACCTCGACCGCGACGTTGTCCCGGCCGAACAGCGCGGTGAGTCGATCGAGCTCGGCGCGGGCGGACGGGACGTCGAAGCGTCGCGGGGCCGGCTCGAGCGCCCTGCGGACGGGTCCCTTGCGACACCCGGTGAGCACGAGCCAGTGACCCCCCGCCTGCTCGGCGAGCACCTCCATCGGGTCCAGCCCCACGCCGCGGCCGTAGTCGCACTCACCCTTGCGCCCGGTGGCCAGATGCGCGGTGGCGATGGCCCGGGAGAGCCGTGTGTAGCCCTCGATCCCGCGGGCGAGGACCACGAGATGGGTGGCGTCCGGGTCCGGCACGCCGGTGGTGGCCGTGCGCTCCGCCAGGCTCAGCTCGGCCCCCAGCACCACCGGCAGCTCGGCCGCGCGCGCCGCCTTCGAGAACCGGACGACGCCGTAGAGGCCGTCGTGGTCGGTGAGAGCGAGGGCGTCCAGCTCCAGCCGTACGGCCTCGGCCACCAGCTCCTCGGGCTGGTTGGCACCGTCGAGGAAGCTGAACGCGGAGTGGCTGTGCAGCTCGGCATACGGAACGCGCGCGGACGGGAAGCCCCTAGTCATGAACGCCCTCCACCCACCAGGCGCCGTCGTGGAAGGCGAGCAGCACGACCCCGCCCCGGGCAGCTCCGCTCCGCACGACCCCGTCTCGGACGACACCCTCTCGCTCGGCCGCACCTCGCACGGCCCCGTCGTCGACGACGCCTTCCCCGACCCGGGCCACCTCGACCTGAAGCCAGGCTCCCGCGCGGCCGCGTGCGGTCCACCACCGCTCGGTGACCTGCCACGGGCCTGCGCTCGTGAGCACGCGATGGACCCCGGGGACGAGCCAGCCCACGCCACCCGCGCCTGCCGCACCACCCGCACCAGGTCGCGCCGCGACGCCGCCGGCACCAGCGGCGCCGCCGGCGCCAGCGGCGCCGCCGGCACCAGCGGCGCCGCCGGCACCCGGTCGCGCCGCGGCGCCGCGCCCCCGCGATGCGGCAGCCGCCGGTCCCGCCGTCACGTGCAACGTGGCGGGCACGCCGAGGAGCCGACCGCGCGCGTCCACCGTGACGTCGGACCCGACGGCGTCCCGCAGCTGCACTCGCGGCGGGTCCAGCGGGACCACGCTCGGCAGCGGCGGGGGGATGCTGCCCGGCCAGGGCGCGTCCGGCCGACGCAGTGGCGTGGTCTCGTCCCCCCACGCCACCAGGCGCACGCGATCCCGTGGCGCCCGACCACCCTCGCGGACCGGCACGAGCACGCGTTCCGGACCGAGCAGCCCCTGCACGCGCAGGGCCGCCCGCGACGCCTGGAGCTCCCCGCGCGCTTGCCTCCCCCACAGCCCGTCCTGAGCCATGCCCGCCGCGCTGACCTCCTGCGCGTGCAGCTCGATCCGCGCGAGCGGTGCGCTCGGTGCCCGGCCGCTGCGGCCCCCGAGCCACCCCTCGAGCTGCCACCGCACGCGGTCGGTGAGCTCGCTGACCGTGAGGGCACCCTCGATCCGCCAGGTGCGGGTCAGCTCCGCCCCGGTCGTGGCGCGCGCGGTCACCGCCAGGCGCGCACACACCGCGCCGCGCCGCATGAGCCTGCTCTGCAGGTCCTCCGCGAGCCGACGGGCCGCGAAGGCGGCGGTGTCGATCCGCGCGGCCGGCGGGTCGAGGTCGGCGCGGACCGCGATGTCGGGGTCCGGCCGGTGCACGACGGGCCGCCGGGCGTCCAGCCCGCGGGCGAGCCGGTGTGCCTGCACCCCCAGCTCACCGAACCGGGCGGCGACGTCGGCGGACCGCAGCGCGGCCACGTCCCCAAGCCGCATCAGGCCGAGCCGACGCAGCAGGTCCACGAGGTCGGTCCACGCCGCGCTCGCCTCACGGGTGGTGGCGGCGTGCAGCAGGGCGCGTACGTCCCGGCCGGCGAGGAACTCCCGCGCCGTCCCCGGCGCGACCGTGACGCCGTCGCGCGCCGCGAGCACCGCCGTGAGATAGCCCTCGGCGACCCCGACCTGGCACTCGACCCCCACCTCGTCCGCCACGGCGCCGACGAGCGCGTCCCCGAGCGCCGACTCCCCGCCGAGGTAGCGGCTCGGACCGGCCGCGGCGAACAGCACCATCCCGGGCCGGACCACCTCGAGGTCGGCGACCAGGCCCTCGATCGTCTGCACCACCTCCTCGAACGCGCGCACGTCCCGACCGGGATCCGCCGGCACCAGCACCAGCTCGGGGCAGATCTCCTGGGCGCTGCGTCGGCGCATCCCGCGACGCACCCCGAGGGCGCGGGCGGGGGCGGACGCCGCGAGGACGCCTCGCGCGTCGTGCACCGCGACCGGGAGGTCCGCCGGGAGCTGGCGCTCGGTGGCGACGGCGACCACCGGCCAGTCCGGGACCCACAGCACCCCGAGCCGCGGGGCCACGTCGGCACGTGCCGCCGTGCTCTGCTCCGGCAACGACGCCATCAGCCGGCCATCCTCTCGAGCTCGGCCGATCCCGTGGACGCGACGAGCGCCACGACCCCGGCACCGGCACCGTTCCCCGCGACCTCCGTGCCACCCGAGGTGACGTCGGGCAGAAGGCGGGTTCCGCCGTCGTGCTCGCGCACCCGCAGCACCACCGACCGTGGTGCGCCGCCCGCTCGCCCGGTCGCGCGCACCACGATCTGCGCCTCGGTGAGGCGCCCCGTGGCCAGGCCGTACCACGCGCTCTCCCCCGCCTCGAGGCTGACCTCCGCGCCCGGCCACGGGAGCGTGCTCACCAGCACCGCACCGCGGTGGCGCACCCGCTGACCGATGGCGCGCCGGTCCCGATCGCCGAGCGCCGCCCGACCCACCACGACCACGTCGAAGCCGTCCACGACGGCGCCGATCACCTCCGGCGCCGACGGCCCGGGATCGGGGACCAGGACCAGGCGGGCCGGGTCGAGCCCGGCGTCCAGGGCCGCGGCCAGGCCGAGGTCGGGATGTCCGACGACGGCCGTCCACCCGCCGTGCTCCGCGAGGGACGCGACGACGTGCAGCAACAGCGTGGTCGACCCGAGCACGCTCAGGCTCGACCCGCGTCGCACCGCACCGTGCGGGACGACGCCACGCAGGACCGGGGGAACCGCGAGCCACCCACCGTCGAACCTGGCCGGGACGGTCCTGTCCCCCGACGGCGCCGCGTCCGGCTCACGACGCGCCGCTCGCTGGTCACCCGGAGACCGAGCGCCGCTCGCCACCGACTCGCCGGGCGACGCGGACGGTGGGGCGGCCGCCGCCCAGTCCACGTGTCTGACCCCCGTCGCCGTCTCGGCCCGCACGAGGGCGCGCCTGACCAGGTCCAGCCGTTCTGCACGGGTGGCGAGCTGCGCCGTCATGTCTCACCTCGTCTCGCCGCACCGGGTCCTTCCCGGGCGCACCGAACATCTGTTCGATGCAGATTGTTCTAGTACACGGGTACGACATCGACCTGTCAACGCGAGATCGCGCGCCCCGATCGACACGCCGTACGCCGCGTGACGACGCGCTGGTGACGCGCCGATGGGCGCAACCGATGGATGCAGCCGGCGGGCGCAGCCGATGCGCCGATGTGGGCAGACGACGCGCCGACGACGACGCTCGGCAATGCTCCGCCGCGCCGTTCACCTGCCCCACTCAGGCCCTCGCCCGTCTGATCGCTCGATCACCTAGGTGATGGCCGGATGCTTCAGCAACTTCTAGGTAATTCACCCAATGGTGCGGCTCACGCGGGCCGGTTAGCCTCCCACCATGCCGAGTCGGACTGCACGTGGGGGTCGTTGCAGCTCCGTCGTTCCCGCACCACGCACCGCCACGCAGCGGCGCAGGTCGGGACGGTAGCCCTCGCTGCTGCCCGGGTCACGGTGGGGGTGACCCGGGCAGCGAGCGAGCGGGGGGTGGTGGGCGGCGTCACTCGCGACCGGGGGAAGGCGAGAGACTGCAAGAAGCTGCAAGGCTGTAAGACTGCAAGATCGCGGGGGGTCGGGGGCCCGCCGCGGGACGGCAGAACGCGGGAAGAGGCAACGTCCGCGGGCGCTGGGCAGGGGGCTCAGGGCACGGGCGCTGAGCAGGGGTGCGGTGACGTGGTACCGAGCAGGGGGCTCACCACGCACCGGACGAGCTCAGCTCCCGGGCGCCACGGCACGCATCGTCGGGTGCACCGGCGGCTCGGTCGACCGACCTCAGTCCGTCCCGCGCTCACCCAGCACCAGCGCCAGCTGCGTGCGGGAGCGGACCTGCAGCTTGCGGTAGATCGCCTGCAGGTGCGCGTCGACCGTTCGCGGCGAGAGCGCCAGCTCCGACGCCGCCTCACGCGTGGTCCTGCCCCGCCCGACGGCGAGCGCGACCCGCAGCTCCGCCGGCGTGAGGTTCGCGAGCGTCGTCGGTTCCGCCACCGGCGCGAGACCGCCTGCCAACCGTGCGCGCTCGACCCACGGAGCGGCGCCGAGACTCGTGAACGCGCCGAGCGCGGCAGTCGCCGCTCCGCGATCGCCCAGCTCCGCGAGCGCGAGCCGGCTGCGGGCCGCCTCGAACGGCGCGCCGAGCGCGTCCAGCTTCTGCGCCGAACGGGTCAGAGCCGAGCGGTCCCCGCGCAGCAGGCCCTCCGCACGCGCGCAGATCGCGGCGCACCACGCGTTGCCCGAGCGTGCGAGCGCCTCGAGTCGGCGTTGCAGCCGGGTCGCCTCCACGACGCGACCCGTCGCCACGTACGCCTCCAGCAAGTCCCCGTGCCACCAGAGGATGCCGGGGTGCCGCGGCCCGGACGACAACGCCACCTGCGCCACCCACTCCAGCGGGGCGATCGCGTCCTCGGGCCGCCCGTCCGCGAGCGCCGCGAGCCCGAGCGCGTGCCTCGACCACGCCCCAAGAGCCTCCAGCCCCAGCGCGTCGGCGCTGCGCGCCGACCGACCCGCGTGCTCGACGGCGAGCTCCACGTGCCCGAGTGCGGCCTCCACCCGGGCGTACGTCGGGTCGCCCCAGGTGCCGGCCCGGCGGCCGACCCCCGCCACGAACTCCGCCTCCGACAGCGCGCCCGCGCGCGCCTCGGGCCACCGGCCGATCCGCCAGGCGACCTCCGCGTCCATCGCCGCGGCGAAACGCGCGGCGCCGTCGTAGCCCGCCTGCCGCGCGGCCCGCAGCACGCCGCCGAACGTCGTCCGGGCCGCGCGCCACTCCTCCCGGATCATCTGGTCGAAGCCGACCATCTGCCCCATCCCGAGGACGTCGCGCTCCGCGCCCGGGCCGATCTGATCGGTGACCTCGTCGCCCAGCTCGAACGCTGCGGTCACCTCGCGTGGGATCGCGCCGTCGCAGCGCATCAGCGCGGCGTGCGTGAGCATGATCTGCGCCGACAGCACGGTCGTCGCGCTCGCGCCGCACGCCCGCGCCGTCCGCAGCGCCCTGCGGGCGAGGTCCTCGGCGTCGGCGTGGGCAGCCATCGTCGCGATCGCCGCGGCCGAGACCAGCAGCGTCGCCGCGTGCTCCGGCTCGAGGTCCTCGGCTCGCGCGAGCAGGGCGGTGCGCGCGGCCTCCGCTGAGGTGGTCCACGTGAGGATCTGTCCCTCGAGGATCGCCGCGGCCGCGCGTTCCGCGGGATCCGCGAGGTCGAGTCCGGCCTCGCCCAGAGCCTCGACCGCGATGTCCGGTCGCCCCGCGTCCCAGGCCGCGGCCGCGGCGCGCAGGTAGGTCGCGGCCGCCGTCGGCGGATCGGGGGCGAGCGTCGCCGCGGTGCTCCAGACCTGGGCTGCGGCGAGCCGCGCGCCCTGCGCGGCGGCCCGTTCGCCGGCGCGGACGACGATGAGGAACGGATCACGGTCCGCGACGGCGACGCCGTCGACGTCCGCCGCAGCGGTCAGCCGCGGCGCGGCGGGCGCGAGCACCTCGTCCACCCGCTCCTCGACGGCGAGGTCGGGCGAGAAGGACGGCTCGCCGTCGAGCAGGAAGACCTCGGCATCGCCGATGTCCGGGAGCGGCGTGCGCGTCCCGGCGAGCAGCCCCACGCGCGCGTTCTCCAGGCGGTTCATCGCGAAGAGGAGCACGTCGGTCGAGGCGACGTCCACGAGGTCGAGCCGCGGCACCACGAGGAGGATCGCGCGCTTCTCGGCCCGGGCGGAGAGGTGGTCGATGAGCGCCACGCCGAGGCTGACGGTGCTCTCCCCCACGCCCTGCGTCGCGAGGTCGGTGAGCGGACCTCGTGGCAGGGGACCGAGCCGAAGCAGCAGCGTGACCAGCACCGCGTAAGGGAGGGCGCGCTCGCGCGCGTGGGAGGGCACCCGCACGATGTCGGCGTCGTCGCATGTCGCGATCGTCGCGTCGAGCGTGTGGTCGGCAGCGTCACCGACGACGACCAGGACCCGCGGTCGACCGGCCCGGATGTCGTCGACGGCGTCGAGCACCTCGTCCGACGGCTCCGCCACGCGCTCCACAACCAGGAGGGTACGTCGGTTACCACATGGGTTGTCCACAGTCTGGCGGCTCAATCGGGGAGCGGGCGCCGTCCACAGGGTGCCTGGCGGCCAGCCGGACGGGCCAGGAGGCTCACCCCATGACCACGACGCCGCACGATCCGGACCGCTGCGCGAGCCCGAGGACGAGCCGCCTCGCCACGAGCGCGGTGGCGTCCGAGCAGCTCACCGCGCTGTGGCGCCGCCAGCGTGCGCGTCGACCGCACACCGCGCTGTCCGGCACGTTCGGCCCGCCCGGGTGGTTGCTCGACGCCGAGCTCGCCGGCCCGCTCGCGGGGCACGTCGAGCGGCTGCCCGCCTTTCACGGCGACACGCTGCAGACCAGGCCGCTCCCGGCGGCGGTCTGTGCGGCGCTCCTGGCGCGCGTGCCGGCGTCGGCGCTCGACGAGGACCGAGGCTGCGGTCCGACCACCCGCACCCTCGCGCGTGCCGGGCTCACCTCCCGCGAGCTGCGGCCCTTCGGCTACGTGGTCGGTCCCGACCGGGTCGACGAACGCGTGGCGCTCGACGGCGTGCGCGTCTCGGTAGGCGAAGGCTCGCCGATCACGCACGAGGGTGTGGTCGCCCTCCTGACCCGGTACTGCGAGGACGACTCGAGCGCCGGGGCACACCACCCCGAACGCCCCTCGGGGCCCCGGTCGGGACATCGGTTCGGGCACCGGTCGCGTCCCGGGTCGGCGCGGATCGGATCGCGACGCAGCCCCCTCGACCCCGAGCTCCTCGCACTCACGCTGGCGGTGGCCGAGGTCAGGCACCTCACACTTGCTCTCGCGCCGGTGTGGCCTGACGTGCGCGAGGCGTTCGGCCTGGGCAACGTGCGGCACCCACCGGACGAGATCAGTCTCATGTCGCCGCTGCGGCCCACAGGAGACTCCTTCCGTGCTCGGGGGGCAGACCCTTTCGGTTCACCGGCCATCGGCGGTGTCCGGCTGTGGTGGCGGTTCGGCGCCTCCCGGCACGGCTGTCCCACCCGCGGCGGCATGCGGCGGCCCGTCTCGATCGACGAGCTCACGCGTCGGCTGGAAGGTCCTGCGCCGCGAGCCAGTCCCGGAACGTGAGCGTGCCCCGGTCGACGTCCCCACCGCCCGCGAGCACGCCCGACGCGATCCGGTGCCACCCGGGTGTGGGCACGCGGATGCCCACCACCCGAGCGGAGGACCCGACGGCTCGCGCGTACCGGCGCACGAGGTCGAGCATGAGGTGGCGCTCGGGTCCGACGAGATCGCGGACGGGCCCGGCGGCGGGCTGCTCCGCGAGGTCGACGAGCCGAACGGCGACCTCCGCCGCCGCCACGGGTGCCACGACCATCCGCGGCACCGCCACCACCGGGCCGACGACCGCGGTGTGCAGCATGGTGCCCGCGAGCTCGTGGAACTGCGCGGCGCGCAGCAACGTGTACGGGCGACCGGAGTCCGCGAGAACCCGTTCCTGGGTGCGCTTGCCGCCGTAGTACCCCCCGGACTGCGCGTCGATGCCGACGATCGAGAGCGCGACGTGACGCTCCACGCCGAGGCGCCGCTCGGCGTCGAGCAGGTGCTGCGTGGTCGTGGTGAAGAAGCGGGCGCTCGCGCGGCCGCTGAGGGTGAAGGTGCCCAGCACGTCGATCACGGCGTCGGCGCCCGCGAGCGCGTCGTCGAGACCGGACCCGGTGAGGACGTCGACGCCCGAGGCGCGTGCGACCACCACGACGTCGTGACCGCGGCGCTGGACCTCGGCGACCACGGGCACACCCACCGTCCCGGTGCCGCCTGCCACCACGATCCGCATGCCGACATCGTGGCCCCGTGGACGCCGACGGCGGTGGCGGCTCGCCCAGGTCGGCGTCGGCGGCCGCTCATCGGCCGCCACACCGGGCTGGGCCGGGGCGTGCGCCGGGCCTACCGTCGGACCATGACCGCCGACACCGACACCCTTCCCCTGTTCGAGCTGGCCGGCGCCGAGCGGGTGCTGGTGGTCGTGGCACACCCCGACGACGCCGAGTACGGCGCCTCGTGCGCCGTCGCCTCCTGGACCGCCGCCGGGGTCGAGGTGACCTACCTCCTGCTCACCCGCGGCGAGGCGGGGATCCGCGGACTCGACCCGGCCGAGACGGCCGTCCTGCGCGAGGCCGAGCAGCGCGCGGGGTGCGCCGCGGTAGGTGTGCGGGCCGTACGGTTCCTCGACGCGCCCGACGGCGAGCTCGTGGCCGGCCTGGAGCTGCGCCGCGCCGTGACGCGCGTCATCCGGCAGGTGCGGCCCGACGTCGTCGTCACGATCACGTGGGAGCTGGAGGCGCCATGGGGACTCAACCACGCCGACCACCGCGTCTGCGGTGTCACGGTGGTCGACGCGGTGCGCGACGCCGACAACCCCTGGACGTTCCGCGAGCTGCTGGAGGAGGAGGGCCTCGAACCGTGGAAGGCGCCTCGCCTCGTCGTCACCGGGCACAGAGCGCTCACACACGGGATCGACGTGACCGGCGAGCCGCTCGAGCAGGGGATCGCCTCGCTCGAGGCGCACGCCGCCTACCTGGCGGCGCTCCCCGATCACCCGGCGCCGCGCGAGATGCTCACCGGCATGACGGCGGCACAGGGGCCGCGGGCCGGAGTGGCGAACGCCGTGCTCGTGCACGTGTGGGACATGTAGCCAGCGGGGTCTGCGGCCTACGCCGACTGGTCTACGCCAGCACGTTCAGAGCGAGCCCGCGGGACGCGGCCGCGAGGCGGTCGTCGTTCGTCCACAGTGCGGCGCACCCGTGCACCTGGGCCGCCGCGAGATGGAGGGCGTCCGGGGTCCGCAACCCGGTGCTGGCGCGCAGCTCGGCCGCGCGGAGGAACACCGGCATCGAGAGCTCGACGACGTCGAGCAGACCGAGCACGGCGACGTAGCGGTCCCGGATCTCGATGTCCCCGCTCCGGATCGGTCCGACGAGCGCCTCCATCGCCACGAGTGGGCTGACCACGAGCGAGGAGGGTGTCCGGGCCAGGCGATCGCGGACCACGTCGCCACGCGCGTCCGCGCTCTCGACGGCGTAGATGAGCACGCAGGTGTCCAGGTAGATGCGCCCACCTGGTCGCCTACTCACTCCCAGCCCTCGCGGGCCATCTCGATCGCGGCGTCGATCTCGTCGGCGGAGCGGCCGAGTCCCGGGCGCGCCGGGTGCTCTCCGAGCCAGGCGACGATCGCCGCTCCCGAGGCCGGCCCGGGCGGATCCAGGCGGACCATCCGCACGACCGGTTCGCCTCGGCGTGCGATGGTCACCTCCTCCCCCGCCTCGGCAGCGGCGACGAGCCGGGAAAGCTGGTTCCGTGCCTCGAGGATGTTGTAGACGGCCACGGCCCGATTCTAGCCAGGAACTTGGCTAGGGTTCATCCCGTCGTTGGCGACGGTTTCGGAGCCACAGCCTCCGAAACCGTCGCCAGCAGTGGAGTCGCGCTGCCCCGAGTGCCGGAAGGCGCCGTGCGGCGGCAGGCGGGAGGACGGCCCGCGAGCCCATACGGTGGGCGCGTGACGAACCGCAAGCGGGGAGACCGCCACGCACGCTCCCAGGCCGAGGCCCGCCGTCGGGCACACGCCGCGCCGCAGCGGCAACATCCCGCCCGCGAGGAGCGACCCGAAGCCATCGAGGATCCGGGCCTGATCGAGGCGATCGACGGCGCGCTCGAAGCCGAGCACCCGCTGGACCTCATCCTGCTCGCGAGTCAGCTCGTGGCGGCGCTCGATCTCACCGACGAAGGCGACGACGCGGTCGGGTCCGACGGCGAGCGGGTCACGCTCGCCCGCCTCATGGGCACGTTCCGCGCGGCCGGGATGCGGCAGAGCGACGCGCTCCTGCTCGTGCTCGCCCAGATGCTGGGCGACGACGCGGCGGCTGATGCGGAGCGCGCGGAGATCCGCCGCGAGGTCGCGGCGCGTCGGCACGCCCTGCCCGGATGGGTGCTGCGCGCGGACCGCATCCAGCCGCGGCGCGCGATCCTCATGACCGCGCTGCTGGACGACGGCCTGAACGTGGTGATCGACGTCGACCTGCCCACCCGCAGGCCGCTCACCTTCTTCGTGTACATCGACGCGAACATGGGCACGATCGTCAAGGACGCGTTCGCCACCGACCGCTCGCTCGAGGACGTCGAGGCGTTCCACCTCGAGCAGGCCCTCGAGCGCCCCGAGACGGGGATGGAGGTGGTCGACGTCTCGCTGGCGGACGCTCGCGCCCGGATCGAGCAGGGCCTCGCGAACTGGCACGCGCTGCAGCGCCCGGTCGAGTCGGACTCGTGGCCCGCGGTGTACGGGCTGCTGCGGTGGCTGCTGCGGCTGATGCCCGAGGGCGGCACGGTGCCCGAACGCGTGCCGCACTCCCCCGAGACGCTCGAGCCGTATGTGGACGACGTGCTGGCGTCGCCGTTCGCCGTCGGGCTCGACGCAGGTCCGGACGCGCTGCCGCGCGCGGTTCTGCGCTCGCTGCTGAGCTTCTCCTCCTCGCTCGGCGAGGGCGACCCGCTGCGGTGGAGCAACGTCACGGCCGAGACGGCGCTGATGGACTGGTGCCTGCGCAGGATCTCGGCGGAGCCGAAGTTCCTCGCGGCCGTCCCCGAGGTGCTGCGCGTGCTCGTGCGGTACGCGCACGCCGAGCGCGACGCGCCGAAGGGGGCCACCACGGAGGCGCTCGCCGGGATCGCCCGGTTCGAGCCCGAGTACCGCGCCGCGATCGCGGATCCGACTCGGCACGGCCTCATGGGGATGCTCGCCGAGGCGGGACTGCTGGACTCCGACGGCGTGCTCGACGCCGAGGCGGTGCACCGGCTCAACGCGAAGAACGGGTTCGACTCGGGTGACTGGTCCGCCGGCGGCGACATCCTCGACTCCCTCGCCGAGGAGGTCGGCGGGCACGGGGCGCTGGCTCGGCTCGACGCCGTGCCGCTGCCGCCCGAGGAGCTCGTGCTCGACGGCGTGCCGGAGGACGTGCACGAACGGCTGCGGTCCGTGGACGCGATCGCCACGAGGGGACTGCGTGCGCTGATCGAGGAGCCCGAGTGCACCGAGCTCGTGACGAGCGCGCGGCGGATCCTCGCCCGTGCGGCGCTCGCCGATCCGACGCTGTTCCGACGGCGCGGGCGGGACGAGACCTGGGCGGCGGCCGTGCTGTGGATCGCGGCGAAGGTGAACGACGTGCTGAGTGCGCGCCGACTGACCTCGACCGAGCTGCACGAGGCCGTCGGGGTGAAGGGGTCCTCGTCGCAGCGCGCCGCGGCACTGCTCGAGGCGCTGGGGGTGGACGTCGCCAGCACGTGGTCGCAGGATCCAATCCTCGGGGATCCGGCGTTCCTCATGTCGGCTCGGCGTGCGGAGATCATCGACCAGCTCGAGGCGCTCGAGCGGCTCACCGACGGCGACCTGTGGGACGACGACGACGAGGACGGGCTGAGCGAGGAGGACGACGGCGACGGCGAGCTGGACGACGGCGAGCTCGGGCCGGACGCGGAGCTCACCCCGGAGTCGGCGGCCGAGCTCGCGGCGTTCCTCTCCCGGTTCGCGGGGCCGTCGGGAGCGGGGGTGCCCGATGGGTCCGGGCGGGCCCGGCGCCGTCGACCCGGTGCGGGAGATCAGCCGTGAGCTCTGGGCTGGTCCGCTTCGGCGGACTCGAAGAAGCCTGGGGCGCGGACCTGGATGCGGCGTTCACACCCGAGGCGGACGCCGAGGTCGCAGCTCTGTTCGACGGCTCGCCATGGCCGCGCACTGACGAAGAAGGCCGGGACGAGACGGAAGTGGAGTTCCGTGGGGTGGGTCGTGAGGGTCGGCGTGGCGGCGTGAGGTAGGCGCCATCGGCGGGATCTCCGGTTCACCCCGGGGCTGGTCGACGGCATCACGCGCGAGGACCTCTGGCCCGCCGTGGCCGAGACGTTGGCGCGACTGGCAGAACGGGCGCTCCTGCGTGGAGTCCGGCAGGGGTACGTGCCGCGCGAGAAGAGCTGATGGTGCTCCGCGGCCGCATTCGCACAAGCGCACAGATGAGCCGTCACCAGGACGCCGTCATCCCTCTGGAGGTCGCGTACGACGAGTACGACGTCGACACCCCGGAGAACCGGATTCTCCGTGCCGCCCTGGTCCGCGTGGCGGGACTACCCCGGCTCGATCGACGTCTGCGGGGGCGACTGCAGCACCTCCTGGGGCGCCTCACGGGGGTGACGGCGCTGCGCCGCGGGACCCCTCTGCCACCGTGGCGACCGAGCCGACTCAACAGCGACTACCAGCCGGCTCTGCGACTGTCTGAGCTGATCTTGCGCACCATCGGTGGAGAGGGAGCGTCACCGACGGCGTCGTTCGTGGTGGACATGGCGAAGGTGTTCGAGGACTTCGTGTCGACCGCGCTCGGTGAGTCCCTGCAGCGGCGCTCCGCTGGAGCAACCCACACGCAGTATCGCGATGTTCTGGACGAGGACGGCACGGTCCCGATCCGCCCTGACATCGTGCACACGATTGGCGGACGGCCGGTGGCGGTGCTCGATGCCAAGTACAAGCTCGGAACCGAGGGTGACGCCTATCCCACGGCGGACGTCTTCCAGATGACGGCGTACTGCGCCGCCCTCGGGCTCCCTCGCGGCACGCTGGTGTATGCGGGTAGCCGCGGGGACCGGTCCGGGCCGCGGGTCGTCCGCATTCGCAACCTCGGGATCGAGATCGAGCTCTGGCCTCTCGACGTCAGCGCCGCGCCGCGCGAGCTGCTGACGCAGGTGGACGTCCTGGCGCAGCACGTGGACGCGGGCGTCGCGGTCGGCCTACAGCCGATCGCTCATACTCGCGCGCCGTGATGCCGGGCACTTCCGAGCCGAGGGCGTTGTGCAGTCCAAGTCCGGCCGCTTCGCGTCGGGATCTGGTCATGTGGTTGATGATGTCGCCGCAGGCGAAGGTGGGGGCGAAGGTGGAGGTGCGCGGCGGCCGTTGACGGCCTCGCGTGCTGGTGCCCGGGACAGGAGAAGCAGGGCGACACGACGACGGCCCGGGTGCGCCGAAGCGCTCCCGGGCCGTCGATGACAAGGACTGGGTCGGCGGCTACCGCAGCAGGAAGGCCCGCATCGCACCGGCCTGGATCTCGTCGTGGCGGTCCTGCGCTGTCCGCGGGACGGGTCCCGGGAGCGCGGTCCAGCCGCGGCGGATCGAGAAGCGGCGGCGGGTGGACCGAGTGGGCGTCACGGGTTGCGTGGTCGTCATGGCTCGGACTCACCTCCTTTCCCTGCATGCGCCGGATCGCGGCGCGCGTGACCCACGCGGATGCGTGGGGTCGTGTCAGGAGTGACAACAGTGAATGCTCCTGACGTGCTTTACCCTAGTCCGTTGCGCCGCGGAAGTCTGCGGATTTGAGGGTGAGCCGGCTCTCACCTCTCCCGGGCATCCGCCACCCTCATTCCGGTCACGAGTCCCGGCAGGCCGCGCCCGTTCACCGTGAGCAGCATCGCCACGAGCGACACCGCCGCGAACAGCCACGCGGCCCACTGCCAACCGGGCGGGGCGAGGTCCAGGAGCATGAAACCGCCGATCCCGGCCACGAAACGCAAGGGGCGCCGCAGCGCACGAGGCGCGGCTGCGCCGTCGGGCACGCGCACGAACCGCAGCTCGACCGCCACGTCTCCCACCGTCCGTCCCGTCGCCAGGACGAGCACCAGCCAGGTGCCCAGCACCACCCACCACGCGACGTCGTTCGCGAGCCCGCTCGTGAGCAGGTCCCGCCGTTCCAGCTGGAGCAGCGCCACCTGCACCACGATCGCCACCACCACCTGCGCGACGATCGAGCCCAGCACGTCGCACAGCATCGCGAGGAACCGGCGCCCTCGCGTCACGGGCGCCGGGTTGCGGGCGGCCTGCGCGTCCGGGTGGAACCCGCGCAGCCGCGCGGGCACCCCGAGCGCGAGCAGCGAGCCGACCACCAGCGGGCGCAGCGTGTAGGTCCGGATCGCCGCGCCCGTACACGAGCGTCAGCGTCCACAGGGCGCCGCGACCCACGTCAGGCGCCCTCGCCGGTAGGCCACCGCCACGAACGGCACGAGACCGACGACGGCGAGCAGCACTCCCAGCCCGACGGCGAGGATCGCCGAGGGCACCTGGTCGCCCACCGTGGCACTCTCGCACGGCGGGCAGTGTCCACGTGCTCGTGTCTCGGGGCGCCTCGCCCTGGGATCCCGTGTCTACCCGGCTGACACCGTGCATACCCAGCCGGGACGGTGGATGCCGTGCCCGCCGATCGATCCCCCGACCGCGACCTCGCGGTGCGCCTGGGGCATCGGCTCGCCCGACTGCGTACCGAGCGGGGCCTGACGCAGGAGCAGGTCGCAGCCGCCGCCGGGATCAATCGGAACCACTACCAGCTGCTCGAGTCGGGGCTGTCCGACCGTGCGAAGAACACACCCGCCAACCCGCGCCTGTCCACGCTCGTAGCGCTCTCGGACGTCCTGCGGACCACGGTTCCGGAGCTGGTGGTCGACCTCTTCCCCGATGACGCGGCGAAGCCCCTGGAGTACCGCGAGACTCCGCACCCCTGACGTCTGCCCCGGTCGGTAGGCCGGGCCGTAGGTCCGGCTGAGCTGTCCACCGAGCGCCGAGAAGTCCGATCGTCCACGACCATGCGGGCGGTGCCGCCGATGTCGGTGCTGCACCGTACTCTCGGCACACACGTTCGACGGAGATGGTCGAACCCCGAGTGGTGGTGGTGGTGAGCGTGACAGCGGAACCGGTCGAGTCGGCGATGGCCGTGGCGCCCAGCCACGCTCACATCGCCGGTGGCTCACCCCGTCTCGTGGCCGCCCCACCGCAGGGTGCGGATGCGGCTCGGTTGCGGGATGCCGTCGCCGCGGTCCGGACCGCGGTGGCTGGGCTCGCCGACCTCGTGCGTACCTTGCAGCGCAGTCCGGTGAGCGGTGCTGGGGCGTCGGGGCTCGGACCGGCCGGCCTCGATGGGGTCTCGCGCGACGCAGCCGCGGTCAACGCAGCCAGGCTCGGCGAGGTTGCGCCCGACACACCGGCGATCGACCCCACAGCGCTGACCGAGTCGCTGAGCGGCCTCGACTCGGCCGTGTCCGTCCTCGGCCTGGCGCGGGCTGGTGTGCTCGGTCTGGTGAAGCAGTCCGACGGGTGGCACCGACCCGGAGCAGAGCGACGCGACTTCACCGGCTGGCGCACCACCAGCAGCCGGCAGAGCCGCGGTGCCACGCGTGCCGAGGAGAACCTCACGCACGCGCTGGCCGACCTGCCCGAGGTCGGAGACGCCGTCCGCGAGGGTGTGCTGACGATCGGGCATGTTCAGGCGATGGGTGACGTACTCGCGAGCTCGTCCGAGCGCGCCCGGGCGTCGCTGACGGAGAACCCGGAAGAGCTGGTGGATCTGGGCCGCCGGTTGCCGGTGCCGCAGCTGCGCCGCGCGCTGCAGCAGGCGGCCGCCGCGATCGACGCCGACGCCGCGGACAAGCGGTTCGACGCCGCGCGAGACCGGCGGTTCGTCCGAATGTCCGCCGGAGGCGGCGGAGTGCACCTGACGGGTTTCCTGGACCCGGTCGCAGGCGGAATCGTGCGCGCCGCCCTGGACGCAGTCACTCCGGTGCCCGCGGTCGATGACACCCGCACCGGAGACCAGCGCCGCGCCGATGCCCTGACCGACCTCGCCTCCCGCACGCTGGGCTACGGCCAGAGGACCGGTGCGCAGGTTCGACCGCACGTCTCGATCCTTGTTCGCGAAGACACCTGGCTGCTGCTCATGGAGCGACGCCGACTCCGGCTCGCCTCCTGCCGCGACGGTGGCAGCCAGCCCGGCCCAGGCGCGACCGGGGCTGGTGCGACCGGGGCTGGTGCGACCGGGGCTGGTGCGACCGGGGCTGGTGCGACCGGGGCTGGTGCGACCGGGGCTGGTGCGACCGGGGCTGGTGCGACCGGGGCCGGTGCGACCGGGGCCGCGTTCGCAGCGACGGGACTGGCCGCTGAGCCACCTCTGGCACAGCTCCAGGACGGCACGCTCCTCCCGTTCGCCGCGCTCGACGTGCTCGCCTGCGATGCGCTCGTGCAACGAGTGGTGCTCGACTCGGACGGGCAACCCCTGAACGTGGGGCGCACGGAGCGGACGTTCGTCGGAGACCTGCGAAGGGCGATCCTGACCCGCGACCGGCACTGCCAGTGGCCCGGCTGCACGATTCGAGCGTCCTGGTGCGAGGTGCACCACATCCTCTGGTGGTCGCGAGGTGGCGAGACGTCCCTCGAGAACGGGATCACCGTGTGTTCCAGGCACCATCACGACATCCACGACGCCGCCGTGCGCGTGACGCCGATCCGGGGTGGGTTCCGGTTCGTGGCTCGCGACGGTCGGGAGATCGGCCGGACCACCCGTCTCGACGACGAGCTTCTCGTGCCCAAGTGCTCCGACGGAGAAGGCCGGGGACGAACCACCGGCGCGGGGAGCCGGCCGCCGAGTGGGGGTGTGCCGCCGGGCGCGGGTGAACGCGCGGGTGCGCCACCAGGCACGGGCGGAGCTGCCCCACCTCGTTCGGTCGGAGGCGCGGGCGCGCCACCGGGCACGAGTGGAGCCGCCCTAGCTGGTGCGGTCGGAGGCGCGGGCGCGCCACCGGGCACGAGTGGGGGTGCGACACCAGGCGCGGGCGGAGTCGCGCGAGCGGGCACGCTCACGGGTCGGGGTGCGCCGCCGGGCGCGGACGGAGGTGCGCGAGCGGGAGCGATCACTGTTGGACGTGCGCCTCGGGGCGCGGGTCGAGTCGCACGAGAGGAAGGTGGGATCGGCGGGGCCGAGCCACCGTCGGCGGCGTCGTCCGCGACGACCGACGCGTTCGTGTTCCCGCCCGGATGCCCCGCCGTCGACTGGTGACCCGCGCCTGGCCGAACGCCGCGACGCGCGACGCGCGGAGGTCGCGGGACTGCACGGCGCGCGGCGCGCGGAGAGCACGGGACTGCCTGGTGCGCGACGCACGGAGAGCACGGGACTGCCTGGTGCGCGACGCACGGAGAGCACGGGACTGCCTGGTGCGCGACGCACGGAGAGCACGGGACTGCCTGGTGCGCGACGCACGGAGAGCACGGGACTGCCTGGTGCGCGACGCACGGAGAGCACGGGACTGCCTGGTGCGCGACGCACGGAGAGCACGGGACTGCCTGGTGCGCGACGCACGGAGAGCACGGGACTGCCTGGCGCGCGACGCACGGAGAGCACGGGACTGCCTGGCGCGCGACGCACGGAGAGCACGGGACTGCCTGGCGCGCGGCGCGCGGAGATCGCGGGACTGCACGGCGCGCGGCGCACGGAGAGCGCGGGACTGCCTGGTGCGCGGGGGTGCTGCACGCGCGGCGGCGCGCGGCGGCGCGCGGTGTGCCAGGTGTGCCGGGTGCGCCGAAGCGGCGCGTGCGGCGCGCGGCGGAAGCCGCGATGTGCGTGCAGCGGTTGCCCGCCGTCCGCGGCTTTGGTGTGATCGTTTCGTGGCCCAGCTGACGCGCCTCCTCACGCCCCTCGCCGGAACCGACCCCGCGCACGGCACCCTCACGCTGGGCGCCCGTCTTCAGAGCCGGGGCGAGCGGCACGCCATGGGGCGCACGCTGCGGCAGACGCGTCCGGTCGAGGCCCTCGGGCAGTGGACCGTGCAGCGCGACCGCCCCCAGGTCGTCTCGCTCATCCGGGCCTCGCACGACGGCCGCCTCGCGCATCTGGTCGGCATCCGCATCGGCCGCATGATCGGATCCCCGTACGGCTTCCTGCGCGGTTCGGCGGTCGTGATGGCCGACGACGTCGCCCGCCTTCCCGTCACCGGCATCACCCCGGTCGTCGGTGGCGACGCCCACCTGGGCAACTTCGGCTTCTACCGCTCCCCCGAGGGCGAGCAGGTGCTCGACATCAACGACTTCGACGAGGCCCACGTCGGCGCCTGGGAATGGGACCTCGCCCGGCTCACCGCGAGCACGTGGGTGGCGGGCCGCGAGAACGGTCAGACCGAGGAGGCCTGCCGCGACGCCGTCGTCGCCTGCGTCACGGCCTACCGCGACGAGGTGGCCCGCCTCGCGGAGATCCCGCTCGTCCAGCGTTCCTACGAGCGGATGGACGTCACGCACCTCGCCGACACCGCGACCGACCCGACGCTGCGGGACGCGATCCGCCGCGCCGCGAAGGCGGCGCGCAAGCGCACGAGCGACCGCGCGCTGCCGCGCTTCACCAGCGAGGGGGCCGATGGCCACCGCCAGATCGTCGCCGAGCCGCCCCTCGTGGAACGCCTGCCGGACGCGGTGGCCGAGCAGGTCGCCCAGGGCCTGGACGACTACCTCACCACCCTCCCGCAGCAGTGGCGCCGCGTCCTGGCGTGGTACGAGCTCGTGGACGTCGCGCACAAGGTGGTCGGCGTCGGCAGCGTCGGACTGCGGGCCTACGTGGCGCTGCTGGTCGGCACGAGCCCCGACGACGTGCTCTTCCTCCAGCTCAAGCAGGCCCGGCGCTCGGTGCTCGCGCGCTACGTGCACGGCGAGCACGCCTGGCACGACCACCAGGGTCAACGCGTGGTGGAGAGCCAGCAGGCCCTGCAGACCGTGTCGGACCCCCTGCTGGGCTGGACCTCCTTCGGTGGCAACCAGTACTACGTGCGCACCTTCCGCAACATGAAGGGCACGGTTCCGCTGGACGGCCTCGACGCGGGCGCGCTCGTGGACTACGCGCGCATCGTCGGCAGCCTCCTCGCCAAGGGGCACGCGCGGACGTCGGGTGCCTCGATGATCGCCGGCTACCTGGGCGACGACGACGCGCCCGCGCTAGCCTTCGCCGCCTTCGCGCGGGCGTACGCCGACCAGACGGAGGCCGACCACGCGACGCTCGTGTCCGCCGTCGAGCGCGGTGACCTGCCGGTGGCGGACGGCCTCATGGGCTCGGCCTTCCGCCCCGGCGGCTGACCACCGCGGGTCGGCGGACCACGACGCGGCGGCGGATCACCAGGTGGAGTCGCCACGGATCACGACGTCGGACCCACCGTCGACGAAGATCACCTGACCGCACAGGTGCGTGTTCTCCTCGCTCGCGAGCCACACCAGCAGCGTCGCGACGGTGCGCGCCTCGGCGAAGCCGTTGAGCGGCATCGGCACCATCTGGCGCAGCGCCTCGCGCTTCTCCTCGGTGTCGGTGAGGTCCGCCGTCATGGGTGTGAGGATGACGCCGGGCGCGACCGCGTTGAGCGGGATGCCCGCGCCGGCCCACTCCGGGCTCGCCGCCGAACGACGGATCCACCGCGAGAAGGCGGCCTTGGTCGAGCCGTAGATCAAGCCGCCGGTCTTCTCGTCCTTCGCGAGGATCTCCGCGCGCGCGAGGGCGGCGGGCTCGTCGCCGGCCAGCAGGTGGTCCACGAGCTCGGCGTCGTTGGGGTGCAGGCTCGCCATGGAGCTCACACCGACGGCCCGCGGCGCCGGGGAGCCCGCCAGCAGCGGCCGCAGCCCTTCGAGCGTGGCGACCATGCCGAAGTAGTTCACGCCGACCGTCTTCGGCACCGGCAGGGCGAGACCGGCGACGGCGACGATCGCGTCGATCGCTCCGCCCGCCTTCTCCGCGACCTCGGTCACGAGGCGGGCGCGGTCCGACGCGAGGGTGAGGTCCACCTCGACGTCGGCGTCGTGCAGGTCGACACCGATCACCCGGTGCCCACGCTCGGTGAGCAGCTCCGCCGTCGCCTTGCCGATCCCCGACGCCGAACCGGTCACCACGTAGGTGCGTGTCATGTCGAACTCCTTCGTCCGCGCGCCCGAGGCCCTCTCGGGCAGCTCCACGCAACCACCGAGCGCTGAGGGCCGCGAGGGCCAAAAGTCCCCGGAGGGGGACGATCCGGTGCAAGAACCGGCCGGCGGTGGACACTCGCCAGATGACGGCGCCGTCCGCGCCTCACGCGAGGAGGCCGTATGTCCACGAGGCGAGTCAACCGGTCGGTCACGCGCGCGCTCGGCCCTCTGCTCGCCGTCGTGCTGCTCGCCGGGTGCACGGCGCCGGGCACGGGCGGCGCGGGGGCGTCGCAGGGCGCGTCGGCGGAGCCCACCGACGTCACGGCGGCCGCCGGGTCCGGCGGCTCGACGGGCGCGGGTGGCACGGATCCCGGCGTCACGGATCCCGGCGTCACGGTCTACACCGCGGCCACCACGCTGCTCCAACGTGACGGGGCCGACCCCGTCGCGTGCCTCGGCGGCGTGCTCGAGTCCTACCCCCCGCAGTGCTCCGGACCGGTCGTCATCGGGCTGGACTGGGACGACGTCGCCGACGCGGAGCACGCCTCCGGCGTCACCTGGGGCACGGGCTGGGTGGTGGGCACCTACGACGGGGAACGTGACACGTTCACCCTCACGCGACCCGTCGCACCCGACGCGCCCGACGGTCTCGAGCTCACAGACATCGCGCTGCCCGCTCTCGCGCCGCTGTGCGACGACCCGTGGCGAGGCGGCGATGAGTCGGCCGTCGCGCTCGTGGACGGGCCCGACGGCCCGGACCTCCCGCCCGCGGCGCACGACGCGGCCAACCTCCTGCACGAGCGCGCCACCGCCCTGCCCGGCTACGTGGAGACCTACGTGTCGGACGGCGTCAGCGAGTTCAACGTGCTGCTCACCGAGGACAGCGACGTGGAGGCTGCACACCGCAGCCTGCGCGAAGTGTGGCCGGGCTGGCTCTGCGTGGGCTCCGCCGACTCCCCGAGCAGCTCCGAGGCGCAGCTGGCCTCCGACGCGCTCGCCGAGCACGCCGAGGAGCTGCGGCTCCTGGGGTGGGGGCCGGACCAGGTGTCGGGCACGTTCCGGGTCAGCGTGCTCGTCGACGAGCCCGAGCTGCGCCCACGACTCGTGGCGGTCCTCGCACCCTGGTACCCCGCGGACCGGGTCGAGCTCGAGGCAGCGCTGCGCCCGCTGCCCGCCGGCTCCTGAGCTCACGTCCCCGGGCTGGCGATCATCGCGCTCGGCGTCGGCCACCCGGCGAGGCGATCCGCAGATCTCGACGACGGCGGCGCAGCGGCCCGTCAGCAGCCGGCGGCATCGCGGACGGGCGCCCTGGCCCCTCAGCCGAAGACGGAGATGTGCCCGGTGTGCGCCGCGTTCTCGATCTCCTCCACGACGGCGAGCGCGAAGTCCGCGCCGGACACGTCGCCCGCGTCGGGGGCCACGACGTCGCCACCCACGCGGTAGGAGCCGGTCGCCTCACCGGGGTTGAAGGCGCCGTACCCGCCGGACGGGCTCACGTAGAGCCAGTCGAGGCCCTCGCGCGCCTGCAGACCGGCGAGGATCCGGGCCATCTCGAGCGACTCGGCGCGGTAGGCCGCCGGGAAGTCGTCGCCCTCGGCGATGCGCGGCGCGTCGGGCGCGGGACGCAGCGAGCCGAAGCCGCCGATCACGACGAGGCGGACGCCTGCGGCGCTCGCGGCGTCGGCGAGCGCGGCGTCGACGCCCTCGAGCGCGCCCTCGAGGGGTCCGCGCGGAGAGAGCGCGGAGACCACGACGTCGGCGTTCGCCACGACGCGCTGTGCCACCCCGTCGGCGGTGAGGTCGGCGGTCTCGTAGGACACGCCGTCGGCGGGCTCGACCGGGAGCGTACGGCTCCACGAGGTGACCTCGTGCCCCCGCGCCACCGCGACCTGCGCGATGTTCCCGCCCGTGTACCCCGTACCGCCGATGACCGTGATCCGTGCCATGTGTTCCGTCCTCTCGTGAGTGCCCCGCGATCCGGAGCACACGAGGCAACACAGCCCACCCGGTAGTTGTTCCCTCAACTAACTGCTCAGCTGCGTGCGAGCACGCCGTCCCGCACCTCGCCGGCCGCCGTCGGCCCGACCCCGGCCTCGAGACCGAGCCGCACGATCCACTCCCACTGGGCGTCCTCGAGCCCGCCGTTGTCCTGGGCGATCTCGACCGCGTCGGCGACGAGCCCGCGTCCACCGGCCGGACCGAGGCGTGCGTCCGCGACGAGTTCGCGCACCAGGACGGGCAGGTAGGAGGTGTCGAGGCGCTCGACGTCGAACCGCACGTGGTCCTCGGTGTAGTCGCGCACCCCGACGCGCCACGCGTGCCGCGTGACCCGCCAGGCGCCCTGGTCGGTCACCCGCGAGCTGCGGCGCAGCACCTCCGCACCGACCCCGCGGGCGACGGCGAGCCACTCCCCGCCGAGTGCGGCGTACCTGTCGACGGCGTGCGCGGCGGGCGTCCCCGCGACGGGATACGGATCGGTGGCCACCTGCTCGGCCTGGGGCACGCCGGGCATCCCGGGCAGCCCCGGCACGCCAGGTCCCACCGCGGGCTCGTCCTCGTTCGGCAGCTGCGCCGTCGAGAGGCCCACGAGATGTGCGGGGAACTGGTCGCCCAGGGCCTGGCGGTAGCGCTCGAGCTCCGTGGGACCGAGAACGCCGAGCGCGAACCGCGAGCGGCAGGTGCCGCACTGGACGAAGGGCTGGGCCCGCTTCATCGGGATGAGCGGGATGAAGAGGATGTGCAGCCACCAGCGGCCCCGACGCAGCCGGTACGCCGTCTGGCCCAGGCACTGCGGGCAGTGGAAGTGGCCCTCGCCCACGGTGTGGTGGATGACGTAGGACCCGAAGATGATCACGGGCACGCATCGTAGGCGGCCCACCCGCGAGCACTTCCTTCCGACGTGAGGCTCGCCGTCGTGCCTCGCGTCAGACGGCCGCGCGTGCCGCGGCTCGCACCCCACAGGCGACGGCGAGCATCACCTCGCAAGCGAGGCTCGCCGTCGTGCGTCAGCGCTCCTGGGGCGAGCGGTGGATGAGGTAGCCGCCCAGCAGGGCTGCCTGCTCGACGTCGTGCCGGTCCTGCGCCGTGCGTCGCACGGCGCCGGGCGGACGGGTCCACCCGGTGAGAACGGAACGGCGCAGCGACGACCGCGCCTCGGCCCGCCTGTCCGGCGTGCGCATGGAGACCACTCCTTGAACTGTCGCGCGGTGGGTGGGGGACGCCGACGATGGCGTCCGGCCCCGCGGCGGACCGCGCTGGAACACCGGGGACCCCTCCACGGTACCGGCGCCACACCCTGGGGAACCGGGACCTTGCCCCGCTCGTCGGCGTAGATTGGCGCCGTGGACCTCTCCCAGCGACCGGTGGCGCCCGCGCCCTACGACCAGCTGCCGCCCGTGCCGAGCTTCACGCTCACGAGCCGGGACCTCATCGACGGAGCCCCGCTCGGGGACGACTTCGCGGCGCACGCCGGCAACCGTTCCCCGCACCTGGCGTGGTCGGGCTTCCCGCCCGAGACGCAGAGCTTCGTCGTGAGCTGCTTCGACCCGGACGCCCCCACGCCCGCCGGCTACTGGCACTGGACCGTGGTCGACCTCGACGCCTCGGTGACCGAGCTGGACACGGACGCCGGCGCGAGCGACCTCATGCTCCCGGGCGCCGCGTTCCACGTGCGCAACGACGGCGGCACGCACGCCTACGAGGGCGCGGCGCCGCCCGCCGGCGACCGCGAGCACCGCTACGTCTTCGCGGTGCACGCGCTCGACGTCGACACGCTCGACCTCGACCCGGAGGCGTCGCCGACCGCGGTCGCCTTCACGGCGCTCTTCCGCACCCTCGCGCGCGCGACGCTCACCGCGACCTACCAGCGGTGACGCACCTCGACGCGCGGGACGGCGAGGGCGCACCGGCATCCTCGCCGCGCGGCGCGCTCGAGTGGCTCCCGGCGCTGGCCGCCGGACAGGCCGACCCGGCCGTGCTCGCGCCCTCGGTCCTGGCCATGCTGCGCATGTGGGCCCAGACCGAGCCGCGAGTCGCGCACGAGGTCCTCGTGGCGCGCATCGACCCCGACCTCGCGGACACCCAGGCGTTGACGGACGCCTACGGCCTCGACCTGGCGGTGTCGGCCAACTGCGTGCTCGTCGGCGGACGGCGCGACGGCGAGGAGCGGGTCGCCGCGGCCGTGGTGCGGGCCACCACCCGCGCCGACGTCAACTCGCGGATCAAGCGGCTCCTCGACGTGCGCAAGGCCTCGTTCCTCTCGACCGACGTCGCCGTCGCCGAGTCGGGGATGGAGTACGGCGGGATCACGCCGCTCGGGCTGCCCGACCGGTTCCGCGTGCTCCTGGACGCACGGGTCGCCCAGGGCGAGGCGCTCATCGGGTCCGGGGTCCGCGCATCGAAGATCCTGCTGCCCGGGGACCTGCTCGCGGCGTGGCCGCGGGTCGAGGTGGTGGCGGGCCTCGCCGTCGAGGCGGGCTGACCCAGCCGTCAGCCCCGCTGGCCGCGCACGGTCCGGGCAGCCAGCACGATCGCGAGGGTCGACAGCACGACGCCGACGCTCGCCGTGACCACGACGCCGGCGTCGAACGCGTGCCGCGCGGAGTCGGCGAGCGCGGCGGCGAGGTCCGCGGGGAGCTGGTCGGCGACGTCGAGCGCCCCGGCCAGGGTCTCCCCCGCCGCGTCGGCCTGCGCGCTGGTGAGCCCGGCGGGCACCACGAGGTTGGCGGCGTAGCTCGCCGCGAGGATGCCGCCGAGGATCGAGGTGCCGAGCACGGCGCCGAGCTCGTACGCGGTCTCCGACACCGCGGACGCCGCACCGGCCTTCGCCGGCGGCACGGCCGCGACGATGATGTCGTTGGAGAGCGTCTCGGCCATCCCGACGCCGATGCTGAGCAGCGCGAACGCCGTCGCGAGCACCCACACCGCGCTGCTCCCGCCCGTGACGGCGAAGACGAGGTAGGCGATCCCGGCAAGCCCGAGGCCGACCGACATGAGCACCGCGGGCGGGACGCGGCGGACCCAGCGCACGACGAGGAGCGAGGCGACGACCATCGCGAGCGTCCCCGGAAGCAGCACCAGGCCGGCCTCCATCGGACCCATCCCCATGACGAGCTGGAGGTGCTGGGCGAGGAAGTAGAGCAGCCCCACCATCGACAGCACGCTGACGAGGTTGACCAGCACCGAGCCGGTGAAGGCCGGCACCGCGAACAGGCGCACGTCCAGGAGCGGGTTGCGCTGGGCGAGCAGGCGCCGCACGAGGACGGTGCCGGCCGCGATCCCGACGACGACGCCCAGCACCACCACGAGGTCGAACCCCTCGGTCGCGAGGTGCTTGATCGCGAAGACGACCGGCGCGAAGGTGAGCATCGACAGGACGATCGCGACGACGTCGAGCGGGCCGGGGTTGGGATCGCGGCTCTCGGTGACGAGCAGCGGGGCGAGCACCAGCAGCGGCACCAGGAACGGGACCGCGAGCAGGAAGACCGAGCCCCAGTGGCCGTGCTCGAGGAGCACGCCGCCGACGATCGGGCCGATAGCGCCGCCCGCGGCGAACCCGGTCGCCCACACGGCGATCGCGAGCCGGCGCTGGCGACGGTCGAGGAACATCCCGCGCAGCAGCGAGAGGGTGCACGGCATGAGCGCCGCGCCGAACACACCGAGCAGGGCGCGTGCGACGAGCAGCGCCTCGGCGGTGGGCGCGTTCGCGGCGAGCACGGACACGACGGCGAACCCCACCGAGCCGATGAGCAGCAGCTTGCGCCGCCCGATCCGGTCGCCGAGGTTGCCCATGCTCACGAGCAGGGCGGCGAGGACGAGCGGGTAGACGTCGACGATCCACAGCTGGAGCGCCGCGCTGGGCTGGAGGTCGCGCGCGATCACCGGGAGGGCGAAGCTCAGCACGGTGTTGTCGATCGAGACGATGAGCACCGGGAGCATGAGGACGGCCAGGCCCCACCAGTCGCGCGCGCGGGCGAGGCGGGGTGCCGGCTCGGTGGCGACCGCGCTCGAGCGGTCGTTCGCGCTCGAGTGGTCGTTCGCGCTCGAGCGGTGGTTCGCCTGCGTGTCGCGCGTCGGAGTGGTCGTGCTCATGGGGCACTAACCTACCGTCTGGACGGTTACCGGAGGAGGTCCGTGCGCGGTGAGATCCACCACCACGCACGAAGGCCCCGGACCGCGTGGTCCGGGGCCTCGCACAGGGCGGGGGTGCTGACTCCCCCGCCCCGATCACCCGCCTCAGGACGCGGCGGCCTCCTCGCGACGCGCGCGAACCTCCTCGACGGAGGTGCCGTAGTACGCGGCGAGCATGATCTCCTTCATGTCCTCGCGCATCGGCATGCGCGGGTTGGCCGGGGCGCACTGGTCCTCGTAGGCGCCCGTGGCGACCTCGTCGAGACGCGAGATGAACTCGGTCTCGTCGACGCCCTGCGCCTGGAAGGACGCGGGGATGCCGACCTTGGCCCGCAGGGACTCCACGGCCTGCGCGTAGGACTCCACGCCCTGCTCCGGCGTCTCGGCCGGCAGGCCGAGGTGCTTGGCGATCTCCTGGAACCGCTCCGGAGCGACGTAGTGCTCGTACTTCGGCCAGCTGGTCAGCTTGGTCGGGATCTTGCCGTTGTAGCGGATCACGTGCGGCAGGAGCGTGGCGTTCGTGCGGCCGTGCACCAGGTGGTACGTGGAGCCGACGACGTGCGCCATCGCGTGCACGATCCCGAGGAACGCGTTGCCGAAGCTCATGCCGGCGATGGTCGCCGCGTTGTGCATCTTCTCGCGGGACTTCTCGGTGGCCGGGTCGCCCTTCTCCCCCGTGACGGACTGGGCGAGGTTCTCGAAGATGAGCTTGATCGCGTGCAGCGACATGCCGTCGGTGAAGTCGTTGGCGTAGACGGACACGTACGCCTCGGTGGCGTGCGTGAGGGCGTCGAAGCCGGAGTCGGCGGCCAGCGAGCGCGGCATGGACGCGGTCAGCGCCGGGTCCACGATCGCGACCGACGGCGTGAGCGCGTAGTCCGCGAGCGGGTACTTCTTGCCGGCGTCGGGGTCGGAGATCACGGCGAACGGCGTGACCTCGGCGCCCGTGCCCGAGGAGGTCGGGATGCAGACCAGCTTGGCGAGGTTGCCCAGGGTCGGGAACGTGAAGGCGCGCTTGCGGACGTCGAAGAACTTCTGCTTGAGGTCGGAGAAGTCGATCTCCGGGTGCTCGTACAGCAGCCACATGACCTTGGCGGCGTCCATCGGCGAGCCACCGCCGAGGGCGATGATCGTGTCCGGCTTGAAGTGGCGCATCTGCTCCGCGCCCTTCTGGACCGTCTTGACGCTGGGCTCGGGCTCGACCTGGTCGATGATCTGGATGGCGACCTTGTTGCCGCGCCGGTTGAGGACGTCCATGACCCGGTCGACGAAGCCGAGCGTGGTCATCACGGCGTCGGTCACGATCGTGACGCGCTCGACGTCGGGCATGTCCGCGAGGTAGCGGATCGCGTTCGGCTCGAAGTACGTCTTGGCCGGGACCTTGAACCACTGCAAGTTGTTGTTCCTCCGACCGATGCGCTTGACGTTGACGAGGTTGATCGCCGAGACGTTGTTCGAGACCGAGTTGTGCCCGTAGGAGCCGCAGCCCAGGGTCAGTGACGGGATGAAGGCGTTGTAGATGTCGCCGATGCCGCCGAGGGAGCTCGGGGCGTTGGTGATGATGCGGATCGCCTTGACGCGCGAGCCGAACTCCTCGGCGAGCTCCGGGTCCTCGGTGTGGATGGCGCCCGAGTGGCCGAGCCCGTCGAACTCCACCATCTGCTCGGAGAAGCGCAGACCCTCCTCGACGGAGTTCGCCTTGAGAACCGCGAGCACCGGGGCCAGCTTCTCGCGGGTGAGGGGCTCAGCCGGGCCGACCTCGCTCACGGGCACGAGGATGACCGAGGTGTCCTCGGGGACGGTGAAGCCGGCCTGCTGCGCGATCCACGCGGGGTGCTTGCCGACGACGGCCGCGTTGAGCTTGGCACCGCCGCAGTTCGCGGAGTTGGCCTGGACGCCGAAGATGAACTGCTCCAGGAGCGCCTTCTCCTCGGGGCTGGCGAGGTAGGCGTGCAGGTGCTGGAACTCGGCGATCGCCTCGTCGTAGATCTCGGCGTCGAGGATGGCGGCCTGCTCGGAGGCGCAGATCATGCCGTTGTCGAAGGCCTTGGAGAGCACGACGTCGTTCACGGCTCGCTTGAGCTTCGCGGACTTCGTGATGTAGGCGGGGACGTTGCCCGCGCCGACGCCGAGGGCGGGCTTGCCGCAGGAGTAGGCGGCGCGGACCATCGCGTTGCCGCCGGTCGCGAGGATGAGGGAGACGCCGGGGTGGTTCATGAGGAGGCCGGTGGCCTGGAGTGAGGGGGTCTCGACCCACTGGATGCAGTTCTCGGGGGCGCCGGCGGCGACGGCCGCGTCCCGCACGACCTTCGCGGCGGCGACCGAGCACTGCTGAGCGCCGGGGTGGAAGGCGAAGATGATGGGGTTGCGCGTCTTGAGCGCGATGAGGGACTTGAAGATCGCCGTCGAGGTCGGGTTCGTCACGGGAGTGACACCGCAGACCACGCCGACGGGCTCGGCGATCTCGGTGATGCCGGTCAGCTCGTCCTTGCTGATGACGCCCACGGTGCGCAGGTCGCGCATGGAGTGGGTGACGTGCTCGCACGCGAAGATGTTCTTCACGGCCTTGTCCTCGAACACACCGCGACCGGTCTCCTTGACGGCGAGCTCGGCGAGGACGCCGTGCTTGTCGAGGGCGGCGACGGCGCACTTGGCGACGATGTAGTCGATGGTCGCCTGGTCGAAGGAGGCGTACTCCTTGAGGGCCGCCAGACCCTTGGCGACGAGGTCGTCGATGTGGTTCACGGTGGGGTCGACCTCGGAGGCGGTCGAGTCGACTGCCTCCTCCACGACCGTCTCGGCGTCCTCGACGGCGACCTGGTTGTCAGCTGTGGTGGTCACGCGTTGCTCCTGGTGTCGGGTGGGTGATGACACGAAACTACGAGGCGGCACGCGGCGTCTCATGAGGCCGAGGTCCCGGGGACCCAGGTCCCAGGACCGAGGTCCCAGGCCTCGGGGGTGGTCGGGACGCCGAGGGCCCACGGGGCAGAGCGCCCAGGCCACCGAGGCCCACGCCGCCGGAGGTGCCTCGGCAGCAGTCGCATCCGGGACGGCGACGGCGCCGAACGCTGGGTTGGGGCCACGGCGACGGCGCCGAACGCTGGGTTCTGGCTCCCAGCGAGCCCCCTGATGACCGAAACCCAGCGTTCGCGCGAGCGCGTCACGCAGAACGAGAGACCCGTCCCGCCCCGCACGCCCGAGGCGTGATCTGGCGCCGATGTCCGCAGTCGTGCTCGAGTCCCGCCTGCACGCGCTCGGGCGCAGCCAGCTCGGGCGCACCCAGCTCGGGCGCAGCCAGCTCGGGCTCCCCCGCTCGGCTCAGCGCCGCCCGACCGCAGTCCCTGCCCACACGTCGTGCAGCCCCCGGCCGTCCGGCCCCCAGATCCCCGCAGGCACCACGAGGCACAGCGCCACGGTCCGCACCACCGCCTGCAGCGGTCGGCACGGCACCCCGCCGTCCGCGTTCCGGCGCACCACGAGCCCGAAGAGCCGGTGCCCGATCGTGGCTCCGAGGGTCATCAGCAGCAACGCAGTCATCAGCGCGAACACACCGAGCGTCGCCAGCGGGTGGTAGTCGAGGAACCCGGCCGAGATCGCCGACGCGATCACCCAGTCCACGATCAGCGCGCCCAGGCGCCGGCCCACGTGCATCCCGGCGGACGCCGCGGACTGGGAGGACGACGGCGAGGGGTGCGCTCCGCCGTCGGGCATCGGTGCGTGGTGGCGGGGTTCGGCTGGCACCGCACGATCGTAAGCCGCGCCTCGAAACGGACAGCGCGCGCCCAGCCCGGCGCGGTACCTTCACGCCCGGCGACGTAACGTCACCGACACAAAGGAGTCATGACCGGGAAATCGGGCCGCCATAGCGTTCAGCCGACCCCGGGACCGACCTACGAAGGAGCCCCATGTTCAGTACCGCCGAGGAGGCGATCGCCTACACGCATGAGCAGGGCGTCGAGTTCATCGACGTCAGGTTCATCGACCTGCCGGGCGTGCAGCAGCACTTCAACATCCCGGTCGAGGCCTTCAACGACGACGCCTTCAGCGAGGGCCTCATGTTCGACGGCTCCTCGATCCGCGGCTTCCAGGCCATCCACGAGTCGGACATGAAGCTCATCCCGGACGTGACGAGCGCCTTCATCGACCCGTTCCGCAAGGCCAAGACGCTCGTCGTGTACTTCTCGGTCGTGAACCCGTTCACGGACGAGCCGTACTCGCGCGACCCGCGTCAGATCGCGGCCAAGGCCGAGGCGTACCTCGCCTCGACGGGCATCGCCGACACGGTGTACTTCGGCCCGGAGGCCGAGTTCTACCTGTTCGACTCCGCCCGCTTCATCTCCCGCCAGAACGAGGCGTTCTACCACATCGACTCGATCGAGGCCGCGTGGAACACCGGGCGCGAGGAGGAGGGTGGCAACCAGGCGTACAAGACGCGGTACAAGGGTGGCTACTTCCCGCTCTCCCCGAGCGACAAGTTCGCCGACCTGCGTGACGAGATGTGCACCGTGCTGGGCTCGATCGGCCTCGACGTCGAGCGGGCGCACCACGAGGTCGGCACCGGCGGTCAGCAGGAGATCAACTACCGCTTCAACACGCTGCGCTCGGCCGGCGACGACCTGATGAAGTTCAAGTACGTCATCAAGAACGTCGCCTACAACGCCGGCAAGACCGTGACGTTCATGCCGAAACCCCTCTTCGGGGACAACGGCTCGGGCATGCACTGCCACTCCTCGCTGTGGAAGGACGGCGTGCCGCTGTTCCACGACGAGTCCGGCTACGGCGGCCTGTCCGACCTCGCCCGCTGGTACATCGGTGGCCTCCTGCACCACGCGCCGTCGCTCCTGGCCTGGACGAACCCGTCGGTGAACTCCTACCGCCGCCTGGTCCCGGGCTACGAGGCACCGGTCAACCTGGTCTACTCGGCCCGCAACCGCTCGGCCTGCATCCGCATCCCGATCACGGGCTCTTCGCCCAAGGCCAAGCGCGTGGAGTTCCGCGTGCCGGACCCGTCGGCCAACCCGTACCTCGCGTTCTCGGCGATCCTCATGGCCGGCATCGACGGCATCAAGAACCGCATCGAGCCGCCGGAGCCGGTCGACAAGGACCTGTATGAGCTGCCCCCCGAGGAGCACGCGCAGATCCAGCAGGTCCCGGGCTCGCTGCCCGAGGTCCTCAAGGCTCTCGAGGAGGACAACGACTACCTCACGGCAGGTGGCGTGTTCACCCCGGACCTCATCGAGACCTGGATCGACTACAAGCGGACCCACGAGGTCGACCCCGTGCAGCTGCGTCCGACGCCGCACGAGTTCGAGCTCTACTACGACGTCTGAGCCGTCGCACCTTCCGAGAGGGCCTCCGACCTGCGGCGACGCGGGCCGGGGGCCCTCTCCGTCGGAACGCCTCGGTTTCGTTCCGGACCACTCCCACGCGCGCACGACGGCGCAGCGAGCGTGTGCACGACGGCGCCCCACGTGCGCTCCTCACGTCCGTTAGGCAAGTCTCCCTGCACCGCCCCACCCTGCCCGATCGGGCCGTGCCTCGACGCGCACGCGCTCCCACCCTTGTCCCCCATCCCCCCACGGGTCTAGCGTGCGGCCGTCCCCGTGTCGGCAGGGCGGCACGGAGCGCGAGCGACGGAGCCACTGATGGCTGCTTGGGACGACCTACCCGAACCGCTGCGCACGAGCGGCCTGCTCGACGCGCTCCAGGGACCCCTCTCGGCGGTGACCACCACGCCGTGGGCGCTCGTCACCGAGAACGGCACGACCTGGAAGCGCCGAACCGCGACCGCGTCGCTGTCGGGCTTCGCGGGCGGCGCGATCGACCCCGCGACGGGCCGGATCGGCTCGGGCGGTGACACCCCGATCGAGCTCGCCGGCGACTCGGTCGTCCTCGCCGAGTGGCGTCGCCTCAGCGGCACCACGCTCGCCGACCCCGAGGACGGCGCGTGGCGCGTCGATCTCGACGTCCCCGGCGTCCGCGTCCTCCTGCCCTTCCTGCGCGGGGCCCGCCTCGCCGGCGACGGCATGCTCGAGGAGGACCCCGACCACACCCAGGTCCGCCTCCTCGTCCCGCGCCTCGTGATGCGTCTGGCCCAGAGCCCAGGCGGCAGCGTCGGCTTCGAGCTCCTCTCGGCGACCACCTCGGGCGAACCGCTCGACGACGTCTACTCCTGCATCGAGATGTCTCCGCCGTACGCGCTCGTGGGACCCGGCGCCGTCGTCGGTTTCGCCTTCCGCGCCGCGGTGCTCGACCTGTCCGGCGAGTCCGGCCCCGCCGGCGTTCCTGCGCAGGCGCGCGCCATGCCCGCGGAGTGGCAGGGCTTCTACCTCCCCGAGGCCCGCCTGTTCGTGCAACCCGACGGCCTGGACGGCATCGCCGTGTCCGCGGGCGTGCGCAACCTCTGGATCGGCCTCGGGGTGCACGCCGGGGTCACCGGCACGTTCAGCGCCGAGGTGGTCAACCGTGGCGGTGCGCCGAGCATCATGGCGCGGTTCATCACGCCGTCCGGTCGCCACGTCGCCGCGATCGCGGACGGCGAGGTCGAGGTCCCGACCGGATCGACGTTCGTCGCCGACACCAACGGCGGTACCGCTCCCGTCACGATCACCATCACGGGGGGTGGTCCGGTCACGAACGGCCGGACCACCGTGACCGTGCCCGCCGCGGGCGCGGTCACGCTCACGGTCACCGCCGCCTCCTCGGGCGGACAGAGCGCGACGGCGAGCTTCCGTGCACGCCGACCCGCGGCCGCCGAGGGCGCGGGCAACGACGCGACGAACCCCGTCCAGCTCACGAACACCGCACCGGAGGCCGGACGGCTCGTCCTCGTGCGCCAGGACGCGACGACGGCGACCCTCGCCCTGGACCCGCCGGTCGCCGCAAGCTGGACGTGGAGCGGCGGGGGCTCCGCGGCGTCCGCGACCGAGGTGACGGTCCCGGTCGGCGACGGCGCGACCGTCACCGTGAGCGCGACCCGGCCGGCGAGCAGCGCGCTCGTCATGGATGCCTACCTCCGGTTCGACCACCCCACGCCGGACGAGGCCACGAACCCCACCTGGACGACGACCCTCGCCAACATCGGCACCTCGCCCGCGGCCAACCGCACCTCGGCGCCGGGCGGGACACCCTTCGCGACGCTGGCCGCCGACCGGCACGCGGCGTTCACCGCGGCGGCCGGTGGCGGCGCCGGCACCGTCACCGTGACCGGCTACGCGTCGTGCGAGTCGGACACCGAGGCCAAGCGCACCTACAACCAGGAGCTGAGCGAGCGCCGTGCCGCCGTCGTCGCCGCCGTGCTGCGCAACGCCGGGTATCCCGTCGGCACCGTGTCGGGCCTGGGTCACGTCCCGGCCCGGGACGGGGTCGACCCGCGCGGCACCACGCCCGTCCCGGCGCCCACCGCGCCGGACTGGTGGTGGGTCCGGGTCACGGGCCCGACCCCGGCGACCCCCGCTGCGGCCACGGCGCGGCTGACGCGACAGCCGCGGCTCGCCGTCGTGGACCGCGACCCCGCGCCGCCCACCACCGGACGCCCGGACTGCTTCCGCCGGATCGGCGTCGAGGTCGAGCTGCTCCGCTCGACCTTCGTGCGCTGCGAGATCTGGGGCGAGTTCGACGTCGAGACCGCCCTGGAGACGAGCCTCGCCCAGGGTGGGGTCGACCAGTTCGGCGTGGGCAGCGCGAGCGACGGCATCTGCCTGTTCCGGGTGCGCCTCAAGCTGGCCTCCGACCGCGGAGCGTGGGAGGTCTTCGGGGAGTTCCGAGCCGCGCAGGCGGACCTCGACGGGCTCTACGACCGCCGCCTCACCCCGGCCACCGCGCCCGACACGGCCCTGAGCATGGCCGGCGCCTTCGCCGTCATGGCCCCGATCTCGGCGGCCGTCGCGACCCTCTCCCCCGCTGCCGGCGCCCTCATCCAGCTCGGATCGGTCGCGCTCGGCGCCGTCGGCTGGATCGACGTGCGCGCCCTCACGATCCACGGCGGCGAGATCGTCGTGTCCAACGGCGTCATCGCGCCGGACGGCTCGACGGCGAGCACCGGCACCGGAGCGGTCAGCGTCATGCTCGACGTCGAGGTGCAGTTCGCGTTCGACTTCTCCGTCGTCAAGGTGCCGCGGGACAAGCCCGTCCGCACGCGCTACCAGGCCGTCGGGGTGCGCGCCGCGTGGGACCCCACGGGGCCGGCCGTGCCGATTCCCGTGTTCGACGCCAGCCGCGGCTACGAGCTCGAGATCAAGCCCGGCTCGATCCAGGCGGTCGAGCCGCTCGACGAGATCCTGCGGATCATGGGCGTGCGGGTGTCCCGCGACAACCCGACCTACCTCGAGGTCGAGGCGATGATCGGCGTCGAGCTCGGGCCGGTCACGATCGACACGGTTCGCGTGCGCCAGCGCCTCGACGCGCCCGAGCCGCCCCAGCTCACCAAGCTCGGCGCGAGCCTGGACATCCCGAGCACGCTGCACGGGTCGGGGACGCTGGAGATCCTGCCCAACGGCTTCAAGGCGTCGATCGACCTCACGATCATCCCCGTGAGCATCCGCGCCGCGGCATCGCTCGCGCTCATCACCGAGAACGGCGTCACGGGTCTGCTCATCGGCATCGAGGTCGAGTTCCCGGTCCCGCTCCTGCTCGGGAACTCGGGGCTGGGCATCTTCGGCTTCCTCGGCGGCGTCGGTATCAACTTCGCGCGCTCGGAGAACCCGAACGCCGCACTGCCCGCGCTGGACTGGGTGGGCACCCAGCTCGCCCGGGGCTCCGTCATGCACGTCGACGGCTGGCACCACCAGCCCGGCTCCTACGCGTTCGCCGCGGGCATGCTGGTCGGCACGATCGAGGGCGGCTACGTCGTCCACCTCAAGGGCATCCTGCTCATCGAGGTACCCGGACCGCGCCTGCTGCTCATCATGAAGGCCGACGTTCTCAAGAAGATGCCATCGGCGACGAGCCAGGAGTCGGCCACCTTCCTCGCCGTGCTGGACATCGACTTCGGCCGCGGCACGATCACCCTCGGCGTCGTCGCCGACTACACGATCGAGAAGATCCTCCAGGTGCACGTCCCGGTCACGGCGTTCTTCTCCACGAAGCAGCCGGAGACCTGGCGGGTCGACCTCGGCACCTACCACGACCGCATCCGCGTCAAGGTGCTGGACGTCCTCGAGGCCAGCGGCTACCTCATGGTGCACGGCAACGGCCTCACCGGCGGCTCGCCCAGCTCGGACGTGCCGCCGCTGCCGGGCGCGAGCGGAGTCGCGATCGCCACCGGCTTCCACCTCCAGGCCGTGCTCATGGGGTCCAAGCCGGCGCGGCTGTACGCCGAGGTGGCCGCCGGGTTCGACGCGATCCTCGGCTTCGACCCGTTCTACCTCGCCGGGCGGATCTACATCCGTGGTGAGCTCATGCTCTTCATCGTCTCGATCGGCGTCACGGCCACGCTGGATCTCGCCGTCGGCAAGCGGGTGGAGAACGGCCGCGAGGTCGACCACCCGTACGTGCACGGCAAGGTCTGCGGCAAGGTCTCGTTCTTCTTCTTCGACATCGAGGCGTGCATCGAGCTGACGATCGGCTCGGCGCCCAGCCCCGACCTCGTCCCGCCGCCGCTCGTCGCCTCGCTCGACTTCGTCGGCCGCTCCGCCGTCGTCGTCGAGGGCTCCGGCGCGACCGGCAGCCCGGACGCGCGTCTCGCGCGCGCCGCGAGCGCGCCGGCCGACGTCGTGCCCGAGCTGCCGCTGGACGCCGTCGGAGTCCTCGTGCTCACCACGGCGCCCGAGACGGCGGGGGGGAACGTCGTGCTCGGCGCGACGCCGAACGGGACCTCCGGCGTCTCAGGCACCTCCGCCTGGTACCGGATCGGGGACCGCTGGTGGGCCTACCGGCTGGACTCGGTCACGCTCGCCGGCGCGCTGCGCGCCGGTCCGACGCCGAGCGTCTGGTGGAACGACTCCAACCCGACCGATCAGATCGCCTCGCCCGCCCTCGCGCTGCTCACGTGGGCGCCGCTGCCGTTCAGCTCGGCGATCAGCTACGGCGAGACCCTGACCCGGCAGATCGACCACCGCTGGGGCACCGTGTGCCACCCGCCGGTCCCGGCCGCGCCGCAGCTGTGGACCTTCGGCGGTCAGCCGCTCGGACCGAGCGAGTCCGGCTGGTCGCTCGTCGGGCTCGTCTGGCCCGACCCGCCCGGCTCGGCGCCGCGGTCCGCTCCGGCCGAACGCGTGCTCCGGGTCCGCGAGCCGTGGCGCAGCGGCACGCCCGCCGACGCGCTCGCCCCGACCGAGCCCGCGCGCGTGGTCGGCGACGCCGTGCCGTGCGGCGGCGCGACGGATCCCGCGGACCCGCTCGCCACGTGGACGAAGGGCCTGCCCGGGCGTACGACGGCGGGTGGCCTGTCGATCGACCTCACCTCGGCGACGGCGGCGCTCGCCTCGGGCACGGACCTCACCGACCTCGCGGGGCACGCGCGCTCCCGGCTCGTGGAGGCCGACCTCGTACGAGGCAAGCTCTGCGACGGTCGGGTGCTGCGCTGCCCGTGGCACGAGTGGGCGGACCCGGTCGGGCTCACCGAGCGCGAGCTCAAGCGGCTCGAGGAGGCGCGCGCCGAGGCCGGCTGGACCCCGGACGCGCTCGCGGACGCCGTGCTGCTCGATCTGACCGAGCCCCTGCTCACCGCGCGCGTCCTGCTCGTCGCGCCGCTCGAGCGCAAGCGCCAGGTCCTTCTCCAGCAGCGAGCGGAGGACGGCACCGTGCTGGCCGAGTACCGGCTCGTCAACGACGACCTCGTGGACGCCGCCCACCCGCTCCCGGGCACGTGGGTGGACCCGGGCGGCCCGTGGGAGCGTCCCGTCCGGCTCGCCGGTCGGGCGGCGGCCTCCGTCATCCGCGACGGTCGGATCCTCGGGCTGTTCCTCGCCGACCTCGGGCGCCTGGAGAAGCAGACCACGCAGCTCGCCATCGGCTGGAGCGACCGAGAGGCGCCGCCGTACGAGAGCCCCGTGCACGTCGTCGCGCTCGAGGCCGTCACGTACGCCGAGGCGGAGCGCGAAAGCTGGGACGAGACCGTCACGAACAGCGACCGGGAGGCGTTCGAGACCGGCCTGACCCACGCCCCCACGGACGTCGCGCTCCTGGTGCCCGGCCAGGACTACACGCTCACCGCGAGCTGGCACTGGGACGTCGAGACGGGCGAGGCGCACCCGACGCGCGTGCCGACCTACCCGAACGCCGGAACCCCGCAGACCTTCCGGTTCCGCGGCGCCTCCGCCGCCGCGTGCCCCACCGACCTCGCGCCGTGGATCCTCGACACGACGCCCGGCATGGGCGACGCCGGCATCTTCTGCCACGACCCGCTGCGCATCGCGCTCTCGCACCAGGCGGTCCCCGAGCTGTTCGCGGCCTACGGACGGCGCCTCGAGGTCACGGTGCGCTCGTCCTCGGGCCACCACCCCGCACCGCCCGGCGGCGGCCCCGCGGGCCAGGCATTCGCGCTGCCTGCCGACGCCGCGGTACGCCTCGACGCCGGACTCGCCGAGCTGCACCCGCGGACCGCGCCGCGCCAGGCGTGGGAGCAGACGGCCGCCGAGCTGCTGCCGAGCACGCCGTGCGTCGGGGTGGACGAGGTCACCCGGGACACCGAGGTGCTGACGTTCCGGTTCGAGCTGGACCCCCTTACCGACTACCTGCTCGACATCGAGTCCGTCCCGATCGCGGGCGGCGCACGCACCCGGGTGTATCGCGCGAACTTCACCACGTCGCGGTTCGACTCGCTCGCGCACCTCGCGTCGTGGATCGCGCCGAGCGCCGTCGAGCACCGGCTGTGCCGCACGATCACGCCGCTCACCGCCCTGCCGACTCGCCCCTCGGGCGACCAGTGGGACGCCGCGGTGCAGGCCGCGGGACTCGACGTTCCGGTCGTCCCGAGCGCACCTCGGGTGGAGGTGTGGTGGAGCGCCGACCCGGCGCCGCGGCCGCTGACCGTCGTGATCGAGGCGTCCGAGGCGCTGTACCGCGAGCACCTCGCGCCGACGTGGGTGACGGGTCCGGGCGACTCCGCCGACCCGTCGCACGGCTGGTGGGCCGCGCGGCCGCAGCCGTGCCTCACCCCGGCGGGCGTGCTCGCGCCGGGAGCCGGCGAGGTGACCGCGCAGGGACCGCTCGTCGTCGCCCCCGGTGGTACCCGGGTACTCGCGTTCCTGCCGGCGAACGCACGCGGTGCGCGATTCCGGCTCGACCTGCTCCGGCCGGGCGACCCCCTGGCGGGGACGGCGGACGAGCGGGCGCTCGCCGTCGACGTCGCGCTCGAGAAGGCACCGTGGGAGGTGGAGGACTGATGGACCGCATCCACGACCCCCGCTGGTTCCGTGCGGCCAGCGCGCTGATCGACTGGCCCGGCGTGGCTCGGCAACGTCTGGCGAACGCGCACGTGCAGTCCGACGAGATCGTGAAGCGTGCGCTCGCCGACGCCAAGCGGTTCGGTGAGCGGCTGCACGTCGTGTGGTCGGTCCGGCCTGAGCTCGGAGTCCCCGCCGAGCCGTTCACCGTGTGGTGGCGCACGGTCCAGACCCGCACGAAGCGGACGTCCTTCGACGTCGACACGAGCGACGACCGCGCGCTGATCTCGTGGGGCGGCGAGGAGGTCACCGCCCTCGCGGTCTCCGCCACGGCGTTCGACCCCACGAGGCCGGTCGGCCTGTTCCTGCTCCGCGAGGCGGGCGAGGACCCGTTCGCGGCCGTCGCGGCCGCAGCGCGCAACCCGGGGCCTGGCGGTGCGGTCACGCTCGAGGTCCGCGCGCCGTTCGCCACGTGCGCCCTCCTGGTCAACGGCACGCCCACGAACGTCGCCGCCGCGTGGCTGCGGGACACGGTCGCGGACGACGGCTCGTGGAACCCGCTCGAGCGCGTCGGGCACCCCGTCAAGGACGGCGAGCTCGGGCGGTACCGCCCCGACCCGCAGGGACTCGTCGTCGCGCCTGTCGGTGGACCCGACGCCGCGCTGGACCGGCTCGACCGGGGCGGTCCCCCGGTCGGCTGGTGGTTCGCGACGGAGTCCGGCCGGCTCGCGCCGGTCTGGGAGCGACCGGATCCCGCGGGTCTCGTCGACGAGGCACGCGGCCTGCTCTTCCCCGAGCTGACGCGCCTGTGGGACGACGTCGAGCCGCAGCAGGTGCGCCTCGTCTCGCGTCGCAACGTCGCCGGGCCGGGCGAGGGCCGGTACGACGCCGAGCCCACCACGGCCGACCTCCCGCTGCTCCGCACGTTGCTCGTCTCCGCAGCCGGGGATGCGTTCGCCGCGCTCACCACGGGCTTTGCGACCGCCTACCGGGGCAGCGAGATCGACCAGCACCCGGCCGAGATCGAGCTGCTCGTCACCGCGCCGTACGAGGAGACGCCCGACGGCGATCGCGGCGTCGAGCTCGTCGCCTTCCTCCCGCCGGCCCACCATCACGCCAGCGTGCCCGCCGTCGCGGGCCTGCTCGCCCAGCGTGCCGTACTCACGACGCCGCCGCGGCGCGACGACCCGTTCGCCGAGTCCGTGGAGCTGCTCTGGCAGCCAGGCCTCACGACGGCGACTCTCACCGGCCCGACGGCGTGCGTGCTCGCGGGCTTCGGACCCGCCGACCCGCGGGCGAGCGACCTGCTGCCGCCACGCCTCAAGGGCGGGAGCGCGGTCCAGCTGCTCGCGAGCCCCGGTGGCGACCCGAACCACCCGGAGATCCCCGTCGACCCGCGCCCGCGCCTGGTGGACCCCGGCCGCGCGCTGCCGTACGAGGGCAGCGTCAGCCGCGGCTACGCCGTCGCGCAGGCAAACCTGTTCGGGATCTACTCCGACTGGCAGGACGTCGCGTGGACCGGTACCGCGCCCGCGCTCATGGGGCCGCGGGTGGTGAGCCTCTCGCTCGCCGCGCGGTGGACGGGCTCGACGCTCTGCCCCGCGGAGGCGACCGTCGAGGTCGCCGTGCCCTGGCCCGAGCGCACGCCCACCGACGTCGAGCTGCTCCTCGTGCCCTACCCCATGCCGACCGGCGCCACCCCGCCGCCCGCCGTCGACCCGGACGCGCCGCCGGCGGGGGCCGTCACGGCGCACCTCGGCTTCGCCGGGGACGAACCGCTCGTCGCGGGCGGCCCGGCGGGAACCGGCGTGGTCGGCGTCGACGTCGACGGCACCGAGCTGAGCCGCACGCCCGTCCCGTCCGGGCAGGCGCCCCCGGCCGTCCCGGTCCCGCGGCCGGCGGGTACCGCGACCCAGGGCGACGACGGGCGCCGGTACCGCCTCACGGTCCCGGTCGGACCGCTGGACTTCGCGGGCGTCTCACGCTGGGGCGTGCGCGTGTTCGCCCGGCTGCGCGCCCGCAACCACGCGCAGCCCTCGGCGTGGTCGCCGCGCCCGGAGGATCCGGCGACCGCGGTCGCCGCGAGCCCCGTGCCGATCGTGCTGCCCGCGCCGCCCCAGCCGCCCGACGTCCCCCTCGCGAGCACGCCCGACCACCTCGGGCGCAGCCACGTGCGCGTCACCTGGGTCGGCCCGGTGCCGGCGCAGGCCGACCGGGTGGTGGTCTGGGAGACGTCCGAGACCGTGGTCCGCGAGCGCCTCGGCCTGCCCGAGCCGCAGCCCGGCACGTCCGAGGCGCTCCCCGGGTGGCGCCTCGACGCGCTCTGGGACGCCTACGACGCGACGGCGCCGGACCGGCGCAAGAACCTCTTCCGCCGCATGGTCGAGGTGCCGCTGGCGGGCGGCGACCCGCACGCGGTCGACGTCACCCTGCCGCGCGGCTCGAAGGACATCCACCTCTTCGTCGTCACGACGGCGAGCACCACCGGCGCGGAGTCGCTGTGGCCCGACGCCGCCGGGCCCGTGCAGCCGCACCACCACCTGCAGGCCGCGCTCGCGCCGACCCTCGTGCGCCCGACGCAACCCGCGGTGCGGCCGGGGTTCGGCGCCGACGGCGCGCTCACCGTGACGTTCGAGGCCGCCTGCTCGGTGGGCGTCACGGCGTTCGAGCTGTTCGCCACGCGATCCGCCGAGGCCGCGCTCGATCACCGCACGATGGGGCCGCCGCGCGCGAGCGTGCCGGCGGTCGCCACGGGCGGGACCGACCCGATCACGGGCGCGCCGCTGTACGCCGGCACGTGGCCGAGCGACCTGGCGCCGTCCTGGGACCCGTGGCACCTGCGCGCGACGGCGGTGCCACCCCCCGTCGTGGGGCCGTCCGCCGTGCGCGGGGTCGTCTCGCCTGCGAGCGAGGCGGTCGCGGTCGCGCTGCCGCCGACGACGCCGCCGGACCTGGAGCCGCTCGTCGCGGAGGTCGGGCCGGACGGTGCCGCGGTGCTCGTCCGCTCGGCGACCCGCGCCCCGGACCGCGTCACGGCCGCCGGCTCGCACGTGCTGCTGGCGACGGTCGACGGCGTCCCCGTGCCGCCCGTCGGCGGTGCGGTGCCGGGCCCGGCGGGCACGCCGCTGGAGCTGGTGCCCGTCGCCGGCTCGGACACGCCACCCGTGGCGCCCGCGACGCTGCCGGCGCTCGCCCGCCGCGCTCGCGCGTCCGGTCGCACCCCGCTCGTGCTCTGGACGCACCGCGCGGACCCGACGGCGCCGCTCGCCGTCGTGCTCCGGCTCACCGACCCCACGGGTCGGGTGAGCGAGCGCACGCTGACCGTGGCCGGCTGGGTGCCGCCGACGCCCGCGACGTGGTTGCGGATCGAGGACGTGTTCACGATCGTCGGGCGCGGCACGGTCTGCACACTGTCCACGAGCCTGCCGCCGGACTCCGCCGGCGTGCTGCGCCTCGTCGCGACGCGGCGGGCCGGCGGCGTGCGCCCGGTGCCGTTCCCGACGCCCCGACCGCTGCCTCGGCCGCTCGACCCGGCGACGTCGCAGGAGATCAGCCTCGTCATCGCGGACGTCCCGCTCGCGCGCCGGCTCCCGATCGGGCGACTGCAGGCCGCGAAGACGCCCCGGGCGGACGGTGGCACGGACCTCTCCGTGCCGCTGACCCTGCAGGCCACCACCGTGGCCGCGCAGGTCACCGATCCCCGGGGGGCGACGGCGAGCGCGCGCTGGCCCACGCGCTGACGTGCGCCGGGGTCACGGCCAGGCGCCGGTCGGTGCGCTCGCGGGGCTCGCTGGTCTCGCCGGGCTCCGTCGAGGGTGTCGCTAGTCCGCGCTCGGGTCGCCCGCGACGCTCGCGTCGACCTGACCGTCCGGCCCGATCACCGTGACGGCGTCGGCCTCGCCGACGACGCCCGGCTGCGCCAGCCGTGCGCCGTCGTCGACGAGGCAGCGCCGCAGGGTCACGCCCGAGGCGACGTGGACGCCGTCGAGCAGCACGCTCTCCTCCACCACGGCACCCGCCTCGACCACGACCCCGGGTCCGACGACGCTGCGCCGCACGGTGCCCGCGACGTGCGAGCCGGGCGCGAGCAGGCTGTCGGCGACCTGCGCCCCGGCCAGGACGCGTGCGGGGAGCAGCTGCGGCTGGGCCGAGCGCACGGGCCACGCCGGGTCGTCGAGCCGCGCCCCGGTACCGTCGAGGAACTGCTGATGGGCGATCCAGTAGGACTCGGGCGTCCCCATGTCGCGCCAGTAGCCCTCGAGCCGGTGCTCCACCGTGCGGTGCTGCGCCACGAAGTACGGCACGAGGTCCTCGCCGTAGTCCCCGAGCCCGCCCAGCCGCTCGTGCAGCAGGTCGAGCGCCTCGAGCAGCGCCGGGCCGTCGAAGCAGAACACCTCGACGGCGACGAGGTCGTCGGCCGGCTCGTCCGGCTTGTAGGCGAACTCCGTGACGACGCCCTCGTCGTCGGTCACGACCACGCCGTGGTCGGACGGGTCCGCGTCCGTCCTCGTGGTGACCATCGTGAGGGCGGCGCCGTGCCGCTCGTGGGTGGCGACGACGTCGCGCACGTCCAGTGCGTACAGGTGGTCCGCGCTCAGCACGACCACGAGGTCGGGCTCGAAGCCGGCGATCCGCTCGCGGTGGCGCCACAGCGAGTCGCTGTTGCCCTCGGCGAACCCCTCACCGGTCGCTCCCGTGAACGGCGCGAGCAGGTGCAGCCCGCCGTGGATCCGGTCCAGGTCCCACGGCCGGCCGCCGGAGAGGTGCTGGTTGAGCGAGTGCGGCAGGTACTGCTCGACGATCCAGACGTCGGACAGCCCGCTGTTGGCCACGTTCGAGAGCGCGACGTCGATGAGGCGGTAGCTGCCCGCCACCCGCAGGGACGGCTTGACCCGGTGGTCGGTGAGGACACCGAGCCGGCTTCCCTTGCCGCCAGCCAGGATCACGCAGAGGATGCGGCGCTGTGGCTTCACGAGGCTCCCTCGCTCGTCGGTGGGCGCTGGCCGGTGGTGCTCGTCGGTGGTCCGGCTCGCTGGTTCGGCCCGGTCCTCGGTCAGTCCTCGGCGACGAGCACCGTGACGGGGATGTTGCCCCGCGTGGCGTTGGAGTAGGGGCACACCTCGTGCGCGGCGTCCGCGAGCGAGCGGGCCACGTCCTGCACGATGCCGGGCAGGACCACCTCGAGCTCGACCTCGAGCTGGAAGCCGCCGGAGCTGTTGCGGCTCATCCCCACCCTCGCGCCGACCGAGCTGTCCTGCAGCTCGACGTGCTGCTCGCGCGCCACGCGCTGCAGCGCGTTGTGGAAGCACGCGGCGTACCCGGCTGCGAAGAGCTGCTCGGGGTTGCTGCCCTCACCGCTGCCGCCGAGCTCGGTCGGGAAGGCGAGCTGGAGGTCGAGGCGACCGTCGGGCGTGGTGACCCGGCCGTTGCGGCCAGGACCGGTGGACAGGGCTTCGGCGACGTAGAGGGCGTCCATCCCCCCAACCTACGTCCCCCTCCGCCGCCCGCGGGCCCGCCGGGGCCCCGGGCAGCCCGCTCAGGTCCCGCCCTCCCGCGCGAGCGCCTCCGCAGCGGCTCGGGCACGCGGCTCGTCGAGGTAGCTGCCGCCGCGCGCGAGCGGCACGAGCAGCCCGTCCCGCTCGGCGCCGGTCGGTGAGAACTCGTACAGCAGCGGGTGGCCCGTCGGCAGGCCGAGGTCCTGGATCTCCGGGTCGGTCAGGCCGTCGACCACCGCGCAGAGCGCCCGCAGGGAGTTGCCGTGCCCGACGACGAGCACCGCACCCCCGTCACGCAGGAGCGGGTCGACCCGCTCGCGCCACAGCGCGCCGACGCGGACCATGACGTCCGCCAACGACTCCGTGCGCACGAGCGCGGCCGGGGGCAGACGTCGGAACAGCGGCGTCGCGGCGAGCTCGTCGTAGAGCGCGTCGCCCATCGGCGGCGGCGGCACGTGCACCGAGCGGCGCCACGCCAGGAACTGCGCCTCGCCCTGCTCGGCGAGCACGTCCGCCTTGGTGCGGTTCGTCAGCGCGCCGTAGTTGCGCTCGTCCAGCCGCCAGTCGTGCTGCACCGGCGGGAGCAGCGGGAGGTCCACGGCGAGCACCTCGGCGGTCTGCCGCGCGCGGGTGAGCTCGGAGCACTGCGCCAGGTCGAACACGATCGAGGTCGCGGCGATCAGCTCGGCGGCGCGGTGCGCCTCACGACGGCCCCGGTCCGAGAGCGGCACGTCGAGCACGCCCGTGAACAGACCCGCGGCGTTCGCGACGCTCTCACCGTGCCGGACCAGCACGGCGCGCCCGAGGTGCCGGCCGTCGGCCATCGCGCACCGTCCTCTCGCTCGTCACGCGTCGAGCGCGCCCCCGCCGAGGCCCTGCGCGCGCGCAGCCACGATAGCCGCGGAGCGGTCGCGCAGCGCGAGCTTGGCGAGCACCGTCGCGACGGTGTTGCGCACGGTCTTCGGGCTGAGGCCGAGCCGGCGTGCGACGGCGACGTTGTCCAGGCCAGCGGCCACGAGGTCGAGCACCTCGCGCTCGCGCTGCGTGAGCTGCGGGAAGGGCAACCGCGCCGCGCGCGTGCCACCCAGCACGTAGGCGAGCGCGCGCTCGGCGACGGCGGGCGACAGGATCATCTCCCCCGCGGCCACGGCGCGGATGGCGCGCTCGACGGCGTCCGGGGGCGCCGACTTCACGAGGTAGCCGCGCGCGCCGGCCCGGACCGCCGCGACCACGGCGTCCTCGTCCTCGTGCATCGTCACGACGAGGACGCCGAGGCCCGGACGGGTGCGCACGAGCTCGCGGGTCACGTCGACGCCGGACCCGTCGCCGAGGTCGAGGTCCATGAGCACGACGTCCGTCGCGTGCCCCCCGGCGAACAGCGCGAGCGCCGCCGTCGCGCCGTCCGCCTGCCCCACCACCGAGACCCCCGGCAGGGAGTCCAGCAGCGCGGTCATGCCGATCCGGAACACCGGGTGGTCGTCGACCACCGTGACCCGGACGGTCCCCGGCGCGGCAGTCGGCCCGATCGGCCCCGTCGGCCCCGTCGGCCCCGTCGGGCCCGTCGGCTCAGGTGTCCCGGATCCCGCCGGTTCCGCCGGGGCCGGGCCCGCCGCACCCGCGGCACTCACGGCGCCTCCGCCGGGACGAGCGGCACGCGCGCATGCACCCGCGTGCCGGTGCCGTCGGCGCAGGGCCCGACGGCGAGCTCACCACCCAGCTCGCGCACCCGTTCGCGCATCGAGCGGCTCCCCACGCCGTCGGGCGCGTCGATCCGGCCGCGCCCGGCGTCCTCGCACACGACGACCAGCGTGCCGCCGCTCCCGACGGCGACGGTGAGCCGGCACGTCGTCGCGCCCGAGTGCCGCGAGGCATTGAGCACGGCCTCGGACGCGACGGCGTAGGCCGCGGCCGCGACCCGCGGGTCGAGCTCACCCAGGGTGACCGCCGTCGGCGCGACGTCGAGCTCGACGGCGAACCCGGCCGTCGCGTGCTGCGCGACGAGCTCGCCCAGCGCGGCACCGAGCCCTCGCTCCTCGAGCACGGGCGGCAGCAGGCTGCGCGACAGGGCGCGCACGTCCTCGACCCGCTTCACGACCTCGGCCTGGAGTGCCGCGAGCACGGCGTCGGCGGCCTGCGGGTCGGTCGGCAGCACGTTCCGCGCCCCCTGCAGCCCGAGCCGCAGCCCCGAGAGCCACGGCCCGATCCCGTCGTGCAGCTCACGGCGGATGAGGCGTCGCTCGGCCAGCCGCGCACCCGTGGCCGCGTCCCGTGCGCGGACGACCTCCGCCGTCGCGCGCACGAGTCCGAGCCCGACGGCGACCACCGGCTCGAGCGTCGAGAGCGCCTCGAGCGTGCGCGCGTCGAGGCGCTCCCCCGGGCGGGGCGTCACCGCGAGCGAGCCGAGGGCCGACGCGCCGCTGTCGCCGTCGACGCCACGCCGGACCTCCCGACGCACCGGCACCGAGGTGGGCGTCCCCCACCGCCCGACCTCAACGACCAGCGGGCCGGCACCGTCGGTGACTCGCGGCTCCCCCAGCACGAGCTCGACCGACTCCAGCCGCAGCGACTCACCGACCGCCGACGCGAGCCGGTCGAGCATCTCGTGCGCGTCCGACTCGGCCGACAGTGTTGCGCCGATCCGCAGCGCGGCTCGACCCGGCGAGGTGGCGTCGCCCCAGACGAGTCGGCGCACCTCGACCTCGAGCCGGCGTCGGATCGGGTCGACCGCGAGGACAACGCCCACGGCCGCGACCACCTGCGCGACCGCGCTGCTGCCGACCACCCGCGAGGCGGTCCAGACGAGCCCGGCGTAGACGAGCACGAGGCCGAGGGTGAGCAGCCCGGCGAGGACGGCGCGGCTGATCGCGAGGTCGATCCCCCACATCCGGGTGCGCAGCACGGTGACCAGCAGCGCCGCCGGGAAGAGCGCCTGCGCGACCAGGTGCAGGACCGGCACGAGCAGGACGAGCGTGCCGCCCGTGTAGGGCACGAACACGAGCGGCAGGAAGGACACCGCCATCACGGCCGTTCCGGCGGCGAGCAGGCCGAGCCCGGGGCGTTCGGCGACGGGACCGCGGCGGTGCCGCCACGCGACCGACGCCGCGGTGACGAGGCCGACCGCGACCACGGCCGCGAGGATCGGGCCGTTGTCCCACATCGGGGCGAGGATGCGCTGCACGGTGAGGGTCGCCGTCGTGGCGATGCCGGCCGCGAGCCCGACGCGCTCGACGACGCCGAGCGGGGTCTCGCGCACCAGCCAGGGCACCACGAGGAAGAGGGCGAGGGTGCCCGGCACCCACGCGGACCCGATCAGCGCGACCGCGAGGTCCTGGCCCGCGAGCCCCGCGTGGGTCGTCGTGAACGAGGCCCAGCCACCGCCGAGCGCCGCGAGTCCGCCACCCACACCGGTGAGCGCGACGAGCCAGGCGACCGGATGGCTGCGGCGGGACAGGATGACCCCGGCGACCGCGCCGTAGACGACGCCCACCACGACATCGACGACGAGGAACAGGATGTCCGCGGTCACCGGGAGCCCGCTCGCGAGCTGCAGCGTCCCGCCGGCGAGGGCCGGCGTCGCCGCGGCGATCGCCACCGCGACCCCCGCACGCGGCCGGGCGGGGTGCCGGCCACCGCTCCGCGAGGCCGGTGACGCGCCCGCGCCTCCGTGCGGGAGCGCTCCCGCTCGGGCGGTGGTGGTCATGAGGTGCACCGTAGAGCCGAGCGGGGCGCGGCGGAACACCGCCGCACCCCGCCGTCGCCGGGTGGCTCGTCCGACCGGCGCGCAGCGCCGGCCTGGGACGCCCCCCACGGGTCCCCGGCCCTCGCCCGCCCCGCCGGACCTGGCCTCAGCGCCGGTCCCCGAGCGCGAAGCCGAGAGACGCCACGAGCAGCCAGACCGGGCCGGTGAACCCGGCCATGTACTGCAGCGGCGACGCCCCGGCGACGACCGTGATCACGCCCAGCACGAGCGAGGTCACGCCGAGCCAGCGCGGCGCCGCGCCGTGCCGGAGCGAGGCGAGGGCGAGCGCGATCGCGGAGAGTCCCGCGCCGACCCACAGCCACGGGATCGTCGCGGTCCAGTCGGTGTAGAACGCTGCGGACTCGGGGACGTACAGCTCGGGCTCGGCGAGCCCGAACGCGAACTGGGTGTCCAGCCCGCTCCCGAGCAGGAGGGCGGCGGCCGTGAGCACGAGTCCGGTCGCCGCGACGGCGCCGTGCAGCGCCCCCGCGGGCGCCTGCTGGTCGAGGCGGCGCTTGAGCCCCGCCGCGAACACGGGGATCACGAGCAACGTGAGCACCGCGAACGTGTGGAAGACGAAGAACGCCCCCTGCTTGCTCGCGGCGTCGGCGAGCATCGCCTCGGCGTCGCCGGCGGTCGCCTCCCAGTCCACCGACGTGGCCATCGAGGCCTGGATCGTGGCGATGCCCAGGACGCCCGCCGCCACCCCGGTCCACGCCCAGGCGCGGGAGGGTCGGGCGAGCTCAGGTCGGGCGGTGTTCTGCTGTGACAGCGCAGTGGTCATGACGTGTCCCCTCGGATGAAGTGCGTCCCCGCCCCTGCGGCGGCGACGGGGACACGCTCGGCCGGGAGGCGTCCCGGGCACCAGGGCGGTGCGCCCGATCCGTCGGGCAGGTGCGCCGGGACGCGCCGGACGGCGCGTTCGGCCGCCGGCGGCGCACCGACCGATGAGCGGTGCCGCGTTCACCGGTCTACCCCGCATGACCGAGAAGCACCTGGCCCGCGAGGGCGCCACCATCGCCTTCGACCTGCACGGGGACCCGACGGCCCCGTGGTGGGCCCGTCCCCTCCTCGTGATCGGCTCGCCGATGGGCGCGAGCGGGTTCACGGACCTGGTGGAGCTGCTCGTCGCGCGCGGCGACCGGCTCGTCGTCACCTACGACCCGCGCGGCGTCGAGCGCAGCATGCGCTCCGACGGCGCCGGCGAGCTCACCCCCCGCGATCACGCCGCGGATCTCGGCGCGCTCGTCGAGGAGGTGCTCGCCGCGACGCGGTCGGCCGACGGCGAGCCCGCCGACGGCTCAGATGGTCACCACGCGGTCGACGTCTTCGCGTCCTCCGGCGGCGCGGTCAACGCGCTCGCTCTCGTGCAGCAGCGCCCAGACCTCGTCGCCACGCTCGTCGCGCACGAGCCCCCGCTGCTCGCCCTGCTGCCCGACCGCGAGGCCGCGAGCGCCGCCGTCGAGCACATCGTCGCGACCTACGCCCGCGAGGGCGCCGGTGCGGGAATGGTGCGGTTCATCCTGCTCGTCGGGCACACGGGCGAGCTCACCCCCGCGTTCAGCGCGCAGGAGTTCCCGCCGCCGGCCGCGTTCGGCATGCCCGCCGAGGACGACGGCTCGCGCGACGACGCCCTCCTCGCCCAGAACCTGCGCACGTGCACCGCCTTCGTGCCGGATCTCGAGGCGCTGCGCGCCGTCGGTACGCGGATCGTGCCGGCCGCGGGTGTCGGGTCGACGGGCCAGCTCGCGCACCGCGCCGCGGAGGCGCTGGCGTCCGAGCTCGGCGTCGCGGCCGCGCCGTTCCCCGGCGACCACGGCGGCTTCATGGGCCCGCAGATGGGCGCGGCCGGCCCGCCGACCGCGTTCGCCGACCGCCTGCTCGAGGTCCTCGCGGGCTGAGGCACGACGGCGAGGCGCACCACGCCCGCGACGGCGAGCGGCACCATCAGAACCGCCCCCGCACGCACCGCCCCACGCCCAGAACGGCCCGAGGCGACGAGAACGGCCCGCCGAGGACCGTTCTCGCCGCGGTGGGCCGTTCTGGGCGCGCGAAGCGCCCGGGCCGCCAGGCCCGCAGCGAGAACCAACCCTCCGCCCCCACCGCCCCACGCTCGGAACGGCCCACAACGACCAGAACGGCCCGGCGCCCTTACGAGACCGACCGCCAGAACGGCCCCTAGCGACGAGAACGGCCCACCGAGGACCGTTCTCGCCGCAGTGGGCCGTTCTGGGCGCGCGAGGCATCCGGGCAGGGCCCGCAGCGAGAACCAGCCCTCCGACCCAACGACCCCCGCCACCAGAACGGCCCACAACGACCAGAACGGCCCGGCGTCCTTACGAAACCGACCGCCAGAACGGCCCTTAGCGACGAGAACGGCCCGCCGAGGACCGTTCTCGCCGCGGTGGGCCGTTCTGGGCGCGCGAGGCATCCGGGCAGGGCCCGCAGCGAGAACCAGCCCTCCGACCCAACGACCCCCGCCACCAGAACGGCCCACAGCGACCAGAACGGCCGAGCGCCCTTACGAAACCGACCGCCAGAACGGCCCCTAGCGACGAGAACGGCCCACCGAGGACCGTTCTCGCCGCAGTGGGCCGTTCTGGGCGCACGACGGCGAGCCGCACCCCTGCACGACGGCGCGCCCTACCCCGGCGCGACGGCGAGCGCAGGCACACACGCGCGTAGCCTCGTCGGATGCGCACGTTCTACCCGCCGATCGAGCCGTACGCGAGCGGGATGCTCGACGTCGGCGACGGGCACGAGATCGCGTGGGAGACCAGCGGGAGCCCGGACGGCAAGCCCGTCGTGTTCCTGCACGGCGGCCCCGGCGGCGGCAGCACACCGGCGCACCGGCGCCTGTTCGACCCCGCCCGGTACCGGATCGTCCTGCTGGACCAGCGAATGTGCGGACGCTCCACGCCGCACGCGAGCGAGCCCGACGCCGACCTCGCGACGAACACGACGTGGACGCTGGTCGCGGATCTCGAGCGGCTGCGCGAGCACCTGGGCGTCGAGCGGTGGCTGGTCTTCGGCGGCTCGTGGGGTTCGACGCTCGCTCTCGCGTACGCGCAGACGCACCCCGAGCGGGTCACCGAGCTCGTGCTGCGCGGGATCTTCACGCTGCGGCGGGCGGAGCTGGAGTGGTTCTACGAGGGTGGCGCCGCGGCGCTCGTCCCCGACCTGTGGGAGGACTTCCTCGCGCCGATCCCCGCCGAGCAGCGGCGCGGCAGCCTGATCCAGGCCTACCACCGCCTGCTCACGGACCCGGACCCGGCGGTGCACGGTCCGGCCGCGCTCGCCTGGACCACGTGGGAGGCCTCGACCCTGACTCTGCTGCCACGTCCCGCGCTCGTGGCCGCCATGCGGGACCCGGCGCACGCGCTCGCGTTCGCCCGCATCGAGAACCACTTCTTCGTGCACGTGGGCTGGCTCGAGGAGGGGCAGCTCATCGCCGGTGCGGGCGCGCTGCGGGACGTCCCGGGCGTCATCGTGCAGGGGCGCTACGACCTGTGCACGCCCGCGATGACGGCGTGGGACCTGCACCGGGCGTGGCCGCGGGCCGAGCTCGTCATGGTCCCCGACGCCGGGCACGCCTTCGACGAGCCCGGCATCCTCGACGCGCTCGTCACCGCGACGGACCGGTTCGCCGGCTGATCCGCTACCCCGGCCCGACGACGGCTGGGTCGACGGCCGCTCCGCCGGCTGTCGGAGAACAGCCGGTCGGGCAGCGATGGGGAGAGCGGACGGCGAGGCAGCGGCCGGCAGCAACCGGCCGACGGACCAGCCACCGGCCGGGACGGGTCAGGCAGCCGCGCCCGCGCCGACCGACCCGAACGTCGGCAGCGCCGGCATCGCTGGCAGGGACGGCAGGGACGGCAGCGGCGGCACGGCGGCGCGGGCGGCCGCGGCCAGCTCGCCCACCGCGCGCAGCAGCCGGGAGTTGAAGGCCTCGGGCTGGTGCAGGTTGGCGTCGTGCCCCGCGCGGGGGATCACGATCCACCGGGCGCGGGGGTTGGCCCACCGGTAGAGCGGCGCGCCGACGCGCATCGGGTCACGGCTCCCGCTCACGAGCCACACCGGCAGCGCGGTGGTGCGCAGCACGCCGAGCGGGTCGCACGCCATGACCTCGCGCAGCACGTCGGTGACGACGTGCCACGTCCCGCCGCCGAGCCCGAACGCCCGCGTGACGTGGTGCGCGGCCATCCGGAAGGCGGGGACGAACGGGCGGTTCGGCGGCGTGGAGCACGCGACCGCCATGACGCCGGCGATCCGGTCGGCGTGCGTGCCCGCGTAGTGCAGCGCGGTGTACCCGCCGAGCGAGAGGCCGACCAGGAGCGGCGGCTCGGCGCACCGCGCCACGGCCTCGTCGAGGGCGTCGATCGCACCCGCCAGCGTGAAGCGCTCGTCCCGCCGCGCGCCGTGACCGGGCAGGTCGACGGCGATGCTCTCGATCCCCCGACGGCGCAGCGCGCGTTCCTGCGCGGCCCAGACCAGGGACGACGAACGCGTGCCGTGCACGAGCACGACGGGTGCGGGCATGGTGCTCCTCGCTGTGGCGGACGACCGGCTGTCACGGACGACCGGCCGTGACCGGGTCGTCCCGGTCGGCCGGGGACCCGATCGGCGCGGTCGGGTCCTCCCACGGTACGCGGGCTTCCTGGGAGGACGCCGGGCGGGTGACGCCCGAACGAGGAGACCCGGTGGAGAGATCGCCATGTTTCCGGCATGTGTCCACATGCTGGACGCCCTCGCTACGCTGACGGTTCCGCACCGCAGCCCGCGGTGCACGTCTTCGGATCGGAGGTGCCCCATGTCGCAGACGCCCGACCCACGTCCCGGCGCAGCCCAGTACGCAGCCCTCGAGGTGAACGTCACGTCCGTCATCGGTGAGCCCGAGGTCCTCGAAGACCGCCTCACCGCCGTGCGGGGCACCACCCCCGGTCCCGAGCCGGAGGTGCGCGACCTGCTCGCGCTCGCCCGCGACGTCGAGCACGACCCCGCCTGGCTCGAGCTCAAGGCCGCGGCCGGTGCGCTGCAGGAGCTGCAGGACAAGGACGGCTCGGTGCCCGCCCCCGCCGACCACGCGCGCGCCGCCGCCCTCGTCGAGACGGTGGCGCTCGCCGTCGAGCGTCTCGCCCCGCGCTTCCCGCACGACGGCGAGTATCTCGCCGCGCTGCCGGCGGACCTGCGGCGGTGGTCGGCCGAGGGCCTGGGGGTGCCGGACTTCCTCGACTCCCTCGTCGCGTTCGCCCCCGCCCCGCTCCGGGTGGACGGTCTGCGCCACCTCGTCGTGTTCCCGATGGTGACCCAGAACGGCTCGCCCGACCGGCACCTGGAGGCGCTGATCGTCGAGGGCATCTGGCCCGAGTCCGTGGCGGAGCTCGAGGCGAGCCACTACGACAACGCGCTGTTCGTCTCGCTGCGCCTGGTCGACTTCACCGCGGGGTACGCCACGAACTCGGCGGTGCTCTTCCCGGAGACCGTCGCGATGCGCGAGATCCCGCAGTTCACGTGGGGCGCGATCTTCCAGGACCGCGAGGCGGCGCGGTTCCGCCGCGTGGTCACGGCCGCGGCGGAGATCACCCGGCTCGACGTGCCGGACGACCTCGCGATCCTCCTGGCGGACCAGCACGAGGCCGAGCACGTCTTCGTGATGTGGGACCTCATCCACGACCGCACGCACATGCGCGGCGACCTGCCGTTCGACCCGTTCATGATCAAGCAGCGCATGCCGTACTTCCTCTACTCCCTCGAGGAGCTGCGCTGTGACCTCACCGCGTTCCGCGAGGCCGTCGCGATCGAGGAGCGGGTGCAGGCCCGGTTGGTGGCGGGTGAGGACCTCACCGAGGTCGAGCTGTGCGCCGGGCGGCACGCGCGCGGTGTGCAGTACGCGGTGGTACTCGACCGGATCTTCCGCTTCGCGCTCACCGGCTCGCGGGTGCGCAACTACGACGGCCTCGGCGGCCAGCTGCTGTTCGCGTGGCTGCACCAGCGGCACGTCGTGGAGTGGACCGACGTCACGCTGCGGATCGACTGGCAGGACGCGCGCGACGCCGTCATCGCCCTGGGCGACGCGATCGAGGAGCTCTACTGGACCTCGATCGACCGCCCGAAGGTCGTGCACTGGCTCGCCGCGTACGACCTGGTCCGCGGCGTGCTCGCGCCGCACCCGGCCTCGGTGTGGGCCGCCGGCCTGCCGCGCGAGGTGCTCGCGGGCCCGCCGAAGGGATACACCGACGCCGTGCTCGACGACGAGTTCCCCCTCTCGATGTTCCACGAGGCGCTCGGGCGCAAGCTGCGGCCGGTCATCGACGCGTGCGTCGGGATCACCGGGACGGATGCGTGAGCGGCGCGTGGGCCGGCCGTGACGCGACCATGACCAGACTGTGACCACCGACGCCAAAGACGCCGCCGGCACCACCGCCGCTGGCGTTGCCGGCGTCGCCGGCCGGACCGTGCTGCTCGCGGGAGCGGGCAGCACGGCCGGCCGGGCGGTCGCCCGCGCGCTCCTGGACGCGGGCGCCCGGGTCGCCCTCGTCTCCCGCTCGGCACCACCCGCGCCCGACGGCGCAGCCTCCTTCGCGTGCGACCTCACCGACACCGCCGCGGTCGACGCCCTGGTGCCGCGCGTGCACGCCGTGCTCGGCCCGGTGGACGGCGTGCTGCCGCTCGTCGGCGGCTGGCGCGGCGGCGGGGGCGTCGCCGGCCAGACCGAGGAGGTCTACCGGGCTCTGGAGCCGGCGTTCACGGCGCTGCGCCTGACCACGACGGCGTTCTGGCCCGACCTGCTCGCCTCGCCCGCGGGTCGCGTCGCCCTCGTCTCCTCGACCTCGGTGGCGCGACCCACGGCGGGCAGCGCCGCGTACACCGCGCTCAAGGCGGCTGCCGAGTCGTGGGTCGCCTCGCTCACGCACGGCTTCGCGCACGTGCCCGCCGGCCCCGGCGGACCCGCGCCGTCCGCCGGCTCGACCGGCGGCGCACCGTCGGGCGGCGCACCGTCGGGCGACGCACCGTCGGGCGGCGCACCGTCGGGCGGCGCACCGGCGCAGTCCGCGCCGCCCCGCGGCGCGGCCGTCATCTTCCGCGTGCGCGCCCTGGCGGGCCTGGAGGAGGAGCTGGCCCGCGCCGTCGTGCAGCTGTGGGCCGTGTCCGCGTCCGAGGTGAACGGGAGCGTCGTGGACCTGGGCACGGACGCGGCCCGGGGAGAATAGGGGCGTGAACCCCCGCCACGACCTCGACCTGCGCACGTTCGCCTCCGACAACTACTCGGGCCTGCACCCGGAGGTGCTCGCCGCTCTCGCCGCGGCGAACGAGGGGCACCAGGTCGCCTACGGCGGTGACGCCTACACCGAGCGGCTGGACGACGTGGTGCGCGGCCACTTCGGCCCGACGGCGAGCGCCTGGCCGGTCTTCAACGGCACCGGCGCGAACGTCGTCGCGCTGCAGGCGATGCTGCCGCGCTGGGGCGCCGTGGTGTGCGCGTCGACGGCGCACATCGTCGTCGACGAGGGCGGCGCACCCGAGCGGATGGGCTCCCTCAAGCTGCTGCCCGTGCCGACCCCGGACGGCAAGCTCACGCCCGAGCTCGTGGACCGCGAGGCGTGGGGCTGGGGCGACGAGCACCGCGCACAGCCGCTCGTCGTGTCGATCACCCAGACCTCCGAGCTCGGCACGTGCTACACGCCGGACGAGATCCGTGCGCTCGCCGACCACGCGCACGAGCGCGGGATGCGCCTGCACGTCGACGGCGCGCGCCTGGCCAACGCGGGCGCGACGCTCGGCACGGGGCTGGCGGCGTTCACCACGGACGCGGGTGTCGACGTCGTGAGTCTCGGCGGGACGAAGAACGGCGCGCTCGCGGCCGAGGCGGTCGTGGTGATCGACCCCGACGCGCTGGTCGGCGGGATCGCCGCGATGCCGTTCGTGCGCAAGCTCTCGATGCAGCTCGCGAGCAAGATGCGGTTCGTCTCGGCGCAGCTGCTCGCGCTCTACGACGGCGACCTGTGGCTGCGCAACGCGAGCCACGCGAACGCGATGGCGCAGCGGCTGCGCGCCGGGCTGGAGGCGGGGATCGCTACGGGCGAGCTGCCCGGGCTCGGCCTCACGCAGCCGACCCAGGCCAACGCCGTGTTCGCGACGCTGCCGCCCGCGGTGGCCGACCGGGTGCGCGCCCGGTACCGGTTCTACGACTGGGACGCCGCAGCGGGCGAGGTGCGCTGGATGTGCGCGTTCGACACCCGGCCCGAGGACGTCGACGCGTTCCTGGTGGCGGTCCGCGAGGAGCTCGCCCCCCCCTGACCCCTCCCCGTCTCCGAGGGCTTCTTTTCGTATCGCGGAGGGCTTCTTTCCAGATCGCGGAGTGGGTGACCCTCAGCGCCGCCCGGGCCCCGGCCGCGCGGGCGCCGTCCGCACCGGCACCGCCTGGCCGTAGAAGATCCGCTCGACCACGGCGCGGGCGCGCCGCGCCGTGCGCAGGTAGTCCTCCTCGAGCTGGCCGCCCGCGGCCGGCCCGTACCCCAGCAGCTGCGCCGCGGCGGCGAGCTCGCGCCGCTCCGACGGCAGCACGTCCAGCTTCGGCCCGGTCGTGCGGCCCGTGGCGAGCACGAGCGCGTCGCGGGTGCGCACGCCGAGACGCCAGGCGCGCTGCAGCAGCTCGGCATCGGCGGCGGAGACCACCCCGGCCTCGGCGCCGGACCGGAGGGCCTCCAGCGTGCGCGGTGTGCGCATCCCCGGCACCTCGTGCGCGTGCAGCAGCTGCAGGTACTGCACGGTCCACTCGACGTCGGCGATGCCACCGCGGCCGAGCTTGAGGTGCCGGTTCGGCGGCACGCCGCGGGGCAGCCGCTCGTTCTCCACCCGCGCCTTGATCCGTCGGAACTCGCGCAGCTCGTGGTCGTCCAGCCCGCCGCCGGCGTAACGGACCGGGTCGATCAGCGCCACGAAGCGCTGCGCGAGGGCGTCGTCGCCGGCGACCGGGCGCGCGCGCAGCAGCGCCTGCCGCTCCCAGCCCGCCGACCAGCGCCCGTAGTACTCCTCGTACGCGGCGAACGAGCGCGCGAGCGGACCGTTGCGCCCCTCGGGCCGCAGCGACGCGTCCACCTCCAGCGCGGGCTCCGGACCGGTCTGACCGAGCAGGTGCCCGATCCGCTGCGCCACCGCGAGCGCGTAGGTCTGCGCCTTCTGCGGGTCGGCGCCGGGAACGGGGTCGTGCACGAACATGACGTCCGCGTCGGAGGCGTAGCCGAGCTCCTGCCCGCCGAGCCGGCCCATCGCGACGACGAGCATCGCCGTCGGCGCCTCGGCGTACCCCTGCTCGGCGCCCACCTCGGCGGCGGCGATCCGCAGCGCCCCGCGCAGCGCGGCGTCCGCGGCCCACGAGATGCCGGGGGTGACGTCCAGCTCCAGGTGCGTGAGCACGTCCGACACGGCCGTGCGGGCCAGCTCCCGACGGCGCAGGTAGCGCACGTGCGTCGCGGCGGCCTGGGAGTCCTCGAGCGAGCGACGCCGCAGCACCGCGTCCATTTCCGCCTCGAGCGCCTCGGGTCCGTGCGGCGCGAGGTCGCCGTCCTCCGCGAGCCACTTCACCGCGTCCGGGGACCGCCGCAGGTGCTCCGCGGCGTAGCGCGAGGACGACAGCACCTGCGCGAGGTTGTGCGCGGCTACGCCGGAGTCGCGCAGCAGCTTGAGGTACCAGGGCGTCGCGCCCATCTCCTCCGAGAGGGTGCGGAACGCCAGCAGCCCGCCGTCGGGGTCGGGCCCCTCGGTGAACCAGCCGAGCATCACCGGCAGCAGCTGACGCTGGATCGCGGACCGGCGCGAGACGCCCTCGGTGAGCGCCGCGATGTGCTGCAGTGCGGCGTCCGGCGCCCGGTAGCCGAGCGCGGCCAGGCGCGCCCGGGCCGCCTCGGGGGCGAGGGAGGCGTCCGCCGCGGACAGCTGCGCGGTGGCGGGCAGCAGCGGACGGTAGAAGAGCTCCTCGTGCAGGCGCCGCACGTCGCGACGGGTGTGCCGCCAGCGCACGAGGAGCTCGGCCACGACGTCGCTCTCCTCGTCCGGCACGATCCGCATCGAGCGACCCAGCCGGGCCAGGTCGCGCTCGTCGGTCGGCACGAGGTGGGTGCGTCGCAGCCGGTAGAGCTGGATGCGGTGCTCCATGAGGCGCAGGAAGCGGTAGCAGACCCCGAGGCGCGCGGCGTCCGCGCGCCCGACGAACCCCTCCTGCGCGAGCGCCGACAGCGTCGCGAGCGTGTTGCGGTGCCGGATGCCGGGCGCGAGGCGGCCGTGCACGAGCTGAAGCAGCTGCACGGTGAACTCGACGTCGCGCAGCCCGCCGGTGCCGAGCTTGAGCTGGCGGTCGGCCTCCTTGCGCGGGATGTGCTGCTCGACGCGACGCCGCATCGCCTGCGCGTCCTCCACGAAGTGCTCGCGCTGCACCGCGGTCCACACCATCGGCTGCAGCGCCTCGAGGTAGGCGTCCCCGAGCGCGCGGTCGCCCGCGACGCACCGGGCCTTGAGCAGCGCCTGGAACTCCCAGGTCTTCGCCCACCGCTCGTAGTAGGCGACGTGGCTGGCCAGCGTCCGCACGAGCGGGCCCTGCTTGCCCTCGGGCCGCAGGGCCGCGTCGACCTCCCACAGCGCCGGCTCCCGGCTGGGACCCGAGCACGCCCGCGCCGTGCCGGACGCGAGGCGCGTGGCGATCCGCAGCGCGCGGTCCTCCGCCACGACGGGCTCGCCGTCCTGGCCGAGCACGGGCTCGGCCACGAAGATGACGTCGACGTCGGAGATGTAGTTGAGCTCGCGGCCGCCGGTCTTGCCCATGCCGAACACCGCGAGCCGCACGAGCTCGGAGTCGGCGACCTCCGCGCGGGAGACGGCCAGCGCCGCCTCGAGCGCCGCCGCGGCGAGGTCGGCGAGCGCCGCCGCGACGCCGGGCAGCGTGGACAGCGGGTCGGGGCGGGTGAGGTCGGAGGCGGCGATCCGCAGCAGCTGCTGGCGGTAGGCCCGCCGCATCGCGTCCGTGGGCCGCTCCACGTCCGCCGCCGATCCCGCGACCGGGACCTCGGCGTCGGGGTCGGCGCCGACCGCGCGCAGCAGCGTCGCGCGCACGTCCTGCGCCGCCTCGGCGAGGATCCCGGGCCCGGTCTCCCCCGTCACGAGCGCGACGTCGTCCGGGTGCGCCGCGAGCGTGTCGCCCAGGGCGGCGGACGCGCCGACGACGGCGAGCAGCCGCTGCGCCGGTTCGCCCGCCTCGCGCAGCACCTCGCGCACGTGGGCGCGCTGGGCCGGCGTCGACGCCTCGAGGATCCGCACGAGCGCGAGCAGCGCGAGGTCCGGGTCCGCCGTCGCGCCGACCGCCTCGAGGAGGTCGCCCTCACCGTCGGGCCCGGCCACCTCCGCCGCGACGGGGTCGGCGAGCAGGGACTCGGCACGACGCACCTCGCGGAAGCCGAGCCGGATCAGGCGCGTGGACGTCGAGGCCTGTCGGGTCACGGACCCACCTCCTCCGGTCGCAGCGTGGGTCGTCAGAGCGAGCGCAGGAGGCGAGAGATCTCGTACGGCGTCACCTGGGCGCGGTACTCCACCCACTCGCGGCGCTTGTTGCGCAGGAAGACCTCGAACACGCTCTCGCCGAGCGTCTCGGCGAGGAGCTCGGAGCGCTCCATGGTGTCGAGGGCGTCCTGGAGGTTGTTCGGCAGCGGCGCGATCCCCAGGGCCCGACGCTCGGCGTCGGTGAGGTCCCAGACGTTGTCCTCGGCCTCCTCGGGCAGCTCGTAGTCCTCCTGGATGCCCTTGAGGCCCGCCGCGAGGAGCACGGCGTACGCGAGGTACGGGTTGGCCGCGGAGTCCAGCGCGCGGTACTCCACCCGGGCGGACTGCCCCTTGCCCGGCTTGTACATCGGCACGCGGATGAGGGCGGAACGGTTGTTGTGCCCCCAGCACACGTAGCTCGGCGCCTCGCCGCCGCCCCACAGGCGCTTGTAGGAGTTGACGAACTGGTTCGTCACGGCCGTGATCTCCGCGGAGTGGCGCAGCATGCCCGCGATGAACTTGCGCGCCGTGTTGGACAGCTCGTACTGCCCCGCGGGGTCGTAGAACGCGTTCGAGTCGCCCTCGAAGAGCGACAGGTGGGTGTGCATGCCCGAGCCGGGCTGTCCCGACAGCGGCTTCGGCATGAAGGACGCCATGATGCCCTGGTCGAGCGCGACCTCCTTGACCACGGTGCGGAAGGTCATGATGTTGTCGGCCGTGGACAGGGCGTCCGCGTAGCGCAGGTCGATCTCGTTCTGCCCCGGGCCGCCCTCGTGGTGGGAGTACTCCACCGAGATGCCCATCGACTCCAGCAGGCCGATCGTCGCGCGGCGGAAGTCGTGCCCCGTGCCACGGGCGACGTGGTCGAAGTACCCGGCGTCGTCCACCGGCACGAGCGGACCCTCGGCGCTCTCCGGGGTGTGGAAGAGGTAGAACTCCACCTCGGGGTGCGTGTAGTAGGAGAAGCCGAGGTCGGCCGCCTTGGCCAGGTTGCGCTTGAGCACGTTGCGCGAGTCCGCGGCGGCCGGCTCGCCGTCGGGCGTGAGGATGTCGCAGAACATCCGCGCCGTGCCGCGGTGGTCGCCGCGCCACGGCAGCACGTGGAACGTGGCGGGGTCGGGGCGCGCGAGCATGTCGGACTCCGACACGCGCGAGAGGCCCTCGATGGCGCTGCCGTCGAACCCGATCCCCTCGGCGAACGCGCTCTCCAGCTCGGCCGGGGCGATCGCCACCGACTTGAGCATCCCGAGCACGTCCGTGAACCACAGGCGGATGAAGCGGATGTCGCGCTCCTCGATCGCTCGGAGCACGTACTCCTGCTGCTTGTCCATCGCTCTCCCTCGCCGACCGTCGGTTCGTTCCTATCATGGCGGAACCGGGAGCGAACCCGGGCGCAACCCGGACGAGTCACGGCGCCGGGCGCGGCGAACAGCGCGGCGGACGGCGCGACTAGGCTGGCAGCCATGCCCGGCAGCCCCTCGGCGGCGGCAGCGCCGTCGCCCTCCCCCGCCAGCACCCGCCCCGTCCGCGTGCCCGACCTGCGGGCGCTCAAGGAGCGCGGCGAGCGCCTTGTGATGCTCACCGCCTACGACGGCGTGACCGCCCGGATCTTCGACGAGCAGGGCGTGGATCTGCTGCTCGTCGGCGACTCCATCGGCGACAACATGCTCGGTCACCGCAACACGATCCCCGTCACGGTCGACGAGATGGTGGTGGCCACCCGCTCGGTGGCGCGGGCCACGAAGCGCGCGCTCGTCGTCGCCGACCTGCCGTTCGGCTCCTACGAGGCCTCACCGGCGCAGGCGCACGCCACGTCGGTTCGCCTGCTCAAGGAGGGCGGCGCGAACGCCGTCAAGCTCGAGGGCGGCCGGCACGTGACCGAGCAGGTCCGGCTCCTCACCCGCAGCGGCATCCCCGTCGTGGGGCACCTGGGCCTCACGCCGCAGGCCGAGAACATCCTCGGCGGCAAGCGGGTGCAGGGTCGCGGCGAGGACGCGGCCGACGCGCTGCTCGCCGACGCCGTCGCGCTGGCCGACGCGGGCGCCGTCGCCCTCGTGCTCGAGATGGTCCCCGCGCCGCTGGCCGCCCGCGTCACGGCGCGCCTGGCGATCCCCACGATCGGGATCGGCGCGGGCGCCGGCTGCGACGGCCAGGTGCTCGTCTGGCTCGACATGGCCGGTATGGCGGACTGGGCGCCGCGCTTCTCGCGGCGCTTCGGCGAGGTGGGCGTCGCGCTGGCCGAGGCGACCCGCGCCTACGGTGCCGCGGTGCGCAACGGCTCGTTCCCCGGGCCCGAGCACACGTACGGCGAGTAGGCGAGCTCGCCGTCGGGCCCTACTCGTCCGACCCGGCCCAGCGCCGATCCTCGGCGTCCCACGACTGCGACCGCTTGCGCGCGGTCTCGAGCGCCGCGGACGCCTCGGCCTCGGTGCGGTAGGGACCCATGCGCTGCGTCCAGGCGGACACCAGGCCCTTCTCGACCTCGCCGGACGTGAGGTTGTAGTAGTAGCCGTTCTCGGTCAGGTCCGCGTCGTCGCGGGGTGCGTCCTGGGTCATCGATCCTCCTAGACTTCCCATGCTCGCACGACGGCGTCGCTGTCGTCATGCCCGCACACCGCTCGGTCAGGAACCCACAGGAGGGCCCGTCCCATGTCCAAGAAGCAGTCGCTCGCCTTCGGCATCGACATCGGAGGGTCGGGCATCAAGGGCGCGCCTGTGAACCTGCACTCCGGCGAGTTCGCCGAGGACCGGCTCCGGATCGAGACCCCGCAGCCCTCGACGCCCGAGGCCGTCGCGCGCGTGCTCGGGGAGCTGGTGGGCTCGTTCGACCTGCCCAGGAACGCGCCGATCGGCCTCACGTTCCCCGCCATCATCAAGCGCGGCGTCGCGTACTCCGCGGCGAATGTGGACAAGTCCTGGATCGGCACGGACGTCGCCGAGGTGGCGCGTGGGGCCACCGGGCACCCGACGCTCGTCGCGAACGACGCCGACGCCGCCGGCTTCGCGGAGGTCGCCTACGGCGCCGCCAAGGACGTCAAGGGCCTCGTGCTCGTCGTGACGCTGGGTACCGGGATCGGCACCGCGATGATCTACGACGGCGTGCTCGTGCCGAACGCCGAGCTCGGCCACCTCGAGATCGACGGCCACGACGCCGAGACGCAGGCCTCCTCCGGCGTCCGCGAGCGCGAGGGCTGGACGTTCGAGGAGTGGGCGCCCCGCCTGCAGCGGTACTTCTCCCACCTGGAGTTCCTGTTCTCCCCCGACCTGTTCGTGGTGGGCGGCGGCGTGAGCAAGAAGCACAGCCAGTTCCTGCCACTGCTGGACCTGCAGACCCGCATCGTGCCGGCCAAGCTGCGCAACGCGGCGGGCATCGTGGGCGCGGCCGCGCTCGCCGCGCGGTCCGCGTCGTAGCGCGGCCGTGACGAGCGACGGCGCGCAGCCCGACCTCGCAGGCGGCGCGCAGCCCGACCTCGCAGGCGGCGCGCAGCCCGACGGCGAGCAGCACCTCGCCGCCTGGCGTGCGGCCTACGCGCTGGAGCAGTGGTACTTCCTCGCGCGCGGGTACGGCGACCAGGTGACGCCGTTCGCGCTGGAGCAGGACGGCCGCGGGTTCATCTGCGTGTTCACGACGCCGCAGGCCGCGTCCGAGTTCGGCGTCGCCTCGGGCCTCGACGAGACCGAGGCGGGCCGCCTGCTCGCGATCCCGCCGGGTGACGCGACCGAGTACCTGCTGGAGTTCGTCGCGGACGGGGTGCACGCCGTCGCCCTCGATCCGGGCACCCAGGACGAGGCCGTGCTGCTCGCGGCACTGCCGCACGTGCGGCAGCTCGTCCAGGACGAGGGCGCAGCCTGAACCAGGCTTTACATCCGCCCGGCTGCGTGCATACGGTTGACCATTCACCCGGAAGGAGACCCCATGGGTATCGACGACAAGTTCGAGGCCAAGGCCCAGGACGCGAGCGGCAACGTCAAGGAGACCATCGGCAAGGCGACCGATGACGAGCAGCTCGAGGCCGAGGGCAAGTCCGACCAGCTCAAGGCGTCCGTCAAGGAGGCCGGCGAGGACATCAAGGACGCCGCGTCGAACGTGGCGGACAAGGTGAAGCACGCCTTCGACAAGCACTGATCCACACCACGACCCGGGTGCCCCGGTCGCCCCAGCGGCGACCGGGGCACTCGTGCGTCCGGGCGGGTCTGCCGGGGCGGCCGTGACGGTGCGCCCGCGACTCGGCCGGAGCCCGCCGTGGGCAGGTATCACGAGCCGGGCCGCCGTCTCCCCTTCGGATAACCGGGCGCATCCGGCGCCGGGACCCGAGGGAGGCAGTCGTGACCACCACGTCCACACCCAGCCGTCGCCGCCGGGTCCGCGCCGCCGCGGCGTCCGACGGAGCCCAGCCGCCCGTCTTCTCACCCCGGACCCGCACGCTCGTCTACGTCGTGGGGCTCGCCGTCACCGTCGGGTCGGTCCTCGTGATGACCCTCGCCGGGGTCTGGTTCCCGGACGTCGCGGACAAGCTCATCGCGACCGCTGGCGGCATCGGCACCGCGTTCGGGGCACTCGCCTCCGCAATGGGGGTCGCCTACCGCCCGGCGAGCCTCGTGATCAGCGAGGCGAAGGCGGAGGACTGACGTCCGCTCGCCGTCGGGCGCTGGCCTACACTCGGGTGCGGATGAGCCGGCCAGGCGGCCGCGTCCCCCGAGCGCCTCGGCGTGCGGGGGCCGAGGAACGTCCGGGCTCCACAGGGCAGGGTGGTGGGTAACGCCCACCCGGGGTGACCCGCGGGACAGTGCCACAGAGAACAGACCGCCCGTCGCGCCCCTCGGGGCACGACGGGTAAGGGTGAAACGGTGAGGTAAGAGCTCACCAGCGCACCGGGTGACCGGTGCGGCTCGGTAAACCCCACCCGGAGCAAGGCCAGACAGGGAGCGAGCTGCCCGCTCGACGCTCCCGGGTAGGCCGCTGGAGGCGTGCGGCGACGTACGCCCGAGATGGATGGTCGCCACCCGCCGTCGGGCGACCGACGGCGGGGACAGAACCCGGCGTACCGGCCGGCTCATCCCCCGGCCCGACTAGACTCTCGGGGTGCTCCTGGTCCTCCCGCCCTCCCGCGGTCAGACGCCCGGACCCGACGGCGCACCTCCCCTCGACCTCGACGGCCTCGCCCTGCCCGCGCTCACCGCGCCACGACGGACCCTGCTCGACGCGCTCGCGGGCGGTCCGCACGACGTCGCCGGCTCCTCCACGGCGCCAGCCGCTGCCGTCCTCACCGGGGTCCTCTTCGCCGCCGCGGAGCTCCCGGTGCTGCTGCGCTCGCGCGGCGCGGCGGCCGCCCGGACCCGCGAGAGCGTCCTCGTGGCGTCGCCGCTGCTCGGCGTCGTGCGTCCGCAGGACCGGGTGCCGGCCAGCCGGCTCGCCATGGGCGCCGTTCCGGGGATCGGTGGCCTCGGCCCGTTCTGGCGCCCGCACCTGGAGGCGGCGCTCTTCCCGCTCGCCGCCGGTCGGCTCGTGGTCGACACGCGGTCGTCGGAGTTCGTGCCGCTGTGGCGCCCGCCGCTGGATGCGACGTGGGTTGCGGTCAAGGTGGAGCAGCAGGGCGCCGACGGGTCTCGCCGGGTGGTGAGCCACTTCGCCAAGCACTGGCGAGGCGTTCTCGTGCACCACCTGCTTACCCGCCGCGGCGCCGAACCGACAGAACTGCGTTCACTGGTGCGTGCGGCCCGGGGGCTGGTCGCCTCGGGTGCGGTGCTCGCCGTCGAGCACGACGGCGCCGCTCGCCCCGGTCAGCCCTCGATCCTCACGCTTGTCGTCGCCTGAGCCGCCGGCGCGCCGTCGGAGCGGCGCCCGAGCACCCCAGCGCATGCTCAGGCCGGCGAACCGGCGAGCGGTGCGGGCTCAGTCGTCCAGCCGGACGAGGATGTAGCCGTCCTCCTCGGAGCGCACCACCTCGTCCGCGCTGGCGGACCTGATCGCCGAGACTTCCGAGAGGGACAGGTCCAGCCGCAGCGGCTCGGTCGTCGAGCCGCGCAGGCCCAGCACCGCGAGGCCGGAGTTCTGCTTCCGGACCTTCTCGTAGAGAGCGAGCAGCCCGGCGTCGATCCCCTCGACGGCGACCGCGCGTCGCCCGGCGATCTCGTCGTGCTGCCGGTCCAGCTCGGCCAGCGCGGCGTCGCGCTCGGCGGTGGTGCGCTCGACGTCGGCGCGCAGCGCCTCGGCCTGCGCGTCCACGGCGGCCAGCGCGCTCTCGGCAGACTCGAGCCGCTCCATCACCTCGATCTCGACGTCCTCGAGAACGCTCTGACGCCGGGCCAGCGCCTCGAGCTCGGCGATCACGGCGACCGAGTCCTTCGCCCCGAACTGCCCGGCGTCGAGCCTGGCCTGGTCGCGCGTGCGTCGCGTGCGCACCTGCTCGACGTCGCCCTCGGCCTTCGCGACCTCGCGGCGCAGGTCCTTCACCTCGGTCTCGGCCAGGAGGCGGGACCGGCTCAGGTCACCCGCGCGGGCGTCGAGCTCGGCGAGCGCGGCGATCGAGGGGTGGGACCGGCGGGCGTGCGCGAGCTTGGCGAGCTGCGTGTCGAGCGCCTGGACGTCCAGGAGCCGGCGCTGGTCGAGTCGGGGGGCAGTGGTCACGCGGGCCTCTCAGGTCGATCGGTCGCCTCGGCCGCCGCGGTGGCGGCCGGATCGGCGCCCACGGACGCGGCCCAGGCATCGGTGCGGGCCGTGCTGACGTGGACCTCCAACCTAGCGCCCCGCGCCTCGGCATCCGCCCGCAGCTGGTCGGCGAGGCCCGGCAGCCACACCCACTCGCTCGCCCAGTGGGCGGCGTCGAGCAGGTACGGCTTCTCGGCGTGCGCGCGGAAGTCCGTGGCCGGGTGGTGGCGCAGGTCGGCGGTGAGGTAGACGTCGACACCGGCCTCGCGCGCCGCTGACAGGAACGAGTCGCCGCTGCCGCCGCACACCGCCACCGTCCGCACGAGCGCGTCGCGGTCCCCCGCGATCCGCACGCCCTGCGCCGTGGCGGGCAGCGCCGCCGCAACCCGGCGCGCGAAGGCGTCCAGCGTCAGCGGCTCGGCGAGCTCGCCCACCCGCCCGGTGCCGGAGCCCGGCAGCGCCGCGGGGTGCGTCGCCGGCACCAGCGGTCGGAGGGTCGCGGGATCGAGCCCGACGGCGAGCGCCAGCGCCTCGGACACCCCACCCGGGGCGTCGTCGGCGTTCGTGTGGGCCGCGTACAGCGCGCAGCCCCCGCGGACGAGGCCGGTGAGCACGCGACCCTTCGCGGTCGTCTCCGCGATCGTCGTGACCCCGCGCAGCAGCAGCGGGTGGTGGACGAGCAGCAGGTCGGCGTCGAGCTCGACGGCCTCGGCCGCGGTGAGCTCGGTGGCCTCGACGGCGAGCAGGACGCGGTGCACCTCACGCGCCGGGTCGCCGACGAGGAGGCCGACGGCGTCCCACTCGGCCGCCGTCGACGGCGGGTAGCGGTCCTCGAGGTCGGACAGGAGATCACTGAGCAGCACGCTGCGAGCCTACGACGGCGTGGCCTGCGCAGGGCGGCATCGGCACAGCTGGCCTGGGCGAGCGACCGACCGGCGAGTACCGTGACGCACGCGCGGCGTCCTCGCTCGTCCGGGCGGAGGCAGCGGATCGCGCTCGAGGGAGCTCCCATGGACGGCGCGACGAACGGTTCGGACCGGATCTCCGCCGTCGAGTTCCACCGGCGCGACGGCGTGGCGGACTGGCGAGTCACCGGCACCGGTCCGCAGGCCGTGTTCCGCGCCACGTCCCTCGTCCACGCGGCGGGCCTCGTGGGTCCGATCGTCGCGGCAGCCGAGCGGTCGGGCGTGCGTCCCGACATCGACGTGCGGCCCGAAGGGGTCGTCGTACGGATCCCGTCCGGCGACGAGAACACGATCGCGGCGGCCGTGGTCGAGTTCGCTGCCGCGGTCTCGCGAGCGGCCGCCGAGCTCGACCTCGCGCCGGATCCGGCGCGGGTCCAGACGATCAACGTGTACGTGGCCCAGCACTCCGGCGCCGACTCACGGCCGTTCTTCCAGGCCGCGCTCGGCTACGACCCGCTGGGCGACACCGACGCCGTCGACCCGCTGCGCTGCGGTCCCCAGCTGGCGTTCAACCCGATCACCGGCGACGCGCCCGGCCGGGGGCGGACTCATCTCGACGTGTTCGTGCCCGCCGACCAGGCGCAGGCGCGCGTGGCGGCGGCACTCGCCGCCGGTGGCCGGATGGCCGATGACTCCTACGCGCCCGCGTGGTGGTCGCTGGCGTCCCCGGAGAACCACGGGGTCGACATCGCGGGGTGGCCCGACACGTCGGAGTGACTCGCCGGCACGAGCCGACCGCTCGTCAGCGAACGCGCGCAAGCGAACGCGCGTCGGGCTCCGCGCCTCAGACGTTGAAACCGATGGCCCGCAGCTGCTCGCGGCCGGACTCGGTGATCTTGTCCGGGCCCCACGGCGGCATCCACACCCAGTTGATCCGCAGTGCGGTGAGCAGGCCGTCGACGGCCTGGGCCGCCTGGTCCTCGATCACGTCCGTGAGCGGACACGCCGCGGAGGTGAGCGTCATGTCCACGGTCGCGGACCCGTCGGGGTCGATGATCACGCCGTAGATCAGCCCGAGGTCGACGACGTTGATGCCGAGCTCGGGGTCGATGACGTCGCGCAGCGCCTCCTCGACGTCGGCGACGTTCGGCACGGTGACGGGCGCTGCGGGCGGGGCCGGCGCAGCGGCCACGTTCTGGTTGGTGCTGGTACTGGACTCGGTGGTCACGGGACTGTCCTCCTACGCGGTGGGGCCGGTGAGGGCCAAGGCGACGGCGTCGCGCAGGGCCATCCAGCCCAGCAGCGCGCACTTGATCCGGGCGGGGAAACGGGCGACGCCGACGAACACCGCGGCGTCCCCCAGAGTCTCCTCCTGCTCCAGCGGCAGCGGGGCGCCGCGGTTGCTCATGAGCGCGCGGAAGGTCTCCGACAGCGCGTCGGCGTCGCGCACCGAGCCCTTCTCCACGAGGTCGGTCAGGACGGACAGCGACGCGCGCGAGATCGAGCAGCCGACCCCGTCCCACGAGACGTGCTCGATGACGGGCGATCCGCCGTCGGGCGCGTCCGCGAGCTGCACGCGCAGCCTCACCTCGTCGCCGCACGTGGGGTTCACCTGGAACGACTCCCCCACCATTGCGGCGCCCGGGTCGGCGTCGAGGAGGCCCTCGCCGTGCCGCTCGCGCGCGTGGTCGAGGATGACCTGCTGGTAGAGCTGCTCGAGACCGCTCATGACGTGGCCAGGCCGAAGTAGGCGCGCACGCCCGCGAGCGCGTCGAGGAACACGTCGAGCTCCGCGGTCGTGGTCGCGACGCCCACCGAGGCGCGCGTCGAGGACGCGACGCCGAGCCGCCGGTGGATGGGCTGGGCGCAGTGGTGACCGACGCGCACGGCCACGCCGGCCGCGTCGAGCACCTGGCCGACGTCGTGCGGGTGCACGCCGTCGACCTCGAAGGCCACGACGCCGAGCCGGTCAACCGCCTGCGTCGGCCCGAGCAACCGCACGTGCGGCACCTGGGCGATCCCGGCGAGCAGGTGCGCGGTGAGCTCCTGCTCGTGCGCGGCGACGGCGTCCATCCCCAGGTCGGAGAGGAACTGGGCCGCGGCGCGCAGGCCGACGGTCTGCGCCACCATCTGGGTGCCCGCCTCGAACCGCTGCGGCGGTGGCAGGTAGGTGGCCTCGGTCATCGTCACGACCTCGACCATCGAGCCGCCGGTCGTCACGGGCGGCAGCGCCTCGAGCAGCGCACGCCGCCCGTACAGCACGCCGATCCCGGTCGGGCCGAGCATCTTGTGGCCGGAGAACGCCGCGAAGTCGACGTCGAGCGCGTGCAGGTCGACCCCGAGGTGCGGCACCGACTGGCACGCGTCGAGCACGACGAGGGCCCCGACGGCGTGCGCGCGGTCCACGACGGCGGCGACGTCGGTCACGGCACCGGTCACGTTCGACGCGTGCGTCACGGCAACGAGCCGGGTGCGCTCGCCCACCACGGTGCCGAGCGCGTCGAGGTCCAGTCGGCCCTCGTCGGTCGCGGGCAGCGGCCGGATCACGGCGCCGGTGCGGGCGGCGAGCTCCTGCCACGGCACGAGGTTGGCGTGGTGCTCCAGCTCGGAGACCACGATCTCGTCCCCCGGCGCGAGCGCGAACCGCTGCGCGGCGACCCCGCCCCGCCCTGCCGTCGCGTTCGACATGGCGTACGCGACGAGGTTGATCGCCGCCGTCGCGTTGGACGTCCAGACGATCTCGTCGTCGTCGGCCCCCACGAAGTCGGCGACGACGCGGCGCGCGTCCTCGAACAGCTCGGTGGCCTCGGCCGCCAGGGTGTGCGCTCCACGGTGCACCGCGGCGTTGGCGGTGAGATAGAAGTCCTGCTCGGCGTCGATGACGCACTCGGGCTTCTGCGACGTCGCCCCCCAGTCGAGGTAGACGAGGTCGTGGCCGTTCACCTGCCGGGTGAGCAGCGGGAAGTCGGCGCGCACGCGCGCGAGCTCAGCCGCGCGCTCGCGCGCGGACGTCGCGACGTCGGGGTTCGCCGTCGTGGTCGTCATGTCGTCTCCTTCCCGCTGATCGAGGCTCGGTCGCCTCAGAGCGCCGAGGCGAGGAAGCGGTCGTAGCCCTCCTCCTCGAGGCGCTCGGCGAGCTCCGGGCCACCCTCCTCGGCCACCCGGCCGTTGACGAACACGTGCACGAAGTCGGGGTGGATGTAGCGCAGGATGCGCGTGTAGTGGGTGATGAGCAGCACGCCAACCTCGCTGGAGCCCTTGAGGCGGTTGACGCCCTCGGACACGATGCGCAGCGCGTCGACGTCGAGGCCGGAGTCGGTCTCGTCGAGCACGGCGAAGGCGGGTCGCAGCAGCTCCATCTGGAGGATCTCGTGGCGCTTCTTCTCACCGCCGGAGAAGCCCTCGTTGACGTTGCGCTGCGCGAACTCGGGGTCCATCCGCAGCTTGTCCATCGCGGTCTTGACCTCACCGGTCCACGTGCGCAGCGCGGGCGCCTTACCGTCGATCGCCGTCTTCGCGGTGCGCAGGAAGTTCGCGACCGTGACGCCCGGCACCTCGACGGGGTACTGCATCGCGAGGAAGAGCCCCGCGCGGGCGCGCTCGTCGACGCTCATGTCGAGCACGTTCTCGCCGTCGAGCAGGATCTCGCCGTCGGTGACCTGGTACTTCGGGTGACCGGCGATGGAGTAGGCGAGCGTGGACTTGCCGGAGCCGTTCGGGCCCATGATCGCGTGGGTCTCACCGCTGTTCACGGTGAGGTCGACGCCGCGCAGGATCGGCTTGGGGCCGTCGTTCGTCTCGACGCTGACGTGCAGGTTCTTGATCTCGAGGGTGGCCATGGCCTTCTCTCTCAGGTGCGGTGGGTTCGGGAGGTCTCGGGTCGACCGGGCGCGTGCGGCCGGTCAGGTGCGGACGGGCGAGTCGACGTCCACGAGGACGATCTCGCCGTCGATGGTGACGGGGTAGGTCGTGACGGGCTGGCTCGCCGGCGGGCCGAGCGGCCGCCCGGTCGTGACGTCGAACCGGGAGCCGTGCTTCCAGCACTCGACGCTGCACACGCCGCGCTCGGTGAGGACGTCGCCGTCGCCCAGCGACGCGCGCCCGTGCGAGCACTCGTCGTCCAGGGCGTACACCGAGCCGTCCTGCGCGCGCACGAGCGCCAGGAGCAGGTCGGACCCGTCGGCGGCGGTGACCGAGACGGTCATCGCGCTGCCGGGGGCGAGGTCGTCGAGGAACGCCGCGCTCTGCGCCGTCACGGGGTGCTCACAGGCCGGTCTCCTCGAGCTCGTGCTCGATCGCCTCGACGAGGCGCTGCTCGACGGCGGGCACGCGGATCTGCTGGATGAGCTCGGCGAAGAAGCCGCGCACCACGAGCCGGCGTGCGGTCTCCTCGGGGATGCCGCGCGCGCGCAGGTAGAAGAGCTGCTCGTCGTCGAAGCGTCCGGTCGCGCTCGCGTGACCGGCGCCCTCGATCTCACCCGTCTCGATCTCGAGGTTCGGCACCGAGTCGGCGCGGGCGCCCTCGGTGAGCACGAGGTTGCGGTTGAGCTCGTAGGTGTCGGTGCCCTCGGCCTCCTTGCGGATCAGCACGTCGCCGATCCACACGCTGCGCGCCCCGGCTCCCTGGAGCGCACCCTTGTAGGTGACCCGCGAGCGGCACCGCGGCGCCGCGTGGTCCACGAACAGCTGGTGCTCGAGGTGCTGACCGGAGTCGGCGAAGTAGAGCCCGAAGAGCTCCACGTCCCCGCCCTCGGCCGCGAACGCCGCGGAGGTGTTGAGACGCACCGCGGTGCCGCCGAGGCTGACCACGGTGCCGCGCAGCCGCGCGTCCCGGCCCAGCCGCGCCACGACCTCGCCCGCGTGCACCGCGCCGGCGTCCCAGCGCTGGAGCAGCACGAGGTCGAGGTGGGCGTTGGCGGCGATGTCGACCGAGACGAACTCGGAGTACGTCGCCGTGCCGACACGGTCGATGACGAGCGTGACCTGCGCGCCCTCGCCGACCTCGACGAGGAGGTGACCGCGCACGTCGTCGCCGCGCCCGGTCAGGGTGATCTCGACGGGCTCGGTGACCTCGGCGTTGCGGGCCACGGCCAGGCGCATCGCGCCGCCGGAGTGCCGGACGGCGAGCGCGCTCGCGCGGTCGCCGGGGGCGCGCACCGAGCGCTCACGCGCCGTCTGCGCGTCGACCTCGTCCAGCGTCACGCCGTCGGGCAGCGTCGGCACGGTCCACTCGAGGTGACCGTCCGCGGCGACGTCGCGCAGCACGGGCGCGAGGTGGTCGACGGGCGAGAACCGCCACTCCTCCTCCGAGCCGGTGATCTCGCCGAACGCCTCGACGTCGAACGTCGCCAGGCGAGCGGCGCGCGACGCCTCGGGAACGGCCGGGCCGCCGTGGGTGTGCGAGGCGTCGGCCGTGGCGCGCGTGTGGTCGGTGGACATGACATCGGTGGTCGTCATCAGCCGACGGCCCCTTCCATCTGCAGCTCGATGAGGCGGTTGAGCTCGAGGGCGTACTCCATCGGGAGCTCGCGCGCGATGGGCTCGACGAACCCGCGCACGATCATCGCCATGGCCTCGGTCTCCTCCATGCCCCGGGACATGAGGTAGAACAGCTGGTCCTCACTCACCTTGGACACCGTCGCCTCGTGACCCATGTGCACGTCGTCCACGCGGACGTCGACGTACGGGTAGGTGTCCGAGCGGGACTCGGTGTCGACCAGCAGCGCGTCGCACAGCACGTTCGACTTGCTCGCCTCGGCCCCCTCGAGCACCTGGACCAGGCCGCGGTAGGACGCGCGGCCGCCGCCGCGGGCGACCGACTTCGACACGATCGAGGACGACGTGTGCGGCGCCATGTGCACCATCTTCGAGCCGGTGTCCTGGTGCTGGTCGGTGCCGGCGAACGCGATCGAGAGCGTCTCGCCACGGGCGTGCTCGCCCATGAGGTAGACGGCCGGGTACTTCATCGTCACCTTGGACCCGATGTTGCCGTCGATCCACTCCATGGTGGCGCCCTGCTCGGCCGTCGCGCGCTTGGTCACGAGGTTGTACACGTTGTTCGACCAGTTCTGGATCGTCGTGTAGCGCACCCGCGCGTCCTTCTTCACGATGATCTCCACCACGGCGGAGTGCAGCGAGTCGCTGGAGTAGATCGGCGCGGTGCAGCCCTCGACGTAGTGCACGTAGGAGCCCTCGTCGGCGATGATCAGCGTCCGCTCGAACTGGCCCATGTTCTCGGTGTTGATCCGGAAGTAGGCCTGGAGCGGGATCTCGACGTGCACGCCCTTGGGGACGTAGACGAACGAGCCGCCCGACCACACCGCGGTGTTGAGCGCGGCGAACTTGTTGTCCCCGGTCGGGATCACCGAGCCGAAGTACTCCTCGAAGATCTCCGGGTGCTCACGAAGTCCCGTGTCGGTGTCGAGGAAGATCACGCCCTGCTTCTCGAGCTCGGCGTTGATCTGGTGGTAGACGACCTCGGACTCGTACTGCGCGGCGACCCCGGCGACGAGGCGCTGCTTCTCCGCCTCGGGGATGCCGAGCCGGTCGTACGTGTTCTTGATGTCCTCGGGCAGCTCGTCCCAGGAGGCGGCCTGCTTCTCGGTGGAGCGCACGAAGTACTTGATGTTGTCGAAGTCGATGCCCGACAGGTCGGCACCCCACTGCGGCATCGGCTTGCGCCCGAACAGCGTGAGGCCGCGCAGACGGCGCTGCAGCATCCACTCCGGTTCGTTCTTGAGCCGCGAGATCTGGCGGACCACGTCCTCGTTCAGGCCGCGGCGCGCGGTGGCGCCGGCGACGTCCCGGTCGTGCCAGCCGTAGCCGTAGTTGCCGATCGACGCGATCGTCTCTTCCTGGGTCATCGGCTGGGCGGTGCCGTTCGGCACGATGCCCACGTCCGTGGTCGGAGTCGTCATGCGGTTCCTTCCTCGTGGTGGCTGGTGCGCGACTGCGCCGGTCGGGGCGTCGCGGAGTGGGTGGTGGGGGCGGACGTGTCCGGGGTCGGCGCCTCCGGGGCCGCGCGGGTGGCAACCGTCGGCACGGGGATCGCCGTCGTGCAGGCGTGCCCGCCCGCGGCGATCGTGGCCAGGCGCTGCACGTGCACGCCGAGCAGCCGCGCGATGAGGCGGGTCTCGGCGTCGCAGAGCTCGGGGAACTCGGCCGCGGCCGTCCGCACCGGGCAGTGACCCTGGCACAGCTGCAGCAGCGTGAGGCCGCCGCGCGAGGTCGACCGGGTCGACGCGGCGTAGCCGTCCGCGGACATCGCGTCCGCGAGTGCGGCGGCTCGCGCGGCGACGTCGGGACCGGCGGCCTCGACGACGGGGCGGTAGGCGCGCTCGATCTCGACGAGCCGCTCCTGCGCGAAGGACGCGACGCCGTCGCGCCCGAGGTGCGCCGCGATGTGGGACAGCGCCTGCGCGGCGAGCGCGCCGGAGCCGTCGGGCAGGTGCAGCTGTGCGGCCGCCGTCGCGACGTACTCGCGCGGCGGGCGTCCGCGCCCGCGGGGCACGTTCCCGACGGCGGGACGCTCGGCGATCTCGCCGGCCGCCACGAGCGCGGTGAGGTGACGGCGGACGCCCGCGGGGGTGAGGTCGACGATCGCCGCGATCCCCGCGGCGTCGATCGGGCCGTGCTCGACGACGAGCGTGCGCACGCGGTCGCGCGTACCGGCGTCGTCTGCTTCGGGGTGCGTCGCCGCGTCGGTCAGCGCGCCGCGGGTGACCACACCGTGCGGGCCGGCACCGGTCGTGGTGAGCGGGAGCGGGGACGCCGCACGAGGTGAGGACACGACGACCACCTCCAGCGACGACGGGCACGACGGGGCCGTGAAAACCCCCGGACTTTGGTAACAGTGTCATGCGGTAAATCCATTCCCGCTAGCAAGGCCAGCCTCACCACACCGCAGGCTGAGGCGGGTCACGTGCGCCGGTCGCGCCGCACAGGTCGCCGAACGCCGCGGCGCGCCCCACCGGCCGCCCTCACGCGAGAGGCCACCAGCAGCCGCCGGAAGGCGGCCCTGCGCCGCAGGGGGCACCACGGGTCTCGCCGCCAGGACGCCACTAGGATCGACAACCGTGCCCGCACCCGCCGCCCTCGAGGTGACCGATCTCGTCGTCACCTACGACGGCCGCCGCGTGGTGGACGACCTCACGTTCCAGGCCGAGGCGGGTCGCATCACGGCGGTCCTCGGACCGAACGGCGCCGGCAAGACCACCACGATCGAGTGCGCCGAGGGCCTGCGGCGCCCCGCCTCCGGCACGATCCGGGTGCTCGGTCACGCCCCCGGGTCGACGCAGGCACGCGCGAGGACGGGCGTGATGCTGCAGGACGGCGGGCTTCCGATGGCGCGCAGCGTCCGCGACGTGCTCGCACTGGCGTGCGCCGTCCGACCGGGGGCGCGCTCGCCCCGCGAGCTCGTCGACCTGCTCGACCTCGCCGCCGTGGAGCGCACGCCCGTCCGACGCCTGTCCGGGGGGCAGCGCCAGCGGCTCGCGTTCGCCGTCGCGATCGCCGCCCGTCCCGACCTCGCCTTCCTCGACGAGCCGAGCGCGGGCCTGGACCCGCACGCCCGGCGCGACGTGTGGTCGCTGGTGCGCGACCTGCGGGAGTCGGGCACCGCCGTCGTGCTCACGACCCATCTCCTGCAGGAGGCCGAGGAGCTCGCGGACGTCGTGCACGTCCTGGACCGCGGTCGGCTCGTCGCGGCCGGCACGCCGCAGGACCTCGTGGCGCGGTACGCGGCGACGGACACCCTGCAGATCACGTTCGCCCGGCGCCCGGCGCCCGGCGAGCTGGCGGCGCTCGGCCGCGCGGCGGCCGCCGGCGCCGTCGAGCGCGACGGCGACGCCGTGCTCGTGCGCGACCTGGGGTCCGACGGCCCGCACGTCACCGCCCGGGTCGCCGCGTGGTGCGCCGACGCCGGACTGGCGATCCTCACGCTGCGCGCCGGGGGCGGCACGCTCGAGCACGCCTACCTCGCGCTCACCGGCCGCCACGAGCTCGACGACGCCGGCTCCCCCGGGCGCCCGGGCGCCGGCGCCTCGGACGGGAGCGCGGCATGACCGCGACCCGTCGCGTCCTCGCCTACGCGCGGTTCGAGGCGATCGGCATCCTGCGCAACGGCGAGCAGCTTCTCGTCGCCGTCGTGCTGCCGGCGCTCGCGCTGCTCGGGCTCGGCGTGGCCACCGTCGTGTCGCTGCCGCTGGACGGCACGAACCGCATCGACCTCATCGCCCCGGGCGTCCTCGCTCTGGCGATCATGTCCTCCTCGTTCACGTCGCAGGCCATCGCGACCGCGTTCGACCGCCGATGGGGCGTGCTGCGCCAGCTGTCCACCACTCCGCTGGGTCCGCGCGGGATCGTGCTCGGCAAGGTGCTCGCGGTGCTCGCGGTGCAGGTGCTGCAGGTCGTCGCGCTGTCCGGCCTCGCCGTCGCCGTCGGCTGGCGTCCGGACCTCGGCGGGCTCGGCGCCGCGCTGCTCACCTGGGTGCTCGGCTCGATCTGCTTCACCTCGCTCGGGCTCCTCGTGGCGGCGCGGCTGCGCGCCGAGGCGGTGCTCGCCGTCGCGAACCTGCTCTGGCTCGCGCTGGCAGCGATCGGCGGCCTCGTCCTGCCCGCCGACGGCGACACGCGGTTCGCCGTGCCGCTCGCCTCGTGGCTGCCCTCGGGCGCGCTCGGCGATGCGATGCGCGCGGCCCTGGTCGACGGCGCGTTCGCCGAGGTCGCCCTCGTCGTGCTGGCGGCGTGGACGGTCACGTGCCTCGCCGCGGCGGCGCGCTGGTTCCGCCCGACCGAGTAGCGCCGGACCGGGCGCCGTGACCGAATCGTTATAGAACGGGATCGGCGTCATTCCTGGCCCGCCGCCCCCGTCGGCGGTGACCGACGAAACCGCCCCGTCACCACCCCTTCACACACCGTGCACGTGGTGACTTATCGTGCGGATCGTGTCCGCTCCGGGCACGACGTCGTGCCCTGATCCCTCGACGCCCTCACCACAAGTGAATCTGGAGGATCGTGTGACCTCACCTCGCACGTCCCGGCGCTGGCTCCCCTCCGTCGCCGCCGCCGCAGTCGCTGCCCTCGTCGCCGGAACCGCTGTCGGCGCGGCCGCCGACCCCACCGCCCTCCCGAGCGCGGGCGCCGTCGAGCGCCCCGACGCCGGCACCCTCGAGAAGAACCAGCTGCTCACCGACTCCGGCACGGTGACGGCATTCGTTCAGCTCGACCTTCCGACCACGCGCGACGTCGCGCCCACCGCCACGCCGAACGCGAGCCAGCAGCGCCAGGCCGACGGCGCCGCGGACGAGATCGCCTCGACCGCCGGCGACGTCGTGGCCGACATCGACGGCGACGTCGAGGAGCTGTACACCACGGTGAACGGGCTCGCCGGCGTGGCGGTCCGCGCCGACGCGGGCGCGCTCGCCGCGCTCGCCGACCGGGACGACGTCGTCTCGATCCGCCCGATCACGTCGATGGAGATCACGAGCAACGGCGGCAGCGACGTGTTCACGCGCACCGCGCAGGTCTGGCAGGACCTCGGAGTCACGGGCGAGGGCCAGACGATCGCCGTGATCGACACCGGCATCGACTACTCGCACGCCTCCTTCAACCCCGACAGCGACCTCGCCTACCCGGCCGACCTCGCGAGCGCGGGCGACTTCTTCACGCGTGACGTGACGTGGCCGCAGGGCAAGGTGATCGGCGGGTGGGACTTCGTCGGCCGCGCCTACACGGGTGGCTACACCGACACCCCGGCCGCGCCGGACCCCAACCCCATGGACGAGAGCCCGGCGGTGTGCACCGACGTGCCGGCCAGCGTCCCGATCGGCGACGGCCACGGCTCCCACGTCGCCGGCACGGCGGCCGGTTACGGCGTGTCCGCGGACGGCACCACGTTCCAGGGCGACTACACCGCGCTGAGCGGCGAGGACCTCCTCGGCATGCAGGTGGGCCCCGGCTCGGCGCCCGCGGCCGACCTCGTGGCGCTCAAGGTGTTCGGCTGCGCGGGCTCGACCGAGTACGTCGGCGCCGCGCTCGACTGGCTGCTCGACCCGACGAACGAGGTGGCCGCCAAGGTCACGGTCGTCAACCTGAGCGTCGGCTCCACCTGGTCGCCCGCGGACGACCCGGAGAACGAGCTCGTCAACCAGCTCGTCGACGCCGGCAAGGTCGTCGTCATCTCCTCGGGCAACTCCGGCGACGTGTTCGACATCGGCGGCTCGCCGGGCAACGCCAACGGCGCCCTCACCGTGGCGAACTCGGTCGGCAACCAGTTCGACCTCGCGGCCGCGAAGATCCGCACCGGAAGCGCCGACGCACCCGACGAGCTCTACGCCGGGCAGTACTCCATCGCGTACCTGTTCCCGAACGGTCCCGTCGGCCCGTCCGAGATCACGACGCTCACGCCGGGGACGCTCGCCTACAACTCCGGCTGCGTGGCCTACACGGACCAGGACAAGGCGAAGGTCGCGGGCAAGACCGTGGTCGTCGCCTGGGACGACGCGGCAGCCGTGCCCTGCGGCTCGGCAGCCCGGACTGACAACGCCGCCGCCGCCGGGGCGGCCGGGATCGTGTTCACCGGTCGCAGCGAGGTCTTCTCCGCCGGTCTGACCGGCGCCGTGACGATCCCGACGTTCCAGCTCACCGGTCCGGGGACCGAGGACCTCCTCACGTACGACCCCGCCACCGGCGTCATCGCGCTGAACGAGCCGACGTGGATCACCTACGACGACACGCTCGGCCTCTCCGTCACCGCCCCGTCGGTCGCGGACACGCTCAACGACTCCTCCTCGCGTGGCGTGCACGGCTCGCTCGGCGTCGCCAAGCCCGACGTCGCGGCGCCCGGCACCACGATCTCGTCGGTCGCCGTCGGCTCCGGCAACGGCTCGAGCATCAAGAGCGGCACGTCGATGGCGGCGCCGCACACGACGGGCATCGCGGCGCTCACGCGCGCGGCGCACCCGGACTGGTCCGCGGCCGAGGTCAAGGCCGCGGTCATGAACGGCGCGAACCACGACGTCACCCTCGACGGTGACGTGTTCGGACCCCAGCGCGTCGGTTCCGGACGCGTGGACGCCGCGAACGCCGTCGGCACGTCGGTCGTCGCGTACTCCGCCGACAACCCGACCGGGGTGTCGCTGAGCTACGGGGTCATCGAGGCGACCGGTCCGGTCTCGCTCACGAAGAAGGTGGAGATCGCGAACAGCGGTGCGTCCGCCGTCACGCTCGGGGTGGCGTACGTGCCGCAGACCGAGGTCGCGGGCATCACCTACACCGTCTCCGCCAGCTCCGTGACGGTCCCCGCGGGCGGCACGGCCACGGTCGACGTGACGCTGTCCATCCCGGACCCGAAGGCCCTGGCCAAGACGGCTGACCCGACGCTGCTGGCCGACCAGGGCCTCGGCCTCCAGCGCGAGTTCCTCGCCACGCCGCAGGGCTGGCTGGAGCTGACCGGCGCGCCGGACGTGGACGGTGCGCTCCGCGTGCCGGTCTCGGCCGTCACCAAGCCGGCGTCGGCGCTCTCGGCGTCGCGCGTCGTGTTCTCCAGCGCCCTGTCCAACGACGCGACGCTCGAGCTCACGGGCACCGGCGTGAACCAGGACGGCTACCTCTCCCTGGTGGCGCCGTTCCAGCTCGGCGCGACGTCGCCCGCGATCGAGGGTGACCTCACGCCGAGCCTGCGCGCGGCCGACCTCGCCGCCGTGGGTGTCGCGCCGTTCTCCTACCAGGCCACCGACGACTACCTCGCGTTCGGCGTGCAGACGCAGGGCCCGTGGGCGACGCTCGGCGGCTCGAACAAGATCGCGATCGAGATCGACACGGGCGGCGCCAACAGCCCGTACACGGTCGGAGTGCAGAAGTACCAGGTCGGCTCCGACTACGTCGACACGACCGTCGTGGGCGTCTGGGACAAGAACGGGAAGAACACGGGCCTGGAGCTGCTCAACAACCTCGACGGGTCGATCGACAGCAACACCTACGACTCCACCGTCGCGGTGCTCCCGGTCTCGCTCGCCTCGATCGGGCTCACCGACGGCGCGACGGCCACGTTCACGTACACCGTCCAGGGCACGTCGTGGCTCGCCAGCGACGTGGTCGACGAGATCGCCGACGTCACGTACGACGGCGCGACCAACCTCCGGTTCGGCGGTGGCCAGGGTCCGGTCTTCGTGGGCGCACCGGTCACGGGGATCTCCGTGCACCGGCCCGTCGCGACGATCACGCCCGCCGCGACGGCCCAGGGCAAGGTCGACGTCGCCGACACCGGGGTGGACGTGCTGCTGCTGTCGCTGCACAACAAGGTCGGCAGCCAGGCGACCGCGCTCGACGTCGTGGACGTCCTCCCGGCACCCCCGGTCGACAAGGTGAAGCCAGAGGTCACCCTGGTCTCGCCCGCCTCGGCCGGGCCGTTCAAGGCGCTCGACCTGCGGGTCGACGCGACCGACGCAGGTGGCCTCAAGAAGATCGTGGCCAACGTCTACCGGGACGGCAAGCTCGTCAAGAGCACGCAGACCGCGTTCAACGGCGAGACCTCCGGCAGTCACACCGCGACCGTGCAGCTGCCCTCGGGCAAGTACACGGTGAAGTACAACGCGCAGGACCTGGCGGGCAACACCTCCCAGACGAAGACCTTCTCGTTCACGATCGACTCCACCAAGCCGACTGTGTCCGTGAAGGGCTGGCCGTACACGTTCGGCTCGCGCGGGGTGTACAGCCTCGTGAGCTTCAAGCTGTACGACGCCGGCAAGATCGACAAGGTCTCCGTCAACGGGGTCGTCAAGGACCTCAGCAACAACACGTGGTCGGACCTCAACTTCGTCCGTCCGGGTGCGTTCGGGGCGATCCGCGGCACCAACACGCTCGTCGTGTACGACGTGGCCGGGAACACGACCACGGTGACCTTCCGCCTGCGGTGACCGACGGCGGTGGTGCGGTCCGCCGCACCACCGCCGGGCTCCGCGGGTCACCCCCGCACGGCACGACGGCGGGCGTCCGGTTCTCCGGACGCCCGCCGTCGTGCGTCGGCGCCCGCCGTCGTGCGTCATCGGGCGTCGTCGGGCTCGTGCGATCGCGGGTCCGGCGGCGCGTCGCCACGTAGGCTGGTGCGGTGCCCAGCCCGACCCCCGCAGCGCCCGTCAGCCCGCCGTCTTCGCCGCCGACGACCTCCTGGCGCGAGCGTCTCACCCCGCGGGTGACGCGTGTCCTCGCGACGGCGAACCTCGTCTGCCAGATCGGCATCATCCTCACCGGGGGGGTCGTCCGGCTCACCGGGTCGGGCCTGGGCTGCTCCACCTGGCCGCAGTGCGAGCCGGGCGAGTTCAGCCCGGTCCTGCACCCCGAGGCCACCTACCACCCGTTCGTCGAGTTCGGGAACCGCACGCTGACCGGTGTGCTCCTCGTGGTCGCCCTGCTGCTGGCGGCCGCCGTGTGGAACGCGCCGGCGCTGCGGACCCGGAGCCGGTCGCTGCGGCTGCTCGCGCTCACGCCGCTGCTCGGCGTGCTGGCCCAGGCGCTCATCGGCGGCATCACGGTCCTGCTGCACCTGCACCCCGGCGTCGTCGGCTTCCACTTCCTCGTCTCCGCCGTCCTGGTCTGGGCGTCCACGGTGCTCGTGGTGCGCCTGCGCGAGGGCGACGACGCCCCGGAGCCGGTGCTCAAGCCGTCGGGCACGAGCGGACGCTGGTTGCGCGCGGTGCCGGCCGTGTTCGCGGTGCTCACGCTCGCCGTCGTGGTCCTCGGCATCCTCACCACGGGTTCGGGCCCGCACTCCGGCGACGACGAGGTCGGTTACCGCTTCGCGCTCGACCCGGTCGTGCTGGCCAAGGCGCACGCCTGGACGGTCTGGCTGTTCGTCGCGGCCCTGGTCGCCACCCTCGTGGTCGTCACCCGCGCCGTCGCCGGCGGGCGCACCGACAACGCCGCCCCGGACCCGGGCTCGGCACTCGACACGGCTCGTGCGCGCGCCCTGCGCCAGTGGTGGGTCCTGCTCGCCGTGACGCTCCTGCAGGGCGCGATCGGGTACGCGCAGTACTTCACCGGGCTTCCGGTCCCGCTGGTCGCGCTGCACCTGCTCGGCTCGGCGCTTCTCGTGTCCGCGACGACCTTCGCGGTGCTCGCGCTCCGCGTGCGGAGCTGACCGTGCCGCACCACGGCGAGGACCCGCGCACCCGGTCGGACCGCCCGTGGGCCGACCCGGCGCGCCCCGTCGAGGAGCGCGTCGCGGCACTGCTGGACGCGATGACCCTGCCCGAGCTCGTCGGCCAGCTGCACCAGCCCGCGAACGTCGACCTCGAGCGCGACGCCGCGCTCCTCGCGGCCGGCGCGATCGGCTCGACGCTGCACGCCAGCGGCGCCACGGCAGGCAACGTGCGCGACGGCGGGGTCAGCCGTGACCGCGTCGACGACCTGCAGCGCGCCGCGATCGAGTCCTCCCGGCTCGGGATCCCGCTGCTGATCGCGCGCGACGTGATCCACGGGCACCGGACGGTGGCGCCGATCCCGCTGGGCCAGGCCGCGACGTTCGACGAGCAGGTGGTGCACGACGTCGCGGCCCGCGCCGCGCTCGAGGCGAGGGCCGACGGGCTGACCTGGACGTTCGCACCGATGCTCGACGTCGTCGACGACCCCCGCTGGGGCCGCGTGGCGGAGTCGTTCGGCGAGTCGCCCCTGCTCACCGCGCGCCTGGGCGCGGCCGCCGTGCGCGGCTTCCAGGCCTCGGGACTGGTGACCGCGTGCGCCAAGCACTACGTCGGGTACGGCCTGTCCCGCGGCGGCCGCGACTACGCCACCGCCGAGGTCGGCGAGATCACCCTGCGCAACCGGCACCTGGTGCCGTTCCGCGCGGCGGTGGACGCGGGGGTGGGCACCGTGATGGCCGCCTTCTGCGACGTCGACGGCGTCCCGATGCACAGCCACCACCACCTCCTGCGTGAGGTGCTCAAGGGCGAGTGGGGCTTCGACGGCGTCGTGGTCGCGGACTGGAACGGCATCGGCGAGCTCGTCGAGCACGGCGTCGCGGCCGATCTGCGGGACGCGGCACGGCTCGCGATCGAGGCCGGCGTCGACGTCGACATGGTCTCGGGCGCCTACGCGGCCCACCTCGCCGCCCTGGTCGAGGGCGGCGAGGTCGACCTCGAGCTCGTCCGCGACGCCGCGCGCCGGGTCCTGCGCCTCAAGGTGCGCCTCGGGCTGCTCGACCCCGACTGCGCCTCGCTCCCGGGCCGCGGCGACCTCGCCGGCAGCCACGGCCTCGGGCTGGATCGCGCCCTCGCCCGCGAGGCGGCGGCGCGCTCGTTCGTCGTGCTCAGGAACGACGGTGTGCTTCCCCTGCGCCCGCGCCCCACCGACACCGTGCTGCTCACCGGCGCCTACACCCGCGAGCGCGCGTCGCTCCTGGGCACGTGGGTGCTCGACGGCGATCCCGAGCAGGTGAGCGCCGTCGCCCCCGCGGTGGTCCGCGCGCTGGGCGAGCTTGCCGAGCTGGCCGAGCTGACGGCGGGAGCCGGGGACGCGGGCGGCGCGGACACCGACGGCGACGCGGTCGGCGTCGTCGCCGAGCCCACCGTGCGTCGCGTGCTGGTCGACGACGGCGCGTTCGCCGACCGCACGCTCCGCCTGGCCCGGGACGCCGACCTCACGGTGGCGTTCGTCGGCGAGCACGCGGCGCGTTCCGGCGAGGACGGCTCGACGAGCGACGTCGGGCTCCCCCCGGGTCAGCTGGAGGTGCTGCGCGGCATCGCGGCGCTCGGGTCTCGGCTGGTCGTCGTCGTGCTGACCGGGCGTCCGCTGGCGCTCGGGGAGGTGCTCGACCTGGCGGACGCCGTCGTGCTCGCCTGGCACCCGGGCACCGAGGCCGGTGAGGCCCTCGCGGACGTGCTGGTGCGCGGGGTGCCCGCGACCGGGCGGCTGCCGATGTCGCTGCCGCGATCGGTGGGACACCTGCCGATCACGCACGCCGAGCGGCCGAGCGGCCGTCCGCTGCCCGACGAGGCGCGGGGACGTGGCCGCTACATCGACGCGCCGAGCAGCGCCGGCGTGCCCTTCGGTGCCGGGGCGTCCGCGTTGGCCTACGGCTCGCTCACCGCGGCGTCGGGCGAGGTGACGCGCGACGGGGAGGCGGTCGTGACGCTCGAGGTCACCAACCGCAGCGACCGCGAGGTACGCGAGCCCGTCCTGCTGTTCCTGCGCGACGAGGTCGCCGAGGTGACCAGGCCGGTCCGCGAGCTCGTGGACGTCCAGGTCGTGACGGAGCCCGCGGGCGCGAGCGTTCCCGTCACCTTCCGCGTGCCCGCGCACGCGTTCGGCTACCACGGTCGCGACCACGCGTTCCGGGTCGACCCCGGGCGGGTGGTGCTCACGGTGGGGTGGCCGCGCGCGGACGCCTCCGCCGTCGTGCTCGACGTCGTCTGACGGCAGGCAGACGTCCGACCGGCTCCGGGAGCGACCACCCGGCGAGCCCGCAGGCCCTAGGGGGCTCGCATGAGGGCCGACCCGGGCGAGGAGCCGGCTCGACCGCCCGAGCCCCGTCGGCACGTGCGGGCCCGCCGCTGGACCGTCACCGCCCTCGCCGCGGTCCTCGCCCTCGTCGGTGCGCTCGTCGCCGCGACCGCGCTGCGGATCGTCGGCGACCTCGTGGAGCGGGGCGACGTCCAGTCGTTCTACGCCCAGCCGACCGACGCGCTGCCGGGTGCCCCCGGGTCGATCGTGAAGAGCGAGACCCTGGTGGGCGTCCCGGTGGATGCGCGGGGCTGGCGCATCATGTACCGGTCGACCGACCTGAACGGCGACCCGGTCGTCGCGACCGGCGTGGTCGTCACCCCCCTCGGGCCTGCTCCCGACGGCGGACGCACCGTGGTCTCGTGGGGCCACCCCACCACCGGTTCCGCACGCGCGTGCGCGCCGTCCCTCTTCGTCGACCCGTACCTGGGCATCGAGGGCATGCGCGTGCTCCTGGACCGCGGCTACACCGTCGTCGCGACGGACTACACCGGCATGGGCACAGACGGACCCGACTCCTACCTCATCGGCGTGACCGAGGGACACAACGTGCTCGACGCGGTCCGGGCCGCGCAGGCGATCCCCGGCGCGGAGGCGAGCTCCGACGTCGTGCTGTGGGGCCACTCCCAGGGCGGGCAGGCGGTGCTGTTCGCGGCCGAGCTCGCGCAGCAGTACGCCCCCGAGCTCGACGTCCGCGCGGTCGCGGCCGCGGCCCCGGCGGCCGACCTGGCGGCGCTCATGCGCACGCACCTCGACGACGTGTCGGGGGTGACGATCGGCTCGTACGCGTTCAGCGCGTTCGCCGAGATCTACGCCGACCGCGGCGCGAACCTCAGCGACGTCCTCACGCCCGAGGCCGTCGCGATCCAGCCTCAGATGAACGCGCTGTGCCTGCTCACACACGTCGAGGAGCTGCACCGGATCGCCGATCCCGTCGTGGGGAGGTTCGTCGTCGCGGACCCGACGACCACCGAGCCGTGGGCCACGCTGCTCGCGGAGAACTCGGCCGGCTCCTCGGCGTTCGCGGCGCCGCTGCTCGTGCTGCAGGGGCTCGACGACGAGGTGGTGCGCCCCTCCGACACCGAGGCCTACGTCGCCCGCGCCCGGTCGCTCCGGATGGACGTCTCCTACCGCACGGTCTCGATCGCCACGCACGGCACGATCGCCTACCTGGGGCTGCCCGACCTCGTGGAGTTCCTCGACCGGGTCGGGGTCTGACGGCGGACCCGTCGACTCAGGCCGGTCGGACGCCGGGCCGCAGCGCGAACGGCGCGTCGACGGGACGCAGCGAGGCGAACCCGTCCCCGGCCGCGCGGGCCGCGGCAAGCAGCCCCATGCACGCGCTCGGGTTGTGCACCCGCCCCGCGAGGACGGCGTCCGCCGCCCCGGCGAGCGGGACCCGATCGATCTCGATCTCCGCCTCCTCGCCCTCGCGCACGAAGTCCGTCGCCTCGGCGTCGTGCAGGTCGCGGGCGAGGAACACGCGCAGCACCTCGTCGGAGGCACCGGGCGTCGTCGCGTAGTCGACGAGCACGTCCCAGCGGTCGGCGGCCAGGTCGGTCTCCTCGGCGAGCTCGCGCTTGGCCGCACCGAGCAGGGTCTCCTCGTCGCCGCCGTCGAGCAGGCCCGCGGGAACCTCCCACAGGTAGGCGCCCACCGGGACCCGGTACTGCCGGATCAGCAGCACGCGATCGTGCTCGTCGAGGGCCACGACGGCGACGGCGCCCGGGTGGTGCACCATCTCGCGCGTCACCACGCCGGCCTCGCCGAGGTCGACGTCCCGGCTCACGACGTCGAACACCCGCCCGGAGAACACGGTGCGCTCGGCGCGCACGGGTCGTGCGACGAGGGCGTCGCCGAACGCCTGCGTCCCGCCGGCGGCCTCGCTCATCGGGCGGGCTCCACCTCGAGCAGGCGCGTCTCCCGCTGACGCGCGAGCGCGGCGTCGACGAGCCCGGCGAAGAGAGGGTGGGCCTTCGTGGGCCGCGACTTGAACTCTGGGTGCGCCTGGGTGGCCACGTAGTAGGGGTGCACCTCGCGGGGCAGCTCGACGAACTCCACGAGCGAGGAGTCCGGAGACGTGCCCGAGATGACCAGGCCGGCCTCCTCCAGGCGCGCGCGGTAGGCGTTGTTGACCTCGTAGCGGTGCCGGTGCCGCTCGGTGACGCGCTCGGTCCCGTACGCCTGCGCGGCGACCGACCCGCTCACGAGCACGGCCGGGTAGGAGCCCAGCCGCATCGTGCCGCCCAGGTCGCCCTCGCCGCCGACGAACGCCAGCTGCTCGGCCATCGTCGCGACCACGGGGTCCGGGGTGTCGGGGTGGAACTCCGAGGAGGAGGCCTGCGCGAGGCCCAGCTGCGTGCGCGCGTACTCGATCACCATGCACTGCAGACCGAGGCAGATGCCGAGGGTCGGCACCTGGTGCGTGCGGGCCCACGTCAGGGCGCCGAGCTTGCCCTCGATGCCGCGCACGCCGAAGCCACCGGGCACGAGCACGGCGTCGGCGCCCTCGAGCGCGCGGCGCGCACCCTCGGGGGTCTCGCACGTGTCGGACTCGACCCAGCGGATGCGGACCTTGGCGTCGTGCGCGAAGCCGCCGGCGCGCAGCGCCTCGGTCACCGACAGGTAGGCGTCCGGCAGCCCGACGTACTTGCCCACGAGCGCCACCTCGACGTCGTGCGCGGGGTGGTGCACGCGCTCGAGCACGGTGCCCCAGTTCGTCCAGTCCACGTCCCGGAACGGCAGGCCGAGGCGGCGCACCACGTAGGCGTCCAGGCCCTCGGAGTGCAGCACCTTGGGGATGTCGTAGATGCTCGGCGCGTCGATCGCGTTGACGACCGCGTCGGCGTCGACGTCGCACATCGCGGCGATCTTCCCCTTGACGCCCTCGGGCAGCGGGCGGTCGGAGCGGCACACGATCGCGTCGGGCTGGATGCCGATGCTGCGCAGCGCGGCCACGGAGTGCTGCGTCGGCTTGGTCTTGAGCTCCTTGCTCGGCCCGATGTACGGCACGAGCGAGACGTGCAGGAAGAACACGTGGTCGCGGCCGACGTCCTGGCGCACCTGGCGCGCCGCCTCGAGGAACGGCTGCGACTCGATGTCGCCGACCGTGCCGCCGATCTCGGTGATGATGACGTCCGGGGCGTCGTCGTCGAGGGCGCGTGCACGCATCCGCGCCTTGATCTCGTCGGTGATGTGCGGGATGACCTGGACGGTGTCGCCGAGGTACTCCCCGCGACGCTCCTTCGCGATCACCGTGGAGTAGACCTGGCCGGTCGTGACGTTCGCGTCCTTGTCGAGGTCGACGTCGAGGAAGCGCTCGTAGTGGCCGATGTCGAGGTCCGTCTCGCCACCGTCCTCGGTGACGAACACCTCGCCGTGCTGGAACGGGTTCATCGTTCCCGGGTCCACGTTGAGGTAGGGGTCGAGCTTCTGCATGGTCACGCGCAGTCCGCGGGCCCGCAGGAGCTGGCCGAGGGAGGAGGCACTGAGGCCCTTGCCGAGGGAGGAGACGACACCCCCCGTGACGAAGATGTGCTTCGTGACGCCGTGAGAAGCGCCTGCGGTCAGGGTCCTTCGCGAGTGTTCCACCACGGAGTTCCACCCTAACAGGTCTCCTGGGCACCTCCCGTGAGCGCCGCGTACCGCGCGCGCCACGCGGCCGTGACGTCGGCCGAGGTCGGCAGCTGCGTGAACCGCTCGCGGGCGAGCGCGCCCAGCTCGAGGCGCCGCGCGCCGTCGTGCACGAGATGGGCGACGGCGGCCGCCAGCGCCGCGTCGTCGCCGACCGGCACGAGCAGGCCGCACCCCGTGACGAGCTCGGGCAGGCCGCCGACGTCGGTCGCGACGACGGGCAGTCCGGCGGCGAGGGCCTCCTGCACGACGAGCGCGCGGGCCTCCCACCGGCTCGGCACGACGAGCAGGTCGACCGCGGCCATGAACGTCGCGACGTCGTCGCGAGCGCCCACCAGGTGCACCGGGAGCCCCGCCGTGCGGGCGGCGAGGTCGGCGCGGACGGACTCCTCGCCGTCGCCCACGACGATCCAGCGCAGGGCGGGCTCGCTCGCGAGCCGCCGCGCGGCGGCCGCGAGCACCGGCAGGTCCTTCTGCGGCGCCATCCGCGACACGGTGAGCGCCCAGACCTCCCCGTCGCCGGCCGACGACAGCCCCAGCACGTGCGCGACGGCGGCCCGCGCCTCCTGCCTCGTCCCGCGCCACGAGCCGGCCGCGGGCGCGGCGACGGGCGCGAGCTCGGCGCGCGCAGCACCGAGCTCACGCGCACGCTCGACGAGGTCCTGGGACGCGCCGGTCACCATGCTCGCCCGGCGCACCTGGAGCCGCTCGCCGAGCCCGGCCGCGACGCCGCCGACACCGCCCGTGGGCGCCGTGTTGTGCCAGCTCACGACGACGGGCACGGCGCCGCCGACCGCGGCCAGCACCGCGGCGAGCCCGGCCTGGTGGCCGTGGGCGTGCACCACGTCGGCGGTGGCCACGAGCGATCGCAGGCGCCGCATCGCCTGGTCCGCCTCGACCGGCCGCGACCACTGCGGCCACGCGCGCACCGCGGCGTCGGCGAAGCCGAACCGCTGCGCCGTGTCCGGGGGCGCCACGACCTCCACGCGCTCACCGGCGCCGGTCAGCCCGGCGACGAGGTCACGCACGTGGACGCCGATGCCGCCGGCCGCGTGGCCGACGACCTGCAGGATGCGCATCAGGACTCACCTGTCTCGATCGAGGTTGGTTGAGCGGGTCCAGCGGGCTCAGGGTTCCCGTCGGGCTGGGTCGTGTCGGCGGCGCCGGGCCGCCGCCGCGCGGTCCGCAGCGCCGTCATCGTGCTGCGGTCGCCCACGAGCACTCCCCCGGCGGTGATCGCCGCCGCGAGTCCGCCGCCGAGCAGCCCGAGCAGCACCGCGACGACGACGCCGCCGGCCGGGGCGAGACCCGCGACGGCGAGCCCGGCTCCTGCACCCACCACGCCGCCGGCCACGGCCACGGTCGCGGTGCGGGCGAGTCCGGTGAGCGCGTGCGGCCCGACGACGCCGCGGACGGCCACCGCCAGCACGGCCGCGCCGATCAGGGTGCCGACGCTGGAGGCCGCGCCGAGCGCGCGCAGCACGGCCGTCGCGTCCCCGCCGTCGGGCACGGTGGTCGCGACGAGCAGCCAGGCCGTGCCCGCGACCGCGACCCAGCCGACGCTCGTCCCCACCAGCGCGTGCCGCGCGTGCTCGGTCGCGAACAGCACGCGGCTGAGGTGGTACATGAGCGCGAGCCCGAGGACGCTCGGGGCTCCGGCCACGACAGCCTGCGCCATCCCGTCCACGCTGCCGCCGCGCGCGACCGCCGCGAAGACGTCCTGCACCCGCCACGCGGCCGCGACGAGGGCCGCGGCCCCTGCGACGGACACGAGCACGAGGACGCGGGTGGACCGTGCCGTGTCCCGCGCGAGCTCGTCCCCACGTCCGGTCGCGGCGTGCTGCGCGAGGCGCGGGAACATCGCGGTCGCGAGCGGGATCGCGAGCACCGCGTACGGCAGCAGCACCACCGCCGTCGCGTACTGGTTGACGTTGAGCGCGCCCGCGCCGCCCCAGGCGTTCGCCAGCCGCACGGTGACCACGACGCTGACCTGCTGCGCGAGCAGCCCGCCCGCTCCCGCGAGGGCGAGCGCGCGGGCGCGGCGCGCGACGCCGGGCGGGAAGTGCAGCGTCGGGCGCAGGCGCACGCCGGCGCGGTGCACCGGCACCAGCAGCGGCAGGCTGAGCGCCACCACCCCCGCCGTGGTGCCCCAGCCGAGCCACGCGACGGCGGCGCCCGAGAGCTGGCCGGGCTCGGTCCCCGCGGGCACGAGCCGCCCGACCACGTAGTAGGACGCGATGACCACGACGCTCGACAGGAACGGTGCCAGCGCCGGCCCGACGAACCGGCGGTGCGCCTGGAGCACCCCGGAGAGCACGACGCCGACGCCGTACAGCGGGATCTGCCACGCGAAGATCCGCAGCAGCGTCGCCGCGAGCTCCCGCTGGTCCGCCGGCGCACCCGAGGACAGCAGCGCCTGGACCACCCACGGCGCCGCGAGCCAGGTGAACGCCCCGACCGGGACGAGCACGAGCAGCGCCCAGCTCAGCAGGGCCGAGGAGACCCGGTCGACGTCGGCGCGCAGGTGCCGGGCCAGCGCACCGGCCAGCAGCGGGACGACGGTGCCGGCGAGGGCTCCGCCCGCGGCGACCTCGTAGAGGACGTTCGGAACGGTGTTCGCGGTCGCGTACGCGCTGCCGACCGCGTTGGGGCCGACCCAGGCGTTGAGCGCGAACCAGCGCGCGAAGCCGGTCACGCGTGCGAGCAGCGTGAGCGCGGTGATGACGGCGGCCGCGCCGGCGACGCCGGACGTCAGCCGAGCCAGCCGCCCGGTGCTCACGACCGCCCCGTCCGACTCAGGCGCCCAGCCGGCCCACGCCGTCGAGCGCGCGCAGGGCCGGGGTGCGCTCGATGACGGCGGAGAAGCTCACCTTCTCGCTCGCGAGCGTGCCCGCGACGACGACGGCGAGCGCGCCCAGGCGCACGGCCGGGAGCGGGTGCGCGGCCAGCGCAACGCCGAGGGCGGCGCCGAGCGCGTTCGCACCGGTGTCGCCGAGCATCGTGGTCTCCGCGAGGTCGCTCGGCAGCGCACCGCCCGCGGCGCCCGCCACGCCGGCCGCGACGGCGGAGCCCGGACCGCCCACGACGGCGAGCGGCGCCGCGACGATCGCGGTCACCTTGAGCGCGCGGCCGGGTCGCAGGTCGAGCAGGTTGACGAGGTTCGCGGTGCCGGCCACGAGCGCGCCGCTGGTCACGGCGTCGAGCAGCCCGGTCCCGGCGAGGCGACCACGGCCCGCGGCGAGGATCGCGCCGGCGGCGAGGCCCGCCGTCGTGATGCCCGCGAGCTTGGCCGCTCCGGTGGTCAGGCGACCCTCGCGCAGCGCGCGCAGGTGTCCGCGCAGGCCCTTGGTGGCGCGGTCCTCGGGCGCCTCGCCGAGGTCGTCCCAGGCCCCGAGCGCCGCGGCCGGGAGCACCGCGACGACGCCCGCCGTCGCGTCCCGCCCGCCGGCGCTCAGGGTGCCCGCGAGCGTGCCGACCGCCGCGGCCACGCCGCCGCCGAGACTCACGGTGCGGCCGCGGAAGTTGGTGCGCTCGAGCTGGGGCCGCGGCTCACGCCGCAGCTCCGCGAGGCCGCCCTGCACCCAGGCCGCGCCGTTGACGGCCGCGATGATCCGCCTCATGCGGCGTCCGCCAGGACGAGGCCGCGGCGCGCGGCGTCGCCGTGCCCGGCGGTGGCCGCCTGGTCGGTGAGTGCCTGGTCCGTCGCCGCCTGGTCCGTCGCCGCCTGGTCCGTGCCGGCGTCGTCGGCGTTCTCCGAGCCCTCCGGGGCGCCCTCGTCCGCACCCTCCGTGGTGGAGGCGTCGGTGGCGCCGTCCGTGGCGCCGTCGGTCGCGCCGTCGGTCGCGCCGTCGGTGGCGCCCGAGCCGTCCCCGCCGGAGGTCCCGCGCACCGGCGCGGTGAGCGTGACCGACGGCGGCGCGACCGACGTCGCGCCCGTGCCGAAGCCGTAGTCGCCGTCCTCCTCGCCCGCGGCCACCGCGGCCAGTGCGAGCGGCACCGTGAGCTGACCGACCAGCGTGTCGAGGCCGTCGACGGTGGTGACGCCGCCGGCGGACCGGACGGCGGGCACGATGTCGTCGGGCAGCGTGGCATAGCCGGCCACCACGGCGTCGGCGTAGGAGCCGAGCGGCGCCAGCGCGCCGCCCCACCCCGTGCTCATCGCGGTGATCTCGGGGTCCGGCGTCGCGTCGGCGGGCTGCTGCACCGCCTGCGGGGTCAGCACGAGGACGAGGTCGGCGGTGCCTGCCTCCGGCGCGGTCGCGAGCGGCTCCGACCCCCCGGTCAGGCGCGCGAGGACGTCCTTCGCGGCCTGCGACGGCGAGCTCGGGTCGAGCGCGTCCGCGTCCGTGAGGGCGACGGCGAGGGCCGCCGCGAGCACGTGGGCGTCGTCGGCGTCGGTGTCGACGGGCGCGACGGCGCTCACCTCGTCCCGCACGGCCCCGGCGACCTGGGAGCGCACCGCGGTCTGGCTCGGGTCCGCCCAGAGCGAGGTCAGCTCGACGCGGGCGGTCACGCTTGCGCCCGCCTGGCCCAGCCGCTCCGTGACGGTCTCGACGCTCGCCTGCGGCACGTCCGGGAGCAGCACGAGCGCCACCCGGTAGGACGGCAGCCGCTCGGCGAGCAGGTCCGGGGCGGACGCGGCGAGGAAGGCCTCGTCGTCGGCGAGCTGACCCTGCGCCTCGTCGAGCTGGACGCGCAGCGCGTCCTTCTCCGAGCGCAGCTGCTCCACCTGGCCGGTGAGCTGGTCGGAGATGGTGTCGCGCAGCGGCCCGGCACCGAGCACGATCCCGACGGCGAGCGCGAGGAAGACCGAGATGAGCGACACGAGGTGGTAGCGGAAGTCGACCACGCCTCAGCCTCCAGAGAACAGGGATCGGACGAGGGACGTGAAGTCGTCCCAGCGGGCCAGGAGGATCTCCAGGCCGGCCTGGCCCGCAGGGGTCACCGCGAGGGCGACGGTGAGGGCCGCGAGGCCGGCCAGGACGAGCAGCACGAGCTGCCACGTCGAGATCGAGGGCCGGTAGAGCCGCGAGACGCCCTTGGCGTCCACGAGCTTGCCGCCGACCCGGAGCCGGGTGAGGAACGTGCTCGCCATGCCGTTGCGGCCCTTGTCGAGGAACTCGATGAGGGTGGCGTGCGTGCCGATCGCGACGATGATCTCGGCGCCCATGTCGTCCGCGAGGAGCATCGCGACGTCCTCGCTCGTACCGGTCGCCGGGAACACGACGTGCGGTGCGCCGAGCCGCTCCACCCGCGCCTGGCCGGGGGCGCGCCCGTCCCGGTAGGCGTGCACCACGATCTCCGCACCGCACGTCAGCGCCTTGTCCGACACGGAGTCCATGTCGCCCACGATGAGGTCCGGGGTCCAGCCGGCCTCGAGGATCGCGTCCGCACCGCCGTCGACGCCCACGAGGACGGGCCGGCTCTGCCGGATCCACGACCGCAGCATCGCGAGGTCTTCCTTGTAGTGGTACCCGCGCACCACGATGAGCACCCCGCGGCCCTCGATCGGCGTGCTGACCTTCGGAACGCCGATGCCGTCGAGCAGCAGGTCGCGCTCCTTGACCATGTAGTCGAGCGTGTTCGCCGCGAACGCCTCGAGCTGGTCCGAGAGACCCTCACGGGCGGCCGCCATCGCGGTCTCCACCGTCTGCTCGTCCTGGCGCACCCCCTGCGCCACCAGCTTGGTGCCGTGGCGCACCTCACCGTCGTGGATCGTGAGCCGCGTGCCGTCCTTGACCGCCATCACGTCCGGTCCGAGGCCGTCGACGAGCACCACACCGGCGTCGACGAGGATCTGCGGGCCGAGGTTCGGGTAGCGCCCGGAGGTCGAGGCGGCCGCGTTGAGCACGGCCGCGGGACGGCAGGCCACGAGCGCCTCGGCGGAGACGCGGTCGATGTCCTGGTGGTCGATGACGGCGACGTCGCCCTCCGCCAGGCGCTTCGTGAGGGACTTGGTGCGTCGGTCCACGCGTGCCGGTCCGGCGACCACGTCCTCGGCGACGGGTTCGCGGCGTACGGAGAGTCTCATGGCGTCGCCCATCGTCCCACGTCCGAGCGTGCGAGCAGGTCGGCGGCGTGCTGACGTGCCGTGGCGCTCGTCTCTCCCGACAGCATCCGGGCCAGCTCCTCGGTGCGCTCCTCGCCGGCCACGACCCGCACGGTCGTCACGGCGCCGTCGGCCGCGGCCGGGTCCTTCGCGACGACGACCTGGCGGTCGGCGTACGCCGCCACCTGCGCGAGGTGGGTGACCACGAGCACCTGCGCCGTCCGGGCCAGCCGCGCGAGACGAGCGCCGACCTGTGCGGCCGTGCGGCCCCCGATGCCGGCGTCGACCTCGTCGAAGACGAACGTGGCGCCGTCGGCCGTCCCGCGGTGCTCGGCGAGCGCGACCTCGAGCGCGAGCATCACCCGGGAGAGCTCGCCGCCGGAGGCACCCTGGCCCAGGGGCCGCGGGGGTGCGCCGCGGTGCGGGGCGAGCAGGATCGTCACCGCGTCGGCGCCGGTGGCGCCGGGGTCGGCTGGCTCGACGGCGACAGACACCTCGGCGTCGGGCATCGCGAGCCCGTGCAGCTCCTCGGTCACGGCGCCGGCGAGCGCGACGCCCGCGGCGCGACGTGCGGCCGTGAGCCGCGCGTTCACCTCCGCGCGCTCCCGCTCGGCCTCCTGCAGCGCGGCGCCGAGGGCGTCGAGGTCGTGGCCGGGTCCGGTGAGGGCGGCGAGCCGGGCCCGCGCGCCCTCGGCCCAGGCGAGCACGGCATCGCTGCTGCCCGGCGGCGGGTCGTCGGGGTGCGGGTCGCCGAACGCCGTGCCGTAGCTGCGGGCGAGCTGGGCGAGCTGCGCGCGGCGCGCGTGCACGGCGTCCAGCCGCGCGGGGTCGGCCTCGAGGCCGCCTACGTACCGGCCGACCTCGGCGTCGAGCTCGGCCGCGGCGTAGGCGGCGTCCAGAACCTGGGTACCGAGGAGGGCGAGCGTCCCGTCGTGCTCACCAGCCCGCTGCAGCGCGCGGGCGGCGCGTTCGAGGAGCACGACGGCGCCGTCCGCCCCCTCGCTCGGATCCCCGCCCAGCGCGGTGGCCGCGTCGTGCGCGGCGAGCCGGAGCGTCTCGACGTTGTCGAGCCGGCTCGCCTCCGACCGCAGCTCCTCGTCCTCGCCGGGCAGGATCTCGGCGGCGTCGATCTCCTCGAGCGCGCTGCGCAGCGTCGCGATCTCCAGGGTGCGGGTCCGCTCGCCGGCACGTGCGTCCTGCACCGCCGCGGCGAGCTCGCGCACGCGGGCGTGCGCGGCGCGCACCTGGGCGAGCAGCTCGGGCTGGTCCGGTCCCGCGAAGGCGTCGACCACCTCGCGCTGCCGGCTCGGCGAGCGCAGCTGCACCTGGTCGGACTGACCGTGCACGGTGACGAGGTGCTCGGCCAGCTCGGCGAGCACGCCCTGCGGCACGCTGCGACCGCCCAGGTGGGCGCGCGACCGGCCGCCCGACACCGTCCGGGCCAGGATGAGCGCGCCGTCGTCCAGCTCGCCACCGGCGTCGGCGGTGCGCTCCACCACGGCCTGCGGCAACTTGACGAACCGACCTTCGACCTCGGCGCGCTCGGCGCCGGCGCGCACGAGGGCGGCGTCGGAGCGCCCGCCCAGCAGCAGACCGAGCGCGGTGAGCAGCATCGTCTTGCCCGCCCCGGTCTCGCCCGTCACGGCGGTGAACCCGGCGGTCGGCTCGAGGCGCGCGCTCGCGATCACGCCGAGGTCGCGAATCGCGATCTCCTCGATCACGGCCGGCTCCCGCGCCAGCCGACCACGGGGAGGGCGAACTTGCGCACCAGGCGCGAGGTGAACGGGCCCGGGCGCAGGCGGGCGAGCGCGACCGGCTCGGCGCCGCGGCGCACCTCGACCCGGCTGCCCGGGGAGACGGGCACGGTGCGCCGACCGTCGCACCACATGGTGGCCCACGTCCCGGTCCGCTCGAGGAGCTCGACCTCCAGCACGCTGTCCGGCCCGACGACGAGCGGCCGGGCGAACAGCGCGTGCGCGCTCAGCGGGACGAGCAGCAGCGCCTCGACGTCGGGCCAGACCACCGGCCCACCCGCGGAGAACGCGTAGGCGGTCGAGCCCGTGGGCGTCGCGAGCACGATCCCGTCGCACCCGAAGGTCTCCAGGCCACGCCCGTCGACCCCGATGGCGAGCTCGATCATGCGCTCGGGGCGGTCCTTCTCGACCGACGCCTCGTTGATGGCCCACGTCCGGTGCTCCGTGCCGTCCGCGGTGCGCACGAGGACGTCGACCGTCATCCGGTGCTCCACCGTGTAGTCGCGGCGGGCGATCTGCGCGACCGCGTCGCCGATCTCGGACTCGTCCAGCTCCGCGAGGAACCCGACGTGCCCGAGGTTGATACCCACGACCGGGACGCCGGTCCCCCGGACGAGCTCGACGGCCCGCAGGATCGTGCCGTCCCCGCCGAGCACGACGGCGACCTCGACCCCCTCGGGCAGGACGACGGCGCCGTCGGGCCCGGTGTCGAGGTCCTCCTCGCGCAGCGCGCTGAGGCCGTGCTCGACGAGCTGTCCCTCGAGCTCCGCCCGCGCGGCGAGTGCGCGCTCGTGGGTGTGGGACACGACGAGGACCCGGCGCGGTGAAGACATCACGACCCCCATTCTGCGACCACGAGCTCCCCGGCCGCGGCACCGAGCGCCAGGCGACGGTGCTCGGCGTCGGCCTCGAGCGGCACGCCGGCCTCGTCCCGGCGCAGCCAGACCACGATCTCGTGGTTGCCGTGCGTGCCGGCGAGCGGGCTCGGCAACGCGGCCAGGGCGCGCAGGCCCTCGGCCGAGCTGGCGGCGAGCACGCGCTCCACGGCGTCGGCGCGCGCCGCCTCGTCCGTCACGACCCCGCCGCTGCCGAGCCGGTCGCGGCCGACCTCGAACTGGGGCTTGACCAGCAGCAGCGCGTCCGCGGTGGGCGCGAGCGCCGCCGCGAGCGGAGCGAGCACGAGGGTGAGCGAGATGAAGGAGAGGTCCGCGACGAGCACGTCGGGCGCGGGCGCCACGAGGGCGGGGTCGAGCGTACGGACGTTGGTGTGCTCGAGCACGCTCACGTCGGGCCGGCCACGCAGCCGGGCGTCCAGCTGCCCCGAGCCGACGTCGACGGCCACCACGTGCGCCGCTCCGCGCCGGAGCGCCACCTGCGTGAAGCCCCCGGTCGACGCGCCCGCGTCGAGCACGCGGCGACCCGCGAGCACCGGCGCCCCGCACGGCGCCTCGGCGAGCCGGTCGAGCGCGCCGGCCAGCTTGTGGGCGGCGCGCGAGACGTAGTCCTCCCCCGCCTCGACCGTGATCGGCGTCGAGGGGTCGACCCGGGCGGAGGCTCGCTCGGCGACGCGTCCGGCGACGTGCACCCGGCGCTCGGCGACGAGCCGTTGCGCCATCGAGCGCGAGGCGGCGAGCCCGCGCTCGGTGAGCTCGACGTCGAGCCGCGCCATCAGCGCTCCGCGTCGTCGAGCAGCTCGACGAGGGAGCGGTGGACCTCCTCGAACACGGCGACGTGCTCGCGCACCGGTCGTTCCTCGAGCGACTCCGGGGTGGGGACGAGCTCGGCGACGTCGGCGCGCTGCGTCAGGTCCGCGTCGTCCAGATCGAGGGCGTCGCCGCCGTCCGACTCGAGCGCGTCACCGCCGGGGTCGAGAGCGCGCGGCGGCCTGGGTCGGGAGAGCCAGTCCCCCGGCCTCGGCCGCTCGACCTCGCCGGGCTCGGTCATGGCGCCGGCGTCACCGTGGCGGGCACCGCCGCGAGCGCGGACCGCTCGACCGGCGTCCCGGCGTCGGCGGCCGCCCACACCGCGACGCACAGCGCACGCAGCTCGTCGAGCGTCAGGTCGGCGAGTCGTTCGCCCGGCACGAGCGTGCCCTCGCGCACGACACCCCAGGCGTCACCAACCGCGATGGCGCGGGCGTCGCCGCAGCGGTACCCCTCGCCGTCGCGCACGACGGCGGGGTGCACCTCGAGCAGGCCACGCAGGTCCGTGGCGAGGTACGCCGGGCGCTCGTGCGCTCCGGCCACGAGCAGGTCCGGGACCTGACTGACGCCCGTGAGGACGTGCAGTCCGGGAATCCCGGCGGCGCGGGCGCCGGCGAGGTCGGTGTCCAGCCGGTCGCCGACGGCGATCGGCCGGGTCGCCCGCACGAGATCGGCCGCCTCGTGGAAGATGCCGGCCTCCGGCTTGCCCGAGCTGGTCGGGCGGACACCGGTGGCGTTGACGACGGCGGCGACGAGCGAGCCGTTGCCCACGGCCATCCCGCGCTCGGTCGGCAGGGTCGCGTCGAGGTTCGTCGCCACGTAGCGCGCACCGGCGGCGACGGCGTACGCCGCCTCGGTCAGCTCGGCCCAGCCGACCTGCGGTCCGAAGCCCTGCGCGACGGCGTCGGGCCTCTCCTGCGCGGACGTGACCACGCGGAACCCCGCCGAGCCGACGGCCTCGTGCAGGCCGGGGCCGCCGACGCAGAGCACCGTCGCGCCCGCGGGCAGCGTCTTGCGCAGCATCGCTGCGGCGGCGAGCGACGCCGTCATGACGTGCGCGGGATCGGTCGGGATGCCGAGCGAGGTGAGCTGGTCCGCGACGACCGACGGCGGGCGTGCCGCGTTGTTCGTGACGTAGACGGGCGAGGCGCCCGCCGCGGCGACCGCGGCGATCGCGCCAGCCGCATGCTCGACGGCGAGCGCGCCGCGGTACACGACGCCGTCCAGGTCGAGCAGAACCGCGTCGTGCGCCCGGACGAGGGGGATCTCGCTCGAGGCGAGCGTGGACTCGACCATCAGAACAGTCGCCCTTCCTCGTCCTCCGTGACCGGGCCCTCGGCGGAGACGTCCGCCGACTCGGGCACGTCCTCGGTGGCCTGGGCCTCGACGGGGTCGGGATCGTCCGTCCCGGGGGCCACGGAGATGTCGACGTCGTCCGGGACATCCTCCGACTCCTCGTCCACCTCCAGCACCTCCACCGGAGCGTCAGCGAGGTCGGACGCGGAGTCGGCGCTGTGGAGCTCGTCGTCCGCGTCGGTCGTGTCATCGGGCTCGCCGGCGCTGTCGTCCGCCTCATCGGGCTCGCCCGCGACGCCGCTGGCGTCGTCGGGCTCGTCGGCCGACACGGCCACGGGCTCGAAGACCTCGTCGGACTCGTCCTCCGACGCGTCGACGTCGTCGATCTGGTCGCCGTCCGCGTCCTCCGACTCGTCGAGGTCGAACACCTCGACGTCCTCGTCGACCTCGATCACGCCGACGTCCTCGGTCGCTGCGGCCACGGCGTCGGCCTCGTCCGCACGACCGAGCGCGCGCAGCGCCGGCTCCTTCGCCGCCTCGACCCGTGCGGCGAGCTCACCGAAGCGGGCGGGCACCGTCAGCTCGTCGAGCAGCAGCAGCGCGACCTCGGCCTCGCCCATGTCGATCCGGGCCCCCGCCTCCACGATCGTCAGCTCGATGGACTCCGCCGTGGTGACCTTGCCCGCGGCCTCACGGACGATGGCGATCGCCCGCTCGGGGCGTCCGAGGCCACGCTCGGCGTCCGCCTCGAGGGCCCGATGCCCGTCGACCCCGCTGAGGCGACGAGCCGTGCGGATCTCGCGCAGCGTCTCGGCGTAGCGACCGGTGGCATAGGCCGTCAGCGCCATCGCCTCGCGCACGACGTCGATTCGCGCCGCGCGCCGACCCGCGGCCTGGGCGTGCTCGTACGCAAGCTCGGGGTCGACGTCGAGCAGGCGCCCAGCCATCACGAGGTGCAGGCCGACGCGCTCGGCGTTCTCCTTCGTCAGCCCGCGCAGGGAGCGTCGCACCTCGCGGTCGAGCATCGAGAACTCGATCTCTTCCGGGAGGAAGGGCTCCTGCGGGCGCTCCGCGCGCCGGTCCTGACCGGGACGCACCGCGCGTTCGCCCGAGCGCGCGAACGAGGACCGTGCGCTCGATCCGCTGGGGCGCTCACCACGCGGCTGATAGGGGCGGCGCTCGCCATCGCCCGAGCCGCGGGACTGGTATGGGCGACGGTCGCCGTCGCGCTTCTCGTACGGGGGACGCCGGTCGCCGTCACGCTCACCACGGGACTGGTACGGCCGACGCTCACCGTCACGCTTCTCGTGCGGGGGACGCCGGTCACCGTCGCGCTCACCGCGCGGCTGGAAGGGGCGGCGCTCGCCATCGCCCGAGCCGCGGGACTGGTTCGGGCGCCGATCGCCGTCGCGCTTCTCGTACGGGGGACGCCGGTCGCCGTCACGCTCACCACGGGACTGGTACGGCCGACGCTCACCGTCACGCTTCTCGTGCGGGGGACGCCGGTCACCGTCACGCTCACCGCGGGACTGGTACGGCCGACGCTCGCCGTCGCGCTTCTCGTACGCGGGACGCCGGTCACCGTCACGCTCACCGCGCGGCTGATAGGGACGACGCTCGCCATCGCCCGAGCCGCGGGACTGATTCGTGCGACGGTCGCCGTCGCGCTCACCACGCGGCTGATAGGGACGACGCTCACCATCCCCCGAGCCGCGGGACTGATTCGTGCGACGGTCGCCGTCGCGCTCACCACGCGGCTGATAGGGACGACGCTCACCATCCCCCGAGCCGCGGGACTGATTCGTGCGACGGTCGCCGTCGCGCTTCTCGTACGGAGGGCGGCGGTCGCTGTCGCGCTTCTCGTAGGGACGACCTCCACCGCGAGCTCCGGAGGGACCACGGTCGCCCGGTCCGCGTGACGACGGCCGCTGACCACCGCCACGTGCCCCACCCGAGGGGTTCGATCGCCGGCGGTCCTGCTCGTCGCTCACGAAACTGTGCTCCTGTCCCGGTCACGACCGGCTCGGTACGCCCGTCGACCGGACACCTGCACGACGATACTGCGGCGCGTGCGGGTGCGGTACGGGTGGGGATGTGTTGAAGCCCCCGGTCACTGGTGTGGCCGGGGGCTTCAACGAATGGGTGTTCGGCGGTGTCCTACTCTCCCACCCCGTCTCCGGGGCAGTACCATCGGCGCTGAGGGGCTTAGCTTCCGGGTTCGGAATGGGTCCGGGCGTTTCCCGCCTCGCTATGGCCGCCGTAACTCGTGTGAACTTGTCAACACACGCTGCCCCACATTTTGGGTGTGTGTTGGTGGTTCGGGAACCGCACAGTGGACGCGCACAAAATTTGTGTCTTTGTTGTTGTGGTGAAGTGGTCGGCTTATTAGTACCGGTCAGCTGCACAGGTCTTTCGTCCCTGCTTCCACTTCCGGCCTATCACCCAGTGGTCTACTGGGAGCCTCTCCACCCTCAAGGGGTGATGGAAACCTGATCTCGAAGCAGGCTTCCCGCTTAGATGCTTTCAGCGGTTATCCCTTCCCAACGTAGCTAACCAGCAGTGCTCCTGGCGGAACAACTGGCACACCAGAGGTTGGTCCGTCCCGGTCCTCTCGTACTAAGGACAGCCCTTCTCAAGTTTCCTGCGCGCGCAGCGGATAGGGACCGAACTGTCTCACGACGTTCTAAACCCAGCTCGCGTGCCGCTTTAATGGGCGAACAGCCCAACCCTTGGGACCGACTCCAGCCCCAGGATGCGACGAGCCGACATCGAGGTGCCAAACCATGCCGTCGATATGGACTCTTGGGCAAGATCAGCCTGTTATCCCCGGGGTACCTTTTATCCGATGAGCGACGGCGCTTCCACAAGCCACCGCCGGATCACTAGTCCCGACTTTCGTCCCTGTTCGACCTGTCGGTCTCACAGTCAAGCTCCCTTGTGCACTTACACTCGACACCTGATTGCCAACCAGGCTGAGGGAACCTTTGGGCGCCTCCGTTACATTTTGGGAGGCAACCGCCCCAGTTAAACTACCCACCAGGCACTGTCCCTGGTCCGGATCACGGACCGAAGTTAGATGTCCAAAGCGACCAGAGTGGTATTTCAAGGACGACTCCACCCCTACTGGCGTAAGGGCTTCACAGTCTCCCACCTATCCTACACAAGCCGCTCCGAACACCAATACCAAGCTATAGTAAAGGTCCCGGGGTCTTTCCGTCCTGCTGCGCGTAACGAGCATCTTTACTCGTAGTGCAATTTCGCCGAGTTCGCGGTTGAGACAGCGGAGAAGTCGTTACGCCATTCGTGCAGGTCGGAACTTACCCGACAAGGAATTTCGCTACCTTAGGATGGTTATAGTTACCACCGCCGTTTACTGGGGCTTAAATTCTGAGCTTCGCGCATGTGCGCTGACCCGTCCTCTTAACCTTCCAGCACCGGGCAGGCGTCAGTCCGTATACATCGTCTTGCGACTTCGCACGGACCTGTGTTTTTAGTAAACAGTCGCTTCTCCCTGGTCTCTGCGGCCCTTGCCCGCTCACCCCAGCTGGTGGGGATCACGGTCCGGGCCCCCCTTCTCCCGAAGTTACGGGGGCATTTTGCCGAGTTCCTTAACCACGATTCTCTCGAACGCCTTGGTATTCTCTACCTGACCACCTGAGTCGGTTTAGGGTACGGGCGGCTAGTCCCTCGCGTCGAGGCTTTTCTTGGCACCATAGGATCACCATATTCCCGCGTTCGCGGTCACCATCACCTCTCAGCCACGTGACAGGCGGATTTGCCTACCTGTCGGCCTACGGGCTTGGAAGGAGTCAACCATCGCTCCAACTGGCTACCTTCATGCGTCACCCCTGTTAACACGCTTACCTACTACCAGTGTCGGTCCCACGCACCCACACCCCGGTGCCACCCGAAGGTGACGATGAGGTACGGGTAGATGGTTAGTACCACCGATTCGGTATGGGCGGTCCTTCGCCGGTACGGGAATATCAACCCGTTGTCCATCGACTACGCCTGTCGGCCTCGCCTTAGGTCCCGACTTACCCAGGGCGGATTAACCTGGCCCTGGAACCCTTGGTCATTCGGCGGACGGGTTTCTCACCCGTCTTTCGCTACTCATGCCTGCATTCTCACTCGTGTAGGCTCCACCACTGGATCACTCCGCAGCTTCACTGCCCACACGACGCTCCCCTACCCATGCACGCCCCTGGACCACGAAGGCCTGGATCAATGCGTGCATGCCACAGCTTCGGCGGTGTGCTTGAGCCCCGCTACATTGTCGGCGCGGAATCACTTGACCAGTGAGCTATTACGCACTCTTTCAAGGGTGGCTGCTTCTAAGCCAACCTCCTGGTTGTCTGGGCAACTCCACATCCTTTCCCACTTAGCACACGCTTAGGGGCCTTAGCTGGTGGTCTGGGCTGTTTCCCTCTCGACTACGAAGCTTATCCCCCGCAGTCTCACTGCTGCGCTTGGCTTACCGGCATTCGGAGTTTGGCTGACGTCAGTAACCTGGTAGGGCCCATCGGCCATCCAGTAGCTCTACCTCCGGCAAGGAACACGCAACGCTGCACCTATATGCATTTCGGGGAGAACCAGCTATCACGAAGTTTGATTGGCCTTTCACCCCTACCCACAGGTCATCCCCCAGGTTTTCAACCCTGGTGGGTTCGGTCCTCCACACGGTCTTACCCGCGCTTCAACCTGCCCATGGGTAGATCACTTCGCTTCGGGTCTAGAGCACGCGACTGTATCGCCCTGTTCGGACTCGCTTTCGCTACGGCTTCCCCACACGGGTTAACCTCGCCACGCACCACTAACTCGCAGGCTCATTCTTCAAAAGGCACGCCGTCACCCCAACCAAGGAGGCTCCGACGGATTGTAGGCAAACGGTTTCAGGTACTATTTCACTCCCCTCCCGGGGTACTTTTCACCTTTCCCTCACGGTACTTGTCCGCTATCGGTCATCAGGTAGTATTTAGGCTTAGCAAGTGGTCTTGCCAGATTCACACGGGATTTCACGGGCCCCGTGCTACTCGGGAACACTTCCAGGAGGCCATGCCGTTTCGTCTACGGGGGTCTCACCCTCTACGCCCACCCATTCAAGAGTGCTCGACTACGACACGACTTTCTCACTCCTCCTCCACTGCGGCAGCATGGATAGGAAGGTCCCACAACCCCGCATACGCAACCCCTGCCGGGTATCACACGCACACGGTTTAGCCTGATCCGCTTTCGCTCGCCACTACTCACGGAATATCTCTTCCTGCCGGTACTGAGATGTTTCACTTCCCGGCGTTCCCTCCACACACCCTATATATTCAGGTGCGGGTCGCACGACATGACTCGTACGGGGTTTCCCCATTCGGACACCCTCGGATCACAGCTCGTTTGCCAACTCCCCGAGGCTTATCGCAGGCTACCACGTCCTTCTTCGGCTCCTGATGCCAAGGCATCCACCGTTTGCCCTTAAACACTTGACCACAAAAGATCAAAGATGCTCGCGTCCACTGTGCAGTTCTCAAACAACCAACCCCACCCACCACCCCCCACCACACCCCACAGGGCGAAGCAGCAGGCAGCAGAGGCAACCAGACACAACAACCAGCACAAGACCAGTGTGTTGTCTCAGGACCCAACAGTGTGCGTGACCGTGACGTTCCACCCAAAAACGAAGCACCAGGCACCCCACCCCCACCACAACGATGAAGGCTTCGACCCACACACCCCACCACCCCCACCCCCACCAACAGGCAGGAGAACAGGGACCAGTACGGGGCGTGAACAATGCTCCTTAGAAAGGAGGTGATCCAGCCGCACCTTCCGGTACGGCTACCTTGTTACGACTTAGTCCTAATCGCCGATCCCACCTTCGACAGCTCCCCCCACAAGGGTTGGGCCACTGGCTTCGGGTGTTACCGACTTTCATGACTTGACGGGCGGTGTGTACAAGGCCCGAGAACGTATTCACCGCAGCAATGCTGATCTGCGATTACTAGCGACTCCGACTTCATGGGGTCGAGTTGCAGACCCCAATCCGAACTGAGACCGGCTTTATGGGATTCGCTCCACCTCACAGTATCGCAACCCTTTGTACCGGCCATTGTAGCATGCGTGAAGCCCAAGACATAAGGGGCATGATGATTTGACGTCATCCCCACCTTCCTCCGAGTTGACCCCGGCAGTCTCCTATGAGTCCCCACCATCACGTGCTGGCAACATAGGACGAGGGTTGCGCTCGTTGCGGGACTTAACCCAACATCTCACGACACGAGCTGACGACAACCATGCACCACCTGTGCACGAGTGTCCAAAGAGACCACCATCTCTGGTGGCTTCCCGTGCATGTCAAGCCTTGGTAAGGTTCTTCGCGTTGCATCGAATTAATCCGCATGCTCCGCCGCTTGTGCGGGCCCCCGTCAATTCCTTTGAGTTTTAGCCTTGCGGCCGTACTCCCCAGGCGGGGCACTTAATGCGTTTGCTACGGCGCGGAACCCGTGGAATGGACCCCACACCTAGTGCCCAACGTTTACGGCATGGACTACCAGGGTATCTAATCCTGTTCGCTCCCCATGCTTTCGCTCCTCAGCGTCAGTTACGGCCCAGAGACCCGCCTTCGCCACCGGTGTTCCTCCTGATATCTGCGCATTCCACCGCTACACCAGGAATTCCAGTCTCCCCTACCGCACTCTAGTCTGCCCGTACCCACTGCACGCCCCAGGTTGAGCCTGAGGATTTCACAGCAGACGCGACAAACCGCCTACGAGCTCTTTACGCCCAATAATTCCGGACAACGCTTGCGCCCTACGTATTACCGCGGCTGCTGGCACGTAGTTAGCCGGCGCTTCTTCTGCAGGTACCGTCACCGCGAGCGGCTTCTTCCCTGCTGAAAGAGGTTTACAACCCGAAGGCCGTCATCCCTCACGCGGCGTCGCTGCATCAGGCTTTCGCCCATTGTGCAATATTCCCCACTGCTGCCTCCCGTAGGAGTCTGGGCCGTGTCTCAGTCCCAGTGTGGCCGGTCACCCTCTCAGGCCGGCTACCCGTCAAAGCCTTGGTAGGCCATCACCCCACCAACAAGCTGATAGGCCGCGAGCCCATCCCAGACCAGAAACCCTTTACAACCCCCACCATGCAGCAGGAGATGGATATCCAGTATTAGCCCCGGTTTCCCGGAGTTATCCCAGAGTCTGGGGCAGGTTACTCACGTGTTACTCACCCGTTCGCCACTAATCAAACCAGCAAGCTGGTCATCATCGTTCGACTTGCATGTGTAAAGCACGCCGCCAGCGTTCGTCCTGAGCCAGGATCAAACTCTCCGTCAAAAACAAACCCCACCACCACACCCACACCCCAAAGAGCACAAGCAGACAGCAGAGTATGAACCATACGAAGAAAACCCTGACCCACCCACCCCCAGCCCATCAGAAACGAGGAACCAACAAACCAGGAAGTGAGAAGATCAAACAAAACACCACAACCACCACACCCAACCCCACCCCCAAAGGAGACAAGACCAGAACATGGAAGCCATGGCAATGGCATCACAATCACAAACACACTGTTGAGTTCTCAAACAACACACCACACCAGCCACACCAACCCACCAGGGCCAGCACCACCGGGGCAACCTCTCCAACTTACACCGGCCAGTTCGTGACTGTCAAATCGTCATTCGCTGATCTGTGTGAGTGGTGGATCTCCGTCCGGCTCGAGGCCGTCAGTTCCGATCCTGGCTGCAGCTCTCGAGTCCGGCTTTCGCTCGACCTCTCGGCGCAACGGGATGAAAACTTACGCGGTGATTCGCGCTCCCGCAAATCGAGTGAATCTCGGGCGTGTCGCGCACCCTCGACCACTGCTGACCTGCACGGATGCCGCCGGCGCCGGCCTTGGCGGGCGGCCGGCCGCACCGCCGTCGCGCTGACGGGGGCGTGTGGCGCGGACGACACTCCTACGACCGAGCGCGCCTGCTGCGCGCGCCGGCCGCGTCCCACCAACGTCACCGGTCGGTCCGCACTCCCGTCGAGCGCCCTCCGTGCGCCGGGTGGAGCGCGCGCCGGCGCTCGCACTCCACCCGGCAGGGCCTCGCTCGCTCAGGCGTCGGCGCGCGTGAGCACCCCGAGCGTGCGGCGCCCGCGGCGAACGAGGACGTGGCGCCCGTGCAGCAGGTCGTCCGCGCCGAGCGCGCGCTCGCCGTCGTCCTGCTTGACGTTGTTGACGTAGGCACCGCCCTCGGCGACGGCACGGCGAGCGTCGTTCCGTCCCCGCACCACGCCGGAGGCGACGAGCGCGTCGACCACGGTCGTCCCGGGCTGCCACGTCCCGCTCGGCAGCTCGGACACCGCGGCGTCTAGCACCCCCGCGTCCAGCTCACGCAGGTCGCCACGGCCGAACAGGGCCTGGCTCGCGCGTTCCACCGCCTCGGTGGCCGCGGCCCCGTGCACGAGCGTGGTGACGTCGCCCGCCAACGTGCGCTGGGCCAGGCGCGCGGCCGGCCGCTCGGCGTGCTCGGCGGCGATCGCCTCCAGCTCCTCCCGCGGCCGGAAGGTGAACGTCCGGAGCCAGCGCACGGCGTCGTCGTCGGCCGCGTTGACCCAGTACTGGTAGAACGCGTAGGGCGTCATCATGTCCGGCGCGAGCCAGACGGCTCCGCCCTCGGTCTTGCCGAACTTCGTCCCGTCCGCCTTCGTGATGAGCGGCGTCGTCCACGCGTGGACCGCGTGACCCTCCGCCTTGCGCACGAGTTCGACGCCGGCCAGGAGGTTGCCCCACTGGTCGCTCCCGCCGGTCTGGAGCGTGACGCCGTGCCGCCGGTACAGCTCGAGGAAGTCGTTGCCCTGGAGCAGCTGGTAGGAGAACTCGGTGAAGGAGATCCCCTCCTCCGACGCGAGCCGCCGGGCGACCGTGTCCTTCGCGAGCATCGTGCCCAGCCGGAAGTGCTTGCCGATGGTGCGCAGCAGGTCGATCGCCGTGAGGTCCCCGGTCCAGTCGAGGTTGTTCACCATCCGAGCCGCGTGCGGTCCGGTGAAGTCGAGGAACGGCTCGATCTGCGCACGCAGGCGGTCGGCCCAGCCCGCCACGACGTCGGCGGAGTTCAGCACGCGCTCCCCCGACTGGCGCGGGTCCCCGATGAGCCCCGTCGCCCCACCCACGAGCGCCACGGGGTTGTGCCCGGCGAGCTGCAGGTGGCGCAGCAGGATCAGCTGGACAAGGTGGCCGTGGTGCAGGCTCGGCGCCGTGGGGTCGAACCCCGCGTAGTAGGTCACCGGCCCGGCCGCGAGCGCGGCGCGCAGGGCGTCCTCGTCGGTGGTCTGCTGGAGGAGACCGCGCCAGCGCAGCTCCTCGATCAGGTCGGCGCCGGGGCGGGCGGCCTCGGCGGCGTGGTCGCCGTCGGGCAGGGCGGTCTCGGGCGTGGTGGTGGGGGCGTTCGTCTCGGTCATCTCGGTTCTCGTCGTCAGGAAGGTCACGGGGGCAGGGGTCGGCGGCGGCTAGACGGCGCGATATCGCGACACGGTCGTCTCCCCTGACAGCCAGTACCGCCAGGGGTACTCAGCACCGCTGCCGCCTGCGCCGGAGACACCGGTGCGCGGTCCGTGCTGCCACGGCCCCGGGCGCACCTCCGGCACGCGCAGCGAGGCGCTCACGTGTCCGGGCATCACGTGCCCGTCCTCGGCGTCGACGCTCGTACCGTCGTGCAGGCCAGTGAGGCCGAGCGCGGCGGCCAAGCGCGCGGGACCGCTCGCGAGGTCGCGGTCCTGCTTGGACGTCACGCGGCGGTGCCGAGCGAGCTCGTCGCCCCCGACCACCTCGCCGGCGCGCAGCAGCACGGCCGACGCCGTGCCCTCCGGCCCGGTCACGAGGTTGACGCACCAGTGCATGCCGTAGGTGAAGTACACGTAAAGCCGACCCGGCGGTCCGAACATGCTCGCGTTGCGCGCGGTGCGTCCGCGGTAGGCGTGCGAACCCGGGTCGTCCGAACCCCCGTAGGCCTCGACCTCCGTGAGCCGGACGGTCACCGTGCCCTCGGGCGAGGTCACCGAGAGGTGGGCCCCGAGCAGGTCGGGGGCGACCTCCAGGACGCTGCGCGCGTACCACGACCGCCCCGGCACGTAGAACGAACGGGGGGTCACCTGGCTCACGGCAGCGTCCTTCCTCTCTCGCTCTGCGGCCCGCCCGAGACCGGCAGAAATGACCCCGGCATCCTCCCACAGCAGCCGGGCGCGCCCTCCCATCGTCCGCCCCACGACCGCTCCGCCGGGGCCGCCCTCACGAGGCGGGCGGCCCGTGCACCCGGTCCGGCCACGGGCGCCCGCCGCCCCAGCGGACCACGGCGCCACGCTCGTCGAGCACGACGTCCGCCCTCGCCGTCGTGCCCTCGCGCGCCTCGAGCGTCGCCTCGTCCGCCATGAAGGCACGCCAGCTGGCCTCGAGCGCCTCGCCGTCGCGCGCGATCCCCCGGGCGAGACGCACGTCGTCGGGCGCGACCACGCGCACGACGAGCGCGGCGACGTCGTCGACCCCGCGCGGGGCGCTCCCGCACCCCTCGAGGATCACGACGGCGCAGCGCGGCACGCGCACGTGACCTCGCCATCCGCCCTCGATCCAGTCCCAGCGGCGGGCCTGGCCGTCCCGGCCGGCCGCCAGCGGGTCGACGACCTCCCGCAGCACGGTCTGCCCGACGTCGAGCAGACCCGTCCAGCCCTCGTACAGGTCGTCGAGGTGGACCACCGCGACGTCGGCGCCCGCGTCTGCCCACGCCTCGCGCAGCCGCTCCGCGAGCGTGGTCTTGCCCGCCCCGGCCAGGCCGTCGACGCAGACCAGGCGCGTGCCGGGGGTGATCTCGGGGCCGCGGGCGGCGAGGGCTGTCAGCGCAGCAACGACCTCGGCCGGCGCGCGCGGATCCTCGGGTCCGCCGGCGGCGCCGTCGGTCGCGCCGGTCGCCGGCGTCGCGCCGGGCGGAGGCACCGGCAGCGTCATGCGGATCGCCGCGCGGTCACTCGGCGTCGGCCCACTCCCGCAGCCACGCGGCGGCGTCGCCCGCGCTCGCGAGCTGCTCCACCACGCGCAGCGGCGCGGTGCCTCCCCGGCCGTTGCGCGAGGCGATCGAGCCGGCGACCGTGAGCACCTCGCGCACCTGCGGCACCAGGCGCGGGGAGATGGCGGCCAGCTCGGCGTCGGCGAGCTCCTCCAGACCGATCGGCGGGGTGTGCGCCTCGCACGCGCGCACGCACGCCCCGGCGAGCTCGTGCGCCTCCCGGAACGGCACGCCCTGGCGCACCAGCCACTCGGCCACGTCGGTCGCGAGCGAGTAGCCCTGGGGGGCGAGCTCGGCGAGCCGGTCGGTGTGGAACGTGAGCGTCGCGACCATCCCGGCGACGGCGGGCAGCAGGACCTCGAGCTGGTTGACCGCGTCGAACACGGGCTCCTTGTCCTCCTGCAGGTCGCGGTTGTACGCGAGCGGGAGGCCCTTGAGAGTCGCCAGGAGTCCGGTGAGGTCGCCGATCAGTCGCCCGGCCTTGCCACGCGCGAGCTCGGCGATGTCGGGGTTCTTCTTCTGCGGCATGATGCTCGACCCGGTCGAGTAGCCGTCGTCCAGCGTGACGAAGCCGAACTCCTTCGTCGCCCAGAGCACGACCTCCTCCGCGAGCCGGGACAGGTCGACGCCGATCATCGCCGCGACGAACGCGAACTCGGCCACCACGTCGCGTGCGGCCGTCCCGTCGATCGAGTTCTCCACGGACGTCGTGAAGCCGAGGTCGCGTGCCACGGCCTCGGGGTCGAGGCCGAGCGAGGACCCGGCCAGCGCGCCCGAGCCGTACGGCGAGACCGCCGCGCGGGCGTCCCAGTCGACGAGGCGGTCGACGTCGCGCAGGAGCGGCCACGCGTGGGCGAGCAGCTGGTGCGCGAGCAGGACGGGCTGGGCGTGCTGAAGGTGCGTCCGGCCGGGCATGGGCGCGTCGGGGTGCGCCGCGGCCTGGTCCACGAGCGCGTCCACGACGTCGAGCACACCGCCTGCGATCGTGCGCGCGTGGTCGCGCAGGTACATCCGCACGAGGGTGGCGATCTGGTCGTTGCGCGAGCGGCCCGCGCGGATCCGACCGCCGACCTCGGCGCCGACCCGTTCGATGAGGATCCGCTCGAGGGCCCCGTGCACGTCCTCGTCACCCGGGTCCGGGGTCAGCACGCCGGAGGCGACGTCGGCCGCCATGGCCTCCAGCGCGGCCAGCAGCGTGGCGAGGTCGGCGTCGGTGAGCAGGCCGGCGCGGTGCAGCGCGCGAGCGTGGGCGCGCGAGCCGGCCAGGTCGACCTCGGCGAGGACCCAGTCGAACTGCGTGCTGCGCGACAGCGCGGCGAGCGCCGGGCTCGGGCCCGAGGCGAACCGGCCGCCCCACAGGGCGCCCGTGTTCGTGGTGCCGGGGGTCGCGGGGCCTGACTGCGCCGGCTCGTCGGCCGTCTGGTCGGCCGTCTGGTCAGCCCTCTGGTCGGCCGTCTGGTCGGCCGTCTCGTCGGTCGTCACGCGGTCGTCTCCTGGTGCTGGGCGGGGTCGGATGCGGGCGGCGCGCCGTGCGGCGCCGTCTCGGGTGCGCCGGTCGGTGCGCCGGCCTCGTCCGCGACGTGCGCCGCGAGCTCGAGCAGCCGCTCGACGACGAGCTGGGCGACGTCGGCGTCGCGCGTGATGACGAGCACGGTGTCGTCGCCGGCGATCGTGCCGAGGACTCCCGGCAGGATCGAGTGGTCGATCGCCGAGGCGAAGAAGTGAGCGGCGCCAGGCGGCGTGCGCAGCACGGCGAGATTGCCGCCGAACTCCGCGGACACGAGGAGGTCGGCCGCGAGACGCTCGAGCCGGCGGGCCAGCACGGTCTCCTGCTCCGCCAGGCGTGGGCCGTGGTAACCACCGCCCTCGGGCGGCAGCGTGTAGACGAGACCCTCCGGCGTGTGCACCTTGAGCGCGCGCAGCTCCAGGAGGTCGCGCGAGAGCGTGGCCTGCGTGACGCTCACGCCGTGCTCGGCGAGCGCCTGCGACAGGTCGCTCTGGGACCGGATCGTGCCCCGCACGATCGCCTGGGTGATGAGGGCCTGACGGGCCGCCTTCGTCGCCGGGATCTGACTCACGGCTCCTCCTCGAGGCCCGGACCTCGCGCGCCGGCCACCGTCGCTCCGGCCGCCGAGGCCGCCGAGTCCGCCGAGTCCGCCGCGTCCGCCGCGTCCGCCGCGTCCGCCGCGTCCGCCAGGCTGCGGCGCGCGAGGAACGTGAGCACCGCCTTCTGCGCGTGCAGCCGGTTCTCCGCCTCGTCCCACACCACCGCGCGCGGCCCGTCGAGCACCTCGGCCGAGATCTCCTTGCCGCGGTAGGCCGGCAGGCAGTGCAGCACCACGGCCGAGGGGTCGGCCACGTCGAGCAGGTCCTGGTCCAGCCGGAACGGCACGAACGGCGCCTCGCGCAGCGCGGCCTCACTCTCCTGGCCCATCGACACCCACGTGTCGGTCGCGACCGCGTCGGCGCCGGCGACGGCGTGCCGCGCGTCGTGGTGCACCGCCACCGCGGCGCCCGTCTCGGCCGCGATGGCCTCGGCCCGGGCCAGGATGTCCGCCCGAGGGGCGTACTCGGGCGGGCAGCCGATGTGCACGTCCATCCCCGCGAGCGCGCCCGCGAGCAGGTAGGAGTGCGCCATGTTGTTGCTGCCGTCCCCGACGTAGGCGAACGTCCGCCCGGCGAGCGCCGGGCCGCGCGCCGTGAGGCCCCCGGTGTGCTCCGCGACGGTGAGCAGGTCCGCGAGGCTCTGGCACGGGTGGAAGTCGTCGGTGAGCGCGTTGACCACCGGCACGCCCGAGAAGCACGCCATCTGCTCGAGGTCGCGCTGGTGGAACGTGCGCCAGACGATCGCCGCGACCTGACGCCCCAGCACCCGCGCGACGTCCTCGACCGACTCGCGCGTCCCGATCCGCGCGAGACTGCCGTCCACCATGAGCGGGTAGCCGCCGAGCTCGGCGACGCCCGTCGTGAACGACACCTGGGTGCGCAGGGTCGGCTTGTCGAAGATGATCGCGACGCTGCGCGGCCCGGCGTAGGGCTGCTCGGCGTGCCGGTCGGACTTGAGCACGAGCGCGAGCTCGAGCACCTCGCGCTGCTCGGCGCTCGTGAGGTCGTCGTCCGCGAGGAACGAGCGGACGGCGGGCCGCGCGAGCGCCTGCGCCTGCGTCGAGTCGTCGGTCATCGCGTCTGCTCCTGGTCCGCGGCCCGGTCGAGCACGCTGTCGAGCGCGGCGGGCAGCGCCGCGGTGAACGAGGCCGCCTGGGCGGCCGTGAGGATGAGCGGCGGCGCGAGGCGCAGCGTCGTCGGCGTCGGGGCGTTCACGATGAAGCCCGCCTCGAGCAGCGCGGCCTGCACCGCGGGTGCCACCGCGGCGCCGAGCTCGACCCCGATGAGGAAGCCCTCGCCGCGCACATCCCGCACCGCTGAGTGGGCGGCGGCGAGCTCCTCGCGCCAGGACGCGCCCAGGTCGCGGACGTGCTCGAGCAGGCCGTCGCGCTCGATGACGTGCAGCGTCGCGAGCGTCGCCGCGGCCGCCACCGGGTTGCCCCCGAAGGTCGTGCCGTGGTTGCCCGGGCCGAACAGCGCGCCGGCCGGCCCGAACCCGATCGCCGCACCCACCGGGAAGCCGCCGCCGAGGCCCTTGGCGAGCGTCACGACGTCGGGCGTGACGCCCTCGCCCACCTGGGGCAGCTGACTGGCCAGCCACGCGCCGCACCGCCCGACGCCGGTCTGCACCTCGTCGAGCACGAGCAGCGCGCCGCTGCGACGGGTCAGCTCGCGCGCCGCCGCGAGATACCCGGCGCGGTGCGGCCGCACACCCGCCTCGCCCTGGATCGGCTCGATCACCAGCGCCGCGACGTCACCTGCCGCGAAGGCCGCCTCGAGGGCGGCGACGTCGCCGAACGGCACGAACTCCACGCCGCCCGGCAGCGGCTCGAACGGCTCGCGGTACGCGGCCTTGGAGGTGAGCGACAGCGCCCCCATCGACCGACCGTGGAACGCCCCCTCGAGCGCGAGCACCCGGTGCGTGCCCGTGGCACGCCCGTGCAGCCGGATCATCTTGAGCGCGGCCTCGTTCGCCTCCGTGCCGGAGTTGCTGAGGAACACCCGGGAGCCGTCCTGCGCGCCCGCGCCGGTCAGGTCGAGGAGCCGCTCGGCCATGGTGACCTGGGTGGGGGTCGCGAAGAAGTTCGAGACGTGCCCGAGGGTGCCGAGCTGGGCCGAGATGGCCGAGACCAGCGTGGGGTGGGCGTGCCCGAGCGCGTTCACCGCGATGCCGGCGAGCAGGTCGAGGTAGCGTCCGCCGTCGGCGTCCCACACGTAGGCGCCGTCTCCGCGCACGAGCACGCGCTGCGGTGCGCCGAAGGTGTTCATCAGCGCTCCCGCGTACCGCGCCCCGATCTCCGCACCCGATCCGCGGACCGCTGTGCTCGCCGTCGTGACCTCGCTCATGCGAGCCCTCCCGTCTGTACCGACACGGCGTCCGCGCTCTCCAGCTCGGCCGGGCGCGAGCCCGGCAGCACCATCGTGCCGACGCCGTCGCTCGTGAAGATCTCCAGCAGCAGCGCGTGCGGCGCGCGCCCGTCGATGACGTGCGCGCGGCCGACGCCGCCGGTCACGGCCCGCAGGCACGCCTCCATCTTCGGCACCATGCCGGAGGACAGCGTCGGCAGCATCGGGGCGAGTTCGACGGCGCCGATCCGGCGCACGAGCGAGCCGCGGTCCGGCCACGCGGCATAGAGCCCCTCGACGTCGGTGAGCACCACGAGCTTCTCGGCACCGAGCGCGACGGCGAGGGCCGCGGCCGCCGTGTCGGCGTTGACGTTGAGGATCTGGGTCGGGTCGGACTCGTCCACCGCGATCGTGGACACCACCGGGATCCGGCCCGCCGCGAGCAGGTCCGTGACCGCCGCCGGGTCGACGCTCGTCACGTCCCCCACGAGGCCGACGTCGACCTCGACCCCGTCGACGACGGCGGAGCGCCGCGACGCGCGGAACAGGCCGGCGTCCTCCCCGCTCAGGCCCACGGCGAGCGGGCCGCGCGCGTTGAGCATCGTGACGAGGCGGCGCTGCACCTGACCGGTGAGCACCATCCGCACGACGTCCATCGCCTCGGGCGTCGTCACCCGCAGGCCGCCGCGGAACTCCGAGGCGATCTGCAGCCGGGCGAGCATGTCGCTGATCTGCGGGCCGCCGCCGTGCACCACGACGGGCCGCAGGCCCACCCGGCGCAGGAACTGCACGTCCTGGGCGAACGCCCGCTCCAGCTCGGCGTCGACCATGGCGTTGCCGCCGAACTTCACGACGACGACGGCGCCGGCGAACTTCTCCAGCCACGGGAGCGCCTGCACGAGCACCTCCGCCTTCTGGTAGGCGAACAGGTCTCGCTCGGTGTCGAAGTAGAAGTCGGAGCTCTCGCCCCCACCGTCGTCGTCGCTCACCACCGTCTGCGCGGCCATCCCGGTCTCCGTCCGTCGCGTCACGTCGAGTAGGCGCTGTTCTCGTGCACGTAGTCGTGCGTGAGGTCGTTGGTCCACACCGTCGCCTCGCTGTCGCCGGCGTGCAGGTCGATCCGGATGTGCACCTCGCGCGCCGCGGCGAGGTCCACGAGCGAGCGGTCCTCGCCGACGCCGCCCGCGCGGCACACCTGGACGCCGTTGATCGCGACGTCCAGCGTCAGCGGGTCGTACGGCGCGACCTCCTCCGACACCGTGCCGACGGCCGCGAGCACGCGGCCCCAGTTCGGGTCGTTGCCGAACACGGCCGCCTTGAGCAGGTTGGACCGGGTCACGGCCCGCGCGACGGCCACGGCGGCCTGCTCGCTCGAGGCGTGCACGACCGTCACGGCGATGTCGTGGCTCGCGCCCTCGGCGTCGGCCACGAGCGCGCGGGCGAGCTCGCCGCACGCCCGCTCGAGCGCGACGGCGAACGCGGCCTGGTCAGGCGTCTCACCGCTGGCTCCCGAGGCGAGCAGCAGCACCGTGTCGTTGGTCGACATGCAGCCGTCGGAGTCGACGCGGTCGAACGTGCGCGCCGTCGCGGACCGCAGCGCCGCGTCCGCCTGCTCGGCGTCGAGCACGGCGTCGGTGGTGAGCACGACGAGCATCGTGGCGAGGCCGGGCGCGAGCATCCCGGCGCCCTTCGCCATCCCCCCGATCGACCAGGACGCGCCGTCGGGCGCGGGCACGTGGGTGCGCTTGGGCACGGTGTCGGTCGTCATGATGGCCGTCGCGGCGTCGTCCCCGCCGTCGGGCGAGAGCGCAGCCGCGGCCGCGTCGACCCCGGCCAGCAGCGTGTCCATCGGCAGCCGCTCGCCGATCAGGCCGGTCGAGCAGACGAGCACGTCGCCGAAGTCCACGCCGAGCGCCGCGCCCACGTGCTCCGCGGTGCGGTGCGTGTCGGCGAACCCCTCGGGACCCGTGCACGCGTTGGCGCCGCCGGAGTTGAGCACCACGGCGCGCGCCACGCCGTCGCCCACGGCGACGCGCGACCACGTCACGGGGGCGGCGACCACCCGGTTGGAGGTGAACACGCCGGCCGCGACGGCGAGCGGACCGTCGTTCACGACGAGCGCGAGGTCGGGCCGGCCGGACGGCTTGAGGCCGGCGGTGACGCCGGCGGCCCGGAACCCGGCGGGGGCGGTGACGGTCATGCGGTCCTCCTGGTGCGCGTGCGCGAGCGCGTGCGCGAGCGCGTGCGCGTGCGCGTGCGCGTCGAGCGTGTCACGGGGCCACGCCGAGGAGCGGCAGGCCCGCCGTCTCGGGCAGGCCGAGGGCGAGGTTGAGGGACTGCACGGCGGCGCCGGCGGTGCCCTTGACGAGGTTGTCCAGCGCGCAGGTGATCACGGCGCGGCCGGCCCGCTCGTCGAGCGCGACCTGCACGAGCACGGTGTTCGCCCCGACGACCGACGCGCTGGTGGGCTGCTGCCCCTCCGGCAGCAGGTGCACGAAGGGCTCGTCGTCGTAGGCGGTGGCCCACGCGTCGCGCAGCTGCGCCGCGGTGGTGCCCTCGGCGACGGGCGCGGTGACGGTCGCGAGGATGCCCCGGGACATCGGCACGAGCACGGGCGTGAAGGACAGCCGGACCTGCTGCGCGCCCGCGACCTGCAGGTTCTGCACGATCTCGGGGTTGTGCCGGTGCGTGCCGCCCACGCCGTAGGGCACGGCCGCTCCGTGCGCCTCGCTCGCGAGCAGGTGGGTCTTGGGCGCCTTGCCGGCGCCGGAGTACCCGACGGCGAGCACGGCCACGACGTCGTCGCTCGCCACGAGGCCGGCGGCCACGCCGGGCTGCAGCGCGAGCGTCACCGCGGTGACGTTGCAGCCCGGGACGGCGACGCGGCGCGTGTCGGCGAGCAGCGCGCGCTGCGCGCTCGCCGTCCGCTCCCCCGCGTGCAGGAGCTCTGGCATGCCGTAGGTCCAGGTCCCCGCGTGCTCGCTGTGGTAGTAGTCCCGCCAGGCCTGGGGGTCCACGAGCCGGTGGTCCGCGCCGACGTCGAGCACGAGGACGTCGGGGTCGACCTCGGCGAGCGCGGCGGCCACGGCACCGGAGGCGCCGTGCGGCAGGGCAAGGAACACGACGTCGTGCCCCGCCAGCGCGGGCGCTGAGGTGGCGTCGAAGCGGCGGCCGACGATCGCGGGGTGCGCTGCGAGGTGCGGCTGGTGCGCCGCGACGCTCTCGCCCGCGTTGCTGTGCGCCGTGAGCGCACCGAGACTCAGGTCCGGGTGGGCCAGGACGAGGCGGGCGATCTCGCCGCCGGCGTAGCCACTGGCCCCGGCGATCGCAACGGATACGGTCACGCGCATAACTATACACACGAGGGTGGGCGGCGCCGTCAGGGTACGCCGAGCAGCGCGGCGGCGCGTCCGCGGGCTGCAGACCCATCGAACGCCGGCTTGCGGCTACCGGACGGCACCGAACGCTGGGTTGTGGCCACCCGGGAACCCCACGGTGACCACAAGCCAGCGCTCGCTCGCGCACCGTGACCACAAGCCAGCGCTCGCTCGCGCACCGTGACCACAAGCCAGCGCTCGCTCGCGCACCGTGACCACAAGCCAGCAGTCGAATCGGCCGATCGGGCGGCCACCCGGCACGCGTCGGCGTGGTCGGAACAGTGGCACGGCCGACACGTCCCACGGAGTGAGCCACCCCGATTGGGCGCCCCGCATCGTGGGCACGCGCGTAGGTTGACGACCATGAAGGCGATCCAGGCCCGCGCGGCGGGCGACCCCGACGTCCTTGCCCTCGTCGACCTCCCCGACCCCGAGCCCGGCCCGGGCGAGCTGCTCGTCGAGGTGGCCGCGGCAGGCGTGAACTTCATCGACACGTACCGGCGCTCGGGCGTGTACCCCGTGCCCTTCCCGCACGTCCCGGGCAGCGAGGGCGCCGGCCGCGTGGTCGCGGTGGGCGACGGCGTCGCGGACGTCGCGGCCGGGGACCGGGTGGCGTGGAGCGATGCGGCCGGCTCGTACGCCGAGCGGGTCCTCGTCCGCGCCGACCGTGCGCTGCCCGTGCCCGACGGCGTGCCGGACGACGTCGCGGCCGCACTCCCCCTCCAGGGCATGACGGCGCACTACCTCGTCGCGTCCACGTTCCCGCTCGAGCCGGGTCACCAGGTTCTCCTGCACGCGGGAGCCGGCGGGGTCGGCCTCCTGCTCACCCAGCTCGCGGTGTCCCGTGGAGCACGTGTGGTCTCCACCGTGTCGACCGAGGAGAAGGCAGAGCTCGCGCGCGCGGCGGGTGCCGCGGAGGTCATCCGGTACGACCAGCTCGAAGACCTGACCCGCGAGCTTCCGCCGCTCGTGCGCGAGGCCACCGACGGCGGCGCTCACGTGGTGTACGACGGCGTGGGGCGCGCCACGTTCGACGCCTCCCTTGCGAGCCTGCGTCGCCGCGGGCTGCTCGTGCTGTTCGGCGGGTCGAGCGGTCAGGTGCCGCCGCTGGACCTGCAGCGGCTCAACGCCGCCGGATCCTTGTTCGTCACCCGGCCCACGCTCGGCGACTACGTCGCCACCACCGAGGAGCTGCGCGAGCGCGGGTCGGCGCTGTTCGACGCGGTGCTCGACGGCTCGCTCGACGTCCGCATCGGGGCGCGCTTCCCGCTCGGCGAGGCAGCACAGGCGCACCGCGACCTCGAGGGCCGGCGCACCACCGGCAAGGTGCTGCTGGAGCCGTGAGTCAGGCGGAGCCGAGGCCCGCCGAGGGTGCGCTCGCGAGCGCGGGGTCCGCCGCGACCGCACCGGCCCAGGCGCGCACGCCGTCCCAGTCGGTGAACTCACCCTCCTTGGCGCGCACGACCGCGAGCAGCGAGCGCTCACGCATCGAGAGCGCCGAGCGGTCGATGATGCCGGCGAAGGTCACCCGAGCGCTGGCCGTCGCGGTCGTCCGCGGAGCCGTCACCGCCGGGTCCAGCACGTCCGGCGTGACGTCCAGCACCCCGACTGCGAACGCGTAGGTCCGCACGCCGCGCTCGATGAGCAGGGCCTGGGCGATCGTGGCGCGGGCGAGCCAGCTGCCGGTGTACACGGATCCCCCGATGACGGCGGCGTCGATGTCGGCGGTCTGGAGGACGGCCGCGACGTCGTCGTCCTCGAACACCTCCAGGCGCGTGACCACGTGACCTGCGTCCGCCAGCACACCTGCGATCACGTCGCCGATCCGCGTGGTCGCGCCGTGTCGGGACGCGGTCGCCACGAGGATCCTCATGGCGATCAAGGATTCCTCGACCCGTGTGCGACCGCGTGGGCCGAAGGTCCCGCACCCGTCGAGCACGCCGCGACCGCTCGCACTGACCTCAGCGCGCGGGCGGGACCAGACCCTCGCCGGCGTTCGGGTCGTCCTCGCCCCACGGGGTGATACCCAGCCGGCGCGCCCCCGGCGCAGGGGTGCCGTGCGCGCGGAGGCTCGTGACGTCGTCGTGCGTGACGCGCAGGTAGCGCCCGGACCAGTCGTCGAGCTCACCGCGGCCGATGGCGGCGACGAGGTCCACCGTGCGCTCGACGGGCGTGAACTCGGTCCTGTTGCGGTGCACGAGCATCGACGTCGACATTCGCGTCTCGACCGTGCCCGGCGCGACGCCGAACGCGCGCAACCCACGCGCGAACCCCGCCTCGTGCACGTGCCCGACCAGCCGCAGCTGGCCCGCCTTCGTCGCCGTGTAGGCGGAGGCCACGTCCCAGTCGCGCGCCCCGGCGCCCGAGACGATGTCGACCGTCCGGCCACCGCCGCGCGCCACCATCGCGGGCAGCACGGCGCGCGAGACGTGGAAGGACCCGAGGAGGTTCGTCGCGACGACGCCGTGCCACTGCTCGACGTCGGCCTCCCACAGCGGGACCTCGGCATCGATGCGGCCGGCGTTGTTGACGAGCAGGTCCACCGGGCCGAGGTCGGCGACGAGGGCCGCGACGGCGTCGCGCACGGCCTCGGCGTCGCTCACGTCGGCGACGGCGAACGCGGCCCGTCCCCCGGCCGCGGTGAGCTCGGCCGCCGCCTCGGCGAGCGCCTCGCCGTCGCGCGCGAGCAGCCCGACGCGCAGCCCGGCGCGCGCCAGGCCGAGGGCCACCGCGCGGCCGATGCCGCGCGAGGCACCGGTGACGAGCGCGACCTCGGCCGGAGCCGGGCTGACGGCGGGCGTGCCGCCGTCGGCCGTGTCGTCCGCCGTGGCGTCAGCCACGGAGCACGCCGCCCACGCGCTCGGCCGCGAGGCGCACGACGGCGTCACGCACCTGCGCCGTCTCGGCGGCCGTGAGAGTGTGGTCACCCGCCCGAAGCCGCAGCGCGAACGCGAGCGACTTGCGGCCCTCGCCGACCTGGTCCCCGACGTAGACGTCGAACAGCTCGACCGACTCCGCGAGGTCGCCCGCGGCCTCGAGCACCACCTGGCGCACGTCCTCCGCGGGCACGTCGGCGGCCACGACGAGCGCGACGTCCTCCTTCGCCAGCGGGTACGTCGAGAGCTTCCCGGCGAGGGCGACCGCGTCGCGGGCGTGCTCGCACAGCGCGTCCAGGTCGAGCTCGAGGGCCGCCGAGCGACGCGGCAGCGCGAACGCGGCCGCGACCTTCGGCGCGAGCTCCCCCACGTGACCGAGCACGAGGTCCTCGGGTGCGTCGGCACCCGTCAGCACGACCTCGGCGCACCGCCCGGGGTGGAACGGGGCCCACGGCTCGGGCACGGGGCGCGCCCGCAGCCGCACGTCGGCACCGAGCGCGGCCGCGAGACGGTGCACGACGCCGATGAGCGCCTCCGCATGCTCCGCCGAGGTGGCCGAGCCGACCGGGCCGCCCAGCACGGCGGCGACGTGGCGCTCCTGGGCCGGCACCGACTTCAGCACCGCCGCGAGCACGTCCGGCTCGGGCCGGACGCCGCCGGGCGGCAGGACCCCGGGGCCACCGGGACGCGCGTGCGTCACCGAGCCCGTCTCGAAGACGGCCACCTCGGTGGCGCCGCGGGCGATGTTCCGCGCCGCGACCGGCAGGAGCGTCGCGAGCAGGCTCGTGCGCAGCTCGGGCTGGTCCTCGGTGAGCGGGTTGGCGAGTCTCTCGGCCCCGCGGCGCGGGTCCTCGGCCGGCTCGCCCAGCTGGTCGTGCACGTGCGGGGACACGAACGGGTACGACAGCACCTGCACGAGCCCCGACTCGGCCAGCGTGCGCTCGGCCGAGCGGCGCAGCCGCTGCGAGCGGGTCAGCCCGGTGCCGACCTGGGCGTGCGGGAGAACGGAGGGCACCTGGTCGTACCCGCGCAGCCGGACGACCTCCTCGATCAGGTCGACGGCCGCCGTGAGGTCCGGACGCCAGGTCGGGGGCACGACGACGAGCTCACGGTGGTCCGCCGTCGTGCTGCCGTTCGCCACCTCCACCACGATGTCGGTGACGGATGCGCCGAGCTGAACGAGGACGTCGTGCACTTCGTCGTAGGTGTAGGCGACACCCACGCGCGCGGAGACCGAGGCGGGGTCGAGCGTGATCGGGGCGGGCGCCGTCGTGCGGTCGACGTCGCCGACCCGGGCGTCGTCGGCCACGCCGCCGCCGTAGCGGACGAGCAGGTCGACCACGCGCTGCGCGGCGACCGCCTGCAGCCGCGTGTCGACGCCGCGCTCGAAGCGCCGCGAGGCCTCGCTCGGCAGCTTGTGCCGGCGGGCGGACCGGGCGATCGTGATCGGGTCGAAGTGTGCGGCCTCGACGAGGACGTCCGTCGTGGTCGCCGTCACCTCGGTGCTCTCCCCGCCCATGACGCCCGCGATGCCGATCGCCCGCTCGCCGCGCGCACCGGCCGGGGAGTCGGTGATGAGGAGGTCCTCGGCGTCGAGCGCGCGGTCGACGCCGTCGAGGGTCGTCATCCGCTCGCCGGGGCGCGCCCGGCGCACCACGATCGGGGCGTGCACGGTCGCGAGGTCGTAGGCGTGCAGGGGCTGCCCGAGGTCGAGCATCACGTAGTTCGTGGCGTCGACGGCGAGCGAGATCGGCCGCATGCCGGCCTGCCGGAGGCGGCGCTGCAGCCACTCCGGGCTGGGCGCGGCCGCGTCCACGCCGCGCACCACGCGCGTGACGAACCGGTCGCAGCCGGGCACGCCGTGGATCGGGGCGGCGTCCTCGAACGCGACCTCGAAGGCCTCGGGCGTGGTGGGCGGCACCGCGGGGCCGCTGCCGGCCGGTGCGGACAGGCCCGGGTCGACGAACCGGGCGCCGGTGGCGTGGCCGTACTCGCGGGCGACGCCGCGCACGCTGAAGCAGTAGCCGCGGTCCGGGGTCACGTTGATCTCGAGCACCTCGTCGGCCAGACCGAGCAGCGCGAGGGCGTCGGAGCCGGGCGCGGGGGCCTCGGGCGCGGCGTCGGCGCCCTCGGAGGCGGTGTCGGCGTCCTCGAAGGCGGTGTCGGCGCCCGACCCGCGGGCGAGCACGATGATGCCGTGCTCGCCGTCGTCCTCGAGGCCGAGCTCGGCGGCGGAGCAGATCATCCCGTCGGACACGTGCCCGTACGTCTTGCGCGCGGCGATCGCGAAGTCGCCGGGCAGCACCGCGCCGGGCAGCGCGACGACGACCGTGTCACCGGCGTCGAAGTTGTGGGCGCCGCAGATCACGCCGCGCGGCACGACCGCCCCGGCGTCGTCCCGCTCACCGGTGTCCACCTGGCACCAGTTGACGACCTTGCCGTTCTTCTGCGGCTCGGGCGTGCGCTCGAGCACGCGGCCGACGACGACCGGACCCGTGACGCCGCTGGTGTGGACGGCCTCCTCCTCCAGCCCGACCCGGACCAGGTCCGCGGCCAGCTGGTGCGCGGTGAGGTCCGCGGGCAGCTCGACGTGCTCGGCGAGCCACGGCAGCACGACGTACGGCATCAGGCCACTCCTCCGGTCTCGCCCGCCAGCGCGAACGCGCGCGAGAACCGCGCATCGCCCTCGAGCAGGTCACGCATGTCCTCGATGCCGTAGCGCAGCATCACCGCTCGCTCGATGCCCATCCCGAAGGCGAAGCCCTGGTAGACGTCGGGATCCACACCGACCGAGCGCAGCACGTTCGGGTTGACCATCCCGCAGCCGCCCCACTCGATCCAGCCCGCCCCGCCCTTCTTCTGCGGGAACCACAGGTCCATCTCGGCGCTCGGCTCGGTGAACGGGAAGAAGCTCGGCCGGATCCGCGTCCGGGCCTCGGGCCCGAACATCGCGCGCGCGAAGTGGTCGAGCGTGCCCTTGAGGTGCGCCATCGTGAGGCCCTTGTCGATCGCGAGCCCCTCCACCTGGTGGAAGACCGGCGAGTGCGTCGCGTCGAGCTCGTCGGTGCGGAACACCTTGCCCGGGCACGCGATGTAGACGGGCAGGTCGCGCTCGAGCAGCGCACGCGCCTGCACCGGCGAGGTGTGCGTGCGCAGCACGAGGTGCGCGTCCTCGGCGGGGTCGGTGGCGCCGTCGGGTCCGGTCGGGTTCGCGAGGAAGAACGTGTCCTGCATCTGCCGCGCCGGGTGGTCCGGGCCGAAGTTGAGCGCGTCGAAGTTGAACCACTCGTGCTCGACCTCGGGACCCTCGGCGATCTCCCAGCCCATCGCGACGAAGAGGTCGGCGACCTCCTCCGCGATCCGCGCGATCGGGTGGCGGGCGCCGACCTGACCGGTGCTCGCGGCGCCGGCGCGGCCGCGGGCGGCGGCGAGCGTGACGTCGATCGTCTCCTCGCGCAGGATCTGCTGCGCCCGCTCGTCCTCGAGCACGGCCTCCCGCGCCTGGACGGCGGCGGTGACCTGGCCGCGCGCGCCGCCGAGCAGGCGGCCGGCGGCGGCCTTCTCGGAACCCGGCAGGTCCTTGATCCCGCGGTTGGCGAGCGCGAGCGGGCTGCGGTCGCCCGTGTGGGCGAGCCGCGCCTCCTTCAGCTCCTCGAGCGTGCCCGCACGCTCGACGGCGAGCAGGGCCTCCTCGACGGCGCGTGCGACGCCCGCGGCGTCGGTGGGGTCGAGGGCGCTGTCGTCAGCGCCGTTCTCGGTGGTCATGCGGGTCCTTCCGGAGTCGGTCGCGCGTGCGCGCCAGTCAGCGGCGGGGTTCGGGGCGCGCGTCCGGCACGGCCGGCGGCACCCCTCGGCACGGGCGAGTGCAGCGACAATCCTGCCACGGTGACCACCGAGGGCCGCCCCGGCCGCCGGGCGTCGGCGCGGCCGCCGGGAACCGGGCTCGGCCGCAGCACGGTCCCAGCACGGCCCCAGCTGGGTCCCAGCACGGTCCGAGGTCCGGTCCCGAGCCCCGTCGCGCGCTCGGTCCCGGGACGGGCTCACCTCGAGCGGGCGTGCGCGAGCGAGGAGGCGTACAGCGTGATCGTGGCCGCCATCGCGACGTTGAGACTCTCGGCCCGGCCGCGCAGCGGCACCCGGACCGTCGCGTCGGCGAGCGCCCGCGCGTCGTCGGAGAGCCCGTGCGCCTCGTTGCCGAAGATCCACGCCGTGGGGCGGTCGAGCAGGCTGGTGCTCTCGATGTCGTGCTCGCCCTGGCCGTCGGCCGCGAGAACGTCGAGGCCGGCGCCGCGCAGCGTCGAGACCACGTCGGCGAGGCCGACGCCGGAGATCACCGGCAGGTGGAACACGGAGCCGGCACTGGAGCGCACGACCTTGGGCGACGTCACCTCGACGCTGCCCGTGGTGAGGACCACCGCGTCGGCCCCGGCAGCGTCGGCAGCGCGGATGATCGTCCCCGCGTTGCCCGGGTCGCGCACCTCCTCGCACACAGCGACGAGGCGAAGGCGGCCCAGGTCAAGCGCCGACAGGTCGCTCGCCCGCAGGTCGAGCACGGCGAGCACGCCCTGGGCGTCAGCAGACATGCGCTCGAGCGCCTCGGTCGACGTCGGGTGCACGTACAGGCCGGCGTCGAGTGCGGCGTCGACGATCTCGGGCCAGCGGCTGGACGCCTGCTGCGTCACGTAGATGTCGCGCACGTCCGCTGCCGCGTACCGCACGGCCTCGCGCACCGACTGCGGGCCCTCGGCGACATACCGGGAGGTGCGCAGCCGCGCAGCGCGCTGCCCGAGCGCGCGCACGCCCGCAACGCGCTCCGAGCGAGCGTTCGTCAGCGGGTCGGTCAGCGGCACGTGCGCAGTCTCCCATGCACGCTCACGAGAGACGGTCGCATTCGGCGCTCTAGGTTGCTAGCATGCTGGCATGAACCCGGTGACCGAGGAGTCTCCGCCCCGCAAGGTGCAGTTCAACGTCTACCTGCCGCCGGACCTCGTCCGCGCGGTCAAGCACCGCAGCATCGACGAGGGGCTGTCCCTGTCCGAGCTCGTGCGCCAGGCGCTCGAGCGCTATCTCGAGGAGGAACGATGATCGTCCGACCCATCCACCGCACGAGCGAGCTCGCGCGCTGGCGGGAGCTCGCCGTCGCGCTCGGCGGCGTCGTCACGCACGAGTCCGACGGCTGGATCGAGCTCACGTACGGCTCCGGTGCGCTCGCGCTGCACCACGCCGAGGCCGGCGCACCCGACGACGGCGTCACCGACCTGCGGCTTCTCGTCGAGGAGGGCAGCGTGCCCGCGCTCGAGCGCCGGCTGGGTCCCGCCCTGGCGACGCACGGCGCGCGGCTCGAGCGTCGCGTCATGGGGCACGGCGAGGAGCTGCGCGTGATCGCGGCCGACGGCGCGGTCGTGACGTTCGATCCGGTGCTCGCGCCGGCAGCCGAGCCGCTCGCCACGCACTCCCCCGCAGACCCGGCACCCGCGGGCCCGACGCCCACGACGGCGGTGCAGGCGATCTGGTACACCCCGGTCGTCCAGGAGGCCGCGGACCTGCTCGAGACGCTCGGGCTGCGGCGTCGGATCGCCTCCGACTCCGGCGGCTGGGTCGACCTGCGAGCCGACGGCGGGGGGCTCGCCGCGGTGCACGCCGGACGGACGGTGGGAACCGAGCTGGCCTTCGAGATCGCCGGACCCGGCGCCGTCGGCGACGCCGGAGCAGGCGACGGCGACGGCGACGGCGACGGCGACGGCGGAATGCTGCACGAGCTGCACGCGCGACTCACCGCGAGCGGCCACGACGCCGCGCTCATCGACGAGAGCTACGGCGTCACGCTGCGCGTGGCCAACCCCGACGCGCCCGACGACGTCGACGCTCGGATCTGGGTCAGCGAGTGGCAGGGCGAGCTGTACGGCTACACCGTCGCCCACGACGACGACGGCGCCGTCGACGACGCCGAGCACGAGACCGCGGCCGGCTGACGCCCGCCACGACGCCGTCGACGACGCCGAGCACGAGACCGCGGCCGGCTGACGCCCGCGGCGGCGCGGGCGCACCGACGGGCGCGCCCGACCCGATCGGCGAACGTGCGCCCGCGCACGAGAAACGGCCCGCCCCCCGAGGGGGACGGGCCGTGTCGTCTCGCAGGAGGTCAGGCCGCCTTGGGGGCGTTGACGTCCTCGGGGAGCGCCTTCTTGGCCAGCTCCACGAGCGCCGTGAACGCCGCGGGGTCGTTGACCGCGAGCTCGGCGAGCATGCGACGGTCGACCTCGATCTCCGCGGCCTTGAGGCCCTGGATGAACCGGTTGTACGTGATGCCGTTGGCGCGGGCCGCGGCGTTCACGCGCTGGATCCACAGGCGACGGAAGTCACCCTTGCGGGCGCGACGGTCGCGGTAGGCGTAGCCGAGGGAGTGGGTGACCTGCTCCTTGGCCTTGCGGTACAGACGCGAGCGCTGCCCGCGGTAGCCGGACGCCTGCTCGAGAACGACCCGGCGCTTCTTGTGGGCGTTGACCGCCCGCTTCACGCGTGCCACGTGAGTCTCCTTCTAGTAGTACGCGCGGCTCAGCGGCCGAGCAGCTTCTTGATCTTGCGGACGTCGGCGCTGTCCACGACCTGGTCGGAGGACAGGCGGCGCTTGCGGGTGGAGGTCTTGTGCTCGTTGAGGTGACGGATGCCCGTCTGCTCGCGCATGATCTTGCCGCTCCCGGTCACCCGGAAACGCTTCTTGGCACCGGAGTGCGTCTTGTTCTTCGGCATCTCGCCATCCTCGGTAGGGCCGCACCGTGCGGTGCGGGGCTTGCGGGTCGTGCGGGCGGGGATCCGCCCGGCAGGTGCCGGCTGGAGCCGGTCAGGACTTGGGTCGCGGTGCGGGCCGCGCCGGACGCGGTGCACCGGGCTTGGGAGCCGCGGGCCGGGGGGCCTGCGGCCGGGGTGCGGCCGACGACGTCGTGCTCGCCGTGCCCGCCTGCTCGCTCGACCGGGAGGCCGGTCGCGGAGCCGGACGCGGCGTGGCGGGACGCGGGGCCGCGGGGGCCTTCGCGGCCGGGGCGCTCGCCTTGGCCGGCGCGCTGACCGGTGCGGGCTCGCTCACCTCGGCGACCTCCTCGACGTCGTCGCCCTGCGGCACGACGACCTCGGCGGCCGGGGTCTCGGCCGGCGCCGCGGGGGCCTCGACCGTCGCGGGCGTGGCGGTCTCGGCGACCTGCTCGGCCGCCGGGGCCTCGACGACGGACTCGGGCTCGGGTGCCGGCGCCGCCGCTGCGCTCCGGTCGCCGTCCGCGGGCGACGCCACCGGGGCGTCCTCGCGGGTGCGCTCGGCGCGAGCCTTGCGCTGCTCCTGGATGGCGTCGGCCTTCCGCTTGGTCGGCGCGATGACCATCGTCATGTTTCGCCCGTCCAGCCGCGGCGAGGACTCCACCGTGCCCAGCTCGGAGACGTCCTCGGCGAGCCGCTGCAGCAGGCGCATGCCCATCTCCGGACGGGACTGCTCCCGGCCGCGGAACATGATCATGACCTTCACCTTGTCGCCGGCCTTGAGGAACCGCTCGACGTGGCCCTTCTTGGTGCCGTAGTCGTGCGGGTCGATCTTGAGCCGGAAACGGATCTCCTTCAGCACGGTGTTGGCCTGGTTGCGGCGCGCGTCGCGCGCCTTCTGGGCCGTCTCGTACTTGAACTTCCCGAAGTCCATGAGCTTGCAGACCGGGGGGCGCGCGTCCGGCGCGACCTCGACCAGGTCGAGGTCCGCCTCCTCGGCGAGGCGAAGCGCGTCCTCGACCCGAACGATGCCGACCTGCTCACCGTTCGGGCCGACCAGACGTACCTCGGGCACGCGGATCCGCTCGTTGATGCGGGGCTCGCTGATGCTGTGCTCCTTGGGTCTCTCGTCGGATGACCTCACGCACAGGAAAGGCCCCCGCACGTGAGCGCGTGCGGAGGCCTCGAGCTCGGCGCACCGGGGTGCACCTGCTGGGGTGCGCGACGGCGTCGCGAACCCCGACCGAGGACCTGCTCCCCGTCGCCGCGAGGGCCGGGAGCGAGGTGGGAGGATCTCCACTTGCGCACCGATCTCGCCGTCGTGCGCCGCCGGACGGCGGGCATGAGTGAGCGTGACCGGTTGGTCGACATGCAAGACTACCAGACGTGACCGATCCCCACTCCACCGCCGCCGACGTGCCCGTGGCGGGCGGCTCCGACGAGGCCACCCGCGACATCGCCGACGTCCCCGCCGTCGAGATCATCAGCTCCGCGGCTGTCCACCTCATGAGCGCGGCCGCCGTGAAGTGCGGCCTCGCGCCCGACTCCGACGACGTGCGGGGCGCCGACCTGCGCGACCTCGACGAGGCGCGCAAGCTCATCACGGCGCTCGCCGGACTGGTCACCGCCGGAGCCACGGAGATCGGCGACCGGCACGCGCGCCCGCTGCGGGACGGCCTGCGCACGCTGCAGCTCGCGTTCCGCGAGGCCTCGCCCTACCCCGACGCACCCGGCGACGGCCCGGGCGAGAAGTGGACCGGCCCGGTCCGCTGACCCGCGGTCGCTGACCTCCTCGGGCGCGGTGTCGCTCAGCTCACCTCGCGCACCGCGAGCGCGAGCTCCGGGGCGAGCTCGCGGGCGAGGAAGCCGAGCCCGAGCCGTTCGGTGAGGCGCTCCCCGGCGCGCGCGTGCACCCAGGTCCCCCACACCGCGGCGCGCGCGAGGTCGAGCCCGCGGGCCGCGAACCCGGCGATCGCGCCGGACAGCACGTCCCCGCTGCCCGACGTGCCCAGGCCGGGGCCGCCGTCGGGCACCCGCCACACGTGGCCGGTCGGGTCGGCGACCGTGCCGTAGCACGTCACGACGGCGCCGTACCGGCGCGCCACCTCGACGACGTCGGCGAGCTCGTCGGCGTCGTCGCCGTCGGACTCGCCGTCGGAGCCGTCGGACTCGCCGTCGTCGCCGTTGGACTCGCCGTCGGATCCGGCCTCCCGCAGCAGCGTGAGCTCCTCGCGGTTCGGCGTGAGCACGAGGCGCTCGGGCAGCGCCGACCGCTCGGCTCGAGGCAGGACCCCGAGGCCCCACGCGTCGAGCACGAGGCACCTCGGGTGTGCCTCGGCGACGGCGACGAGCGTGGCCAGGGTCTCCTCGGCGTCGTCGAAGCCCGGCCCGAACAGGACCGCGTCCGCCGCCGCGAGCTGGTCGCGCGGCGGCCCCTCGACCGGATCGGTCGGCTCGTCCGGGAGGGCGAAGATCGCGGCCTCCGGCAGGACGGCGCCGAGCTGGGCGTCGATCGACCCGGGCGCGAGCACGGCGAGCCGGCCCGCGCCGACCCGGAGCGCCGCCTCGCCGGCCAGCATGACGCCGCCAGGCGTGCGGCGCGACCCGCCGACGACGATGACGTCGCCGCGGTCCTTCTTCGACTCCCCCGGGTCGGGCAGCCCCCAGGAGCGGAGCAGCTCGGCTGTGACGGAGACCGGCTCACGCATGGTCGACATCGGGGCTTCCCGGGTGCACGGTGACGTCGGCGCCCTCGCGCTGGAGGTGGTCGACGTCGGAGAACACCGCGAGCTGCCAGCCCTCCTCCGTCAGCTCCAGACAGGTAAGGGACGCGTTGAGCACCGTGTGCTCCGCCGCGAACGGCATGAGCTCCTCCTCGGTCATCCCCAGCAGCGCGGCCACCACGAGCATCACGACGGCGTCGTGCGCGACGACCATCGCCGTGCCCTCGGGCGTGGCGAGGGCGTCGTGCAGGAAGGACCGCAGCCGCAGCTGGACGTCCGCCCACGACTCCCCGCCGGGTGGGCGGTGGTAGTACTTCCCCAGCCGGCGCCGTCGCTCCGCCTCCTCGGGGTACCGCGCCTGGACGCCCCGCCAGGTCAGCAGGTCGAGCACGCCGAGCTCGCGGTCCCGCAGCCGTTCGTCCACGCGCGCCGGTGCGTCCAGGTCGGCCGCGGCGATCTCGAGCGTCTGCCGTGCCCGGCGGTACGGCGACACGAAGAACACGTCGATCCCGGTGCGGTGCTCCGTGAGCCACGCCCCGAGGGCCTCGGCCTGCTCGACCCCGACGTCCGTCAGCGGCACGTCGGCGTCGCGCAGGTCGAGCTCGATCCGCTCGAGCCCCGCGCGCTCGGCGCTCGTCGCGGCCTGGTTGCCGACGCTCTCGCCGTGCCGGACGAGCCAGATCGTGTGGAGCGTCATGCCGCCAAGGCTAGCCACCCGGGTGGCGAGGGCGTGTCGCGCTCAGGCTGAGGCGGTGCCGGACGCGGTCCCGGGGCCGCGGTCGGCCCCGGCCAGGGGAAGCCAGGCGAGCACGTCCTGGATGCGCGCGTCCCAGTACCCCCACTCGTGCTGCCCCGGGCCGAACGACGTGGTCACGTCGATCCCGCGCTCGGCCGCGACGGCGAGGAAGGACTCCTGCATCGGCCACAGGTCGTCCTCGGTGCCGCAGGCGACCATGAGGGCGGGCAGCGCCGCCGGGTCGGCCTCGCGCAGCAGGTGCAGCAGGTCGGCACCTGTGCCCTGAACGTCTGCCTCGCCGAACGCGTTCGTGTAGAAGTCCTCGCGCGCGTCGCGGACGAACGGGTGCGCGATGTCGAGCGCGCCGGACAGCGACGCGGCTGCCGCGAACCGGTCGGGCCGGGCGAGCCCGAGCCGCATGGCGCCGTAGCCACCCATCGACAGGCCCGCGACGAACGTGTCCTCGCGCCGGCTCGACACCCGGAACAGCTGCTGGACGATCGCCGGCAGCTCCTCGCTCACGTAGGTCCAGTACCGCTCACCGTGTGCCATGTCCTGGTAGAAGCTGCGCTCCACGCGTGGCATCACGACGGCGATCCCGTAGTCGGCCGCGTAGCGCTCGATCGAGGTGCGGCGCAGCCAGATGGTGTCGTCGTCGGAGAGGCCGTGCAGCAGGTAGAGGACGGGCGGGTCCGCCGCGGTGCGTGTGCCGCTCATCCCGATCTGGGCGTTCGTCGCCTGCGGCAGGATCACTGTGAGCGAGGTGCTCATGAGCAGGGACTCGGAGAAGACGTAGGTGTGCGCGAGAGCCATGGCCGCAGTCTCGCCCATCCGACCGCGGTGGCGGCACCGAACACGCACCGCGGACCGGTCGAGCACCCGGCCGCGCCGACTCGTCGCCGGACCGCCGGGCGCGTCAGCGCCGCGATCCGCCGCTACCCGCCCGGCCCGTCCGCCCTACGACACCGGCGCGCGCCTCGCCGGGTCGTCGAAGCCTGGTCGCTAGCGTCGAGACCAGGTCGTCCTGGCCGGGGCGGCCCCCCTGTTGAGGAGCAGTCATGTCAGCGCAGCCCACGTCCGCCCGCCCGACCTCCCCTCTCGCCGCGCTCACCGAGGCGGCCTCGCGCGCGCTCGGCGTCAGCCGGGTGTTCGGCGACCCGATCGAGACCCCCGCGGGCAGCGTGATCCCGGTCGCCACCGTCTTCGGCGGCCACGGCCTCGGGTTCGGCGAGGGCGACTTCACGGCCGCGGCCGCCGCCGGCGCCGGGGCCGACACCGACGCCGGTGACGGTGCGGCCAGGCCCGCCGGCTCCTCCCCCAGCGGGTCGGGAGGCGGCGGCGCCTTCGGCGTCGTGGGCTGGCCCGCAGGCGCGTACGTCACCACGAACGGCGAGACGCGGTGGCGCCCCGCGGTCGACGCCAACCTCGTGATCCTCGGTACGGCTGCCTTCGCCGGAGCCGTGGTCGCCTCGGTCGCGGCGGTCGCCGCGGCCACGGTCGTGACGCGGGGTGCGACGACCATCGCGACCGCTGGGTTCGCCGCGTTCGCCTCCGCGGCGGGCTCCGCCGCCGGAGCGTTCGGCGCGGCGACCGACCGCGTGAGCCAGGCCTTCACCTCGGTGGCGGGCTCGGCCGCGGGCGCCTTCGGCACCGCGACCGAGAAGGCCGGCGAGGCGTTCGTGGCGGGGGCCAACGCGGCGGCGCAGGCCGCGCTCGGGGTGAGCGAGCACGGCGCGCAGGCGCTGCGCGACACGGTGCCGACGACGGCGGAGAAGGTCGCCCACGCGATCGGCCGGCGTCGCTAGACCGCTGGGGTCAGGGCTGCGGCGCTGACCCGTCGACTTGCCGTGACGACCGCGACGAACCTTGCGGCGAGCTCGCCGATCGCTCACGTGGGCACGGGCTTGCACGGGCCTGGACGGGCGCGGGCGTCGCGCGGAACGTGCGGTCGACGACGGCGTCTGCGCGAAGGTCAGGCCGAGGTGAGCGCCAGCTCGAGGGAGTCGACGCGCTCGGCGACGACGGCGCTCTCCCCGAGCGCGGCGGCGACCGCCTGTGCCACCCCCTGGACCTGCTCGCGCGACAGCCCGGGCACGACGGCGAGGCTCACCTTGACCTCGGCGCGCGCCCCGGGTGCGACGGCGGCCGACCGCACGCCGTCGACGCCGCGCACGGTGTCGACGAGCTCGCGCACGACAGTGGGATCGGCCAGGGCCGGGACCCACGCCTCGCGCCGGGCGAGCGCCCAGACCGCGGGCCGCGGGATCAGCACGGGTGCGGGTGACCCGGCGTCGAGCACGAGCACCCCGCCGGCCTCGTCCACGGCGGCCATCGCGGCCCGGACCGCCTGGTGGGGCACGGGCCGGGCGTCACGGCGCCATGCGGTGAGCGCCGCGACCGAGGAGAACACGGGCAGCGCCTCGCGGCCGTCCGGCGTGCGCACGGTGACCATCGACGCCGAGGCGTGCCGGCCGCCGTCGTGCGCCACGCCGTGCTCGTGCCCCGCGCCCGGGTGAGCGTCGTGTCGATGGTGCGCGCCGCCGTCGTGCGCTGCGTCCTGATCCGCTCCGCTGCCGGTCGGCACGCCGGGGCGCGAGTACGTGCGCCGCTCGCGGTGACCGGTCAGGCGTTCGCGGACGTCGCCGTCGTGCGCGGTCTCCTCGTGCGCGACGACCGGCACGAGCACGCGGGCGCTCGCGAGGGCCGCGACGACCGCGCGCAGCCGCTTCGAGCCGGCCACGGCGCCGGCTTCGGGGCCCGCTCCGGGGCCCGCTCCGGCGTCTGCCTCCGGGTCGGCCTGGTCGACCGGGACCGCGAGCGCGGCCGCGAGCTCGGGCGGGCAGGTGCCGTCGTCGCCGGCGAAGGCGGAGACGGGCGGCAGCTCACGGGGCGCGCGCTGCTCCCCCGTGCGCGGGAGGAAGTCCGAGATCGGCATCGCGGGCTCAGGCGCGTCCGGCGACGTCGAGCGCCTCGTCGATCGTGAAGGCGCCCGAGTACAGCGCCGTGCCGACGATCGCCCCCTCCACGCCCTCGGCCACCAGCGTGCGCAGCACGCGCAGGTCCTCGAGCGTCGAGATCCCGCCCGAGGCGATCACGGGTGAGGAGGTGCGCGCGCACACGTGTCGCAGCAGGTCGAGGTTCGGGCCGCGCAGCGTGCCGTCCTTCGTCACGTCCGTGACGACGTAGCGCGCGCAGCCGGCGGCCTCGAGCTGGTCGAGCACGTCGTCGAGCTCACCGCCCTCCTGGGTCCAGCCGCGCGCCGCGAGGCGCGACCCGCGCACGTCGAGCCCGATCGCGATCCGGTCGCCGTGCTCGGCGATCACCCGGGCGGTCCAGTCGGGGTCCTCCAGGGCGGCCGTGCCGATGTTCACGCGACGCACGCCCGTGGCGAGCGCGCGGGTCAGCGACGCGTCGTCCCGGATGCCGCCGGACAGCTCCACCTGGATCCGGCCGCTCACCCGCTCGACGATCGAGGCCAGCAGCTCGTGGTTCGATCCCCGGCCGAACGCCGCGTCGAGGTCCACGAGGTGCAGCCACGGCGCGCCCGCGTCCACCCAGCGCAGCGCCGCGTCGTACGGGTCGCCGTACTGCCCGCCCGAGCCGGCCACGCCCTGGACGAGCTGGACGGCCTGGCCCTCCGTCACGTCGACGGCGGGCAGCAGCTGGAGCACGGGGAGCTCGGCGGGGGCGGTCATGCGGGTTCACTCTCCAGGGAAGGTCGCGGCGCACGTGCCGCGGACGGGGGTCGGACGAGTCGGGTCGGGGTCGGATCAGGTCGGACGACGGCGCGCGCGCCGTCCCGAGGGAACGTGCCGCCGGCGGTGCCCAGCGGTCACAGCGCCTGGACCCAGTTGCGCAGCAGCCGCGCGCCGGCGTCACCGGACTTCTCGGGGTGGAACTGGGTGGCGGACAGCGGGCCGTTCTCGACGGCGGCGACGAACGGGCTGCCGTGCTCGGCCCACGTGACCAGCGGCGGCGAGAGCGGCGTCTCACCCGCCGCGGCGAGCGCGGCGGCCGGGTCGGTCTGCACGCCGTAGGAGTGGACGAAGTAGAACCGCTCGTGCTCGACGCCCTCGAACAGCACCGACCCCTCGGGCACGCGCACCGGGGACCACCCCATGTGCGGCACGATCGGCGCGTCGAGCCGGTCCACGCTGCCGGGCCACTGGCCCAGGCCGTCGGTGCGCTCGCCGTGCTCGACCCCCTCGGTGAAGAGGATCTGCAGGCCCACGCAGATGCCGAGCACGGGTCGCCCGCCGGCGAGCCGACGCTCGATGAGCTGGTCGCCGCGCACCGCGAGCAGCTGCTCCATCACGGCGCGGAACGCACCGACGCCGGGGACGACGAGCCCGTCGGCGGCCGCGACCGCGCGGGGGCTCGAGGTGAGCGTGACGTCCGCGCCCGCTCGCTCGAGGGCGCGCACGGCCGAGTGGGTGTTGCCCGAGCCGTAGTCCAGGACGACGACGCTGGGACGCGGGCCCGGTGTCGCCACCGCTGGCAGCTCGGTCGCCTGTGCCGGCTGTGCCAACCGTGCCGGCTGGTTCGCACCGGTCGCCGCGGTCACGCGTCGTCACCGCCCTTGCGGCGTCGGCCGAAGAACGAGCGGCCCGCGGGCTTGGCGAGGTCGGCCGAGCTGACGTAACCGGGCACCTCGGGCGCCTGCACCAGGCCGATGAGGAGTCGCTCGGCCACCTGGTCAGCCTGCGCGAGCACGAGTCCCGGCGGAGGCTCGTCCGCCACCTGACCCCCGCGGTAGCGCCGGGCCTTGACCTGGCCGGCGATCTCGCCGTCGACCTCGTCGACGCGCGCCGCGAGCAGCACCACCTCCGAGCGCGTCGCGACCGACAGCGCCGCACCGAGCGCCTCGGCCTCGCGCGGGATGCCGCTGAGCGCCTCGGCGGGGTCGACGTCGGCCGCGGCCTGCTCGACGTAGCGCACCGCGAGCGCGCCGCGTGCCGAGGGCACCACGGCGGCCTCGATGCCCGTCAGGGCGAGCACACCGGCGAGCACCTTGGCCTGACGCACGGACGTGAGCACGACGGCGGTGGTGCGGACGATCGGGTCCGCGGCCTCTCCCTCGGCCGGGCCCGCGTCGGCTGCGGCAGCGGTCCCGCCGTCGCGCAGGTCGGCTCCGCCCGCGGCGTCCGCCCCCTCCGACGGCGCCGCGGCCGGAGCGCTCGCCGCTCGCGGCTCGACCCCCGCGGGGGGCGACCCGGCCGCGGACGCCTGGTTCGCCGTCGTGCCCTCGGTGTCGCCGAGGAGCGCGGACAGGTCGTCGGGGATGACGACGTCGTCGGGCCACTCGGGCAGGTCGTCCCGCGGGTCGCCGGGCTCGCGCGTCACAGCGCACCCTTGGTCGAGGGCACGCCGACCACGCGCTCGTCCGGCGCGACCGCCGCCCGCAGCGCCCGGGCCAGCGCCTTGAACTGGGCCTCGACGATGTGGTGCGGGTCGCGTCCGGCGAGCACGCGCACGTGCAGGCAGATGCCGGCGTGCAGCGCGAGGGACTCCAGCACGTGCCGCGTGAGCGAGCCCGTGAAGTGGCCGCCGATGAGGTGGTACTCCTGGCCCTCGGGCTCACCCGAGTGCACGCAGTAGGGGCGACCGGAGATGTCCACGACGGCGAGCGCGAGCGCCTCGTCCAGCGGCACCGTGGCGTCGCCGAAGCGCGCGATCCCGGTCTTGTCGCCGAGCGCCTCGCGCAGCGCCTCGCCCAGCACGATCGCGGTGTCCTCCACCGTGTGGTGCACGTCGATGTGGGTGTCGCCGCTGGCCCGCACCGTGAGGTCGAACCGCGCGTGCGTGCCGAGGGCCGTGAGCATGTGGTCCCAGAAGCCGACCGTGGTGTCGACGTCGACCACGCCGCTGCCGTCCAGGTCCAGCTCGACCAGGACGGTGGACTCCTTGGTCGTCCGCTCGATGCGGGCGTACCGCCGTCGTTCGCTCATGCCTCTCGTCCCTCTCCCGGCCCGCGCAGCACGTCCGCGAGCGCCTCGCGGAACGTCCGGGTCTCCTCCGGGGTGCCGACCGACACCCGCAGCCAGCCCGGCGGGCCGACCTCCCGGATGAGCACGCCGCGGTCCAGCAGCTGCTGCCAGACCTCGTGCCGCGCCTCAAACGTACCGAACAGGACGAAGTTGGCGTCGCTCGGGACCACCTGCAGCCCCTGTGCGGCGAGCCACGCGACGAGGCCGTCCCGCTCCTCGCGCAGCGACGCGACCTGGGCCATGAGCGCGTCGGTGTGCGCGAGCGCCGCGAGCGCGACCGCCTGCGTCACCGCCGAGAGGTGGTAGGGCAGGCGCACCACGCGCAGCGCGTCGACGAGGGCGGGCGCGGCGGCCAGGTAGCCGAGCCGCGCTCCGGCCATGCCGAACGCCTTGGACATCGTCCGCGTCACCGCGAGGTGGGGGTGCTCGGCGAGCAGCGTGAGGGCGCTCGGGGTGCCGGCGCGGCGGAACTCGGCGTACGCCTCGTCCACCACGATGACGCTCGCGGTGGGCGCGCCGTCGGGCCCGTCCGGGCCCGTGGTGCGGGCGGCGGCGAGCAGCGTGCGCACGGTCTCGAGCGGCAGCGCGGTCCCGGTGGGGTTGTTCGGACTGGGCAGGAGCACGACGGCGGGACGCACCTCGCGCAGGAGGCGCACCGCCGCGTCGGGGTCGAGCGTGAAGTCCTCCTCGCGGCGGCCCGCGACCCAGCCGGTGTTCGTGTCCCGCGCGTACTCGGGGTACATGGAGTAGGTCGGCGCGAAGCTCAGGGCCGTGCGGCCCGGGCCGCCGAACGCCTGCAGCAGGTGCAGCATGACCTCGTTCGACCCGTTCGCGGCCCACAGGTGGTCGGCGTCCAGGCCCGTCACGCCGGCCTCGCGCGCCAGGTACGCGGCGAGCGCGGTGCGCAGGGTGCGGAACTCGCGGTCCGGGTAGCGGTTGAGGCCGCGGGCGGCGTCGGCGACGGCGGCGGCGATGCTCGCGACGACCTCCTCGCTCGGCGGGTACGGGTTCTCGTTGACGTTGAGGAGCACCGGGACGTCCAGCTGCGGGGCGCCGTAGGGCACCTCGCCGGAGAGCTCGGGACGGACGGGCAGCACGCAGCCCGTGGTCGAGGGGGTCACGGGGCAAGTCTAGGAGCCTGTGGACGACGGCACTCGGCGAGCTCCTCCGGGGCCGTCCTTGTCGGCGCCGGGACGTAGCGTTCCTCGCATGCCGATCTCTCCCGACTCCACCGGCGGGCTCGACGCCTCCGACCGGCTCGAGGTCCCGCTTGACGAACCGCCGTACGACCCGGAGTACGACGCCGCCCCGCCGGACCTGGCGGACTGGGGCGGCGCCGGCGGCCCGGCGTCGCCGTCGACCACGCCGCGTGGCCCGGCGCGGTCCCCGCGCAGCGGCGGACGAACCACCGGCCCGACGGCGCAGCGCACCGGCGACCGGACGCCTCGCCCCGCCGCTCAGCACACCGGCGACCGGTCGGTGGCTCCGACCGGCGACGCGTCCGCGACGCCGCCGGCGCGCACCGAGGTCCGCGCCGTCGACGTCGCCGACGTCGACTCCCCTGCGCTGCGGGAGGAGGCGGAGGCGGCGCTGCGGGCGCTCGTCGGGCGGGTCGACGCGGCGCTGCGGGAGGACCAGTGGCGCGCCGTGCACGCGCTGGTCGCGGAGCGCCGGCGAGCGCTGGTCGTGCAGCGCACCGGGTGGGGCAAGTCGGCGGTGTACTTCGTCGCCACCGCGCTGCTGCGCGCCCGCGGCGCCGGCCCCACCGTCATCGTCTCGCCGCTGCTGGCGCTCATGCGGGACCAGGTCGCGGCCGCCGCCCGGGCCGGGATCCGCGCGGAGACGATCAACTCCGCGAACGTCACCGAGTGGGAGTCGGTGCACGCCGCGATCGCCGCCGGTGACGTCGACGTGCTGCTGTGCTCGCCCGAGCGCCTCAACAACCCCGGGTTCCGTGCCGAGGTGCTGCCGCGCCTGGCCGCCGAGGCGGGGCTCGTCGTCGTGGACGAGGCGCACTGCGTCTCGGACTGGGGGCACGACTTCCGGCCGGACTACCGACGCATCCGCACGCTGCTTGCCGACCTGCCCGCGGGTACGCCGGTGCTCGCGACCACGGCGACGGCGAACGCCCGGGTGAGCGCCGACGTCGCCGAGCAGCTCGGGGTCTCGGCGGACACGGCCGGCGGAAGCGGCGTGGGCACGGGCGCGGGCACGGGCACGGGCGCGGGCACGGGCGCGAGCGGCGGGAACGGGCCGGACGCGGCGACCGCACCGCACGAGGATGTGCTCGTGCTGCGCGGCTCGCTGGACCGCGAGTCGCTGCGGCTCGCGGTGCTCCCGCGCGCCGACTCGGCGGTGCGCGTCACGTGGCTCGAGGGCTACCTGCGCCAGGCCGCCGCGGCGGGCAGCGGCTCCGGCATCGTCTACTGCCTCACCGTGGCGGCCGCCGAGGAGGTCGCGAGCCGGCTGCGCGCGGCCGGTCACGAGGTCGCGGCCTACACCGGACGCACCGATCCGGCCGAGCGCGAGCAGCTCGAGGCGGACCTCCTGGCCAACCGGGTGACGGCGCTCGTCGCGACGTCGGCCCTGGGCATGGGGTTCGACAAGCCGGACCTCGGGTTCGTCGTGCACCTCGGCGCACCCGGCTCGCCGATCGCCTACTACCAGCAGATCGGCCGCGCCGGCCGCGGGGTGGCTCGCGCCGACGTCGTCCTCGCGCCCGGTCCCGAGGACGCCGCGATCTGGGCCTACTTCGGCTCTCTCGCGTTCCCGGCGGAGGAGACGGTGCGCACGGTGCTGGACGCGCTCGAGCACGCGCCGGACCGCACGGCCTCGACCGCGCGGCTCGAGACCGAGGTCGACCTGCGGCGCTCCCGCCTGGAGATGATGCTGTCCGTGCTCGACGTCGACGGCGCCGTGGAGAAGGTGCGCGGCGGGTGGCGGGCCACGGGGCGGCCGTGGACGTACGACGCCGAGCGGTACGCCCGGGTGGCCAGGGCGCGCGAGGACGAGCAGGCCGCGATGCTCGCCTACGAGCGGCTTGCCGGTTCCGACGACTGCCGGCTGGGGTTCCTGCGAGCGCAGCTCGACGACCCCGACCTCACGCCCGGGTGGCGGTGCGGCCGGTGCGACCTGTGCGCCGGGGCGTGGTTCGCGCCGCTGCCGGACGCCGCCGCGGTCGAGGAGGTGCGGGTCGCGCTCGCCCGGGCCGGCGTCGAGGTCGTCCCGCGGCGGCAGTGGCCCACCGGCATGGCGACGCTCGGCGTCCCGCTCGCCGGGCGGATCGCCGTCGAGGAGCGCGCCGAGGCCGGGTCGGCCGTGGCGCGGCTCGACGGCGTGGGCCTGTCCGCGGCGGTGCGCGACGCCGTCGGGCCGGGCGCGGGTGACGGACCCGTCCCGGCCGACCTGCGTCCCGCGGTGCGCTCGCTGCTCGAGCGGCTCGTGGCCGAGGGAACGAGGATCGACGGCGTGGTCCTCGTCGACTCGACGACCCGGCCGCAGCTCGTGGACCACCTGGCCAAGGGTGCCGCGCATGTGCTGGGCGTCCCGGTCGTCGGGCGGTTCGTCGCTCGGGGCGACGCGCCGCCCACCCGCCACGACGTGAACTCGGCGCAGCGGCTCGCCGCGGTCCAGCAGCGGTTGGAGCTGGACCTGTCACCCGCGGCCGCGGCGGGCCTGCCGGGCCGGTCGGTGCTGCTGGTCGACGAGTACACCGACTCCGGCTGGACGCTCACGCTCGCGGCGCGCCTGCTCCGGCTCGCCGGTGCCCGGGCCGTCCACCCGTTCGTGCTGGGCGTGCGCTGACCTCGACGACGGCCGAGGGCAGGTGCCTCGGCGAAGCACCGGCGCCGTGGCGCCTCGGCCGAGGGATCTGGTGCCTCAGCGGTCCTGAGCGTGCGGCACCTGCTCGACGCCGCTCGCACGGTCCGCGTTCTGCGGCCGCGCCGACCCGGTGAGCATGCTCTGCAGCGGGATCGTGCCGTCCTGCCACGGCAGCAGGAGCCAGGCGATCGCGTAGACGACCCAGCTGAGCACCGGGAGGAGCAGCAGGACCGCGACGACGAGCCGCACGATCCAGACGTCGAGGCCCAGCTGACGGGCGATGCCGGCGCAGACGCCGCCGAGGATGCGGTCCGGACCACGGCGGAAGCCGGTCCGACGGATGAGGTCGAAGAAGGAGTCCATGTCCTTCACGGTAGGCGAGCGCACGCGCGGGGCGGATCGGGGCGATCCCCCATCCGCGACCCTGATCTTGGTGCCGGCGTCGGCGTCGGCGTCGGCGCGGGACCTCGGCTCGACGTCAGAGGAAGCGGGCCTGCGCGGCCTCGCCGTGCGCGGGCAGGTCCTCGACGTTCGCGAGCGCCACGAGCGGTCCGGTCACCTCGGCGAGCGCGTCGCGCGTGTACTCGATCACCTGCACCGACTTCGTGAAGCTCATGACGCCGAGGCCCGAGGAGTAGTGCGCGCACCCCCCGGTGGGCAGCACGTGGTTGGACCCGGCGACGTAGTCGCCCAGGGAGACCGGCGAGTAGGCGCCGACGAAGATCGCGCCGGCCGAGCGCACGCGCTCGGCCACCGCAGCGGCGTCGGCCGTCTGGATCTCGAGGTGCTCCGCGGCGTAGGCGTCGACGACGGCCAGGCCGTGCTCGACGTCGTCCACGAGCACGATCGCGGACTGCGGGCCACCGAGAGCCGCGCGCACCCGAGCGGTGTGCTTCGTCGCCGCGACCCGCTGGTCGAGGCGCTCCTCGACGGCGTCGGCGAGCCGGGTCGAGTCGGTCACCAGGACCGAGGCCGCGTTCGGGTCGTGCTCGGCCTGCGAGACGAGGTCGGCCGCGACGTGGTCGGCGTCGGCGGTCGCGTCGGCGAGGATCGCGATCTCGGTCGGCCCGGCCTCGGCGTCGATCCCGACGGCGCCGCGCACCGCGCGCTTGGCCGCCGCGACGTAGACGTTGCCCGGCCCGGTGATCACGTCGACGGGTTCGCACAGCACCGACCCGACCGTGCTCTCGTCGCCTGCCACCGCGTCGTGCTCGACGGCGCCGAAGGCGAACATGCCGATCGCCTGCGCGCCGCCGACGGCGTAGACCTCGGTCACGCCGAGCAGCGCGCACGCCGCGAGCACGGTCGGGTCGGGCAGGCCGTCGTTGTCCTTCTGCGGCGGGCTTGCGACCGCGAGGCCCTCGACCCCCGCGACCTGCGCCGCGACGACGTTCATCACCACGCTGGACGGGTACAGGGCCAGCCCGCCCGGCACGTAGAGCCCGACCCGGCGGACCGGGACCCAGCGCTGGCGCACCACCGCGCCGGGGGCGAGCTGCGTCGTCGTGGCCTGCGGGAGCTGGGCCTCGTGGCCGCGGCGCACGCGCGCCGTCGCCAGCTCGAGCGCCGCCCGCAGCTCGGGGTCGAGCGCCTCGAGCGCGGCCGCGAGCGCCGACGCCGGGACCCGCAGGTGCACCGGGCGCACGCCGTCGAACCGCTCGGCGAGGTCGCGCAGCGCCACCGAACCGGTGTCGCGGACGGCGGCGAGGATCGGCTCGACCACCCCGGTGGCGGCCTCGACGTCCAGATCCGCGCGCGGGATCGCGCGGCGCAGCTCGGCGGCGGTCAGGGTCCGACCACGCAGGTCGATGCGGGAGATCACGGGCACCGAGTCTAGGGCGCGAGCCGCCGGCGCGCCGCGAGTGCCGACCCGCGCAACCGTCGGGTCAGGACCGCCGGCCCAGGGGTGGTGGCGCAGAGGCACCGGCCCTGGCGGGTCAGCCCAGCGTGTCGGCTCGGGCGGGCCCCAGCGAGTCCAGCCACGCGGCGACGGCGCGCCGACCGCCGAGCCGCAGGAACGTCGGGTCACCCACCCGCGGGGCGAACCGGGTCCGGGTCGGCCCGTGCTGGGTCCAGCCCCACAGCAGGATGTTCTCCTCCGGGTCCCGCCGGATCCAGTCCGCGGGGTTCTCCCGGTTGCCGTGCCACAGCTCCTCGCGCAGCACGCCGCGCCGCACGGTCCGGCGCACCAGCCGGGACATCACGAGGGCACGCGAGTGGTCCCGCCACACCACGAGGTCGGCTCCCCCGGGGGTGCCGGGCTCGAGGAGACCCTCGAGCCTCGTGCGCCAGTTCCCGTCCGCGACCCAGCCGTTCGGGTGCGCCGCGACGAACTCCCGCACCAGCGCACGCGCCTCCTCGACGTCCCGGAGCGTCCAGTCCCGGTCCCAGAACACGGCGTCGAGCTCGAGGTGCGCGACGCCGAGCCGACGCGCCGCCTCGGCGGCGAGCGTCGTCTTGCCGGCACCGGAGACCCCCACCACCCGCACCCGTCGCGGGCGGGCGGGCTCGCCGTCGGGCGTCGAGGCCGAGCGGTCCTGCTGAGGGCGGTGCGGCACGGGCACCGGCATCTGCTCCGGCATCTGCTCGGGCGACGGCTGCGCAGCAGACTCGTCCACCGCTCGATCCTGCCAGCCCGCGGCGGCCGCGGGGCACAATGACCGGATGGACATCCCGATCCGCGACGAGTCGATCCGCCTCGGTCAGCTGCTCAAGCTGGCCGGGCTCGTCGAGGACGGCGCCCAGGCCAAGGAGCTTCTCGCCGACGACGCGGTGACGGTCGACGGCGAGCCCGAGTCCCGCCGCGGGCGTCAGGTCGCGGTCGGTGCGGTGGTCGAGGTGTCGCTGCCCCGCGGCGTCGAGCGCGTCGTCGTCACGTCCGCCTGAGCCGTCGCCGACCTGAGCGCCCGCCCGGGCGACGTCAGGTGCGACGTCAGGACGCGAGGCAGTTCGGCCCGAGCAGCGCCTTGAGGTCGCCGAACAGCGCGGAGGAGCGCTCCACCCGCAGCGTGTCCTCGAGCCGCATCACGGTGGCCCGCCCGGGCTGAGTGATCCGCAGATGCACCTCGGTCCCGCCCGGGTGCGACTCGAGCACCTCACGCAGCCGCGTCACCAGGGGCGCGGTGCACCGCATCTCGGCGAGCTGCAGCGTGATGGGGGCGGTGTCCGCCGTCGTGAGGTCGGGCAGCGAGAGCTCCTGGGCCTGCAGCGAGATGGCCTCGTCCCGACGCCGCACGCGTCCCTTGAGCACCACCACGGCGTCCTCGGCCAGCACGGTGGAGTACGCGACGTAGGTCTCGCCGAAGAACATCACCTCGACGCTGCCCTCGAGGTCCTCGATCGTGACCGCGGCCCACGGGTTGCCGTTCTTGGAGATCTTCAGGGCCACGGAGGTCACCAGGCCGGCGATCGTCACCATCGACCCGTCGGGGCGGTGCTCGTCGGCGAGCAGCGTGGCGATCGAGACGTCCGCCGCGGACGTGAGCACGTGCTCGACCCCGGCGAGCGGGTGGTCGGACACGTAGAGCCCGAGCATCTGCCGCTCGAAGGTGAGCTTCTGCTTCTTGTCCCACTCCGGCAGGTCCGGCACCGTCACGGCGAAGGCCGACGTGCCGCCCGGTCCCCCGCCCCCGCCCATGAGGTCGGCGAACAGGTCGAGCTGACCCTCGGCCTCCTTGCGCTTGACCCCGATCACGGCGTCGACCGCCTGCTCGTGCACGAGGAGGAGCGAACGCCGGGTGTGTCCGAGCGAGTCGAACGCGCCCGCCTTGATGAGCGACTCGATCGTGCGCTTGTTGCAGACGACGGCAGGCACCTTGTCCAGGAAGTCCGTGAACGAGGTGAACTCGCCCTTCTCCTCCCGCGCCGCGACGATCGCGTCGACGACGTTCTGACCCACGTTGCGCACCGCGGCCATCCCGAACCGGATGTCCTGGCCGACCGGGGTGAACGTCCCGGCGGACGCGTTGACGTCCGGCGGCAGCACCGTGATCCCGAGGTGACGGCACTCGTTGAGGTAGACCGCCGACTTGTCCTTGTCGTCCCGCGTCGAGGTCAGCAGCGCGGCCATGTACTCGGTCGGGTAGTTCGCCTTGAGATAGGCCGTCCAGTAGGACACGAGGCCGTAGGCCGCGGAGTGCGCCTTGTTGAACGCGTAGTCGGAGAACGGGACGAGGATGTCCCAGAGGGTCTTGATCGCCGCCTCGGAGAAGCCGTTCTTCTTCATGCCGGTGGAGAACGGCACGTACTCCTTGTCGAGGATCTCCTTCTTCTTCTTGCCCATCGCGCGCCGCAGCAGGTCGGCCTCGCCGAGCGTGTAGCCGGCCAGGTGCTGGGCGATCGCCATCACCTGCTCCTGGTACACGATGAGTCCGTACGTGGGACCGAGCACGTCCGCCAGCGCGGTCGCCAGCTCGGGGTGGATCGGCTCGATGTCCTGCAGGCCGTTCTTGCGCAGGGCGTAGTTCGTGTGCGAGTTCGCGCCCATCGGGCCGGGCCGGTAGAGCGCGCCGACGGCGGAGATGTCCTCGAAGTTGTCCGGGCGCATCTGCCGCAGCAGCGTGCGCATCCCGCCGCCGTCGAGCTGGAAGACCCCGAGCGTGTCGCCCCGGCCCAGCAGCGCGTAGGTGGGGGCGTCGTCGAGCGGCACCTCCTCGATGACGAGCCGGTCCTTGCCGTTGACGACGATGTTCTCGAGCGCGTCGTCGAGGATCGTGAGGTTGCGCAGCCCGAGGAAGTCCATCTTCACCAGGCCCAGGTCCTCCCCGGCGGGGAAGTCGATCTGGGTGATGATCGCGCCGTCGGCCTCTCGGCGCATGATGGGGATGACGTCGAGCAGCGGCTCGCTGGAGATGATGATCCCCGCGGCGTGCACGCCCCACTGGCGCTTGAGCCCCTCGATGCCCTTCGCGCGGTCGGTGATCTTGCGGGCGTCCGGGTCGGCCTCGTACAGCGCGCGGAACTCCGCAGCCTCGGCGTAGCGCTTGTCCTGCGGGTCGAAGATGCCGCTGAGCGAGATGTCCTTGCCCATCACCGCGGGCGGCATCGCCTTCGTCAGCCGGTCCCCCATCGCGAACGGGTAGTCCAGCACGCGGCCGGCGTCCTTGAGCGCCTGCTTGGCCTTGATCGTGCCGTACGTGACGATCGAGGCGACGTTCTCCTCGCCGTACTTCTCCGTCACGTAGCGGATCACCTCGCCGCGCCTGCGCTCGTCGAAGTCGATGTCGAAGTCGGGCAGGCTCATCCGCTCGGGGTTGAGGAACCGCTCGAAGATGAGGCCGTTCGCCAGCGGGTCCAGCTCGGTGATCTTCATCGCGTACGCCGCCATCGACCCGGCACCGGAGCCACGCCCGGGCCCGACCCGGATCCCGTGGTCCTTGGCCCAGTTGATGAAGTCCGCCACCACGAGGTAGTAGCCGGCGTAGCCCTTGGAGGTGATGACCTCGATCTCGTAGGCCGCCTGCTTGCGCACCTCCTCGGGCACGTTCTCGCCGAACCGGTGCACGAGGCCCTGCTCGACCTCCTTGACGAACAGCGAGATCTCGTCCTCGCCCGGCGGCACCGGGAAGTGCGGCATGTACTTGCCCACCTGCTCCGTGAACGTGACGTCGCACCGCTCGGCGATGAGCAGCGTGTTGTCGCACGCCTGCGGCAGCTCGGCGAACAGGCTGCGCATCTGGGCGCTGGAGCGCACGTAGTAGGTGTCGCCCGTGAACGCGAAGCGGTTGCCGCCCTGCTCGTACGTGGGGTCCTTGAGGAGCGAGTTGGACTGCACCGCGAGCAGCATCTCGTGGGCGGCGGCGTCCTCCTCCTTGACGTAGTGCAGGTCGTTCGTCGCCACCAGGGGCGCACCGATGTGCCGGGACAGCTCGATGAGCTGCGTGACCACGCGGGTCTCGAGGTCCAGCCCGTGGTCCATCAGCTCGATGAAGTAGCTCTCCTTGCCGAAGATGTCCTGCATCTCGGCGGCCGCGCGGACCGCCTCGTCCCACTGCCCCAGCCGGATCCGGGTCTGGACCTCGCCCGACGGGCAGCCGGACGTCGCGATGAGCCCCTCGGAGTACCGCGTGAGCAGCTCGCGGTCCATCCGCGGCTTGAAGTAGTACCCCTCGAGGCTCGCGAGCGACCCGAGCCGGAACAGGTTGTGCATGCCGCGGGTGTTCTCCGACCACAGCGTCATGTGGGTGTACGCGCCGCCACCGGAGACGTCGTCGCCCCTCTGGTGCGGCTCGCCCCACCGCACCCGGGTGCGGTCCTGGCGGGCCGTGCCGGGGGTGACGTAGGCCTCGAGGCCGATGATCGGCTTGACGCCCTCGGCGCGCGCTCGCTTCCAGAAGTCGTACGCCCCGAAGAGGTAGCCGTGGTCGGTGATCGCCACGGCGCCCTGGCCCTGCGCCTTCACCTCCGCGATGAGAGCGGGCACGCGCGCGGCGCCGTCGAGCATCGAGTAGTCGGTGTGCACGTGGAGGTGGACGAAGTCTTTCCCAGGGGTTCCCACGGCGTCCGGCATGGTCTCGATCCTAGGTCGGGTCCGGGGCGTCCCGGGGGGACGCCCGAGGCATTTCCCTGGACGCCGTGTGGGTGCGGCGACCTACGGTGGCTCGATGCGCGACACAGCCCGCGGGATCCGGTTCGTCGTCGCCCGCACCTGGCGGGCCTCGCCGCCCCGGGTCATGGTGTCCGCCGTCGTCACCCTGCTGCTCGCCTTCGTGCCGGCGCTGCAGGTGCTCGCGCTCGCCACCCTCGTCGAGCGGCTCGACGGCGAGCACACCCTGCGCGACGTGCTCGCCCCGCTGCTCGTCATCGTCGCGATCGTCGGCCTGGCCAACCCGGTGCGCGCCGTCGCCACCACGCTGCGGGTGGACGCCGATCACACCGTGATCGCCGACCTCGAGCGCGAGCTCATGCTGCGCGCCGCCCGCACCCCGCCGCGCGACCTCGCCCGCGCGGAGACGACGGCGCGGCTGCAGAAGCAGGTGGAGGTCGCCCACGCCTCGGCGCAGTACCTGTACGGGCAGCTCGTCGGCGCGATCGAGTCGGTCGTCGCCACGATCGCCGTGGTGGCCGCGCTCGCGACCTTCTCGAGGCTCGCCGCCCTGCTCACCGTGCTCGCGCTCGTCCCGGCGCTGATCGCCGGTCGACTCCTCGCGGGCGTGTGGCGGCGGTACTGGGACGTGGTCGGGCCGATCTTCGGCCGCCAGCGCTACCTGAGCAACCTGCTGGTGCGTCAGCGTTCGGCGGTCGAGCTCGCGACCCTCGGCGCGGGAGACGCGGTCGCGGCCCGCCACGGCCGGCTGTGGCGCGACCTCGTGGGGCACCGCATCCGGCTGTCGCGCCGCGAGCTCGCCTCCGACTGGATCGTCGGCGCCGTGTCCACGGTGTTCGTGCTGGGGGCGCTCGTGGCGCTCCTGGTCGGCACCGACCTGTCCCCCGTCGCGGTCGCCGGCGTCACGGGTGTCACGGGGGCCGCCGCGTCGGTCGGGATGGCCGGCGTCCAGATCGGCCGCGTGCTCAGCGCGGCGCCGCAGGTCACCGAGATTGCCGACTTCCTCGCCGGCGTCCCGCTCACGGACGACGACGGCGCGACCCGGCCCTCGCCGTCGGGCATCGAGGAGCTGCGCGTCCGGGGCCTCACGCACACCTACCCGGGACGGGCCGCGCCGGCCGTGGCCGACGTCGCCTTCGAGGCACGGCGCGGTGAGGTCGTCGCGCTGGTCGGCGCGAACGGCGCCGGCAAGACCACGGCGCTGCACGCGCTGCTGGGTCTGCTCACGCCGGACGCCGGGACGGTGACGCTCGACGGGCTGGGCCCCGACGAGGTGGGCCAACGCCCGTGGCTGCGCCGGTTCGCGACGATGGTGCAGGAGTACGAGCGCTACGAGTTCACGGTGCGCGAGAACCTCCAGCTCGGGCGCTCCCCGGACGACGCCGTGCCGGACGAGGCGCTGTGGCGCGCGCTCGAGCTCGCCGGGCTCACCGACCTCGTGCGCTCGCTGCCCGACGGCCTCGACACCCAGCTCGGGGAGCAGTGGGACGGGACCACGCTGTCGGGCGGGCAGTGGCAGCGGCTCAGCGTGGCGCGCGTGGCCGTGCGGGACGCGCCGGTGTGGGTGCTCGACGAGCCGACCTCCGCGATCGACGCCGAGAGCGAGGAAGCCATCCTCGAGCGGCTCGTCGCGGGCAAGGAGGAGCGGATCACGGTGCTCGTGTCCCACCGCGCCTGGACACTTCGCGCCGTGGACCGGATCTACGTGCTCGACGGCGGACGCGTCGTCGAGCACGGCTCCTACCGTGCGCTCGTGGCCGCCGACGGCCCGTTCTCGCGGCTGTTCCGCAACCAGCTCGCCGGGGCGGCGGACGAGTCGGGCGTGACCGACCGCGCGCTGCCATGATCGGCGCGTGAACGCACTCTCGACGCCGGACGCGGTCGTCTTCGGCCTCGTCCTGGCGGCGCGGCTGCTCGTGCCGCTGCTCATCCCCCGGTTCCCGCTGCCGACGGTGCTGGCCGCGATGGTGATCGACGGCGTGGACGGCGGCATCTTCTCCTCGTTCACGTCGATCGACATGGGCTTCTACCAGTCCTACGACAAGGCGCTGGACGTCTACTACCTGGCGATCGCGTACCTCGCGGTGCGGCGCAACTGGCCCGGACGATTCCCGGTCGCGCTGCTGGCGGGGCTCTGGTACTACCGGCTCGTCGGCGTGCTCGCGTTCGAGCTGACCGGCGCCCGCTGGCTCCTCATGGTGTTCCCCAACACGTTCGAGTACGCGTTCATCGCGCTCGAGGTGGCACGCACCCGCTGGTCCCCCGTGCGGCTGTCCCGTCGCGCGCTCGTGCTGACGGTGGCCACGATCTGGATCGTCGTCAAGCTCCCCCAGGAGTGGTGGATCCACGTGGCCCAGCTCGACTTCACGGACGAGTTCACCCGCGTCACGTCCACCTGGCCGTGGACGTGGGCCGTGATCGCCGCCCTCGTCGCCGCGCTCGGCGTGCTCGCCCGGTGGGGACTCCCGCGGCTGCCTCGGCCCGACTGGTCGGTGACGTTCGACGCCGACGTCGTGGCCGAGCGCACGGGCTGGCGCCCGGTTCGCGAGGTCGGACCGCGCGGCTCGATGTGGAACCTCGCGCTCGTGGAGAAGCTCGTGTTCGCGGCGCTGCTCACCGCGATCCTCGCCGAGGTCTACCCCGGGGTCTCGGCGCCGGTGTCGCGGGTCGTGCTCGTCGTCGGGCTCGTGGTGCTGGCCACGGCCGCGCTCGACGTGACCCGGCGCCTCGTGCGGGCGTCGCTGCCGACGTGGGCGCGCGCCCTGGTCGCGTTCGCCCTCACGGCGGCGGCACTCGTCGTGTTCGCCGACCTCGTGGCTGGCCGGCGGGGTGCGCTCGGCTGGGTGGACGCGCTGGTCTTCGCGTACGTCATCACGCTCGTCGCGAGCCTGTACGACGTCTTCGAGCTGCGCCGCCTGCGCCGGGCGGGCTCGGTCGAGGTGCGCTCGGACGTGCCGTCCGGCGCCGCACGGACGCCGGCCGGCGCGCCGGGGTGAGGCCCGGCGGCGTCAGCCCGCCAGCCGGCGCGTCAGCTCCTCTGCCTCGGCGACGGTGAGGCGGATCTCGACGTCGCCGCGGCCGTCCGACCCGAGCGCCGCGAGCAGCTCACGGCGCGCGGCCTCGGCGTCGCCGGCCCGCCGCGCCCGCTCCGCGGGCTGCCGGCGGGCCGCGGCCGTCCCGCGGTCCACGACCGTCCGGGCGGCCTGGTAGGCGATCAGCGGCCGCGACAGCGGCACGAGCTCGAACCGGATCCCCGGCTCACGCGTCGCGCACCCGAGCGGGCGCGACCGGTCGGGGTCGAGCGGGAGCCGGAAGATCGGCGGGGGGTTGTCCGGGCCGTAGGGCGGGTACTGCGCGAGCACCCGCTCGAGCTCCTCGACGTCCACGGGTCGGCCGACGGAGCGCAGGACCAGCACGCCGACTCCTCCGCCGGGGGGCACCGGTGCGGTGTCGGCGGCGCGAGGCGTCACGCGGAAGCGGCCCATGCCGCGCTGCCAGCGCGGCGGCACGGCGGTCCACAGCGTGTCGGACGCGACCACCATCGGGGCCGGCGTGGCGCTGGCGTACCGGTTGACGGCCGTCGTGACGGCGGCACCCCGGCGCAGGGCGGCGGGGTCGAGCAGGGCGGGAAGGTCGGCGGTTGCGGTCATGGATCACCTCGGGCGCGGGGGGATCGTCCCCCGCGGATCGCGGGTCGGGAGCATCGGTCGGACCGGGCCGCGAGGGTCCCACGGCCGGGCCGCTCCTTCCAGGGTGCCACCGCCGCCTGTGCGTGGCCCGCACGTCGGCGCCGTCCGCGCGTGAGGTTCGCCACCCGACGTAGGGTCGTGCGATGGCGCGCACCGTGATGTGGTTCCGCCGCGACCTGCGGCTCGCGGACAACCCCGCCCTGCTCGCCGCGGCGGGTCGGCTGGGCACCCGGGAACCGGGCGCACCGGGCGATCAGCGCGAGGTTCTCGCCCTCTACGTGCTGGATCCGCACCTGCTCTCGCGCGCCGGCGCGCCGCGCCGCGCCTACCTCCACGACTCCCTGCGTGCCCTCGCCGAGGCGATCGAGGACGCCGGTGGCCGGCTCGCCGTCGTGACCGGTGACCCGGTCGTGGAGGTTCCGCGTGTCGCGAACAGAGTCGGAGCCGAGGAGGTCCACGTCGCGGCCGACTTCGCGCCGTACGGCGCCGCCCGGGACGACGCGGTCGAGCAGGCGCTCACCGCCCAGGACCGGCGGCTCGTGCGCACGGGGTCGCCGTACGCCGTCGCGCCCGGGCGGGTGCGCAAGGGCGACGGCGAGCCGTACCGGGTGTTCACCCCGTTCCGCGCCGCGTGGCTCGACCACGGCTGGCGTGCGCCGGTCCCCGCTCCCGACGGCGTGCGCTGGCTCGAGCCGCCGCGCGGGGCGGGCGGTGCGGCCGACGGCGAGGGCACCCGTGCGCTCGCGGCGCGCCCCGACGTCGACGTGCCCGAGGCGGGCGAGGGCGCCGCGCGTGCGCTGTGGGAGGAGTTCCAAGACGACGGGCTGGACCGCTACCAGCAGGACCGCGACCGCCCCGACCTGGCCGGCACGTCGCGCCTGTCGATCGCGCTGCGCTGGGGCGAGATCCACCCCCGCACGCTCCTGGCCGACCTCACACGCCTCGGGCAGGACGGGCGACGCTCCAGCGGGATGCACGACGGCGTCGCCTCCTTCCGCTCCGAGCTCGCCTGGCGCGAGTTCTTCGCGGACGCGCTCTGGCACACCCCGACGTCCGCGCGGACGTCCCTGCACGCCGTCGTGCCCGAGGACGCCTGGGTGGACGGCGTGGACGAGGACGCCGCCCTCGAGGCGTGGGCCGCGGGCCGCACGGGCTACCCCTTCGTCGACGCCGGGATGCGCCAGCTCGCCGCGGCGGGCTGGATGCACGGGCGCGTCCGGATGGTCACGGCGTCCTTCCTCGTCAAGGACCTGCACGTGCGCTGGCAGCGCGGCGCACGCCACTTCATGCGCCACCTGCTCGACGGCGACCTCGCCTCCAACCAGCACAACTGGCAGTGGGTCGCCGGGACCGGCCTGGACGCCGCGCCCTACTTCCGCATCTTCAACCCCGTCACGCAGGGCACGAAGTTCGACCCGCACGGGGACTACGTCCGTCGCTGGGTGCCCGAGCTGCGCGACGTCCCCGGCGCCGTGGTGCACGAGCCGTGGCGGCTGCGCGAGACACCCGCGGGCTACCCCGAGCGCATGCTCGACCACGCCGTCGAGCGCAAGGTCGCGCTCGACGCGTACGGGCGCCGGTGACGAAGCCGGCCAGGTGCGCGCCTAGGCCGACCGCAGCGTCTCGAGCGCGTGGGCGAGGTCCGGCGGGTACTGCGACGTCACCACGACCGGGAACCCGGTGGTCGGGTGCTCGAAGCCCAGCCGCACGGCGTGCAGCCACTGCCGACTCAGGCCGAGCCGGCGTGCGAGCACCGGATCGGCGCCGTAGGTCACGTCGCCCACGCACGGGTGCCGCAGCGCGGAGAAGTGCACCCGGATCTGGTGGGTGCGGCCGGTCTCGAGGTGGATCTCGAGCAGGCTCGCCGCGGGCATCGCCTCGAGCGTCTCGTAGTGCGTCACGGACGGCTTGCCCGACGCCACGACGGCGAACTTCCAGTCGTGCTTCGGGTGGCGGCCGATCGGGGCGTCCACGGTTCCGGCCGACGGGTCCGGGTGGCCCTGGACGAGCGCGTGGTAGGTCTTCTCGACCGTGCGCTCCTTGAACGCGCGCTTGAGCACGGTGTAGGCGTGCTCGCTCTTCGCGACCACCATGAGGCCGGACGTGCCGACGTCGAGCCGGTGCACCACGCCCTGCCGCTCGGGAGCGCCCGACGTCGAGACCCGCACCCCCGCGGCCGCGAGGCCGCCCACCACGGTCGGACCGGTCCAGCCCGGTGACGGGTGGGCCGCGACGCCCACGGGCTTGTCGACCACCACGAGGTCGTCGTCCTCGAGCACGATCCGCATGCCCTCGACGAGGACCGGCTCGGCCACGACCGCCGCCGGCGGCTCGGGCCGCTCCACCTCGAGCCAGCCCGCCGTGACACGGTCGGACCGGCCCAGGATGCGGCCGTCCAGGCGCACGCCCCCGTCGTCGGCCAGCTGTGCCGCGCGCGAGCGCGAGAGCCCCATGAGCCGCGCCAGCGCGACGTCGACGCGCTCGCCGACGAGGCCGTCGGGAACGGGCAGCGCCAGGGCCTCGCTCACGCCGGCGAGCCGTTCGGCGCGGGACGCTCGGTGTCGGCGACGCCGACCTGCGAGGGCGACCGCTCGCCGTCGGGCGCCAAAGCGCTCGAGCCGGCGATGGCGCCCCGCGAGGGCGACCGCTCGCCGTCGGGCGTGGTCGGCTCGTCGCCCTCCCGGGCGGGGTCGGGCTCGCCGTCAGACGCGCTGTCGGGCTCGCCGTCGGACGCGTCGTCTCGCTCGTGCGGGAGCCGGCCCGGCCGGTCCCAGCCGTACCCGAGCAGCGAGAGCAGCACCATGAGCAGCGCCGAGCCGACGATCGCGATGTCGGCGACGTTGCCGATGAAGACGCCGTAGTCGATGAAGTCGACGACGTGCCCGACGCCGAAGCCCGGCTCACGCGCGAGCCGGTCCACGAGGTTGCCCATCGCGCCGCCGAGCAGCGCGCCGAGCGCAAACGCCCAGGGGCGGGAGTAGATCCGGCGCGCACCGGCGAGCACCGCGATCGCGACCACGCCCATGACGACCGTGAAGATCCACGTCACGCCGGTGCCGAAGGAGAACGCGGCGCCCGGGTTGAAGACGAGGCGCCAGCCGAGCCACGAGCCGAGCACGTCGGTGCGCTCGCCGGGGACGAGGCGCTCGAGCGCGATCGCCTTGGTCGCCTGGTCGAGCAGGAGCGTCACGAGCGCGGTGACGCACAGCAGCATCACGTGGCGTCGCGGAGTGGAATCAGTCATCGGTCACATCCTGCCGCACGCACGACGGCCCGGATCCGCACCAGGTGCGGTCCGGGCCGTCGTGACGACGCGCGTGGGCGTCTCAGTGCTGCCTGGGGCAGGCTCAGCGCCGTCTCAGGGCAGCGTCAGAGCTTCGGCGTGGGGCCGTCCAGGCCCACGGTGCTGGCCTGGGAGTCGAGCTGCTCCACGAGGGTGCCGAGGTAGCCCTTGAGGCGCATCCGGTAGTCCCGCTCGAAGCTGCGCAGACCGTCGATCTTCTGCTCGAGGGTCGCCTGCTCGGTCTCGAGCTGCTTGAGCGTGCGGTTGCGCTGGCTCTCCGCCTCGCCGATGAGGCGCTCGGCCTCGGCGCGCGCCTCGGAGACCAGACGGTCGGCCTCCTCCTTGCCGTTGCGCACGTACTCGTCGTGCAGACGCTGCGCGAGCTGGAGCATCCCCGTGGCCGACTCCGGCTCGCTGGCACCGGACGTCGCGGCGAGCGCGGCGGCCGGGGCGGCAGCGGGCTCCGGCGTAGGCTCGGGCTCCGGCGCCGCCTCCTGGACGGCGGGCTCGGGCGCGGGCACCTCGTCCTGCACCGCCGGGGTGACCTCGGTGGCGTCGACCGCCGCGGGGGCGCCCTGGCCGGACTCGAGCTGCGACTTCAGGTCCGCGTTCTCGTTCTGGAGGACGCGGAGGGTGTTGACGATCTCGTCCAGGAAGTCGTCGACCTCGTCCTGGTCGTAGCCCTCCCGGAACTTCGTCGTCTGGAAGGTCTTCTTCAGCACGTCGTCTGCGGTCAGCAGCGTCATATCGTCACCTCGGTTGGGTCGAGACGCACGCACACGCACATGCGTCGATCGCGGACAACGGTAGCGGATGGGGAGGCGCGGTGCCGTCGGGAGCGTCCGCGAGTCCGGTGGTCGGACGGGTGGGGAACGGACAGGCGGGGTGCGGTCGAGGACCGGGCGGTGCTCACCGCGTCGCCAGCACCCCGAGGACCTGGAGCAGGATCCAGGCCACGAACATGACGATCAGGAATGCCAGGTCGAGCGCGACGGCGCCCAGGCGCAGCGGCGGCACCCACCGGCGGACCAGCCGGAGCGGCGGGTCGGTCGTGGTGTAGACCGCCTCGGCGGCCACGAGCGCGAGCCCGCGCGGGCGCCACTCCCGCGCCACCATCTGCACGACGTCGTACACGACCCGCACGAGCAGCGCGACCACGAACAGGAGGACCACCACGTAGGCGATCGTGGCGAGGAGGGTCAGCACACGGTCACCGTACCCGGTGGTCGCGGGTCAGCTCTGGTTGAAGACGCGCGTCCCGGTCTCGGCCGAGTACGTGTCTGACGCGACCTCCACCGAGGAGGGCGAGAGCAGGAAGACCCGCGGCGTGACGCGCTCGAGGGTGCCGTGCAGCCCGAACACGAGTCCGGCCGAGAAGTCCACGAGCCGCTTGGCGTCGGCCTCGGACATGTCCGTGAGGTTCATGATCACGGGCGTGCCGGAGCGGAAGCTCTCGCCGATCACCTTGGCGTCGTTGTACGTGCGCGGGTGCACCGTCGCGATGCGACGCAGGTCCCCGGGCGCGGCCGAGCGCGCGGCGGAGATCGGGGTCACCGGCGCGTGGTGGACCGGCTCGAGAGCCATGTCGTCGTAGCTCTCGTCGGGCACGTCGTACTCCACCTCGTCGACTCGCTCGGGCTCGGACAGCCCGAGGTACTCCATCGTCTTGCGCAGCGCTCCCATGGGCGTCCACTTCCTCCTCGTGGGACTCCCGTCGAGTCCTTCCGTCCAGGACGCTACCGAGCGGCGGGAGGACGCTGCGGGATATCCCACGGCGTGGCGTGTCGCAGCGCGACGACTCCGGCGAACCTCCCGGTCGGCGCACCACCGCGGTGGGAGAACAGCCACGGGGTCTCGAGCGTGCACAGCGCGAGTCGGCTCACCTCGACGCCGGCGCTCAGGAGCTGGCGCACGACGGCGCCCGGCAGGTCGAGCGCGGGCGCCCCCGCCCGCGTGGTCGCCCGGGCACCGGGCTCGACGGCGCAGACCTCCTCCTGCAGCTCGGCAGGCACCTCGTAGCACGCGCCGCACACCGCGGGGCCCACGACGGCGCGCACCCGCACCGCGCCCGCGGCCTCGAGCGCTCGGGCCGCCGCCGGCGCCGCGCCCGCGACGACCCCCCGTCGCCCCGCGTGCGCCGCGGCCACCGCGACGGCGTGCCCCGCGGCGTCGTAGCCGGCCAGCAGCACCGGCACGCAGTCGGCCGCGAGGGCCGCGAGCCCCCGGCCGGGCGAGGAGGTCACGAGGACGTCCACCGGCGGGGCCGCGGGGTCGAGCCAGAGGTCGCGCTCGCCGTCGTGCAGGTCGGCGGCCCCGGCCGCGGCCGACCCGGGCGACGGCGAGCCCCCGGCCGGGTGCACGAGGCGCGCCTCGCCGTCGGGCAGGACGAGCGCGACGTCGGCCGCGTGCACCGGCCGCGGCCAGGTGACCGGCGCGCCGGCCACCCGTGCCACCGCGGCCCGGTTGGCGGCGACGGCGGCCGGGTCGTCACCGACGCCGGCGCCGAGGTTGGCGCCCGCGTAGGGCGGGCGGCTGACCCCGCCGCGGCGCGTGGTGAAGAACGCGCGCACGCCGGGGCCGAGGTCGGCCGCCAGCACCGCGAGGCCCGGACCGCCGTCGCCGGGACGGACGTCGGTCACGTCGGCCTACTTGAGGAAGTCGGGGACGTCCAGCTCCTCGTCGCGACGGTTGCGCACCGGCACGTGCGGCACCGGCTGGAAGGCCTGCGTCTGCGCCACCGCGACCGGCTCGGCGTCGGTCGTCACGGGGATCTCGGGCTCGTCCACCGACACCGGCACGGGCGCCGCGTTCGTGCCCGCGCTCGCGTAGGAGCCGTTCGACGAGCCGTTCGAGTGCCCGGTCGAGGAGCCGTTGGCCGACCCGTTCGAGGCGCCGTTGGCCGATCCGTTGCCCGAGGCTGGCGGCCGTGAGACCTGCCCGACCCCGCGCCGGTCGGCCGGGCGCCGCTCGGGCGTGCCCGAGTCGAAGCCGGCGGCGATGATCGTGACGCGGACCTCGTCGCCGAGCGTGTCGTCGATGACCGTTCCGAAGATGATGTTCGCCTCGGGGTGCGCGGCCTCCTGGACGAGGCGCGCGGCCTCGTTGATCTCGAACATGCCGAGGTCGCTGCCGCCCTGCACGGACAGCAGCACGCCGTGAGCGCCGTCGATGCTCGCCTCGAGCAGCGGCGAGGAGATCGCCAGCTCGGCCGCCTGCAGGGCGCGGTCCTCGCCGGTCGCCGACCCGATGCCCATGAGCGCGCTGCCGGCGCCCTGCATCACCGACTTCACGTCGGCGAAGTCGAGGTTGATGAGGCCGGGGGTGGTGATGAGGTCCGTGATGCCCTGCACGCCCGAGAGCAGCACCTGGTCGGCCGAGCGGAACGCGTCGAGCACGGAGACGCTGCGGTCGCTGATCGAGAGCAGGCGGTCGTTGGGGATCACGATGAGCGTGTCCACCTCGGCGCGCAGCTGGTCGATCCCGCTCTCCGCCTGGGTGGCCCGGCGGCGCCCCTCGAACGTGAACGGGCGCGTCACCACGCCGATCGTCAGGGCGCCGAGCTGCCGCGCCATGCGGGCCACGACGGGCGCGCCGCCGGTGCCGGTGCCGCCGCCCTCGCCGGCCGTCACGAACACCATGTCGGCGCCGCGCAGGACGTCCTCGATCTCCTCCGCGTGGTCCTCGGCGGCCTTCTTGCCGACCTCGGGGTCGGCGCCGGCGCCGAGCCCGCGGGTCAGCTCCCGGCCGACGTCGAGCTTGACGTCCGCGTCGCTCATGAGGAGCGCCTGGGCATCGGTGTTGATGGCGATGAACTCCACGCCCTTGAGTCCGGCGTCGATCATCCGGTTGACGGCGTTCACGCCGCCGCCCCCGATGCCGACGACCTTGATGACCGCCAGGTAGTTCTGCGGTGCCGTCACGTGTGATCCCTCCGTCCGTGCCGACCGCCGGCCGACCAACCCTCACCCTCAGGTAGAGGGTGATACTTATGTCACTTTCTGACGTCGATGACGCTAGGTCGGGCGTTCGCGGTGAGCAACGACCGTCGCGGGCGTGTCGCGCGTGTCGATGTGGGAGGGAGGCTCGCTCAGCGGGTGAGCGGGGCCTCGGGCGCGCTCACGTCATACGTGGACGCGTCCACGGGCAGCAGCGTGAGCAGCACCTGGGCCTTGAGCGCGTTCTCCTCCGCGCTCCCCCATCGCACGGTGTCCCCGCTCGTGAGGGTGAACGTCACGTCGTCCTGCGACGTGGCGCCGGCCTGCGCGACCTGGCCGAGGAGCTCGGGCGGCAGCGACGCGAGGACGTCGAGCACGGCCGTCACGGCGGAGCCGGACGCCGGGTCCGTCATGTCCACCGTGATCCGGGGCAGGTTCTCGGGCGCCGCGTCCGGGTCGACGGTCGTCACCACGACGCCGTCGGAGGCGACGAGCGACGCGGCGGAGCCGTCCGCACCGAGAGACACGGCGACGACCTCGCGCGGCACCAGCGTGACGGTCGCGCCGTGCGGCCACGAGCGCACGACGCTCGCCTCCGCGACGGCCGGCATCGCCTCGAGCTGCGCGGTGATCCCCGCGGTGTCCAGCCGCGCGAGCGGCTCACCCTCCTGCGCGGTCACGACGGCGAGCACAGCCGGGGCGTCCACGTACGGTCCCGCGCCGTCCACGACGACGTCCTCGGCGCGCAGCGCGAGCCACGAGGACCCGAGCAGCACCCAGCCCAGCCCCGCGAGCAGCGCGAGCACCCCGACGCCGGCGGCGATCCGGACACCCGCGACCCGCCGGCGCGCGCGGCGCTTCTCCTGCAGACGGACCTGGAGCGTCTCGACGGGCGCCGGGACGTCCGCGTCGGACCAGGCGTCCGCGTCTGACCAGGCGTCCGCGTCGTCCACGCCGGTCTCGTCACGACCGTCGTCGCCGAGGAGGGCGCCGCCCGGCTCGGCCTCGCGGGCGTGCCGGTCGCCGCGGGCACCGCCGCGGCGGGACTGGCCGCCGACGCGGCGGACCGCGGGCGCGGACGTCACCAGGGCGCGCGAGCCGATCTGGCCGGTGGGGGCGGCGTCGTCCCACTCCCCCGAGCTCCAGGCGGCGAGCTCCTCCTCGCTGAGCACGAGGTCGTCGCCCGTGCGAGCGTCGACGGCCGGCCGTGCGGGGGCCGGCGCGCCACCACCAGCACCTGCACCTGCACCAGCACCTGGACGGGCACGGTGGGCGGCGCGCGGGTCGGCGCCCCCGCCTGCCCCACGCACGCGCCCTGCGTCCCCCGGCCGCCCGGCCCGCGGCGCGCTCGGCGGCCTCATGCCGACCCCTCACGGGCGCGCAGCTCCGTCAGCACGACCGGCGCGAGCAGGGTGACGTCGCCGGAGCCCACGGTCATGACGACGTCGCCCTCCCACGCCAGCGCCGCGACGCGCCGCGCGGCGGCGAACCGGTCCGGCACGAGCTCGTACGGCGTGGCGCCGCGCTCGGCGCGCGCGGGCGGCTCCGCCTCGGTCACGAGGGCGGAGGTCACACCCTCGATCGGCGACTCGCGCGAGCCGAAGATGTCGGTGACGACGACGGCGTCGGCCAGGTCCAGCGCGTCGGCGAACTCCTCGGCGAAGTCGCGCGTGCGGGTGAACAGCGCGGGCTGGAACAGCACCACGAGGCGCCCGTCGCCGACCGCGAGCCGACCGGCCCGCAGCGCGTTCTCGACCTTGCGCGGGTTGTGCGCGTAGTCGTCCACGACGCGCACCCCCGCGGCCTCGCCGACCACCTCGAACCGGCGCCCGGCCCCGTGGAAGGCGCTCAGCGCGTCCGCCACGCGCCGCACCGCGTCGGGTGAGCCGTCGGTCGCCTCGAGGGCCGCGGCCCACGCCGCGGCCGCGTCCAGCACGGTGTGCAGCCCGGGCGAGGCGATCGCGACGCGCACGGGCGGGAGGATCGGGACGCCGCCGCGGCGCAGCACGAACGTCGCCGCCGCCGACCCCCCGGTGAGGGTGACGTCCTCGATCGCGACGTGCTCGACGTCGAGCCGGCCGCCGAGATCGCCCGAGGCGACGTCCGCGCCCGAGCCGTCGTTCGCCGTCGTGCCCTGGTCCGCCGGCGCCTCGGCGAGGGCGGCCGTCGCGAGCCCGTAGGTCCGCACGCGGATCCCCTCGCGCGCCGCGGTGCGCAGCACCGACCGGGCGCCCGCGTCGTCGCTGCACGCGACGAGCAGCCCGCCGGGCACGATGCGGCGCGCGAAGTCCTCGAACGCCGCGAGGATCTGCGGCAGGCCGCCGGTGTAGTGCGCGAGGTGGTCGGCCTCGACGTTCGTGACGATCGCGACCCGCGGGGCGTAGTTGAGGAACGACCCGTCGGACTCGTCGGCCTCGGCCACGAACGGCCCGGTGCCCACGCGCGAGCCCGACTCCCAGTCCAGCACCGTCCCGCCGATCGCGGCGCCCGGGTCGGCGTCCGCACCGAGCTCGAGCGCGACGGCGAGCATCGCCGACGTCGTCGTCTTGCCGTGCGTGCCCGCCACGGCGTAGAAGTCGCGTCCGCGCGCCAGGCGCGCCATCGCCACGGACCGGTGGATCACCTCGATGCCGCGCCCGTGCGCCGCGACCACCTCGACGTTGTCGGCCGGGATCGCGGTCGAGACGACGACGACGTCTGCGCCCTCGACCTGCTCGGCGGCGTGCCCGAGGAAGACCCGGGCGCCACGAACCCGCAGTCGCGCAGTCTCCTCGCCGTCGACCTGGTCCGAGCCTGTCACGACGTGGCCGCTCGCGAGGGCGATCTCCGCGAGCACGCTCATGCCGTGCCCGCCGATCGCGACGAAGTGCCAGTGCTCGGTGGTGCGGTCCGACGCGCGCTCAGCCACGGGCCACCCTCCTCGTGCGCAGAACGAGGTCGCGCAGCCGCTCGGCGCCGTCGGCCACGCCGTGGGCGCGTGCGGCCGCGGCCATCCGGCCGCGGCGCTCGGCGTCGAGCAGGAGCGGCAGCACGATCGCCCGGACGGCGTCGGGCGTCATCGCGGCGTCCTCCACCACGACGGCGCCGCCCGCCTCCTCCAGGGCGCGCACGTTGAGCCGCTGCTCGCCGTTGCCGATCGGCAGCGGCACGTACACCCCGGGCAGCCCGACGGCGGCCTGCTCGCAGACGGTGCCGGCTCCCGACCGACCGAGCACGAGGCTGGCCGCGGCGTAGGCGCTCGCCATGTCGTCGAGGTACTCCACCAGGTGGTAGTCCTCACCCGCGGCGGCCGCGGCCGCCGCGACGCTGTCCACCTTGCCGCGGCCCGCGGCGTGCAGCACCTGGACGCCGGCGGCGGTCAGGTCGGTGGCCGCGCCCGCCATCGCGAGGTTGATCCGCTGCGCCCCGAGCGAGCCGCCGGTGACGAGGAGCACGGGCCGGGTCGGGTCCAGGCCCAGCCGCGCCGCCGCGGCGTCGTGCGCCGCCTGGCGCCCGGCATCCGGCCTGCGGGCGAGAGCGCTCACGTCCGCGCGCATCGGCAGGCCCACGTGGGTGGTCTCGCCGCGGCGCGCGCGCAACCGCGTCTCGGCGAACGTCAGGGCGACGGCCGCCGCGGTGCGGGCGCCCAGCCGGTTCGCCAGGCCGGCCCGCACGTTCTGCTCGTGGATCACGACCGGGACGCCGCGACGCGCGGCCGCACGGTACGCGGGCGTCGCCACGTACCCGCCGAACCCCACCACGACATCGGCGCCCACCGCGTCGATCGCGCGCTCGGCCTGCGCGACGGCGCGGGCGAAGTCGCGCGGGAAGCGCGCGGCCGCCGGGTCGGGCCGGCGCGGGAACGGCACCCGGGGGATCGTCGCAAGCTCGTAGCCGCGCTCGGGCACGAGGCGCGACTCCAGTCCCTCGGCGGTGCCGAGGACCAGGATCTCGGCACCGTCGGCACCGACGGCGCTGTCCCGGACGGCGTCCGCGAGCGCGAGCAGCGGGTTGACGTGCCCCGCCGTGCCGCCGCCCGCGAGCAGGAGGCGCACGGTCATCGGCCGCTCCGTCCGCCGCGCGCGAGCACGCCGAAGGAGCGCCGCACCACGCCGCGGCGCGCGGCGAGCGCCTCGCGCGCGCCGGGTTCGTCGCGGGCGAAGGCGAGCACGATGCCGAGCGCGATGAGCGTCGCGATGAGCGAGGAGCCGCCGGCGGAGACCAACGGGAGCGGCACGCCGATGACCGGGCCGCCGATCGTGACCGAGATGTTCACGAGGGCCTGGACGATGATCCAGGAGGCGACCGCTCCGGTGGCGATCTTCACGAACGGGTCGGGGTGGCGCAGCACCACGCGGGTGAGGCCGACCATGAGCACGCCGAACAGCACGAGGATGAGCAGCGTGCCCATGAGGCCGAGCTCCTCGCCGATGATCGCCATGATGAAGTCGTTCTGCGCGGCCGGCAGGTAGAGCCACTTCGTCCGCGAGCCACCGAGCCCGACGCCGGAGATGCCACCGGTGCCCAGGGCCTCGAGCGCGACCCGGGTCTGCAGGCCGAGGCCCTGCGGGTCGAGGGAGTCCGGGTCGAACACCGCCATGATCCGCGCCATGCGGGTCTCGTACTGCACGGCGAGGAATGCCACCACGGCGCCGGCCATCACGCTCATCGTGGCGAGATAGCGCAGCGGGAGGCCGGCGACCCACAGCGCCCCGGCCACGAGCGCGCCCATGATGAGCATCGTGCCGAGGTCGCCGGCGTAGATCTGGGGCGCGAGCAGCAGGGCGGCGCCGCCGATCGGCAGCAGCACGTGGCGCAGCCGGCCCAGCTGGTGCTGCTTCGCCGCGAGCACGGCGCCGAGCCACAGCACGAGGCTGACCTTGACGAACTCGCTGGGCTGGATCGTCACCGGACCGGCGCAGACCCAGGCGATGTTGCCGCCGGTCCCGCACGCGAGCGGCGTGAACAGCAGGCCCTGCAGGAGCAGGCCACCCGCGAAGGCGGGCCACGCGAGCCAGCGCAGCACCCGGATGGGCATCCGGGAGAACGCGAAGGCCAGCGGCAGCGCGATCGCGGCGAACCGCACCTGGTCGAGGAAGTGCAGCAGCGGGTTCTGCCCCGAGCTGTCCTTGAGCGAGTAGATCGAGGAGCTCGAGAGCACGAACACGAGACCGAGCGCCACGAGCACGAGCGTGGTGACGCCGATCAGGTAGTAGGAGGTGACCGGCGCGTCCCACGCCGAGCGGACCGCGGCGCGCGTGGACGCGAACGCCCGGGTGTCCGGCTGCGGGGCGGTGACCGGGCGCACCGCGCCGGGCCGGTCCGCCGTGGCACGCGGCACCTCGTCGCGGCGCCGGCCCGTGGCCCGCCCGTCGAGCGTGGTCACGCGGTGCCCAGCAGGTCCCGGACGGCCGCCGCGAAGGCGTCGCCGCGGTGACCGTAGTTGCGGAACTGGTCCCACGAGGCGCCGGCGGGCGCGAGCAGGACGGTGTCCCCCGGGCGGGCGTGGTCCCTTGCTGCTCTCACGGCGACGCGCATCACCTCGCCATCGTCGCCGTCGGGGACCTCGAACACCGGGAGGTGCGGCGCGTGTCGCCGAAGCGGGCCGAGCCACGGCGAGCGGTCCACACCCAGGAGCACGACGGCGCGCATCGCCGGCGCGTACTGCGCGATGAGCTCCTCGAGGTCCGCGCCCTTGGCGTCGCCGCCGGCCAGCCACACCACGGTGCCGGCCGGGATCGCCCGCAGCGCCGCCGCGGCGGCGTGCGCGTTGGTGGCCTTGGAGTCGTTGATCCAGGTGATCTCGTCCGCCTGCGCGACCACCGCGGAGCGGTGCGCGTCGAGCCGGAAGCCGCGCAGGCCGGGCGCCACCGCCTCGGCCGGGGTGCCGCCCGCGCGGGCGAGCGCGGCCGCGGCCATCGCGTTGGTGAGCACGTGCGGCGGGACGCCCGCGGCGCCGCCGAGGTGGGCGAGGTCGTCGGGCGTGAAGAGCGCGAGCGCCTCCGTCCAGCGTCGGGGGTGGAAGGCGCGGTCCACGACGAGGTCCTCGACCACGCCGATCTCGCTCGGGCCGGGCACGCCGAGCGTGAGCCCGACGGCGCGCGCCCCCTCGAGCACCCCGGCCTCCTCGACCATCGCGCGCGCCCCGTCCTCCCACGTGGGGTAGACGCACGCGAGCCGGACCCGGGAGTACACGCTCGCCTTGGCCGCGCGGTAGGCGGCCATCGAGCCGAAGTGGTCGAGGTGGTCCTCGGCGACGTTGAGGCAGATGCTCGCCGTCGGCTCGGCGCGGTGGGTGTCGTAGAGCTGCAGCGCCGCGATCTCGATGGGCCAGGCCTCCGGCGGGCGCACCACGCCGGCGTCGTCCGCGATCCCCTCCAGCGCAACCGTGGACACCGCGACGCCCATGTTGCCCAGCGGTGGCGCGTGCAGGCCGCCGGCGCGCAGCAGCGCGGAGGTCATCTGCGCCGTCGTCGTCTTGCCGTTCGTGCCCGTGACGAAGAGCCACGGCGCGTCGTCGGCGCGGACGAGCCACGCGAGGTCGAACTCGCTCATCACGTCCAGACCGGCGGCGCGCGGCAGCGCGATCAGCGGTGAGGCCGGCGGGATGCCGGGAGACACGACGGCGAGCCTCGGGTCGAGCGCGAGAGCGCGCTCGACGAGGGCGGACGCCGCGCGGGACCGATCGGCGGCCTCGTCCTGAGGATCACCGTGGGGGCCGCCGGCCGTCGGTTCCGGTTCGAGAACGAGCACGCCGGTCAGCGACGCCGCCGCCCGGGCGGCCACGTCGGGACGGGTGTCGATCGCGACGACGTCGGCGCCGAGCGCCGCGAGCGTGCGGGCGGCGGCCTCGCCGGTCAGGCCGAGCCCGACGACGAGGGCGCGCGCGCCGCGGAACGCGCCACGCCGGGCGTCGACGTCGCCGATCGGGGCGCTCATGCGGACGCGATCCACTCGGCGTAGTAGATGGACACCCCGATCGCGGCGAAGACCGCCGCGATGAGCCAGAACCGGATGACGATGGTGATCTCGGCCCAGCCCAGGAGCTCGAAGTGGTGGTGCAGCGGTGCCATCCGGAACACGCGTCTGCCGCCGGAGATCTTGAAGAACCCGATCTGGATCACGCTCGAGGCGACGATGACGACGAACATGCCGCCGATCACGACGGCGAGCAGCTCGGTCCGGGTGAGGATCGACAGCCCGGCGAGGGCGCCGCCGAGGGCGAGCGAGCCCGTGTCGCCCATGAAGATCTTGGCGGGGCTCGCGTTCCACCACAGGAAGCCCACGCACGCCCCGACGATGGCCGCGGTGACGATCGCGAGGTCGAGCGGGTCGCGCACGTCGTAGCAGCGCGGTCCCGCCAGCACGCGCTGGCAGCTCTGGTTGAACTGCCACATCGTGACCAGCACGTAGGCGCCGAAGACGAAGATGCTCACGCCCGTGGCCAGCCCGTCCAGGCCGTCCGTGAGGTTCACCGCGTTGGACCACGCCGTGACGAGGAAGTTCGCCCAGACCACGAACAGCAGCAGCCCGATCACGCTCCCCCACATCGCGAGGTCGAGGTTGAGGTCGCGGATGAACGAGATGCCGGTGGACGCGGGGGTCTGACCGAAGGAGTTGGGCAGCTGCAGCGCGAGCAGCGCGAACACCACGCCCACGCCGCCCTGGCCGAGGATCTTGGCGATCGGGGACAGGCCGAGGGAGCGCTGCTTGGAGATCTTCGTGAAGTCGTCGGCGAACCCCACCATGCCCAGGCCCACCATGAGGAACAGCAGCAGCAGGCCCGAGACGCTCGGCGTCGATCCGGTCCGCAGGAACGAGACGAAGTTCGCCACGAAGTAGCCGAGCAGCGTCGCGGCCAGGATGACGACCCCGCCCATGGTGGGCGTGCCGCGCTTGGTGTAGTGCGCCGTCGGGCCGTCCTGACGGATGAACTGCCCGTACTGGCGGCGCACGAGGAAACGGATGAACAGCGGCGTGCCGAACAGCGCGACGGCGAGCGCGACGCCGCCCGAGACCATGACGGGGATCATGCGTCCACCTGCTGGTCCGCCCGCTGGTCCGCGTGCGGCGCATCGTCCGCACTGGCCGCACCGGCCGCCGAGCCGTCCCTCGACCCGCGCACCGAGCCCTCGGCGACGAGGGCGTCGGCCAGCCGGTACAGGCCCGCACCGTTCGAGGACTTCACGAGCACGACGTCGCCGGGCAGCACCTCGCGGCGCAGCCAGGTGCGGGCCTCCTCGACGTCCTCGGCGAACGCGGCCTCCTCGCCGAAGGACCCCTCGAGCAGCGCCCCGGTGTACATCGCGCGCGCACCGCGACCGACGACGAGCAGCCGCGAGACGTCCAGGCGCACCGCGAGCCGGCCCAGGGCGTCGTGCTCGGTGAGCGCAACCTCGCCCAGCTCGAGCATCTCCCCCAGCACGGCCACGGTCCGGCGGCCTGCGCCGATCGCGACGAGCGCCTTGAGCGCGGCGCGCATCGAGTCCGGGTTGGCGTTGTAGGAGTCGTCCACGAGCGTCACGCCGTCGGCGAGCTCGGTCACGGCCATCCGGTGCGGGCTCGCGGCGTCCGCCTGCGACAGCCGCCGCGCCACGACGTCGAGCGACAGGCCCGCGGCGATCGCCGTCGCCGCGGCGGCGAGCGCGTTCGTCACGTGGTGCTCGCCGACCAGCCGCAGCGTGACCGGCGCGGTCCGCCCGTCGTGGTGCAGCGTGAACGACGCGCGCGCGCCACCCGCGGTGACGTCGGTCGCCCGCACGTCGGCGCCCGCGCTGCGCCCGAACGTGAGCACCGCACCCGAGGCCTGCTGCGCCATGGCCGCGACGCGCGGGTCGTCGGCGTTGAGCACCGCGGTGCCGCCGGGGCGCAGACCGCGGACGATGGCGGCCTTCTCGTGGGCGACACCGTCGATCCCGCCCATCCCGGCCAGGTGCGCGCTGCCCACGACGAGCACGGCGGCGACGTCCGGCGGCGCGATCGCGGTGAGGTAGTCGATGTTCCCGGGTGCGTCCGCGCCCATCTCGAGCACGAGCGTGCGGGTCTCCTCGGTGCACCGCAGCACGGTCACCGGGAGCCCGACCTCGTTGTTGAAGGAGCGCACCGGCGCGACCGTCGGCCCGTCGGCCGCGAACACCTGCGCGAGCAGGTCCTTCGTCGTCGTCTTGCCGACCGAGCCGGTCATCGCGAGCACGCGGGGGGCGCCCTCGGGGCGCTCGCGCAGGCGCGCGAGGACGCCGCGGGCCAGCTCGCCGAGCGCCCGCACCGAGTCGGCGACCTGCACGCTCGGGAGGGGCTCGCCGTCGGGCGCGGTGTCGGGCGCGCTGTCGGAGGAGGCGAGGGAGCGCTCGGTGAGCACGAGGCTCGCGCCGGCCGCGACGGCGCCCGCCGCGTGGTCGTGCCCGTCCACGTGCTCGCCCGCGATCGCGACGAACAGCGCGCCGGGCGTCACCTCGCGCGAGTCGGTCACGACCGAGGTGACGACGACGTCCTCGGCGGCCACGCCGTCGGGCAGCGTGAGGGTGCCCCCCACGAGCGCGGCGACCTGCGCCGCGGTCAGCGCGATCACGTGGTCGCCCCGGCGGCCACCTCGCGGGGGCGGCCGTCGCGGTAGCGCGGGTCGCCGACGGCCTCGAGGTAGACGAAGCGGTCGTTGTACCGGTGGAACACGCCGGCGATCTCCTGGGTCGGCTCGTGCCCCTTGCCGGTGACGATGACGGTGTCGCCCTCGCCGGTCGTGGCGACGGCGTGGCGCAGCGCGTCGGCCCGCGACGTGGTGATCTCGACGACGTCGGTGAGGTCCGGGCGGAGGGTGCGCACGCCGTCGAGGATCGCGGCGCGGATCGCGGCCGGGTCCTCCGAGCGCGGGTTCTCGTCGGTGACGACGAGCACGTCCGCCAGGCGCGCGGCGATCTCCCCGAGCATGGGTCGCTTGCCCTGGTCGCGGTCGCCGTCGGAGCCGAACACGAGGACGAGCCGGCCGGGTGTGATGGGGCGCACTGCCTCGAGCGCGTAGACCAGGGCGTCCGGGGTGTGCGCGTAGTCCACGATGCACAGCGCGTGGCCCTGGCCGCGCTCGACGACGCGCTCCATCCGCCCCGGGATCGCGGTGGCCGCGGCGACGGCGTCGATCGCGACGGCGAGCGGGACGCCCGCCTCGTGCGCGGCGACGACGGCGGCGGCCGCGTTCGAGACGTTGACGAGCCCGGGCAGGGGGCTGTGCGCGACGTGCTCGGTGCCGTCGGGCCCGCGCAGCACGAAGGCCGACCCCACACCGTCGAGCCCGATGTCGGCCGACACGACGCGCCAGTCGGCGGCGGTCGCGGCCGCGGAGTCGTCGTCGGGGTGGGTGGCGAGGGTCGCGACGGGGATCGGCGACGCGGCGGCCAGGCGCCGGCCCCACTCGTCGTCGACGAGCACGACGCCGCGCGCGGCGCGCTCGGGCGAGAAGATCGACGCCTTCGCGGCGAAGTAGCGCTCCATCGTGCCGTGGTAGTCGAGGTGGTCGCGCTGGAGGTTCGTGAACACGACGACGTCGAACCGCATCCCCGCGAGCCGGTGCAGCGCGATGCCCTGCGAGGACGCCTCCGTGACGAGCGCGGCGACGCCCTGCTCGCGGGCCGCGGCGAGCACACCGTGCAGCGCGGGAGCCTCGAGCGTGGTGCGGGGGCTCTCGATCGCGACGTCGCCCAGGCGCACCTCGACGGTGCCGAGCAGCGCGACCGAGCCGTGCTGCGCGCGCAGCGCGGCGTCGACGAAGTAGGCGGTGGTGGTCTTCCCGTTCGTGCCGGTCACCGCGACCGTGACGAGGTCGTCGGAGGGGCGGCCGTAGACGGTGTCGGCGAGCTCGCCGGCGAGGGCGCGGGGGTCGGCGGCGACCAGGACGGGCACGGCGCGCGGCAGCGGCGGCACCTGCGGCACCGCGTCGGTGGCGCTGTCGACGGTCGCGTCGCTGTCGACGGTCGCGTCGCCGGCCTCGCCGGCGGCCGCGCGGAGCAGCGCGCGGGCGCCGACCTCGTCGGTCACCACGGCGACGGCGCCGGCCGCGACCGCGGCGGCCGCGAAGCGCGCGCCGTGGGCGCGCAGACCGGGCACGGCGACGAACAGATCGCCCGCGCGGGCCTCGTCGCTCGCGACCGTCACGCCGGTGACGAGCACGCCGTCGAGCACGGCTTCGAGCGTGCCGCGGGAGGATCCGACGGTGCCGTGGAGCGCGTCGTCAGGGACGCCGTCGAGCCCGTCCGCCGTGCCGTCCGGAGATGCCGGGACGCCCTCGGAGGCGACGGTGAGCGCGTACGCCGCAGCGAGCTCGGCCAGCGGAACGGCCGGCACGCGCGTGGGTCGCAGCTGCGCCAGGGGTGCGGTCACGTCGAGCCAATCTACCCGTCGTACCCGGGCACGCTCATGTCTCCGCCGGGGGTCAGCGGGTACAGCGGCTCGGTCACGCCGGTCGGCGGGATGCCGAGCGTGGAGAGGGCGAACGACGCGATGTCGTGGAACACCGGGGCCGCGATCGTGCCGCCGAAGAACCCGTGCTGCGGCCGGTAGATGATGACGCCGACGGCGATCTGGGGGTCGTCGGCGGGCACGACGCCCACGAACGACGCGGCCGAGTCGGTGAGCCGGCCGTCCGTGGTGTTCGCCACCTGCGCCGTCCCCGTCTTGCCCGCCACCCGGTAGCCGTCGATGGCGGCGCGGTTGCCCGTGGCGCCGTCGGCCGAGGTCACGCTCTCGAGCATGAGGAGCATCTGGTCGGCCGTCTCGGGGCTCACCACGCGCACCGGGTCCGCCACCGTCTGGGGTGTGAAGGTCCCGCTGGAGTCGGTGAAGCCGGAGACGAGGTGCAGCTGGTTGCGCACGCCGCCGTTGCCGAGGGTCGCGATGACGTTGACGTTCTGCAGCAGGTCCACGGCCACGCCCTGGCCGAACATGCTCGCGTACTTGGTGCGGCCGTCCCACCCGTCGGGGTCGAGGTTGTAGCCGCCGCTCTCCCCCGCGAGCTCCACCCCGCTCGGCTCGTCCCAGCCGAACGCCTGCATGTACTTCGCGCGGGTCGCGTCCGACATGAGCGATCCGATCTGGATCGTGCCGGTGTTGGAGGAGTCCGCGAGGATGCCCGCGACCGTGAGCCGCTCGTCAGGGTGCTCGGTGTGGTCCTTGAACACCTGGCCGTTCGGCGTCGTGTAGTGGTAGGGCACGTCGAAGTCCGACGTCGGGCTGATGAGCCCCTCCTCCATCGCCGCGGCGACCGTGAGGATCTTGCCCGTCGAGCCGGGCTCGTAGGGGCTCTGCACCGCGTTGATCTTGCCGAAGCCGGTGGGCGCGTTGGGGTCGATCATGTCCGACTCGCACAGCGCGAGGACCTCGCCGGTCTTGACGTCGACCACGGTGGCCGCCGCCCACTCGGCGCCGGTCTCTGTCTTCTTGGCGTCGATGACCTGCTGGCACTGCTGCTGGAGGTCGAGGTCGAGAGTGGTGTGCACGGTCTCGCCGTCCCGCGCCGCCACGACGGTCTGCGCGGCCCCGGGGATGACGGTGCCGCCGACCCCGATCTCGACCGTGCGGCTGCCGTTGGTGCCGGTCAGCACGTCGTCGAAGCGGGACTCCAGGCCCGCCGCACCCTGCAGCGTGCCGTCGCCGTCGGTGTCGTTCACCCAGCCGACGATGCTGCCGGCTGTGCTGCCCCCGGGGTACACGCGCTTGGTCTTCTGCTCGGTGGTCAGGCCGTTGATGCCGAGGTCCATGACCTGCTGGCGCACCTCGGGCGTGACGTCCGTCGCGATGACCTTGTACCCCGCGGTGCCGGTGAGCGTGGCCCCCAGCTCGTGCTCGCTCACGCCGAGCAGCGGCGCGAGCGCCGCAGCGGCCGCGCTCGCGCCACGCCCCTCGACGGTCGAGTTGTCCTCGCCGTAGCGGACGTACGCGGGCACCTGCCGCTGGTCCACGACGACGTCGTAGCGCACCACCGAGGTCGCGAGCACGAACCCGTCGGCGTCGACGATCTCCCCGCGCGAGGCGTGCACCGTGTAGGTGCGCTCGCGCTGGCTGCGCGCCTGCTCCGCGAGCGCGGCGCCGTCGATCACCTGGACCTGGACGAGGCGGCCCGCGAACATGAGCAGCAGCACCAGCACGACGGCGAGCATCACCTTCTGCCGGCGCTGCGAGCTTCCGACGCGGATCGACGCCGCGCCGCCCCCGCCGGAACCGCCGGACCCACCCCGACCACCCGACCCTGGACCGCCGGCGCCCGAACCGGCACCGCGGCGGGGCCGCACCGGCGTGGCACGCGGAGCGCCCGCCCGGGACCGGTTGGCCTGCCGGGGCGCGCCGGTGTGCGGGCGCGGCGCACCCTTCGCGGGTGCGCCCTGTCGCGTCGGCTGCCGCGTGGTTGTGCGTGCGGTGGTCTGGCGTGCGGTGGTCTGGCGTGCGGCGCCCTCCCGGGACGCGGTGCCGGACGTCGTGCGGGGCGTCGCGCTCGCCGTCGCGCGGGGCGACGCCGCACGGGCGGTCCGCGGGGCGGGGACGGTCGAGCGGGCAGCACCCGCTGCGCGTGCGGCCTGCTGTGCCCCCGTCATGTGCCCCGATGCTGCCCGGCCGCCCCGCGCGCCAGGCGCCGACACGCCGGGCGACTGCGCCCGCGCCTGCGACATCGACGACGCCGTCACGCGCTCTGCACGGCCCGGACCCGGACGCGTCACTTGCCCGCGCCCTGGCCGCCGATCAGGGTGTGGTCCGACAGGCGCACGTAGGTGACGCCGTCGCTCGGCACGAGCCCCAGCTGCTGAGCGCGCAGCGTGACCTGCGCCGGCGAGGTGGTGTTCTCCAGGTCGGTGGCGAGCGTCTCGCGCTGCTCCTCCAGCGACGCGAGCGTGCTCGCCCGGTCGCGCAGCGTGTAGGAGGTCGCGGCCATCGAGGTGTTCAGCGCGAGCGCGCCGAGCAGGGCCGCGACGAGGATCGCGGCGCACAGCGCGAAGAACGGCGCGCGCGTGGCGTCCGGCGCAGCGTTCGGGACGATACGCAGGCGCGCGCGCGGCGACGGCGCGGCCACCGCGGTGCGCCGGGGGGCGTAGGAGCGGGCCGTGCCGATCCGTGCGGGTGCGACGCTCATGCCGATCTCCTGCTGCCGGTGCGCTGCTCGCGCATGTGGTCGGGGGTGGGACGCGTGCGGACCGCGGCGCGCAGACGCACGGACGCGGACCTGGGGTTGTGCGCGGTCTCGACGTCGTCGGCCTTCTCCGCGCCGCGGATCAGCAGCTCGAGGTAGGGCCGGTGGGTCTCGGGCTCGACCGGCCACTCGCGCGGCGCGCTCGAGCTCGCGCCACGGGCCAGCTCGCGCTTGACGATGCGGTCCTCGAGCGAGTGGTAGGACTCCACGACGATCCGACCGCCGACGGCGAGCACCTCCACCGCGCGCGGGATCGCGTCCTGCAGGATCTCCAGCTCGCGGTTCACCGCGATGCGCAGTGCCTGGAACGTTCGCTTGGCCGGGTGGCCGCCACCCTGCTGGGCGGCCCGCGGGACGGCGCGACGGACGAGATCGGCGAGCTCGGTCGAGGTGGTGAGGGGGCGCTCGGCACGCTCGCGGACGATCGTCCCCGCAATCCTCTGAGCGAACCGCTCCTCGCCGTAGACCCGCAGGATCCGCGTGAGCTCGCGCTCGTCGGCCTCGGCGAGCAGCTCCGCCGCGGTCTCACCCCTGCTGGAGTCCATCCGCATGTCGAGGGGTGCCGGCCGGGAGTAGGAGAAGCCCCGGTCGGCGTCGTCCAGCTGGAGCGAGGAGACGCCGAGGTCGAGGAGGACGCCCTGCACCGGCCGTCCGACCTGCGCCTCCACGACGTCGTCGATCTCGTCATAGGTCGCGTGCACGGGGGCGAACCGCTCGCCGAACCGTGCCAGGCGTGCCGCGGCGAGCGCGAGCGCCTGGGGGTCCCGGTCGATCCCGACCACGCGCGTCTGCGGGCACTGGCTCAGCAGGGCCTCGGCGTGACCGCCCATGCCGAGCGTGCCGTCGACGAGCACGGACCCCGGCTCGGTGAGCGCGGGGGCCAGGAGGTCGACGCACCGCTGGAGGAGGACCGGCACGTGGAGGTCGTCGGCGCGCCGTTCGGGCTGCGGATCCGGCTGCTCGATCGGGTCGAGCGGCGGCTGGTCGTGCTGGGTCATGTCACCTCCTCGGGTCTCGGCGATTGCTCGGGCGGACGAGCGGGCTGTGGGCGGTCGGGGCGGCGGTGCGTGGGATGTGGGTGGGATGTAGGTGGCGGTGTGGGGTCGTGCTGCGGTGTGCTGTCGGACCAGGACTCCCTCCGAGGGCGCACCTGGCGCCGGGGAAGTGCGTCAGGGGCGTCGGCGGGAGACCTCGCACGACAGCGACGTGTCAGAACCCGGGCACCACCTCCCCCGCGGCGTCGTCGAACGCCGCGGACGCGACGGTGAGGTAGGCCTCCCAGGCCGCGGAGTCCCAGACCTCGAGCTTGTTGCCGGTGCCGACGACGGCGAGCTCTCGCTCGAGCCCGGCCCACTGGCGCAGCGTGGCCGGGATCGTGACGCGGCCCTGCTTGTCGGGGATCTCGTCGTGCGCGCCGGAGAGCAGGACGCGGTTGAAGTCGCGGGCCTCGCGGGACGTGAGCGGCGCGGCGCGGAGTGTGTTGTGGAGCGTCACGAACTCCGCCATCGGAAACACGAACAGGCACTTCTCGTGCCCTCGGGTCATGACGAGCCCGCCGGCGAGCTCCTCGCGGAACTTGGCCGGGAGGATCAGGCGGCCCTTCTCGTCGAGCCGGGGCGTGAAGGTCCCGATGAGCACGGTGCCTCACCTCCCCTGTCCCTCCGGAGCGCCGCCGTGCCCCGCTGGGCTCCACATTACTCCACAACCCTCCACCTCGGCCACGTCCGTGGCCCTCCTCGCGCTACGTGTCTTTCGTTGTCGCAGGTCAGAACCGGTGGAGCGAGGTGGAGTGACACGTGCGTCGCCCTGCCTCCCGTGGCCGCTCGGTGGCGCCTTCCCGAGAGGCCGCTGTTGCGCCGGCGCTGGGCGCCCGTGGGCTCGAAGCCCCTGGAACCGCGAAAACACGGGGGAATGAAGCGCTCACGCACGCGCCGGCGGCCGATCAGGCGGCTCAGCGCGGCGCCCCGGGGAGCGACGTGGAGGCGCCCCGGGGAGCGACGTGGAGGCGTCCCGGGGAGCGATGTGGAACGGCGCCGTCGACTCGCGCGACTCAGCGCGCGCCGGACAGCACGACGCCCCCGTGGCACGCGTCGTCGCGCACCGATCGGGGGCGTGGTTCGAACAGGAGGAGAGCGGGGCGGCGCTCGGGGTGCCGGGTCGGCGGCGTCACGAGCGGGGCGGCCACGCCGCCCCCGGTCCGGGTCAGCCGCGCTGGTCGCGCCGCTTGTCCCACCGCTCGTCGAGCCGGTTCATGAACGAGGACTTCTTCCGGGGCGCCTTGGCAGCCGCCACGCCGGCTGCTCCGCCCGCGTCTCCCGGCCGCGACGCCGAGGAGCCCCGCGAGAGCGCGAGCAGCACACCACCGAACATCGCGAGGAACCCCAGGAGCCCGAGCCAGGTCAGCTGCTGCGAGACGCCGCCGATGAGCATGGCCAGGCCGGCCGCGACCACGACGACACCGAGAATGACGGACGAGGTTCGACGACGGACCCCGCCGCCCTTGAACGTCTGGGCGAGCTTCGGGTCGTCAGAGCTGAGCTGACGCTCCATCTGCGCCAGAACACGCTGCTCGTACTCCGACAGGGGCATGGCGTCCTCCTCGAACAACCGTCAGGGTCCTAGGATATGCGCGGTTTCGGGGTGGCGGTAGTCGAGTCCCTCCGCAGTCCACTCCTCGGCCCGGGTTCGTCCGCGCGACGGCCGGTCCGATCTCCTCGCGAACGGTCCGGGACCGGCTCGCGTGCGCCGACGGCGGGGTCCGACGGCGTCGGCTGGGTCGCCGGGACGGGCGGCGCCTGCAGCAGCGAGGCCGCGACGGCGGCGCCGCCGCCGAACCGCCGATCGACGGCGTCGACCGCGACCTCCAGCGCGCGCCTGTCGTCGCCGTCGTCGCCGAGCGTTGCCTGCACCGGTGTCCCCGCGGCGACGACGAGGTCGTCGGCGCGGACGCCGATGAGGCGCACCCCCGTCGCCGGGACGTCGACCGCGGCCAGCAGCGCACGCACCGTGCCGTGCAGCGCGGCCGCGACATCGGTCGGGACGTCGAGCCGGCGCGACCGCGTCAGCGTCGTGAAGTCCGCGAGACGGACCTTGAGCGTCACGCCGCGGGCGAGCATCCCCGCCTCACGCAGACGCCGCGCGCACGTGTGGGTCTGCGCGAGCGCCGTGCGGGCGAGCTCGGCCCGGTCGGTGACGTCGACGGGGAACGTGTGCTCGGCCGAGACCGAGCGCTCGGTGCGTTCGGGGGTCACGACGCGCGGGTCGCGACCCCACGCCAGGTCGTGCAGCCGATGCGCGGCAGCCGGCCCCAGCCGGGCCGCGAGGGAGGACCGTGGCGCCGTCGCCAGCTCGGCCACGGTCCGGATCCCGAGGTCGGCGAGCCGGCTCGCCGTCGACTCCCCCACACCCCACAGCGCGGCGACCGGAAGCGCGTGGAGGAAGTCGACCGTCGCGTGCTCGGGCACGAGGAGCATGCCGTCGGGCTTGGCGCGCGTGGAGGCGACCTTGGCGACGAACATCGTCGACGCGATGCCGACGGAGATCGGGAGCCCGACCTCGCGGCGCACGCGCTCACGCACGAGCGTGCCGATCCGTGCCGGCGAGCCCAGCCGTCGACGCGCGCCGCTGACGTCGAGGAAGGCCTCGTCGACGGACACCTGCTGCAGCTGCGGGGTGATCTCGGCCAGCACCGCCATGACCTGGCGGGAGACGCGGCGGTAGGACTCGTGGTCCGGCGGGACGACGATCACCGACGGGAGCCGGGCGATCGCCGTCGCCATCGGCATGCCCGAGCGGATGCCGAACGCACGCGCCTCGTAGGTCGCCGCGAGCACGACCCCGCGCTCACGGCCGCCGACCACCATGGCGCGGCCGCGCAGCCCGGGGCGGGCGGCCACCTCCACCGAGGCGAAGAACGCGTCCATGTCGACGTGCAGGATCGGAGTGCCGGAGTCGTCCTCCCCCCACCGCCAGGGCCCACCACGCTCGTCCACGACCTCAGCCTATCGAACGCTCGTTCGACGCGGGACGCTGCGACTCACCGCGCTGGATCACCCGGTCGCCGGACCGCGAGACCGCCGGACGGCTGGACCGCTGGACCGCTGGACGACTCACGCTCCGACGTCGCGCAGGTGGTGGTGCACGTCGTGCCAGAAGTACTGCCCGAGCGTCACGACGGTGAACTCCGAGCCGTTCGAGCGGATCCCGCGGCGCGCGTGGTCTGCCTCGGTGACCGCGTCGAACCGGGCGGCCACCCGCTCCCCCGCCTCCGTCAGCTCCGTGGCCACCGCACGAGGGTCCTGCCCGGCGTAGTCCTGCTCGAGCGCCGTGGCGTCCTGGTCCCAGTTCGCGAACGCCGCGCCGTCCGTCGCGAGCATCTGCGCGAGGCGTTCGTCGAAGACGCGGAACACGTCGCGCACGTGACAGGCGTACTCGAGGTCGGACCAGCGCTGCGGCGAGCGCCGCACCGACGCGTCCGGGCGGGCAAGTGCGGCCGTCCAGCGCGGCAGGCTCGCACGCACGAGCAAGCCGATCTCCGCCGGGGCCACCTCGCCCGCGGCGAGGCCGCACTCCGGGCACCGCTCGCGCAGCACCCACGTCCAGTCCTTGGTGTCCGGCTCGAGGCTCATGTTGTGAGTCTGGTGCAGGCACGTCTCCGCGTCATCGGTCCGCGGCCAGCCCGCCGCCGGCCCAGCGGCGTGCCGTCCTCGCGCACTAGGATCGCCCGATGGCGCGCCGTCGTTCCCTGCCAGGAGATCTTCCCGACGGAGTGGTCCTGATCGACACCGGGACGGTGGAGCTGGAGCCCGACCCGGACCGGCCGACGGCGGTCATGGTCTACGTCAACGGCGTCGAGTCCTCCTACATCGACCTCGCGGACCCGGGGCACCTCGAGTTCGAGTACATGCAGCAGATGCGCCTCGCGATGGCCGACCTGCTCGAGCCCTCGTCGACCGCACGCGTGCTCCACCTCGGCGGTGCCGCGTGCGCCTTCGCGCGCGCGATCCACCACCAGGCGCCGCACACCAGCCAGCTCGTCGTCGAGCTCGACGGCGAGCTCGCCCGCCTCTCGCGGGACTGGTTCGACCTGCCGCGCGCCCCTCGCCTGCGCATCCGCACGGCCGAGGCGCGTGCCGCGGTGGCGAGCCTGCAGCCGGACTCGTGGGACGCCGTCGTGCGCGACGCGTTCGCGGGCGCGCGCGTGCCCTCCCACCTCACGACCGTGGAGTTCCTCGAGCAGCTCGCGGCGATCCTGCGGCCGGGCGGGCGCTACCTCGGGAACCTGGTGGACAGCCCGCCGCTGCCGATCGCACGGCGAGAAGTGGCCACGGCCCGGGAGGTGTTCGCGCACGTGGCGCTCGCCGTCGAGCCGCCGATCCTCAAGGCGCGCCGGTTCGGCAATCTCGTGGTGATCGCGGGTGACACCCCGCCGGACGCTGGCCTGGCGCGGGAGCTGCTGGGGCTGCCGGCGCCGGTGCGGCTCGTGACCGGGCGCGAGCTCGACGACTTCGTCGGGACGTCGGCGCCGCTGCGGGACGTGGAGGTCGCCCCCGGCTGGGCGACGGAGAACGCCGGGTGAGACGGCGCGTGGCCCGCACCCCGAGGGGTGCGGGCCACGCGGAGGTGCGGGTCAGAGCGGGCGAACGCTCTCGGCCTGCGGACCCTTCGGGCCCTGCGTGATCTCGAACTCCACGCGCTGAGCCTCCTCGAGCGAGCGGTAGCCGTCCGACTGAATGGCCGAGTAGTGCACGAAGACGTCGGCGCCGCCGCCGTCCTGGGCGATGAACCCGTAGCCCTTCTCAGCGTTGAACCACTTGACGGTTCCCTGTGCCATGCGTGTCCTTCCGGGGAGTGGCACCCGACCCTGTGCCGGGCGCCCGGTGCTGCAGTGATCCCCACGCCGTGCTCGAAGAACATCAGACATTAGAGAAGCTGGTGCAACGGCTCCTAGTGTGTCAGAGCGGGGCGCCGGTGCGCCAGAAGCAGCGGCTGCGAGGTCGGCGTGTTCGCTCCGGGCGTTCCGGTGCGGGCCGGGGAGGGTGAGCGCGCGCGACGCGTCGAGCGTCAGGCGCGCTCGCCGTCGCCGGCCTCGTCGGGCCGGCCGTCCTCGACCGAGCCCTGCTCGGCGAGGAACGCCTCGAACTGCGCCGCGAGCTCGTCGGCCGTCGGTACCTCCTCGCTCGCAAGCAGGCTCCGACCGGCGGCCTCCTGGTAGGCGTCGTACTGGTTCTCCAGCGCCTGGACCACGGCCGCCACCTCGGGCGACTCCGCGATCTGCCGGTCGACCTCCGAGGCCACCTCGGCGGCGGCGCGCTCGAGCGCCGTGACGTCGAGGTGCGCGCCGGTGACCCGACCCACCCGTCGGACCAGCTCGACTGCTGCGGCCGGGTACTCGGCCTGCGCGAGGTAGTGCGGGACGTGGACGGCGAAGCCCATCGCGTCGTGACCCCAGGCACCGAGGCGGTACTCCAGCAGCGACGAGGCGCTGCCGGGGACCTGGACCGTCCCGAACACCGAGCCGTCTACGTCCACGAGGCCCTCGCGCGTGCCGTGCGAGGTGACCGCGATCGGGCGGGTGTGCGGGACGCCCATGGGGATGCCGTGCACGCCTACCGTGGTCCGCACGCCGAGGCGCTCGACGATCTCGCGCACCGCGCTGGCGAACTTCTCCCACCGCAGGTCCGGCTCCACGCCGTGCAGCAGGAGGACGCCGCCCTGGTCCGTGGCCAGGTAGTCGAGCGCGAGCTCGGGGTCGGAGTACTCGGTGAAGCTGGTCTTCTCGAACGTCATCGGCGGGCGGCGCGAGCGGTAGTCGAGCAGCTCGTCGACGTCGAAGGTCGCCACGCGCTCGGACGCGTGCGTGGCGAGCAGGTGCGAGACCACGAGCGCGCCGGCGTGGCCGGCGTCCATCGAGCCGCGCAGCGCGTGCACGAGCACGGGCACGTCGATCTCGGCGACGGCACGCGGCAGCCAGGGCGCGCTCGTCACGTCGTCGGGATGCAGTGCCTCGGCGCCGCCGGACGCGGGTCGCGCGGCGCCCTCTCCCGGCACGGTCTCGTCGAGCGTGGCCGCCTCGGGCGTGCCCGACGGCGAGGCACTGGCTCCGAGGTCGGGTGCGGCGGCGCTCTCGTCGCTCGCGCTGCCGCGTCCGGTGGTCTCGTCGCGCCCCTGATCGCCGTCGCCTCGCCCGCTCGGCACCCCGAGCGGTGGGTGATCGGCGAGGTCCCAGTGGAACAGTGCCGAGGGATCCATGTCGCCTCCCGTGCGTTCTCGTTCTTGCTCGTCCGTCGGCGCGGACCTCGTCCGCGCGGCCACCCCCGTGGCCTTCCAGGGACGACAACAGCCCCGTCGCCCCCCGCATTCCCGCCGCCGCGCCCCACCCTGTGCCGGCCCGCGCACGACCGGCCGAGCTGCGTGCGCCATAATGGACGGCCGGTCGAGACGCGAGCAGGAGGCTGGGTGGACGCAGCAGGATCCGACGACGCGCTTCTCGCCGCCCAGCTGCGCCACGAGCAGACGGTGGTCGACGGCGTGTACGCGCGCCTGGACGACCTGCGGGAGAACGCGCGGGCGCACCTGGAGCGCGTGCGCGGTGACGGCTCCAGCGGGACCCACCAGGCGCGCTCCGAGCGCGACTCGTTCGCCACGCTCTACTCCGAGCGCCTCGCGACGTACGACGCGGTGGAGCAGAAGCTGGTCTTCGGCCGCATCGACCTGCGCCCCGACGCCGAGCCCGCCGCTCGCGAGGACGGCACGCCGCCCGGCGGGACGCGCTACGTCGGGCGTATCGGGATCTCCGACGAGTTCCACTCCCCCGTGCTCACGGACTGGCGCGCCCCGGCCGCGCGTCCCTTCTACCAGGCCACCGCCGCGAACCCCGGCGGCGTCGTGCGGCGACGTCACCTCTCCACCCGGGACCGCGCCGTCGTGGGCATCGAGGACGACGTGCTCGACGCCGACGCACTGGACGAGGACTCCCGCGCGACGCTCGCCGGCGAGGGCGCGCTGCTCGCGGCGCTCGGCGAGCACCGCACCGGGCGGATGCACGACATCGTCGCCACGATCCAGGCCGAGCAGGACGAGATCATCCGGTCCGACGTCGAGGGCGTGCTCGTGGTCCAGGGCGGCCCCGGCACGGGGAAGACCGCCGTCGCGCTGCACCGCGCCGCCTACCTCCTCTACGCCCACCGTGAGCGCCTGGCGCGCTCGGGCGTGCTGCTTGTCGGGCCGTCCGACGCGTTCCTGCGGTACATCGAGCGCGTGCTCCCCGCGCTCGGCGAGACGGGCGTCGTGCCCACCACGATCGCGACCCTGCTCCCCGACGTCACCGCGACGGCGGTGGAGGAGCCGGCCGTCGCGCGCGTCAAGGGCCGCACCGCGATGGCGGGCGTGATCCAGCGCGCCGTGGCGGCGCGTCAGCGCGTGCCGGCCGAGGTGACCCGCTTCCGGCTGGGCTCGGTCGAGCTGGAGATCCGCCCGGACGACGTGGCGGCGGCGCGCGCGCGTGCCCGCCGCGCCCACCAGCCGCACAACGCCGCGCGCGTCGTGTTCGTCCGGCAGATGCTCCAGGTCCTGGCGCGGCAGTACGCCGAGGCGATCGGCGCCGACCTCGGTGGCAGCGACCTCGCCGAGGTGTCGGAGGACCTGCGCGCCCACCGCGACGTCCGCGTCGCGCTCAACCTCGCGTGGATGCCGCTGAGCCCCGAGGGGCTGCTGCGCGATCTCTGGGCGAAGCCGCACCGGCTCGCGGAGGTGGCCCCCGGGCTCGCCGCGCGCGACCGCGCACTGCTGCGCCGCGACCCCGACGCTCCGTGGACCGAGGCCGACATCCCCCTCCTGGACGAGGCCGCCGAGCTCATCGGCGAGCGGATCGACCCCGAGCGCCAGCGCGCCCAGCTGGCTGCGGCGGCGCAGGCCCGCGACGAGCTCGCGTACGCGCGGGCGACGCTGCGGTCCCTGGGCGGCTCCGGCGAGGGTCTGCCCGAGGTGACGGCCGAGATGCTCGCGTCCCGGATGGCCGAGTCCGGCCCGGCGCGGACCACCGCAGAGCGTGCGGCTGCCGACCGGGGCTGGACCTACGGCCACATCGTCGTCGACGAGGCGCAGGAGCTGTCCCCGATGGCGTGGCGCAGCCTGCTGCGGCGCTGCCCGAGCCGGTCCTTCACGGTGGTGGGAGACACCGGGCAGACCTCGTCGGCAGCGGGAACGACGCGGTGGCGGGACGTGTTCGACCGGCTCGACCGCGGGTGGCGCCTGGCGGAGCTGACGATCAACTACCGCACGCCCGCGTCCGTCATGGACGCCGCGACCGAGGTGCTGCGCGCCGCCGTCGCCCGCGAGGGGCTCGACGTCGACGTCGCACCCGTCGTGTCGGCGCGCGACGTCGAGGGCGCGCTGCAGCGCAGCGACGACCTGGCGACGGCCGTGGCCGACTCCCGCGCACTCGGCGGCACGACGTGCGTGGTCGCGCCGACCGCGGCGGTCCCGGCGCTGCGCGCCCGGCTCGGCGCGCCGCGGATCGACCTCACCCAGCCGCTCGTGGTGCTGGACCCCGTCGAGGTCAAGGGCCTGGAGTTCGACACCGTGGTGGCGCTCGACGTCGCACGGATGAGTCGCGGCGACGCGTACGTCGCGATGACGCGGGCCACGCGGCGGCTGACCCTCGTGGGCGACCTGCCCGAGGGGCTGCCCGACGGCGCGGGTGACGGCGTGCGTGACGGCCTGCGTGACGCCGCGCGTGACGGTCTGCCCGAGAGCGCGGCGGACGGTCTGCCCGAGAGCGCCTGAGGCGTCCCCCTCTCCCGCGCGACTGCGACCGCGCCCACCTGCCGGACCGATTTGGGACGCCGCGGAGGCCGCGCGAGAATGGTCCCGTGCCCCGCGCTCTGCTACTCGAGAACATCCACCCGCTCGCCACGACCCTCCTCGAGGAGTCCGGCTACGACGTCACCTCGCTCAAGGGAGCCCTCGACGAGTCCGAGCTCATCGAGGCCCTCGACGGCGTGTCGCTGCTCGGGATCCGTTCCAAGACCCAGGTGACCGACGCGGTCCTCGCGGCGTCGCACCTGGACGCGGTCGGAGCCTTCTGCATCGGGACCAACCAGATCGAGCTCGCCGCGGCGGCCCAGCGCGGCGTCGCGGTCTTCAACGCGCCGTTCTCCAACACCCGCTCGGTCGTCGAGCTCGTGCTCGGCGAGATCATCGCCCTGAGCCGACGACTCACCGTGCAGAACTCGGCGCTCCACAAGGGCACCTGGAACAAGTCCGCGAGCGGCGCCCACGAGGTGCGCGGCCGCACCCTCGGAATCGTCGGCTACGGCAACATCGGCACGCAGCTGTCGGTGGTCGCCGAGGCGCTCGGCATGCGCGTCGTGTTCTACGACACGGCCGAGAAGCTCGCGCTGGGCAACGCCCACCGGATGCCCTCGCTCGACGCCCTGCTCGAGGAGTCCGACGTCGTGACGCTCCACGTGGACGGACGACCCGGCAACGCCGGCATGTTCGGCGCGGCGCAGTTCGCGTCGATGCGCCCGGGTGCGCTCTTCCTCAACCTTTCCCGCGGGTTCCTCGTGGACTATGCCGCGCTGCGCGCGCGGATCGAGGACGGGTCGCTCGCGGGCGCGGCGGTCGACGTCTTCCCGACCGAGCCGAAGGCGCAGGGCGAGGCGTTCGAGAGCGACCTGCGCGGCCTGCCGAACGTGATCCTCACCCCGCACGTCGGCGGCTCCACCGAGGAGGCCCAGCACGACATCGGCCAGTTCGTGGCCGGCAAGCTGCGCGACTACCAGGAGCTGGGCGCCACGTACCTCTCGGTGAACGTGCCGGGTCTGGTGCTCGACCGCCCGCGGGAGGGGTCGCAGCGCGTGACGCTGCTGCACCAGAACGTGCCGGGCGTGATGGCCCAGCTCAACGAGGTCCTCTCCCAGCACGGTGCGAACGTGGAGTACCAGGTGCTCGGCACCTGGGGGCAGTTCGGCTACGCCGTCACCGATGTCTTCGGCACGCTCCCCGAGGGCGTCGTCGAGACGATCTCGAAGGAGTCGACGACGATCCGGGCGCGCGTCCTCGACGCCTGATCCGAGATCCGTCTCGGCGGGCTGCGCACGAGCAGGCGCTCCGGTCCTCCGGCACGCCCGCCGCGCTCCCACCCGCCTGCTCGCGGCGAGGGAGCGCGTGAGAACGAGAACGGGGACGGGCGGCTCGGAGCCGCCCGTCCCCGTTCTCACGTCGACCGCTCAGCCGGACTTGCGGCGGAAGACCTTGTGGCCGTGCCCGCCGTCGTTCGCGTGCCCCTCGAGCGCGTCGTGGCCGTGGCCCTTGGCGCCGGCGGCGTGCTGCCCGGCCTTCTTGGCCTCGAGCGCCTCGCGGAACTTGGCCTTCACGTCCTCCGGCACGGCGGCGGCCTCCTTGTCGGGGGTGGTCATCGACGACTCCTCTCCGCGCCGGTGGCGCCATTCGGTGCAGCGCACGGTGCGCTGACGTCCAGCATTCCCGACAACGCGCCCGTGGGCCAGGCCATTGCCGGGCGCGCCCGGCACGGCCGGGGCGGCGGGGCGGCGTCCTGGTGTGCGGGAACGCCGTGGGTGGCCGCGCGCCCAGGGCACTCACGGGGCGACCGTCCGCTTCGCCGACCGACCGGCCACCGTTCGCCGACCGACCATGCGCCGTCCGCCGACCGACCGGCCACCGTTCGCCGACCGACCGTCAGCCCCGAGAGGTGACGGTCTCGCCGATGGCCGGCTCGGCGCCGTCGACCGCGTCGCCGTCGACCGCGCGTTCGCCGTCGCGCTCCCGCCGGCTGTCCGCACCGAGGTCACCGAGCGCTGCAGAGGCACCCGCCTGCACGAGCTCCTCGGCCGTACCGGGGCGGCCCGCGCGCTCGGCGCGCAACGCGGCGATGGCGCTCTCGAAGTCGGCGAGCGAGCTGAAGTCCTGGTAGACGGAGGCGAACCGGAGGTACGCGACCTCGTCGAGCTCGCGGAGCGGTCCGAGGATCGCGAGGCCCACGTCGTGAGCATCGACCTCGGCCGTGCCGGTCGCACGCACCGCCTCCTCGACGCGCTGCGCGAGGACCGCCAGGCTGTCGTCGCTGACGGGCCGGCCCTGGCACGCCTTGCGCACCCCCGAGACGACCTTGTCGCGACTGAACGGCTCGACGACGCCGGACCGCTTCACGACCGAGAGGCTCGTGGTCTCCACCGTGGAGAACCGGCGACCGCACTGGGGGCACTGGCGGCGTCTGCGGATCGATGAACCGTCGTCACTCGTGCGCGAGTCGATGACGCGGGAGTCGGTGTGGCGGCAGTACGGGCAGTGCACGACGTCTCCGTCTGGTCGGCAGACCCCTCGGCGGGGCACGGGCCCCCATCCTCGCACGCAGACCCGGGCCGACCTCGAAGCGCCCGCCGGACCATGCTCAGCCCGAGGCGAGTCGCTCCAGGCCATGGCAGCCGCCCGTCCACGCCGCCGCCGGTGCGTCCCTGCCGCCGGTGCGTCCCTGCCGCCGGTGCACACCCGGCGACGACCCCGGCGCCGACGCCTCGGGCACCGCCGGCCGGCGCGCGACCTCGGCAGGCGTCAGCCGCGTCAGCTGCCGGAGGGCAGCCGGAGCTCCTGACCCGCGACCAGGTCGCTGCTCGCCATGCCGTTGAGGTTCTGGATGTCGGCGACGACCTCCCGCACGTCGCGGTCCCCCGCGATGCCGGTGGCGATGCTCCACAGCGTCTCGCCGGGGGCCACCACGACGACCACGGAGGGGTCGGGCTGCCAGGGCTGGTCGGCCACGGCCTGCACCGCGAACGACGCGGTGCCGAGCGTGAGCAGCGTCGCCAGGACCGTCAGGACGAGGCGCCCGCGTCGCGTGAGCCTCATCCGGTGGCTCCCCGCGGTGCTCCCGTCCGCTGCGCGGACGGTGCTCGACGCATGCCGAGCCGTCACGGAGCGGGTCTGCTGCGCTGCCGGGTACACGATCGTGCTCATCGGTTTCTCCCCTCGAACGCCTGTGCGGCGAACGTCTGTTCGAGAGCGTACGGCACGACCTCGGAGATGTCGACACACCGGTTCGAACAGATGTCGGACATTTCGTGCGGTCTCGTCGTACGCTTGTTCCACGCAGAGCACATCACCGACCACTGACATCCCCCCGGGCACCGCTGCCGGAGCCGTCAGGGGATCGGCCGGGACGCACCCCCAGGGGGCGTGGAGGGAGAGAACCGATGACCGTGAGGGACCCCCGCGTGCTCACCGTGCGTCAGCGCGCGGTGCTCGAGGTGATCCGACGCAGCGTGCAGGAGCGGGGCTACCCGCCGAGCATGCGAGAGATCGGGCTGGAGGTCGGGCTCACGTCACCCTCCAGCGTGAAGCACCAGCTCCAGCAGCTGGAGGAGAAGGGCTACCTGCGGCGCGACCCGCACCGCCCCCGTGCTATCGAGGTGGTCGCCGAGGCTCCGGTGATCTCCGCGGTGCCGGGGCGCACGCCTCGGGCCGACGCCGAGGCGGCCGCGTACGAGGACCGGCGTCAGACGTCCGGTCCGCTGCGTCCGCCGGCGCCCGGCGCGCTTCCGGCACAGGTCGTCCTGCCCGAGCCCACCGACGCACAGACGTCGTACGTCCCGGTGGTGGGCCGGATCGCGGCGGGTGGGCCGATCCTCGCCGAGCAGACCGTCGAGGACGTGTTCGCCCTGCCGCGCCGGATCGTCGGCGACGGTGAGCTGTTCCTGCTCCAGGTCGTCGGGGAGTCGATGATCGAAGCCGCGATCTGCGACGGCGACTGGGTCGTCGTCCGTCGTCAGAACGTCGCCGAGAACGGCGAGATCGTTGCCGCGATGATCGACGGCGAGGCCACCGTGAAGACGCTGCGACGCACCCCGGACGCCCTCTGGCTCCTGCCCGCGAACCCGCTCTACTCCCCCATCGACGGACGCGACGCGGAGATCCTCGGCCGCGTCGTCGCGGTGCTTCGTCGGCTCTGAGGCGCCGCGCGAGCCTCGGGGGTCGGGCCCGAACGGACCCGGCCCGACGTGCCCGCCCGGACGGCACCCGCACCGACGGCTCGGCGCCCGACCGGACTCCGGTCGAGCGCCGAGCCGATCGCGGTCAGAACCCGAGCTGGCGTGCCGCCTGGCGGATGTGCTCCGCGCTGCTGCGCAGCAGGTTGAGCTCCTGGGCGCTCATGGGGATCGCGAGCCGCGCGCCGGCGCCCGCGCGATCGACCACGGTCGGCATCGAGAGGCACACGTCCCCGACACCCGCCAGCTCGCCTGCGACCTGGGTGGAGATGGGCAGCACGCGGTGCTCGTTGCGCAGCACCGCCTCGATGATCCGGGTCACGGAGAGGCCGACCGCGTAGTTCGTCGCCCCCTTGCCCTCGATGATCGAGTACGCGGCGTGCACCACGTCGTGCCCGATGCGGCGCCGCAGCTCGTCGGTGAACACCGGCTCGCCGTCGGCCCCGAGCCACTCCAGGAGCGGGACGCCGGCGATCGAGGCCGAGCTCCACATCGGCACCTCGGAGTCGCCGTGCTCGCCGAGGATGTAGGCGTGCACGTTCTGCACGGCCACGCCGCACTCTCGGGAGATCTGGAACCGCAGGCGCGAGGAGTCCAGCACCGTGCCGGACCCGAACACCTGCGACGGCGGAAGGCCGGTGAGCTTCTGCGCGGCGTACGTCACGACGTCGACGGGGTTCGTCACCATGATCTGGATGGCGTGCGGCGCGATCTCGACGAGCGTCGGCAGCACCTTCTTCACGAGGCCGACGGTCTTGGACGCCAGCTCCATGCGGCTCTGGCCCGGGTCCTGCTTCGCCCCCGCCGTGAAGACCACGATGTCGGCGTCGCGGCAGATCTCGATGTCGTCGCTGCCCTCGATCGTGGCCTGCGGGATGAACTCGATCCCGTGGCCGATGTCGGCCGCCTCCGCCTTCACCTTGGGGGCGTTGACGTCGTAGAGCACCACCCGGCGGGCGGCCCCGCGGACGAGTGCGGTGTAGGCGAGGGTGGAGCCCACCGACCCTGCGCCCACGATCGCGACGGTGGAGTAACGACGGGACGGGTTCTCCAGACCGTCGTCGCCGAGGAAGGACACCGACGGGCTGGCCGGCGCTGACGTGGGGTCGTGCGGCTGGTCGCTCATGGGTTGATGCTAGTGAGACTCGGCGGCAAGTCGACGCAGCGCTCCGCGAGCGATCTCGCCGTCCCGGGTCGGCCACATCGGCGGCAGGGACCGCTCGAGGAACCCGCCGTAGCGCGCGCGGACGAGCCGGGAGTCCAGGATCGCGACGACGCCGCGGTCCTGTGTCGACCGGACCAGGCGTCCCACGCCCTGCGCGAGCAGCAGGGCGGCGTGCGCCGCCGAGACGGTGAGGAACTCGTTCTTCCCGCGCCGCGCCGCCACCTCCGAGCGTGCCTGCACGACGGGGTCGTCCGGTCTCGGGAACGGGATGCGGTCGATGACCACGAGGCGGTTCGTGCGGCCGGGGACGTCCACGCCCTGCCACAGCGACAGGGTGCCGAAGAGGCTCGTGGCGTCGTTCTCGCGGAACCGGGCCACCAGGGTCGCGAGCACGTCGTCGCCCTGGCAGAGCACCTCCAGCCCGGTCGCCGCCCGCACGTGCGCGGCCGCGAGCTCGGCCGCGCGCCGCGAGGAGAACAGGCCGAGCGCACCTCCGCCCGAGGCCGTGACGAGCGAGACCAGCTCCTCGAGCATCGCGTCGCTCGGCGTCGGACCCGGCGCCGGCAGGTGCGCCGCCACGTAGCGGATCGCCTGGCGCCGGTAGTCGAACGGGCCCGGCACGGTGAGCTCGCGGTAGGTGTCGGCCCCGTGCAGCCCGACGTCGTGCGCCGCCCCCTCGAACGTCCCGCCGATCCGCAGGGTCGCCGAGGTCAGGACCGCGCCGCGGTCGGTGAGCAGGTGCTCGGCGACGAGGCCGGCGACCTCGAGCGGCGCGACCCGCAGCCGCCGGGAGCCGTCGGTGAGCTCCTCGCACCACAGGACGTCGCGGCGCTGGGCGACGGCGTCGGACAGCAGGCGGTCCACGATCTCCACGCCCACCGTGAGCGCCGAGCGCGCCATCTGCAGAGCGCCGTCGGGCGCGGCCCCCGAGGCCGGCTTCGTGGCCGTCAGCGCCTCCCGGAGCGCGGCGCCCAGCAGCGTGACGATCCCCTCGAGCTCGACGCTCAGGCCCGACGGGAGCCGGCCGGGCGGTACCTCCGCGAGCGCCGCGGACAGCGCGTCCGCCGCGTCGTCGAGGCTCGCGACGACGGCGCCCGCGTGCCGGCGCACCATGCGCGCGGTGCGCCCCACGCTCGCGGCGGAGAGCTCGGCAGTCGCCGCCGCGCGGGCGCGCGCCGCCAGCTCGTGCGCCTCGTCGACCACGACGGCCTGGTGCTCGGGCAGCACCCCCGGCGAGCCAGAGGCCGCGATCCCCAGGATCGCGTGGTTGGTCACCACGACGTCGGCCGCGTGGGCGGCGACCTTGGCGCGCTCGGGGAAGCACTCGGCCAGCAGCGGGCAGCGTGGGCCGAGGCAGTCCATGGCAGGGACGGACACCTGCCGCCAAGCGCGGTCGCTCACGCCGGGCACCAGGTCGTCGCGGTCGCCGGTCTCGGTCTCCTCGGCCCACGTGCGCAGCCGGACGACCTGCTCCCCCAGCGACTCCTCCTCGGCGCCCGCGGGGTGCTCGGTCGCGAGATCGAGCGCGAAGAGGCCAGGCGCCTCGTCCGGGTACCCGCCGTCGAGCCGGTGCCGGCACAGGTAGTTGTGCCAGCCCTTGAGCAGGGCGACCTGCGGCGCCCGCGGCAGCAGCGGCTCGAGCGCACCGGACACGAGCGGGAGGTCCTTGATCAGCACCTGACGCTGGAGCGCGAGCGTCGCGGTCGAGACCACGACGCGCTCGTTGCGCGTCACCGCGTGCACGACGGCGGGCACGAGGTACGCGAGCGACTTGCCGGTCCCGGTCCCGGCCTCCACGAGCAGCGGCACGCGATCCTCGAGCGCGTCCCAGACCCCGTGCGCCATCGCGTGCTGACCCTCACGACGCTCACCGCCGAGCGCGGTCACGACGGCGTCGAGCGCCTCGTCGAGGTCGACGTCCGAGCCGGAGCCGCTCGCCGACCCGCTCGCCGACGAGGCCGCGGACGCGGCCACACCGCCCTCTGCCGTCTGGACGGCGGCGGCCTCGACGTCGGCCTCCGCGCCGGCAGCGGCAGCGCCAAGGCTCGAGCGCGTTCCGCTCACGCGCGTCTCACCCACGCGCCCTCACCGACCGTCCCTCGGCCACGTGCGCGGGCAGGACCCGCGCGGTCATCCGACGGCGGCGCGCAGCTGGGCGGCGAGCGCCTCGTCGACGCGCGCGCGCAGGCGGGTGCCGTCGGCGCCGTGCTCCTCGGTCAGCACCTCACCCGTGGTGTGCGCCTGGTGCACCAGGTCGCCGCGCGTGTAGGGCACGACGACGTCGACCTCCACGGCGGGTCGCGGCAGCAGCTCGGCGACGAGGCGGCGCAGCTCTTCGATGCCCGCACCCGTGCGGGCCGAGACCGCCACGGTGTGCGGTCCGGCCGAGCGCAGCCGGGCCAGCGTGTCCGGGTCGGCGAGGTCGGCCTTGTTGAGCACGAGCACCTCGGGCACCTGCGCGAGGTCGATGTCGGCCAGCACCTCCCGCACGGCCGCGATCTGGCTCTCCGGGTCCGGGTGGGCGGCGTCGACGACGTGCAGCAGCAGGTCGGCGTCCGCCACCTCCTCCAGCGTCGAGCGGAACGCCTCGACGAGCTGGTGCGGCAGCGACCGGACGAATCCGACGGTGTCGGCGATCGTGTAGGCGCGCCCGTCGGGCGTCTCGGCCCGGCGCACGGTCGGGTCGAGCGTGGCGAACAGCGCGTTCTCGACGAGCACGCCGGCACCGGTCAGCCGGTTGAGCAGCGAGGACTTCCCGGCGTTGGTGTAGCCGGCGATCGCGACCTGCGGGACCGTGGACGCCTGGCGCTGGGCGCGCTTGGCGCCGCGCGCCGGCGCCATCGCCTTGATCTCGCGGCGCAGCTTGGCCATCCGGTTGCGGATGCGGCGCCGGTCCAGCTCGATCTTCGTCTCGCCGGGACCGCGCGAGCCCATGCCCGCACCGGCGCCGCCGACCTGACCACCGGCCTGCCGGGACATCGACTCGCCCCAGCCGCGCAGGCGCGGCAGCAGGTACTCCAGCTGTGCGAGCTCGACCTGAGCCTTACCCTCGCGGGACTTCGCGTGCTGGGCGAAGATGTCGAGGATCAGCGCCGTCCGGTCGACGACCTTGACCTTGACCACGTCCTCGAGCGCACGACGCTGCGAGGGGGCGAGCTCGCCGTCGACCACCACGGTGTCCGCCCCGGTGTCGGCGACGATGCCCGCGAGCTCGGCGGCCTTGCCGGAGCCGAGGTAGGTGCCGGGGTCCGGCGTCTGACGACGCTGCAGCAGTCCGTCGAGCACCTGCGAGCCCGCGGTCTCGGCGAGCGCCGCGAGCTCGCGCAGCGAGATCTCGGCCGCCTCGGCGTCGGAGTGCCACAGCCCCACGAGCACGACCCGCTCGAGCCGCAGCTGGCGGTACTCGACCTCGGTGACGTCCTGGAGCTCGGTCGACAGCCCGGCGACGCGCCGCAGCGCGGAGCGCTCGGCGAGATCGAGCTGATCGCCGTCGGCGTCCGAGGGGGCTCCGGCACCCTGCGCCATCACGGCGGTTCCCGAGCGGGCGAGGATGCGCTCGACGACGCGTCGCGCCTCGTCGGACTCGCGGGTGGCACCGTGCGTCGCGCGCTGGTCCGACGTGTCGGCGCCGTGGGGGGTGAGCTCGTTCATGGTCTCCTTCGTGGTCGCCGGTCCTGTGTCGGCGGCCGCTGCACGGCGTTCCGTGCGGGCATCCATGGTCCCACGGGCGCCGCGCGACGGGCGAGGGATATACACAGGCCTTCGCCCAGGGCGCACCGCGCAACGCCCCGCGCGACGGCCGCGGCACCACGCCGCACCACGCGACGGCGAGCGGCCCTCCCGTCGCGGCCTCACCTACGCTGGCGGTCGTGACCGGCGACCACTACTTCACCGCGGCGCCCGCGTCCGAGCAGGAGCGGCGCACGATCGACGTCCACCTCGCGGGCCGCGACCTGCGGCTGACCACCGCGAGCGGGGTGTTCTCCGCCGACCACCTCGACTCCGCGACGCGGATCCTGCTCGGCGCGGTCCCGCCGCCCCCGCCCGAGGGCGTGCTCGTCGACCTGGGCTGCGGATGGGGCCCGCTCGCCCTCGCGCTCGCCCTCGCCGCGCCCGGGGCGCGCGTGCTCGCCGTCGACGTCAACGAGCGCGCGCTCGAGCTGACCCGGACCAACGCCGCGGCGGTCGGTGCGACGAACGTGACGGCAATGCGACCCGAGGACGTCGAGCCCGACGTCCGGGTCGACGCGCTCTGGTCCAACCCGCCGATCCGGATCGGCAAGGCGGCGCTGCACGACCTGCTGCGGCGGTGGTTGCCCCGCCTCGCGGACGACGGCGTCGCGCACCTCGTCGTGGCCAAGCAGCTGGGCGCGGACTCGCTCGCCCGCTGGCTCGTCGAGACGCTCGGCGCACCCGTCGAGCGGGTGACGAGCCAGGGCGGCTTCCGGGTGCTCCGGGTCGGACGGCCGACGACGGCGTAGCCGTCCGGGAGATCGGCCCGTGCAGCGGCCGGCTCGGCCCCTCGGTGCGGGCCCTCGGTGCGGACCCTCAGCGCGGTCGCACGTCCGCGACGAGCACCGCGGGACCGATGAGCTCGACCTCGCCGTCGGGCGCCAGCACGACGCGCACCGTCCCGCCCGGCACGTGCACGTCCCACACGTCGGGCGCGCCCGGCCCGGCCCACACGCGGGCGGCCACGGCGGCCGCGCACGCACCCGTGCCGCACGAGAGCGTCTCGCCGACGCCGCGCTCGTGCACCCGCATCCGGATCTCGCCCACCACCGTCCCCGCCTCGACGCGCTCGCCGAGCGCCTGGACGATCTCGACGTTGGTTCCCTGCGACGGCACGGGCACGACGGCGGGCGGCCGGGCGAGGTCCGCGGCCGCGAGCTCGGCGTCGCTCGCCACCGCGATGACCACGTGCGGGTTGGGCATCGTGATGCTGAGGCCCGGTCGCGCGCCCTCGACGCCGGCCACGCTCACCTCGGCGTCGAAGCCGGCCGCGAGCGCCCCGTCGCCCCCGGGGGCTCCCCAGCGCCCCATCGCGACGGCGACCAGGTCACCCTCGGCGCGCACGTCCAGCACGCCCGCCCGCGTCCCGACGGCGAGCGCCGCGCCGTCCGGGAGCGCTACGAGGCCCTGGTCCACGAGGTAGCGCACGTACACCCGGATCCCGTTGCCGCACATCTCCGCGACGGAGCCGTCGGCGTTGCGATAGTCCATGAACCACTCCGCGCGCGCCGCGTCCGCGCCGAGCACGTCGGCCAGCCCGGGCTCGACGGCGAGCAGCGCCTGCGTCCGCACGGCGCGGATCAGCCCGTCCGCGCCGAGGCCACGGTGCCGGTCCGTGAGCGAGGCGACCGCGACGGGGTCCAGGTCGAGCGCAGCGTCGGCGTCGGTGAGCAGCACGAAGTCGTTGCCCGTGCCGTGCCCCTTGACGAGGTCCGGCCAGCGCCGGACGGGCTCGGCGGAGCTCGACGCCGGGGCCGGGTTCGAGGCCGGGCCTGCGTACGACGCCGGACCCGGGTTCGTCGCCGGGCCCGGCATGGTGCCCGTCGGGGTGCTCGTCACCCGGGCAGGATACGCGGGGCGGCCCCGCGTGCCCGCGCCGGCCGTCCGGGCCGAGCCGGAACGGCGAGCGCGGCGAACCCAGCGATCTGTCCCGCGAACCGCCCCCGAACCGGCACGAATGACCGGCACCGCCGGACGCTCGGTCCGACCCCGGCCGCGAACCCAGCGATCCGTCCCGGTCTCAGCCCCCGACCCGGCACAGATCGCTGGCGCCGCCACGCGAGGGAACCCGAAGCGTCGGTCGGTCCGTCGTCAGCCGCGGTCAGCCGCCGCGGCCGCGAGCGCCCCGAGCGCGAGCTCGACCTGGCGGGCGAGCGGTTCCTCGCCGTCGAGGTGCACGATCCGTGGGTCGCGGCCGAACCAGCTCGTCTGACGGCGGGCGACCTGCCGGGTGGCGACCGTCGTCGCCTCGACGGCCTGCGCCGTCGTGAGCCGGCCGTCCAGGACCGCGAGGGCCTGCGCGTACCCGACCGCGCGCGAGGCCGTCACGCCGCGCTCGAGACCCGCCGCGCGCAGTGCGGCGGTCTCCCCGAGCAGGCCGCCCGCGAACATCGCCTCGGCGCGTCGTGCGATGCGTTCCACGAGGACGGGGCGCGGCACGTCGAGCGCGAGGTGCAGCGTGGGCACGAGATCGGCGTAGGTCGGCAGCTGCGCCGTGTAGGGGCGACCGGTGAGCTCGATGACCTCGAGCGCGCGGACGAGCCGGCGGGTGTTGTGCCGGCCGATGCTCTCGGCCGCCGCGGGGTCGAGCCGCTCGAGCTCGCGGTGCAGGAGTCCCGGCCCCTCGCGCTCGCCGCGCGCCTCCCAGCGGGCGCGAACCTCCGGGTCGGTGTCCGGGAAGTCGAGGGCGTCGAGCGCGGCACGCACGTAGAGCCCGGAGCCGCCCACGAGCAGCGGCTGCGCACCGCGCGCGGTGATGTCGGCGAGCGCCGCGCGCGAGTCGACCTGGTAGGCGGCGACCGAGGCCTCCTGCGTCACGTCGAGCACGTCGAGCAGGTGGTGGGGCACGCCGGCGCGCTCGGCGACGGGCGTCTTCGCGGTGCCGACGTCCATGCCGCGGTACAGCTGCATCGAGTCGGCGTTGACGATCTCCCCGCCGAGCCGCCGCGCGAGCTCGATCGCGAGTGCGCTCTTGCCGCTCGCCGTGGCGCCGACGACGGCGATCACGGGCGACGGCGAGGTGGGCACGAGCGGTGAGGCTACCGTGGCCGGACCTCGAGGAGCACGGCGCGGTGGTCCGAGACCGGGCGAGCGCCCGCTCCGTGGCCGGCGGCACCAGCCGGACCGGAACCCGCAACCTGCATCCCCCGCACGAGCACCGCGTCGAGGCGGTGCCGCGCGTGCCGCCCGGCGCCGACCGGGAACGTCGGTGCACCCGCAGGGTCGGCGTCCAGCAGCCCGCCGCCGAGCGCCGTCCAGGCGGGGCCGCCGGGCGGCTCGTTGAGGTCGCCGGCCAGCACGAGTCGGGGCGCGCCAGCGAACGCGGCCGCGAGGGCGTGCGCCTGGGCGGTGCGCGCGTGCGGCGCGACGTCGAGATGAGCGGACGCGACGACGAGAGTCACGCCGTCGTGCCGCACCCGGACCCACGTGGCGCCGCGCGGGTAGGACCACCACCACCCGCGACGCTCCCGCGGGAACCGGACCACCCCGGCGCGCCCGGCCTCCGGCGCCGACCGACCAGCCCTCAGGAGCACTGCGAGCCCGGACCGTCCGCCGCCCGAGGCGAGGCGCAGTCCGGCTGCCCGCGCGGCGAGCCGGAGCACGAGTCGGCCACCCGGCCAGCGCGGACACTCCTGCAGGCACACGACGTCGGCCCTCACCTCGCGCAGCGCGCGCACCACGCGGACGGGGCCGCCCCGCAGCCCCCACACGTTCCAGGTCAGCACCCGCACCCCGGCATTCTCGCCCCGACCGCCCCGACCGCCCCGGTCACCCGCGAGGCGCCGTGCCTACACTCCTGGGGTGGGACTCTGGGAGCGGTGGCGACGGCGGCCCGGCGTGCCCGCGCCCGCTCCGGGACCCGCGCACGAACCGCGGCCGGGCTCGGCGCGCGAGCCCGCGGCGTCCGAGGACCCCCAGCACCGCGCCGGCGCGAGCCCTCGCCCCGAGCAGCCCTCGACGCGTCCCGCGCGGGCCTCGTCCGACCCGCCCGGCCCCGGCACCGATCGTCCCGGCACCGATCGTCCGAGCGCCACCGATCCGCCCCCCGGCGTCGCCGAGCACCCCCGTCCTGTCGCGCGCCCCGTCCCCCCTGCGCGTCCCCAGGGCGCCGGCCCGGCGGGTGCGTCCGCCCCGCGTACGGCGAGGTCGGAGGTCGCGCACGCGTCGCCGTCGGACGTCTCGGCACGCGCCGGCGCGCCCGCGACGAGCGACCCCGTCCGCCCCGTGACGCGCGAGCGCCTCGCGGAGTCGATGCGCCGGCGGGAGTATCGCTACCTCACCGACGAGAACGGCGACGTCTGCGGGCTCTGGGCCTACCGGCTGTTCTCGTTCTACGTGGTGCGCGGCTCGATCCTGCAGGTCCGCGGCCGGTGGTCGCGTCAGGCCGGGATCGAGCGGCTGTGGGAGGTCCTCGCGTTCACCGACTCCTGGAACGCCACGCACGCCCACCCCAAGGTCTACGTGCGCGTCCTCGACGACGGCCGCGTGCACGTGCTGACGGAGACGTCCGTGACGATCACCAGCGGCCTCAACGACGCTCAGCTCGACCACCAGGTCGCCGTCGGCCTCGCGGCCGGCACCGCGGTGTTCGACGCGCTCGACCACCGCTACCCCGACCCCGTCCTCACGGCCGGCGGGTAGGGCCCGACGTGCCGCTGCCCCCGGTCACCCCGGTCACCCCCGAGCGCCTGCGCCGACTCGTCACGCAGCGCGGGGAGTTCGTGCGCGAGATCCCCGAGGGGGTGGTGGGCCAGCACGGCGGTCGCTCCTACCAGCTCGTCCTCATCGAGTCCGACCTCGTGCTGCGCACGCGGTGGTCGCGCCACCTGCCCCCGCAGGCGCGCCGCGGCGCGCTCCAGCTCGTCAACGACTGGAACCGGGACCGCATCCTGCCCACCCTGCACACCCAGGCGAGCGACGACGGCGTCGCACTCGTCGCCGTGCACACCACCAGCGTGGCCCTCGGACTCAGCCCGGCGCAGCTCGCCGAGCTCGTGGACGTCACGCTGTCCGTGACCGGCAACGCGATGTCCGCGCTGGACGGCTCCATCCCGCTCAGTGACGTCATGCCCGACGACGACGCCCCGATCGACGGGCGCGACGAGCCCGCCGATCTCGGCGACCTCGACGAGATCGGGGACCTCGACGGTCTGGACGACCTCGACATGCTCGACGGCGAGCACGAGTCGGGCGACGACGGCGGGCAGCGGGACGAGCCCGACCGGGACGGCACGGACGGGTACGGGCCCGACGAGCTCGAAGCCGACGGGTACGGGCCCGAACGGGGCGCGACCGGCACGGCGGACGGAAGCGGACCCGCGGACGGCTCGTCCGGCCCGGCCGCGTCGGACGAGCGGACCTAGCGCGGACCGACGCGGAGCGTCGGCAGACCGAGCGACACCGGCCCGACGGTCGCCGCGGCGGAGCCGTCGCTCGGCGTGCCGCACGCGTCCCCGCCGTCGCGTCGCAGCTGCCACGCGTCCCCCGACCGCGTGCGACGCACCCGCAGGGGCGCGCCGTCGGCGACGAGGTGGTGCGGCGCGGCGTGGGTGACCACGGTCGTCACGACGTCCCCGGGGCGCGGGCGATCCGCCTCTGCCAGGTCGCCGAGGCCCAGGTGCACGAGGCGGTTGTCCCGCGCCCGGCCGGAGACGCGACCCGAGCGGACGTCCTTGCGGCCGTCGTGCTCCGCGACGAGCACCTCGACCTCGCGCCCCACCAGGGCGTGGTTCTCCTCGGCGCTGACCCGCTCCTGGAGCTCGATCAGGCGTCCGTAGCGCTCGCTCACCACGGCCGGGTCCAGCGGCGGCAGGTCCGCCGCCGGCGTCCCCGGCCGCGGGGAGTACTGGAAGGTGAAGGCGGCGGAGAACCGCGACGCCTCGACGACGTCGAGCGTGGCCTGGAAGTCCTCCTCGGTCTCCCCCGGGAAGCCGACGATGAGGTCGGTGGTGATCGCGGCCTCGGGGATCGCGGCACGGACCCGGTCCAGGATGCCGAGGAACTTCGCGCTGCGGTAGGAGCGCCGCATGGCCCGCAGCACCCGGTCCGAGCCGGACTGCAGCGGCATGTGCAGGCTCGGCATGACGTTCGGGGTCTCGGCCATCGCCGCGATCACGTCGTCGGTGAACGCGGCCGGGTGCGGACTGGTGAACCGCACCCGCTCGAGGCCCTCGATGCGGCCGCACGCCCGCAGGAGCTTCGCGAACGCGTCCCGCTCGCCGAACGAGACGCCGTAGGAGTTGACGTTCTGGCCGAGCAGCGTGACCTCGATCGCGCCCGCGTCGACCACCGCCTGCACCTCGGCGAGCACGTCGCCGGGCCGGCGATCGCGCTCCTTGCCGCGCAGGTGCGGGACGATGCAGAACGTGCACGTGTTGTTGCAGCCCACCGAGATCGACACCCAGCCGGCGTAGACGCTTTCGCGCTTGGTCGGCAGCGTCGAGGGGAAGACCTGGAGCGACTCGTGGATCTCGACCTGTGCGCTCGCGTTGTGCCGGGCGCGCTCCAGCAGGACGGGCAGTGCGTCGATGTTGTGGGTGCCGAACACGACGTCGACCCACGGCGCACGCGCGACGATGCCGTCGCGGTCCTGCTGCGCCATGCAGCCGCCGACGGCGATCTGCAGCCCCGGGTTCTCGCGCTTGACGGCCGCGAGCCGGCCGAGGTTGCCGTACAGCCGGGTCGCGGCGTTCTCGCGGACGGCGCACGTGTTGATGACGACGACGTCGGCGCTCGCGGCGTCCGCGGCGACGTCCGTGCCCGCACCGCCCGGAAGCGCCGGGACCATCCCGGCGGCCTCGAGGAGGCCGGCCATCCGCTCCGAGTCGTGCACGTTCATCTGGCACCCGAGGGTGCGGATCACGTACGTCCGGGGCCGGGTCCAGCGCCCGTCGCGCGCGGCGGTGGTGGCGGGACCGGGTCCGACGGCGGGCACGGTCGCCTCGGCGGACGAGGCGGGCAGTGTCGAGCCGTCCGACCCGTTCGAGAGGGCCGAGAGCGCTGACAGGGCCGGCACGGCGTGCGGGAGCGCTGTCGGCGGCGCCGCGGTGGGCAGGGTGCTCGTCACGGGGAGACAGTCTAGGCCGCGACCCGGTCTGGCCCGCCCCGCGCTTTTACCACAGCGCGTGATCGGGCGCAGCCTGCGCGGGGATCGTTTCCGAAATGTGACCGCGGCGCAACTCACCCCGTAACGAACGCCGGTTAGGTTGCATGAATGACGACAGAGCAGACGCCCGAGCACGCGCCCGAGCAGACGCCCGCCCCGAGCACCTCGCCGAGCCCGGCCCCGAGCACGAGTCAGGACGCACCGGCGCGGCCGCTCGTGCACCTCGCCCGGGTGAACAAGCACTTCGGCTCGCTGCACGTGCTGCGGGACATCGACCTCGACGTCGCCAAGGGCGAGGTCGTCGTCGTGATCGGGCCGTCGGGCTCGGGCAAGTCCACGCTGTGCCGCGCCATCAACCGGCTGGAGACGATCGACGACGGCGTGATCGAGCTGGACGGGAAGCCGCTCCCCGCGGAGGGCAAGGAGCTCGCCCGGCTGCGCTCCGACGTCGGGATGGTGTTCCAGTCCTTCAACCTGTTCGCACACCGGTCGATCCTCGAGAACGTCACGCTCGGGCCGATCAAGGTCCGCAAGGTCAAGCCGAAGGAGGCCAAGGAGCAGGCGATGGCGCTGCTCGAGCGCGTGGGCGTGGCCTCCCAGGCGGACAAGATGCCGGCGCAGCTGTCCGGCGGGCAGCAGCAGCGCGTCGCGATCGCGCGGGCGCTGGCGATGCGGCCGAAGGTCATCCTGTTCGACGAGCCGACGTCGGCGCTGGACCCGGAGATGGTCAACGAGGTCCTCGACGTGATGGTGGCCCTGGCCAAGGAGGGCATGACGATGATCGTCGTGACCCACGAGATGGGCTTCGCGCGCAAGGCCGCGGACCGCGTGGTGTTCATGTCGGACGGGCAGATCGTCGAGCAGGCCGATCCGGAGAGCTTCTTCACGAACCCGCAGTCGGGCCGCGCCCGCGACTTCCTCGGCAAGATCCTCACCCACTGACCACCGGTCGACGACCTGACCCGTCGACCGGTCGCCCCGGGAGAACCCCCAGGGCGCCCGTTGCACCGATTGGCACACGAAGGAGCACATGATGCGCAACACCCGAGTGACGATCGTCGGCCTGGCCGCGGTCGCCGCGATGACTCTCGCGGCCTGTACGTCCGACGCAGGAACCACCCCCGAGGAGACCTCAGCCGCCGGTGAGGCGACGGCCGCCGCCACCGACGACGCGAGCGGCGACGCCGCCGCTGCCGACTGCTCCGGCGGGGACGGGACGCTTCGGATCGGCATCAAGTTCGACCAGCCCGGTCTCGGCTTCCAGGACGGCTCGACGTACACCGGCTTCGACGTCGACGTCGCGAAGTACGTCGCCTGCCAGCTCGGCTACGCCGAGGACCAGATCGAGTTCGTCTCCTCGCCGTCGGCCCAGCGCGAGAACCTGTTGCAGACGGGCCAGGTCGACATGATCTTCGCGACCTACTCGATCACGGACGCCCGCAAGGAGGTCGTCGACTTCGCCGGCCCGTACTTCGTCGCAGGCCAGGACCTGCTCGTGCGCGCGGACGACGACTCGATCACCGGCCCGGAGGACCTCGAGGGCAAGAACCTCTGCTCGGTCACCGGCTCGACGTCGGCGCAGAAGATCAAGGACAACTACGCCACGGGCGTCAACCTGCTCGAGCAGCCCGGCTACGCCGACTGCGTCACCGTGCTCGAGTCGGGCCAGGTCGACGCCGTGACGACGGACGACATCATCCTCGCCGGCCTCGCCGCAACGCCCGCCAACCAGGGCAAGTTCAAGGTCGTCGGCAACCCGTTCTCCGAGGAGAACTACGGCGTCGGCCTGCCCAAGGGCAGCACCGAGCGGTGCGAGGAGATCAACGCCGCGATCACCGAGATGATCGACTCCGGCGCGTGGGAGGAGGCGGTCACGGCCAACACCGAGGGCACGGGCTACACGCCCAACGCGGACCTCAACCCGCCGACCCCGGCTGCCTGCGCCTGACCTGACCCGTCCGGGGTCGGGGCGCGCGCCGTCGACCGGCAGCGCGCCCCGGCCCCGGACCCCCGCCTGACCAGGAGGGCACGTGAGCCTGTTCGAGCAGATCGGCTTCCTCTTCACGAGCTACGACATCCCCGCCGCGTTCTGGGTGAACATCCAGCTCTCGTTCTGGGCCGCCATCGGCGCGCTCGTGATCGGGACCGTGCTCGGGCTCATGCGCGTCTCCCCCGTGCCCTCGCTGCGCTGGCTGGGCACGAGCTACGTCACACTGCTGCGCAACACCCCGCTCACGGTGATCATGCTGTTCCTCGTGCTCGGCGTCTGGGGTCAGCTCAAGATCGAGCTCGCGCCGGACTTCAACACGAACTTCTTCCTGTTCGCGATCGTGGGCCTGGCGATCTACCACGCGGCCTTCGTCTGTGAGGCCGTGCGGTCCGGCATCAACACCGTGCCCCTCGGCCAGGCGGAGGCTGCGCGGGCGATCGGCCTGTCGTTCCTGCCCGCGGCGCGACTGGTGCTGCTTCCCCAGGCCGTCCGCGGCGCCGTCGCCCCGCTGGGAAACGTCCTCATCGCCCTGATCAAGAACTCGACCGTCGCCGCCGCGGCGAGCGTGGCCACGGAGACCTCCTCGGTGATGAAGACGATGATCGAGTTCAACGGCAACATGACGGTGCTGATCTTCATGATCTTCGCCCTCGGCTACGTCATCCTCGTGGTCCCGATCGGCCTGCTCACCACCTGGGGCTCGCGTCGGCTGGCGGTGTCCCGATGAGCGGCGCGGTCCTCTTGGACACCCCGGGTCCCCGCGCCCGGCGCAACACCCTCGTCGCGAACGCCGTCGGCGGCGTCGTGCTGGTCGGCATCGTCGTCCTCGTGCTGTGGAAGCTCGGGCAGGAGGGCCAGCTCGAGGCCAGCCGCTGGACGTCGCTGCTCACCTCCGCCGCGTGGGTCAACTACTTCCTCCCCGGACTGCAGAACACGGTCGTCGCGGCGCTGTACGCCGTCGTGCTGTCCATGGCGTTCGGCCTGTTCTTCGGCCTGGGCCGGCTCGCCCCCTACGCGTGGGTGCGGTGGGTCGCGGGCACCGTCGTGGAGTTCTTCCGCGCGGTCCCGGTGCTGCTCATGATGATCGCGCTGTGGCTCGGCCTGGGCTTCGCCAAGGTCGTGCCCGCCCCGCAGATCCCGCTCGTCGCCGTCGTCGTCGCGCTCACGCTCTACAACGGCTCGGTGATCGCCGAGCTCGTGCGCTCGGGCGTGCACGGCCTGCCGAAGGGTCAGCGGGAGGCCGCGGCCGCGATCGGCATGACCCACACCCAGTCGCTGCGCCTCGTGGAACTGCCGCAGGCCCTCATCGCGATGCTGCCGTCGCTGGTCTCCCAGTTCGTCATCATCCTCAAGGACTCCGCGCTGGGGTACATCGTCACGTTCAACGAGCTGCTGCAGCTGTCCCGCCAGTTCGGCGCCGCGAACGGCAACATGCTGCAGTCGCTCGCGCTGTGCGCGGCGATCTTCATCGCCATCAACTGGCTGCTGACCCGGTTCGCCGACTGGGTCGCCACGCGGCTCTCCCACCGCACGTCCGGCCGCACGACGCCGCACGTGGCCCCGCCGCCCGGCGCCGAGCGCGAGGAGCCGGTCGCGGCCTGAGCGGGCCGGCCCGCGGTCCGGCCGGCCCATCACCGGCACCCGGGCGCCACCGCCACTCGACGTCCACACGTCCGTGTCGAGGCCCGATCGTGCGCCCCTCGACGTCCGTTCGCCACCGCCGCCGCGTCAGCCCCGCGCCCGCAGCTCGCGCCACCGCGTGCGCAGCACGTGTGCCGCCGACTTGGGCCGCCGGTCGCGCGTGAACACGCCCTTCTTGTTCTACCCCACCGGCGCGACGAACGCGACAACCGGTTGCCAGGTGTTGCCCGGCGCGGGGCACGACGCACCGGCGTGCACCGCGCGGAAGTCCCGTCGCCCGAACTCGTTCTCACAGGTCTCGACTCTGCCCGAAAGGCGCTGGAACGGACCGGGTGGGGCTCCTACTCTCGGTCTGCCTCACCTTCGCCTCCCTGTCACGGAAGAGTCTGCTCATGGTGACGACCACCTGGCTCTCACGCCGGCCGCGATCCGCTCGGTCCGCCCGCACCGCCGCGCGGACCTCCGTCGCCGCGGCCTGTGCCGTGCTGATCCTGGCGGGCTGCAGCTCGCCGTCGGGCTCGGACACCGAACCCACCGCGACCGCGGCCGCGCCGACCTCCGCCGCCTCGGGCTCGGGTGAGGCGGACTGCTCGGCCGAGTCGATCGCCTCGGCGCTTCCGGAGGGTTCGGAGGTGGTGAAGTTCGACTGCGCCGACGCCAGCGGCACCGAGTGGGCCGCGGCGAGCGTCAACCCCGGACCGACCGTGTTCTTCCTGCAGTGGTCGGGCGGCGCATGGGAGGCGGAGACCTCCGACGAGGTCTGCGGCACCGCGTCCGCCGGCCTGCCCGAGGTGCTCCTGTCCTACTGCCCGAGCTAGCTCCGTGGGGTCGGTGGCTCGATCCCGGGGATGCCGGTAGCGGCGCGAGCGGTCCGGCGACCTCCGCGCCGAGGATCTCGCGTCAGCGCGACTCGTCGACCTCGTCCGGCCAGGCGTCGTCGGCTCGCTCGAGGTCGACGGCGAGCGCGGGCTCGCCCGCCGCCTGCTCGTCGAGCACCTCGGCCACGATCCGCAGCGCCGCCCCGGGCGGGTGCCCCTTGCGCGCCAGCACGCCCACCAGGCGACGCATCCGGGTCTCTCGCGGCAGGTGTGCGGTGGCCCGTGCTCGGCGTCGCACGAGGTCTCGCGCCACGGCGCCCTCGTCCTCCCGATCGACGGCGGCGAGGGCGACCTCCGCCGTCTCCCGGTCGATGCCCTTGCGGGCGAGCTCCTGCGCGAGCGCGAGCCGGGCAAGGCCACGCTCGGTGTGCCGGGTCCGCACGAGGATCGCGGCGTACTCGGCGTCGTCGATCAGGCCGACCTCCTCGAACCGGTCGAGCACCCGCTCGGCGACGCCCTCCGGGACGTCCTTGCGCGCCATCGCCTCGGCGAGCTGCGCCCGGGACCGGGGCGAGGTGGTCAGCAGCCGCAGGGCGATCGACCGGGCGACCTGCTCCTGGTCCGGCTCGGGGTCCTCGGCCGCCGCACCGACGGTCGGCGGCTCGGGGGCGCGGCGGGAGGTGCCGCGGCCACCGTGCCCGCCCCGGCCGCCACGCCTCGTGGCGGCCGCGGGGCGGTCGGCTGTTCGGGCGGCGACCCGGGCGGGTGGGCCGGGAGCACCCGGCCCACCCGTGGGCTCAGAAGTCGACGGGTGCACCGTCGAGCTCGGAGGCGTCGTCGGGCACGGCCACGCCGATCCCCAGCTTGGTCTTGATCTTCTGCTCGATCTCGTTCGCGAGCTCGGGGTTGTCGATGAGGAACTTGCGGGCGTTCTCCTTGCCCTGACCCAGCTGGTCGCCCTCGTACGTGTACCAGGCGCCGGACTTGCGCACGATGCCCTCGTCCACGCCCATGTCGATGATGCCGCCCTCACGGGAGATGCCGCGCCCGTAGAGGATGTCGAACTCGGCCTGCTTGAAGGGCGGGGCCATCTTGTTCTTCACGACCTTGACCCGCGTGCGGTTGCCGACCGGCTCGCTGCCCTCCTTGAGGGTCTCGATCCGGCGGACGTCCAGGCGCACGGAGGCGTAGAACTTCAGCGCCTTGCCGCCCGTGGTGGTCTCGGGCGAGCCGAAGAACACGCCGATCTTCTCGCGGAGCTGGTTGATGAAGATCGCCGTGGTGCCCGAGGAGGACAGCGCACCGGTGAGCTTGCGCAGCGCCTGCGACATGAGGCGCGCCTGCAGGCCGACGTGGCTGTCCCCCATCTCGCCCTCGATCTCGGCCTTCGGCACGAGGGCCGCGACCGAGTCGATGACGATGACGTCGAGGGCACCCGAGCGGATGAGGGAGTCGGCGATCTCGAGCGCCTGCTCGCCCGTGTCCGGCTGGGACACGTACAGCGAGTCGGTGTCGACGCCGAGCTTCTTCGCGTACTCGGGGTCCAGCGCGTGCTCGGCGTCGATGAACGCCGCGATGCCGCCGAGTCGCTGGGCGTTGGCGACGGCGTGCAGCGCCACCGTGGTCTTTCCCGAGCTCTCCGGACCGTAGATCTCGATGATCCGGCCACGCGGCAGTCCGCCGATGCCGAGCGCGACGTCCAGCGCGATGGAGCTCGTCGGGATGACGGCGACGGGCGGGCGCGTGTCGTCACCCAGCTGCATCACCGAGCCCTTGCCGAACTGGCGCTCGATCTGGCCGAGCGCGGCCTCGAGGGCCTTGAGCTTGTCGGGGGCACCCGACCGGTTACCGGGCTGAGCGGGCATGGTCACTCCTTCGCTGACGCCCCGGCGGGGCGGGTGGACAGGTCTGGCCTCGGCCAGCTCCTCCCTCACCGGGAGGACCTGCGGGTGACGCTATGCCCGGCCACTGACATCGCCCACCGGAGCTCCCGGACCTGGGGAGAGGGTGCCCCGGTGGTCACCCGGGGACAACTCTAGGTCGTACGCGTGTTCGACGCGCGCACGACGCGCCGACGGCGTGTCGCCCGCGTGGAACGCACCCTCAGCCGCGCGGGGGCCGGCGACGCGCGGGGCGACCGCGGTGCAGCCACCGCACCGACTCGGGCTGGCCGGTGGCGTCGCAGAGCGCCTCCCAGACCACCCGCGGCTGCTCGCCGTCGGCCAGCGCCTGCTCGGCGGTGCGGCCGCCGAGCTGGGTCATCACGAGGTCAGCGGCGATGCTCCGCGCATAGGCCGCCCCGAAGACGTCGTCCATCACGGACCAGAACTCGGAGTGGCGCACCCTCCGACGCTACCCGCCGCACCGGATGTCGGTGGCGGGCAGCACAATGACCGGGTGCCCGACGTCGACCCCCTCGCGAGCTTCCAGGACGCCACGCGCGCCTGGTTCACCGAGGCGTTCGAGGCGCCCACGGCCGCGCAGGCCGGCGCTTGGGCCGCGATCGAGGCGGGCGACCACGCGCTCGTCGTCGCGCCCACGGGGAGCGGCAAGACCCTCTCGGCCTTCCTGTGGTCGCTCGACCGCCTCCTGCACGCCGAGCCGGTGGCGCCCGAGCGGCGCTGCCGGATCCTCTACGTCTCGCCGCTCAAAGCCCTGGCGGCGGACGTCGAGCGCAACCTGCGCTCGCCCCTCGTCGGCATCGCCCGCACCGCCGCGCGCCTGGGCCGCACGGCACCGGACGTCCGCGTCGGCGTGCGCACCGGCGACACGCCGGCCGCCGAACGCCGCCGCCTGGCCGGCACGCCGCCGGACATCCTCATCACCACACCCGAGTCCCTCTTCCTCGTGCTCACGTCGGCGGCGCGCGCCGGGCTGGCCGGCGTGGAGACGGTGATCCTCGACGAGGTGCACGTCATGGCCGGGAGCAAGCGCGGCGCGCACCTCGCCGTGAGCCTCGAGCGGCTCGACGCGATGCTGGCCCGACCGGCGCAGCGCATCGGGCTGTCCGCCACCGTCCGGCCCGTCGAGACGGTGATGGGCTTCCTCGCCGGCACGCGTGCGATCGCCGACGGCGGGCGCCCGGTCACGCTCGTGCAGCCGCCCGCCACGAAGCAGCTCCAGATCGAGGTCCGCGTGCCCGTGCCGGACCTCACCGATCTCGCGCCCCCGCTGGCCGTGCCCGCACCGGCCCGCACGCGCGCCACCGATCCGGTCGACGACAACCCGGTCGACGACAATCCGGAGCTCGGGCCGGGACGGTCTGGCGAGCCCGACCTCTCGGGCGACGCGTCCGGCGCGGTGCCCGGCGCCGAGCGCACCCCCTCGATCTGGCCGCACGTCACGCGTGAGCTCACCGACCTCATCGCCGCCCACCGCACGACGCTCGTGTTCACGAATTCCCGCCGCACGGCCGAACGCCTCACGGCTCGGCTCAACGAGGAGTGGGAGCGGCGCCTCGCCGAGCGCGACGGCGAGACCGTCCCCCCGCGCGGCGCCCCCGGCGAGGTGTGGCCCGCCCAGGCCCAGGCGCAGTCCGGCGCCTCGCTCGGTGCGCCCGGCGTCATCGCCCGCGCCCACCACGGCTCGATGAGCCGCGAGGCGAGGACCCAGGTGGAGGACGACCTCAAGGCGGGTCGGCTGCCCGCCGTCGTCGCGACGTCCTCGCTCGAGCTGGGCATCGACATGGGCACGATCGACGTGGTCGTGCAGATCGGTTCGCCCCCGTCGGTCGCGGGTGCGCTGCAGCGGATCGGGCGCGCCGGCCACCAGGTCGGCGCCGTCTCCCGCGGCGTCGTCGTGCCTACGCACCGGGGCGACCTGCTGCCCGCCGTCGTGACCACGCAGCGGGCCCGCGAGGGACGCATCGAGCAGGTCCACCCGCCCGCGAACCCCCTCGACGTGCTGGCCCAGCAGATCGTGGCGATGCTCGCCGTCGAGGACTGGACCGTGGCCGACCTGGCGGCGCTGCTGCGCCGCGCGTCGCCGTTCGCCACGCTCGGCGAGGCGTCACTCGTCTCGGTCCTGGACATGCTGGCCGGCCGCTACCCCAGCGAGGACTTCGCGTCGCTGCGCGCCCGAATCGTGTGGGACCGCGAGGCGGGTACGCTCTCGGGTCGCCCGGGCGCGCTCCGGCTCGCCGCGACGTCGGGCGGCACGATCCCGGACCGCGGCCTGTTCGGGGTCTACCTCGTGGGTGAGGACGGCGTCGCGGACCAGGTCGCGGCCCGCGGCGGGCGCCGCGTCGGCGAGCTGGACGAGGAGATGGTGTTCGAGTCGCGCGTGGGCGACACGTTCACGCTCGGCACGTCGACGTGGCGGATCGAGCAGATCACCCCCGATCGCGTGCTCGTCTCCCCCGCGCCCGGGATGCCCGGTCGGCTGCCGTTCTGGAAGGGCGACCAGCCCGGTCGGCCGGCGGAGCTCGGCGTCGCGCTCGGCTCTCTCGTCCGGGAGATCACCACGGCGCACGGCACCGACGCCCGTGCCCTCACCCGCACGTTCGCCTCGCTCGACCTGCCCGACTGGACGCGGGACAACCTCGCCGCCTACCTCGCCGAGCAGGCCGCCGCGACCGGCTACCTGCCCACCGACGCGACGCTGGTCGTCGAGCGGTTCCGCGACGACATCGGGGACTGGCGGCTCGTCCTGCACTCCCCCTACGGCTCGCGCGTGCACGCGCCCTGGGCGCTCGTCATCGCCGACCGGCTCCGGGAGCGGCTCGGCACCGACGTGGGCGTCATGCACGCCGACGACGGCATCGTCCTGCGCGTGCCGGACATGACCGGCGACCCGATGGCGATCTGGGACCCCCCGACCGCACCGGCGCCGCCTGCGCCGGGCGCACCCGAGTCGTCCGCCCCGGCCGGCAGCGCCGCCCCCGGCGCCACGGGCCTCGCTGACCTCGGCGGGTTCCCGGAGCACGACGGCGAGCGACCCTCGCGCGCGGACGGCGGGGTCAGCCTCGCGGACCTTCTCATCGAGCCCGACGACGTGCGACGCAGCGTCGTGGACGCCGTCGGCTCGTCCGCGCACTTCGCGGCGCGGTTCCGGGAGGCCGCCGCACGGTCGCTGCTGCTGCCGCGACGCCGGCCGGACGGCCGCCAGCCGCTGTGGCAGCAGCGTCAGCGCGCCAGCCAGCTGCTCGCCGTCGCGGCGCGCTACCCCGACTTCCCGGTGGTGCTCGAGGCGGTCCGGGAGTGCCTCCAGGACGACTTCGACACGGCCGCGCTGTCCGACCTCATGCGCCGGATCGGGACGCGCGAGGTGCGGATCGTCGAGGTGACCACCGCGAGCCCGTCGCCGTTCGCGCGGTCGCTGCTGTTCTCCTACGTCGGCACGTTCCTCTACGACGGCGACGCCCCCCTCGCCGAGCGACGCGCGGCCGCGCTCACCCTCGATCCCGAACTGCTCGCGGAGCTGCTCGGCGAGGGCATGAGCGACCTGGCGGACCTGCTCGACCCCGCCGCCGTGCTCGCGGTCGAGGACGAGGTGGGGCTGCGCACCGAGCGCTACGCCGCGCGCGACGCCGAACGGCTCGTGGACGTGCTCGCGCGGCTCGGACCGCTCGACCTCGCAGGGCTGCAGAACCGCGCGGCGGAACCGGACGCCGTCGCCGACTGGCTCACCGAGCTCGAGGCGGCCCGCCGCGTCCTGCGGGTGCGGGTCGCAGGCCGCGAGCAGTGGGCCGTGGTCGAGGACGCCGCCCGGCTGCGCGACGCGCTCGGTGTGGCGCTCCCGGTCGGCCTGCCGGAGGCGTTCCTCGCCCGCGTGCCGGACCCGCTCGGTGACCTGGTGCGACGTCACGCGCGCAGCCACGGGCCGTTCGAGGTCGCCGACCTCGCCGCGCGGTTCGGGCTCGCGCCCGGCACGCTCACGCCGACGCTCACGCTGCTCGAGCGGGCGGGCACGCTCGTCACGGGTCGCCTGCGGCCCGTGGGCGCGGTGCGGACGCGGCCGGCCGCCGATGTCGGCACTGCCGGTGCCGGTGACGCCGAGACTGCCGAGAGCACGACGAGCAGCTCGCCGACCGCCTCGGCGCCGGACGCACCGGCCCTCGACGCCACCGTGCCCGACGGCGCGTTCACGGACGACGCCCGCTCGGGCGCGCTGGAGTACTGCGACGCGGACATCCTGCGCCGGATGCGGCGCCGCTCGCTCGCCGCGGCACGCGCCGACGTCGAGGCGGTGCCCGCGCGTGCCCTCGGCGTGTTCGCGCCGCGGTGGCACCAGCTCGGCCAGCTGCGCGGCGCCGACGGGCTGCTCACCGCGATCGACCAGCTCGCGGGCGCGCGGCTCGACGTCGCCGACCTGGAGACGTCGATCCTGCCCGCGCGCGTCGTGGACTACACGCCGGCGCTGCTCGACGAGCTGACGAGCGCGGGCGAGGTGGTCTGGGTCGGCGCGGGACGGTCGGCCTCCGGCGGCAGCGTCGTCCTGCTGCCCGCCGATGCCGTCTCGACGCTCGCCCCCGAGCCGCTCGAACCCGCGCACCGGCTCACGCCCGCGGTGCTGGAGGCGCTTGCCGACGGCGGACGCTTCTTCCGTGACGTCGTCGCCGCGGTGCGCGGCGCGGCCGAGGCGGACGGGGAGGACGCCCCGAGCCCGGCCGACGTCGAGGAGGCGCTGTGGGACGCGGCCTGGTCCGGGCTCGTCACCAACGACACGATCGGCGCGCTCCGGGCGCGGGGGGCGCCGTCGGGCACCGGCTCCCGGCCCAGCGCCCGGCCGCGCCGACCGAGCCGGCGCGCTCTGCTCTCCCCCGCGCTCGGCGCGTCGCAGGCGCGGGTCGCGACGCCGCCCACCGCCGCCGGGCGGTGGAGCCTCGTCGAGCCGCGCCACCCCGACCCGACCGTGCGCCGCGCCGCGCTCGTCGCCAGCATGCTCGAGCGACACGGCGTGCTCCTGCGCGGGGTCGCGTCCGCCGAGGACGTCTCGGGCGGCTTCGCCGCGCTCTACCCGGTGCTCGCGCGCCTGGAGGAGACGGGCGCCGTGCGGCGCGGCTACCTCGTGGAGGGCCAGGGCGCCGCGCAGTTCGCGCTGCCCGAGTGCGTGGACCGGCTGCGCGCCGACGCGCAGCTCACACCCGGCGCCGTCGTGATCGCCGCCACCGACCCGGCCAACCCCTACGGCGCGCTGCTGCCCTGGCCCGCGGCGGTGGGCGAGGAGAGTGCGGGTCGGCCGCGGCGCGTCGCGGGCGCCGACGTCGTGCTCGTGGACGGCGAGCTCGCCCTCTTCCTCGAGCGCGGCGGGGGCAGCGTCGTGGGCCTGACCGCCGACGGCGACACGCTGGGTCGCGCGGCCGGAGCCCTGGCCGAGGCCGCCCCCACCCGGTACGCGGGCCTCACGCTGCGCCGGGTCGACGGCGAGAACGCGCTGTCCTCGACGTCGGCCACGCGTACCGCGCTCGTCGAGGCGGGGTTCGTCCCGACGCCGCGCGGGCTGCGCCTGCGCGCCCCCGGCCCGCGCACCCCGAGCCCGCGGACGTTCCGTGCCCGAGGGTGACGTCCTGCTGCGCGCGGCGCGCCGGCTGACCGCCGCGCTCGCCGACGAGCCCCTCGTGCGCGGCGAGCTGCGCTGGCCCGCCTACGGCGGCCTCGACCTCGCCGGCCTGCGCAGCCTCGGCACGGTGAGCTACGGCAAGCACCTGCTCACGCGGTTCGACGACGGCTCCACGCTGCACACTCACCTGCGGATGGACGGCACGTGGCGCGTCGAGCACGCGCCCGGCCTGCGTTCGCGGGACCGGGACCCGAAAGTCCGCGCCGTGCTGGCGACCACGCGCTGGACGTGCCGGGGCTACCTGCTGGGGATGGTCGACGTGGTGCGCACGCGCGACGAGCGCGACCTCATCGGTCACCTCGGCCCGCACCTGCTCGCGGACGACGCCGAGGAGCACGTCCCTGCCGCTGCGGCAGTCCTCGTCACGCGCGCCCCCGCGACGGTCGGAGCGGCGCTGCTGGACCAGACGGTCGCCGCCGGGATCGGCACGATCTGGATGGCCGAGACCCTGTTCCGGCACCGGATCAACCCGTGGCGCCCCGTCACCGACCTCACAGTGGACGAGGCGACGGCGCTGCTCACGACCGCCAGCCGCCTCATGCTCACGTCAGCCAACTCCCCGGCGGCGCCGGGTACGCGCGGGTCGGTGCCGATCGCGGCGTACGGTCGCGAGGGTCGGCCCTGCCCCCGGTGCGGCACGCCCATCGCGGTCGGTCGCGTGGGCACGCCGCCGCAGGATCGACCCGCCTTCTACTGCCCCGCCTGCCAGCCGCGCTGACGCGGCCCGAGATCACAGACCCAGCGCAAAGACGCGGAGACGACGAACGGGCCGCCCCCGAAGGAGCGGCCCGTTCGTGCAGGCGGAGCGGAGCGGTCAGGCGACCCCGGCGAGCGGCGAGCGGCGGCGGACCGAGGCCTCGAGCTCGACCGGGACGGTGTCCGGGATGCCGGCGCCCTCGGCGACGGCGATGCGGTCGCTGACCTCGCGCAGGAGGGACCAGAGCGGCACGTCGAGGGCGTCGCAGACCGAGCTGAGGAGCTCGGAGGACGCCTCCTTCTGGCCACGCTCGATCTCGGAGAGGTAGCCGAGGGAGACTCGGGCCTGGGCCGACACCTCGCGGAGGGTCTTGCCCTGAGCCAGGCGCACGTCGCGGAGGACGTCACCGAGCTCGCGTCGCAGGAGCACCATGGCTCGTCCCTCCTTCCCGACCGCAGACACCGGCCGTGTCGTTGCCTTAGCCCTACTGTCACCGTACCCCGGTTGTGTGACACGGATGCGTCGAGGAAGTGTCGTTGTCCGAACAGCGGTCAGATCGCGGACCGGGCGCGCCGCCGGGCGGCGGAAGGAGTCGTTCATCACTGGGTGCAACGCCGACGGGTGGCTGCGTGTTCCCGCGGCCACCGCGGCAGGGTGAGCGCCCGAGTGCGGGACGCGCGCCGCTGCGCGTGGGACGATTGCGGCGCAGGGCGCAGCGCCCGGTGCGACGGCCCCCGGGGCGCCGGCCGCAACCCGGTTCGCCGGCCGCCCGCCTCGTGCTCGTTCCGCCAAGGAGACCCCTGTGTCACGCCGATCCACGCACGCCTGGGTGCTCGGACTGCTCGTCCTCCTCGTCGCCGCCCTCGCGACCGCGTCGGCGCTGGCCGGCGGCCTGCACTCCTCGCCCGGAGGTGCGGCCCCCGTCGACCCGGACACGTCGGCGTCCACACCGTCCGCCGACGCCGCAGCGTCCGCCGGAGCCGGCGCGGCGACGCCGACGAGCGCGGCACCCGAGACACCGTCGCCCGCGCCGACGCCCACGACCGAGGACGCCACGTTCACGATCGTCGCGGCGGGCGACGTCCTGCCCCACACGACGGTGCTGAAGAACGCCGAGGACGGCAGCGGCGGCTGGGACTTCACACCGCTGTGGGACGCCGTGACCCCCTGGATCTCCGCGGCAGACCTGGCGATCTGTCACCTCGAGGTGCCGGTCGTCGCGCCGGGCACCCAGCCGATCGGGTACCCGGTGTTCGGAGCCCCGACAACGATCGCCCGTGACCTGCAGGAGGCGGGCTGGGACGGCTGCTCCACCGCGTCCAACCACGCCGTCGACCAGGGCTGGCCCGGCATCGTGGCGACGCTGGACGCCCTGGACGCCGCGGGCCTCGGTCACGCCGGCACCGCCCGGACCGCCGAGGAGGCGACGCAGCCGCAGCTGTACCGGCTCAGCCGCGGCGGTCGCGACATCACGGTCGCGCACCTCGCCGCCACCTACGGCACGAACGGGCTGCCGATCCCCGCGCAGGAGCCGTGGAGCGTGCAGCTCATCGACCCGAGCCGGCTGATCGCGCAGGCGCAGGCCGCTCGAGCGGCCGGCGCGGACCTGGTGATCGCCTCGATCCACTGGGGCGTCGAGTACCAGGACGCGCCGAACGCCGACCAGACGACGCTCGCGCAGCAGCTCGCCGACTCGGGGGCGGTCGACCTCGTCATCGGGAACCACCCGCACGTCCCGCAGCCCGTCGCGCTGCTCGACGGCGGTCCGTCCGGCGAGGGCATGTGGGTCGCCTACTCGCTCGGCAACTTCATCTCCAACCAGGACTCGAAGTGCTGCCGCGCCCAGACGGCGACCGGCGCGCTGCTCTCGGTCTCGGTGTCGAGCACCGACGCGGACCCTGCGCGCGTCACCGGCCTGGAGTGGTCGGGCGTCACCGTGGACCGGCTCGGCGCGCAGCGCGTGTACCCGCTCCCGGACCTGATCGCCGGGCGACTGGACGCGCCGGCGATCACGCTGTCGCCGACCGAGATCGCCACGCGCGAGCAGCTGCTCACCGAAGTGATGGCACCCGCTCCCGAACGGACCGCGCCTCCGGTGCCGACCGGGGACCCCGCCGTCGTCGTCCCGCGGAGCTGACCGCAGCGCGAGATCAGCCGCCGAGCACGCCGTCGGCGAGGGCGATCGCGAGGCTCGCCGCGCTCGCCCTCAGCGCGGGGCGCGGGCCGGCGAGCCGCCAGGTCCGGGTCGCCTCGCCGTCGGGCCACACGACGGCGAGCACCACCGTGCCGGTCGGCACGCCGTCGGCGGGACCCGGCCCCGCCACACCGGTCGTCGCGATGCCGACGTCCGCGTGCAGCAGCGCGCACGCCCCCCGCGCCATCGCGCGCGCTACGTGCCCCGTCACGACCCCGTCGCGTGCGACGAGGTCACCGGGCACGCCGAGCACGCCGACCTTGACGTCGGCCGCGTAGGCGGTGACGCCGCCCCGGAGCACCGCGCTGGCGCCCGGAACGCGCACGAGCGCATCGGTGACGAGTCCGGCCGTCAGCGACTCCGCGACCGCCACGGTCCACGAGCGTCGGCGCAGCGCCGCGACCACGCGCACCGCGGCCGGCGACGCCGCGAGGGCGCTCGCACCGGACCCGGAACCGGCGCGCGAGGCCATCAGCGCGGACGAGTCCGCGCCGGGCGCCGATCGCCCGGCGTCGCTCACGAGGCCGCCGGCTGCCGCGCGAGGCGCCAGCCCCGAACGCAGTAGTCCACGCCCGTGACCACCGTGACGGCGAGCGCGGCGTAGAGCACGACGAGCGCGACGGCGTGCGGCGCCACCGCAGCGGTGAACGCTGCCCAGGGCACCACGAGCAGCACGATGGCCAGCATCTGCAGCACCGTCTTCACCTTGCCGCCCATCGAGGCGGGCATGATCGAGCGGCGCACGAGCGCCGCGCGCAGCGCCGTGATCCCGAGCTCGCGGACCGCGATCAGGATCGTCACCCACCACGGCACCTCGCCGAGCACCGACAGCGCGACGAACGCCCCGAGCGTGAGCGCCTTGTCCGCGATCGGGTCCATGAGGATGCCGAACGGCGTCACGATGTCGCGCGCCCGCGCGATGTGCCCGTCGAGCTGGTCGGTCACCGACGCCGCGACGAAGACCACCACGGCCCACCACCGGCTCGCCGTCGTGTCCTGGAGCAGCAGCACGAGGAACACGGGGACCAACGCGATCCGCACCATCGTGAGCGCGTTGGGCAGGTTCCACACCCCCCACGCGCGGGGGGTCCGCTGTTCCGCCACGCTGCTCACCCTAGGCCTTGCTCACAGGTGCCCCACCCGGGCCGGCACGCGCCCGACGGCGAGGCTCACCGTCCCGTGAGGCTCCAGGCGTCCTCGGTGTCGGAGTCGTCGCCGTAGTCCACGGCCGTCGGGTAGGAGTCGAGGTCGTCCCCGACGAGGTCGACGCCGCCGCCCCCGCCGCCCCCGCCGCCCCCTGCGCCCACCGGCGCGTCCTCGCCGCGCAGCAGCGCGAGCGTGCCCGGCAGCTCCTCCGGCGTCACGAGGACGTCGCGCGCCTTGGACCCCTCGGACGGGCCGACGATCTCGCGTGACTCCAGGAGGTCCATGAGCCGCCCGGCCTTCGCGAACCCGACGCGCAGTTTGCGCTGCAGCATCGACGTCGAGCCGAACTGGGTGGTCACCACGAGCTCAGCGGCCTGGAGCAGCAGGTCCAGGTCGTCGCCGATGTCCTCGTCGACCTGCTTCTTCGCGACCGTGACGGCCACGTCCTCGCGGTAGGTCGGCTGCAGCTGGCTCTTCACGTGCTCGACGACGAGATGCACCTCGGCCTCGGACACCCACGCACCCTGCACGCGCATCGGCTTGGCCGCGCCCATGGGCAGGAACAGCGCGTCGCCCTGACCGATGAGCTTCTCGGCGCCCGGCTGGTCCAGCACCACGCGGCTGTCCGCGAGCGAGGAGGTCGCGAAGGCGAGCCGGCTCGGCACGTTGGCCTTGATGAGGCCGGTGACGACGTCGACCGAGGGCCGCTGGGTCGCGAGCACGAGGTGGATGCCCGCGGCGCGCGCGAGCTGGGTGATGCGCTGGATCGAGGCCTCGACGTCGCGCGGGGCCACCATCATGAGGTCGGCGAGCTCGTCGACCACCACGAGGAGGTAGGGGTAGGGCACGAGGACGCGCTCGCTGCCCGGCGGCGGCTGCACGCGACCGGCACGGACCGCCTTGTTGAAGTCGTCGATGTGCTTGAAGCCGAAGTTCGCGAGGTCGTCGTAGCGCGCGTCCATCTCGCGCACCACCCAGTCCAGCGCCTCGGCGGCCTTCTTCGGGTTCGTGATGATCGGCGTGATGAGGTGGGGGATCCCCTCGTACATCGTCAGCTCGACCCGCTTGGGGTCGACGAGGATCATCCGCACCTCCTCCGGGGTGGCGCGCATCATGATCGAGACGATCATCGAGTTCACGAAGCTCGACTTGCCGGCTCCCGTGGCACCCGCGACGAGGAGGTGCGGCATCTTGGCGAGGTTCGCCGTGACGTACCCACCTTCGACGTCCTTGCCTACACCCATCACCATCGGGTGCTCGTCGCGGCGCGCGACGGCGGAGCGCAGCACGTCGCCCAGCACCACGATCTCGCGGTCGGTGTTGGGGATCTCGATGCCGATCGCGGACTTGCCCGGGATCGGGGACAGGATGCGCACGTCCGCGCTCGCGACGGCGTACGCGATGTTCTTGCTCAGCGCGGTCACGCGCTCGACCTTCGTACCCGAGCCCAGCTCGACCTCGTAGCGGGTGACGGTCGGCCCGCGGGTGAACCCGGTGACGGTCGCGTCGACGTCGAACTGCTCGAGCACGTCGGTGAGCGAGTCGACCACGCGGTCGTTCGCGGCGCTGCGGGTCTTGTGCGGAGCGCCCTCGACGAGCACGTCGGAGGCGGGCAGGTTGTACGTGAGGCCGGGATCCAGCGCGAGCTGCTCGGCGCGGGGCGGCAGCTGCTGCGTCGGCGGGGCGAGCAGCTCGAGCGGCTCGGTGATCGGCTCGCTCTCGTCCACGCCCGCCACCGCCGACGTCGCCGAGCCCGCCACCGAGCCCGCCACCGAGCCCGCCGCCGGGGCCGGGCGCGGGGGCCGCACCGGCTGCACCGGGCGGGCGCCGTCGCTCGAGAGCGCCGACGGCGCGATCTGGTCGGCGTCGGTCGACGCGTCGTCCGCGAGCGCAGCGTCCGCGCCGCCCGCCAGCGCGTCGGCCGACAGGACGCGCGTGCGCCGGGCGCCCTTGCGGCGGCGGGGCGCGTCGACCGGCTCGGTCTCGATCCGGTCCTCGCGCTCCTCCGGGTGGTCGTACGGCACGGCACGACCCCCGAAGCCGCCGACGCCATCGGCGTCGAGGTCGTCGGGATCGTGCGCGTCCTCGCCCCCGAGGCCGTGCCGCAGCCGCCGACGGCGAGGCATCGCCGGGCGGTCGGGGTCGCCGTCGTCGTGGGCGTCGTCGTCGTGGTGCCCACGACCCACCAGCGCGCGCACTCGGTCGGGGATGGCGCTCACGGGCGTGGCGGTGAGGACGAGGATGCCGAAGAAGGCGACGAGCAGCAGGAGCGGTACGGCGACGACCACCGAGACCGCGGCGCTCAGCGGGTTGGCCGCCGCCCAGCCGACGATGCCGCCGGCGTCCCGCAAGCCCGCCCAGCCGTCGTGGTAGTCCGGCAGGCCGGCCTGCGCCGCCAGCAGCCCGCACACCGCAACAGTGAGGATCGCCAGAGCGATCGTGATCCGGCCGTTGGCCGGGCCGAGGTCGGGGTGGCGCATGAGCCGGACGGCGAGCGCGGCGAGCACGACGGGCAGCACGACGGCGAGCCGACCTACCGTGCCCGCGGCGGCGGCGTGCACGAGGTCCATGCCCACGCCCTCGACCGGGAACCACTCGCTCGCGGCGACCACGATCGCGAGGCCGAGGAGGAACAGCGCGAGGCCGTCGCGGCGCAGCGCGGGGTCGATGTCGCGGGCGCCCGTGCCGACCGAGCGTGCCGTGCCGGCGACGCCACGGGCGACGCCCATCCACGCACCGCGGACCATGCGCACGGGGACCGGCGGCGTGGCGGGCGTGCTGCCCGCACCGCCCCGTCCCCGGCCCGGGGACGTCTTGCCCGAGGTGGACCTGCTGCCCGACGTGGTCGCGGTGGCCCTGCTGCTCGTGGCCTTGCTCGCGCTGGTCTTGCTCGCGCCGGTCTTGCCGGACGCCTTGCCGGCGGCGGACCGGCTCGCGGACGACGTGCTCGGCGCGGCGGTGGCGCGCGACGTGCTGGCAGTCCGGGCCGCGCCGGCCTGTCGGGCGCGGGCGGCCGAGGCCGTCCGTCCCGGGGACGGTCGCGGGTCAGCCATGGTGGTCCTCCTTGCAGCAGCACGTCGCAAGGCAGCGGTCATGGCGGCACACCTCGCTCGTCCACTCAACCACGCCCGCCGGAGGCAACCTTGGAGCGACACTCGACGGTTGGTCCGTGGCCCCCGTCACGCAGACGGGCCCGGCCGGTCGACCCGACTACGCCTCGACGACCACCGGGATGATCATCGGGCGGCGCTTGAGCCGCGTGCCGGCCCAGCGACCGACGACGCGCCGCATCACCTGCTGGAGCTGGTGCGTGTCCACCGCGCCCTCGCGCGTCGCGTCGTTGAGCGCCTGGCGCACCTGCGGCACGATCTCCTCGAGCACGGCGGCCGACTCCGCGAGGCCGCGGGTGTGGACCTGCGGCCCGGCCACCACGCTGCCGTCCTCGGCCGAGATGACGACGAACACGGAGATGAAGCCCTCCTCCGCGAGGATGCGCCGGTCCTTGAGGTCGGCCTCGCCGATCTCGCCCACCGACGAACCGTCGACGTACACGTACCCGCACGGCACGGCGCCCACGATGCGCGCCTTGCCGTCGATGAGGTCGACGACGACGCCGTCCTCGGCGAGCACGACCCGCTCGGGCGGCACGCCGGTCCGCACGGCGAGCGCGCCGTTGGCCACGAGGTGGCGGATCTCCCCGTGCACGGGCATGACGTTGCGCGGACGCAGGATGTTGTAGCAGTAGAGCAGCTCGCCGGCGCTGGCGTGGCCGGACACGTGCACGCGGGCGTTGCCCTGGTGCACGACCTTCGCGCCGAGCCGGGTGAGGCCGTTGATGACACGGTAGACGGAGTTCTCGTTGCCCGGGATGAGGGACGAGGCGAACACGACGGTGTCCCCCGGTCCGACCGAGACGCGGTGGTCGTGGTTCGCGATCCTCGACAGGGCGGCCATCGGCTCCCCCTGCGAGCCCGTGCACATGAGCACGATCTCGTCCGGCGGGTAGTCGTCGATCCGCTTGACGTCGACGAGCACGTCGCCCGGCAGCGTGAGGTACCCCAGGTCGACGGCGATCGTCATGTTCCGCACCATCGACCGGCCGACCAGGGCGACCTTGCGGTCGTTCGCCCACGCGGCGTCGATCACCTGCTGCACCCGGTGGACGTGCGAGGAGAAGCTCGCGACGACGATCTTGCCGGGCGCGGCCGCGAAGACCCGGTCGAGCACGGGACCGATCTCAGCCTCCGCCGTCGTGAAGCCCGGCACCTCCGCGTTGGTGGAGTCCGGCAGGAACAGGTCGACGCCGCGCTCCCCCAGCCGCGCGAAGGCGCGCAGGTCGGTGATGCGCCCGTCCAGCGGGAGCTGGTCCATCTTGAAGTCGCCGGTGTGCAGCAACGTGCCCGCGCCGGTGGTGACGGCGACGGCGAGCGCGTCCGGGATCGAGTGGTTGACGGCCACGAACTCGAGCGCGAACGGACCCACGGTGAGCTCGTCGCCCTCCTTGACCTCCCGCAGCACCGGGGAGATCCGGTGCTCCTTGAGCTTCGCGGCGACGAACGCCAGCGTGAGGCGCGAGCCGATGAGCGGGATGTCGCCCCGCAGCCGCAGGAGATAGGGCACGGCGCCGATGTGGTCCTCGTGGCCGTGCGTGAGGACCACCGCCTCGATGTCCTGCAGACGGCCGGCGATGGCGGAGAAGTCCGGGAGGATCAGGTCCACGCCGGGCTGGTGGTCCTCGGGGAACAGCACGCCGCAGTCGATGACGAGCAGGCGGCCGTCGAACTCCAGCACGGTCATGTTGCGGCCGACCTCGCCGAGGCCGCCGAGCGGGATCACGCGGAGCGCCCCGGCAGGGAGCGGGCCGGGCAGGTCGAGCTCGGGATGGGGGTGGGACATCAGGTTCCTTCCGTCGGTGAGTCCGCACCCGCGGGACGCGGACGCGGACTGCCCGCGGCTCAGGCCGCGAGGATGCCGGCGGCGCGCAGCGCGTCGGCGAGGTCTGCGAGCTCGGTCTCGTCCGCCTCCACGAGGGGCGAGCGGACCGAGCGGTGCGGGATGGCGCCGAGCAGCTCGAGCGCGGCCTTGGCGTACACCGCGCCCTGCCCGGTGCCCAGGAGTGCCTCGCACACGGGGGCGAGCTCGACCGAGAGGTCCTGGGCGCGGGGCAGGTCGCCCGCGCTGATGCTCGCGACCATCTCGGCGCAGGCGCCGGCGACGACGTGCCCGGCGACGCTCACGACGCCCACGGCGCCGTGTGTCAGCCAGGCGAGGTTGAGCGCGTCGTCGCCGGAGTAGAACGCCAGGCCGGTGCGCCGCATGCGGGTGAACCCGGCCGGAACGTTCCCGGTGGCGTCCTTGACCGCGAGGACGCGGTCGTGCTCGGCGAGCCGGTCGAGCACGCCGTCGCCGATCGCGACGCCCGTGCGGCCGGGGATGTCGTAGAGCATGACGGGCAGGTCGACCGCGTCGGTGATGCTGCGGATGTGCCGGTAGACGCCCTCCTGCGAGGGCCGGTTGTAGTACGGCGACACCACGAGCAGGCCGTGCGCCCCGGTCCGCTCGGCGCTGCGAGCGATCCGGACGGCGTGCTGGGTGTCGTTGGAGCCCGCTCCGGCGACGATCCGCGCACGGTCGCCCACGGCGTCCACGACGGCACGCACGAGGGCGTCCTTCTCCGGCTGGTGGGTGGTGGGCGACTCCCCGGTGGTGCCGTTCAGCACGAGGCCGTTCGCGCCGTCGTCGACGAGACGCTCGGCCAGGGAGCACGCGGCGTCGATGTCGACGCGACCGTCGGGGTCCATCGGGGTGACCATCGCCACGAGCACGGATCCGAACGTCGCCAGTGCCTCGGCGTTGCGCGTCATGGCACCGAACCTACCGCGCCACCCCTGCTCGCGGCGCATCGGGGACGCGGCACGAGACGCCCACGGACGGGCGTGCTCACGCGTCGGGTGTGTACCGCGAGGTCACGTTGAGGTACTCCTCGAGCGTGAGGCCCTGCTGCGTGAGCGACGTCGCCAGGTCGACGCCGAGGTAGCGCACGTGCCAGGGCTCGTACTTGTAGCCCGTCACGTCCTGCTTGCCGTCGGGGAACCGGATGACGAAGCCGTACTCCGGGGCGTGCTGCGCGAGCCACGTCGCCGCGGCGGTGCCGCCGAAGTCGGGGTGGGCGTTGTTGATGTCGAGCGCGAGCCCGGTCTGGTGCTCGGAGTGGCCGGGCCGCGAGGAGAACGTGTCGGCGTAGTCGACGCTGAACTTGCTCACGTAGCCCTGGTAGGTGATCTCCTGGTCCGCGGAGGACCGGAAGCCCGAGTCGATCCACAGCGTGACCCCGTCGTTCCACGCCGCGGCCTGCATCTGGGTCCAGGCGGCGTCCACCTCGGGCAGGATCCCGGGCGCGTAGCTCGCCGGCATCGCGAACGTCTTGTTCGCGATCACGACCCCGCCGATCGTGGTCGGCCCCTCGGTGGACGTCACGATCTCGGGTACGGCGGCGGTCTCGGTCCGCACGCGCTCGGCGAGCGCGGCGAGGTCGGCCTCGCTCGCCGTCGAGCCCTCCGCGAGGGCTGCCGCGGCGTCGTCCACTGCCGCGCGGAGCGCGTCGAGCCGGCTCGCGTCGAGCACCACGGGGTCCCACTGCGCCAGTCGGGCCGTGCCTGCGGAGGCTGCCGCGGTGAGGTCGTCGACCACCGCCTGGCTCACGGCGGGCGAGCCCGGCGCCGACGGCGCGGCCGATGCGGTGCTCGCGGCCGTCGCCGCGCCGACCGGGGCCGCCGCGTCCGGCACGGCCTCGCCCCGGTGGGAGAGGCCGGCGACCAGCCACCACACGAGCGCGACCACGAGGAGCAGGCCGAGCCCGACGGCCAGTCTGCGGCGCCGGTACACGGCCGGGCTGACGGCGTGGGGGCTCGAGCCGCGTGGCGGACGGGGGGTGGGGTCCGGCCCGGGTCGGAGCTGTCCGGACCGGGTGGGCGGCGGGGTCACGACGCCTGGCACGGACACGAGGGTAGCAACCGAGCCTGGGGACGCCCCGGCGACACCCGGGCGACACGAGGCGACACCCACGCGGCGCCGGACGGCACGCCCGCGACACGGGGCGTCCGCGCTGCGCCACGCGCCCGTGGGAGTGCCGAGCACGAATGTGACGAACAATGGCGGGGTGACCCTCGCCGACGTCTCCGTCCGTCCCGCCCAGCCCGCCGACGCCGAGGCGATCGCGCGCATCCAGCTCGCCGCCTGGCGGGCGACGCTGGGCGAGCAGGTCGTCGACGGCCTCGACGCCGACGCGGTCGCCGAGACCTGGCGGCGCGCCGCCGGCGCCGCACCCGACCCGCGCGCCCGCGTCCTCGTGGCCGTGGCGGGACCGACGGTGGTGGGCTTCGCGGCGTGCGCGCCGTCGTCGGGCTCGCTGCGGGTGCCCGACGGCGAGGCTTTCGACGGCGAGCGGCCCGCGCACGGCGAGCCCGCCACGGGCGAACGGCCCACCGGCGACCACCGCGACGGCGAGCCGAGCAGCGACGGCGGCGGCTGGACCGCCGAGCTCCTCGCGCTCGAGGTGGCGCCCGACGCGCGCCGCGCGGGGCACGGCTCACGCCTCCTGGCGGCCGTCGCGGACCTCGCCCGCGAGCGCGGCGCGCACCACCTCGCGACGTGGACGGTGCGCAGCGACGCCGAGCGCACGGCGTTCCTCGAGGCGGCGGGTCTCGGGGAGGCGGGACTGCGCCGTCGGCTCGACGTGCCGGGCGGCGAGGTCGAGGAGATCCTGCTCACGGCGGTGCTCCCGGCGCACGGGAGCGCCCGGTAGCACCCGTGAGGACGCGAGCAACTTTCGAGCGGCCGGATACGTTAGGACGTTCGTCCCGGACCAGACCGTCCCAGCCCTAGGAGTCAAGGAACCCCGTGAGCACCTCCACGAGCCCGACCGCGGCGCCCGCGCGTGCCTTCTCGTCCCTCATCTTCGCGTCGCGGTGGCTCCAGGCCCCGCTCTACCTGGGCCTGATCATCGCCCAGATCGTCTACGTGGTGCAGTTCGCCAAGGAGCTCGTGCACCTCATCGACTACGCGATCGACAACCACCACGTGCCGGAGCAGTACGTGGGCTTCTCCGGCGAGGCGATCACCATGCTCATGGTGCTCGGACTCGTCGACGTGGTGATGATCAGCAACCTCCTCATCATGGTCATCATCGGCGGCTACGAGACGTTCGTCTCCCGGATGAACCTCGACGGCCACCCCGACCAGCCCGAGTGGCTGAACCACGTGAACGCCAACGTGCTCAAGACCAAGCTCGCGATGAGCATCATCGGGATCTCCTCGATCCACCTGCTGCGCACGTTCATCGAGTCCGCCTCGCGCGACGTCGACACCGACGAGATGATGTGGCAGACGTTCATCCACCTCGCGTTCGTGGCCTCCGCGCTCGCGCTCGCGCTCATCGACCGGATGACGCTCAGCCCGCGTCAGCGTGCCGCGAACGCCGAGCGCGGCGACGAGGGCGTGGCCTACCGCGTGGACGAGCCCGCCCACTGAGGACCCGACCGACGACAACGGATCCCCCGGCCGGCGCACGTGCGCGCTGGCAACTGACCGCTCAGCCGCGCCGTCCGGCGCGCTCGACCCGCTCGAGCCGGACGGCGCGGCGCAGCGACTCGCGCGCGTGCCGCCGGTCGCCCGCCGCGTCGTAGGCCCAGCCCAGGTGGAACCACGCGCGCCAGCTGTCCGGCTCGGCCGCGACCGCGTCCCGGGCCGCGAGGAACTGCTCGGCGGCCACGCTGCGGTCGATCCGCCCACCGGGCGAGCGGGGCAGGTCGTCCTCGTGCAGCCCGCCCTCGTCGGCGAGCCGCTTCGTGAGCGCGTCCACGGCCATCGCCTGGCCGACCTCGCGCACCACGAACCACACCACGAGCAGCGGGATGATCAGCACGGCGAGGCCCAGGGCCACGCCGACCGCGCGGCCGCTCGTCACGAGCGCCCAGCCGCGCCACGCGACGGCCCACACGTAGAGCAGCAGGAGCGCCACGGCGATCGCCGCGACTCCGATCCCCCGCGCGCGCCGGCTCACAGGTCGAGGTAGGCGTCGAGCCCGACGGCGAGCCCCGGCCGGGTACCGATCTCGCGGATCGCGAGGAGCACCCCGGGCATGAAGCTGCTGCGGTCGAAGGAGTCCGTGCGGATCGTGAGCAGCTCCCCGGGGTTGGACAGGAAGACCTGCTCGTGCGCCACCAGCCCCTCCAGCCGCAACGCGTGCACGTGGACGCCGTCGACGTCGGCGCCGCGGGCACCGTCGGGGTCGAGCTCGGTGGCGTCCGGCATCGGGGGTGCACCCGCGGCCGCACGGGCCTGAGCGACGCCGCGGGCGGTGTGCACCGCGGTGCCCGACGGCGCGTCGACCTTGCGGGGGTGGTGCATCTCGACGACCTCGACCGAGGCGAACAGCGGGGCGGCGATGGCGGCGAACCGCATCGCGAGCACCGCCGAGAGCGCGAAGTTCGGGGCCACGAGCACCCCGAGGTCGGGGGTCTGTGCGAGGTGGGTGCGCACCCGCGCGAGGGCGGCGTCGTCCCAACCGGTCGTGCCCACGACGGCGTGCACCCCGGAGTCGAGCAGCGCGTGCACGTTGCCCTCGGTCACCGAGGGGACCGTGAAGTCGACCGCGACGTCGGCCGCGCCTGCGAGGGCGGTGACGTCGTCACCCGCGTCGAGCTCCGCGACGAGCTCGAGGCCCTGCGCCGCGCGGACGGCCTGCGCCGTCGTCGTCCCCATCCGTCCCGCCGCGCCGAGCACGGCCACCCTGATCGTCACGGGGCAACCCTAGGCGAGGGACGCGAGCACCTCGCCCGCGACGTCGTGGGTCGCCGGGCCGACGACGACGAGCGAGCGCGGCCGGGCGAGCAGGTCGACGGCGAGCGCTCGCACGTCCTCGGCCGTCACCGCGCGGATGGCGGCGAGCGTCTCGTCGACGTCCCACCACTGCCCCAGCGTGACCTCGGCGCGGGACAGCCGCGACATCCGCGAGCCGGTGTCCTCCAGGCCGAGCACGAGCGAGCCGACGAGCTGGCCGATCGCCCGGTCGAGCTCCTCGGGTGTGACGCCGTCGGTCGCGAGCGAGCGCCACTCCTGCGCCATGAGCGTGGCGACCTCGGCCACGCGCGCGGGCTGACAGCCGGCCGCGAGGCCGAAGTACCCGGCCTCGGTGTAGCTGGTCGCGAACGAGTAGACGGAGTAGGCGAGGCCACGCTTCTCGCGGATCTCCTGGAACAGGCGCGAGGACATCCCCCCGCCGAGCACCGCGTTGAGGACGGAGAGCGCGAACCGGCGCTCGTCGTCGGCGGCGATCGCGCGGCCGCCGAGCACCACGGTCGCCTGCTCGGTCGAGCGGTGCACGGTGAGCGCCGTCCCCGGCGCCTCGGCGGGCGGCTGCTCGGTGCGCCGCGGCGCGGGCCGCGCGCCGCGGGCGAGCTCCCACCCGCCGTCGAGCGCGCCCTGGCGCACCATGGCGCACAGCGCGTCGTGGTCGACGGCGCCCGCGGCCGTGACGACCAGCTCGGCCGGGGTGTAGGTGCGCCGGTAGTGGTCCCAGACCGCGTCACGCGGGACCGCGCGGATCGTCTCGGGGGTGCCGCCGATCGGGCGGCCGAGCGGGTGGCCGGCCAGCACCGCGGCGGCGAAGGCCTCGTGCGCGACGTCGTTCGGGTCGTCGTCGGCCATCGCGAGCTCCTCGAGGATCACGCCGCGCTCGAGCTCGACGTCCTCGACGTCGAGCGTCGCCGAGGTGACCATGTCCAGGAGCACGTCGGTCGCCATGGCCTGGTCGGCCTGGAGCACGCGCGCGTAGTAGGAGGTGCTCTCCTTGCCGGTGACGGCATTCGCCTCGCCACCCACGGCGTCGAAGGCGGCGGCGATGTCGAGCGCGTCCCGGCGGTGGGTGCCCTTGAAGAGCAGGTGCTCGAGGAAGTGCGTGGAGCCGTGGTGGCCGTCGCGCTCGTCTCGCGAGCCGACGGCGACCGTGGCCGAGATCGAGACCGACCGCGTCGCGGGGATGGTCTCGGAGAGGACGCGGACCCCGCCCTCCAGGACGGTGCGGCGCAGCCGCGAGCCGTCCTGGAGGGTGAGGTCGAGCTCCTCGGTGGAACCGAGGGGCAGGGGCATGCTCAGGCGTCCGCGCCCACGGGCGCCTCGGCGCCGGCGGCCTTCTCGTCCTCGTCGATCACCGCGTGCAGCGACAGCTTGCCGCGCGGGTCGATCTCGGCGAGCTCGACCTGGACCTTCTGGCCGATCGAGAGGACGTCCTCCACGTTCTCCACCCGCTTGCCGCCGACGAGGCGACGGATCTGGCTGATGTGCAGCAGACCGTCCTTGCCGGGGCTGAGCGAGATGAACGCGCCGAAGGTCGTCGTCTTCACCACGGTGCCGACGAAGCGCTCGCCGACCTCGGGCATGTGCGGGTTCGCGATCGCGTTGATCGCCGCCCGCGCGGCCTCGGCGGACGGCCCGTCCGTCGCGCCGATGAACACGGTGCCGTCGTCCTCGATGGAGATGTCGGCGCCCGTGTCGTCCTGGATCTGGTTGATCATCTTGCCCTTCGGACCGATGACCTCGCCGATCTTGTCGACGGGGACCTGGACCGTGATGACGCGCGGCGCGGTGGCCGCCATCTCGTCGGGCGCGTCGATCGCCTCGGCCATGACGTCGAGGATCGTCAGGCGCGCCTCCTTGGCCTGCCCGAGGGCGCCGGCCAGGACGTGCGCGGGGATGCCGTCGAGCTTGGTGTCCAGCTGGATGGCGGTGACGAACTCGCGCGTACCGGCGACCTTGAAGTCCATGTCGCCGAACGCGTCCTCGGCACCGAGGATGTCGGTGAGCGCCGCGTAGCGGGTCTCCCCGTCGACCTCGTCCGAGACCAGGCCCATCGCGATGCCCGCGACGGCGGCACGCAGCGGCACACCGGCGTTGAGCAGCGAGAGCGTGGACGCGCAGACCGAGCCCATCGACGTCGAGCCGTTGGACCCGAGCGCCTCGGAGACCTGACGGATCGCGTAGGGGAACTCCTCGCGGCTGGGCAGCACCGGCACGATGGCGCGCTCGGCGAGCGCGCCGTGGCCGATCTCGCGGCGCTTGGGGCTGCCGACGCGACCGGTCTCACCGGTGGAGTAGGGCGGGAAGTTGTAGTTGTGCATGTAGCGCTTCTTGGTGACGGGCGACAGCGTGTCCAGCTGCTGCTCCATCTTCAGCATGTTCAGCGTGGTGACACCCAGGATCTGGGTCTCACCGCGCTCGAACAGCGCCGAGCCGTGCACGCGCGGGAGCACCTCGACCTCGGCCGAGAGCGGGCGGATGTCCCGCAGGCCGCGGCCGTCGATGCGGAAGGAGTCCGTGAGGATCCGACGGCGGATCGCGGCCTTGGTGAGGGAGCGGTACGCGGCGTGCAGCTCCTTCTCGCGGCCGTCGAAGCCGGCCTGCAGGGCGCCGACCGCGGCGTCGCGGACCTCGTCGAGGCGAGTCTCGCGGGTCTGCTTGTCCGCGATCGTGAGCGCCTCCTCGAGGGCGTTGCCGACCTCGGCCTTGACGGCCTCGAGGGCGTCGGCCTCGTAGTCGGGGAACAGCGGGAAGCTGCGCACCTCCTTGGCGGCGCGCGACGCGAGGTCGAGCTGCGCCTCGCAGAGCGCCCGGATGAACGGCTTCGCGGCCTCGAGACCGCCGGCGACGACGTCCTCGGTGGGCGCCTGCTGACCCTCGTTCTTGATGAGCTGCCAGGCGTTGTCGGTCGCCTCGGCCTCGATCATGGCGATCGCGACGTCGTCACCGACGATCCGCCCCGCCACGACCATCTCGAAGACGGCGGTCGCGGACTCGCTGTAGCGCGGGAACGCGACCCACTGGCCGTCGATGAGGGAGATGCGCACGGCGCCGACCGGGCCGGAGAACGGCAGGCCGGAGATCTGCGTGGACGCGGACGCGGCGTTGATCGCCAGCACGTCGTAGGTGTCGTCCGGGTGGATCGCCAGGACGGTCTCGACGACCTGGACCTCGTTGCGCAGGCCCTTGACGAACAGGGGGCGCAGCGGGCGGTCGATGAGGCGGCACGCGAGGATGGCCTCGGTGCTGGGGCGACCCTCGCGGCGGAAGAACGAGCCGGGGATCTTGCCCGCGGCGTACTGCCGCTCCTCGACGTCGACGGTCAGCGGGAAGAAGTCGAAGCCCTCGCGGGGGTGCTTGCCCGCGGTGGTGGTGGACAGCACGACGGTGTCCTCGTCGAGCGTGGCCAGCACGGCGCCGGCGGCCTGCTTGGCCAGCCGACCCGTCTCGAAGCGGATCGTGCGGGTGCCGTGGCGCCCGTTGTCGATGGTGGCCTCGGCGAACGTGATCTCGGGACCCTCCATGGGTGCCCTCCTTGTCGGTTCGTGCGCCGCGCCCGACGGAGGTCTTCGATCGAGGCCCACGCCTCGCCGTCGGACGTGCCGACCCGCGAGCCCGGGGGCCACTACCGAGGACCGACGGCGGAGCGCCGGCGCGGTGGTGAGGTGTTCAGTTGTGCACTGCGCCGGCCCGCTCGTCCAGGACGCGCGGAGCCGCGCAGCATGCGGCACCGGCCCGGTCCCTGGCGGGTCCGGGCCGGTGCGCGGGGTTCAGCGACGCAGACCGAGGCGCTCGATGATCGAGCGGTAGCGGTCGATGTCGATCTTCTGCAGGTAACCGAGCAGGCGACGACGCTGACCGACCAGGAGCATCAGGCCCCGGCGGCTGTGGTGGTCGTGCTTGTGGGTCTTGAGGTGCTCGGTCAGGTCCTTGATGCGCTGCGAGAGCATCGCGATCTGGACCTCCGGCGAACCGGTGTCACCCTCATGGGTCGCGTACTCGGCGATGATGGACTGCTTCACGGCGGCGTCGAGGGCCACGGTTCTCCTTCGTTGTTCGTTGCGCGGCGCGCCCGGGCTTGTTCACCGGGGCATGGGTTGTCCGCGGCCGTTCTGACGGCTCCCCCACCTTACACCAGCGGGCGCACGACGGCGTGGACCGCGTCAGCGCGCGACGCCGAGGATCGCCAGCGCGCGGGCGCAGTCGGCGTGCATCTGCGCGACGAGCGGGTCGATCCCGTCGAACCGGAGCGTCGGGCGCAGCAGCGCGACGAACTCCACGACGACCTCCTCGCCGTACAGGTCCAGGTCGGTGCGGCCGATGACGTGCGCCTCGACCTGGCGCGTCTCGCCGTCGAACGTCGGGTTGGTGCCCACGGAGATGGCGGCGGGCAGGCGGTCCCCCGCGCCGCCGTCGCGCACGAGCCAGCCCGCGTAGACGCCGTCCGCGGGGACCGCGCCGGCCGAGGCCGGGTCGAGGTTCGCCGTCGGGAAGCCCAGCTGACGCCCGCGCGCCTCGCCGTGCACGACGGCGCCGCGCATGTGGTGCGGTCGGCCGAGCAGCTCGGCGAGCTCCTCGACGTTGCCCTCGGCGAGCAGGGCCCGTGCCCAGGTGGAGGACCAGCGGCGCTGCTCGTCGGGGTCCAGGACGTCCTCGAGCACGTCGACCTCGAAGCCGAACCGCTCCCCGAGCTGCGCCATCGTGGCGCGGTCGCCCGCGTTGCCGGCGCCGAACCGCACGTCGTGGCCCACCACCACGAGGACGGGGGCGAGCGAGTCGACGAGGTAGCGCCGGACGAACCGCTCCGCCGGCTGCGCCGCGAAGTCGGCCGTGTACGCCACGACGAGCACGGCGTCCAGGCCGGTCTCGGCGAGGAGCGTGAGCTTGTCGGCGAGGCCGGTGAGCTGGGGCGGCGCCTCGCCGGGACGGTGCACGACGGCGGGGTGCGGGTCGAACGTCATCGCGACGGCGAGCGCACCCCGCGTGCGAGCCTCGCTCACCACGCGAGCGAGCACCTCGCGGTGGCCGGCGTGCACGCCGTCGAAGTTCCCGATCGTCACGACGCTCGGACCCGTGCCCGGCGGCACCTGCCCGAGTCCCTGCCAGACCTGCACGCTCGCTCCGCCTCCGTCCACCGCGCCGGCGGCGCGGACCGACGTCTAGCCTGCCACGCCCGCCAGGTGCTGACGCACGAGGACCGCAAGGACCTCCGGGGCGTCGCGCGGCACCATGTGGCCGACGCCGGGCACGATCTCCACGCGGGCGTGCGGCAGGGCCGCGCCGATGAGCGCGGTGTGCTCGGGCCGGATGACGTCCCGCTCGCCCGCGACGACGAGCGTCGGCACCTCGACCGTGTGCAGCGCGAGGGGATCGATGTCGGGGTCGTAGACCATGAGCCCGAGGCGCTCGGCGAGCGGGCGCAACGCCGGCAGGAACCGGGCGCCGAACGCCGACACGGCGTGGGCGGCGTCCGTGCTGGCTTTCGACACGGGCTTCAGCCCCGCCGGGAACAGGTTCGCACCGACGACGACGAGCGAGGAGACCGCACCCGGGTGCCGCAGCGCCAGCTCGAGCGCCATGTTGCCGCCGTCGCTGAACCCGAGCACGGGGACGCCGTGCAGGCCGAGGCGCCTCAGCACCTCGGCGACGTCGTCGGCCATGGACGCAATCCGCAGCAGGCCGTCGCCGTGCGGGGAGTGCCCGTGCGCGCGCGAGTCCAGGCCGACCAGGGTGTGGTGCGGTGCGAGGAGCGGAACGAGCCGGTCGAACAGGTGGTGGGTCTCGGAGTTGCCGTGCAGCACCACGAGGGGCGTCCCGGTGCCCGTGGCGACCGCCCAGAGCGGACCGATCAGCCGGCCGGGGTGGTGCAGCGTGGCGAGATCCGTCATGGCGCTGACTGTGCCACGGGTGACGGTCATCGAGTGAGCATGCGCGCGGCGGCTGGGACCGCCCTGTGCGCGCGGGCGGAGCCACCCGTGTGCTCTGCCCGCGCCGGGCGCGGGCACCCTGCGGGCCGCCGGGCGCAACTGCGGGCCGCCGGGCGCAACTGCGGGCCGCCGAGCGCAGCCGCGGGCCGCCGGGCACAGCCGCGGATCGCCGAGCGCAACTGCGGACGGCAGTGCACCGGTGCGGACAGCCGCCCCCGGCCCCCGGCGTGTCCTCCCCGACACGCCGCGCCGACGGGCTCCAGCCGCGTACCCGTCCGCAGTTGCGTACGACCCGTCCGCGGCTGGGCGGCGCCCGTGCTGGTCAGAGCGGCTCGGCCGGCTCAGGCGCCCTGCTGATCAGGCAGCTCAGGCGGCTCAGGCGGCCAGGCGGCCAGGCGGCTCAGGCGGATCGGGCAGCTCAGGCGAGCACGATCACCGGGCGCGCGAGCATTTCCCCGCGGCGCGACTGGTCCTCCAGCACCGCGAGGAGCCGCCCGGTCCCGTCGATCGCGGCCACGGCACCCAGCGATCCCGTGGGCGCGAGCCACCGTCCGAACGCGAGGTCCGCGGCCTCGGCGTCGTCGACCGGACGCACCGGCATCACGGCCGCCGCGGCCCGGGCCGGCGGCAGCAGGGCAGGCGCCAGCCCGGCGTCGGACTCCGACAGCGCGGCCGCCTCCTCGAGCGTGAGCGCGTCGGCGAGCGTGAACCCGCCCACGCGCGTGCGGCGCAGCGCGGTGAGGTGGCCGCCGCAGCCGAGCGACGCCCCGAGATCGCGCGCGAGGGCGCGGACGTAGGTGCCCGACGAGCACGTCACGGTGACGTCGACGTCGAGCACCTCGACCGGACCGCTTGGACCGAACGAGCCGCCCGGGGAGCTCGAGCCGCCCGAGCCGTCGCCGGCGTCGGCAACCGGAGCGACACCCCGCCGGATCGCGTGCACGTCGAACGCCGAGACCGTCACGGGCCGCGCGGCGAGCGCGACCTCCTCCCCCGAGCGGACGCGCGCGTAGGAGCGCTTGCCGTCCACCTTGATCGCGCTCACGGCGCTGGGCACCTGCTGGAGCGCTCCCGTGAGGCGAGCGACGCCGTCGTGCACCGCGGCGTCGGTGACGACCGTGGCACCGACGGCAGCGGTCACCTCGCCCTCGGCGTCGTCCGTCACGGTCGCCTGGCCCAGGCGGATGGTGGCGTCGTAGGTCTTGTCGGCGCCCACCACGTAGGTGAGCAGCCGGGTCGAGCGCCCGACGCCGAGCACCAGCACGCCGGTCGCCATCGGGTCGAGCGTGCCGGCATGGCCCACCTTGCGCGTGCGCAGCAGCCGGCGGGAGCGGGCGACGACGTCGTGCGACGTCCAGCCCGCGGGCTTGTCCAGCACGAGGAGGCCGTCCGGCTCCGCGGGTGCGGAGCCGGACGGCCTCGGTGTGCTCGTGTGCTCGGTCAGCGGGACGCCTCGTCGTGCGCGGGCCCGACGGCGTCGCTCACGTCCGCGTCGCTCTCGCCGTCGGCCTCGCCGTCGGTCTCGTCGACGGACGCGTCCTCGGGTCGGCGGTACGGGTCGGCGTCGCCCGCGTAGGTGGCGCCCTCGGCGAGAGCGCGCACCTCCGCGTCACGCGCGGCGGCGATCCGCAGCGCCTCGGCGATGTCGGCCGCCGTCTGCGGCGTGTGGTCGAGCTGGAACGCGAGGGTCGGCGTGAGCCGCACCCCGGTCCGCTTCCCGACCTCCGAGCGCAGCAGGCCCTTGGCCGACTCGAGCGCGGCGGCCGTGGCCGTCGCCTCCTCCTCGGTCCCGAGCACCGTGTAGAACACCGTGGCGTTCTGCAGGTCGCCGGTCACGTTGACGTCGGTGACGGTGACGAACCCGAGCCGCGGATCCTTGATCCGCTGCTCGAGCATCGTCGCCACGATCGTCTTGATCGCCTCGCCGAGCCGGATCGCGCGTGAGTTGTCGCTCATGCGCGCTCCTTCTCGCGGGTCTCGAACGTCTCGACGACGTCACCCTCGCGGATGTCGTTGAACGAGCCGAGCCCGATACCGCACTCGAAGCCGTCGCGCACCTCGGTGACGTCGTCCTTCTCGCGGCGCAGCGACTCGATGCGCAGGTTGTCCCCGACCACGACGCCGTCGCGCAGCACTCGCGCGGACGCGTTGCGCCGGATGAGACCGGAGCGCACGCGCGAACCCGCGATGTTGCCGAACTTGGAGCTGCGGAAGATCTGCAGGATCTCCGCCGTCCCGAGCTGGACCTCCTCGTAGATGGGCTTGAGCATGCCCTTGAGGGAGTTCTCGACGTCCTCGATGGCCGCGTAGATGACCGAGTAGTAGCGGATGTCGACGCCCTCGCGGTCGGCCAGCTCGGACACCCGGACGTCCGGGCGCACGTTGAAGCCGATGATGACGGCGTTGTCCACCGTCGCCAGGTTGACGTCGTTCTGCGTGATCGCACCGACACCGCGGTGGATGATCCGCAGGTCGACCTCGTCGCCCACGTCGATCTTGAGCAGCGCGTCCTCGAGTGCCTCGACGGCACCGGACACGTCGCCCTTGATGATGAGGTTGAGCGTGTCGACCTTGCCCTGCTCGACGGCCGCGTTGAAGTCCTCGAGGCTCATGCGCTTGCGACGCTTGGCCAGGAGGGCAGCACGCTCGGCGGCGTCACGCTTGTCGGCGATCTGCCGGGCCGTGCGGTCGTCCGGCGCCACCAGGAAGGAGTCGCCGGCCCGCGGGACCGAGGTCAGACCCAGCACCTGGACGGGCGCGGACGGGCCGGCCTCGCTCAGGTTGTCGCCGCGGTCGTCGAACATCGCCCGGACTCGGCCGTAGGCCGTGCCCGCCACGATGGAGTCGCCGACCTTGAGCGTGCCGGACTGGACCAGGACGGTCGCGACCGAGCCGCGACCCTTGTCCAGGTTCGCCTCGATGGCCACGCCGCGCGCGTCCTTGTTCGGGTTCGCCCGCAGGTCCAGGGCCGCGTCCGCGGTGAGCAGGACGGCCTCGAGCAGCTCGTCGATGCCCGTGCGGTTCTTGGCGGACACGTTGACGAACATCGTGTCGCCGCCGTACGCCTCGGCCACCAGGTTGTACTCGGTGAGCTGCTGCATCACCTTGTCGGGGTTCGCCCCCTCCTTGTCGACCTTGTTGACGGCGACGACGATCGGCACGTTGGCGGCCTGGGCGTGGTTGAGCGCCTCGACCGTCTGCGGCATCACGCCGTCGTCGGCCGCGACCACGAGGATCGCGATGTCGGTGACGTCGGCACCACGCGCACGCATGGCGGTGAACGCCTCGTGACCCGGGGTGTCGATGAAGGTGATCGCGCGGTCCTCGCCCTCGTGCTCCACCGACACCTGGTAGGCGCCGATGTGCTGGGTGATGCCGCCGGCCTCGCCCGCGACGACGTCCGTGGACCGGATGGCGTCGAGGAGCTTGGTCTTTCCGTGGTCGACGTGACCCATGACGGTGACGACCGGCGGGCGTGCCACCAGGTCCTCGTCGCCCTCGGCCTCGAGCTCGGCGTCCAGGTCGATGTCGAACTGGCCGAGCAGCTCGCGGTCCTCGTCCTCCGGGGACACGATCTCGACGACGTAGCCGAGCTCGACGCCCAGCGCCTCGAGGGTGCCCTCGTCGAGCGCCTGCGTGACAGTGGCCATCTCACCGAGGTGGAATAGCACCGTCACGAGGCTCGCGGGGTTCGCGTCGATCCGGTCGGCGAAGTCCGTCAGGCTCGCGCCACGACGGATCCGCACCACGGTGGTGCCGTCGCCGCGGGGAACCTGCACGCCGCCGATCGACGGCGCGGACATCTGCTCGAACTCCTGGCGCTTCGCCCGACGCGACTTGCGTGCGCGGACCGGCTTGCCCCCGGCGCGACCGAACGCGCCCTGGGTGCCGCCGCGACCACCACGGCCCGCGGGACCGCCGCCACCGGGACGACTCCCGCCGCCGGCGCCACCAGCACCGCCGCCGGGACCGCCGAAGCCGCCACCGCCGCCGGGACGACCACCGCCGCCGCCGCCGTAACCGCCGCCGCCACCGGGACGACCGCGTCCGGGCGCGCCGGCGCCACCGCGTGCCGGGGCACCGGGACGGCCGACGGCGCTGCGGCCGGGCATCGAGGAGGGTGAGGGGCGGGGACCGCCGGGACGCGGGCCGGCCGCACCCGTGCCGCCGGGACGCGGACCGGCGGTGCCGCCGGGACGGGGCCCGGCGCTGCCACCGGAACCACCGGGACGAGGCATGCCCTGCGAGGCCGCGAACGGGTTGTTGCCCGGACGCGCGCCGGGACGCGGACCGGCAGCGCCACCGCCGCCGCCCGAGCCGCCGGAGCGCGGCATGCCCTGCGAGGGCGCGAACGGGTTGTTGCCCGGTCGCGTGGACTGACGCGGCCCGGGGGTCGCGCCGCGTGCGCCGTCGGGGCGCATCTGACCGCCACCCTCGGCGCGCCGCTGGTCACCCGGACGCGGGGTGCTCGCGGGACGCGGAGCCGGGCGAGCCGGCGCGGGCCGGAACTCGGCCGACGAGGAGCCCTCGGTCGGAGCCGGGGCCGTGGACGCGGCCGACCCAGCGGGGGCGGCCGGACGCTCGGACTCGGCCAGGCGCGGGGCGGTCTGCCCGGCCGGCGCGGCCGGGGCTGCGGCTGCGGGTGCCTGGGGCGCCGACGGAGCGGGAGCCTGAGGCGCTGCGGGCGCGGGTGCCTGGGGTGCCGCCGTGGCGGGCGCCTCGGCGGGGGCGGCGCTCGTCGCGCTCGCGTCGGCCGGACGTGCCGTCGGACGGCTCGTGCGGGGTGCGGGGGCCGAGCCCCCGGCGGTCGGGGCGCCACCGGCCGGAGCACCCGCGGGTGCTCCGGAACCGGCGAGCTGCTCGCGAACGCGCCGCACCACGGGCGGCTCGATCGTCGAGGACGCCGACTTCGCGTACTCCCCCATCTCTTGCAGACGGGAGAGCATCGTCTTGCTGTCTATCCCGAGCTCTCGTGCCAGCTCGTGGACTCGGACCTTGGCCACAACACTCCTTCTCCGGGTCCACCCGGGAAGGGGGGACCGCGTTCAGTGGGTCGAGCTCATTGCTGAGTACTCATCGGGTGCCCATCGGCGTGTCAACCCGCTCTCGTCGCTCGTTGCTCTGCTCGATGCTCCTGCCTGGTGCAGGAGCTGATGCGGCGCCGTGCACCGCCCCCGACTCGAACCACGCGACCACCGCCGTCGTGTCCACCGGTCCCTGCAGACGCAGGGCTCGGACGACACCGCCGCGGCGGAGCGCCAGCTCGAGGCAGGACTGCAACGGGTGAAGCCACCCGCCACGCCCCGGTGCGCTGCGGCCCTCGTCGACGACCACCCGGGGGTGGTCGCCCTCGCGGACCAGGCGCACCAGCTCGGTTCGTGCCCCCTTGCCGCGGCACCCGACGCACGTGCGGACCGGGCCACCTGGACCCGGCGCGGGCCGCGCGTCAGCGCGGCTCGAGGTCGGGGCGGAGGTGGTCACGGACTCGCGGACGTCGGGTGCGGACGAGCGTGGGGATACGGAACCGTCCATCAGTCTACCCCCGGGGCTGCCCGGCGGGCGACGGGGGGTCGCTCGGACCCTGCTCGCCCTCGCCCTCGGCGTCGGACCGGATGTCGATCCGCCAGCCCGTCAGCCGCGCCGCGAGCCGCGCGTTCTGGCCCTCCTTGCCGATGGCGAGGGACAGCTGGTAGTCCGGCACGACGACGCGCGCGGCGCGCGCCTCGAGGTCCACCACCGTCACGCTGCTCACCCGCGCCGGCGACAGCGCCGCCGCGACGAACCGCGCCGGGTCGGTGTGGAAGTCGACGATGTCGATCTTCTCCCCCCGCAGCTCCGCCATGACGGCGCGCACGCGCTGACCCATCGGACCGATGCACGCCCCCTTGGCGTTCAGCCCGGCGACGCGCGAGGCGACGGCGACCTTGCTGCGGTGACCCGCCTCCCGAGCAAGGGCGATGATCTCCACGCTCCCGTCGGCGACCTCGGGCACCTCGTGCTCGAACAGCTTGCGGACGAAGTTGGGGTGCGTGCGCGAGAGCGTGATGAGGGGGCCGCGCGGACCGCGGGCCACCTCGGTCACGTACGCCCGGATGCGCTCGCCGTGCTCGAAGACCTCGCCCGGCACCTGCTCGTGCGCCGGCAGCGTGGCCTCCACGCCCTTGGCGAGCTCCACGAGCACCGCGCCCTGGCGGCCGCCCTGCTGCACCACGCCCGACACGAGCTGGAGCTTCGTCCCGCGGAAGTCGCCCAGCACGCGCTCGTCCTCGGCGTCGCGCAGCCGCTGCACGATGACGCTGCGCGCCGTCGCGGCGGCCATCCGGCCGAACCCCTCGGGAGTGTCCTCGTAGGTCTGCGTCACGGGCGGCTCGCCGTCGTCGCCCTCCGAGACGACCTCCGTGACGAGCACCGCCACATGGCCCGTGGACCGGTCGAGCTCGACGCGCGCACCCGGCTTCGCACCCGGCGTGCGCTCGTACGCGGTGAGCAGCGCCTGCTCGATCGCGCCGATCAGCACGTCGAGGGGAATCTCGTTCTCGCGGCCGATCAGCCGCAGTCCTGCCATGTCGACGTCCATCAGTCCTCCTCCAGCCGTCGCAGCTCGAGCTCGACGACCGCGTTCTCGATCGTGGAATAGGGCACGACGGCGTCGCTCCCGTCCACGCGCAGGGTCACCCCGGTCTCGTCGGCACCGACCACGCGGCCGGTCACCGAGCGCGGCGCACCGTCCGCGATCGCGGCCGCGGTGCGCCGGGCGGTCACCAGCCGACCCTCGGCGCGACGGTAGTGCCGTGGCGTGGTGAGCGGGCGCTCCACGCCGGGCGTGGTGACCTCGAGCGTGTAGGCGCCGGGGATCACATCGTGCTCGTCGAGCGCGGCGGAGATGGCCCGCGAGGCCTCACCGAGCAGGTCCGACCCGAGGGACCCGGGTCCGTCGGCGAGGTCGAGCACCACGCGAACGAGACGCCGCTTGCCGACCGAGCGCACCTCCACGGCCTCCAGAGCGAGGTCGTGGAGTCGGACGACCGGCTCGACCACGGCTCCGATGCGTCGGTCCAGGGTGTCGCTCGCCATCTCGTCTCCAGTTGTCGCCGTGCCCAGTCGCCCCGCGCGGGGCGCCCCCGGCGGACCGGCGCGCGGCGATCGAGACTCAGGTCCGATCGGCACGGCGTGGTCACCACCGGGGCCGCACAAGACTACCCTCGACCGCGTGCCAGGCCGTCCCCGCGCTCCGATCGCGCGCGCTCTCGCGGTGGCGAGCCTCGCCGTCGGGCTCTGCGTCGGACTCTCGGGCTGCGGGGTCCGGCTCGACGTCCCGCCCCCCGCGATCCCGACGGCGGACGCCGCCGAGCAGGCACGTGCGGACGCCGTCGCGACGGCCGACGCGATCGCCGCACAGGCGACCGCGCTGGCGGGCCTCGGCGTGGCGGACCCGACCCTGGTGACCCAGATCGCGGCGGGCAGCACGGCCCAGGCCGGCGCCCTCGGCGGCACGTGGACGCCGCCGGCGCGGCCGAGCGCGAGCGCCGATCCGAGTGACGACGGGGCGAGTGCCACCGACGACGCCACCGGCGCGCCCACCTCGGCGGATCCGACCGTGGACCTCGTGAACGCCCTCGTCACCGGTGCCGCACAGGCGCGCGCCGGCGCGGGTGCGACCTCGGGCGACACCGCGACGCTGCTGGGCTCGATCGCCGTCTGGCGCTCGCTCGCGGCGCACCAGCTCGCCTCGACCCTGCCCGCGGAGACGCTCACGGGAGTCGCGCCCACCCTCCCGGCCGGGGGCATCGACCTCACCGCCGTCGGCCTGTCGAGCCTCTCCGACGTCGACGACCTGATCCGCGGCCTGGACGCCGCGGCGTTCGGCTACGAGACGCTCGCGGCCCGCACCGACGACGACGCCCGGGCGGCCGACTGGGCCGCGCGCGCCACGGCGCTGCGCCGCGCGGGCGAGGCCGTGGCGAGCGCGGCCGACGTCTCGAGGACCGCGGCCGATCCGCGCGAGGCGCTGTACAACGTCGCCGATCTCGTCGCGCTCGACCCGTCCGCCGCGGCCGCCTCGCTCGAGACCGAGGTGGCCGGGCTCTGGCTCACGGCGCCGCTGCCCGCGGGCCTGCGCCCGGCGGGCGTCGACGCCGCCGTCGAGGCGCTCCTGCGTGCCCGCGAGCTGGGCCCGCTCGCGGCGCTCGACTCCCCCGCCGCCGTGCTGCCGGGCCTCGCGGCGCCCTGACGCCGAGCCCGCTGCCGCCCGACCCGACTCAGCGCAGCGAGTCGACCGTCTCGGCGACCACGCCCACGGCCTCGGCCACCGGGACCTCGCGGGTCACGCCCGAGGCGCGCTGACGCACCTCGACCACGCCGTCCGCGAGGCCGCGGCCGACGACGACCACCACGGGCACGCCGAGCAGCTCGGCGTCGGCGAACTTCACGCCCGGTGACACCTTGCGCCGGTCGTCGTAGAGCACCTCGATGCCCGCGAGCTCGGCACCGGCAGCGATCGCCTCGGCCGCCTCGAACACGGCCTCGTCGCGGCCGGTGGCCACGACGTGCACGTGCGCGGGCGCGACGGCGACGGGCCAGGTCAGGCCCTTGTCGTCGTGGTAGGCCTCGGCCAGGGCGGCGACGGCGCGGGAGACCCCGACCCCGTAGGAGCCCATGTGGACCAGGCGCGCCTTGCCGTTCTGGTCCAGGACCGTCAGGCCGAGGGCCTGGGAGTACTTCGTGCCCAGGTCGAACACGTGGCCCATCTCGATCCCGCGGGCGAGCTCGAGCGGTCCCGACCCGTCCGGCGCGGAGTCGCCGGCGCGCACGTCCGCGGCCTCGACCGTGCCGTCCGCGGTGAAGTCCCGGCCGGCGACGAGGTCGAACACGTGCCGGCCCGGCTGGTCCGCGCCGGTGATCCAGCGCGTGCCGGGCACGATGCGCGGGTCGAGCAGGTAGCGCACGGCGCCGGCCGTGATCGTGCCGTCCTCGGCGAGCGTGCGGGGCGCACCGTTCGGTCCCAGCGCGCCCGGGCCGATGTAGCCCTTGACGAGCTCGGGGTGCGCGGCGAAGTCAGCCTCGCCCGCCTGCTCGACCTCGGCCGGCGCGAGCGACGCCTCGAGCCGCTTCATGTCGACCTCGCGGTCGCCGGGCACGCCGATCACCACGACCTCGCGGCGGCCGTCCGGCCAGGTGAGCGCCACGACGACGTTCTTGAGCGTGTCCGCGGCGGTCCAGGCGCGGTCGGGCCGGGGGAACCGCTCGTTGGCGACGGCCACGAGGGTCGCGATCGTCGGGGTGTCGGGCGTGTCCTCGACGTGCGCGGCCGGCACGTCGGAGGCGTCCACGTCCGGCGGAACCGGGGTCGTGACGGCCTCGACGTTCGCGGCGTACCCGCCGGGCGAGCGCACGAAGGTGTCCTCGCCGATCGGCGAGGGCACGAGGAACTCCTCGCTGCGCGACCCGCCCATCGCGCCCGACGTCGCCGTCACGATCACGTACGGCAGGCCGAGCCGGGTGAAGATCCGCTCGTACGCGTCGCGCTGCGCCTGGTAGGAGGCGCGGTGGCTCTCGGCGTCGAGATCGAACGTGTAGGCGTCCTTCATGATGAACTCGCGCCCACGCAGCAGGCCCGCACGCGGACGGGCCTCGTCGCGGTACTTCGTCTGGATCTGGAACAGCGTGAGCGGCAGATCCTTGTAGGAGGAGTACAGGTCCTTCACCACCAGGGTGAACATCTCCTCGTGCGTGGGCGCGAGGAGGTAGTCGTTCTCGCGGCGGTCCTTGAGCCGGAACAGGTTGGGTCCGTACTCGGTCCACCGGTTCGTCGCCTCGTAGGGCTCGCGCGGCAGCAGCGCCGGGAAGTGGATCTCCTGGGCCCCCGCAGCGGCCATCTCCTCGCGCACGACTGCCTCGACCTTCGCGAGCACCCGCAGACCCAGCGGCAGCCAGGTGTAGATGCCGGGGGCCGCGCGCCGGATATACCCGGCGCGCACCAGCAGCTTGTGGGAGTCGACCTCGGCGTCGACCGGGTCGTCGCGCAGGGTGCGCAGGAACAGGGAGGACATCCGCATCAGCACGCGAACCAGCCTAGTTCGCTGCGGGTGCGGCCCGTGCACGAAGGCGAGCCGGCCTCGCGCGGGCGGGTGGCACCCGCGCGGGAGCGCCGGGTGGCGACGACGGGCCACGCCGAGCGCTGGGTTACGGCTACGCGGCGACACCGAGCGCCTGGTTGTGGTCACGAGGGAGCGCCGTGGTGACCACAGCTCAGCGCTCGCCGAAGCCCGGTGACCACAGCTCAGCGTTCGCGAATGCCGAGACGCCGAACGCCGGCTCCGGCTCCCTCCGGCTCCACCGGCTCCCTCCGGCTACAGCACGATCGTCGTGTACCCGCCGACCTGGTCGAACCCCACCCGGCGGTACGTGCGCCGCGCTGCGGTGTTGTAGTCGTTGACGTACAGCGAGACGGTGCGCGCACCCAGCTCCCGGGCGCGCTCGACCACGGCGGCGGTGCCGGCCGCGCCGAGGCCACGCCCGCGCGCGTCGGGCGCCACCCAGACGCCCTGGATCTGCGCCACGCCGAGCGACATCGCGCCGATCTCCGCCTTGAACAGCACCCGCGCCGTCGGACCCTCGCCCTCCATCACCACGAACGAGCGGCCCGCCTCGAGCAGCTGACGCACCCGAGCGGCGTACCCGCCGCCGGCGGACAGCGGGGAGTACCCGTACTCCTCGGTGAACATCGCCACGCTGGCGGGGAGCATGACGTCGATCTCGTCGGGGCGGGCCGGGCGCACCCGGACGTCGCCGGGGATCCGGGGTGGCGTGGCGAGCGCGAGCGAGGGCTGCTCACGCACCTGGCGCGGCTCGGGCCACGCGAGCGCGAGCCGGTTCCACACGGCGTGCACGGCGGTGGCGTCGCCGACGAGCGACGCGAACCGCCGGCCCTGCTCGATCACGGCGCCGGCGATCTGGTCGAGCCCGCGTCCGCTCGGGCTCACCGGCACGATGTTCGGGCCGACCCAGGCGAGCGCCTGCAGCTCACCGTGCTCGAACGTCCCCCAGGCGCCGGCCCCCGCGTAGGAGCGCACACCGGACTCGTCCAGGCGCAGCGACGCGAGCACCGCGGCGACGGGGTCGCGCGCGCACAAGGCGTAGGCCGCGCCGAGGTCCTCGGGACGCAGCGGTCGCGCGCCGTTCGCGGCTGCCCACCTCACGCCGGCCACCTCACGTCAGCCGCCAAGGGTGACGGGCGCGACGAGGTCGCCGACGGTGAGCAGCACGAAGATCAGCAGGAACACGCCGACCACGACGTACGTGAGCGGCAGGAGGCGCGAGGTGTCCACGGGCCCGGGGTCGGGCCGTCCGCGCAGCCGGGCGATCCATCGCCGCGCGCCCTCCCACAGCGCCCCCGCGACGTGCCCGCCGTCGAGCGGCAGCAGCGGGATGAGGTTGAACACGAACAGTGCAAGGTTGAGCGACGCGAGGAGCTGCAGCTGCGTGAGGGCGAAGCCCGCGACTCCGAAGTCGGTCGGGGTCGCCGCGGCCTCGCCCGCGATGCGCCCGACCCCCACGATGCCGATGACGCCGGCGTCGCGCTCGCCGCCGCCGAAGGTCGCCGAGGCGATCGACACGAGGTGAGCGGGCAGCGACGCGACCCCCTGGAACGTCAGCCCGAGCATCGTGCCGAAGTCGCCGACGAGCTCCCCCACGCTCGCGGGCTCGAGCTCCGAGCGCGGGCTCACCCCGACCGTGGGCACCTCGCGCGTGACCGTGGCACCGTCGGCGTCCAGGACCTCCCGCTCGACCAGCTCGGGCGTCACCTCGAGCGTGACCTGCGCGCCGTCGCGCTCGACCACGACGGCGGTCGGTCCCGTCGAGGCGGCGATCGCCGCCTGGGCGTCGGCCCAGGAGGCGATCGGCGTGCCGCCCCACGACACGAGCGTGTCGCCGGGCTGCAGGCCGGCCGCCTGCGCGGGCGACGCGGGGTCTGACGCCGTGCACTCCTGCCCGGCGGCGGGCAGGCAGGGCGACACGGCGCCGAGGGTCGTGGTCGAGGTCGGGAGCCCGATGCCGAGGTAGCACACGGCGAGAAGGACGAACGCGAGGACGAGGTTGGCGACCGGTCCGCCGAGCATGACGACGATGCGGCGCGGCACCGCGAGGGCGGTGAAGGTCCGGGACAGGCCGCCGGGCGGGATCTCGCTCGCGGAGAACTCCCGGGCGTCGGCTGCGGCCTCGCGCGCCCACCGACGCAGGCCGCGGGTGCCGGCCAGCTCGCGGCGGGAGGCCTTGGCCGGCGAGAGCTGCTCGGCCGTGGGGTACATGCCGACCATCCGGATGTACCCGCCGAGCGGGATCGCCTTGACGCCGTACTCGGTCTCGCCGCGCCGGCGGGACCACAGCGTCGGGCCGAACCCGACCATGTACTGGGTGACCAGCACCCCGAACCTCTTCGCGGGGACGAGGTGGCCCAGCTCATGCCAGGCGATCGAGCCCAGCAGGCCGAGCACGAAGACGAGGACGCCGAGCCAGAACATCACTCGACGGCGAGCAGGACGTCCACCACGCGGTCGAGGTAGGCGTCCACCGGTCCCTCGGCGTAGGCGCGCGGGCGCGGCGCGCTGCCGAACGTGGCGGCGCGGACCTCGGCCGCGGTGAGGGGCGTGCCGTCGTCGAAGTACGCGACGAGGCGGTCCAGGAGCGCGTCGACCGCGGCGGCGTCGTACCCGCGGCCGCGCTCGGGCGGGGCGAATCGCGACCCCGCGGGGCGGGTCAGGCGCTCGTAGAGCACGGTCGCCCGCTCGACGACCCCGGACAGCCACGCCCCCTGGCCGTTGTCCGCGATGAACTCGGCACGCTCGGCGGAGACGAAGGCGGCCTCGAGCCGGTCGAGCGCGGCGTCGACGCTGGAGGCCCGGTAGCCGCGCCGGACGAGGTCGAACGCCGCGCTGCGCACGGCGTGCGCGTCGATGTCCGCGGCGCCGTCGTCGGTGGCCTCGTAGGCCTTCCTCGCGCGGGCGAAGAACTCGTCGACCTGCTCGGTGTCGTACCCCCGATGGGTCGGGGCGACCCGGGGGAAGAGCTGGGTCACGCCGTCGCCTCCTTCAGTCCTGAACCGCGCCGCGGCCGGCCCGGCTGCTCGTCTGCACCCGCGGCGAGCTGACCGCACGCCCCGTCGATGTCACTGCCCCTGGTGTCACGGATCGTGGTCGGGATCCCTGCCCTGCGCAACCGTGCCACGAACTCGGCCTCGACCTCGGGAGCGCTCGCCGTCCAGCGGGAACCGGGCGTCGGGTTGAGCGGGATGGGGTTGACGTGCACCCAGCCCCGCCCGCGCTTGACGAGCTCGTCCGCGAGCAGCGACGCCCGCCACGCGTGGTCGTTGACGTCCCGGATCAGCGCGTACTCGATGGAGACGCGTCGGCCGGTGATCTCGAAGTAGCGGCGGGCGGCGTCCAGCGCCTCGCCCACCTTCCACCGCGCGTTGATCGGGATGAGCTCGTCGCGCAGCGCGTCGTCGGGCGCGTGCAGCGACAGCGCCAGCGTCACGGGGATGCCCTCGTCCGCGAGCTTGTTCATCGCGGGGACGAGCCCGACCGTGGAGACGGTGACGTTGCGCGCGGACAGCCCGAGGCCGGCCGGCGCGGGCTCGATCATCCGGCGCACCGCCCCGACCACCGCCTTGTAGTTCGCGAGCGGCTCCCCCATCCCCATGAAGACGACGTTGGACAGCCGGGTCGGTCCGCCGGGCAGGTCGCCGTCGCGGCTGGCACGTGCGGCGAGGCGGACCTGCTCGACGATCTCCGCCGTCGAGAGGTTGCGGGTCAGACCCATCTGGCCGGTGGCGCAGAACGGGCACGCCATCCCGCACCCGGCCTGGCTGGAAACGCACAGCGTGGTGCGGTCGCGGTAGCGCATGAGGACCGACTCGACCTTCGAGCCGTCGTGCATCGACCAGAGCGTCTTGACGGTGTCGCCGCCGTCGGCCTCGAGCGTGCGCACGGGCGTGACGAGCTCGGGCAGCAGCGCGTCGACGAGCTCGCCGCGGGCACCCGACGGCAGGTCGGACATGTCGCCGACGTCGCGCGTGAGGTGCGTGAAGTAGTGCCGCGAGAGCTGGTCGGCACGGAAGGCGGGCACGCCGAGCTCCGCGACGGCGGCCTTGCGGCCCGCGACGTCGAGGTCGGCGAGGTGGCGCGGCGGCTTGCCGCGCCGCGGTGCGGCCATCTGCAGGCGGGGACGGCCGCCGGGCGCGGGCCGGTCGGCGGTCGCGGTCGTCGGGGCGCCCGGTCCGGTCGGGTCGGTGGGTCCGACGGTCGGGGTGGGCAGCGGGGTCTCGGTCATCACATCTCCAGTCAGCTCGCCGGCACGAGCACGGCGAGGAGCGTCACGGCGACGGGGGCGACCATGAGGAGCGAGTCGACCCGGTCCAGGACCCCGCCGTGACCGGGCAGCAGCGAGCCCATGTCCTTCATGCCGAGGTCACGTTTGATGAGGGACTCGCCGAGGTCGCCCACGAGCGCGGCGAACACGCCGACGATCGCCACCACGACACCGACCCACCAGTGCGCGCCGAGCAGCGAGGTGGCCATCGGCCACGCCACCAGCACCCCCGCGAGCAGTGAGCCGGCGAGGCCCTCCCACGACTTCTTGGGGCTCACCGACGGGGCGATCGGGTGGCGGCCGAACGCGACGCCCGCGGCGTACCCGCCCGTGTCGCACGCCACGGCCAGGGCGACGACGAGCAGGACGCGCCACACGCCGTCGTCGGCGGACAGGGCCAGAGCCAGGAACGAGGCGAGGAACGGCACGTAGGCCGTGACCAGCAGCGCGGCCGAGGCGTTGCGCAGGGCGCGCACACCGGGCACGTCGATGACGGTCCACACCACGACGCCACCCGCGGTGAGGATGAACGCGACGAGCAGCGCCTCGGCGCCCACGAGGTACGCGGACACGAGCATGCCGACCGAGCCGACGAGGATCGGCAGCAGCGGGACCTCGATCCGCACGCGCGCCAGCGCACCGCGCAGCTCGACCAGCGCGCCGACGACGCCGGCCATCACCAGCAGGCCGAACAGCTCCTTCTGCAGGAAGAGGCTGAGCAGGAGCGCCGCGCCGAGGCCGACGCCCACGCCGATCGCGACCGGGAGGTTCCGGCCGGCCCGCGACGGCGGTGCCGTCAGCACCTCGCTCGGCGTCGGGTGGTCCACGAGCGGCTCGCGCGACGCCGAGTCGACGTCGGACACCGTCGCCCCCTCGGGCAGGGCGTCGGGCGCGACGTCGCCGACGGTCTCGTCCCCGCCGTCGCGCACGACGGCGGGCACCGCCTCGGGCGCGAGGGCCGGCTCCGCGTCAGGCTCGGCCGTGCGCACGACGGCGGACGCCGCCTCGGGCGCGGCCGGCACCGTCGCGGGTGGCTCGGCCGTGTGCTCGACGGCGACGCCTGCCTGCTCGGGCTCGGCGAGGGGTGCGGGCGTCCGCCCGAGGCGAGGCTCGCCGTCGGGCGCGACCGCCGCAAGCACGCCGCTCTCCCGGAGCCGGCGCAGCTCGCGCCGGGTCAGAGGGGCGCCGACGGGGGCGGTGTCGCCCTCGCGCGGGGTGTCCGTCACGTCCTGGCTCACACCTCGAGGAGCTCGCGCTCCTTGTGCGAGAGCAGGGAGTCGATCGTGTCCACGTGGGCCTTGGTGAGGGACTCGAGCTCCTTCTCGGCGCGCACGACCTCGTCCTCGCCGCTCTCGCCGTCCTTCACGAGACGGTCCAGCTCGTCCTTGGCCTTGCGGCGCACGGCGCGCACGGACACGCGCGCCTCCTCGCCCTTGTGCTTGGCGACCTTGACGTACTCCCGGCGCCGCTCCTCGGTGAGGGCGGGCAGGTTGACGCGGATGACGTTGCCGTCGTCGGTCGGGTTGACGCCGAGGTCGGACTCGCGCAGCGCCTTGATGATCTCGTTGGTCGCGGAGCGGTCGTACGGGTTGATGAGCACCACGCGCGCCTCGGGGATGGTGACACCCGCGAGCTGCTGCAGCGGCGTCGGGGATCCGTAGTAGTCCACGAGCACCTTGTGGAAGAGGCCCGCGTTGGCGCGACCGGTGCGGATCGAGCCGAGCTCGTCGCGCGCGACCTCCACGGCCTTGTCCATCTTGTCCTCGGCCTCGAGGAGAATGTCGTCGATCACTGGAACTGCTCCTTCGTGCGCCGCAGCGCGTCGTGGTGAGGCGTGGACCGCCCGAAACCTGTTCACCCCCGCACGCGTGCGCGGCGGGCTCGGCACCTCAGGCGGTCACCACCGTGCCGATACTCTCACCCCGGAGCGCGCGGGTGACATTGCCGCGCTCGCTCATGCCGAAGACCCGCATCGTCATGCCGTTGTCGCGGCACAGGCTGAAGGCGGTGGCGTCGAGCACCTTGAGGTCGCGCTGCAGGGCCTCGTCGAAGGTCAGGTGGTCGAGCTTCACCGCGGTGGGGTCGAGCCGGGGGTCGGCGGTGTACACGCCGTCGACCCCGTTCTTGCCGACGAGCACCTCGTCGCAGTGCACCTCGAGCGCCCGCTGGATCGAGACGGTGTCGGTGGAGAAGTACGGCATGCCGGCGCCGGCGCCGAAGATGACGGCGCGACCCTTCTCCATGTGCCGGATGGCGCGCAGCGGGATGTACGGCTCGGCCACCTGGCCCATCGCGATCGCGGTCTGGACGCGGGTGCTGACGCCGGCCTTCTCGAGGAAGTCCTGCAGCGCGAGGCAGTTCATCACCGTGCCGAGCATGCCCATGTAGTCGGCGCGGGCGCGGTCCATGCCGCGCTGGGAGAGCTCGGCGCCGCGGAAGAAGTTCCCGCCGCCCACGACGATGGCGACCTGCACGCCGTCGGCCACGGCCTCGGCGATCTCCGCGGCGGTGCGGGCGACCACGTCGGGGTCGAGCCCGATCGAACCGCCGCCGAACACCTCGCCGGACAGCTTCAGGAGCACGCGGCGGGGCTTGGTCGCGCTGGTCATGATCGCGTTCCTCTCGTTCCTACGGCTCGGGTGTGCGGCTCGGGTCCTGCGGCTCGGGTGCGGCTCTGACGGGCAGCGCTGCTGGGCCCTGGTGTGCATGCGGCCCCGCACCGTCGGAGTCCGACGGCGCGGGGCCGCACGTGGGAGGTCAGGCGCCGACGCGGTAGCGAACGAAGCCGGTGAGCTCGCCACCCGACTCCTTCACGACCTGACCGACGGTCTTCTTCGGGTCGCGCGCGTAGGCCTGCTCGAGGAGGACCTGGTCCTTGAAGAACCCGTTGAGGCGACCCTCGACGATCTTCGGCAGAGCGGCCTCCGGCTTGCCTTCGTTGCGCGAGATCTCCTCGGCGATCCGGCGCTCGTCGGCGACCGTCTGCTCCGGGACGTCCTCGCGCGAGAGGTACAGCGGGGAGTACGCGGCGATGTGCATCGCGACGTCGGACGCCACCTGGGCCGCCGCCGCGTCGCTCGCCACGATGACGCCGACCTGCGGGGGCAGGTCCTTCGCCGTCTTGTGCAGGTAGACCGCGACCCGCTCGCCGGGGACCCGGTGCACGCGGCGCACCACGATCTTCTCGCCGAGCGTCGCGGCGGCCTCGTCCACGACCTCCTGGACGGAGCGGTCGCCCACGAAGGCCGCGAGCAGCGCCTCGGTGTCGGCGGCCTCGGAGGCGACGGCCGCACCGAGGACGGTGTCGGCGAGGGCGAGGAACCTCTCGTTCTTCGCCACGAAGTCGGTCTCGGCGTTGACCTCCACGAGGACACCGACCTGACCGTCGGCGTCGGGCGCGTCGACCACGGCGGCGGCGACGAGGCCCTCCGAGGCGGAGCGACCCTCACGCTTCGCGACGCCCTTGAGGCCCTTGACGCGGATGATCTCCATCGCCTTGTCGACGTTGCCGTCGGCCTCGTCCAGCGCCTTCTTGACGTCGAGCATGCCAGCGCCCGACTTCTCCCGCAGTGCCTTGATGTCGGCGGCGGTGTAGTTCGCCATCTGTTCCGTCTCTCTTTCGTCCGTACTGACGTGCGTGCTGCGTGCGTGCTGTGCGCGGCTGCGGGTGCTGCCTGCGGCCGCGTGCGTGCGACCGCCCCGGGACGCGAGGCGTCCCGGCGCGGAGCGACGTCAGGCCTGCGTGTCCTCGGCGGTATCGGCCTCGGCGGTCTCGGCGGCAACCTCGGCCTCGAGCTCCTCGGCGACCTCCTGGGTGGCGACGGCCTCGGCGACAGCCTCGACCGCCACGGCCTCCGCCTCGACGGCGAGCTCCTCGGCCACCTCGGCGGCGGCGGCGGCCTCACCGGCGGTGACCTCGGACTCGACCGCGGCGGCCTCGGCGGCGGCCTCACCGGCGAGCAGCTCCTGCTCCCACTCGGCAAGGGGCTCGGCGGTCTCGGCGCCGGCCGCGGCACCACCCGAGTGGCGCGCGATGGTGCCCTCGGCGACGGCGTCAGCGACCACGCGGGTCAGCAGCGCGACGGCGCGGATCGCGTCGTCGTTGCCCGGGATCGGGAAGTCGACCTCGTCGGGGTCGCAGTTGGTGTCGAGGATCGCGACGACCGGGATGTTGAGCTTGCGGGCCTCGGCGATCGCGAGGTGCTCCTTCTTCGTGTCGACCACCCACACGGCGGAGGGGACCTTCGCCATCGTGCGGATGCCGCCAAGGGTGCGCTCGAGCTTGTCCTTCTCGCGGCGCATCATGAGGAGCTCCTTCTTCGTGCGGCCGGACGCGGCCACGTCGTCGAAGTCGATCTCCTCGAGCTCCGCGAGGCGCGCGAGGCGCTTGCTCACGGTCTGGAAGTTGGTGAGCATGCCACCCAGCCAGCGCTGGTTGACGTAGGGCATCCCGACGCGCGCGGCCTGCTCGGCCACGGCCTCCTGGGCCTGCTTCTTCGTGCCGACGAACAGGATCGTGCCGCCGTGGGCGACCGTCTCCTTGACGAAGGAGTACGCGCGGTCGATGTCCGCGAGCGACTTCTGCAGGTCGATGATGTAGATGCCGTTGCGCTCGGTGAAGATGAAGCGCTTCATCTTGGGGTTCCAGCGACGGGTCTGGTGCCCGAAGTGGACGCCGCTCTCGAGGAGCTGGCGCATGGTGACGACGGCCATGGCTCGTCCTTCCGGCGCGGATCGCTCCGCGCGTCGGGCGGGCCGCACGAGCGACCCGCGTAACGGTTCTCCGCCGGTACGGCGGCCTGGTGCTCACGACGCGTCGCGACCACCCGGAGGTGGACCGTGGACGGCGCGTCCCGGGGGCGCACTCCGTCGCGCGAGGCGACGGCTGCCGACCGGTGTGTGGGCACGCGATGTCAACCGGCACGGACCGGTTGCACCGAGAATCCTACCCCGTCCGCGGCGGGCCCCCCACCCGATCTCCTGGCGCCCCGGCTTGTCCCCCGCGGGCGCTCGCGCCGCGTCGTCCACCACCCGGCGGCGGCGGCCATGCGGACCCGATCGGACCGGCGCACGCTCGGGTGATGAGCTCCCTGCTGTTGCGCTCGGGCGCGGCGATCCTCGCCGTCGGCGGTCTGCTCGCGACGGCGCACGCCGCGACGCACGACGGCGAGCGCGCGGACACCCTCGACTCGCCCGCGGCCGTGGCGGGCGAGGCGGCGGGCGCGACGGCCGGCGCGACGGCCGGCGCGACGGCCGGCGCGGGAACCCCGGCTGGTGGCGCTGCGGGAAGCGGGGCCGCACGCCCCCAGGCCGGGGGTGCGGCCGAGCTGCCCGGCCGCGTGACGTACGGGTGGCCGATCGAGCCCGCCGACGTCGTGCGCCCGTTCGACGACCCGGCGCAGCCCTGGCTCGCCGGCCACCGCGGCGTCGACCTCGCCGGGTCGGTCGGCGTACCGGTGCGCGCGGCGGCCGACGGCGTGGTCGCGTTCGCCGGCACGGTCGCCGGGCGCGGGGTCGTCTCGGTCGACCACGCCGACGGCATCCGCACGACGTACGAGCCGGTGACGGCGAGCGTCGTCGCGGGTCAGGCGGTGGCGGCGGGCGACGCGCTCGGGACGCTGGACGCCGGGCACGGGCGCGGGTCCGACCTGCACTGGGGCGCCCGGCGCGGACGGGACGACTACCTGGACCCGACACTGCTGGTCACCGGCGACGTCGTGATCCGGCTCCTCCCGCTCGAGGCGGGGTGACCGAGCACCCGCACGTCAATCCACGTTGACATGCTCGCCCACGCGCGTCATCCTGGGTTGACACGCGGGACGCGAGATCGCGACCCGACCGGATCGGAGGTGACGCGATGACAATGGCGATGGAGGACGACGGTCCCCTCGGCGAGCTGCGACGGATCACGCAGACGCGGCGCGAGCTCGATCGTCGGGAGGAGATCGCGGTGCGCCGAGCCCGCTCTGCCGGCTTCTCGTGGGCCGCGATCGCGACCATGCTCGGCGTCACCCGCCAGGCGGTGCACAAGCGGTACGGCCGCCGCACCTGAGCCGCGATCTCGGTCGAGCGCACGGACGGGGCTCCACGCCCTCCTCCCCAGGACCAGACAGGTGCACCCTCACGAGTCGGGGGGGCGACCGCGGCGCCGGGAGTCACGCGCGGGGGTGTGCCTGGCGAACCGTTCTCCGTCAGGAACCGGGCCGTCCACACCGAGCGCCGGGAGTCACGCGCGGGGGTGTGCCTGGCGAAAGGCCGCGAGCAACCGCTCCGAGCTGACATGGGTGTAGCGCTGCGTCGTCGCGAGCGAGGCGTGGCCGAGCATCTCCTGGATCGACCGCAGGTCGGAGCCACCCTCGAGCAGGTGCGTGGCAGCCGAGTGCCGCAGACCGTGCGGTGCGAGGTCGGGCAGGCCGGCTCCGCCGGTGACCCGGTGGACCAGGGTCCGCACCGTGCGGGGATCGATCCGACGACCGCGAGCCCCGACGAACAGTGCTCGCCCCGCGGCCTCGCTCGCGAGCTCGGAGCGCAGGTCCAGCCAGGCGCGCAGCGCCTGCGCGGCGGGTCGGCCGAACGGCACGACGCGCTCCTTGTCCCCTTTGCCCACGACGCGCACGAGGCGCTCACCCAGGTCGAGCGACGTCACGTCGAGCGCGCACGCCTCCGAGACGCGCAGCGCCGCGCCGTAGAGCAGCTCGACGATGGCCTGGTCGCGGGCCGCGAGCGCACGATCGTGGGCCGACGGCGCGACCGGGGGCTCGCCGTCGGGCGCGGGATCGAGGAGCCATTCGCGCTGGTCCCGGGAGCCCGCGACGTCGGGCCCTGGCGGGGCAGCGGGCGGACGGTCACCCGCACCAGCCCGTTCCCCCCGCGGGGCGGGCGGCGCAACGGCGGGTTCGGCACCGCGCGCCCGGGCGTCGAGGCCGGCGAGCGCCGTCCGGGCCTGCTCGGGCGTCAGCACGGCGGGCAGGGTGCGGTCGGCCTTCGGGCTGCGCAGCCGCAGCGCGGGATCGTGCGCCAGATGCCCGCTGCGGACGGCCCACGCGGAGAAGGTGCGCGCGGCGGCGCTGCGGCGAGCCGTCGTCGCGCGCGACAGCCCACGGGCGTTCTGGCGGGCGAGCCACTGCCGCAGGACCGCCAGGTCCAGGCGCGACAGGTCCGCCCCGGACGGTCCGCCCGGCACCTCGGCCAGCAGGTCGAGGACGTCGCCCACGTACGCGCGGACCGTGTGCACCGAGCGCGCGCGCTGCAGCCGCAGGTGCGCCGCGAACTCCTCCACAAGCGCGGCGTCCCCCGGGCGGGTGCCGTCGGGCACCACGATCCCCGCGTCCTGCGCGCTGGTCGTCACCGTGCCACCGTCGTCGTCGCACGCCCCCGGGGCAAGCCGCCACACCGCGGGCCGTTCCTCCCGCTGTCACCTGCGACCCGATCACCGGGCCACCCGGCGCACGCGGTCGCCGTCGCGCACCGCGTGCCCGCGCAGCTCGAGCAGCCCGAGCGCGGCAAGGACCTCGCCGTGGGCGAGCCCGCACACGCGCACCACGGAGTCCGGGTGCGCCGCCCCGCGCGCGGGCAGCGCCTCCCAGACCAGCGCCTCCCGGGGCGCGAGCCCGGGCGGCACGTCGTCGAGTCGCACCGCGGAGTCGTCCCGCTCCCGGTCGCGCCCCATCCCCGCCGTCGCGGCCGGCCCGAGCTCGGCCACGAGCTCGCGCACCTCCTCGGCGTCCGTCACGCAGACCGCGAGCTGCTCACGCAGCAGGCGGTGACAGCCGGCCGAGGACGCCGAGGTGACCGGCCCGGGTACGGCCCCGACCGGCCGCAGCAGCCGCGCCGCGTGCTGCGCCGTCGACATCGTGCCGGACCGCCAGCCCGCCTCGACCACGACGCACGCCGCCGCGAGCGCGGCGATGAGGCGGTTGCGGGTGAGGAACCGGCTCCGGCTCGGTGCGCTTCCCGGGCCGAGCTCGGACACCACCGCGCCCTCGCGCGCGACCCGGGTCAGCAGCTCCGTGTGGCCGGTCGGGTAGAACCGGTCGAGGCCGCCGGCCATGACGGCGACGGTCGGGCCGTTCACCGCGAGGCTCGCCCGGTGCGCGACGGCGTCGATCCCGTACGCGCCGCCCGACACGACCACGCGCCCGTCCCCCGCAAGTGCCGCCGCGAGCTCGAACGCCACGTGCTCCCCGTACGGCGTCGCGGCCCGCGCCCCGACGATCGCGACGCCGCCCTCGATCGCGTGCGCCGCGAGCTCCGGGTCGCCCCGCACCCACAGGCACTGCGGGGCGCGCGGCCCGAGGTCGTCGAACGCGCGCGGCCACCGGCGGTCGGCCGGGTGCAGCACGGTGCCGCCGAGTCTCGTGATCTGCGCCAGCTCGCGCGCGGGGTCGAGCCCGTCGAGCCGCGGTCGCCACCGGGCACGCGCCCGTTCCCAAGGCTCTCGCTCCCCCGCCGGCGGGTCCCAGGCCTCGCGGCGCAGCCAGGCGAGCGCCGCCACGGGACCCAGCGCGGCGACGAGACCCACGGCGAGCTCGTCCCCCGGTTCCGCGAGCCGTGCCCAGGCGACGGCCGCGAGCCGCGGGTCCTCGACGTCGGCCGTCGGCTCAGCCATGACGGCCCCGCATCCGCAGCGTCATCGCACGGCCCACGTCGTCCGCGCCCGGCTGGTCCCGGCCCGCAAGGTCGGCGAGCGTCCAGGCCACCCTCTGCACGCGTTCGGCGCCGCGCAACGAGAGGTGCCCGTGCTCGACGGCGCGCGTCAGGTCCGCCCGCGCCTCGCGGGGCAGCGGGTGGTGCTTGCGCAGCCACGCCCCCGGCACGCCCGCGTTCGTGCGCCACGGGCAGCCCGCCCACCGCACCCGCATGCGCTCGCGAGCCTCCAGGACGCGCGCGGCGATCGGCGCCGAGGGCTCCCCGCCCGGACCCGCGAGCGCCGCCATCCGCGCGGCCGGCACGTCGACCTGCAGGTCGACCCGGTCCAGCAGCGGACCGCTGAGCCGGGCCAGGTAGCGGCGCCGCGCGAGCGGCGAGCACTCGCAGTCGACACCCTTGCCCGCCGACATCCCGCACGGGCACGGGTTCGCGGCGAGGACCAGCTGGAAACGCGCCGGATAGCGAGCCGAGGCGTCCGCGCGGTCGATCACCAGCTCACCGCTCTCGAGCGGCTGACGCAGCGTGTCCAGCACGCGCGGCGCGTACTCCGGGGCCTCGTCCAGGAGAAGCACGCCCAGGTGCGCGCGGCTCGCGGCCCCCGGACGAGGCACCCCGGCGCCCCCGCCGACGACGGCCGCGGCGCTCGCCGTGTGGTGCGGCGCCTCGAGCGGGGGCCGACGAATGAGGCCCTGGCGCGGATCGAGCGTGCCGGCCACCGAGTGCAGCGCCGTCACCTCGACCGCCTCGGCCTCGGTGAGGTCGGGCAGCAGACCGGGCAGCCGGGCCGCGAGCATCGTCTTGCCCGTCCCGGGAGGTCCGACGAGAAACAGGTGGTGGCCGCCCGCCGCCGCCACCTCGAGCGCGAACCGCGCCTCGGGCTGCCCGACGACGTCGGCCATGTCGAGCGCGCCCGCCTCCCGAGGCTCGAGGTAGGACCTGGGGACCGCCGGCAGGTCGGGCACCGCGACCTGTCCGCCGTAGGAGTGCAGCAGCTCGGCGAGGTGACGCACGCCCACCACCTCGGCGCCCGGCACCATGCTCGCCTCGGCGACGTCGGCCTCGGGCACCACGACGTGCCGCAGGCCTGCTCCGACCGCCGCGTGCACCATGGGCAGCACCCCCCGGACCGGGTGCAGGCGGCCGTCGAGGCCGAGCTCGCCGAGGTGGACGGCGTCGGGTCGCCCGTCGCCCGCGACCCCCGCGGCCGCGAGGATCGCGACGGCGATGGCGAGGTCGAACGCCGTGCCGAACTTCGGCAGCCCGGCGGGCCAGAGGTTGACGGTGACGCGCTTCTGCGGGAACGCGACCGCGCACGACGACACCGCGGAACGCACCCGCTCGCGCGCCTCCATGAGCGTCCGGTCCGGCCGACCCACGAGGCCGAACGCCGGCAGCCCGGGGGCGAGGTGCGCCTCGACCTCGACGACGTGCCCGACCAGACCCTGCAGCGAGATCGCACGCGTGCTCCCCAGGCCCATCAGCCCACCGCCTGCAGGTGCGACAGCCGGACGGGCCCGACGGCGGGCAGGAGCACCGCGACGACGTCCAGCCGGACGTCGCTCGCCCGCGTCTCGTGCGTCGCGAGCCACTCCCCCGCCAGACGCCGCAGGCGGGCGAGCTTCACCGGTGTGACCGCCTCCGCGGGGTGTCCCATCACCGTGCCGGTGCGCGTCTTCACCTCGACGACCACGATCGTCGCGCCGTCGCGCGCCACGAGGTCGAGCTCGCCTGCGCGGCAGCGCCAGTTCCGGTCGAGCACCTCCCAGCCGCGGCGGTGCGCCCACTGTGCCGCGATGTCCTCCCCGCGACGCCCGACGTCGTCCTTGTGCGCCATGGCCCACCTCCTCGCGCCCAGCGTCGGCGCGCGGGGTCGAGCGCACCAGGCCGGGTGTGCACGGCGCACCCGGCGTCGACGCGCGAGAGGGCCGGGGACAACTGGCGCGCGGGCCGGGCCGCAGGACGACGAGTCGTGCGCCGAGGGCAGCCGCGCGCTGCGCGCCGCAGCCGACTCAGCTGCGCGCCGACTCAGCCGCGCGCCGCAACAGCTCAGCCGCGCGCCGCGCGCGGTAGGCCTCCACGTGGGCCCGGTTCGCGCAGTTGTTGACGTCGCAGAACCGCCGCGAGGAGTTGCGCGAGAGGTCCACGAGCACGGCGGCGCAGTCGGCGCCCTCGCACCGCCGCAGGCGGTCGAACGCACCGGACCGGATCACGTCGACCATCGCCATCCCGGTCTCGACGAGCATCTGCACGTCGAGCGGGGCGTCCATCGGCACGGCGTGCAGGTGCCAGTCCCAGCTGTCGTGCCGCATGAGCCGCGGCGTCGCGTCGCCGTCGGCGAGCATCGCGTTGACGAGCGCGACCGCCTCGTCGCGGCAGACGTCCCACAGGGGCGCGATCCGGTCGCGCACGGCGCGGACCGCCGCCACCTCCGCCTCGTCCCCGTCGCGGCGGCCGCTGTAGCCGTGCGAGGCGTAGAAGGACTCGAGTGCGGCGACCGAGGCCATCCGGTCGACGCCGTCGCGCATCCGAGCCGTGTTGACGAGCGCCAAGGCCGCCACGAGCGCCGACGTGGTGTCAGGGCTGAACAGCATGTTGACTCCTGACTGGATTCGGGCCTACGGTCAGCAGCATCCTAGGCAGACGCTCCTGACCACGTCCCGAGCGCACCGCTCCACCCGCACCTCCGGTGCCCCGTCGCGAAGGCCGTCATGTCGTCTGCCCTGCCGACCCCGACCGGCCCGTCCGCCGGCCCCGCGACCGGCCCGACCGGCGCCGCGACCGGCCCCGCGACCGGCCCCGTGATCCCCGGCGCCACGCCGTCCGCGGCGCTGCACCCGGGTCGGGACCGCGCCGTCGGGCTCGCGATCGGACTCGCCGCGGCTGCGGCCTTCGCGACGAGCGGACCGTTCGTGAAGCCGCTCCTGCAGGCGGGCTGGACCCCCGGCGGCGCGATCGTGGTGCGGCTCCTGATCGGGGCGGCGCTGCTCAGCGTCCCGACCGCGCTGGCACTGCGCGGGCGGTTCGCGTCGGTGCGCGCCAACTGGCGCTGGATCCTCGCGTTCGGCCTCACCGGCGTCGCGGCGCCGTCGACCCTGTACTTCCTCGCCGTGGAGCGGCTTCCGGTGGCCGTCGCGCTGCTGATCGAGTACACCGGCCCGCTGCTGCTCATCGCGTGGTCGTGGCTGCGCACCCGGCGGATGCCCGCACCGGGCGTGCTCGTCGGCGCGAGCCTCGCGATGCTCGGCCTCGTCGGCGTGCTCGACGTCACGGGCGCCGTTGCCCTCGACCCGGTCGGCCTGGTCTTCGCGGTGTGCTCGGCCCTGGGCAACGCGGCCTACTTCGCGCTCTCCGCCCGTCCGCTGACGATCCCGCCGCTCGCGATGGCGGGGCTGGGGATGTGGGTGGGCGCCGTCGCCGTCGTCCTGCTCGGCCTCGTCGGCCTGCTGCCGGTCGCGATGGTCGCCGGCGACGTCCCGATGCTCGGCGGTGAGGTCCCGGTCTGGGTGCCGCTGCTCGTCATCGGCGTCCTGCCGACCGCGGTGGCGTACGGGCTCTCGGTGATCTCGGTGCGCAAGCTGGGTGAGCGCGTCGCGTCGTTCGTCGCGCTCGCCGAGGTGCTGTTCGCCGTCGTGCTCGCGTGGCTGCTGCTGCGCGAGGCGCCGACGCTTGTGCAGTGGCTCGGCGGCGCCGCCGTCGTGGCGGGCGTGGCGCTCGTGCGGCGGTTCGCGGAGGTGAGCCCGGACGACCTGCCGCCCGCCGCCGCGCACGCCGAGCCGGTCGATGAAGCCGCCTGCCGGACGCCCGACGCGCGCGTCACGGCATCTGCAGATCGGCCTTCGCCAGCTCCTCGACGTTGACGTCCTTGAACGTCACGACCCGCACCTGCTTGACGAACCGCGCCGAGCGGTAGACGTCCCACACCCACGCGTCCGTCAGCGTCAGCTCGAAGAAGACCTCCCCGCCCGCGGACCGCACCTGCAGGTCGACGTTGTTGGCGAGGTAGAAGCGGCGCTCGGTCTCCACGACGTAGGAGAACAGCCCCACGACGTCGCGGTACTCGCGGTAGAGCGCGAGCTCCATCTCGGTCTCGTAGTTCTCCAGGTCCTCGGCACTCACGAGACCATCATGCCGTCCGACGGCGAGTCCTGCGTCCGTGGCACCCTCGGCACCGCCGGCATCCCCGTGGCGTGCGCGGCGGCCTCCCCGGAACCGGCCTCGGCACCGGCGACACCGGGAAGCGACCACGACCGGCGGTGCAGCGCGCTCGGACCGTGCTGCGCGAGCGCCGCGATGTGCGACGGCGAGGCGTAGCCCTTGTTCTCGGCCCAGTCGAAACGCGGGTCGCGCGCGTGCTCCGCGCGCATGAGGCCGTCCCGCTCGACCTTCGCGAGGATGCTCGCGGCGGCGACGCCCGTGCACGTCATGTCCGCCTTGATCCGGGTCCGGACGCGAGGCACGACGGCGAGCACCGGCTCGGGTGCGGCGGCGAACCCCGAGAACAGGTCGTCCGGCGGCGTCAGCCAGTCGTGGTTGCCGTCGAGCAGCACCACGTGCGGTGGGAGCGGCAGGGCCGCCAGCGCCCGGTGCCCGGCCAGGCGCAGAGCGGCGATGATGCCGATCGCGTCGATCTCCGCGGGGCTCGCGTGCCCGACGGCGCACGCCACCGCCCAGCGCCGGATCGGCGCGACGAGCGCCTCGCGGCGCGGCGGAGGCAGGAGCTTGGAGTCGCGCAGGCCCGACGGCGCCCGGCGGTCCAGGCAGGACACCACGACGCCGACCGACACCGGGCCGGCGAGGCAGCCGCGGCCGACCTCGTCCATCCCGGCGACCACGAGGCCGCCCTCGGCGAGCTCGCGCTCGACGCGGCGCGACGGCGTCACGGTGCGCGGCGGCGGGACGGGGCGCGACCCTCGGCGCGGGGGCGCGGTCGCAGGGGCAGACACGGTGGCGGTCACGGCACCACGCTAGGACGGCGCGGTGGCAGGGCGGGTCAGGACGGGTCCGGGACGTCCGCGAACGTCGCCCCGGGGCTGCGCAGGATCGTCCACCGGTCGGCTGGCCAGATCGTCACCTTGGCGACGCCGACGACGTTGTCGATCGGGACCATGCCGCCGCCCGGGTCGCCGAGGTGGTAGCGCGAGTCCCGGGAGTCCGAGCGGTTGTCGCCCATCACCCAGACGCTGCCCTCGGGCACCGTGACGTCGAACGTGATCTCGCTGGGGACCGCGCCGTCGATCACGTACGGCTCGTCGATGCCGACGCCGTTCACGGTGATCCGACCCGACGTGTCGCAGCACGTGACGTGGTCGCCGGGCATGCCGATGACGCGCTTGATGAGGTGCGAGCCGGTGTTGGCGGGCAGCAGCCCGACGAACTCCCCGACCCGCACGAGCGCCGAGCGCACCGGGTCCGTCTCGGTCTGGGCGTCGTCGAGCCAGCCACCGGGATCGACGAACACGACGATGTCCCCGCGGTTGAGGTCGAGGGGCCCGGGGACGAGGCGCGAGACGAGCACGCGATCCCCGATGTCGAGCGTCGTCTCCATCGACTGGCTGGGGATGTAGAACGCCTGGACCAGGAACGTCTTGATGAGGAGGGAGAGCACGAGCGCCGAGCCGAGGACCACGACGGTCTCGCGCAGCGCCGACAGCCCGCGTCGGCCCTTCGCGGGACGGCCCGGCTGGGCCGATGCGTCGGTGCGTCGCCGCGCCTGCGCTCGTTCGCCGTCGGACGTCCCGTGCCCGTCGTTCGCGGAGCCGGACGCGCCGGAGCCCGGCTCGTCAAGGTCGGTCATGGTCCTCCCTCGTCGGCCGGGCTCCGGTGCGGTGCTCAGGGTCGCGCGCCGCGGACGGTCAGCGCTTCTCCTTGATCTTCGCGGCCTTACCGCGCAGGTTACGCAGGTAGTAGAGCTTGGCGCGACGCACGTCACCGCGGGTGACGACGTCGATGTGGTCGATCGACGGCGTGTGCAGCGGGAAGATGCGCTCCACGCCGACGCCGAAGCTCACCTTGCGGACCGTGAAGGTCTCGCTCACGCCGCCGTTGGCGCGCGCGATGACGACGCCCTGGAAGACCTGGATGCGGGAACGGGTGCCCTCGACGACCTTCACGTGCACCTTGACGGTGTCACCGGGCCGGAAGGACGGGATGTCGTCGCGCAGCGAGGCTGCGTCGACGGAGTCGAGCTTCTGCATGTCTGCTCCTCGTCGTGGGCCACAGGACCCACGATGAATCGTGGCGCGCGATGGCGCCTGTGTCTCGATCGGGAAGGTCACGGAACGATCGGGCGGAGCCCCGCACGCCTCCCCTGTGGCAGAGACAACGGGTGCCGCCTGGCGCGACCCAGCGTCCTAGTCTGCCACACCGCCCGGCGTCGGGCCGAACCGGGTGAGCATCACCACGTCGGAGTGCTCTGCGCCGCCCACGACGTACGTGCGCGTGCCGACGACGGCGAACCCGTGCCGTGCGTAGCGCCGCTGCGCCGCGGCGTTGGCCGCGTTGGTGCCGAGCCAGACCGCGGCCACGCCACGTCCACGCGCCGCGGCGAGCGCGGCGTCCATGAGCGTCCCCGCGAGGCCGGTGCCGCGCGCCCGCGGCAGCAGGTAGAGCTTGGAGAGCTCGGCGAGGCAGTCCTGACCGTCGACGCCCACCGGGGCGCCGTCGCCCTGCGCCGCGCCGACCAGCACGAGCGCGTAGCCCAGCAGCTCGCCGTCGTGGTCCTCGAGCACGAGCACGAGGTGCTCGGGGTCGGCGAGGTGGGCCTCGAACGACGCGACCGACAGGTGCTCGGCGACGTGCGCCCGCACCTCGCCGAGCGTCGTGGAGTCCGGGCACGCGAGCGGGAACGTGATCGCGGCGACGTCGGCGAGGCGCGCCGCGTCGTCGGGCGCCGCGGGGCGCACCCGCACGGGACCGAGCAGCCGCCCGTCGCGCCCGACGACGACACCCGCCTCGGCGAGCACCGCACGGTCGCGCACATCGAGATCGGCGACGGCGAGCTCGCGCAGCAGCGCGGGCCGGCGCCGCGCGGTGCGGGTCAGCGCGACGTCGCGTCGCCAGCGCTGCACCGCGCCGTGGTGGCCGGACGTGAGCACGGCCGGCACCTCGAAGCCGTCCCAGTCCGCGGGCCGGGTGTAGACCGGGTACTCCAGCAGGGGCTGGGAGAACGACTCCTCGACCACCGACTCGGGGTTGCCCAGGACGCCGGGCAGCAGCCGCACGACCCCCTCGATCATCGCGAGCGCGGCGACCTCGCCGCCGTTGAGCACGTAGTCGCCGAGGGAGAGCTCGTGCACCGCGCGCACGCCCGGGGTGTCGGCGAGGCGCTCCACGAGTCGCGCGTCGATGCCCTCGTACCGGCCGCACGTGATCACCGCACGCACGTCGGGGCTGGCGAGGGTGGTCGCCAGGTCGGCCAGCGTCGCCTGCGTCAGCGGGACGCCCGACGGCGTGGGCACCAGCACGAGCACCTCGCGCGGGTCGGTCGTCGGCTCCGCGGAGGGGTCCGGCCGGTGCTGCGCCGTGGCCTCGATCGCCCGCAGCCACACGTCCGGACGCATCACCATGCCGGCGCCGCCGCCGAACGGCGCGTCGTCCACGGTGCGGTGCCGGTCGGTCGTGACGTCGCGCAGGTCGTGCACGCGCAGGTCCACGAGCCCGCTCGTGCGGGCCTTGCCGACCAGCGACAGGTCCAGGGGCGCCAGGTACTCGGGGAAGATCGAGACGACGTCGATCCGGGGCGTGCTCACGCGTCCGACCCGGGCGTCGGTGCCTCGGGACCGCCCGCCGGAGCCTCGTCGTCGGGGTCGTCCGGGTCGTCGTCGAGGTCGTCGTCCTCGGGCTGGGGCTCGTCGGCGAGCAGCCCGCCGGGCGGGTCGAGCACGACGAACCCGCCTGCGACGTCGACCTCGGGCACGATCGCCGTCACGAACGGCACGAGGGTGCGCGCCCCGGACGGCTCGCGCACCACGAGCACGTCGTGCGCGGGCATCGACTCGACGGCGAGCACCGCCCCGAGCACGCGGCCGTCGCGAGCGCGCGCCTCCAGCCCGACGAGGTCGGCCGGGTACCAGGCGTCGTCCTCGAGCACCGCCGGCCCCAGCAGGAGCAGGCCGGACATCGCCTCGGCGTCGGTGCGGTCGGTGACCTGCTCGAAGGCGATGAGCGCGGCGGACCCGCTCGTGCGCCGTCGGGCGATCGTGAGCTCACCCACGCGCGGGTCGTCGGTGACGACCCGCTGACCCGGCGCGAGGCGGGACGGGTCGTCGGTGCGGATCTCCAGGCGGACGTCACCGCGCAGCCCGTTGGCCGCGCCGAGCCGGGCGAGGATGACGTAGCCGTCGGGGATCATGCGCTTCTCCTGGTCGGTCGGGCGGAACGTGCTGGTCGGCCGCACCGCGTGGATCGGCAGGTGGGCCGGAGACGCCGCAGGGCCGCCCGAGACGGACGGCCCTGCGGGGTGCTGCGGTGCTGCGCCCGAGTCCTCAGCGCCGGTCGACGTCGACGACGTCGATGCGCACGGGACCCTCGGCGATCGCGCCGACCACGGTGCGCAGCGCGCGCGCCGTGCGGCCGGACCGGCCGATCACCCGGCCGAGGTCGGCCGGGTTGACGCGGAGCTCGAGGTAGTCGCCGCGTCGCGCGGAGCGCGCGGTGACCTGCACGTCGTCGGGGTTGTCGACGATCCCCCGGACCAGGTGCTCGAGCGCGTCGGCCAGCATGGGGCTCAGGACTCCGTGCTCTCGGCGTCCTCCGCGGCCTCGGCCGCGGGCTCCTGCGCCGCGGCGGCGGCCTTGGCCTCGGACGCCTTGGCCTTGCGGAGCTCGGCGTCGGCCTCGACGGCGGCGATCGCCTCGGCGGTCTTGTCGGCGCTCACGGCGCCGTCCTTCGTGCGCAGGGTGCCCTCGGCGCCCGGGAGGCCCTTGAACTTCTGCCAGTCGCCGGTCACCTTGAGGAGCGCGAGGACCTGCTCGGTCGGCTGCGCGCCGACACCGAGCCAGTACTGCGCGCGGTCGGAGGAGATGTCGATGACCGACGGCTCCTCGGTCGGGTGGTACTTCCCGATCTCCTCGATGACGCGGCCGTCCCGGCGGGTGCGGGAGTCGGCGACGACGACGCGGTAGTACGGCGCGCGGATCTTGCCCAGGCGCTTGAGGCGAATCTTGACAGCCACGGTGGTGGTTACTCCTATGTCGGTGGTGAGCGCGGCCGGCCCTGGGCGTGGGGACACCCGCCGGGGCGCTCGGGACACGACGTCCACCGGAGAGAGGGCCGGAGTCGTCGGGTTCAGCGGACCATTGTGCCAGACTCGCGGGCCCGTTCCGACATCGCACCGGTGCCGGCGCGAGCGCCCGGTCCGGGCGGCCCGCGTCGAGAGGCCTCGGCCGGCCCGGCTGCTAGCGCCCGAGGTACTTCGTCAGGTCCTCGGGCAGGTCGAGCGACGGCGGCGCCGACGGGTCGGTGAGGCCGAACGCGGAACCCTTGCTCGCCGTCGGACGCTCGAGCGCCGCTCGCTCCGCGGCGGCGCGCTTGGCGGGGTTGCCGCTGCGGGACTTCTTGCCGCGCTGCACGGGCGGGGCCATCTTGCCCTTGGACTTCTTGCCCATCCCGGGCATCGAGCCGAGCCCGAAGCCGCCCCCGGCCATGTTCGGCGCGCCGCCGCCGCGGGCCATCGACCGCATCATCGTCTTGGCCTGCTCGAACCGGTCGAGCAGCTGGTTGACCTCGGTCACCGTGGTGCCCGAGCCGCGCGCGATGCGCGAGCGGCGGGAGCCGTTGATGATCTTCGGGGTGTCGCGCTCAGCGGGCGTCATGGACCGCACGATCGCCTCGACGCGGTCCACCTCGCGCTCGTCGAAGTTCTCCAGCTGCTCGCGGATCTGGGCCATCCCGGGCAGCATCCCGAGCATCTTCTTCATCGACCCGAGCTGCCGCATCTGCTGCATCTGGGTGAGGAAGTCCTGGAGGGTGAAGTCGCCGTCGCCCGCGATCTTGTTCGCGAGCTCGGCCGCCTGGTCCTCGTCGAAGGCGCGCTCGGCCTGCTCGATGAGCGTGAGCATGTCGCCCATGTCGAGGATCCGCGACGCCATCCGGTCGGCGTGGAACCGCTCGAAGTCGCCGACCTTCTCCCCCGTCGAGGCGAACATCACGGGTACGCCCGTGACGGAGGCCACCGACAGGGCGGCACCACCGCGCGCGTCACCGTCGAGCTTGGACAGCACGACACCGGTGAAGCCGACGCCCTCGGCGAACGCGTTCGCGGTGGTAACGGCGTCCTGGCCGATCATGGCGTCGATGACGAAGAGGATCTCGTCGGGCTGCGTGGCGTCGCGGATGTCCGCGGCCTGCTGCATCATCTCGGCGTCGACACCGAGGCGGCCCGCGGTGTCGACCACGACGACGTCGTAGAACTGCTCCTTCGCGTGCGCGACGCCGGAGCGCGCCACCTCGACCGGGTTGCCCACCCCGTTGCCCGGCTCGGGCGCCCAGACCGCGACGCCGGCGCCCTGGCCGACGATCTGCAGCTGCTGGACGGCGTTCGGACGCTGCAGGTCGGCGGCGACGAGGAGCGGGGTGTGGCCCTGCTCGGTGAGCCAGCGGCCGAGCTTGCCGGCGAGCGTCGTCTTGCCCGCACCCTGCAGACCGGCGAGCAGGAACACCGTCGGGGGCCGCTTGGCAAACCGCAGCTCGCGGGCCTGCCCGCCGAGGATCCGGGTGAGCTCCTCGTGGACGATCTTGACGATCTGCTGCGCGGGGTTGAGCGCCTTCGACAGCTCGGCCGCCTCGGCCCGCTCGCGCACCGTGGCGGTGAAGTCGCGCACCACCGGAAGGGCGACGTCGGCGTCCAGGAGCGCACGGCGGATCTCGGAGATCGACGCCGCGATGTCGGCGTCGGAGAGGCGGCCGCGGCCACGCAGGGACGAGACGGCGGCGTTGATGCGGTCGGACAGGCTGGCGAACACGTGACCTCGCTGGTTCGGGGGGAACGGCCCTCAGGGTATCGCGGGCGTCAGTCCACCAGCTGCGCGAGGGCCCGCCGGTACAGCGCCTCGACGAGCTGCGCGCGCCACGGCGTCCACGCCTTCGGCCCGGCCGCGCGCGCGTCCGCCTCGGTGAGCACCCGCAGGAGGGTGAGCGTCTCGCGGTCGTGGCCCACGCCGTCGAGCAGGCGCGCCGTGGTCGCGGGGTCCTCGAGGTCCGCCCGGGTCGCGAGGTCGGCGAGCAGCAGGTGGTGGCGCACGAGGCCCACCACGGCGTCGGCGTCCGGGGCGGGGACGCCGAGGGTGCGCAGCAGCGGCGCGACGCGGCGGGCTCCCTCGACGCTGTGGTCGGCGACGCCGGACACCTTGCCGAGGTCGTGGAAGATCGCGGTGAGCAGGAGGACGTCGCGCCGCGGCACGTCCTTGCCCAGCTGGGAGGCGTTCGCCGCGGTCTCGACCATGTGCCGGTCCACGGTCCAGGTGTGGATCGGGTTGCGCTGCGGACGGTTGCGCACCTCGCGCCACTGCGGGAACCAGGTCGTCACGACGCCGGCGAGGTCGAGCGCCTCCCACACGTCGACCTGCGAGGCGCCGGAGCCGAGCAGCGCGAGCAGGTGCTGGCGGGCCAGGGCCGGCCACGGCTCGGGCGGCGGCGGAGCGGTGGCGAGCGAGGCGACCGTGACGGGCGAGAGCGGCAGGCCCGTGCGCGCCGAGGTCGCGGCGGCGCGCAGCGGGAGGAGCGGATCCTCCTCGGGCCGCACCTGCGCGGCCAGGACGACCTCGCCGTCGTGCTCCACGAGGCCGTCTGCGAGCGCGCGCAGGCGCGGCGCGACCCGGCGGCCGCGGACGAGGAACGGTGCGCGCACCGAGGGCCGGCGCAGCGCCTGACGCGCGCTGCGCACCGTGATGTCGAGCGTGTAGGAGACCGTGCGGGCCGACTCGGCGATGGAGGCGAGCAGGTCGTCGCGGTCGGCGTAGCCGCAGCGCGCCGCGACGGCGTCCGCGTCCACCTGGAGCAGGCGACTGGTGTGCCGGCCGGTCTCCAGCGCGACGGCGTCGCGCACCGTGAGCAGGTGGTCGTGCGCGCGGTCGAACGCGCCGTGCGGGCGGTCGGTGAGCCACGTCGCGACGAGCGCCTCGACCACGACGGCGTCGCGGATCCCGCCGCGCGCCTCCTTGAGGTCGGGCTCGATGAGGTAGGCGAGCTCACCGCTGCGCTCGGCACGCGTGCGGGTCGAGGTGAGCAGCTCCGGCAGGCGCCGGCGGGCGGCGCCGCGCCAGTCCTCGAGCACCGCGGTGCGCGCGCGGCTCACGACCACCGGGTCGCCGGCGACCCCGCGCAGGTCGAGCAGGCCGACGGCGGCGACGAGGTCCTTGGAGGCGATCTGGCGGCACTGCGCGAGCGTGCGCACCGAGTGGTCCAGGTCCAGGCCCGCGTCCCACACGGGGTACCAGAGCGCGCTCGCGAGCGCCTCGACCTGGTCAGGGGTGAACGTGCGGCCGTCGTGCACGAGCAGGCAGTCCAGGTCCGACGTGGGCCCGGCGTCGCGCCGCCCCTGCGAGCCCACGACGGCGAGCGCGGCACCCTGGGACAGGTCGAGTCCCAGCTTCTCCCCCGCATCGCGCCACAGCGCGGCGAGCGCCTCGTCGACGACGTCGGCCAACGCCCGACGGTAGGCCTGACCCTCGAGCAGGTCGGAGTCCTCCTCGGCCGCGAACGGCGCGACCGCCGGCCGCACGCCGTCGGCGAGGCCCGCCGTCGGGCCCTGGCCTGGGCTCGCCGTCGGGCCCTGCCCTGGGCTCGCCGTCGGGCCCTGCCCCTGGCTCGCTGCCGTGCTGGCTGTGCTGGAGCCCGGTCCGCCGGGCAGCTCGAGCCGGACGCGGCGGAGGTCCCGCACCGTGCGGTGCGGGACCTCCCCCGGCACGTCCGCTCCGGTCTGAGCGGTCACGCGCTGCTACAGGGCGCCGGGGCCGTGCTCGCCGGTCCGGACGCGCACGACGTCGTCGACCGGGACCACCCACACCTTGCCGTCACCGATCTTGCCGGTCTGCGCCGCCTGCACGACGACGTCCGCCACCGTGCCGGCCGCCTCGTCCTCGACGAGCACCTCGACGCGGACCTTCGGCACGAGGTCGACGGTGTACTCGGCGCCGCGGTAGACCTCGGTGTGACCGCGCTGACGGCCGTAGCCGCTCGCCTCGCTCACGGTCATGCCGCGGATCCCGGCGGCCTCGAGGGCCGCCTTCACGTCGTCGAGCCGGTGCGGCTGGATGACTGCGGTGACAAGCTTCATGCTCACGCCTCCCCGAAGTTGCGGGACGTACCCAGGGTCTCGTACGCGGTCTCGCCGTGGGTGACGAGGTCGATGCCGCTGACCTCGACATCCTGGCTGATCCGCAGACCCATCGTCGCCTTGATGATGGAACCGATCACGAACGTCAGCACGCCGGAGAACACCACCGCGAAGAGCGCCACGATGATCTGCGCGAGCAGCTGGTTGACGCCGCCGCCGTAGAACAGACCGTTCATCGCGCCGTCCGGGATCCAGGTGCCGTTGACGTTGTCGCCGACGTGCGCGAACAGCCCGATGAGCACCGTACCCGTGAGGCCGCCCACGAGGTGGACGCCGACCACGTCGAGCGAGTCGTCGTAGCCGTACTTGTACTTGAGCCCGACGGCGAGCGCGCACAGGATGCCGGCGATGATGCCGATGGCCAGGGCGCCCACCGTGTCCACCGCGGCGGCGGCCGGCGTGATGGCCACGAGGCCCGCGACGATGCCCGAGGCGGCGCCGAGGGACGTGGCGTGTCCGTCGCGGACCTTCTCCGTGGCGAGCCAGGCGATCATCGCGATCGCGGCGGCCGCCGTCGTGTTCACCCAGGCACGTCCGGCGGTGCCGTCGGCCGCGAGCTCGGAGCCCGCGTTGAAGCCGAACCAGCCGAACCACAGCAGGGCGGCGCCCAGCATGACGAACGGCAGGTTGTGCGGACGCATCGGCTCCTTGCCGAAGCCCTTGCGCCGGCCGAGCAGGATCGCCAGCACAAGGCCTGCGACACCGGCGTTGATGTGGACGACCGTGCCGCCCGCGAAGTCGATCGGCGTGGCGATGGACGACGTGATGCCGTCCGCGCCCAGGAGGCCGCCGCCCCAGACCATGTGCGCCATCGGGATGTACACGAAGGTGACCCACACGGCGGCGAACACGAGCCAGGACGAGAACTTCATCCGGTCCGCGACCGAGCCGGAGATCAGCGCGACCGTGATGATCGCGAACGTCGCCTGGAACCCGATGAACACGAGGACCGGCAGGCCCACCGCGGAGACGAAGCTCGTCGCGTCGTCCAGGTTGTTCGACCCGAAGAACTCGAACGGGTTGCCGATGATCCCCCCGATATCGGTCCCGAATGCGCCGGAGTAGCCGTACAGGAACCAGATCGGCGCGATCAGTCCCATGGCTCCGAAGCTCATCATCATCATGTTGAGCACGGACTTGCCCCGCACCATGCCGCCGTAGAAGAACGCCAGACCCGGCGTCATCAGCAGCACGAGAGCGGAGGAGGCCAGCATCCAGGCGGTGTTGCCCGTATCCAGCACGAACTCTTCCATCCACGTCCCCTCTCCTCACCAGCCGGGTGGCTGGGTCCGGGAAGGAATCTCGCGGAGCCATGTCACGCGCCGCGGCGCGCGACGTTACGGGAACGTGACAGCGGCCCTGGCCACGTGAACTTCTCGTTGCGCGGGCTGCGAAAGCGGCCCACGCCGTCCGGATCGTGGGACAGCGCGCCCATGACGTGGCGCGACGGCGGCACGCCGAGGCGCTGGGACGGCGCTGGAAGAGCTCGCGGCCGTCTCAGCCGAGCAGGGCGTCGACGAACGACTCCGGGTCGAACGGTGCGAGGTCGTCCGGGCCCTCGCCCAGGCCGACGAGCTTCACGGGGATGCCGAGCTCGCGCTGGACCGCGACGACGATGCCGCCCTTGGCGCTCCCGTCGAGCTTGGTGAGCACGATGCCGGTGAGCTGGGCGACCTCGGCGAACACGCGTGCCTGACGCAGCCCGTTCTGCCCGGTCGTCGCGTCCAGGACGAGGAGCGACTCGGTGATCGGCGCGCGCCGGCTCGCCACACGGGCGATCTTGCCGAGCTCGTCCATGAGGCCGGCCTTGTTCTGCAGGCGACCGGCGGTGTCGATGATGACGACGTCCACGCCGTCGGCGACGCCGCGGTCCACCGCGTCGTGGGCCACGCTCGCCGGGTCCGCGCCGTCACGGTCGCTGCGCACGACCTCGACGCCGACCCGCTGGGCCCACGTGGCAAGCTGGTCGGCCGCGGCCGCGCGGAAGGTGTCGGCGGCGCCGAGGAGAACGGTCTGGTCCTGCGCCACGAGCAGGCGCGCCAGCTTGCCGACGGTGGTGGTCTTGCCGGTCCCGTTGACGCCGACCATGAGCACGGTCGCGGGCAGCCAGGTGCCGTCCACCTCGCGGCGCGCCGTCGCGAGCGTGCGGTCCATCGTGGGGTCGACCTGGGCCAGGAGCAGCTCGCGCAGCGTGGCCCGGATCGCGACGGGGTCCCGCGTGCCGTCCACGCGCAGGCGGGTGCGCAGCTCGGTGAGCAGCGCCGTGGTCGGCTCGAGGCCGAGGTCGGCCTGCAGCAGGGTCTCCTCGAGCTCCTCCCACGCCGCCTCGTCGAGCCGGTCGCGGCCGAGCACGGCGAGCAGGGCCTGGCCGAGCGCGCCGGACCGTGCCAGCCGCGAGCGGAGGCGGACCAGCCGGCTCGGCACGCTCTCCGGGGCGGTGAGCTCCGGCGCGGTGGCGGCGGGTGGTGCGCGGGACGGCTCGGCCGTCTCGACCGGTTCCTCGCCCGAGGGCGGCGCCGGCCCGGTCGGCGGGGTGGTGGGCTCCGCGACGGGCGGGGCCGCAGGCGGGAGCGCGCGACGGCGGCGGCGCGGGACGAGCAGCGCCAGCGAGCCGACGACGAGGACGACGACGCCGATGAGGACCGGCAGGACCCAGTCGGCCATCAGGAGTGGGAGTCTCCCCGCACACGGCCCGCGAGGGCGCGCGAGGAGCTGACGATCGACTCCAGGCCGTGCTCGATCCCGTGCTCGACGCGGGCCGGGACCGTCACGTACCCGTCGGCCTGCTCGGCGTCCGCGAGGAGGTCGGCGATGCCCACCGTCTCGCCGTCCGCGGCGGCGCGATGCTCCTCGACGATGCCGGGACCACCCACGCGTTCACCGCGCACGAGGTCCGACAGACGGTTGCGCCAGCCCTCCTCGGGGCGCCGCACGACCATCATGACGGCGAGCAGACCCCCGGCGAGCAGGACGGCCAGGACGATGGCCCAGACGGCGGAGAAGGCAGGCATGCGTCCAGTATCGCCCGGGCGTCCCGGCGCGTCGGGGGCGCCACGCCCGTCGAGAAGCGAAGGGGTCGTGAAGGTGCGTGAGGTCGCTCACCCGCGCGGAGCGGGGCCGGTCAGACGTCGGGATCGCCGGGCTCGCCGTCGCGCTCGATGCGCTGACCGATGACGGCGGACACGCCGTCGCCCCGCATGGTCACCCCGTACAGGGCGTCCGCGATCTCCATCGTGCGCTTCTGGTGCGTGATGACGATGAGCTGGGAGCTGCTGCGCAGCTCGGCGAAGATCTCCAGGAGCCGACCGAGGTTGACGTCGTCGAGCGCGGCCTCGACCTCGTCCATGACGTAGAACGGGCTCGGGCGGGCGCGGAAGATCGCGACCAGCAGCGCCACGGCCGTCAGCGAGCGCTCGCCACCGGACAGCAGCGACAGCCGCTTGACCTTCTTGCCCGGCGGGCGAGCCTCGACCTCGATCCCGGTGGTGAGCATGTCGTCGGGCTCGGTGAGCAGCAGCCGCCCCTCGCCGCCGGGGAAGAGCCGCGCGAACACGCCGCGGAACTCGCGCTCGGTGTCGACCCACGCCTCGGTGAACACCTGCTCGACGCGCGCGTCGATCTCCTTGACGATCTCGAGCAGATCCGCGCGGGACTTGCGCACGTCGGCGAGCTGCTCCACGAGGAACGCGTGCCGCTCCTCCAGGGCCGCGTGCTCCTCCAGGGCCAGCGGGTTGACCTTGCCCAACAGCGCCAGGGCGCGTTCGGCCGATCGCAGGCGCTTCGTCTGCCGGTCGCGGTCGTAGGGCTCGGTGGGGGTGCTCGCGTCCGGGTCGTCGGGGGCGTCGGTGGCTTCGGTGGCGTCGGATCCCGCGACCCCGAGCAGCGGCACCGGCACGTCGGGTCCGAACTCGGCCAGCAGGATCTCGGGGTCTAGTGCGAGCTCGTCCAGGCTGCGCTGCTCGAGGGCCTCCACCCGCATCCGCTGCTCGGCGCGCGCGAGCTCGTCGCGGTGGAACGCGTCGGTGAGCTCCGCCAGGCGCCGCGCGAGCACGTCGACCCGCGTGCGAGTCGTCGCGATCCGCTCGTCCACCTCGGCCCGCTGCTGCTGGGCGGCGTCGCGGTCCTCCGCCGCGCGCGCGAGCGAGGTCTCCAGCAGCACGAGCGTGGCCGACGCCGCCTGCCGCACGCGGTCGGCCACCGCGGCGCGACGCTGCCGGGCCGCCTCGAGGCTCGCCGCCCGCGCCCGGGCGTCCCGCTCGACCCGGGCGGCCCGCTCGAGGCTCGCCGCGCGGCCGGCGGCCGCCCGCGTGCGCTCCTCGACGGTGCGCATGGCGAGGCGTGCGTCGGTCTCCGCGGAGCGGGCCGCGCGCGCCGCGTCGGCGCACGCGTCCCGGTGCTCGGTGGCGCGGTCGAGGTCGGCCGCCGCGTCGGCGGGCTCGGCCTGGGCCACCTCCAGGCGCGCGAGCAGGTCCGCGAGCTCGCTCTCGCGCTCCTCGCGGCCTGCCTCGGCGGCGGCGATCGCGGCCTCGGCCCGCTGCGCCTCGCCGCGCGCGCCGCGGATCGCGGCGCTCAGCCGGCCCAGCCGCTCGGCGACGGCGGTGAACGCGGCGTCGGACGCGTGCAGGTCCGCCAGGGTGGCGTCGTAAGCCGCCTGCGCCGATGCGGCGTCCTCCCGCTTCGCCTGGAGCGCGAACCTCGCCCGGTCGCCGCGCTCACGCGCCGCGTCCCGCTCCCGCGCCGCCTCCTCGCGCGCCGCCGTGATCGCGAGCAGGTTGGCCTCGCCCGACACCCCGCCGCTCGCGTGCGTCGCGGTCAGCACGTCGCCCTCGCGGGTCGCCACCACGCGCACCCCGGGTGCGGCGAGCGCCGCACGGCCCGCGCCGAGGTCCTCGACCAGCGCCACGCCGTCGAGCAGGCCGACGACGGCGGAGCGCACGTCCGCGCGGATCGTCACCTCCGCGAGGGCCCAGGTCGCCCCGGGGGGCGCGGCGGGCGCGGCGGGCGCGGCGGGCGCGGCGGCGGCGGCGCTCGCCTCGGGCTCGCCGTCGGCCGCGTCCTGGGCGAGCACGAGCCGGGCTCGGCCGGCGTCGGTCTCGCGCACGCGGCGCAGCGCGTCGACCGCGGCGCCCACGCCGTCGACCACGGCCGCGTGCACCAGCTCACCGAGGGCCGCCGCGACGGCGGCCTCCCACCCGGGTGCGACCGCGAGGGCGTCGGCGAGCGGTCCGCGCAGGCCGGCCACGCCGTCGTCCGCGAGCAGGGCACCCGTGCCGTCACCGCGCTCGGCCGAGAGGGCGAGGGCGTCGTGCCGCGCGGTCCAGCGGTCCGCGTCCCCGGTCGCGGTGCGCAGCTCGGCCTCGAGCCGCGCGATCCCCTCGCGCGCCTGCTCCAGCCGCGCGCTCGCGGACTCGTGCGCGGCGTCCAGGCCCTCCTCGCCGTCCTGCACACCGGCGGCGGTGAGCTCGAGCTCGGCGAACTCGACCTCGGCCTCGCTCGCGCGGCGGGACGCGTCGGTGAGCACCGCGCCGAGCCGCTCGAGCTCGGCCTGCTGGGCCTCGACGCGGCTGCGGACGGCGCCGACCTTGCCCGCGAGCCGAGCCAGGCCCTCGCGGCGGTCGGCGACGCCCCGGTGCACGGCGGCGAGCTCCTTCTCGGCCGCCGCCGCCGCCTCCTCCGCGACCCGCCGGGCGCCGAGCGCGGCCTCGAGCGCCGCCGTCGCCGCCGCGAGCTCGGCGCGGGTCAGCCGCTCCGCCTCCCGCGCGCGCTCGGCCTGCGCGTCCAGGTCGTCCGGGTCGGGCCCGTCGTGCTGCGCGACCGCCGTGCCGAGCAGCCGGCACCGCTCGTCGGCGAGCGTCGCCGTGCCGCGCAGCCGCTCGCGCACCCCGGACAGCCGGTACCAGACCTCGGTCGCCTCGGCGACGGCGGGTGCGAGCCGCGCGCCCTCGGCCTCCGTCCGGGCGAGCTCGGCGCGCGCCGTCTCGAGCGCGGCCTCGACCTCCTCACGGGCGGCCTCCAGCGCCGTGACGTCGGCGACCTCGGCGGCGTGCGCGGCCCGCGCCTGGGCGAGGTCGTCGGCGAGGAGGCGGGCGCGTGCGTCGCGCAGGTCGGCCTGGACGGTCGCGGCACGCCGGGCGACCTCGGCCTGCCGGGCGAGCGGGCCGAGCTGACGCCGGATCTCGCCCACGAGGTCGGTGAGCCGGGCGAGGTTCGCCGCCGTCGACTCGAGCTTGCGCAGCGCCTTCTCCTTGCGCTTGCGGTGCTTGAGGATGCCCGCGGCCTCCTCGATGAAGCCGCGGCGCTCCTCGGGCGTGGCGCGCAGCACGGCGTCGAGCTGGCCCTGCCCCACGATGACGTGCATCTGCCGGCCGAGCCCGGAGTCGGAGAGCAGGTCCTGGATGTCGAGCAGCCGGCACGGCGTGCCGTTGATCGCGTACTCCGAGCCGCCGGAGGAGAACATGGTCCGCGAGATCGTGACCTCGGCGTAGTCGATCGGCAGCGCGCCGTCGGAGTTGTCGATCGTGAGGGCGACCTCGGCGCGCCCTAGCGGGGGGCGCGAGGAGGTGCCGGCGAAGATCACGTCGGACATCTGTCCGCCGCGCAGCGACTTCGCGCCCTGCTCCCCCATCACCCACGCGAGGGCGTCGACGACGTTCGACTTGCCCGAGCCGTTGGGGCCCACGACGCACGTGATGCCCGGCTCGAGGTGCAGGGTGGTCGCGGACGCGAACGACTTGAAGCCGCGCAGCGTCAACGTCCGCAGGTACACGCCTGGAACTCTATGGGGTCGTGCGAGCGCGGCCGGGCAGCCCGCGACCTGCGGTGGCGTCGAAGTGGCCGGCCGGCGCGGTCTCCGGCGCGGTCATCGGCGCGGCGCTCGGCGCCGTGCTCGGCGGCGTCCGTGCCGTGCGTGCCGACCACGCGCGCCGATCCGTCAGGACGGGAACCAGAGCGCGATCTCGCGCTCGGCGGACTCCGGGGAGTCGGAGGCGTGCACAAGGTTGCGCTGCACCTTCTCGCCCGTGTCGGCGCCGAGGTCGCCGCGGATCGAGCCGGGCGCGGCGGCCGTGGGGTCGGTCGCGCCGATGATCGTGCGCACGCCCTCGATCACCCGGAAGCCCTCCACGACCACGGCCACGAGCGGACCGGAGCCCATGAACTGCAGGAGCGGGGCGTAGAACGGCTTGCCGACGTGCTCGGCGTAGTGCGCCTCGAGCAGCAGCGTGTCCGCCGTGCGCAGGTCGAGGGCGGTGAGGCGGTACCCCTTGGCCTCGATGCGGCGGAGGATCTCGCCGGTGAGGCTGCGGGCGACGCCGTCGGGCTTGACGAGGACGAGGGTGCGCTGAACGTCGGTCACGGGTCGTGACCCTACCGCCCGGGCTCGGTCGCGCTCGTCCTGCCCGGGTCTCCGGCGGACCCGGTGTCGGCGGGGGTGCCGCGCTCGGCGTCGGCGTCGCCGTCGGCCGTGCCGTCGACCCCGCCGGCGGCACGCCAGTGCGCCAGCTCGGCGACGTGCCGCTCGGCCCGCTCGCGGTCGATCCGCGCCCCGACCCGCAGCGACACGACCCACACCACCCCGAACACCACCGCGACGGTGAGCAGGTGCGCGCGGAGGTCGGCCATGAGCAGGCCGGCCACCAGGAGCGCCACCTGGATCGCCGAGCCGAGCACGTAGCCCGCCCGCGAGCGCAGCGACCCGGCCGCGACGAGGCACAGCACGGCCGCGCCCGCGCCGACGGCGAGGATCGCCGGCGTCGGCGCGGAGCGCAGCCCGTAGGCGGCCACGGCCGCGAAGAACACCACGAAGGCCTCGAGCCCGAGCACGGTCGAGCAGAACATCCGCAGCGCCGACCGGGGCGCACGCGGCGGCGGGCCGGGGTCGGTGGCGTCGGGACTGGTCGCGTCGGGATCGGTCACCGCGCCCACTCCCTCCTGCGTCGGGCTAGAGCTCACCGAAACCGCTCTCGAACGTATGCGCGACGGCGTCGATCGCCTCGTGCGCCTCGGGTCCGGTCGCGGCGAGGGTCACCTCGAGCCCCTGGGTGAGCCCCAGACCCATGAGCGAGAGCAGGCTGCCTGCGTCCACGCCGTCGATCGTGACCTCGGCGTCGAACGACGCCGCGAGCTGGGCGAGCGTGGCGGCCGGGCGAGCGTGCAGGCCCTGCGGGTTCGTCACCCTGACCCGCCGGCTCACTGCTCCCGAGGCGGTCGGGACCGCAGCGCGGTCGTGCGAGGCGTCCGAGCAGGTGACCCCGCGGGGCTGCTCCGGGTCGAGCTCGTCCTGCACCTGCCGGGTCGCGGCGGCCGCGGCGGCCACGACGTCGCGCACCGAGCCGCCGGTCTGCGCGGCCACGGCGGCCGCGACCGCACCCTCGACGAACGCGCCCCCGGCGAGCACCACGCGGGAGTCCTCGAGCGCCTCGACGACCGACTCGGCCGTCATCCGGGCCGAGCCGATGTCGGCGAGGATCACCACGCCGTCGCAGCCCGCGTCCAGCTCGGCCGCGACGGCGCGCTCGACGACGTCGAAGCTCGTGCCGAGCCGCGCGTCGTCGGTGCCGCCCGCGGGGCGAAGCACGACGTCGGGCGCCATCTGGGCGGCGAGCTCGACGACCCCGGCGGCGAGCAGCGCGGAGTGCGAGACGAGGACGAGGCCGGTGGTGCTCTCGGTCCGGCCCGGACCGCCGGGGCGGCGCAGGCTCATGCCTGCGCCGCCCGGGCGGCCGCATCGAGCAGGAGCGCGCTGGAGGCCGCACCCGGGTCGCGGTGGCCGACGCTGCGCTCGCCGAGGTAGCTCGCGCGGCCCTTGAGCGCGACGAGCGGATCGGTGTCCACGGCGCCCTGCCGCGCCGCGTCGGCGGCGGCGCGCAGGACCTCCGCCGGGCTCGCTCCCGAGGCGGCCGACGCCTGGGCCGCGGCGACGGCGGGGGTCCACGCGTCGACCATCGTCTTGTCACCCACGTTGGCCTTGCCGCGCGCGACGATGCCCTCGAGCCCGGCGTCGAGCAGGGTGTGCACGCCCTCCGCGTCGATCTCCGGCGCGTCGCTCACCTTGGCCGCACGCAGGAACGCCGTGCCGTAGAGCGGTCCGGCGGCGCCGCCGACGGTCGACATCAGGGTGGTCGCGACGAGCTTGAGCACCCCGCCGACCGTCTCGGCGCTGGAGCCGTCGACCGCGGCGGCCACCGCGGTGAAGCCGCGGGCGAGGTTCTCGCCGTGGTCGCCGTCGCCGATCTCGCGGTCGAGCTCGGACAGCTCGACCCGGTGCTCGACGACGGTCTCGGTGGCCAGGGTGACGAATCGCCGCGCCCACGCGACGTCGAGGGTGGCTGCGCTCACAGCTCCCACCGTAGTGCCGCCGTACGGACGGGCGCGTCGTAGAGGGCGGTGAGCTCGTCGTCGAGGACGAGCACGGTGACGCTCGCGCCCTGCATCTCCAGCGACGTGACGTAGTTGCCCACGAGGGACCGCGCCACCGTGACGCCGCGCGCCTCGAGCTGCTTGCGCGCGTGCCGGTAGACGATCGACAGCTCCGACGCCGGGGTGCCGCCCATGCCGTTGACCAGCAGCAGGACGTTCTCGCCGCCGGACAGGCCGAGGTCCTCGACCACCGGTTCGAGCAGCAGGTCCGTGATCTCGTCCGCGCTCGCGAGCGGGATGCGCCGCCGGCCGGGCTCGCCGTGGATGCCGATGCCGATCTCGATCTCGTCCTCGGCCAGGTCGAACGACGGCTTGCCCGCGTGCGGCACGGTGCACGCCGTGAGGGCCACGCCCATCGAGCGCACCTGCGCGTTCACCTTCTGCGCGACGGCGAGCACCGCCTGCAGGTCGTCGCCTCGCTCGGCCGCGGCGCCGGCGATCTTCTCGACCAGGACGGTGCCGGCCACGCCGCGCCGTCCGGCTGTGTAGAGCGAGTCCTCGACGGCCACGTCGTCGTTCACCACGACGGTCGCCACCTCGATGTCCTCGGCGTCGGCGAGCTCCGCGGCGGTCTCGAAGTTGAGCACGTCGCCGGTGTAGTTCTTCACGATGTGCAGGACGCCCGTGCCGCCGTCGGCCGCCTTCGTGGCGACGAGGATCGGGTCCGGGGTCGGCGAGGTGAACATCGCGCCGGGGACCGCGGCGTCGAGCATGCCGACGCCCACGAACCCGGCGTGCAGCGGCTCGTGGCCGCTCCCACCGCCGGAGACGAGGCCCACCTTGCCCTGCACCGCGCCGCCCTTGCGCGCCACCACGAGGCCGTCCAGCTGGACGACGATGTCCTCATGGGCGGCGACGAAGCCCTCCACCGCCTCCTGCGTGACGGTCGAGGGGTCGTTGATCAGCTTCTTCACGTCGAGCTCCTTCGCTGCGTGTCTTGCTCCGCCGGGTCTCCCCCGACCCACGCGCCGGAGCACGCGTGGGCCACGTCCCACTCTGCACCCGCGCGGTCATCCGTGCGAGCAGTGTGCACGGGAGTGCCGACGCGGTGCCTCGCGGTGGCCGTCCGTGCGCCCACTCCGTTCGCGAGGTACTTTCCGTCCTTTCGCGAGGTACTTTCCGTCCTTTCGCGAGAGGATCTCCGTCCTTTCGCGAGAGGATCTTCGTCGCCCGCCTGCGCGGAGCGACCTCTCAGGCGAGCGATCCCGGCACGACGAGGTCGGCGCGGTCCCGGGTCGACTCGACCACGACGGCGTTGGGCCCGTCGACCTCGGCGGCCCACGCCGTCGCCGCCTCCACCGAACGCTGCCGGGAGTGCCGCGCGACGAGGCGGCGGGTGCGCTCGCCGTCGGGCGTGCTGACGAACCACACCTCGTCGAGCGCGGCACGCACCTCGTCCCAGGGCGCCTGCGCGACGAGGAGGTAGTTGCCCTCGGTGACGACGATCCGGTGCGCGGGCTCGACGGCGATCTCCGCCGCGATCGGTTCGCCCACCTCGCGGCGGTAGCTGGGCGCGTACACCGTCCGGTCGACCTCGTGGCGCAGTCGGGTGAGCAGCGCGAGGTAGCCCCAGCCGTCGAAGGTGTCGAGCGCGCCCTTGCGGCCGCTCCGCCCGAGCGCCGCGAGGGTCCGGTTCGCCAGGTGGAAGCCGTCCATCGGCACGTGCACGGCGTCGGGTCCGAGCTCGGCCACGAGCCGGGTCGCGAGGGTCGTCTTGCCCGCACCCGGGCTCCCGGTCAGGCCGAGAAGCACGCGACCCGGCGGCGTGCCGGGCGACGACGGCGTGCCGAACGTCCGCACGCGGGCCACGAGTGCGTCGAGAGAGTCGGCGATCACGCCGACAGCCTGACACGGGGCGGCGGGCGTCGCCGATCGACCGTGCCGACGACCGGGACCCTCTCGCGAAAGGACGGACTTCCTCTCGCGAAAGGACGGAAAGCACCTCGCGAAAGGACGGAAAGTACCTCGCGAACGTCAGGGGCGGCCGAACAGCGCGCGCACCTCCGCCGCCAGCACCACGGACCCCAGCGCGATGACGCCGGCCCCCGTCCCCACGCCCATGGCCTCGGACTCCGCCAGCTCGGCGGCCAGCGTCAACGCGTCGGAGAGCCGGTCGGCCACGTGCACGCGGTCCTCCCCGAACACGTCGCGGGCCAGCTCGGCGAGGTCCTCCAGCTCCATGGACCGCACGGAGGAGGAGTGCGTCACGACGATCTCGTCCAGCACCGGCTCGAGCTCGGCGAGGATCCCCTCGACGTCCTTGTCCCCCATCACGCCGAACACGCCGACGAGCCGCTCGAACGCGAACGCCTCCTCGAGCGTGGCGACGGCGGCCCGCGCCCCCGCGGGGTTGTGCGCCGCGTCGACCAGCACGGTCGGCGAGGAGCGCACCAGCTCCATCCGCCCGGGCGAGGTCACGCCGGCGAACGCCGCCTCGACCACCTCCCCCGGCAGCGCGACGCCGCCCAGGAAGGCCTCGACGGCGGCGACGGCGAGCAGTGCGTTGTGCGCCTGGTGCTCGCCGTGCAGCGGGACGAACACGTCCTCGTACACCGCACCGATGCCGCGCAGCGTGACGACCTGACCGCCGACGGCGACCGACCGCGCGAGCACCGCGAGCCCGGGCGTGAGCAGCAGCTCCTCGCCCTCGACGTCGTCGGGCACCTCGACCACGACCCGCGCGCCGACCGCCTCGGCCCGGTCGAGCACCACGGCGAGCGCCTCGTCGCTCTGGCGGGCGAGGACCGCCGTCGCGCCCGGTTTGATGATCCCGGACTTCACGCCCGCGATCTCGGCGACGGTGTGCCCGAGCCAGCGCTCGTGGTCCAGCGCGATCGGGGTGAGCACGGCGACCTCGGCGTCCACGACGTTCGTGGAGTCCCACTCCCCGCCCATCCCGACCTCGAGCACCGCGACGTCCACCGGCGCATCCGCGAACGCGGCGAACGCCATGGCCGTGAGCACCTCGAAGAACGACAGGATCCCGGTCGCGCCGTACTTCCCCGACGCGACGAGCTCGTCGTCGACCAGCCCGACGTACGGCGCGATGTCGTCCCACGTGCGCACCCAGGCCTCGGCGCTGATCGGCTCGCCGTCGATCGCGATGCGCTCACGCACGTTCGCCAGGTGCGGCGACGTGAACCGCCCGGTGCGCAGGTTCAGCTCGCGCAGCAGCGCGTCGATCATCCGCGCGGTCGACGTCTTGCCGTTCGTCCCCGTGAGGTGGATGGCCCGGAAGGAGCGCTGCGGCTCCCCCAGCAGGTCCACGATCCGGCGCACCCGGTCGATCGTCGGGTCGAAGTCGTGCTCCGGAGTGCGGCGCAGGATCTCGTGGTAGATCTCCCGCGCCCGCGCCTCGATCGCGCGGTCCTCCTCGCGGCGCGACGCGTCCGCACCGCCCCGGCTCACTCGATCACCTCCGCCGTCGCACGCTCGGCGTCGCCGGTCTCGGCGTCGGCCTCGGCCCGCGCGAGCTCCACGACGGCGACGCCCCCCTTGGGCACGTCGACCTCCGGCACGACGTCGAGCTCGAGCGCGACGGCGAGCGTCTCCTTCGCGATGAACGCGCGGTGGGCCTGAGCCGCGGCGCGATGGTGCTCGGCGACCCCGAGGCGCAGCACGATCCGGTCGGTGACGTGCAGGTCCGCGGCCTTGCGCGCGTCCTGCACCTGCCGCACGACGTCGCGCGCGTACCCCTCGGCGCGCAGCTCGGCGTCCAGCGCCAGGTCGAGCACCACGAACCCGCCGCCGGGCAGCACCGCGACAGCGAGCTCGCCCTCGCCGGTCCCCGCGGCCTGCGTGACGAGCTCGTACTCGCCCTCCACGAGGGCGACCCCGCCGGCGGTGACCGTGCCGTCGGCGTCCTGCGCCCAGTCACCCTCGCGGGCCGCCCGGATCACCTGCTGCACCTGCTTGCCCAGGCGCGGTCCGGCCGCCCGGGCGTTCACGGTGAGCCGCGTGACGACGCCGTAGCGCGCCGCGGCGTCGGAGCCGAGGTCCTCCAGGCGCACCTCCTTGAGGTTCACCTCGCTCGCCACGATCGGCGCGAAGGGCTCGAACGCGGCGGCCTCGGCCTCGTCGGCCAGCACGACGGCGAGCGAGCGGAGCGGTTGACGGACCCGGACCTTCGCGGCCTTGCGCAGCGCGTGCGCCGTGGAGACCACCTCGCGCACGCGGTCCATCGCCGCGACCAGGTCGGGGTCGGGCACGAGCGCGGGCTCGACGTCGTACTGCGTGCTCGCGAGCCGGGAGGTGAACGCGTCCTCGTGCGATGCGTTCTCCGCGCGCGCCTCGGTCCGCACCGTCACCGGCCAGTCGGTGAGGTGCACCGACTCCTCGCCGGTCAGGCCGCGCCAGATCTCCTCGGTCAGCAGCGGGGCGAACGGCGCCATGATCCGGGTGAGCGCCTCCAGGGCCGTCCACAGCGTGTCGTAGGCGGTCGTGTCCTCGTCCCAGAACCGCTGCCGCTGCGTGCGGACGTACCAGTTCGTCAGCAGGTCGATGTGCTCGCGGATGAGCTGGCACGCGCCGGCGATGTCGTACCCGTCGGCCGCCCGCGTGACGTCGCGCGCGAGGTCGTGCGTGCGCGCGAGGAGGTAGCGGTCCATCTCGGTGTACCCGGCCAGCCGGCCATCGGCGTCGGGCGAGACGCGCTGCGCGCGGTAGCCCTCGCCGTCGTGCATGGTGTTGGCGTAGAGCGCGAAGAAGTACCACGCGTTCCACAGCGGCAGCAGCACGCCGCGCACCTCGGCGCGGATGCCCTCCTCGGTGACGACGAGGTTGCCCCCGCGCAGGATCGGGCTGGCCATGAGGAACCAGCGCATCGCGTCCGAGCCGTCGCGGTCCAGCACCTCGGTCACGTCGGGGTAGTTGCGCAGCGACTTCGACATCTTGCGCCCGTCGGAGCCGAGCACGATGCCGTGGCTGATCGCGCTGCGGAACGCGGGCCGGTCGAACAGCGCGGTGGCCAGCACGTGCAGCGTGTAGAACCAGCCGCGGGTCTGGCCGATGTACTCCACGATGAAGTCGCCCGGGTAGTGATGCTCGAACCAGTCCGCGTTCTCGAACGGGTAGTGCACCTGGGCGAACGGCATCGAGCCGGAGTCGAACCAGACGTCCAGCACGTCGGGGATGCGGCGCATCGTGGACCGCTGGTCGTCGGGTCGAGGATCGTCCGGGTTGGGCCGGGTCAGCTGGTCGACCCACGGCCGGTGCAGGTCGGGCTGGCCGAGGTCGTTGCGCGGCACGTCGCCGAAGTCGCGTGCGAGCTCCTCGAGCGAACCGTAGACGTCGATCCGCGGGTACGCGGGGTCGTCGCTCACCCACACGGGGATGGGCGTGCCCCAGTAGCGGTTGCGGCTGATCGACCAGTCCCGCGCGCCCGCGAGCCACTTGCCGAACTGGCCGTCGCGGATGTGCTCGGGCGTCCAGGCGATCTCCTGGTTGAGCTCGACCATCCGGTCGCGGAACTGCGTGACCCGGACGAACCAGCTCGACACCGCCTTGTAGATGAGCGGGTTCCGGCACCGCCAGCAGTGCGGGTAGGAGTGGTCGTAGGTCTCGTGGCGCAGCACGATCGGCCGCGCGTCCGCCGGCACCGCGGCGAGCGGGCCGGAGCCCGCCTTGAGGTCGGCGATGATCGCGGCGTTGGCGTCGAAGACCTGGACGCCTTCGTAGTCCGGCACGAGCGCCGTGAAGCGCCCACCGGAGTCGACGGTCACGACGGGCGTAATCCCGACGGCGTCGCACGCCGCCATGTCGTCCTCACCGAACGCGGGGGCCATGTGCACGAGGCCCGTGCCGTCCTCGGTGGTGACGAAGTCGCCCGCGATCACTCCGAAGGCGTGCGGGTTGTCCTCCGGCGCGACGCCGAGCGCGTCCCGGGCGGCCTGGTCCCGCTCCGCGTAGGCCGCCTCGTCGGCGAAGAACGGGAACGGCGGGTGGTAGTGCGCGCCCACGAGGTCGCTGCCCTGGATGGTCTCGACCACGCGCGCGTCCTCGCCCAGCTCGCGCGCGTAGGCGGCGAGGCGCGCCTCGGCGAGGATCACGCGGGGCGGTGCCTCGCCGTCGGGCACGGACGTCGCGAGCGGGGAACCCTCGGCGGGCTCGACGACGACGTAGGCCACGTCCGGGTTCACCGCCACCGCCTGGTGGCTGGGCAGGGTCCACGGCGTCGTGGTCCAGATCAGCAGGTACTCCCCGCTCAGCAGCCGCAGGCCGACCGTGAGCGCCGGGTCCTGGCGCATCTGGTAGACGTCGTCGTCCATCCGCAGCTCGTGGTTGGACAGCGGCGTCTCGTCGCGCCAGCAGTAGGGCAGCACGCGGAAGCCCTCGTACGCCAGGCCCTTGTCGTAGAGCTGCTTGAACGCCCAGATCACCGACTCCATGAACGTGGGATCGAGCGTCTTGTAGTCGTTATCGAAGTCCACCCACCGCGCCTGGCGGGTGACGTACTCCTGCCACTCCTTGGTGTAGCGCAGCACCGACTCGCGGCAGGCGGCGTTGAACGCCTCGATGCCCATCGCCTCGATCTGGGACTTGTCCGTGATGCCGAGGATGCGCTCGGCCTCGAGCTCGGCGGGCAGGCCGTGGGTGTCCCAGCCGAACCGGCGCTCCACGTGCTTGCCGCGCATCGTCTGGTACCGCGGCACCACGTCCTTGACGTAGCCGGTGAGCAGGTGGCCGTAGTGCGGCAGGCCGTTGGCGAAGGGCGGGCCGTCGTAGAAGACGAACTCGTTACCGCCGTTCTCGCCCGCGTCGCGGTTCGTGACGCTCCTGCGGAAGGTGTCGCCGGCCTCCCACGAGGCCAGCACGGCGCGCTCGATCGCCGGGATCGACGGCGAGGCCACGAGCGGGGTCGAGGGCGCGGCGTCGCGGCTGAGGGGGTAGTGCGAGCTGGTCAACGGTGCTCCTGCGGGGTGCGGGTGGTGCGGCCGGCCGCGCGGTGCCGGGGCGTCGCGCGGGTCGTGCGTGCCACCGGCCTCCTCTGCTGGCCGGCGACGGGCACGAGGACGACCTCCCGGCGCTGGCCGGTGGACCGCGGTACCACCCCGCTTGCCACGCGCTGCACCGCATCCCGGACGTGGCGTCCGAGGCCCGGCCCGCTGCGCGCGGCCACTCGTTGACGGCTGTGACGGGCCTGCCCGTCCGGTTCTACTGAGGTCCGCGCTGCGCCGTCCGCGCACCTCGAGCGCGGCCGGGCCGTCGGTGCCCGTTCTTCCGGAGGCTCGCCGGTGATGGCCGGGTCGACGCCTGTGGCTGAAGCCTAGCGGCCCGGGTCCGGGGCGGTCACGGTGGTGCACCTGGGAGCGCACCTGGGAGACTGGAGGCGATGACCTCCCGCCGCTCCCCCCTCGTCCTGCTCGACCTCGACGGCACGCTCGTCGACTCCGCCCCCGGCATCACCGCCTCCGTGGTCACCGCCTTCACCGCGATGGGTCTGCCGGTCCCCGACGCGGCCGGCCTGCGTTCGTTCGTCGGGCCGCCGCTGCCCGCGTCGATGACGGCGCACGGCGTCGCGGCGGAGCGGATGTCGGAGGCGATCGGCTCCTACCGCCGCGCGTTCGAGGACGGCGGGATGTGGAACTCCCAGGTCTTCCCCGGGATCCCCGACCAGCTGCGCCGCCTGCGCGCGGCCGGCGCGACGCTCGCCGTCGCGACGTCGAAGCCCGAGGTGTACGCGCGACCGATCTGCGAGCGGTTCGGGCTCGCGGAGCTGGTCGACGGCGTGTACGGCGCCCCTCTGGACCACGTCCCGTCCACCAAGGCGACCGTGATCGCGCACGCCCTCGAGGAGCTCCCGCTGCTCGGCGTCGAGGTGCCGCCGGTCGAGCAGATCCTCATGGTCGGCGACCGCCACCACGACGTCACGGGCGCGGCGGAGCACGGCATCGCGTGCCTGGGCGTGGCATGGGGCTACGCCGAGCCGGGTGAGCTCGACGACGCCGCCGGGCTCGTGCCCGCCGTCGGGGTGCTCGCGGACACCGTGCTCGCGCAGCTCGCGCGCCACTGACGCGCCAGTCCGATCGGGTTCGCGCGGGGATCGCGCGCAACCGGCCGCTGGCCGCTCCTCGACCGCCACCCGACCTGTTGCACCACGAGCAACGGCCGTCCCGCCTGGCGAACACCCCCTCCCGCGCGGAGAGACGCGCGACGTACAATCGATTCGATGACTGGCGCCGAGGCCCCCACCCCGAAGGACCACGGCCGGGAACGAAACCCGGCCCAGGCGGGGAGTACCCGCAGACCGGCAGCCTCGCCGCCGCCCGCACAGTCCGGACCCGAGCGCCCCCGCTCCACCCCCGCGACGCTCGCGCAGCTCGTCCGCTGGGCCCGCCCCGCCATCCCCCGGATCGCGATGGGCGGCGTCGCCGCCCTGCTCGCCAGCCTCCTCGCGCTCGCGATCCCCCAGGTGCTGCGCGCGCTGGTCAACGGGCCGCTGCTCACCTCCGGCTCGACGCGGGGCGTGGTCCAGGCCGCCGGCCTCGTGCTCGTCCTCGGCGTCACCGAGGCGGTCCTGGTCTGGTCCCGCCGCGTGTTCGTCGCCACCCCCGCCACGCTCGCCGAGCACGAGATGCGCGTCTCGCTCTTCGACCACCTGCTCGACCTGCCCGCCTCGTTCCACGACCGCTGGTCCGGCGGTCAGCTCCTCTCCCGGATCATGGGCGACCTCTCGGCCGTGCGCCGGTGGCTCGCATTCGGCTTCGTCATGCTCGTGGTCTCGAGCGTCACCGTGGTCGTGGGCCTCGGACTCATGGTCGCGACGGCTTGGCAGCTCGGCCTGCTCTACCTCGCCGGCGCCATCCCGATGGTCGTGCTGACCTTCCGCTTCCGCACCGCCTACGCCCGCGCCGCGCGCCGTGCCCGCGACCAGGCGGGCGACCTCGCCACCACGGTCGAGGAGTCCGTGCACGGGATCCGCGTCATCAAGGCCTTCGGCCGCGGCGACGAGGCCCACGAGGACTTCGTGCGCCAGGCCGACGAGCTGCGCGAGACCGAGGTGATGAAGGCCCGCACGCTCGCGCGGGTGTCCTTCTCCCTCACCACGATCCCCGAGGCCGTCACGGCCCTGTGCCTGGGCACCGGCGTGTGGCTCGTGGTCGAGGGCCAGGCCAGCGTCGGCGCGCTCGTCGCGTTCTTCGCCACCGCGGCCGTGGTCAACCGACCCGTCGAGGCGATCGGCAACCTCCTGGCGATGACGCTCGACGCGCGCGCGGCGACCGACCGGTACCTCGAGGTCATCGACGAGCCCAACACGCTGGCCGACCCCGCCGCGCCCGCCCCCCGTCCGGCGCCCGCGTCGCGCGAGGGCTCCACGGTCGAGCTGCGCGACGTCGTCGTGCACTTCCCGGGGTCCGCCGACCCCGTCCTCGACGGCGTGACGCTGAGCCTTCCGCCCGGCCGCACCACCGCGCTGGTCGGCGTGACGGGCAGCGGCAAGTCGACGCTCCTCGGCCTCGTCCCGCGTCTCACCGACGTCACGTCGGGTGCCGTCCTCGTCGACGGCGTGGACGTGCGCGACCTGCGCCGCACCGACCTGCGCGCCCTCGTCGCCCCGGCGTTCGAGGACAGCGTGCTGTTCTCGGCGAGCGTGCGCGAGAACGTGCTGCTCGGCGTCGGGAACGACGCGGACCCACGCGACGGCGAGCCCGCCGAGGCGGTCGACGCCACCGACGTCACCGCCGATGACGCGCGCCTCGCGGACGCCCTCGCGGCCGCGCAGGCGACGTTCGTGCAGGACCTGCCCGACGGCGTCGACACGGTGATCGGCGAGGAGGGTATGAGCCTGTCCGGCGGGCAGCGCCAGCGGCTGGCGCTCGCCCGCGCGATCGCGGCTCGACCCCGCGTCCTCGTGCTGGACGACCCGCTCTCGGCCGTCGACGTGACCACCGAGACCGCCGCCACCGAGGCGCTGCGCACGCTGCTGCCGGGGACCACGACGCTCGTGGTCGCTCACCGGCCCTCCACCGTTGCGCTCGCCGACCACGTCGCGGTGCTCGAGAACGGCCGCATCACCGGCGCCGGGACGCACGCCGAGCTGCTGCGCGACCACCCCCACTACCGCTACGTGCTCACGGCGCTGGCCGAGGAGCACGGCGAGCACGTGGCCGACGCCGACACCGCACCCGACGCCGCGCCCGACGGCGAGGCACTGCCTCCCTACGGGGGCGGCAGCCTCGCCGGGCTGCGGTCCGGCACGCCGACGGGAGGCCGCCGATGACCACCACGACGCCCGCGAGCGCGACCCCCGACCTGCCGGACAGCTCCGACCGCGCCCCGGCGCACGAGGGCGCCAACCCCTCCCTCGCCCTGCTCGGCTCGCTCGTGCGACCCGTGCGTGGGCGCGCGATCCGGCTGGCGCTCACCGTCGCCGTCGCGCAGCTCGCGCTCGTGTCGGGCCCGGCGCTGGTCGCCTACGGCATCGACACCGGGATCCCGGCGCTGGTCGACGGCTCCCCGACCCCCGCCCTGGTGGCGACGTTCGGCTACCTCGGCGTCGCCGTCGTGGGCGGCCTGCTCTCGGCCGAGACCGTGCGGCTCGCCGCGCGGGTGAGTCAGGCGATGCTGCTGGACCTGCGCTCGCGGCTGTTCCGGCACACCCAGCGCCTGGACCTGGAGTTCCACGAGCGCTACACGTCGGGCCGGATCATCTCGCGCCAGACCTCCGACACCGAGGCGCTGCGCGAGCTCCTCGACGGCGGCGTCACGGCGCTCGCCGCGAGCGGGCTGTCGATGATCCTCACCGCGGCGTCGCTGGTCCTGCTGGACTGGCGCAGCGGACTCGTGCTCATCGCGGCGCTCGTGCCCGGTGCGATCGTGACGCGCTGGTTCCAGCTGCGCAGCCAGGTGCAGTACCGCCGCCAGCGCAACGCCGCGGCCCGCGTGATCGTCCGGTTCGTCGAGTCCATGACCGGCATCCGCGCGCTCCAGGCGTTCCGCCGCGAGCGCGCGACGTCGAAGGAGTACTCCACGCTCGCGCTGGAGTACCGCCAGGCGAACCTCGAGGGAATCCGCCTGTTTGGCGTCTTCGACACGAGCCTCACGCTCATCGGGAACGTCTCGGTGGCCGCCGTGCTGCTGGTGGGCGGCCTGCGCGTGCTCGACGGCGGGATGGACGTCGGCGTGCTCGCCGCGGCGGTCCTGTACTCCAAGCGGTTCTTCGCACCGCTGCAGCAGATCGGGACGTTCTACAACTCGATGCAGTCCGCGGTCGCGGCGCTGGAGAAGCTCGCGTCGCTGCTCGGCGAGGAGCCCACGGTGCCCGAGCCGACGCGTCCCGTCCCGCTCCCCCGCCCGCGCGGCGAGCTGCGCCTCGACCACGTCGAGTTCGGCTACGGCACCCACCCGAGCGTGCTGCCCAACCTGGACCTGCGCATCCCCGCGGGGCAGAACCTCGCGCTCGTCGGCACGACCGGCGCGGGCAAGTCCACGATCGCCAAGCTCGTCGCGCGGTTCTACGACGTGCGCCAGGGCGCCGTGCGCCTGGACGGGGTGGACGTGCGCGAGCTGACCACGCGCGACCTGCGCCGCGCCGTCGTGATGGTCACGCAGGAGTCCTACCTGTTCTCCGGGTCCGTGGCCGCGAACATCGCGATCGGTGACCCGGGCGCGAGCCGCGAGCGGATCGAGGCGGCCGCACGCGCCGTCGGCGTGCACGACGCGGTGCTGGCGCTCCCCCAGGGCTACGACACCCCGGTGGACACGCGCGGCGTACGGCTGTCCGCGGGCCAGCGCCAGCTCGTGAGCTTCGCGCGCGCGCTTCTCGCCGACCCGGCGGTGCTCGTGCTCGACGAGGCGACGAGCGCGCTCGACGTGCCCGGCGAGCAGCAGGTCCAGGAGGGCCTGCGCACGCTGCTCGCGGGGCGCACCGCGATCGTCATCGCGCACCGGCTCTCCACCGTCATGGCGTCGGACCGCGTGATCGTGGTGGAGCACGGCGCGATCCTCGAGGACGGCACGCCGCCCGAGCTCGTCGCGGCCGGCGGCCGGTTCTCCGACCTCTACCACGACTGGCAGGCCACGCTCGCCTGAGCGCTTCTGCGCTCCCCGCGGTCCCGCCGCTCAGTCCTCCAGCGGCGGGTGCACGTCCGCCATCGTCCACGTGCGCCGCCGCGCTGCGACCGCCCACGTCCCCACGAACGCCGCGACGCCGACGCCGACCAGGACGAGGACCGCGCGCTGCAGCGTCTGCGGCGAGCCACCGGTGAACGTCACCCGCAGCCCCTCGATGAGGTAGGTCATCGGCAGGTACGGGTGCAGCGCGAGCAGCGCGGGCGGCAGCGTCTGAGCCGGGTAGATCCCCGCCGACGCGGCCAGCTGCAGCATGAGCAGCACGAGCAGTACCGCCGAGCCCACGAGCCCCAGCGCGCTGCGGCACAGGTGCGCTATGAGCGTGAAAACGGCGACGGCCAGGGAGATCAGCCCCACCGACGCCCAGGCGTGCACGGGGTCGAGCCCGAGGGCGACGTCCGCGACGGCGAGCAGCAGCCACGACCCCGCCAGCCCGACGCCGAGGATCGGCAGCCAGCCCGCGAGCGCGACCCGCCACGACGGCGAGCGCGAGACGAGCGCGCGGCCCGACGTCGGGCGCAGCACGAGGAACACGACGATGCCGAACACCCAGAGGGCGATCGAGAAGAAGAACGGCGCGAGGCCGCGGCCGTAGACCTCGGCGGGGTTGTCCACCGTGAGCGTGACGTCGGTCGGGTCGCCGAGGATCGCGGCGTTCGCCTCGCGCTGGTCGGGGTCGAGGGCGGGGACCGCGGCCACGAGCTGGTCCAACCCGGAGGCGAGGTCGGTGGCGCCGGTGTGCGCCGTGGTCACGCCGGAGGAGAGCTCGGCCGCGCCGTCCTTCGCCTCGGTGAGCTTGGTGGCGAGCTCGGCGGCGCCGTCGCGCACCTCCCCCGCCCCGGTCGCGACCTCGTGCGCGCCGTCGTTGAGCTCGTTCACCTGCGACTGCGCGTCACGCACGGTGTTCTGCAGGTCCGGCACCGAGCTCTGCAGCGCCTGCGCGTCGCTCTGCAGGGCCTGGGCGTCGGTGTGGATCCCGTCGAGCGTCGTGCTCACCTCGGTCACCCGAGTGTCCACGCGCCCGACGGCGGAGGCGAGCGCCTCGTAGGCCGGGTCGCCAGCGAGCTCGGGGTGCGCCGCGAGCAGGTCCGCGAGTGCCTGGTTGCCGGCGTCGACCCGCGCCGTGAGGGAGTCGGCGCCGGTCGAGACGGTGCCCGTGAGGTCGGCCACGGCAGTGGTGAGGTCCGCGGCGCCGTCGGCGACGGCGGGGATCGCGGGCACGAGGTCGTCCGCGATCGGGTTCACGACGTCGGCGATCTGCTGCGTGCCGTCCGCCACCTGCGTCGCGCCGTCGGCCACCTGCGTCGCGCCGTCGGCGAGCTGGGACGCGCCGTCCTGGGCGTCGACGAGGCCGGACGCGAGCGCCGCGGCACCCGTGTCAGCGGTCGCGAGGCCGTCGCGCAGCTGTGCGGCGCCGTTGTCCGCCTGGGCGATCCCGTCGCGCAGGGTCGCGAGGTTGCCGTAGACCGACTCGAAGTACGCCTCGGTCGCCGCAGAGTTGATCTGCTCGTGCAGCGTGGCCTGGACCGTCTCGGCCATCACGCCGATCACGTACCCGTTGGCGTCGTTGCGGCGCATCTCGACCTCGGCGCGCTGCGGCGTCGCGTCGGCTCCCGAGGCCAACCGTGCCGAGAAGTCCTCGGGCACGGTGATCGTGAGGTAGTAGTCACCGTTCTCGAGGCCGGTGGCGGCGTCCGCCGCGTCGGTGAAGACCCAGTCGAAGATGGGGTCGTCCTTGAGGTTCTGCACGACCATCTCGCCGGCGTCGACGGTGCGGCCGTCGACCTCGACCGGCTGGTCCTCGTTCACGACCGCGACGGGGATCTGGTCGAGCTTGCCGTACGGGTCCCAGTTCGACCACAGGTACAGCGCCCCGTAGAGCGTGGGGACGATGAGGAGGAAGACCAGCGCGATCCGGTGCAGCGGGCGGTGGTGGCGGGCGATCTCGGCCCACGCCAGGCGGACGGTCCTCACGGCTGCGGCTCCTCGGGGGTCTCGCGGATCGACTGACGGCGGGTCGGTGGGGGGTCCTGCGGCCCGCTGTCGGGCGCGGTCCGAGGCTGCTCGGCGTGCGCGCCGTCGGGCGGATCGGACTGGTCGCGGTGTGCGGCGTGCCGTGGCTGGTCGCGGGAGAGGCGAATCACGGTGTCGGCCCCGAGGGTGAGCTCGTCCAGGGTGGCGGCCACGACGACCGGCCCGGAGCTCGCGACCTCACGCGCGATCTCCCAGATCCGACGACGATCGTCGACCTGCAGGTCGGCCGTGACGTCGTCGATCACGACGAGCTCGGGTGCACCGAGGGTTGCGAGGACGAGGTGCGCGGCGCGCTGCTCGAGCGCCGGGAGCTCCGAGACCCGCGCGTGGGGGTCGAACGAGAAGTCCAGTCGGTCCCACCACCCCTCGACGTGGTCGAGCGCGCGGTGCCGGTCGACCCGGGCCCAGTCCGCGGCGTCGCGCACGTTGTGTCGCAGGGTGAGCTCGGGGTCGAGTCCGACGTGGCCACCGATCAGCGCGACGGCGACTCGCGAGCGGTACCCGCGCAGCGCCGTGCCCCGCGTGCCCGCCGCGATCCGGCGCTGGCCGAGCGTCACGCTGCCGGCGGTCACGCGCATCCGTCCGGCGATCGTGAGCAGGAGGCTCGTGCGCCCGCTCCCGGCCGCCCCGACCACGGCCGCGACCGAGCGCGGGGCGAGCTGCGCGTGGACGCCGCGGAACACCCAGTGCCGCGGCGTGCGGACACCGAGCGCCTCGACCACGACAGCGGGCCTCGCCTCGTCCTCGCTCGCACCGCCGGAGGGCTCGTGCCCCGCGGCGTGCCGGTGCGCGGGCGGCGCCTCGAGCACCGTGGTGCGCGCGCGGTCATCGCCCTCGTCCGGCCGCGCGGGAGGCGCCGCGACGGCGGTGGCGCGCTCGGCGGTGGGCGGCTCGCCGTCGGGCGCCGCGACGGCAGTGGCGCGCCCGGCGGTGGCGGGCTCGCCGTCGGGCGACCCGCTCTCGAGTGCGACGGGCGTCTCGTCGGACTCGTCGGTCGGCTGCGTGGGCTCGGGCGAGGAAGTCACGCAGGCGAGGCTACGACTCTCAGGGCCCCTCGGACCGCGCCACGAGCGTGTTCGTGGCCTGGGCCACAGGACGGATCATCAGCAGGTCGACGTTCACGTGCGCGGGACGGGTGAGTGTCCAGGCGATCGCGTCCGCGATGTCGGCGGCCACGAGCGGTTCGTCGACGCCCGCGTACACCCTCTCGGCGCGCTCGGCGTCGCCGTCGAACCGGTTGAGGGCGAACTCCTCGGTCTTCACCATGCCGGGCGCGATCTCGATGATCCGCACGGGGCGACCGACGAGCTCCTGGCGCAGCGTGAGCGCGATCTCCCGCTCCGCCCGCTTGGCCCCGGTGTACCCGCCGCCGCCCGGGTAGGCGCCGTGCGCGGCGGTGGAGGTGACGAACACGAGGTCGCCTCCGTCGTCGGACTCGAGCGCGGGCAGCAGCGCCTGCGTGAGGCGCAGCGTCGCGAGGACGTTCATCTCGTACATCCCGAGCCAGTCGGCGACGTCGGCGTCCGCGACGGGGTCGAGCCCGATCGCGCCCCCGGCGTTGTTGACGAGCGCCCGGAGCGGGCCGCCCGCGGTCGCACGGGCGGCGAGTGCCGCGACCTGCGCGGGGTCGGTGAGGTCGGCCGCGAACACGGCGCAGCCGGTCTCCTGCGCGAGCGCCTCGAGGCGGTCCGTCCGGCGTGCGGTCGCCAGCACGTCCCAGCCCTGCTCGCGCAGGGCGCGCACGGTCGCGGCGCCGATGCCGGTCGAGGCGCCGGTCACGACGGCGCGGGGCGGGCTGGTCTGCTCGGTCACGGTCACTCCTGGGTCGGGTCGGTCGAGCTTGGTCGGTGGGGCGAGGTCGGGTCGGGTGACGTCGGGTGCGGTCAGGTCGAGTGCGGCCGGAGCGTCACAGCGCCGCGAGCGCGTCGTCGATGATCGCGAGGCCCTCACGCGCCTCGTCGGGCGTGATGACGCAGGGCGGCACGACGTGCAGGCGGTTCTCCGCCACCATCGGGAGCACCCCGCGCGCCACCAGGTCCTTCTTCAGCGCACCCATCGCGCTCGCGGGCAGCGGCTCGCGCGTGGCGCGGTCGGCGACGAGCTCGACGGCCCAGAAGACCCCGCGGCCGCGGACCTCCCCGACGACGTCGTGCCGCTCGGCGAGCGCGGCGAGGCCCGGGCCGAGGACGTCGGCGCCGATCGCGGCGGCGTGCTCGACGATGCCCTCGCGCTCCATCGCCTCGATCGTCGCGACGATCGAGGCCATCGCGAGCGGGTGGCCGGAGTACGTGAGCCCGCCGGGGAACACCCGCTCGTCGAACGCCGCCGCGATCGGCTCGGACACGAGCACGCCGCCGGCGGGCACGTACCCGGAGTTCACGCCCTTGGCGAAGGTCACGAGGTCGGCCGCCACGCCGTCGGCGGTGTGGGCGAACCAGTCCCCCGCCCGCCCGAACCCGGCCATCACCTCGTCGAGGATGAGGACGATGCCGTGCTCGCGCGCGAGCGCGCCGACGCCCGCGAGGTAGCCCGGCGGCGGGACGAGGACGCCCGCGGTCCCGGGAATCGTCTCCAGCAGGATCGCGGCGATCGTGCCCGGGCCCTCGGCCTCGATCGTGCGACGCAGGTGGCGCAGCGCGCGCTCGGACTCCTCCTGGGGTGTCGTGGCCCAGAACTCCGAGCGGTACAGGTACGGCCCGAACACGTGCACGTGCCCGCGGGCGTACTCGTTCGGCATCCGCCGCCAGTCGCCGGTCGCGACGATCGCGGCGCCGGTGTTGCCGTGGTAGCTGCGGTAGTGGCTCACCACCTTCTCGCGCCCCGTCACGAGGCGGGCCATCCGGATGGCGTTCTCGTTCGCGTCCGCGCCCGCGTTCGTGAAGAACACCTTCGCGAACCCCTCGGGTGCGTGCCGGAGCACCGCCTGCGCCGCCCGGCCGCGCACCAGCACCGCGTTGGCCGGGGCGGCCGTGGTGAGCACGTCGGCCTGCGCCTTGATCCCGGCGACGACGGCGGGGTGCTGGTGCCCGATGTTCGTGTTCACGAGCTGGCTCGACAGGTCGAGCAGCGTGCGCCCGGCGTGGTCCCACACCCGGCTGCCGGCACCGCCGGCGATGACGAGCGGGTTGAGCGACGCCTGGGCGGACCACGAGTGCAGGACCTGCCGGTCGAGCCGGCGGGTCAGCGCGTCCAGGTCCTCGTCACGGCCCGGGACGTCGGCGGCGTCCGCCTCGCCCGTCACGGCTGCGGTCTCGGGAGAACTCACGATCCACCTCTCGTCGGTGTGCGCCGGGTGGGGCACGGACGCCTCCATCGTGCCGCACGGCGCGCCCCGCGGAGTGCGGACCGGGGCGACGGCGAGCCAGGCGGACGACGGTCGGCCGGCACCCGTGCGCGGCGGCGGTCGGGCCGCGCCCCGGCGTAGGATCGAGCTGCGGGGCCGGTGCTCGCCCCGATGCACCTCGTGTGCCGCACACCCGTGCACCCTGGTCCACCTGACCTCGGCTCCCCCTCGCTCGACCGCCCCTGGAGCTCCCGTGCGCCGCCCCGCCGCCCTGCCCGTCCTGTGCGTCCTCACCGCCACGCTCGCGCTCGCCTCCTGCGCGGGCGGCACCTCGTCCGGCGGGTCCACGCCCGGGGCGACCACCGCCGACGGCGAGGCGACCTCGGGGACGCTGGCGTCGCCGTCGGGCACGGACGCGGCCTACGCGCCGTTCGAGGCGGACAACTGCGGCACCACGGTGACGCGCGAGGACGCACCGGAGCGGATCGTCACGGTCAAGTCCGCGATGACCGACCTCGTGCTCGCGCTCGGCGTGGGCGACCGGCTCGTCGGGACGGCCTACCAGGACGGCACGCCCGACCCCGCGGACCCGATCACGTCGGGCGAGGTCGCGACCGGCACGGCGCAGGACTCCGCCGCGATCCTCGCGGCCGTGCCCGCCCTGGGCGACCGGATGCCCGCCCGCGAGGCCGTCCTCTCGGTCGAGCCCGACCTCGTCCTGGCGGGCTGGGAGTCGACGTTCGCCGCGGACGCCGCCGGCGAGCGGTCCTCCTACGCCGACCTCGGCATCACGACGTTCGTCGCGCCGTCCGCGTGCACGCAGGCGCCGTACACGCCCGACCCGCTGACGTGGGACGACGTGTTCGGCGAGGTCGAGCAGGTCGGCGCGCTGCTGGGCCGCACGAGCGAGGCCGACGCGCTGGTCGACCGGCTCGACGCCGACCTCGCGAGCGTCGAGCAGGACGTCCAGGCCGACGACGCGGGTGCCGAGCCGAGCGACGGCCCGACGGCGCTGTGGTGGTCCTCGGGCACCGACACGCCGTTCGTGGGCGCCGGAGCGGGAGCGCCGCAGCTCGTCATGGAGACGGCCGGCCTGCTCAACGTCGCCGTCGACCTGCCCGGCGGGTGGGGCCCGTACTCGTGGGAGGCGTCCGCGGCCGCCGACCCCGACGTCATCGTGCTCGTGGACTCCGTCTGGAACTCGGCGGAGAAGAAGAAGGCGTTTCTCGCCGAGAACCCCGTGACCTCCGCGATGACCGCCGTGCAGCAGCAGCGCTACCTCGTCGTGCCGTTCGCGGCCACCGAGGCGGGCGTGCGCAACGTCGAGGCCGTGACGACGCTGCACGAGCAGCTCACCGCGCTCGACACGCAGCCCCAGCAGGGCTGAGCCGGCAACGTCGCGTGGTCGAGCCCGAACCAGTGCCGCCGACCGTGCCCGTGACCTCGCCGCCGCCCGTGCCGACGCCGTCCGGTCCGCGCCCGCGCCGCTCGGCCACCCCCTGGCTCGTCGTCGGCGGGGCCCTCGTGCTGATCGCGTCCGCGGTGCTCGCGCTCGGCGTCGGGCCGGCGGACCTGTCGCCCGCGCAGATCCTCGGCTCGGTGCGCGTGTACGTGGTGGGCTGGTTCGGCGGCGACGCCGGGCCCTCGCCCCTCTCGCCCGTGCAGGAGGCGATCCTGTGGCAGGGGCGGTTGCCGCGGCTGCTCACCGCGGTCGGCGTGGGCGCCGGGCTCGCGATCGCGGGCACCGTGATGCAGGCGGTGCTGCGCAACCCGCTCGCCGACCCCTACCTCCTCGGACTGTCCTCGGGCGCCACCCTCGGCGCGGTCGCGGTGCTGGTCCTCGGCCTCTCGCTGCTGCTGCCGGTCGCCGCGTTCGGCGGCGCCGTGCTCGCCCTCGCGGCCACGCTCGCGCTCGCCGGGGCGGTGTCCGGCGGGCGGCTCACCCCGGGGCGCACCGTGCTCGCCGGGGTGGCGGTCGCGCAGGCGTGCTCGGCCGTCACGTCGTTCGTCCTGTTCACCGGTACCCAGGGGGACTCCTACCGGGAGGTGCTCGGGTGGCTCATGGGCACGCTCGCCGCGGCGACCTGGACGTCGGTCGCGATCGTGTGGATCGCCGTCGCCGTCGTGGGCACGCTGCTGCTCACGTCGGGCCGCACGCTGGACGCGTTCGCCTTCGGCGACACCGCGGCCGCGGCGCTCGGGGTCGACGTCGCGCGGACCCGCTGGGTGCTGCTCGGGCTCGTCGCGCTGCTGGTCGGGGCGCTCGTGAGCGTGAGCGGGGCGATCGGGTTCGTCGGCCTGGTGGTGCCGCACGCGGTCCGGCTGCTCGTCGGCGCGCGCCACGCGCGCGTCCTCCCGCTCGCCGCGCTCGCCGGCGCGGTGGTGCTGCTGTGGGCGGACACGGCTGCGCGCGTGGTCATCTCGCCGCGCGAGCTGCCCGTCGGGATCCTCACCGCGGCGATCGGCGCGCCCGTCTTCGCGGTGCTGCTGGCGCGGCGGCGCGGGGGTGTTGCGTGAGCGGCGGGGCCGGGGTCGGCGTCGACGGCGGGCCCGGGCTGCCGGGTGACCTGCCGGTGGGGTGCGCCGTCGACGCGGAGGTGGGGTTCGCCGTCGACGGCGTGCGGTGGCGGGTCGGCGACCGCGCGATCCTCGCGGACGTCGGCCTCCTCGCGCCTGCCGGGCGCCTCACGGCCGTCCTGGGGCCGAACGGGTCGGGCAAGTCCTCGCTGCTGCGGGCCGTGGTCGGGGCGCTCGACGTCGACTCAGGCGCCTGGTCGCTCGACGGCGAGGACCTGCGAGCGATGGGCCGGCGCGAGCGAGCCCGTCGCGTGGCGCTCGTGGAGCAGGAGGCGCCGACCGACGTCGCGCTCACGGTGCTCGACGTCGTGCTGCTCGGCCGCTCACCGCACCGCTCGCGCTGGCAGGGCGACACGCCGCAGGACGTCGCGCTCGCGCACGCGCTGCTCGCCCGGTGCGGCGCCGCGCACCTCGCGGCCCGCGACGTCGCGACGCTGTCGGGGGGCGAGCGGCAGCGCGTGCACGTGGCCCGGGCGCTCGCGCAGGAGCCGCGCCTGCTGCTGCTCGACGAGCCGACGAACCACCTCGACGTCGCGGCGCAGCTCGACCTGCTCGCGCTCGTGCGCGACGTCGCCGACGCCGACGGCGTGACCGCGGTCCTCGTGCTGCACGACCTCAACCAGGCGCTGCGGTGGTGCGACCACGCCGTCGTGCTCGACGCGGGGCGCGTGGTGGCAGCGGGCCACCCGCACGACGTCGTCACGCCGGCGCTCGTCGCCCGCGTGTACGGCGTGCGGGCGGAGGTGCTCGTCGCGGGCGACGGCACCCCGACGCTGGCGTACCTCGGGACGGGCGTCGACGCCGAACGCTGAGCCCTGGCTACCGGGCCGCGCCGAACGCCGCGTTGTGGTCACCGGCTCGCGCCGAACGCTGAGATGTGGTCATCAGGGAGCCCCACGGTGACCGAAGCCCAGCGCTCGGCGCAGCCGCTTGACCGGAACCCAGCGCTCGACGTCGCCGCATGACCGAAACCAGCGCTCGGCGCCACGTCAGCCGAGCGGCTGCCCGGCCCTCCCGCGCTCCCACGCCTCCCGCGCGCCGAGCGCGAACAGGTCCTCGGGCCCGGTGCGGTTGAGCGACCGGGCGCCGGGGCCGTCGTCGGTCGTCACGAGGTGCCCCACGCCGCGCAGCACCGCGACGGGTCGCCCGCCGGTGGGCCGCTTGAGCAGGTCCGCCGTGGCCGCGATCTCGTCCGCAGCCGCCACGACCGTCGCCTCGAGCGCGCGCCCGGCGTCGTCGGTGCTGCCGCGCAGGTCGTCAAGCACGACGATGCCCGCGGCCCCGATCGCGAGGTCCGTGATCCCCGCGCGCCACGGCCGGCCGGCCGAGTCGGTGAGGACCACGCCGGGCCGCACCCCGCCCAGGCGCGCGGCGAGCCCGCGGCGCAGCCGGCGCGCGGACTCGTCGGGGTCGACGGGCAGCAGCAGGATCGTTCCGGGCAGCGTGTTGGAGGCGTCGACGCCGGCGGCGGCCATCACGATGCCCTGCCGGTTCTCCACGATGCGCAGCGGCGGACGTCCGTCGTCGTAGGCGCGAGTGGCCACGACGCGCACGCTCTCGCCGTCGATCGCCGCCTCGCGGTCGGCCGCCCGCACCAGGCGGCCCTCCGCCTTCGAGACGATCTTCGAGGACACGACCACGACGTCGTCGCTCCCGATCCCGACGCTGCCGTCGGGCCAGCGCAGGTTCGCCAGCACGGGGGTGAGCACCGCCGCGAGGTCGACGCCCGACGTGATGGTGGGCACGCCGTCGGGCGCCACGAGCTGCAGCGCGCTCGTGGCGGGCAGACCCGTCACCGGTGGAGCTTCGGGAGCACGTCGCGGCCGAACACCTCGACCCACTCGGCCTGGTTGCGCCCCACGTTGTGCAGGTACACGCGGTCGAAGCCGAGGTCGACGTAGCGCTGGATCTCGGCGCGGTGCACGTCCGGGTCCTCGGAGATCACCATGCGGCCCTCGAAGTCCTCGGGCCGCACGAGCTTGGCCATCGCCGCGAAGTCGAAGGGCGAGCGGATGTCGCCCTTGGGGAACTTCATGCCGCCGTTCGGCCACTGCGTGACGGCGTTGTCGAGCGCCTCCTCGTACGTGGGCGCCCAGGACAGGTGCAGCTGCAGCACGCGCGGCATCGTCGAGGGGTCCTTACCGGCCTCGCGCGCACCGGCCTCGAACTTCTCGAACAGGCCGCCGATCTTCTCCAGCGGGGCGCCCACGGTGATGAGGCCGTCCACGGTCCGGCCCGCACGCTTGGCGGTGACGGGACCGGCGGTCGCGACGAGGATCTCCGGCGGCACCTCGGGCATCGTCCACAGCCGCATCGACTCCAGGTGAAAGAACTCCCCGCGGTGCTTGACGTCCTTGCCCGCGAGCGAGCCCGTGAACAGCTTCTGGATGATCTCGATCGCCTCGAACATGCGGTTGATCCGCTCCGGCGCCTCGGGCCAGTACCCGGCCACGACGTGCTCGTTGAGCGCCTCGCCGCTGCCCAGGCCCAGCCAGTGCCGGCCCGGGTACATCGCCGCGAGCGTCGCCGACGCCTGCGCCACCATCGCCGGGTGCCAGCGCATGCTCGGGCACGTCACGCCCGGGCCGATGTCGCCGCTCGTGCGCTCCCCCAGCGCCGCCAGCACGTTCCACACGAACGCCGCCTCGCCCTGCGCGGGCACCCAGGGCTGCACGTGGTCGGCGGCCATCACGCCGGAGAAGCCGTGCTGCTCGGCCTGAGCCGCGAGGGCGACGATCTCGTTCGGGGGGAACTGCTCGAGGGCGGCCGCGAGGCCGACGGTCAGACCGGTCGAAGGCATGTCCCCATCCTCGCACCGGCGTGCCCGACGGCGCCCCTCGAGTCGCTGCCCTGGCTAGGCTCCCCATCATGAGCGGACAGCCCACGTCGCCCGAGCGCGTCGAGGATGAGGACGCCTCGCTCGTCGTCATCGGTCACACCGTGCGCGTGGAGCGCAAGCGCCGCGGCTGGTCCGTGGCCAGCCTCAGCGAGCGCGCGGGCGTGAGCTTCGGCCTGCTTTCGGGCCTGGAGCGCGGACAGGGCAACCCCAGCTATCGCGCGCTGCACCGCATCGCGGCCGCCCTGGAGATCCCCACGACGAAGCTGCTCACCGCCGACAGCGCCACCGACCTCGTGGTCCGCGCCGGAACCGGACGGCTGCTGCCGGTGGACCCCGCCGCCCCCGCGCACCAGCGCGTGCGCCGCGAGCTGCTCACCCCGCACCAGCAGACGACCCTGCAGCTCATCCGCTCGACCATCCCGCCCGGCTTCAGCAACGAGCACAGCCCGTTCCGCCACCTCGGCACCGAGGTCGTCACCGTGGAGTCGGGCCGGCTTCTCGTGGTGCACGGCGAGCGCCGCGCCACGCTCGAGGTCGGCGACAGCGCGACCTACGGCTGCTCCACGCCCCACTGGTGGGCGAACGAGTCCGACGGCGTCACGGTGGTCCTCGGCGCGGTCACCCCGTTCGAGGGCTGAGCCAGGTCGCGCTCGCGCAGCGCGAGAAGGCGCGCGAGCGCGCCGAGGGGATCCTCGCCGTCGTCCACGCGCAGGTCGAGGACGAGCTGGGGCGGGGCGATCGACACCGGCTGCACGCGCGCGACGAGCAGCGCCGCGGACTGCCGGCCGCGGCGGTCGCCCCCGACGCGCTCCCCCGCGCGCAGCGCGTCCAGCAGTCGCCGGCCGAGCGCGGCGGCCGCGGGGTCGTCGGCGTCGGGCGCGCCGACCGTCATCCCGTCCGGATGGACGGCCACGCCCGGGGCGGGCACCGCGGCGTCGGTCGCGACCCGCACTGGCGGCCGCGGGCGGTGGAACGCCTCCACCATCGCGTCGAGCACGTCCGGTCCCGCCAGCAGGTTCCCGACGGCGAGCCACCCCTCTCCCGTGCGGTGGCCCGCCCAGGGGGTCGTCTCGGCACCGGTGAACACGCCGACCGAGCCGTCGAGACCGACGGCGCCGACCTGACGGAAACGTGCGCCGCCGTCGCGAGCGACGGCGAGATCGACCGCCGCCGGCGCCCCGACGCCCGCGCGCAACCTCTCGAGCACGAGCGCGCGCAGCACGCGGTTGGTCCAGGCCTGGCTCACGACGACGCCGGCAGCGGGGTCGAGCCCGGGCACGCCGGCGCCGACGGCGAGCGACCGGGAGGCCGTGGCCACGCCGAGCACACCGAGGGTCCGGTCGAGCGCGAGGAACGAGAACGTCATGCCCGCCCTTCCTCATCATGTGACGAGTTGGTTACGAGGTGCGCCGAGACCTTGCCTCGCCTCCACGATCGTGTCACATTCTGATCAAACAATCATCTGACCGATGGTGGGAGCCCGACATGATGCGACGAATCCTCACGGCGACGGGTGCGGTGGCTGCGGTCCTCGCGCTGGCGGCGTGCTCCGGTGGCGGTGACGCCGTGGACATCGACGGCTCGGCCGATGCGACCGCGGCCGAGGGCGGTGGCAGCGACGGCGGCAGCGGCGGCAGTGATGACGTCTTGATCGCCGCGATCGGCGGCGAGCCGGACCAGCTCGACCCGCACAAGTCCTCGGCGTACTTCACGTTCGAGGTGCTGGAGAACGTCTACGACACGCTCGTCGAGCCCGACGACGACCTGAAGATGCAGCCCGCGCTCGCCGAGTCCTGGGACCTGTCCGAGGACCAGCTGACGTGGACGTTCCACCTGCGCGACGGCGTGACGTTCCAGGACGGCTCGCCGTTCACGTCGGCCGACGTCGTGTACTCCTACAACCGGATCATCGACGAGGACCTCTCGCCCGCGTGGCGGTTCTCCGCCGTCGAGAGCGTCGAGGCGCCCGACGACGACACGGTCGTCATCACGGTGAGCCAGCCGACGCCGAACCTGCTCTCGAGCCTCGGCTCCTACAAGGGCCTGGCGATCGTCAAGGAGGACAACGTCACCTCGGGCGACATCACGACGGCGCCCATCGGGACGGGCCCGTTCAGCCTCACCGAGTACGTGAGCGGCGACCACATCACGCTCGAGGCCAACCCCGACTACTGGGGCGGTGCACCGAAGATCGGCGGGGTCCGCTTCACGTTCATCTCCGAGCCGGCCACGGCGCTCGCGGCGCTGCGCAGCGGCGAGATCGACTGGACCGACACCATCCCGCCGCAGCAGGTCGAGACCCTCGAGGGCGACGCGGACGTGACGTTGGGCGTGGGCCCGAGCAACGACTACTGGTACCTCGCGCTCAACCAGCACCGCGAGCCGTGGAACGACGTTCGGGTGCGCCAGGCGGTCGCGTACGCGATCGACCGGGACTCGATCCTGCAGGCGACGAGCTACGGCACGGCCGTGGCCAACCAGCTCGCGATCCCCGAGACGTCCGGCTGGTTCACCGCGTACGACACCTACAGCTACGACCCCGACAAGGCCCGGGAGCTGCTCGCCGAGGCCGGCGTCACCTCGGCGACCATCGACATGCTCGCGACCTCGGACTACCCCGAGACCTCGACGGCGTCGCAGATCATCGCGGCCAACCTCGCCGACGTCGGCATCACGATGAACATCCGCACCCCCGACTTCGCGACGTGGCTCGACGAGCAGAACACCGGCAACTTCGACATGCTCATGATGAGCTGGATCGGGAACCTCGACCCGGACGACTTCTACTACAGCCAGCACCACTCCGGCGGCGGCTCGAACGCGCAGGGCTACTCCAACCCCGAGGTCGACGCACTCCTCGACGCCGGCCGCACCGAGACCGACGAGGCTGCACGCAAGGACATCTACGCCCAGGCCGCCACGAAGATCGCCGACGACGCGAGCTACATCTACCTTTACAACCCCGCCGTCATCCAGGCCTGGAGCCCCGACCTGGTCGACTACGTGGCGCGCGGCGACAAGGCGATCCGGTTCCGCGGCGTGTCGTTCGCGCAGTGAGCGTGAGCGAGGTGTCCTGACGATCACCGCCGGGCGCGTGTCCCGCGGGCCGACCGGCCCGTGGGACACGCAACCGGCTCGAGCACCCGGGAGCGCCGTGCCCGCCTTCCTCGCCCACCCCGTGGCACGCTTCCTCGCGCGCCGCGTCGTCTACTCCGCGATCGTGCTGCTCGGTGTCATGGTCGTGACGTTCTCGATCGTCCACCTCGTGCCGGGCGACCCGGTGCGGATCGCGCTCGGCACCCGGTACACCGAGGAGGCCTACACCGCCCTGCGCGCCGCGTCGGGTCTGGACCGCCCGCTCCCGGCGCAGTTCGTCTCCTACGTCGGGAGTGCGCTGACCGGCGACCTCGGGGTGAGCTTCCGCACCGGCCAGCCGGTCGCGGTCAGCCTCGCCGACCGGCTGCCGGCGACGGCGTCGCTCGCCGTCGTCGGTCTCGTCATCGCCCTCGTCATCGCGCTACCCCTGGGCATCTGGGCGGCCCTGCACGAAGGGCGCGTGTCCGACGCCGTGATCCGCGTCGGCAGCCAGCTCGGCGTCTCGGTCCCGGACTTCTGGCTCGGCATCCTGCTCATCACGCTGTTCGCCGCCACGCTCGGCTGGCTGCCCTCCAGCGGGTACACGCCGTTCCTCGAGGACCCCGGCGGGTGGCTCAGCCACGTGCTGCTGCCCGGGCTCACGGTCGGGCTCGTGGCGGGCGCGATCATGACCCGCTACATCCGGGCCGCGGTGCTCGAGGTGGTCTCCATGTCGTACGTGCGCACCGCGCGCTCGAAGGGCCTCCCACCGCGGATCGTCACGCTGCGCCACATCCTGCGCAACGCCCTCGTCCCGGTGCTCACGATCGCGGGCATCCAGCTCGCGACCATCCTCGGCGGCGTCATCGTGGTCGAGGTGGTCTTCGCGTGGCCCGGGCTCGGCCGCCTCGTCTACGACGCCGTGGCCGCGCGCGACTACCCGCTGATCCAGGGCGCGGTGCTCCTCATCGCGGCGATGTTCCTCCTGGTGAACCTCGTCGTCGACGTGCTCTACGCCGCCATCGACCCGAGGATCCGGCTCTCATGACGCTCGTCGACCCCTCCCTGCCCGACCCGCTCCCGCACGAGCCGGGCGTCGCCGAACCCGCCGACGGCGCCCCGGTGCCCCCCGAGCCCGCCGGCCGCCTGTCCGCGGTGCGGCTCCTGGCGACCAACCCCGTGACGGTCGCGGCCGCCGTCGTGCTCGTCGTCGTCGTGGTGCTCGCCGTGCTCGGCCGATGGATCGCGCCGTACGGCGAGAACGAGGTCGACGTCGTCAACGCGCTGCAGCCGCCGTCGGGCGCCCACTGGTTCGGGACCGACGAGCTCGGGCGGGACGTGCTCTCCCGGGTGGTCCTCGCCACCGGGGTCTCGCTGCAGGTGGCCCTCGTGTCGGTGACGTTCGCGTTCGTCGTCGGGGTGACGGTCGGCATCGTCTCGGGCTTCACCCGCGGCTGGCTCGACACCGTGCTCATGCGCCTCGTCGACGTGATGTTCGCCTTCCCCGTGCTGCTGCTCGCCCTGGCGATCGTGGCGGTGCTGGGGCCCGGGCTGCTGACGACCATGCTCGCGATCGGCGTCGTCTACACCCCGATCTTCGCCCGGGTGGCGCGCGCCTCGACGCTCTCGGTCGCCGTCGAGCCCTACGTGCAGGCCTCGCGCACGATGGGCACGCCGTCGTGGTTCACCCTCGGCCGGCACGTCCTGCCCAACATCTCCGGGCCCCTCATCGTCCAGACCTCGCTCTCGCTGGCCTTCGCGATCCTGTCCGAGGCGGCGCTGTCCTTCCTCGGGCTCGGCGTGCAGCCGCCGTCGCCGTCGTGGGGCCGCATGCTGTCCGAGGCCCAGGGGTTCCTCGGCCAGGCGTGGTGGATGAGCGTGTTCCCGGGCCTGGCGATCTTCGTCACCGCGCTCGCGTTCAACCTGCTCGGCGACGGGATGCGCGACGTGCTCGACCCCAAGCAGCGCACCGTCATCGAGGCGAGGAGGAAGCGATGAGCCCCGAGACCGCCGACGGCCCCGTCATCGAGGTCACCGACCTGCGGGTGGCGATCGGCCGCCGCGAGATCGTGCACGGCGTCTCGTTCGCGCTGCACCGCGGGCAGACGCTCGGCCTGGTCGGGGAGTCCGGGTCGGGCAAGTCGATGACCGTGCTCGCGGCGACCGGGCTCCTGGACGCCCCCGCCTCGCGCGTGACCGGGTCGAGCGTGCTGCGCGGAGCCGGCACCACGCAGCTGGTCGGCGCCTCCCCGCGCACGCTGCGCGCGGTGCACGGCAACGAGATCGGGTTCGTCTTCCAGGACCCGTCCACGTCGCTCAACCCGCTGCTCACGCTCGGCCGGCAGATCACCGAGCCGCTCGAGGTGCACCGCCACCTGACCCGGCGCGCCGCGCGCAGCCGCGCGCTCGAGCTGCTCACCGCCGTCGGGATCCCCCACCCCGAGACGCGGCTGGACGGCTACCCGCACCAGCTCTCGGGCGGCCAGCGCCAGCGCGTCATGATCGCCGTGGCGCTCGCCTGCGACCCCCTGATGCTCGTGGCCGACGAGCCGACCACGGCGCTCGACGTCACGACGCAGGCCCAGATCATCGAGCTGGTCCGGGACCTGCAGGAGCGCACCGGCACCGCCGTCGTCTGGATCAGTCACGACCTCGGGGTGATCGGCCAGGTCGCCGACGACGTCGTCGTGCTGCGCGAGGGCGCGGCCGTCGAGCAGGCGCCGATCCTCGACGTCGTGGACCGCCCCCGGCACCCGTACACCCGCGAGCTGCTCGCCGCACGCCCCGTGCTCGGCCACCCCGGCCCCGCGCCGGCGGACGCCGACACGCCGGTCCTCCTGCGGGCCGAGGAGCTCGACGTGCACTTCCCCGTGACGACGCCCACGGGCCGCTCGACGGTGCACGCCGTGGACCACGTCTCCTTCGCCGTGCGGCGCGGCTGCACACTCGGCATCGTCGGGGAGTCCGGCTCGGGCAAGTCGACGATCGCCAACGTGCTCACCGGTCTCGTCCGTGCATCGTCCGGCTCCGTGCACCTCGAGGACACCGACGTGCTCGCGGCGCGCGGATCAGCGCTGCGCGCGCTGCGCCGGCGCATCGCGATGGTGTTCCAGGACCCGTTCTCCTCGCTCGACCCGCGGGTCCGGGTGGACGGCGCGATCGGCGAGCCCCTGCGCGTGCACCGCCTCGCGGCGCGGCACGGCGGGCGTGACGCCCGGGTGCGCGAGCTCCTCGACCTCGTGGGCCTGCCCGAGGCGTTCGCGTCGCGCTACCCGCACGAGCTCTCCGGCGGGCAGCGCCAGCGCGTCTCGATCGCCCGCGCCCTCGCGCTCGACCCCGAGGTCGTCATCCTGGACGAGTCGACGGCGTCGCTCGACGTCTCGATCCAGGCCAAGGTGCTCGACCTGCTCGCGGACCTGCAGCGCGAGCTGGGGCTGACCTACCTGTTCATCGCGCACGACCTCGCGGTGGTGCAGCAGATGAGCCACGACGTCCTCGTCATGCAGCACGGCCGGACGGTCGAGCAGCGCCCGGCCGCCGCGCTCTTCGAGGCGCCCGAGGCGGACTACACGCGCCGGCTGCTCGCGGCGATCCCGCCCGCACGCCCGCGCGTGGCCGGCTGAGCCCGCGGCGTCGTCCACTCGGCGACGACGGACGACGGCGAACCCCGCGTCAGGTGCGGCTCTGCGGCTTCGTGAACGGGAACGTCAGGGTCTCCCGGATCGTCGCGCCCACGACGAACATGTAGCACCGGTCGACGCCCAGCCCGAGTCCGCCCGTGGGCGGCAGCCCGAACTCGAGCGCGGAGAGGAACTCCTCGTCGATCTCCATCGCCTCGGGGTCACCCAGCGCCGCGAGCATCGACTGCCGGGTGAGCCGGTCCCGCTGGTCCACGGGGTTGACGAGCTCGGAGTACGCGGTGCCGAGCTCGGAGCCGAACGCCACGAGGTCCCAGCGCTCGGCGAGGCGCGGGTCGGTGCGGTGCTCGCGGGTCAGCGGCGAGGTCTCCTTGGGGAAGTCGGTGTAGAAGGTCGGGAACGTGGTCTGGCCCTCGACCAGCTCGTCGTACAGCTCGGCGACGAGCAGGCCGTGCGTCTCGTCGGGGCCGAACGCGATGTCGTGGAGCTCGCACAGCTCGCGCACCCGCTCGATCGGCGTGTCCGGCGTGACCTCCTCGCCGACCGCGCGGGAGACGGCCTCGTGGCACGTCACCACGGGCCACTCGACGTCGAGGTCGATCTCCGAGCCGTCCGGCGCGATCGCGATCGGCCGCCCGTGCACCGCGACGGCCGCGGCGATGATGACCTCGCGGGTGAGGTGGCGCATCACGGTGTAGTCCGCGTACGCCTGGTAAGCCTCGAGCGAGGTGAACTCGGGGTTGTGCTTGTAGTCCACGCCCTCGTTGCGGAAGTTCCGGCCGATCTCGAACACGCGCTGGAAACCGCCCACCGCGAGCCGCTTGAGGAACAGCTCGGGCGCGATGCGCAGGTAGAGGTCCATGTCGTAGGCGTTGATGTGGGTGAGGAACGGCCGTGCGTTGGCGCCACCGTGCACCGTCTGCAGGATCGGCGTCTCCACCTCGAGGTAGTCGTGCGCCGCGAACACGTCGCGCATCGCCCGCACGGCGACGGACCGCCCCACCAGCAACCGGGTGGGCGCCGCGTTGAGCGCGAGGTCCACGTGGCGCAGCCGGGCCTTGGAGTCGGCGTCGACGAGGCCGCGGAACTTGTCCGGCGGCGGGGTCAGCGCCTTGGACGCCATGGTCCACGCGCTGGCGTGCAGCGAGAGCTCCCCCGTCCGGCTGCGGGTGACGTCCCCCGTGACGGAGATCGTGTCGGCGAGGTCGACGGTGCGGCGGAAGAGGTCCGGCCGGGACTCCGCGCGGTCGGCGGTGACGATGACCTGAAGCTCGCGGGAGTTCTCGCGGAGCACGGCGAACACCACCCCGCCGAGGTCGCGCAGCCGCACCACGCGGCCCGCGACCGACACGTGCTGCCCCAGCAGCTCCTCGGTCACCTCGCCCACCTGGTGCGTGCGCGGGACGCCGACCGGGTAGGGCTCCATGCCCGCGGCGCGCAACGTCTCGAGCTTGTCCACGCGCGCCCGCTGCTGGTCGGTGAGGCGCCGGGCGGGCGGGTCCGGCATGCGCAGCCGGGACTCCTGCTCGAGCACGGCCGCGACCACCTCGCGGCTCATCGACCGGTTCAGCTCGGGCGCCCGGTCCCGCCGGCGCGTCCAGCTGGGCCCCTCGGGGACGAAGCCCTCGGCACGCCCGTACGCGATGAGTGCCGCGGTGCGCTGGCTGACCGTCCCCGTCGCGAGGTAGCGCGTGAGCCACTGCGGGTCGTACTTCTGGTTGGACTTGTAGAGCGAGTCCAGCTGCCACCAGCGCGACCCGAGGAGCAGCACGCGTCGCTGCAGCCGGGCTCCGAACGAGGCGCCGACGCGCTCGCCCTGCTCGAACACGCCGCGCAGCATCGCGAAGTTGAGCGAGATCTTCTCGACGCCGAGCGCCCGGCCGCGGGTGGCGAGCTGGGACACCATGAGCTCGGTGACCCCGTTCACCGCCTCGGGCGAGCGCCGCATCACGTCCAGCGAGACTCCCGTGCGGCCCCACGGCACGAAGCCGAGCACGCCGCGCAGCCGCCCCTCGGCGTCGTAGGCGGACACGATGAGCTGGCGCGGGTCACGCGGGTCGCCGAACCGCGACAGCGACATCGAGTAGCCGCGCTCCTCCCCGTGCCGCCACTCCTCCGCCTCGTGCACGAGCTGTGCCAGGTCCTCGGGGTCGATCTCCGCGGCGCGAGAGATCCGCACGGTGTAGCCCTCACGATGCGGCTTCGCGATCGCGTGCCGCACGGGCGCGAGGGCGGGCGCGTCGAGCGAGAACGTCCGCGTGTCGATCACCGACTCGTCCCCGAGCACCACCACGCTCATGCCGAGCTTGGCGTAGGCCCGGGCACCGCGCTCGCTGAGCGCGGTGGCGGCGGGCACCCACCCGTACCGACGCACGCGGTCCAGCCAGTGCGCGATGGCGTCGTCCCAGTGCTGCGGGTCCCCGATCGGGTCGCCCGCCGCGAGCGCCACGCTGCCGACCACGCGGTAGGAGACGGCGGCCTCTCCGTTCGCGGAGTACGCCTCGGACCGGTCGTCGCGGGTCGCGAAGTATGCCAGGGAGTCCTCGCTCGGGTACTGCAGGAGCAGGCGCCGCGTGTGCAGCTCGTCCTCGAGGTCCTCGGTCGCGTTGCGGGAGCGCCCGCGCAGGAACACCACGATCGCGGCGATGAGGGCCAGCGTCGAGATGACGCTGGCCACGAGAACCAACCAGTGCGGGCCGTGCGCGTCGGTCGCGAACGGCGGTTCGTGCGGCGACGTCCCGGTCGCCACGGACAACGCCCAGTTCACCCGGTCCGCGGTGTCGTCGCTCGTGTCGTCCATCACGTCGAGCAGGAGGTAGGAGACGAGGACGGACACGGCCAGGCCGGCCAGCAGCACGAGCACGGCACGCCACCAGGCACCGGGTCGGACCCGGGCCACGAACGCGCGGCGCGCCGAGATCAGGATCACCGCCACGACCGTCGCGAACACCGCGCTCGCGATGGCGACCGTGGTCGAGCCCGTGTCGGCCGTGTCGTCGAGCACCGAGCCGCCGATGCCGAGGCCGATGGCGACCACCGCGCCGACGACCGCGGTCGGCACGACCCACACGAGCACGATGAACCAGAGCGCCGCCCGCAGTCGGCGCATCACCGCGCCGGCGATGACCGCCGTCAGCACCACGGAGAACAGCGTGGGGTGCGGCAGCGAGACGAACCCGAGGGTCATGTCGATCGCGCGAGTGAGGCGGGGCGCCGCGGGCCGCAGGAGGAACGACACGAGCATGACCAGGCTCGCGACGACGAGGACGCGTCCGGTCCAGACCGCGACGCCCTCGGCCCACGGGCTCGGCGGTGCCGCGAGACGGTTCTCGTTCTTCGTGGCGCGAGGCTCGGGGTGGGGGTCGGCGGCCCCGTCCGCGTGCGGCGCGCCGACGTCCGTCTGGGTCATGGATCCTCCGTCCCGATGTCGGGCAGGCCGATCGTACGGGTGAACCCCCCTGCCACGCGCGCGTTCACACCGCCCGGTCCGCGGCCGAGAACCGCCGCGGCTTGCCCGGCGGGAACGCGGCCACGGTCGGCGCGAGGGTGAGCTCGACGTCGCGCCCCAGCCAGTCCGCGACGGCGTCGCGCGCCTCCTCCGCACCCGCTCGGCCCACGCCGGGGCTGGGCAGCGCGAGCAGCGTCAGGCCGCCGTCGGCGTCCTGGTGGAGGTGCCACGCGAGCAGCCCGCACGCCTGCAGCAGCTGGGTCGCCTCGACGGACGGCCGCTGCCGGCCCGCCGCGTCGCGGTACAGGACGACGTGGCGACCCTCGAGCGCGACCAGCAGCACGCCGTCGGACCCGCGGCGCAGGGCCGCGGTGTCCCCGGTCCGGTAGCGCAGCAGCGGGAGGTAGGGGTTCTCCTCGACCGTCACCACGACCTCGCCGCGTACGCCGTCGGGGACGGGCCGGCCGGCCTCGTCGACCACCTCGACGTGCACCCGGCGCGGCAGCACGCGGTGCACGCCCTCGCGCGCCTCGTCCGGTCCGGCCCACGCGACGAGGCCGACCTCGCGCAGGCCGTACACGTCCACGACGGGTGCGCCCCACCGGTCCAGGACGAGGTCGCGCGCGGCAGGCGTGAGGTGGGTGGCGCCGTTGACCACGGCCAGCGGCCGCACGGCGAGCCCCCGCTCGGCGAGCGCGAGCAGGGTGAGGAGCGGGAGGGTCGACGTGGACACGACCTGGGGGTCGTGCCGGGCGAGCCAGGCGTCCCGGTCCGACGCCGACGCCCACGCCCGCGGGTCCAGGTTCACGCGGGCCATGAGCGGCGGCGAGGCGAGGCCGACTCCACCCGCGGCGGCGGACGAGCCCGGGAACGCCTGCATGAGCGAGGCGTACGTGAAGGCGCGCTCCTGGTCCACCAGCAGCGCCAGCGCGAGCCGGTCCGGCTCCGCGCGCCACGGCACGCCCACGCGCTCGACGAGCGCGTGCAGCGCGAGGAGGTCGGCCGCGACCGGCACGGGGTGCAGCGGGACGTGGATCGCGGCGCCGACCGAGCCCGAGCTCGACCCCTCGAGCACGCGGTCCAGGGGCACGTCGATCGGCACGTACGACGCCACGTCGCGCACCAGGTCCTCCCGCGAGACGAGCGGGAGGTCGCGCAACGCGCTCGACGGCCCCGTCAGCCCGGCGCGCTCGGACGCGCGGTAGCGGGGCACGACGGCGTGCGCGCGCTCCACGAGGGCGCGCACCCAGGCGGGTTCGCCGTCGGGCGTCGGCGCACCGCCCGAGTGCCGCTCGCCGTCGGGCGTCGTGCTGGTCGGGCCGTCGGGCGGGCCCGTCGTGGCGCCCGGTGCGAGCGAGCCGATCAGCGCGGCCTCGTCCCGGCGTGCGAGGGCCGCGAGGTCGGCGGCGGTGAGCCGGTCCCCCGTGCGGTGCGTCCAGCGCGGCGCCCCGGGCTCGGCGAGGAGCGCGGTCAGGTGCGCCCGGTCGCCGTCGCCCGCCCCGGGCCAGCGCTCGTCGTCGGTGAGGGCGATCGAGCCCATCGCCTCGTACTCCGCGGCGAGCTGGGCGAGCGCTCCCGTGGCGGGCCGTGCCTCGGCCCCGCCCCTGCCCGTCGTTCCGGGAGCCCTGTCCTCCCCATCGCTCGGGCCGCTCGTGCCCACCGGTCCGCGCGCGTCGCTCGCGCCGCCCGGGTCGCTCGCCTCGTGCGCCTCACCGGCGCGGGGAGCCGAGGCGTCAGTAGTTCGCATACTGCGCCGCCGCCTCTCGCGCCCGCTTCTCGGCGAGTGCGCGAGCGAGCTCCTCCGCCCGTGCCCGCTCGAGCGCCACGTCGCGGGCGACGACGCGCTGGTAGCGCGTGCTCGCCGTCGCCCAGGCGTCGGCCGACACGGCCGCGCTCTCCCCGGCCGGCTGCAGACCGCCGATCGCGAGGAAGGCGCGCGTCAGCTCCTCCGCGCCGTCGGTGCGCCACGCGGCGGCCGGACGCAGGCCCTCGAGCTCACCCGCGAGCTGGGTGAGCACCAGCACCGCCCAGGGTGCGGCGTCCTCGGCCGCCGCGCGGAGGGCGTCGCGCACCCCGGCGGTGCGCGCGAGCTGGCGGCCGAGCGCCACGACGGCGCGCCGGTCCGCGGGCGCTGGCGCACCCACGAGGGTGTCGAGGTGTCGCAGCCAGTCGGCGGGCAGCGGTGCGCCACCCAGCTCGACCGCGAGGTCGGCGACCAGCGCGGGCACGTCGGTCTGCGGGGCGAGCAGGTCGACGGGCGCGTCCGCGAGCGCCCGCCGCAGCTCGGCCAGCGACGGCCCGGGTACACGAGGCCCGGGCCGGACGGCCTGCGGGATCGCCCCGGAGCGCCGACTCATCGCGCCCTCCCCCACCAGCGCCGCGCAAAGTCGGCCGCGAACGGGACCAGGTCGTCGGCGGAGCTGACGACGTACCGGTCGAACGGCGCGACGTCGGGCGCGACGCGCACCGAGGAGACGTTGAGCACGGCGGACCCGCCGCCGCCCGCGGCCTCCAGCGCACGCGCCGCGATGCCGACGTCCTCGCCCTGGCGCGGGAACATCGTGCTCACCCCGGCGTCGGACACGACCGCGACGTGCACCGGCCCGGTCGGGCGGCGATCGACGCCGTCGAGGTAGGTGCGCCGCAGCACGTGGAGCGGGAACGACGTGCCGCCGCCGTAGTGCGTCATGAGGGCCATCATCGCCTCGTCGGGCCGGCGCACGAAGCCGGGCGTGCTCGCCACCTGACCCGGACCGCTCCAGATCGTGACGCGCACGCTCGCCCCCGCACGCAGCGCCGACAGCGCCAGCACCGCGCCGGCGAGGACCACGGGCGCGAGCGCGCGGGTCGGGTCGGGCATCGAGCCGGAGCTGTCCAGGAACAGGTCGAGGTGCACCGGCTCGTCGGTGTGCTGCGTCGAGGTGTCCTCGTCCATGACCCGCCGCCGGGTCGTGACGCCGGGGAGCACGACCGGGGAGGCGAGCACGGTCGCGGACCAGTCGATGTCGCCGATCTCCTCGCCGGGCTGCCACGGCTCGAGCGCCCCCAGCAGCGGCTCGCTCGCCCGGGCGGTGGGCCGCGCCGGGAACCGGACGAGGTACGGCGCCGCGTGCTCGCGGTACAACGTGGCGGCGACCGCGCGCGGGTCCGCCGCCATCCCGAGCGCCCGCATGGTCTCGGCGAGGTCGGCGGGGGTCGCCCCGTCCCGCGAGCTGCCGACGATGCCGTGCTCGGCGGCCTGCGGGGGCGGCTGCCCGCCCTGGCTCGTGCCGGTGCCGTCCCCGGCCACGTCGGTCTCGAGATCCCCGACCACCGCCGGGTCGAGCGCGGGATGCCTCACGGGGCCGGTGAGCCGGGGATCGGTCGCGATGCCGGCCGGGACGCCGTCGACGCGGGTGACGTCGGAGCAGCCGACCGGGCGCACCGAGGCCAGGTCCTCCCCCAGGTAGGTGCGCACGAGCGCAGCGAAGCCCGCGGCCCCGCCCACGGGGTCGGTCCGGTAGGCGCGCACGAGGCGGGAGAGCAGCAGCGCGTACGCCTCGCGGTCGGCCCGGCCGGACCCGCTCCGCGGTGTGAGGTCACCCGCGGGCAGGCGCCACAGCAGCTCGTCGGCGCGCAGTATCAGATCCATGAGCGGCTCGGGCGCTCCCGGGCCGTCGGGTCGGCGCAGCGCGCGCCACACCGCGGCCATGGACGCGCCGCCGGTGCGCTCGAGCCGGTCGTTGATGAGCATGTCCTGCCAGAGGTTCGCCACGGTGGCCACGAGGTCGGGCTGGTCGATCAGCCCGAGCCGGGTGCGGTGCGCGACGGCGACCCGGGTGCGCGCGTCGCCCGGCGCGAGGACGTGGTGGCCGATCTCGTGCCCGAGGACCGCGACGGCGTGGTCCTGCAGGCCGAACCGCTCGACCTGCACGAGGTCGACGTGCACCCGCACCGCCGCGCCGTCGAACCACGCGAACGACCTCGCCGGGTGGCGCGTGGCGCGCACGTGCAGGACCGGGTCGGCCACGCGCGTGGTCGTGCCCCACGCCCTCAGCGCATCGGGCCAGCTCGCGAGCCATCGCGCAGCCAGGGCGGCCCGTCGCTCCTCGGCGCGGCTCACGCGGGTCGCCGCACGGGGCGCACGACGTCGAGCACGTAGGAGTGCCGCCGGCTCACCAGGAGCACCTCGCCCTGGGCGGCGAGGCCCGTGATCGCGTCGTCCCAGGGCACGCTGCCCACGACGAGTCCGCGCAGGTCGACGTCGGCTGTGTCCGCTGTGTCGGCAGCGCCGGCGGCGTCGGCAGCGCCGGCGGCGTCGCCGCCACCCTCGCGGTCGGCGCCGGACGCGGGGACGAGCTCGGCGCCGAGCGCGTCGCCGAGCACGGTCCAGCGGGTGCCGTCGGCGGTGTCGCGCACGACCCACGCCGCGGGGTGGGGACCGGCGGGCGCCCAGGCCGCTTGGACGACCTGCGGGAGCCCGAGGCAGCGACCACCGTCGCCGCGGAACGTCGGGATCCGGGCGAGCACGCCGTGCTCGGGTGCGCCAGGCCACCACCAGGGGTCGGTCGCGGCGCGCGTCAGCACGCCGGGCACCCGGTCGGCCGGGACGCCCAGCGCGGCCTCGGCCACCGGCCCGGGCAGCGCGCCCGCGGCGTCGAGCGCCGCCGCCCGCAGTCGCACCGCGCCCGACCGCCACGCGCACACCGCGATCGCCTCCCGTGCGCGCTCGCCGGGGTCGGGCAGCCCCGCGAGGCGGTCCGCCCAGGCCCGGGCGGTGGGCGTGGGGGCCAGCACCTCCGCGGCCGCGACGAGGTCGCGCAGGCGGGCGGCCGACGCGCCGCCGACGGCGTGCCACCAGTCCAGCCGCGGGCCCACCTCGCGGACGGCCCACCGTGCCGCAGAACCCTCGCGCCACCGGGCCTGCCCGGCGAGGCGCAGCGCGAGCGTCACGACGGCGACGGCGAGCGCCGCGGCCTGGTCGGTGGCGTCACCGCCGGCCGACGCGCCCGCGGGGCCCGGGGTGCCGGGGACGCCCGAGGTTCCCGACGTGCCCGAGGAGCCGGCCACGGGCCGTTCCCCCGGCGCGCCCGCGGCACGCGTCGCACCGGCCACGACCGACTCCCACGGCTCGAGGTCGGCGACGACCTCGGCGGGATCGCGCACGCCGGCGGCGTGCGCGAAGGCGAGCGCCGCGTCCACCTCGTCGGCGCGGGTGCGCAGCGCCCGCGCGAACGCGGGCATCCGCTCGGCGAGCGAGGGAGGCCGACCACCCGACCCGGGCGACGCCGTCGTGCCTCCCGACCCCGTCGTACGGCCCAGCGGTGGCGACGTCACCGGCTGCGCGGTGCTCGGCGTCGGCTGCGCGGCGCTCGGCGTCGGCACCTCAGCGCACCTCGAGCCAGCGCAGGTAGGAGGAGTAGCGCTGGTGTGCGTACTTGAGCGCGAGCGCGTCGTCCACGACGTGGCCGTGCGGCTTCGTCGCGTGCGCCCACGCCCGCAGGATGCCCTCGATGCGCGACAGGCGACGGCGGACCTCCTCGGCCGGGACGCCGTCGAGCCCGCGGTCGAGCGTCGCGAGGATCTCCCCGACGGGGTCGATGTCGTCGAGCGACTCACGCTCGTACTCGCGGCACGCCGTCGCGAACAGGTCCCGGATCCAGGAGACGCGGTCGGTGCGCAGGGCGGCTCGACCCTCCTCCTCGAACGCGACGGCGTCCAGGTCGGGCTGGAGCTTGTCGTGCAGCACGAACGGCAGCACGGCGGCGACGTCCTCGACGCTCACCTCGGCGTTGCCGCGGAAGAACGCCATCGCCTTGGCGTAGACGACGAGCGACTGCAGCGCGCGCACCGACAGACCGGTCAGCGTCTGCATGCCGATGTCGGCGTACGGGTCGCGCGCGCCGCCGGAGGCCAGGAGGTCGTGCACGTCCACCGCGGCCAGGCGCGCGGTGTCCTTCGTGCGGTACTCCACCTGCCACCCCGCCTCGGGGAGCACCTCGAGCTGGGAGGCGAAGTACTCCAGCCGACGGCGCACCGGCCTCGGGAGCGGAACGGCCAGGACGGCGCGGTGCAGCGCGTCGTGCTCGGCGTGGGAGAAGATCACCGACTCCGGGACGGCGGCCTCCGGGTGGCGCCCGGTCTCGAGCCGCTCGACGAGGTCGCCGAGGAAGCGCGGGTTGAACGAGAGCGCCCGGACGACGACGTCGATGCGGTCACGCAGCGCGTCCACCACCTGGTACGTGCCGCCCCCGGCGTCGTCGTTGGCCGTGAGGTACCACGCGGCGGGCGGCGTCTCGTAGAGCTGGTCGAAGACCTCGACGTAGGAGTCCGCGAGCACGGTGAGCAGGGCGGACTGCGTGCGGGTGGGGATCCGGTTGTACTCGTCGACGATCTTCACCCGCATGCCGAGCCACGTGCGCCAGGCGACGTCGATCTCCGCCAGCGACTCCGCGGCGACGAGGTCGCGCGGCAGCGGCGTGCCGAACATGTCCTGCACGGTCAGCTGCGGGTGACCGTGCTGCACCGCGCGGCGCACCTCCTGCAGCGAGTAGCCCGCGAGCAGGCCCATGAGCAGCGCCGAGGAGGTCTTGCCGCGCCCCGGTCCGCCCACGAGCAGGCACCGGCCGCGGACCGCGAACGTGAGCAGCGGAAGCAGCACGAACGAGGAGTAGGACTGATCGCTCGGCAGCGTGACGCGCAGGCCCGAGTCGCCGATCGGCAGGTCGAGCCCGGGCCGGGTGGGGTCGGTGAACTCCACGTCGTAGTGCGGGGAGATGATCGCGTGGTTGACCATCCAGAAGTAGGCCTGACGCAACTTCTCGTCGAGCCCCTCGACCGTGCCCGCCTCGGCGCCGTCGCCGAACAGCTCGGCGAGCGTCATCGCGTGCGCGGGCGCGGCCGCGGCATCCCCCTCGGCCACGGGTCGGCCCGCTCCCGGGCGGGTCGGGGCGGACGGGACGTGGCCGTGGTCGTCGTTCACGCCGTCAGTCTGCCTGCTCCGGGTCCCCGGCCCGGCGCCCGGGCCGGCGTCCCGGGCCGGCCCGCGGCGCCGCCCCGACGCGCGCGCGTCAGTTCTTCTCCTCGGTCTCTCCGTTCGTGCCGTAGAAGCCCTTGCCCTCGACCGTCTCGCCGTCGGTGGCGGGCGGCTGGGTGGCCTCGTCGTCGTCGCCTGCGAGCTGCTGCGGCTGCGCGTTCTTGATGCGCATGGTGGGTCGTCCTCTCGTGCTGCCGGCCGCCCGGTGCGGCGGCGGGTCGGTGCTCCCAGCATCCTCCCAGGGACCGACATCCGGAACGCCCCTCGCGCGTCGACGTTCGAACCGCACCCGCCGCAGCACCGCACGGCGACGCAACCGCCGCTACCCCCGACCGGGACCGTCCGGCGGCCACGCCCCTGCTCCCGCCACTGCGGCGAAGTCCTCCCCGCCCACCTGCGGCAACGGGTCCGCGAGCGCGCGAGGGGTGGCCAGGAGCGGCTCGACGAGCGCGACGGCCGCCGCGAGCCGCTCCCCCGGGTCGCCGCGCAGCTCCACCCACGCCACCCCGCTCACCTGGAGCACCTCACGGAACCGCGCCTGCATCGCGTGCCGGATGTGCTCGCCGTCGCGCAGCCCGTCCTGCACGAACGGGATCTCGTCGCCGGTCAGGAGGTAGAGGTCCGGCCGGCGCGGCTCGGCGAGCGCGAGGACCGACGGCGAGGGGCCGCCCACGTAGCGCTCGTGCCACAGCGCGGTCGCGAGCGCGTCGGTGTCGGCGACGACGAGCGGGACCGGCGTGCGCCGGGCGGCGTCCTCCTCGAGTCGCGCCTGCTCGCGGGCGATGAGGTCGAACTCCGCGGAGTGCCACGGCGTCGCCAGGCCGCCGGGGCGGATCTCGCTCCAGGTCCGGCCGTACTCGGGCACCGGCGGGGTGCCGAAGTGCTCCTGGAGCGCGAGCGCCAGCGTGGTGGTGCCCGTCGACTCGGCGCCCGTCACGACCACGCGGCGTGCGTACCAGGCGCGCACCGCGGGCGGCAGGGCCCACCACCAGCGCGCGGGATCGGCGCGCACGGCGCGGCCGCTCACGGGGGTGCCGAGCCGACCCGGGTCGACCCGCAGCCACGTCGCACCGAACCGGCGGGCGAGCTCCTCGCCGTAGGCGTCGGACGTCACGACGGCGTCGACGGGGGCGTCGAGCAGGTCCCGCATCACCTGGACGTGCGCCTGCCACGCCGCTTCGCTCGTGTAGTCGACCGGGTGGTCGTCGCGGCCGACCACGACGTGCGCCGTCGGGCACTCCTCGCGCAGCCACGCGGCACGCAGCTCGCCGTCGAGACTCTCCACGTTCGAGACGTGCACCTGGACCGTGACCCGGTCGCACTGCGCGAGGGCGGCGCGGATGAGGGCGAGGTGGCCGACGTGCAGCGGGTAGAACTTGCCGATCACGAGACCGTGGGCGAACTGTCTCACGCGCGCGCCTCGGCGGCTGCGAACCGCCCGCCCGGGTCGCGGGCGCTCGCTCTCGTCCGCGCGGCCTGCCGCCAGCCGACCCAGCCGGAGACGGCGATCCCCGTGAACACCACGTAGAGCGCCGCCGTGAGCCACAGCCCGACGCTCGCGTACAGCCCGACGAGCGCGACGTCGGTGGCCACCCACACCGGCCACGAACCGACCCACCGCCGGTTGAGGAACACCTGCGCGAGCAGGCTCGACGCCGTGGTCACCGCATCCCACACGGGCTGCGTCGAGGCCCCCGTGCTGCGCAGCAGAAGCACGAGCCCCACGGCGACGGCGAGCGCCGCCGGGATCCCGACCCACCACGCGAGGCGAGGCGCCGGACGGACGGGGACCTCGCCGTCGTGCGCCCCTCCGTTCGCTGGGGCGCGGTTCCGGGCGCGCGCCCAGTCGACCCAGCCCGCGACGCCGAGCGCGAGGAACACGATCTGGAGCGCAGCGTTGGCGTAGATGCCGGTGCGCGCGAACAGCACGAGGAAGAGCGTGGAGTTGACGATCCCGACCGGGAAGTTCCACACGGCGCGGCGGGCAGCGAGCAGGACGCACGCCAGACCCGAGACGAAGCCGGCGATCTCCCACCACGTGAACGGCACGCGGGCCACCGTATCCGTGGACAGGACTGCGCTCGGTACGTGAGCGTCGTTCTGGGATGATGGGCACCATGACCGACGCCACCCCGGGCACACCGCTGCCCGCCGCCGCCCTGCCCGACGACGCGCCCACGGGCACCGTCGTCGTACCGGACAAGGTGGGCGTGGAAGGTCTCGAGGACCGCTGGGCTGCGGCCTGGGAGGCCGACCAGTTGCACGCGTTCGACCGCACCGCCACCCGTGAGCAGGTGTTCTCGATCGACACCCCGCCGCCCACGGCGTCCGGCAGCCTGCACATCGGCCACGTCTTCTCCTACACGCACACCGACGTCGTGGCGCGGTTCCAGCGCATGCGCGGCGCCAAGGTGTTCTACCCGATGGGCTGGGACGACAACGGCCTGCCCACCGAGCGGCGCGTGCAGAACTACTTCGGGGTGCGGTGCGACCCGTCGCTGCCGTTCGAGGGCGAGGACTTCGTGCCCCCGCACGCGGGCGGCGCCGCGAGCGTCAAGGCCGCGGACCAGGTGCCCGTCTCCCGGCGCACGTTCGTGCGCCTGTGCGAGCAGCTCACCGCCGAGGACGAGAAGCAGTTCGAGGCGCTGTGGCGCCACCTGGGCCTGTCCGTGGACTGGAACCACCAGTACCAGACCATCGGTGAGACCGCGCGCCGGACGGCGCAGACCGCGTTCCTGCGCAACCTCGCCCGCGGCGAGGCCTACCAGGCGCAGGCGCCGGGCCTGTGGGATGTGACGTTCCAGACGGCCGTGGCGCAGGCCGAGCTCGAGGCCCGCGACTACCCCGGGCACTACCACTCCCTCGCCTTCCACCGGTCCGACGCCGACGGTGCGGCAGGCCTGCCCGACGGCGAGCGCGACGTGGTCATCGAGACCACCCGCCCGGAGCTGCTCGCGGCGTGCGTCGCGCTCGTGGCCCACCCCGACGACGAGCGCTACCAGCACCTGTTCGGCACGACGGTGACGACGCCGGTGTTCGGCGTCGAGGTGCCCGTGCTGCCGCACGAGGCCGCCGAGGCCGACAAGGGCTCGGGCATCGCGATGTGCTGCACGTTCGGCGACCTCACCGACGTGCAGTGGTGGCGCGAGCTCAACCTGCCCACGCGCTCGGTCGTGCAGCGCGACGGCCGCCTCGTGCGCGAGGTGCCGGACTGGATCACGACCCCCGCGGGCATCGACGCGTTCGCCGAGATCGCCGGCAAGACGACGTTCTCGGCGCGCGCCGCCGTCGTGGACCGCCTGCGCGAGACCGGTGAGATGCTGGGCGAGCCGCGCGCCACGCAGCGCAAGGCGAACTTCTTCGAGAAGGGCGACAAGCCGCTCGAGATCGTCACGTCCAGGCAGTGGTACATCCGCAACGGCGGGCGCGAGTGGCAGCTCCCGGATGGAACGATCCGCGATCTGCGCAAGGAGCTGCTCGCTCGCGGCGACGAGCTCGACTTCCACCCCGACTTCATGCGTGTGCGCTACGCGAACTGGGTCGGCGGCCTCAACGGCGACTGGCTCATCTCGCGTCAGCGGTTCTTCGGCGTGCCCATCCCGGTCTGGTACCCGGTCGACGCCGACGGCGAGCCGGACTACGACCACCCGCTCGTGCCGGCCGAGTCCGCGCTGCCGATCGACCCGTCCGCCGACGTGCCCGAGGGCTACACCGCCGACCAGCGCGGCGTGCCGGGCGGGTTCGTGGGCGACCCCGACATCATGGACACCTGGGCGACGAGCTCCCTGACGCCGCAGATCGCGGGCGGCTGGCTGAGCGACCCGGACCTCTTCGAGCGGGTGTTCCCGATGGACGTGCGCCCCCAGGGCCAGGACATCATCCGGACCTGGTTGTTCTCCACCGTGGTGCGCAGCCACCTCGAGCAAGGCGCGCTGCCGTGGCGGCACGCCGCGATCTCCGGCTGGATCCTCGACCCGGACCGCAAGAAGATGAGCAAGTCCAAGGGCAACGTCGTGACGCCGATGGACCTGCTGGTCGAGCACGGGTCCGACGCCGTGCGGTACTGGGCGGCCTCGGCGCGCCTGGGCACGGACGCCGCGTTCGAGATCGGCCAGATGAAGATCGGCCGGCGCCTGGCGATCAAGGTGCTCAACGCGAGCAAGTTCGCGCTCACCGCGGCGCCCGACGCCGAGGTGGTCCTCGACCCGTCCGCCGTCACCGAGCCCATCGACCGCGCGCTGCTGGCCGACCTCGCCGACGTGGTGGACGCCGCGACCGCCGCGTTCGTGGACTTCGACCACGCGCGCGCCCTCGAGCTGACCGAGTCCTTCTTCTGGACGTTCTGCGACGACTACCTCGAGCTGGTCAAGGACCGCGCGTACGGCCGGGGCGCGACGGCGGACGACGGCTCGGTCGACGACCTCACCCCCGAGGCGGTCGCCTCGGCCCGGGCGACCCTGTGGCTCGCGCTCGACGTACTGCTGCGCCTGTTCGCGCCGTTCCTGCCGTTCGCGACGGCGGAGGTGTGGTCGTGGTGGCGGCGCGGCTCGGTGCACGCCGCGTCGTGGCCGACGAGCGAGGCGCTGCGTGCGGCATCCGGGTCCGAGGGCTCGGCGGACGACGGCGAGCTCGCCCTGCGCGGTCTCGTCGCCACGGCCGGGGCCGCGCTCTCCGCGCTGCGCAAGGTCAAGAGCGAGGCGAAGGCGTCCCAGCGCACACCGCTGCTCGCCGTCGTGCTCCTGGCGACGCCCGAGGCCGCGGACCAGGTCTCGCTCGTCGAGGGCGACCTGCGCGCGGCCGGCAAGGTGACGGGCGCGCTCACGATCGAGGTCGGTGCGCCGCAGGCCACCGACGGTGAGGCGCTGAGCGTGGTCGTGACGTCGGCGGAGCTCGGCGAGGCCGCACCCCGCGGCTGACGCCCGGGCCCGGTCCGTACGGACGCAAGCACGCCGACCCGGCTGCGCGTGTACCCGCCCCGGCACGCGGCCGCGCGGTGCGCCGAGTCGCCGTTGTGCGCCCCCGCCCGCGACAATGTCCGGCATGTCGTCCGTGTCCGAGTCGCCCGCCGTCGTCCCCTACCAGCCCGAGGTCTCGATCCCCGGCGCGCTGCGCGACCGGGCGGTGGCGCACGCGCACCAGGTGATCGTCGAGCGCCGGGTCGGCGGCCAGTGGCGCGGCGTGACCGCGGCGACGTTCCACCAGGAGGTCGTCGAGCTCGCGCGGGCGCTCGTCGCGTGGGGCCTGCAGCCGGGTGAGACCGTGGCGATCATGGGCCACACGAGCTACGAGTGGACGCTCGTCGACTTCGCCGTGTGGACCGCGGGCGGCCGGCCGGTCCCGGTCTACGAGACCTCCTCCACCGAGCAGGTGCAGTGGATCGCGAGCGACTCCGGCGCGGTGCTCGCATTCGTCGAGAGCGACCAGCACGCCGCCGTGGTGGCCGAGGCCGCCGTGGACAGCATCCGCGAGATCGTGACGTTCGCGAAGCTCGCGGCGTTCACCGCGCAGGGCGGGTCCGTCGACCCGACCGAGGTCGCCAATCGCACGGCGGCCCTGACCGGCGACGACGTCGCGACGATCATCTACACCTCCGGCACGACCGGCCGCCCGAAGGGCGTCCAGCTCACCCACGGCAACTTCATCTACCTGGCGCGCAACGGCGCGCGCTCGGACCTGCGCGAGGTCGTCGGCCTGCCCGGGCAGCGCACGCTGCTCTTCATGCCGCTCGCGCACGTGTTCGCGCGGTTCATCGAGGTCCTGTGCATCACCGAGGCGGGCGTCCTGGGCCACTCCCCCGACACCCGCAACCTCGTGGCCGACCTGCAGTCCTTCCGCCCGACGTTCCTGCTCGCCGTCCCGCGCGTGTTCGAGAAGGTGTTCAACTCCGCGGCGCAGAAGGCCGCGAGTGGCGTGAAGAAGCGCGTGTTCGGGTGGGCCACGCGGGTGGCGATCGCATACTCGCGGGCGCTCGAGACGCCGTCGGGCCCCTCGCGGGCGCTGCGCGGCCAGCTCGGCCTCGCCCACCGCCTGGTGCTGGGAAAGATCGCCGAGGCGATGGGCGGCTCGCTGCAGTACGCGATCTCCGGCGGAGCACCGCTGGGCGCGCGGCTCGGCCACTTCTACCGCGGCCTCGGCGTCACGGTGCTCGAGGGGTACGGGATGACCGAGACGACGGCGCCCACCACGGTCAACCGACCCGTCGACATCCGGATCGGCACCGTCGGCCCGGCCTACCCGGGCACGAAGGTCCGGATCGCGGACGACGGCGAGATCCAGGTCGCGGGACCGCACGTCTTCCGGGGCTACCACGGCGACGAGGGCGCCACGGCCGAGGCGTTCACCGAGGACGGGTGGCTGCGCTCGGGTGACCTCGGGTCGCTCGACGACGGCGGCTACCTCACGATCACCGGCCGGCGGAAGGAGATCATCATCACCGCCGGCGGCAAGAACGTCGCGCCCGCGGTGCTCGAGGACCGCTTCCGCGGTCATCCGCTCGTCTCGCAGGTCGTCGTGGTGGGCGACCAGCGCCCGTTCATCGGGGCGCTCGTCACGCTGGACCCGGAGATGCTGCCCGGCTGGCTGGCCGGCAAGGGGCTGCCCGCGATGTCGGTGAGCCAGGCGGTGCAGAACCCGCAGGTGCAGGCGTCGCTGGTGAAGGCGGCGCAGCGCGCCAACCGCGCCGTCTCGCGCGCGGAGTCGATCCGACGGATCCGGGTGCTCGACGTCGACCTCACCGAGGCGAACGGCTACCTCACGCCCTCCCTCAAGGTGAAGCGGTCCCTCGTGCACCACGACTTCGCCGGGCCGATCGAGGAGATCTACGCCTCCGGCGGCGCCTCGCTGGACGTGCCGACCGTCGCGTAGCGGGACCTAGGCAGTGTCACCGATCTCCGCCACCCACCGGGCGTCGGTGATCGTGACGAACCCCGTGACGGTCGGCCCGTCGATCTCCATCAGGTCCGTCTCGAGCGCGACGGTCTCGGAGCCCACCACCTGGCCGGACGTCGGGTCGACGAGCAGGATCCGCACCGTGGTGTCGTACCCCGAGCCGTGGGGCGGCGTCGTGACGGTCTCGACGGCGCGTCCCTTCCGGTCCACCGCCGAGCCAAGGGTGCGGACTCCGGGTTCGCCCGCCAGCATCTCCCAGACCGCCGCCATGAGGTCAGGCGGAAGCAGATAGGTGGTGGTGAGGGCGTTCACCTGGTCCAGCAGGCACCAGGCGCGCTCGGCCTGGCTGTCCTCGCACGTCGGCGGCATGCCGACGAGCAGCTGGTCGACCAGCACGGCGGGGTCCCGGGAGAGTTCTGCCGGTTTGTCGGGAACAGTGCCGGGCGGTGTCTCGTCGGTGGAGTCCACGATGCCCGCGGTGACGGGGGCCGGGTCGATCGTTCCGTCGGGGCGCAGCTCGGTTCCTTGGCGCTGCGTGAGCGTCGCGGCCCCCGTGAGACTCAGCCACCACTGCTGCTCGAACGGGCGGATGGTCGCGTGCGGATCGTCGAGGTTGGCCGGACTGTTCCAGCCCCGGCTCTCGACGTACTGCACGTCCCCGCTGCCAACGGGCGTGGACGCGGCGGCAGCCGTGGACAGCTCGTGCAGCACGCCGGCCGCCTCGGGCGCCCGGTCCGCGTGCTCCGGGTCCTCCAGCGTGTAGTGCAGGCTCGGGGGCGACGCGATCGCCGATCCCGACGGCAGCAGGCTGAACACCACCGCGATCCCGAGTACGAGCACCGCAGCGACGGCGAGCAGCCACCGAGCCCGGTCCCGACGCGCGCGAGACGCGGGCTTCGCCGGCGCGGCGTCAGGGGCGTCGGCATCGGCGTCGCCGTTGCCATCGATGCGGTTCAGCACGCGCGCGAGAACCCTCACCTCGGGCTCGACCCGGCTCAAGTCCAGCCCGAGCAGGTCTCGGATGCGGGCCGCCTCGAGCTCCGCGTCCCGTTCGACGGCGAGCTCGCGATCGTCCGCCGTGTTCCGTTCCTCGCGGCTCATCGGTCACCTCCCTCCGACTCGATCAGTCGGCGCAGGCGCCGACGAGCCCGGTACAGCCGCGAGCCGATCGCGCTCGGGCTCACGCCGAGCCGGTCCGACACCTCCGACATGCTCAACCCGTCGATAGCGACGAGGCGCACGACCTGTTGCTCGTCTCCCGGCAGCGACTCGACGAGATCTTCGGCCCAGAGCGTCGCAACCACGAGAGTGTCGGCGGGCGCACCTGGGGCCGGCCGCTCACTCGTCAGCACAGCCAACCGGTTGCGGGACAGCGCCTGCTCGTGCTCGTGCCGCCGCACCATGTTCTTCGCGATCCCGTACACCCAACGGCGCCGGGCCTCGACGCCGTCCGGGACATCCGCCCACCGTCGCCACAGCACAAGGAGTGTCTCAGCCAGTACGTCCTCGGCGGCCTGCGCACCCAACCTGGACGCGATGAACCGCAACAGCTCCGCCGAGACGCTGCGAGCAAACTGCTCGAAGTCACGCCGAACTGCCTCCCTCGTCCCGGCGACACCGGGATTCGTCAGCACGACGTCGTGAGGATGACCATCTTCCCCGTGGCGAGAAGCGTCGTCGACAGCTGCGTCCCCGCCGCCAGACACGTGCTCGACCCGCTTCCACTCGCCGATGCGTACACCCGCACGGCCTTGCCCGTCCGGTTCCACGCCGACCGTGCCGTGGACGCGGCGAGCGTACCCGTCGTGGATCGCCCGTACATCTGGCCGCCGTACTGCACGCTCGTCCAGAAGCACATCTGGCCCGCCGGGCAGTCACTCGAAGCCTGAGGTGACACGATCTCGTCCTCTGCCGCCGCAGGTTGTGCAAGCGCGGCCCCCATGAGCGCCACCGCGCCGACGACGGCGAAGAAACGCCGGCCCTTTCCTCCACCTCCCATGCCTGTCATCGCGTCAGGCCCGGGGCTCGTCACGAGATGTGATCTAGATCACATTCGGGGACGAACCGGCCTCCTCTCGTGATGTCTTGTCGAAGGCACAGCGGAACGGCGCTGTCCGGATGTGTCCTTCAACGACCGGGCAACCGCTCGGTCGCAACCGGCGGACGTTGCGCCGCCACGCGACCGAACCGCGCACGAAGGAGTGGGCATGGGTGCTGTAGGAAGTTCGGGAGCGCGCTCCCGGAGGCTCAAGGCCGCGATCGTCGCGGGGATCCTCACCATGGGGGCGATCGGTCTTCCGATGGCCTCGGCGCAGGCGGGATCGAACCTCTGCGGTTCATCGTTGGCCTGCATCTACATCGATCCCGCCTGGGTCGGTCTCCTTGGCACAAAGTCGGGCGGAAGCGGCCTGTCGAACGTGAGCAGTGGCGCCGACAACAAGACGTCGGCGTGGGAGAACAAGACGGGCTCGAACGGCGCATGGTACACGCTCGCAAACGGCACCGGTTCGTGCTTCGCGATGCCGAAAGGCTCGGAGGTCTCGAGCATTCCCTTTCCGAACTACGACAAGCTGACGTCGTGGAAGGTGAACGGCGGTTGCTGACCCGATGAGCACAGCGCACGGTCTGTGCCGGGTGGTGCAGTGAGCCGGGTCGTGCTGGCCGGCGCCGGCAAGTGCTACGGCGAGGGCGAGTCGCAGGTGTGGGCGGTCCGGGACGCATCCCATGTGTTCGAGACGGGTTCGTTCACGGTGATCCAGGGCGTATCGGGCTCGGGTAAGTCGACGCTGCTCAACCTCATGAGCGGGCTCGACGTCCCGTCCCGCGGCCAGGTCCACGTGGACGGGCTCGATCTCGGCCACATGAGCGACCCGGCCCGCGCTGACTTCCGACTCCGACGCGTTGGGTGCGTCTTCCAGGAGCACCTGCTGATCGAGGAGTTCTCGGCGCTCGAGAACGTGATGCTCCCCCTCGAGGCAGTCGGCTCGGCGGCGAGCACGGCGCGCACCGCCGCTGGGAGCGCGCTGGGCGACGTCGGGCTCGCAAGGCTCGAGGATCGCCTACCGGCGCACCTCTCGGGCGGCCAGCGGCAACGGGTCGGGATCGCGCGTGCTCTTGTCGGTGACCGCACCCTCCTGCTCGCGGACGAGCCCTCGGGTGCGCTCGACTCCGTGACGTCGCGGGAGGTGTACCTGCTGCTCCGGGCGGCCGCGGACCGAGGAGTGACGGTCGTGGTGGCCACCCACGATCCCGCTCTGCAGGCTTTTGCCGACGTCGTGCTCGACATCATCGATGGCCGGCTGCACGCGCATGAGGTGAGTTTGTGAGCTCCGGGCTCCACCTGCCCGCGCTGTGGCGCACGTTCGCGCGGAGCGGCGCGGCGCGGCGTTCGGGGATGCTGATCGCCGCGGTCGCCAGCGTCCTCGTGCTGGCGTACAGCGTCCTGATCGCGCTGAGCCCGACTCCTGAACAGGTCGCCGACCGTGAGCTGGGCGGGTACGACGGCGGGGTCCAAGTGGAGGCGGACGTGCGCGAGGACCCCGAACCAGCGGTTCGGGTCCGTGACGCCGCACGCAATGCGGGGGCAACGGCGCAGGCGTCCCTGCTCGAGTCGCTGGACCTGCGAGTCACCGGCGGGCTCTACACCGCGCTGTACTACGCCGAGACGGACTGGTCGGACGCACTGTTCGACCGGTACACGCTGGAGTCCGGCCACTGGCCGAGGCAGCCGGCGCAAGTGGTGGTGACGGAACGCCTGGCGCGGGAGCTCGATGGAGAAGCACTCGAGGTGCTGTCGGGAACGGAGCGCCTCCAGGTGGTCGGTGTGGTGCGCGATGCCTACGGCCTGGACTCACGCCAGGTGCTCGCAGCGGAGGGGACGTGGAACGCGTTCGACTGGTCCTCCCTGAGTCGGACGTTCCCGAACGTCGCCGCCTCGCTCACGGTGTTCTGGGCCGGGACCTCGGCAGACGAGGTCGTCTCAGCCCTGGCCGAGGCCGGGCTCGTCGCGTCGCTCCCCTCGCTCGAAACTCGGGAGGATCTGCTCACGAACCCGTCGCCCACGCTCGTGGACCAGTACCCGTTCGCGTTCACGATCCCTGCGATCCTCGCGCCCGCCGGGCTCGCAGCAGTCGTGGTTCTGACCGCGGAGCGCCGGCTCCGCCGCTCGATCGGCGTGCTCCGGGTCCTCGGCATCGCGAGTGGCCCCGCCGTCGGTGCGGCCGTCGGGGCGTGGGCGACCTGGGTGGCGATCGGCGCAGGAGGGGGGAGCGTGGTCGGCGCTGGCCTGGGACTCCTGGCACGCCCGCTCACCGCGGCAGTCGCCCCCCACGTCCTGGCGCCGCCCGTCGTGCCGTGGGCGGGTGTCGCCACCGTGGTGGCGTCCACGCTGCTGGCGCTGGCCTTGACCGTGGTGGGCCTCGCGCTTCGCCGACCCGCGCGTGCACTGGCCGAGCTCGGTCACCGTGTACCGGCGAGGACGATGAGCTACCTCCGGCTCGTCGCGATCGCGCTGAGTGTCGTGGCGATACTCTGGCTCGGGGCCTCACTCCGCACCATGTTCGACATCGTCTGGCTCACGGCAGCGTGCGTGGCATGTGCGGCGCTCATCGCGCCCTCGGCCGTTCGCGTCGTCGTCGATCACCTGCCGGATCGACGGCCGTCGATCCGGCTCGCGAAGCGGCAGCTGGCCGGGGACCGCACCCGAGTCGGGATCGCCGTCGCCCTCCTGACCGCAACCCTCGCACCGTCGCTCGTCATGGCGACGCTCGTCGCGTCGGTTCAGTCCAGCGGCTCCGCGCTGATGCGCACGAACGCGGGACGCGACCAGCTCGTGATCGCGACGAACAACGCGTTCGTCGCACCGCCCTCCGAGGCCCTCGCCATCGCGCGGGAGAGCGCGCCGGACGCCTGGGAGGTCGAGCAGTACGCGGTGGTCAGCGCGGAGCAATACGTCACGGTGAACGAGCCGGGGCTCGGCTATCTCGTCGCCCTCGGGTCGGCGGCCGACGCGGCGCGGATGTGCGGAGCGCTGGATGACGGCGCCGCTCAGGTCCTGGACCGGGGTGGGGTCCTCCTCCTGAACGGCGGTACCGGGCCGCTACAGACCCTCTGGTTCAACGACGGCAGCAAGACCGCACCGGTTCCGGCTGGTGCTGTGGCGTGCCCAGATTGGGGGAACGCGCTGGCGGGCGTCATGCTCACGTCGGGAGCTCACGAACTAGGCCTGGAGACCGCTCCTGAGGCAACCGTGTTCGGCCCTGTGACGGCGGACCAGTTCGCGCTGGTTCGCGATCGGCTCGAGGAGGCCGGCTTGGACGTCACACTCGCCCAGTTCGGTGGGGAGCGCCGAACGCCCTCGATTCCGCCCCCCGTCTGGATCGCACTCGTCGTCACGTCGAGCCTCGCGATCGGTGCTGCTCTCCTCGCCACCAGGTCCCAAGCGCGCATCCTGGACCTCTACAGGCCAACCCTGAGCGCCGTAGGTCTGAACAGGTCGTGGGCCTCCCGCGTCCTTCGGACCCAGGTCATGGTCATCACCGTCCTCGGCGCCCTGCTGGCCTTGGTCACGACGGCGGTTCCGCTCATGATCGGCGCGTTGACCTTCCCGGGCATCGTGGTCGTCGTTCCGTGGCCGGTCATCTCGGCACTGGTGCTCGCGATCCTCGCCACCGCGTGGCTCGCATCTCCGGTTCGCACCGACGCGCGAAGCAACCGCGGAGTCGACAACGGACGGCGCTCGTAGACCAAAGCCACGCGCGCACGAGTGACTTCCAAGCCACCCGTAGTCGACGACCCAGTCTCTTCGCACGATCTCAGTCCGTGCGGGCCTGACCGCTGCCAACAGCGGCAGATCGACCGATGACGGTCTTGCGGACCGCAGTCCTGCGCGGCTCAGCCCTGGGCGGCGATGGCCTCGTGGTGCCGGATCACCTCGGCCACGATGAACGCGAAGAACTTCTCCGCGAACACCGGGTCGAGCCCGGACTCCTCCGCCAGCGCCCGCAGCCGGGCGACCTGCTCGGCCTCGCGGGCCGGGTCGGAGGCGGGCAGCTCCAGATCGGCCTTGAGCACGCCGACCTGCTGCGTCGCGCGGAAGCGCTCGGCCATGAGGTGCACGAGCGCGGAGTCGATGTTGTCGATCGAGTGGCGCAGCCGGGCGAGCTCGGGCGGCACGGGCGAAGCGGTCGTGGCAGCTGAGGCTGCCGACGCGGAAGGCGACGTCGCCGCCGCGACGGACGCGACGCCGTCGTGCGTCTCGCCGTGGTGCTGGAGCGCCTCGCTCACGCGGGCTTCTTCTCCCGGGTGGCGCGCGAACGCGCGGCGGTCGACGGCGAGCGCAGCACGAGCGTCGGGTCCAGCCGGTCCACGACGCACTCCCGCGTCACGACGACGCGCTCGACGTCCTCACGCCCGGGCACGTCGAACATGACCGGCATGAGCACCTCCTCGAGGATGGCGCGCAGCCCGCGCGCACCGGTCCCGCGGGCGAGAGCCTGGTCCGCGATCGCGCCGATCGCCTCGTCTGTGAGCTCGAGCTCCACGCCGTCCAGCTCGAACATCCGCTGGTACTGCCGCACGAGCGCGTTCTTGGGCTCGGTGAGGATGCCGGCGAGGGCCTCCTGGTCGAGCTTGCTCACCGTCGCGACGACCGGGAGACGCCCGATGAACTCCGGGATGAGGCCGAACTTGTGCAGGTCCTCGGGCCGGACCTTGGCGAACAGGTCCTCCTTGTCCCGCTCGTTCAGCGGGGCGTTGAAGCCCACGCCGCGGCGGTGCGTGCGCGAGGCGATGATGTCCTCGAGGCCGGCGAACGCGCCCGCGACGATGAACAGCACGTTCGCGGTGTCGATCTGGAGGAACTCCTGGTGCGGATGCTTGCGCCCGCCCTGCGGCGGCACCGAGGCGACGGTGCCCTCGATGATCTTGAGCAGCGCCTGCTGCACGCCCTCCCCGGAGACGTCACGGGTGATGGAGGGGTTCTCGGCCTTGCGCGCGATCTTGTCGATCTCGTCGATGTAGATGATCCCGGTCTCGGCCTTCTTGGTGTCGAAGTCCGCGGCCTGGATGAGCTTGAGGAGGATGTTCTCCACGTCCTCACCGACGTAGCCCGCCTCGGTGAGGGCCGTGGCGTCGGCGATCGCGAACGGCACGTCGAGCATGCGCGCGAGGGTCTGCGCGAGGTAGGTCTTGCCCGTGCCGGTCGGGCCGATGAGCAGCACGTTGGACTTGGCGATCTCGATGCCGTCGTCGTGCAGCCGGGCCGGACCCTGGGCGGCCTGGACGCGCTTGTAGTGGTTGTAGACCGCCACCGAGAGCGACTTCTTCGCGCGCTCCTGGCCGACGATGTACTGCTCGAGGTGGGCGAAGATGTCGCGCGGGGTGGGCAGCGCGGTCAGCACGGTGGGGGCGCTCTCGCTCTCGGCGAGCTCCTCCTCCACGATCTCGTTGCACAGCTCGATGCACTCGGTGCAGATGTACACGCCGTGACCGGCGATGAGCCGCTTGACCTGCTTCTGGCTCTTGCCGCAGAACGAGCACTTGAGCAGCTCGGTCCCGTCGGTGGGGTGGGCCATGCCTACTCCTCCCCTCCAGGGCGGTCCGCACCGCCGTCGTCCGATGTTCTGCCGGCTCGCACCGGGCCACTCCACCTTAAGCGGGCAGGGCCTGTCACGTGCGAAGCGGCGGGGCAGGCGTGTCGCCCACCCCGCCGCCCCCGACGGTCCAACCCTCACCCCGCCGTGCGCTGAGCACGGCCTGAGCACGGCCTGAGCGCGTGCGCTCAGCGAGCGGGCAGCTGCGCCTTCTTGCGGCTCTCGAGGACCTGGTCCACGAGGCCGTACTCCAGTGCCTGCGCGGCCGTGAGGATCTTGTCGCGCTCGATGTCGCGACGGATCTCCTCCACCGGCTTGCCGGTGTGCTCGGCCAGCGTCTCCTCGAGCCACTCCCGCATGCGCAGGATCTCGTTCGCCTGGATCTCGATGTCCGACGCCTGCCCGTACCCGCCGCCCGACATCGCCGGCTGGTGGATGAGGACGCGAGCGTTGGGCAGCGCGAGGCGCTTGCCCGGCGTGCCGGCGGCGAGCAGCACGGCCGCAGCGGACGCCGCCTGGCCGAGGCAGACCGTCTGCACCTGGGGGGAGATGTACTGCATCGTGTCGTAGATCGCCGTGAGCGCCGTGAAGGAGCCGCCGGGCGAGTTGATGTACATCGTGATGAGGCCGTCGGGGTCCTGGCTCTCCAGGACCAGGAGCTGCGCCATCACGTCGTCGGCCGAGGCGTCGTCCACCTGCACGCCGAGGAAGATGATGCGGTCCTCGAACAGCTTCGTGTAGGGGTCCTGGCGCTTGAAGCCGTAGGCGGTGCGCTCCTCGAACTGTGGCAGGACGTACCGGGCCGACGGCGCGCCGGCCGAGTGCCCGAACGCGCGGGACTCGATGAGGTTCACGTGGTTCTCCTTGCCGTTCAGTCGGTCGTCCCGCCGCCGCCGCGGACCGCGGCAGCGTGCGACACGACGTGGTCGATGAAGCCGTACTCCAGGGCCTCCTGCGCCGTGAACCACCGGTCCCGGTCGGCGTCGGCGTTGATCTGCTCCACCGTGTTGCCCGTCTGCTGAGCGGTCAGCTCGGCCATGACGCGCTTCATGTGCAGGATCAGCTCGGCGTTGATGCGGATGTCCGTGGCCGTCCCACCGATGCCGCCCGAGGGCTGGTGCATCATGACGCGGGCGTGGGGGGTCGCGTAGCGCTTGCCCTTCGCCCCCGAGGCGAGCAGGAACTGGCCCATCGAGGCCGCCATCCCCATCGCGACGGTCGCCACGTCCGGCTGCACGAACTGCATCGTGTCGTAGATCGCCATGCCCGCGGTCACCGAGCCGCCGGGCGAGTTGATGTAGAGCCAGATGTCCTTGTCCGGGTCCTCGGCTGCCAGGAGGAGCATCTGCGCGCAGATCGCGTTGGCGTTCTCGTCCCGCACCTCCGACCCGAGCCAGATGATGCGCTCCTTCAGGAGCCGGTTGTAGACGTGGTCACCCAGTCCGAACCCCTTCGGGTCCGAGTTCGCCTGCGGCATGTCGCTCACGTGGCACTCCCGTTCTCTCCTCGGCGCCACCGCCCGCGGCGGCAGCGCGTGTTCATCGACCCTAACGTTCCGGGATCGGGCTCCCATGCCCGCGAACGTGCCGTTTCGCTGACGGCGCACTCTCGCGCGAACCGGTGCTCGCCGTCGTGCGTGTTCTCGTCCTCGCCGTCCTTCGGGACGCCCCGACGACGGCGAAGGGCCGCCCCTGCCGGGACGGCCCTTCGCGCTGGGGTGCTTCGCGCACCGCGGATGTCACTCGGCGGCGTCGGCCCTCTTCTTGGCGGGCGCCTTGCGGGTGCGGGCCGGCTTGGCGGGCGCCTCGTCCCCGGCCTTCGCGTCGTCGGCCTTGGCGTCGGTCGTCGCCTCCTCGTCAGCCTTCGCGGCCTTCTTGGCGGGCGTCTTGCGGGCGCGCGCCGGCTTGGCGGGCGCCTCGTCAGCGTCGGCAGCGTCGGCAGCGGCCGGAGCCTCGGTCGCCTCGACGGAGGCGAGCTCGTCGGCCAGGTCGGCCTCGGCGGGCGTGGCCACCTCGACGACCTCGACACCCTCGTCAGCCACGTCGAGCTCGACGTCGGCGCCCGCCTCGGCGTCGTCCTCGTCGGCCCCGATGAACGGCGTGAGGTCGACGGCGAGCCCGTCGGCGTCCACGACGGTCACCTTGCGCAGCGCGAGGGCGAGCGACTTGTTGCGCGCGATCTCGCCGACGAACACGGGGATCTGACCCGTCCGGTCGGCGTTCTGGACGAACTCGTTCGGGTCGACGCGGTACTGCTGCGCCGTACGAACCAGGAAGTCGAGGAGCTCGTTCTGGGAGACCTGCACGGAGAGGCTCTCGGCGAGCGCGTCGAGCAGCAGCTGACGGCGCAGGGCGTCGGTCGCCTCGACCTGGACCTCGGCGCGGTGCTCGTCGTCCTCGAGGCGGTCCTCGCTCTCGAGGTGGCGGACCACCTCGGCCTCGACGACGGCGGCCGGGACCGGGAAGTCGACGGCCTCGAGCAGCGCGTCGAGCAGCTTGTCGCGGGCCTGGACGGCCTGGCCGTTCACCTTGCCGGTGGACGCCTGGGCGCGCAGGTCCGCGCGGAGCTCCTCGAGCGTGTCGAACTCGGAGGCCAGCTGGGCGAACTCGTCGTCGACGTCGGGCAGCTCCTGCTCCTTGACGCCGGTGACCGTGACGGTGACCTCGGCCTCCTCGCCCGCGCGGTCGCCACCGGCGAGCGGCGCGGTGAAGGTGGCGGTCTCGCCCGCGGCGAGGCCGGTGACGGCCTCGTCCAGACCCTCGAGCATGTTGCCCGAGCCGATCTGGTAGGAGATGCCGGAGACCGTGTCGACCTCCTCGCCGTCGATCACGGCGGTGAGGTCGAGGACCACGAAGTCGGTGTCGGCGGCCGCGCGCTCCACGCCCTGGAGGGTCGCGAACCGCTGGCGCAGCACCTCGAGGCGCTCCTCGATCTCGTCGTCGTCGACGTCGACCGGGTCGACCTCGAGGGTGAGGGAGGAGAGCTCCGGCAGCTCGAACTCGGGGCGCACGTCGACCTCGGCCGTAAAAGTGAGGTCGCCCGCCTTGTCCACGGGGACAGCCGTGACCTCCACGTCGGGCTGACCGAGCGGGCTCACGCCGGACTCGCGAACGGCGTCGCGGTAGAAGCCCGGCAGCGCGTCGTTGACCGCGTGCTCGAGCACCGCGCCGAAACCGATGCGCTGGTCGATGATGCGCGGGGGCACCTTGCCCTTGCGGAAGCCGGGGATCGAGACGTCCTTGGCGATGTGCTGGTACGCGTGGTCGATGCTGGGGGTCAGCTCCTCGTAGGAGACCTCCACGGTCAGCTTGACGCGCGTGGGCTCGAGGGTCTCGACGGCACTCTTCACGGTGACTCTCTCTGGTCGAACGGATGACCGGTGCGGTCATGGCACATCGGCCCTCGGCACGCGGGAGCGGGGCGGGGCCGACCGTTGGGGGCGCGGGCGTTGCGCCGCACACTGGCGTCCATGGTACTCGCGCGCCGCCCTCGGCCGATTCGGGGGGTGCGCGGCGGGCGGGGCCGGTGGGGCAGGGTCTGCCGGTGGGCAGGTCTGCCGGAGCGAGCGGGGCGGGGCCGGTGGGGCAGGGTCTGCCGGAGCGACCGGGGCGTGCGCAACTGCGGATGACCGGGCACAGCTGCGGACGACCGGCGGCGTCCCCGCCCTTCGCCCCGGCGTGTCCGGCGCAACACGCCGGGCGCCAGAGACTGTCGTCCGCAGCTGTGCACCAGGCGTCCGCAGCTGCGCACCGGGAGCGCGGGCGGCGCCGCCCTCTTCAGCAAGCGAAGGCCCGCACGGCTGGCGCCGGCGGGCCTCACGTGTGTCGGGATGACAGGAACCACCGCTGCGCGAGGCTCGTTCCTCGCCGCCCACAGCGGCTCCCGGCATCTCGTCCCCCGACACCGAAGGCCCGCACGGCTGGCGCCGGCGGGCCTCACGTGTGTCGGGATGACAGGATTTGAACCTGCGACCCTCCGCTCCCAAAGCGGATGCGCTACCAAGCTGCGCCACATCCCGGAGCGCACACCCGGTGCGCCGAGGCGATTCTAGGTGGCTGGTGGGTGCGCCGCCGCAGCGGGCGGAGGACGGGGAGCGGCTACACTCGACGTCGGCGAGGCAAGCGCTGGTCAGCCCAGACAAGCCCTGGGCAGCCTCTCGCGGATGTAGCTCAATGGTAGAGCCTCTGCCTTCCAAGCAGATGGTGCGGGTTCGATTCCCGTCATCCGCTCCACACGAACGACGGCGGGCTCCCCTCGGGTGGGGAGCCCGCCGTCATGCGTTCGCGACCAGGCCTAGAAGCACCGCTGTCCGTCGACGCACGACGGCGAGCTCACCTCGCGAGGTGAGCTCGCCGTCGTGCCTCAACGTGCGTCAGGGCACGGGCACCGACACGATCGCGCCGGACGGCCCGAATGCCCCCGTGCTCACGTACAGCGTGCCGCGCTGGTACTCGACGGCCGCGGGCGAGTCGAGTCCGGTGAGGAACGGCGACGGCGCCGCACCGCTGCGTGCTGAGGAGACGGTCCCCGGGAAGATCTCCGCGACGTACCCGGTGCCGTCGCGCCCGATAGCCAGACCGGACGCGGAGAACAGCCCCGAGACCGCCACCGACGCACGTCCCGAGATCGGGTTCACCTTGTAGACCGTCGCGGCACCCGGGATGGACTCCCCCGGCGCGCCGGGGAGGGAGGTGACGTAGAGCATCCCGTCGCCGCCGAGCTCGATGTCGGTGGGCACGCCCTCGGCCAGGAACTCCTTCCCCACCACGCAGTCCGGCGCGCCGAGCGCCGCGGCGATCTCTGCCGTGACCACGTGCGGCGAGGGCGGCAGCACCCAGAGGGGCTTCACCTTCCCGCCGACGATGCGCCAGACCGTGTTGGCCCCGGCGTCCGCCACCACCGTCACGAGCCCGGGCAGCGCCACGCTGCCGTACGGGTGCGAGAAGACCTCCCCCGAGTGGACGGCCGGAGCGCCCACCGTCTCCTCGAACTCGGCCGCGCACGCCTCGTCGAGCGGGTCGTTCACGAAGCCGTAAAGCTGTCCGCCATCGGGGTTGAGCCTCGCCTCGGCCGCACCGAGGTCGGCCACCGTGGTCGTGCTGCCCCACGGGGAGAGTCTCTTCATGAGCGTCGAGGAGCCGGCCTCGCTCACGGTGGTCTCGGCGTAGGTCACGTAGCCGGCGAGCACGCTGACGGCGCCGAGCTCGCCGCTCACGGTCGCGAGGTCGGTCCGCGCCCCGGAGTGCTTGATCCTCGTCAACACCGACGGAGTCGACGGGTCGAACGACACCTGGGCGACGTAGATCGTCCGGTCGAGATCGACGCCGAACGAGAGGGGCGCCGCGAGCCCGGTCGCGACGGTGGTGGGTGTGGGCTCCGCGGCCGCCGGGACCGCGGGCGCGAGCGCGAGCAGTCCTCCGATCGCGGCGACAGCAGCAAGTGAACGACGCATTCGATCCCCCGACCTGTGAGTGGCGCCCCTGCCGCGCACAGCGTGGCGAGTGCGGGTTCACGGCATCGTCACCGGACGGTCACTGCGGCCTCACTGCCACCTCATGGCAACCGGTCCTGTGGGGGGTCGGGCCCGTCGAGCGCCAGGGCTCGCAGCGCCCAGACCCCCGGCCCCGGCGAGATCCTCAGCTCCGTCTCGAGAAGCGCCGCGCAGCGCTCGAACTGCCGCAGCGCCTCCGCCCGATTGCCCTCCGCCAGGTGCGCGGCCATCAGGGCGGCGTGCGCCGACTCGCGCAACGCGTCGCCGGCCAGCGCCACCTGCGCGGCCTGGACCGCCTGCCAGTGCCGGCCCGCGTCGGACAACGCGGCGGACGCGGCCTCGAGGGCGTGCAGGCGCAGCTGGCGGTAGGAGTCTCGGTGCGGGTCGAGCCACGGCTCGTCCTCGTCCTCGGCGATGTCGAGGGACAAGCGCTCGGCGGCGGCCAGGAGGTCGGTGAGGTCGGCGTGCCCATCGAGGATGCGGCGGGCGAGCAGGCGCAGCTCGCGCAGGTCGAGCCCGACGCGCGGTGCGAGTGCGACGCGGTGCGCCTCCAGCGCGATGACGTGCGTCCGCTCGGGCACCAGCCAGAGCGTCGAGGACAGGTTGGACGTCGCGCGGCCGAGCGGTGAGTCCGGCCAGAGCGCACCCGCGAGCGCGTGGCGCGCTGCGGCGCCGTCGTGCACCGCGAGGAGGGCGAGCAGGCGCCGCACGCGGCTCGGGATCGCGAGGGGTCGGGAGTCGACCTCGAGTGCGAGGCTCGGAACGACCCGGAGCACGACGGCGGGCACGGTACAGTCCGCGACGTCCGTGTCCGCATCTGCCATGGGACCTCCGAGGTGGCATCTCGGAGGCTATCGGCCCCGACGGCCCGTGCTCCAGGGCATTGCCCGCAGAGGTCGGACAAGACCGGCCACGGTGACCGCCCACACAGACCGGCCACAGAGACCGTCCATCGAGAACCTCCACCGGGGACGTCGACCGAGTACGGGTGAGGCCCCGCGCAACGCTCGTCGTCGAGCGATAAGTTCAGCCGTAGCCGAACGGTCCCCGCCGTTATAGTTGTCAGGGCAACAACGCGACGCGGGGAGTCGCGACCAGCCTGCGAGGTCGCCACTGGTCGACCCCGCGCAGGACCTGAACAGGACCCAAGCAGGAACCAAGCAGGCCCCAAGCAGGACCCAGACCTCGCACCATCGGAAAGGACCGACACCCATGGCACGCATCTACGAGGACGTCACACAGCTCATCGGCAACACCCCGCTGGTCCGGCTCAACCGCCTCACCGAGGGCGCCGGCGCCACCGTGCTGGCGAAGCTCGAGTTCTACAACCCCGCCAACTCCGTCAAGGACCGCATCGGCGTCTCGATCGTCGACGCGGCCGAGGCGAGCGGCGACCTCAAGCCGGGCGGCACGATCGTCGAGGCCACCTCGGGCAACACGGGCATCGCGCTGGCGATGGTCGGCGCGGCGCGCGGCTACGACGTCGTCCTCACGATGCCGGAGTCGATGTCCAAGGAGCGGCGCGCACTGCTGCGCGCGTTCGGCGCCGAGCTCATCCTCACCCCGGCCTCCGAGGGCATGAAGGGCGCCGTGAACCGCGCCGACCAGGTCGCCGCGGAGCGCCCCGGTGCGATCCTCGCGCGCCAGTTCGCGAACGAGGCGAACCCGGCGATCCACCGCCGCACCACGGCCGAGGAGATCTGGGCCGACACCGACGGCGAGGTCGACATCTTCGTCGCGGGCATCGGCACCGGCGGCACGATCACGGGCGTCGGCCAGGTGCTCAAGGAGCGCAAGCCGGAGATCACGATCGTCGCGGTCGAGCCGGCGGAGTCCCCGATCCTCAACGGCGGCGCGCCCGGCCCGCACAAGATCCAGGGCATCGGCGCGAACTTCGTGCCCGAGATCCTCGACACCTCGATCTACGACGAGGTCATCGACGTCAACGCCGAGAAGGCCGTGGAGGTCGCCCGCCGCGCCGCCGCCGAGGAGGGCCTGCTCGTCGGCATCTCCTCCGGCGCCGCGATCGAGGCCGCGCTGCAGCTCGCCAACCGCCCGGAGAACGCCGGCAAGACGATCGTCGTCATCGTGCCGTCGTTCGGTGAGCGCTACCTCTCCACCATCCTGTACGCCGACCTGCTCGACTGACGCCTCGTTCGTCAGCACCACGAAGACCGTGCCCGACGGCGTGGCGCGCCTCCTCCGGGAGGCTCGCCACGCCGTCGGGCACGTCCGGCGGCGGGCGCGCGTCCGCTCCCCCGCCGCCGAACCCAGCCCTCTCCCGATCGGAGCGTCATGACCGCCGCAGCCCGCCCTCGCGCCCTCGACGCCGTGCGCGAGGACATCGCCGCGGCCCGGCGCAGCGACCCGGCCGCCCGCAGCGACCTCGAGGTCGCGCTCGTCTACTCGGGGCTGCACGCGGTATGGCTGCACCGGCTCTCGCACCGGCTCTGGACCGCGTCGGTGGTGCTGCGTCCCGCCGCGCGCGCCCTGTCCCAGTTCGGCCGGTTCCTCACCGGCATCGAGATCCACCCCGGCGCCACCATCGGCCCGCGGCTCTTCATCGACCACGGCATGGGCGTGGTGATCGGCGAGACGGCCGAGGTCGGCGCCGACGTCATGCTCTACCACGGGGTCACGCTCGGGGGGCGGACCTCGTCGCACGGCAAGCGCCACCCCACGCTCGGGGACCGCGTGGTCGTGGGCGCCGGCGCGAAGGTGCTCGGCCCGGTCACGATCGGCGAGGACGCCCGGATCGGGGCCAACGCGGTCGTGGTGCACGACGTGCCGGCCGGCGCCGTCGCCGTCGGCGTGCCCGCCACGGTGCGCCAGGTGACGCGCACGACCGAGGAGGTCGACGCCTCGCTCTACCTCGACCCCGCGATCTACATCTAGGCCGGCGGCTACCCCACCCCGGCGCCGTGGAACAGCCAGCGACCGCCCTGCCTGACGAGCTGGAAGGCCCAGCTGGTCTCGACGCCCTCCTGCATCGAGGCGTCGACTCCCCACGGCACGAAGTCGACGACCACACCCACGATCTCGGGCCCGGACGCATCGGCTTGGCTCTCGGGGTCCTCGTACACGGCGCCGATCCGCGCGTCCCGCATCGTGGCCCCGTGCTCGACCCACCAGTCCAGCTGCGACGACCCGTCCTCGCTGAGGTTCCGCACGAGCTCCGCGTCCCCGGCCTTCACCGCGTCGACGAGCGCCTGGACCACCTGGGCGGGCTCCGCGTCGGGCGCCGGCGACGCGATGACCGAGCCCGACGGCGAGGAGCACGACACACAGAGCGCGGCCGTCCCGACGGTGACGACGAGGCCGGCCACACGCATCCGGAGACCCATCCTCGCAACGTAGCGCGCGGCGCGGCGCGGATCGGCGGGAACGCCGCGACACAGCCGGACCGACTGCGCGCGGCGCGTCGCAGCTCGGCGAGAGCGCCGCTACCCCAGCCGGACCGCCGACTCGTGGCCGCGTCCGTGCCGCGCCACCTCGTGGACCGCGGGTCCGAGGAGTGAGACGCGCAAGGGTCGGTTTGTGGCCGGTACCCCCGCTCGGCACGGTAGGCACGCCCCGCCCGCCGATCCCCGAGGATGCCGGAGATGTCCGCCGCCACCGCGCTGCCCGTCACGATCACGGGCGTCCGCCGGGCCTTCCCCGTCCCCGCCTCACGCGGCGGACGCGCCGACCGAGCCTCTCGCAGCGTCCGACGCGGCACCACCGGCGGCACGGTCCCCGCGGAGCGGATCGTCCTGGACCAGGTCGACCTCACGGTCGAGCCGGGCGAGATCGTGGCCGTCATCGGCCCGTCGGGCTGCGGCAAGTCCACGCTGCTGCGCCTCCTCGGCGGCCTCGACACCCCGTCCGCCGGCACGTTGCGGATCGGCGACCAGATCGTCACGGGCACCGACACCCGCACCGCGATCGGCTTCCAGGAGCCGCGGCTGCTGCCGTGGCGCACGGTCGCGCAGAACGTCGCGCTCGGCCTGCCCCGCGGCACCCCGCGCAGCGAGCGCGCCACCCGCGTCGCCGAGCTGCTCGAGCTCGTGGGCCTCACCGCCTCGGCCGACCTGCGTCCCCGGCAAATCTCCGGCGGCATGGCCCAGCGCGTGTCGCTCGCGCGCGCCCTCGCCCGCCGCCCCGGGGTCCTGCTCCTGGACGAGCCGTTCGGCGCCCTCGACGCCCTGACCCGGCTGCGCATGCAGGAGGAGCTCCTGCGCGTGCACGCCGCGCGCCCTACCACCGTTCTGCTCGTCACGCACGACGTCGAGGAGGCCCTCTACCTCGCCGACCGCGTGGTCGCCCTGCGCACGGTGTCCGACGGCGAGCACTCCCCCGTCTCCGACGTCGCCCCCTCGGTCGTGCGCGTCCTCGACGTGCCGGGCGCGCGTCCGCGCGACCGCGCCGACGCACGCCTCGCGGAGTTGCGCGTCGAGCTGCTCGAGGGGCTCGGCGTCGTGACCCACCACGTGTCGGGGGCAAGCGAGCCCTACCCCGCGATCTAGCCGCGGCCACCCGCATCGCCGGGTCGGCCCAGCCCAGAACGACCCGGCCCCCGCACCACCACCAGAACGACTCAGACCCGCACCACCCAGATCCAGCACCACACAGACCCCCCGACCGAAGGACATCCCATGACCTCGCCCCGCCTCGCCCTGCGCGGCCTCGCCCTGGTCGCCGGCGCCGCGCTCCTGCTCACCGGCTGCGTCGCCGGCGAGGGCTCCGACCAGGCCGACAACGCTGCGACCGACGTCGCTGACGGCGCCACGTCGGACGCCGCGACGGACGCGGCCACCGACGCGGCCGACGGCGCCGCGACCGAGTGGTCGGCCGACACCCTGAGCATCGACTGGGCCACGTACAACCCGCTCAGCCTCGTGGTGAAGGAGAACCACTACCTCGAGGACACCCTCGGCGACGCCGTGACCGTGGAGTGGGTGCAGTCGGCCGGCTCGAACAAGGCGAACGAGGCGCTGCGCGCCGGCGCGATCGACGTCGGCTCGACGGCCGGCTCGGCCGCGCTGCTCGCCCGCGCCAACGGCAGCCCCATCCACACGATCGCGATCTACAGCCAGCCCGAGTGGTCCGCCCTCGTGGTCCCCGCCGGCTCGGACATCACGAGCGTGGCGGACCTCAAGGGCAAGAGCGTCGCCGTCACCAAGGGCACCGACCCGTACTTCTTCCTGCTCCAGGCGCTGGAGACGGCCGGGCTGACGGCCGACGACATCACGATCCAGAACCTCCAGCACGCCGACGGCAAGGCGGCGCTGGAGAACGGCTCGGTGGACGCGTGGTCGGGGCTCGACCCGCTCATGGCGGCGAGCGAGGAGACCGCGGGCAGCACCCTCATCTACCGCAACATCGACTTCAACACCTACGGGTTCCTCAACGCGACCCAGGACTTCCTGGACGCGAGCCCCGACCTCGCCCAGATCGTCGTCGACGCCTACGCCAAGGCGCAGGAGTGGGCCGCGGAGAATCCCGACGAGCTCGTGAACCTCCTCGCCGAGGCCGCCCAGATCGACCCGGCCGTCGCCAGCACGGTGATCACCGAGCGGACCAACCTCGAGGTGTCCCAGGTGCCCGGCCAGGCGCAGCTCGACGTCCTGACGATCGTCGCCCCGATCCTCGTGAGCAACGGCGACGTCGCGACCCAGGACGCTGTCGACGACGCGCTCGACGCCCTCATCGACCCGACGTTCGCCGAGAAGGCCGACCCGAGCACCATCACCGAATGACGACGGTGTCCGACCAGCAGACGGCAGCGAGCACCCGTTCGCAGCGCGCGGCGACGACGGCGAGCACCCCGCGCCGGTCCCTCCTGGACCGGCGCGGGGCCGCCGTCGTCGGGGGACTGCTGCTGCCGGCGCTGCTGCTGCTCGTCTGGCAGCTCGTCACCACCACCGGCCTGGTGCCGGCGTACAAGCTGCCCACTCCCGCGAGCGTCTGGGCGGCCGCGGTGGATCTCGCCTCGAACGGCGACCTCTACCTCTACACCGCGATCTCCACGCAGCGCGTGCTGCTGGGGTTCGCGATCGGCTCGGCGCTCGGGCTCGTCGTCGGGGCCGTCGTCGGACTCTCCCGGCTGGGCGACGTCCTGCTGTCCACCACGCTCGGCGCGATCCGCGCCGTGCCGTCGCTCGCCTGGGTGCCGCTGCTCATCCTGTGGCTCAAGATCGGCGAGGAGTCCAAGATCACGCTCATCGCAATCGGCGCGTTCTTCCCGGTCTACACGACGGTGTCGGCCGCGCTGCGGCACGTCGACCCGCACCTCGTCGAGGCCGGCCGGGTCTACGGCCTGCGAGGCGTCAGCCTTCTCACCGGCGTGCAGCTGCCGGCCGTGCTGCCCAGCGTGGTCTCCGGGCTGCGCCTCGCGCTCGCGCAGTCCTGGCTGTTCCTCGTGGCCGCCGAACTGATCGCCTCCTCGATGGGCCTGGGCTTCCTGCTCGTGGACTCCGGCAACAACGGCCGCGTCGACCGGATGATCCTCGCGATCGTCATGCTCGCGCTGATGGGCAAGCTCACGGACGCCCTCATCGGCCTGCTGGAGCGGCGCGTGCTGCGCCGCTGGACATGAGCCCCGCCCGGTCCGAGCACGCCGCACCCGAGCCCACCCCGATCCGCAGCTGAACGATCCCCACCCGACAGAAGGCGCAGTGACCACGACCCGCATCAACGCCCTGGCCCCCGCGAGCGTGGCGGCCGACTCCGCGACGTTCGCTCCGCCGTCGGGCCTCGCGGCGACCGCGAACGTCACCGCGGAGGCCTACGCGCGAGCGGAGGCCGACCCGCTGGCCTTCTGGGCGCAGGCCGCCGAGCGGCTGGACTGGGCCACGCCCTGGGAGCGCGTCCTGGACTGGACGCCCCCGCAGCCCGGGCCCGACGGCGAGCTCGCCCCGCCGAGCGCGGCCTGGTTCGTCGGGGGTCGGCTCAACGCCGCGGTGAACTGCGTCGACCGCCACGTCGCGGCCGGGCGCAGGGACAAGGTCGCACTGCACTGGGAGGGCGAGCCCGGTGACCGGCGCACGCTGACGTACGCGGACCTGCAGCGCGAGGTCGCGCGCACAGCGCACGCGCTGACGGCGCTCGGCGTCGAACCCGGCGACCGGGTGGTGATCTACCTCCCGGTGATCGTGGAGACGATCGTCGTGACGCTCGCCGTCGCGCGCCTCGGCGCGGTGCACTCGCTCGTGTTCGGCGGCTTCTCGGCCGAGGCCGTGCGCTTCCGCGTGCAGGACACCCGCGCGAAGGTGCTCGTCACGTCCGACGGGCAGTTCCGCCGCGGCCGCGCCGTGCCCGTCAAGCACGCCGCCGACGAGGCCGTGGCGGGGCTCGACCACGTGGAGCACGTGCTGGTCGTGCGCCGCACGGGCGAGGCCACCCCCGACGTGCCGTGGACGCCGGGCCGCGACGTCTGGCTGCACGAGGCGACCGCCGGCGTCCCGGACGTCCACGAGGCGCAGCCGTTCGACGCCGAGCACCCGCTGTTCGTCATCTACACGTCCGGCACCACGGGCAAGCCCAAGGGTCTCGTGCACACGACCGGCGGCTACCTCACGCACGCGGGGTGGGCGCACTGGGCGCACTTCGACGCGCGCGAGGACGACGTGCACTGGTGCACCGCCGACCTCGCGTGGGTCACGGCGCACACCTACGAGATCTACGGCCCGCTGCTGGGTGGCCTCACGCAGGTGATCTACGAGGGCACGCCCGACACGCCGCACCGCGAGCGCCACCTCGAGATCATCGAGCGGTACGGCGTCACCGTGTACTACACGGCGCCCACGCTCCTGCGGTCGCTGCACGCGTGGTGGGGCGAGGAGCTCCCGGCCGGGTACGACGTCTCGAGCCTGCGCCTGCTCGGCACCGTCGGGGAGTCGATCAACCCCGAGACGTGGCTGTGGTTCCGCCGCACGTTCGGCCGGGGCGAGCTGCCGATCGTGGACACCTGGTGGCAGTCGGAGACCGGCGCCGCGATGGTCGCGCCGCTGCCCGGCGCCACGACGCTCAAGCCCGGCTCGGCCACCCGCGCGCTGCCCGGCATCGCGATCGACGTGGTGGACGACGGCGGCGCCTCGCTCCCGCGCGGCACCGGCGGCACGCTCGTGGTCACCCGGCCGTGGCCCGGCATGGCGCGCACGGTGTGGGGCGACCCGCAGCGCTACCTCGACTCCTACTGGCGCGAGTTCGCGGGCGCGGGCGAGTGGGGCGGCTACTTCAAGGCGGGCGACGGCGCGGTGATCGACGCCGACGGCGACCTCTGGCTGCTCGGGCGACTCGACGACGTCGTGAACGTCTCCGGCCACCGGCTGTCCACGATCGAGGTCGAGTCCGCGCTCGTCGCGCACCCGCTGGTGGCCGAGGCGGGCGTGGCGGGGGTGCACGACCCCGTCACCGGCCAGGCCATCGCGGCGTTCGTCGTGCCGGTCTCCGCGCCAGCCGACGGGGCGGACCTCGCCGCGTGGCACGCGGCCGCCGACGACGTGGCCGGGGCGCTGCGCGAGCAGGTCGCCCGGACGATCGGCCCGGTGGCCAAGCCGCGTCACGTGGTGCTCGTGCCCGAGGTACCGAAGACCCGCTCGGGCAAGATCCTGCGCCGCCTGCTCGCCCAGCTGCACGACGGCGAGCGGCTCGGCGACACGACCTCGCTGCAGAACCCATGGGCGGTCGAGCGCATCGGGGCCGCCGTCGCGTACCGTGCCACCGCCGCCTCGCGGGATGCCGGGCCGGGCCGCGCGCCCGTCGACCCGGGTGCCCGTGCCAACTGCCAGCCCGACCGCCAGCCCGACCGCCAGCCCGACCTCGCCGACCAGGGAGCCCGATGACCGCCGTCCAGGAGAACCCGTCCCCCGAGGGAGCAGCCGAACGCTCGACGGGTCGACCCAGCGAGCGCCGGTTCGGGTTCCGCACCCGCGCGCTGCACGCGGGTGGCATCCCCGACGCCACCACCGGCGCGAGGGCCGTGCCGATCTACCAGACGACGTCGTTCGTGTTCGACTCGACCACCGACGCCGCGAACCTCTTCGCGCTGCAGAAGTACGGCAACATCTACAGCCGCATCGGCAACCCGACGGTCGCCGCGTTCGAGGAGCGGATCGCCTCGCTCGAGGGCGGCATCGGCGCGGTCGCGACGGCGAGCGGCATGGCCGCGGAGTTCCTCACCTTCGCGGCGCTCGCCGGGGCCGGGGACCACGTCGTCGCCTCCGCGCAGCTGTACGGCGGGACCGTGACGCAGCTCGACGTGACGCTGCGCCGGTTCGGCGTCGACACGACGTTCGTGCCCGGCACCGACCCGGCCGACTACGCCGCGGCGATCCGGCCCGAGACGAAGGTGTTGTACACCGAGGTGGTGGCCAACCCCTCGGGCGAGGTCGCGGACCTGGCGGGACTGGCCGCCGTCGCGCACGAGGCCGGCATCCCGCTCGTCGTGGACTCCACGCTCACCACGCCCTACCTCGTGCGGCCGTTCGAGCACGGCGCCGACCTCGTCATCCACTCGGCCACGAAGTTCCTCGGCGGCCACGGCACCACCCTCGGCGGCGTGGTGGTGGACCGCGGCACGTTCGACTGGGGCAACGGCAAGTTCCCCACGATGACCGAGCCGGTCGCCTCCTACGGGGGCGTGCAGTGGTGGGGCAACTTCGGCGAGTACGGCTTCCTCACCAAGCTGCGTTCGGAGCAGCTGCGGGACATCGGTCCCGCGCTGTCGGCGCAGTCGGCGTTCCAGCTGCTGCAGGGCGTGGAGACGCTCCCGCACCGGATGGACGCGCACCTGGCGAACGCCCGCGCCGTCGCGACGTGGCTCGACGAGGACCCACGCGTGACGTCCGTGGCGTGGGCCGGGCTGCCCAGCCACCCGCACCACGCGCGCGCCGCGGCGCTCACACCGCTCGGGCCCGGGTCGGTGTTCTCGTTCCGGCTCGCGGACGCCCCGGACGGCCGGTCCGGCCGCGAGGTCGGCGAGCGGTTCATCTCCGAGCTCCGGCTCGCGAGCCACCTGGCGAACGTGGGCGACTCGCGCACGCTCGTCATCCACCCCGGGTCCACCACCCACCGCCAGCTCTCGGCCGAGCAGCTCGCCGCGGCCGGCGTCCCCGACGACCTCGTGCGGCTCTCGGTGGGTCTCGAGGACGCCGAGGACATCCTGTGGGACCTCGACCAGGCCCTCGAGGCCGCGACGGGAGTGACGCGATGACCGCGCAGCGCACCTGGGTGGGCCCGACGGCGCCCGAACGACTCGCGATCCTGCGCCGCACCCGCAGCGTGGCGATCGTGGGCGCGAGCGACAACCCGTCGCGCGCGTCGTTCTTCGTGGCGACCTACCTGCTGTCGAGCTCGCCGTACGACGTGTACTTCGTGAACCCGCGCGCCAAGGAGATCCTCGGCCGGCCGGTGTACGCCTCGCTCGCGGACCTGCCGGTGGTGCCCGACGTCGTCGACGTCTTCCGTCGCCACGACGACCTGCCGGGCGTGCTGGACGAGACGCTCGCCGTCGGCGCGAGGACGCTGTGGCTGCAGCTGGGTTCGTGGCACGAGGACGTCGCGCGGCGCGGCGAGGAGGCGGGGCTCGAGGTCGTGATGGACCGCTGCCTCAAGATCGAGCACGCGCGCTTCCACGGCGGGCTGCACCTCGCGGGCTTCAACACGGGGGTCATCGACTCGCGCCGCCCTCGGCACTGACCTCGCCGAGGGCTGACCCGACGGGCCGGCGTCAGACCGTGTCGGTCACCACGACCTGCACGAACAGGTCTGTGCGCAGGTCCTCCGGCGCGGTGCTCGTCGGGTCGGACACGTAGACCTCGAGCCAGCGCGGCTCCGTCTCGGCGCCTCCGCCGCGCACGTCCTCGACCAGCGTCTGCCAGGACGCGCCGAGCCCGTCGTAGGAACCGAGGTGGCTCAGCGTCGCGTACTCCCCTGCCGCCAGGTGCGAGGGTCGGACCACCAGCTCGCCCACCGTGACCTCCTCGGGCAGCGGCTCGCGCAGCGTGCAGCCCACCTCGAGGTCGAACGTCGCCTGCGGGTCACCGTGATAGACGGCGAGGGCCGGGACGTCGAAGGTGAGCCCGGCCTGCTCGAGCGCCTGCATGACGGCCGGGAACGCGCCGTCGAACGCCTGCCCCACGGTTGCCATCGTCGCGCCCTCGTACCGCACGACGGCGGTCGGCACCTCCTCCAACGTCACCCACGCGACGGTCCGGCGGGGCTCCTCGGGAATCTCCAGCGTCATCGGTCGGCCTCTCTGCGCGGCGGTGCGGGGCGGGTCGTGCGACGGGACCGTCTCCGGCATCCGGACGAGGTCACGCGTCTTCCGCCATCGTGGCACCGCGCGTCGGCGCGGGCCAGACAGCTGCTCACCTCCGGCGCTGGCACCCCGGGCACCAGTACACGCGCCGGGTCGCGAGGTCGTCGACCATCACGCGCCGCCCGCACCGCAGGCACGGCCGCCCGTCGCGGTGGTAGACGTACCAGGCGTCCTCGGGGACGACGCGGTCGGCGGGATCCGTCGTGACGATCCGGCCGGTGGCAGCGCCGTCGGCCATGAGCACCACGGCGTCGTCCCACAACGCGCGCAGCGTGCGCGCCGCGATGCCGGTGCCCGGCCGCAGCGGGTGCAGCCGTGCGCGGTAGAGCAGCTCGGCGCGGTAGATGTTGCCGACGCCTGCGAGCACGCCCTGGTCCATGAGCTGCGCGCCCACCACGGCCCGCGAGCGCCGCACCGCGGCGACGAACCGCTCGCGACCCGCGCCGTCGGGGTCGGGTCGCAGCGGGTCGGGGCCGAGCGCGGCCTCCACGGCGACCTTCTCCGGCGTCGTGATCACCTCGCACCGCGTCGGTCCGGTGAGGTCGGCGACGCCGTGCTCACCCACGATCCGTGCGCGTACCTGGCCGCGGGGCGGCGGCGGGACGAACGTGCCCGACGGCGGGGGCGAGCGATCCGCCATCGGCTCGCGTTCGCCGTCGGGCGCCTCGCCGGAGGTGGACTGTGCGGAGGTGGACTGTCCGGCTCGTGCGGCCGAGGCGGCGGTCTCGGGCGGCTCGACGGGGTCGGCGCCGAGGAGCGGGCGCTCCTCCTCCGCGACGCGCACGCGCGGCGCACCGATCGCGTGAGGTCCGGCGAACGCATCGTCGCCGGCGAACGTCCAGGCGCCGTAGAGGCCGAGGTGGACGTGCAGCCAGTGTGGCTCACCTGACGACGCCGAGCCCCGCGGCAAGGGAGCCGGCTCGGGCTCGACGCCGAGGAACAGGTTCTTGCCCCAGGCGTCGGTCGCCACGAGCCGGCCGCCGTCCAGGAGCGCGGCACCCGCGGCGAAGCGTCCCTGGGGCGAGGTCACCCGCAGCCGCTGGCCGCCGAACCCGTCGAGGAACGCGCGGGCGAGGCGGTGGATGGAGTGACCCTCAGGCATCGTCGACCTCCTCGTCCTCGTGGTCGTGCGGCACGACGTCGAGCACGAACGCGTGCAGCGCCGCACCGAGGTCGACGCGTGCGCCGCGCAGCGCGACCCCCTCGGCCCGGAGCCGCTCGAGCTGGCGGGTCGCGACACGCTCGGCCGGAGCGCCCGACGCGGTGACGACCCGCCACCACGGCACCTGGTCGCCGTGCAGCGCCATGATCCGCCCGACCTGGCGCGCGCTCCCCCGCCCGCACCGCAGCCGGGCCTCGACGGCGAGCCGGCCGTAGGTGGTCACCCGACCGGGCGGGACCTCGGCGGCCAGGTCGAGGACGCACTCGACGAGGTCGGGCGCGACGGCGCGGGGTGTGGGGACCATCCGCCCATCCTGCCCCGACATCGCCGACGACAACTGCCCCGACAACGGCGACGCTTGCGGAGCCCTGCGCTCCGTAATCGTCGCCATCAACGGCGCGAGAGTGCGCACGTAGACTGGATCGCCGTGACCGCCACTCCCGAGCCCGCACCGCAGCCCGCCGAGAGGGATGCGGTCCCAGGCGCACAGCAGGCGACTCCCGCACCCCAGGCTCCCTCCGCCGTCGAGCACTCGTGCGAGCACTGCTCCGGTGCGGGCCACGGCGAGACCGCCACGCCGGGCGACCGCGCGGCAGAGCACATCGCCCTCGCCCGCCGCCGCCTCGTGCCGCGTCTCGTGCTCGGGGTGCTCGGGCTGCTCGCGTCTCTCGTCCTGGCGCAGCGCCACGACATCGCGATCGGCACGACGACGCTCGTCTTCCTCGCCGCGGGCGTTGCCTGGCTCGTTGCCGCGTGGGGCGGCCTCCTGCTGGGCGCGCTGCTCACGCGCCGCGGCGTGCGGGTGCAGCTCGCGCTCGGTCAGGTCATCGCCGCCGCGCTCGCGCCGCTCACCGCGCTTGTCCTCGCCCTGCCCCTCGCGCGCGGCACGGGCCGCGCAGTCCTCGACGGCGACGCCTCCCTCTCGACCCTGCTCCCCGCGATCGTCGCTGCCGCGTCGGGCTGGTTCCTGGCCGCGTCGATCGGCGAGCTCGTGCGCGTCCTCGCCCTCGGCCGGGAGGTGCACGAGCAGGACGACCGCGGGCTCCTCGCCCGCGCCGAGGCGGGGCGCCTCACGCTGCCCGCGATCCAGCGCGCCGAGGTGCTCGCGCTCGGGCTCGCGGTGGTCTACGGCGTGATCGTCGCCGCCATCGCGGTGCTGCCGTGGCTGGTGCTCGTGCTGGTGCCGCTCACGGCCGCCGGTGCGGCCTACCTGGGGCTGCGGCCGGCGGCCGCCGAGGCACAGCGCAGCACAGCCGCTGGAACTGCAGCGCGCTAGTCACTGACGCCGACACCATCCTGCAGGCTGCTCCCCGTTCGCCGAACGGCCGCCCGAAACTTCCGGGACGGATCGCCCGCGTCGCCGACGCACTGGTGGTCATCCGGCCGAACGCCACGACCTGCTCATCGTGGTGTTCGCTACGGCGCTGCTCGTCATCCTCTGGCGCCGCACACCGTCGCCGCTTGGCGAGACCCCTCAGCAGCGGTGGTAGTGGTTGGTGTGCTGGGTGGTAGGTGTCCAGGTGGTGCGGTAGGTGAGGGTGGGGCCGGGGGTGATGGTGGGTCTCGCGCCGGGTCGCGGCGAAACGATGGCCCAGTCGCCGGTGTGGATGAGGTGGTGGTGGTAGGGGCAGAGGAGAGCTGCATTGTCGGTGCTGGTGGTGCCGCCGAGGTACCAGGGGATGATGTGGTGGGCGTCGCACCAGGTCGCGGGGATGGTGCAGCCGGGGAAGAGGCAGCCGCCGTCGCGTGCGATCAGCGCGGTGCGCATCCAGGCGGGGACGAGACGGTGGGTGCGGCCGAGGTCGAGGACGCGCGAGTCGGTGCCCAGAACGACGGGGACGAGGTCGGCGTCGCACGCCAGGCGTCGCACGGAACGCAGGGATACGGGACCGGAGTGGATGAGCCAGGCGACGCCGTCGAGATCCTGCTCGCCGTGCGCGGACGCGTCGGTGTGCGTGGTCGGCGGCCGGGCGGGTGCGGCGGGGCCGGATCGCCTGCGCGGGTCGGACCGTTCATCCGGCTCTCCGACATCGCGTGTGGCTGACTGCGCCCTGTCTCGAGCGTTCGGGGCGTTCGGAGCGTTCGGAGCGTTCGGAGCGTTCGGAGCGTTCGGGGCGTTCGGGGCGTTCGGGGCGTTCGGAGCGTTCGGGGCGTTCGGAGCGTTCGGGGCGTTCGGGGCGTTCCCCGCTTCAGCGGAGGCTCGGGTCCGGTCACGGAGGGCGGCGAGCAGGTCGGCGCCGTCGAGGGTGACGATGACCTGGGTGGGTGCTCCGCCGGTGGCCGGGAGGGCTCGGGTGCGCAGGGCGCACGTGCTCGCGGCGATGAGGGTGTCGAGCATGATCTGGGCGCGGGTGCGCTGCTCCGTCGGCACGAGCACAGGCGTCCCGACCGTCTCACTCCGACGGGATGCGCCGCTCAAGCCGGTCCCGGCGTGGCCGTCGACCGTCTCACCCACGCCGCGGCTGTCATCCTCGGCCGTCGTGCCCTCGCTGACCGGGACGTCTGGCGTGCCGTCGTTCGAGGCGGCGGACACGTCGCCCGAGCTCACGGGAACGCTCGTGCGGGGGTTGGTGCCGGTGTCGAAGACGGTCTTCAGGACCTCCAGCTGAACGGCGTCGACGAGGCGGATGGTCGTCAACCCCTGGCGGGTGGGTCCTGGACGCCCTGCTGGATGTGCTTGAGGCTTTCGCTGGGCGCTGCCCCGTCGGGATCGGCCACGGCCACGGCGTGGGTGGCGATCCGGCGCAGCTGGTCGGGGTCGAACGTGGTGGCGTGGCTGGTGAGGACCTGTTCGAGCTCGGTGACGTCCTCGTGGTCCAGCACGGCGGCGACGCGTTCGAGGGCGCGCAGGACCCCGGTGGTGGCTTCCCGGTCCAGGTGCGGCAGCGCCGACGCAAGGACGGGGCGCTCGGCAGGAACGACCTCCCCGCTGAGAGTGGTGCGAGGGGTCAGGGCGTGGCCGAGGCGGATGCGGCGGCCGGCCTCGGCGCCACTGATCCGCAACCGCATCCGCAGCAGGTCCCGCGCCCGCGCATAGCGGGTACGCGGGCCGGGACCCGGGGCGGAATCGACGCCGCCGGTGTCGCCCGAGCACCCCACGATGTCGGCGCGGTCGCCGGCACGGCAGGAACCGTCACTGGTGTCAGCCGGGTCGGGCACGAGGGCGGGTCCCGGGAGAGTTCCGCCGTGGTCGACGAGGAGGCCCTGCCCGGAGGGGACGTCGGTGGTGGCGTGCTCGAGAGCGGCGGCGAGATGGAGCTGCAGGCGGGTCGGGCGCCGGGTGGTGGCCTCGACGAGCTCGGCGAAGTGGAGGGTTCGTTCGGTCGTGGGGGCGGTGAGGGTCTCGTGCTCGACGATGGTCTCGAGGGTGGCCAGGGCAGCGTCCAGGTCGGCCTGCGCGTGGTGCGCGGGGTCGAGGAGGAGCGGGGCGGCCATGTAGCGAGTCTAGGACACACTTGTGCGATCTACAAGACCTGAACTGCGCAAACATATCCACAAGGAGAGTCTCGGGTCGACTCCGGGAGTGCCTGGGGACAACCCGCGAAGTCCCCCCTGTCGAGCCCCGCGGCGCGCCGCGACCGCCACCTCGCCGCAACCCTCAGCGCGCCGCGACCGCCACCTCGCCGCAACCCTCAGCGCGCCGCGACCGACCTCCCCGCAACCCTCGGCGGACCCGTCAGCCCACCTCGCCGAGTCCCCGGCGAGTGCCGACACCGTCAGCTCCATCGACGGTCGGTCTCGGTGGACATGAGGCGCGGCCACCAGTCGCCGCGCGATCGCCCGCGATGCGGAGCTTCAGCCCCGCGCGCCCTCGTACTCGGTGAGCTGGGCGATCCGGCGCGCGTGCCGCGGGTCCTGCGAGAACGGCTCGGCCACGAACGCGTCGACGAACGACGTCGCCTCCTCGACCGTGTGCATCCGACCACCGATCGCGAGCACGTTGGCGTCGTTGTGCTGGCGCGCCAGCCGCGCGGTGTCGAGGTTCCAGGCCAGGGCCGCCCGCACGCCGCGCACCTTGTTCGCGGCGATCTGCTCGCCGTTGCCGCTCCCGCCGATCACGATGCCCAGGGCGGGCGCGACGGCGGACCCGTCCCCTCCGCCGTCGGCCACCGTAGCCTCGGCGGCCGCGATGCAGAACGCGGGGTAGTCGTCCTGCGGGTCGTAGGTGAGGGCCCCGTGGTTCACGACGTCGTGACCGGCGGCGACGAGGTGCTCCACGAGCGCCTCCTTCAGCTCGAAACCGGCGTGGTCGGAGGCGATGTGGATGCGCATGGGCCCATCGTGGCACGGCCCCCCTCGGGTCGGGAGCCCGCGGGAGTCCGCCTGGCGCGCGCCGACCACCCGCACCCTCAGACCTCGCGCACGCGCACCCTCAGACCTCGAGCACGTACTCCACGGAGCGGTTCGTCGCCACGAACCCCGCGCGCTCGTACAGCCCGAGCGCGCCGGAGGGGTTGGCCGTGTCGACGTCGAGCACCGCCCGGTCCAGCCCCGCGTCGCGCGTGGCCCGCAGGTAGCGCGCGAGCAGCGCCGGCGCGATCCCGCGCCGACGGCCCGCCCGGACCACGCCGAGCACGCCCAGATAGCTGCTCGTGTAGCCCTGGAGCTCCCAGTCCTCGGGGTTGGCGCTGACGAGGGCGAACCCGAGCACGACGTCCGCCTCGTCGACGGCGAGCCACGACAGGTCCTCGCGGAACAGCTCCCCGCCCACGAACGTCGCCCACTCCTGGGGCGTGCGCGGCTGGCTGCCCCAGTGGTCGCGGAAGGCGTCGTTGCGGGCGTCGAGCGCGTCCTGCGCGCGGTCGGCCGAGTACGGGACGAGCCGCACGCCGTCGGGCACGGGCGGCTCGACCACCGCGAGCGCCTCGCCCGACTCCCCCGCCGCACCGACGAGGTCGCGCTCCATGGTCGTGAAGTACCGCTCGGGGACGAACCCGAGCCGCTCGTGCAGCGCCATGCCGCCCCGGTTGCGCTCGTCCGCGCCGCTGCGCACCCACGCGGGCAGCGCCTCCTCGCACGTGGCGATCTGCTGCACGCCGCGCGCCGTCAGCCACGCGAGCAGCACGCGCCCGATGCCGCGCCCGCGCGCCCGCGGGTGCACACCCCCGTTCGCGTACGCCTGCACGCGCGTCTCGCGCCCCGGCATGAGCTCGATCAGTCCCCAGGCGAGCGCCTCGCCGTCGTGCCCGACGGCGAGCACCGAGTCGCGCGTCAGCGTCACGTGGGGCGCGTCCAGCTCGTCCTCGACGTCCTCGCGCGGCGTGGTCCAGTCGGGATGGTCGACGGCGTCCATCGCCTTCTGCAGCGCCGTCACCACATCGACGTCGGTCAGCTCGACCGGGCGCCACGTCGCGACATCGGGGTGCGCGAGAGTCGGCAGCCGCGGCGGGGACACGCGGTCGCACAGCCGCGCGAGACCGGCGCGTGCGCCGGGTGCGCCTGCACCGTCGGCGGCAGACGCAGACGCAGTGGCAGAGGCGGGGGCAGTACCGCGGTCAGCGGCGCGGTCAGTGGCACGGTCAGTGGCATCGCCGTCGTCGACGCGCGGCGTCTCGCTCGTGGTGGCCATGCGCCCAGTGCACCATCGGGGCACCAGATCGGGCCAGCCGATTCTCTCGCCTAGCATCGACATCGTGCCCGCCGAGAACATCGCAGCCGCCTCCCCCGCCACCACCCCGGAGCCCGCCGCCACCGACGCCGCCTACCACGCGCACCTGATCGCGACCGGCGGCGACCCCACGGTCCGGCCGCAGGACGACCTCTACCGCCACGTCAACGGGCGCTGGCTCGCCGAGGCGGAGATCCCCGCCGACCGCGCCCGCTACGGGGAGTTCCACCGCCTCGCCGAGGAGGCCGAACGGGACGTCCGCGCGATCGTCGAGGCCGCGGACGGCTCCCCCGAGGCCTCGCTGGAGTCCCGCCAGGTCGCCACGCTGTACGCCTCCTTCATGGACACCGCCGCGATCGAGGCCGCGGGCACGCAGCCACTCGAGGAGGACCTCGCGCTGGTGGCGGGTGCCGCCGGCCGCACCGAGCTGGCCCGCGTGATCGGCGCGCTGGCCGCGATCGGCGTGGGCGGTCCGTTCGGGCTCTACGTCGACACCGATGCGGGCGACCCGGACTCCTACGCGCTCCACCTCTACCAGTCCGGACTGGGCCTGCCCGACGAGTCCTACTACCGCGACGAGGCGAACGCCGCGCTGCGCGAGGCCTACCCCGGACACGTCGCCCGCCAGCTCGTCCTGGCGACCGAGGCGGACGAGCCCACGGCGCACGCCCGGGCGACGGCGATCCTCGCCCTGGAGACCCGCCTCGCCGCGGGGCACTGGGACCGCGTGAAGGACCGCGACGCCGTCGCGACCTACAACCCGACGACGCGGGCCGAGCTCGCCGTCGCGCTCGACGGTTTCGACCTCGCCGCGTACGCCGAGGGCCTCGGGCTGACCGACGCGATGCTCGAGCACGTCGTGGTCCGCGAGCCCGACTACCTCCAGGCGTTCGCGCAGGCGTGGCGCGAGGTCGACCTCGAGACGTGGCGCACGTGGCTCGCGTGGCGCGTGGTCCGCTCCCGCGCGCCCTACCTCACGGACGCGATCTCCGCGGAGAACTTCGACTTCTACGGCCGCCGGCTCACCGGCGCCCCGCAGCAGCGCGAGCGGTGGAAGCGCGGCGTCGGGTTCGTCGAGGGCGCCGTCGGCGACGCCGTCGCGCGCCTCTACGTCGCCGAGCACTTCCCGCCCGAGCACAAGGCAAGGATGGACGCGCTCGTCCAGCGGCTGGTCGAGGCCTACCGCGTCTCGATCCAGGACCTGGAGTGGATGACGCCCGCGACACGCGAGAAGGCTCTCGAGAAGCTCGCCGCGTTCACGCCGAAGATCGGCTACCCGGCGCGCTGGAAGGACTACTCCGACCTCGCCGTCGGGCCCGACCTGCTTGCCAACGTGCGCGCCGCGAACCGGCACGAGACGGCGCGCGAGCTCGCGAAGCTCGGCGGGCCGGTGGACCGCGACGAGTGGTTCATGACCCCGCAGACGGTCAACGCCTACTACAACCCGGGGATGAACGAGATCGTGTTCCCCGCGGCGATCCTCCAGCCGCCGTTCTTCTCCCCCAACGCCTCCGACGCCGCGAACTTCGGCGGCATCGGCGCCGTGATCGGGCACGAGATCGGCCACGGCTTCGACGATCACGGCAGCGAGTACGACGGCGCAGGTCGCCTCGTGAACTGGTGGTCACCCGAGGACAAGGTCGAGTTCGAGCGACGCACCCGGGCGCTGGTGGACCAGTACGACGCCGTGCGCCCGACGCAGCTCGTCGAGGGACCGCACGTGAACGGGCAGCTCACGCTCGGGGAGAACATCGGCGACCTCGGCGGGCTCGGGATCGCGATCACCGCGTACCGGCTGGCGCGCGCGGACCGGGCGGCCTCGCCCGAGGGCACGACGGACGACGACGAGGCGGCCGGCCTGCGCGAGCTGTTCGAGGCGTGGGGCCTGATCTGGCGGTGCAAGGGACGCGACGCCGAGGTGCTGCGGCTCCTCACGGTCGACCCGCACTCGCCGGAGGAGTTCCGCTGCAACGGCGTGGTCCGCAACCTCGACGAGTTCCACGAGGTCTACGGCGTCCAGCCCGGCGACGCGCTGTGGCTCGAGCCGAGCGAGCGCGTCCGCATCTGGTAGCCGGCGGGGTCTCCGGGCCCGCGCGCCCGCGGGAAATCCCTGGCCCGCGCGCGCGCCGCGGTGCTGGGATGTCGGCCATGACCCTCACCGAGGTACCCGCCGCCGAGCAGGAGCAGCGCCCCGACGCGAGCAGCGCCGCATCCGTGCCCGCATCCGCACCCACCGCGAGCGTCCTCGTGCAGCCGGGAGCGCCCGGCTACACCACGGTCGAGCTCGACCCGACCGACGACGCCGACAAGGCGGCGATGATCGACGTCGACGAGTGGGCCTTCTCGTTCGTCTACCCCACCGAGGCGCTCGAGAACACACACTTCGTGCCCGAGAAGGGCCGCACCGTCGGGGTGCGGCACGAGCGCGACGGTCTCGTCGCCGTCCACGCCTCCTACGAGGCGGATCTGCGGGTCCCGGGCGGCGCGGTGCCGGCCGCCGGCCTCACCTGGGTCGGCGTGCACCCGGGCCACCGCCGGCGCGGACTCGCGACGGCGATGCTCACCACCCACCTGCAGCGCACCGCCGAGCGGGGCGAGCCGGTCTCGGCACTGTTCGCCGCCGAGCCCGAGATCTACGGCCGGTACGGCTACGGCCTCGCGGCGCGCTCGGTCGACGTGCAGCTGGGCCGCGGCGTCGCGCTGCGTGACGTCCCCGGGACCGAAGGGCTGACGTGCTCGCTCGAGCGTGCGTCCGAGGACCGTCACCTCGCCCTGGTCGCCGACCTGCTCGACCGGGCCGCCCGGCCCGGAGAGCTGTTCCCTCGCCGCGACGCGCACCTGCGCAACTACTTCGCCGAGGTCCCGGACTGGCGCGAGGGTGCCGAGCTGCGCCGGATCGCCGTCGTGCGCGACGCCGACGGCGACCCGCGCGCCTTCTGCCTGTTCCGCCGCAAGGAGTCCTGGGGTCCGACCGGCCCCGAGGGGACCGTGCGCGCGGGCCTGTGGGCCGCCGTCGACGGCGCCGCGAACCGCGCGCTCTGGGGCACGCTCACCGACCTCGACCTCATGGGCACGGTGCGCCTGGGCGGGCTCGCCGTCGACGCTCCCCTGCTGGGACAGCTGGTCAACCTGCGCTCGGCGAAGCTCCGCACGGCCGACAACGTCTGGGTGCGGATCGTGGACCTCCCGGCCGCGCTGTCGGCCCGCGCCTACGCCGCACCGGTCGACGTCGTCCTCGAGGTCACCGACACCGTGCTGCCCGCGAACGCCGGACGGTGGCGGGTCGAGGGCGGGCCGAGCGGCGCGCGGGTGACGCGACTGGCCGACGGTGACCCCACGCCGTCGGGCCTCGCGCTCGACGTCGCGGAGCTGGGCGCCGCCTACCTCGGCGGCATCGGGCTCGCGTCGCTCGTGGCAGCGGGGCTCGTGCGCGAGGTCACGCCGGGTGCGGGCGCCGCCGCCGCGGCGGCGTTCGGCTGGCCGCTCGCGCCGGTCTGCATGGCTGACTTCTGACGCCCTCTCAGGCGAGGCGGCCTGGCCCGTAGCTCGTGAAGCTGGCGCGCGCGAGCGTGAAGCCCGTGCCGTCGGCGAGCGAGCTGCACTCCAGCCCGGAGTCGCTCGAGGTGCACATCCAGGGACCGACCACGGTGGTCTGGCCGTACTCCAGGACGGCCACGCCGTCCGCGCCCGGTCCCGGTGCGGCGTCGGGGCACGGCATCGCGACGCCGTCGCTCGTCATGACGACGAGCTGACCGCGCCACTCGCACGCGTCGCCCGCGGGCGGCGTGAACGTGGCCTCGGCGATCCAGCAGTCGGCCTGCTCGTCCGTGAGCGCGCACGAGATGTTGCGGCTCGGCAGCGTGAAGTCGGCGAGGGCGAGCGCGCCCTCGGGCGGGGTGAACTCCTGGGTGCCGCTCGCCGTCGCGTCGGCGGACGGAGCCGGGGAGGCGTCCGTCCCGTCCGTCGCGCCGGCAGCGGGCGTCGACGAGCTGGTCGCGGTCGCCGTGGCGTCCGCGTCGTCGCTGCCGCCCGGCCCCTGGCTGACCAGGAGGACGAGGAGGGTGGCGAACAGGACGACGTCGAGCACGGCGAACCCGATGAGCCACCGCTTCATGGTCGCGCTCACGGCCGGCTCCTCAGTCGAACACCGGGCCGGACGTGCGGGTGCGCTTGAGCTCGTACAGGCCGTCCACCGAGGTGAGCAGGACGAGACCGTCGAACAGGCGCAGCGCCGCCTCACCCTTGGGCGCCGGGGTGACCACGGGACCGAAGTAGGCCGTGCCGTTGATCGAGACGACCGGCGTGCCGACGTCCTCGCCGACCAGCGAGATGCCCTCGCCGTGCGAGGCGCGCAGGCTCTCGTCGAGCTCGTCGGAGTCGGCGAACCGTGCGAGGTCCGCGGGAAGGCCGACGTCCTCGAGCGCGCCGGCGATGGCGGGCTCGAACTCCTCGCCACCGGGGTGGATGCGCGTGCCGATCGCGGTGTAGAACTCCCCGACCACAGCGTCACCGTGCTGCTCGCGGACGGCGTTCGCGACGCGCGCGGGACCCCAGGCGCGGTCCATCAGCGCGCGGTAGTTCTCGGGCAGGTCGCGGCCCTCGTTGAGGACGGCGAGCGACATCACGTGCCACGTCAGGTCGACGTCGCGCTGCCGGGCGACCTCGACCATCCACCGGGACGTCATCCACGCCCAGGGGCAGATCGGGTCGAACCAGAAGTCGACGCGCGGCCGGGTGAGCAGCTCCTGCTCGGTCGGCGTCAGCTCGGGGGTGGCACTCGCGTCGGCGGCCGCGCCGGCGGTGGTCTCTGCGGTCATCGGGAACCTCCTCGGCGCCCACCTTGTCACGGATCGCCGCGACGGCGCACGCCGGGCGCGGGACAAGGCGGTGCTCCCAGCGATGCTCGCGGCGGTGCGAGCGGGCGGGGACGCGCCGTCAGGCTCCCGGGTCGGTCATCCGGCCCTCGGGGTCCAGGCGGGTGAGGATCTGCGCCGCGATCTCGCCGAGCGCGGCCACCTGGGCCGGGCTGAGCGCGTCCAGCACGGCCTCGCGCGCGGTGCGCACGTGGCCGGGAGCGGCACCCACGACGGCGGCCCATCCGTCGTCCGTGAGGATCACGTTCGTGGCACGTCCGTCGGTCGGACACGCGGCACGCTCGACGAGGCCGCGCTCGGCGAGGCGGGTCACCACGTGGGACAGACGCGGCAGCGTCGCGTTCGTCCGCTCCGCGAGGGCCGTCATCCGCAGGGTGCGCTCGGGCGCCTCGGAGAGCATCGCGAGCGTCTGGTACTCGAAGTGGGAGAACCCGGAGTCCTTGCGCAGCTGGGTGTCCAGCACACCGGGGAGGAGCTCGACGACGGCGAGCAGGCGCAGCCAGGCGGCGCGCTCCACGGGCGAGAGCCAGCGCGGCTCCTCGTCGCGGCGCGCCGGGCCGGCCGGGGCGGCTGTGCCGGCCGGGGCTGCTACGGCTGACGGGTCTGCTGCGGGCGGGGCGACGACGGCGTCGGCGAGGTCGGTCATGGTGCCCTCCTTTAGTTGACACAACAACTATAGCGCACTAATTTGGTTGCCAGATCAACTACTTCACCTGGAGACCCGATGCCCGAGATCCTCGCCGACGCGACCCACATGGACACGCTCACCCTGCACGTCGAGGACCTGGCGGGGATGGAGTCCTACTACACCAGCGCCCTCGCGCTCACTCCGATCGAGCAGGGCGGCGGCTCCGTGCTGCTCGGGCGCCGCGGCACGGGAGTGATCCGGCTCGTGCACACCCCGGGCCTGCCGCGGCCGGCGCGCAACCAGGCCGGCCTGTTCCACACCGCGATGCTGCTGCCGGACGAGGCGACGCTCGCGGCGACCGTGCTCGCCGCCGCGAAGGACCCGCGCTCCCGATTCGCGGGCAGCTCGGACCACCACGTGTCCGAGGCGTTCTACTTCACCGACCCCGAGGGCAACGGCATCGAGCTGTACCGGGACCGGCCGCGGTCGGGCTGGACCGACGCCGACGGCACGATCGTCATGACCACCGTGCACCTGGACCCGCAGGCCTACCTCGACGCCCACCTGCGCGAGGACGTGGTGGCGGACCTCGCGGACCGCGGCGGCGCCGTCGGGCACGTGCACCTGCAGGTCGGCGACCTCGCGACGGCGCGCACGTTCTACGCCGACCACCTCGGCTTCACCCCGACCGTGAGCGACTACCCCGGGGCGCTGTTCGTCAGCGCGGGCGGCTACCACCACCACATCGGCATGAACGTGTGGAACTCCGCGGGCGCTCCGGCGCGCGCGGCGACCCTCGGGCTCGGCGAGGTGACGGTCACGGTGCCCTCGCGCGACGACGTCGAGGCGGCCGCGGCCCGGCTGCGCCACCACGGACACGCCGTCGCCGACGACGGTCGGGCGATCACCGTGGCCGACCCGTGGGGGTCGGTGGTCCGGCTCGCTCCCGCCGCCTGAGCAGGCTCGAGCGCTGGCAGGATGACGCGGTGTCCTCCTTGCCACCGCCCCCGGTGCCCTCGTTCGGCTCGAGCCCGACCGGCGACCACCTGACGATCAGCCGCGCGCTCGCGGCCGAGGAGATCACGGCCGGGGCGCGCGCCCTGCGCCGGACCGCCCTGTTCCCCACGCTGTGGATCGGCATGGGCGTCGCCGTCGTGGTCCTCGTGCTGTTCACCGGTGCGATCAGCGACTGGTCGGTGCCCGGGATGGTGGGCGTGGGCGTCGTCGTGCTCGTGGTGCTCGGGATCGGGATCGGGATCGGTCTCCCGCTCGGCAACGCGCTGGCGGCCTCGCGCGCGCGGCACGAGCTCGGGCCGACCGGGACGCTCACGGTGACCTGGGACGCGACCGGGATGCAAGTCGCCGGCGCCAATCTCTCGCGCACCGCGGCCTACGGCGACGTGCGTCGGGTGCGCCGACGCGGCGGCACCGTGGTGCTCCGCCTGCGGATCAGCTCCCTCGTCGCGCCGTACGTCGTGGCGCTCCCGGCGGACTTCGTGCCCCCGGTCGCGCTCGAGCGGATCGCTGCCGCCGGTGCCCGGATCGGGTGAGGTCTGGCGGCGCGGCTAGGTTGATCCGGTGAGGATCGACGACGCGGCCACGCTCCGCGCACCGGGCGAGGACCCCGAGGACACCAGGACCCCGCTGCTGCTCGTGCTGCACGGGTACGGCGCCAACGAGCACGACCTCCTCCCCCTCCTGCCGCACCTCGCCCACCCCGGCGAGACCGCCGTGCTGCGCGCGCCCCTCGCGCTCGGGCCGAACCAGTGGGCGTGGTTCCCGCTCACGTTCGCCGGCCCCCTGCTCGGGGCCGAGCGCGGGGATCTGGAGGAGGCGGCGCAGGCGGTGCTGGCGTGGCTGGACGAGCACGCCGACGGACGCACCGCCGTCGCGCTCGGCTTCTCCCAGGGCGCGGCCGTCGCGCTCCAGGCGCTGCGCGCCGACCCCGACCGGTTCGCCGGCGTCGTGGCGCTGTCGGGGTTCATCGGCGTCGGGCACCCCGACGACGCCGCGGCCGACGAGCGCCTCGCGGGCGAGGGCGTACCGGTGTTCTTCGGACACGGGACGGCCGACCCGGTCATCCCGGCGGCGGCGACGGCGGCGACCTCGGCGTGGCTCGCGACGCACGCCTCGCTCACCGAGCGCATCTACGCGGGGCTCCCGCACGCCGTCGGCGGCGAGGAGATCGCGGACGTGCGCGCCTTCCTGCGCACGCTGCTCTGACTGCGCGCTAGCCTCCACTCGTCATCGACGACGGAGGCTGGGATGCGCGCACGCGGCGGGCGAGTGGTGGTGGCCGCCCTCACGGCCTTCGGGCTGGGGCTGCTGGGAGCGTCCGCGACCGCCGCGGGTGAGGACTCCCCCGGTCCGAGCGGTCCCGACGTCTCCGCGGAGGCGAGCGACGCTCCCTCGGCGGACGCCCCCGCGACGGACCCCGCGAGCGGTGACGCGGACGAGGCGACGGATCCGGGCGAGCCGGAGCTCGCCGTCGTGCCGCTCACGAACGGGCTCCAGGTCGCCGACGCCCCCGGCCCGCTCGTGGCCACCGGGTCGACCGTGACGTGGACCTACCTCGTGGCCAACACGGGGACCGTTGACCTCGTGCTCGACTCCGTGCAGGACGCCTGGACCGCGGGCGACGGCGCCAACGGCATCCGGGACGTGCCGCTGCCCGACCCGCCGGAGGGGTCCGACCTGCTCGTGCTCGAGCCGGGCGACGAGGTCGTCCTCGAGGCCACCGGCACGGCCCTCGCGGGCCAGTTCGAGAACACCGTCACGGCGAGCTCGACGCCGATCGTGCTGCCGGGCCCGCCGTCGGGCGATCCGGTGACGGCGAGCGACACCTCCTGGTACACGGGCGGCGACACCGGTCTCACCGTGACCGCCCTGGTGGACGGCGCCGCGGTGACCGGACCGCCGGGGCCGGGCTTCGCCGTCGGGGACACGGTCCCGCTGCGCGTGGAGGTGACCAACACGGGCTCGGTCGCGCTGACCGACGTGGCGCTCGACGTCGTGGGCACCGTCCGCGGCGAGACGCCCGTCCGCGCGGAGCAGTCCTGGGACTCCCTCGACCCGGGCCAGACCCAGGCGTACGAGACGAGCGTGACGGTCGTGGCGGGTCAGCTCTCGCTCGTCGCGGGCGCCACGGCGTCGAGTGATCTGGGCCCGGTGGCCGGGGCGGACACGTCGGCGCTGTACGGGGGGACGCCGTCGTTCACCGTGGCGGTGGCCGCGAACGGCGTGAGCGCCGGCGCGGCGCCCGGACCCCTGGTGGCGAGCGGGGCGCCTGTCTCGGCGGACGTCACGGTGACGAACACCGGGGACACCTTCCTCGCCACGATCGCGCCGACGATCACGCTCGCCGCGACCGGCGGCGGATCGGAGCCGGTCCAGGCGTCCGGGTCCGACGACCGTCCGCTGGCCCCCGGCGCCACCCGGACGTTCACGGCCGACGTGACGGCGGGCGCCGGGCAGTGGTCGCTGCAGGCCGACGTGACCGCGGTGGCCGTGACCGGCGACGGCACCGGGCTCGAGCAGCAGCCGGGCGCCGTCTCCGCGACGACATGGTTCCAGGCGGGCGATGCGGGACTCACGGTGGTCAAGCAGGTCAACGGGAGCACCACCGACTCCGCGCCGGGCCTCGCGGTGGCCGCGGGCGACGACCTGACGTGGACCTACACCGTCCGCAACACCGGAACGCTGCCGCTGACGGGGCTCACGGTGACCGACCGCGAGACCACGAGCGCGACCGACGGCCCCGTGGTGTTCTCGGGCGAGATCGAGTCGCTGGCGCCTGGCGCCGAGACCGCGCTGACGGCCACCGGACGGGCGCGGGCGGGCGACTACCGCAACACCGTCACGGTGACCGGCCAGTCGAGCGCCGGAGAGATCTCGGCGGCCGACGACGCGTACTACGTCGGCGGAACCGGCGCGCTGACGGTGACGAAGCAGGTCGCCGCCGCGGACGACCTCGGTCAGGCGACCGGCGACTTCGCCGACTCGGCCGAGGTGCCGCAGGGCGAGAACGTGGTGTGGCAGGTGGTGGTGACGAACAACGGCGACGCGGCGCTCACCGATCTCGTCGCGGTCGACGCGGGCATCGGGCGCACGGCACGCGAGGAGTCGCTCGCGCCGGGTGGCTCGATCACGGTGCTGCTGGCCGGGACCGCGGACGCGGACCTCGAGAACGAGGTGCTCGTGTCCGCGGTGACGACGGCGGGCGAGGTGGTCGAGGGGTCGGCGACGGCGACCCTCACGGTCGTCGCGGCGGAGGAGGCGACCGACGAGGGGTCGGCCACCGCGGAGGCTGCTCCGGTGGCCGACGACGGCGGCGGCTCGAGCGCGGCGCTGTGGTGGACGCTCGGCACGCTCGCGGCCGCGGGGCTGGTGGCTGCGCTGATCGTGGGGCTGCGCCGCCGACAGGCTGCGCTCGCGGGCGCTGGGGCTGGCGCCGGCGAGCCGGGCGCCGGCGAGGGCACGGACGGCCCTCCCACCCCGTCCGCGAGGTGAAGTCCGTCCTTTCGCGAGAGGAAGTCCGTCCTTTCGCGAGAGGAAGTCCGTCCTTTCGCGAGAGGAAGTCCATCCTTTCGCGGGGTGATGTCTGCGGTCCGCTCGACAGCTCGATTCTCCCAGCGAGGACCAAGATCCTCTCGCGAAAGGACGAAAAACCTCTCGCGAAAGGACCAAGATCCTCTCGCGGGGGTGGGCGCTGATGATGTCCGTGCCCGGTGCGAGGATGGTTCCCGGCCCAGCGACGCCGTGACCCGGCGCCGCACCCACGTCGAAGGAGAGTCCGTGCCCGGGGAGAACCTCACCCGCTCCGAGGCGGCCACGCGCGCCGCCGTCCTGACCACTGAGAGCTACGCCGTCGCGCTCGACCTCGCGCAGGACGACAAGACCTTCCGGTCCGTCTCCACCGTGACGTTCGGCGCGACGCCCGGCGCGAGCACGTTCATCGACCTCATCGCACCCCAGGTGCACGCGGTCACGCTGAACGGACGCGAGCTCGACGTCGCCGACGTGTTCGCCGACTCGCGGATCCGGCTGGACGACCTGGCCGAGCACAACGTGCTCGTCGTGGACGCGGCGTGCGAGTACATGCACACCGGCGAGGGTCTGCACCGGTTCGTGGACCCCGTCGACGGCGAGGTCTATCTCTACAGCCAGTTCGAGGTCGCCGACACCCGCCGCGTGTTCGCGGTCTTCGAGCAGCCCGACCTCAAGGCCACGTTCCAGTTCACGATCACCGCGCCGGCGCACTGGACCGTCGTGTCCAACTCCCCCACGCCCGAGCCCGTCCCGGCAAGCGCCGACGCGACCGACACGGAAACCGCCGACGCCACCGACGCGCGCGGCGCCGTCGCCACCTGGACGTTCGAGCCCACCGACGTGCTGCCCTGCTACGTCACGGCGGTCATCGCCGGTCCGTACCGCGGCGGTGAGGGCACGATCGCGAGCTCCGACGGCCGCGCCGTCCCCGCGCGCGTCCTGTGCCGCGCCAGCCTGGCGCAGCACCTCGACGTCGAGGAGATCCTCGACATCACCCAGCGCGGCTTCGCCTTCTACGAGGCCGCGTTCGAGCTGCCCTACCCGTTCGCGAAGTACGACCAGGTGTTCGTCCCGGAGTTCAACGCGGGCGCGATGGAGAACGCCGGCGCCGTGACCTTCCTCGAGCGCTACGTGTTCCGCAGCAAGGTACCCGAGGCCACGATCGAGCGGCGCGCCGTGACGATCCTGCACGAGCTCGCGCACATGTGGTTTGGCGACCTCGTCACGATGCGCTGGTGGAACGACCTGTGGCTCAACGAGTCGTTCGCGGAGTACGCCTCCACGCTCGCCGCTGCCGAGGCCACACGCTGGAGCAACGCCTGGACCACGTTCAACTCGCTGGAGAAGTCCTGGGCCTACCGCCAGGACCAGCTCCCCTCGACCCACCCGATCGTCGCCGAGATCCGCGACCTCGAGGACGTCGAGGTCAACTTCGACGGCATCACCTATGCCAAGGGCGCGTCGGTGCTGCGCCAGCTCGTTGCATGGGTGGGCACCGAGCACTTCCTCGCGGGGGTCGCCGCCTACTTCCGCAAGCACGCGCACGGCAACACCGAGCTGGGCGACCTGCTCGCCGAGCTCGAGGCGACGTCGGGGCGCGACCTGTCGGGCTGGTCCGGGGTGTGGCTCGAGCAGGCGGGCGTCACCACGCTCTCCCCCGAGATCGAGACCGACGGCGAGACCATCGCGCGGCTGGCCATCAGGCAGACCGCACCGGAGCAGTGGCCCACGCTGCGCCCGCACCGCGTCGGGGTGGGCTTCTACGACCTCGTCGACGGTGCGCTCGAGCGCACCGAGTACCTCGAGTACGACATCGACGGCGCGCTCACCGAGCTCCCGCTGCCGCGTCCGCTCACCCGCCCGGACCTCCTTCTCGTGAACGACGGCGACCTCGCCTACGCGAAGATCCGGCTCGACGAGCGGTCGCTCGCCACCGCGCTCGGCTCGCTCCGGCTGTTCCCCGACTCCCTGCCGCGTGCGCTCGTGTGGAGCGCGGCCTGGGACATGACGCGCGACGGCGAGTGGCCGGCTCGTGCGTTCGTCGACCTCGTCCTGGCGAACGTCACCGCCGAGACCGACTCCACCGTGGTGATGGTGCTCCTGCGTCAGCTGCACCAGGCGATCAGCCAGCTCGTCGACCCCGCAGCCCGCGATCAGGTCGCGGCCGACGCGGCCGAGCGGCTCTGGATCCTCGTCACCGAGGCCGCGCCCGGCTCGGACATCCAGCTGCAGCTGCTGAAGTCCTACGCGCTGCGGGCCCGTACGTCGGAGCAGCTCGCGCGGCTCGCCGACCTGCGGGACGGCACGACGACGCTGGCCGGCCTCACGCTCGACGTCGACCTGCGGTGGGAGCTGCTGATCGCGCTCGCGGCCGGCGGCGCCGTCGGCGAGTCGGAGCTCGACGCCGAGCTCGCCGCGGACAACACGGCCACCGGCGCCGAGGCGGTCGCCGCCGCGCGCGCCGCGCTCCCGACGGCGGAGGCGAAGGAGCTCGTGTGGCAGCAGGTCGTCGACACCGACGCCCTGCCGAACGCGCAGCAGCTCGCGGCGATCGGAGGCTTCGGTCGCAGCCACGACCCGGCGCTGCTCGTGCCGTTCGTGGAGCGCTACTTCGCCGCACTCGAGACGGTCTGGGCGGACAAGACGGGCGAGATGGCGCAGAACGTCGTCGTCGGGCTCTACCCCGCCGCGCTCGCCGACCTCGACGCCCCGTACGGCGTGGACGTCCTGGCCCTCACCGACGCGTTCCTCGCCTCGCTCGGCGAGCGCACGCCGGCGCTGCGCCGGCTCGTGGTCGAGGCCGCCGACGGCGTGCGCCGCCAGCTCCGCGCCCAGGCGGCGGACCGCGCCGCGGGTGCCGCGGGTGCCGCGGGCGCCGCGGGCGCCGCGGGCGCCGTCGGCTGAGCCCCGGCTGAGCCGACACACCGAAGGGGCCGCCTCCGTCCGACCGGAGGCGGCCCCTTCGTCGTCGGTGCGGTCAGTGCGCCGGCCGCGCCGGGCGGGTGGCGCGCGCTCTCCGCGCGGCGCGCGCCGAGCGGGTGGCGCGCGCTCTCCGCGCGGCGCGCGCCGAGCGGGTGGCGCGCACCGGGAGGGCGGCGCGCACCGGGCGGGCTGCGCACATCGGGCAGGGCGACGCACCGCGAGACGACGAGCGACCCGCCCCTTCGGGCGTCAGCGCTTCGCGCGGAACAGCGGGTCCCCCGCCGCGACGACGTGTCCGAGCGGGACGAGCGGGGTGACGTCGAGCTCGGACAGCTCGAACACCGCGACGGGCGTGACCAGCGGCAGCCCGGCTGCGGCGGCCACGCCGACGTCCCACCGCGTGAGCAGCTGACCGGCCTCGACGGTGGTCCCACCGACCGCGAGCAGCTCCGATCCTCGGCCGTGCAGCGTCACGGTGTCCACGCCGAGGTGCACGAGCACCCCGAACGACCCCGCCTCGACCACGAGGGCGTGCGGCTTCGCCGAGGCGAGCAGCCCCGCGCAGGGTGCGACGACGTCGAGGACCCCGGCCTCGCCGTCGGGCACGATCGCGAGACCGGGCCCGGTGGTGCCCGAGGCGAAGACCTCGTCCGGCACGTCGGCGAGTGCGACCACGCGCCCGGCGACCGGAGCGACGACGTCGAGCGTCACGCGAGCCCCCGCTCCTGCGACCAGCGGTGCAGCGCGGTGTCGACGGCGGCCGTGAGCGACTGGAACCGGACGACGTCGTCGAGCTCGTCCACGAGCACGGCGTGACCGGAGGAGTCGGCGAGCGGGATCTGCCAGTTGGGGTACTCGCGGAACGTGCCCGGCTGGTTCTGTGCGCGACGCTCGCCCACCGCGTCGACGAGCGCGACGCCGATGAGCAACGAGTCGGAGGCGACGAGGTGCACGTGCAACGCCTCGACGATCTCCCGCTCCGAGGGGTACTCCCCGATGAGCCCGCGCTCGCGCAGGATCCCGAGCATCTGGTCGCGCTCTCGCTCCGCCTCGGCGCGCACGTGCTCCACCGGCTCGGTGAGCAGGCCGAGCCGCGCGCGCAGGTCGACGTGCTCGCCCGCGAGGTAGCCGGCGGTCGGCGGCAGGTCGTGCGTGTTGACGGTGGCGAGCAGCAGCCGGCGGTAGTGCTCCGGCGGCGCCGGGTGACCGTCCTCGTACTCGAACCACAGCACCGAGGTACCGAGGATCCCGCGGGAGGACAGGTACTCGCGCACCCACGGCTCCACGTTGCCGAGGTCCTCGCCGATGATGACGGCGCCCGCGCGGTGCGCCTCGAGCGCGAGCACGCCGATCATCGCCTCGTGGTCGTAGCGCACGTACGCGCCGTTGCCCGCGCCCTGGCCGGCCGGGATCCACCACAGCCGGAAGAACCCGATGATGTGGTCGATCCGCAGCGCGCCCGCGTGCCGCAGCAGCGAGCGGATCATGTCGCGCAGGGGTGCGTACGCCTCCCGCGCGAGGGCGTCGGGCCGCCACGGCGGCTGCGACCAGTCCTGCCCTTGCTGGTTGTACATGTCCGGGGGCGCGCCGACGGTGATGCCGGTGGCGTACATCCGGCGCAGCGACCACGCGTCCGAGCCCTCCGGGTGCACCCCGACCGCGAGGTCGTGCATGACCCCGACGCTCATGCCCGCCTCGTGCGCGCTGGCCTGCGCGGCGGCGAGCTGCTCGTCCGCGATCCACTGCAGCCACTCGTAGAACTCGACCCGCTCCGCGAGCTCGGTGCGCAGCCGGGCGACGAGCGGCGAGGTGACGTCGTGCGCCTCCTCCGGCTCGACCGTGCCCTCGAAGTGCTCCTGCAGCGCGCACCACAGCGCGAAGTCGGCGAGGGGCCGGCCCTCCCGAGCCACGTACGCCTCGAACGCGCGTTGGCGCCCGGCCGAGCGCGGCGCCGCGAACACGACCTCGAGCGCGGCCTTCTTGGCGCTCCAGGCGGCGTCGCGGTCGATGCGCGCGGCATCGGTGTTGGACGCGCGGACGGAGTCGTGCGCCCACTCCACCAGCGCGCGCTGGCTGCTGGGCAGGTACGCGGCCTCCCGGATGTCCTCGGGACGCAGGTAGAGCGGGTTCACGAACCGCCGCGACGTGGGCAGGTACGGGGAGGGCTCGATCGGGCCGGCCACCTCGGCGGCGTGGATCGGGTTGACCAGGACGAAGTCACCGCCCCGCTCGCCCACGAGGCGCGCGATGTCGGCGAGGTCGGCGAAGTCGCCGATCCCCCAGGAGGCGCGGGAGCGCACCGAGTACAGCTGGGCCATGAGCCCCCAGCCCCGGCCGCCGAGGCCGGGGCGCAGGGTGGGCTCGGGCAGGCGCTGGGGCGTGATCGCCACGACGCAGGTCGCCTCGCGCACCGCCTCACCGCCCGCGTCGCCGCCCGTCTCTCCGCCCCTGAGGCGGTGCTCGACGGCGTGCACCGCGTGCCAGCCGAGCGGCAGGTCCGCGGGGAGCGGGGCACGCAGCCCCCACACGGTCCCGGTGTCGAGGTCACGTCGCTCCGGCTCCTGGTCGGGCAGCTCGAGCGTGCGCTCGGTGCCGTCCTCCAGCCGCAGCGTGAGGGTGACGTCGTGCCCGTCGCGCACCCGCACGTCGACGGCGTGCTCGGCGCCCTCGCGCAGCACGAGCGAGGGGGGCACGAGCTCACGCCACGGCTGCGCGTCGCGCTCGGCCAGGGCGGTGTGCACCTGCTCCTCGGTGAAGGTCGCCACTCCCATGGCCTCGAGCACGGCTCGCAGGGTGGCCGCGGGCACGTGCACGCGATCGCCGAAGAACGACCAGTACTCGGTGGAGATGCCGTACCGCTCTGCGAGGTCGCGCAGCTGCTCCGACGGAGCTGCCCGATCGGCGTCGTTTGTCATCCATCTGCCCTTTCTCTCGCGCTGATCCTGCCAGATCGAGCGCCACCTACCCTGTAGTTGTGGCAGAGGATCAGATCAACGACGCGTGGGCCTGGCTCACGGGCGCCCCCCTGAGGGCGCTCATCATCGCCCTGTTCGGCCTGCTGACGGTCATCGTGCTGCGCTGGATGCTCACGCGCGTGATGAACCGGCTGCAGCGGGCACCGTTGCCCACCGTGGACACGACCGGCCGGGTCACCCTGACGCTGGGGGACGTGCCCGCCGATCACGCGCGGATCCGCCGGCTGCGCACGCTGCACCAGCTGCTCGCCTCGACGATCGGGGTGGTCGTCGGGGTCGTCACGCTCATCATGATCCTCGGCACCTTCGGCGTGAACATCGCGCCGCTCATCGCGTCCGCCGGGGTGGTCGGCATCGCGGTCGCGTTCGGCGCTCAGTCTCTCGTCTCCGACGTCGTCACAGGCCTGTTCATGCTGGTGGAGAACCAGTACAACGTCGGTGACCGCGTCGAGCTCGGCGCGCTCGGAAACATCCTCGCCGCGGGCACGATCGAGGAGGTCGGCCTGCGCGTCACGACGCTGCGCGACGACGACGGCCGGCTCTGGTACGTCCGCAACGGCCAGATCCTGCGGGTGGCGAACGAGTCGCAGGGCTGGTCGCTCGCCGTCGTGGAGGTCGCCCTCGCCCCCGACACGGACCTCAGCACGGTGCGCGAGGACGTGCAGGCCTTCGTCGGGCAGCAACTGACCGACCCGGCACTCGCCGCCGTGGCCCTGACGGACCGCGACCCGGTGGTGCGGGTGTCGGACATCTCCGGCGGCGCGGCGGTGCTCCAGGTGCGGGTGCACGCGCAGCCCGGGCAGAACCAGCAGCTCGCCTCGATCCTGCGGCGGCGGCTCTACGCGGAGTTCACCCGCACCGGGATCAAGCTGGCGTGAGGGGCGTGGCTAGCGCAGCGCGTCGATCCGCGCCGCGAGCTCGTCGGCCTCGGGCCCGACGACGACCTGGACCACTCGGCCGGACCGGACCACGCCGAACGCACCGTGGGACTTCAGGGCGGCGTCGTCGACGAGCGCCGGGTCGGCGACCTCGACCCGCAGCCGCGTGATGCAGGGCTCGATCTCGAGCACGTTCGCGGCTCCGCCCAGGTCGGTGAGGAACTCGTTCTCCTTGGCCATGGCGGACCTCCGGGTGCGTGACGTGAACGGGACGGGGACAAGGCCTGTGACGCGCGATGTACCTCCGGTCACTCTAGTCCGCGACCCGGCCGGACGGCCGACTACCCTGCTGAGGTGACCTCCCCGCCGCAGCGATCCGCCGCGTTCCCCCGGCCCGCCGCGACGTTCTTCGAGGAGGTCGGCGGACACGAGACGTTCGTCCGCCTCGTCGACCGGTTCTACGAGGGTGTGCGCACCGACGACGTGCTCGCCCCGATGTACCCGCAGCAGGACTGGGACGGTGCCCGCTGGCGGCTCACCGCGTTCCTCGAGCAGTACTGGGGCGGCCCGACCATCTACTCCGAGCAGCGCGGCCACCCGCGCCTGCGGATGCGGCACGCCCCGTTCGCGGTCACGCCGACCGCACGCGACCGCTGGCTCGCGCACATGCGCGCCGCGCTGCTTTCGCTCGACCTCGCCCCGCTCGCCGAGGCCACGTTGTGGGACTACCTCGAGCGCGCCGCGCACGCGATGCTCAACGCGCCCGACGACAGGCACGACCACTCGCCCGTCGACCCGACCACGCCGCGGAGGAGCCTGCTGTGACCGACGAGTCCGTGCCCACCGGCGCCGAGGCCTTCGCGCTGATCGGCCGCGTGCTCGACGTCGAGCGCACCGGCGAGACCACCTTCGCCGCGCAGTCCCACCCCCACGTGAACCGCCGCATCTACGGCGGCCAGGTCCTCGCGCAGTCGCTGATCGCCGCAGGCCGCACGGTCGCGTCGGACAGGTACGTGCACTCGCTGCACGGCTACTTCCTGCGCCCGGGCGACCCGGACGTCCCGCTCGAGCTCGCCGTCGAGGTCCTGCACGACGGTCGCTCGTTCTCCGCGCGCCGCACGCACGCGGTGCAGGACGGCGTGCCGATCCTCTCCCTCATCGCCTCCTTCCAGGAGGACCAGGAGGGCTTCGAGCACGCGATCGAGGTCCCGCCGGACGTTCCCGCGCCCGAGGAGCTGCCGAGCAGCGACGACGTGTTCCGCTCCGACCCCGCGATCATCCGTCGCTACCTCGCCCCGAAGACGGCGTTCGACATCCGCTCGGTCGAGCCGCAGATCTACCTCGGGCCTGACCCGTCCGGCTCGCCCGTGCAGGCGACCTGGGTACGCGCGCACGGCGAGCTGCCCGCGTGGGCGGAGCGCAGCGCGCGCGCCGCGCTGCTCGCCTACGCGTGCGACCAGGTCGTGCTCGAGCCAGTGCTGCGCGCGCACGGGATGTCGTGGAGCACGCCCGGTCTGTCGGTCGCGAGCCTGGACCACGCGATGTGGTGGCGGCGCGACGTGGACGTCACCCAGTGGCTGCTCTTCGTGCAGGCCTCCCCCACCGCCTCGGGCGGGCGCGGCCTGGGCACCATTCGGGTGTACGACGGCGAGAGTCGCCTCGTCGCGACCATCGCCCAGGAGGGCATGGTGCGACTGCGCGACGCCGCTGCGCGCGCGGCTCGGTCGCCGCAGGGTCCGACCGAGCCCTGAGGCCGGCTGCTCCGGCGCCGGACCGGTTCGGTGCCGAGAGCGGGAACTCCCTCAGCGCGCCGAACGCTGAGTCACGGTCACGGATCGGTTGCGCCGCAACCCGCGTCAGCGCGCCGAGAGCCCGTACGTCCGCGCGTACCCCGTCGTGAGGTCCGTGATCGTCACCTCGACGATCCCGCGCGCGTCGATCGTGTAGCGCTCCTCCACCTGCGGACCACCCTCGCGCCGCTCGACGGCCACGTCGGCGAGGTCGCCGTGGTGGCGCAGCGACGAGTCGTACGGGAACAGCACCTCCGCGAACGGGACGAGCTCACCGCGGGGCTCGCCCTCGCCGTCGACCTCGGTGTACTCCACGTACCGGAACCAGCCGACGTTGTGCGCGGCCACGTACCGCCGGGTTGCCGTGGCGACTCCGTCCACGGGCACCTCGTGATCGGGCGAGAAGATCTGGTCGAACGCGAGCCCGCGGCCGGCGTCGCGCTCGCGGAACACCCCGAACCCGCGGGAGAGTCGGTCGGTGAGCGTGAACCCCGAGGCCGGGTCGGCTGCGATCGCGAGCCCGATCGCGGTGGCCGCACCGGGGTACGGCGAACGGTGAACGCGGCGGCCGAACCGCTCGCGCAGCACACGCGGCACGAGCGGCAGCCCGGATCCACCTCCGACGAGGTAGATGCCGGCCACGTTCGCGAGGCTCTGGCCGATCGAGCCGACGTCGAGCCGGCCGACGAGCGGCTCCATCGCCGCCACGGACTGCTCCACGAGCGGGGACGCGGCCTCGTAGAAGTCCTCCACGCCCACGACGACGCTCTGGCCGCCGACCTCGAGTGCGATCCGCCGGGTCTGCGGCGTGAGGCGCTCCTTGGCCTCGCGGCAGTCCTCCACGAGCGCGCGCCAGTCCGCGCGGCGCAGCCCCTCGGCCGCAGTGCCGGCGGTGCGCACCGCGACGTCGGCGAGCACCTCGTCGAAGTCGTCGCCGCCAAGGCGGTTCACGCCGGTGGAGCCGAGCACCTCGTGCCGGGTGCCGTCGGCCCGCACGAGGGACGCGTCGAACGTGCCGCCGCCGAGGTCGTAGACGATCACCTGGGTGCGCCGCGAGGACAGCGACCGCGGCTGGCGGTGGGTGAACTCGAAGCCCGCCGCGGACGGCTCGTTGACCATCCCGAGCACGTCGAACCCGGCCCGGCGGAACGCCTCGAGCGTCGCGAACCGCTGCGCGCTGTGGGCGTGCGCCGGGACGGAGACGACCACCTCCAGGGGCGGGACGGCGGGTGAGGCGGGCTCGCCGTCGGGCGCGTCCTCGCCGTCGAGGCCGTCGCCCTCCTCGACGAGGGCCCGCGCGATCTCCTCGCGCAGCGCGGCGAGGAAGCCGGTGAGGAGGTCGAGGAGGAGCACCGAGCGACCACCGAAGTCGACCTGCGTCGCGGGCGTCGTCTCCGGGTCGCCGAGCACGCGCTTGAACGAGCGCAGGACCGGGGCGCCGGCGTGACCCGCGGCCTCGGCGGCGTAGCCGTAGACGAGCTCGTCGCCCTCCAGCGCGACGACGGAGGGGACGAACTCGTGCGGGTCGCCGTGCGCGTCGGGGAACGACAGGACCGGGTAGTTGCCTCGGTCCACCCGAGCCACCACGGTGCGGGTCGTGCCGAGGTCGATTCCGAGACGCATGGCCCGACCCTACTGCGGGCGCGGACGCCCCCGGCGGGACACTCGTCTGCGGCGGCGGGGACCGGCGTGGTAGAACCGGGGGGCGGCGTGGGCCGCCCGATCCGAGGAGGAACCGTGCGGCTGCGCGTTCAGATCCCGGTCCGCTGGGCGGACCTCGACGCCTACGGTCACGTCAACAACGCCGCGGCGTTCACGCTTCTGGAGGAGGCGCGGATCCAGGCGTTCTGGGCCGACGCGCACACCCGCTCGCCGTGGTCCACCGCGGTGCTCACGATGGGCCCGGGCGCCGCGACGCAGACCCTCGTGGCTCGTCAGGAGATCGAGTACCTGCGGCCCGTGCCCTACCTGCGCGGCGGTCTCACCGTGCAGCTGTGGATCGGTCGGCTCGGCGGGTCCTCGCTCGAACTGTGCTACTCGGTGCACGACGGCGACCCCGAGCTCGAGCGCACCGGCCCGCCCCTGGAGACGCCCGCCTACACGATCGCGGCGACCACGCTCGTCATGGTGACGACGGCGACCGGCGCCCCGACCCGCCTCACCCGCGCCCAGCGCGCGGCGTGGGAGCCGATCGTCGACGAGCCGCTCGTCTTCCGGCACCGGCGCTGACGCGCGGCGCTCGTTCGGCCACCGAGCGGACGACGGCGAGCACGGCTCCGGCGCGCAGCGTTCCCGACGGCGTGCCGCACCTACGCGGCGGCGACCACTGCGGCGGCGCGCAGGTTCTCCGCGGCGGTGAGCTCGCCGTCGACCTCCGCGAGCAGCCGCCGCTGCGCGACGTCCTCGACCGCTCGACGCAGACGTGCCCCCACGGCACGCGCCCGACGCGCGGCACCCACCCGCGCCCCGATCCGCGCGATCGCCGCGACGGCGATGCCCAGCAGCGCCCCGCCCAGGGAGAGCAGCGTGGGCCACGGCACGACGAGCTCACCCACCGTGAGCACCGGGTCGGGGAGCTGCGGCAGGCGCAGGTAGTCCACGAGCGCCAGGCCCGCGAGCCAGAGCAGGCCGACCACGAGCACCGCGAGCAGCAGCCACTGCAGACTGCCCACCGCGCGCCACCAGCGCGCGGGCCGCAGGCGGACGCCGCGGGCGACGGCGACGTCGAGCGCGTCGGTGATGAGCGCGGCGCGGCCCACGACGGCCGCGTTCAGCCGCTCGCCCCACGCCGCCGGCAGCGCCGCGGCGGCCGCCTGCACGTACGCGCGCGCCGCCGTCGCGACCTGGGCGCGCACCGCGGGCGAGGCCGGCGGGACCGAGGTCCGCACGAGCGCGTCCTCGTCGGCGGGCAGACCGGCGGAGGAGGCTGCGCCGTCGTCGGTCCCGCCCGGACGACCGACGCGGCCCGACCCGCGCAGCCCGAGCGTGCGCAGCGGGTCCGCGCGCAGGCGCTGCACCCACCGCGTGGGCGGCCACCCGGTGTGCGCGACGGCGTCGCGGACGCTCGAGACCCGCACCGCCTCGACGACGAGCGGCACCCCGGCCGCCTGCTCGAGCGTGTCGACGAGCCGGCCGCGGGCCGCGCGGGCGGCTCGTGCGGAGTCCGTGGCCGGCGGGACGGCGGCGGCGAGCTCGTTCGCCACGCCACGGATGTCGGCGACGAGCCGGCCGGTCGCGACCTGGCGGCGCTCGACGGCTTTCACCACGAGCCGCCGCAGCGCGGGCAGGCCGGCACCGGTCCGCGCGGACACGCCGAGCACCGTCGCCGAGAGCCCGTCGGCGCGCACGAGTCGCTCGAGGTCGTCGAGGCACGCGGCGGCCTCGGGCGCGGAGAGCCGGTCGATCTGGTTGAGCACGACGACGACGTCACCGCCGTGCCCCGCGAGGGGTGCGAGGTAACGCTCGTGCAGCACCGCGTCGGCGTACTTCTGCGGGTTCGTCACCCACACCAGCAGGTCGGCGCGCTGGGTGACGTGGTCGGCGCGCTCGCGGTGCGCCCGGACCACGGAGTCGTGGTCGGGCAGGTCGAGCAGGACGAGCCCGTCGGGGTGGTCCTCGTCGATCGGACGCTCGTGCCGGGCGGGCACCTCGAGCCATGCGAGCAGCTCGTCCGAGCCCGCGCGCAGCTCGGCCCGCTCGGCGACCACCGCGAGGGCGTGCGCCGTGGTCGGGCGCTGCTCGCTCGTGCGCGCCACCTCGGAGCCGACGAGGGCGTTGAAGACGGAGGACTTCCCGGCGCCCGTCGCGCCCGCCAGCGCGACGACGGTGTGCTCGGACGAGAGCTCCGCGCGCTCGCTCGCCCGCGCCAGCACGCCGCGAGCACGCTCGAGGAGCGGCTCGGGCAGGCGGCCCTCCGCCGCCTCGATCGCGGACGCGAGCGCCCGGGTGCGGCTGGCCAGGTCCAGGGACGCGGCCCTCACCGGCGCTGCCCCGGATCGCCCCAGCCGCTCTCGTTGCGGGTGTCGCCCGAGCCGCCGGGGTCACCGGAGCCGCCGAACAGCCGGCGCCAGAACCCGGGCCGCCGGGGCGCCTCCCCCGCCGCCGCACCACCTGCCGCCGGTCCGCCCAGGCCGGGCTCGCCGTCGGGCGCGTGGCTCGGGTGTGCACCGCCGTAGGGCGACAGCGCTGCGTCGGCGACGCCGCGCAGGTGCGCGCCGCGGAGCGCGGGACCGGGGGCGGTGAGCGCCTCGGGCCGCGCGTGGTCCACCCGCACCGCGCGCTCGGCGGCGGCCGCGGACGCGACCTCCTGCGCTGCGCGGCGCAGCGCGGGGCCGTCGGCGTCGGAGACGCCGAGCGCGGTCACGGCGGTGAGGGCGATCGCGGCGTCGGCGGTGAGGAGGGACCCGAGTCGCTCCTCCAGCCGGGCCTGCGCCTGCTCGGTGAGCCGGCGCACGGCGTCGTCGCCGAACGCGGCCTCGAGCACCTTCTGCGCGAGCACGGCCGTGCCACCGGCGATCCCGAGCTCGACACCGGTCACGCCACCGGTGCCGGCGAACACCACGAGCATGAGCGAGACGCCGAGCCCGTTGACGCCGAAGCTCAGCGCGCGGGCGAGGCCGCGACGGTCCTCCCCCTGGTCGCGCACGACGGCGAGGACGTCCTCCTGCCAGCCGCGGATCTGCTGGGCGATCGCCGCGCGCAGGTCCGCGGTGCTCGCACCGGTGACGCCCGCCGTCGCGCTCGCGTCCACGAGAATCGTGGCTCCGGCCGGGTCGGCGCGCCACGCGGACCGGACGCGCTCGCGCGCCCCCTCCAGCGCGTCCATCGTCACGGCCTCGAGGCCGTGCGCGATCGCCGTCTCCACCGGCTGCGCGCTCGGCCGGCCGCCGCGGAAGAACGCCGCGACGCTGTCGCGCACCTTGCCGACGCCGCGCTCGACCGAGCGCATCACGTCGCTCGCGCCGACGAAGTCCTGCCAGCGCGTGAGCACCTCGCCGCGCAGCATCGCGCCGTCCGACGTCGCACGCCGCACCTGGGTGCGCGCGTCGGCGTAGGCCGTGGTGACGACGGCGGTGAGCCGGGCCGCCGACTCGGCCTGCGCGTCGGCCGCGTCTGCGATCTGCTCGACGGCGTGGACCAGGTCCATGACGACGCCGTCGCGGGTCGCGAGGGCGACGACGTCCCGTGCGTGCGAGGAGCCGCCGAGGTCGGTGAGCCAGCCCGCGACGTCCGCGACGGCGCGCTCCGGCAGCATGCCGCTCGCGTCCAGCTCCGCCTCGGGCACGACGAACAGCGGCGCGTCCCCGAGCCCCTGCTCGCGGGCCAGGCGGGCAAGGTCGGCGACCACGAGGTCGGAGCCGGGGTCCACCCGGTCGAGGACGAGCGCGACCTGGGCGCGTCGGGCGGCCGCACCGCGCAGCAGCTCCCACGGCACGGCGTCGGCGTAGCGCGCGGCGGTCGTGGTGAACAGCCACAGGTCGGCGGCGGCGAGCAGCTGGGTGGCGAGCTCGCGGTTGGCCTGCTCGATCGAGTCGATGTCGGGGGCGTCGAGCAGCGCGAGGCCGGGCGGCATGCCGGCGTAGGGGGCCAGGCGCAGCGCGCGGGCGCCGCCCGGCGTCGAGCGGTCGGTGGGTGCCGGCGCTGTGGCTGCGGTGCCTGCGGTGCCTGCGGTGCCGCCGGGCGTCGTCGGCGGGCCCGTCGTCGTCGCGACCCGCGCCAAGGTCGGCAGGATCCGCTCTGGCGCGAACCACGGGCCGTCGCTCGGGTGGTGCACCAGGACAGGCGAGCGGGTGGTGGGGCGCAGCACCCCGGGCGTGGTGAGCGGGGCCCCGAGCAGGGAGTTCACGAGGGTCGACTTGCCCGCGCCCGTGGAGCCGCCGACCACGACGAGCAGCGGTGCGCCGTCGGTGCGCAGGCGGGGCAGGAGGTAGTCATCGATCTGGTCGAGGAGCTCGCGGCGGCGCGCGCGCTGCTCGGGGACGCCGACGCCGTCGAGCGGGAGGGTCGTCGCGGTGAGCCGGCCCCGCACGACGTCGACGGCTCCGACCAGGCGCGCGCGGGCGTTGGCCTCGTCCGCCGCGAGGTCCGCGGCCGGCGCGGGCGGCGCGGCGGGCTCCGGGGTCTGCGTAGCCATCGACTGCGAGGGGGCTGACGCGGGGGCCGGCGACGGCAACGGCGACGGCAGAGCCGTCCAGTCCGCCGTCGGCTCCGGCGGTGGCTGCGTCGCCCGCTCGTCGCTCATCGCCCCATCCTGCCCGACGGCGCGGGGAGAGCCCGAGAGCCACGAGCGGCCGGGCCGAACGCGGGGCGCGTCGTTCCCGACGGATTGACTGGTCCACCCGACGGATTGACTGGTCAGATGCCTTCTCGGCGTGATCGACGGAGAGTCCTCGCAGGTCACAGCGAAACGGCACGGGCGCGAGAAGATCTGACCAGTCAATGTGCACGCGCGACCAGTCAATGCGTCCACGCCGTCAACCGAACCTGTGTGCCCGGCCCGCTCGCACCGCCCGCTCGCACCGCCCGCTCGCACCGCCCGCTCGCACCGCCCGCTCGCACCGCCCGCTCGCACCGCCCGCTCGCACCGCCCGCTCCCACCGCCCGCTCGCACCGGCCCGCTCGCACCGGCCCGCTCCCACCCTGCACGCGCCTACGCCGTTCCGGCCGGCGCGCACCCCCGGCCAGCACTCGCTCGACCGGGACGAGCGTCCGCGCTCGTCCGAGAGCCGGAGGAGGCTAGAGCGCGGGTCCCGGCACCGGAGCCGCAGGTGGCAGCGCGTGACGCACCCCCGTCAGACGCAACGCCAGGGCGCTGACCACGAGCCCGCCCGCACACAGGGCGAGCACCAGGACGACGACGGGCGCGAAGTCGCTGCTCCGCGTGCCCACGATCACCGAGGCGAACAGGGGCGGGCCGACCGTCGAGCCGAGGTTGCCCAGCTGCGTGAGCACGCCGTTGGCGTGCGCCGTGACGCGCGGATCGCGCGAGAGGGTGGGGATGAGGCCGAACGTCGCGCCCTGGATCAGGCCGGAGAAGACCATGAGCGCGAGCGCTGCCACGACGACCGTCCCCTCTCCCACGAGCACCGACCACGTCACCACGATCAGCGCCGCCACGCCGAGGTAGCCCGCGAGCAGGACGACGGGTGGCGTCGTCGCGTACTGACCCACGAAGCCGGCGACGACGGTGCCGAGGATGCTCACCAGGGGCATCCACACGAGCAGCGCTCCACGTGCGTCAGACGTCGCGAAGAGCGGGACGAACGTGATGAGCGAGACGTACATCGTGGTGTGGAAGACGAACACCAGGCCCGGCAGGAAGGTCCGCGGTGACCGGTACGCGGCGAGGTGCGCCTGCAGGAAGCCCACGGCCTCGCCGTCGCGCTGCGGGCCGTCGCCCGGCACGCGAGGCAGGGCGAACGCCACGACCAGCAGCAGCACCGCGAGCAGCGCGGCGTGCCCGAGGAACACGGCGCCCACACCGCTCGCCTCCTCCAGCGCCGGTGCGAGCCAGCCGGCGATCGCGAACGCGAGCCCGAAGAACGTGCCCCAGATGCTCATCGCGAGCGCGACGTGCCGCGGCGCGCTGAGCAGGATGATGAGCACCGGGCACGCCACGACGAGACCCAGGTGCGCCACGCCCTCGAGGACGCGAGTGCCGATGAAGATCGGCAGCGGCGGCAGGACCGCCTGCACGAGCCCGAGCACGGTCCCGATCCCGAGGCACCACAGCAGCACGCGCCGGAACCCGAGCCGGGCGACGTAGACGCCGGCCGTGAGGCCGAGCACGAGCCCGACGAAGGCGGGCGCCGACAGCAGCAGCGCAGTGGCCGTGTCGCTCGCGTCGTACACGGCGGCCACGGGGACGAAGATCGCCGCGACCTTGGCGAACTGCATCGCAGCCGCGATCCCGACGACCACGAGCAGGCCGACGGGGATCCAGCGGGTCCGCTCCAGCGACACGGCGACACCTCCGAGATCGGCGGTGCGCACGGCACCGTGACGACTGACGGGTCCAGCATCGCCGATCAGCCGGTAGGTGCGCAGCGGTACGCGCCCGGGCCCGGGCGCGTGCCGCCGCCGCGTCAGTCGCGCGTGAGCTTGCGGTAGGTGACCCGGTGCGGACGGGCCGCCTCCGGGCCGAGCCGCTCGACCTTGTTCTCCTCGTACGCCGCGAAGTTGCCCTCGAACCAGTACCAGCTCGACGGGTTCTCCTCGGTGCCCTCGTAGGCCAGGATGTGCGTCGCGACGCGGTCGAGGAACCATCGGTCGTGCGAGACGACCACGGCGCAGCCCGGGAACTCCAGCAGCGCGTTCTCCAGCGAGCCGAGCGTCTCGACGTCGAGGTCGTTGGTCGGCTCGTCCAGGAGCAGGAGGTTGCCGCCCTGCTTGAGGGTGAGCGCCAGGTTCAGCCGGTTGCGCTCCCCACCGGAGAGCACCCCCGCGGGCTTCTGCTGGTCGGGCCCCTTGAACCCGAACTGCGACACGTACGCGCGCGAGGGGATCTCGACGTTGCCGACCTGGATGTAGTCCAGGCCGTCGGAGACGACCTCCCACAGCGTCTTCTTCGGGTCCAGGCCGGTGCGGGACTGGTCGACGTAGGAGATCTTGACCGTCTCGCCGATCTTGAGGTCGCCGCCGTCGAGCGGCTCGAGCCCGACGATCGTCTTGAAGAGCGTCGTCTTGCCGACGCCGTTCGGCCCGATCACACCGACGATGCCGTTGCGCGGCAGGTCGAAGGAGAGTCCGTCGATGAGGACCCGCTCGCCGAATCCCTTGCGCAGGTTCTTCGCCTCGATGACCACCGAGCCCAGCCGCGGGCCCGGCGGGATCTGGATCTCCTCGAAGTCCAGCTTGCGGGTGCGCTCGGCCTCCGCCGCCATCTCCTCGTAGCGGGCCAGACGCGACTTCGACTTGGCCTGGCGACCCTTGGCGTTCTGCCGCACCCACTCGAGCTCGGACGCGAGCCGCTTGGCGAGCTTGGCGTCCTTCTTGCCCTGGATCTGCAGGCGCTCGGCCTTCTTCTCCAGGTACGTGGAGTAGTTGCCCTCGTACGGGTAGAGCCGGCCGCGGTCGACCTCGGCGATCCACTGCGCGACGTTGTCGAGGAAGTACCGGTCGTGCGTGACGGCGATGACGGCGCCGGGGTAGCGCGCGAGGTGCTGCTCCAGCCACTGCACGCTCTCGGCGTCGAGGTGGTTGGTGGGCTCGTCGAGCAGCAGCAGGTCCGGCGCCTCGAGCAGCAGCTTGCACAGCGCCACCCGGCGACGCTCACCACCGGAGAGCACCGCGACGTCCGCGTCCGGCGGCGGGCAACGCAGCGCGTCCATCGCCTGCTCGAGGCGGGCGTCGACGTCCCAGCCGTCTTGAGCGTCGATCTGCTCCTGCAGCGTGCCCATCTCGGCCATGAGCGCGTCGTAGTCGGCGTCGGGGTTCGCGAACTCCTCGCCGATCTCGTCGAACCGCTGCTTCTTGGCGAGCAGGTCGGCGACGGCGTCCTGCACGTTCCCGAGCACCGTCTTGGAGTCGTCCAGCGGCGGCTCCTGGAGCAGGATCCCCACGGTGTAGCCCGGCGAGAGCCGCGCCTCACCGTTGGAGGGGGTCTCGAGTCCCGCCATGATCTTCAGGATCGTCGACTTGCCGGCCCCGTTCGGACCCACCATGCCGATCTTGGCTCCGGGCAGGAACGCCATCGTCACGTCGTCGAGGATGACCTTGTCCCCGTGCGCCTTGCGGGCGCGGACCATCGAGTAGATGTACTCGGCCACAGCTCTCCTAGGGAGTTGATTGGGGGGTTTCCGGCCCCCAGCCTACGCGGACGCGCGCCGCGCCCGAGCGGGGGCTGGCGGCCTCGCCCTCATCCGCGGGCGCGCAGGGACGCGACGTGCTCCGCCGCGTGCCGGTGGCCGGCCATCTCGTAGCCCACCACCACGACTGCGGGCGCGACCGCGAGGATCGCCACGCTCGCGCCGAAGGAGAGTCCGCCACGGGAGAGCGCGACGGCGAGCACCAGCACCGCGACGACGCCCGCCAGGAGCGCGACGTGCAGCGCGTCGACGCGCCGGACGAGCAGCGCGTAGATCGCGAACAGTGCGACGAGAAACACCCCGACCGGGATCGCGACGGCCTGCACCGCCACGGGGAACCCGACGTGGGCCTCACCCTCGACGACGTACGCCGCCACGTGCGTCCCGCGCCGACGGCGGCGATCGCCGCGAACAAGGGGATGTGGCCGTAGCCGAACACGGACGACACCCAGCCCGAGCGTCCCGCGGCGTGCAGGATCTCCCCGAACGGCGCCGAGAAGTACACCCACCACAGGCCGAAGGTGAGCACGGTGCCACCAGCGACGACCATGATCGCGTCGCTCGTCCAGCCCTGCTCACCGATGATCGGCTCGACCGCCGCGACCGTCCCGATCACTCCCTCGCCCAGCGCGATGATCGTGAGCAGGGAGTACCGCTCCGCGATGTGGTGCGGGTGCCACGGGGTGCCGGCGCCGCGCAGCTCGGCGACCACGGGTCCGCCGAGCTCCACGAGGTAGAGGACGGCCGCGGCGAGGAGCATCGGCCCGAGCGCCAGGTGGGCGATCGCTGCCAGCACCCACCCGACCTGCGCGACGGCGACGAACGCCACGTAGGTCAGCGCGGTCGTGCGGTGCGCGGGTGAGGAGCGCGCCACACGCAGCCACTGCGCCAGCAGCGCGACCCGCATCACGACGTAGCCCGCGACCACGACGCCGTTGCGATCACCCCGCCCTCGTCCACCGACCGGAACAGGGCCGGCAGCCCGAGCGCGAGCACGAGGACTCCCGCCATCTGCACCATGGTCGTGACGCGGAAGAGCCAGTCGTCGGTGTCGAAGGCGGACGCGAACCACGTGAAGTTGATCCATGCCCAGACGATCGCCATCATCGCGAAGGCGAACGCGCCGACAGCCTGGGCCTGGTGACCGAGCTCGAGCAGGTGCGTCATCTGGTTCCCTGCGACGCCGAACGCGGCCGCGAACGTGAGGTCGAAGAGCAGCTCGAGCGGCGTGGCCACGCGGTGCGCCTCGTGCGGGTCGCGACCGCCGTGGCGGCGGATCCGGTGGGCCACGCCGCGGCGCGCCCCCGGTCCGAGCGCGTCGCCGGCGTCCTCGTGCGCTGTCGTCACCCGTGACCCTCCTGATCGCCGCGGACAGGCCGGCCCGGGACCGACCGGCCCGACCCGGCACGCGGCACCCGCCCCGTCCGGGCGCCAGGATGGCACACCGTCCGTCACGTCACGGCGGTCCACCTCAGAACGGCGGCTCGACGACCACCTCCTCGTCCTCCTCGACGATCTCGAACCCGCTGACGTCCACGGGCATCCGCTCGCCGTCGACCCCGTTCCCGCCGCCAGCCTCCGGTCCGGCGTACGACGCGGCGCCCGCCGCCGGCCCGTCCGGCCCGTCGGCGCCAGTTCCGTCCGACGCGTACGCCGCGTCCGCGCCGCTGGACGCGCGTGCGCCGTCGGCCATCCCGCCCCACCCGTCCGACGAGCGGTGCTCGCCCGCGTCGGGCGCGGGGCTCCACGTGAGGATGCCGCGACCGGCGAGGTCCACCGCCACGGCCGACGCGTTGAGGGCGAGCTGCGTGCGGGCCGTGCCGTGCTGGTCGGTCCAGGAGCTCTCCACCACCTTCGCGTGGACGAGGACGGGTGTGCCCTTGCGGATCGTCTTGCACACGCGGTGCGCGAGGTCACCGAACGCGGACACCGAGAACCACACGGTGCTGCCGTCGACCCAGGTGCCCTCGGCGCTGCGGCGCCGCGGCGTACTGCCCACGCGGAACCGCGTCCACACGGTGCCGCTCGCGCTCTGGTTGAGGGACGGCACCGTCCCGACGAAACCGCGCACCGTCAGGTGCGTCTCGTAGCTCATCTGCTGCCTCCGCTCCCGGCCGGAGGGTCCGGCCACGCGCCCAGGCTGGCCCGCAGAGGTGGGCGAGCGCGCGGGGGGTGGGGAGAACGCGCGGATCGGCGACGCCGTGACGCGCTGGGGGCAACTGCCGCGTGTGCCGACGCGCTACCGCGCCCCGTCGAGCACGCGGTGCGCCTCGGCGAGCGAGGCGCGGACGTCCTGCGCCGGCGCGAGCAGCTTCTGCACGCACGACTCGAGGGCCGGCGTCGTCGCGGCGAGGTAGCCGTCGCGCGCCTGGTCCGCCGCCGCGGCCACCGCCCCCGACCGCAGCCGCGCGAACAGTCCGGGCCGCGCGACGGCAGGCACCGGCACCTCGCGCAGCGCCGCGGTCACGGCCTCGCCGATCGCCCGGGCCGGGGGCACGGCCCCCGCGACGGCGTCGCGCCAGGCGGGTGCCAGCCCGTCGGTGAGCGTCGCGACCCACTCGTGCCGGATCGCCTCCAGCCGCGCCTGGGGCACGTCGCGCACCGCCGTCACGGCCACGCCGCCGCGCACCGCGGCCGCCAGGGAGTCGGCCACCACGCCCACACCTGCGGCCTCGGCGAGCCGCGCGGCCGCAGCCGGCACGTCGACGTCGGCGCCCGGGCGCGGACCCAGTCCAGCCGTCAGGGCCCGTGAGACCGAGTCCAGCTGGTCCCAGGCGGCCGTGCGGTTGACCGACGCCCGCTGGGACACCCGCTGCACGGCCTCACGCAGCTCCGCCACGCCGTCGCCGGTCCGGGCCGAGGTGGTGAGCACCTCGACGCCACCCAGCCCCTCGGCCACGAGCAGGCGCGCGACGTCGAGCCGCAGCTCGGTCAGGCCCTCCGGGGTCAGCGTGTCGATCTGGTTGACGACGACGAGCATCGCGTCCTGCCGGCCCGCCAGGCCACGCAGGTACCCGGCGTGCAGGCGCTCGTCGGCGTACTTCTGGGGGTCGAGCACCCACACGAGGAGGTCGACGAGCGGCACGAGCCGGTCGACCTGATCGCGGTGGCCCGCGGCGACGGAGTCGTGGTCGGGCACGTCGAGCAGCACGACGCCGTCGAGCTGGCCGGGCTCCGGGCCGGCAAGCGCGGTCTCGCCGCGGTAGCGACGATCGCGCGGGACGTCGAGGTGATCCAGGAGGGCGGTGGCGTCAGAGCCCCACATGCAGGCTGTCGGCAGCGCCGTCGTCGGGCGCACCACGCCGACGTCGGCCACCTCGAGCCCGGTGACGGCGTTGAACAGCGAGGACTTGCCCGAACCCGTGCCGCCGACCAGGGCGACCACCCGGTGCGCGACGCCGAGCGCGAGCCTCCCGCCCACGGCGTCCAGCTCCGCGCGGGCTCGCGCCGCGACGTCGGCGGGCAGCCGGGTCCCGAACGCCCCGAGCACGTCGAGCAGCTCGGCCCGCCGCGCGACCTCGCGGGCGTCGCCGCCCGCGTGCGCCGCGTGGGTCGCGCGAGCCCGGGACGCGTCGGTCACCTGGGTCGAGGGCGGCTCGGCGCCACCCCCCTCGTCGGGCGCGCCGCCCGTGATCTCCGACTCGCTCACTGCTCCTCCCCCGCCAGCGCCCGCAGCTCCCCGACCCGCACCCGCAGCGCCGTCGCGGCCTCGATCGACAGCTGCGCGGAGACCGTGTCGCCGTAGGCCCGCACCTCGTCCGCCAGCACCCCGGCCGCGGCCTCCTGCAGCGAGGTGCGCGCGGCCGCGACGGCGTCGTCCGCACCACCTGCGCCCAGGCGCCGCGCAGCCTGCTCGGCGGCGGGCAGCCCGGCCGCTGCGAGCGCGACCAGGGCGCGCTCGCCGTCGGGATCGAGCAGGGGCGGACGGGCGTCCTGCCCGCCCGTGGCCGAGGCGAGTCCGAGCGTGCCGAGCCCGGACACCCACCCGGTCCACGCACTCGAGAGCCGCTCGCGGCGCTCACCCACCACGTCGTCGGGGCGCCGCGCCTCGGCGAGCGCCGCGCCCGCGGCGGAGTGGCCGGTCCACGCGTGCACGACGTCCGCGTCGGTGCGCCGCGCGGCGTCTCCGACGACGTCGACGAACGCCGAACGCAGCTCCTCCACGAGCGCGGCCAGCGCGGCGCCGCGGGCCTCCCGCCCGCGCTCGACCCGCCGTCGGCCGAAGAACCCGGTCACCTCGTGGGCGAGAGGCTCCAACGGGCCGCGGAAGCCGGCGCCGGCCACCCACCGCGTGGTCGGCGCGCCCTCGGTGAGCACGCCGGTGGCGATCGCCTCCGACAGCGCGGCGACGGCGGGCGGCAGCACCGCGGATGCCGCGCCGAGCAGGGCGTCGGCCTCCTCGACCTGGGCGGTCGCGGCGTCGACGAGCTCCCGGACCTCCGCGCGCAGCGGGTTCCAGACGCCGCGCAGCGTGCGCGCGACGACCTCGCGGGACGCCGCGCGAGAGGCCAGCAGGCGCAGCCAGCGATCCACCTCGCTCACGTGGGCGGGGTCCAGCGGTCCGGCGAGCGGGCCGGCGTCGGGTACCACGAACAGCGGCAGCGACCCGAAGCCGGCGTCCTGGAGCCGGCCCAGGAGGTCGCGCCGGACGATGTCGAGCGACTCGCGCGGCACGCGGTCCAGCACCACCCCGAGCGTGATGCCACGCCGGCGGACCTGGTCCAGCACCGCCCACGGCAGGGCGTCGCCGTACCGGTTGGCGGTCGTCACGAAGAGCCAGACGTCGGCCACCTCGACGAGCTCGACGGCGAGCGCCCGGTTGGCCTCGTCGACCGAGTCCAGGTCGGGCGCGTCCAGGAGCGCGAGCCCACGCGGCACGTCGCCGTGCACGAGCGCGGCGCGGGCGGCGACGGGGTGCTCGGCCATGGGCTCGGCGTCGTCGGGGTGCACGACGAGGACGGGTCGCCGCGTCGTCGGGCGTACCACGCCGGCGGGACTGACGCTCTCCCCCGCGATCGCGTTGACGAGCGTGGACTTGCCCGCACCGGTCGGGCCGCCGACGACCACGACGGCGGGCAGGCTCGCCTCCCGCAGCCGCGGGACGAGGTGGGTGGCGAGCTGGACGGACACCCGGTGCCGCAGCTCGCGGGCGCGCTCGGCGCCGGGCAGGTCGAGGGGGAACGCGACGTCCTCGAGCTGGGCCTGCAGGTCGAGCACGACGTCGAGCGCCGGCGAGGTCGCGCGGCGCGCCTCCTCCCGGGGTGCTGCGGCGGGGGCGTCGTCGTGCGTAGAGGTCGCCGGCTCGTCTTCCGGGGCAGCGGGCACGCCGGGTGTCCCGTCGCTCGTCGTGATCACTGCGCCAGCCTGCCCCAGCGGCAGGCGTGCGCCAACCATCCGCGCCGGAGGGAGCACCGGTCGCACGCCTGGGTAGGGTGGGCGCGCGGCAACCGCCGCAGGTCGAGGAGGACCGCGCCACCCATCGTCGGTCCCCGCTGTCAGGGAGGTCGGCATGGCTGTGGAGGTCGTCGCGGAGTCCGCGACCACGGGACCGCTCGACGACGCGCGCGCGCAGCTCGCGTTCGCGATCGAGCACCTCGGCTACGGCGAGGGCATTCACACGCTGCTGGCCACGCCGCGCCGCGAGCTCACCGTGAGCGTGCCGCTGCGCCGCGACGACGGCGGGACCGAGGTGTTCATCGGCCACCGCGTCCAGCACAACTTCTCCCGCGGACCCGCGAAGGGCGGCCTGCGCTACTCCGCGTTCGTCGACCTGGACGAGGTGCGCGCGCTGGCGATGTGGATGACGTGGAAGTGCGCCCTGGTCGACGTGCCCTACGGCGGCGCGAAGGGCGGCATCACCATCGACCCCACCCGGTACTCCGACGCCGAGCTCGAGCGCGTCACCCGGCGCTACACCAGCGAGATCATGCCGCTGATCGGCCCGACGCAGGACATTCCCGCGCCCGACGTCGGCACCGACGAGCGCACGATGGCGTGGATCATGGACACCTACTCGGTCAACGTGGGGCACACGGTGCCCGGCGTCGTGACGGGCAAGCCGCTCGCGCTCGGCGGGTCGCTCGGCCGCGCCAGCGCGACGTCGCGCGGCGTGTCCCACGTCGCGCTTCTCGCGCTCGAGCACCGCGGCCGCGCCGCGTCCCGCAGCACTGCCGCGGTGCAGGGCTTCGGCAAGGTCGGCCGCGACACCGCCCGGTTCCTGGCCGAGGCCGGCGTCCGGGTGCGTGCGGTCTCCGACGTCACGGGCGCCGTGTTCCGCGAGGACGGCCTCGACATCCGCGCGCTCATGCGGCACGTCGACACCACGGGTCACGTCGCCGGCTTCAGCGGGGGCGAGGCGATCGACGGCGAGGAGCTGCTCGAGCTCGACGTCGACGTGCTCGTCCCGGCCGCCCTCGAGGGCGTGCTGACGGAGGCGAACGCGGACCGGGTGCGCGCGGGGATCGTGGTCGAGGGCGCGAACGGCCCGACCACGAAGGCGGCCGACGCCGTGCTGCGTGAGCGGGACGTGCTCGTCGTGCCGGACATCCTCGCGAACGCGGGCGGCGTCGTCGTGTCCTACTTCGAGTGGGTGCAGGCGAACCAGGCGTACTGGTGGACCGAGGCCGAGGTGGACGACAAGCTGCGACGCCGCATGACGTCCTCGTGGCGCGCCGTGCTGGAGTACGCCGACCGGGCGCACCTCTCCCTCCGCGAGGCCGCGACCTGCATGGGTGTCGAGCGCGTCTGGGAGGCGCACCGGCTGCGCGGCCTCTACCCCTGACGGGCGCTAGCGCTCGGCGGGCTCCTCCGGCGGCGCGACCTCGGCGGGGTCGACCGGGTCGACCACCGCGGTACCCTCGGCGATCGGCGCGGTCGGCGCCTCGCCGTCGGGCGCTCGGAGCATCTCCAGGAGCGCCAGGAGCAGGACCGTCCCGACCACGACGGCGAGCGCGACGAGCGGCGTCGGCCGGTCCACGAACACGAGCACGAGCAGCCCGAGCACGAGGACCACGGCGCGCAGCATCCGGACGTTGTCCGCCACGAACCGGCCGAGCCCACCCCGCGCGACGGGCAGTGTGCCGCGCAGCCGCGCGGCAGCGTTCCGGATGCCGGCACGCGCGCCGCGCTGCGTGAGCGCTGCGACGAGCGCGACGACGAGCGCCACGAGGGCAGCGCCGCGCAGCAGGCCGCGCGGGACGGCGATGAGCTGGGCGACCACGGCGGCGGCCGCGTCGGGGTAGTGCTGCGCGCCGCCCGCGGCGTCCTGCACGACGGCGAGCGCCACCAGGCCGGCCACGAGCGCGCCCGCGACGGCCAGCCCCACGACGATGACCATGCGGTGGTGTCGCCGCGCGAGCGCGACCGCGCCGATCAGCAGGGCAAGCGTGACCCACGGCAGCCACGGCGCGGCCGAGTTCAGCAGGGAGAGCGCGGTCTGCACGCTGCCCAGCGAGTCGGAGGAGACGAGCACGAGCTCGCGGTCGACGTCGGGAATCGCGCCGGCTCCGGGCACGCCACGGTCCACGAGCCGGTCCCGCAGCGTGGCGACGAGCGGCTGGAGGTCGACCGTGACGACGCCGTCCGCCACCTCGACCGCGCCGGTGCGCTCGCCGGTGAGGCGATCGACGATCTGGTCGTGCGCCACCCGGTTGGCTTCCTCCCACGCCGTGGCGAACTGTGGCGAGGCGACCGCCCTGTCGATGAGGCCGGCGACGCGGGCCTCCGCGGCGCCCGCGAGGGCCGTCGCCGCGGTCTCGGTGAGGTCGGAGATCCGGGGGCCGAGGCCGAGCGACTGCGCGAGCTGGTCGGCGCCGTTGGCCGCGCGGGTCTGCAGGTCGAGGGTGTCGAGCGTGCCCTCGGTGGCGGCGTCGGCCACGGCGGCCTGGACGGCGGGGTCGTCGATGAGCGGCGCGACCGTCTGGACGTACCGGTCGGTGTCGCGCACGAGCCCGTTCACCCAGACCGCGAGCACCGACACGAGCGCGAGGATCGCGCCCAGCGTGACCAGGAGGCCCGCAAGCACGGAACGCACTCGGCCCCACACGCGGTGACGCGTGGGCGGGTCCGCAGTGGCAGTGGCCATGGTGGCGATGCTAGGGGGCATCGGCGTGCCGCTACGGCGTATCACCCGGCGGCGAGGATGCTCGTCATGGGCACGACGACGACCGTGGAGGTGCGCGATGTCCAGGCGATTCCGACCCCGCCGACCCTGAGGCGGGCGCGAGAGCGCCCCCGGCAGGACTCGAACCTGCAACCGACGGATTAGAAGGCCGTTGCTCTATCCATTGAGCTACGAGGGCTGAACCTTCAGCGTACCGACGGCTCGAGCGTCGGCCCGCCGCCCGTCGCCCACCGACACTCCCCGAGGGTGTCGCACCCCCGCCCTACCCTGATCGCGTGCCCTACCGCTTCGACGCCCCGATCTGGCAGACCCCGCCACCCGGCTCGTGGCACTTCCTCACCGTGCCGGAGGAGATGGCGGACGAGATCGACCGGCGGACCACGGGCGTCCAGGGCGGCTTCGGCTCGGTCAAGGTCGAGGTCACGATCGGCGGAAGCACCTGGCTCACGTCGATCTTCCCGAGCAAGCAGGTGGCGAGCTACATCCTCCCGCTGAAGAGGTCCGTGCGCTCGGCCGAGGGCTGCGGCGCGGGCGACATGGTCGCCGTCGGGCTCGTGCTCGTCGGGCTGGAGCCGCACAGCTGACGCCGCCGACCCGGGCCGCGCGGCGCTACTCCTCAAGCACCCGCGTCCGCGCGAGCGCGGCGTGGCAGTGCGCACTCGCGTTCGCCGTGCGCGCCCGGGTGAGCATCCGGGCGATCTCCTCGACGGCGAGCCCCCGGGTCCGGCTGCCTCGGGCGCCGAGTGTGATGCTGGGCGCGGCTGGCGGGGTCGGGCCGCGAGGAGCGTCACAGTGGCGGCCGGGGTGGTGGCCAGAGCTGGCGAGGGCCGCGCTGGAGCCGCGCGGCTGACGCGACGGACGCGAGCTACGACTCGAGCACCCGCGTCCGCGCGAGCGTGGCGTACCAGTGCGGCGCTCGCCTTCGGTGTGCGCGCGAGGGTCTCCCGGTCCACGTGGACGAGGCCGAACGCCTTGGTGTACCCGTAGGCCCACTCGAAGTTGTCCAGGAACGTCCACAGCAGGTACGCCCGCACGTCGGCGCCGCGCTCGATCGCCTCGTGCAGCCCGCTCAGGTGCTCGCGCAGGTAGGTGATCCGCTCGGGGTCCTGCACCACGCCGTCGACCAGCACGTCGTCGTCGTACGCGCAGCCGTTCTCGGTCACGATCAGGTGCGTACCCCGCGGGCCGGCCAGCGCCTGCAGCTCCAGCAGCAGGTCCCGGAACGCGCCCGGGTGGTTCTCCCAGTCCATCGCCGTGCGCGGCGCCTGCGTCGGGACCCAGCGCGACTCCCGCGCGGTGAGCCACGGCGAGGTCCCGGCGTCGTCGGAGGCACCCGAGGGCGCGACCGCCCCGGACCCGTCCGGCGCGGCGATGACCCACGAGTTGTAGTAGTTGACCCCGAGCACGTCGATCGGCGTCGCGATGACGTCGAGGTCGCCGTCGCGCACGAGATCCTCGGGCCACAGGTCGGCGACGTCGGCGAGGAAGGACTCGGGGTAGGCACCACGCAGCAGCGGCTCGACGAAGCAGCCCCACTGCGCGTCCCGCAGCCGCCGCGCAGTGTCGACGTCCGCGGCCGAGGCGGGGTCGAGCGGCGCGTAGAGCGAGAAGTTCGGCGCGATGCCGAGGGTCAGCGGTGCGGCGTCCGGCCCGGCGACCGAAGGGTCGGCCGCGCGCAGCGCCCGCACCGCTTCGCCGTGCGCGAGCAGCAGGTGGTGCAGCGCCCGGAGCGCGCCGACGTCGTCCTGCACGCCCGGCGCGTGCTGCCCGCCCGCGTAGCCGAGGAACGCCGTGCACCACGGCTCGTTGAGCGTGAGCCAGTGCCGCACGCGGTCCCCGAGCGCCTCGTGCATCGTGAGCGCGTACTCCACGAACCGCGGCACGATGTCGCGCGAGCGCCAGCCGCCCGCGTCCTCCAGGGCCTGCGGCAGGTCCCAGTGGTAGAGCGTGACCCACGGCGTGATGCCCGCCTCGAGCTGCGCGTCGACGAGCCGCGAGTAGAAGTCCAGGCCCTCGGGGTCGGGCGCGCCGCCGTCGGGACGCACCCGCGCCCACGACGTCGAGAACCGGTACCCGCCCACGCCCAGCTCACGCATCAGCGCCACGTCCTCACCGAAGCGGTGGTAGTGATCCACCGCCACCTCACCCGTGCTCGCGTCGGCGATCGTGCCGGGCCGGCGCGCGAACGTGTCCCAGATCGAGTCGGTCCGCCCGCCCACGTGCGCGGCGCCCTCGATCTGGTAGGCCGAGGTCGCGACGCCGAACCTGAAGTCGGCCGGGAACTCCCGACGCCGCGCCTGCGGCGCCGGCCACGGCGAGGGCGGGCGGAGCAGCTCGCTCACGCGTCGACCTCCTGCGTCGCGAACGCCGGCAGCGGCGTCCCCACGGGCGCGCCCTTGAGCTGGTTGGCGCTGCGCAGCACGTGCGGCGCGAGCACGGCGTCGGCCTCGATCGGCCCGTCGCCCGTGAGCGCGAACGTGGCGCTCGCCCCCGCGAGCAGGCTCACCAGCGCACGATCCACCGCGGCGGAGGCGTCCGCGCGGTCCGCGAGCACGACGACGTCGCGCACGTACGTCCGCGCCGTCACCGTGAGCACGGCACCGGTCGCGGTGGGCTCGACGCGCGCGTCGAGCGCTTCGGGGTCCAGGTCCTGCCCGACGACGTCGGCCAGGTCGTGCACGACCCGCGCGAAACCCTTGCCCAGCGCGTCGAGGTCCGCCACCAGCACCTCACGCGCGCCGTCGCCGGTCGCCACGTGGTCCGGCAGGGCCACGCGCGCCGCGCCGCGGGCGGGGACCACGACGGCGAGCCGCGCCTCGGCGCGCACCTCGCCGTCGAACATCTCGCGCCGTACGCGCACCTCGCCGTCGCACGCCTCGTCGGTGTCGTTGAGCACGACGAGGTCGAGCCGGTGGTCGCCCGTCAGCGGCGGCTGCAGCGTGGCCAGGCGTGGCGCGTAGACGTCGCGCAGCGCGTACCAGAGCGGCTTGCGGCGCTCGGCGTAGTCGACCGCGGCCCACGAGACGACGGGCCAGTCGTCGTTGAGCTGCCACACCACGGTGCCGGTGTTGTACGGCGCGAGCGAGCGGAAGTAGGAGATCCCGAAGGCGATCGCGTGTGCCTGGTTGAGCTGCGTGACGAAGTGCCAGTCGTCGATCGTGCGCGGCGCGGGCAGGTGCGGGGTGTACCCGCGCTCGAGCTTGAGGTTGCCCTGGTTGGCCTTCTGGTGGACGAGCATCTCGTGCCCGAACGGGTCGGCCGGGACGTCGTGGACGACGTCGAACAGCGTGGTCCACGCGGCCGGCCCCTGGAACCCGAACTCCGCGACGAACCGGGGACGCCACTCGCGGTAGCTCGTGTCGTCCTTCTCGTTCCACACGTCCCAGACGTGGACGGTGCCGTCCGTGTCCTTGTTCGGGTCCAGCAGCGTGGACGCGGAGAACGGGCTGCCGGGGATGTAGGGGCGGGTGGGGTCGAGCTCGGCGACGATCGCCGGGAACGTCTCGAGGTAGTAGCCGCCGCCCCACGTGCGGCCCTGCAGCGACGCGCGCCAGCCCCAGTCGGCCCAGCCCACGAGGTTCTCGTTGTTGCCGCACCACAGCGCGAGCGCCGCGTGCTTCGAGAGTCGGGTGACCGCCTCGCGCGCCTCGGCCTCGATCTCGTCCGCGAGCCACGGCTCCTCGGCGTACGCGGCGCACGCGAGGAGGAAGTCCTGCCACACGAGGATGCCCTCGCGCGAGCAGATCTCGTAGAGCTCGTCGGACTCGTACATCCCGCCGCCCCAGATCCGCAGCAGGTTCATGTTCGCCTCGACGGCGTCGGCCACGCGGCGCTTCAGGCGTGCGGCGTCGACCCGGGTGACGAACGCGTCGTCGGGGATCCAGTTCGCTCCGCGCACCTGCACGTCGCGGCCGTTGACCCGCAGCACGAACGGCGTGCCGTGCTCGTCGGGGGCGGTGTGGACCGTCACCGTGCGGAAGCCGACGGGGTGGGACCAGGTGGGGCTCGCCGTCGGGCGCTCGCCGGGCTCGCAGGGCTCGACGGCGACCGTCACCTCGTAGCGCGGCTGCGCGCCTTCCTCATTCCCCGGATGCTCCCGGGCAACCCCGTCGACATCCTGCTCGCCAAGCTCCAGCAGCGCGGCGGCACGGTGACCGACGACACCCGGAAGGCCTACGCCCTTCTGCTCGGGGGCGACGACGACACCCCGCTGATCCAGCAGTACTGGCAGTACCTCGTCCGTCTCGTGCACGGCGACCTCGGTGTCTCCGTCACGTACTACCCCGCCCGGGTCAGCGACGTCATCGCGACGTCGCTGCCCTGGACGATCGCCCTGGTCGGGATCTCCACGATCCTGGCCGCCTCGATCGGCGTGGCGCTCGGCATGATCGCCGGCTGGCGGCCCGGCACCTGGCTCGACTCGCTCGTCCCGGCGACCACCCTGCTGGCCGCGGTGCCCTACTTCTGGCTCGCGCTCATCCTCGTGTACCTGCTCTCGCGGGTCCTGGGCTGGCTGCCGGGCCAGGGCGGCTACGACGTCGTGCTGGATCCCGGATGGAGCTGGGAGTTCATCTCCTCGGCGATCTACTACGGGATCCTGCCGGCGCTCACGATCGTCATCGCCTCGCTCGGCGGCTGGCTCCTGGGCATGCGCAACATGATGGTCTCCACGCTCTCGGAGGACTACATCCTCACCGCCCGCGCGAAGGGCCTGCGGGAGCGCCGGATCCAGCTGCACTACGCGGCGCGCAACGCCGTGCTCCCCTCGATCGCGGGCTTCGCGATCTCCCTCGGGTTCGTGGTCTCCGGGTCGGTCGTCACGGAGCAGGTGTTCTCCTACCCCGGGATCGGCTCGCGCCTGCTGCAGGCCGTCACCAACAACGACTACGCGCTCATGCAGGGGGTCTTCCTCGTCATCACGCTTGCCGTGCTGGGCGCCAACCTCGCCGTGGACCTGCTCTACGGCCTCATCGACCCGCGCACCCGGGCGAAGGGCTGAGTCATGACGAACATCACCCCCCTCAACGAGCCCGACATCTCCGAGGCGCCCGAGCTGCTCGCCCAGGAGGCCGAGGAGGTCGGGGCGCCGCGCCGATCGTCGCTGCGCCCGCTGCTGCCGACGATGGCAGGGTGGCTCGCCGTCGGGATCGGTCTGGTCGTGCTCATCATCGCGTTCGCCGTCGTGGGCCCGTGGCTGGTCAGCGACCCGACCGTGATCCGCGACATGGGGCTCACCGCGCCCTCGTCGGAGCACCTGCTCGGCACCACGCAGACCGGCCAGGACGTGCTGGCCCAGCTGGCCTTCGCGACCCGGGGCTCGCTGCAGATCGGCATCCTCGTCGGCGTGCTCGCCACGGCGCTGTCGGTCGGCTTCGGCATCTACGGCGCCTACGCGGGCGGCGTCGCCGACGAGGCGTTCTCGCTGCTGTCGAACGTCTTCCTCGTCATCCCCGGCCTGCTGCTGGTCATCGTCATCGCGGCGTTCGTGCCGCGCGAGGCGCGCGGCTGGTGGACCATCGCCGTCGTCCTCGCGATCACGAGCTGGGCCGGCTCGGCCCGCGTGCTGCGCGCGCAGACGCTCTCGGTGCGCGGTCGTGACTACGTCTCGGCCTCCCGGGTCTCGGGCGAACCCGCCTGGCGCGTGATCGCCGTCGAGATCCTGCCGAACCTGCTCCCGGTGATCGCGTCGCAGTTCGTGTTCGCGGTGATCGCGGCGATCCTGTCCGAGGCCGGCCTGTCGTTTATCGGCCTCGGCGCCGCGAACTCCTGGACGCTCGGCACGATGCTCTTCTACGCGCAGAACGGCTTCGCCCTCTCGCTCGGCGCCTGGTGGTGGTTCGTCCCGCCCGGCCTCATGATCGCGCTGTTCGGGATGGGCCTGTCGCTCATCAACTTCTCGATCGACGAGGTCATCAACCCCAAGCTCAAGAACGTCCGGCTGCACCGCCGCCGCGCCCGTAAGATCCGCCGACTCGAGGAGGCGGCCCGCGCATGACCACCACCACGTCCTTCGACCCCACCACGTCGGCGCGCACGCGGCGCACCGTCCTCACGGTCGACGACCTCTCGGTCGTCTACGAGGTGGAGCCATCCGTCGAGGCCGTCAAGCACGCCTCCTTCGAGCTCGCCGCGGGCGAGATCCTCGGCCTCGCGGGCGAGTCCGGCTGCGGCAAGACGACGCTGGCGTACGCCGTGAACCGGCTGCACGAGCCGCCCGCGCGCATCTCCTCGGGCCGGATCACGTTCCACGACCGCTCGGGTGACGACGTCGGCGTCCTCACTCTCTCCGACGAGGCCCTGCGTACGTTCCGCTGGTCCAAGCTCTCGATGGTGTTCCAGGGCGCCATGAACGCGCTCAACCCCGTGATCAGCGTGCGCAAGCAGCTGCGCGACACGATCCTCGCGCACCGCCCCCGCACCCCGCGCAAGGAGATCGAGGCGCGCTCGGTGGACGTGCTGGAGCGCGTCGGCGTCGACCCCGCGCGGCTCTCGTCCTTCCCGCACGAGCTCTCCGGGGGAATGCGCCAGCGCGTGATGATCGCGATGGCGATGCTCCTCGAGCCGCAGGTCATGATCATGGACGAGCCCACCACGGCGCTCGACGTCGTCGTGCAGCGCGACATCCTGCGCGAGATCGTGCGGCTGAAGGACGAGCTCGACTTCGCCGTCATCTTCATCACGCACGACCTGCCGCTCCTGCTCGAGATCTCCGACCGCATCGCGGTGATGCTCAAGGGCGAGATCATCGAGCTCGAGACCGCCGACCAGCTGTTCCGCCACGCGCGCCACCCCTACACCCGCACGCTGCTCAGCTCGTTCCCGAGCCTGTCCGGCGAGCGCGGCGACTTCATCCGCACGGGCGTGCTCGACGCGCAGTTCGACGACGTGCTCGCCCAGGAGGCCGGCGCCCTCGTCGAGGAGGTCGCGGCCTACGTCCACGAGCACGAGCCCGACGGCGAACCCGAGCCCGAGGGCCCCTCGCCCGACGCGTCGGCCGAGTCCGCTGAGTCTCCCGAGGAGGACCGATGAGCAGCGCCGAGGTCGTGCACCTGACCAAGGACTACCCGATCCGCAACGGGCTGCGGCGCACCACGCTGCGCGCCGTCGACGACGTGAGCTTCGACCTCGTGCCGCGGCGCACGGTCGCCCTGGTCGGCGAGTCCGGGTCGGGCAAGTCCACGATCGCCAAGCTCCTCACCCGTCTCGAGAAGCCGACGTCGGGCGAGATCAACGTGCTCCTGGACGACCGGACGCCCGTCCACGGATCCGACTACCGCCGGCACGTGCAGATGGTGTTCCAGGACCCGTTCGCCTCGCTCAACCCGTTCCACACGATCGAGCACCACATCGCGCGACCGCTGCTGCTGCACCAGCGCACGAAGGGGTCGACCGAGACGCGCGAGCGGGTCGCGCAGATGCTCGAGCGGGTGAACCTCACGCCGGCGTCGCACTACGCGCAGCGCCGACCCCACGAGCTGTCGGGCGGTCAGCGCCAGCGGGTCGCGATCGCCCGAGCGCTCGCGCCCGGCGCGCAGATCCTCATCGCCGACGAGCCGGTCTCGATGCTCGACGTCTCGATCCGCCTCGGCGTGCTCAACCTGCTCGCCCGGCTGCAGCGCGAGGACAACCTTGCGGTCCTCTACATCACGCACGACCTGGCCACCGCGCGGCACTTCTCCGACGAGATCCTCGTGCTCTACAAGGGGCGCGTGGTCGAGCGTGGGCCGTCCGACGCCGTCATCCTCGACGCCCACCACGACTACACGAAGCTCCTCGCCCAGGCGGCGCCGGACCCGGAGCGGCTGGGCAAGGTCGTGGCGAGCGAGCAGGGCTTCGACCGCAGCACCATCGACAACTCCGTCTGCTACGACCACTTCCGAGGCGAGTGGGTGCAGCACCGCGGCGCCGCGGCCGGCGCGGCCTGACGGGGCGCACGACGGCGAGCCCATACCTCCGCGTCCGCCGCGCCTCGCGCTTGCCCAGCTCTCGCGCGCCCGGCTCGCGCTCGCCACGCCCCGAGAACGGCCCGCTGCGGACCGTCTTCGTCGCCACGGGCCGTTCCCGCCGAACGCGGGCTGGTCCGCCGCAGCCGGTGAAGGCCCCCGGCGGACCGTCTTCGTCGCCAGAGGCCGTTCTCGACGCACGCGAGCTGGTCAGCCGCGGCCGATGAGCCCCGACGGGGCGCACGACGGCGAGCTCAGACCTTCGCGTCCACCGCGCCTCGCGGACTCAGCACCTAGACCCGGCGCCCGCACTACGCCTCCAGAACGGCCTGCTGCGACGAGAACGGCCCCCAGCGGGCCGTTCTCGCCGCCACGGGCCGTTCTCGACGCACGCGAGCTGGTCAGCCGCGGCCCGTGGAGGCCCCCAGCGGGCCGTTCTCGCCGCCACGGGCCGTTCTCGACGCACGCGAGCTGGTCAGCCGCGGCCCGTGGAGGCCGCGACGGGCCGTTCTCGCCGCCAGGGGCCGTTCTCGACGCACGTGAACTGGTCTGCCGCGGCCGATTCGCTCTGACGGGATGCGCGACGGCGAGCTCAGACCTTCGCGTCCACCGCGCCTCGCGGACTCAGCACCTAGACCCGGCGCCCGCACTACGCCTCCAGAACGGCCTGCTGCGACGAGAACGGCCCCCAGCGGGCCGTTCTCGTCGCCACGGGCCGTTCTCGACGCACGCGAGCTGGTCAGCCGCGGCCCGTGGAGGCCGCCACGGGCCGTTCTCGCCGCCACGGGCCGTTCTCGACGCACGCGAGCTGGTCAGCCGCGGCCGATTCGCTCTGACGGAATGCGCGACGGCGAGCTCAGACCTTCGCGTCCACCGCGCCTCGCGGACTCAGCACCTAGACCCGGCGCCCGCACTACGCCTCCAGAACGGCCTGCTGCGACGAGAACGGCCCCCAGCGGGCCGTTCTCGTCGCCACGGGCCGTTCTCGACGAACGCGAGCTGGTCAGCCGCGGCCCGTGGAGGCCGCGACGGGCCGTTCTCGCCGCCAGGGGCCGTTCTCGACGCACGTGAACTGGTCTGCCGCGGCCGGTGAAGGCCCCCGGCGGACCGTCAGCCGACGCGGACCGGAACCCCCACCCGGTCGACCTGCTCCTGCGCGAGGGCGACGTCCGGAGAGGCGGTGCTCGCCGTCGGGCGCGTGGTGCCGAGGCGACCGGAGACGACGAGGTAGCTGACGCCGATCACGACGGCGCCGCCCACGAGGTTGCCGAGACCGACGACCGCGAGGTTGCGGGCCATGTGCGCGAGGTCGGTCATGCCGCCCTGGAACAGCGCGATCGAGAACGTGGTCATGTTGGCCACGACGTGCTCGAAGCCCGAGGCGATGAACGCCAGGATGCACCAGAAGATGATGATGGCCTTGCCCGCCTCCGACTGCAGGCGGTTCGCCGCCCAGATCGCCACGCAGACGAGCACGTTGCACAGGACGCCGCGGAAGAACATCTCCCCGAACCCCTCGACGTTCTTGTGCTCGATCATCGCGGCGAGCATCTCGCCGCCGGCGTTCCCGTCCAGGACGCGGGACTGCACGATCATCCACGCGAAGACGACGGACCCGACCAGGTTGCCGAAGAAGCAGAACAGCAGCGTCCCGATCGCCCGGCCCCAGCCGATCGACCGCGTGATCGCCGCCTGCGGCAGGATCATCATGGCGCTCGTGACGAGCTCAGCCCCGGCGAACACCACGAGCGTGAGGGCGACGCCGAACACGGCGCCTGCGACGAGCGGGCTGTTGCCCAGCGGACCGGCCGTCATCACCATGAGGACGACACCGATGCCGATGTACATGCCCGCGAGCATGGAGGCGACGAGGTAGCGCCACGGGTGCGCGGCGGACTCGACCTTGTGCTGCGCCTGGTCGAGCTGGACGTCGATGGTGGTGGGAAGATCGAGCACGGGACAAGCCTTCCGTGTCGTCTGCGGCGCCACGAGGGGGCGAAGGTCCCGAGCGGACGTGGGCTCGTTCACATCGTTGAGACCGTGCGGTTCGCGACGCGCGTGAGGTCTAGACGAAAGTATCTACCACCCCCCGTCACCGTTCTGGTTTCCTCTTCATGTCGAGCTCTGGGGAGAGCCGCGAGGGAGGGATGAAGCCATGACACACACGTCGTCGACTTCGACCTTCGCGCACTCTCTGAGCCACGACGCACCTGCTGCAGCACGGGCTCTGCCCGGCGCTGCTCGTACGCCGACCCGCTGGGCCGCCGAGGCGGGGGTGGGAACCAACCCCCCTGCCCCCACCCCCGGAAGCCTCCGCGGAGCCCCAGGTCGGCCGCGCACCGGTCAAACCCCCAACTGACCGGAGCGCCCAGCAGCCGCGACGCCGAAACCCCCCCCACCTCGGCGTCGCGGCTGCTGACTATCTCAGGACCTTCACGTCTGGCCCTTCGTGCCTCGCACGGAGGGCCTTCGTCGTGCCGGCGCGCTGGTGGCGCGCATGCTGGCACTCAGGGGCTCGGCGACGCGTCGGCGAGACGACGACGGAGCAGGCTCGACGACGCGTCAGCGACCGAAGACGGAGCGGCTCGGCTGGACGATGACAGAGCGGGCGCGGCGACGTGTCAGCGAGACGACGACGGAGCGGCCTCGGCGGGCGCGGCGGGCGCGGCGTTCCGGACGACGGCCTCGTCGCTCTCGACGTGGTGCTGCGGGGCGGGTGCGCCGTGCCGAGGCGCGCGCGACGCCGAGCTCCGGCCGGAAGCGGCGCCTCCGGACACGTGGGGCGAGTGAGACGAAGGGCTCTCGCCCGCGTCGCTGCGGGGCGGGCGACGCGCGTCGTCCTCGTCGGCGAGCTCGGATCGATCGGGGCGCAGGGCCACCGGGATGGTCGCCTCGACGACCCACTGGTCACCCCGTCGGCCGGCGTCGAACTCGCCGCCGAGCGACTCGACCCGCTCCCTCATCGACAGCAGGCCCAGGTGCACGCGCCGCGGGTCGCCGGTGCTCGCCCGATCGGGACGCGAGGTCCGCGGCATCTCGCTCACCACGCGCAGCGCAGCCACTCCCTGCGGGGCCTCGCCGGTCACCTCGATCGTGATCGCACACGAGGAGCCGTCGGGAGCGTGCTTGAGCACGTTGGTCGTCGCCTCCTGGAGCACGCGGTGCAGCGTGATCTCGGCACCGCGGGTGAGCATCGACGTCCGCGAGCCGATGTCCAGTGTGGTGCGAAAACCGAGCTCCTCGAGAACCTCGCGGAACTGCGGACCGGTGATCTCCAGGCGCAGCGTGCTGGCGTCGGGCGGCCCGAGGGGCGTCTCGCCGTCGTCGGTCGGTTCCTGCAGCAGCTTGAGCATGATGCGCAGGTCGGTGAGCGCCTGGTGGGACGCGTCGGAGATGCGCCCGAGCGCGTCGTGCGCCTTGTCGAGGTCCCGGGTGAAGACCGCGACGTCGGACTGCATCGCGATGACGGTGAGCCCGTGCGCGACGACGTCGTGCAGGTCGCGAGCCACCGACCGCCGGACACCCTCGACCGCCTCGCGCTCGAGCCGCTGCTGCGCCTCGAGCGCCTCACGCGTGGCATCGAGCCGGCCGCGGTCCATCTCGTGACGCACTGCACGAAACCGGAACGACGCACCGATGACGACCGCGGCCAGCAGCGCCAGGATCAACGGCGTGATGATGACGGTGTCGTCCGGCGAGAGCCAGCGGATCGAGACTGCCCACGCGGTTGCCGCCAGCGAGGTCGCGACGATGAACGGACCGCTCGACGCCGCGGCAACCACGCCCAGCATCGCCGGGACGAAGACGATCCCGGCGAACCAGCCGTCCACCCATGCCGTCACGATCATCGCGGCGACGAACCCGATCGCGAGCACGTCGAACGAGATCCAGCACAGCAGTGCGGCAGCCGAGAACGCCACCATCGCGATCAGATTCTCGGTCTTGCCCGCATCCTGCCTCGCGATGAGGGAGATGCCACTGTCAGCGAGGAAAGCGGTAGCGGCGAGCGTCAGAACCCAGCGAAGCACGCGTGGGTCACGCGCCCGCCACAGTTCGGGCGAGGAGACCGTTTGGCGGATCTGCGTGGCGACGCCCACGGCACCTTCCTCAGTCGGTCCGCGCGACGCCCTCGGGCGTCAGCAGAACAGTCCGAGCCGCTTGCACGCCCACCGCGCCGTGTCACCGAAGATCGACTGCGTGCTCACGCCCGGGTTGCCCGTGCTGGGAGCCTGCGGCGCGAGGGCAGCGCTGCTCGAACCGCCCAGCCCAGCGGCCAGGACGCCCGTGAACCCGGACACCGGCGCCGCAGCGCTCACAGGCGCCGCCTCGGCGCTCACCGACGCGGCCGGCGTGTCGAGGCTGCTCGCGCTCGCGGCGGGCACGACGACGGCGGTGAGTGCCGCGACGGAGAGGACTGCGGACAGGCGGAGAACGAGGGCGGCGCGGCGGCGCGCGGGCAGGGGGGAGGTCGACGACGTCATGGGACAAGCGCACCATCTCGAGGCGATCTTCGCAAGCCAATCGTCGCTTGTGTGACGAAAAAGAAGGGGATAAGAGCACCTTTCGTCCCTCACGCCGCGTCTCGAGGCGGTCACAGGTCTCCAGGAGCGCCGCCGCAGCCCACTACGATCAAGCCGTGGGGGTCATTCGCGTGCTTGTCGTCGAGGACGACCCGATGGTGCGGAACGCGCTCGAGATGCTCCTCGACGCCGCCGACGGTTACGAGCTGGCGGGGCTCGCCCGGCACGGTGGCGAGGCACTTCCGCTCTTTCGGGAGACTCGACCCGACGTCGTGCTGCTGGACATCCAGATGCCCGTCAAGGACGGCATCGCAGCCACCCGGGAGCTCCTTCAGGAGGATCCCGGAGCGCGGATCCTCACGCTCACCGCGTTCTCCTCGCAGGAGTTCGTGATCCCCGCACTGCGCGCCGGCACGGCCGGGTACCTCCTCAAGGACGCCCGCCCACGCGAGATCCTCGACGCGATCGAGGCCGTCCACCGCGGCGAGGCGGTCCTCTCCCCCGCTGTGACGCGCGAGCTCATCGCCACCGTGAAGTCCGAGGACGAGCACCCCGGCGGTATCGCGACGTCATCCAGCCCGGGCGCGGCCGAGTCGTCGCCACCGCCGGCGGACCCGGGTCTCACGCCACGCGAGCTCGACGTGCTCCGCTGCCTCGCGGAGGGCAACAGCAACCGCGAGATCGCGGACACGCTCTTCGTCTCGGAGGCCACGGTCAAGGCCACCCTGGGCCGCATCGCCCAGAAGTTCCAGGTGCGCGACCGTGTTCAGGTCCTGATCCACGCCGTGCGCCTCGGCATCGTGGACGTCGGCCACACCTGAGCCGAGCTCAGCCCGCCAGCCCCGCGACGAGGTTGACGGTGAGCGCGACGATCACGGTGCCCAGCACGTAGGCCTGCAGCGCGTGCAGGAGCGCACGCTGCCGCATCCGCGAGGACGCCAGGTCGGTGTCCGAGATCGCGAAGCTCATCCCCACCGTGAACGCCATGTAGGCGAAGTCGGTGTACCGGGGCGGCTCGCTCTGGTGGAAGTCCACCCCGCCCACCGGCGGCACGTAGTACAGGCGCGCGTAGCGCAGCGCCGCGGACGTGTGCACCGCGAGCCACGAGACGACGACGGCGAGCAGCGCCGCCACCACGCTCCCGGCTCGCTGGTGCGCCACGAGCAGCACCCCGGCCCCCACGACGCTGGCGAGCGACGCCACCCCGACGACCAGGTGCGCGCCCACCCGGGTGGGTTCCTCGCGGGTGGCGTGCGACGCCGTCGCGCCCGCGTCATCGGGAGCACGACGGCGAGCGTCCAGCCGCAGTACAGCGCACCGCACACCGCCCACCCGCCCAGGAGCGCGCCGACCAGCGTCTGCCAGGTCGGCAGCAACGCGGCCACGACCCCCGCGACGACCGACACCGCGAGCCGGACGCTCGCGGGGACGTCCGCCCTCCTGCGCACACTCATCGCACACTCATCGGCCCAGTGAACCCCACGAGCGCGTGGCCGTCAGGTGCGCTCGGAGCCCGCGCTCACCGCGGTCCATCACGACGGCGTGGCTCGCCTCGAGCACGCGCGGCGCCCGGAGCGCCGCACGCCGCAGCAGGGCGCCCGTGGGTCGGACCCGCCAGTCGATGGTGAGCACGGTGGCGGTGGTGACCTCAGCGCCGGCGGCTTCGTCCGGGCGCAGGACGGCGAGGGCGCGGCCACGCAGATCGCCTACGGCGCGCAGCACGACCCCGCCGCAGCCGCCCCGCCCAGCACCCGGCGGCAGCGCCGCGACGACCTCGAGCCCGACGCGGATGACGTACCCCGGTGCGAGGTAGGCGAGCGAGCCTCGCGTGCCCACGCCGTCGTGCGCACCCTGCCGCACGACCGTGGACCGCAGCCCCTTCCACCACAGCGGCCAGGAGGTCGGGTCGGCGAGCACGTCCCACGTCCGGTCCGGCGGCGCGGGCAGCCGCCACGTGGAGTGCAGGGTGAGCACGGTCGCGCCGTCGCGATCGGGCCTGCGGGCGGCGGTCACGGCGACGCTAGGAGGCGAGCCGCTCGGCGACCTGCCGCTTGGCGCGGGTGAGCAGCGCCGTCATGCCGCGCAGCCGCAGCGGCGAGACCGCCTCGGCGAGGCCGAGGGTGAGTGGGTAGTCGGCGGGGATGGCCACGACCTGGTCGGGCGTCAGCCCGTCGAGCCCCTGGGCGAGGATCGAGGCGAACCCGCGCGAGGTCGGCGCCCCGGGCGGGGCCGAGGCGTAGAAGTGGACGCGAGGCTCGCCGTCGGACGTCTCGATCTCGGTGATGAACGCGATCGGTGCCTGACACTCCGGAACCGGCTCGAGCAGCTCCGGCCGCGCCGCGAAGCGTTCGGGGACCTCCGGCAGCTCGTTCGAGAACTCCAGGAGGAGCTGGAGCCGGTCGCGCACGTCGAGCGCGAGGAAGTCCTCGCGGATGGCGACGAGGGCGTCGGGCAGGGCGGCGTCGGTCACCCCGCCATCCTCCCACCGGCACCGAGTGGGGGCCGGGGCTCAGCGCACGGGCGCGAGCCCCGGCTCGGCGCCCTTGACGATCGGCACCCGCACGGCGTTGCCCCACTCGGTCCACGAGCCGTCGTAGTTGCGCACGTCGGGGATGCCGAGCAGGTGGGTGAGCACGAACCACGTGTGGCTCGAGCGCTCGCCGATGCGGCAGTACGTGATGATCGAGTCGTCCGCACCGAGGCCAAGGCCGGAGCCGTCACCGCCGTCGCCGTAGATCCCCTCGAGCTCGGCGCGCGGGCGGAAGCTGGCGTCCTCCGCGACGGCGCGGGCCCACGGCACGTTCCGCGCCGTCGGGATGTGGCCGCCGCGCAGCGCCCCCTCCTCGGGGTAGTCCGGCATGTGCGTGCGCTCGCCCGTGTACTCCTGGGGCGAGCGGATGTCGACGAGCGGGTTGCCCAGGTGCTCGAGCACATCCTCCTTGAAGGCCCGGATGGCGCCGTCCTCGCGCGGCACGACCGGGTAGGGCACGGGTGCGACGTCGGGCGCGCTGATCGTGAGCTCGCGGCCCTCCGCGACCCACTTCTCGCGGCCGCCGTCCAGCAGCCGGACGTCCGGGTGCCCGAAGAGCGAGAACACCCACAGGGTGTACGCCGCCCACCAGTTCGACCGGTCGCCGTAGAGCACGATCGTCGTGTCGCGGGAGATGCCGCGGCTGCCGAGCAGGCGGGCGAAGCCCTCGCCGTCGACGTAGTCGCGCACGAGCGGGTCGTTGAGGTCGAGGTGCCAGTCGATCTTGACGGCGCCCGGGATGTGGCCGGTCTCGTAGAGCAGCACGTCCTCGTCCGACTCCACGACCACCAGGCCGGGTTCGCCCCGGTGCTCGGCGAGCCACGACGTGCTCACGAGACGCTCCGGGTGGGCGTACTCGGCGAACTTGGGCTCGGTGTCGTCGACGGCGACCGGCATGGGTCCTCCTCCTGAGGCGGGACTCGGCGGGTCTTCAGCCTAGGTCGGGGCCGACCCGCGACCACGAGGCGGTCGAAGAAGTCCACCTGGTGGGACGGTCGGCTCAACCGACGTCCGGACGCGGCGCCGCCCGCACCGCGTCGATCGCGCGCTGCAGGTCCGTGGGCGTCGTGCCCAGCGCGCCGATCGCGGCCGCGACGCGCGCCGCGAAACCTCCCGTGGCGACCGGGAGCCGGGCCGTGCCGGGCACGAGGGCCTTCTCGTTCGTGACCCATGAGCCGGCGACCGCGTGCCACGCGTGCGCCACGAGCATCGCCGCGGTGCTGGTGCACAGCGCGACGTAGGCGACGTCGGCGGCCTTCGCCCCCTTGGCCGCCGCGTCGAGCAGGAAGTCCACCTGCCAGAGCCCGGCGAGCATCGCGTCGCGCAGCGCCCACGGGTACGGGGTGAGGCCGGCGACGAGCCGGGCGAGCACGCCGTCGTCGTCGGCGAGGGGGACGCACGTGGCGACCTCACCGGCGTAGGCCACGTCGAGGAAGCCGAGCGGGTGGCCCGGCTGCGGGTGGAAGGCGAGCTCGCCGCGACGGGCCCGTTCGCACTGCTCGGACACCCGGCCGAGGTCGCGCAGGATCCAGTCCACGGCAATCCCGTCGACCGTGAGCCACGCGCCGCCATTCACCCACGGACCCCACCGGCCCGGTGCGGCGACCTCGACCGGCCGACCGGCCCAGCGCGTCGCGAGGTCGGCCAGCGCGAGCAGATCGAGCGGGTCCTCGTAGTAGAGCCCGAGGTCGACGTCGGAGTCGCGGCGGTGGGTCCCCCGCGCCCGACTGCCGCCGAGCACCACGGCGACGACGCCCTCGATCCGGGCGAGGTCGCGCGCCATCGCGTGGAGCCGGGCGTCGCTGAGCACGCCCCGGACACTACCGGCGGGCGGGTGGCGGCCCACGGCTCGCCGCCGTGGTCCTCGTGGCCATCCCCGGCCCCGTCGCCGTCCCCGTCGCCGCCGCGCGTCAGCGCGGTCAGCGCACGTGCAGCGTCTCGAAGCCGAGCCCGCGCACCTCCTCGGCGAGCGCCGCGAACTCCGCGTCCCACCCGGGCGGGTGCGCGTCGGCGAGACTGAGGGTGCCCTCGGCGCGCGCCTGCTGCAGCGCGTACGTCCGCACGCCCGCCGCGCGCAGGTCCCGCGCGAGCACCAGCGTGTCGTTCGCCATCCCGGGCGCGACGGTCGTGCGCACCTCGTAACCCGTGCCCCGCTCGGCCGCCGCCCGCAGGACGAGGGCGAGCGACGCCGTCGCGCGCTCGCCGGCGTGCCGCGCGCCCGCGACGGTGTCGTACCGCGCGGCCGTCGCCTTGACGTCGAGGCCCACCCAGTCCACGTGCGGCAGCAGCGCGGCAAGCCGCGCCGGGTAGGCGCCCGCGGTGTGCAGCCCGACGGCGAACCCCTCCTCGCGCGCCCACCTCGCCGCGGCGAGCGCGCCAGGCTGGCGGGTCGGCTCACCGCCGGTGAGCACGAGCCCGTCGAGCAGCCCGCGACGACGCCGCAGCAGTGCCGCGACCTCGTCCCACGCGACCGTGCCGGGCGTGCGCGAGGGCATGAGGTCGGGGTTGTGGCAGTAGACGCACTGCCACGGGCAGCCCTGGAGGAACGCCGTCGCGACGAGCATCCCGGGCCAGTCGACCGTGGACAGCGGCACGAGCCCCGCGATCTGGAGCGACGCGAGCGCCGCCGCGTCGGCGCCCGAGGTGGGCTCGCCGTCGGGCGCCATCAGACCAGGGCGGGCTCGCGGAACGGCGTGCGCTCGGCGAACTCGCCCTTCTTGCCGATGTTGAAGGACTTCGTCGGACGGTGGTACCCCATCACGCGCGTCCACACCTCGCACTCGACCTCGCGCCCGGCGGCGGCGCACTGCGGGCACGTGGGCTGCTCCGCCGCGAGGTAGCCGTGGTTGGGGCAGATCGAGAACGTCGGCGTGATCGTGAGGTAGGGCAGCGAGAACCGCGTGAGCGCGCGGCGCACCATGTTCCGGCAGGCGTCCGCCGAGCTGATCTGCTCCCCCATGTAGAGGTGCAGCACCGTGCCGCCGGTGTACTTGCGCTGGAGCTCGTCCTGCAGCTCGAGGGCCTCGAAGGGATCGGTCGTGTGGGCGACCGGCAGCTGGGAGGAGTTCGTGTAGTACGGGTTCTCGTCGGTGCCGGCCTGGAGGATGCCGGGGAAGCGTGCGCGGTCCTCCTTGGCGAACCGGTAGGTCGCCCCCTCGGCGGGCGTCGCCTCGAGGTTGTAGAGGTGACCGGTCTCCTCCTGGAACTGCACGAGGCGCTCACGCACGTGGTCGAGCACGCGCACGACGAGCGCGTACCCCTCCGGCGTGGTGAGGTCCTCGGCGTCGAGGAAGAAGTTGCGGACCATCTCGTTCATGCCGTTCACGCCGAGCGTGGAGAAGTGGTTCTCCAGCGTGCCGAGGTAGCGGCGCGTCCAGGGGTACAGGCCGCCGTCGATGAGCCCCTGCACGAACACGCGCTTGACCTCGAGGCTGTCCTTGCCGAGCTCGAGCAGCCGGTCGAGCTCGGCGAGCAGGCCGGCCTCGTCGTGCGCGTGCAGGTAGCCCAGGCGCGCGCAGTTGACCGTGACCACGCCGATGGACCCGGTCTGCTCGGCCGAGCCGAACAGGCCGTTGCCGCGCTTGAGCAGCTCGCGCAGGTCCAGCTGCAGGCGGCAGCACATCGAGCGGATCATGCCCGGGTCGAGCTCGGAGTTGATGAAGTTCTGGAAGTAGGGCAGGCCGTACTTGGCCGTCATCGCGAACAGCCGGGACGCGTTGTCGCAGTCCCAGTCGAAGTCGGCGGTGATGTTGTACGTGGGGATCGGGAAGGTGAAGACGCGCCCGTCCGCGTCGCCGGCGGTCATGACGTCGATGTAGGCGCGGTTGATGAGGTCCATCTCGGCCTGGAGCTCGCCGTAGGTGAAGTCGACCGGCTCGCCGCCGATCATCGGGTGCTGCTCGGCCAGGTCCGCGGGCGGGTTCCAGTCGAACGTGAGGTTCGTGAACGGGGTCTGCGTCCCCCACCGCGACGGCACGTTGAGGTTGTGGATCATCTCCTGCAGGCACTGGAACACGTCGTCGTAGTCCATGGCGTCGAGGCGGACGAACGGCGCCAGGTAGGTGTCGAACGAGCTGAACGCCTGCGCGCCCGCCCACTCGTTCTGCAGCGTGCCGAGGAAGTTCACGATCTGGCCGCACGCGCTGGACAGGTGCTTCGGCGGACGCGACGCGATCGCCCCGGGGACGCCCCCGAAGCCCTCCTCGACGAGCGTCCGCAGGCTCCAGCCCGCGCAGTAGCCGGACAGCATATCGAGGTCGTGGATGTGCAGCGCGCCCTCGCGGTGCGCCGCTCCGGCCTCGGGCGCGTACACGCGGTCGAGCCAGTAGTTCGCGACCACCTTGCCGGAGGTGTTGAGCACCATCCCCCCGAGCGAGTAGCCCTGGTTCGCGTTGGCATTCACGCGCCAGTCGCTGCGCTCCAGGTACTCCTCGATGGTGGCGGCGGCGTCGACGGTCGGCATGGTGGAAGGCCCTTCTCTGGCACGGGTGGCTTGCGCCCCCACACTACGATGACCACAACATGCTGGGGTGCGAACGACGCGCCGACACTAGATGTTGTGGTGCGTGTGATCTATGTCACCGTGCAATCGGGACCTTGGTCCCCGGCATCGGGGGTCGCGATGTGGCACGGCGGGCGCGTCGGGCTCAGCCCACTTCCGGCCAGGGCGCGAGCCCACGCCGGGCGAACACCTCGACGGCGAGCGACGGCACGTCCGTGACCACACCGTCGACGCCGAGGTCGAGCAGGCGGTCCATCTCGTCCGGGTCGTTGACGGTCCACACGTGCACCACGTGGCCCGCGGCGTGCGCCGCCGCGACGAAGCGCGGGGTCACGACCGGGACGCCCCGGAACGTCAGCGGCACCTGGATCGCCCGAGCCGGGCCGGCTCCGACCAGCCGCGACGCGGCGGCCCGCTCGGGCATCCGCGCGAGGGCGACGAGCCGCGCCGCGTCGGCCATCCCGGCGCCGAGCATGACGCGCTCGCCGGTGATCCGGGCCATCCGGGCAACCCGACGCGAGGAGAAGGCCGTGAGGCAGACGCGCTCGGTGGCGCGTGCCTGCCGCACCGCGCGCAGCACGGGGCCGACCACCTCGTCGGTCTTCGCGTCGATGTTCACGACGACGTCGGGGTGCTCCGCGAGCAGCTCGTCCAGGCGAAGGGGTGCGGCGCCGTCGACGTCGCGCAGCGCGGCGAGCTCGCGCCAGGGCACGGTCGAGATGTCGCGCGGGTCCCCGAACCGACGCGCGAGGGTGACGTCGTGCGCGAGGACCGGGACGCCGTCGCTGGAGTGGCGCACGTCCGTCTCCATCGCACGCACCCCGACGGCGAGCATCGCCGACACCGCCTCGCGCGTGTTCTCGGGCGACTCCGCCATGCCGCCGCGGTGCGCGAGGATGACGGGCTTGCCCGGGTGGTACAGGTCACGTCGTCGATTCACGCTCCCATCCTCCCCCGTGCTAAAGTCGGTTCCCGCCGCACGGCATGCACCTCTAGCTCAATTGGCAGAGCAACTGACTCTTAATCAGTGGGTTCTGGGTTCGAGTCCCAGGGGGTGTACCACGAGGGCCCGGTTCCGCAAGGAGCCGGGCCCTCGCGTCGTTCCAAGCCCGGTGCGCCCTCGTAGAGCCCGCCGTCGCCGTCGCGGCAGCCCGCCAGCGCCCCCCGCGGGGGCGCCGTGCCGGGCGCCGTGCCGGGCGCCCGGGAATCTCCTCCGAAGAAGTTTCCCGACCGATGTATCAGGGCGTCCTCGCCCGCCTCTCTCGCAGTGTCACGGGGTCGAGGCACCTGCGCCGAGAACCCGCGACGCTCCGCCGCGCGACGTCGGTGGCGGGGCACGCAGGGGGTTGCAGGGGGCTCTGCAGGGGGCTGCAGGGAGGATCGGGTCGGGTCGGCGCACCGCTGGGGGGTGAGCCGACCGGCCCGATCCTGAACCACTCGCCCCGACTCCGTCGCAGGCACCACCTCGGCTACCGTCATGGCCGCCTTCTCGGCCGCTGTCGTGCGGCGTTCGTCACTCGCTCGGGCTGAGCCCGGCCGGGCCGATACGGTGTCCCCGTGACCACCACGCCACGCATCGCGCTCGTCACCAGCTCCGACAACCCTCAGGGCGAGCCGGAGGATCGGGCGCTCGTCGTCGCCCTCACCGAGCGCGACGCGCAGGTCAGCATCGAGATCTGGGACGACCCCGCCGTCGACTGGTCCTCGTTCGACCTCGTCGTGCTGCGCAGCGTCTGGGACTACAGCAGCCGCCGGGCCGAGTTCCTCGACTGGGCCGCGCGCGTGCCCACCCTGCGCAACCCGGCGAACGTCGTGCGCTGGAACAGCGACAAGCACTACGTGCGCGCACTCGCCGAGCACGGCCTGCCCGTGGTGGAGACCCTCTGGCTCGAGCCGGACCGCGAGTACACCAAGCGCGACCTGCACAACCGCTTCCCGGCCCGCGAGGACTTCGTGGTGAAGCCCGCGATCTCCGCCGGCTCGGTCGACACCGGCCGGTACACCGCCACCGACGCCGACTCCCGCCGCCTCGCGATCAAGCACGCCGAGCGCCTGCTCTCGGCCGGCCGCTCCGTGATGGTCCAGCGCTACATGCCCGAGATCGACACCTTCGGCGAGAGCGCGCTCGTCTTCCTGCACGGGGAGTACTCGCACGCGATGCACAAGGGCGCCATGCTCATGGGCGAGGACAACGGCGAGGGCGACGCCTACACCCCCGAGGTCATGGAGCCGTGGACGCCGTCGCAGGTCGAGATCGACGTCGCGAGCGAGATCATCACCGAGGTGCGCCGCCTCGTCCCCGGCCGCTCGATGCAGTCCCGCCCCCTCCTCTACGCGCGCGTCGACCTCGTGATCCGCGGCGACCAGCAGCCGCTGCTCATGGAGCTCGAGCTCGTCGAGCCCGCGCTGTACACGTCGCTCGCGCCCGGCTCGCTCGACCGGTTCGCCAGCGCGATCCTGCGCGAGGTCGCCTACGGCCCCGACCCTCGCAACGACACCACCGCCTGACCCAGCGCCGCGGCTAGGGTGGTCGCGTGAGTGCTGCCGTGGACCCCATCGTCTGGATCGACTGCGAGATGACGGGCCTGGACGCGCGCAACGACGCGCTCGTCGAGGTCGCCGTCATCATCACCGACTCCGACCTCGCGCCGCTGGACCCCGGGATCGACCTCGTCATCGCGCCGCCGCCCGGGGCGGTGGAGCAGATGGGCGACGTCGTGCGCGAGATGCACACGAAGTCGGGCCTCCTCAACGCGCTCGACGGCGGACTCCCCCTCGCGGACGCGGCCGAGCTGGTCCTGGAGTACGTCAAGCGGTTCGTGCCCGAGCCGCGCAAGGCGCCGCTCGCCGGCAACTCCGTCGGCACGGACAAGGTGTTCCTCGAGCGCGACATGCCGGCGCTCATCGAGCACTTGCACTACCGCGTCATCGACGTGTCCTCGGTCAAGGAGCTGGCGCGGCGCTGGTACCCACGCGCCTACTTCGCCTCGCCGCGCAAGGCCGGCGGCCACCGCGCGCTCGCCGACATCGGGGAGAGCATCGACGAGCTGCGCTACTACCGCACCGCGCTGTTCCCCGACGGCGAGGGCCCGAGCTCCGCGGACCTGCGCAAGCGGGCGGCGCTCATCGCGGCGGCGCCGACGCTCGCGGGGTGAGCGCTCTCGTGGGGTGATGGTGCGGCTGGTGGTGCGCGAGGCGGGACTTGAACCCGCACGCCCGAAGACACAGGAACCTAAATCCTGCGCGTCTGCCAGTTTCGCCACTCGCGCGCCGGCGCGGGCGCAGGGCCCGGGCACAGCCGGATCAGCGTAACCGCCGTGCTGCCCCCGGCCGGCCGCCGGGCTGCTAGACGAGGTCGAGGTCGCGGCGCAGCTTGGCGACGTGACCGGTCGCCCGGACGTTGTACTGCGCGAGGGTGAGCGTGCCGTCGGGCGCGACCACGAACGTCGAGCGGATCACGCCGACCACGGTCTTGCCGTAGAGCCGCTTCTCGCCCCACGCGCCGTAGGCCTCGAGCACCTTCTTGTCCGGGTCCGCAGCCACGGGGAAGGACAGGTGCTCGGCGTCCGCGAAGCTCGTGAGCTTCTTCTCGCTGTCGGGCGAGATGCCCACGACGGCGTAGCCCGCGCCCTGCAGCGACGCGAGGGAGTCGCGGAAGTCGCACGCCTGCGTCGTGCAGCCGGGCGTGCCGGCCGCCGGGTAGAAGTACACGATCACGCCGCTCGTCGCGCTCTCGCGAAGCTCCGCGAGCGAGACCGTGCCGCCGCCCGCCGTCGGAAGCGTGAAGTCCGGGGCGACATCCCCCACCGCGAGCGTGGCCATCGTTCTCCTCGTCATCGGATCAGGGCGCCGTCGTGGCGACCCCGGACGATCTTGCCGCACGCGTGCGGTGGGGGCGAACCGGGTGGGCCGTCAGCGGCCCGGGAACGCCGAAGGGCCGGATCCGAGAACGGATCCGGCCCTTCGTACCGGGTGAGTAACGGGACTTGAAAGCGCTACACCGGACACTCAGTGGAAGCGCGACCATCCGCGCCAGGACGCCGAAAAGCACCTCCGACACGCGGGAGACGACACGCCGATCTGCGATAGTCCGACACGCCCGAAACTGTGTACCGGGACACAGTGAGGCCTACTGCTTGAGCCACGAGCCGCACCCTCGCGTGGTGAAGTCCTGCCCCTCGGCGATCGTCACCGTCGGCCGACCACCCGTCACGATGTCGTTCTGCACGATGTCGTCCTGGTTCGTGCCGGAGACGTAGATCGACCAGTAGCACCCGCTCCTGACCTCGCCGGCCGTCGCGTAGGTGCCCGGCTCGACGTCGCGGCCCACAACCCACGTCCCCTCGCGGATCGTGGTCTCCGCGATCCGCTGCTCGGCGCCCGTGACGGCGGCCTCGCGTGCCGCCACCGCGGCCTCCGCTGTGGCCACCGCAGCCTCGCGCTCCTCGACCTCCGCGATGCGCCCCTCGGCCGCGACAGCCCGATCCTCCGAGGCCGTGACCGAATCCCGGTAGGCGTCCCGGTCCCCCGAGACGATCTCCAGCTCTGCGGACACGTCCTCAACCTCCGCCAGCGCGGCGTCTCGCTCGCCCTCGACGGCGGCGGCGTGCTGCTCCCACTGGCTCACCACGCCCGAGTAGTAGGCGGACGCGATGCCGAGCGTGACGAGCGCGGCGAGGACCGCCGCGACGGCGGGGAGCACCCACCGCGGGAGCGCGGCGAGACGGGACGAGATCGAGGCGGGGGTGATCATGCGCGCGAGGCTAGTAGGCCATCCGCGCACGTGCAGCCGAACGACAGCGCACACCCCCATCTACCGCTACGGGTTGATCCGAGCGGATCAACCTCACGCGCCCGGCTCCACGCGCTCGTACCGCTCCACGAGCGCGGCCCGCTCCCCAGGCGTCAGAGCGTCGATGCGGTCGCGCAGCACCTCGACCGTCACCCACAGATGATCCGCCGCCTCGTGCCAGTCCTGCGTCCACGCCAGCGCGTCCAGCAGCGCCGGCAGGGATATCAGGCGCCGCGCGGTCTCGGCGCGTACCGACCGCTCCACGGCCGGCGCGCAGCCGGAGCGGTGTCCACGCTCGACGTGCACGACCTCGTGCGTGATCGTGCAACGCCGCTCGACCTGTAGCTGCTCGGGGTGGAGGCGGATCAGGTCGGCGCCGTTCGTCTCCCCGCGCCGGCCGTGCAGCGGCACCTACTCCACGAGCACGTGCTCCAGGGCGCGCAGCGCACGCCACGGATGAAACCGACCAGCCCCCATGCCGTGACACGGTGCCACCAGGGGGTGACAACTACTCGGCCTCGTCCACCAGATCCGGCGCCTGCTGGAGGCTCATCAGCCTGTAGGTCGTCCGAACTCCGCCGGTCCGCGAGACGGCCTCCGTAACCATCATCTTCGCGAGAAACTGGTGACTGGCCTTCGATCGATCAGCCACAAGCGCCGCCACGTCAGACCTCATCGATTGCCCCACCGACACCTCGATTGCCCCGCCGTCCTTCTGGGCAAACCGCAGCGTGGAGTTCGACCAGCGCCACCCGTCGAGATAGCCGATGCTGTCGTAGGCCCTGGTCTCCTCGGGTCGGCGCTGCGCAGCATCGACGATTCGATCCGCCGCCTGAACGGTGAGGCGAGTGGGCCGGAGTTCGCCGTCGCGCTCGACGAGGGAGCCGGCGATGCTCCACTCCTGCTCGGCGACGGTCTTTCCGAGGAGCCGGAGCGCCTCGCGTGCGCCCACGCTGTACTCCGAGAGCGCCTCATCGAGGTCGTCAGTGCCAGCAGTGGCCAGTTCGAACGTATCCGCGAGGCGCTCCATCCCAACATGCCACAGGGCGCTACTGCCGTCCCGTCCATCTTCGTCAGCCTCTGCCGCGTCCGGCTGCTCGAGCAGCACGATCCTCACCGACCCTGGTGAAGGAGCGAGCACGTTGAGGTGGCCATGCAGGCGAACGAACCGTGAGCCAGACTTGGCCAGCTCTCTCACTGCGCCCTCGGCTCGTCGCAAGAACTCACCTAGCGCGAGGGCAGACGTCTCGTGTGCCAGATTTTCGCCGGAATCTTCGATGTGAAGGTCAAGCTGTGTCCGGGCACCAGTTTCGAGTGACCGCAGCGTCGCCGCAAGCCGCGGGTCTTGGGACGCGCCGGCAGAGAGGCTCCTGCGACGAAGTTGGTCGAGGTACTCATTCCCGGTCGTGGCGGTCCACGCCGACCGGAGGAGGTCGCTGCTCGTCATGGCTCCACCTCCAAGTAGCCCTTGCGCCGCCCCGGGTCGGCCGTGCCGTCGCTGTCCGTCACAGATGTCCACATGGACCGCCAGTAGTTCAGATCATCCAGCATCTCAGCCACTGCTAGGAAGCCATCCACCAGTCCTGCCATCGGCTGGATGCGCGGCGGGCCGGGAGTGGTCCAGAGATGCTCGCCCGCTTGCCCGACTGCGAGCACTTCGGCACCAGGAACCACCACGCAAACATCGATGTCGTGGGGTGCCGCCCACGTCTTGTGCGTGACGAACCCTCCGTTCACCCAGAACCTGGCCGAGGGGTAGTGCGCGAGCGCGACGGATCGGTAGGCCTTGAACGCGTCCCAGAGGATCCGACGCTCGGCCTCGAACGGCGCACCGACCACGAACACCTCCTCCACCTCAGCCATGGAGGCGCGGTGACGGCCCAGCCGCAAGAGCTCCCCGACGAGCTGGGCACGGAGCGGCAGGCGCGAGACTGGCGTGACGCGCAGGTCGTCGGTGCTCACGCCCCCTCCTCTGGTCCGGGCGGGTCGGGTGCTTCGCTGGCCGCGTCCTGCCCGCCTGTGCGCCGCTGGTACTCCGTCAGCCCGTCCGGGGTGCGGATGTCGTCCGCCGCCAGACCCATGTCGCCACGACGCGGCTCGTCGCCACGCCCTCCAGTCTCATCGGCCCCGCTCACCGGGGCGCGGCTATCCAGGGTGGGATCCCCATCGGGACCACCTGCCTCTCGCTGCTCTACTGCGATGCTCCGGATGAGCGCCGTCAGCGCATCCCTCTGGGACGCGGTGAGTAGCGCAGACTCGGCAGGAGGTTCGTACGGGCCCAGCTCGACGTGTACGCCGAGCCAGTCCTGCACGTCTGAACCCAATGCTCCGACGAGCGCGGCCACGGTGGCCGGGCTCGGACGGCGTCTCCCGTAGATGACGCCAGAGACGGTCGAGGCGTGAACCCCGACAGACTCGGCGAGCCTGCTCATGCTCGGGATGTCGGCGGTGTAGCGGGGGTCGGTGAACCCTCGCTCCACCATCCGACTGCCCCAAGGCTCGGGGATCGCTGCTGTACTCACGTCTACGAGACTCCCCGTTGTCGCCGCCTACCGTCTACCGGGAGTGTAGACGCGGGCGCTACAAGTTCCATGGTTGTAGTTCTAATTCGCACTGATCAGACGAGTGGCTACGCCCGCGCTGCTGTAGACATGGGCGTCTACTCCGTCTACCCTCTTGCGCATGGCACAACGCAAGGTCTACAGTCCAGGGAGCACAGATGATCGCCACAACATGGAGGTTGGACATGCGGCTCAAGAGCCCGCAGATGCTCCGCCAGTTCATGGCCTACCAGGACGTGAATGTCCGGGAGCTCGCGAAAGCCGCCGGACTCGGGCACGCGACCGTCGGCCACCTTCGGTCCGGCGCGCGGAGCACGTGCTCGGCGGAGACGGCACGCGCAATCGAAGGTGCGCTCCAGGCGCCCCCGGGCCTCCTCTTCGACCCCGTTGCCTCTATCGTCTCGCGAGAGACTGCACGCAAGGCGGTGGCCTGACCATGGCTCCGGCCTCCTTCGAGCACGCGGCAGCGGAGGCCGCCTCCCTGGCGGAGCGGCTGTCCTACCTGCTCGACGTCATTCGCTCGGGCGGTCCGCGACGGGGAGCGGGCGATCCGAGCGTGACGCCCATAGTCGCGTCACCCAACCCACTCCCGGACGACATCGACTGGGAGCGAGTCGAGCGGACGCTCGGCGTCCGGATCGTGCCGGAGCCCCTGGTGGACCTAGCCGCGGGCTCGCTCGATCTCGCCGAGCTGCTTCACGGCGTCCGCGAGCCACACCACGGCGTGCGCAAGGTCGTGAAGCTCCCCGGACCCGACTCTGTCGCGGATGCCGATGGCCTTGGTCTCTGCCCATGCGGCGTAGTTGATGATGTCCGTGACGTTCGCGCTCATGGTTCTTCTCCTGTCGGTTCGGCGTCGGGGCCGGAATCCCTGACGCACGATCACACCGTAGGAGAGCCCCGCGACCGGGGCGACCTGTCGAGCCCCGGTCGCGACGGGGGTGCGTCGGCATGACCGTCGAGACCCCCCACGTCATGCCCGAGGCCGACGCCCGCCGCCTGACCGAGCGCATCCGCCTGACCGCGATGTCGGTGCGCGACGGCGTCGAGAAGTTGCAGCGACTCGTCGGTGAGGCGCAGGCGGGCCTCGCGCACCTCGCGCTCGGCTATGCGTCCTGGACCGCCTACCTCGCGGACCTGTTCGGCGACGAGCCCCTGCGACTCCCCCGCGACCAGCGTCGCGAGATCGTCGGCTGGCTCGCTGGCGAGGGGATGAGCACGCGGGCTATCGCCCCGATCGTGGGGGCAAGCGTCGGCACCGTCCACGCGGACCAGGTGTTCAGTTCTGAACACCTCGTCCCTGCCCCGACCATCGCGACCGCGGAGGGTGTCGTCGTCGCCGATCAGCACCGGGTGGACCTCACAACCGGGGAGATCCTGGACGACGGCCCCTCCCGCTTCATCGCGGGACCCGGCATCGACGGCTCGCTCGACGTGCCCGACTGGACCGAGGACGAGATCGCCGAGGTCATGGACCCGGACAGCGAGGGCGTCACCTACTCGAACCAGCCCATCCCCGAGACCAGCCCGATCACCGGCCTCGACGGCAAGACGTACCAGCGCCCCGAGCCCAAGACGCCGCGACGCCGCCCGCTCACCGACGCCTTCTGGGCCCTCTCCCACGACCTCACCAAGAAGGTCGACACCCTCTCGCTGCCGTTGCGGACGGCGAGGTCGATGAAGCGCTGCGCCGCGTCCTGCGTGGTGAAGGTCTCGCTGGTGGCGTTCGCTTCGCCGGGGAGTCGGAATCTGACGCGCCATCGGACCCCGTCTGCGCGGCTGATCGGTGCCGGTTTGACTGCCATGGTGCCCTTCTGTGGCGGGTGTCCTGACCGGGACTGTGTCTCACTGGTGTGTCCCAGGTTTGTCCTGGTTCGTACACCTGTGCATCGTCCCTGGTCAGGACCCTACCGCGATGGGGTGAGTAACGGGACTTGAACCCGCGACCCCCTGGACCACAACCAGGTGCTCTACCAGCTGAGCTATACCCACCATCGCGCCTGCGGCGCCGGACCAGTGTACCCGAGCCGCGCGGGACTCCCGCACATCGGCCGCTCCGGTCAGAACGTGACGAGCGACCCGGCAACCGTGGAGATCCCGAGCACCACCACCCCGATCACCACGGTCCGCAGGATCGCCACCCACGCCCGGCCGTGCTCGCTGCGCGACCCGACCCAGCCCGAGACGACGAGGCTGAGCCCCACCACGGGCACCGTCACCTCGCCGACCCAGCCGGTCGGCAGCAGGAGGCCCAGGAGCAGCGGGAGCAGACTGCCCACGAGGGGGCGACCCCGGCGTACGCGGCCATCCGCACCGGCCACCACGCCGTCGCGGGCGCGTCGAGGTCGAACTCGGAGTCCAGCTGCGCCGCGAGCGCGTCCTTGGCGTGCAGCTCCTGGGCGACCGCCCGGCTGAGCTCCTCCGAGAGCCCCTTCGCGCGGTAGTGCTCGACCAGCTCCTCGAGCTCCTCCTCCGGGGCGAGGGCCAGCCGGCGCTGCTCGTCCGCGACGATCGCGAGCTGGCTGCGGCGCTCCGCCGAGGTCTCGCCGAAAGCGGTCCCCGCCGAGGTCAGCACGCCAACGGTCATGAGCGCGGCCACGCCGATGACGGCTTCGCGGCCCGTGGCGCCGGCCGACAGCAGTCCCTGAAGGATGGCAGCGGACGAGATCACGCCGTCGTTGGCGTGCGAGGTGAGCTCGCGTCGCAGCGCGTCCCCCTCGGTGTCCCACTCCCCCGTCTCAGCGCTCCCCCGGGGCGCCAGCAACCATCGCAGCACGTGGCCAGGGTAGGACAACGATCGGTTGACGACCCGCCGAACTCCCGCGCCTTCCGTTCGCCTTCCCGGCGCCGTCCCTTCCCGCCTTGCCGCGGACGGCGTGCAGGGGCAGGGTGGGGAGCACCCGATCCGAGGGAGGACGAGTCATGGCTCGAGGACGTCAGCCGGGCAGCGACGAGGACGATGAGGGCCCGGGCCCGAGCGTCAAGGACCCGGAGCTCTACACCGAGCTGCGCAAGGACGGCGCGAGCAAGGAGAAGGCGGCCCGGATCTCCAACGCCGCCGCGGCGCAGGGTCGCTCCGCCGTCGGGCGCAAGGGCGGCGAGGCGGGCTCCTACGAGGACTGGACCGTCGCGGAGCTGCGCAAGCGCGCGGGCGAGCTCGGCATCTCGGGCCGCTCGTCGATGCGCAAGGCCGAGCTCGTCGACGCGCTGCGCAACCACTGACGGCGCGTGGGCACTCACGGTCGCCCCGGTCCGCCCGACGCACGCCCCACCGGGGGTGAGGCGGCGCACGACGGCGAGCCCGCCGTCGTGCGCTCGACCCACCCGGGTGCGCCGCACCCCGCCCACGTGCCGCCCGACGGCGTCGACGACCGGCCCGGCGACGGGCGCAGCGAGACGATCGAGCAGCGCTCGGACCGCAACTGGAACGAGCTCCTGCAGGAGCTGCGCGTCATGCAGACCGGCGTGCAGGTGCTGTCCGGCTTCCTGCTCACGCTGCCGTTCCAGGCCGCGTTCGCCGACCTCGACCACTACCAGCGCACGCTCTACCTCGTGCTGGTGGTGCTCGCCGTCGGGACGACGGGTGTGCTCATCGCGCCCGTGAGCGTGCACCGCGCGCTGTTCCAGAAGGGCCTCAAGGCGCCGCTCGTGCGCACGAGCAGCCGCCTGGCGCGCACCGCGCTCGTGATGCTCGGGCTCGTGGTGACGGGAACGGCGATGCTCGCGTTCGACGTCGTGCTGTCGCGCACCGCCGGCGTGATCGTCGGCGTCCTCGCGGCGACCGGGCTCGCACTGCTGTGGTTCGTGCTCCCGCACCGGCTCACGGGTCGTCGGGGTCGGGAGCGTCGTGCGGCGGACGCCGCGTGAGCACCGCGATCACCACGCCGACCGTGATCCCGATGACCGTCTCGACCCCGCGCGCGAGGAGGAGCTGAGCCACCGGCTCGGGCGCCGAGACCTGCACCACGAGCAGCGCGAGCGGCGTGATGAAGACGAGCGCCGCGCCGTAGTGCCGCGCGACCAGCAGCTCGGTGAGCATCTGCAGCACGACGACCAGCGCGAGGGTCACGGCCACCGACGGCTGCAGCGCGAGCGCCGGGGGCGGGCTTCACCTGGGCGAGGTCCGCGGCGACGGTGCGCGAGACGCGGCTCACGCGGGCGAGGTGAGGGTTTCGGGCGACCGCGTTGGCGGCCGCGGCCGCGTCGGCGGCCGGTGTGTCGGGCCGGCTGACCCCGTCCGCCGGTCGCGGTGTCTGCTCGCCCACGTCCGCCATTCTCGCGTCTCGCTCGGGTGAGTCCCGCCCGCAGGTGTCGCGCGCCACTCGGACGGCGGCCGCCGGGTCGAGGCGGACTCGGGCTGCGTCCGGTGGCCCGTGTGGTACTGATGGACGCGTGAGTGACGTGCGCGCGGACGACCTGGGCCCCTGGCTCTCCCCGGAGAACCTCGACTTCGTCCGGCGCAAGGTGCCGATGGTGTACGTCGACGTGGTGCCGGTGCGCCTGGACTCCGACGGCAGCCTCTCGCGCGTCGGCCTGATCCTGCGCAGCCCGCGCGAGGGCGGCCTGTGGCGGACGGTGATCTCGGGTCGCGTGCTGCTGCACGAGCCGCTCCGCAGCGCGATCGCGCGGCACATCGAGAAGGACCTCGGACCGATGGCGCTGCCGCGCATCCCCGCCTCCCTCCAGCCGTTCGCGGTCAACGAGTACTTCCCGACGGCGGTCCCCGGCGCCTTCCAGGACCCTCGCCAGCACGCGGTGTCGCTCGCGTACGTCGTGCCGGTCGACGGCGACGTCGCGGCCCAGGCCGACGCGCTGCAGCTCGCGTGGCTCACCCCCCGCGAGGCGCTCGAGGAGGCCGTCCAGGCCGAGTGCGTCTCGGGGCACGGCGCGCTCGTGACGGGCGCCATCGCGCACCTGGGCGCCCTGCCGTGACCACGGCATGACGGCCGTGAGCGCGGCCGCGTTCCTCGCCGAGCACGCCCCCGAGCTCACCGTGCTCGTGACGCAGGACTCGACGGCGACGGTCCCGCTCGCGGCAGCGGCGCACGGCGTCGCGCCCGGTCAGATCGCGAAGACCCTCTCGCTGTGGCACGGCGACGTCCCGGTGCTGCTCGTCATGGCGGGCGACGCCCGGATCGACAACCAGGCGTACAAGGCCACGTTCGGCTGCAAGGCGCGCATGCTCTCGGCGGACGAGGCCCTCGCGCGCACGGGACACCCCGTCGGCGGCGTCTGCCCGTTCGGCCTCACCGAACCGCTGCCGGTCTACCTGGACCGCTCCCTGCTCGCGTGGGAGGAGGTCCTGCCGGCCGCGGGCGGGACGAACACCGCGGTCCGCCTCACGCCGTCGCGCCTGGCCGACCTGACGGGCGGCACGTGGGTCGACGTCGCCCGCGTGGCTCCGCCGGCCTGACGGCGCGCGCTCGCCGTCGTAGGTGACTCCGCCGCGCGGTGGAGGCAACCCTCGGCGCAGATCGTCCCGACGACGGAGCCCTCCCGCCGCGGCGCGGCGTTCACTGGTCCCACCGCTACGGAAGGGACCGCTGATGGACCGCCCGCTCGCCGCCGACCTCCTCCTGCTCACGCTCGACGAGGACAAGGGCACCACGCTCGTCGACTCCTCGAGCCTCGGACCCGCGCTGCTGGGCGCGACGCTCGTCGGGTTCGTGCTCGACGGCACGCTCGGCCTCACGCCCGAGAAGGGCGAGATCCAGGACGCGCCCGCGCAGCCGTACCCCGTGGGGCCCGGCCGGTTCTACCGCACCAGCGCTCCCCCGCCCGAGGACGCTCTGCTCGCGCGGATCGCCGAGGACGCGGCCGGCAAGAAGCCCAAGGACGCCATCACGTCGATCGGTGTCTACACGTTCTCCGACACCACGGGGAAGCTGCGCGGCCACCTCACCGCGTGGCTGGTCGCCGAGGGACTCGTGCAGGAGTCCTCGCAGCGCGTGCTCGGGCTCTTCCCGCGCACCGTGCACCCCGCGCGCGACCCGCGCACCCGGCGGGCGCTGCTGGGTGAGCTCCGTGCGGTCTACCAGGGCAGCGACCCCGCCACGCCGCGCACTGCCGCGCTGGCGGCGGTCGTCGGGGCGATCGACGCCGCGCCGCGACTCTTCCCCGACCTCGACAAGAGGGCCCTCAAGGGGCGCGCGAAGCAGCTGCGCGAGACGCAGTGGGCCGGACGCGCCGTCGCCAAGACGCTCGAGGAGATCACCACCGTGATCATCGCCGCCGCCGTGGTGCCGACGATCGTGGTGACGAGCGGGTCCTGAGGAGCGCGGTCAGCGTCCGGCGGAGCGAGCCCAGGCGACCATCGCGTCGAACGCGGCGTCGAGCTCGCCGTCGAGCACCTGCAGCTCGGGGTGCGCGTCGTAGTGGGCGAGGATGCGCCGGGCGCCCTCGTCGAACGTGATCGTCGTGCGGAAGTCGGGCACGAGCTCGCGCACGGCCGTGCAGTCGAAGACGGCGGAGTGCGCCTTGTCGCCCACGAGGCCGGGGCCGAGGTCCGGGCGGAACGCCGCGATCGAGTCCGACGCGACGGGCACGAGCTCGACGTCGGACACCCCGGCCGCGTCGGCGAGCCACGTGTAGACCTGGTTCCACGTCGGCGCGTGCGTGCCGGTGAGCGTGAACGCCTCGCCGACCGTGCGCGGGTTCGCGAGCAGCCCCGCGAAGCCGACGGCGAAGTCCTCGGCGTGCGTGAGGGTCCACAGGCTCGTGCCGTCGCCGTGCACCACGACCGGCTTGCCCGCGCGCATCCGCGCGATGTCGGTCCAGTGCCCCATCGTGGGCAGCAGGGTGTCGTCGTAGGTGTGCGAGGGGCGCACGATCGTCGCTGGGAAGCCGCGCCCGCGGTAGGCGGCCACGAGCAGGTCCTCGCACGCGATCTTGTTCCGCGAGTACTCCCAGAACGGGTTGCGCAGCGGCGTCGACTCGCGGATCGGCAGGCGCGACGGCGGCTTCTGGTACGCCGACGCGGAGCTGATGAAGACGTACTGCCCGGTGCGACCCTCGAACAGCTCCACGTCCGTGGCCACGTGCTCGGGCGTGAACGCGACGAACTCCGCCACGGCGTCGAACTCGGCGTCACCGAGCGCGGCGCGCACGGAGCCCGGGTCGCGCACGTCGGCCACGAGCGAGCGGGCGCCGTCGGGCAGCGGTCGGGAGCCGTTGCCCCGGTTGAGGACCGTCACGTCGTCGCCGAGCGCGAGGGATCGCGCCACGCACGACGTGCTGATGACCCCGGTACCGCCGATGTAGAGGATGCGTCGCTGCGTCACCCCTCGACCCTACGCGTCACCCGAGGTCGAGCGTGGGCCAGTCCGCGAGGTCCGCGCGCATCCGGCGGTCGTGAGTCGCGACCACGACGGCGGCGCCCACCTCGCGCAGCCATGCCGTCAGCGCGTCCATGAGGTCGACGGCGAGGTGGTTCGTCGGCTCGTCGAGCACGAGGACGTGCGGCGTGGTCATCAGCGTGAGCGCGAGGTCGAGCCGACGACGACGGCCCACCGACAGCTCGGCCACCGGCCGGTCGAGGTCCTCGGGAGCGACGAGGCCCGTCGTGGCGAGCGGGACCACGGAGTCGGGGTCGAGCGACCCGTCCTCGAGCGCGGCGAGGATGCGCGCCGTCGCGACGTCCTGTGCGCCGCCGGCAGTCGCGGCGTCGAACGCGGCCTCCTGCGCGAGGTGGCCGACCCGCACGTCCGGCGCCACGGCCGCGGCCAGCAGCGCGAGCAGCGTCGACTTGCCCGCGCCGTTCGGGCCCACGACGAGCAGCCGCCCGCCCGGACCGAGCTCGACGGCGAGGTCGGGGCGGTCGAGGCGGCCCGGGACCACGGCGCCCGTGAGCGCCAGCACCCGACCCCCCGAGGCGATGGACGTGCGCGCGGCGGGCTCGCCGTCGAGCGCGGGCAGGGCGATCTCGGGCGGCGGGGGCGGCACGTCAACAGCCGTGCGCTCGAGCCGCGCGTGCGCGCGGTCGGCGGCCTTGACGTGCTGGCGCGCGCGGGTCCCGCGGCGGTTCTTCTTCGACCCCTTGGGCGGCCGCCACTCGTCCGAGAGGTGCTCGTAGGCGTAGTCCCGGCGATCGAACAGCTCCGCGAGCCGCTCCTGCTCGGCGCGGTACCGCGTGCGCCACCGCGCGAGGGCCGCCCGCTTGGCGCGCCGGTAGTCCGCGTAGCCGAACCCGACGCCGCGCCGGGCGCCGTAGCGGGCGGGCACGCCGTCGACGGTGGGGTCGAGATCGAGGACCGCGGTCGCGACGTCGTCGAGCAGCTGCCGGTCGTGGGTCACCACGATGACCCCGCCGGGCCACGTGCGGATGCGCTGAGTGAGGTGGGCGAGCGCCGTGGGGTCGAGGTGGTTGGTGGGTTCGTCGAGCAGCAGGGCGTCGGCGCCTTCGGCCAGCCGGCACGCGAGGCGCACGCGGTAGCGCTCGCCCGCGCTCATCGCCGCGAGCGGCCGCGCCGGGTCGCGCGGTGCGCCGAACCGGGTGAGCGCCTCGTCGAGGAGGCGGTCGGCGTCCCAGGCGGCGCTGGCCTCGTACTGCTCGACGGCGAGCGCGACGTCGCGCGCCCGCTCCGCACCGCCGCGCCGGCCCCCGTCGCCCGACGCGAGCGCTTCCTCCAGCCGCGCGGCGGCCGCCCGAGCCGTGCCGAGGCTCCGGGCGACGAGGTCGCCGACGGTGGCTGCGCCGTCGGCCATCTCCTGCGGCACGACGGCGAGCGAGCCCGCGCGCTCGACGTCCCCCGCCGTGGGCGCGAGGTCGCCGGCGAGCACGCCGAGCAGCGTCGACTTGCCCGAGCCGTTCTCGCCCACGACGCCGAGCCGGTCGCCGACGCGCAGCGTGAGGCCCAGGCGTGCGAGCACGGGCGTGCCGGGCGCGGAGGGGTAGGCGAACGCGACGTCGCGGGCGCGCAGCAGCGTGGTCATCGGCGCCTCACGCCCGCAGCAGGAGCGGGACGAGCGCGGCGAGCTCCTCCTCGGGCGAGGCGCCCCACTGGCGCCGTTCGTCCTCGTCGGCCTGGGCGGTCGCGCCGAGCCAGACCTCGGCGCGATTGACCTGGTGCAGGACGGCGACGGCGGTCGCGACCTCGGGCGTGACGTCGCGCCACGTGCGGCCCCACGGCGCGAGGACCTCGTCGAGCAGCGTGATCCGGACGAGCGGGTCGTCGCCGACGATGTGCCGGGGCATCTCGAGCTCGGTCAGCGGGTTCGACCACTGCGAGTCGCCGAGGTCGAAGACCCTGAGGCTCCCCGCCTCGGCGTAGACGTTCCACCGGTGCAGGTCCCCGTGCACCCAGGTGAGCGGCAGGCCGATCGACTCCGCCACCTCGCACGCCTGCGCGACGGCGGGGCGAAGCCCCAGCAGCTCCTCGGCGCGCGATGCGCTGAGGTGTCCCGGCTCCTCGTCCGGCCGGGCCGACAGGAGCGCGACGAGGGCGTCGAGACGGGCGGGCACCGTCGCCGGGGAGCGGTCCGGCACGCCGGTCGCGAGCAGCTCCTCACGCGCGTCGGCGCACGCGACGTGCAGCTGCGCGATGAGGCGGACGACCTCGACCCAGTCCTCGCGCACGAGGTGACCCTGCTCGCCGTCGCCCTCCCCGACCGACGGCCCGTGGTCGGCGGTGAGCAGCCAGCCGCGGGCCGCGTCGACGCCGAGCGGTTCCTGGACGTGGTCGGGAGCGAGGCGCGCGAGCACGACCTGCAGCCCCGGCTCGAAGCGGGCGTAGTCCGCGCACGCCTTGAGCCACACGTCACCGCCGCGCGTGGGGAGCACGACCTGCGCGGACCACGGCCGCACGCGGCGCAGACGGGCCGGTCCGACGGGCTCGTGCCGTGCGTCGCCGAGGCCGCTCAACGCGGCGGTCGCCCAGGCGCCGGCGTCCGCGAGCCACTCCGGGCTGCGGACGACGGCGGAGAAGGGTCGGGCGTCGGGCACCGACCCACCCTCCCCGAGAGCGACGCCGCGGACAACTCCGTTTCGGGGCGGAGGGACGACTCAGTCGAGGCGGTCGGCAGCGACCAGCCGCTCCTCGTCGACCTCGAGCTCCTGCGCCACGACCTGCGCGCGGCCCTCGAACACGTCGCGGTCGAGCTCACCCTCGGCGTCGGCCACGAGCATCGCGACGAAGGTGTCGCCGTTGACGTTGAGGAAGGTCCGGAAGATGCCGGTGAACCAGTCGACGGCGATGAGCAGGCCGACCGCCTCGAAGGGCAGCCCGAGCGTCGTGGCGAGGAACATCGCGACCACCGGGAAGCCGCCCGGCACCGTGATGGTGCCCATGTTCAGCAGAATCGCCAGGCCCATGCCGAGCACGACCTGGCCCGGGCTGAGCTCGACGCCACCGGCCTGGGCGAGGAACAGGATGACGATCGTGTAGTTGAGCACCGCGCCGTAGGAGCCCATCGTGAGGCCCAGCGAGAGCGTGAAGCTCGCAACCCGCTGGCTGATGCCGACCTTCTCCACCGCGGTCTTGAGCACCGTGGGGAAGGTGACCGCGGAGCTCGTCGTCGTGACCGCCACGACGGTCTGGTCGATCAGCGCCGTGAGCAGGCGCACCGGGCTCACCCGGGTGCGCGCCACCACGACGGCGAGGAACGCGGCGAACAGGATGACCACGCCGAGCAGCGTCGTGCCGAGGTAGCCGAGCGCCGTGGTCACGACGGCGAACCCGACGTCGCCGGCGAGCGCGGCCAGCAGCGCGAACACGCCGATCGGCGCGACTCGCATGATCATCCGGATCATGATGAGGACGACGCTCTGGATCTGCTCGAGGAAGTCCAGCACCACGGCGCTGCCGGACTGGCTGCGGTGGACGCGCAGCGCGACGCCGAACAGCAGCGAGAAGACGATGATCGGGACCATTGCCGCCGACGCCATGGCGCCCACGACGTTGGTCGAGACGAACCCGAGGATCGTCTCCTGCCACCCGCCGGCCTGACCGGCGGACTCCTGCAGCGACGGGTCGAGCTCGCCGCTGAAGACCATCCCCGTGCCCGGCTGCAGGAGCGTCGCGAGGCCCCACGCGAGCACGGCGGCCACCACGGAGAACCCGATCATCCAGGAGAACGTCCGCGCGGCGATCTTGCCCGTGCCGGCGCCCGACATCGACGCCGTCGCGACGATCACCGACGACATCACGAGCGGCACGATGGACATCTGGATGAGGCGGATGAACAGGTCGCCGACGAACTTGATGTTGCCTGCCCAGTCCCCGACCACGAGGCCGAACAGGATGCCGAGGACCGCGCCGATCCCGATCTGGACGCCGGGGTTCTTGAGAGCCTTCATGAGCCGAGACGCTAGGCGGGCGCCGTTGCGCGGCAGTCACCGGGGCGTGACCCGTCCGTTTCGGTGCCGTGACGTTCCGCGCTCGCGCCGGCGCCGAGGTGTGGTGGACGCGACACCCGGGCGAAACACCGCCCGTGCGAGGGTGTCCCCATGCAGCGCACGGCCACGGCCCACCTCGAGCTCGACGTCACCTCCCCCGCGACCCTCGCCCTCGAGATCGGCGTCGCGCAGCCCTACCTCGACGCGGGCGCAGCGACCGAGACGTGGGCGATCACCGCGAACGGGCAGTCCGTCACCCCGCAGGAGCTGCTCACGCAGCACGGCACGCGGGTGCACGTCGTCAACGCCGAGATCGGACCGCTCACCCTGGACTACTCCGTGACGGTGCAGGGGCGCATCGACCCGATCGAGGTCACCGAGTGGGACCTCCTGCGCTACCTGCGGCCGAGCCGGTACTGCGAGTCGGACGCGCTGGCCCCGACGGCGAAGGCGGAGTTCGCCGGCCTGCCCGCCTCGGACCTGCTCGCCTCGGTCAGCTCGTGGGTCGGTACGCGGCTGTCCTACGTCCCCGGCTCCTCGCTGCCGACCGACGGCGCGACCCGGACGTTGCTCGCGCGGCAGGGTGTGTGCCGCGACTACGCGCACCTCGTCGTCGCGCTGCTGCGCAGCCTGGACGTGCCGGCCCGGCTCGTCGCGGTCTACGCCCCAGGGCTGGACCCGATGGACTTCCACGCCGTCGCCGAGGCCTACCTCAAGGGGCAGTGGCACGTCGTGGACGCCACGACGCTCGCACCGCGCGAGACCTTGCTGCGGATCTCGACCGGGCTCGACGCCTCCGACACCGCGTTCCTCTCGGTGCACCACGGGCAGGCGGCGCTACAGGCGATCGAGGTGTCCGCCGTCGCCGACGTGCTCCCGAACGACGACGTCACACAGCTCGTCACGCTCGGCTGACCTCCGCCTCCCTTTCGCGAGGCGATCTTCGTCCTTTCGCGAGGTGATCTTCGTCCTTTCGCGAGGCGATCTTCGTCCTTTCGCGAGGCGATCTTCGCCGCCCTCAGGCCGACAGCGCGGCCGCGATGTCGGGCGCGAGGAGGCGGAACGCCTGGCCCCGGTGGCTGATCGCGTTCTTCTCCGCGGGGGTGAGCTCGGCGCACGAGCGAGCCTCGCCGTCGGGCACGAGGATCGGGTCGTAGCCGAACCCACCCTCGCCGCGCCCCGCGCGCAGCAGCGTGCCGGCCAGCCGCCCCTCCCGAACGACCTCGGTGCCTGACGGCGTGACAAGCGCCGCCGCGCACACGAACGCCGCGCCGCGGTGCTCGTCGCGGACGTCGGCGAGCTGGGCCATGAGCAGGTCGAGGTTGGCGGCATCGTCGCCGTGCCGGCCCGCCCACCGCGCGGAGAAGATGCCGGGCGCTCCACCGAGGACGTCGACGGCGAGCCCCGAGTCGTCCGCGACCGCGGGCAGGCCGGTGGCCGCCGCGAGGGCGCGGGCCTTGAGCAGCGCGTTCTCGGCGAAGGTCACGCCGTCCTCGACGACGTCGGGCACGTGCGGGAAGGCGTCCGCGCCGACGACGGCGTCCGGGGCGAGCGTGGGCAGCGCGCCCGGGGCGTCCGCCGACCCCACGAGGATGGCGCGCAGCTCGCCGACCTTGTGCGCGTTGCGCGTGGCGAGGACGAGGCGTGGCTGCGATGTCGCCGTGCTCGCCGTCGGGGCCGCGCTCACGCGTCCGCCGCCGTCTCTGCCGGCGCTGCGGTCGCTGCGGCGGGGAAACCTGCGGGTTCGGCGGCAAGCGCGTCCTGCTGGAGGCGTGCGAGGCGCGAGGTGCCGACGAGGGCGAGGTCGAGAAGCGCGTCGAGCTCGGCGCGGTCGAACGGCGCGCCCTCGGCGGTGCCCTGCACCTCGACGAACGAGCCCGAGCCGGTGACGACGACGTTCATGTCGGTCTCGGCGCGGACGTCCTCGACGTAGGGCAGGTCGAGCATCGGGACGCCGTCGATGATGCCGACGCTCACGGCGGCGACCGAGTCGCGCAGCACGGTGCCGGCCTTGACGTGGCCCGCGCGCTGGCCCCACGCGACGGCGTCGGCGAGCGCGACGTAGGCGCCCGTGATCGCTGCGGTGCGGGTGCCGCCGTCGGCCTGGAGCACATCGCAGTCGAGCACGATCGTGTTCTCCCCGAGCGCCGCGACGTCGATCACAGCGCGCAGGCTGCGGCCGATGAGGCGGGAGATCTCGTGCGTGCGGCCGCCGATGCGGCCCTTGACCGACTCGCGGTCGCTGCGCGTGGACGTGGCGCGCGGCAGCATCGCGTACTCGGCGGTGACCCAGCCCTCGCCGGAGCCCCTGCGCCAGCGCGGGACGCCCGCCGTGAACGACGCGGCGCAGAGCACACGCGTGCCGCCGAACTCGACCAGGACGCTGCCTTCGGCGGAGTCCAGCCACCCGCGGGTGATCCGGATCGGGCGGAGCTCGTCGGGGGCGCGGCCGTCGGCGCGCGTGATCGCCGCGGGAGTCTGGGAGGTCATGCGGCCATCCTCGCACTCGCGACGGGGACGAGGATCCTCTCGCAGGCGGCAGGAATCCTCTCGCAGGCGGCAGGAATCCTCTCGCGAAGCGGATCACCCCGTGTTCTGCAGCCCCGCCGCGACGCCGTTGACCGACAGCAGCAGCAGGTGGCGCAGCTCGGCCACCTCCTCCTCGGGCGCCCCGCGCCGCAGCCGGCGCAGCGCCCGCAGCTGGATCAGCGAGAGCGCGTCGACGTAGGGCGAGCGCAGCTGCACGGCTCGACCGAGCACGCGAGAGCCCTCGAGCGGTCGGCCGTGGCCGGTCGCCTTGAGCACCCACTCGCGGGTGAGCTCCATCTCCTCCATCACGAGGCCGGCGAGGTCGTCGCGATCTCCGAGCGCGAGGTAGGCGCGGGCGATCCGCTCGTCCGCCTTGGACAGCGACATCTCGACGTTGTCGAGCATCGCGGCCAGCAGCGGCCACTCGCGGTAGGCCTGGCGCAGCACCTCGACATCGCCCACGGCCGCGAGCGCCGTGCCGAGGCCGAACCAGCCGGTGAGGTTGATCCGGGCCTGCGTCCACGAGAACACCCACGGGATCGCGCGCAGGTCGTCAAGGGAGTTGACCGAGAGGCCACGCTTGGCCGGGCGGGAACCCAGGGCGAGGAGGCCGACCTCCTCCAGCGGCGTCACCTGTGCGAACCACTGCGGGAAGCCGTCCGCCTTCACGAGCTCGTAGAACCGCTCGCGCGAGACGCGGTCCATCACTGCCGCGATCTCAGCGAACCGCTCCGCGGCGCCCGCGTTGCGCTGCTCGATCGACGGCGAGCCCTGCATGAGCGTGGCGGCGCCGACCTGGTCGATGTGCCGGGACGCGATCGCCTTGTCGCCGTAGCGCGCGAAGATGACCTCGCCCTGCTCGGTGAGCTTGAACCGGCCCTCCACGGAGTGCGGGGGCTGGCCCAGCACCGCGCGGTTGGCCGGGCCGCCGCCGCGGCCGAGCGCACCGCCGCGGCCGTGGAACAGCGTGAGCTCGATGTCGTGCCTCTGCGCCCACCGCGCGATCCGCGCCTGCGCGTCGTAGAGCGCGAGGGTCGCCGAGACCGGCCCGACGTCCTTGGAGGAGTCGGAGTAGCCGAGCATCACCTCGACCTTGCGGCCGGTCGCCGCGAGCCGCTCCTGCACCTCGGGCAGCTCGAGCATCGCCTCGAGGATGTCCACGGAGTTGTTGAGGTCGTCGAAGGTCTCGAACAGCGGGATGGCGTCGATCACGGGCGGCTTGCCGTCGCCCGCCGCGAGGGCCGCAAGGCGGTAGACGTTCGCGAGGTCCTCGGGCGCCTGGGTGAAGGACACGATGTAGCGGCGCGCCGCGAGCGGGCCGTACCGGCGCTGGATCCGCCCGACGATCCGGTAGGTCTCCAGCACCTCCTTCGAGCGCGGGGAGAGGTCGCCGTCGATCCCCAGCCGCTCGATCTCCTCGAGCGTCTCGCGGTGCACCTGGGAGTGCTGGCGCACCTCGAGCTCGGCGAGGTGGAAGCCGAACGACTCCGCCTGCCAGATGAGGTGCTGCAGCTCCCCGTAGGCCGCGCGCGCGTCACCCGCCGCGGCGAGCGAGGCCTGCACCGTGCGCAGATCGGCGAGGTACTCCTCGGGACCGTGGTAGGCGAGGTCCGCGTTCCGGGTGCGCGTCGCGTCGAGGCGCTCGGCCATCATGAGCAGCACCTGGCGGTGCGGCTCCCCCTGCGTGCGCGACTCGATGGTGGCGGCGAGGTCCTCGGACAGGTCGTGGTGCTTCTGCTGGATCGCGAGCAGCGCCTTGCTGGGCGGCGTCGACGTCCTGTCGACCGTGAGCTCACGACCGATCCGACTCGTGTGGTGGCGCAGGCCCAGGAGGATGTGCTCGGCCGCGATGATCGACGCCTCGCGGGTGATCTTCGCCGTGACGTTGGGGTTGCCGTCCCGGTCACCGCCGATCCAGGTGCCGAACTTGACGAACGCGGGCGCCTTGGGCGGCACGGTGCCCGACGTCGTGGGCTGCAGCGCCATGTCGAGCGAGCGGTAGATGAGCGGGAGCTGCTCGAAGAGCGTGCCGTCGAAGATGCTCATCGCCGTACGGACCTCGTCCAGCGGGGTGGGCTTCTCCTTGCGGATCGGCGACGTCCGCCACAGCACGTCGATCTCCTCGAGGAGCCGGCGGCGCAGCTCGCGATGCTCGGCCTCGTTCGTGCGCGGGTCGTCCTGCTCCGCCAGCAGCGCCGAGATCCGACGGATCGCCTGCGAGACGGCACGACGGCGAGCCTCCGTCGGGTGCGCCGTCAGCACCGGGCGGAACTCCAGGGCCGCGAGGCGACGCATCGTCTCCTCCTCGCCCACCTCGCCGCGCAGCTGCGAGATCGCGCCGGGCAGGGTGTCGACGGCGGGCAGGATGCCTTCCGGGCTGGAGAAGTCCCGGCCGCGCAGCGTGCGCACCCGGTGGTACTCCTCCGCGAGGTTGACGAGGTGGAAGTAGCAGGTGAAGGCGCGGGCCACCTCGGCGGCGCGCTCCGGGGTGAAGGACTCGACCAGCTCCTCGGCCTTCGCGAACGCGTCCTCGTCGCCCGCGTACGCGGCGATGGTGAGCGCGCGCAGCTCCTCGACGGCCCCGAACAGCTCCTCGCCGCCGCTCTCGGTCAGGACCGTGCCGAGCAGCTCGCCGAGCAGTCGGACGTCGGAGCGGAGCTCGTCGGGCATCTGGGGAGCCACGCTGGTACGGGCGTCGGAGGCCATGCGGTCACCTTTCTCATCATCCGCGGCGGGTGGTGGCCGCCCGCGGAGGGTCGTGCCCCCGCGCAGGTTATCCCTCGCGTGTGACGCGCAGGTCACGCGTCCGCGTCGTGAACCCGGCCGACCAGTCGGCCGCGGTCCGCAGCCCGACCGGGCTACAGGTCGTAGATCGCCCCGGCGACCGCGAGCTCGGTGGGACCCGCGTACGCGGCACGGGCCGTGGCGTACACGACGCCGGCGTCGGCCCAGGGCTGCAGGTGGGTGAGGACGAGGGCGCGCACACCCGCGGCCGTGGCCAGGCCGCCGGCGCGACCGCCCGTGAGGTGGATCCCGCGGACCTCCTCCTCGCGCTCGAACGCCGCCTCGGCCAGCAGCAGGTCCACCCCGTCCGCGACGGCGGAGACGCCGTCGCACAGGTCGGTGTCACCCGTGTAGCCGAGCGTCGCGACGCCGCCGTCGGTCGCCGGCCCGGTCACGCGGTAGCCGAACGCGGGCACCGGGTGCAGGACCGCGTGCGGGACCAGGGTGAGGTCGCCCACGGTGGTGGGCTCGCCGTCGTGCACGATCTCGACGGCGAACGTCGCCGCCAGGTCCGCCGGCGCGAGATGGGTCAGCTCGAGCAGGCGTTCGCGCGTGCCCTCCGGTCCCAGCACGCGCACCGGGCCCGACGGCGAGGACGGGCCGTAGCGCAGCCACACCGCCAGCGCCGTGAGGTCGGCGCAGTGGTCGGGGTGGAGGTGGCTCAGCACGACGGCGTCGAGCCGGGACGGGTCGGTCGTCGCCATGAGCGGACCGAAGGCGCCCGAGCCGAGGTCGAGGACGAGGCTGGTGTCCTCGGTCGTCACGAGGTAGCTGGAGGCGGGCGACGTGGGGCCCGGCACCGATCCGGAACAGCCGAGCACGGTGAGCCTCATCGAGCGGCGCTCCCGGCCTCGGCGGCGGGGCGAGCGGCGGTGCGAGCGGCGATCGGCGCGGTGATCCGCGGGATCTCGCCGGTCACCGACGCGGCGTCCTGCACCGCGGGGACCTCGGGCCCGAGGAACCGGCGGGCCAGCCTTCGGAAGGAGTCGCGGTCCCCGGTGGCGAGCCACTCGTGCTGCGGCGGCTCGGGCGCCGTGCGGAGCAGGTCCTCGCGCACCAGGGTGCGGTACAGCTCCTTCGCGGTCTCCTCGGCCGAGGAGACGAGCGTGACACCCTCCCCCATCACGTAGGAGATGACGCCGGTGAGCAGCGGGTAGTGGGTGCAGCCCAGGACGAGGGCGTCGATGTCCGCCTCGCGCAGCGGCGCGAGGTAGTGCTCGGCGGCGTCGCGCACCGGGGCGCCGGAGGTCACGCCGGACTCGACGAACTCCACGAACGCCGGGCACGCCTGGGTGAACAGGCGCAGGTGGGGCGCGGCGGCGAACGCGTCCTCGTAGGAGCGCGAGGAGATCGTGGCGCGCGTCCCGATGACGCCGACCCGGCCGGTGCGGGTCGCGGCGACCGCGCGGCGCACCGCGGGGTGGATGACCTCGATCACCGGGATGCCCGACGGCTCGTACCGCTCGCGCGCGTCGCGCAGCACCGCAGACGAGGCGGAGTTGCAGGCGATGACGAGCGCCTTGACGCCCGAGTCGACGAGGCTGTCGAGCATCTCGAGGGAGTACCGGCGCACCTGCGCGATGGGCCGGGGACCGTACGGCGTGCGGGCGGTGTCGCCCAGGTAGCGGACGGCCTCGTTCGGCAGCTGGTCCAGCACGGCGCGGGCCACGGTCAGCCCGCCGACCCCGGAGTCGAAGATGCCGATCGGGGCGTCACTCATCGCTCCAGGGTAGTTCGTGGCGCCCCCGTCGCGGCTCGCACCCGCGGGTGATCCGCGACTCAGCCGAGCGGGTCGAGCCCCTCGGCGCCACCCTCGGGCAGCTCGCCGAGCATCGCCTCGACGAGCGACTCCTGCAGCCAGGAGAGCGCGAGGTAGAGCGTGGCCAGCGCACGGGTGGCCTCGTCGGCGTCGGCGATCGCGACCTGCTCGAGGGCCTGCGAGTCCTCCGCGTCCTCGACGCCGAGCCGCTGCGCGAGCACGAGCCGCACGTCCGTGAGGGCGCCGGCCCAGGTCATCGCCTCCTCGGGAGCGACGAGCAGCCGGCCGGGCTCCCCCTGCAGGTCCCACCACACGCGTCGCAGCCGCTCGCCCTTGGCGCTGCGGATGGACTCCTCGGTGAGGCGCCGGACCTCGCCGGCGATGTCGTCGTCCTCGCTCGCGGGTGGCAGCAGCCGGGCGAGCGCGGGGTCCAGCGGCGCGCGCGGGTCCTCCTCGTCCTCGTCGCCGCCGAGCCCGACGGCGCCCCAGTCCACGTCGGGCAGGTTCACGTCGGGGTGGGACGACGTTCCCTCACCGCGGCTCCCGCGCCGGCCGTCGGGCTCGGCGTCGTCGGGCGCGTACGGCTCGGTGACGTCCCAGCCGAGCAGCGTGGCGACGTCGGCGACGACGCGGCCGACGATCGCGCGCTCGGTGGCGTCGAGGCGGGTGAGGTACCCGCGTCGGGTGCGGCGGAAGGCGTGCACGTCAGCTCTCGTCCTGCTCGAGGGTGGCCCACAGGCCGTAGGTGTGCATGGCCTCCACGTCCGCCTCCATCCGCTCGCGACCGCCGCTGGACACGACCGCCCGACCCTCGTGGTGCACCGCGAGCATGAGCTGCTCGGCGCGCTCGCGGCTGTAGCCGAAGTGGGTCTGGAACACGTAGGTCACGTAGGACATGAGGTTGACCGGGTCGTCCCAGACGACGGTGCGCCAGGGCCGGTCCGGCTCGGGACGCGCATCGGCCGCGGGCCTGCCGACCGGGGCGGGCGCGGGCGCCAGCACGGGGTCGGCGGGGAGAGCGGTCACGTCGTCAGCCTAGGCTGGAACGCGTGAGCGAGGTGGATGTCGACGTCGCCGTCGTCGGCGCGGGCCCGGCCGGGTCGGCCGCCGCGCTGCGCCTCGCCGAGCGGGGGCTGCAGGTCGCCCTCGTCGAGCGCGGCGACTCCCCGGGCTCGAAGAACCTCTCCGGCGGCGTTCTCTACCCCGCCACGCTGGCCGCCGCAGTGCCCTCGTTCGCGGCCGACGCGCCCTACGAGCGGCGAGTCGTGCGGCACGTGACGACGCTGCTGCAGCGCGAGTCGGTCGTCAGCCTGGACTACACGGACAGCGCGCTCGGCGCCGCGCGCGGCGAGGCCGCCGCAGCCGCCGCGCCCACGACCGCCCCCAACGCCGTGACCGTCCTGCGCGCGCACTTCGACCCCTGGCTCGCGGGCAAGGCCGAGGAGGCCGGCGCGTTCCTCATGCCCGGGCTGAAGGTCGAGGCGCTCGCCACGCAGGGTTCGGGCTCAGGCACCCGCGTCGTGGGAATCGTCTCGGACGGCTCGGTGATGCGCGCGCACGCCGTGGTCGCTGCCGACGGCGTGAACTCCTTCCTGGCCCGCGGCGCCGGCCTGCGCCCCGATCCGCGGCCGGACCAGCTCGCCGTCGGGATCAAGGCCGTGCTGCGCCTGGGTGAGGAGCGGATCGAGGACCGGTTCGGTGTCGGGCCCGGCGAGGGTGCGGCGCACGCGATCGTCGGCGACGCCACGGCCGGGGTGGCCGGCGGCGCGTTCCTCTACACCAACCGCGACTCCCTCTCGGTCGGGATCGTCGTGCGCCTGGACGCGCTCGTGGCCTCGGGCCGCACGGCCTCGGAGCTCATCGAGCACCTGCTGGGCCACCCCGGGCTGGCCCGCTACCTCGAGGGTGCCGAGCTCGTCGAGTACGGCTCCCACCTCGTCGCCGAGGGCGGCGCGGCGATGGTGGGCGACGTCGCGCACGCCGGGCTCGCCGTTGTCGGCGACGCCGCCGGCCTCACGATCAACTCCGGCCTCGTGCTGCGCGGCATGGACCTCGCGGTGACGTCCGGGCTCGTGGCGGGCGACGCCGTGGCCGACGCGGTGCAGGCGGGCGACACCTCGGCGTCGGGCATGGCGCGCTACGCCGCGGCGCTCGAGGCCAGCCCCGCGATGGCGGACATGCGCACGTACGCGCGCACGCCGTCGTTCCTCGAGCGCGAGGGGCCCTACGGGCCGTGGGGCCAGGCCGCGCAGGACGTGCTGCGGTCCGCGTTCGTGCTCGACGGCGCACCTCGCCGCCCGCTGCGCACCCTCCTGCGCGGGGCCGCGCGTCGGCAGTCCTGGCGGACGTGGCTCGGCGACGCGAGCGCGGGGTGGCGAGCGCTGTGAAGGTTCCCCCGCTCAACGTGCGGCTCGGTGCGACCCGGTTCGACCCGGACGACGCCCCGCACATCGACGCCTCCGCCCTGGTCCCCGGCAGCCCCGAGGCGCGCGCCGTCGTCGCCGTCTGCCCCGCGGTGGTCTACCGCGAGACGCCGACGGCGGTGCTCGCCGACGCCGCCGCGTGCCTGGAGTGCGGGGCGTGCCTCGCCGTCGCCTCGGGCGGGCTGCGCTGGACCTACCCGCGCGGCGGCACGGGCGTGCGCTTCCGCGAGGGGTGAGGCGCACCGTCCGCTCTAGGGTGTCGCCATGACGACGTCCCCGCCGGCCAGCACCGCGCTGCTCACCGACCGCTACGAGCTCACGATGGTCGACGCCGCGCTCGCCGACGGCACCGCGTCCCGCGCGTGCGTGTTCGAGGTGTTCGCGCGCCGGCTGCCCGCCGGGCGGCGCTACGGCGTCGTCGCGGGCACCGGGCGCCTGCTGGAGGCGCTCGAGCACTTCCGGTTCGGCGACGCCGAGCTCGACTGGCTGCGGGAGGGCGAGGTCGTCAGCGGCGCGATGCTCGACTACCTCGCCGACTACCGGTTCCGCGGCCGGATCAGCGGGTACGCCGAGGGCGAGCTGTACTTCCCCGGGTCGCCGCTGCTCGTGGTCGAGGCGCCGTTCGCGGACGGCGTGCTGCTGGAGACCCTCGTCCTGTCGATCCTCAACTACGACTCCGCGATCGCCGCGGCCGCGTCGCGGATGACGTCCGCGGCCGGGGAGCGACCCTGCCTGGAGATGGGTTCGCGGCGGGCGCACGAGAGCGCGGCCGTCGCGGCGGCGCGCGCCGCGGTGGTCGCGGGCTTCGCGGGCACGTCCAACCTCGAGGCGGGCCGGCGCTACGACCTCGAGACCATCGGCACCGCGGCGCACGCGTTCACCCTGCTGCACGACGACGAGCGCTCGGCCTTCGTCTCCCAGATCGCCTCCGCGGGGCCCGGCACCACGCTGCTCGTGGACACCTACGACGTCGAGCAGGGCGTGCTCACCGCCGTCGACGCGGCCGGGACCGCGCTCGGCGCCGTGCGGCTGGACTCCGGCGACCTGCCGACCGTCGCGCGCGAGGTGCGCGAGCAGCTGGACTCCCTCGGCGCCACCGAGACCAAGATCGTGGTGTCCTCGGACCTGGACGAGTACGCGATCGCGGCGCTCGCCGTCGCGCCGGTGGACTCCTACGGCGTGGGCACCTCGGTGGTGACCGGCTCGGGCGCGCCGACCTGCGGCATGGTCTACAAGCTCGTGCTGCGCGAGGGCAGCGACGGCGCGATGCACGCCGTGGCGAAGGCGTCCGCGGGCGGGAAGGCCAGCGTCGGCGGGCGCAAGACCGCGGGCCGCCGGATTGAGAACGGGCTCGCGACCGAGGAGGTCGTGCTGCTCTCCCCCGACGCCGACGTCCCGGCGCTCGGCCAGGTCGCCGAGGTCGACGAGCTGCGGCCCCTGCACGTCACGTTCGTGGCCGACGGCGAGCTCCAGCCGGGCTGGACCGGCGCCGACGGTGTGCGCCGGGCCGCGCAGCGCCACCGTGAGTCCCTCGCCGAGCTGCCCCGCGCGGCGCGGCGGCTGTCCGCGGGCGACCCCGCGATCCCGACCGAGATCATCACGGTCTGAGCCGCCCGCGAGAGGGTTCGCGTCGACAGAGGACGAACTTCACCTCGCGAAAGGACGAAGATCACCTCGCGAACGGGTCGGCGCGGGTCCGGGCGTCAGGGCTTCCCGACGAACCAGTCGCGCACCCGCGCGATCCGCGAGCGCAGCTCCGAGGCGCTCGCCACGGGCACCTCGCCGCCGCCGGAGTGCTGACGCAGGCGGGTGTGCACCACGCCGTGGGGCGTGCCCGAGCGGCGCGACCAGGCCGACACGAGCTGGTTGAGCTCCTTGCGCAGCCGCGCGATCTCGCGGTGGTCGACCACCTCGCGCTCGCCGTCGTGCCCCGCTGCGCCACCGTGCCCCGGCGCGTGCCCGTGCCCCGCGCGCAGGTGCGAGGCCTGCTTGGCGCGCAGGTGCGCGGTGACGTCGTCGGTGTCCATGAAGCCGGGGATCGCGAGGAAGTCCGACTCGACCTCGGAGCCGATCTCCCCACCCACGCCGAACTGGCCGCCGTCGAAGAGCACGTGGTCGAAGGACGCCTGCGCCGCGAGCGCCTGGAAGCCGGGCCGGTCGAGGTCGTCCGAGGCGCGCTCGGAGCGGTTGGCCTGCTCGAGCGCGGCGTCGTCCAGGCCGTCCGGCTCCGCCGAGCTGCGGCGGTCCAGCGCGTGGTCGCGCTCGACCTCGAGCTCGCCCGCGAGGGCGAGCAGCACCGGGACGGACGGCAGGAACACCGACGCGGTCTCGCCGCGCCGGCGAGCGCGCACGAACCGGCCCACGGCCTGCGCGAAGAACAGCGGGGTCGACGTCGCCGTCGCGTAGACGCCGACGGCGAGCCGCGGTACGTCCACGCCCTCCGACACCATGCGCACGGCGACCATCCACCGCTGCCGCCCGGCGGCGAAGGACTCGATGCGTGCGCCCGCACCGTCGTCGTCGGACAGCACGACGGCGGGCTCCTCGCGCGTGATCGCGCGCAGCTGGTCGGCGTACGCCCGCGCGGTGGCCTGATCGGTCGCGATGACGAGGCCGCCCGCGTCCGGCACCGTGCGACGGACCTCGGACAGCCGGGTGTCGGCCGCGCGCAGCACCGCGGGGATCCAGTCGCCCTCGGGCGCCAGGGCCGTGCGCCACGCCTGGGCGATCATGTCCTTCGTCAGCGGCTCGCCGAGGTGCGCGCTGACCTCGTCGCCCGCGCTCGTGCGCCAGGTCATCTCGCCCGAGTAGGCGAGGAACAGGACGGGGCGCACCACACCGTCCCGCAGGGCGTCCCCGTAGCCGTAGGTGTAGTCGGCGCGGGAGCGGCGCACGCCGTCGGCGTCGGGCTCGTACGTGATGAACGGGATGGGCGCGGTGTCGGAGCGGAACGGCGTGCCGGTGAGGCTGAGCCGGCGCGCCGCGGGCTCGAACGCCTCGCGCACCGCGTCGCCCCAGGAGAGGGCGTCCCCGGCGTGGTGCACCTCGTCGAGGATGACCAGGGTGTCGGCCTCGCGGGTGCGCCGCAGGTGCAGCTCGGGGTTCGCGGCGACCTGCGCGTAGGTGAGGGCGACGCCGTCGTAGTGCGCGCCGTGCGCCGCCTGGGCGTTGCGGAAGCTGGGGTCGATCGCGATGCCGACCCGCGCGGCGGCATCGGCCCACTGCGTCTTGAGGTGCTCGGTCGGCGCGACCACGGTGACCCGGCGCACGACGCGCCGCTTGAGCAGCTCGGTCGCCACCCGCAGCGCGAACGTGGTCTTGCCCGCGCCCGGGGTCGCGACGGCGAGGAAGTCCCGGGGCTGCAGCTCGGCGTAGCGCGCGAGCGCCGCGGCCTGCCAGGCGCGCAGGTTGCCCGCGGTGCCCCACGCGGCGCGGCCGGGGAACGCCGGGGACAGCTCGGCGGCGGCGGCCGGGGAGGGCTGGGTCGGCAGGTGCACCGAGGGTGCGGGAGAAGCAGCGGGGGAAGCCGCAGGGGACGTGGCGGGCGCAGTCGAACGAAGGCTCTCGAAGAGGTCCGGCTGGGCCTCGTCGTGGGCAGTCAGGTCGTTGCTGCGGCGGGCCGCGCTCACGCGTCCGATCCGGCGGAGCCGCCAGAACCACCGGAACCGGAGCCGCCGGCACCGCCGCCGGAAGAGTCACCCGAGCCGCCGTGCAGGCTCGCGTAGATCTCCTTGCAGACCGGGCACACCGGGAACCGGCTGGGGTCGCGCTGGGGCAGCCAGATCTTGCCGCACAGCGCGATGACGGGCTCGCCGGACATCGCGGACGCGAGGATCTTGTCCTTCGGGACGTAGTGCGCGTACCGCTCGTTGTCGCCGGGCTGGACCTGGTGCCGGATCTCGGTCCGCTCGATCGTGCTGGTCGACCCGCCGGGGCCGTCCGGTCCGCCCGGGGCAACCTGGGGCTGAGGAAGCGGCTCGGTCATGCGCTCGAGTCTACGTGCCGGGTCCGCCGGCTCGGCAGGCTCAGTGCCGCGGCCAGGAGCGGATCCGGGTGAGCACGGTCACGGCGTTGCGGTCCAGGATCCGGCCGCCCCAGCGCACGCCGACGGCGAGCCACACCACCGCGGTGACCGTGCCGACGGCGAGCGTGAGCCAGCCCCACGCCGTCGACCCCGCGAACACGGGGATGAGCGTGAGCGCCGTCGGGAGCACGAGCAGGCCGAGCACCGCGAACGACAGCAGCTGCACCGCGAACGCGAGCACCGACCCCCCGCTCTGGCTCGACATCGGGTTCGCACCGGGCGGCGGCGCGGGGTAGGGCAGTGCCGCGCTGAACACGCAGGCGATGGCGAACCCGCCGCCCAGCAGCACGAGCGAGATCCCGAGCACCGCCGGCACCCACGCGCCGCGTCCCAGCAGCACCGGGGGCACGACGGCGAGCAGCACCACGGTGGGCACGAGCCACACCGCGAGGCCCAGCACGCGGCCCAGGCGGTCGTCCGCGCCGCGCACCCCGGCGGCGACGTGCAGCCAGAACGCGGTGGAGTCGTAGGCGATGTCGTCGTGGATCGACCAGGCACCGATCCACGCCGTCACGGGACCGAGCGCGAGCACGGCCCAGGCGAGCACCTCGCGGAACGCGACGTCGGTGCTCTGGCTCGTCACGAGCCAGGCCAGCAGGAGGACGAGGACAGGCATGAGCGCGATCGCGCCGGTCGAGGCGAGGTAGCGCGGGTCGCCGCGCCAGTAGCGCAGCGCCCGTCCCGCGACGGCAGCCGCGGCGGGGGTCGTGCGCACGCGGACCGGTGTGATGACGGCCGGCCGGGCTCCCTCGCCCGCCGCCGCTGGTTCGCGCAGCAGCGCGTGCGCCAGCGGCAGCCGCCCGGTCCGCTCCGCCGACGGCCCCTGGCCCGACCCGACGCTCACCATGGAGCGTCGGACGAGGCGCAGGTAGAGCACCCCGGCCACGCCGAGCGTCGCGAGCACGACGGCGAGCCGCGCCAGGGCCACGCCCCACCGCCCGGCCGCCACGTCGCTCGGCACCGCCCACGGCGCGCCCAGCGGGGTCCACGCGAGCACGCCTGCCAGGGCGTCGAAGGAGCTCAGCCGCAGGCCCACCGACTGGAGCAGCACCGGGACGAGGCTGACCACGAGCACGGCGCCCGTGGCGACCACGCCCGCGAGGTCGCGACCGCGCCGGCCGCGCATCAGTCCCGAGGCGGCGGTCGTGGTGACCCGCGCCAGCAGGAGGCAGGTCGCCGCGCCGAGGAGACCCGTGACCAGGGCGACGAGCGCGGCCGAGACGCGCTGCGCCGTCGTGCCCGAGCCGACCCAGGCCAACGCGGTGGTGACGCTGACGAGCACGGTGACCGCGCCGGGGATCGAGACGGCGCCGGCGACGAACAGCCCGAACGCGAACCGCGGCGTGGGCGTGAGGTAGAGCGCGAACCGCTGCGGGTCGAGGGTGTTGTCCAGGCCGAACGCGACCATCGGCACGATCGCCCAGCCCAGGACGAGGGCCGAGCCGAGGAGTACGAGCACGGTGTCGCGCACCTGCGGATCGGCGGCGACGCCGAGCGCGACCATGCCCGCGACGGCGAACGCCAGCAGCCCGAGGGCGTACAGGCCGCCGACGGCGAGCAGCACGATCCGCCACTTCTCCCGCAGCAGGGTGTTGCGCAGGAGGGTGAACCTCAGCCGCGCGAGGGTCGCAACCACGACAGCCCCTCCGTGACCTCCTCGGCGCCGACCAGCTCGGCGAACCGCCGCTGCAGGTCACCGCCGCCGACCTCGGCGACCGTGCCCGAGGCGACGAGCCGGCCCTCGGTCATGACGGCCACGTGGCTGCACAGGCGCTCGACGAGCTCCATCACGTGGCTGGACAGCACCACGGTGCCGCCGTTGGCGACGTAGTCGGCGAGGATCGCGCGGATGTGGCTCGCGGAGACGGGGTCGACCGACTCGAACGGCTCGTCGAGGACGAGGACGCTCGGGGCGTGCACGAGCGCCGTTGCCAGGCCGATCTTCTTCGTCATGCCGGCGGAGTAGTCGGCGACGAGCTTGTTCGCGTCGCCGGTGAGGCCGAGCACGTCGAGCAGGTCGTCGGTGCGGCGGCGCACCACGTCCGGGTCCATGCCGCGCAGCAGGCCCGCGTACGTCACGAGCTCGGCGCCCGTCAGGCGGTCGAACAGCCGCAGGCCGTCGGGCAGGATGCCGAGTTGCCGCTTGGCGGTCGCGGGGTCGCGCCACACGTCCACGCCGTGCACGAACGCCGTCCCCGCGTCGGGCTGCAGCAGACCCGTGGCCATGCTCAGCGTGGTCGTCTTGCCCGCCCCGTTCGGACCGACGAGCCCGAAGTAGGAGCCGGTCGGGATGACGAGCTCGAACTGCTCCACGGCCGTCTTCGGACCGAAGCGCTTGAAGAGGCCCCACGTGTGCAGCGCGGGGACCGACCCGGGGTCGGCGGGTGGACGCGGCGGCACGGGTGACGTCATGGCGTCCACTCTGGCACCCGCCGGTGACGCGGTGGCTCCGGCGCGCGACCGAGGTTGCCCATCCGCGGCTCCGACGTCCGGGCGAGAGGCCGGGCCGACGGCTCCCCCGCCGGGATGAGACGCCGCGCGTGGGTCGCTGAGCTGCTCGCCCGTGCTCACGACCGGCCGGTGAGCAGCGTCGACGCCTCGGCGAGCACCGGCACGAGGTCCAGCAGCCGCTCCCCGCCCTCGGGGACGCCCTCCTCCGACAGCCCGCACACCGGCACGTGGTCGACCCCGGCCGCGGCGTACCGGGCGAGCAGCTCCGCGACCTGGCCGGGGCGCGCGCTCACCGACACCGAGAGGAAGCCGACGACGTCGAAAGGCCCCGGGCGAGCGGCGCTCTCGTGCGCCGCGCGAGCGGTCCGCACGGCCGGCAGGAGCGAGTCGAGGTCGCCGGCGAGGATGACGCCGTCGCCCACCTCGCCGGCGAGGGCGAGCGTGCGCGGGCCCTCGGCGCCGACGAGCACGGGCAGGTCCGGGGTGGGGCGGCGCAGCTCGACCTCGTCGAGGCGCACGTAGCGGCCGTCGGTCGTGACCCGCTCGCCGTCGAGAAGGGCACGCAGCGCCGTCGCGTACTCGCGCAGCAGCGTGAGCGGGGAGGCGGCGCGGCCGCCGACCTGCGCCATCCACTCCTGGACGCCGTGGCCGATGCCGGGCAGGAACCGGCCCGGGAAGATCTCCGCCAGCGAGGCGAGCTCCATCGCCGTGAGCGCCACGTTGCGCAGCGGGACGGGGAAGAGCCCGACCCCCACCCGCAGGCGCTGGGTGTCCGCGAGCGCGACGGCCGCGGGACCCATGCCGCTGGTGGCGAAGCAGTCCTCCCACAGCCACAGGGAGTCCAGGCTCGCGTCCTCGGCGGCGCGCGCGGCGGCACGGATGCGGTGGGGTGGCTGGTCGGGCGGGACGATGAGTCCGACGGTGGTCATCGGTCCACGCTACGGGCCGATCGCACGCGTGTCCGGGAAATGCCGCCGCGAAGGGCCGGTGGAACGCCGACGGGCGGGCCACCCGAAGGTGACTCGCCCGTCGATGGAGCTCAGTCGATCACTTGCCGACGGCGGACTTCAGCGTCGAGCCCGCGGACAGCTTGACGCCGTAGCCGGCGGGGATGGTGATCTCCTCGCCGGTGCGCGGGTTGCGGCCCGTGCGGGCAGCGCGCTCGACGCGCTCGGCCGAGAGCAGTCCGGTCACCTTGACGGCCTCGCCCTTGCCGAGGCTGTCCACGAGGACCTCCTGGAAGGCGGCGAGGGCGTCGTCGGCCTGCTTCTTGGTCAGGCCGGCCTTCTCGGCGATGGCGGCGACGAGGTCGGTGCGGTTGACGGTCACAGGGTTCCCCTTCTTCACGTGCGTCGGCGCACGGTGTGCGCCCTTCGTGTGGAGACACTACGCCCTACCTGCCGGAAAACCGCACCAACCCGCCATTTCCACCCCTGCGTGTCCCCGTCGAGGGCCTTGCGAGGGCCCTGCGAGAGCCGTGCGGCGGCCCTGCCACACCCACGGCGGACGTCACGCGGGACGCCCGCGCCCGCTCCGGCGAGCACCGCTCGAGGCCGCTGCCGAGGAGCCGGCGGGCTCCGCCGTCGGGCCCTGAACCTGTGCGTGACCTGCGAGCTTGAGCCCCACGACGCACCCGACGATGCCCGCCAGGAACGCCAACCGCAGCGGCGTCGCGGGCTCGGCGCCGGTGAGCATCGCCCAGCCGACGGTGAGCGCCGCGCCGACGCCGACCCACACGGCGTACGCGGTGCCCAGGCCGATCCGGCGCATGGCCCAGCCCAGGCCCGCCATCGAGCCCGCGAGCGCGATCGCGAAGAGAGCCGTCGGACCGGGACGGCTCAGGCCGTCCGAGGCGCCCAGCGCGGTGGCCCACACGGCCTCGAGCACGGCGCTGGCCAGCAGCACGAGCCACGGCATCAGGACACGACCTTGAGACCGACGACGCAGGCGACCAGGCCCGCGAGCAGGAGGACGCGGGTGCGGGTGGCCGGTTCGGCGCCGGTCACCATCGCCCACCCGACGGCGAGCGACGCCCCGATCCCGACCCACACCGCGTACGCGGTGCCGGTCGGGATCACGGTCATGGCGAAGGCGAGGCCGGCCATCGAGCCGGCGAGCGCGACGGCGAAGAGCACGGTGGGGCGCAGGCGGCGCAGGTTGTCGGACGCGGCGAGCGCCGCTGCCCAGACGCCCTCGAGGACGCCGGCGGCGGCGAGCACGAGCCAGGCGGTGGTGGTGGCGGACACAGGTCACCCTCTCTGGCCGTCGTGTCCGTGCGGGTACAGCTCCCTCGTCCGCGGGCGCTGCCGAGCGCCTGCGGCCACCCTCTCACGCACGCCGTCGGCCGGGCCAGCCGTGGTGGCCGGCCTCACCGCCCGCTCAGCCGAGCCAGAGACCGAGGGCCGCGGCGCCCAGACCGAGCGCAAGCATCCCGACGGCGTGCACGACCGCGCGCACCGCCGCACCCTCCCGCTCCTCGGCGGCGAGGCGGACGGCCTCGAGGCTCGCCGTCGAGAACGTGGTGAACCCGCCGAGGAACCCCGTGCCGAGCACGGCGAGGACTTCGGCCGAGGCGACGTGGTCCTCGGACAGCCCGACGAGCAGCCCGAGCAGGAACGAGCCGAGCACGTTCACGACGACCGTCCCGAGCGGGACACTCGCGCGCACGTGCCGGTTCACCAGCCCGTCCACGACGAACCGGGACGCCGCGCCCGCGCCGCCTGCGAGCGCCACCGGGAGGAGGGTGGCCGGGCTCACGACCGCTCCCCTGCGTCGGCTGCATCGGCTGGGTCGTCGGCGGCGTCGGAGTCGCGCGGCAGCGTCGGGTCGACGCGGGCCGCGAGCGCGTCGAGCGCGTGCGCCGGGTCGAGCCGCACCGGCACCAGCGCGCGTGCCGTGCGGACGCCGAGCACCGCGGCGCCGACGCCGAGCGCCACGCTGACCAGCGCGTACGCCAGGCCGGTCCCGAGGTGGCCGCCGCCCAGGAGGCGGTCGGCCTCGACGGCGAACGAGGAGTACGTCGTGTAGCCGCCCAGCACACCGGTCCCGACGGCGAGGCGCACCGCTCGCCGTCGACCCTCGTCCGGTCCGCGCCGACCCAGCCCGGTGACGAGCGCCGCGAGCACGAACGACCCGGTCACATTGATGACGAACGTGGTCCACGGCCACGCACCCGGCTGCGCGGGGGCGGCGTTCTCGGCGATCGCGCGGATCGCGGTGCCGACGGCGCCGCCCGCGGCGACGAGGAGCACGAGCGCCGGGCTCAGGTGCGGGGCACGAGACGCGACGCCCGACGGCGCGTCGCTCGACTGCGGGTCGGCGCTCCCGGACACCGGCCCAACGTAGCTCAGAACTCGCGTGCGCAATCGTGTCCCAGGGCGACGCGAGTTCGCTGGTCTCCGCAGCGAAAGGGAGAGTGACGCCGCCTCGGCGTCGTCAGCGAGCGCGTGGCCGATCGAGGAGGAGCACATGAGCGACAACACGATCCGAGAACCGCGGGATCCGGCGACCTGCCCGTCGAGCAGCTCGGCATGAAGGGACTTCCGGTCGTGGGCGAGGGTGGCGCACGGGCTTCCCTGTGGCGCGGCTGGCCTGGCCGATACCCTGGTGGCGAACCCCCGTGACTCGACGTGCTCCTCGCCGCCCCCGGCGCGCCGAGGATCTCGTGCGTCGCGATCGACGATGACCGGGATGCACGACGGCGAGCGTCCCGTTCGCACCACAGGTCGCCGTCGCGCGGGTCGCTCCGCGGAAGACGGCCGGCAGCCGCGCGTACGCTCACGTGCGTGACCAGCACCGTCGCGCCGGACGTCCGACGCGCCCACCGGCTCGACCCGGCCCACGTCGTCGACGTGTTCGTCTACGTGATCGTGCTCAACCTCGCCGCCCAGCTCGTGCCCCAGGTGATCGCCGAGAGCTTCGCGGTGTCGCTCGCCGTCGCCGTGGTGCTCAAGCTCGTGCTCGAGGTGGTGCTGCGCGCGAAGAAGGCGGCGATCGCTCGCCTGCGCTCGGCGACGACCGGTGCCCAGCGGGTGGTGCGCGCGCTGACGCTCGGGGTGCTGCTGCCGGGCTCGAAGATCGTGGTGCTCGAGCTGATCGGGTTCCTGTTCCCCGAGCAAGTCTCCCTCGGCGGGTTCTGGAGCGTCACGGGCCTCATCGTCGCGTTGCTGCTCGCACGCCGTGCGGTGCGCTGGCTGCTCCGGGTCGACTGAGGTCGATGCGACGTCGACCCGCGTCGGCCCACGTCGACCCAGTGAGCCCTCAGTCCAGGAAGAGCCCGGCAAGCGAGGCCAGACCCAGCGTCACGAGCCCGATCGTCACCGCACGCGCCGCGGTGAGCCACGGGCGCGTGCCGCCGAACCTCGCACCGACGAGGGACATGAGCGTGAGCGACACGACGACGGCCAGGAGGGACACCACAGTGCCCGCCGAGGTGTGGATGAACGTGACCAGAAGGATGGGCACGAGCGCCCCGATCGCGAACGCGAGGCCCGCGAACGCCGCGAACCGCCACGGCGGCCAGTACTCGGTGTCGTCCACGTCGAGCTCGTCGTCCAGGTGCGCGGCCCGTGAGCTCCGCGGCGACCTCCTCCGCGAGCGCCGGCGAGAGGCCCTTCTCGACGCAGATCGCCGTGAGGTCGGCCAGCTCCTTCCCCGGCTCGCGCTCGAGCCGGAGGCGCTGGTCGTCGATGTCACGCAGGAGGGCGTCGCGGTCGATCGCGGCGCGCATGTAGGCGGTACCCGCCGTCGTGCTCGTGCCGACGACCATGGCGATCACGGCGGAGAAGAGGACCGCGCGGTCGCTCAGGTCGGCCACGGCGAGTCCCGAGATGATCCCCACGTTGGACACGGCGCCGTCGTTCGCCGTCGCGACGTACTCGCGGATCAGGCTCTCGCGGTCCCGCTCGGAGAGCGCGGCGTCGGAGACGGTGCCGTCCCCGTGCCGCCGTCGCCGCAACCAGCCCAGGATCGCCACGGCGACAGTATGGCGCCGAAGGTGTGGCGCCGGCGGAGGACGGTCTGGCGAGCGTTCGTGCCGCGACCTCCGAGCGGCAGCGCGGCGTCCCTCCCCCGGCGGCCGGGAACGCGCGATGATGCGGGAGAAGACCGGCGCCGAGGCGCCACGTCGCTCCCGCTCGCAAGACGCGCCGCCTCGGCGGCCGGAAGGAGACGCCGTGGACACCAAGGTCGCCCTCGTGACGGGAGCGGGCTCCGGCATCGGACGCGCGGCGGCGCTGCGGCTGGCCGCGGACGGCTACCACGTCGTGGTCGTGGGACACAGCCAGGCGAGCGCCGACGACGCGGCGCACGAGGTCCTCGAGGCCGGCGGCGCCGCCCTGGCGCTGCAGTGCGACGTGGAGGACGCCGCGTCGGTGCGCGACGCCGTCGCCCGCGTGCAGTCCGAGCTGGGCCGGCTCGACGTCGTGGTCGCGTCGGCGGGGATCAACGGCGTGTGGGCGCCGCTGGAGGAGCTCGAGCCCGAGGAGTGGGCGCGCACGCTCGCGGTCAACCTCACCGGGACGTTCCTCACCGTGAAGTACGCGGTACCGCTGCTCAAGGCGCAGGGCGGCTCGGTGGTCATCGTGTCCTCGATCAACGGCACGCGGACGTTCAGCAACACCGGCGCGTCCGCGTACTCGGCGAGCAAGGCGGGCCAGGTGGCGTTCGCCAAGATGATCGCCGTCGAGCTCGGTCCGCACCGGGTCCGGGTCAACGTGATCTGCCCCGGCGCGATCGAGACGGAGATCGGCGACAACACCGAGCAGCGGCACACCGAGCACCTCCGCGTCGCGGCGAGCTACCCGGACGGCCAGATCCCGCTCACCGGCAGCACGCCCGGCAGCGCGGGCCAGGTCGCCGACCTCGTCGCCTACCTCGCCTCGGACGCCGCGAGCCACGTCACGGGGTCGGAGATCTGGATCGACGGCGGGCAGTCGCTCATCGCGTGAGGCCGCAGTTCGCGGTCGGGCGGGACGGACGACGGCGAGCCGACCGGATCAGGCGTCCTCGCCCTCGTCGAGGGTCGGGTCGAGCTTCTCGAAGCCCGGGACGAGGTGGACCAGTCCCGGGGAGATGCGCTCGACGTCGTGCCACGCCACGAGGAACGTGCCGCGGTGCCGCCACCGGACGAGTGCGGCCACGACCCACGGCGAGCGCACCCCGCGTCGCTCGAAGCCGAGGAACGACCCGCCCGTGTGGGGGCTGACGAGCAGCCCGACGACGTCCGCGCTGCCGACCGCGTGGCTGCGGTGGGTCTGCGCGACCAGGGGGGTGTCGCCGTCGTCGCCTTGGTCGTCGGCGTTGCCGCTGCCGTGCTCGCGCTCGTCGGGACCACCCGGCTCCGCTTCGTCCGGGCCACCACCGGACCCGTCGCCCTCCTCGAGCACCTCGAGCGAGAGCCGCAGGTCGACGACGCGACCCAGCTCCTCGCCGTCGTGCGTGACGACGTGCGCGTCCAGGAGGTCACCGAGGATCACGACTCCCCCTCCGGGTCGTGCTGGCCGCCGGGGATCCGGCGGACGACGTGCTCGCGCAGCCACCGCTCGGGCCAGTCGACGTCGAGCGTGCTCGCCTCGACGTCGAGCTCGACCACGGTGCCGAGGTGGGAGACGGCGGACCACGCGATGCGCTCCCACCGCGACTCCGGTGGGCGACCGCCGAGGATCCGGGTCACGAGCACGGGGCCGGACAGGATCGCGGCGACGTGCGCGGGCTCGCCGGCCACGACGTCGCCGCCGTCCGCCCCGCCCAGCTCGAGGTCCTCGACGGTGGTGACGGGCTCGCCGTCGACGTCGAGCACCTGGCGGCTGAGCAGGTGCAGCCGCGCGTCGATGATGCGGCGCGTCACGAGCCGGCCCCCGTCGCGATCATGAGCGGTATCGCCGCGAGCGCCGCGACCAGCACGATGCCGAGATACACGCTGCCGAGGGTGTTCGCCAGCCGTCCGTTGACGCGTTCGCCCATGTAGTCGGGGTCGTTGGCGACGACGAGGATCGGGATGTACGTCAGCGGGAGCGCGACGGCGGAGAACACCACCGAGAACTCGGTGACGGCGACCGGGTCGACGCTCGTCATGAGGATGGCGACGGCGAGCAGCAGCGCGATCATCATCGTGACGTGGAACCGTGCGGCCTGGGCCGGGCGGCGGAACTTGCCCCAGGACCAGCCGAGGTACTGCGCGAGGGTGTAGCCGCTCGACAGCGCCGTCTCGAGCGCCGCCCCGAACGTCGCCGCGACGATGCCGACGATCACGACGGCGAGCAGCAGCGTCCCGCCCGCCTGCGCCACGGGCAGCACGATCTGGGAGAGCGTGGACACCTCGATGCCGTGCGGCAGGAGGACCACGGCGGCGCAGCCCGCGATCGCGACCGACAGCAGCCCGCCGAGCGGGAAGCCCGTGAACACGTTGAGCCGGTTCTGGCCGAGGCTCTTCGCGGTCCACTTCTCCTCCACCGCGCCGGAGGTGAAGAAGAACACCTCGTACGGCGTCATCGCGGCTCCGAACAGCGCGACGGCGTAGTACCAGTAGGCGGCGGGGTGCTCGCCCTCGGGGACCGCCGGCTGCGTGATCTCGCGCGCGACCTGGCTCCAGTCCGGGCCGAGCAGGAAGAGCGCGACGGCGAAGCCGATGAGCAGCAGCCCCATCAGCCCGACGACGTTCTCCATGATCGCGAACTTCACCCGCCACAGCACGAGCCAGACGGCGAGCGCCGCGACCGGCATCCACAGGCGGGGCTCGACGCTGCTCGCCAGGTGCAGCGCGAGCGCGATGCCGCCGATCTCGGCCGTCAGTGTGAGCAGGTTGATCGCGAACGAGGCGACGAGGTTCGCCCCGCCCGCGCGCGGGCCGAGGCGCTCGCGGATGATCTCGAAGGTGGCCCGGCCGCTCACGGCGGCGACGCGGCCGGATATCTCGGCGAACAGGCAGATGCCGATCACCCCGACGGCGACCACCCAGACGAGCGAGAACCCGAACCGCGCACCGACGACGGCATTGGTCACGAGGTCGCCGATGTCGACGAACCCGCCGATCGCGGTGAGGATGCCGAGCGCGACGCCGAGCAGCTTCTTCACCGGCCGGCCTCCGTGAGCACGGCCTCCAGCTGGTCCGCGGCCTCGTCCAGCGCGTCGACGACGTCGCGCGGGTCGGTGGGCACGCCGCCGTCCGGACCGAGGTCGCCGCCTGCCGTGTGGGCGACCCAGGCGCGGGCGGACACGACCGCGTCGACCGCCATCGCGAGCGCCGCGAGTCCCTGGACCCGTAGTGCGGAGGAGGTGTCGTCGGGCGGGACGAGCGTGGTCAGGGCGGACGAGGCGTCGGACAGCTCCCCGATCTGGTCGGAGATCGCTGTGTCCGCGACGGGGGCGACCAGGTCACCGCCGTCGAGCAGCACCACCGTGAGGTTCGTCGTCGCGACCGCCGAGTCGGCGAACTCGACGGCGTCCGCCACGGCGGCCACGGCCTGGCCCGGCTACTGCCGGGAGGCCGTGCAGGACGAGAGTGCGGCGCTCGTCGCGAGCAGGACGCAGGCGAGGGTCGCGGTGGTGCGGGCGGTGGTGCGGCGAGCGGTGCGCGTGGCGGTGCGCGCGAGGGGACGGCGCGGCGTGGTCACCGGGCACCGTCGGGGTCGACGGCTCCCGGCTGCTCGTCGCGCTCCTCGCGCTCGACGTCGGGCGCGTCGTGCTCGAGGTGAGGCTCGCCGTCGGGCGCGTCCCGTTCGAGGTGGGGCTCGCCGTCGGGCGCCTCGTACTCCGCGGGCTCGTCGAGGGAGGCGCCCTCGGCGACCATGCTCTCGGGGACGTCCGCGGCGCCGTGCGCGATGCCCGCGTCGCGCTCGCTGCGCACGGATTCGGCGTCACGCTGCGCCGCGGCGTGGAGCTCCTCCGCGCTGCGGGGGTTGGACGACTCGGCAGCCATGACGTGCGCCTCGCCCTCGAGCCAGTCCTGCGCGACCTGACCCTCGTCGAGGACGTGGGTGGGCGGCGGGGGCGGCGCAGTCGCCGCCTGCTCGCCGTCGTGCTGCTCGCCGTCGAACGGCTCCGCGTGGTCGTACCGACCGGTGCTGCTCATGCTGACCGCCTCTCCTGGAACCGCCGGAGCGGACCGGCACGCTCGTCGGGCCGGCGGAACGTCTCAGTGGCGCTCACTCTGGCACGCACGCCTCGGGTGCGCCACCACCGACCCATCCGCGGAACGGAACGACACCGCAGGTGAGCGAGGGGGTGGTCGGAGCGACGCCGTCGCACGCGAGCGGTCCGGCGCGCACCGCTCAACGTGGAGAATGGGGGCATGGACGACATCGCCGAGGTCATCGGGTCGCTCGAGTCAGCCGTGCGAGAGATGGACGAGGCGCTCACGAGCGAGCAGGTGCTCGAGGTGGCCGTCGACTGGTGCCAGAGCCTCGTGCCGGGCTGCCAGATGGCCGGCGTCACGATGCGTCGACGCCGCGGGAAGGTCGAGTCCGTCGCGCCGTCGGACCCGGCCGTCGAGCGGTGCGACGCCCTGCAGTACGACCTGGCCGAGGGGCCCTGCCTCGACGCGATCTCGGACGAGATCGTCATCAGCTCGCGCGACGTCGGGACCGACGAGCGCTGGCCGCAGTGGGGTCCGCGCGCTGCCGCGGCCGAGGGCATCGCGGGCATGCTGAGCATCCGGCTCTTCAGCGGCTCCAAGGTGCACGGTGCGCTGAACCTGTACTCGCGCGAGGCCGGCGCGTTCGACGCCGACGCCACGGACATCGCGCGCGTCCTGTCCACCCACGTCTCGGTCGCGCTTCGCGCGATGCAGGCCGACGAGGATCTCCGCGTCGCCGTCGACAGCCGCAACCTCATCGGCCAGGCGCAGGGCATCCTCATGGAGCGCTTCTCGCTGCAGTCGGACAGCGCCTTCGCGGTGCTCTCCCGCATCTCCCAGGACCGCAACCTGCGCCTCATCGACGTCGCCGAGCACGTGGTGACGCGGCGCGCGCTGCCGAACGGCGGCGGCGCGCACGACTGACGCCCGGTGCCCCGCTGAGCACGGCGGCGCTCTCAGCGCGTCGGGTCAAGGACGACCTTGATGCAGCCGTCCTCCTTCTTCTGGAAGGTCTGGTAGTACTGCGGTGCCTCGCTCAGCCCGACGCGGTGCGTGCGCAGATCGAGCACGCCCAGCGGGTCGTCCGTCCGCGCGACGATCTCGCGCAGCTCGTCGGTCCAGCGCCGCACGTTCGCCTGCCCCATCCGGACGCTGACCTGCTTGTCGAACATCTGCATGAGGTTGAGCGGGGTCGCGGCGCCGCCGTACACCCCGCTGATCGACACCGTCCCGCCGCGCCGCACGAGGCTGAAGGCGAGGTCGAGCACGGCCGTGCGGTCGCTGCCGGCGTTCTCGGTCATGGCGCGGCCCAGCGCGTCGGGGAGCAGGCCCGCCATGCTCTGCACGGCGGAGGCGAACGGCGAGCCGTGCGCCTCCATCCCGACGGCGTCGACCACCGAGTCCGGACCGCGACCCCGGGTCAGGTCCAGCACGCGCTCGAGCACCTCGGCCGGGTTCGCGCCGTCGAGCACCGTCACGCCGTGGCGCGCGGCCATCTCGCGGCGCTCGGGCACGAGGTCGACGCCGATCACCTGTCCGGCGCCGCGGAACAGCCCGACCCGCGCGGCCATCTGCCCGATCGGGCCGAGTCCGAGCACGACGAGCGTTCCGCCGTCGGGCACGGCCGCGTACTCCACGCCCTGCCACGCCGTCGGAAGCACGTCGGAGAGGTAGAGGTAGCGCTCGTCGGGCTCGTCGTCGCTCGGCACGACGACGGGGCCGTAGTCGGCTTGCGGGACGCGCAGGTACTGCGCCTGCCCGCCCGGGACGCTGCCGTACATCGAGGTGTAGCCGAACAGCGCGGCACCCTTGCCCTGCTCGGTCACCTGGGTGGTCTCGCACTGGCTCTGCAGGCCGGCGGAGCACATGACGCACCGCCCGCAGGCGATGCCGAAGGGCACGACGACACGGTCACCGACCTGCAGGGTGCTCACCTCCGCGCCGACCTCGCGGACCACGCCCATGGCCTCGTGCCCGAGGATGTCACCGGCCTTCAGGTACATCCCGAGCAGCCGGTACAGGTGCAGGTCCGAGCCGCAGATCGCCGTGGACGTCACCTCGATGACGGCGTCGGTCGGCCGCTCGATCCTCGGGTCGGGCACGGTCTCCACGCTCACGTTCTCGCGGCCCTGCCAGGTGACTGCTCGCATCCCGCTCTCCCTCGATCAGGGCGTCCTCGCCCGTGGTGCGGGCCAGCGGTCTCGACCCGTCCCGAGTCTTGCACGTCGCAGGCGAGCCGGCACCACACCCCTGGCCGTGACCTTCCGCGGAGCAGACCGTCGCGTTGCCAACCGAGTGGTCAACCGAGAAGTTTCGGTGCACACTGCGAACCACAGCGCTCGAGACGGGTGGCGCACAGGTCGGCACGCCGTGTGCCCGACGCCGAGGAGAACCCATGCGCGCCCAGAACCTTCGCCGCTCCGCCGCCGCAGTCGCCGCCTTGTCACTCACCACCGTTCTCGCCGCGTGCGGGGGCGGCAGCGGTGGGGACGAGGGCAGCGCCGAGGGGGACGTCGACTTCACCAGCGAGCCGACGGGCACGCTGCGTGCGTGGGGCTTCGAGAACGCCGACGACGTCGGTCAGGCCCGACTGGACTACGCGGCCGAGACGCTGAGCGACGTCGACGTGGACCTGGACGCGACCGCGTTCGACGCCCAGAAGCTCACCACGCGGCTCGCCAGCGGCGACGTCCCCGACGTCGTGCAGATGGACCGCCGCATCGTGCCCACGTACGCCGCGCAGGGGCTGATCGTCCCGCTCGACGCGTGCTTCGAGGCGCACGACGTGAACCCCGACGAGTGGTGGTACCCCTCGGTCGTCGACGACGTGCGGCTGGACGACCAGCTCTGGGCGGTGCCGCAGTTCTACCAGCCACCGGCCATCCTGCTGAACAAGCGGGTCATGGACGCCGCGGGCGTGACGGCGGACCAGATCGACACGTCCGACCCGGAGACGCTGATCGCGGCCGTGACCGCGATGTACAAGGAGAGCGGTGGCGTGCCGACCACGCTCGGTCTCGACCCCAACCCCGCCGGCCAGGGGCCGCTGTGGATCCTCGGCGCGGGTGGTCAGCTGATCGACGAGGACGGCCGTCCGACGCTGGACGACCCGAGCAACGTGCCGGGGCTGGAGCTGCTCAAGCAGGTCGTGGACGCGCAGGGCGGGTACGCGAAGCTCAAGAGCTTCACGGACTCCTTCGACTCCTTCGGCGACAACAACCAGTACGTGGCCGACCAGGTGGGCGCCCAGGTCAACGCCCAGTGGTACCCCAACGTGCTGTCGCCGTACGTGGGCCAGGTCCAGCTCGAGGCCGTACCGTTCCGTGACAGCGAGGGCCAGCCCTTCTCTGTGGCGGGCGGCAGCGCCTTCGTGATCCCGGTGGGCGCGCAGAACCCCTCCGCCGCCTGCGCGTGGATGCTGGACCTGACGAACATGGACGCCTGGCAGGCGGCAGGCGAGGCGCGCGCCGCCACCCGAGCCGCGGACGGCGGCATCAACACCGGTCTGATGACCGGTTCGCCGGAGGCCGACGCGTCGATCCGTGAGCAGTTCGTGGTCCCGAGCGGGGACGCGGGCTTCGACCAGGTCATCTCGACGTACTACGACGTGCTCGACTACGGCAAGGCGTTCGGCGCCTCGCCCGCCGGTCAGGACATCCTCACCGAGCTCAACAACGCGGTCACCGCCGCGATGCTCGGCGACAAGACGCCGGAGCAGGCCCTCGCCGACGCGCAGGAGGCGGCCCTTCGGGCCTACGACTCCGTCGTCGCGCAGAGCTGACGCCGGCGTGGCCAGCACCACGGCCCCGACCGCGCGGCGCCGACGTCGGCTCGCCCCCCAGGCGCGCCGCGAGGCGATCGCGGGCTACCTGTTCATCGCACCGTGGCTCGTCGGCTTCCTCGTCTTCACCGCGGGTGCGATGGCTTTCAGCCTATGGCTGTCGTTCGGGCGCTACAACCTGGCCCGCAACGACATCACGTTCATCGGCACGGCGAACTTCGAGGGGCTCCTCACCGACCCGAAGGTCGCCACGTCGCTCGGTAACACGCTCTTCTACGCGATCCTCGCCGTCCCGCTCGAGATCGTCGTCGCGCTCGGTCTCGCGCTGCTGCTGTCGCGGGTCGGGCGCGGTGCCGGGGTCTTCCGGACGATCTTCTACCTGCCCAAGATGACACCCGCCGTCGCGACCGCCGCACTGTTCTTCCTGCTGCTGAACGGCAACAGCGGTGCGGTGAACCGCGCACTGCGCGCCATCGGCATCGAGGGACCGCAGTGGCTCGTGGACCCTGCCTGGGTGAAGCCGTCCATCGTGCTGATGTCGCTGTGGGCGGTGAGCGGCACGATGATCATCTTCCTGGCGGCCCTGCGCAACGTGCCCCGCGAGCTGTACGAGGCCGCCTCCCTCGACGGCGCGGGTTCGGGCCGAATGTTCTTCCAGATCACGATGCCGATGATCTCGGGGGCGATCTTCTTCAACGTCATCGTGCTCACCATCGCCGCGTTCCAGGTGTTCGACAGCGCCTACCTGCTGTTCTGGCGCGACAACGCCAACTCCTCCCCCGAGGCGTCGCTCTTCTACGCGATCTACCTGTTCCAGAAGGCGTTCCGGCAGTTCGACCTCGGCTTCGCCGCCGCGATGGCCTGGGTGATGTTCGTCATCATCATGCTCATCACGCTCGTGCAGGTGCGGGTCGGCAACCGGTACGTCTACTACGAGAGCGAGAACTGATGGCAGCCGTCGATGGTGTCACGACGGCCCCGCGCGGGCAGGTCGATCGTGGTGCGGCGCCCCGCGCGCGCGGTACGGGACGGGTCCGCGACCGCATGGGTCGTGTCGTCGCGTGGGTGCTGCTCATCGCGATCAGCGCGCTGTTCCTCTACCCGCTCGTCTGGCTCGTGACCGCGAGCCTCAAGACGCGCGGTCAGGTCTTCGACAACTCCCTCGTGCCCTCCCCCGTGGTGTGGGAGAACTGGCGGACGGTGTGGGACGAGCTGCCGCTGCTCAACTGGCTGTGGACCAGCTTCGCGATCGCGGTGCTCGCCTCGGTGGCGGTGGCGGTCTCGAGCTCGGTGGTGGCGTTCGGCTTCGCCTACTTCCGGTTCCCGGGACGCGGGGCGCTGTTCGGCCTCGTGCTGGCCACCATGATGCTTCCCGGCGCGGTCACCATGATCCCGGTCTACCTCATCTGGAAGGAGCTCGGCTTCCTCGGGACGTGGGTGCCGCTGTGGGGCGCGAACCTGTTCGGCTCGGCCTTCTACATCTTCCTGCAGCGGCAGTTCTTCCTCGGCCTGCCGCGCGAGCTGTTCGAGGCGGCGCGGATCGACGGCGCGGGCTACGTGTCGTTGTTCACCCGCATTGCGATGCCGCTGGCGATCCCCTCGTTCGTGATCGTGCTGCTGTTCGAGTTCCAGGCCAGCTGGAACAACCTGCAGGGCTCGCTCATCTACCTCAACGCGGGCTCGGTGGAGTCGTTCAACGCGCCGCTCGGGATCGCGTACGCCATGACGAAGTACAGCCCGACGGCGGGCGGCCACGGCGACTACCAGTACGTGATGGCGGCCTCGCTCATCGTGACGCTGCCGATGCTCATCCTGTTCGCGTTCGGGCAGCGCTACTTCATCGAGGGGATAGCCACGACCGGGCGGAAGGGGTGAGGATGCACGACGTGAGCGCTCAGACGGTCCCGCTGCGCCGGGTGCTGAGCCTCGGCGACGCCGTCTCGATCGGAGCAGCCGCCATGCTCGGCGCCGGGGTCTTCGTGGTGTTTGGACCAGCGTCCGCCGCGGCGGGCTCGCTCGTGCTCGGGTCGTTGCTCCTCGCAGCGGTGGTCGCGACCGCGAACGCGTTCTCCACGGCGCAGCTCGCCGCCCAGTATCCCGTCGCGGGTGGCGCCTACGTGTACGGGCGCGAGCGCCTGGGTGAATGGCCCGGGTTCGCCGCAGGCTGGATGTTCGTCGTCGGCAAGATCGCGAGTTGCGCGGCGATCGCGCTCACGGCGGGCGGCTATCTCTGGCCGGGCCGGGAGCGCGCGGTGGCCTTCGTCGCCGTCGCCGTCGTGCTCGCGCTCAACCTCGCCGGAGTCACGCGCACGGCCCGCGCGGCGCGCGTGAGCGCCATGCTCGTGGTGATGGTCCTGGCCGCAGCCATTGCGATCGGTCTGGTCCGCAGCGTCGCGCGCGACGGCGGTGCTGCGGCCGAGTGGGTGGGTGCGTCTCCCCTCGGGGTGGCGCAAGGCGCCGGGCTGCTGTTCTTCGCTTTCGCGGGCTACGCCCGGGTCGCAACGCTCGGGGAGGAAGTGCGCGACCCGGCCCGGACGATCCCCCGCGCCGTCTCGATCGCCCTGGGTGGCGTTCTGCTGGTGTACCTCGCCGTGGGCGCCGCCCTGCTGCGCGGGCTCGGGGTCAAGGATCTGGCTCGTAGCACCGCCCCGGTGCTCGACCTCGTGGGGGATGCGCCCGGCGGACGCCTCCTCGTGACCACCGGGGCTGTGGTCGCCTGCCTCGGTTCGCTCCTCGTGCTGATGGCGGGCATCGGCCGGACCGGTCTGGCGATGGCCCGGCAGGGCGACCTGCCCGGTCCGCTCGCGAGGGTCGAGCCGCGCCGCGGTCTGCCTGCTGTGGCGGAGATCGTGGCGGCGCTGGCGGTTGGCGTCCTCGTGCTGCTGCTGGACGTACGCTCCTCCGTCGCGTTCTCGTCGGCGGGGGTTCTCCTGTACTACCTGGTGGCCAACCTCGCGGCCCTGACCCAGACCCGCCCCCACCGCCGGGTGCCGAGGGTGGTCCCAGTGCTCGGCGCGCTCGGCTGCTTGACGCTCGTGGTGTGCCTCCCGCTCGCCGGGGTAGTCACCGCAGCCGGGCTGCTGGCGCTGGGCGTCTGCTGGCGACTGCTCGTGCGGGCTCGGCGCGCCTGAGCTCCGGCAGGCGCCCACCCAGGGCGCGCAGCGCGTAGAGGATGGCCGCCAGGTCCACGACCTCCTGCGTCAGGGCGCCGACGACGGCCGGGATGGCGCCGGTCGCGGCGACGAGCATGAGGCCGACGCTCAGCACGATCCCCAGCCAGATCGCCGCGAGCGCCACCCGCAGCGTCTGCCGGCCGATCACCACGGCGTCGACCACCTTGCCCAGGTCGTCGGCGAGCACCACGGCGTCCGCGGCCTCACCCGCCGCGGTCGCTCCCCGCGCACCCATCGCCACCCCCACGTCGGCGGCGGCCAGCGCGGGCGCGTCGTTCACGCCGTCGCCCACCATGAGCACCGGGCGGGGCTTGAGCGCGGCGGCAAGCCGCACCTTGTCCGCAGGGAGGAGATCGGCGTGCACCGTGTCGATACCGACCTGGCCCGCGATTGCGCGTGCGGTCGCGTCGGCGTCGCCGGTCAGCATCGCGACCTCTGCCACGCCGTTCGCACGCAACCAGCGCACGACCGCTGCACTCTCCGGGCGAGCCTCGTCGGCGAGCACGAGCACGCCGGCGAACGCACCGTCCACGGCGACGTAGGCGGCGACCTGCCCGGCGACCAGTTTCGCAGCCGCCACCGCGGCACCCACCTCTCTTTCCACGTACGCGCGCTTGCCCACGACGACGTTGCGCCCGTCGATCACTGCGCGCACGCCGCACGTGGCGACCTCGTCCGCCTCGGTGGCCGCCCTGAGCGCCAGACCGCTGGCCTGCGCGGCCTCGCGCACCCCGTCAGCCAGGACGTGCGACGAGTACTGCTCGGCCGAGGCGGCGAGCACCAGGAGTTCCTCGCGGTCGAGGGGGGCGGCCGGCTGAACCGCCACCAGCTCGGGCCGACCGCGGGTGAGTGTGCCGGTCTTGTCCAGAGCTACGGCGCGGACCTTGGCCAGCTTCTCGATCACCGCCCCTCCCTTGACGATCACACCGTGGCGGGCGGCGCGGGACTGGCCACCGAGAAAGGCGACGGGCGCTGCGATCAGCAGCGGGCACGGGGTCGCGAGCACGAGGACCTCGGCGAACCTCACCCAATCGCCGGAGAGCCACCCGGCCAGGCCCGCGATCAGCAGGGACACCGCGGTGAAGGGCACCGCGAAACGGTCGGCGAGGCGGACGACGGGTGCCTGTCGGCCCTGCGCGTCCGTCACGAGGGCGATGATCTGCTGGTACTGGCTGTCGGCCGCCGTGCGCACGGCCCGCACCCGCACGGCGCCGGGGCCGTTGACGCTGCCGGACAGAAGTGTCTCGCCGCGACGGCGGGTGACCGGCAGGGACTCGCCCGTCAGGGACGACTCGTCCACGGTTGCGCGATCGGAGACGACCGTGGCGTCGACCGGTACCACCTCCGCGGGGCGGACGAGCAGCACGTCTCCTACCTCGACCCGGTCGACGGCGACATCGCGGACCTCGTCGCCCACGCCGTCAGGAGCGACAAGCACGTGCGCGGCCTGGGGCGAGCGGTTCAGCAGAGCGGTGAGCTCGCGGGTGGCGCGCCGCTCGGCGGCGTCCTCCAGCGCCTCACCACCCGACAGCATCAGCACGATGATCAGCGACGCGACGTACTCACCGACGGCGAGCGTGGCTCCCATGGCGATGACCGCCAGGACGTCCAGCCCGAGGTGTCCGCGGGCGATCTGACGCGCCATGTCCATCACGGCAAGTGTGATGACGACAAGAACCCACGCCGTGGCGATGGCGCGGCTGATCAGGTCCTGGCCCGAGAGGTCGAGGACCAGCACGGCGAGCGCGATCGCGCCCGACGCCGCAAGGATCGGGTAGCGGCGGGCCCGGTGCAGGGAGTTCATGCAGCCAGGGTGCGCCAGTTCCCGGCGTACCGCCAGCAAGGCGGAGCGTGATGAACGGCAGGGACGCCTTGCCTTGGTCGGTCAGGGCGACCGCGACTCTTGCCCAGCGCACCAGTGCGGCCGCCCCAACGAGTCCGGCGTGACAACAATCCCCGGTGCGATCCTGATCCCGATGACCCAGATCGCCCAGGAGGTCCGCGGCGTCATCGACGTGATAGGGCGGCTGGGGGGCCAGGCCTACCGCAGCCTCTCGACGGGAACCGCAGGAGCGCTGCACGTCGGGATGAACACGATGACCGACGCCGGCGGACCAGCCACGAGCATGGGCAGTCGACCCAGAAACTCGGCTGACGCGCGGTCAGCGGCTCACGCTGGGGCGTCGACACGAAGTGCGGCGCGGCCGGGGAGTGCACGGCGCTTCTTCACGTGGTGGAGCTCAGAGGGCACGTGTCGAATCCGTGGAGCTGAGGGCCTGGCAGCGACGCCCGTGAGAGGTTCGCCTGGGTGCCGCTCCGCCCCCGACGTCCGGCTGGGGTGCGGAGCCGGGCCGAGATGTCCTCAGCGCTTGAGCGCACTCGTGGCGATCACTCGGATCGGCGTCGTTGCAACGAAAAAACCGGATCCTTGCGGATCCGGCTTGATCGTGGTGGAGGCGGCGGGAAACTCCACGATCACGCCCTGGCCTGCAACGATGCTACTCCTGGTTGACGTGTGTCAGTGGTGTGACAGATGGCGGGCCTAGCTCGCGTCCCGTGGCGTCCGAGCCTGACGCCGGAGGACCCGGGGTGACGCCCCGGGGGTGTAGCAGTTCCTCGGCCCCTCGTTGAAGGCCGAGCGCTACCCGGCCCTGATCACACCCTTACCCACACTCGCCACCGGAAGCCCGATGAGCCGGATGTCCACTGCCACGCCTGGCCTTGCCCCCAGAACGGTCTTGCCGGTCCACAGCACTACCGACCGGGTGCAGCGATGCGAACCCGGATAGGATCGTCCCATGGGGAAGAATCGAGAGGATGTTGCAGCTGGGCGCTCGCCGTCCTTTTACCGATGGCCACTGCAGGAGGACGAGGTCTACCTCGTCGCAGGAAGGCCCGCCGAACATTGGGCCCTTGAGTTCATGGGAGCGTTCGCCGGGGTTCAGAACGGTATCGAGACCCTCTTAGCGTTCTACCTAAGCAGATTTTCACCCGAACTATCGAAAGCAGTTGCGAAGCGGCACTTTGCTCGCCTGAGTGATGACGAACGCTGGACGTACGTTAAGGCCTGGGCTCGCGATGCCGGCTATACCGGCGAACTACTAGAGGATGCATCGAACGCGTTCTGGCGCTGTAAGAGGGTGAGAGACTTCCTAGGCCATCCGCGCACAGCATTAGTGTTAGCGAGGGATTTCGAAGATGCAACCTACTGCTACCAAGTCCCTGAAGACAGGCGCGCCCTCCTTCCAGATCCACTGACGCCAGAAGCATTGCGAGTTTTGGGTGCAGAGTGTCGGTGGCTGCAGGCATTTCTCGACCACATTGGTTCACTCGCTGGCCTTCCCTACGCTCTTCCTATGGCGCGCGTCGGTCCCGACGGAAAGCCCGAAACGAGGTGGATAGAGATGCTGGAACCCTCTCGACTCCCCATTGGTCCTGACTGGACAAACGAAGGGCTCTTTCGTGAAATGCCCGCTCGTGAGCCCGAGACCGAGGGCCCATAATAGAGATGAGACTGAGGTCTCGCCAACTCCGTCCGCGAGGCGGTGTGAAGTCTCCAGACTTCTGCCACTCGCTCGTCGCGGCGCAATCAGTCGATCTGGAAGCCCTTATCTGGATACGACGGGCTATCCAGGTCTGCCTCGACGCCATCCGACTCGCGTTTCGGGCTGTGGAGGTGTGACGCGTCTCGGTCGATGACAGCAGGTGACTGGATGAGCGCGCTCGAAGCGAGCCTCACACTGCCCACCCGCTGCTCTGGCCGGTGCCAGCCCAGTCCACAGGCGATGCACTCGACCTGCAACGATTCTGGGAACACGTGACGCGCATAGGTCCGCCGCAAGGCACGAAGTCGCATCACCCAGCTCCGACTAGAGTCCCAGCTCCGGGCCGAGCGGTCCGGATCCCAGGGTGTGGCCGAGTGGGCCGGTCGGGTCAGCCGGGTTGGGGTTGCGCCAGCCGGGGACTGGGCTCGGCGCGGGAGCGGCGGGTCGGTAGCCGTCGAGCTGGCGGTTGAGGTCGCGGCGGGCGTGGTGAAGGCCGTGGTCGGTGGTGTCGCGTTGCATGGCGTCGGTCCAGATATCCCGGGCCGTTCCGAGGTCGCCGGCGACGAGGTGGACGGTGTTCGTCTCGCGTCCTCGGGTGAGGCCGACGTAGAGCCCGGCGCCGTCGGTGCCCTGGGTGAGGAGCGTGTGGCTGTGGGCGGTGGTGACGCCCTGGTTGCCGTGGCCGGTGGTGGCGTAGCCGAGGTGGGTGTGCTCGGCGACATACGCCGCGGGGAGGGTGTGCCGGCGCCGGGTGGTGTCGGTGACGGTGAGGGCGCCGTCGGGGTGGATGCGGGTAACGGTGAACGTCTCGCGGTTGGCGATGCCGAGGCGGGGGTCGTTGCGGCGGACCATGACGTGGTCCCCGACGCCGATCTCGAGTCCGTCGGCCCCGGTCACGGTGACGCCGTCGTGGACCTGGCCCAGGTGGACCCGGGCGGTGTGGACGGCGGCGTTCAGGGCGGTGGCCTCGGCCACGCTCGCCGCGGTGAGTGCGACGGTCTCCCCGGTGCGGGTGGCGAGGGTGCGGGCGGTGTCGGCGGCGATGGCCGCGTAGGCCTCCTCCTGTGTCTCGTGGAGTCGGATCTGGCCGCGGTTCAGGAGCTGGTGGAACAGGGCGTGGGGGTTGCGGCGGTCGCGGATGGCGAGGGTGAGGGGTGCGTAGGTGGGGTCGGTGAAGCGGTGCACGGTGGCCAGGTCGACCCGGTGACGGGTGTGTCGGGTGGCGAGGTCCAGGACGCCGCCGCGGCCGACGGCGCCGAGCTGGGCGGTGTCGCCGATCATCACGACCTGCGCACCCGCGTCTCGGGCGAGGTCGAGGAGCCGGAGGGCGGCTTCCTGTTCCAGCATCCCGGCCTCGTCGATCACGAGCTGGGTCCGGCCGCCGAGCCGCAACTCGGCTGGCACGGACGGGACGGGACGGCCGGTGGCCGGGTCGACCCGACCGGGCTGGAGGCGCCACCAACGGGTACCGTCCTCGTTCCACCGCCAGCCGTAGGCGTGCAGGAGCTTGTGCACCGAGGACGCCGCGGCACCGGCCTGCTGCGCGGCGCCGAGGGCTGCCTTCATCGACGGGGCGACCACGACCTGACGACACCCCAGGGCTCGGGTCACCGCAGCGGCGGCGGTGAGCATCCGGGTCTTCCCCGCCCCGGCCGCCCCCGTGACCACGACCAGGCCCGCGCCGCTGCTCATCGCGGTGACGGCGGCGAGCTGGTCCTCCCCCAGCGGCTCCCGCCCGAAGCCGCCGATGTCGAGCCGGTTCAGGAGGTAGTCGACGTGGTCGGCGTCGATCCCGGGCGTGGTGGTGTCGGTGAGGGTCTGCAGCAGGTCGCCGAGGCGTTGCTCGGTGCGGATCACGTGCCGGCTGGTCAGGTGCCGGTACCCGTCCGGGACCGCCCCGGTCGCCCACACGGCCGGAGCCACGGACTCACACAACGTGGCGGCGCGGGTGCTGATGTCCTCGATGGTCTCCATCAGCACCCGCCGCGGTGCGGTCACGCCGGCGTGGGCGAGGAGGCGGGCGGTGTGCTCGGTCAGGTCCGCCGTGGACCAGGTCGACCGGCGCGCCTGGGCCTGCTCGATCGCGAGCGCGGCGACCTGGTCCCGGTCGATCGCCCCGACCCCGAGCCGTGGTGCGAGTGGGACGGGCGTGGTGGGGTGGGTGTAGCCGGTGGCGTGGATCTCGGCCCGCCACAGGTCCTCATCCGGCGCGACGCCGGGCTTCTTGTCCGGCCTCCCCATCTCCCACGCGAGCCGGTGCCAGCCCCGCACCACCCGCGGCCCGGGCACCTGGCCAGGGTGCTGCGCCTGCCAGTCCGCCTCGATCTGCTCGAGGTTGGCGGCGATCTGCCTGCTGCGCTTGGACATCGCCGGGACAGCGGCCCGCAGCTCCACGACGTCGCCGGTCGCGGGGTCGAACGTCAGCCCCCCGGCGGCGAGCGCGACTCGCAAGCCCTCGTGCGCGTGGATGGCGGCTTCCCCGATGCCACGCAGGGCGCCCTGCTGGCGGAACATCAGCGCGGTGTCCAGGCCGCGCCACCCACCCGCCGCATAGACCCGGGTGTTGACCTGAAGGTGGATGTGCCGGTGCGGGTCACCGGCGCGGGAGGTGTGGTGCACCACGGACGCGGCCTCGACCACCTCGACCCCGACGTGCACCTGGGCGCCCTTCGGACCGACCCGGGTGCGGGAGTGCGTCGCGAGCCAGGACAGCATCGCCCCCGCCGCGTCCTCCTGCGCCGCGTCCAACGCCGTCGAGACCTCGGGATAGAGCGCTGCGGCGAGGGAGAGGGTCTTGTCGCAGTTGACCGTCATCTCCGCGAACCGGGGCGAGCGCTCGACGCCGACCACCGCCCCCGCAGCGTCGTAGCGGTGCCGGGTCCGTGGGGTGCCGCGCACCTGGCCCGTGTCCGGGTCGACCCAGTCCACCCACGCCTCGTACGCCGCGCCGTCGAGCACCGAGCGCGACGTGACGCTGCCGGCCCCGTTCAGGACCCACCGGTCCACCAGGCCGGGACCGTCCTTGAGGTAGTAGTCCTCCGGACGATGTGCGTCGGACTCCAGGTAGCGCCGCGCCGCGGCACCACCCTCACCCCGCCAGAGCTGCACCCCGCCCCTCACGACGCCACCACCCCGGGAGGCCGCGTCCTACTCCGTAGCATGCGTCCATCGCTGTGAACCCCGTCGGCGGTGGTCGGCCGCAGGTCGAACGGGCAACGGGTGCACGGACGTCGGGTGGCGGGGTTCACGGCGCGGTCACCACCGTGAGCAGCGCCTCGGTGCGGCGGGCGAGCTCGGGCCAGGCATCGCCGTCGTGCGCGGCGGTGCGGCACTCGCGGAGGATCTCGGCGAGAGCCTCCAGGCATGCGCTGAGCGTCGGCACGAGGACCTCGATCGCTCGACGGCGCTGGTCCGCGTCGAGCCACTCGTCGGCGTAGACCACCCGCTGGAGGATCACGCTCAGTGCCGCCTCGACGTCGCGCGCCGGCTGGCGAGCGAGCGACTCCAGGTCACGCAGCCCGACGACGGCGACGTCGAGTCGTGCCCCGATCGCGGCGACATCGTGGCGCCCGTGGTCGTCGGTGAGGGTGAGGAGCTCCTCGGTACTGATGACGTGCCCGGCGCTGCGGCCGAGTTGGTCGATCTCCGCGAGGTCCGCGGACACGGTGGCCTGGGCGACGTCGAGTGCGAGGGCGATCTCGCGCTGGGTCATCCCCCGAGCGCGCAGGGCGGCGGCGCGGGTCTGGCGCAGCAGCACGACCGCTCGGTGGGACCGTCGGGCGGGGTAGGCCTTCCCGTCCGTCCCTGTGGAGCGGGCGCCGCGACCGCTGACGGGGCGGGGCGCCGTCGTGCTCTGGACGGCGTTCGGTTCGGTGCCGGCCCGGTGCTCGCCGATGACGCGTGCTGCGGTGCGCTGGCTGGTGCCGGTGAGCGAGGCGACGGCTCGGCTGCTCATACCCTGGCCGGCCAGGGAGGAGATCGCGCGGTCCCGTTCGAGGCGAGGCAGCGCGAGGCGGCAGGAGCTGAACTCGTTCTCGCAGTAGCTCGCCCAGGAGTCGTAGCCGAGGCTGACCCAGGCGCGACAGTTCCACGCGTGCAGCGCGAGCTGCCACGTGGTTTCCAGGCTCTGCTTGATCCGGTCCGTGAGGTGACGGGCGTCGTCGGCCGTCATCACTGCGGCGCCCTGCTCCCCCGCGGGGCCCTGCTCCCCCACGAGATGCTCGCTCACGGCGCGCTCTCGCGCGTGGTCGTCGCGTCGCGTGGGCATCGCCGTCTCCTGCCGTCGGGAACGGCTCGATGCTGCAGACCACCCCTTACCCGTACCCGTTACCCGTTGCCGGGCAACGGGCTCCGAACAACGGGAAACACCGCTCGGGCAACGGGCAACACCCTCGGCGCGCGGGACACGACGGGCCCTGTTCACGCGACGGTGCGTCGTCGGGCGAGGTTGGTGACCGGACGTCCGCCCCGGTCCAGCGCGGTCGGCGGGATCCGCAGCAGGCGACCGAACCGCACGGCGCGCAGCTCGCCGCGGGCGATCATCCGGCGGATGGTGTCGGGCGAGCAGCCGACGACGTCAGCGGCTTGTCGGATCGTGAGGTAGTGCGGGTAGCTGGTGTCCATGCCGACTACACGACGGAGCGCGTCGCGAGTGATCGGCGTCGATCACGTGGACGTCTCCTCGAGCTCGGCCCGGCACGCCCGAGGCGCTGAACCCACGCTGCGTGCTCAGTGGGTCAGTGGGAAGACCCGGACGTCGGCGCGGTGGCCGTTGCTGACGAACTTGGCGTCGCACGTGTACAACGGCGCCTCGAGTGCCTCGGCGAGCGCCAGGTAGGGGGCGTCATAGGTCGTGAACTGGTGCCGCAGTGCCCACACACGCTCAGCGAGCGGCTGGAGCTCGTGACGATGGATCGTGAACGCGAAGTGGTCCTGCCTCGCGTCCTCCGCCACGGCATCATCGAGCTTTCGACCCAGCACCAGCCCACGCAGCACCGAGCACACCTCGACGTCGAGCAGGTGCGGCGCGGCGACCTCACCGGCGAGGCCGGCGAGCAGCTCGGCGTCGACGTCCCGCCCCACGAGCGCCTCGACCATGGCCGAGGCGTCGATCACGATCACCGTCGCTCGGACTCGACCGCGGCGAGGATGTCACTCACGGTCGGCCCGCCCGACCGGTCCCGATCCCTGAGTCTGGCAACGAGCTCGGCATTCGTGGGGCGCGAGGCGATCTTGGCCAGCTCCGCGGCCACGTAGGCCGACAACGACTTGCCCTCCGCCGCGGCACGTCCCTTGAGGGCCTCGGCGACCTCTTCGGGAACGTCGCGGATGTAGAGCGTCGTCATGACGCGACGCTAGCACTCTGCAAGCGCAGTCGACCAAGGTGAGAACGGGCGTCCTGCCGCAACCAGCAGCATCACACCCACGGTGGTGTCGCCCATGGTTCGCGCATCGGCACCATAGAAGACAGTCCTGCCGCCGAACGATGTCGCCTGTGAACACCATCGTGCTGCCGGTCCCGCCGTCTAGCGGCGGGGCGTGATCGGGTGAGCCAGGTGACTCGCCCGATCACGGCCGAACCGTCGACGTCGGACCCGCGCCGCCCTCGTCAGTCGGCCGGCTCCCCGACGGCGCGGGCGAGCCGATCGGTCAGGGCCCGGTCCCGCTCGAGCGTGGCGTGCTGGTAGCGCAGCGCCACGGCGACGTCGGTGTGCCCGCCCCGGTTGAGCAGCTCGGCCAGGGTCGCGCCCTGCTGGGCGTAGGCGGTCAGCCCGGTGTGGCGCAGGTTGTGGAACCGGAACTGCGGGCGGCCGGCCGCCTCGCGCGCGGCGCGCCAGGCGACGTCGAACCGGGTCTGGGAGACCCTGGTGGTGCGGTGGGGCTGGACCGCGAGGACCGGGGCGGCCGGGTCCGGCCCGACGAACGTCGCCAGGTGCTCCTGCAGCTGCGGCAGGAGGAAGGACGGGATCGCGATGGACCGGGCGGAGTGGCACTTGGGTGCGGTCACCTCCCCCGCCTTGACGTTCCACTGCCGGCGGATGTGCAGGACCGCCCGGGTCGGGTCCCCCAGGTGCTCCAGATCCCGGCGCTGCAGCCCGAGGACCTCCCCGAGCCGCATGGCGCACCATGCGGCGAGCGGGACGGCGATGCGCAGGTGCTCGGGCATCGCTTCGGTCATCGCGATGACCTCGGCGGGGCTCGCCACGTCGCCGTCGAGGTCCTCGGGCCGGACCCGGGTGTGCTTGGGCGCGACGGGGAACGTGAACTCGGTGAGGCCGCCGACCTTCCCTCGGACGGCAGCGTTGAGGCAGGAGCGCAGCACCTGAGCGGCGTTGGGCGCCACCCCGTTACCCCGCTGCCCGGCGTAGCGGGACGAGGGCTGCTTCCTGAGGTGGTCCAGGTGCGCGGCGACCATCTCGGTGGTCAGGTCCACGAGCCGGACCTCACCGAGCACGGGCAGCCAGTGGGTGCGCAGCACCGAGCGGTAGCTCACCGCGGTCGCCCGGGAGCGGCGCGGGTCGTTCTCCAGCTGCAGCAGCCAGTCCTGCGCCCACTCGGCCAGGGTGATCGCCTCGGCGCGGCGCGCCTCGACCTCCGCCCGAGCGCTCGCGCGTCGTTCGGCCGGGGAGACGAACGAGCGCGTGACGATGTCGGCCCGAGCGAGGGTGAGCGCGGCGCGCGCGTCGGTCAGCGTCTCGTACACCCCGATCGAGGTCACCACGCCGTCGACGGTGACGCGGACCCGGTACTTGCCCCGGTACATGCTGATCCCCCTCGGGAGGGAGGTGCGGGTGGGCATCGTGGTCTCCGTCCTGCTGGCTCGTGCCCGCCCCTGCCGGCGGGGGTCAGGCGTTGACCCACTCACCACGCGCTCCGTGAACCAGTGGAGGTGAAATCGATCGCCACTTCGGTGGATCTCAACTCCACCGCCCTCCCGCGGAGGCTGTGACAGCCAGGTGACAGTTTTTCGGCCCTCTCGTGCATGTTCCTGCTCCCTCGTGCCAATCGGTACCACCGCGACTTTTCGGCACCAGGGCAACGAAAAGGCCGAGTCCACAGGACTCGGCCAAATCGCTTGTGGAGGCGGCGGGAATCGAACCCGCGTCCGACGGTGTGGAGCCAGGGCTTCTCCGGGTGCAGTCAGCTGCTGTTCTGCTCGGCCCCGGCACTGGCGCTGACAACGTGCCGACGGGCCCAGTTACCTAGAAGTCCCCGCAGCCCCGGTAACGAAGGCTACGAGCAGTGGCTCTCTAGATGACGCTAGTGATCCGGCCGAGAGCGATCCGGGACTAACGGACTTCGGCTACTCGCTCAGGCGGCGAGGGCGAAGTCGGTGCGCTTGGAATCGGCACCTATTGGTTTGCGTGGAGCGTTATCGAGATAACCACGCATCCTCGACCCGCTTCCCCTGGCTGAACGGCCGTCGTCGAAACCGTTCACCCCCGTGTGCAGTTGTCAAACCCACCGGCCGCCCGTGGGCGGCCGACGTACCCGCCGAGGCGAGCCCCACGAGTCTACCTGTGCAGCGCCGTCGTGCCCACCGCTATTCCCGACCCTCGCCCGAGGCGAGCGGGCCAACCGCGCCGAGCTCGGCGTCGACCAGGGGCTTGACCTCGGTGCCGAGCAGCTCGATCGCGGCGAGCTGCTGCGCGTGTGGCACCCCGCCCACGTCCATCTGGAAGATCTGGCGGGTGTGCCCCACGGCCGCCTGCGTGCGGACGATCTTCTCCGCGACCTGCTCCGGGTTGCCGATCGCGTACGCGCCCGCGGGCGCGGCCGTCGCCTCGTACGTGACGCGGTTCGGCAGCGCGAACCCCCGCTCGGTCGCGATGGTGCGCATCGAGGAGTGCCAGTACGGAAAGAAGTCCTCCAGCGCCGCGCGCGCGTCCCGCGCGACGTAGCCCATCCCCGAGAGCGTGACCGACGGTGTCGCCGCCTCGCCCACGACGCCAGCTCGCGGGGAGAACTCGCGCCGGTACAGGTCCGCGAGCGGCGCGAAGTGGGTCGGCCAGCCGCCGATGATCGCGTAGTTCACGGACAGCCCCGCCTGCGCCGCGCGCACCGAGGAGTCCGGGTTGCCACCGGTCGCGATCCCGAGGTTGAGTCGCCGGCCGCGTCCGGGCACGTCGGCGGGCTGCGGCAGGACGAGCGCGTCGAGCAGCGGAGGCCGGAAGCGCCCTTCCCAGGTGAGCCGCTCCCCCACCGCACCGGCGTCGTCGAGCGCGAGGAGCAGGCCGAGCTTCTCCTCGAAGAGCTCGTCGTAGTCGTGCAGGTCCGCCCCGAAGAGCGGGTAGGACTCGATGAACGACCCGCGGCCCGCGAGCAGCTCCGCGCGCCCGCCGGAGAGGGCGTCCATCGTCGCGAACTGCTGGTAGACGCGCACGGGGTCCTCGGTGGACAGCACCGTGACGGCCGAGCCGACATGGATCCGCTCGGTCTGCGCCAGCGCCGCGGCGACGACGGTCGCCGGCGAGGTGATCGCGAACTCCGGGCGGTGGTGCTCGCCGATCCCGACGTAGTCCAGGCCCACCTGCTCGGCGAGGCGCACGCGCTCGAGGACGTTGCGCAGGGTGGTCGCGGCGTCGTCGCCCTGGACGACGTCGCCGAACGTGTAGATCCCGAGCTGCATGAAGCCATTCAAGCGCACGGTGGGGGCGTGCTCAGCCGCGGCCGAACGGCGCTGGAGGCGGCGTGCTCGCCGCGTCCGCACGACGCACCGGCGACGCACCCACGGCGCGACCGCAGCGTGTCCGCACGAGGCGGGCGACGCCGTCGAGCGCGCGAGGTCAGCTCTTCTTCGAGCCGCCGATGAGCAGCGACAGGCCGGCGCCGAGGAGGAAGACGTCCTTCGCGAGTCCGGTGCCGTCCTGGGTGGGGCGCACGCCGTCGACGGTCGCGCCGGGCGTCTTGTGGTACATCCACAGCAGCGCCGACGAGAACGCCGTGAGGCCGAGGCCCGCGAGGCGTGCGGGGATGAACGGGGCAAGCAGCGCGGAGCCGAGCGCCAGCTCGCCCGCGGCGAGCAGCTTGCCGAACTCCTCGGCCTTGATCTGGCCGAGCTGCGGGAAGGCCCGCGCGGCCATGGCCTGCAGGCCGGCGGCGGACTCGGCGTCGAGCTGGGTCTTGCCGATGCCGGAGTTCAGGATGAACGCACCGGTGGTGAGTCGGAGGGGGATGTTGCGCAGGCTGGCCACGGGAGCTCCTCGATCGACGACGGCGAACACTCCACCCTACGTCTCACGCGCCGCCGCGGTGCTCACCCGGGCGGGCGGGCTTGCGCCGCGAGCTCGCGCCGGCGCCGGCAGTGCACGCGAAGTCAGCGCACGCGCACCGACAGGCAGGTCACGCACCCCTCGAGCTTCTCGAACTCGGAGATGTCGACCGTGACGACGTCGAGCCCGTGGTCGCGGAACAGCGCGGCAGTGCGCGGCGCGGCGGCCGACATGAGCACGGTGCCGGGATCGAGGACCACGACGTGGGCACCCGCCTCCTCGGGCACGGCCCAGAAGGTCGGGAAGATCTCGGGGTCGTCGACCACGGGCTCCCAGCCGATCACGGTGCCGTCGGGCAGCGCGGTCACGGCGCTCTTGAGGTGGAGGGCCTTGGTCATCGGGACGCTGACCACCTCGTAGCCGCGCGGCTCGAGCAGGAACCGCAGCTGGCGCACGCCCTCGGGGTTGGTCCGCCCGCCGCGACCCACGTAGACGGTGCGGCCGACGGTGAGGACGTCTCCGCCGTCGAGCGTCGCGGGGGCCTCGATCTCGGCGACCTCGAGGCCGAGGTCGACCACGGCGCGCAGCGCCCCCACCGTCTCAGGCTTGCGGGCGTCGGCGCCCGGCCGCGTCACGACGGCGAACGGCCCGAACAGCACGACGGCGTCCTCCACGAACACGGAGTCGGGCAGGTCGTCGCGCGGCTCGACCTCGATCGTGCGCCAGCCGTGCGCCTCGAGCGCCGCGACGTAGTCGACCCACTGCGCCCGCGCGAGCTCGACGTCGACGTCGGCCTTCTCGATGTGTGTCACCAGGCCGTCGGCGAGCGACGCGGCAGGTCGGCGCACGAGGGCGCGCCGGTGCGGGGGTGCGTCGGCGGCGTCGGCCTCGGCGGCCGCCTGGACGGCGTCGGTCTCGGTGTCGGAGGAGTACGCGGCGGTGCTCACGACGCCGAGCCTAGGGTTCGGCGGGTCCCTCCGGCAGGCGTATGGGACAGCTCAGGCGAGCTCGCGGTTGCGGATGGCGCGGTGCGCCTCCCGCATGTCCTGCTGCTCGCGGAGCGTCTGGCGCTTGTCCCACTCCTTCTTGCCGCGCGCGAGCGCGATCTCGACCTTGGCGTGCGAGCCGAGGAAGTACAGCTCGAGCGGGACGATCGTGTAGCCCTTCTCGCGCGTCTTGGAGTCGAGCTTGAGGATCTCCGTCTTGTGCAGGAGGAGCTTGCGCTTGCGACGCGGCGCGTGGTTGGTCCACGTGCCCTCGGCGTACTCGGCGATGTGCACGCCCTCGAGCCAGGCCTCGCCGCGGTCGATGAGCACGAAGCCGTCGACGAGCGAGGCGCGGCCGGCGCGCAGGCTCTTCACCTCGGTGCCGGTGAGCGCGATGCCCGCCTCCCAGGTGTCGTCGATGTGGTAGTCGTGGCGGGCCTTCTTGTTGCGGGCGACCACGATCTTGACCGGCTGGTCCCCCTTCGCGGCAGCGCGCGCGGCTCGCTCCGCGTTCTTCATCCGGGACATGCCGACCACCCTAACCGCGGGGTGGTCGCGGGCTCACCAGGATTTCGCTCGCGGCCGACCTGCGCCCCCCGTCTGCGAGGTGATCTTGGTCCTTTCGCGAGGTGATCTCGGTCCTTTCGCGAGGTGATCTCGGACGCCGGCGAGGTGCTCCGGACGACGAACATCACCTCGCGAAAGGACGGAAAGTACCTCGCGAACGGGGGGGCGGGGTCAGGCGGGGCGGAGGTCCCCGTCGAGCCCGCTGATGCGGCCGGAGTCGTCGAAGGTGACGGCGATGTCGCCGTCAGGCATCCGGAGCGTCGTGCCGTCCCAGGCGACGCCGCGCAGCGTCGCGTAGCTCGCGACCGCGCGGCGCTGGTCGGCGATGGACGTGGTGGTGAGCGCCTCGCTGAGCACGCGCACCGTCCGAAGCGCGCTGGGCGCCGGCAGCCGCAGCCCGTCCAGCAGCATCCAGACGCGCGTGCCGCCGCCGACCTCACCGCTGTAGGCGAACCAGCGCCCCGACGCGACGCGCGCGGCCAACGACAGGTCGTAGGCGAGCGCCATGCCGGGCCCCTGGCCGTAGTCCTCGTCGCCGAACGGCAGCTCCGCGCTCGTCAGCTCGGGGATGCGGTACTGCTCGCCGAGCGCACGCGTCCGGTTCGCGGAGTCCAGGACGGCGTCGGAGAACCCGGTCGGGTTCGCCCACCCCCACAGCCAGGACTGCGGCCCGGGTGCGGCGCTGCCGAGGAGCTGGACCCCGAACGTCGCCGGCTGCTCGCCGGCGAACGTGAACGTCCCGGCGACCAGGTCGACGTTCCAGCCCTCGTGCTCGCCGTAGGTCTCCAGCAGGTGGGTCTGCGCCTCGTGGGCGAGGAACGCCGCGTCGGCGATGAGGGCGGACAGTCCGGGCGAGCGCATGGGAACTCCTCGGGTCGGGGACGTGCCGGTGAGACTACGCCGATCGACCCCCAGGGCCGTCAGTTCGAGCGGTTCCAGCCGGACAGGCTCTCGGGGTTGATCGGCGTCCCGTTCTTCCACACCTCGATGTGCACGTGGCACCCGGTCACGGCGCCGGTCATGCCGGTGTAGCCGATCACCTGACCCTGCGACACCTGCTGCCCGACGCTCACGGCGAACCGGGACAGATGGTTGTACACCGTGACCCAGGACGCGCCGTCGACGACGCCGTGGTCGATGAGGACCTGGTTGCCGTGCGTGCCGTTGCCGGCCGCGTTGCGCACCCCGACCACGGTGCCGCCCCCGGAGGCGTACTGGGGGTTGCCGCACGCGGACCGGATGTCGGTGCCGTTGTGCATGTACCGGCCGCCGGTGATCGGGTAGATGCGCATGCCGAACGGCGACGTCACGTAGAACGGCGCCGCGACCGGCGGCGTGAGGAACCCGGTCGACGCGGGCGCGGAGCCGGAGCTCGACCCGCCCGAGGACCCGCCGGACGACCCACCGCCGGACGACCCTCCCCCGGACTGCGCCTGCTGCTGGGCCTGCGCCTGCCGCGCTGCCTCGTCCGCCTGCCGCTGCCGCTCGGCCTCCTCGGCCTGGCGCTGCCGCTCGGCAGCCTGCTGGTTGGCGATGCCCTGGATCTGGTTGGCCAGGTCGGCGTCGTCGGCGGCGATCTCGGACTGCTGGGACTCGATCTGCGCCTTGTAGCCCTCGAGCTCGGTGGCTTTGGTCGCGCGCTCGGCGCGCATGTCCTCGAGCTCGTCGCGGCGGTCCTGCGCGGTCTGACGTGCCGCGTCCGCCGTCACCACCGCCGCGTCGGCCTCCACCTTGAGCTCGGCGATCCGGTCGTTCACGGCGTCGAGCCGCGCCTGCTGGTTGCGCTGGCTCGCCGCGTTCGTCTCGAGGTCGTCCAGCACCTGGCCCTGCGTCCGCATCGCCGAGCTCATCGCGGACGCGCGCTCGGTGAACTCCTCGGGCGTGCTCGCGTCAACCACGACGGCGAGCGTCGACAAGCCTTCCGACCCGCGGTAGGTGGAGCGCGCCAGCTCGCCGATGTCGTCCTGGGTCTTCGCGATCTCCTCGTCGGAGGCGGCGAGGTCGGCCGTGAGCGTGTCGGCCTCGCTCTGCGCGACGGCGAGCCGGTCGTTCACCGACTCCTGCTCGCGCTCGGCGGCGGCGAGGTCCTCCTCGGCCTGCGCGAGCTCGGCCTCCGCGATCGGGATCTCGCCGTCGAGCCGCGCGATGTCGAGGTAGACGTTCTGCAGGTCCGCGCTCGTGCCCTCGAGCGCGGAGGACAGCTGCTCCTGCTGCGCCGCGTTGTCCTGGCGCTGCTGCTCGAGCTGCTGGCGCTGGTTCTCCAGGTCGGCGAGCTGGTCGCCGCGCGCCGCGCCGCCGACGGCGAGCATCGCCAGCAGCGTCGCGACCGCCGCCACGCGGCGGCGTACGGTCGCCCGCCGCCGCCGGCGGCGCAGCGCAGCCGCTGCCGCCAACTGCGCACCCGCCGCCTCAGCCGCACCGGCCCCGGCCCCGGCCCCGGCCCCGGCCGCCACTCTCCTCGAACGCTCTCGCACGCTCACCGCTCCTAGACCTTGGTGTACCGGGACAGGCTCACGAGCGAGCTCACGGCGGCGATCCCGATGCCGATCGCCGCGAGCACGGGCGCGATGAGCCACACGTCCGCCGTCGTGATGTAGTCGTTGATGAAGCCGACCTCCGAGGCCAGCCAGTCCTCCACCCCGTACCGCACGGCGGCCCACAGCGCGCCGGTCGCCAGGCCCGCGCCGAGCAGCGCGGCGAGCGCGCCCTCGAGCATGAACGGCAGCTGGATGAAGAAGTTGGACGCGCCCACCAGGCGCATGATCTCGGTCTCCCGGCGTCTGCTCATGGCCGAGAGCCGGATCGTGGTGGTGATGAGCAGCACGGCCGTCACCGTCATCACCACGGCGAGCCCCGCCGACAGCACGGTCGCCCGGTTCATCACCATGAAGATCGGCTCGAGGATCTTGCGCTGGTCCTGGACGTACTCCACCCCGGTGCGACCGGACACCTCATCACTCACGATGTCGATCTGGGTGGGGTCGGTGAGCTTGACGCGGAAGGAGACCTGCAGCTGGTCGACGTCGAGGCGCTGGAACCAGTCCTGGTCGGCGAACTGCTCCTTCATCGCGTCGTAGGCCTCCTGCTTGGTCTCGAAGAAGACCTCCTGGACGTACGGCTCCATCGACGGGGACTCCAGCAGCGCGCGGATCGCGTCGATCTGCTCCTGGGTCGCCTCGCCGCCCGCGCACGTGTCCACGGTGGGCCGGCCGTTCGGGCACATGAAGATCGACAGCTCGACGCGGTCGTACCACTCGCCCTTCATCTTGCCGATCTGCATCTGCAGCAGCGCCGCGGAGCCGACGAACGTGAGCGACACGAACGTCACGAGCACCACCGACACGGCCATCGAGAGGTTGCGCCTCAGGCCCTGGCCGATCTCGCCCAGGACGAACCGCAGCCGGCTCACGAGGCGGCCTCCGCCGTCGGGCCGTGCTCGCCGTCGCCGTCGGACCCGGCGCGCACGCGGTCGGGGTCCTCGCCCTCGGCGATGTGCACCTTCTCGTAGGCACCCGAGGCCTCGTCGCGCACGACCTCGCCGTCCACGAGCTGCACCACGCGCTTGCGCATCTGGTTGACGATGACCTCGTCGTGCGTGGCCATCACCACGGTGGTCCCGGTGCGGTTGATGCGCTCCAGAAGCGTCATGATTCCGGCGGACGTGGTCGGGTCGAGGTTGCCGGTGGGCTCGTCCGCGAGCAGGATCGCCGGCCGGTTGACGATGGCGCGCGCGATCGCGACGCGCTGCTGCTCACCGCCGGACAGCTCGTGCGGCATCCGCCGCTCCTTGCCCGCGAGCTTGACGAGCTCGAGCACCTCGGGCACGTCGCGCGCGATCGCGTGCTGCGGCTTGCCGATCACCTGCTGCGCGAACGCGACGTTGTCGAACACCGTCTTGTTGGGCAGCAGGCGGAAGTCCTGGAACACCACGCCGATCTGCCGGCGCAGCGAGGGCACCTTCCACTGCGAGAGCGCGGTGATCTCGCGGCCGGCCACGTACACCCGGCCGGACGTCGCGGACTCCTCGCGCAGCACGAGGCGCAGGAAGGTCGACTTGCCGGAGCCGGAGGCGCCGACGAGGAAGAGGAACTCGCCGCGCTCCACCTCGAGGGACACGCGGTCCAGCGCCGGCCGGGCGCCTCGGGTGTACACCTTCGAGACTCGGTCGAGGCGGATCATGCGTCACTCACGATCGGTCACTCACTCACGTACTCGCTCACTCACCAGGGGTCGGGGTCGCTGGGGTGCGTGGCCCGTGCGCGCCTGGGGGCGGCGCGGCGGGCAGTCCTGGCCTTCGCCACCATAGGCACGCTCACCTGCCCGTCAGGGGCGCGCCACGCCGTCAGGTACCGGTCTCACAGGTCGGGACGCACGACGGCGAGCCGACCTCGCGAGGGCACGCTCGCCGTCGCGCACGGTCGCGCACGCACGAGGTCCGCACCCCCGCGGACGGGGGTGCGGACCTCACGACTCGGGCGGGATAGCGCTCAGCGCGAGTCGCTGTGCCCCACGGCGGAGATCGCGGCGCGGCCCGCCTCGAGCCGCGCGACCGGGACCCGGAACGGCGAGCAGGAGACGTAGTCGAGGCCGACGGAGTGGAAGAAGTGGATCGACTCCGGGTCGCCGCCGTGCTCACCGCACACGCCGATCGGCAGGTCCGGCTTCACGGCGCGCGCGTCGGTCACCGCGATGTCGACGAGCCGCCCGACCCCGCGCAGGTCCAGCGACTCGAACGGCGAGACCGTGAGGACACCGTTGGCGGTGTACTGCGCGAAGAACGCGCCCTCGACGTCGTCGCGGGAGAAGCCCCACGTGGTCTGCGTGAGGTCGTTGGTGCCGAAGGAGAAGAAGTCCGCCGCCTCGGCGATCCGCTCCGCGGTGAGGGCGGCGCGGGGCAGCTCGATCATCACGCCGACCGGGATCTCGCAGGCCGCGCCGCGCTCGGCGGAGACCTCGGCCATGATCGCGGTGGCGACGTCGCGCACGAGGTGCAGCTCCATCACGGACGCCACGAGCGGCACCATGATCTCCGGCCGCGGATCCTTGCCCTTCGCCCGCAGGTCCGCCCACGCCTCGCAGACCGCGCGGATCTGCAGCCCGAACAGGCCCGGCACCACGAGCCCGAGGCGCACGCCGCGCAGGCCGAGCATCGGGTTGGCCTCGTGCATGCGCCGCACCGCGGCGAGCACCTCGAGGTCGTGGGAGTGCTCGGGGCTGCTCTCCCCGCGCTCCTCCGCGAGCGCCACCCGCACCGACAGCTCGGTGAGGTCGGGCAGGAACTCGTGCAGCGGCGGGTCGATGAGCCGGATGGTGGACGTGAGGCCGTCCATCTCCTGCAACAGCTCGGTGAAGTCCTGGCGCTGCAGCGGCAGGAGCTCGGCCAGGGCGGCGTCGCGCTCGGCGTCGTCGCGGGCGAGGATGATCCGCTCCACCAGCACGCGGCGCTCGCCGAGGAACATGTGCTCGGTGCGCGCCAGGCCGATGCCCTCGGCGCCGAGCGCGCGGGCGCGGTGGGCGTCCTCGCCGGTGTCGGCGTTGGCCTTGACCCGCAGGCGGCGCGCCTCGTCGGCGTGCCGGAGCAGGCGGTCGACGGCGAGCACCAGCGCCTGCAGCGACTCCGCGGCGTCCCCCTCGCCGGCGTCGGCGAGCGCCGCGTCGACGCCGTCGGTGAGGTAGGTCGTCACGGGCGAGGGGACCACCGGGACCGCGCCGAGGAAGACCTCGCCGGTCGCGCCGTCGATCGCGACGACGTCGCCCTCGACGACCTCGACCACGCCCGACGCGGTGTCGACCGTCATCCGCCGGGCCGCCGGGTCGACGTCGAGCGCCTCGGCGCCGACGACGCAGGTCAGGCCCATGCCGCGGGCCACCACGGCCGCGTGCGAGGTCTTCCCGCCGCGCGCCGTGAGCACGCCGACGGCCGCGATCATGCCCTGCAGGTCGTCGGGGTTGGTCTCGCGGCGCACGAGGATGACGTCCTCGCCGCGCTCGGCCCAGTCGTGCGCGGTCTGGGAGTCGAACACGCAGCGTCCGACGGCGGCACCCGGCGACGCGGCCATCGCGCGCGTGAGCAGGGTCGCCTTGGCCGCGGCCTTGCGGTCGAACTGGGGGAACATGAGCTGGCTGAGCTGGTCGCCCGAGACGCGCATGAGCGCCTCGTCCAGGGTGATGAGGTGCTCGGCCTCGAGCTCGGCGGCGATCCGGAACGCGGCGGGCGCCGTGCGCTTGCCGACGCGCGTCTGGAGCATCCAGAGCTTGCCCTCCTCGACCGTGAACTCGACGTCGCACAGGTCGCGGTAGTGCATCTCCAGGCGCCGCATCACGCCGCGCAGCTCGTTGTAGACGTCGGGGTCGACCTCCTCCAGCGCCGCGAGAGGCAGCGTGTTGCGGATGCCCGCGACGACGTCCTCGCCCTGGGCGTTGCGCAGGTAGTCCCCGTAGTCGCCGGGCTGGCCGGTCGCAGGGTCGCGGGTGAACGCCACACCCGTGCCCGAGCGGTCGCCGAGGTTGCCGAACACCATGGTGCAGACGTTGACGGCGGTGCCGATGTCGTGCGGGATGCGCTCGCGCCGACGGTAGAGGCGTGCGCGCTCGGTGTTCCACGACTCCAGCACGGCAACGATCGCGAGGTCGAGCTGCTCGCGCGGGTGCTGCGGGAAGTCGCGCCCGGTCTGCTCGCGGACGATCTCCTTGAACCGCACGGTGAGCGCACGCAACGCGTCGGCGTCGAGGTCGGTGTCCGACGCCGCGCCAGCGGCGGCCTTGGCCGCGTCCAGCTCCTCGGCGAAGACGTCGCCCTCGATCCCGAGGACGGTCTTGCCGAACATCTGCACGAGGCGGCGGTAGGAGTCCCACGCGAAGCGCTCGTCGCCCGCCTGCTCGGCCAACCCCTGCACCGAGGCGTCGTTGAGGCCGATGTTGAGGACGGTCTCCATCATCCCCGGCATCGAGAACTTCGCCCCTGAGCGCACCGAGACGAGCAGCGGCTCGTGGAAGTCCCCGAGCCGCCGGTTCATGGTGTCCTCGAGGCGACGGATCGCCTGGGTCACCTCCACGCGCAGGTCGGTGGGCACCTTGCCGGTGCGCAGGTAGTACCGACACGCGTCGGTGGTGATCGTGAAGCCCGGCGGCACGGGCAGCCCCAGTCTCGTCATCTCGGCGAGATTCGCGCCCTTCCCGCCGAGAAGGTCCTTCTGGGCCATGGACCCGTCCGCGAAGTCCTGCACGTACGTCGACACGAGCGACCTCCCTGTCACCGACCGACCCGCACCGGAGCGGAGCGCGCCGGCGCAGTACCCGAAGCCACACTGCCCCGAACGGTCCCACACTCCCACCGCGGGCCACAGCCCCCGGGGGACCAACGGCCCAGGTGATCCCGCTCACACCCGCCTAGCGTCGATCCCGGGTGGCGTCGGCGCGGCCCCCGGCCGCGAGCGTCACCTCGGGACGGGCGTACCCGCCCCGACCTGCGACGGTGCGGAGCGCGAAGCGATGGACGGATCCCACGGCGGCGAGGCCAACCTCGTCCTGCCGGACCTCGGCGGAGTCGAGCTGATGGGGGGTGTCCCCGGGCGGCTCGCGCTCGCCGTCGCGCTGGTGCTGTGCCTGGCCGGCCTGGCGTTCGGCGCGGTGGTGCTCGCCCAGCTGCGCCGCCTGCCGGTGCACCGCTCGATGGGCGAGGTCGCCGACCTCATCTACGCCACCTGCCGCACCTACCTGCTGCGCCAGGGCCGGTTCCTCCTGCTGCTGTGGGTCTTCATCGCAACCGTGATCGTGGCCTACTACGGGGCGCTGATGTCGCTCGGCGCGGCGCGGGTGCTCGTCGTCGTCGGGTTCAGCCTGCTCGGCATGGCCGGCTCCTACGCCGTGGCGTGGTTCGGCATCCGCGTCAACACCTACGCCAACGCACGCACCGCGTACGCGGCGCTGGACGGCAAGCCGCTCCCCCTGCACCGCATCCCGCTGCGCGCCGGAATGTCGATCGGCATGGTGCTCATCAGCCTCGAGCTCGCGCTCATGCTCGTCATCCTGCTGTTCCTGCCGCCCGAGGTGGCGGGCGCGTGCTTCATCGGGTTCGCCGTCGGGGAGTCCCTCGGGGCTGCGGCGCTGCGGATCGCGGGCGGCATCTTCACCAAGATCGCCGACATCGGCTCCGACCTCATGAAGATCGTGCTCAAGATCAAGGAGGACGACGCCCGCAACCCGGGCGTCATCGCCGACTGCACGGGAGACAACGCGGGCGACTCCGTGGGCCCGTCCGCGGACGGCTTCGAGACGTACGGCGTGACCGGCGTCGCGCTCATCACCTTCATCCTGCTCGGGGTGCACGAGCCGGCCGTCCAGGCGACGCTGCTCGTCTGGGTGTTCGTGGTGCGCGCCGTCATGCTCGTGGCCTCGGCGGTGAGCTACACCGTCAACGACTGGTGGGTCTCGCGCCGCTACGCGGCGGCCGTGCGGATGGACTTCGAGAAGCCGCTCACCTCGCTCGTGTGGCTCACCTCGGTGGTCTCGATCGTCCTCACGTTCGCCACGAGCTGGGCGTGCCTGGCCTCGCTCGACGGCGCGGCGCCCGGCACCTGGTGGCACCTCGCCACGATCGTCTCGTGCGGCACACTCGCCGGCGCGCTCATCCCCGATCTGGTCAAGGTCTTCACCTCGACGTCCTCCCGGCACGTGCGCGAGGTGGTCCGCTCCTCGCGCGCCGGCGGCGCGTCCCTCACGATCCTGTCCGGTCAGGTCGCGGGCAGCTTCTCCGCCTACTGGCTCGGCATCGTGATCGTCGCGCTCATGGCGGTCGGGTACGGCGTGTCCACGCTCGGCCTCGACGCGCTCATGGTGGCCCCCGCGGTCTTCGCGTTCGGCCTCGTGGCGTTCGGGTTCCTCGGGATGGGCCCGGTGACGATCGCGGTGGACTCATACGGGCCGGTCACCGACAACGCGCAGAGCGTGTACGAGCTGTCGCTGATCGAGGAGATCGACGGGATCTCCGGCGAGCTGCGGGCCGCGGGCGTCGACGTGCAGTGGGACCGTGCCAAGCAGATGCTCGAGGAGAACGACGGCGCGGGCAACACCTTCAAGGCCACCGCGAAGCCCGTGCTCATCGGCACCGCGGTGGTCGGCGCGACCACGATGATCTTCTCGATCGTCATGGCGCTGACCTCGGGGCTCACGGAGAACATGGCCAACCTCTCGCTGCTGCACCCGCCGTTCCTGCTCGGCCTCATCACCGGCGGCGCGATGATCTTCTGGTTCACGGGCGCCTCGATCCAGGCCGTCACGACGGGTGCGCACCGCGCCGTGGAGTTCATCCGCGACACGATCCGGCTCGACGGGTCCTCGCGTGCCAGCACCGAGGACTCGCGCCGCGTGGTCGACATCTGCACGCAGTACGCACAGCGCGGCATGCTCACGATCTTCCTCGCGGTGTTCTTCGCGACGCTCGGCTTCGCCTTCGTGGAGCCCTACTTCTTCATCGGCTACCTCGTCTCGATCGCGGTGTTCGGCCTGTACCAGGCGATCTCGATGGCCAACGCGGGCGGCGCGTGGGACAACGCGAAGAAGGTCGTCGAGGTCGACCTGCACGCGAAGGGCACCGCGCTGCACGACGCCACGATCATCGGCGACACGGTCGGCGACCCCTACAAGGACACCTCCTCGGTGGCCCTCAACCCCGTCATCAAGTTCACGACGCTGTTCGGGCTGCTCGCCGTCGAGCTCGCGGTCTCGCTGCAGGGCGACGGCCTCGGCGTGCTCGTGCACGTGCTCGCCGCGGTGTTCGTCCTCGCGTCGATGGTGTTCGTGTACCGGTCCTTCTACGCGATGCGGATCGGGACGTCGCTCACCGACGAGGACGACGAGGACGGCGCGGGGGCGTTCGGCGCCCTCGCGGGCGAGACGCGCGACGGCGAGCGCCCGTTCGCGGGCGAGGCCCGCGCAGGCGAGGGGCGCGGGGAGGTGGGCTCGCCGTCGGGCACGGTCTCGACCGGTAACGACGTCACCGGCAGCCTCACGGGGACGATCGAACGGAGCCGGTGATGGACCTGCGGATCGCGGTCAAGTACGACGCGGTGGAGATCGCGGACTCGCGTGTGGCCGGGCACGACTCGGCCGCCACGCTCGTGCGACGGATCCTGCGCGTGTTCCCCGGCTCGGCCGTGATCGGCGCGGGGCCGCGGCGGTGCGACGGGTTCGACCTGCTGCCGCTGGAGTTCTGCGACCCGGCGAGCACGCTGGTGGTGAACATGGACGTGCTCGACTCGCTCGAGGTGTGGCGGACGCTGCGGCGCTCGGCCGGGCCCGACGCGCCGGACCCGCACGTCATGAACTTCCTGTGGTGGCCGCCGAGCACGCTGCAGCATGCGGTGGACCGGGCGGCGCTGGCGCTCTCGTGCGCGCTGGTGCCGACGTTCGCGGACTCCGAGCGCACGGCGCACGAGGTGTCGGAGGTCGTGGCGCGCTGGACGGTGGCGCCACTCGCCGAGCGCGCGCGGATCGGCTGGGTCAACCTCGGCTTCCGGCTGGACCACGTGCAGCCGCGCGCCGACGCCGGCGGTGCGCCGGTCGTGCTGTACCCGGCTACGTCGCTGTCCGAGCGCAAGCGGCCCGACCTGTTCCTCGACGTCGTCGAGCGCGTGCACGAGCAGGTGCCGATCCGGGTGGAGGCGCGGCTCGTGGAGTCGCACCTCATCCGCGACCTGGCGCTGCGGATGTCGCGGCGCAGCTGGATGTGGGTCGGGCCGCTGACCGCGACGCGCGAGGACTACTGGGGCGCGCTCGCCCGCACGACGGCGTTCCTCGCCACCGCGAGCGAGGAGTCCTACGGGATGGAGTACGTCGAGGCGCTGGCCGCGGGTGCGGTCGGGGTGTTCCCGGACCTGCCGTGGGTGCACGCGCTGCTGCCGGCCGGGTACCCGCTGCTGTACCGCACGCGCGACGAGGCGGTGGCGCTGCTGCGGCGCGCGGTGACCGAGGCGGACGTCTGCCGGCGCGAGGTGGATCTCGCGGTCGGCGGGTCGCTGTCGGCGGTGCTGCGGACCGAGCACAGCGACGCGGTGTTCGACCGGGCGCTGCGGGCGCGGGTCACGGAGTGGTTCGGGTCGCCGGCGCGCGTCTGACGCGCTCCGCCCCGTCCCGCCCCGTTCGCGAGAGGATCTCCGTCCTTTCGCGAGAGGATCTCCGTCCTTTCGCGAGAGGATCTCCGTCCTTTCGCGAGAGGAAGTCCGTCCTTTCGCGAGAGGAAGTCCGTCCTTTCGCGAGAGGAAGTCCGTCCTTTCGCGAGAGGAAGTCCGTCCTTTCGCGAGAGGAAGTCGGCGGACCCTCGGGAGGCGATCCTCGCCGTCGGGCGCCCCCCGAGCGGCTCAGCCGCGCTCGGCCTCGAGCTGCTGCTGGCGCCGCCAGCGGATGCCGGCGTCGATGAAGTCGTCGATGTCGCCGTCGAACACCGCCGCCGGGTTCCCGACCTCGTGCTCCGTGCGCAGATCCTTGACCATCTGGTAGGGCTGGAGCACGTACGAGCGCATCTGATCGCCCCAGGAGGCCTTGATGTCGCCCGCGAGCTCCTTCTTCTGCGCCGCCTCCTGCTCCTTCTTGAGCAGCAGCAGCCGCGACTGCAGCACGCGCATCGCGGCGGCGCGGTTCTGGATCTGGGACTTCTCGTCCTGCATCGACACGACCGTGCCCGTGGGCAGGTGGGTGAGGCGCACCGCGGAGTCGGTCGTGTTGACCGACTGGCCGCCGGGGCCGGAGGAGCGGAAGACGTCGACCTTGATGTCGCTCTCGGGGATGTCGATGTGGTCGGTCGGCTCGATGAGCGGGATGACCTCGACCGCCGCGAACGACGTCTGCCGCCGGCCCTGGTTGTCGAACGGCGAGATCCGCACCAGGCGGTGCGTGCCGGCCTCGACCGACAGCGTCCCGTACGCGTACGGAACCTTGACCTCGAACGTCGCCGACTTCAGCCCGGCCTCCTCGGCGTAGGACGTGTCGAGCACCTTGGCGTCGTAGCCGTGCCGCTCGGCCCAGCGCAGGTACATCCGCAGCAGCATCTCGGCGAAGTCGGCCGCGTCGACGCCTCCCGCGCCCGAGCGGATCGTGACGACGGCCTCGCGCGCGTCCCACTCCCCCGCCAGCAGCGTGCGGACCTCGAGCTCGGCCAGCGTCTTGCGGATGGAGGTCAGCTCGCTCTCCGCCTCGGCGAGCGTCTCGGCGTCGTCCTCCTCTCCCGCGAGCTCGACAAGCGTCTCGAGGTCGTCGACACGGGAGTCCAGCCGCTCGAGCCGCTCGAGCTCGGCCTGCGCGTGGCTCAGGCGGGACGTCACGCCCTGCGCCTTCTCGGGGTCGTCCCACAGGTCCGGCGCGGACGCGGCCACCTCGAGCTCGGCGATCTGGGCGCGCAGCGCCTCGGGATCGGTCACGGCGGTGATCTGGCTCAGGGTGTTGCGGAGCGCAGAGATCTCGCTCGGGAAGTCGGTGGCCACGAGGGTCCAGCCTACCCGGGGGCCGGTCGGGCGGGATCGTCGGGCGCCTCGTCACCGCGCCCGACGGCGAGCCTCGCCTCGAGCGCGCGCGCCGGGGCCACCCCGGGGCACAGACGGAGAACACGACCGGGACCTCGAAGACCCTCGGAACGTCTGGCGGGCGTCGGGAACTGCCTCGCCGTCCCGCCGAGAACCTCTCGCGAAAGGACGAAGAGTCTCTCGCGAAAGGACGGAGAACCTCTCGCGAAAGGACGGAGAACCTCTCGCGAAAGGACAGAAAGTCTCTCGCGAACCGGGGTCAGCGGCCGACGGCGTAGCCCTGGTTGCCCCGCGGGTTCGCCGCCGCGTGCAGCATCCCGTCCGGACGCACGCCGGCCGCACTGATCCGCCCGAGACTCCACGGACCCGCGTCCGTCACGTCGTGCCCGCGCCGCCGCAGGTCCGCCAGCATCTCGGGCCCCAGCCGCGACTCGGCCTGTACCCCGAGCACCTCGGCGCCCCGCGGCGCGAACGAGCTCGGCACGTGCGTCGAGTGCCACGCCGGCGCGTCGATCACCTCCTGCAGTCCCGCGCCGCGCAGCAGGTGCCGCACGAGGAACGGCACCATCCACTGGTCCTGCTGGTCCCCGCCGGGCGTCCCGAACGCGAGCACGAACCGACCCTCGCCGTCGAGCACCATGCCGGGACTCAGCGTGGTCCGCGGCCGCCGGCCGGGCACGAGCGAGGCGGGCAGGTGCGGCTCGAGCCAGAACATCTGCGCACGCGTGGGCAGCGAGAACCCGAGCCCCGGCACCACGGGCGAGCTCTGCAGCCACCCGCCCGACGGCGTCGCCGACACCGCGTTCCCCCACCTGTCCACCACGTCGAGGTGGCACGTGTCGCCGCGCGCGAGCGTGGGCTCGCCCTCCCCCGGCCTCACCTCGTTCAGCCCGTCCGGCCAGTGCCCGACGGCGTGCATCGCCTCGCGCACGTGACGCGGCAGTCGCGCGGGACGTCCGCCGGGCGCTCCCGGGCGCAGGTGAGCGTCGGCCGAACCGCCCAGCAACGCCGCACGCGATCGCGTGTAGGCGGGATCGAGCAGGTCGGCGAGCAGGTCCCCCGGCGCGGAACCGACCCCGGGCTCGACCGAGTCGCCGTACCAGGCCTCGCGGTCTGCCATCGCGAGCTTGCACGCCTCGATCGCGAGATGCACCCACGCGGGATCGTCCTCCGCGAGGTCACCGACCCCGGCGGCCTCGAGCAGCGCGAGCTGCTGCAGCAGCACCGGTCCCTGGCTCCACAGCCCCGGCTTGGCGATCGTGCGCCCCGCGAAACGGGCGACCGCGGGGGCCTCCTCGCTCGCCCGCCACGCGTCGAGGTCCGCACCGGAGAGGAAGGCCGCGTGCTCGCCGTCGGCCACCCCGTCCCAGGCGGGGGTCCGGGCGAAGGCGTCGACCGCCTCCGCGACGAAGCCCGAGTAGAACGCGGCGCGCGCCGCCTCGGCCTGCGCCGCGACGTCGGGCCCCGCGGCGTCGGCCGCGGCGACGAGCCGCTCGAGCGTGGCCGCGAGGTCGGGGTTGCGGAACCGGCGACCCGGCAGCGGAAGGCCGCCCACGCCGTCGCCGGTCAGGTAGACGGCGCCCGAGGAGGTCCAGCGGCCGCGGAACACGTCCGCGAGCGCCTCGACGGTGCCGGCGGCGCGCGGCAGCAGCGGGTGCCCGTCGCGCGCGTAGCCGATCGCAAAGCGCGCGAGGTCGGCGAGGGGGCGCGTGCCGCGCGTGGCGAGCACGTGCATCCACGCGCCGAACGCGCCGGGGACGACGGCGGCCAGATGCCCCGTGCCCGGCACGGCGTCGACGCCGAGCGCGCGGTACGCCTCGATCGTCGCCGCCCGTGGCGCCACCCCCTGACCGCACACGACGCTCGTGGCGGCAGAGGCGGCGTCGTGCACGAGGAGCGGCATGTCGCCACCGAGGCCGTTGAGGTGCGGTTCGACGACGTGCAGCACGAGCCCCGCCGCGATCGCCGCGTCGAACGCGTTGCCGCCCTCCTCGAGGACCGCCATCCCGGCGGCCGAGGCGAGCCAGTGCGTGGAGGCGACCATGCCGAACGTGCCGACGAGCTCGGGGCGGGTGGTGAACGTCATGCTGCGATCCTGCCCCAGACGTCCGACGGCGTGGGTCGCCGGGCAGGTGCGCGGACGCCCTGCGGCGGCGTGCGAGGGCGTGCGAAGGCAGCGACGGCGAGCCCGCGACGTGCAACCACCGCGCCGCCCGGGTGAGACTGGGTCATGGTCCTCCTCGGTTTCCACGCCTCCCACGAGCAGATATCGCCCTCCCGCCTGCTGCGCGACGTGCAGCGCGCCGAGGCCGCGGGCTTCGACGGTGCGATGTGCTCCGACCACCTCGCGCCCTGGAGCCTGCGGCAGGGCCACTCGGGGTTCGCGCTCTCGTGGCTCGGTGCGGCGCTCGCGACGACGACCTTCCCCATCGGCGTGGTCAACGCTCCCGGGCAGCGCTACCACCCCGTGGTCGTGGCGCAGGCGTTCGCGACCCTCGAGGAGATGCACCCGGGACGGTTCTGGGCGGCGCTGGGCAGCGGCGAGAACATGAACGAGCACGTCACGGGCGACCCGTGGCCGGACAAGGCGACCCGGACGGCGCGGCTGGGCGAGGCCGTCACGGTGATCAGGCGGCTGCTCGCGGGTGAGGAGGTCTCCCACGAGGGCCTGGTCCGCGCACACCGAGCCCGGGTCTGGAGCCGCCCTGCGACGCCTCCCCCGCTGCTCGCCACCGCCGTGAGCGCCGAGACCGCGGCGTGGGCGGCCGGCTGGGCCGACGGTCTCGTCACGGTGGCGCAGGAGCCCTCGGCTCTGCGCGCCGTGGTCGACGCCTACCGCGGGGCGGGCGGACGCGGGCCGCTCGCCCTCCAGGTGCACGTCAGCCTCGCCGAGGACGACGCAGCCGCCTACGCGCTCGCCGTGGACCAGTGGCGCAACGCCGTCGTGCCGCAGCCGCAGTCGTGGGACCTCGAGCAGCCGGAGGACTTCGACGCCGCAGCGCGCGAGCTCGCCACCGACGCGGGCGCACCGCCCGACGCGAGCGGACCGCCCGAGGCGAGCGACGCCGTCGTGAACGAGGCCGCGCTGCGCGCGGCGGTCCTCGTCGACCACGACGTGACGTCCCTCGCCCGGCGCCTTGCAGACCTCGCCGCGATCGGCTTCGACCGCCTCTACCTGCACCACGTGGCGCAGGACAACGACCCGTTCCTCGCGGCGGCGCCGCGGCTGCTCGCCGAGATCAGGAGGCTCGCATGAGGATCACCGACACCAGCGACCTGTGGTGGAAGACCGCCGTCGTGTACTGCCTCGACGTGGAGGTCTACCTCGACTCCGACGGCGACGGCGTGGGCGACCTGCAGGGCCTCGCGCTGCGCCTGGACTACCTCGCCGAGCTGGGCGTGACGTGCCTGTGGCTCATGCCGTTCTACCCGACGCCCGACCTCGACGACGGCTACGACGTGAGCGACTTCTACGGGGTCGATCCGCGCCTGGGCACGCACGGCGACCTCGTGGAGGTGATCCGCACCGCCAACGACCGCGGCATGCGCGTCATCGTCGACCTCATCGTCAACCACACCTCCGACCGCCACCCGTGGTTCCGCTCGGCGTTGCGCAGCGTCGACTCCCCGTACCGCGACTACTACGTCTGGCGCGAGGACCCGCCTCCCGCGGACGAGCCGAACGAGGTGTTCCCGGGCGAGGTCGACGGGATGTGGGAGAAGGACGAGCGGTCGGGCCAGTGGTACCTGCACAGCTTCTACGCCCACCAGCCCGACCTCAACATCGGCAACCCGAAGGTCCGCGACGAGATCGCCAAGACCATCGGGTTCTGGCTCCAGCTCGGGGTGTCGGGCTTCCGCGTGGACGCCGTGCCGTACTTCCTCGAGGCTCCGCTGGGCGACGTCCAGGACGGTCACCGGCTGCTGCGCGACCTGCGCCGGTTCCTCCAGCGCCGTTCCCCCGAGGCGGTGCTGCTCGGCGAGGTCAACCTCCCCTACGACGAGCAGATGAAGTACTTCGGCGGCGACGACGCGGACGAGCTGACCATGCAGTTCGACTTCGTCGGGATGCAGGCGATCTACCTCGCGCTCGCGCGCCACGACCCCGCGCCGCTGGTGAAGGCGCTGCGCGAGCGCCCCCGGCTGGCCGTCGAGGCGCAGTGGGCGAACTTCCTGCGCAACCACGACGAGCTGACGCTGGACAAGCTGAGCGAGTCCGAGCGCGCGGAGGTGTTCGAGGCGTTCGCGCCCGACGAGAGCCAGCGCGTCTACGGACGCGGGATCACCCGGCGCCTGCCGCCGATGCTCGGCGGCGATCCGCGGCGCGTCCGGATGGCCTACAGCCTCCTGCTCACCCTGCCCGGCACGCCCGTGCTGTTCTACGGCGAGGAGATCGGGATGGGCGAGAATCCGGACGTCCCCGGCCGCGAGGCGGTGCGGACGCCCATGCAGTGGTCCAGCCGCAAGAACGGCGGGTTCTCCGACGTCGCGCCGTCGCGCCTCGTGGCGACGCCGCCGGCCGGCGGGTACGCGCCGCAGCACGTCAACGTCGCCGACCAGGTGGAGGACCCCGACTCGTTGCTGTGCTTCGTGCAGCGGCTCATCGCCCGCTACCACCGCTCGCCCGAGATCGGGTGGGGCGAGCTGGCGATCCTCGACCCTGGCGACGCGGCTCCCGCGGTGCTCGCGCACTCGCTGCGCGCGGACGTCGGGCGGATGGTCGCGCTGCACAACTTCTCCGACGAGCCCGCGGTCGCGCAATTCGTCCTCGACGACGAGCCCGACGGCGTGCGGCTGTCGGACCTGCTGGGTCCCGGTGAGGTGAGCGTCGGGGACAGGCGGGAGGTGGAGGTCGAGCTCGAGGCGTACGGCTTCCGGTGGTTCCGGGTGGCCCGGCCGGGCGACGGGCGCCTGGGGTAGGCGGCGGCACCGTCGCGGCGGCCGCCGTAAGTTGGGAGCCATGGTCTCCTACCGCTACCTCGGAAGCTCGGGCCTCAAGGTCTCCGAGATCACCTACGGCAACTGGGTCACGCACGGGTCCCAGGTCGACGACACCCACGCCATCGCGACCGTGCACGCGGCGCTCGACGCCGGCATCACCACCTTCGACACCGCCGACGTCTACGCGAACACGGCCGCCGAGGAGGTGCTGGGACGCGCGCTCGCCGGCCAGCGCCGCGAGTCGCTCGAGATCTTCACCAAGGTCTACTTCCCGACCGGCCCGAAGGGCCCGAACGACACCGGCCTGTCCCGCAAGCACATCCGCGACTCCGTGCACGGCTCGCTGCGCCGCCTCGGCACCGACTACATCGACCTGTACCAGTGCCACCGGTTCGACTACGAGACGCCGCTCGAGGAGACGTTCGGCGCGTTCGCCGACCTCGTCCACCAGGGCAAGGTGCTCTACATCGGCGTCTCGGAGTGGACCGCGGAGCAGCTGCGCGAGGGCCACGCGATCGCCAAGGACCTCGGCATCCAGCTCGTCTCGAACCAGCCGCAGTACTCGATGCTCTGGCGGGTCATCGAGGGCAAGGTCGTCCCGACCTCGACCGAGCTCGGCATCTCCCAGGTCGTCTGGTCCCCCATGGCGCAGGGCGTCCTGTCCGGCAAGTACCTGCCCGGTCAGCCCGTGCCCGAGGGCTCGCGTGCGACCGACGAGAAGAGCGGCGCCAACTTCATCAAGAGCTTCCTGCGCGAGGAGGTCCTCGAGGCCGTCCAGCGGCTCAAGCCGGTCGCGGCCGAGGCCGGGCTGAGCATGCCGCAGCTCGCGATCGCGTGGGTGCTGCAGAACCCGAACGTGTCCGCCGCGCTCGTCGGCGCCTCGCGCCCGGAGCAGCTCGCGGACACCGTCAAGGCGTCCGGCATCACGCTCGACGCCGACACCATGGCCGCCATCGACACCGCCCTCACCGGCGTCGTCTACGACGACGCCGAGGACACCTACCGGGTCTCGCCGAAGTCGCGCGTGGCCTGACTCGGTCCGCACGACCGGGCCCGACGGCGAAGGCGAGCCAAGCGCTCCTCGCTCGCCTTCGCCGTCGGGCGCCTCACGTGGACACCGCCACCGCCACGTCCACCCCAGACGCGGCGACGCCCACCCGGGCCCGGCGCTACCGGGTCGGCCGCACCCGCAGCGCGTCCATCCCGCCGTCGACGGCGAGCGTGACGCCCGTGGTCGACGCCGCCCGCGGCCCGACGAGGTAGGCGACGGCGTCGGCCACCTCCTCCGGACGCACGAGCCGGCCGTGGGGCTGGCGCGCCTCCAGCGCTGCGCGCTCGGCGGCGGGGTCTGACGCGGCGTCGAGCAGCCGCCCGATCCAGGGCGTGTCGACCGTGCCGGGGCTGACCGCGTTGACGCGGATGCCCTCGCGGACGTGATCGGCGGCCATCGCCCGGACGAGCGAGAGCAGCGCGCCCTTGGTCGCGCTGTAGAGCGCGCGCTGCGGCAGACCTGCCGTGGCCGCGATCGAGCACGTCACGCAGATCGCCGCGCTCGGCGACCGGCGCAGGTGCGGCAGGGCGGCGCGGGTCACCCGCGCGACGCCGACGACGTTGAGGTCGAGCACGCGCAGCCACTCGGCGTCGTCGTTGGCCGCCACGTCACCCTGTGCCCCGATGCCCGCGTTGTTCACCACGATGTCGAGCCGGCCGAACGCCTCGACCACGGCCTCGACGCCGGCGCGGACAGAGGCGTCGTCGGTGACGTCGACGCGCACGGCGAGGTCGGCGTCGGCGTGCTCGGGTGCGACGTCGAGCACGGCGACGCGCGCGCCGTCGGCCCGCAGGCGGGCCGTGATCGCCGCGCCGATCCCCGAGGCGCCACCCGTGACGAGCGCGACGAGGCCGTCGAGGTGGCCCACCGGGACGCCCACAGCGCCCACGGCGCTCACGCCCCTACGCAGCGCTGGCGCTGCGTGCCGAGGCCGTCGATGGTCAGCTCCACGACGTCGCCCGCGGCGAGGTAGGGGAACCGGCCGGACAGCGCGACGCCCTCGGGCGTGCCCGTGAGCACGAGGTCGCCCGCCTCGAGCGTGAGGAACTGGCTGAGCTCCCACACGATGTGGTCGAGGGAGAAGATCAGGTCGGACGTACGCGAGTCCTGCCGCGGCTCGCCGTTCACGCTGCTGCGCAGCCGGACGTCGTCGGCGTCGATCTCCTCCGGCGTCACGAGCCACGGCCCGAGCGGGCAGAACCCCGGCGCGGACTTGCCCTTGGACCACTGCCCGCCGGAGAGCGCGAGCTGCCACTCGCGCTCGGAGAGATCGTTCGCGACGGCGAACCCCGCCACGTGCGCACGCGCCGCCTCGGGCGAGGCGAGCCGTGCGGCGCGGGTGCCGATCACCAGCGCCAGCTCCACCTCCCAGTCGGTGCGCGTGCTGCCCGCCGGGATCACGACGTCGTCGTCCGGCCCGACCACCGTGTTCGGCGACTTCATGAACATCACCATGTTCTCCGGCGGCTCGGCGCCCGACTCCGCGGCGTGCGCCGCGTAGTTCTGGCCGATGCAGTACACGGCCGAGGGCCGCGCGATCGGGGCGCCAACGCGGCGGCCCGCCGCGTCCGGGAGCTCGGGCAGGTCGCCGGCCTCGAGGGCGGCGCGCACGCGCGCGACGCCGTCGGCGGCGAGGAAGGCGCCGTCGATGTCGGCGGTGAGGCCGCGCAGGTCGAGCACGCGCTCGCCGTCGAGCAGCACGGGGACCTCCTGACCCACGGGACCGAGTCGGGCGAGACGCATACGAACCTCCGGCTTTCCGGCTGACGAGGAGCAGGCGCGCGGGGTGGGCGCCGCGGCGATTCTTCCACACCGGGTGTTCGCACGGGCGGGAGTCATCCGATGTTTACGCATGGCTGAGCCGGTAGGCACGGCGCGCGGTCCCTTCGGCGACGGCGCGCCAGCCCGCCGGGCCGAGGTCCGCCTCGGTGGCGACCCAGGTCCACCACTCGGCCGGGGTCACCGGACGCACGCGTCGAACACCAGCCCCGCCTCGGCGACCACCGCAAGTCCGCGGGCCAGGAGCGGATCGGCGAGTGCGCCGTCGGGCTCGTGCTGGAGGAGGTGCCGCACGCCGACGACCGGGCCCAGCGCGAGCAGCGCGCGCAGGTCGGCGGCCAGCGTCGGCGAGCAGAGATCAACGGCGGCCACGACGCCGACGACCTCGGGAGGTGCGGGGTCGGGCCGCTGCCCGGGCTCACCGGGCGGCCCCGGCGGCGAGTCGGGACGGTCCGCGACGTCCGTCCGGCGCTCGTCGCGACCGCTCGGGCGGGTGAGCTCGGCCATGAACCGTGCCTCCGCGAGCGCCTGGTCGCGACGCGCGTCCGCCTCGACGAGGAGGCACCAGCGGGTGCGGGGGTCGCCGTCGGAGCGCTCGTCCAGCGTCACCGGACGGTTCAGCGCAGGCACGCCGGCCAACCAGGGGTACGGAAGGCGGGCGGGGTCCCAGACGTGGACGTGCGCGTCGAGCACCGGGGAGTCCTCGTCGACCGTCACGCGCCGACCCTAGCGCGCGGGTGTGGCCTCTGGCCGGGCACCGAGCACCCAGTCATCCGACCTCTCCGGACGAGGCCCCTCAGCGCACGAGCGCCGCCACCGCCTCGACCACCGCGCGCGCGGCGAGCGACAGGTCCTCGGCGCTCGCCTCGTGACCGAACGTGAAGCGCAGCGCCGTCTGGGCGAGCTCGCGATCGAGGCCCATCGCGGTGAGCACGTGCGACGGCTCGTCCGACCCCGCATGGCACGCCGACCCGGAGGACACGAGCACGCCGCGCTGCTCGAGCTCGAGCAGCACCGACTCCCCCGACACCCCGCCGAGCACGAACGACGCATGCCCCGGCAGGCGGCGGACCGGGTCCCCGGTGAGGCGAGCCGACGGCAGGAGGGGACGCACGCCGTCGAGCACCTGCGCGACGAAGGCATCCCGGCGCGCGGCGAGGTCGCTGCCCTCGATGCGCTCGGCGTCGGCGAGCCCGAGCGCGACGGCGAAAGCGACCGCACCGGCCACGTCCTGCGTGCCCGAGCGCATGCCGCGCTCTTGCCCGCCGCCGTGCAGCAGCGGCTCGAGGCGCACGCCGCGGCGCAGCCAGAGCACGCCGGTGCCCTTGGGCGCGCCCACCTTGTGGCCGGACAGCGAGAGCGCGTCGACGCCGAGCGCGGCCACGTCGAGCGCGAGGGCGCCCGCCGCCTGGACGGCGTCGCAGTGCAGCGGGACGCCCGCGGCGCGGCAGCGCGCCGCCACGGCGTCGATCGGCTGCACCGTCCCGACCTCGTTGTTCGCGAGCTGCACCGACACGACCGCCACGTCTCCGCCGGCGAGCGCGGCGTCGAGCGCGTCGAGGTCGACCACGCCCTCGCCGTTGACGGGCAGCACCGTGAGATCGAAGCCCGTCCGCGCCAGCCACGCCGCCGACTCGAGCACCGCAGGATGCTCGACGGCGGAGGTCACCACCCGCGTCGCGCCCACCGCCTCGCGGCGGGCCAGGGCGAGGCCCTTGACGGCCGTGTTGTCCGACTCCGTGCCGCCCGAGGTGAAGACGACCTCGGCCGGCCGGGCCCTGAGCACCGCGGCGACGTCGGCGCGAGCGGCCTCGAGCGCCGTCGACGCGTCGAGGCCGAGCGCGTGCACCGACGAGGGGTTGCCGAACCGGGCGGTGAGGAACGGCCACGCCGCCTCGAGCGCCTCCCGCCGTACGGGGGACGTCGCGGCCCGGTCGAGGTAGGGCATCAGGGGCGCGGGTCCGCCGCGGCGGTCGAGGTGGCCAGCTCCATGTCCAGCCCGAGGTCCACCGATCCGGCGCCGTGGGTGAGCGCGCCGACCGAGACGAGGTCCACGCCGGTCCGCGCGATCGCGCCGATCGTCTCGAGCGTCACTCCCCCGGACGCCTCGACGAGCGCCTGGCCCGCCACGAGCGCCACCCCGGCGCGCAGGTCCTCGAGGGAGAAGTTGTCGAGCATGAGCGTGCCCACCACGCCCGAGGCGAGCACCGGCTCGATCTGGTCGAGGCGGTCCACCTCGACCTCGAGGTGCGTGGTGTGCGGCAGGCGCGTGGCGGCCGCGCGCAGGGCCGAGGTGACCTCGCCGTCGGCGCCGAGCAGCGCCGCGAGGTGGTTGTCCTTGACCATCACGGCGTCCGACAGCGAGTACCGGTGGTTGAACCCGCCGCCGCAGGTCACCGCGTGCTTCTCGAGCGCGCGCAGCCCGGGCGTCGTCTTGCGGGTGTCCACCACCCGGACCGGACGCCCGGAGGCCGAGACCGCGTCGCCGACGGCGGCCACGTACGCCGCGGTCCGGGTCGCCACCGCGACGGCCCGGGCGAGCAGGTTGAGCGCGACGCGCTCGCCGCGCAGCACCGCCCGCGCCGGACCCTCGACGACGGCGAGGACGTCGCCCGGGGCGAGCCGCTCGCCGTCGGGCACGACGTCCGTGACCCGCACCGCACCTGCAGGCGAGGCGAGGTCGGAGCAGGCCGACATCACGGCTGCGACGACGTCGCCGCACGCGACGACGCACGCCTCGCGCGCCCGCACCACGGCCCGGGCGCGCGCCGTGGCCGGCACGAACGCCTCGGACGTGAGGTCGCCGAACGGGGCGTCCTCGGCGAGCGCGCGGTCGACGACGGCGCGCAGCGCCTGGGGCGTGTACGCGGCGGTCATGCGAGGCCGAGCGCGAGCGACCCCGCGACGGTGCCGCTGAGGATGCCGCGCGCGGGCAGGCCGGCGGGGTCGGCGACGAGGACGCGGTGGACGGTCTCGGCGGGCTCGAGCACGCCGGTCGAGCCGAGCACGCCGGTCGAGTCGGGCGGGTCGGTCGAGTCACCGGAGCGGTCGCTGCGCTGGTGCGCCCCGAGCGACCCGGTGCGGGCGAGCGCGGCGGCCACCACGACGCGCGCCGCGAGCAGCAGGTTGGCGTCCTCGACGTCGCTCGTCTCCAGCCCGAGCATGGCGTCCGGCAGGAGCGAGGGCGTCGCGAACGAGGCGAGCACGGTGCGCGCCTGCTCGAGGCCCTCGCGCGAGCGGATGAGCCCGGCGTGCTCCCACATCACGCGCTGCAGGTCCGCGCGCGTCCACGGGCCGGCGTCCGGGGCGTCGCCGAGCGGCACCACGGCGGGCGGCGCCCAGCCGTCGGACGCCACGGCACGCGGGCCGGTGGCCGCGTCGGCGCCGGCTCGCCCCGCGCCGACGACGGGCCGGTCGGCACCCGCCCCGCCGGCCACGAGATCCGGCGCGTCGGAGGTGTCGGCGGGCTCGCCGTCGAGCGCCGCGACGCACCGCCGCGCGAACACCGCGGCCTCGAGGAGCGAGTTGGACGCGAGGCGGTTGGCGCCGTGCACCCCGGTGCACGCGACCTCGCCCACGGCCCACAGGCCGGGCACGCTCGTGCGGCCCGTGAGGTCGGTGCGCACGCCGCCCATCCAGTAGTGCGCGGCGGGCGTCACGGGAACGGGCTCACCTGCGAGGTCCCAGCCGCGCTCGGCGCACTCGGCGACAATCGTCGGGAACCGGCGGCGCACGGTCGCGGCACCGAGCCGCCTCGCGTCCAGCCGCACCGGCGAGCCCTGCGCGCGCTCCTGGGCGGCGATGGCGCGGGCCACCACGTCGCGCGGGGCGAGCTCGGCGGCGGGGTGCACGTCGAGCATGAACCGGCGTCCGGCGTCGTCCACGAGCACCGCGCCCTCGCCGCGCACGGCCTCGGAGACGAGGAACGGCTCGGCGGCCGCGAGGACCGTGGGGTGGAACTGCACCATCTCGGCGTCCGCGATCTCGGCGCCGGCCCGCAGCGCCATGGCGACGCCGTCGGCCGTCGCGACGACGGGGTTCGTCGTGGTCGGGTACAGCCGGCCGGCGCCTCCGGTCGCCAGCACGACGGCGTCGCCCGCCACGCGCTCGACCTCACCCGAGGCGGTCCGGACGTCGAGGCCGACCGCTCGCCCGCCGTCGAGCACGACGTCGATCGCGGTGGTGTGCTCGCGCACCTCGATGCCGCGGTCGAGCGCGGCGACCACGAGCGCGCGGACGATCTCCGCGCCGGTCGCGTCGCCACCGGCGCGCAGCACGCGCGGGTAGCTGTGCGCGGCCTCGAGCGCGCGGCACAGGATGCCGCCGTCGCGGTCGAACGTGACGCCGAGCTCGAGGAGCCGGTCGATCGCGGTGGGGCCGTCGGCGGCGAGCGCCATCGCGGCGGCGGGGTCGGACAGGCCCGCACCCGCGCGGCGGGTGTCGGTGACGTGCGCGACGACGCTGTCCGGTCGCGGGCCTACGACGGCGACGCCGCCCTGGGCGTGCACCGTGTTGGACTCGGTCAGCGCGCCCTTGGTCACGAGCACGACCTCGTGGGCTGCGCTCGCCTCGATGGCGGTGAGCAGGCCGGCGAGGCCGGATCCGACGACGACGATCCTCAACGGGGGCCTCCTGTGGTGCTGCGGGTGCTGCTGGTGCTGGTGCTCGTGCTGGACATGGAGGTGCCGGTGAGCGGCTTGGGCGCTGCCGCGAGCATGCGCTCGAGAGCCGTGCGGGCGTGCCGAGCGACGTCGGGGTCGACCTGGATCTCGTTGACGACCTCGCCGGCGGCGAGCGACTCGAGCGTCCAGGCGAGGTAGCCGGGGTGGATCCGGTACATCGTCGAGCAGGGGCACACCACGGGGTCGAGGCAGAAGATCGTCTTGTCCGGGTGCTGCGCGGCGAGCCGGTTCACCATGTTGATCTCGGTGCCGATCGCGATCGTCGAGCCGGGCTCGGCGTCGGCGACGAGCCGGCGGATGAGCTCGGTCGAGCCCGCCGCGTCGGCGGCGTCGACCACCGCCATCGGGCACTCGGGGTGCACCACAACCTGCACGCCCGGGTGGGCCTCGCGCGCGGCGGCGATCTGCGCCGTCGTGAACCGCTTGTGCACCGAGCAGAAGCCGTGCCACAGGATGACGCGCGCGTCGAGCAGGGCCTCGGCGTCGTTGCCGCCGAGCGGCTTGCGGGGGTTCCACATCGGCATCTGCTCGAGCGGCACGCCCATCGCCTTGGCGGTGTTGCGGCCGAGGTGCTGGTCGGGGAAGAAGAGGACGCGCTCGCCGCGGGCGAACGCCCACTCCAGCACGGAGCGCGCGTTCGAGGACGTGCACACGATCCCGCCGTGCCGGCCGCAGAACGCCTTGAGCGCGGCCGAGGAGTTCATGTAGGTGACCGGGACGACGGGCAGCGTGCCGCCCGGGTGGCGCTCGAACCAGTCCGGGCCGACGGTCTCGTCCGGGTCGAAGCCGTAGACCTGGGCGAGCTCGGCCCAGGCCGCCTCGACGGAGTCCTCGTCGGCCATGTCGGCCATCGAGCAGCCCGCGGCGAGGTTCGGCAGGATCACGGTCTGCTCCTCGCGCGCGAGGATGTCGGCCGTCTCCGCCATGAAGTGGACCCCGCAGAACACGATCGCCTCGGCGTCGGGCCGGGTCAGGGCCGCGTTGGCGAGCTGGAAGGAGTCACCGACGAAGTCGGCGTAGGCCACGATCTCGTCGCGCTGGTAGTAGTGGCCGAGGATCACGACGCGGTCCCCGAGGGACGCCTTCGCGGCGGCGATCCGCGCGTGCAGCTCCTCGTTGGTCATGCGCTGGTAGGCGATCGGGAGCTGACCCGGGCGCGAGCGGGCGTTCGTGGTCGCAGCGGGCACGACGTCGGCCACCGAGGCACCCGGCCCGTAGGTGGGCAGGGCGTCGAAGTCCCAGGTGGGCGCCGCGAGGCCGGGGTCGCACGCGGGCGTGACCGGGGCGTCGAGCAGCTGGGCGATGGAGGTCATGCGGCGCTCCTCGGAGGCGGGGTAGGGCTGGTGGCGACGGAGTCGGGCCGGTAGCGGTACAGGCTCGGGGGGCGGTGGCTCGTCCCCGTGACCTTCTCGCCCGTGGGCTCGACGGCGCCGCTCGCCAAGATCTGACGGCGGAAGTTCGCGGGGTCCAGGCCTCGGCCGAGGACCGCCTCGTACACCTCGCGCACCTCGGTGAGCGTGAACTCGTCGGGCAGGAAGGCGTGCGCGATCGGGGTGTACTCGAGCTTGGCGCGCAGCCGGGCGAGGGCGTAGTCGACGATCGCGGCGTGGTCGAACGCGAGCGCCGGCAGCTGCTCGGCGGGGAACCAGGCGACGTTCTCCCCCGCGACCATGCGCGCGTCCTCGTCCGCGCGGACCAGGGCCCAGTAGACGATCGACACGACGCGCTCGGGGCACGGGGCGTCGGGTGAGGAACCGTCCCGCGAACGGTCCACGCCACCGAAGGCGTAGAGCTGCTCGAGGTAGTTCGGGTCGAGGCCGATGGTGTGCCGCAGCCGGGTCCGGGCCGCCTCGACGAGGCTCATGTGCTCCTCGAGCGGCTCACCGGGCAGGGCCCAGGCGCCGAGGAACGGCTCGCGGATGCGGCGGACGAGCGGCAGCCACAGCGTGGTTCCGCTGCCGTCCGGGGTGGGCCGGAGGGCGAGGATGACGGTCGAGACCGCGAGCTGCACGGGGCGCCCTCCCTTGAGGTTGGTGCGACATTAACCCCGCCTTTTGGTCACGTCAACCTGAAGGGTCAGGTGTGTCGAGGAGTGGGACGGCGCGTCAGTCCCGACCGGTCTCCCAGCCCTCGCGCCGGTACGCGGAGGTCCCGAGCGCCGCGACGATCAGGGCCGCGAGGATCGAGGCGACCATCACCGCAGCCATCGCGATCGCCGACCCGCCGAGCACACCGACCAGGGGGCTGATCAGCGCCGGCAGCAGCGCGCCGAGGCAGCCGAGCACCGCGGCGGCGGACCCGGCGCGCTCGCCGTGCCGGCTCAGGGCGATCGTCGTGGCGTTCGGCGGAACGAAGTTCTGGAACGACAGCACCGCGGCGAGCGGGACGAGGAACAGCAGCGCGTTGCTCGGCCCGACGCCGGTCAGCGACACCCCGAGCAGCACGAGCGCGACACCCAGCTGCAGCGGCAGCACGAGCCGGATGATCCGGATCGAGGAGTACCGGTGCACGAGCGCGGCGTTGACCTGCGCCATCCCCACCAGCAGCACGCCGCCCACGGCGAAGAACAGCGAGAACTGATGCGCGGACAGTCCGAGCTGGTCCTGCAGCACGAACGGCGAGCCCGAGACGTACGCCATGAGCGCGCCGCTCACGAGCCCCGGCAGCACGGCGAGCGCGAGGAAGCGCCGGTCGGCCAGCAGCACGCGGTAGTTGCGCAGCGCCGCGGGGATCCCGCCGGTCATGCGCTTCTCGACGGGGTGCGACTCGGGCAGGAAGCGCCAGCACGCGAGCAGCACGAGCGCGCCGCAGCCGGCGAGCACGCCGAACACCGCGCGCCAACCCCAGTGCTGGGCGATGAACCCGCCGACGGTCGGTGCGAACAGCGGCGCCACGCCGATCACGAGCATCATCCGCGAGATCGTCGCAGCCGCGACGGCGCCGGTGTAGCGGTCGCGGATGAACGCCTGCGCGCACACGCCGAGCGACGCGGCCGCGACGCCCTGGAGCAGGCGCAGGCCGAGGAACACCCCGATCCCGGAGCCGAGCAGGACGAGCAGGCAGGCCACGACGTGCAGCGACGCCCCGATGACGACCGGCTTGCGCCGCCCCACGCGGTCCGACCACGGGCCCACGACGAGCTGGCCGAACGCCGCGCCGATCATCATGAACGAGATGGTCAGCTGCGCCGTCGCCTCGTTGACCTGCATCTCCGACGCCACCTGGGGCAGCGAGGGCAGGTACATGTCGACGGTGACCGCGAAGATCGCGGACATCGAGCCGAGCAGTGCCACGAGCGCGGCGCGGGGGCGCGGGCCCGACGGCGCGGCGGGGCGACCCGGGCGCGCACCGTCGCCTCGGCGGCCGAACCGGCGGGCGCGGTCGGACGCGCCCGTCGCGGCGGGGTCGGGGTCCTGGCGGACGGGGACGGCCGTGACCTCGGGCAGCACGGCGTCGACGGCGGGACCCTCGACGATCTCGGGGGCTGGCTCGTCGCGTTCGACGGCGCCGGCGTCGGCGCGGAGGTGCTCGGGGCAGGGGCTGGGCGGCGCTTGGGTCATCGTGGCGTCTCGGTCTCGTGCGCGGCGGAGGCTGGGGCTTGTCTTGCTCCCGTGCGGCCTGCGGGCGAGCCGGACGGCTGGCCGGGCAGGGCGGCGGGGTGCGAGGCGTACGGGTGCTGTCTACGGCGGCCGACGGCGCGGGCCCCGATGGGTCCCCCACCCACGCCGGCGGGACCATCGTGCACCCCGCGCGGCGGTGTTGTCGAATCGTTTCGAGCTCTGGACGCCCTGACATGGTCCACCTCACGCGCGCGTGAGGTGGACCGCCCTGGGATCGGCCACGACGTGAGACGCCCGCCGCACACCGAGACTGGCGCCCGGGGTCGCGACTACCGTGCAGAGACCACCACGTCAGCCACGGGAGGACCACCCATGCGCAGCACACGTCTCGCGATCGCCGGCCTTGCCGCCGTCATCGGGCTCAGCCTCGTCGCCTGCAGCCCCGAGGACACCGGCTCCGGCGACGCCACCGGATCGGACGCCACGGACTCCGGCACCACCGACTCCGGGTCGGGCGCAGCCCAGGCGGGCTCGGACCTCGACGTCGCCGCCTACGACGACGTCATCGCAGAAGGCCCGGTCGCCGACGACGCCGCCGTCGAGGCGAGCGAGTGGGCCAGCGCCGTGCGCGAGAGCGGGACGCTGCGCGTCGGCGGCACCGAGACCTCGAACCTCTTCTCGCTGCTGGACCCGACGTCCCAGCAGGTGCGCGGCTTCGACGCCGGCCTGTCGCAGCTGCTCTCGCAGTACGTCCTGGGCGAGGTCAGCACCGAGCTGTCCCAGGTCACGTCGGACACCCGCGAGCAGGTGCTCGTGAACGGTGACGTCGACGCCGTCTTCGCGACGTACTCGATCACGCCCGCACGCGCCGAACGCATCTCGTTCGCCGGCCCGTACTACTCGTCCCAGGCGGGCATCCTGGTCCGCAGCGACAACACGGACATCACGTCGGTCGCCGACCTCGCGGGCAAGACCGTCGCCACGCAGGCCAGCTCCACCGGCGAGACGCTGCTCGCCGAGGAGGCGCCGGAGGCCGAGGTCCTGGCGCTCCCCGACCACGCGCAGGCCATCGAGGCCGTGCTCAACGGGAACGCGGACGCCTACGTCATCGACCAGACCCTCCTGCTCAACGCGGTCCTCCAGCAGGGCGACGCCGTGAAGATCGTCGGCGAGCCGTTCGGACCCGAGGACCTCTACGGCATCGGTGTGCCGCTGGACTCCGACGGCGTCGAGTTCATCAACACGTTCCTCGACGAGATCATCGCGTCCGGCGTCTGGGAGGACCTCTGGACCGTGACGATCGGTGACCGCACCGGCGTCACCACCGTCCCGGCGGCGCCCACCCCGGGCGAGACCGGCCTGAGCTGAGCCGAGACCCAGATGAGCTGAGTCGCGCCCCCTGACGTCGCGGGGGGCGTGCGACGATCGGCCCGGCGACCGCACCGGTCGCCGGGCCGATCTCGTCCGAAAGGAGGGTCATGGACGTCCTCTTGCGCGACTACTCCGACGACTTCCTCGCCGGGTTGTGGCTGACGCTCCAGCTCACGGGCATCGGGTTCGTCGGAGCGTTCGTGGTCGGCACGGTGCTCGCGGTGTTCCGGATCTCACCGATCCCGCCGCTGCGTGTGGCCGGCACTCTGTACGTGGAGCTGTTCCGCAACGTCCCGCTCGTGACGCTCCTCATCCTGGTCGTCTACGGCCTGCCGTACGCGGGTCTCAACCTCGGGTTCTACTGGTCGGTCATCCTCTCGATCGTGGCCGTGGGGGCGGCGTTCGCGTGCGAGACGCTGCGCTCGGGCATCAACGCGGTGAGCACGGGCCAGGTCGAGGCGGCACGAGCGCTCGGCCTCACGTTCGCCGGCATCTGCCGCGAGCTGGTCGTGCCGCAGGCGCTTCGCACGGTGATCGGCCCGATCGTCACGCTGTTCATCGGGATCCTGCTCTCGTCCTCCCTCGCCGCGGTGGTCGGGATGCGCGAGCTGACGGCGACGGTGGCCTACATCAACAATCGCGAAGCGCTCGGGCTGACGACGTTCGCGGTGGCGGCGGCCATCTACGTGGCGCTCTCGCTCGGTGCGGCGGGCTTCGGCTCGGTGCTCGAACGGCGCCTGCGGGTGCTGCGATGAGCGCGCACGCCCTGTTCGACACGCAGGGTCCCCGCGGTCGCGCCACCGTGCGGATCGTCACGATGCTCTCCGTGGTGGCGGCGTTCGCGCTTGCCGCGCTCGTGTACTGGCAGCTCTACCGCACGGGCCAGCTCGCGCCGTCGAAGTGGCGCACGTTCACCCAGCCCGGGACCCTGCGCTACTTCGCCGACGCGCTGCGCAACACCGCGCTGGCGGCCCTCGGAGCGGCAGCGATCGGTCTGCCACTCGGACTCGTCCTCGCGCTCGGCCGGCTGTCCCGACGACGGTGGCTGCGACTGCCCTCCACCGCCGTCATCGAGCTCTTCCGCGCCGTGCCGGTGCTGCTCGTGATCTACGTGTTCATGTTCGCGCTGCCCGCCTACGGCATCCGCCTCAGCATCTACGCCAAGCTCGTGATCCCGATCGGGCTGTGCGCCGCTGCCGTCCTGGCGGAGGTGTTCCGGGCGGGCGTGCTCGCGGTGCCGCGCGGGCAGACCGAGGCGGGGCTCGCCGTCGGGCTCAGGGAAGGCCTCGTGATGCGGATCGTGGTCTTCCCGCAGGCGCTGCGCATGGTCATCCCGGCGCTCGTCGCCCAGTCCGTGGTGGTGGTCAAGGACACGGCCTTCGGGTACGTGGTGAGCTACCCCGAGCTGATGCAGTCGGGCAAGGTGCTCGTCGCCAACACGAACGACCTCATCCAGACGTACCTGGTGATCACCCTCGTCTACGTGGTGGTCAACGTGCTGATCTCGGCCTTCGCGCAGCGGCTCGAACGCCGGATGAACCGCGCCCGAGGGATGGGGCGCGTCTCGATCCTCGCCCGCGTGCGGCGCACCGCGATCCAGTAGGTCGGCGCCGGTTCGAGCGCGGATGGGGCGCTCGGGACATCGGCCGCAGTCTGGTCGGAGCGCCGCACGACGCGTGGTCCAAGCGTCGAGCTGATGACTCGCCACTGGGGGTGGCCGCGGTGTCGGACCTCGGCCATAGGGTGCAGAAGAGTCGCAGGGCCAGCCGCCGGGAGGAGCATCATGTCGGAAGCGTTCGAGGTCGACACGGCGGCGTTGCGCGAGCACGCTGAGCACTGGGGCGTGATCGCTGACGAGATCGCCTCGGTCGGGGAGGCGATCCAGGGCTTGTCTCCGCTGGCGTGGGGGTTGGGGGCGATCACCGACCCGGGCGTGTCGTTCCACGAGGCGTGGACGGGCGGGCTCTCCCTCGTGGGCACCGCCGCTGACGACACCGGCTCCGCCCTGGTCGCCAGCGCCCAGGACTACGAGGACACCGACGCCGACACTGCTGCGCGCCTCGAGTTCGAGGTGCCGTGACCGTGGTGAGCCTCGCGACCGCGACCAGCGGGCGCGACCTCGTCCCCGGTGACGTCGAGGTTGTCAGCCGTGACGCGCAGACTCTCAGCACCGCGGCCGAGGACCTGGACGGTGTCTCGCCCTTCAAGCCGAGCAGATCAAGCGCGACGAACTCATCGACACCTACGCCGGCGACTTCCTCGATCTCGTCGACGAGCGCACCAAGCTCCTCGCGACGCTGGCCGACCTCGACACCCAGATGGCAGCGAAGCTCACCGCACTCACGACCGCCGGCGGGCTCACTGCCCGCGAGGCCCAGACGCTGCTGGCCATCGACGCGGGCGAAGTCAAGCGGCTGCGCGCACTCGCTCCGGCAGTCCCTTCCGAGCAACCGATCGCTGGCGCGGAGGTGCGTAGCAGTGAGCCCGCTCGCGTCAGCTGACCGTCTCCGGTGGGTGCTCGACGACACTGGGGTCACCGAGCGGTACCTCGCGAAGGTCGTGCGCGGTGACCACCAGGCGTGCTGGCTGTGGACGGGCGCGATCTCTGGCCATGGCCACGGCCGCTTCTGGGTACACGACGCTTTCGTCGTCATCGCCCACCGCTTCGGTTACGCGCTCGCACACGGCGCCGACGACTTCCCGCCCGTCGTCGCGCACGCGTGTGACGAACCCCTCTGTCAGAACCCCGAACATCTCCACCCATCAACCAACGCGCTCAACCGCGCCGAATGGGCCTGGCGACGTCACAATCCCGGGAGCCCACTCCGAGACTCACGAGGCTCACTCACGCGAGCGGTTCAACTCCGCAGCGCCGCTCGCGCCGGCGCCAACGTGGCCGGAGTTGCGCAGCAAGGGCTCAGCACTCTGGATCGCGCCCAGAGTCAGCTCTGGTAGTGCCGGAAGGGTGCGGCTGGCGCGACGTCGCCGGCCCGGATTCACTCGCAATACGGTTGATGTAGGTGAGGTTGTGGTCTCGAGGAAGATGGTGGGTTGGCGGTGGTGGTGGCTCCACGTGTGTTCATTGGCTCCTCGTCGGAGGGGCGATCGGTCGCAGAGGCGTTCCAGGCGCTCATCGCGGATGACTCGGAGCCGACGATCTGGCATCAGGGCGTCTTCGGGGCCGGGGAATACACGATGGATGCGCTCCAGCGTGCGGCCGAGGAGTCCGACTTTGCGGTGTTGGTCATGACACCGGACGACGTGGTCGAGCGTCGCGGTGAGGCATTCCCCGCGATGCGGGACAACGTGCTGCTCGAGTTGGGCCTATTCATGGGTGTGCTCGGACTGAATCGCGTACTCATGCTGGCTCCGACTACGCCCCGGATGGCGTGGCCTTCCGACCTGGCCGGAATCACACGCCTTCCCTCGTACCCTCCAGATCGCTCAGACCGGAACCTGCGTGCGGCTCTCGGCCCGGCGGCGTTGGAAGCGAAGCAGATCTTCGGTCGGCGTGGATCGCGGCCGGCTACCTCACCCGCGTCGGCCCCTCAAGCAGGCGATCACGTGCGACTACTTGAGTACGAGCTCGATCTGCTCTGGACCGCGGTCGCCGCTCAGGGGTGGCGGCGTCTCCGCCCCAACTCCACCACAACGATTCGCGTGATTAGTCCGAGGGGTCGGCGGTTCTCGATGCAACTATCAGCGGACCCGTCGGTGACGCGGTCGACGCTGCGCAACTTTGCTCGCCAGCTACGCGCGAATGGCCTTCGTGTGAACGATCGCGTACGCCAGCCCGTCTAGGTCGCTGGGACCGGGTCGGGTTCTCCCGCGGGCCCTTGACGGGAGTCCCCGCGGGAGAACGACGCTCCAACCCAACTACGCCCGTTGGGAGCCCCTACGGGATGCCGCGCCTGGTCCGACTTGCGTGCGACGACCGTTCGAGGTGGTCCTGGAACCTCCTGGGCTCTGTTCCACGAGGCAGGCATCGCGCCTACCCTCAAAGGTTGTCTCCGAAAGCCGGTGCGCTGAGAATAGCCTCTGCGGCGCTCGGCGTACCCCGCGTTCCCCCGACGCTGCACCGCGTAGGAGTCGGAGAAGATGCGGCCGAGCGCCTGTCGGTAGTGCAGGTCGGCATCGTGGATCGCGACCTGGCGCCCGCCGTCGACGCGGCCGCGGACGAGGCGAGGGGTGTCAATGTGGTCGAGCACGAGGTGCTCGCCCAGGTCCCGCAGCACACGCCTGGCGCGGTGTCGCCACTGGTCCCTGGCGTGGTCGACGTCGGCCTCGTCGAGGTGGGCGACCCAGGCCAGCCAGTCACGCTGGAGCGCAGCCCATGCGACGTCGCGGCCCTCCTCCCGGGCGGCGCGCACCTGCTGAGGGTCGACCGCCCCGCGAGCCTGGGTGATGTCGGCGTTGAGCCGCCCGACGGCGTCACGCGCCTCGAGTCTCACCGCGGCCACGGTTTCGGAGCCAGGTCAGTCGTGAGGCGACCTGCATACGCCGAAGAAACCCCTCGGTCCTTACGAGTGTGTCGCCCAGGACCCCAACGGCTGCTGGTTGCCGCCGCGAACCGATAGCGCCCGCGCATTGCCCTAGGTGGCAGGACGCCTGACCGCCGGGCTTCCGAACACGGATTGGGATTGACGTCACCGACTCAGTCCTACTGTGAGTCCGTCTTCGACACACCTGGCGCAAGACACGCACTCCGCTCGCCCGACGCTCGCCGTGCCAGATCACCTTGCTGCCGCAGCGCTCCGGCAGGTGGTGCGCCCCCGGAGTGGGAGCGAACTATCCAAAAGTATTGTAGGCATGACCGAGGCGACTGAGTACGCTCGGCACGCAGGAGAGAGGGGGCCTACAGGGGACGGTGCTCGCGAACGACGACGCACAGCCTGCGAGCGTGACGCCTTCAACCACGCCCCCACGACCCGCCCTGGCAGCGCGGAGCAGGGCATTCAAAGCCATTCGAGAGCAACAGAGGAGAGAGTCTTGAAAGCACGCATCGCAGCAGTTCTCTCGCTAGTCGTCCTCTCAGCCGCACTCGCGGTTGCCCCTGCGTCTGCCTATACGAGCGCATGGCGTAGCGACTCCAGCACGTGGGTGCAGTTGAGCTGCGGAGGAATCAACCACGGCCACACCTCGGACCGAGCGTTCATCAACTCAAATGGCTGTGGGTACTACGTCGGAATTCGCGCCAAGTGGAACGAGGCCGGCGCGGACCGGATCACCGCATGGAGTTTCGGGGACACCCTGGCGTCAGTCTCGCGCTCGCGCATCTTCGCTTACCAGTATCAGTACTGACGTGAGGCTGGGGTCTCGATTCATACGCGCGCTCGGCGCGGCGGGCACGGCACTGTTCGTCGTAGGGTCTGCTGCGGGGTGCTCACCCGGAGAAGCGCCGCAGCCCGTTCCGACGATCGATGCACGTATCCTGGCTGCGGCTCGTGAGCAAGGGGCGAGTGACGAGCAGCTGAGCATTCTCGAGTCCGGCGCGGTCGAGTTCGAGGAGTATCAGGAGGCGGTGGACCGGTCACTGACGTGCATGCGGGACGCTGGCATCGAGGTGTTCGACGACTCGGTCACCAGCGCTCGAGGGTTCCCGGAGATCTCCTACTCGTTCGCGACGAGCTCGGCGGGACGAAGCGACGATCAAACGCTCGCGATTGCCGATGCCTGCCTCGCTCAGCACAGTCTCTTCGTGGAGCAGGCTTACCAGCTCTCCCCCGCCTCGATCGAGCAGCAGGAGGCCGCGTTTGGTCCCTATCGCGACGTCGTGATTACCTGCCTTGCCGAGAACGGAGGGGAGGTGCGGGACGACGCGACCATGCCCGAGGTTCTCGGGGCAGCCGCGGACCTTGAGTCGAGGTCTGGGGTCGACTGCGTCTCGGAGTCCGGGTACGGGCGGTGAGCATGAACGGGCGCTTCGCGGGGGTCGCGGTTGGCATCCTGGTGCTCGCCCTGGGATGTGCCGTCGGGTTGTGGTGGGCGGAGCTTCGGACGAGCTCCCCGCTCACGTCTGATCTCCCCGAAGCCGCACTGATCGTGCCCGTCGAGGAGGTTGACCTGGCGCCCCAGTTCGCTGTGGGCCTCGCAGTGGAGCGAAGCCCCGGTGACGAGGCGCGCGTGTCGGCGACGGGAACCGTGACCCGCCTCGACGTTCAGCCCGGCAGCGTCCTGGATGCGGGCGATGTGGTCGCACACGTCAACGATGAGCCTGTCGTGGCCTATCTCGGTGACGGACCGCTGTGGCGCGATCTCTCCCCCGGCGATGAAGGGCCGGACGTTGCCCGAGTGCAGGCCTACCTCGAGGCGCTGGGATTCGACGCTGGAACGGTCGACGGAACGTTCGGCTCGGCGACGGCCGCTGCAGTTACCGCGTTCAACCGCGCCTACGCGACGGGCGTCTCTGGCGACACCTTCGAACTGTCCAGCGTGGCGTGGATCGGCAACGCTCCACTCACCGTCTCCGAAGTGGTTCCGACGGTCGGTGCAGCCGTTGGAGCCGGCGAAACGCTCGTTCGCGGGCCTGCACACTTGGCGTCGATCCTCGTGTCCGAGCCGCCCGGTGGCTTGCCGGGCGGAGACGGGTACCGCGTACGAGTAGGAGACTTCGAGACGAGCTACGCGCCAGGGTCCGGCGCGATCCGCGACGCGGAAGCGGTCGCGCGGATCGCCGAAGAGCTCGGCACAAGTGGAGAAGGAGCAGGAACGGCCGAGAGCACGACCACCCGACCTGCGGTACGAGTTTCGGCTTCGTCGGTTGTGGTGGACCCGACGACCGGCAAGACGTGCGTCTACGACGCCGTCGATGGACCGCCAATCCCCGTCACGATCCTCGGCGGGACCACCATGCACGCTGACCTTGATCCGGGTGTTTCGGTCACAACTGTGCTGTCGAACCCGCTGCAGATGATGGATCGCCCGACGTGCGACTCGTCGTAGACGCCGTCCGCTTCGCGTACCCGGGCCGACCTGACGTGCTAGACGGAGTGCACATGGACGTCAGTGCCGGGGAGTCGGTGGCTGTGGTGGGTCCGTCGGGCTCGGGGAAGACCACTTTCCTTGCCCTCCTGGGTGGGCTCTTGCAGCCGCTCGCCGGCCGCATCCACCTCGAGACCCCGCACGGCACCGTCAACCGGACGGCTGCGCACGTCTCCTGGGTACTCCAGACGGTTAACGTCCTGTCCGACAGGTCGGTGCTCGACAATGTCGCTCTGGGGGCATTCTCCGACGGCCTCGACAGGACGACTGCGAACGACCACGCCGTTCGAGCGATCGACCGCGTCGGTCTCGGCGAGATGAGCTCGTGGCCGGTCCGAACGCTCTCGGGCGGCGAAGCGCAGCGTGCAGCGATCGCACGCGCCGTCATCAGTGAGCGCCCCGTGCTACTCGCGGACGAACCGACGGGGCAACTCGACGAGCACACGTCCAGGCACGTGGTGGACACGCTCCTGCGCTCCGCGGAGGACAAGATCACGGTGATCGTGACGCACGACAACAGCGTGGCGGCCAGGTGCTCCCGAGTCGTACGGCTCTCCGGCCGCAGGCTCTCGTGAGGTGCCCGTGACATCGGCCCACCGCCGCGCTGGCTGGAGGCTGACGGTCGCTGCCGGTGAGGGGTTTCGCAACTGGCGAAGCGGCCGCTGGCTCACGGCGATCGCCACCACGTTCGTGATCGGGGTGCTATCCATTCCCACCGTGATCGACGGCGTGTGGATCGATCGCCTTCTCGCCGACGAGCGCGCCTGGGTGAGCGCAGGAGGACGCACCCTCGTCGTGACCAACGACGAGGGAGGCGGCATACCCCGCGTGGACTGCGAGTCACTGACTCACATCGAGGGAGTACGCGCCTCGGCCTCGCTCACCCGGATGCCCGAGCGCACCGGAACCGTGAGCGCACCCGACGCGAACACTCCCCTCGTCGCGGCCGGGGAAGGGATCTGGGGCCTGCTCGGGGTAGCACCGGTTGACGGTGTCATCGTTCCAGTAGACATCGCTCAAGACCTTCGCCTGCAGGCTGGGAGTCCGCTCGTCCTCACCCCGACGAGTGCAGGCGGACCAGCCGGAAGCGGATCCCCCGCTCGCGAGGCCTCAAGCGTGGGCGCTGTCGTCGACACCAGCGTGCTCGGCGAGCAGTTCGAGTACGCACTTCTTCTGCCAACAAGCGCGACCGGGAACGCTTCAACCTGCATGATCAGCTACGCACCGGGATACGAGACCTCGATCCGGCAAGTGATTCCCACTCTGCTCGGCGACGGAACGCACGACGCTGTGCTCGCGGATCGACTGGTGAGCGGGACCTACGGCCGCGACTTCTCGGCTGAGTACGAGCGGCGTGGACTTAGACTGGCGTCCTGGTTCGGCGGAGGCGCCATCTCACTACTATGGTTGCTGATCGTCTGGATCAGGCGCGGCCGCGACGGTCTGTACGCCACCCTTGGCGCCGACTTCGCTGCTCGCGCGGTGATACGGGGTTCAGAGGGCGTCGTTCTGATCGGGACGTCCGCACTAGCGGCAGTCGTAGTGGTCGGCCTGATCACTCCACTGGCCCTGCAAGCCCCGTCCGCTCTGGTCGCCGATCTGTTGCGACACCTCGCAATCACTTCCGGCGTCGCCATAATCGGGGTTTGCGCCAGCGTCTTCCTCCCTCTGAGATCTCCCCTGGCCTCTCTCAAGGACCGATAGGCGCGAGGACGTCTCACCGACAGACGGCTCTGCTGACGCTCCTCCGCCGCGAGCACCTCGGCGGAGGTGAACCTCTTAGTTTTTCAAGGATGGTGGTTAGGACCAAGAGTGTGTGGTTGCGGTCTCCGACCCGAGTTCCACAGTCCTAGCCTCGATGTTTCGTCGGGCGGGGTTGGCGAGGTTGTCGGCGTCGTTGCCGGTCTCGCGGCGTGAGTGTGGCATCGGGGTGTGACGTCGTGCCGCGTGTCGTCGCGGTGGGCGCGGGTTCCGGCCGGTGGGGTTCCTGGGGTCGTGGGTGGGTAGAGGCGCGGGGGTCAGGTCGGTGCTGCCGCCAGGGCCCTGAGGCGCTGGTGCGCGGCGATGACGACGTCTGCCCAGGCGTGGGTCTCCTTGATGTGCAGGATGACGCGGCGGGCGTGACGTGCGATCGCGGCCGGGGCGGTGAACAGGCGTAGCCGGAGTCGCTTGGGCTCCCAGACCCGGGCGCTCTTCTCGTCGAGTCCGAGGAGGGCGAGCCAGGCCAGGAGATCAGTGGCGAGAGCGACGATCTGGAGCCAGAGCTCGTTCTGCGCGAGGGTCTTCAAGGGGAGGTTGCGTAGCCCGGTGTCCTTCGCGCAGCGGATCCGGTCCTCGCAGCGCGCCCTGCGGCGGTGGCGTAGCTCGAGGACTTGAAGCTGTCCGCGGCGGGCGTTCGTGGCGAACGCGGTGAGGCGGTAGCCCTCGGCGTCATCGAGCCGGTCCTGGGCCACCCTCGCGCCGGGGTGGGGCCGCTCGCGACGCACGATGACGCGCATCCCGGTCGGCCAGCCCGTCAGGTGCCCCCGCTGGGTGAGCAGGATGGTGATGTCGGCGACGTCGGCGTGCTCGTTGACCTCACCGGTCGCGGTCAATGCCGGGCTCCACCCGCCACCGGTCGTCACGGTGTCGTAGATCTCGCCCATCTCGGCCCAGGCCTGACTTCACCCAGTGGGCTTAGTGCCGTGGATGGCGGCGAGCAGGTCTGTGGTCTGGGGGGTGAGCTTGGGTGGGATTGTGGTGGTGGCGCCGTTGATCTCGATGATTGAGGTGCGGGTCTCGCGGAGCTGGTTCACGATCGTCTTGAGGGATTGGCCGGTCGCGCGGGTGAGGTAGCGCGTCATGGCGAGGGCGGCGAAAACGATGGTCAGGTGCGCTTCGATCGCCTCGCGTTGGTGGTGGAACACGGGCCGGGCTCGTAGGTCGTTCTTCGTCATCCGGAACGAGGCCTCGACCTGCCACAGGTCGTGATACGCGGTGATCACCGCGGCGCTGGTCATGGTCTCGAGGGGCAGGTTCGTGACGTACCCCTTCAGGCCGGCGAGCTGACGGGCCCGGGCGATCGTGGCCTCGTCCAGGGTCTTGGTCGCACCGGTGACCTTCAGGAACCGGGTCCGCTTCAGAGGGGCGGTGCCTTCGGCGACGCGTTCGGCCTTCGCGATCTGCGCGTTGATCGTGCGGTCATCACGCTTGCTCCGCTTGAACGACCACTGGTAGACGATCCGCCGCGCCCGGGCGTGCCGCCCGGTGCCCATGGTCCGCACCGACTCCAGGATCTGCCCGTCGGTGAAGTAGTCGCCCTTGCGTTCGAAGTGCTCGGCCAGGTCGTAGGGCGCCTTCGTCAGGCGGGAGCCGACGATGAAGGAGAACCCGGCGTCCTCGAGGGCGTTCAGGTTCCCCGCCGACAGCATCCCCGCGTCGGCCACGACGACCATGTCCGTGACGCCGTGGCGGGCCTGGAACGCTTGGAGGACGGGCACGATCGTGGTGGTCTCGGCCTTGTTCCCCTCGAACAGGTGGACCTCGAGGGGGAAGCCGGCCGGGTCGACCAGGAGCCCGACCTGGATCTGCGGGTCGACGCGGTGCTCCTTGCTCATCCCGACCTTGCGCAGCTCGTCCTCGTGCTCGTTCTCGAAGTGCAGGGTCGTCACGTCGTACAAGACCAGGCACGCCCGCCCACTGGTGCGCGCGGAGTACGCCAGACACGCCTTCGCGAGCCGGTCGCGGTAGTCACGCGCCTGACAGCGCTTCAACGATCGGTAGAGCGTGTTCAGCCCGGGCGGCTTCACCCCCAGCGACCTCACGACGCGGATCGTGTCGGCCTTGCTCGTCGGCTCGATCAACCGGGCCAGGACCATCACCCGGAACGCCTCGTCGGCGACCTGGTCGAACCCGAGATGCGTGTAGACCCAGCCCAGGGCGTCCCACAACACCTGCGCGGTGGTGGCGACCGTATGAGCATCACCGGCGTGATGACGGGGCCTGCCCCGCTCACCCGTCGCCGACCGCTCGGACTTGCCAGAGCTCGTCCAGTCAGCGATCCGGTCCACCCGTGCCGCCACGCGCGGCACCTCACCCAGGTCGAACGCCTGCTGCCCGGGGTGGAGGCGTTCGCGGGCCACGGACCACAACAGCTCCAGCTCCGCATCGGTGTGCGCCGAGCCGACGTGCTCGATCTCCACGACCACGTCCCCGCGCGACGTGACCACCTGAACGGCGACCGCACCCGAGGCCGTGCGCACCTCCCGGATCCGCCGCGACACCACCCCACGACGCTACCCGCCGAATACTTAGTGCCGTCCCCGACAACACCCAGCACACGAACCCGCAGGTCACAGCCCTACAACCCGACTCAGCCAACCACACTGGGCGAAGTCGGGAGCAGGATGGTGATGTCGGCGACGTCGGCGTGCTCGTTGACCTCACCGGTCGCGGTCAATGCCGGGCTCCACCCGCCACCGGTCGTCACGGTGTCGTAGATCTCGCCCATCTCGGCCCAGGGCAGGGTCCACCCGATCGAGCCCTGACCAGCACGAACACCCCCAACACCACCCACACCTGTGGAAGTCGGGTCACACCATGATCCCCACCCAACGGCGAAGAGCCCGCGGACGGAGACCCGCTGCGTCTTGACCACACCACCGCAGGTCGCTATCTTGCGCAATTAGACACAGCCGTCGCCGCAGCCACTCGGAGGAGTGTGAGCCCCTATGAATACTGCCTCGACCACACGTCACAGAAGGGGCAAACTGCCCCTTGTTGTGGCATTGAGTCTGGCTCTAGTCATGGCTCCAGTGCTCCTGCCTTCAGCTCTGGCCTATACCCACCACGGCGCCCGGTGGCAGGGCACCAATATCTCATGGGCCGAAGGTGGGGGCGACTTCAGTGGGAACGTTGGCTCAGCGCTCGGTCCGGCCGCGAGTTCATGGAACCCGAACACTGACGTTACTCTGACCAAGAGTACCGTCGCATCACTAACTGCCGTCACCTACTACAGCGCGACTGATGGTCTAAACGGCAAAGCGCAGTGGACTACCTCGAACGGCTACTTCACCGGCTGCTACGCATCGGTAAACCGCTCCAACGTCGCCAGTTGGGCCGTAAACAAAATCCGGGCGGTTTGGACCCATGAGTTCGGACACTGCCTGGGCCTCGGTCATACCACCAGCATCGCCATCATGACCGGCAGTGGTACGAACGTCCAGTACGACGCGTATGGAATATACACCCCCCAGACAGATGACCGCAACGGAATCAATGCTCGCTACTAAGGGGTTGACAACCATGAGGAACTTCGGGACCGCTGCTGTTGGTTCAATAAGCGTCTCACTACTCCTAACCGCGTGCGCATCTCCCACTGTGGAGTACGGCATCACCGGAGATCGCGCCGAGTTCTATCAGAGCATTGACGAGCTCGTCGCTGCCTCAACGAGTGTCGCCACTGTTCACGTTACCGCGCGCGAAGAGGTCGGTGACGAAATCAAAGACACCATTGTGACCGCCTCCGTAGACTCCGTCTATGAGCCACAGAACCTGGGATCGGGAATAGAGTGGGCGCTCACCCCTCTCGCGCCTGGGGAAGAAGTCCGTATCTACCAGTATGGAACAGCCGACACAGCGTCACTCGCCCCCATTCTAGAGCCGGGCCAGCATTACCTGCTGTTTCTGGTGAGAGCATCAGACGAGGAGAACGGCTACAAGGCCGACAACCCTCGCGCCGGCACCTTCGACATTGTGGGCGTAGAAGCCGGAATCTACGAAGCAAGCTCCGATCTCGCGCGCAGCGCGCCCCAAGCGGAAGACTCTGCCTACACGCGAGCAAACTCGGAAAGTGGTGACAACCTCCCGGAGGAGCTGAACCCGGCAGAGGACCTCGACTAGAGCAGGCCGGGGGATGAGAACTCCGCGATCATCGTGATCGCCCGGCCTCAGCCGTGGCGAAGACTCCGGACTGGTCAGGTGCGGATGACGGGTCGTGAGAGCCGGGCGCTCCCGTGACCAGCGAGCATGGGGCTTCCGGATCTCTGACGCAACAGGAGCACCCCTGGTACCCCGAACCGGCACTCCTCCTGACGTCTTGCCCGGTGTGCGCCCAGTCCGGGCAGCCTGCACCAGGTCGCGCCGCACGTGCAGCAGGGGTAGACCCGACTTCGCCCAGTGTGGTTGGCTGAGTCGGGTTGTAGGGCTGTGACCTGCGGGTTCGTGTGCTGGGTGTTGTCGGGGACGGCACTAAGTATTCGGCGGGTAGCGTCGTGGGGTGGTGTCGCGGCGGATCCGGGAGGTGCGCACGGCCTCGGGTGCGGTCGCCGTTCAGGTGGTCACGTCGCGCGGGGACGTGGTCGTGGAGATCGAGCACGTCGGCTCGGCGCACACCGATGCGGAGCTGGAGCTGTTGTGGTCCGTGGCCCGCGAACGCCTCCACCCCGGGCAGCAGGCGTTCGACCTGGGTGAGGTGCCGCGCGTGGCGGCACGGGTGGACCGGATCGCTGACTGGACGAGCTCTGGCAAGTCCGAGCGGTCGGCGACGGGTGAGCGGGGCAGGCCCCGTCATCACGCCGGTGATGCTCATACGGTCGCCACCACCGCGCAGGTGTTGTGGGACGCCCTGGGCTGGGTCTACACGCATCTCGGGTTCGACCAGGTCGCCGACGAGGCGTTCCGGGTGATGGTCCTGGCCCGGTTGATCGAGCCGACGAGCAAGGCCGACACGATCCGCGTCGTGAGGTCGCTGGGGGTGAAGCCGCCCGGGCTGAACACGCTCTACCGATCGTTGAAGCGCTGTCAGGCGCGTGACTACCGCGACCGGCTCGCGAAGGCGTGTCTGGCGTACTCCGCGCGCACCAGTGGGCGGGCGTGCCTGGTCTTGTACGACGTGACGACCCTGCACTTCGAGAACGAGCACGAGGACGAGCTGCGCAAGGTCGGGATGAGCAAGGAGCACCGCGTCGACCCGCAGATCCAGGTCGGGCTCCTGGTCGACCCGGCCGGCTTCCCCCTCGAGGTCCACCTGTTCGAGGGGAACAAGGCCGAGACCACCACGATCGTGCCCGTCCTCCAAGCGTTCCAGGCCCGCCACGGCGTCACGGACATGGTCGTCGTGGCCGACGCGGGGATGCTGTCGGCGGGGAACCTGAACGCCCTCGAGGACGCCGGGTTCTCCTTCATCGTCGGCTCCCGCCTGACGAAGGCGCCCTACGACCTGGCCGAGCACTTCGAACGCAAGGGCGACTACTTCACCGACGGGCAGATCCTGGAGTCGGTGCGGACCATGGGCACCGGGCGGCACGCCCGGGCGCGGCGGATCGTCTACCAGTGGTCGTTCAAGCGGAGCAAGCGTGATGACCGCACGATCAACGCGCAGATCGCGAAGGCCGAACGCGTCGCCGAAGGCACCGCCCCTCTGAAGCGGACCCGGTTCCTGAAGGTCACCGGTGCGACCAAGACCCTGGACGAGGCCACGATCGCCCGGGCCCGTCAGCTCGCCGGCCTGAAGGGGTACGTCACGAACCTGCCCCTCGAGACCATGACCAGCGCCGCGGTGATCACCGCGTATCACGACCTGTGGCAGGTCGAGGCCTCGTTCCGGATGACGAAGAACGACCTACGAGCCCGGCCCGTGTTCCACCACCAACGCGAGGCGATCGAAGCGCACCTGACCATCGTTTTCGCCGCCCTCGCCATGACGCGCTACCTCACCCGCGCGACCGGCCAATCCCTCAAGACGATCGTGAACCAGCTCCGCGAGACCCGCACCTCAATCATCGAGATCAACGGCGCCACCACCACAATCCCACCCAAGCTCACCCCCCAGACCACAGACCTGCTCGCCGCCATCCACGGCACTAACCTCGTGATTTCACCGGGGTAGCGCGTCTGGGACGGCGAAAGTGCTCCTGACCTGGGATGATGTGTCTTGCGACGGACAGATCAGACCAGAACGAGGAGCACCTTCGTGGTGAACGCTACCCGCCCGTATCCGAGTGTTCGAGTCGATGCAGCGCCCGTTTCGGCGGTGGGGTCGGCGGGCGGGGTGCTGCTGACCGAGGTCCTCGCGGTCAGCGGCCTGTCGACGATGTTGTCGGTGGGGTTGGAGCGGTGGCGCAAGTCGACCGCCAGGCATGACCCGGCCAAGGTCCTGACCGATCTCGCCCTGACGCTCGCCCTGGGCGGGGACTGCCTCGCGGATGCTGCTCTCCTGCGCAACGAGCCGGAGCTGTTCGGCCCGGTGGCCTCGGAGGCGACGGTCTCACGCACGATCACGGCCCTGGCCGCTGATGCTGGCCGTGTGGTGCGCCAGATCGCCAGGGCACGCAAGCAGGTCCGGGCCCGGGTCTGGGAGCTGGCTGGCCAGGCCTCCCCGCTCCACGGGATCAGCGAGATGAACCCGTTGATCATCGATCTGGACGCCACGATCGTCATCTCCCACAGCGAGAAGGAAGCGGCCGCGCCGACGTTCAAACGCACCTTCGGCCACCATCCCCTGCTCGCCTTCCTCGACCACGGCCAGGGCGGGAGTGGCGAGCTCCTCGCCGCCCTGCTGCGGCCCGGGAACGCCGGGTCGAACACCGCCGCCGATCACATCGAGGTGACCCGGGCTGCGTTGGCCGCGGTGCCGGGGATCAACGCCTCCCGGCCCGGGCGGAAGGTCATGATCCGAACCGACGGCGCCGGCGCGAGCAAGGCATTCGTGGACTTCCTGACTCGTCGGGGGGTGTCCTTCTCGATCGGGTGGACCCTGCCCTGGGCCGAGATGGGCGAGATCTACGACACCGTGACGACCGGTGGCGGGTGGAGCCCGGCATTGACCGCGACCGGTGAGGTCAACGAGCACGCCGACGTCGCCGACATCACCATCCTGCTCACCCAGCGGGGGCACCTGACGGGCTGGCCGACCGGGATGCGCGTCATCGTGCGTCGCGAGCGGCCCCACCCCGGCGCGAGGGTGGCCCAGGACCGGCTCGATGACGCCGAGGGCTACCGCCTCACCGCGTTCGCCACGAACGCCCGCCGCGGACAGCTTCAAGTCCTCGAGCTACGCCACCGCCGCAGGGCGCGCTGCGAGGACCTGATCCGCTGCGCGAAGGACACCGGGCTACGCAACCTCCCCTTGAAGACCCTCGCGCAGAACGAGCTCTGGCTCCAGATCGTCGCTCTCGCCACTGATCTCCTGGCCTGGCTCGCCCTCCTCGGACTCGACGAGAAGAGCGCCCGGGTCTGGGAGCCCAAGCGACTCCGGCTACGCCTGTTCACCGCCCCGGCCGCGATCGCACGTCACGCCCGCCGCGTCATCCTGCACATCAAGGAGACCCACGCCTGGGCAGACGTCGTCATCGCCGCGCACCAGCGCCTCAGGGCCCTGGCGGCAGCACCGACCTGACCCCCGCGCCTCTACCCACCCACGACCCCAGGAACCCCACCGGCCGGAACCCGCGCCCACCGCGACGACACGCGGCACGACGTCACACCCCGATGCCACACTCACTCCGCGAGACCGGCAACGACGCCGACAACCTCGCCAACCCCGCCCGACGAAACATCGAGGCTAAGCCCACTGGGTGAAGTCAGGAGCATGGGGCTCCCGGATCTCTGACGCAACAGGAGCACCCCTGGTACCCCGAACCGGCACTCCTCCTGACGTCTTGCCCGGTGTGCGCCCAGTCCGGGCAGCCTGCACCAGGTCGCGCCGCACGTGCAGCAGGGGTAGACGACGCCGACGAAACCCTCCGGCCTGGTGAGCACACGCCCGTCTCCTCGCCCAATGCCGGCGTAGCTGGCAGGTTCGGTGCGGCCATGCGCTTTGGAGGACTCCGCCGTCGTCGACCACTCGACAACACTCACATCTGCACGTCGACGAGACGAGCGCGATTCGAGGGAGACGATGCAGCAGCTCGGTGTCACCCCTGCATGGCAGAGTGACAACATGAGACTCTCAGACATACGCGACACGATCATCAACAGCGAGACGGAGGACTGGCACAGCATCCCTGCCGGTGCCTACTTCACCGACGCACCTAACATCGACACCGACTCGTTCGAGCAGCACGACTCGCTGCTCGTCTACCGCGATGACGTGAGTCTGACCGTCCAGTGGGGCATGAGGGCTCGCGGCTACGACCACGTTCAAGAAGTGCAACAGATCTGGCCCTCTGCCGCGTACCCCGACCCATCCGTACGTGTCTTTCACATCGACGTGTTTTGGTGTGGCGTTCTTGTCGACCGAGAGAGCCTCGTTTCTGTCGACGGGGGTCGTGCGTACCTGCCGATCGGCAGCAAACGATGCACGAACTGGCAGGGCTTCGGCCACCCTAAGCCGGAGACGTACGAGTTCGATTACACCGCCACGGCGTGGCAGACGGGACTCGCCCGCCTCATCGCGAGCAATAGCGAACTCGACTCCTATATGGCGCGGGCGCACGTAATTATCCGCGACTAGACCTACCACGACCGTCCGAAGACGTTCACTCGGGCCTTCCGCGGGCGGTCAGTGACCAAGGTTGTGGGTATAGCTGCGGTGTATCCGACGGCTTGCCCGCCGCGTGCAGTACCGCAGCACGATGGGGGTCGGACGAGCCGTGCGCTAGACCCCGATCTCGGGTCCCGATGGGTGAGGGTCCTGCGGGTAGATCGGGCGTTCGGTCGGCCTCGTGCGTGTCGTTTGCTCGTGGGTTCGGCGTGCGGCCTCGAGTGCTCGGGCGGCTTGGGTACGTGCGAGCCCGCGTCGACGGTGCAGGGCATCGAGTGCGGAGTCGTCCGCGGTGGAGGGTCCAGAGGTAGGCGGCGGTGTGATTCGGGAGAGAGCGGCCGCGGCGACGCGGTGGGCGCGTTCTTGCACGCCTGCGTCCCGGTCGGAGTCGGGCCCGAGGGGGTCGGTGCCGGTGATGGCGTAGCGGTCACGGTAGGCCGCAACGTCTCGCACGCTGGCCCGCCACACGGCGAGGGTCTTGGCGTCTGGGGGTGGCCGGTACAGGCGACGCGCCCACAGGGGCGGGGTGGGTCCTTCCACGTCGGCCACGAGGGCGTCGAGTCGGTCGCTGATGAGGTCGGCCTGCCGCTCGAGCCATACCTGGACGTCACCGTTGACGAACGGCGCGCGCGGTGCCAACTCGCGCGTCGGCGCGTCAGCGGTCGACGCGTCCTCAGCCATCGACGGGGCGGGGGTGCGCGCCTCGGCGAGGATCTCCCGCACGGTCTCCTCGGCGAGGTGACGGCTCAGGACAGCGGCGAGGTACCCGCGCGTGTCGGGGTCTTCGGGCAGCCGCGTGACCGCGCCAGCCAGGCGCCGGGCCAGTGCGACCGCCAGCGCGGGCGTGACGTCGCCATGGGTGTTGGAGGCTACGACGTGGTCGATCACGTCATAGGTGAGGGGCCCAGGGTAGCGAAGCGCGCGGTTGAGCTCCTCCGCACGCCCGACCTCGACCAGCTCGCCAGGGTCCTTGACCCCGGGCAGGCGGGCGCCGGCCGCCGACGCAGCCTCGCGGGGAGTAAGGCGCTCCCAGGCGCGAACTGTCGCTTCGCGGCCGCTGGTGTCGGAGTCGAACAGGAACACCGCGTGGCCCAGGTCGCCGCCGGCGGTGCGGACGAGCTCGAGCTGCTCCTCGGTCAGGGCCGTGCCACATGGTGCGAGGGGGACGAGGTCCTCGCGCTCGAGTGAGGCGACTGCGGCGACGTCGAGGGGGCCTTCGACGAACACCGGTCGGGCCCGCCGGCCAGGCGGGCGGCGGCTTCGGTGCTCCAGCCGTGCAGGACCTGGCGCTTGTGGAACGTGTCTCGTTCGGGGGTGTTGAGGTACTTCGGTGCCCGTTCGTCGACGACGCTCGGGTTGGCGCGGGCGGTGAAGCCGACGACCGCGCCGCCGTGGTCGCGGATTGGCATGACGAGCCGGTCGCGGAACAGGTCGATCGTGCGCCCGTTTCTGGTCCTGGCCGCGACGCCGGCAGCGATCATGTCCTCGTCGCGGTGACCGAGCTCGCGCAGGTGCGTGCTCAGCGCGTCCCAGGACGAGGGCGCGTACCCGTGCTCGCACGCTCCCGCCAGGCCACGACGGGTCAGGTACTCCCCCGCCCACGACCCCTCCGCCTGCTGTTGCCACCACCGCCAGGACTCCTCCGCGATCGCCACCGCGCGCTCGCGCACCGCGTCGGCCGCTGCTGCGGCCGGCACCCCCTGAACCCCCACGTCGTCGCCACCGTTCGCCTCGGTGGTGATCGAGACGAGCGGGTCGTCGACGCGCGCGGGCGCCTCGCCGCGCTCCTCGACCGCGTCGAGGTTGCCGGGGTGGGCGGACGTGGGCGGGGCGGTGGTGGGGTCGGGGTCGATCTCGGGGGGTTGGGTGATCCAGTCCGGCAGACGGGACTCGGCTGCGGCCGGTTCACCCAGACGGGCGCGGAGAGCGCGGGCTGGCCACTTGGCCTGCTCGATCGGGCGCTCGTCGGAGGCGATCGCCTCAGCCAGCGCGGCGGCGACATCGCGGTGCTCGGTGCGCTCGACCTCGAGCAGGCGTGCACGCAGCTGGGGGTAGGCGGGTCGGCCAGGACAGCGGCCGCAGCCGGGTCGGGGAGCACCTGGCGCACGATGTGGTCCAGGCGTTCGTGGACGGCGGGCTCGAGCAGGCGCTCGTAGGCGTCCTCGTAGGCGGGGACGAGCTGAGCGAGGGAGTGGGCCTGGTCCCACTCGGTGACCATGGCTTGCAGCGCCGCGGGCGCCTCGTCGACCCTCGCCAAGACCCGTTCCAGGGCCTGGCGTACGGCGCGCGCCGGGTCGGGCTGGTGATGCAGGTCGACGTCGAGGACAGCTTCGGTGACCGTGTACAGCCGGTTCATGTACCGGCCGCGGGTGGCGCCGGTGTACAGGTGGTTGCGCGTCATGGACTCATCGACCAGGACGTGTCCGGCGTCCACGGTCATGCCCTGGACCCGGTGGACCGTCGCGGCGTACCCGAGCTCGACCCACTCGGCCACGTACGCGGCGGGCAGCCGCACCCTCGCCTTGGTCTCCCGGTGGGTCACGCTGAGGGACCCCCCGGACTGGACCCCCGAACACGCCGCCGAAGCCGGCCTCCGCCTGCTCGCCCAGAGCGGCCTCGACGAGATCCCCCACCACGCCAGCGCCTGACGCGAGCGTGGGTGCCCGTGTCGACCGGCCCGTACCAGGGACGGAATCGCCTCGCGGGCGCCCCCGCTCGGGACGTAGGGCCCATGAGGTTTGGCTGTCCTGACTTCTAGCGTGACGAGCGTGAACCTCGACGAGTGGCCGGTGGGCAGGGACGCGCTGATCCGGAACGTCGAGGGGCCGCCGCGGCTGGCCGAGCTCGGCGTCCGCCCGGGCGGCGCCATCCGCGTGGTCCAGGCCGCCGCGCACGGGGCGAAGGTCGTGGCGCTCGGCGCCGACCGGTTCGCCCTCGACGGCGCCACGTGCCGCGGCATCGAGGTCGCCGCCGCCGGCCAGGTGACGCCGTGACCCCGCGCGTCGGGGTCCCGCGATGAGCTGTCACGGCGACCCCTCGGCTGCCTCCACCGCACCAGCCGCCACCGCGACGCTGACCCGGTCGCCGCACGTCGCGCTGCTGGGCAGCCCGAACGTCGGCAAGTCCACGCTGTTCAACGCCCTCACGGGTGCGCGCCAGCGGGTCATGAACGCGCCGGGCACCACCGTGGAGCTGCAGACCGGGACGTGGCGCCTGACCCGGCGTACGGCCGCCACCACCGCCACCCTCGTCGACCTGCCGGGCACGTACAGCCTCCTTGCTCGCTCCGCCGACGAGCAGGTCGCCGCCGACGTCGTCACCGGCGCCAGCACCCTGCCCGCCCCCGACGTCGTCATCGTCGTGCTCGAGGCCGGTGCGCTCCCGCGCTCGCTCTACCTCCTCGGGCAGGTGCTGGCCGCCGAGACTGCGCACGGCGAGTCCGCACACGCAACCCGGCCGCGCGTCGTCGTCGCCCTCACGATGGTCGACGTCGCCGACGCCCGCGGTATCCGGCCGGAGGCCGCGCAGCTCGCCGCGACCCTGCGGGTCCCGGTCGTGGCGACCGACCCCCGAACGGGCGCCGGCCTCGAGGAGCTGGCGCTCGCCGTCGTGCACGCTCTCGACGGCGAGCAGCACCCCCACGCCCCGGCCGACGCCGAGGCGGAGGCCGTCTTCGCCTGGGTCGAGGACGTGCTCGCCTCGCTCGGCGCGCTGCGCGCCGACCACGCGGCGGCGGCGACCCGGGTGACGCGGTCGGACCGGATCGACCGTGTGCTGCTCAACCCGTGGGTGGGCATCCCCGTGTTCCTTGCGGTCATGTGGGGCCTGTTCCAGCTGGCGACGGCGGTCGCCGCGCCCGTCATGGACGCGGCGGACTCGCTGGTCTCCGGCGGCCTCGCCCCCTGGGTGGCGAGCGCGCTGGAGGCGGTGGGCTCGCCGTCGTGGCTGGTCTCGTTCGTGGTGGACGGCGTGCTCGCCGGGTTCGCGACGGTCCTGTCGTTCGTGCCGCTGCTCGCGATCGTGTTCGGCGCGATCGCGCTGCTGGAGGACTCCGGCTACCTCGCGCGGGCCGCCGTCGTCGCCGACCGCGCGATGGCCGCGCTCGGCCTGGACGGGCGGGCGATGCTGCCGCTGGTCATCGGGTTCGGGTGCAACGTCCCCGCGCTCACCGCGACGCGGACGCTGACCCGCGCGCGCTCGCGGCTGCTGGTGGGACTGCTCATCCCGTTCACCTCGTGCCCCGCGCGGCTGACGGTGTACCTGCTCATCGCCTCGGCGGTGTTCCCCGACCAGGCCGGCACCGCGGTGTTCCTCATGTACGTCCTCAGCATCGCGCTCGTGGTGCTCGGCGGGCTCGTGCTGCGGCACACGCTGTTCCGCGACGTGCGACGCGAGGGCCTCGTGCTCGCGCTGCCGGCCTACCAACGGCCGCGGGTCGGGATGCTCGCGCGCTCGGTGTGGAGCCGGTGCGCGTCGTTCGTGCGCAAGGCGGGGGTCATCATCGTCGGGACGCTGTCGGTGGTCTGGGTGCTCATGGCCGTGCCGGTGACGCCGGGCCACGCGGTGGCCGACGTGCCGGTGGCGGACTCGCTGTACGGGGCGGCCGCGCACGCCGTCGCGCCCGTGTTCGAGCCTGCGGGCTTCGCGGACTGGCACCTCTCCGCGGCGCTCGCGACCGGGTTCGTGGCCAAGGAGGTGGTGGTCGGCTCGTTCGCGCAGACGTACGCGGTCGCCGAGCCGGAGGACCCGAGCGCACCCGGCGACCTCGGGGCGCAGATCGTGGCGACGCTGGAGCGCACGTCGGGTGGTTTCCCGGCGTTGGCGGGCGCCGCGTTCATGGTCTTCGTGCTCGCCTACACGCCCTGCCTGGCGACGCTCGGCGAGCAGCGCCGGCTGTTCGGCTGGCGGTGGACGCTCGGGGCGACGGCGGCGCAGCTCGCGCTCGCGTGGGTGCTCGCCGTCGCGGTGTTCCGCGTGGGTGTGCTGGTGGCCGGGCTGCTCGGGGGCGGGTCGTGAGCCTGCTCGGGGCGGTGCTGGACTCGACGCGGTCCGGGCTCACGCCGGCGCGGACGGCCGACGCGCTCGGCGTGCCGGTGGGGCTGGTGGAGGCGGCGCTCGATCACTGGGTCCGGCTCGGCGTCGTCACTCCCGCGGGGACGCTCGTGGGGCTGTGCGCGGGGTGCGGCGTGGTTGCCGTCGGTGGCTCGGAGGGCGGTGCGAGTGCGGCGGGCGCGGGCGGCGCTGACGCGGCATCCGGCGCGGTCTGCGCCACCTGCCCCTTCGCGAGGTGATCTTCGTCCTTTCGCGAGAGGAAGTCCGTCCCTTCGCGAGAGGAAGTCCGTCGTCGCGAGAGGAAGTCCGTCCCTTCGCGAGAGGAAGTCCGTCCCTTCGCGAGAGGAAGTCCGTCGTCGCGAGACGACGGACATCGCCTCATCAAAGGACGGGGATCCTCTCGAGAAAGGACGAAGATCACCTCGCGAAAGGACGAAGATCACCTCGCGAACGGGGGGCGGAGCGGGCGCAGTCCCTAGAACGTCGCGAGCGCGTCGATCCCCGTCGTGATCGCCTCGGGCGACGCCGCCACGCACAGCCGCGCCCAGCCCTCGCCCGACGCACCGAACGCGCTTCCGGGTGCGACCGAGACCCGTCGCTGCACGAGCAGCTCCCGGGCCCACGCGGCCACGGAGCCCAGCCCCGACGCCGCGACCCGCTCGCGCACGTCGACCCACACGTAGAAACCGCCCTTCGGCGGCAGCCACTCGAACCCGCGCTCGGCGAGCAGCCCCGTCGCCAGGCGGAGGTTCTCGGCGTAGTGCGCCCGAGCCCGCGCGACGCCCTCCTGCGGCCCGGTCAGCGCCGAGAGCGCCGCGTGCTGGTCGGGCGGCGCGACGCAGCTGACCATCGCCTCCTGCACGGCGTTCAGCACGTCCGACCATCCCGGCGGCGTCACGAGGTACCCCACCCGCGCCCCGGTGAGCGCGTACGTCTTGGACACCGAGTGCACGGACAGGACCCGACCCTCGGCCCCCGGGAGCGACGCGATCGACACGTGCTCGCCGTCGTGCACGAGACCCGAGTAGACCTCGTCGCTGATGATCCACAGGTCGGACGCGGAGGCGATGTCGACGATCTGCTGCAGCCGCCCGCGCGAGAGCACCGTGCCCAGCGGGTTCGACGGCGAGTTCACCACGATCGCGCGGGTGCGGCGGGTCAGGAGCGGCGCGATGTCGGCCAGGCTCGGCGCGAACCCGCGTTCGGGCCGCAGCGGGTAGGGCACCGGTCGCGCGCCGAGGGCGGCGGGCGCCATGGTGAACGTCGTGTAGCCCGGGTCGGGCACGAGCACCTTGTCGCGTCGGCCGAGCACGAGCGTGAACGCGAGGTACAGCGCCTGCGTCCCGCCGATCGTGATCCAGATCTGGTCGGGCGTGACCTCGGTGCCGCGCTGCGCCGTCGTCACCTGGGCGAGGTGCTCGCGCAGCGCCGGCAGCCCACCGTTCGGCGCGTACCGCACCTCCCCGCGCGCCCAGGCTGCGCGCGCCGCCTCGACCACGTGAGGCTCGGGCGCGAGGTCGGGCTCGCCGACGGCGAGGTGCGTCACCCGCTCGCCCGCCGCGCTCATCGCGAGGGCGGTGTTGAAGATCGCGCGGACGCCCGACGGCGGAACTTCCGTGATGTGGTCGGCGAGCGAAGGCACGGGGGCAGGTTAGTGCGCCGCGTGGCCCGCGTGGCGCCGCCGGCGGATCGTCTCGACCACGGCGACGGCCGCAGCGCCGACGACGAGGCCGGCGAGCGCGGACCCGAGCGTGTTGACGAGCCAGCCGAGCACGCCGCCGACGGCGCCGGTGGCGTCGTGCACCGCGACCTCGAGGTGGTGCACGAGTCCGTACGGCCCGTGCCAGCCGAGCTCGTCGGCGCCGACCAGCAGGATGTGCCCGCCGACCCAGAGCATCGCGATCATCCCGATCAGCGAGAGCGCCGCGAGCACCTTCGGCATCGCCCGCACGAGGGCGTGCCCGATGCGCTGGACGCGTGGCGAGTCGCGCTGGGTGAGGTGCAGCCCGATGTCGTCCATCTTCACGATGAGCGCCACGACGCCGTAGACGAGCGCCGTCACGAGCACCGCGACGACGACGAGCACGAGCGCGCGGGTCAGCAGCCCCTCGTCGGCGACGTCGTTGAGCGCGATGACCATGATCTCGGCCGACAGGATGAGGTCGGTCCGGATCGCTCCCGAGACCACCTTCTTCTCCGCCTCCGGTCCCTCGATCGCCGCGGGCTCGGCGTTGGCCATCTCGTGGTGGGCGACCTTCTCCCACAGCTTCTCGGCGCCCTCGAAGCACAGGTAGAACCCGCCGAGCATGAGGATCGGGGTGAGCAGCCACGGCAGGAACTCGCTGAGCACGAGCGCCACCGGCAGGATGATGAGGAGCTTGTTGCGGATGGAGCCGACGGCGATCTTCCGCACGATCGGCAGCTCGCGCTTGGCCAGGACGCCGTTGAGGTAGCGCGGGGTGACGGCGGTGTCGTCGACCACCACGCCGGCCGCTTTCGCGCTGGCGCGGGCTGCGGCGGCGCCGACGTCGTCGACGGAGGCGGCGGCGAGCTTCGCGAGCGCCGCGACGTCGTCGAGCAGGGCGGCGAGGCCGGACGGCATCGGGGATCCTCCAGGGGCTGGTGTGGAAGGGCTCGCTCAGGCTAACCGTTCGGGCAAGGACGGACGTGGACGGGTGTCGCGCGGCTGGAGGTGCGCGAGCAGCTCCGGCAGGAGCCCGCCCGGACCAGGCGTGCCCGCCGTCGACCACGTCCTCGAGCAGCCGGTCGGCGGCGTCGAACGCCGCGTACGCGCGCCGCACGACGTCGAGCGCCGCCCGCGTGCCCTGGATCGGGAAGATCGGGTCGCGCAGCCCCGCCTCGACCAGCAGGGGTCGCGGCGCGACGAGCGCGGCGAGGTCGGGCATGTCGAGCTCGACGGCGAGCCCCGGCGCCGCGTTGCACGGGCAGTGCTCCATCGCCAGCACGCTCGTGGCGAAGGTGTTGAGGTAGCAGCTCACGCCGACGACGGCGATCCGCAGGTCCACCGCGCCCGTCCAGAGCGCGAGCTGGCCGCCGCCGGAGATGCCGACGAGCCCGATCCGTTCCGGATCGGCGCCGAGGGCGGGCAGCAGGTCGACGGCGCGACGCAGGTCGTTGACCCGCAGCGCCGGCAGGCTCGTGCCGAGCATGCTCGCCAGCAGCGAGCCGGCCGCGCACTCGCTCGCGTCGTCGTCGGGCGTCCCGGCCGCCTGGTCGCGGCGCACGCCGAACCCGAGCGGCTCGACCACGAGCGTCGGCACGCCGAGACGCACCGCGCGCAGCGCGTAGTCCTGCTGGTAGCCCTCGCCCTCGGTCCGCGGATGCCCGACGGCGTCCATCGCCAGCAGGTCGCGCGCGCCGATGCCATGGCCGGGAGTGGCGAGCAGGGCGGGCGTGCCACCGGGCTGCTCGGCCGGATCCACGCCGTCGGGCACGACCCACCAGGCGATCGCCGACATCCCGGGCGCCGTGTCGAACGCGAGCATCGTGCGGCGGTACCCGTCGAGCTGGACGGTCTCGAGCGCGCGCGGGTCGAGCGGCACGGGGTCGAACGGGACGGCGAGCAGCGCGGCGAGGCGGGCGCGGGCGCGGTGCTGCCACGCGAGGGCGTCGGCCCGATTCACCTCACCCGAAGTGAGGGCGTGCCGCGGCGTGCTCAGCCAGGAGAGCAGCGTCGGACGCAGGCCCGCCTGGGGAACGGGGGGTGTCGGCACCGGTGTCACCACGGTCCGCACGCTAGTCGCGTCTGATCGCGATGCGGCGGGCGACGCCCATCGTTGGCGACGGTTTCGGAGCCCTGCGCTCCGCAACCGTCGCCAGTGACGGGGAGGGCGACGGTTCACATCGACGCACGGCCGTCGGCGGCGACGCATGACGGCGAGGGTCCGAGCTCTCGAGCCCCGCAAGCCGGGTAGGCACGGTGCGCGACGCAGGCTGTCCACAGATCCAGTCCGCCGCACCTTTCGCTCCTCCGTGGCTGGCCCGTACGCTGCCGGGATTCCACGAGGGCGGAGACGAAGTGAGCGGAAGCGACGACGGTGCGCGGCGGCTCGAGTCCGAGGTGCGCGAGCTCGTCCGGCTGCGCGGCGTCGACCCCGTCGGGCAGCCCGAGGAGTTTCGGCGCCTGGTCGCCGAGGCCGTCGTCGACTACGAGGAGCGAGCGCTCGCCGGCCGCCTGGTCCCACTGCCCGACCCGGAGTTGGCCGCCAAGGCCGTCACGGACGCCGTCGCCGGCCTCGGCCCGCTGCAGCCCTACCTCGAGGACCCGCAGGTCGAGGAGATCTGGATCAACGGCCCGGGCCGCGTCTTCGTGGCCCGGCGTGGCGTGCCCGAGCTGACCACGCTGCTGCTCGGCGAGGAGGCGGTGCGCGACCTGGTCGAGCGGATGCTCCGTCCCAGCGGACGGCGGCTGGACCTGAGCCAGCCGTTCGTCGACGCGACACTGCCGTCGGGTGAGCGCGTGCACGTCGTGATCCCCGACGTCACCCGGCGGCACATGGCCGTCAACATCCGCAAGTACGTGACGCGCGCGAAGCATCTGGACGATCTCGTCGCCGTCGGGTCTCTCCCCCAGAACGTGGCGACGTTCCTCGACGCCTCCGTCGCCGTCGGGCTGAACATCCTCGTGAGCGGGGGAACGCAGGCGGGGAAAACCACGACGTTGGGAGCGCTGACAGGCTCGATCCCGCCCACACAGCGACTCGTCACGTGCGAGGAGGTGTTCGAGCTCCAGCCCGCGACGCGCGACCACGTGGGCCTGCAGTGCCGCCAGCCCAACCTCGAGGGCACCGGCGAGATCACGCTGCGGCGCCTCGTCAAGGAGGCGTTGCGGATGCGGCCGGACCGGCTCGTCGTGGGCGAGGTGAGAGAGGCCGAGAGCCTCGACCTGCTCATCGCGCTCAACGCCGGGGTTCCGGGCATGGGCACCGTCCACGCCAACAGCGCGCGCGACGCGATCGCGAAGCTGTGCATCCTGCCGCTCCTCGCGGGCGAGAACGTCACGCCGGCGTTCGTGGTCCCCACCGTCGCGACGGCCCTGCACCTCGTGGTCCACGTCGACCTCGACCGCAGCGGGCGACGGTCCGTGCGGGAGGTCGTCGCCGTCACGGGTCGCAGCGAGGGCGGCGTCGTCGAGACCGCGGACCTCTTCCACCGGCCCGACGGCGCACCGCCCGGCACCCTCGTGCGCGGCAACGGCTACCCGCCCCAGCCGGAACGCTTCGAGGCGATGGGCTACGACCTGCCCCGGCTGCTGCACGCCGGCTGGGCTGCCTGAGGCACGCGGGACACGGAAGCGACGACGCGATGGGAACCGTGGCGGGGCTGCTGCTGGGCGCGGGGCTGCTGCTCGTGTGGTCCTCGACCTGGGCACCGGCGCCCCCGCGGCCCACCTCCCGGCTGGTCCGCGGATGGCAGGACCTCACGGCGCAGGCCGGGCTCCACCGCCTCGGACTCGGGCCGTTCGCCGCGGCGTCGGCCGGGCTCGCGCTCGTCGTCGGGCTGGTCGCGCTCGGGCTCGGCACCGCCGTGTCGGTCGCCGTCGCCTTCGCCCTCCTCGCCTCCGCCGTGCCGCTGCTCTACCTGCGCAGCCGCGCCCAGCGCAGGCGGGTGGAGCTGCGCACGCTGTGGCCCGACGTCGTGGACGACCTCACCTCCGCCGTCCGCGCCGGTCTCACGCTTCCCGAGGCGCTCATCGCGCAGGCAGAGCGCGGCCCGGTCGAGCTGCGGGCCGACATGGCCGCCTTCGCCGCCGAGTACCGCGCGACCGGCCGCTTCGTGGGCGCGCTCGAGGTGTGGCAGACCCGCCTGGCCGACCCCGTCGCGGACCGGCTCGCCGTCACGCTCCGCCTGGCCACCGAGGTCGGCGGCACCGACCTGGGCCGCACGCTGCGGACGCTGTCCGAGTTCCTCCGGGCCGACCTGCGCACGCGCGGGGAGCTCGAGGCTCGGCAGAGCTGGACCGTCAACGGCGCGCGCCTCGCCGTCGCCGCCCCCTGGGTCGTGCTCCTGCTGATGAGCGGACGCGGGTCGACCTCCGCCGCGTTCGACACCCCCGCGGGGGTCGCGGTCCTCGTGCTCGGGGCCGTGCTGTCCGCGATCGCGTACGCCGCGATGCTGCGCATCGGCCGGCTGCCCGAGGAGCCCCGCGTGCTGAGGGCCGGACCATGAGGACGACACGATGAACGCCGTCGGCGCTCTCACCGGTCTCGTCGCGGCGAGCGGGCTGCTCGTCATCGCGTCGGCGTGGCGAGCTGCCCGGCCCTCCCTCGTCGACCGCGTCGCGCCCTACGTCACCGCGCGCGCCTCGACGTCGACCCTGCTCGGCGCCCCCGACAACCGGACCGCCACGGGCCTGCACCGCCTCCTCGTCCCGCTCGTTCAGGACGCCTCGCGCGCGCTCGAGCATCTCGGCAGCTCCGCCAGCACCGTGCGCCGACGCCTCCAGCGTCTGGGCGGCACCACGACCCTCGAGCAGTTCCGGCTCGAGCAGCTGGGCTGGGCGGCGATCGGGCTCGGCGTCGGCGTCGCCGTCGGGACACTGCTCGCCACGACACGCGGGGTCGCGATCGGACCGCTCGCCGTGCTCGTCGCCGTCGCGGCGGTGGGCGGCGCGCTGGCGCGGGACCGCGCCCTCACGCACGCCGTCGAGAGCCGCGAACGGCGCATCGCCGCGGAGCTGCCGACCGTCGCAGAGCTCCTGGCCCTCGCCGTCGGCGCCGGGGAGTCGCCGGCAGCCGCGCTCGACCGCATCGCCCGCAGCACCGACGGCGACCTCTCGCGCGAGATCGCGCGCACCCTCGCCGACGTCCGCGCCGGGGCCACGGTGACGGCCGCGTTCGACGCGCTGGCGCGTCGCGTCGACCTGCCCGCCCTCACGCGGTTCGCCGACGGCGTGGCCGTGGCCGTGGAGCGCGGCTCGCCCCTCGGTGAGGTGCTGCGCGCCCAGGCCGCCGACGCCCGCGAGAGCGCGAAGCGCGAGCTCATGGAGTCCGGTGGGCGGCGCGAGATCGGGATGCTCGTGCCCGTCGTGTTCGTTCTTCTTCCCCTGACCGTCCTGTTCGCCCTCTTCCCCGGGATCGCGATGCTGCAGCTCGGACCCTGACCTCGCGACCACCGCCCGGGATGGCGCCGCGCCCTGACCAGCCCGCCCGCCCCCGTCCGCTCGACACCGACCCCCACGAGCCCCACCGCTCGACCGAGAGGAACCCCATGTGGCAGGACACCCTGACCCCCCTGCTCGCGTTCGCCGTCCGCGTCCTGGCCTGGACGCAGCGCCGACTGCTGACGATCACCGCCCAGCCCCAGCGCGGCGACGTGCCCGGCTGGGTGATGGTGACGCTGATGTCGGCCGGACTGGTCGCCGTCGTCTGGGTGCTCGCCGACGACTGGTTGCGCCAGCTCTTCCAGCAGGCCGTCGACCGGGTGAGCGGGCCGTAGCCGCGACCGTCCTGGGCGCGTCGCACCCGCCGCGGGCGGCGATCGACCGCCCACCTGCCGGCCGCGACGGCGATGTTCGAGACGGCGAGCGAGGCTCCGCCGTGGCCGAGGTCGTCATGGTGGGGGCGCTCGTCGTCGTGCTCGTGCTCGGCCTCGTCCAGCTCGCGCTCGCGCTGTGGGTACGCACGGCGCTGATCGACGCCGCGGCGGAGGGCGCACGGACGGCCGCGATGTACGACGGCGACCTCGCCGCCGGCACGGACCGCGCCCTCGAGGTGGTCGGGATGAGCCTGACGCCGGGCTACGCCGAGTCGGCGACGGCGCGGGTCGAGTCGGGCGCCGGGTACGACGTCGTGGTCGTCGAGGTCCGGGCACCCCTCCCGGTGATCGGGCTGCTCGGGCCGTCCGGCTCGCTCACCGCGACCGGTCGTGCGGTGGCGGAGCGATGACCCACCTGGCGAAGTCCCGGAGCGGTGGGCTTGCGCGGCTGCTGCGGGACGGTCCGCACGCCCTTCGGACCCGCCGTCCGCGCGCCACACCGCACTCCCCCGGCGGCATCGACGCCCGTACCGACGACGCCGCCGACCGCGAGCGTGGCTCCGCCGTGGTGGAGTTCCTCGGCGGCGCGGTCGTGCTCCTGGTGCCGCTCGTCTACCTCGTCCTCACGCTGGCGCAGCTGCAGGCAGGCACTTTCGCCGCGCAGGCCGCCGCGCGCGACGCCGGCCGTCTCGTCGCGACGGCGGACCCCGAGCAGGCGGGCGACCTCGCCGCGAGCGCCGTGACGCTCGCGTTCGCCGACCACGGACTCCAGGTCGACGGCGCCGCGGCGCTCGCCGTCGCGTGCGAGACCACGTGCGAGCCCGGGGAGCGAGTGCACGTCAGCGTGGACGTGGACGTGCCCCTGCCGTACGTGCCCGGCGGCGGGATCACCGTGCCGGTCCACGCCGAGACGTGGACGACGATCGACCCCTTCCGGGACCGGCCGTGAGCGCGCCTGTTCGGTCCCGCGGCCACGCGTCCGACCACCACGCGGACGACCAGCACGCGCCCGACGAGCAGCACACGCCCGACGGCGAGCGCGGCGGCATCCTCGTCCTCACCCTCGGCGCGCTCGCCGTCGCCGCCGCGCTCATCGTGACGATCGCCGTCGCGAGCGCGGTCTATCTCGACCGCCGCGACCTCCTGGCCCTCGCCGACGCGACCGCGGCCGACGCCGCCGCGGCCATCGACACCGACTCCTACTACGGCGGCGAGATCACCCTCACCGACGACGCCGTCCGCGCCGCCGCACGCGACTTCCTCGCGTCCGCCCCGGCGGGCGTCACGGACGCGCCCGGGCTCGCCGTCGCCGACCCGACCGGCGCGATCGACGCCACGACGGCGGAGGTCACCCTCGTCGCCTTCTCCCGTCCCGCGTGGCTGCCCTGGGCGCTGGCACCGTGGTCCGACGGCATCGCGCTGCGCGTCACCGTCACCGCACGCGGCGGCGGGGGCTGACCGGCGAGGCGCGAGCGCGGGCGGGCCGCCCCACCCGGCCCGCTCGCGCTCGCCTCTCGCTCAGCGCGTCACCGCTCGCTCAGCGCGTCACCTACTGCGCGGTGTAACCGCCGTCCACCACGTAGTAGCCGCCGGTGATGAAGCTCGCCGCGTCCGAGGCGAGGAACGCGACGAGCGCCGCGACCTCCTCGGGCTCGCCGAGCCGGCCGAGCGCGTGCTTGCCCTCGAGGAACGTGAGCGTGGCCTCGTCGAGCGCGGCGGACACCATCGGCGTGCGGATGAAGCCGGGACCGACGGCGTTCACGCGCACTCCCTGCGAGGCGTACTCGAGCGCCGCGGTCCGGGTGATCCCGACGACACCGTGCTTGGCGGCCACGTAGGCGACCGAGCCCGCGAACCCGACCGAACCGAGGATCGACGACGTCGAGACGATCGACCCGCCGCCTGCCTTCGCCATCGCGGGCGCCTGCGCGCGGATCCCGTACATCACCGCGGACAGGTTGATGCCGAGCACCTTCTGCCAGCCCTCGACCGGATACTCCCCCGTGGGCGCGATGGGCCCGCCGATCCCCGCGTTGTTCACCGCGACGCGCAGCGGCGCGAGCGCCGAGGCCGCCTCGACGCACGCCTGGGCGTCCGCCGGGTCGGTCACGTCGCCGACGTGCGCGACGGCGGAGCCGCCCGCGGCCTCGATCTCACCGACGACCGCCTCGGCGGCCTCGCCGTTCACGTCGGCGACCACCACTGCGGCACCGTTCGCCGCGAGCAGCAGCGCCACCGCCTTCCCGATCCCGGACCCGGCACCCGTGACGATCGCGGACCGGTCGGAGACGTCGTACGTGGCCATGACAGGCTCCTCTCTCGTGCGGAACCGCGTCCGCGCGGCATCGATGCCGCGGGCGGAACGCCGTCGTTCCTGCGCCTTGGCCGACTCGTGTCGGCTGTTCTCGAGGCTACGCCGGGACCGGCGCTGCGGCAGCGAAACGGACCGCTGCTCGCGTCAGATCTCGACGCGCTCGCGAGCATCCCTCTCAGCAGTGCTTGTCCAGACATTTGATACTCTGCACGAGTCCCCGGCGCTCGTCTCCTGCTGACGCGCGCCTGCTCAGAGCTGAGGAGAGACATGACTGCAGGACTGCCGACGGCACGCCACCGGATCCCCCACCATCACGCGCGGCGCGGCGTCGCGCTCGCCCTGACCACCGTCCTCGCGACGGGCGGCGCCGCCGTGCCGCCGCTGCCGCACCCTCGGACGCGTCGCCGATCGCCCCTCGCGAGGCGGCGTACGGCTTCTTCGTCGACGCCTACTCGGGCAACACCGCCGCCAACATGACGGTCGAGTCGAATCCCGCGATCGGCGTGCTCACCGGGATGCTGGACCTGTGGCAGCCGGGCGCTACGTGGGACACGGGCGTCAAGCTCGACGCCGACGTGCTGGACGCGAACATCGCGCGGAACGTGCAGATCGCCGCCGATCGGACCGAGGCGGAGTCCACCTACGCCTACCTCATCGACCGTCGCAACCAGAGCTACTCGGCGATCGACGGACTCGGGGAGAACGCCGCCGCGTTCCGCGCCGCGATGCAGGCGGGCACCACGATCCCGGACGAGGTGCCGGCGGACGCGAGCACGGTCGTCTACAACGACCTCGGCAACGCGAACGGGCAGTGGGCGGACACGACGACGCCGCTCGGCAGCCTGGTCCAGCTCGTGAACACCGTCCGAGGCGACTTCACGACGAGCAACAACGCCAAGAACTTCTACAGCTACCCGCGGCCGTTCCGGTGGGTCGACGACTCCGTCCTCATCCCCTCCCTCCTGCCGCGCCGGTCGCCCGACTCCCAGGCGGCCACCGACGGCGGGTTCCCCAGCGGGCACACCAACGCCGCGTTCATGGCGTCCCTCGCCCTCGCGGACGCCGTGCCGTCGGACTACTCCTCGCTCGTGGAGAACGCTGCCGCCATGGGGCACAGCCGGATCGTCGCCGGCTTCCACTCCTCGCTCGACGTCATCAGCGGGCGCATGCTCGGCACCGCCCTGGCCGCTGGCGTGCTCAACAACCCCGCGTCCGCAGACGTGCGCACGCAGGCGCACGCGGACACCGACGCCTTCGTCGCGACTCTCGGGAACCAGGCACCCGAGTTCGCGAGCCAGGCGGAGTACGAGGCGCGAGCGGCGGCCTACGAGCAAGGCATCGTCGAGGGCTTCGCGCCGATCGGCGACACCACGGTCCCGGCCGTCGTGCCCAAGGGCGCCGAGGTGCTGCTCGAGACGCGCCTGCCCTACCTCGACGCGGACCAGCGGCGGTGGGTCCTGCAGTCCACCGCGCTTCCCTCGGGCTACCCCGTGATGGACGACGTCGAGGGCTGGGGGCGCCTCAACCTCTTCGCCGCGGCGAACGGCTTCGGCGCGCTCGACACCGACGTCGCGGTGACCATGTCCGCCGAGGCGGGCGGCTTCAGCGCGGCAGACACCTGGCGCAACGACATCTCAGGGTCGGGGTCGCTCACGCTCTCGGGCACCGGGGTGCTCACGCTCGCGGGCGCCAACTCCTACACGGGCGGCACTCACGTCGACGGCGGGAACCTCGTCGCCGAGTCGGCCACCGCGCTCGGCGGCGGGGACGTCACCGTGTCCGACGGCGAGCTCGCCGAGACCTCGACCTCGCCTCTGCACGTCGCAGGAGACCTCGAGCTCACCTCCGAGGCCGGCCTGCGGCTCACGCTCGAGGTCCCGGCGGCCGACCCCGCGCCTGCCGCCGACATCGCCACCGCAGCGGTCGACGCCTCGGGAGCGCTCGCCGTCGACGGCGCAGCCTCCCTCGGCGGGACGCTCACCGTCGACGGTGCGGCGGACCTTCCCGTCGGCACCGAGGTGCCGCTCGTGTCCTCCGCGGCATCGATTGGGACGCTATCCGACGTCGTGGTCCCCGGTCTGCCCGCCGACCGCGTCGCGGAGCTGCGCTACGCCGCCGACGGCGTGACGCTCGCGATCGTGGCCGCTGCGGTCGAGCCGACGCCGACCGCGGAGCCCAGTGCGAGCCCGACGCAGGAGCCGACACAGGCGCCGAGCGAGCAGCCCACGAGCACCGCCACGGCGAGCGCCGGTGCGGTGGCCACCGACCCGACCGCCGCTGACCGGGCCGATCCGACCATCGCTGCGGCGGCGTCCGGCTCGCTCGCGTCGACGGGCGCGTCCGGCACCCCGGCGCTCCTGCTCTCCGCCCTCGTGGCACTGGGACTGGGAGCCGCCCTGCTGACAGCCCGGCGTCGGCGGAGCCGGACCGCCCCGACGACGCCCTCGTCCTGACCCACCTGAACCGACTGACGACGACCCCGGTGCGCCCGCGCCGGGGTCGTCGTCGTTCGAGCGAGCGGACCACCGCGTACCGTGGCGCGCATGGCTACCCCGTGGCAGCAGGTGCTCGAGCAGGTCCCCACGCTCAACGATCCGCAGGCTCCGTTCAGCTACTCGGTCACCCCCGACGGCGTGATCGTGGGCTTCTGGGACGTCGCGAAGATCCAGATGCTCGGCCTCACCGGCGCGAGCTCGTTCGACAAGGAGTTCCGCATCGACGTCCGTCCCACCGGCGACGGCGAGATCGACTACACCGAGACCGGTACCGAGTCCTCGGGCTCGATCGGCGCCACCGGTGGGTCGTTCTCGAAGTCCACCTTCAAGGGCAAGTCCTCCCAGAAGTCCTTCGGCTTCCAGGCGGGGATCGGTGGCAGCAGCCACGGCGAGGCCACCAACGCCGCCGGCTGGTCGTTCGACACCGACGCGATCAAGAAGCCGCTGCTCGGCTTCCTCGAGCAGCACGGCTGGAAGCAGAAGAAGGGGTTCTTCGGCAGGCTGTTCGGCTAAGTCCGTCAGCTCGGGCGGGGCCGGACGTCACCGGCTCGGGTCAGCCGGCGCCCTCGGCCTCCAGCGCGTCCGCGAACGCGCGCAGCACGGCGGCGTCCACCCGGAGCAGCACGCCCGCGCCGGTCCCGGTCGAGTAGGTGGAGTCGCGCATGCCCTCGTCGACGAACCAGGCGAGCTCGACGTCGTCCGCAGCGACACTGCGGCCGTGGACAAGGAAGGACGGCTCGAGCGGCTCGAACTCGACGAGTCCCTCGTCGGCGTCGGCGAGGGATCGCAACGCCGCGACGAGGCGGTCGAGGTCGCGCTCGTAGAGTGCCGCCTCGCACTCGATCGATGCGGCAGGTGCGTCTCCGACCGCCTCACGGACGAGGCGCAGGCTGCCCGCCCGCCAGCCCTCGGCGTCGGGGGCGGAGGTCCGCAGGGTCACCCGCCACGGGTTCTCGGCATACCGTCGGTTGTCCAGGTCAGCCACCGCGCACTCCTCTCACGCCTTCTCCCACCGGGGACTGAGGGTCTCTCGAACGTACTTCGTGAGCACGGTGCCGTCTTGCGCTACGCAGACGCACTCGCCCGTGTCGGACCGATAGACGTAGTTGTCGTGCAGGGGGTCGTAGTACTTCGTGCCCGTGCGGATGATCTCGCGAGCCCTGGTGTTCGAGATGCCCCGCTCCTTTCCGCGCTCTGCCGCGTGCTCACTGAACTTGCCACGCTGCACCACCACGTCCGACGTGGCGAGTCGTTGCACCGTGCGCTCGTTTCCCACGAGGGCCTGGAGCCGCTGGACAGCGGCGACGTCGGGCGCGCGGTGAGCGACGAGCGCGGTGGCGCCAATCGTCCGCTCGGGTACGGCGCTCGGGCGAAGTCGGCCGCCGAGGGCGTGCTCCTCGACGTGCTCGCTGTCTCCCGCGCGCGCATGTGCCATGCACCCATCGTTCTCGCCGCGGGTCGAGGGCATGTTGCCCGACATGTCTGCCCGAGTGGGCAGCGCCGCGAGCCGAGACGGAGCGCCCTCCTGACGTATCACCGCCCACCCTCACGGGTCATCTCTGGTGGACCCACCACCGTCGAGAGGCCACGCGATGTCCAGCACCCGTACGCCGTCCCCCGTCTCCCGGCCGGCGCCGCGAGCATCCGACGCCGCGCGAACGGCCCGCCCCTTGTCCGACGAGCACGCCGGCGTGTCCGACGGCGAGCACCACCTCGGCGGCACCCACCACGACGCCGTCGTCGTCGGCGGTGGGATCGCGGGCCTCACCTCGGCGGCGACGCTCGCCCGGGCGGGACTCGACGTCGTGCTGCTGGAGAAGCAGCCCGTCGCGGGCGGCTACTCCGACGGCCACGACGCGCACGGGTTCCACTGGGACCACGGCGGCCACATCTTCCTGGCCTACCGCCTCGGCGGGCAGGCGCGCGAGGTGTTCAAGCGGCTGGGCCTGGACGAGAAGGTCGTCATGGAGCCGCACACCCACGACTACCGGTGCGTGCTGCCCGAGGACTCCGTCGCCGTGCCGGCCGACCTGAGCGCCGCCGCCGAGGAGTTCACCCGCCGGTTCCCCCGCGAACGCGAGGGCATCGAGGCGGTCTTCCTCGCGATGGAGCAGATGGTCGCCGACCTCGACGTGTTCGTGCCGTCCTTCCGTGTGCAGGCCCACCCCGGCGAGCGCCGCCTCCTCGACCCCGTCTTCGAGCAGTTCCAGCGCCCGTGGGTGAGCCGCGCGCTCGCGCCGGCGATGAACGCGCTGCACCTGCCGGGCGCGACGCTCGCGAGGTACCAGGGCCGCACGCTGCAGGACCTCCTCGACGAGCACCTCGTCGACCCGACCCTCAAGGCGTACTTCTCCATGCTGTGCGTCGGCATCGCGTCGGCGCCCTCGGAGCTGTCCGCGGTGATCGCCGGGGTCTTCTTCACGCACGCGCTGCGCACGCAGTGGATGCCCCGCGGTGGCTTCTCCGCGCTGCGCGACGCGCTGCTGAGCACGATCGCGGAGGCGGGCGGCGCCGTCGTGCGCGACGCTGAGGTGACCCGCATCCTCACCACCGACGGCCGCGCGACCGGCGTGCGCACCGCGGACGGGCGGACGTTCACGGCCGACGCCGTGGTCTCGGCGGGCGACGCCCGCCGCACGTTCACCGAGCTGCTGCCGCCCCTGCGCAGCACGGCGGCGCTGCGTCGCAGGCTCCCGACGATGGCGACGACGCCGTCGTTCTTCCAGGTGCAGCTCGGGGTGGACATGGACCTCGAGCCCTACCGCGACGCCGTCAAGCGCCTCACGTTCGTCTACCCCGAGGTCGACATCGACGCGTCGATGGCGCGCTTCCCGGCCGGCGACGTGGAGCACGCCGCCTTCTACGTCTACGTCGCCACGTTCCACCAGCCGGAGATGGCGCCGCCCGGCATGCACTCGATCAAGCTCGAGTGCCCCACCCGCCTCGCCTCGGCGGGCATCGACTGGGAGCGCGACGCCGAGCACATCGCCGACGTGTTCGTCCGCCGCGCGGAGGCGCTCATCCCGGGCCTGTCGGAGCACGTGGTGGTGCGGCAGGTGCGCACGCCGGCCGACCTCGCACGCGACACCGGCAACGCCGAGGGCGCGTTCGCCGGCTGGGCGTTCAGCCCCGAGCTGCTCTCCCGCGAACGGCCCGCGCAGCGCACGCCCGTGCCGGGCCTCTACCTCGCGGGGCACTGGTCGCAGCCGACCGCCGGCGTGCCGTGGGTGATGCTCTCGGGGTACAACACCGCCGGCATGGTCATCGCCGACCGGGCGCGCAGCCGGCGAGGCGCGGGGCGCACGACGGCGTGACTCACCGCCGCAGACCGGCCTGACTCACGCGGCGGCCGCGTCCTCGGCGTCGGCGACCAGCAGCTCGCCGAGCAGGCTCACCGCGAGCGCCCGCGAGCGCAGGATCGCGGTGTGCCCGACCCCGGGCACGCGCACCCGCGTGACGCGCAGCCCGGGGACCTCCAGCCGCGCCGACGCCGGCTCGACCACGCGGTCGAGGTCGGACCAGTACGCGAGCCAGCGCACGCCGTCGGGCGCCTGCGTGCTCGCGAGCAGCGCGAGCTCCGGCGAGCCGGGCCGGATCGCCGCGACCGCGGCGCCGAGGCCGAGCCGCGCCACCCGGGTGCCGCGGTGCGGCGCCGCCACGGTCGCGGCGACGCCGACCGTCGCGTCGAGGCCGAGGCGCTGCACGGCGTAGCGCACCGCGACGCCGCCGAGGCTGTGCCCCACGACGTGCACCCGTGGCGACCCGGCGCGCTCCCGCGCCCGCTCGCAGCGCTCGACCAGGGCCGCGGCGATGCTCGGCACGTCGTGGCGCACCCAGTCGTAGGCCATCGCGTCGCGGTGCACGTAGCCGCCCGCCGCGAGGACGCGCGCCAGCGGCGCGAAGTCGCGCGGATCGCCGCCGTAGCCGTGCAGCAGCACGACCGGGGTGAGCGACACCGGCGTCACCCGAACCCCCGACGGCGGGCAGCAGACCGCGGTGCGGCTCGGCTCCCGCAGCGGCGACGCGAGCAGCCGGACCGAGCCGCGCACCACCGAGCCCGCCACGGCGCCGAGCTCGCGGGCGCGGGCGAGGCGCTCGACGGCGGCGCTCGGCTCGGTCACGTCTCCCCCGGACGGTTGTGGGCGCGCCGCGCACCAGCGGGGTGCGCACGCGGCCTCAGCACGTGCCGCGCAGACGTGCGCGGCTGTTGCCGGTGAACGAGCGCGCGCCGTACCGGCTGATACCGCGTGCGCCGGACGTATCAGCAGCGCCGGCTCGTGCTCACGAGGGGTACGCGCTCGGTGCGACCGAGCGAGAACGAGCGTGACCCAGCAGGACACAGCCAGACCGACGCGGCGCTGAGCAGCCCTCAGCGGCCCCGACCCGGGAGACGAGATGACCACGACGGCCACCACCGCCGCGCAGCCCGACCGAGGCCGCACCAGCGGTCCCGGTCCCGTTGCCCGCACCGTCGGCTCCGTCGCCTCCGTCGCCCCCGATCAGACGCCCGACGGCGCAGCCGCCTGGGGTCCCTCGGCGCACCTCCTCGAGGGCGAGCGCGCCAACATGGCCGCGTTCGCGCTGGTCGTGCCGCGCTGGAACGCGCACGACGTGCCCGGGATCCTCGCGCACTACGACGACGAGATCGTGTGGCACGACGTCGCGGCCGGGCGTCGCTACCGCGGCAAGGCCGAGGTCGGGGCGTACCTGGAGCGGCTCATGGCCGGCCTGCCGGACCTCACGCTCGAGGTCACGCAGCGCCTGCCCCGCGGGCGGTTCGTCGCCGAGGAGTACGTCATCCGCGGCACCCACGCCGGCACCCTCTTCGGGCTCCCGCCGACCGGCCGGCGCCTGGAGATCCGCTGCCTCAGCGTCGTGGAGTTCCGCGACGGGAAGCTGCTCGAGGACCACTTCTCCTTCGACGTCGCGTCCGTCCTGCACCAGGCCGGCCTCCTGCCGCCCCTCACCGTCGCGGACACCGCGCTCGGCGGTGCGGCGCTGCGCCTCGCGGTCGGGGCCACGCGCGCCGCCGACATCGCCCGCCGTTCGTTCGGCGAGCTGCTCGCCCTGCTCGGGACGGCGCACCTGCGCCGCTCCACCCACCCACGCCAGACCACACCCAAGGAGCACCGATGAGCACGTACACCACCCGGGAGCAGGCCGTCGCCGTGTTCTCCCACCTGTTCGAGATCATGCTGCAGGACGAGACCTTCACGTCCACGATGCGCCGCGACGGCCTGTCCGTCCGGTTCGTCCACACCGCACCCGAGTTCGAGATGTACGTCGACCCGGACGGCGTCCGGATCGACGACTCGCCCGCCTCCGCGGCGCTCGCGATCAAGATGTCGTGCGACACCGCGCACGCCCTCTGGTCCGGCCGCCTGCTCATGCCGGTCGCGGTCGCGATGGGCCGGATCCGCATCAAGGGCAGCGTCGCCAAGGTCATCGAGTTCGCCCCGCTGCTGCAGCCGGCGTTCGACCGCTACCCGGCGATCGCCCGCGAGGCCGGTGTCGCGGCCTGAGCCGCGCCGCCGCTGCCGCTGTTCACCACCAGCCCGCACCTCGATCAGCACCTCGATCCCGCATCTCGATCCGCCAGAGCCAGGAGAGCGCCATGACCGCCGTCGACGTCCACGCCTTCGCCGACACCTCACTCGCCGAGCCGACGCTCACCGAGCCGACCTTCACCACGCTGCCCGCGCACGCCGAGGACCTGCGCCAGCTCGTCCGCGAGTTTGCCCAGACCCGACTGCGCCCGGCCGTGCGCCGCCTCGACGAGGCCGACGCCGCGGACTTCGACTGGGAGCTCGTCACCGAGGCCCACCAGCTCGGCCTCACCCGGCTCGTCATCCCCCGCCACCTGGGCGGCCTCGGCTACGGGGAGCTCGGCGTCGCCGTCGCGCTCGAGGAGCTGGCCGCCGTCGACGCGGGCTTCGCGCTCATCTTCGGCGCCACGATGCTCGGCCAGGCGCCGCTGCTGCTCTCGGGCGACGCCGGTGTGCAGGCGCGGTTCCTGCCCCTCTTCGCGGGCGACGACCCCGTGCTCGCGTGCAACGCGATCACCGAGGAGCGCGCCGGCTGCGACCTGCTCATCCCCGAGGCCGCCGAGCACGCGATCGGGGTCACCCGGGCGCGGCGCGAGGGCGACCACTACGTGGTCGACGGCGCGAAGATGTTCATCACCAACGGCAAGGTCGCCCACTACGGCACCGTCTTCGCCAACCTCGAGGGCCACCCCGGCGCGAGCGGGCTGACCTGCTTCGTCATCCCGCTGGACGCCCCGGGCGTCACCCGCGGCGCCGTCGCCGACAAGATGGGCTACCGCGCGTGCCTCGGCACCGAGCTGCAGTTCGACGGCGTGCGCGTGCCCGCCGAGAACATGATCGGCGGCGAGGGCGGCGGCGTCTTCATCAACATCGCGCAGATGAACATGGCCAGGGCCGCCGTCGCGGCCATCGCGACCGGCGTCGCACGCGGCGCCCTCGACCTCGCGATCGCGTGGTGCGACGAGCGCGTCCAGGGCGGCAAGCGCCTGCGCGAGCACCAGTTCACCGCGCGCAAGCTCGCCGAGATGGCCGCGAAGGTCGAGGCCGCGCGCCTGATGTACCTGCGCGCCGCGCACCTCGCGGACACCCGGGTGCCCGCACCCGTCTTCGAGACCGCGACCGCAAAGCTCTTCGCCGACCGCATCGCGATCGAGGTCGCCGAGGAGGGCATGTCCCTCATGGGCGCTCGCGGCTACGTGCGCGACTGGGGCATGGAGAAGTACCTGCGCGAGGCCCTCGGGTCGCGCATCTACGAGGGCACCCCCGAGGTGCTCGCGCTCGCCGTCACCGACGCGATCTACACCGAGGACGACGGCGACTTCTGAGTCGGGCGTGCGGCTCACGTCCGCCGTCGCCCGCCTCGAGCCCGCCACTGCCGCCGCAGCGCACCACCGCAGCCGCCACCGCCGGCCGACCAGACACCCAGTCCGACCACCACACGGAGACCGCCATGTGCCACCCGACTCTCGCCGCGACCGACCCGTCCGCCGCTGCCGACGTGCCCCGCGGCGGGCTCGGCGTCGACCGCGCGGACGCGATGCTCGCCGTCGGCGCCACCGAGCGCTTCACGCGTGACATCATCGGGCTGCACGGCTCGCTCAGCTGCCGGCGGCTGCTGGACCACGTGCCGCCCGACGCGCTGGACCACCTCGCGGTGCGCGGCGACGGGCTGACCACGCTGGCGATCCGCACGCGGGACCTCCCGCACCGCTACGCGCTGGCGATGCAGGGCTTCCGGCTCGCGCAGTACCTCCAGCTCGGCTGGGCGTGCGGCGACGTGGTGCGCTCGTCGGGCTGGTTCTGCGAGCCGGTCTCCGCGCTCGGCCCGAACGACGTGCACGTGCTCACGCTCGACGGCGCCACGGGCCGGATCCTCGGCTACGTCTGCCTGGCCTCCTCACGGGACGAGGCCCCGCGCCCGCTCCTCGACCCCGCACGGGCGCCCTTCCCGGTGGAGACCGCGCACGGGCTCAACGTGTTCGAGAAGGTGGCGCCGCTGCCCGGCACGACGAGCCACGAGGTCCGCGAGCTCAAGCGGTTCGTCCGCGCCCGCACCGTGACCGACAAGGCGCAGCGACTGCGGATCACCCTCGAGCTGCTCCTTGGGGTGGCGCAGGCCGTGCTCGCGAGCGACCCGCCCGTCCGCACGCTCGTGGGCGACGTCGAGGAGAAGGTCGCGCTGCGCCACCTGCTGCTCGCCGGGCTCGAGGTGCAGCTCGTGGAGCACACCACGCCCGTCCTGCCCGGCACCGACCTCATGCACCTGGCCTACACCGCGCGCGGTGAGGTGAAGCCGTTCGTCTCGCACCTGCCCTCCCGCGCCGACCTGCAGCTGCGCGCGGACCTGCTCACGCAGACCCTCGCCTCGCCCGACCTGTTCGCCGCCACCACCGGGCTCGGCGAGCACCTGCACGGCGCGACCAACCGCGTCGCCGCCTGACCCGCCCCGGACCAGCACCACCTGACCCGCCCCTGACCAGCACCGGAGCAGAACCCATGACCACCGCGTCCGCGCCCCCCACCGCACGGCCCTCGGCCGAGAGCCGCCCGTCCCCCGCCCCCCGTCGCGGGCACGACGGCGAGCACCGCCTCTCCCCCAGCGCCGACTACGTGGAGCTCACCCGCCGCAACCGCGGGTTCGTCCCGGCGCGCACGCAGCGGCGGCTGGCCGAGGCGGTCGTCCTGGTCGCGGGCTGCGGCTCGACCGGCGGCGCCGTGATCGAGCCGCTCGCCCGGCTCGGCGTGCAGCACCTCGTGCTCGCCGACAACGGCAGCTACGAGCTCAACAACCTCAACCGCCAGCACGCCGTCCGCGGCGACCTCGGCCGGAACAAGGCCGTGGTCGGGGCCGAGCGGGTCCTCGCGATCAACCCGGCGGCCGCCGTCGCCGTCCACGAGCGCGGCATCACCCGCACCGGCGTGACCGCGCTGGTGCAGGGGTGCGACATCGTGATCGACGGCGTCGACGTCACCGAGCGCGCGGGCTGGCTCGCCAAGTACGCGCTGCACGAGGCGGCCGCGCGCCTGGGTCGTCCGGTCGTCTCGGGCTACGACATGGCCGGTACGCAGTACGTCCGCGTCTACGACTATGCGCCCGGCGACGCCCCGTTCGACGGCCGGCTCACCCGCGCCCAGGTGCAGCACGAGCCCACCTGGACGCTGCTGCGCCGGATCGTCCCGCTGCGCACGGTGCCCGTCGAGATGTTCGTGAGCGCGCGCGCCTCGCTCGCCGACCCCGACGCGCCGCTGTCCCAGCTCGTCTACACCTCGTTGCTGTTCGGGGCGCTCGCCTCGCGCATCGTCGTCGACCTGCTCGCCGGCGAGCGCGTGCGGCGGCACACCGTCATCGACGCGCACCACGCGGTCCGCACCGCGGGCCGGCGGATGTCGGCCCAGTGGGGCCGACCGGTGCAGGCGCTGCTCGCGCTGCGCGACCTCGCGCGGTCCCAGCGATCCGTGCCACCACCCGCCCCGGCGTCGCCACCCGCTCCCCTCGCCCGCGCAGCGCAGGCCGCGCCATCGACTACGGGAGCCGCGCGATGAGGCTGCACGCGATCGCGGTGGCCGCCCGCCGGTGGCGCTGGGTGGGGGTGGTCGCCTGGGTGGCGCTGCTCGCCGTCGCCGGCCTGCTCGCCTCCGGACTGCCGGCGCGACTGAGCGGCGGCGGCTGGGCGGTGCCGGACTCGGCGTCGCAGCGCGTGGAGGAGGCCGTGGCGCAGGGCTTCCTGGGACGAGGACCCACGTCGCTCACGCTCGTCGTGCACGACACCGCGCACACCGCCACCGACGCCGCGTTCGAGACGCGCGTCGCCGAGGCGTTCGACGCCGTCATGACCGACCCGGTGCTGCAGGCCACGAGCGCGTACGGCTGGTCGACGCTGTCGCCCGAGGCGCGCGGAGCGTTCCTCGGCGAGGACGGCCGGACGGTGGTGAACGCCGTCGCGCTCGCGCTGCCCGACGGCGAGGCGCGCCAGCTGCTCACGGGCGTCCAGCACCACCTCACCGAACGGTTCGCGCCGGACGCGCTCGAGGTCTCGCTGGTGGGCGCCGCGCCGTTCTGGGGCGAGGTCAACCACCTCAGCGAGACGAGCCTGTTCCGCGCCGAGCTCATCGCGCTGCCGCTCATCGTGCTCGTCGTGGTGCTGCTCTTCGGCGGCGCGCTCGCCGCCCTGGCCGCACTCGCCGTCGGGGTCACGGCGATCCTGCTCACGTTCGCGGTGCTCTCGCTGATCGCGGGACAGGTGGAGCTGTCGGTCTTCGTGCAGAACGCCGCGACGATGCTGGGGCTCGGCGTCGGCATCGACTACTCCCTCTTCCTCATCACCCGGTTCCGTGAGGAGCTGGCCGCCGGGCGCGACCAGGATGAGGCGCTCGCGACCACGCTGCGCACCTCCGGTGAGACCGTGCTGTTCTCCGGGATCACGGTGGTCGCGGCGATGTGCACGCTCGTGCTCGTCCCGCTCGGCGTCATCCGGTCGATCGCGCTCGGGGCCGTCCTCGTGGTCGCGTCCGCGGTGCTCGTGAGCCTCCTGCTGCTGCCGATGCTGCTCGCGCTGCTCGGTCCGCGGCTGCAGCGCAGCATGCGTGCCGGGCGCTCGAGCCACCCACGCGCCGGGTCGCGGCGGTGGGACGCCTTCGCGCGCACGGTGATGCGCCGCCCGGTGGCGTTCCTCGCCGGGGCGGTGGCGCTGCTGCTCGCCCTCGCCGTCCCCGCCGCCGGGATGAGCACCTTCACCCCGGACGCCCGGATCATCCCGACGTCCTCACCGGTGCGCGCCGGGTTCGACCTCGTGGCGAACGAGTTCGGCCCGGGTGCGACGGCACCGATCCGGGTGGTGGTCACGGCCACGACCCCGCTGTCCGACGGCGCCGCCACGCCCGCCGTGCTCGCCCTCGCCGAGGACCTGCGTGCGCTCGACGGCGTGGCCGGCCTGGACTCCGCGCTCGACGTGCTCACGCTCGTGTCGCCGGGCGACCCGCTCGCGGCGACCGCGCCCGACGTGCGCGAGGCACTGCCGGGCGACGTGCGCCAGACCGTGGACCACTTCGTGGCCGCGGACGACCTGCGGCTCGTGCTCGACGTCGTGCCGGAGGCCACCGCCGCGGACCCCGCGACGCAGGAGCTGCTCGCGCAGGTGCGCGATGCTGCGACGCAGGCCGTCGCGGGGTCGGGGACGGGGGCCGGAGTCGCGACGCTCTCGATCGACGTGGGCGGCGAGACCGCGCAGGGCGTGGACAGCAACGAGGTCATCGCCGACACGCTGCCCACCGTGGTCCTCGCGATGCTCGCCGTGATCTTCGTGCTCCTGCTCGTGACGTTCCGCTCGGTGCTGCTGCCGCTCAAGGCGATCGCGGTGAACCTGCTGTCGGTGGGCGCCACGTACGGCGTGCTCGTGCTCGTCTTCCAGGACGGGATCGGGGCGTCGCTCTTCGGGTTCGAGTCCTCCGACTACATCCAGAACTTCGTGCCGGTGCTGCTGCTCACGCTGCTGTTCAGCCTCAGCACCGACTACGAGGTGTTCCTGCTCAACCGGGTCCGGGAGGACTACGTGCGCACGGGCGACGACGTGGGTTCCGTGGCACGCGGGCTCGCCCTGACCGCGCCGCTCATCTCGGGCGCCGCGCTGCTCATGGTGGTGGTGTTCGGGGCGTTCGCGTTCGCGGGCATCCTGCCGATCCAACAGCTCGGGTTCGGGCTCGCGATCGGGATCGCGCTGGACGCGACGGTGGTGCGGCTCGTGGTGGTGCCGGCATCGATGCGGCTCCTCGGGCGGTGGAACTGGTGGCTGCCCGGGCGCGGGGTGCCGGGGCGGACGTCGGCGGCCGGTGCCGCTGCGGGCACCGGTGAGGAGTCGCGCGCACTCAGCTGAGGCCGATCGCGACCCCGAGCGCGCCGAGCACCACGCCGACGAGCGCGACGTCGCGCACCCCGAGCGACGTCGGCCGCCAGATCGTGCGCGGCCCGTCGGCGAGCCCGCGGGACTCCAGCGCGAACGCGACCCGCTCACCGGCCCGGATCGACGTCACGAGCAGCGCGAACGCGCACCGGGCGTACTCGCGCGGGCCGAACCGCGGGCGGCCGTCGCGGCGCAGCGGCGCCCGGACCGCGTGGGCCCGCCGGATCGTCGTCCACTGCTCCGGCAGCGTCTGCAGCATCCGGTGCCCGGCGAGCAGCGCGAACGCCACCCGCGGCGGCACCCGCGCGTGCTCGACGAGGCTCGTGAGCAGCCGCTGCGGCGGCGTGGTGGCGGCGAACACCACCGCCGTCGTGCCGATCACGAGTGTGCGCAGCGCGAGCATCGCGCCGATCCGGACGCCCTCGGCCGTCACCCGCACCGGCAGGTCGGGCCAGAGCAGCGTGCCGGGGCGCGCGAGCGCGTTGACGAGCAGCGTGCCGACGCCGAACGCGAGGAACGGGACCATCGCCCGCGCCAGGTCGCGCGGCGGGACACGGCCCGCGAGCACGACGGCGAGCAGCAGCGCCGCACAGAGCGCCGCCAGCACCGCGGGGTCGGTGAGGAACAGGACCCCAGCCGAGCACAGCGTGAGCACCGCGAGCTTGACCGCCGGGTTGCAGGCGCCGAGGAAGGACGCGCTCACGGCGCGGGTCATCGCGCGGCCTCCGGGAGCGGCGCGGGCACCGCGGCGTCGAGCGAGCGCAGCGCATGCCGCACCACCGCGTCGCCGTGCCTCGCCAGGTGCCCGAGCCACGGCGTGGCCCGCATGCCGACGGCGGCGAGCAGATCGGGTCGCTGCAGAAGCGCCGCGGGCGTGGTCTCGGCCAGCACGCCGCCGTCGGCGATCAGCACCACCCGATCGGCCCACGCGGCGACCTGGCGCAGGTCGTGCGACGTGAACGCGACGGCGCGACGCTCGCCGTCGGCCGCCTCCCGCAGTGCCCGCAGCGCTCGGTGCGCGCCGTCCCGGTCCAGGCCAAAGGTCGGCTCGTCGGCGAGCAGCACGGGGCGATCGTGAGCGCGCATGGCCGCGAGCGAGAGCCGACGCTGCTGCCCGCCCGACAGCGTCCACGGCGAGCGGTCCGCCCACGGCTCGAGGTCGAGCTCGCGCAGCCGCGCCCGAACGACCGCCTCGCGCCGCGCCGCGGGCAGCCCGAACCCGATCTCGGCCGTGACCGTGTGCGCGGCGAACTGGTGCTCGGGGTGCTGGAACACCAGCCCCGCACGCGGCCCCGCGACCCGCCCCGCCGCCGGCGGCACGAGCCCGGCGAGCACGGCCAGCAGCGTCGACTTTCCGGCGCCGTTCGCGCCGAGCAGCGCGACGACCTCGCCGGCCCGCAGGTCCAGGTCGACGTCCCGCAGCAGGGCGCGGCCGCCGACGTCGACGCCGAGCCCGCGCGCGGTGAGCACCGCGGCGGGCGATGCGTCCGCGCACGGGGCGAGCGACGCCGTCGGGCACGGTGGGGCGGGTTCGGCGTCGGTCGCACGCAGCGCGTCGAGGGTGCGGCGCGCCAGCGTGGCGACGTCGAGACCGAGCACGTCGAGCTCCACCTCGACCGGAAGCCAGCAGCCCTGCGCGAGGAGCGCCGCGCCGTGCCGGGCGAGGACCTGCGCCGTGGGGCCGTCGCCGAGCACCCGGCCGCCGCGGTCGAGAGCGATCGTGCGCGGCGGGAGCGCCGCCAGGCCGTCCTCGCCCGCGTACTCCGCGAGACGGTGCTCGACGAGCAGCACCGTCGCGCGACCCGCCACGCGCCCGACGGCGGCGCGCACCGCCGCGACGCCCGGCGCGTCCAGCATCGCGGTGGGCTCGTCCAGGAGCAGCACGTCGGGCCGGGCGACGGTCGCGGCCGCGAGCGCGAGCCGCTGCAGCTCCCCGCCGGACAGGCCCTGCGTGCCGCGCCCGGCGTACGCCCCGAGCTCGACGCCCGCGAGTGCCGCCGCCACGCGCGGGCCGATGTCCGCGCGCGGCACGGCCCTGTTCTCCAGGGGCAGCGCGACCTCGTCGAGGACGTCGGGCAGGCAGACCCCGCTCGTCGGGTCCTGCGCCACGACCCCGACGTGCGCGGCGGTGACGACCACGCCCGCCACGACCGGGTCGAGGCCGCAGACCCGCGCCTCGCCGGCGACCCGCGCGCCGACCGTCTGCGGGATCGCGCCCGCGAGCGTGCGCAGCAGCGTGGACTTGCCGGAGCCGGACGGCCCGAGCAGCAGCACCGCCTCCCCGGGGGCGAGCGACGCGGTCAGCGGACCGACGCCGTCGCCCCCGGGGAGCACGATCTCGAGGTCGCGAGCCTCGATCGCCGGCTCAGCGCTCACGCCGTACCAGGTCGGGGTCACCGGCGCCGCCGCCCCGCGCCGTCGAGCCTGCTGACGCGGCAGACCGCGACGCGGCCGCGATCGGGAAGCTCGCGAGCACCCCGGTGCGCAGCAGTGCGTCCACGATGACCTTGGCGACCAGGCCGCCGAGCAGCACGCCGGACAGCACCTGGATCCCGAACCGCAGGAGCAGCAGGTCCTGGCCGTACCAGCCGAACCGGAACGCCGACCAGAAGAACACGAGACTCGCGCCCAGCAGCCCCGAGACCGCGAACCGCACCCAGCCGAACGAGCGGTACCGCCCGAGCGCGAACGGCAGCTCGCTGCCCAGGCCCTGGAGGAGGCCGGCGAGCAGGAGCAGCGGGCCGACCGGACTGCCGAGGAACACGACCTCGATCACCGCGGCCAGCAGCTCGGCGAGGATCCCCACGCCCGGGCGGCGCAGGATCGCGACGGCGAGCGGGGCCACCAGCAGCCAGCCGCCGAACAGGACGTGCTGCGCGAGGTCTCCGGCCGGCCCCATCGCGATCGACAGCGCGGTCCACGCCTGCACGAGCACCCAGTAGAGGAACCCGAACACCACGCCGAGCACCACGAGGAGCACGAGGTCGCGCATCGCCAGCGGGCGACGGCGAGCGGCGCCTCGGGCCGTCGGCGCACCATCCGGGCGGGTCGGGCGGGGCGATCCGCCGGCCGCGCTCATGCTGCGTCCCCGGCGCGCGCCGACGTGGGCGCGATCGAGGGCTCGCCGTCGCGCGCGGCGTGGCTCGGGCTGTTGATCGACACCGTGAGGTGGCTCGTCACGTGCTGCACGGTGCGGCCCGCGAGCAGCCAGCCGGCGAACGCCGTGGCGAGGACGTCGGCGAGGTCGCCCTCGAGGCGGGTGACGAAGTGCTCGCTGCCGCGGAACGTGCCGAGGTCGCGGGCGTGGGCGATGGCGGCCTCGATGTCGCGCATGTGGTCCGGCTGCTGATCCGACGCAGCGGCCGCGCCGGCGGCTGGGCCGACGCCGCCACCGGCACCGACGCCGTCGGCGAGCGGGTAGAGCGCCCACTCCGCGGCGGCCCAGGCGCCGGTGCGGTCGGTCGTCGGGGGCGCCACGACGCGCGGGCCGGCGCCGCCCGGCAGCGCGCAGACGACCTCGCCCGGGCAGCCGCGGGACAGGTGGACGACGAGCGTGACGTGATGACCGGTCGCCGCCAGCGTGGCACCCAGGTCGGTGACGTAGCGCAGCAGGTCGTCCTCGGCGCCGCCGACGTAGGTGGAGACGTCGCCCGTGACGACGACGAGGTCACCGGTCGGGGTCGCCGCGAGCGCGCGGGTGAGGACGTCGACGTGGTCCGCGGCCATGACGGCGGCCGTGATCCGGGCGCCGACGCCGAACGTGAGGGGGTCGGCCGTCGGGCTTGGGGCGGCGTCGGGATGCCGCACGGCGGCGGGATCGTCGAGCTGCGAGGCGGTGGCGAGCGAGGTCTGGCTCATGCGTACCCTCTCGGGACCAGCACGGGCTCAGACGACGTTCGCCTGGCGGAGCTCCCTGCGCCGGCATGATCCGGATCAGGTTCAACGGTCGGAGTTGGAGTACTCCCTCTCAGCCCGGCTCACCGGACTCCCGTGCTGGCTCGAGGCTAGCGGGTGGCGGCGGCCGATGTGCGACCCGCCCTACGCTCGTCCGCATGACGAGCACCCCGCGCTGGCTCGCCGTCGCGCGCGCGTCCGGTCTCCTCGCGCCCGACGGCGCCGTCCGTCCCACGATCTTCGCGGAGATGTCCGCCCTGGCCACGGCCACCGGCTCGGCCAACCTCGGCCAGGGCTTCCCGGACACCGACGGCCCCGAGTGGGTGCGCGAGGCCGCGGTCGAGGCGCTGCGCACCGGCGCGAACCAGTACCCGCCGGGGCCCGGCATCCCGGCGCTGCGCCGTGCGGTCGCCGCGCACCAGCGCCGGCACTACGGGCTGGCTCTCGATCCCGACTCCGACATCCTCGTGACCGCGGGCGGCACCGAGGCGATCGCCGCCGCTGTGCTCGCCCTCGCCGGACCGGGCGACGAGGTGCTCACGCTCGAGCCGTACTACGACTCCTACGCCGCGACGATCGCGATGGCCGGCGCGACCCACACCACCGCCCCCCTACGCCCGACCCCCGAGGGCTGGCGCCTCGACGTCGAGGCGTTCGCGTCGGCCGTGACGCCGCGCACGCGCGTGGTCCTCCTCAACACCCCGCACAACCCGACCGGAACAGTCCTCACCCGGGCCGAGCTCGCCGTCGTCGCCGCGCACGCCGCGCGGGTGGACGCGGTCGTGGTCACCGACGAGGTGTACGAGCACCTCACGTTCGACGGTGCGACGCACGTCCCGTTCGCGACGCTGCCCGGGATGCGCGAGCGCACCCTGACGATCTCCTCGGTCGGCAAGTCGTTCTCCCTGACGGGCTGGAAGGTCGGCTGGATCAGCGGGCCGGCGGAGCTGGTCACGGCCGTGCGCACCGTCAAGCAGTTCCTCACCTACGTGAGCGCCGCGCCGCTGCAGCCGGCGGTCGCCCGCGCGCTCGAGGAGGGCGACGCCGACGTCGCCGCGCTCGCGGCCTCGCTCGCCGAGCGCCGCGACGCCCTGGTGAGCGGGCTGCGCGAGGCGGGGTTCGCCGTCGTGGTCCCGCAGGGGACGTACTTCGTCTGCGCGGACGCCGCGCCCTTCCTCTCGCCCACCGTGCCCGACGGCGACGCTCTCGCCCGCGCGCTGCCGCACCTCGTGGGCGTGGCGTGCGTGCCGCTCACCGCCTTCTGCCGGGCGGGATCGGCGACGGCGCGGGCGCTGTCCTCGTGGCTGCGGTTCACGTTCGTGAAGGACGAGGCGACGCTCGATGTCGCGCTGGCGCGGCTCGCGGGGCTGCGGGGGGCGCTCGCAGCGGCCGATCCGGTCGATCGGGTCGATCGGGTCGATCCGGCCGGCTCGGGCGGATCGGTCGGCGGCGGCGATGGGGGTGGCGCGACGTAGGGTCGGCGGCATGTGCGGGAGGTACGCGGCCGTCCGGGCGGCCGACGAGCTGGCGGCGGAGTTCGACGTCGACGTGGTGAGCGAGGACGCCGCGGACCGCGCGGCGTCCTGGAACGTCGCGCCCACCGATGGCGCGCGGGTCGTGCTCGACCGCCCACGCCTCGTGGGCAGCGAGGACGCACGCGAGTCCGCTGCGGACGGTGCCGGCACGGGGGTGCTCCGCGAGCTGCACCTGGCGCGCTGGGGACTGCTGCCCGCGTGGTCGTCGGGACCGGGCGCCAAGGGCGCCCCGATGTTCAACGCCCGCCTGGAGACCGTGGCGGACAAGCCCGCGTTCGCCAAGTCGCTCGTCACGCGACGCTGCCTCGTGCCGGCGGACGGGTACTACGAGTGGCGCAAGAACCCCGAGGGCTCGGGGCTGCCCGCGAAGACCCCGTTCTACATTCACCCGGCCGACGGCTCCTCGCTCGCCTTCGCGGGCCTGTACGCGTGGTGGCGCGACCCCACGCGCGAGGAGGACGATCCGGCGCGGTGGCTGCTGTCGACGACGATCGTCACCCAGGCGGCGCGGGACGGCCTCGAGGCGATCCACGACCGTGAGCCCGTCGCGCTCCCGCACGCGCGCGTCGACGAGTGGCTCGACCCCGCGATGACCGACGCCGACGCCGCGCTGGCGATCCTCGCCGGTCCTCCGCCCGAGCTCGTCTGGCACGAGGTCTCCGCGCGCGTGGGCTCCGTGCGCAACGACGACGCCGGTCTGATCGAGCCCGTCTAGGTCAGACCCTCGGCGGACCGCGCCGCCGACGGCCGCGGCCTACCCTCGGACGGTGACCTCTCCTGCCTCCCCCGCCAGCGGTGCGCCTCTCGGCGCTCCCGTGGCCGGAGGCGGCGTCGGGTCCCGCGACGTCGCGGCCGGCGGGCCGGTCCTCCAGCTCGACGCCTGGCTCAGCCGCAACGGAGCCTGGCTGGACGGCGTGCTCGCCGCCGCCGCGTTCCTCCTGCTCGGCAGCCTCTCGATCCTCACGGGCACGGGGTCGACCGCGTCGCCGGTCGCGGTGCTGACCATGTGGACCGCGTCGATCGGGATGCCGGTCGCGATCGCCTGCCGTCGCCGCTGGCCGATCGGGTCGGCCGTGGCGGTCAACGCTCTCGCGCTCGGGCACTTCCTCGCCGGCACGGGTCTGCTCCCGATCGACCTGCTCATCTACGTCTCCGTCTACTCCACGACCGTGCACGCCCCGATCTGGGCGCGCCGGGTCAGCCTGGGCTCGGCCGTACTCGGCAGCGCGCTCATCGCCGTCTCCATGTCGCTCGACATGGGCCGCGACGGCTTGCTGACTGCCACGTTCCTGTTCGTCGCGGCCGCCGTCCCCGCCCTGCTCGCGTGGGTCGCCGGACTCCTGCGCCGCTCCAGCTCGCAGCGCTGGGAGTCGCTGCGCGAGCGCGCGGCCCGCCTGGAGTACGAGCGCGACCAGCAGGCGCGGCTCGCCGTCGCCGCGGAGCGCACCCGGATCGCGCGCGAGATGCACGACGTCGTGGCGCACTCCCTCGCCGTCGTCGTCGCTCAGGCCGACGGCGGGCGGTATGCCGCGCGGTCCGACCCGGCGCTCGCCGCACAGGCCCTCGACACGATCGCGACGACGGCGCGCGCGGCGCTGGCAGACACCCGGCGGATCCTCGGGGTGCTCCGGGAGGACGGCTCGGTGCCGCACCGCCCGCAAGAGGGCCTCGCCGACCTGCCGGACCTCGTGGCCCGCGTGCGCGCGTCCGGGCCCGCCGTCGAGCTGGTCACCTGGGGCGAGCCGCGCGACCTGCCCGCGGCCACCGACCTCGCGGCGTTCCGGATCTGCCAGGAGGCGCTCACCAACGTCCTCAAGCACGCCGGCGAGCCCGGCACCGTGCACGCCCGCGTGGACGTCGCGTGGCACCCGACCGCCCTCGTGCTCCAGGTGGACGACGACGGTCGCGGCGCCGCCGCGGCACCCGACGGCGCCGGGAACGGCCTGACCGGCATGCGCGAGCGCGCCGCGCTCTTCGGGGGCGCGCTGCACGCGGGGCCTCGGCCCGGTGGTGGTTTCCGTGTGCACGCCACGTTCCCGCTGCCACCCTCCCCGATCCTCCAGGAGTCCGCACGATGACCCAGCCCGCGACCGCGAGCCACCAGATCCGCGTCGCCCTCGTCGACGACCAGCAGCTGGTCCGCGCCGGCTTCTCCATGGTGATCTCGAGCCAGCCGGACATGGCCGTCGTCGCCGAGGCGGGCGACGGCGCGCAGGCGCTGCGCCTGCTGCCGGGGTTCGACGTCGACGTCGTGCTCATGGACGTGCGCATGCCGGGCCTGGACGGCATCGAGGCGACCCGCCGGCTGCTCGCCGCGCCGCGCCCGCCGGGCCGCCCCGTCCCCCGGATCATCATCCTCACGACGTTCGACCTCGACGAGTACGTGTTCGCCGCGATCCGCGCCGGCGCGAGCGGGTTCCTGCTCAAGGACGCCCAGCCGGAGGAGATGCTCGCCGCGATCCGCACGGTCCACGCGGGCGACGCCGTGATCGCGCCGTCCTCCACGCGGCGCCTCATCGAGCACGTCGCGACGCGCATGCCGCTGGAGAACCGCACGCCGCCCGACTCGCTCGCGGACCTCACCGAGCGCGAGCGCGAGGTGCTCGAGCTCATCGCCCGGGGCCGGACGAACACCGAGATCGCCTCGGACCTGTTCGTGGCCGAGGCGACCGTGAAGACGCACGTCGGCCGCATCCTCGCCAAGCTCGGGGCCCGGGACCGGGTGCAGCTCGTGGTGCTCGCGTACGAGACGGGGCTGGTCTCGCCGGGGACCTGAGCCGCGCGGCACCTCGGGGCACTCGAGGCGCGGTGGACGCGGCACTCGGCGCGCGATCGGCCGCTCGCGGCCCGGACGGTCGGGGTCGGCCTGGTGCGCACGTTGTCCCCAGATCCGTGCGGCGACACCCGCCCGTGCGGCATCCACAGGTCCGCTCGCCGCTGTCGGTGCCCGGGCGCAGGCTCGGCGGCGTGGACACCGACCCGGCCGCCGTCGTCGCACGCTGGCGCGCCTGCTGGCACGCGCCGGCGCACCTCGCCGTCGTGCACGGTCCGGATGCGGGCTGGGCCGTGCCGCTCACGTCCGCGCGGGTGAGCGTGGGCCGCGCGCCGTCGGCCGACCTCACGCTCGCGGACCCGTCGGTCTCCCGGCTGCACGCCTGCGTCGCACCGATGCCCGACGGCGAGCGCTACCTCGTGCGCGTCGCCGCGCCTTCCGCCGTGGTGCGGCCGAGGCGCCGCGGCCGTCGCCGACCCGGCGGCCCTGGTGACACCGGAGGCACTGGCAGCACCGGCGGCCGCGAGCGCGTGCGACGGGTCCGCCGCCGCGCCCTGCTGCGCGTGGGTGACGCGCTGCTCCTGGGGTCCACCCGGCTCGAGGTGCGCGGGACGCCGGAGCCCGACGACGCCGGTGCGCCGCGGTTCACGGCGCCGCGCCGACCGCCGCGGCGGTCACGTCCCTCACCTCCCCCGGCGCCCACCGCAGCCGGGGAGCCCGCCGGCCGCGCGACGTCGTCGGGCGCTGGTCGGTGGCGCTCGCTCCTCGCCCTGCTGCCGATGCTCGGCATGCTCCCGCTGCTGCTCGCGGGCCACGCGTCGCGCTGGTGGCTGGTGGGCGCGATCGGGGTCGGCGCCGTGGGGGCCGTCGTCGTCGCACTGGTCGGGCGCCGTCGCCGGCCGCCCTCCCCGCCGGGCACGGACCCGCCGGATCCCGCGGCAGCAGCGGTCTGGGCGGCAGGGGTCGGCGCCCTTCCTGCGCTTGCGCACGCCGTGGCGGCGGTCGCCCGACCCGGCGGCTCCGTGCCGCCGGGAGCTGCCGAGGGCGCGGGCGTCCTGGTGCACGGCGGCGCGGCGGGTGCACCGCTGCGGATCGGGACCGAGGGCGTCGCGGTGGTCGGGCCGGACGAGCAGGGGCTGGCGCGCTGGCTCGAGGTGCAACAGCCGGGGGTCGTGCGGCGCGCAGCGCCCACTCGCGGCGCGCTGGAGCCGGGGCCGTGGCCGGTCATCGGCGCGCGGGGGCGCCTCGGCGTCTCACCCGCCTGGGTGGCCGCCGTGTGCCACGCCGTCGGGGACGCCCTCCCCGACGGCGCGCTCGTGCGTGTCCTCGACCCGGACCCGGCGCGGGTCGCGCGCGCGTGGCTGGACCCCGCGGCCGGACTGCCGGTGCACCTCGGCCCCGGTCCGGCGAGCGGTCTCGACCTGGCCGAGCACGGTCCGCACGCCCTGGTCGCCGGTACCACCGGGTCCGGCAAGTCGGAGCTCCTGCAGTCCTGGGTGCTCGCCCTGGCGCTCGGGCACGCACCACGCGACCTCACGATGCTGCTCGTCGACTACAAGGGCGGCGCCACGTTCGGCGTGGCCGCCGGCCTGCCGCACTGCGTGGGTCTGCTCACCGACCTCGACGCCGCCGCGAGCGCCCGGGCCCTCACCGCGCTGCGGCACGAGCTGCGCCGCCGCGAGCGGCTGCTCGCCGCGGCGGGCGCGCGCGACCGCGCCGACCTGCTCGCCCGCGGCGGCCACCTGGGCCGGCTCGTGGTCGTGGTCGACGAGGTCCGCGCGCTCGTGGAGGACGACGCCGCCCGGCTCGCCGACCTCACGGCGGTCGCGACGCTCGGCCGCTCGCTCGGGCTGCACCTCGTGCTCGCGACCCAGCGTCCGGCGGGCGTGCTGGAGCCGCAGCTGCGCGCCAACCTGCCGCTGCGGGTGTGCCTGCGGGTGCTGGACGCGACGGACTCGCTCGACGTCGTCGGCCGCGGCGACGCGAGCACGTTCACGCGACCGGGCCAGGCGGTGGTGACCGGAACGGCGCACGACGGCGTCACACAGCTCGGCAGACTGACGGCGCCCGACGCGGCCCGCGTGGTGGCCGCCGTGCGGGAGGCCGCCGAGCGCGTGCGACGTGCGCGACGCGGTGACCTGCTCACCGTGCACCGGCCGTGGACGCCCGCGCTGCCCGCGCAGGTCGGGCGCAGCGCGGTCCGGGCCCCGCTGCTGCTCGACGTCCCCGAGGAGACGAGGCACGCTCCGTGGCGCTGGGCGGGCGGACGCCTGCTCGTCAGCGGGCCGCCCCGCAGCGGGCGCAGCACCGCGTTGCGCGCCCTCGTCGGCGACGCGCTGCGCGCCGGACGCCCGTGCCACGTGATCTCCCGCGAGCCGTGGCCCCGCTGGACCGCCACCGGCCGCGACTCCGGACATGTGATCCACCCGGGCCTCGGCACCACGGTGACGACGGCCGAACCCGATCGGCTGGTCCGACTGCTCATGCTGCTGGCGCAGGGCAGCGACCCGGGAGCCAAGCTCGTGCTCGACGACACTGAGGCGGTGCTCGACGCCGTCGACGGCGCGACGCGCCTCGGCACCGGGCAGGACCTGATCGCCACGCTGCTGCAGGTGCGAGACGACATGGCCTTCGTCGTCGGGACCGCGCACCGCTGGGCGCCATCGGTCGCCACGCACCTCACCCTGCACGTCCGCGACGCCGGAACCGCGGCCATGCTCGGGATCCCCCGCGCCCTCGTCGACCCGCAGGCCCCACCCGGGCGCGGCGTGCTGCTCGATCGCGGCGTCGCACGGCTCGCCCAGGTGGTCGTCGACGACCTCCCGCTGGGGACGGCGGCGGAGTCGGCCGGCACCGAGCCGTTGCTTCGGCTGGCTCCCGTTCCCGCCCACGTCCGTGGGCCGGTGACCGGAGCACCCGCCGGTGTGCTCGCCGTCGGACGCGGCGGTGACGACGCCGGTCCGGTGGGCGCCGTGCTCGAGCCGAGTCGGCCGTGGCTCGTGGTGGGTCCGCCCGGGTCGGGCCGCACCACGGCGCTCGGCGCCGTCGCGGACGCGGCACGGGCGGCGGGGCTGCGGGTGGTCCGTGTCGACGGCGACGGGAGGCACCACGCCGACCGCTCCGGCCCGCACGACCACCCCGGGCCGACCGGGGACCCCCGCCCGACCGACGACGCCCGCCCGACCGACGACGCCGAGGAGGTCCTGCTCGTCGATGACGCCGACCAGCTCGATACCGCGGAGTCGGTGGCACTCGTCCCGCGGCTGCGGGGCCGGGTCGTCGTCGCGACGACCCCCGCCGCGCTGCTCACGGCCTTCCAGGGCGTCCTCGGTGGGGTACGCGAGGCGCGCACGGTGCTCGCGCTCGGCGGTCACGTTCCCTCGCACGCGCACCCCGGCACGCCTCGGCTCCCTCTGCCCGTGCCGCCGGGCCGCGCCCTGCTGGTCACGCCGCGCGGCACGCTCGCGCTCCAGGTCGCGCAGCCGCCGTGACGCGAGGGTCGGGTCAGCCGTGGGGCTGGTCGTCCTCGCCGGACCCGAGGGCGAGGCGCGTCGCCGGGGCGACCGCGGCCGCCGCCGTCGCGAGTCCCAGGACGGCGAGGCCGACCGCGACGGGGGCGTTCACGCTCAGCTGGGACAGGCCCGTGAGCACGAGCAGGAGCGACCACGCGACGGCGGCCCCGCGCGCCCATCGGCGCCGGCGCCACAGGGACCTGCCCACCGCCGCGACCGCGACCGCGGCGAGCAGCGCGAAGGCGAGCACCGGGAGGCTGGCGACGCGCTCGTCACCGGCGGTGGTGACGAGGACGCCGACCGCGAGCGCCGCGAACCCGATCGCCTGGAGCAGGAGCAGCACGACGGCCAGGACCAACGTGCGTGGCCGGGCTGTCCTCGTCCGGATCCCCCCGACGCGGCCAGGGTCCGGCTCCTCCGGCGTGGGGACAGCAGGCATCCCGCCACTGTAGAGGTGCCACGCAGTCCGCTGGCGGCGCTTCCGAGCGGGCGGACGCGCACCGGTGCGGGCTTCCCGGCGGCGCTGGTGCTCCTCGGTTCCGCTCGGTGTCCCTCGGTGCCCCTTGGTGCCCGTCGGTGTTTCGAGACGGTCCTTCGTGTCGCGGGAGCCGTCGAGCCGACCGCGCGCCGAGCCGGAAGCGCCCACGCCGTGAACGCTCACACGCGTGACCTGCCCGTTTGCCGCACCGTCACCCTCTGGTCACCGCCCGCGTGGCGACACGCGAGGATTTGCGTGGAACTGCTCCTGTGTGCTGCTGTGACGTTCACCTCACGGCGAAGCGGATGCAACGTCTCCGTAACCCTTGTGCGCGCGCGCATCCCGTGTGACAGTTGTCCACAGGAACTGTTCGACATGCGGTCCCTCCCCCACTACGGATGGGGACCCTCTGCGCCCAAGGAGCCGCCACCATGGACTGGCGTCACGATGCTGCCTGCCTCACCGAGGACCCGGAGCTGTTCTTCCCGATCGGGAACACCGGCCCCGCCCTCGCTCAGATCGAGGAGGCGAAGGCCGTGTGCAACCGGTGCGACGTCGTGAGCTCCTGCCTCAAGTGGGCCATCGAGACCGGTCAGGACTCGGGCGTCTGGGGCGGCCTGTCGGAGGACGAGCGCCGCGCGCTCAAGCGCCGCACCGCCCGCGCTCGCCGGGCCGGCTGAGTCCCGCACCACGCTGACGACGGCCGTCGCACCCTCGGGTGCGGCGGCCGTCTCGCGTCTGCGCCCGGCTCGCCGCGCTCTCACCGACCCCTCGCGCACCCGCGCCCGCGCACCGCGGCGCGTCGCACCGCACGCCGCACACGCACGCACGCCGCGCCCACGGCCGGCCCACGCCTGGCGCACGCCCCGCCCCGCGCGGGACTCAGAACGTGTCGACCTCGCCGTCGGACGGCGGGCCGAAGCCGAGCCGCGCCTGGATCCGCACCTCGGTGCCACCCTCGGCGCGCGGGCGCCACTCCATGCTCCCGTGCAGCTCCCCCGCCACGAGCGTGCGGACGATCTGCATCCCCAGCCCCGTCCCGGTGGGCGGCGCCGAGGGGTCGATGCCCACGCCGTCGTCCTCCACCACGACCACGAGGTCACGACCCCGACGCTCCGACCGGATCGCCACCGTGCCGCCCATCTTGGCGAGCCCGTGCTCGACGGCGTTGGAGACCAGCTCGGTGAGCACCACCGCGAGCGCCGTCGCCTCCGTGGCGGCGACGCGGCCGAACGAGCCCTCGCGGACCATCCGGACCGGCTGCTCGGCGGCCGCGACGTCCACCGCGAGCCGGAGCGTCCGGCCGAACACGGCGTCGAAGTCGACGATCTCGTCGATGGTCTGCGAGAGCGCCTCGTGCACCGACGCGATCGTCGCCACCCGCCGCATCGCCTCGTCCAGCGCCGAACGCGCGTCGCTCGAGGTGGTCCGCCGCGCCTGCAGCCGCAGCAGCGCGGCCACGGTCTGCAGGTTGTTCTTCACGCGGTGGTGGATCTCGCGGATCGTGGCGTCCTTGGTGATGAGCTCCTGCTCGCGCCGGCGCAGCTCCGACACGTCGCGGCAGAGCACCACCGCCCCGATGCGCTCGCCCTCGTTCGTCATGGGAATCGCGCGCAACGACACGCACACGCCGCGGCTCTCCACGTCGGTGCGCCACGCCGCGCGCCCCATCGCCACCAGCGGTAGCGCCTCGTCGACGGCCTCGCCGTCCTCGACGTGGTCGGCGATCACCTGCGCGAGGGACCGGCCCACCATGTCCCCGAGGACACCGAGGCGGTGGAAGCAGGACATCGCGTTGGGGCTGGAGTACAGGACCTCGCCCTCCGCGTTGAGCCGCACCAGGCCGTCGCCCACGCGCGGGGCGCCGCGCAACCGCCCCGTCGCGGCGTTCGGCGACGGGTACTCCCCGCGCGCGATCATGCCGCAGAGCTCGTCCGCAGCCTCGATGTAGTTGATCTCGAGCCGCCCGGGTGTGCGCGCCTCGCCGAGGTTGGTCTCCCGGCCGAGCACCGCCAGCGCCTTGCCGTCGCGAACCACGGGAACGGCCTCCTCGCGGATCGCGTACGACCCGTTCCACCGCGGCACGCGCGAGCGGCGGATCTCCTTACGCGCGAGCGCGGCGGCGAGGGCAGGGACCTGCCCCTCCGGCGCCGGCTTGCCGACGATGTCGTCGTAGTGGACGGTGCCGCCCGTCGAGGGGCGGCAGTGCGCGACGGCGACGAAGCGCCCCTCCTCGTCCGGCAGCCACAGCACGAGGTCGGCGAACGCGAGGTCGGAGAGCACCTGCCAGTCCCCCACCAGCAGGTGCAGCCAGTCGACCTCCGCAGCGCTGAGGCGGCCGTGGGACGCGACGAGGTCGCTCATCGTGGACACCACAGCAGGGTAGTCGCGCCGCCGGTCTCGTCGGCGGTTGCGTCGGCACGACCGGACCCGCCCGCGCCCGACGGCGAACCGGTCGACCCCGCGCACGCTCCCCTCTAGCGTGGGTCGGGTGAGCACCCCCCTCGTCGTCGGTCACCGGGGCGCACCCGCCGTCGCCCCCGAGAACACGCTCGCCTCCTTCCGCGCCGCGTTCGACGCCGGCGCGCGCTGGGTGGAGACCGACGTCCACCTCAGCGCCGACGGCGTGCCGTTCCTCCTGCACGACGACTCCCTCGCCCGCACCACAAACGCCGCGGACGCCGGGGTGGACGCCGAGGCCGACGTCGAGTCGCTGCCCTGGTCGCAGATCCGTCGCGTGGACGCCGGGGCCCGCCGGGGTGCGGCCTTCGCTGGCGAGCGGGTGCCGCACCTGGACGAGCTCGGCGCCCTGCTCCAGGCGACCGGGGGCAGCCTCGACCTCGAGGTGAAGGCCCCCAGCCGGCCGGCCGCCCAGGTGGTGGCCGCGCTCGGGGAGACGCTGTCGTCGCAGGTGTGGCACGACGTCGTCGCGCAGGGACGCATCGTCGTCACCTCGTTCGACCCGTTCGTCGTCGCCGAGTCGCTCGAGGTCCTCGCGCCGATGGGCGTGCCGATCGGTCTGCTCGTCGAGGACGTGCCGGACGCCGACGACCTCGCCGAGCTCGCGGCGTCGGGCGTCGCGGTGCTCGCCACGAACCACGTGACGCTGACGGAGGAGGGGGCGCTCGCCGTCGGGCGCGCGGGACTGCGCCTGTGGGTGTACACCGCGAACCGGCCCGAGGACTGGGCGCGGCTGACGCGCCTCGGCGTCGAGGCCGTGTGCACCGACAACCCGGCCGCGATGCTCGCGTTCCTGCGGGCCTGAGGCGAACGCGGAGCACGAGCCCCCGAACGTCTGCGCCGCGGACGCCTCGGCGGCGCGCGACGGGCAGGGGACGGGCAGACGTCAGGCGTGCACGTGGCCGAACCGGTGCCTGGTCCGCGAGATCGCCTGCTCGCGCAGCATCGTGAGCAGCTCCCGGCGGCCGTCCGCGCGCACGGGGTCGTCGAGCACCGAGACGCCGGCCTCGATCGCGGCCCGCCACACCTCCTCGGGCGCCCCGGCGGGACCGACCCAGCGCACGCGGTCGGCCGTGCGCCCGGCGGCGATGTCGGCGGCGAGCGCGGCGCCGTCGCCGTGCGTGACGACGACCGTCGGCACGCCCGCGGCGTCCGCCGCATCGCGAGCGCGGTCGGCCGAGCCGGCGGGTGCGTCGGGCGCGACGTGCACCGTGACGGCCGGGACCGGGACGAGGCGCAGCGTGTTCTCCTCGCACGCCAGCGCCGAGGGATCCGCGCCCGTGCGCCACTGCGCGGCGAGCGCGCGGTCCGCCTCGCGCCGCGCCGCGCCGGCGTCGGCCGCCCCAGCGTCGGCCGCATGGTCGGCAGCCGGCGCGTCCTCGACCCACCGCCCCAGCTGCGCCACGTAGTGCGGACCGCCGGCCTTGGCGCCGGGCCCCATGACGGAGCCCTTCCAGCCGCCGAACGGCTGCCGCTGCACGACCGCACCGGTGATGTGCCGGTTGACGTACGCGTTGCCGACCTCGACCCGCTCGCGCCAGAGCGCGATCTCGTCGGGGTCGAGCGAGTGCAGGCCGCCGGTGAGCCCGTACGCCGTGGCGTTCTGCCAGTCGATCGCCTCCTCGAGCGTGTCGGCCCGCATGATCCCGAGCACGGGTCCGAAGCACTCGGTGCGGTGGAACCACGAGCCCGGCACGACCCCCGCGCGGACGCCCGGGCTCCACAGCCGCCCGGCCCAGCGCTCCCCGCCCGGCGGCGGGGTGAGCTCGCGCGGCGCGAGGACCCAGCGCTCGCCGGGTTCCAGGGTGGTGAGCCCGCGCAGCAGCTTGCCGCTCGGCACCTCCACGACCGGACCCATGCCGGTGCCGAGGTCGTCGGGCACGCCGACGCGCAGCGAGCGCACGGCGTCGACGAGCTGGTCGTGGAACCGCCGCGAGCGCCCGATCGACCCCACGAGGATGACGAGCGAGGCGGCCGAGCACTTCTGGCCGGCGTGCCCGAAGGCCGAGCGCACCACGTCGGCGACGGCGAGGTCGAGGTCGGCGCTCGGCGTCACGACGATCGCGTTCTTTCCGGACGTCTCGGCGAAGACCCGCGGTCCGCCGGGGTGCCCGGCGCGCCAGGACGCGAACAGGCGCGCGGTCTCGAGCGAGCCGGTGAGCACGACCTGGTCCACGCCGTCGTGCGCCACGAGGTGTGCCCCGACCTCGTCCTCGTCGACCGCGACGACCTGCACGAGGTCGGCGTCGAACCCGGCCGCGGTGAGCGCCTCGCGGACCAGGCCCGCGACGACCTCGCCGCACCGCGTGGCGCTCGGCGAGGGCTTCATCACGACGGCGGATCCCGCGGCGAGCGCCGCGAGCACGCCACCGACGGCGATGGCCACCGGGAAGTTCCACGGCGGGGTGACGAGCGTGACGGGGACGGGGACGAACCGGGCGCCCGCCCCGTCGTGCTCCGTCGCCGCCGTGTCTTCGGGATCCGCGGCCAGCGCGAGCGCCGACCCCGCGTACCAGCGCGCGAAGTCGACCGCCTCGCTCACCTCCGGGTCGGCCTCGCCGGCGGTCTTGCCCGCCTCGTGCGCCATCACCGCGATCAGCTCGAACCGGGCCGCCTCGATGCGCTCGGCGACGTCCGCGAGCACCGCGGCCCGGCGCGCGACGTCGGTCGCCCCCCACGCCGGTGCGAGCGCGCGCGCCCGGGCCACGACGTCGTCGACCTCGCCCGTGCTGCCCAGGTGCGGCGCGCGCGGGGTGAGGTCGGGCGCGACGGCGAGCGCCGCCGTCGTGCGCTCGCGCACCCAGGCGACAGCCGGGTCGGCGTCCGCGGCGTTCTCGAACGTCGCGTGCGTCGGGACGCCCGCGACCTCGATCGGCGCTGAGGTGCGGCGTGGCTGCGTGGTCACCGTGGCGGCGTCACGCACCGAGGCGAGGAAACGCGTCCGGGCCTCGGCCTGGCCGCCGTCGGCGACGCTCTGGTGCAGGTAGTTCTCCGGCGCGGCGTTCTCCTCGAGGCGCCGCACGAGGTAGGAGACGGCGACGTCGAAGTCGGCGCGCGCGATGACCGGGGTGTACAGGAGCACCGAGCCGACGGTGTCGCGCACCGCGCGGGCCTGCGCCGGCGCCATGCCCTGCAGCATCTCGACGTCCATCGCCTCGGCGACGCCGCGCTCGGTGGCAAGCAGGTGCGCGAGCGCCAGGTGGTAGAGGTTGTGGCCTGCGACGCCGAGCCGCAGCACGCCCGCGACCTCCGGGGTGAGCGCGCGGTCCAGGATCCGCACGTAGGTCGCGTCGGTCTCCGCCTTGGACGTGTGCGGGGCCTGCGGCCAGCCGTGCAGCTGCGACTCCACGCGCTCCATCGCGAGGTTCGCGCCCTTGACCAGGCGCACCTTGATCCGCGTGCCGCCCGCGGCGACCCGCCGGGTCGCGAGGGCGACGAGCCGCTCGAACGCCGCGGGGGCGTCCGGCAGGTAGGCCTGGAGCACGATGCCGGCCTCGAGCCGCTCGAACGCCGGCTCGGCCAGGATCGCCTCGAACACCTCGAGGGTGAGGTCGAGGTCGCGGTACTCCTCCATGTCGAGGTTGACGAAGGAGCCGGTCTCCAGCGCGGCGCGGTACAGCGGGCGCAGCCGCTCGAGCACGCGCGCCACGGTGCCGGGGGTGTCCCACGTCGAGATCTGCGAGACGAGCGAGGACACCTTGATCGAGACGTAGTCGACGTCCGGCCGCCGCACAAGCGCGATCGTGCGCTCCACCCGCGAGGCGGCCTCGGCCTCGCCGAGCACGGCCTCGCCGAGGAGGTTGACGTTGAGCCGGTAGCCCGCGGCGCGTGCCCGCGCCATGTGCCCGGCGAGGCCGCGGTCGGCGTCGACGACGAGGTGGCCCACCAGCTGGCGCAGCCGCGCCCGCGCGAGCGGCACCACGAGCGAGGGGGCGAGAGGCGCGACGCGCTGCCCGACGGCGAACATCGCCCGGTCCACCGGCGTGAGGAACGCCGACGCTGCCGCGGCGTCGAGGTCGGCCAGGGCCCGCGCGGCGACCGTCGTGTCCTCGGGCCGCGCGACCTCGTCCACGAAGGCGACGGCGAGGTCGAGCCCGGCGCGGTTCGCCACGAGCTGGCCGAGGCGGTCCGACGCCGCCTGCTCGGCCCGCGAGGCGCCGTCGCCGGAGGCGCGCTGCCACTCCTCGGCGAGCGCCAGGGCGGAGTTCACGAGGGAGTCCGGGGCGAGCAGGCTGGGTGTGGCCGTCATACCGAGCAGTGTGCGCGCGGGTCGCGGCGCGCGTCTTGTCACCCGGCGCCTCCGGTCGCGTCCGTTCGCGACACGACGGCGCCATCGCGCGGCGTCCGTGCGGCCGGCGCCCGCGCCGTGCGCGACGATGGCCAGGTGGCCACGCCCGAGCATCCCGACGCGCAGCGCCCCGAGGTGCGCCTCGACCCGGCCCACCTCGCACCCGTCCTCCTCACGCTGCTCGACGAGCTGCGCACCACCATGTTCTGCGTCAAGGACGCGCAGGGCCGCTACGTCACGGTCAACCCCACGTTCGTGCGCCGGGCCGGTCGCACGTCGCGCCGCGACGTCCTGGGTCGGCGCGCCGAGGACCTCTTCGTGCCCGACCTCGCGGAGCGCTACGCCGAGCAGGACGCGCGCGTGCTCGCAGGCACCGAGCTGCGCCACGAGCTCGAGCTGATCCGCGCGCTCGGGCCGGGCGAGGCCGCCGCGGCCACGTGGCACCTCACCACCAAGCTGCCGGTGCGCGACGGCGAGGGCCGGGTCGTCGGCGTCGTCTCCGTCTCGCAGGACCTCGGCGAGCAGCGCGACGCGGCGACGTTCCCCGCCGTCGCGCGCGTGATCGACCACATCGCGGCGCACGTCGCGGACCCGCCCTCGGCCGCCGACCTCGCCGCGATCGCAGGCACGAGCACGACGGCGCTGTCCCGGCGGCTGCGCCGCGTCACCGGGCTCAGCACCACGCAGCTTGTGCTGCGCACGCGCATCGACGCCGCGGCGCGACTGCTCGCGACGACCGCGACGCCGATCGCCGACATCGCCCACGCGACCGGGTTCTACGACCAGGCCGCGTTCTCCCGGCAGTTCGCCCGGCTCGCGGGCGAGACGCCGGCCCAGTTCCGCCGTCGGGAGCGGCGCACGGCGCCCACGGACTGACCGCCCCGGACATCCGGGAGGACGCGACGCGGCCCCGCGAACCTGCCCGACACCGGCGCGACACAGCAGCGGGCCTCCGGCCGCGCGTCAGGACCAACGGTGGGCGTTGCCCGTGTCACAGGAACGTAACGATCCGGGAGCGAGCACGACACGCCACCCCGGCACCCTCGTGCTCATGTCCGCCACGACGGCCGGTGTCCGCCTCGCTCCGCTCAACGCCACGCACTGGGACCAGGTGCACGCGATCTACGCGGCGGGCATCGCCACCGGCCACGCGACGTTCTCCGACACCCCGCCGACCTGGCAGAAGTTCGACACCGACAAGCTCCCGCTGCTGCGCACCGTCGCCCTGGACGACGCGGAGCGAGTGATCGGCTGGCTCGCCTGCACGCCGCACTCGCGCCGACTGGTGTTCGTCGGCGTGCTCGAGGTGTCGGTGTACGTCCACCCGGACCACCGCCGCCAGGGTGTCGGCCGTGCGCTGCTGCAGAACCTCGTCGTGGAGAGTGAGCAGGCGGGGTTCTGGACGCTGCAGTCCTCGGTGTTCCCGGAGAACACCGCGAGCATCCGGCTGCACGAGGAGGCCGGGTTCCGGACCGTCGGGGTGCGCGAGCGCGTGGGCAAGATGACGCACGGCCCGATGGCAGGCGTCTGGCGCGACCTCGTGCTGCTGGAGCGCCGCTCGGACGTCGTCGACTGACGGCCGCCCGCGGCGCGACCACGGCCTTCCACCGCAGCGACTCCCTGTTCCGTCACAGCGACTCTCCCTCACGCCACAGCGACTGCCCGTAACGCCACGGCGACTCAGCTCGGACGCTGCCCTCGGCTCGGCGCTCTGACCTGCACCGTCGCTCGACCGGCGGCCGGCGAGCCCCCGGCGAGTCGCTCTCCCATCACGCGCAGTCGCTCTCCCGTCACAGACAGTCGCTCTCCCGTCACGCGCAGTCGCTCCTGTCACGAGGCTCCCGCGCGGACGTTCACCACGAACTGGTGTCCTCCGCGTCGCAGGTAGGTCAAGATGTCCCCATGAGCGACGACGGCGACGACGACACGCCCCGCGACGACGAGCACACGGTGGCCTCGACCGACAGCACAGCCGACGCCCCGGCCCCGTTCCTCGTCGCCGAGCGCGTCGGCAAGGCCACCTACGTGGGCCGCAACGAGCGCGGCGCCACCGTCCGGATCGGCCCCGAGGGTGACGACGGCGTGTTCTCCCCCGGCGAGCTGCTCGCCGTCGCCGTCGCCGCGTGCACCGGCATGAGCGCGGACTCGCGCGTGTCCTGGGAGCTCGGCGACGACGTGCCGATCTCCGTCGGCGTGAGCCGGGTCAAGGCGGAGGGCGAGAACCGGTACGAGCGCTTCGCCGTCGAGCTGGTGGTCACCGCCCCGCACCAGGACGTCGCGCGTCAGCAGCGCATGCTCGCCACGGCGCGCAAGGCGATCGAGCAGTACTGCACGGTGAGCCGCACGCTCGAGGCGAGCGCCGCCGTCGCGCTCTCGCTCACCGCCGAGGGCGGAACCGCCGCACCGTCCGCCCCACCCGCCTGACCAGCACCATCACCCGCACCACCACCAGGAGGTTCGCGATGCAGTTCACCAACGAGATGGGCCCGGTGGCCCTTCCGATGCAGACCGTCCCGTTCGACCTCGACCAGGATGCCGTCGCGGACGACCTCGAGTCCGGCGACCGGATCGTGAGCCACCTCGACGACCCCGAGGTCGCCCAGGCGATCGAGGCGCTCAAGCCGCGCAAGGCCTGAGGCGCCTCGCCACCCACCCGGCCGGCGTCCACGGAGCACCGGCAGGCCCCGTCCCGCCACCTACGATGGCTGCCATGCCCGTCGACACCCAGTACGAGGCGCTGCTCACCGACGTGCTCGCCACCGGCGCCCGCAAGGGCGACCGCACCGGCACCGGGACCCGCAGCGTCTTCGGCCGTCAGCTGCGCTACGACCTGAGCCAGGGCTTCCCGCTCGTCACCACCAAGCGGGTGCACGTGAGGTCGGTCGTGCACGAGCTGCTGTGGTTCCTGCGCGGCGAGAGCAACGTGCGCTACCTCCAGGAGCACGGCGTGCGGATCTGGAACGAGTGGGCCGACGCCGACGGCGAGCTCGGCCCGGTCTACGGCGTCCAGTGGCGCTCGTGGCCGACGCCCGACGGCGGGCACATCGACCAGATCAGCAAGCTCCTCGCGGACCTGCGCAGCAACCCTGACAGCCGCCGGCACCTCGTCTCCGCCTGGAACGTCGCCGCGCTGGACGACATGGCGCTCGCGCCCTGCCACGCGCTCTTCCAGTTCTACGTGGCCGAGGGCCGGCTGTCCTGCCAGCTCTACCAGCGCAGCGCCGACCTCTTCCTCGGCGTCCCCTTCAACATCGCGAGCTACTCGCTGCTCACCCACATGGTCGCGCAGCAGGTCGGGCTCGAGGTCGGCGACTTCGTCTGGACCGGCGGCGACTGCCACATCTACGACAACCACGTCGACCAGGTGCGCGAGCAGCTCACGCGCGAGCCGTACCCGTTCCCGACGCTCGAGCTCACTCCGGCCCCCTCGATCTTCGACTACACCGGCGAGAGTGTGCAGATCGTGGACTACCGCCACCACCCGGCCATCGCGGCCCCGATCGCGGTCTGAGGCGCGGCGCGTGATCGGGATGGTGTGGGCGCAGACGCCCGGCGGGGTCATCGCGGCCGACGGCGAGCTGCCCTGGGACGTGCCCGAGGACCTCCAGCACTTCCGCGAGATCGTGAGCGGGCGCCCCGTCATCGTGGGCCGCCCGACGTGGGAGTCGATGCCGCCCGCGTGGCGCCGCAAGCGCGCCGCCCGGTCCGTGGTCCTCACCCGGTCCGCGGACTGGCGCCCCGAGGCCGACGAGGACGCCGAGCGCGCCTCCTCCATGGCCGACGCCCTCGCGCTTCTCGCCGAGGAGGAGGCCACCGGCGACGTCTGGATCATGGGCGGCGGCGAGGTCTACGTGCTCGGCGCCGAGGTCGCCGACCTCCTCGTCATCAGCGAGATCGACGTGCCCGAGCCCGACGGCGAGCTCACCCTCGGCCCCGACGTCACCACCGGGTGGGTCGAGGAGGGCTCGGAGTCGGGCTGGCGCTGGTCGAGCACCGGGACGCGCTGGCGCGTGCGGCGTCTGCGGCGGCGCTGAGCGGTGGTGTCCGACAGAGCCACCCGCGGGTCGGCCGGCCCCGCGGACGAGGTGCCGCAGGCGCCACGGCCCGCACGGACGGGCCGCGCCCTGCCGTGGGTGACGGCGGGACTGCTCGCGCTCGCCGTCGTGGGTGCCGCCGTCCGCGGGCCGCTGGAGGCCGAGCCGCGCTGGACGGGAAGCGACGGCGGGGAGAACCCGACGAGCCTGAGCACCGTGCAGCTCACGTTCCCGCCCCAGGACCCGAGCGACCAGCCCACGCTGCCGCCGTTCGAGCCGTTCGAGGTGCCCGCCGTGGTGGGCCAGGTGCTGATGTGGGTCGCGATCGCCGTCGCCGCGCTCGTGCTGGCCCTGGTGCTGCGCAGGCTGCTCAGCCAGCTGCAGCGCGAGCCGGCGATCGAGGGCCCGGACGTGGCCGGCGGGGTCAGCGTGGTGCAGGACGCCGTGCCCGACCTCACCGACGCGTTGGCCGAGGCACAGGCGCGGCTGCGCGAGCGCTCGGCGCCGCGCGACGCCGTGATCGCGGCCTGGGTCGCGCTGGAGGAGGCCGCCGCCGACCACGGCATCGTCCGCGCGGCCAGCCAGACGCCCACCGAGTTCGCCGTCGGTGTGCTGCGCCGAGGCGCCGACGCCGAGGCGGTGACGCAGCTGCGTGACGTGTACCTCGCCGCGCGGTTCTCCGAGCACCCCGTCACCCACGACGACGTGGCGCGTGCCCAGGTCGCGCTGGACGCGATCGCGCGCGCCTGGCAGGACGCGCGATGACCCGCCGACTGCTCGGCGAGGCGGCGGCCGTCGTCGCCGCCGGCGTGCTCGCCTTCGCGCTGGGCTCCCCCGCGCCCGGGGTCGTCGTCACGGTCCTCGCCGTCGCCGCGCTCGTCGCGCTCGGGCACCTGATCCCCGACTCCGACGAGACCGCCTGGCCGCGGCTGCCCGCGCCCGAGCGCGGCGGCCGCCGCGCCGAGGTGTACCGCCTGTCCTGGCAGACGGGCCGCGACGGCGCGGCCGCGAGCGGCGCGGTGCTCCGGCTGCGGCAGGCGATCGCGCTGCGGCGCCGGTCGGCGGCCCCGGAGGAGGCCGAGGAGCTGGACCGGCTCGCCGGACAGCTGGACCGGCGCGAGGGCGCCGCCGTCCAGCGGGTCCTCGAGGACCTCGAAGCCATGGCGCGCCGCGACGGCGCGTCCCCCCGACCCGACGGCCCGAGAGGGAGCGCACGATGACCGAGCACGACGCCGGACACCCGCCCACGCACCACCACGAGGACGTCGAGGCGGACGGACCCGGCGAGCACGCCAAGCCCACCAGGCCCACCGCGCCCACCGGGCCCAGCTCGTCCGCCGCCCCGCGGCCGGCCGCCTCGCAGCCCGCCACCGCGGACGAGATCGCCCACGCGAGCGAGGCCGTCCTCGCGGAGGTGCGCACCGCCGTCGTCGGCATGCCCGCCCTGAGCACGGCGCTCGCGTGCGTGCTCGCGGGCGGCCACCTCCTGCTCGAGGACGTGCCGGGCACCGGTAAGACGCTCGCCGCGCGCAGCCTCGCCACGGCGCTCGGGCTCGACTTCGCGCGCGTGCAGTGCACGCCCGACCTGCTGCCCTCCGACGTCACCGGCTCGATGGTCTTCGACCCGGCCCGCACGGCGTTCGAGTTCCGCCCCGGCCCGGTGTTCACGGGCATGCTGCTCGCCGACGAGATCAACCGGACGCCCCCGAAGACGCAGTCGGCCCTGCTCGAGGCGATGGCCGAGCGCCAGGTCACGGTCGAGGGCGTGACCCGTCCGCTGCCGCACCCGTTCCACGTCATCGCGACGTCGAACCCGGTCGAGCACGAGGGCACCTACCCCCTGCCCGAGGCGCAGCTGGACCGCTTCATGGCGCGCCTCGCCGTCGGGTACCTCGACGGCGAGGGCGAGACCGCGCTGCTCGAGCGGCGTCTCGCGCGGCGGCAGGAGGCGGCGCCCGTGCGCACGGTCCTGCGTCCGGGCGAGCTCGCCGCGCTGCAGGCGGGGGTCGAGCAGGTCGCCGTGGAGCGCGACGTGCTGCGCTACTGCGTCGACCTCACGGCCGCGACCCGGTCGGCGCGCTCGGTCGAGGTCGGCGCGTCGCCGCGCGGCACGCAGGCCCTCGTGCTGCTCGCCCGGGCGTGCGCCGTGATGGCGGGGCGCGACTACACCACGCCCGAGGACGTGAAGTCGGTCGCCGTGCCCGCCCTCGCGCACCGGCTCGTGCTCACGCCGCAGGCGTGGGCCGCGGGGACGTCGCCGGTCGCCGTCGTCGCCGACCTGCTCGACCACGTGCCCACCCCGGGCGCGACCGCCTCGCTGCGGTGACGACGTGATCGGGCCGACCGGGCCGACCTGGCCTCGGGAGCCGCTCGGGCGTCCGCCCGAGCGGGTCGCCCCGCGTGGGCGACCCGTCGGCCTCCTGCCGGAGGACGGCCGCGCCCGACGGCGAGCGGTCACCACGCGCAGCGGCGTCGCCGTCGCCGTGGTCGCCCTGGTCCTCGTCCTCGCGGGGGTCGCACTTGCGCGGCCCGACCTCGTCGTCGTGGCGGCCCCGCTCGTGCTGGCGGCGGCGATGCGAGCACGCAGCTGGCGACCGGACCCGACGCCGCCGCGCACCGAGGCGGTCGGCCAGCCCGAGCCCGGGCGGCACGTCACGGCGGTCACCCTCGCCGCGGGCGAGCGAGGTGCGGTGCGCGTGCGCGCCGTCGTGCCCGGCTACCAGGAGGCGCGCGCCCTCGCCGTGCCGGGCGTGGTCGAGGTCGCGATCGAGTCCGCCCGCACCGGCGTGCTGCCGCCCCTGCGGGTGGACTGGGCCGAGGTCACCCCGGACGGCGCCCAGGAGAGCGAGCCGGGCACCGTCACCGCACCGGCCCTCGTGGTCGAGCCGGTCGCGGCACCGACCGCGGCGCTGCCCGTGCCCGCGCACCTCGTCGGCCTCACGGGCACCCACCGGTCCCGGCGCCACGGCGAGGGTGAGGACCTGCACGACATCGCGCCGTTCGCACCCGGGGACCGGCTGCGCTCGGTGGACTGGCGCGTCACCGCCCGCCGCGGCACCACCGATCCTCGGCTCGGCACGCGCCTGTGGGTGCGCCGGAGGTACGCGGACGCCGAGGCCGTCGCCGTCGTGGTGCTCGACTCGCGCGACGACGTCGGGCCCGACGTGCGCACCTGGGCCGGCGGGACGGCGGTGCTGCCGACGCAGGCGACCTCGCTCGACGTGGCACGCCAGGCGGCCGCGTCCTACGCCCGCGCCTACGTGGAGGCGGGCGACCGCGTGGCGTTCACCGACCTCGCGGCCCGCGGCCTGCCGGTGCCGCCCGGCGCCGGACGGCGGCACCTGCGCCGGGTCGTGCAGGCGATCAGCACGTCGGCGCCGCTCGGCGAGCCCGCCCCGCTGGTCCGGGCACCGCGGGTCACCTCGGGCGCGCTCGTGGTGGTGGTCTCGACCTTCCTCGACGACGACGCGGCCGCCGCGGCGCGCGGCTGGGCCCAGCAGGGGCATCCCGTCGTGGCCGTGGACGTGCTGCCCGACCTCGCGCTGCACCGCCTCTCGCCCGAGGAGCTGCTGGCCGCCCGCGTCGTGCTCGTCCAGCGCGACGCGCGACTGGCGGACCTGCGCGGGTCCGGTGTGGAGCTGCGGAGGTGGCTGCCATGAGCGCGGGGGCCGCCCGGACCCGCTCCAGGTCCAGCGCCGGCGGGCACCTCGGCCGCCGGATCCGGTCGTGGTGGCCGGCGCGCTGGCGGGCCGAGCCCGGTACGCCGCGAGCGCGCGGCGGCGTGATCGCGCCGCGCGTCGCGCTCGAGGTGGGTCCCGCGGTGCCGGCCTGGCTGCTGTGGGGCGTGGCCGCCGTCGCCGGCGTGCTCGTCCTGGTCTGCGCCCCGACGGGCATCCTCGGCCGGGTCGTGCTGGGCGCCGCGCTCGTCGCCCTCCTCGTGCGGCCGCGGGGCGTCGCCGCCGGCTTCTGGGTCGGGGTGGTCGGGCTCATCACGCTGGCCGGTGTCCCGCTCAGCGGGGTCACGGAGGCGACCGCCGGATCGTCGGGAACGGCGGTGCTGACGTCCTCGACCGGCACGGGCGACGCGCTCGCCCTGGCCGGCCTCGTGCTCGGCGTGCATCTGAGCGTCGTCGCCGCCCGGCTCGTGGAGCTGCTGCGGCCGCGCTCCCCGATCGCGCTCGGCGTGCTCCGGGGTCGACTCGCGGCGTTCTGGCCACCCCAGCTGCTCGGCCAGCTCCTCGCGCTCGTGGTCTGGCGCCCGTGGGGCGGGTCGGCGCCGTGGGTGACGGTCGCGGCCCTCGTGGGCGCGGCGGTGCTCGTGTGGCTCGTGCTGCGACCCCGGCCGGGGGCGGTGCGGCCCGAGGCGTAGATGCCGAGCTCCAGAGCCGAGCCGTCGATGTCGGCGCGGGGTGGCAGGCTGGGCGCATGCCGGAGCTGCCGGAGGTCGAGGCGTTAGGCGCGTTCCTGCGCGAGCGCGCCGTGGGGCACGTCGTGGTCGCCACCCACGTGGCGCAGATCGGCGCGCTCAAGACCTACGCGCCGCCGCTCGAGGACGCGGTGGGCCGCGCCGTCGTCGGCGTCGCCCGGTACGGCAAGTGGCTCGCCCTGGGGCTCGGCCCGCGCGGCGAGCTCGACGCCCGCCCCGAGGGCGCGCAGCTGTACCTCGTGTTCCACCTGTCGAAGGCGGGCTGGCTGCGCTGGCGCGAGGACATGCCCCCGTCCGCCAGTCCCAAGGGCAGGCCGATGGGCCGCAGCGCCGGACCGGTCGCGCTGCGGGTGTGGCTCGACGACGGCGGCTTCGACCTCACCGAGGCCGGCACCCGCAAACGCCTCGCGGTCCACCTGGTCGCGGACCCCGCCGAGGTGCCGCTCGTCGCGTCGCTGGGTTTCGACCCGATCCGCGCCGCGGCCGACGGCGAGCTGACCGACCTCCTCGGCGCGGCGCTGCGCACGCGCAACCAGCAGGTCAAGGGCGCGCTGCGGGACCAGCACCTCGTCGCTGGCATCGGCAACGCCTACAGCGACGAGATCCTGCACGCCGCGCGCATGTCGCCCTTCGCGCTGACCCGCTCGTTCACCGACGACGACGTGGCCCGCCTGGCCGACGCCGTCACCTCGGTGCTGGCCGCCGGCCTCGCGCAGGCGAGCGGCCGACCCGCCGCCGAGCTCAAGGACGCCAAGCGCCGCGGCATGGCGGTGCACGGGCGGACCGGCCAGGCCTGCCCGGTCTGCGGCGACGTGGTGCGCGAGGTGTCGTTCGCCGACTCCTCGCTGCAGTACTGCGCCACCTGCCAGACCGGCGGCACGCCGCTCGCCGACCGGCGGATGTCCCGCCTGCTGAAGTAGGCCGGCGGCTGTCGAGAAGTCGTCGTGACGCCCTTCGCGGGGCGCGATCGTGGCTTGCGCGAACGCCGCGACGACGCCGCACACCGACTCGGTTGCACAGTCGACCCGCGACCGGGATCCGCAGCGACGTCGTTCCACAGGACCGTTGACTCCCGAGTTCTGGCTGAGTACTCTCGCCGAGCTGGATATATGACGAAGGAGTCATGATGAGTTGCTTCCAGACATTCCGAGCCCTTGCGACGTGCATCGCCGCCGGGAGTCTGGTGCTTCTGGGTTCCATCGCTCACGCCGAGGGCGCTGCGAGACCCGTCGTCGGAGCTCAGCCTGCGGATGTCCCGAATGTTCCCGCGCTACGGATCGACGACTCGATCAGCGCGGCCGAGATGCAGGACTTGAGGTTGGTGGCGGAGCAGAACGGCATCTCGCTGGACGAGGCGATCACCCGCTACGCCTGGAACGACAACTTCGCGTTGGTGGTCGACACGATGAGGAGAGCGCATCCCGAGTCGTTCACAAGCGCGGAGATCGTCGATGCGTTCCACGCCTGGATCTCGTTCAAGGGCCCCGCACCAGACGTAGGCGTCGTGCTGGACGCGTTCGAGAGGACGGCGCCCGCCGTCGAGGTCGAGCTCCGCGCTGACGAGGGCTACTCGGAGCGTGAGCTGGAGAGGTCGATCGAGAATGTCCACTACGCGATCTACGGTTCTCCCGGCGTCCTCCAAGCTGCCACGTCGTTTGATGCCGACACGCGCACGATCGTGAGCACCGTCGTCCTGGCCGATCCGCAGAAGGTGTCGCTGGCCCTCGATCTGGAGGAGGCGGCCCAGGGTGCCCTCGCTGCGGTGTCGACAGGCGACTCCGACATCGCCGCTGCGGTGACCATCACGCAGGGCGCAACCCTCGGCGGCGACGACAGCGCGGGCTATCACTACGGAGGTGAGGTGCTCTCGGGCTGCACCTCCGGCTTCGGGACCAGGGCATCGAGCGCTACGAGCGGGACGCGAGGCGTCGCAACTGCTGGTCACTGCGGCAACTCCCAGAGTGACAACGGGTACGCACTCACCTATCAGGGCGGGCACCAGGGCACCTATGGTGACTTCCAGTGGCACACTGGAGGGGTTGCCCACGCGGACGACTTCTACGCAGGCTCTGCGACCGTGACCGAGACGACCCTTCGAGACGTTTCCGGCATTGGAGCACCGACGGTCGGTCAGACCCTGTGCAAGAACGGGGCGACCAACCACGCGAGCTGCCAGGAGGTGCGCCTGCTCGGTGACTGCCGGGACAGCATGTGCAACCTGGTGCAGATGGGCGCGCGCCTTGCGGGGCCAGGTGACAGTGGCGGCCCGATCTACTGGGGCAACACCGCTTACGGTCTGCACTCGGGTTGGAGGTACGACCCGTTCGCGCCGTTCGACCGAGATCAGTTCGCGCGTGCCGATCGGATCGATGACGCCCTTGGCATCTACATCGCCACCAACTGATGTCCTCGAAGGTCCCACGCAGCAAGGCTGGCTCGACTCGCCGGCGACGCCTGCTGAGGTGGGGTGTTGCCATCCTGATGGTCTTGGCCGTGGTGGCCACCGCGGTGCTCTTCCTGACCCGGGGGGTCTCCTGGCGCGACCGGGTACCCGTTAGCCAGGCAGTACTTCTCCAGTCGGACGTGTTGGCCCTGGCGGTCGGTTCATGCGGCGATGAGCCCGAGGTCGATCTCCTTGACGAGCAGGAGGACGCGGTGGAGGTAGCGGTTGTCTCCACCCGCACCATCGGCGGTCCGGGCAGCGGAGATTGTATGGACATGGTCGAGGTTCGACTGCAGGCCCCCTTGGGTGAGCGGACCCTGCTCGACGTGACGTCGGGAGACGAGATTACCGTTGACTCGGATTGGTGACGGCGTTCGAGTCACGTGTGGGCGCCGCGGCCGCGTCGTTCCCGTGGACGACGCCCGCGGCGGGCGTCGCAGCTGGGCAATCTCCTGAAGCGCCCCGGGCTCGGTGCTAGTTGTCGCGCGAGTCAACGTGGCTGCACGTCGACAAGAACGTCAGCCCCGTCTGCTTCGTGATCATCGCCTCGCGCAGTTCCTCGCGAAGGTCGCGCTCAGCGCGGTCCCAGGTGATCTCACGGGTCGTGAGCCAGGATGCAGTCCAACCGGCGCGGGATCGTCATCGGCACGATCACGTCGCCGTACTCGTTCGGCTCGAACGGGCCGCGAGGCTGATCGACGGTCGCCCAGACGTCGTTGGCGAGCTTGCTCGTGCGGGAGTACTGCCTGGCCGTGTGGACCGCGCGTGAGAGCGTCGAGGGTCCGAGGAGATGGTTGCCCGTCCATTCTCCCCAGCCGCCGGCTCGGTACCGCCCGGCGCGCAGAGGTGCTGACTACTGCCGCCGCGATCGGACGACCGGAGGCGGATCAACTTGTTGCACGGTCATGTCATGTGAACGGGACTCCACGAGGCGCTCAAGTCAGGAGCACGGAGGGCCAGTTCGAACTGTGTTCGAACACCCACGTGACTCAACCAGGTCAACTACCTGTCCCACGAGTCAACGCGGGTGCATGTCGACGGCGGCGCGCGCAGGGCGCGCGCTCGCGCAAGGCCGGCGGCACGCGCAGGGCGCCCGCTCGCGCAAGGCCGGCGCCACGCGTACCCTCCCGCACCACGCCTGTCTCGCACCACGCCCCCACTCCTCACGCCTCCGCCCACCCACGCCGCCACACCCCGTGGCAGGCTGACCGGCGTGACCCACGACCCCGCCGCCCTCGTGCCCGACTCGCTCGCCCCCGCCGCCGAGCCGCCCGCGCCCGGCGACCACGGCCGGGTGACCGGGCCCACGGCGGCGGACGAGGTCGACGTCCTGCCCGTCCCGCGCGCCTGGGCGGGGCACCGCACCTACGGGGGCCGCGCGCTGCTCGCGCCGCGCACGCTCGAGGCGCTCGCGCGCCTGGTCACCAGCGGCGAGCCGGTCCGCGCGGTGGGCAGCCGGCACTCCTTCAACGACCTGGTCGACTCCGACGGCGCCCTCGTCACGCTGACCCACCTCGAGCGCGAGCCGGTGCTCGCCGTCGCGCCCGACGGCGCGGCCACCGTCACCGTGTCCGCCGGCACCACCTACGGTCGCCTCGGGCCGTGGCTGCACGAGCGCGGCTACGCCCTCGCGGCGCTCGCCTCGCTCCCCCACATCAGCGTCGTCGGCGCCGTCACGACGGCGACCCACGGCTCGGGCGACGCGATCCGCACGCTCGCGGGCGCCGTCGTCGGCCTCGAGCTGCTCACCGCCCAGGGCGACGTGCGCGCCCTGCACCGCGGCGATCCCGACTTCGCCGGCGCGGTGGTCGCCCTCGGCGGGCTCGGCCTCGTGCTCACGGTGACGCTCGCCGTCGAGCCCACGTACGAGGTCGCCCAGACCGTGCGCGACGACGTGGCGCTCGACGGCGTGCTCGCCCACCTCGACGCGGTGTTCGCCGGCGCGACGAGCGTGAGCGTGTTCACCCGGTGGGACGGCCGCGCCGCGGTGTGGCGCAAGCAGCGGACCGATGCCGATCCGGGCGCGGCGGCCCGCGACCTCGGCGACCGCACCTCGCTGGACGACCTCAGCGGCCTCGGCGGCCGGGACGCGGACGGACCGCGCCACCCGCTGCCCGACGGCGACCCGGTGGCGTGCACGCCCCAGCTCGGTGAGCCCGGACCCTGGTTCGCCCGCCTGCCGCACTTCCGGCTCGAGTTCACCCCGTCGGCGGGCGCCGAGCTGCAGAGCGAGTACCTGCTGCCCCGCGAGGCCGCAGCCGACGCGATCCGCGCCGCGGCGCCGGTCCTCGCCGAGGCCCGCGACCTCGTGCTGGTGAGCGAGCTGCGCAGCATGGCGGCGGACGACCTGTGGCTCTCGGGCGCCTACGGGCGCGACACCGTCGGGCTGCACACCACGTGGCGTCAGGACTCCCGCGTCCCCGGCGTCCTGCCGCGCCTGGAGGAGGCGCTCGCCCCGTACGCGCCACGTCCGCACTGGGGCAAGCTCTTCGCCGACCCCGACCCTGCCGGCCTCGCCGCGCACTACCCGCGGTGGGCCGACCAGGTGGACCTGTTCCTGAGGTACGACCCCGACGGCGTGTTCGCCGGACCCCTCCTGCGCCGGGTCGGCCTTCGGGCATGATGGCCGCATGAGCGGCGCGGACGGCGACGGCACGAACGACCGGGTCGAGCGCGCCGTCGCCGAGGACCTCGAGGCCCGCCGCCACCTGTGGCCGGCGCGGACGCGACGGGCGGGCAGGGCCGAGCGCGACACGGCCGCCACCGAGAAGGGCACGCGCGCGCTGCCACCCCACGAGCTGCCCGCGGAGGAGCCCGCGCGGCACGCCGACCCCACCGCGAACCGCCCGCCCCGCTGGCTGCCGCGCGCGCTGGCGATGGCGGCCCTGACGGTCTTCGTCGCGATCGGCGTCTGGAACGCCATGTCCTCGCTGAGCGGGCTCCTGGTGAACCTGCTCATCGCCTTCTTCGTCGCCCTCGCGCTCGAGCCGATGGTGCTCGGCCTGGTGCGGCACGGCTGGCGCCGGGGTGCCGCGGCCGCGGTCGCGCTGCTCGGCACGATCGTCGTGGTGATCGTCGTCATGGCGCTCTTCGGCAACCTGTTCGTGCAACAGCTCATTGAGCTCTTCGGTGCGATCCCCGAGGCCTACGCGAGCGTCACGGCCTGGATCGAGGGTCACTTCGACGTCGTCGTGCCGGGCTCGGACGAGGTGCTCGACGAGATCGTGTCGCAGTGGGGCCAGGACGTCGCCTCCGGCGCCCTGCTCGTCGGGGTCACGCTCGTCAGCGGTGTCTTCGCCGCCCTGACGATCGGCCTCGTGACCTACTACCTGCTCGCCGCCGGGCCGCGGTTCCGCGCCGCGATCTGCCGCTACCTCACACCGAACCGGCAGACCGAGGTGCTGCGGCTGTGGGAGATCACCCAGGCGAAGGTGTCCGACTTCATCAGCTCCCGCGTCGTGCTCGCGGCGTTCTGCACGGTCGCGACCGGGATCTTCCTGCTCATCGCCCGCGTGCCCTACGCACTGCCGCTCGCCCTGTTCACCGGCCTGGTCTCCCAGTTCGTCCCGACCATCGGGACCTACCTCGGCGGGGCGCTGCCCGCCGTCGTCGCCCTGACCTCGAACGGCCTGACGACGGCGCTCGTCGTCGTCGCGTTCGTCATCGCCTACCAGCAGGTGGAGAACCTCTACCTCTCCCCCAAGGTGTCCGCCCAGGCGCTCGAGATGAACCCCGCGGTGAGCTTCGTGGCCGTGCTCGCGTTCGGGGCCGTTTTCGGAGCGCTCGGCGCGTTCCTCGCCCTGCCGGTCGCCGCCACGATCCAGGCGGTCGGCAACACCTACCTGCGGCGCCACGAGCTGGTCGCCTCCCCCATGCTCGCGGACCCCGGACACGGCGGTCGTGCCGACCACGGCGGCGAGGGCACCCCCGCGGGCTGAGCGGACGTGTTGTGACGCGCGCCACCGCAGCCCGATCTCGAAGCACCGCGCGAGTCGACGTAGACTGAATACGGATACTGTTAATCCGCTTCTGTCCGGCGCGTGAGTCCCCCGCGCCGCGGCCCCCGACGCGAGGAGCACACATATGGCCGAGCTGTTGTACCGCCTGGGCAAGGGTTCGTCCCTGCACCCGTGGCGCGCGATCGTCGCGTGGCTGCTGGCGCTCCTCGTCGCGGGAGGGTCCTATCTCGCGTTCGGCGGCACGCTCAGCTCCTCCGTCACCATCCCGGGGACGGCGACGGCGGAGGTCACCGACCGCCTGCAGGCGGAGTTCCCCGACGCCTCCGGCGGCACGGGCACGATCCTCTTCCACACCGCCGACGGCAGCGCGCTCACCGACGACCAGCGCGCGGACATCAGCGCCGCGCTCGCCGACGTCGCGGCGCTCGACGGCGTGCAGCGCGTCGTCGACCCGTTCCAGGCCGAGGCCGACCGCGAAGCGCAGGCCGCCGACCTGCAGAGCAAGCAGGCGCAGGCCGACGACGGCCGCACCCAGGCCGAGGCGGGCCAGGCCCAGCTCGACGCCGGGCGGGCCGATGCCGAGGCCGGCCAGGCCGCGCTCGACGCCGCCCGGGCCGCTGCCGAGGCGGACGGCACCATCGTCACGATGCAGGCCGCGTTCGACGCGCAGCAGGCCGTCCTCGACGCCGGTGCGGCGGAGCTGGACAGCCAGCAGCAGGTGCTCGACGCCACGTTCGCCCAGCTCGACGCCGCGCAGCCGGCGCTGACGGCCGGGCAGCAGCTCATCGACGCCGCGAGCGGTCTGCGCACCGTCTCCGAGGACGGCTCCGCCGCGGTCGCGTCGGTCCAGTTCACCCTCCCGGCGATCGAGGTGGACCCGGACACCAAGGGCGCCGTGGTCGACGCCGTCGAGGCCGCCGACCTGCCCGCGTCCGGGGTCGAGGCCGACTTCTCCAACGAGCTCACCCAGACCCTCCCGGCCCTCGGCGGCGCCTCGGAGGTCATCGGCGTCGCGATCGCCGGCATCGTCCTGTTCGTCATGCTCGGCACGCTGATCGGCGCGGGCCTGCCGCTCGTCACCGCGCTCGTCGGGGTCGGTGTCGGCGCGGCCGGCGCGCTGGCGCTGTCCGGTGTGGTCGACATGATGTCGGTGACGCCGATCCTCGGCGTGATGCTCGGCCTCGCGGTCGGGATCGACTACGCGCTCTTCATCCTCAACCGGCACCGGCGCCAGCTGCGCGAGGGCGCCGACGTGCACGAGTCGATCGGGCTCGCGAACGGCACGTCCGGCAACGCCGTGGTGTTCGCCGGCTCGACCGTGGTCATCGCGCTGCTCGCCCTCAACCTCACGGGGATCCCGTTCCTCGGCCTGATGGGCACCGTCGCGGCGGCGTGCGTCGTCATCGCGGTGCTCGTGGCCGTGACCCTCACGCCCGCGCTGCTGGGCCTGGCGGGCCTGCGCCTGCTGCCCAGGAAGCAGCGCGCCGACCGGCACGCGCACGTGCACGGCGAGGTCGCCCCGATGAGCACTCCCCGCGCGTGGCTGCGCGTCGTCGCGGGCATCGCCGTGCTCGGCATCGTCGCGATCCCGGCCGCGTCCATGCGGCTCGGCCTGCCCGACGGCACGTCCGAGGCGACCGACTCCACGCAGTATCGCTCCTACACGCTCACCGCGCAGGAGTTCGGCGAGGGCGTGAACGGCCCGCTCGTCGTCGTCGCGGACATCCCGACGGGGCTGGACGAGGCCGGGCTGACCGTGCTCCAGGCGGACATCGTCGGCGACCTCATGGCCCAGGACGACGTCGTGGCCGTGGCGCCCGGTGGCGTCTCCGAGGACGGCTCGCTCGCGATCTTCCAGGTGATCCCGCAGGAGGGCCCGAACAGCGAGTCGACCGAGGTCCTCGTGCACACCCTGCGCGACCTCTCGATCGACGGGCACGACGACGTCACGCTCAGCGTCGCGGGCTTCGCGAGCGGCAACATCGACGTCTCGGAGAAGCTCTCCGCGGCGCTCCCCCTCTACCTCGTCGTGGTCGTCGGGCTGTCGGTGCTCATCCTCATGGTGGTGTTCCGGTCCCTCGTGGTGCCGCTCATCGCCACGGGCGGGTTCGTGCTCTCGGTGCTCGCCGCGTTCGGCGGCGTCACGGCGATCTACCAGTGGGGCTGGCTCGGGGACGTGTTCGGCGTCCACGACCCGGCGCCGATCCTCAGCTTCCTGCCGATCCTGCTCGTCGGGATCCTCTTCGGTCTGGCGATGGACTACCAGCTGTTCCTCACGTCGGGCATGCGTGAGGCGTACGTGCACGGCTCCCCCGCGCGGCGCGCCGTCGCCGAGGGCTTCCACGCGGGTCGGCACGTCGTCACCGCCGCCGCGATCATCATGATCTCGGTGTTCGGCGGGTTCATCTTCTCCCACACCGCGATCATCCGGCCGATCGGCTTCGGCCTCGCGTTCGGGGTGCTCGTGGACGCGTTCGTCGTGCGCATGCTCGTGATGCCGGCGATCATGCACCTCGTCGGGGAGAAGGCGTGGTGGCTGCCGCGCTGGCTGGACCGGCTGCTGCCGGACGTCGACGTCGAGGGCGCGTCGCTCGAGCGGCGCCACCACGCGCCCGACCACACGCCCGAGGGCGAGCGGTCGCCGGCCGGCAAGCACGCCGCGGGCGGCGACACCGCAACGGCGGACGACGGCGTGCAGCCGGCCACGTCGCGGGCCTGAGACCCGCTCGGCGCGCCGGGGCGGACGGGGTCGATCCCGTCCGCCCCGGCGCGTCTCGGGCGCGACGGCGGAAGGTTCCAAGGCGAAAGGCGCGACGGCGAACGACCGGCGCGGTCAGCCCCGTGCGCCCCAGCGGCGGCCGATCTCCAGCGCCTGCTCGGGCGTCACGGGGTCGCCCAGGTCGCCCCGGCCGGGTCCGGAGCGAATGCCGTCCAGCACGATGCGCAGGTAGCGGCGGTAGGCGTCGGGCCGCACGTCGGAGGAGTTCTCCGCGACCTCGCTCACCATCCAGAGCAGCAGCAGCACGTCCTCGCCCGTGACACCGGCCCGCAGGTCGCCCTCGGCGAGGGCGCGCTCCTGGAGCCGCTCCCCGACCGCGGCGAGCGCGTCCACGCCGTCCGAGAGCACCTCGACGCGGCGCTCGGGTGCCAGCGCGACGTCGCGCAGCCCCAGGTTCGCGGCGAGCAGGTCGGCGCCACGGTCCAGCAGCATCACGAGGCCGTCCCAGGCGCGCTCGGCCTGCGAGGCCTCCTCCGCGACGGCGACGATCTCGGCCAGCGGGGCTGCGAGGGCCTCCCGCACGAGCGACTCCTTGTCGGCGAACCGGCGGTAGACCGTCCCGACGCCGACGCCCGCGTGGTGTGCGACCTCGTTGAACCCGACGCCGAGCCCCCGCTGGGCGAACAGCTCCCGCGCCGCGGCGACGATCAGCTCGCGGCTGCGGCGCGCGTCCCGCCGCACGACCCGCGCGGGGCGCTCGGCGCCGTCGGACGCGAGGCCGGGTTCGCCGTCGGGACGCGGCGAGGGCCGGCCGTCGTCCGCGAGGCGTGGCTCGCCGTCGGGGTCGACGCGCCCCGCCGGAGCCGGCCGATCGGTCTCGCTCGTCATCCGCGGGTCACACCTGGAGGGAGAGCTGCTCCGCGTGCACGGGGGCGGGGAGCGCGGTCGATCCGGTGAGGTAGGCGTCCACCGCGGCCGCGGTCGCGCGGCCCTCGGCGATGGCCCACACGATGAGCGACTGGCCGCGGCCGGCGTCGCCGGTGACGAAGACGCCGTCCTGGGCGGTCGCGAAGTCGCGGGTGCGCACGGCGCTCCCCCGCGGCGTGGTGTCCAGCCCGAGCTGGCTGAGCAGGTCGGTCTCGGCGCCGACGAAGCCCATGGCGAGCAGCACGAGCTGGGCCGGGATCTCGAACTCGCTGCCCTCGACGGGCGTGAACCGGCCGTCGACGAGCGCGACCTCGACGAGCCGCAACGCGGCGATCCGACCCTCGTCGTCGCCCACCATCTCCGTGGTGGAGACGGCGTAGCGCCGCTCACCGCCCTCCTCGTGCGCGCTGGAGACGCGGTAGAGCATCGGGTACGTCGGCCACGGCTGGTGCTCGGGGCGGCCGTCCGAGGGGCGGGGCATGATCTCGAGCTGTGTGACCGACGTGGCGCCCTGGCGCAGCGCCGTGCCGAGGCAGTCGGCGCCCGTGTCGCCGCCGCCGATGACGACGACGTGCTTGCCGGTCGCGACGACCTGGCCCTCGACCTCCTCGCCCAGCGCGACCCGGTTCGCGGGCACGAGGTACTCCATGGCCTGGAGCACGCCGTCGAGCTGACGACCGGGGACGGGCAGGTCGCGCGGGATGGTGGAGCCCGTGGCGACCACGACCGCGTCGTACTGCGCGCGCAGCTCCGCGCCCGTGATGTCGACGCCGACGGTGGTGCTCGGGTAGAACCGGGTCCCCTCGGCCTCCATCTGCGCGAGCCGGCGGTCGATGACCCACTTCTCCATCTTGAACTCGGGGATGCCGTACCGCATGAGGCCGCCGATCTTGTCGGCACGCTCGTACACCGCGACCGTGTGGCCGACGCGGGTGAGCTGCTGCGCGACGGCGAGCCCGGCGGGGCCCGAACCGATCACCGCGACCGTGCTGCCGGTCAGCCACTGCGGCGGCTGGGGCTCGAGCAGACCGCGTTCGAACGCCTCCTCCGCGATGTGCACCTCGATGTTCTTGATCGTGACGGGTTCCTGGTTGATGCCGAGGACGCACGCCGTCTCGCAGGGGGCAGGGCAGAGGCGACCGGTGAACTCCGGGAAGTTGTTCGTGGCGTGCAGGCGGTCGGAGGCGTCGGCCCACTGGTCGCGCCAGGTGAGGTCGTTCCACTCCGGGATGAGGTTGCCCAGCGGACAACCCATGTGGCAGAACGGCACGCCGCAGTCCATGCAGCGCCCGGACTGGCGGTGCAGCGTCGCCGACTCCTCGGGCGTCTGGGCGCGGTGGGCGTGCACCTCCTGCCAGTCCATGATGCGCACGGGCACGGGACGGTTGGCGGGCAGCTCGCGCTGTCGCACCTTGAGGAAGCCGCGTGGGTCGGCCACGTCTCCACCTCCCTGGACGTGGGGGGCGCACGCGGGTCGGGCTCGGTGCGCGGGTCCCCGCCAGGGTAAGGCAGGACGGGCACCCTCGCGCACGACCTACGTCCCGTGAGACGGCGCCCCCGAGCCCCTACGCCCCACCTCGTCTACGTCGCGCGGGAGGCGGGCTCGCCGTCGGGAGCCGTGCCCGCCCCGAGGCGCCCGGCCGAGGCGGCGATCGCGCGGCGCGCCGCGTACACCGCGCCGCTCGTCGTGGCCCATGCGGCGCGGTCCGCCGGGGTCCAGGCCCGCCCGGGCACGAGGGCGGCGTCGGCCGGGACGAGCTGTGGTTCCGGGCCCATGACCAGCCCCGGGACCAGCCCTGGGACCAGCCCCGCCCGCTCGAGCAGGTCGAGGTAGCCGTGGGCCACGAGCGCGTGCCCGTACGGGCTCAGGTGCACGCCGTCGGGCCCGAACGCGGTGGCGCGACGTCCGCGCACCAGCGCCCCGAGGTCCAGCACGACGGCGCCGCGAGCCGCACCCGCCGCGAGCACCTGCTCGTTGAGCGCCTCGACCCGTGCGCCGATCCGCCGCCCGGACCACCCCGGGATGCCGAGCACCTCACCCGGCCGCGGCATCGTCGCGGTGAGCGGCCGCGCGCCGGCGGCGCGCACGACGTCGAGCACCTCCTCGAGCGCGTCGCGCACCGCGCAGGCGTCGAACGTCCAGCGCAGCACGTCGTTGAGCCCCACCCAGACGATCGCGACGCTCGGGCGGAACGCCCGCAGCTCCGCGGCCTGGCGCCGACGGGCGTCCGCGAGCGTGGCCGAGGGCCGGGCGGCGTTCGCCGTCGTGACGGCGGTCCCGCGGGCGCGCACGAGGTCGGCCAGGAGGTCGGGGAACGGCCGCTGTCGCTGCGGGCTGCCGACCTCGAGCACGCCGGCGGCGAGGGAGTCGCCGATCGTGAACAGGCGCACGGCGTCAGCGGGCGGCCTGATCGGGCGCCGCCGTGCGCGCCCGCTCCGCCACCGCGGCGTGGATCGCGAGCATCCGCCGGGCCGACGCGCGCCACGTGTACGGGACGGCGTGCCGCCGGGCCCGCTCGCGCGCCGCCGGGTCGCGCGCGAGGCGGAGCGCGGCGTCGGCGAAGGCGTCCGCGTCGCGCACCGCGACGCGACCACCCATGCCCACGACCTCGGGCAGCGCGCCGGTCGCGGCGCACACCACGGGCGTGCCGCAGGCCAGGCCCTCGAGCGCCGCCAGGCCGAACGTCTCGGCGGGCGCGGGTGCGAGCAGCACGTCGCTGTCCCCCACCAGCCGGGCCACCTCGTGCGGCGCGCGGTGGCCGACGAGCTCGACCGGCAGCGCGGCGGCGGCGCGGGCGATCGCCCCGCGCATCGGACCGTCGCCCACGACCGTGAGCTCGGCGTCGACCCCGCGCCGCACGAGCGCGGCCAGCGTCGCCACGGACAGCATCGGGTCCTTCTCCCGCGACAGCCGGCCCACGTGCACGAGCGCGAGCGTGCGGTCCTCGCGCCAGGGCGCGACCGGCTCGGGGCGCGGGCGGAACACCGTGTGGTCGACGGCGAGCGGCACCACCTGCACGGCGGCGCCGTGCCGGGCGACCTCGCGCGCCGCGTACCGGCTCGGTGCGACCACCGCGTGGTGGTCCAGCCCGGCCGTGCGGTTCACCGAGTCCGCGACGCCGCGCGCGAGCGGCCCCGGCACGCCCGCGGCGCGCACGACGTCGCCGACGTGCTCGTGCGCGACCAGGACGCAGCCGATCCCTGCGGCCTGGGCCCACGGTCCGAGCCAGCGCAGCGTGGTCCGGTCGCTCAGCTCGATGACGTCGGGTCGCACGTCGCGGATGACGTCGAGCACGCTCCCCCGCCCGACCACCACCCGGTAGCCGGGCGCGGCCGCCGCGATCCCCGGCACCGTGCGCGGGTCGGGGTGAGCCGGCCACCACGAGGCGACGGGCTCGGCGGCCTCCGGCACGAGCGCGGTGACCTCGTGGCCCGCGGCGACGTACTCGGTGGCCCAGGCGGCGAGCGCCGTGCGGATGCCGCCCGACGTGGGTGCGACGAAGTTGGCGACCTGAAGGATTCTCATGCGGCTGCTCCCGTTCTCCTCGTCCGGCTCGTCGGCACGCCCGACGGCTCGGCCGTCCCGGTGGGCCCGGCCGTCCGCTGCGCCGCGTGATCTGCGACGGCGCCGGCCCAGTGCTGCTCCAGCGCCCGCAGCGACGCCGCGAGGCCGCGGCCCTGCGAGAGCTCGCGAGCCCGCTCACCCAGCCGGTCGCGGTCGCGGAGCACCGCGTCGACGGCGTCGGCGAGGTCGGCCGCGCTGCCCGGTGTGAACCGGCGCCCGGCGGAGTCGGGCACCAGCTCGGCCACCCCGCCGGCGGCCGGGACGACGGCCGGAACGCCCGCGGCCATCGCCTGCATCGCCCCCTGGCACAGCGTCTCGTGCCGTCCGGGGTGGACGAAGACGTCCAGGCTCGCCGTCGCCCTGGCCAGGTCCTCGCCCCCGAGGAACCCGGTGAACGTCGCCCGCGGGAGGCGCTGCTGGAGGAGCTCGCGGCTCGGGCCGTCGCCGATCACGGCGAGCGCCAGGTCGTCCCGCTCCGCGAGCGCCTCGAGCAGGTGGAGCTCCTTCTCGGGGGCGAGCCGCCCGAGGTAGCCCACCACCGGGACGTCGCGACCGCCGGCGAGCCGGCGCCGCTCGGCGTGGCTGCGCCGGCCCGGGTCGAACAGCTCCAGGTCCACGCCGCGCTGCCAGTGGTGCACGCGCGGTACGCCCCGCACCCGCAGCGCCCGCACGGCGTCCTGCGTGCACGCGAGCGTCCGGGTGGCGCCGCGGTGCGTGCGCACGATCCAGCGCCAGGCCGAGGCGCTCGCGACGGCGAACCCGTGCGCGGCCGCGAACGCGGCGACGTCGGTCTGGTAGACCGCGACGGTCGGCACGCCGAGCTCGGCGCCGGCCCGGATCGCCTGCGCACCGAGCAGGAACGGCGAGGCGACGTGCACGACGTCGGGCCGGTGCCGCCGCACGAACCGTTCCAGCCCGGGCGTCGGGACGCTCGCGGCGTACCCGAGGCGCGCGAGCGGGACGCACGGCGTGGCGAGGACGTTCGTGACGCCGTCGGGCACGCTCGCCTGCGTCGCGCCGGGCGCGACGAGGCTGACGTCGGCGCCCCGGTCCACCAGGTGTGCGAGCACCTGCTGCACGGAGCGGACGACACCGTTGGTCGAGGGAAGCCAGGACTCGGTCACCACCATGACCCGCACGGCTTCGACGGTAGGCACCGCGCACGACGGCGGGTTGGCCGTGGCCTGTCGGGTTCCGGCAGGCGGGGCGAACGGGGGGTGAACGCGCGCGTCGGCGGGACGTTCGGCCCTGCCGTGGGCCGCCGCCCGATGGTTCGCTAGACCCTGAAACGATTCACGCCACCGACGGCGTGACCAGGACGCGGCGCCCACATGCCGCAGGAGGGTGGTGCCGGATGGCACAGCGGATGATCTGGAACCAGACCGCGTACTTCGGCGCCGGGAGCATCTCGGTGATCCCCGAGGAGCTCCAGCGGCGCGGCTTCCGCAAGGCGTTCGTGGTGAGCGACAAGGTGCTCGTGGACTCGGGCGTCGTCGCCCGCGTCACCGACCTGCTGGACGCGGCGGGCATCCCGTTCGAGGTCTACAGCGACGTGCAGCCGAACCCGCCCATCGGATGCGTCAAGGCCGGCGTGGCCGCGTTCGCGGCGTCGGGTGCGGACGTGCTCGTCGCCGTCGGCGGCGGCTCGCCGCAGGACACCTGCAAGGCGATCGGCATCATCACGACCAACCCGCAGTTCTCCGACGTCCGTTCCCTCGAGGGCGTCGCGGCCACGACCAGCCCGTCGGTGCCGATCGTGGCCGTGCCCACGACGGCGGGCACCGCCTCGGAGACGACGATCAACTACGTCATCACCGACGTCGAGCGCCAGCGCAAGTTCGTCTGCGTGGACCCGCACGACATCCCGGTGCTCGCCGTCGTCGACCCCGAGATGATGGCGACCGCGCCGCGCGCGCTCAAGGTGGCCACCGGGCTGGACGCGCTCACGCACGCGATCGAGGGCTACACCACGCTCGGCGCGTGGGAGCTGTCGGACCTGTTCCACCTCAAGGCGATCCAGACGATCGCCGCCTCGCTGCCGGCCGCCGCCGACGGCGACGCCGCCGCCATGGAGCGCATGGCGCTCGGTCAGTACGTGGCGGGCATGGGCTACTCCAACGTCGGCCTCGGCCTCGTGCACGCGATGGCCCACCCGCTCGGCGCGTTCTACTCCGCCCCGCACGGCGTGGCCAACGGCATCCTGCTCGCGCCGGTGATGGCGTTCAACGCGCCCGAGACCGGCGAGAAGCTGCGCGACGTCGCGCTCGCGTTCGGCGTCGCCCGTGCGGCCGAGATGGACGTCGAGACGGTGCGCAAGGCCGCCGTCGAGGCCGTCGCCGACCTCACCCGCGCGCTCGGCAACCCCACCACGCTGCGCGAGATCGGCGCCCGCGAGGAGGACCTGCCGGCGCTGGCCCAGGCCGCGTTCGACGACGTGTGCGCCGGCGGCAACCCGCGCCCCGCCTCGGTCGCGCAGATCGAGGACCTGTACCGCTCGATCTTCTGAGCGACCCGAGCGAACGAGAAGGCGCCCGACGGCGAGGAGCGAGTCCTCGCCGTCGGGCGCCTTTCGTCTGGGCTTGCTGGGCTGATCGCGCTGAGTGCGCCGAGCTACGCCGGCTGCTCGGCGACGAAGCGGGTGGTGAGCTCGCCCAGGCCGGTGACCCGGACCGTGACGACGTCGCCGTCGGTGATCGGGGTGTGCACGGCCTGCGCCTCGTCGGAGCGCGCGGGCGTGCCGGTCGAGATGATGTCCCCCGGCTCCAGGGTGATGATCTGGGACAGGTGGTGCACGAGGAACGCGACGCCGAACACCATCGCGTCGGTGCTCGAGCGGACCGTGACCACGCCGTTGCGCTCGACCTCGACGTCGCGCCCGGCCAGGTCGGAGACCTCGTCGGTGGTGACGATCCACGGGCCGAGCGGGCCGAAGCCGTCCACGCTCTTGCCGAGCGCCCACTGGTTGGTGCGGCTCTGCCAGTCGCGGTCGGAGACGTCGTTGAACAGCGCGTAGCCCGCGACGTGCGCGAGCGCGTCCGCCTCGCTCACCCGCCACGCGCGTCGCCCGATCACGACGGCGATCTCGCCCTCGTAGTCGACCTGCGGCGTGCTGGACCAGATCGTCACCGGGTCCTGCGGCGAGGCGATGACGCCGGGCGTCTTGACGAAGACGTTGGGGTGCTCGGGGTCGGTCTCGCCGCCCTCGAGGTGGCCGCGGTAGTTGTAGCCGAGGCACAGGATCGTGCGCGGGCGCACCGGCGGGGCCAGGTGCACGGAGTCGAGCGTGGGCAGGGTCGCGGTGTCGGCGTCCGCCTCGGCCTTCGTCACGGCCTCGCGGACGACGGCGAGCCTCGCCTCGTCCGCGAGGACCTCCACCAGCGTGGTCGCGTCCGCGACCTCCCGCAGGTCCAGGACGCGATCGACGCCGTCCGGCGCCGTGACCACGGCTGCGGGGATCTCCGACCCGTCCACGTCGATGCTGACCAGTCTCACGCGGTGCGCTCCTTCGTCCGTGGCCGGCACGCGTTGCCGGCCCTCGGGCAGGCTATCGGGCGGCGGTGGGGTCGGGCGGGTTGTTCGGCCGCAGACCCCGCGAGGGTCGACCGTGGGCTGTCGCCCTGCAGCAGCGCAGGAACGACGAAGGCCCGGACCTTGTCGGTCCGGGCCTTCGGCACTGTGTAGCGGGGGCAGGATTTGAACCTGCGACCTCCGGGTTATGAGCCCGGCGAGCTACCGAGCTGCTCCACCCCGCGTCGGCTCCTCTACCTTACGCGACCTCGGCCGGAGGGCCAAATCGGCGGTTCGACCGGTCCGCGAAGGGCCCTCGTGCGGCCGCGCGGAGCCGCTCGGCGCGCGCGCCGACCGGGCGCCCCGACACATTGACTGGCGGCCCCGCCGCTTTGACTGGTCGGGCCGCCCAGGCGACGTCCGGGCCAGGCAAAGGTGCAGGTCACGGGGATGCGGGTCCGACGCTCGGCGATCCGACCAGTCAAAGCGTCGGGGCCTCCAGTCAAAGCGCACCGCGCCGCCGCACGCGCAGCCGTCCGCCACGGCCAAGCGGCCCCCGAGACGCCGGAGGCGCCGGCACCGGGCCACCCCCGGTCCCGGCACCTCCGCGAGCGCGAGACGACTCCAGTCGAACCTCAGCCGGCCGAACCCTCGATCTCCTCCTGCGCGTCGATGGCCCGCTGGATCGCGTCGTCGAGCGCGTCCTGCGCCTCGCCGTACGCGGCCCAGTCGCCGTCGACCTGTGCCTGGCGCCCGGCGGCGAGCGCCGACTGAGCGTCCTGCAGCGCCTGGTTGAGGCGGCCCTGAGGGGTCGAGGTGTCCGTGCCGGTGCCCGACGTCGGCGCCTGGGTCGGTTCCGCGCTGGCCGTGGGGCTCGGCGTCGGCGTCGTGCCGGGGTCGACCGGCGGCACCTCGACGTCGGGATCGGTGCCCGCGTCGCCCGCGTTCGCGCCGGAGTCGCCGCCGAACACCTGGTCCAGCGCCTCGTCAAGCGTCGTGGCGAAGCCGACCTTGTCGCCGAACGCCGCGAGCACGTACCGCAGCAGCGGGTACTGGGTGCCCGAGGACGCCTGCGCGTACACCGGCTGCACGTAGAGGAACCCGCCACCCACCGGCAGCGTCAGCAGGTTGCCGCGCACGGCCTCGGAGCCCTGGCTGTTGAGGATGTTGAGGGTGTTGGCGGCGGCCTGGTCGGAGTCGAAGTTGTTCTGCACCTGCCCCGGGCCGGGCACCGCGGAGCCGGCGGGCAGCTCGAGCAGCCGGATCGTGCCGTACCCCTCGCCCTTCACGCCGGCCTCCGAGCCGGCGTCACCGTCCACGGCCGCGAACGCACGGAGCACGTTCCGGTCGTTGGCATTGAGGATGAACGAGGTCGTCAGCGAGAACGACGCCGTGTCCTGGTCGGGCATCCGCAGCGTGAGGTAGTACGGCGGCTGCGAGACGCCGCTGCTCTTCGTCGGGTCCTCCGGCGTGCGCCAGAAGTCCGACCCGGCGAAGAACTGCCCGGCGTCGGTCACGTGGTAGGTGTTGAGAATCGTGCGCTGGACCTTGAACTGGTCCTCCGGGTAGCGCACGTGGCTCATGAGGTCGCCGGTCATCTCGGTCAGCGGCTGCACCAGGCCCGGGTAGACGTTCTCCCACGCCTTGAGCAGTGGGTCGGACTCGTCCCACGCGTACAGCGTGACGGAGCCGTCGTAGGCGTTCACCACGGCCTTGACCGAGTTGCGGATGTAGTTGATCGACTCGGGCAGCTGCGCCACGGTGAGCGGCTGGCCGTCCGCGCCGACGAGGCGGGAGTCGATCGTCGCCTCCTGCAGCTGCTGCCGCTTGGAGTAGGGGTAGTCGTTCGACGTGGTGTACGCGTCGACGATCCACGCCACCTCCTTCGTCCCGTCGCCGTCGGTGTCGATGACGGCCGGGTACGCGGAGGAGTCCACCGTGAGGAACGGCGCGACCTTCTCCACCCGGGTGCGCGGGTCGCGGTCCCAGAGCACCTGCGACTCGTTGGTCACGCGGTCGGAGAACAGGATCTCCTGACTGCCGAACTTGAGCGCGAACAGCGTCCGCACGAACGGGTTGGAGATCGTCGGGCCACCGTCGCCCGTGTACGTGGACAGCACCTCGCCGTCGGAGTCGTCGGAGGGGTAGTCGACCTCCCAGGGCGTGGTGCCCTCGGGGGCACCCACGATCGAGTACTCCGGGGACTCCTGGCCGAAGTAGATCCGCGGCTCGTAGTCGCCGAGCCGGCCGGTGGAGGGGATGTCGCCCTCGAAGAAGTCCGGCTGGCCGCCGGCGCCGGGCACGTTGCCGTACGCGGCCACCACGCCGAAGCCGTGGGTGTACACCGTGTGGTCGTTCGTCCAGTTGCGCTGGCCCGAGCCGAGACCGTCGAGGTCGAGCTCGCGCACGGAGATCACGGTGTCGGCCGTGCCGTCGTCCAGCGCGTAGCGGTCCACCGACAGGTCGTCCGGGAACGTGTAGTACTGCCGGATCTGCTGGAGCTGGCGGAAGGTCGGCGAGATGATCGTCGGGTCCATGAGGCGGATGCTCGCCGTCGCGTCGGCGTCCTCGCGCAGCGCGCCCTGCTCGGGGTTCGTGGTCGCCGCGTAGTCCTCGCGCTCGACGTTCTCCAGCCCGTACGCCTTGAGCGTGGAGTCGATGTTGCGCTGGATGTAGGGCGTCTCGAGGTCCTGCTCGTTCGGCGCCACCTGGAAGCGCTGCACGAGCGCCGGGTAGATCCCCGCGAGCACGATCGCCGAGACGACCATGAGCGCGACGGCGACGGCCGGCAGCTTCCACGTGCCCCGCACGCTCGCGACGACGAACATCACCGCGACCACGACGGCGATCCCCGCGAGGATCTCCCGGCCCGGCAGCACCGCGTTGATGTCGGTGTACGCCGCGCCGTCGAACCGGGTGCCCTCCTGGGACAGCAGCGAGTAGCGGTCGAGCCAGTAGGAGGCGGCGATGAGCAGCGCGAACACCGCGGCGATCACGCCCAGGTGGACGCGCGCGGCCGGGCTGACGTGGGGCGCCTGGCCGACCTGCAGCCCGCCGTAGAGGTAGTGCGTCACGACGGCGGCCACGCCAGAGATGAACACGGTGGCCATGAGGAACGAGACGACGAACCGCAGCCCCGGCAGCACGAAGACGAAGAACGAGATGTCCAGCCCGAACTGGGGGTCGGCCTCACCGAACGACGTGCCGTTCGCCCACAGCAGGACGGTCTGCCACTGGCTGCTCGCGGCGAGCCCGCCGAAGAGCCCCAGCACCGCGGGCGCCGCGATGAGCACCGCGCGCCGCAGCGGCTCGACGGCCTCCCGGTACCGGTCCAGGTTGCGCTGCTCGGGCGTGGCCGGCGCGTAGACGGGCCGGGTCCGGTAGGCGATGTGCAGGTTGAGGTACGTCGCCCCGCCGAGGAGCAGCGCACCCGCCACGAACAGGCCGCCACGCACGAGCCACTGCGTGCGCAGCACCTGCTCGGCGTCCAGCTGGGCGAACCACAGCCACTCGGTCACGAGGCCCGACGCGATGAACGTCAGGACGAGCAGGGCGGCGACGATGAGGACGGTGGGTCCGAGGGCGGACCGGCGGTGGGGCCTGGCCGGAGCGGCGGAGGTCACGGGCGGGAACCTTTGGGTCGGGAACGCGTGGGTCGCGAGCCACACCCGGGAAGCCGCGGCTCCCAGGGACAACGGCCGCGCGGCCCGACAAGTTTCCCACGGCTTTCCCACGGCCTGGCATCGCCTTCCCCGCGGTCGACCCGGCGGTGGGCGAGACTGGGTCCGTGACCGACGCCTCTCCCGACCCGACCGCCGCCTCCCCCGACCGCACGCCGTCGCTCGCGCGCTGCGTGCACGAGACCGAGGCACACGTCGCCGCCGACGGCTGGGACGGCCCGGCGCGGGTCTTCGCCCTCGTGGACAGCCACCGCGCGCTGGCCGCGGACCCCTCCCTCGCGGGCGTCTTCCCGGAGTCGCCCGACCCCTACCAGCTCGTCGCGGTCGAGCAGGAGGGCCTGCCCGCCGCGGACACGCTCGAGGAGCTGCTCGCGCAGCTCGGCTGGCCCGAGACGGTCGACGGCGTGGCGCTCACCGTCGAGCGCGTCGTCCTGCCGCCCGAGGCGGAGGCCGAGCTCGAGGCGCACCTCTCCGACCCGATCGAGCCGGACGAGGCGCACGCGCCCGACGGCGAACCCGCCACCGGCGATCGGCTCGCCTCGGGCGCGGCTCGCCAGCGGGCGGCCGACCGTGAGGCGGCGCTCGCCGCGCTCGCGGCGCACCCGAAGGCGCAGGACGTGCGCCTCGCCGTCGGGGTGCTGCGCACGGGTGAGTCCTGGTGCGCGGTCCGCACCCGCGCGCACGACACCGACCAGGACGTCGCCGGCTCCCCCGACGCCGTGCCGGGCCTCGTGGAGGCGCTCGCCGCGACGCTGGGCTGAGTCTCGCGGGAGCGACGCGCCCCAGGACCGATCGACGCTCAGGAGCAGGTCGGCAGGTCCTCGGCGGTGCCGGCCCCGATGGCCTGGACGGCGGTCCACGCATCCTCGAGCGTCGCCACGCTCACGACCTGCAGCCCGTCCGGCACGTTGCCCACCACGTCGGCGCAGTTGGACTCCGGCGCGAGGAAGTAGTGCGCGCCGTCGCGCACCGACCCGTACATCTTCTGCACGATGCCGCCGATCGCCCCGACGTCGCCCGTCATGTCGATGGTGCCGGTGCCCGCGATCACCTGACCGCCGGTCTGGTCACCCTCGGTGAGCTTCTCCATGATCCCGAGGGCGAACATCGTGCCCGCGCTGGGTCCGCCGATGTTGGCGATCTCGATGTCCACCTCCACCGGGAAGTCGAACGTGGGGTCGACCAGGACCCCCAGGACGCTGCCGCCCTCGCCGTCGTCCCCGGTCGTGATCGCCAGGTCGGTGCTGGTGCCGTCCCGGTCCACGACGAGCGTCACGTCCGTCCCGGGCGGCGTCGCCTCGAGCAGGTCCGAGAGGGCGGTGAACGAGTCGATGGCGTGCGCCTCGCCGTCGACCGTGAGACCGGTGATGACGTCGCCCTCCTGCGCGACGCTGGCCGAGGCGCCGCCGTCGATGACGCCGGCGATCTCCAGCGTCGCGGTGACGTCGTAGCCCAGCGCCTCGAGCGCCGCGGCGGTCGCGTTCTCCTGCGAGGAGGTCATCTGCGCCTGGGACTGCTCGGCGCTCTCCTCCTGCGTCTGGTCGGGCGGGAACACGCTCTCGCGCGGCACCACCGTCGTGCGCGGGTCCAGCCAGCCCTGCACCACCTGCGTGAGTCCGACCGGGTAGCCCGGTCCGCCGGCGACCGACACCGTCGTGAGGCGCAGCTCGCCGGCGGTCGGGAAGGTCTCGGCGTCGGGGATGGAGATGAGCGGCGTGTCACCGGACTCGCCGAGCGTGTCCACCGTCGGGCCGGGCTGGCGCACCGCGTACGGGACCGGGATCAGCAGGCAGAGCGTGAGCAGGCCGAGCGTGAGCGTCGCCAGCGTGACGACCGGCGCCGGGATGCGCTCCCACCACGCGACGGGGCGCGGCATCGGGGCGAACGTCCGCGGCGCGGGGTCGGTCACGGGCGTGGGCGGGTTCGACACGGAGCCCATTGTGGGGCCCGCGGCTGGGAGTGCGCCGTGAGCGAAAGCGAGCCGCCAGGCCGTGGAGCGGTGAGCGCGCCGCGGATAGCGTGAGACCACCGAACGAAAGGGGCGGCCATGCCCGACAGCGAGGACGCCCGGCGCAGCTGGGAGCTGCTCCTGCGGCAGATGCTGGGCGAGGAGGGTGCCCGGGAGGCGCTCGAGGCGCTCGAGGCCGGGGGGTTCGACCCCGCCGGGATGGCGGAGGCCACGGGCCTGCCGATGGACCCCGCCTCCCTGCAGGCGATGATGCTGCAGATGCAGCGCCTCATGGCGACCGGGGGCGACGACGTCGTGAACTGGGACCTGGCGCGCGACATCGCCCGCCAGACGGCCCACACGGGCGGCGACCCCTCGCTCACCACGGCGCAGGCCAGCCGCGCGGTCTCCGCGCTCCAGGTCGCCGACCTGTGGCTCGACGCCGCCACCGACCTGCCGCCCGCCGGCGGGGGCCGATCGGCGTGGAGCCGCGCGCAGTGGGTCGAGGGCACGATGGAGGTCTGGAAGCGGCTCACGTCGCCGGTCGCGACGTCGGTCGCGGACGCCCTGGCGGGTGTCATCGCCGCCCAGCAGGCCGACCTCCCGATCCAGGAGGGCGGCGGCGAGATGCTGCGCCGCCTCGGCGGCTCGGTGTTCGGCATGCAGGTCGGGCAGGCCGCCGGGACCCTGGCCCGCGAGGTGTTCGGCACCTCCGACACCGGCCTGCCGCTCGTCGAGGGGCACGGCACCGCACTCGTGGTGAGCAACGTCGAGGCCTACGCCGAGGGTCTGGACGCCGGACCCGAGGAGGTCCTGCAGCTGCTCGCGGTGCGCGAGGCCGCGCACGCGCGCCTGTACGCGCACGTCCCGTGGCTGCGCCCGCACATCCTCGGCCTCGTCGAGGAGTACGCCCGCGGCATCTCCATCGACGTCGACCGGATGGAGGAGGCGGTCCGGAGCATCGACGTCACCGACCCGGACGCCCTGCGGTCCGCGCTGTCGGGCGGCGTGTTCGCGATGGAGGTCTCCCCCGAGCAGGCCGCAGCACTCGAACGCCTCGAGACCGCGCTCGCCCTCGTCGAGGGCTGGGTCGAGGACGTCGCGGGACGCGCCGTCGCCCCGCACCTGCCGCACGCCGTGCCGCTGCGGGAGATGCTGCGCCGTCGCCGGGCCGCGGGTGGCCCGGCCGAGCACGTCTTCGCGACCCTGGTGGGCCTGCAGCTGCGCCCGCGCAAGCTCCGCGAGGCTGCGGCCCTGTGGGGCTCGCTCGTCGCCGCCGGCGGGCCGGAGCAGCGCGACGCCCTGTGGGAGCACCCCGACCTCCTGCCGCAGGCCGACGACCTCGACGACGGCGCCGCGTTCCTCGCGCGCCGGCGCTTCGCCGAGGAGTCCGAGGCCGAGCTCGACGCCGCCCTCGCCGAGATCCTCGGGGGCGAGCAGCCCGACGGCGAGCAGCCCCCCTCGAGCTGACGCGCGCGGACGCCCTGTCGACGAGCGCGTCCACAGGGCAGCCGTCCACAGGGGGCGCGCCCGGACGCCTGGCCCTGGCACGCTCGGGCGATGCGACTGCACCCGTGCCTCCCGCCGCTGTGGCGGGGCGACGGCGAGCTCCAGCTCGGCCTCGACCCCCGGCTCGCGCTCGTGCTGACCGACCTCTCGCGCGAGGAGCAGCGGTTCGTCGAGTCCCTCGCGCGCCCGGTCCCCCGATCACGCACGCGACGCAGCGACCTGGTGGAGCTGGCCCGTCGGCACCGCGTGGGAGCCACCCGGGCCGAGGCGATCGTCGAGCACCTGCGCACGCACGGCGCGCTCGAGCAGCGGGGCGATGCGCGCGGCGCGGTTGAACCCCCGAGCCGCACGGTCGACCTGCCGGGTGCGACGAGCGGTGACGAGGAGCAGCCGGCGGCGGCAGACGCGGTCGGGCTGCTGACCGGTTCCGACGTGCGCGCCGTGAGAGCGGCGGCCGACGTCGTGGTGATCGGTGGCGCCGGACCGGGGCTCGCCGTCGGGCTCCTGCTCGCGAGCGCCGGCATCGGCGGGGTCGCGGTGGTGGACGAGGCCCTGGTGGGACCGACCGACGTCGCCGCGGGCGGGTACCGGCCGGACCAGGTCGGTCAGCCGCGCGGGACCGCGGCCGTCGCGGCGCTGCGCGCCCGTGTTCCGCGCCTGCGCACTCGCGTCGCGCGACCGGACGTGGCGGTGCTCGTGGAGCCGCACGTCGCCGTGCCGTTCCGGTCCTCGGCGCTCGTGCGCGAGGACGTCACGCACCTGTCGGTCGTGGCGCGGCAGCTCGACGTCGTCGTCGGCCCGCTCGTGCGACCGGGGCGCGGGGCGTGCCTGCGCTGCCTGGACCTGCACCGCTGCGACGCCGACCCGGCCTGGCCGTCGATCGCGACGCAGCTCGCCACGGTGCCGTGGCCGCAGCACGAGGAGGCCACGTGGGCCGCGGCCACCGGGCTCGCGGCGAGTGCGGTGCTCGCCGTCGTCGACGGGCGGGGCGAGACGCTGGAGGGGACGTCGCTCGCCGTCGGCGGCGGCTCCGCGGCGGCGACGGCCTGGACCCCGCACCCGGAGTGCGGGTGCGGGGCCGGGCCGATGGGCCGCTGACTCCCCGCGGATGCCGGCGTGCGCCGGTCATGCGGGTCATGCGGGTCATGCGGGTCATGCGGGTCATGCGGCGATCTTGCGGGGACGGCCGCGGCCGCGCTTGCGCGCCACCACGACACCGTCCACGAAGACCTCTCCGCCCCACACGCCCCACGGCTCGTGCCGCCGGATCGCGCCGTCGAGGCACTCGGCCCTCAGGGGGCACTCGCGGCACATCGCCTTGGCGCGCTCGACGTCGTCGCCGCGCTCGGCGAACCACAGGTCGAGCGTCGCGCTGACCTGGCAGGGCAGCTCGGCGTCGACCTGAGGCAGCTCGACGCCGAGGACGTCGGACAGGGTCGGGGTGGACGGGGTCGGATCGGTCGGGACGAGCGGGTCGCCCGTCTCGTCGCGGCGAAGCGGGTAGCTGTGGCGACCGATCGAGAGATCGGTCGTGGGTGCGCCGTCGATGGCGTAGGTGCTGGACATGAGGGGTTCCTCGAAGGTCGTGCCGGTTCGTGTCGTGAGGCCTCGAGGGGCCGGAGGTGACGTGTGCGCCGGTGTCGGCGAGCCACGCGCAGGTGGTGCGCGGGTGCTACGTCAGGCGAGGAAGGACTCGGCGCCGCTCCGCAGGGCAGAGGGCATGGGTGTCCCCTGGAACCGCGGACGCGGAGAAACGAGCAGGTACGCCTGGACCGATGCCACGGCGCTGATGGTGAGCTTCATCTCGGGAAACACCTCCCCTCGCTGCGGACCCCTCATGCTGGTGAGGCGGGGCCGGGTCGAACACGAACAGGTGCGAGCCTACGCCAGGACCGCCACGGCGAGGCAAGTGCTTTTTCGAAGGAGTTCTCGGACGGCGCTCAGGTGACGGTGCCGACGTGCCACGGGATGAACTCCTCGACGCCGATGCCGAGCTCCTCGCTCACCGTCTGCTCGCCCGAGGCGACCGCGAGGATCAGGTCGAAGATCTCCTGGCCCACCTGCTCGAGCGTGGCGGTCCCGTCCACGATGCGCCCGGCGTTGACGTCCATGTCCTCGGCCATCCGCGTGTACATCTCGGTGTTCGTGGCGACCTTGATCGACGGCGCGGGACGGCACCCGAAGACGGACCCGCGCCCGGTCGTGAACACCACGACGGTGGAGCCGCCGGCCACCAGGCCGGTCACCGACACCGGGTCGTAGCCCGGGGTGTCCATGAACACGAAGCCCTCGTGCGGCGCCATCGGCTCGGCGTACTCGTAGACCTGCGCGAGGTCGGCCTGGCCGCCCTTGGCGACGGCGCCGAGCGACTTCTCGAGGATCGTCGTCAGCCCGCCGGCCTTGTTGCCGGGCGAGGGGTTGTTGTCGAGCGAGCCGTTGCCGGCCGCCGCGTACGCCTTCCACCACTCGAGGCGGTCGAGGAGCTTCTGCGCGACCTCGGGCCGCGTCGCGCGGCGCGTGAGCAGGTGCTCCGCGCCGAACACCTCGGGCGTCTCGGCGAGGGCCGAGGTGCCGCCGTACGCCACGAGTCGGTCCGAGGCCCAGCCGAGCGCCGGGTTGGCCGTGATCCCGGAGTAGCCGTCCGAGCCGCCGCAGTTGAGGGCGAGCACGAGCTCGCTCACGTCGACGTCCTCGCGGGTGCGCTGGTTCACCACGGGCAGCATCGCGCGAACCGCCTCGACGCCGGCCCGGACCGTGGCACGCACGCCGCCGGTCTCCTGGATCGTGAGGCTCTGCACCAGCGTGTCCGCGGGGATGTCGGCCAGCACGCCCATCCGTTCCGCGGCGTCGGGTGCGCCCGGCGCCCCGACGCTCGGCATGCCGAGGAAGGCACCCCCGCCGTCGCGCGTGGTGAGCTGGGAGGTGAGCACCATCTCGCAGCCGAGCCCGAGCACGAGCACCGCGGAGATGTTCGGGTGGGCGGCGTAGCCGCGCAGCGTGCGCAGCAGCATCGCGCCGCCCTCGCTGTCCGGCACGAGGCCGCAGCCGGACTGGTGCGTGAGCGGGATGACGCCGTCGACGTTCTCGAACTCCACCAGGACCGAGGAGGGGAACTGCGCGGCGATCATCTTCGCCGTCGAGGCCGAGCAGTTGACGCTCGTGAGGATCGCGATGAAGTTGCGGGTGCCGACCCGGCCGTCGGCGCGGCGGTAGCCGCGGAACGTGGGCCGCGGGCCGTCGGGCACGGCGAGCTCGGTGTGGGTCCCGCCGAGCTCGTGCTCCCGGCGGCCCTCCTCGTAGCCGAGGTTGTGCGCGTGGACGTGGCTGCCGGCCGTGATGTCCGTGGTGGCGACGCCGATCACCTGGCCGTACTTGTGCACCCCGGCGCCCCGCGGGACGTCGCGCAGCGCCACCTTGTGCCCGCGCGGGACGGCGTCGACGGCGACCAGGGGGGCCGCGTCCACGCCCGGCAGGGTGTCGCCCGGGGCGATGTCACGCGTGGCGACGCCGACGTCGTCGCCGTCGCGCAGCACGAGCACCTCGGCTGCGCGGCCGGTCGTGACCCCTGCACTCATGTGGAACCTCCTGGTTCACCGTCGGAGCGTTCGCGCACCCGTGCGCGAGCGTGCACTGCCGTGGGACGTTCCTCGTCGCGGCACCGGTGCCCGCCCGCGCAGGTTCGCCGGTCGGCGTGGGCGGCGGGGTGGGCGGCGGCGTCGAGGAAGAGTCGGAACGGCGCGTGTCCTACCCCGCGATCGTACGCGAGAAACCGATTTCTCGCCACCGGCGAGCGGTCGTCGGGACCGCGGGAGACGGGGCGGTACGGGTCAGACCGTCGCGGCGTCGGAGGTGACGTCGGCGCGGGCGGAGGGCTCGCCGTCGGGCGCCGCCAACCGGCGCGTGGACAGCCGCTCGACGAAGTGCACGGGCAGGATCTCGGTGCCCCCCGTCTCCGCGGCTGCGTCGGCCGGACGCGGTGCGACCCGCTCGTGCAGGCGCTCCCAGGCGCGCCGCCCGATCGCCTCGTACGGCACGTGCACGGTGGTCAGCGCCGGGGTCGCGTAGCTCGCCAGCTCGATGTCGTCGAACCCCACGACCGAGAGCTCCGCGGGGACGTCGACGCCGAGCTCGTGCAGGTGCGCGAGGAGCCCGAAGGCGACCTGGTCGTTGTAGGCGACCACCGCCGTCGCGCGCGTGGCGAGCACGGCGTGCGCGAGCCGGTAGCCGTCGGACAGGTCGGCGCCGCACGGCAGCGTCGTGATCCGCACGTCGCCAACCGCGCGCGCCACCCTGCCGAGACCGTCGAGCCGCGCGATGTTCGACGGGCTGCGCTCCGGCCCGGTGAGGTAGACGACCTGCCGGTGCCCGAGCCCGACGAGGTGCTCGAGCACCGTGACCATCCCCGAGGAGTAGTCCACGCTCACGGCGGGGATGTCCGACCCGGGCAGCGAACGGTTGACCATGACCACCGGCTCGATGTCGGCGAGCAGCTCCCCGAGCTCGTCCGCGCCCACGCGCGGTGAGACGAGCACGAGCGCGTCCGTGCGGGCCCGGGTGCTCCGGGCGATCTCCGCCTCACGGTCGAACCGCCCCGCGGACTCCGCGACGACGACGCTGTACCCGCTGTCGTAGGCACCGGCCGCGACCGAGCGCAGCACGGTCTGGAACATCGGGTTCGTGAGGTCGGGCACCACGATGCCGACGGCGGCCGTGCGGCCCAGCGACAGCGACCGCGCGGTCACCGAGGGCCGGTAGCTCAACCGCGCGGCCGCGGCCCGCACCCGGCGCGTGAGCTCGGGGTCGACCTTCCCCCCGTTCATCACGCGCGAGACCGTGGCGCGCGAGACCCCCGCGGCGTCCGCCACGTCGCTGATCGTCGCCCCACTCCGCATCGTCGACTCCGTGTTCTCTCGGTGCCTCCGGCCCCCGGGTCAGACCCTAGACGCCGCGGCCGGGGCTGTGGGCTCAGCAGGCTCGGCGGGCTCGGCGCGGCGGCTGATGTCGACGCCGAGCCCGAGGTCGTCGACGAGGACGGCCTGGCCCGTGCGCAGCGACTCGTTCGCCGCGATGCCGACCGCCACGGCGCGCACACCGTCGATCGAGTCCGCCGCACGGCCCAGCGGGTCCGCCTCGAGGCGCAGGTCGCGCCGGAAGACGTCCATGAGCAGGATCGCGTCGCCGCCGCCGTGACCACCGATGCCGCGCGGGATGGGCACCTCCCGCGCTGCCTCCCAGTGCCGCTGCACCACGAGCCGCTCCCCCTCGGGCCGCGACTCGGCGGCCGGCGAGGCGTCCGGCGTGGCCGACGGGTCGAGGACGCCGCGCCCCTCCTCGTCGAGAACGATCGCTCCACGCTCGACCACCGTGAGCTCGGCGCGACCCTCGGTCCCGTTGACGCTCACCGTGTAGCCCTCCCACGGCGCGTGGGCGTTGAGCGAGTACGTCATCGAGACGCCGGAGCGGTAGTCGACGACGAGGGACATGTTGTCCTCGATCGTGATGCCGCCCGAGAAGACGTCGCGGTCGCGCAGGTAGCCGTCGTGGTGCTCGGCGTCGAGGTAGAGGCCCTTGAGGCGGCGGTCGGCGGCCAGGTCGAGCGCCCACGGGTCGCCACTCGTGCCCGTGCCGCGCTCGGGGCGCTCACCCAGGCCACGCGCGGCGGCGTTCTCCGCCCCGTAGAACCGCAGGCCGGCGGAGGCGAAGACGCGGGCCGGGGCGTCGTCGAGCCACCAGTTCACGAGGTCGAAGTGGTGGCTGGACTTGTGGATGAGCAGGCTGCCGGAGTTCTCCCGCTCCCGGTGCCAGCGGCGGAAGTAGTCCGCGCCGTGCACCGTGTCGAGCACCCACTCGAAGTGCACGCTCGTGGGCCGGCCGATCGCGCCCGACGCGATGACCTCGCGCAGGGTGGAGTTGCGCGGGGCGTAGCGGTAGTTGAACGTCATGACCACCTCGCGCCCGGTCCGTGCCACCGAGTCCGCGATCGTCCGGCAGCCCTCGGCGGTCGTGGTGAGGGGCTTCTCCACGACGGCGTCGGCGCCCGCGGCCTGGACGCGCGCCACACACTCGGCGTGCAGCCGGTCGGGCGTGGTCACGACGACGACGTCGACGCGCTGCTCGGCAATCATCCGCTCGAGGTCGGCGGGCGCGTACTGCGGGAGACCCGCTGGACCGTCGAGGCCGAGCGCCGCGCCGACCTCGGCGTCGTAGAACGCCATCCGCCCGGGGTTGGCGTCGCACAGCGCGACGAGCTCGGCGACGTCGGCGTGGTCACCCGTGATGGCGCTGACGTACATGCCGGCGCGGTGGCCGGTCCCGAGGACGGCGTAGCGCGTGCGCGGACGGGAGGGGTCCGGCTGCGCGAACCGGGGAACCACGGTCGGGTCGGCGCTCGTCGACGAGGACGCGTCGGGTCGCGGAGCGGTGGGGTTCTGGTCGAGCTGCGTCATCGTCGACACCTATCCGTGAATCGGGCGCGAGGGCCCGAGAAGATGTGAGGAACGGGTTTCTCAGAAGCGTACCGAGCCCAGGCTGGGCGCGGTCACCAGCACCGCACAGCGACGCGCTACGAAATCGTTGTCGCTCCATCATCGCAGGTGAGCGGCCCTTCAGCCGTGGTGGGACAACGCGGGGTAGCGGGCACCGCGCACCGTGTGTGCTCTCAGGAACCGGTTCCTGGAACCGTGTCACAGCAGAGACCACGAGGAAGTGTGTCATGACAGCCTTCAACGAGCTTCGAGAGATGCGCCGCCAACGCGGCGGCCCCAAGAACGTCGCCAAGACCAACCTGCGCAAGGCGGACGGGCGCGCTGCGCTCGTGTTCCTCGCACCGTGGTTCCTGGGTCTCTTCGCGATCACGCTCTTCCCGCTGGGCGCTTCTGCGTACTTCTCGCTCACGGACTACGACCTGCTCACCCCGCCGACGTTCATCGGCTTCGAGTACTTCGTCGAGCTGTTCCACGACACCCGGCTGCACCAGGCGCTCAAGGTGACGCTCACGTACGTCGTCACCGGCGTCCCGCTGCAGCTGATCGTCGCGCTCTTGCTCGCCATGCTGCTCAACCAGGGCATGCGAGGCATGGCGTTCTACCGCTCGGTCTTCTACCTGCCCTCGCTCATGGGCGGATCGGTCGCCATCGCCATCCTGTGGCGCCAGGTCTTCGGGGTGGACGGCATCTTCAACCGATTCCTGGCGATCTTCGGCATCGAGGGCATCGGGTGGGTCTCCAACCCGGACACCGCCCTGTGGACCATCGTGCTGCTGCACGTGTGGACCTTCGGCTCTCCGATGATCATCTTCCTCGCCGGCCTGCGGCAGATCCCGGAGATGTACTACGAGGCCGCGTCTCTGGACGGCGCGAGCAAGGTGCGTCAGTTCCTCTCGGTCACGCTCCCGCTGCTCAGCCCGATCATCTTCTTCAACCTCGTGATGCAGGTGATCACCGCGTTCCAGGCGTTCACGCAGGCGTACGTCGTCTCCGGCGGCACCGGCGGCCCGTCCGACTCGACGCTTTTCTACACGCTGTACCTGTACCAGGAGGGGTTCAGCAACCTTCATATGGGCTACGCCTCGGCGATGGCCTGGCTCATGGTCGTCATCATCCTCGGGCTGACCGCAGTCAACTTCTGGCTGTCGAAGTTCTGGGTCTTCTACGGGGACTGAAAGGAGCACCACGACGATGTCGACGACGACCTCGCCCAGCTCCGATCTGGGTACGCGCATCACCACGCTCGCCGCGCAGGCGCCGCACCGTGCTCGGGCCGGCGCATGGCGCGGGACCACCCGCTCGGTGGTCCGCCACGTGCTCATGATCGCCGCAGCGCTGATCATGGTCTATCCGCTGCTGTGGCTGCTCGGCTCCTCGTTCAAGCCGACGGAGATCATCTTCCGGGAGCTGTCGGTCATCCCGACCGAGTGGGACTTCAGCAACTACACGACCGGCTGGCAGGCGCTCACGGAGCCGTTCGGGCACTACATGCTGAACTCGATGGTCATCGTGGCCGACTCCTTGCTCGGCAACCTCGTGACCTGCTCGATGGCCGCGTACGCGTTCGCCCGCCTGAAGTTCCGCGGCCGCAACGTGTGGTTCGCCATCATGCTCGTGACGATCATGCTTCCGATCCACGTCCTGATCGTCCCTCAGTACGTCATGTTCCAGCAGGTCGGCTGGATCAACACGTTCTGGCCGCTGATCGTTCCGAAGCTGCTCGCCACCGACGCGTTCTTCGTGTTCCTCATGGTGCAGTTCTTCCGGGGCATCCCCAACGAGCTCGAGGAGGCGGCCCGCCTGGACGGATGCGGGCACCCGCGGATCTTCCTGCGGATCATGCTCCCGCTGGCGACGCCTGCGTTGGCGACCACGGCGATCTTCACCTTCATCTGGACGTGGAACGACTTCTTCGCCCAGCTCATCTTCCTCACCAAGGACTCGATGAAGACCGCACCCGTGGCCCTTCGCCTGTTCCTGGACTCCTCGTCCGGGAGCTCGTGGGGCCCGATGTTCGCCATGTCGATCGTGACGATCATCCCGATCTTCCTGGTCTTCCTCGTCGGCCAGAAGTACCTCGTGAAGGGCATCGCGACGACCGGAATCAAGTAGCACCCGCACCACCCACGCTGCAGCACCCCGCAGCACCCCCTCAGCAGGACCGCCGGGAACCACCGGTGACCCCGTTGACCGCACGCAACGACGCGGTCGGACCGAAGGAGAAGAGAATGACCATCCCCCACACCTCGCGGCGCGTCGTCGGAGCGGTCGCCGCCGCCCTCGCTCTCACGCTGGGCCTGTCGGCCTGCGGCAGCAGCGACACCGGCGGCGACTCGAGCGCCGACGCCACGGGTGACGCCGCCGGCGGCGACTCGAGCGCCGACGCCAGCGCCGACGCCGACAACGAGCCGGTCACGATCCGGTTCGCCTGGTGGGGCTCGGACACCCGCCACGAGGTCACCCAGAAGGTCATCGAGGCGTTCGAGGCGGAGTACCCCTACATCACCGTCGAGCCCGACTACACGAGCTGGGACAACTACTTCGAGAAGCTCCACGTGGCGGCGGCGGGCAACGACCTGCCCGACGTCATCACGCAGGAGGAGCGCTTCCTCACCGAGTACGCCGACCGCGGCTCCTCGCCAACCTCGACGAGCTCGGCCTGGACACCGCAAACATCGACGAGAGCGTGCTCCATGCGGGGACGATCGACGACGCGCTCTACGGCATCGCGACGGGGATCAACGTGCACGCGATCATCGCCGACCCGCAGGCGTTCGCGGACGCCGGGGTCGAGATGCCCGACGACACGACGTGGACGTGGGACGACTACGAGCAGATCGCCACCGACATCTCCGCCGGTTCGGCCGACGGCGGGTACGGCGTGCAGAACTACAGCTTCATCGAGCCCGTCCTGAAGATCATCGCCCGCCAGAAGGGCGAGGAGGTCTTCACGGCGGACGGCGAGGTGGGCGTCTCGGCCGCGACGGTCGAGGAGTTCTTCCAGCGCTCGGTCGACCTCCAGTCGGCCGGCGGTGAGCCCGACGCCTCGGTCTCCACCGAGATCCAGGCAGCCGGCGTCGAGGGCTCGCTGCCCGCGACCAACAAGGGCGCCATGGCGTGGTTCTGGTCCAACCAGCTCAACGCCGTCCAGACGGCATCCGGCCGCGACCTCGTCCTCCTGCGCGCGCCCGGCGAGTCGGAGTTCGAGCGGACGGGTGAGTACTTCAAGCCGAGCATGTACTACTCCGTCTCCGCCAAGAGCGAGCACCCGGAGGAGTCCCAGCTCCTGGTCGACTTCCCCATCAACTCGAACGCGGCGGGCGAGCTGATCCTCAGCGACCGCGGCCTGCCGGCCAACACCGAGGTGCGCGCGCACGTGCTGCCGATGCTGTCGGACGCCGACAAGCTCTCGGCCGAGTTCGTGGAGAACCTCCAGGACGTCGTGGAGGACGGCACGCCGGTCCCGCCGGTCGGCGCCGGCGAGGTCCCCGACATCACCTCGCGGATCAACTCCGACGTCCTGTTCGGCAAGATCACGCCGGCCCAAGCGGCCGAGCAGTGGATCGACGAGGTCACCAAGGCGATCTCCTGACCGCCCGTCGGGGCCGGGCCCGCACGGGTCCGGCCCCGACACACGTGTCCCCCTCCCCCTCGCGTCCGCTGACGCGTCCATCGAGAGCGAGCCAGACATGAGCACGACGGCGAGCACCACCTCCGCCCGCACTCCCACCACATGCGCCGACCACCGTTACGGCGACCCCTCGACGCGATGGGCGCTGCTCGGGGCGGAGACGATGCTGAGCCGCGAGCCGCGGATCAACACGCGCCAGCGGTGGGAGTACGAGGACGGCCTGGTGCTCAACGGCATCTACGGCATGTACTGCGACACGCGGGATGCGAGGCTCCTCGACTATGTCCGTACCAACATCGACGAGTTCGTGCAGCCGGACGGGACCATTCGGCATTACGCGTACGAGGAGTTGAACCTCGACCACGTGAACAACGGCAAGGCGATTCTCGACCTGCTCGAGGAGACCGGCGACGAGCGGTACCGCGCGGCGGCGGACACGCTCTTCGACCAGCTGCAGCACCAGCCGCGCACGAACGAGGGCAGCTTCTGGCACAAGCGGATCTACCCCGACCAGGTGTGGCTGGACGGGCTCTACATGGGATCGGTGTTCTACGCGCGCTACTGCGCGCTCGCCGGCCGGAGCGACCTCCTGGACGACGTGGTGCGCCAGTTCACCAACGCGTACGACCTCCTCACCCTCGACCCGGCCACGGGCCTGTGCCGGCACGCGTACGACGCCACCCGGTCGATGTACTGGGCCGACGCCGAGACCGGGCTCTCGCCGCACGTCTGGCTGCGCGCGCTCGGCTGGTTCGCCATGGCCATGGTCGACGTGCAGGCCTACCTGCCCCAGGACCATCCCGGTCGCGCGCAGATCCGCACCAACCTCACTGCGCTCCTGACCGCGCTGCAGCGGTCCCGCGGATCCGGGCACCAACCTCTGGTTCCAGATCCCGGACCAGGCCGGACGACCCATGAACTACCTCGAGTCCTCGGGGTCCCTCATGGTGCTCTCGGCGATCGCGACCTCGTTGCGCCTGGGCTACCTCGCCGGTCCCCCGTGGGACGAGGCGCTGGAACGAGGCTGGACCCACGCGCGCGAGCAGTTCCTCAGCATCACCGCGGAGGGCTGGGTGAACGTGCACAAGATGTGCCAGGTCGCCGGGCTCGGCGGCGCCACGCGCCGCGACGGCTCCTTCGCGTACTACATGTCCGAGCCGATCGTCACGAACGACCACAAGGGCTATGGTCCGTTCTGCTGCTTGCCACCGAGATGGAGCGCCGCCGCTGAGCCCGGCCCGGGTCTCGCCGTCGTGCGCTGTTCGCGCGTTCCGCCTCGTGGGGCTCGTGCCTCTCGTCCGTTCCACCCGTCAGCCAGTCGATCCGTCCGTCCGTCAGCCAGTCAGTTCTGTCCAGGGCCCGCCGCCGCAGCGGCGCGCGGACCCGCCCTCTCGTGGAGTGTGTGATGTCGCCGTCTGATCAGGTCCTGGGTACCTCCGTCGAGGCCGGTGGAGCCACCGGCGGGGACTGGGTGCTGCACCCGGACCGCGCGCTGCCGGCGGAGCCGGGTGTGCGGGCGCTGGCCCGGGAGATCCTGTCCGCGGTGAGCGACCTGCCGATCGTCTCGATGCACGGGCACGTCCCCGTGGAGTGGTTCGTGGAGAACGGGTCGTTCGGGAACCCCGCCGAGCTGCTCGTCGTGCCGGACCACTACCTGGTGCGGATGCTGGTGTCGCAGGGCGCGACGCCCGCCGAGCTCGGCGTGCCCACCCGGACCGGGTCCGGCGTGACCGCCGAGGCCGACCCGCGGGAGATCTGGCGTCGGTTCTGCGCGGGCTGGCACCTCTTTCGCGGCACGCCGACCCGGTTCTGGATGGAGACCGAGCTCGTCGACATCTTCGGCGTCACGCAGCGCCCGAGCGCGGAGACGGCCGACGCGATCTACGACCGGATCCAGGCCGTCGTCGACTCCCCCGACTTCCGCCCCCGCGCGCTGCTGGACACGTTCGGCATCGAGGTCGTCTCGACCACGGATCCGGCGTGGTCCGACCTCGCGCAGCACCACCGCCTCGCCGCCGAGGGCCTCGGGGACCGCGTCCTGCCGACGTTCCGGCCGGACGCCGTCCTCACCCTCACCTCACCGACCTGGATCGCGGACGTCGCGCGCCTCGGCGAGGCCGCCGGCGTCGACACCGGCTCGTACGCCGGCTACCTGGAGGCCCTGCGGCTCCAGCGCGAGCGTTTCAAGGCCGCCGGCGCACGCGCCACCGACCACGGACTCGCCACCACGGACACCACACCCCTGTCCGACGCCGAGGCGACCAGGCTCTACGCCGACGCCCTCGCCGGGAGGGTCACGCCCGAGGGCTCGACCGCGTTCGCCGGGCACATGATGTTCCAGATGGCCGCGATGGCCGCCGAGGACCACCTCGTCATGCAGATCCACCCCGGCGTCCTGCGCGACCACGACCCCGCGATCGCTGCCGCCTACGGCCCCGACAAGGGCTACGACATCCCGCTGGCGATCGAGTTCGCCCACGGGCTGCGCCCCCTGCTCAACGCGTTCGGGCACCACCCCGGCTTCCGGGCGATCGCGTTCACCATCGACGAGGACACCTACTCGCGCGAGCTCGCCCCGCTCGCGGGGGTCTACCCGGGCCTCAAGCTCGGTGCGCCGTGGTGGTTCCTCGACGCGCCCGACGCCATGCGTCGCTACCGGGAGGCCGTCACCGAGACCGCAGGGTTCTTCAACACCACCGGGTTCGTCGACGACACGCGCGCGTTCTGCTCGATCCCCGCCCGGCACGACCTGGCTCGCCGGATCGACGCAGGCTACCTCGCCCGCCTCGTGACCGAGCACCGCCTCGACCTCGACGAGGCCGTCGACACCGCGACCTACCTCGCCTACCGCGGCCCGCTCGAGGCCTACGCGGAGCTCGCCTCGTGAGCACCAGCACGCTGCCTCGTCCCGGCGCGGCTGCCGACGGGCGCGAACCGCTGCCGATCACGATCCTGCAGTTCGGCGCCGGCAACTTCCTGCGCGCGTTCGTCGACCTCATGGTCCAGCAGGCGAACGACGCCGGCGTGCTGCACGACGCGGTCGCGGCCGTGCAGTCCACGCCGTGGCCCGACCCCGCGCTCGCGCACCTCGAGGCGCAGGACGGGATCTACCACGTGCTGCTGGAGGGTGTGCGCGACGGCGCCCCCGTGCGCGAGTTCACCCGGGTCACGGCGGTGCAGCGGATCGTCCGCGCGCACGAGGACTTCGAGGCCTACCGCGCGCTCTACCTCTCGCCCGAGCTGCGCACGATCGTGTCCAACACGACGGAGGCTGGCATCGCCTGGGTGCCGGGTGACGACCTCACCGCCACCCCGCCGCTGTCCTTCCCGGCGAAGATCACCGCGCTCCTGCTCGACCGCTTCCGGCACTTCGACGGCGACCCCGCCGCCGGCCTGCACGTCGTGTGCTGCGAGCTCATCGAGGACAACGCCACCACGCTGCGCGAGTACGTCCTGGGGCACGCCGCCGAGAACGCGCTGCCCGAGGCGTTCACGCAGTGGGTGCGCACCGCGTGCACCTTCCACGACACCCTCGTGGACCGCATCGTGCCCGGGTTCCCGCGGGAGGAGATCGACGCCATCCACGCCGAGCTCGGGGTCGCCGACCTGTCCGTCGTCAAGGGCGAGTACTTCGGCCTCTGGGTGATCGGCGGCGATCCCGTGATCCGCGACGTCCTGCCCCTGGACCGCGCCGGCCTGCCGGTCGAGTTCGTCCCGGACGTGCGCCCGGTGCGCGAGAAGAAGGTCCGCATCCTCAACGGGCTGCACACGGCGATGTCCGCCGTCGGGCTCCTGCTCGGTGCCACCTCGGTGCGCGAGGCGGACGCGCGACCCGACGTCGCCGCCTACCTGCGCGCGCTGCTCGAGCGGGAGGTGCTGCCGACGATCCCGGGCGACCCGGACGCGCTGCGCGCCTTCGCGGCCTCGATCGTCGAGCGGTTCGCCAACCCCTACCTCCACCACCTGCTCGGCGACATCGCGCTCAACGCGCTGTCGAAGTACCGCGCGCGCAACCTGCCCGTGCTGCTGGACGGCCGGGCGGCCGGGCGCGAGGCGCCGCGGACCGCGTTCGCGCTCGCCGCGCTCCTCGTACTCGACTCCGGCCGGCTCGGACCGGAGGACTTCACGCCGCGGGACGACGCCGAGCCGCTCGCCGTCGTGCGGGACACCTTCGACGCTCACGACGTCGAGGCCTGGGTCCGGCGCAGCGTCCTCGCCGCCGCGTACCTCGAGCCGGGCGACGCCCGCCTGGACCGGCTCGTGCGCGAGGTGACCGGGCACGCCCGGGCGTTGCTCGCCGTCGGGCCCGAGGCGGCCCTCGCCGCGCTCGTCGACGGCTGAGGCGCGACCGGCGTCAGTCGGTGCGGGCGTCGGCGACGATCGCGAGGACCGCGCCGCCGTAGGCCTCGATCTTGGCCGCGCCGATGCCGCGCAGCAGCGCGAGCTGGCGCAGGTTGCGCGGCTTGGCCGTCGCGATGGCCACGAGCGTGGTGTCGTGCATGATCGTGTAGGCGGGCTTGCTCGTCTCCTTCGCGAGCTCGCCGCGCCAGGTCCGCAGCGCCTCGAAGACGGCGGGGTCGGCGTCGCCCATCGCGTCCTGGACGGCCTGCGCGCGCACCCGGCGGCGCTGGCGCTGGGTGAGGTGCACGCCGTCGGCGGGCCAGATGCCGTCGAGGAAGCGCGACGGCTTGCGGCTCGCCCGGCCGCCCGCGGTGCGGGCCCGGGCGTAGGAGATCGCAAGGTGCTCGCGGGCGCGCGTGACGCCCACGTAGAGGAGCCGGCGCTCCTCGGCGATCTCCTCGTCCTCCTCGGCGAACGAGATGGGCAGCAGGCCCTCGCTCACGCCGACGAGGAACACCGCGTCCCACTCCAGGCCCTTGGCGGAGTGCAGGGAGGCGAGGGTCACGCCGTCGACCGTCGGAGCGTGCTGCTCGGCGGCGCGCTCGGTGAGCTCGGTGAGGTAGGCGTCGAGGTCGGCGCCGCGCCGCTGCGCGAGGTCGTCCGCGAGCGCGACGAGCGCGTCCAGGGACTCCCACCGCTCGCGCACCGCGCCGCGCGCCTCGGGCGCGGTGGGCGACCAGCCCGCGCCCGTCAGCACGTCCCGCACGGTCTGCGGCATCGGCGTGTCCGGGTCGGCCCCGCGGGCGGCGCCGCGCAGCAGCGCCACCGCCTCGCGGACCTCGCGCCGGGAGAAGAACCGCTCGCCGCCGCGCACGACGTAGCCGACCCCCGCGGCCGCCAGGGCCTGCTCGAACGCCTCGCCCTGCGCGTTCGTCCGGTAGAGCACCGCCATCTCGCTGGCCGGCACGCCGCGCGCCACCAGCGCCGCGACCCGCTCGGCGACGCCACGCGCCTCGTGCTCGTCGTCGTCGTACGTCTCGAACGCGACCGGCGGGCCCGAGGGACGCTGCGCGACGAGGCGCACGGCGGCGTCGTTGCGGTCCCGACCCGCCCGGGCGAGCACGTCGTTGGCGAGGCCGACGACCTCGGGGGTGGAGCGGTAGTCGCGGACGAGCCGCACGACGACGGCGCCCGGGTGTGCCTTCGGGAAGTCGGTGAGGTAGCGCGGGCTCGCGCCCGTGAAGGAGTAGATGGTCTGGGAGACGTCGCCCACCACGCAGAGGTCGTGCCGATCCCCGAGCCAGAGGTCGAGCAGCCGCTGCTGGAGCGGGGAGACGTCCTGGTACTCGTCCACCACGAAGTGGCGGTACTGGTCGCGCACCGTGCGCGCGATGTCCTCGCGCTCGGCGAGGATGCCGACCGTCAGCAGCAGCACGTCCTCGAAGTCGATGACGCCGCGCTCGGTCTTGACCTCCTCGTAGACGCCGAGGAGCCGGGCGATCGTGGTGAGATCGTGGCCCGCGGCGCCCGTCCGGCCCGCCCGCGTCGCGGAGCGCACGTAGTCGTCCGCCGTGACGAGGCTGACCTTGGACCACTCGATCTCGGCCGCGAGGTCGCGGATCGCGAGCCGGTCGGCGCCGAGCCCGAGGCGCCCCGACGCCTCCGCGACGAGCGGCGCCTTGTGCTCGGCGAGCCGCGGCAGCGCGCCGCCCACGACCTGCGGCCAGAAGTAGGAGAGCTGCCGCAGCGCCGCGGCGTGGAACGTCCGCGCCTGGACGCCGGAGACGCCGAGGTCGCGCAGGCGGGTACGCATCTCCGACGCCGCGCGCGCGGTGAAGGTTACGGCGAGCACGCGGGTCGGCGCGAACGCGCCGGTCGCGACGCCGTGCGCGATCCGGTAGGTGATCGCGCGGGTCTTGCCCGTGCCGGCGCCGGCGAGCACGCACAGCGGACCGGACAGGTGCTGGGCGACCTCGCGCTGGTCGGGGTCGAGGTCGGCGAGCAGCTGCTCGGGGGTGCGGGGTTCGGCGGACATCGCTGCCATCCTCGCAGGTGGGTGCGACACGCGGCGGCGACGCTGTGGATGCCCCACGTGGCGCGGACGCGACGTCCGGCCGACACGCGCGCACCGCGGAATAGCGCGCCGCGCGGCGCGGTTGAGCCACGCATGAGCACCCCCACGCTGCCCGACGCCGGCACCATCACGATGTTCTCCACCACGTGGTGCGGCTACTGCCGCCGCCTCAAGACGCAGCTCGACAAGGAGGGCATCGCCTACACCGAGGTCAACATCGAGCAGGAGCCGGGTGCCGCCGAATTCGTCGAGAACGTCAACGGCGGGAACCAGACCGTTCCCACGGTGCTCTTCCCCGACGGCTCGGCCCTCACGAACCCCTCGCTCGCGCAGGTGCGCTCGCAGCTCGCCGACGCCTGACGCTCGCGGGTCCGCGTCACGCCGGAGCGACTCACCGTGACGTCACAGCGACTGGTCGTCACGCCAGAGCGACTCACCGTGACGTCACAGCGACCGAGACGGGCCGCGGCCTCAGGCGCAAGTCTCTGACCAGCGCCGATGCATGGTTCCTGCCGTATGGGGGGCGGTGAGTCGCTCTCCCGTCACGACCAGTCGCTCTCCCGTCACGACCAGTCGCTCTCCCGTCACGACCAGTCGCGGTGGCGTCAGTCGGGAAGCTCGCTCCCGTACCAGGCCTCGATGAGCGCCCGCGCGATCGACGTCCGCATCGGGAGCCCGACGGCGCCGCTCGCCACCGCGTCGCGCAGCTCCTGGCGGGAGTACCACTCCGCGTGGGTGATCTCCACGCCGTCGGGCGTCGGGGCGTCGGCGGGCTCGCCGTCGGGCCCGACGACCCACGCGTGGAACCCGACCATGAGCGAGGCGGGGAACGGCCACGGCTGCGCGCCCGCGTAGGCGACCGGTCCGACGTCGAGGCCGACCTCCTCGGCCACCTCCCGCCGAACCGCGGCCTCCAGGCCCTCCCCCGCCTCGACGAACCCGGCCAGCACCGAGCGACGCCGCTCGGGCCACGCCACCGAGCGGGCGAGCAGGAGCCGGTCCGCGGCGTCGTGCACCGCCATGATCACCGCGGGATCCGTGCGCGGGTAGTGCGAGGAGCCGTCCGCCGGGCACCGCGTGGACCAGCCCGCCTCGGCCACCTCGACCTCCGCACCGCACCGCGGGCAGTGCGTGTGGGTGCGGCGCCACTGCGCGAGCGCGACGGCGCAGGTCGCCAGCCCGGCGTCGCGCGCGTCCAGGAGATGGCCGGCGTCGCGCAGGGTCACGATCTCGGCGTCGGCGTCGGCCGCGGGCTCGTGGTCGTCGTCGGCCAGCGCCGCGACCGCGGTAGCGAGCGAGACGCCGTCGGGCGGGGTCCACGAGACGTAGCCCGCGTCGCCGTCACGCCCCAGGTAGGCCAGCTCGCCCTGCGGGTCCAGCCGTGCGGGCGGCACGAGCAGCAGCGCGGGCTCGCCGCCGGGGCGGACCGCGAGCTCCGGCCCCGAGACCAGCAGCGCTCGCGCGGCGGGGTCCGCCCGCAGCCGTTCGAGCAGCCCCGCCTCGGCTCGTGACGCCGCGTCCCGGTCGACGACGGCGCGGCCCAGCGGGAGCGGGTCGGGCAGCGGATCGGGCATGCGGAGCGTCGGGGTGGGACTGGGAGACGGCACGACGTCACGCTACGCCGCGCGCCCGCCGGCCCGACCCCGCCGGCGGAGCGGCGCGCCCCCGAGACCCCCGGTGGCGTGGACGCGTAGCGTGTCCGCGTGTCCACCCCCACCCCGCGCTGGTCGACGTCCTACCTCGCGGCCCTCGCCGTCGCGGCCGTCCCCGGCCTGGACGCGGTGGCGACCCGGCACCCGCGAACGGTCACCGAGCACCTCGAGGTGACGGGCGTGCTCGACTCCGCCGGCCGCGCGTGGGTCGTGCGCGCCCCCCGCGACGACGCGACGGGCGCCGCGCTCGCCCTCGAGTCGGCGCTGCTCGCCGCGCTGGAGCGCGAGGACCTGCCCTTCGACCTCGCGCGCACCGCGGGCTGGGTCGAGCTCGACGACGGCGGGCGGGCCGTCGTGCAGACCGCGCTGCCCGGTCGGCCGCTCGTGCTGGCGGCCCTGCACGCCGGGCCGGGCGTCGCGGCCGACCTGGGTGCGGCGCTGGCCGCGCTGCACCGCGTGCCGCTCGACACCGTCTCCGACCTCGTCCCCGTGTACGACGCCGAGGCGTGCCGCACCCGTCTGCTCGCCGAGCTGGACGCGCTGGCCGCAACGGGCCGCGTGCCGGCCGTGCTGCTGCGCCGCTGGGAGCACGCGCTCGAGGACGTCGCGCTGTGGCGGTTCTCGACGACCTTCGTGCACGGCGACCTCGCCTCCGACCGCGTGCTCGTCGAGGGCGAGGAGGTGGTCGCGCTCGAGGACTTCGCGCAGGCCCACGTCGGCGACCCCGCCGTCGACCTCGCGTGGCTCGTGGCGGCGGCGCCGGAGGACGCGCTGGAGTCGGTGCTGGAGGCGTACGCGCTGGGCGCGCCCGAGGGCGATGCGCACGCGCTCGACCGCGCGCAGCTCCTCAGCGAGCTCGCACTCGGTCGCTGGCTGCAGCACGGGCTCCGGGTCTCGGAGCCGCAGGTGGTGGCCGAGGCCGAGGAGATGCTCGCCGACCTCGCCGAGGCGGTCACCGCCGTTCCCGACGAGGACTAGCCTCCGCCCGGACCGGACCCCGTCAGCGCACCGAGCTCGGCCTCAAGCAGCGCGACCACCTCCTCCTCGGCCAGCACGGGCGCGTCGTGGGTCTCACCCGAGCCCACGAAGTGGAACGACGCCGCGACGCGCTCGATCGGCACGTCGTGCAGGCGTGACCAGCCGAGTCGGTAGGCGGCGAGCTGCAGCTCGCGTGCCCGGCGCGCCTCGCTGCCGCGGGCCGGTGCGCCGGTCTTCCAGTCCACGATGTGCACGTCGAACGGCTCCCCCGGCGCGGGCGGGAACACCGCGTCGATCCGGCACCGCAGCGCGGTCCCCGCGACCGGGGTCTCGACGTCGGCCTCGATCGCCAGCGGCACCCGGTCGGCCCACGGCGAGGAGAGGAAGGCCTGCTGCAGCGCGGAGAGCTCGTCGTCGTCCACCGTCGGCTCGTCGCCGAGGTCGTCGACGTCGAGCAGCGCCGCCCGGGCGTAGTGCTGCTCGACCCACGTGTGGAACCGCGTCCCCCGCCGCGCGTACGGGCTCGGCTGGGCCGGCACCGGACGGCGCAGGTCGCGGACGTAGCCCTCCGCGTCGGACGCGAGCGCGACGACCGCCGACGCCGACAGGTGCGGCGGGGCGCGCAGGGGCTCCGGCGCGAGGGCGGCCTCCCGCTCGGCGAGCAGCGCCTGCACCTGCCAGCGCCACTCCGCGACGTCGGCGTCGTCAGCCGCGTCGAGATGCTCGACGGCGAGCCCCCCTGCGCGAGGGACGTCGCCGGACGGCGCCGGTTCCCTCGAGCAGCCCGGCACGAGCGACCGGGCGTGCGCGAGCGCGGCCTCGAGCCGCGGCTCCTGCGTGGGTGGCCAGGGCGCCTGCGGCGGCGGGGTCGGCTCGGTCTGCTCGGGCGCGCGGTCGAGCGCGTCCGCGGCGGTCCCGGCCAGCGGCTGAGCGACGCCGGCACGGACCAGCTCCGTGAGGAACCGGCTCGGGGTGTTCGGTGACTTGCGCGAGCCCCACCAGGCACCGCTGAGCAGGAGGCTGTGCCGCGCCCTCGTGAAGGCCACGTACGCGAGGCGACGCTCCTCGCGCAGGGCGCGCTCGCCGTCGGCCGCGCGCAGGGCGAGGAGCGCGTCGCGCACGTCGACGTGGGTCGCGCCCGCCCCGATCTCGAGGTCGGGCAGGTGGTCGGCGTCGCCGCGCAGCTCGTACGGCAGCGCGTCCCGGGCGGTGGTCCAGGCCGGGCTCGTGGGCGCCTCGGGCTTCCCGCCGAGCCCCGGGAAGTCCTCCTCGGCGAGGCCGACCACGGCCACGACGTCCCACTCCAGGCCCTTCGCGGCGTGCGCCGTGAGGATCTGCACGCAGCCGGGGTCGGGCTCGGTCGAGGCCGCATCCAGGCCGCGCTCGTACTCCTCGGCCGCGTCGAGGTAGGCGAGGAACGCGCCGAGCGTGGGCGCCGTCGAGCCCGCCTCGAACTCGGCCGCCGCGATCTCGAACTGGTCCAGGTCGGCCCGGCCGCGCTCGACGCCGCCGCCGTGCGCGGCCACCTCCAGGTCGAGGCCGAGCGCCTGCTCGACGGCGATGACGAGCTCCGGCAGTCCGAGGTGGGTGAGCGAGCGGACCTCGCGCAGCAGCAGCTGCGCCCGGGCCAGGCGGCGCCGCCCCACGTCGCTGGGAACGCGGCCGTCGGCCAGCGGCCAGCCCTCGGCGGGCAGCAGGTCCAGCGCCTCGACGATGCTGCGCCCGTCGGAGTCCTCCCGGCGTTGGCCCTCGCCCGCCCGGCGGCTCGTGCGCGCCCGGGCGAGGTCGCCGAGCGCCATGAGGTCGTACGCGCCGAGCCGGAAGGCCGGTCCGGTGAGCAGCCGGACGAGCGCGTCACCCCGGGAGGGGTCGAAGGCCGCCGTGAGCGCGGCCCGCACGTCGGCGACCGCCGGGGTGTGCAGGAGGCCGGCAAGGCCGACCACCTGGCACGGCAGCCCCGCGTCCGTGAGCGCCACGCGGACCGCCTCGAACCAGTCCCGCTTGCGGCACAGCACCGCCGCGGTGCCGCGGCCGGGGGCCCAGCGATCCCCGATCGCGCGAGCGACGGCCCGCGCCTGTGCCTGCTCGTCGACCTCGAACGTCCAGCGCACCTCCCCCGGCCCGGCGTCCGGCCGGGCCTCGAGCGCGGGCACCGCGAGGCTCGCGTGGGCGCGCAGCGGTGCCGCCGTGACGTTCGCGGCCGCGAGCACGGCGACGTCGTTGCGCCAGGAGGTGGTGAGGCTCGCGACCGAGGCGGGCTCGCCGTCGTGGCGTGGGAAGTGCTCGGGGAACGAGAGGAGCGCACCGGCGGACGCGCCCCGCCATCCGTAGATGCCCTGGTGGGGGTCGCCCACGGCCGTGACCGGGTGCCCGTCGCCGAACAGCGCGCGCAGCATCTCGAGCTGGGCGACCGAGGTGTCCTGGTACTCGTCGAGCAGCACGACCCGAGCCGTGGCGCGCTCCCGCTCGGCGACCGCCGGGAAGGTGCGGGCGAGCCGGGCCGCGGCCGCGACCTGGTCGGGGAAGTCCATCGCGCCCCGCTCCCGCTTGGCCGCAGCGAACGCGGCGACGAGCGGCATGAGCGCGGCGCGGTCGCGCAGGCTCACGACGACCTTCTCGACCTCGGCGTGGGGCGTGGTGCGGGACCGGCCGTTCCCGTCGACGCCGGGCAGCGCGTCCTCGAGCCCGTCGGCGATGGCTCGCAGCCTCGCCGCGGCCCCCTCGGGGGTGAGCAGGTGCTCGGCGAGCTCGCCCGCGAGCGTGACGACGGAGCGCGCCACGGTGACCGGCTGGAACCGCATCTCGAGGTCGCCCGGCCACTGCTCGACGAGCCGCGCCGCCACCTGGAAGCGGCCCGCCTCGGTCAGCAGCACCTGGTCGGCCTCGAGCCCGAGCCGCAGGCCGTGATCGGTGACGAGGCCCGCGGCGTAGGAGTTGTAGGTCGCGATCCGGGGACGCTCGGTGAGCCAGTCGGTTGGGGCCTCGCCGGCGTCGTCCCGGGCACGGGTGACCCGGGCGAGGGCACGCAGCTGCCGCTCGACGCGCGTCGCGAGCTCGGAGGCGGCCTTGCGCGTGAACGTCAGGCCGAGCACCTCCGAGGGCGCCACCACCTCGTTGGCGACGAGCCACACGACCCGGTCGGTCATCGTGGACGTCTTGCCCGAGCCCGCCCCGGCCACCACGAGCATCGGCTCCGGGTCGGCCTCGATCACGCGGACCTGCTCCGGGGTCGGGCGCGGTCGGCCCAGCAGGTCGGCGAGCGCGACGGCGGACCAGCGGCGGTTCATCGGCCCACCACCCGCTCCCCGGTGGGCCGCGCGGGGCAGCTCGTGCGCACGGGGCACATGCGGCAGTGCGAGCCCGCGCGCGCGAGGAACGTCGCGGCCGCCATCTCCTCGGCCGACTCGGTGACGAGCGTCGTGGCCCAGTCGTCCGTCGGCGACGGCTGGTCGCGGAGCGCCGGGTTCCGTCCGGGGGTGCCGAGGTAGACCAGGCGCGCACCCGACGGCGCCGCCCCGTCGAAGCCGCCCGCCAGGGCGGCCGCCTGGTAGGCCGCGAGCTGCGGGTGCCGAGCGGCGTCGTCGACCGAGACGGGCGAGGCGGACGTCTTGAGGTCGACGATCCGCACAGTGTCCTGCCCGGTGACCTCGACCCGGTCGACCCGGCCCACGAGGTCCGCCCGGCCGATCGCCACCGCGAACTCCTGCTCGGTGCGCACCTCGCCCGGTACGCCCGCCACGTACGCGGCGAGCAGCGCGATCATCGACTCCGCCCGACGGCGCTGCACCACCGCGCCCCAGCCCTCACCCAGCCCGATGGTCGCCCAGCGCTCGTCCAGGAGGCGCAGCATCTCCTCCGCGCTGCCGTGCGGCAGCTCGTCGGCGATGCCGTGCACGAGCGTCCCGACCTCCGCCGAGGTCGAGGATCCCACCTCGCCGCCCGCCGTGGTGAGCGCCCAGCGCAGCGCGCACTGGCCCAGCGTGGTGAGGGACGACGGCGAGACCTTGACGCGTTCGTCGGCGCCCCAGAGCGGGGCGGCCGTCGACACGGCCGGCCCCCACCACTCCTGCGGGGAGGCGCCGGGCACCCCGGCGGCCGCGAGCGTGCCGAGCAGCCCGCCCGCCGCCTCGGCGCGGGCGCGCTGCGCGGGACGCTCGCCGCCGCCGGTCCAGCCCCGCTCCCCCGCGTCGCCGAGCACCTCGCGCCGCAGCGCCCCGACGAGCCCGCGCAGGTCCAGGGCCGGCGGCACCACCCGGATCGGGCGGGGCTCGTCGTCGGCCGGCGGGTCGACGAGGTCGAGGAAGTGCGAGGGCCGGGTGTCGGCGTCCTGCACCGCCGTGACGAGCAGGTGCGCTCGCGCGCGGCTGACGGCGGCGACGAGCACGCGCTGCTCGTCGGCCAGCACCGCGCGGCGGGCGTCCACGGGACGTTGCGGCTCGGCGCCGCGGCCGGCCGCGAGGTCGGAGATCGCCACGGGGTCCAGGAGCCGCGCACGCAGCCGCAGGTCCGGCCACACATCCTCCTGCACGCCCGCGACGGCCACCACGTCCCACTCGCGTCCCGCCGCGGCGGCGGCCGTCATGACCTCGACGGCGCGGCGCTGCCCGGTGCGCGCGAGCGTGTCCGCCGCGAACTGCTGGCCCGTGAGGTAGCGCAGGAAGTCGGCCGGGCGGGCGCCCTCCTGCTGCACGGCGAACGCCTCCGCGGCCCGGAACAGCGCGATCACCGCGTCCAGGTCGGCGTCGGCCCGCTCGGCGCCCGCGCCGGTGCCGAGCGCGCGCTGGCGCCACACCGCGGCGAGTCCGCTGGTCTGCCACAGGGCCCACAGCACCTGCTCGAGCCCCTCGGCCCGGGTGAGCGCCAGCCGCCCGGCGGCCAGCACGCGTCCGACCCGACGCACCGCACCCGCCGCGCGGGGCGCCCGACGCATCGCCTCGAGCTCACCCGCGGCGCGCACCGCCTCGACGAGCAGCGCGTCGCTTCCCCGCGTCCCGCCGTCCGCCGCCTCGGCCGACCGCAGCGCGCGGCGCAGGGCGCGAAGTCCCACCGGGTCGAGGCCACCGAGGGGCGAGAGCAGGAGCTCGACGAGCGCCGCCGCCTCGCCCTCGAGCAGCGCGTCGCCCTCGAGCAGCGCCTGGCCCTCGTGCTCGGCACCCTCCTCGAGATCCGCACCCGCCTCGCGATCCGCACCCGCCTCGCGCTCCTGCCGCTCGACCTGCGCGCTCACGACCTCGAGCGCGCGCAGCAGCGGCCGCACCGCCGGCTCGGCGGCCAGCGGGACCTCGCCCTGTGCCGTCGCGACCGGCACGCCCGCGGCTCGCAGGCCACGGCGCAGGGCACCGAGCTGTCCGGTCGAGCGCGCGAGAACGGCCATCTCGTCCCACGGCGTGCCCTCGCGCAGGTGGTGCTCGCGCAGGCCCCGGGCGATGGCGCGCGCCTCCTCCGGCACGCTGCGCAGCACGGCCACGTCGACGCTCGAGCCGGCGTCGGCCTCGACGGCCTCGGCCCGCCGCCGGCGCACGTCCCCGAGCGCCGGCAGGCCCGCGCCGGCCGCCCGGACGACCTCGCGCAGCCGCGCGTCACCCCGGTGCACGGCGCCGAGCACGTGCACCTGAGCGCCGAACTCCCCCACCGCCGCACCGGTCCGCGGCCCGGGCCACGCGACGCCGGGCAGCAGGGGCCCGGCCGACGCCGCGCGCTCCAGCAGCGCGGGCACCGCGCCGCGGAACGTCTGCACAGCCGTGTCGGGGTCGCCGAGCAGCACGAGCGCCGCACCCTCGTCGGCCAGGGCGCCGAGCAGGCGCGCCGTGGCGAGCGTGGCGTCCTGGTAGTCGTCGTGCACCACGACGCGCGGCTGCGGCGGCTCGTGCCCGGGCAGGTCGCGCCGCCACGTGCGCAGGGCCGCGACCGCCTCGTCCAGGATCGTGGCGACGTCGTAGCGCCGGCCGCGGTCCGGGGTCGTCTCGCCGAGCCGGGTGATCTCCTCGTACTCCTGCAGCACGCGCCCGCAGGCGACCCACGCGGGCCGCCCGTGCTCGACGCCGGCCCGCTGCAGCTCCGGCCCGTCCCAGCCGGCCTCGGCGGCGCGCATGAGGACGTCCCGCAGCTCGTGCCGGAACGTCGCGAGGGTGAGCGCCTCGGCGGGCACGTCGCCGGGCCAGCCCGGGTCGCGTCCGACACCCTCGGCGTGCCCCTGCAGCATCTCCGCGAGCGTCGCGTCCTGGTCGGCACCGGTCAGCAGGCTCGGCGCGGGCTGGCCGAGCAGGGTCGCGCGGCGACGCAGGGCCGAGAAGGCGAACGACGCCGGGGTCCGCACCAGCACCGTGCCGACCGTCGCACCCAGGCGCCGCGCGAGCGCGTCGCGCAGCACGTCGGCCGCGCGCCGGGTCGGCGCGAGCAGGAGCACGTGCTCGCTGCCCCACCGCGCCGCCGCGGCCGCAGCGATCTCGACGGCCAGCGTGCTGCGCCCGCTCCCGGGCGCGCCGAGGACGAGGTGGTGCCCGCCGTCCGTCGCGGCGGCGAGGGCGCGCGACTGGTCCGCGTCGAGCACGAGGCGAGGCTCGCCGTCGTCCGCGGTGGGGTGCCCGACGGCGGACTCCCCGTCACGACGCTCGGTGCCGTTCGCGGGGGCGTGGGCACGGCGAGGCGCGCCGGTGCCCCGGCGCCGCGCGCGTTCCCCCACCTGTGTCACTCCCCGATCCCACCACGGCCCACCGACATCTCGGCGCGCTCGTGCGCCGCTGGCGAACACGGCGCCCGGGCGCCGGGGGCGGTGCGCGCCGGTGCCTACGATGACCGACATGGAGATCACGATCGGGATCCGGCAGGTCGCGCGCGAGCTGACCTTCGAGACCAACCTCACGGGCGACGAGGTCGCCGCCGCCGTCGAGAAGGCGCTGTCCGGCTCGGTGCTGGACCTCGTGGACGCCCGCGGCCGCCGCGTGATCGTGCCCTCCGAGGCGATCGGCTACGTGGAGATCGGCGCCGAGGAGCAGCGCCGGGTCGGCTTCGGCACCGTCTGACGGCCGCCTGAGCCGCCGGCGGCTCAGGCGGTGAGCTCGAGCCGCTTCATCCGGCGCGCGTGCCCCGCCGTGAGGCGCGACATGAACGCGGCGTGCTGCTCGGGCGAGAGCCCCGCGCCCGACTCGGCGATCCCGGCGACGGCCGCGAGGCTCGGCCGGGTCGTGATGAGCCGGGAGGCGATTCCCAGCGCCTCGCCCACCACGCGGCGCCCCCACAGCGCGAGCCGGGCGCCGAGCTGCGGCTCGGCCTGGATGACGGGGCCGAGGGTCGCGACGACGAAGTCCGCGAGCCCGTTGTCCGCGAGCGACTCCGAGGCCAGCTCGGCCGCCTCGCCGTCGAGCCCGTCGGCCACGAGGCGCTGCACGTCGACGACGACGCCGTAGCCCACGTACGTCCGCACGAGCCGCTCCCACCAGTCCCGGGGGGTGGTCCGGGTGTCGTACTCGGCGAGCAGCTCGCGGAACTGCCAGATCCGGTCGTCCACCTCCTCGGCCGGCGTCCCGAGACCCGCGAGCGCCTGCTCGATGCGGTCCAGGGGCGCGAGGTCGCCCGCGGCCATGCGGGACAGCACGATGCGGGTGCGCAGCTCGGGGGCGTGCGCCGCGTCGGTGGCGAGCCGCGCGAAGGAGGCGAGCTCACCCGCCGCGAGGAGGGCGAGGGCGTCGACGACGCCGTCCGCTCCGGCCGTGGGCGCCGCGGGCACCGAGGACGCTGGGGGGACGGCCGTCATGAGTCGCGATCCTAGTGCGCCGACCTGTCGACGCCGTCCGCACGCCGGCTGCCGGACCGATGCCGATCCTCGTTGCCACGCGGCCGTGGGCCAGGTCACGCGAGCCGTCCGGGCGCTGCCCTGTCCGCCGTCGCGGCCCGGCGTCTAGACTGGCCGGGACACAGGTTGCCCGGTCGCCTCGTTACCCGCCGCACCGGCACGCTTCTTCGCGATCGGCTACCTCCACCGTGGTGCGCTGGTCGCGCCGGCCCGAGGCCGCGCAGACCGCCGTCCCGAACGCGCGAAGCAGAGTTGACAACACCTATGACGCAGATCGACACGCCCGAGGACGCCGTGGCGCCCGAGAACCTCGACGACACCGAGAACACCGAGACCGAGACGACCGGCACCGAGACGACGGAGACGGCCACTCGGACCCAGACCACGCAGGCCGCCCCCGAGGTCGTCGACGAGGAGGCCGCTGAGGTCCTCGAGGCGCTCAGCGAGGAGACCATCGACGCTCCCGTCGGCGACCCGCACACCGAGACCCCGCAGACCTTCGCCGACTTCGGCGTCAGCGAGGCGATCGTCGGCTCGCTCGCCGACGTCGGGATCCTGCACCCCTTCCCGATCCAGGCCCTGACGCTCCCGGTCGCGCTGCAGCGGCACGACATCATCGGCCAGGCGAAGACCGGAACGGGCAAGACGCTCGGCTTCGGCGTCCCGCTGCTCATGGACGTCGTCGCCCCCGGCGAGCCTGGCTGGGACGAGCTCGCCGCACCCGGCAAGCCGCAGGCCGTGGTCATCGTCCCCACGCGCGAGCTCGCCGTTCAGGTCGCGGGTGACCTCGCGACGGCCGCGCGCCGTCGGTCCGTGCGCATCGTGCAGGTCTACGGCGGGCGGGCCTACGAGCCGCAGATCGACCAGCTCACCAAGGGCGTCGAGGTCGTGGTCGGCACGCCGGGTCGCATGATCGACCTGCTCAAGCAGCGTCACCTCGACCTGTCGCAGGTGCGCACCGCGGTGCTCGACGAGGCCGACGAGATGCTCGACCTCGGCTTCCTGCCCGACGTCGAGACGCTCATGGCGGCCACGTCGCCGAACCGCCACACGATGCTGTTCTCGGCCACGATGCCGGGCGCCGTGGTCGCGCTCGCGCGGCGCTACATGAGCCACCCCACCCACATCCGCGCGCACGACCCCGACGACGACGGCGTCACGCTCAAGGCGATCACGCAGTTCGTCTACCGCGCGCACGCGCTCGACAAGGTCGAGATGCTCAGCCGCATCCTGCAGGCGCGCGGGCGCGGGCTCACGATCGTCTTCACGCGCACCAAGCGGACCGCGGCGAAGGTGGCCGACGAGCTCACCGAGCGCGGGTTCGCCGCCGCGGCGATCCACGGCGACCTCGGCCAGGGTGCGCGCGAGCAGGCGCTGCGCGCGTTCCGCCACGGCAAGGTCGACGTCCTGGTGGCGACCGACGTCGCCGCGCGCGGCATCGACGTCGACGACGTCACCCACGTCGTGAACTACCAGTGCCCCGAGGACGCCAAGATCTACCTGCACCGCGTCGGCCGCACCGGCCGCGCGGGCAACACCGGCACGGCCGTGACCTTCGTGGACTGGGACGACGTGCCGAAGTGGGCGCTCATCGACCGCGACCTCGGCCTGGACACGCCCAACCCGCCCGAGACCTACTCCTCCTCCCCGCAGCTCTACGCCGACCTCGACATCCCCGAGGGGACGAAGGGCCGCCTGCCGCGCTCCGAGCGCACGCGCGCCGGCCTCGAGGCCGAGCAGCTCGAGGACCTCGGCGAGACCGGCAAGCGCGGCGGTCGCGGCGGGGCGCACGACGGCGAGCACGGCTCCCGCGGCGGTCGCACCGGTGGTGCGGGTCGCGACGGCGAGCGCCGCTCAGGCGGCGGCCGCGCCGAGCGGTCCGAGCGCAGCGACCGCAGTGACCGAGCTGAGCGCCCGGCTCGCGCCGAGGGTGACTCCGACGGTGAGTCGGGCGGCGAGCGTCGGCCCCGCCGTCGTCGCCGCGGCGGTGGCGGTGGCGGTGGCGCCGAGGGCGCGCACGCGTCCGCGTCGAACGGCTCCGCCGCGCCGAGCCCGTCGACCGAGTCCGCCGGTGCGAGCAGCAGCGTCGAGGTCGGCGGCGTGAGCATCCAGCTCCCGGACCGCTCCGGTCCGGCGCCCGACGGCGAGCGCGCGCCGCGCCGTCGTCGTCGCCGTCGCGGGGGCTCGGGTCAAGGTGGCGACTCCACCGCCGCGAGCACGAGCGGGCCGGTCGCGACGCCGGCCGACTAGCCCGGGCCGCTCAGCGCCCGAGCCGCCACACGGCCAGCACGAACGGGGGACCGCCGCACCACGCGGCGGTCCCCCTTCGTTCGTGCAGCCGTTCGTTCGTGCAGCCGTTCGTTCGTGCAGCCGTTCGTCTCAGCGGCCGATCACCGCGCGGCTCACTCGAACGGCGTCGGGTCCCCCGCGCCCACGCGCACGACCTCGGGCGCGCCGCTGGAGAGGTCGACCACCGTGGTCGGCTGGGTGCCGCACTCGCCCGAGTCGAGCACGATGTCGACCACGTGCCCGAGCTCCTCGTTGATCTGCCACCCGTCGGTGAGCGGCTCCTCGTGCCCGGGCAGGATGAGGGTGGAGGACAGCAGCGGCTCGCCGAGCTCGCGCAGCAGCGCGCGCACGACCGCGTTGTCGGGGATGCGCACGCCCACCGTCTTCTTCTTCGGGTGGTGCAGGCGCCGCGGCACCTCCTTCGTCGCGGGCAGGATGAAGGTGTACGCGCCCGGCGTGGCCGCCTTGATCGCGCGGAACGCCGAGTTGTCCAGGTGAACGAGCGCCCCGAGCTGGTGGAAGTCCGAGCACACGAGCGTGAAGTCGTGCTTCGCGTCGAGGTGCCGGATCTCGCGGATGCGCTCGGGCCCGTGCACCGAGTCCAGGCGCGCGCCGAGCGCGTAGCAGGAGTCCGTCGGATAGGCGATGAGCGCGTCGTCGTCGCGGAGGGCGGCGACGGTCTGCGCGATCGCGCGCGCCTGCGGGTTGACCGGGTGGACCTCGAGGAACCGTGCCATCGCCCCAGCCTAGGCAGTGCGCCACGCGCTGCACCACGACGCCGCAGCCCCCGCCCGGACCCGGGCGGGGGCTGCGTACGTCGTGCGGTCGTGCTCGGTGCGGAGCGGGTCAGCGCGTGACGCGCACCTGCAGCGGCTGACTCGTGGTCTCACCCGCCGCGTTGGCGAGCACGGCCGTGTAGGTGTACGTCCCCGGCGCGCGACCCGTCAGCGTGCTGTGCACGATCTGGGCGTTGCGGCCGTTCGGGACGAGCGCCCGGGTGTCCACCAGGACGCCGTTCTCGTACAGCCGGTAGGACGTCGCGTTGGTGCCCCACCACATCGAGGTCGTGACGGTGTAGGAGCCGTCGCCGTCCCAGTTGTCGCTGCTGAGCACCGGTGCGCCCGGGTTGGCGGTGGTCACCTGGACCGTGAGCGGCGCCGTCGTGGTCTGACCGTGCTGGTTGGACAGCACCGCGGTGAACACGTACGTGCCGTTGCGCAGCCCCGCGATCGGGAACGTCGCCTGCTGGGCCGACGGCGTGGCGTCCGTGAGGTCCTTGCTCGCCACGAGCACGCCGTCCTGGAACAGGTCCACGGACCAGGCGTTCTGACCCCACCACATGTTCATGGTGAGGGCGAAGTCGCCGTCGCCGTCCCAGTTGTCGCTGCTGAGCACCCCGCGGGCGGGAGCGGCGGTCGCCGGGCCGGGGACGCGCGGTGCGGTGACCGTGAGCGCCTCCGTGTCCGAGCCGTTGCCCATGCCCTTGGAGCTGGCCGACACCTTGATCCGGTACTCCCCGACCGGCAGCGACGAGAGCGTGAACGTGGTGGTCCACGCGCCGTCGGTCACCGGCACGGACTGGCCGAGCACCTTCTTGCCGGCGGCGTTCTGCAGCTCGGCGTAGACGAGGGCCTTGTCCTCCTTCCAGCCGGTGTCACCCGGCTGCGCGGTGCCGGTCACGGTGACGGTGTCCGCCGTCGTGGCCGTGCCCCCGCCCGAGGTGATGACCACGGTCGGTGACGTGACCGGCGAAGGGGTGCCTGCGCCGTCGCCGACGTACGCGATCGACGGCGTCGGCGGGGTCGCCATGCCCTCACCGAGGAAGTAGGACGTCTGCGGCGGCTGGTTGTAGGCGGTGTTCTGCCACGCCACCGAGAGCCGGTAGACCGGGTCGGACTGCAGGGTGCGCAGGCGGTGGGACGTGAGGTCCACCGTCGTCGCGATCCGCAGCGCCGTCGAGTCGTCCGTGCGCGTGACGATCTCCTCGCGCCAGTCCCCGAACAGGTCCGCCTGGAGGGCCGGGTTGCCCTTGGTGTCGTTGCTCGTGAGCGTGCCCTCGGCGCGGTAGATCTCCACCGACTGCTCGTTCTCGTAGTCCCACTTGGAGATGGTCGGGACGCCCGTGCGGGTCGCCTCGTCCCAGTCGTGGTCGGTGATCTCGCGCAGCAGGTCGCCGTCCCACCAGGTGGTGAAGTTGGCGGCCGGGATCTCGTTCGAGATCAGCTCACCGTCGGCCGCGTGCAGGAACCCGGCGACGTCGTTCCACGCCCCGCCGTCGGAGATGTTCCACGCCTCGGCGCCCTCGTAGCGCGGGTCGATGTCCGCGGCGGTGCCGCGGCCGGTGTCCTTCGTCCCGGACACGGACCACAGGATCTCGCCCGTGGCGGCGTCGCGGAAGGAGGAGATGATCCCGCCGTTGCCGCTCGGGCCCTCGTGCACCGCGAAGACCTCCAGGCCCTCGCGCGAGGGGTCCAGGTCGGTCACCGTGAGCGCGTCACCGTGGCCGAGGCCGGTGCTGTAGAGCACCTCGCCGTCGTCGTCCACCGTGAGCGAGCCGTAGACGATCTCGTCCTTCTGGTCCCCGTCCACGTCCGCGACGGAGATCTGGTGGTTGCCCTGGTGCTCGTACTGCGAGCCGGCCTCGTCGGTGTCGAAGACCCACCGCTGCACGAGCTGCGAGCCGTCGAAGTCCCACGTCGCCACGACCATCCGGGTGTAGTACCCGCGGGCCATCACGAGCGAGGGGTGCTCGCCGTCGAGGTAGGCCGTCCCGGCGAGGAAGCGGTCCACGCGGTTGCCGTAGGTGTCACCCCAGGAGCCGACGTCCCCGCGGGCGGGCAAGTAGTCGACCGTGTCGATCGCCGCACCCGTGGCCCCGTCGAAGATCGTGAGGTACTCCGGGCCGGTGAGCACGTAGCCGGAGGAGTTGCGGTAGTCCGCCCGCGCGTCCCCGATGACCGTGCCCTGGCCGTCGACCGTGCCGTCGGCGGTCTTCATGGCCACCTCGGCCCGACCGTCGCCGTCGTAGTCGTACACCTGGAACTGCGTGTAGTGCGCGCCGGCCCGGATGTTCACCCCGAGGTCGATCCGCCACAGCCGGGTGCCGTCGAGCTCGTACGCGTCCACGTACACCGTGCCGGTGTAGCCGGCCTGGGAGTTGTCCTTGGAGTTGGACGGATCCCACTTGACGATGAGCTCGTAAGCACCGTCGCCGTCGACGTCACCGATCGAGGTGTCGTTGGCCCGGTAGGTGTAGGGCTGACCGTCCTTGGTGTAGGCGTCCGCGGGCTTGTCCAGCGCCACGTCGAGGGTCTGGGAGTCCCAGACGCCGAACGACTCGGTCACCCACGTCTGCACGCCGCCCGTGACGGACGCGATCCGGTAGGTGGAGTCCACCGTGCCGGCCGGGTCCAGGACGTTCGTGGTGTCGGTGACCGGGTCCTTCGTCACGCGCACACCGTCGCGGTAGACGTAGAAGCCGAGGTCGGCCGGGTCGAGGCCGAGCAGGCGCCAGCCCACGTACACGCCGTCGTCCGTGGCCACCGCGACCGGCGCCCGGTCGAGGTTCTCCGCCTGGCGCACGAGCGTCGTCGTGCCGGCCGAGGCGACCGTCGCCGACCGCTCGGAGACGCCGCCGGCGTTCACCGCCGCCACCGCGTAGTAGTACGGGATGGTGGTGAGCACGTCGGTGTCGTCGAAGGACGTGGCGCTCGCGCGGCCGACCAGCTCGAGCTCGCCGTCGGCGGACTCGGCGCGGTAGACCTGGTAGAACAGCGCGCCGTCCACCGGCTGCCACGCGAGGGAGACGAGGTTCTTCTCCTCCTTCGTCACCGCCAGGCCCGACGGCGTGGCCGCGGTCGGGATGCTCGGGTCCACCGTGGTCACGGCGAGGGTGTTCGTCGCGAGCGAGGCGTTGCCCGCGGCGTCGAGCGCGACCACCGAGTAGGTGTACTCGAGGCCGACGTCGGCCGAGGTGTCGGTGAACGACGCCTCGGTCGTCTCCCCCACCGTGACCGGCGCCGTCGCGCCGACCGACTGCCGCAGCACCCGGTAGCTCGCCGCACCCTCCGCGCCCTGCCAGGACAGGTCGACGGCCACCTGCGTGCCGTCCACGTGCACGCCGTCGAGCACGAGCGCGGTCGGCGCGTACTGCAGCGGCGTGATCTCCAGGCCGTTGAGCCAGCCGGTGGCGACCAGCGTGAGCTGGCCGTCGGTGACGGCGACCGGCTGCATCAGCTTGGTCGTCACCGCGTTGCGGCCCGTGCGGCCGGTGCCGTAGTCGACACCCTCGATGACGGCGCCGAGCTGTGCGGTGCCGATCATGTCGCCCGAGTAGGCGGTCACGGAGTACGTGCCCACGGGCAGGTCGACGACGAACGTGTTGCCCGTGCCCGGGAGCAGGAAGTCGCGCTCGAGCGCCGTGGGCACCGGCGTGAAGGCCACGCCCCGGTCACGTCCGCCCGGTCCGGGCAGGGCCGTCCAGCCGTAGCCGGTCGACGCGCTGTAGAGCGTGTTCTGGTTGACCTCGAGGTAGCCCGGCTGCACGACGTTGCCGGCGAGCTGGAAGTCGAAGGAGCGGATCGGCGCCTTCGTCGTCACGGCCACGACCCCCGAGCGCGGGGAGTCGCCCGCGCCGTTCGTCGCGACCACGACGAGCTCGTAGGACGTGCCGCGGGTCAGGCCCGCGACGAGCGCCTGCGGCAGCGTGGAAGTGGTGGCGAGGCGGTAGGCGTCGTCACCGGCGCCGGCCTCCCGCACGTACACCGAGTAGACGTCGGTGCCGGGCGATGCCGTCCACGTCAGCTGGGCGCTGGAGTCCGAGACGGCTCCGACGAGCACGCCGGCCGGAGCCAGGGGGGCCTCGCTGGGCGCCTCGGCCGCCACGACGTGGTCGGCGAGCGGGATGTCGAGCTCGGCGACGTCACCGGCCACGAGCCGGGCCATCTGGATAGCGCCGTACTCCTGGAAGTGCGTGTCGTCCGTGGTCCCGGTCGGCCGGCCCGGGTAGACCCCGGCCGGCACGTGCAGGAACACCGACTTCGCGCGCTCCGGGCCGATCTCGTCGAGGTAGGCCCGGCTGGTGGCGGACAGGTCCACCAGCGGGGTGTCCGTCTCCTGCGCGAGCGCCGTCGCGGCGTCGACGTAGGCGGGGAAGGACACGTTCGCCTTGCCCGTCGTCGCGTTGAAGTCGCGGCGCGAGACCGGCGTCACGACGATCGGCACGGCGCCGCGCTGGCGCGCGCCGTCCACGAACGTGCGCAGGTAGTTGGCGTAGTCCGCCGGGGCGGCCCAGCGGTCGTCCACGCCACGGGAGTTGTCGTTGTGGCCGAACTGGACGAAGAGGTAGTCCCCCGGCTTGATCTGCCGGAGCACCTCGTCCAGGCGGCCCTGGCTGATGAAGTTCTTCGAGGAGCGCCCGCCGATCGCCTTGTTCTCCACGGTCACGCCGTCGTCGAGGAACCGGTCGATCATCTGGCCCCAGCCGGCCTGCGGCGCGTAGTCGGCCGTGTAGGACTGGACCGTGGAGTCACCCGTGATCCACACGGTGGGCTCGGCACCGGCGGTGCGCGCGCTCTGCTGGCGCACCACGAGCTGGTTGAGCTTCGGCGCGGTGCCGGAGAGCTCGAGGTTGAGCTGGCCGTCGACGATCGCGATGTCGAACGACATCGCCAGGTACTCGCCGGCGTTCTTCGCCGTCGCCTGCACCTTGGCCATCTGCTCGGCCGTGATCGCGATGTTCGTGACGTCGGCGGCGTCGCCTGCGACGAGGTCGACCGTGTAGTCGCCGTTGGGCAGGTCGACCACGAGCTCGGTGTCGCCGACCGTGACGAAGTCGCTGCGCACGGCGTCGTCGGTGCCGCGGTCGGTCGCGCTCACCTGTGCGACGTCGACGAACCCGTAGCGCTGCTCGGCGCTGTACGCGGAGGTGGCGTCCAGGCGGATGCTGCCGGGCGCCGTCGCACCGCTGCCCAGGTCGAAGCTGAGGATGCCCGAGTCCGGGAGCTCGACGTCGGGCACGTCCGCGCCGGCGAGGGTCGCCACGGCGGCGGCCGACGGCGCGGACAGGCCGTCCGCGCCCTTGGCCTGGACGCGGTAGTAGTGCACGACGTCGGTCGCGACGGCGTCGGTGGCCCAGACCTGGTCACCGACCGAGGCGACCTCGGTGTACGGGCCGGCGACGTCGTCGCTGCGGCTGAGGACGTAGCCCGTCGCGCCGGTGATCTCGTTCCAGCGCAGCGTGATGCTGCCGTCGGTGACGTACGCGGTGCGCAGCGAGGTCGGGGCGGGCAGGCTGCCGTAGCCGGGGTCGGTCGGGGTGCCCGTGGGCTGCGCCGTCGGCTCGGTGGTGGGGGTGGCCGTCGGCTCGGTGGTGGGGGTCGCCGTCGGGCTCGTCGTCGGCTCGGGCGTCGGGGTGGACACCGCGACGACCTGGAGGCCGTTGAGGTAGGCGCCCGCGCCGGTGCCGGAGAGGTCCACCGTGAGCTGGCCGTCGGCCACCGTCGTGCGGTACGTCCCGGTCGCGACCGCAGCCTTGGCCGACAGCGTCCCCGCCGCCGCGCCCTCGAGGGTGATCGTGGTCTTCGTGGTGCCCGATCCGGTGGGGTCGCCGGACGTGGCCGTGACGTCGTACGTGCCGTTGGGCAGGTCGACGAGGAAGGTCCACGAGGTCGCGAGCAGGAAGTCGCGCGCGACGTCGTCGCCCACCGCCGCGCCGCGGTCGCGCGAGACCGGGCTCGAGCCCGCCGCGATGCCGAAGCCCGCGGCGGCGGTGTACGCCGTGGACTCGGAGACACGGGTCGAGCCCGCCGCCACCGGGCTCGTGGCGGTCCCGAAGTCGTACGACCAGGGCGCCGGCGCGTCGGCGACGGCCGGGAGTGCGGGTAGTGCGACGGCGCAGGCCGCCAGGGGGGCGACGAGCAGCGCGAGCCGCGGCCGTCGGGGGTGTCGACTGGTCATCCTCATCCTTCGCTTCGGCATTGAAACGATCTACTGACTCCCCAGACGCCGTTGAATCGATTTATGGGAGTCGGGCTCTATCTAAGCGGTCTGCCACGGGGAGCGCAACGTAGACAAAAGTCGATGCTCACGATGCGGGACGGTTTGGGGCCGGTAGCGGCGGGCGGGCGTGGGGCGGGCAGGCGCGGGCGGGTCCGGGCGGGCAGGCGTGCGGGCGGGCAGGCGTGCGGGCGGGCGTGGGGCGGGCAGGCGCGGGCGCGGGGGGCAGGTGCGGACGGGCCGCGGGCGGGCGCCGACCGCCCGTGCAGCCAACAATGGCGGCGGTTTCGGAGCCATACGCTCCGAAACCGCCGCCATTGTTGGTCGCCGGCGGACGGGGGCCCGCTCGATGCTACGCGGACGCTTTCGGATCGCAGCACTCCGGAAACGTCCGCACTCCGCCCGCGCCTCGTACGGCCACCGTCCGCACGCACGCTCGCAGAGCCGGAGGGCGGCGCTCGGGAAGCGTCCGCGGAAGCGCACGCGACCCGCGGCCCCGCGCCGAACCGTGGTCAGACGGTCCGGGCGAACGCGATGACGGCGTCGGCGATGAGCTGCACCGCGATCGCCGCGAGGAGCATGCCGGCCAGGCGGGTCACGACGGTCACGCCGCCGTCCTTGAGGATCCGGTGGATGATCCCGGCGAACCGCATCGCGAGGTAGAGACACGCGTGCACGAGCAGGATCGCGACCATGATGACGGCCCATGCGGCCGGACTGCGGTCGGAGTTCTCCACCGCGAGCATCGACGCGACGATCGCGCCGGGGCCCGCGAGCAGCGGAGTCCCGAGCGGCACGAGCGCCACGTTCACCCCCGTCGCCGACGGCGAGGGGTCCTCCGCCTTGCCGGTGAGCAGGTCGAGCGCGACGAGCAGGAGGAGCAGCCCGCCCGACGCCTGGAAGGCGGGCACCGAGACGTGCAGGAAGTCGAAGATGAGACGCCCGAACAGCGTGAACGCGATGATGACGCCGAGGGCGACGAGCACCGCCTGGCGTGCCGCGGAGATGCGCTGGGCGCGCTGCATGGAGGAGGTGAGCGCCAGGAACACCGGAACCGTGCCGGGGGGATCCATGATGACGACCAGCGTGAGGAAGGTCGTCACGCCGAGGGTGACCAGCTCGGGACTCATCGCACCACCGCCGTCCGGCCCAGCGCCTCGATCTGCGCGAGCACCTCGGGCGTAGTGAGGTTCTCCCCCAGCTCGTTCTTCTTGCCGGTGCCGTGGAAGTCGCTCGCGCCCGTCACGAGCAGGCCGAGGCTGCGGGCCACGGCGCGCATCCGACGGCGCTGCTGCGGCGTGTGGTCGCGGTGGTCGACCTCGAGGCCCACCAGGCCCGCGTCCGCGAGCCCGGCGATCTCCTCCCCCGTGAGCGTCGCGCCGCGCCTGCCCGCGGCGGGATGCGCGAGCACGGGCACGCCGCCCGCTGCCAGCACGAGGCGCACCGCCTCGAGCGACGTCGGAGCCTGGTAGGGGATGTCGTACGGGCCGTCGTTCGCGAGGATCGTCGCGAACAGCGCGTCACGGTGGGTGGCGACGCCGTTGGCGACCAGTGCGTCGGCGATGTGGGGCCGTCCGACGGTCGCGCCGGGCGGGGTGTGCGCGACGACGTCCGCCCAGGTCAGCGGGTAGTCCCGACCGATCAGCTCGGTCATCCGGCGCGCGCGGTGCTCCCGCGACGTGCGCGCCGCCGCCATGCTGTCGCGCAGCGGCGCGTCCTCGGGGTCGTGCAGGTACGACAGCAGGTGCACGCCGAGCGCGCCGTCCTGGCAGGACACCTCGGCACCGCGCACGAGCGCGATCCCGACGGCGAGCGCCGCCTCGGTCGCCTCGGCCCACCCCGCGGTGGTGTCGTGATCGGTGAGGGCGACGCCGTCCAGCCCGGCCTCGCTCGCGGCGCGCACGAGCGCCGCCGGGCTCAGCGTCCCGTCGGAGCAGGTGGAGTGGGTGTGCAGGTCCAGACGCACGAGGGTCTAGGCTACCGGCCGCCCCGCGGCGCCCCGCTCCGCGGATCTCGCCTCCTCCGGGTGCTCGGGCGCCCCCGGCGTGCCCCCTTCCCTCCCAGCAACGTCCAGAACGGCCTGTGGCGACGAGAACGGCCCGCTGCGGGCCGTTCTCGTCGCCACAGGCCGTTCTCGCTGCGACGGGACGGTCGGGGTCTTTCCCTGAAGACCGTTCTCGCCGCCACAGGCCGTTCTCGTTGCGCGTGGTGGTGGCCCGTCGGAGTGGGACCATGGAGGGCATGACGCAGGAGCACCCGGGGGCGTCCGCGAGCCACCACGCGCAGCCCCAGCCCGAGGACTTCACCTCCGACCAGCCGGTCGCCGATCGCGGCAGCAACCGCTCGCACCGACCCAGCTCGGACGCCTTCCGCGCGTTCATGCGCGAGTCGTGGGCACCGCGCGAGGCGACGTTGCCCGAACGCCACCCCGCGGCCGACCACGCCGCCGACCGACGCGCGCGCCTCGGTGCCGAGCTCGCCGGCAGCACCCTCGTCGTCCCCGCCGGCCCGCTCAAGGTCCGCTCCAACGACACCGACTACGCGTTCCGCCCGCACGCGGCGTTCGCGCACCTCACCGGGCTCGGCACCGACCTCGAGCCCGACGCCGTGCTCGTGCTCCACGCGCTGATCCCCGCCGAGTCAGACGAGTCCGACGAGACGGCAGACGACGCGACCGACGCGACGCCCACCGACTCCCACGCCGCGCCCACCCACGAAGCCGTCCTCTACACCCGCCCGATGGCCGGCCGCGACAGCGAGGAGTTCTACGGCGACGCCCGCTACGGGGAGTTCTGGGTCGGCCGGCGGTGGACGCTGGACGAGGCCGAGGCGCTCACCGGGCTGCGCGCGGCCCACATCGACGACCTGCGCGACGCGCTCGCCAAGGACGCGGGCAACCCCGAGATCACGGTGCGCGTCCTGCGTGGGGCGGACGACGCCGTCGCGAGCCTCGTCGACGTGGTGCTCGCCGAGCACGGGCGCTACGAGGAGGACCGCGAGCACGACGACGAGCTCGCGACCGCCGTCTCCGAGCTCCGCCTCGTCAAGGACGAGTGGGAGATCGACGAGCTCCGCGCGGCCGTGGCCGCCACCGTCGAGGGCTTCGAGAAGGTCGTGGCCGAGCTGCCGCGCGCCGTCGGGCACCACCGCGGCGAGCGCGTCGTGGAGGGGATCTTCGCGGCGAAGGCGCGCGAGGAGGGCAACGCCGTCGGGTACGACACGATCGCGGCCGGCGGCGACCACGCCACGACCCTGCACTGGATCCGCAACACGGGCGCGCTGCGCGAGGGCGAGCTGCTGCTGCTGGACGCGGGCGTCGAGGTCGACTCCCTCTACACGGCCGACGTCACGCGCACGATCCCGGTGGACGGCACGTTCACCGAGGTGCAGCGGCGGGTCTACGAGGCGGTGCGCGAGGCGGCGGACGCGGCGTTCGCCGTCGTGCGCCCCGGCGCGCACTTCCGCGACGTGCACGCCGCGGCCATGCGGGTGCTCGCGCACCGGCTCGAGGAGTGGGGCCTCCTGCCCGTCAGCGCCGAGGAGTCCCTCACGCCCGCGGGTCAGCAGCACCGCCGGTGGATGCCGCACGGCACGAGCCACCACCTCGGCCTCGACGTGCACGACTGCGCGCAGGCGCGCGCCGAGATGTACCTCGACGCCGTGCTCGAGCCGGGCATGGTCTTCACGATCGAGCCCGGCCTGTACTTCAAGGCCGACGACCTCGCCGTGCCGCCGGAGTACCGCGGCATCGGCGTGCGCATCGAGGACGACGTCCTCGTGACGGCGGACGGCTGGGAGAACCTCTCGGCGGCGCTGCCGCGCACGGCGGACGACGTCGAGGCCTGGCTCGCGCGTCTCCTCCCACCCGCGTGAGCCTCGGCGAGGCGCCGGGCGCGGCGTCCCGTGCGGTGACCACGCCCGACGGCGAGCCCGCCGTGGCGACGTCGGCTCGCCGTCGGGCGTGGGTCGCCGGGGCGGGTGCGGGCGCCGTCGTGACGGGCGTGCTGTGGCTGTTCTCCGCACGGCAGTGGGCCCTGTACCGCGTCCCGAGCTGGGACCTGGGGATCTTCACCCAGGTGCTGCGCGCCTACTCGGAGCTGCGCTCGCCCGTGGTCACCATCAAGGGCGAGGACTTCATGATCCTCGGCGACCACTTCCACCCCCTGCTCGTGGTGCTCGCGCCGTTCTACGCGCTGCACCCCTCGGGGTTCACCCTGCTCGCGGCACAGGCGGTGCTGTTCGGCCTCACCGCTGGGATCGTCACGTGGGCCGCCGTGAAGCACGTGGGGTGGTGGGGCGTCGCGATCGGGCTCGCGTGCGGCCTGAGCCACTTCGTGGTCGAGGCGCACGCCGCCCAGTTCCACGAGGTCGCGCTGGCGATGCCGCTCCTCGCGATGGCCATGGCGATGCTCGTCGACCGGCGCGGCGTCGCGGCGTGCGCCTGGGCCCTCCCGCTCGTCCTCGTGAAGGAGGACCTCGGGCTGACGGTCGCCGCGGTGGGCGTGGTGGTGGCGATCCGCGCGGCGTCCTCGCGCGAGCGCCGGGCGGGTCTCGCGACGGCGGCGTTCGGCGTGCTCGCGTTCGTGGTCATCACGCAGTGGGTGCTGCCGGCGCTCAACCCCGACGGCGTGTGGGACTACGCCGACGACTCGATCCTCTCGCTCGCGCTGTCCGACCCCGGGGCGGCCCTCACCCGCCTGGGCACGGGCTTCGGCGTCAAGGCCGGGACGGTGCTGCTGGCGCTCCTCGTGACCGGCGTCGTGTGCGTGCGCTCGCCGCTCGCGCTCGTCGCGCTCCCGACGCTGGCGTGGCGGGTGTCCTCCGACGTCGCCTACCACTGGGGCATGCACTTCCACTACGGCGCGGTGCTCGCGCCGATCCTCTACCTCGCGCTCGTGGACGCGCTGGGGCTGCTCACGCGCGACGGCTCCCGGGGCGTCCGACGGCGCTGGCTCGTGCCGGCCCTCGGCGCCGGCACGCTCGCGCTCACGCTCCTGCTGCAGCCCCGGTTCGCGCTGTGGACGCTGACGCAGTCCGACACCTGGGCGCCGAACGCGCGCGCTGCCACGCTGCGCGAGGCCGAAAACCAGGTGGCCGACGGCGAAGCCGTCGACATGGACATCACCCTCATGGCCTACCTCGCGCCGCGCGCCGAGGTGTACTGGATCGGCAACACCAACCCCGTGCCGGACGTCGTGGTCATCGACCGGTCCAGCGGGGTGCTGCACCCCCCGCCGGACGACGTCGCCGCGTATGCCGGGCAGCTGTTCCCCGGCACGACGTGGGAGACGGTCTGGGACACCTTCCCGGTCGGGGTCGCCCGGCCGGTCGGATAGGTCAGCGCTCGGGGCGCGGCTCGGGCTGGTCCGAGGTCTGCTCCGGCGTCTGCCCGGGCGCCTGCTGAGGCAAGCTCTCTGTCGGCGCCGCGTCCTCGATGCGCTGGCCGTAGCGCGGCGGCTCGGTCGCGGCCGCGGGCGGCACGACGGGCGCGCTCGGCGCGGCCGGACCGGTCGGCGCCGACGGGGCGCCCATCGACCCGAACTCGGGCTGGGACACCTGCGTCGGCCGCTGCGCGGCGGGCGGGTAGGCGGTCGCCCCGACAGGACCGGTGGGCCCGACCGGCGCGACCACGGCGGGCCGGGCGCCGTCCGACGTCGAGATGCCTGCCTGGCGCAGCCGGTTGCGGGCGTCCCCGGCGAGGTCGGGCAGGCACAGCACCGCGTACCGGCCGGCCACCACCTGTGACGAGGACGCGAAGTCCCGCCGCCCGCCGGTGAACGCGTACGACACCACGCCGAGCAGCATCCCGAACGCGCCGCCGATGAGGACGCAGGTGAGGATCGTGCCGAGGAGGTTGCTGCCGCCGAAGAGGCTGAACATTAGTCCCACGAAGAGGCCGAACCAGAGGCCGGACGCGGCCCCGGCGAGCGCGACGCGCGAGTACGTGAGGCGTCCGGTCACGCGCTCGACCATCTGCAGGTCGGACCCGACGATCGTGACGGCCTGGACCGTGAACGCACCGTCGGCAAGCACGTCCACCGCCTTCTGGGCCTCGAGGTAGGTGGCGAACGAGGCGATCTCGACACCCTGCGGCGGGGTCGGGACGCGCAGGGCACGGGAGTCGTTCATCGTCATGGCGCCCATTGTCCCCCGAAACACCGCCGCACGGCGGATCCACAGCCGATCCCGGCCGTTCGGGAGTGCCCGAGTAGGATCGCAGGGTCGACGAGAGGGGCTTGCGATGGCCACCACGGACACGAGAACGACGCGGCACACCGAGGCCGAGGCTGCCGACCGGCTGGCGTTCGCGGACGCCGCGCTGGGCGCCGCGGGCCACGAGGTCACCGACCCGGTGCTGAGAGAGCTGCTGGCGCAGCAGGCGAGCGGTGAGATCACCGGCGACGAGGCTCGCGAGCGAAGCCGTCGGCACATTCTCGGCCGCTGACCTCGTCGGTCGATGGCGCGCCGGAAGCCGCTCCACCGCACCTGGGACGACCGGGGATCACCCCGGCGCCGTCGACCGCGTGACGCACGGGCCTGCCGGGCGCGCACCGGCACCTAGGCTGGCCCCGTGAGCACTCCCTCCCGCGTCTTCGCGGCCCGCCTGGCGGGCACGGCGGTCTTCGACCCCAACCGCGACCGGGTGGGCAAGGTCCATGACGTCGTCGTGGTGGAGCGCACCAACGGTGCGCTGCGGGCGGTCGGGCTCGTCGTCGAGGTCGCCGGCCGGCGCCGGGTGTTCGTCCCGCTCTCCCGGGTCACGTCGATGGACCCCGGCGCGGTCATCACCACCGGCCTGCTCAACATGCGCCGCTTCGAGCAGCGCGGGAACGAGCGCCAAGTCGTCGCGGAGCTGCTCGACCGCACCATCACGCTCGCCGAGAAGGACGGCGGCGGGCAGGCGCGCCTGGAAGACATCGGTTTCGAGCTGCGCCGCGGTCGCGACTGGGACGCAACGAAGCTGTTCGTGCGCCGCACCGCCTCGCGCGGGCTGTTCCGCCGGGGCGAGACGCTCGTCGTCGAGGCCGACTCGGTGCTCGGCCTGCAGGGCACGCAGGAGAACCAGGGCGCGGCGTCGCTCATCGCGACGCTCGACGGCCTCAAGGCCGCCGACGTAGCCGAGGTGCTGCACGACCTCCCTGGCACGCGCCGGGTCGAGGTCGCCTCCGAGCTCGACGACGAACGCCTCGCGGACGTGCTCGAGGAGCTCTCCGAGGAGGACTCGGTGGAGATCCTCACCGCGCTGGAGTCCGACCGCGCGGCGCGCGTGCTCGACGCCATGCAGCCCGACGACGCCGCCGACCTCGTGGGCGAGCTGCCCGAGGACACCGCGCGCGAGCTGCTGGAGCTCATGGAGCCCGAGGAGGCCGACGACGTGCGCCGGCTGCTCGCCTACGGCGAGCACACCGCGGGTGGCCTCATGACGACCGAGCCCGTCATCCTCGGCCCGGAGGCGACGATCGCCTCCGCGCTCGCGCACGTGCGCCGTCGGGACCTCGCACCCGCGCTCGCGACGCTCGTCTTCGTCGCGCGGCCGCCGCTCGAGACGCCCACGGGGCGGTTCCTCGGCGTCGTGCACCTCCAAGCGATGCTGCGCGAACCGCCGCACGACGCCGTCGGGACGCTGCTGGACTCCGACGTCGAGTGGGTGCTGCCCACCGATCCGCTCGGCAAGGTGACCCGCCTCATGGCGACGTACAACATGACGGCACTGCCCGTGCTCGACGGCGAGCGCCGCCTGCTCGGCGCCGTGTCGGCGGACGACGTGCTCGACCGCCTGCTGCCGGACGACTGGCGCGACGCGGACGACGAGGTGACCGACGCGTCGCTGACCCCGGGGGTCACCCGTGGCCGGTGAGCGCGAACGCCTCGACACCCCGCTGGACCGGCGCGGCTCGATCCTGCGCTCGTTCCGGTCCTCCGACGGGGACTCGATGGGCCGGGTGTCGGAGAGCATCGCGCGCTTCCTCGGCACGCCGAGCTTCATCATCTGGCTCACGATGTTCTGCATCGTGTGGATCCTGTGGAACACCCTCGGTCCCGAGCTCATGCGGTTCGACTCCGCCTCCAACGGCTTCACCGCGCTCACGCTCATGCTCTCGCTGCAGGCGTCCTACGCGGCACCGCTGATCCTGCTCGCGCAGAACCGCCAGACCGACCGCGACCGCGTGGCCGCCGAGCAGGACCGCCAGCGCACCGAGCGCAACCTCGCCGACACCGAGTTCCTCGCCCGCGAGATGGCCGCGCTGCGCCTCGCGCTGCAGGACGTCGCGACCCGCGACTACCTGCGCGGCGAGCTGCGCGACCTGCTGGAGGAGGTGCGCGAGGAGATCCGCACCGAGGTGCGGGAGGAGATCCGCACCGAGGTGCGCGCAGACATCCGGGCGGCGCTGCGCGGCGAGGAGCCGGCGGAGCCCGAGGCGCCGCGCGAGCCCGACACCCGGCGCAAGAAGAAGCGCAAGCCGCGCCCGACGGCGGCGCCGGTCGTGGCGCCCGTCGAGCCGGCGACCGACGCCGCCGACGCACCCGCGCCCGACCCCGCGCCCTGAGCCACCCCACCCCACCGGTCTCCACCGGTCTCCACCGGTCTCCACCGATCGGTGGCTGCCCCCGCCGACACGGGGCGAGCACGCTGGGCCCATGACCAGCACACCACGCCACCCGAGCCCGACACCGCCCGCCGTCGTCGTCGCCGGGCTGCACAAGCACTACGGCGCCTTCCGCGCCGTCGACGGCCTCGACTTCACCGTGGCCGCCGGTGAGACGTTCGCCCTGCTCGGCCCGAACGGTGCGGGCAAGTCCACCACCGTGGAGATCCTCGAGGGCTTCCGCCGCCGCACGTCGGGCACCGTCTCGGTCCTCGGCGAGGACCCCGGTCAGGCCGGCCGGGGCTGGCGCGCCGACCTCGGCATGGTGCTACAGGAGCTGCCGGAGGGTGAGGTCTACGGCTCCTACACCGTGCGCGAGCAGCTCGCCCAGCAGGCGCGCTACTACCCGAACGCACGCGACGTCGACGAGGTGATCTCCGCCGTCGGGCTCACCGCCAAGGCGGGCACGCGCATCCGCACGCTCTCGGGCGGGCAGCGCCGCCGCGTGGACGTCGCGCTCGGGATCATCGGCCGCCCGCGCCTGCTGTTCCTCGACGAGCCGACCACCGGCTTCGACCCCGAGGCGCGCCGGGAGTTCTGGGACCTCATCCGGTCGCTGTCCTCCGACGGCACCACCATCCTGCTCACCACCCACTACCTCGACGAGGCGGCCGTGCTGGCCGACCGCGTCGGCGTCATCATCGGCGGGAAGATGCGGGCGCTTGGCCGCGTCGACGAGATCGGCGGCGAGGCCGCCCGTGTGCCCGTCGTCAGCTGGCGCGAGGACGACGGCGAGCACCGCTCCCAGCGCACCGAGACTCCCGCGGCGCTCGTCGCCGAGCTGCGGACGCGGCTCGGCGAGCCGCGCGACCTCGAGATCCGCCGGCCGACGCTCGAGGAGCTCTACCTCGACCTCGTCCGCGAGCACACCACCGCCACGAAGGAGCAGGCAGCATGAGCGCGAGCACCGGCACCACGACTAGCACCAACACCGGCACGGCACCCTCGCGCGGACGCACCGCGCACCCGGGCGGGCGTCCCGGCTCCCTCGCCACCGCGATCCGCCTGGCGCCGAGCCGCATCGGCTACGAGGTGCGCGGCTACTTCCGCCAGGGCGACACCGTCTTCTTCACGTTCCTCTTCCCGGTGCTCATGCTCGCGCTGTTCTCCTCGATCTTCTCCGGCGACCTCTCCCCCGCCGGCCTCACGGGCGACCCCGCGAACGGCACCGACACGGTCTCGATGTCCACGTACTACCTCGCGGGCATGGTCGCGGCCGGGCTGCTGCTGTCCGGGGTGCAGAACCTCGCGATCGACATCGCGCAGGAGAAGTACAACGGCCGCCTCAAGCGGCTCGGCGGCACCCCGATGAGCCCGGTCACCTACTTCCTCGGCAAGCTCGGCCAGGTCTTCGTGACCGGTGTGCTCCAGGCGGCGCTGACGATCTCGGTCGGCGTGCTCGCGTTCGGCGCGAGCCTGCCCACCGACGCCGGCAGCTGGCTCACGTTCGCGTGGGTGTTCGTGCTCGGGCTGACCGGCAGTGCGCTGCTCGGCGTCGCGCTCTCGTCCGTGCCCCGCTCGGGGCGCTCCGCGGGCGCCGTGGTGATCCCCGTGGTCCTCGCGCTGCAGTTCATCTCGGGCGTCTACGTGGCCTCGTTCCAGCTGCCCGAGTCGGTCCAGCACCTCGCGAACCTGTTCCCGCTGGCGTGGCTGGCCCGCGGGATGCGCTCGGTCTTCCTGCCGGACGACTTCGCCTCCCTCGAGCTCGGCGACTCGTGGAACCTCGGCCAGGGCGCGCTCGTGCTCGCGGCGTGGCTGATCGTCGGATTCGTCGCCTCGCGCCTGACGTTCCGGTGGAACCGACGCGACGCGTGAGGCGATGATCCCCCGCTCGCGGCGCCCGGCGCCGGCGGCAGAGTCGGGAACGACACTGCCGTCGGCGCCCGTGGCGCCGCACAATGGGCCCGTGCTCCTCATCTCGCGCTGGTGGGACGCCGGCGTGGTGGCCGCGGCCGTGCTGGTCGCGGCGCTCGCCGTCGCCACCACCGAGCCCACGCCCTGGGTGACCGTGACCGCGCTCGCCGCGCTCGCCGTCGCGCACGTGCTCCTCGGCCGGCGCGCAGTCCGCGCCGAGGGCACGGCGCTGGCCTACGGCTACGCCGCGATCGTGGTGGTGTGCGTGGGCGTCGCGTGCGCGGGCGCCCCGATCGCGGCGATGGTGCAGATGGTCGCCTACCCCGTGATCTGGATGGTCTCGCCGACCGTGCGGGTCGCGCTGGGCTGGAACGCCGCGATGGCGCTGGCCGTGTTCGTGGGCACAGGATGGACCGGGGACTGGACGGACGGCCTGCTCACGGCGCTGCTGTCGTGCGCGATGAGCGTCATGGTCGGGCTGTGGATCACCCGGATGGCGACCTACGGCGCCGAGCGGGACGCGCTCATCGCGGAGCTGCGCGCCACGCAGGACTCCGTCGCGGCGCTGGAGCGCCAGGCGGGTCAGGACGCCGAGCGCGAGCGGGTCGCCCGCGAGATCCACGACACGATCGCGCAGAGCCTCACCGGCCTGGTCATGGTGGCCCAGCGGGCGCAGCGCGAGGCCGCACAGCGCGAGGCCGGCGGGGAGGCCCCGGACGCCGCGCGCGGCGCCGAGAACCTCGCCGTCATCGCCGAGCTCGCCACGGAAGCGCTCGGCGAGGCGCGCGCGCTCGTCGCCGGGTACTCCCGCGGCGGCGCGCTGACCGAGTCGCTCGCGCGGCTGGCCGAGGGCTTCGAGCGCGAGACGGGCGTGCGCGTGACGCTGACCGACGAGCGCGTGGACCGCGCGCTGTCCCGCGAGCAGGAGGTCGTGCTGCTGCGGTGCGCCCAGGAGTCGCTCGCGAATGTCCGCAAGCACGCGCGCGCGAGCCATGTCCTCGTGCGCCTCACCGACACCCCGGCCGCGACGGCGCTGACCGTGACCGACGACGGCGTGGGGCTGGGTCCCGACGGCGCCGTGCCGTCGAGCTGCGCGCCGGGCGAGGGCCGCGGCCTGCCCGGCATGCGGCAGCGGCTCGCGCTCGCCGGCGGAACGCTCGAGATCGGCGCGGGCGACGGGGTGAGCCCGCGGGAGGGGACGCGCGTACGGGTGTCGCTGCCGCACGCCGTCGTGGCGCCGGCCGAGGCTCCCGGCGTCGCTGCACCACCGGTCGAACCACGCGCCGAGGCCGTCCGGTGACGGCGGGGCTGCGGGTGCTCGTCGTCGACGACCACCCGGTGGTGCGGTCGGGCATCGTCGGGCTGCTGCGCACCGAGCCGGGCATCGACGTCGTGGGCGAGGCGGGCGACGGCGCCAGCGCCGTGACCCTCGCGGCGCAGACGCGCCCCGACGTCGTGCTCATGGACCTGCGCATGCCCGTGCTCGACGGCGTGGCCGCCACGCGCCGGATCCTCGCCGACACCTCGGCCGGCCCACCGCCGCGGGTGCTCGTGCTCACGACGTACGAGTCCGACGAGCAGATTCTCGCCGCCATCGAGGCCGGCGCCAGCGGCTACCTGCTCAAGGCCGCGCCGCCGGAGGAGATCCTCGCGGGGCTGCGGGCCGTGGCCGCGGGCAGCGCCGCCCTCTCTCCGTCAGTCGCCGCGACGCTCGTGGCGCAGGTGCGGACCGCGCGCTCGAGTGCGGGTGAGGGCACCCCCGGGCGAGGCGGGCCGGAGGACCGGGGCGGGCTCGCCGTCGGGCTCACGCCACGGGAGCTGGAGGTGCTGGCGCTCGTGGCGCAGGGCCGGTCCAACCCGGCGGTCGGGCGTGCGCTGCACATCGGTGAGGCGACCGTGAAGTCGCACCTGCTGCGCGTCTTCGCGAAGCTCGAGGTCTCCGACCGCACCCGCGCGGTGACCCGCGCCCAGGAGCTGGGCCTCCTGTGACGCACCCGTGCGGCGTGATCGCGCCGATCGGGGCGCCCGGGCCAAGTACCGTGGGTCTATGAGCTCAGCAGCATCGCCCGGCCCGATCACCGTCGCAGTCGTCAACGACTTCGAGCTGGTAGTCCGGGGCGTCGCGGCGATGCTGCAGCCGTACGCCGACCGGGTCACCATCGCCGAGCTCGACGCGAACGTCGGCGTCTCGCAGGACGTCGACATCGCGCTGTACGACACGTTCTCCATGCCCAACCTCGAGGAGCCCGTGACCGGCAACGGCGTCGAGGACGTCACGCACGACCCCAAGGTCCGCCGTACGGTGCTCTACACGTGGGGCACGGACCCGGCGCTCGTCGCCAAGGCGCGCGCCCGCGGCTTCGACGCGACGCTCGCCAAGAACCTCGACGCCCTCGAGCTCGTCGAGGCCCTCGAGCGCGTGCACGCGGGCTTGCCGATGCTCGAGCCCAGCGGCGACCCGGCGGCGGAGCCGCACACCGGGGACTGGCCCGGACGCCGCGAGGGCCTCACGGCCCGTGAGGCGGAGATCGTCGTGCTTGTCACCGAGGGCCTGTCGAACAACGAGATCGCGGCCCGGACGTACCTGTCGATCAACTCGGTGAAGTCCTACATCCGCACGGCCTACCGCACGATGGGCGTGACCACACGGAGCCAGGCGATCCTGTGGGGCATCGACCACGGGTTCGCGCGCGACCGCGCGCGCGTCCGCCCGATGAGCGACGCGCACTGAGCCGGATCGCCTGAACGGCCTCGTCCGGGCCGACCTCGCCTACGCGAACGGGTTCGCGGTGAGCGTGTACTTGGTCTGCAGGTACTCGTGGATGCCCTCGGCACCGCCCTCGCGCCCGAGTCCGGAGAACTTCCAACCGCCGAAGGGCGCGGCCGCGTTCGACACGACTCCCACGTTGAGTCCCATCATCCCGGTCTCGAGCCGCTCGATCATGCGCTGACCGCGCTCCAGACGCTCGGTGTAGACGTAGGAGACGAGGCCGTACTCGGTGTCGTTCGCGAGCCGCACCGCCTCGTCCTCGGTGTCGAACGGCACGACGGCGAGCACCGGTCCGAAGATCTCCTCGCGCAGGATCTCGCTGCCCGGGCGGACGTCCCCGACGACCGTCGGGGCGAAGAACGTGCCCGGCCCCTCGATCGCGCTGCCGCCCGTGTGCAGCGTCGCGCCGCGCGAGACGGCGTCCTCGACGAGCTGCGTGGCCTTGGCGACCGCGCGGTCGTCGATGAGCGGACCGATCGCGACGCCGTCCTGCGTGCCGCGGCCCACCCTGAGCTCCCGCACCTTCGCCGTCACCCGCGCGGTGAACTCGGCCACCACGCTGCGGTGCACGAGGAACCGGTTGGCGGCGGTGCACGCCTGCCCAATGTTGCGGAACTTGGCCGCCATCGCGCCCGCGACCGCCTTGTCCAGGTCCGCGTCGTCGAACACCACGAACGGCGCGTTGCCGCCGAGCTCCATGGAGGTGCGCAGCACGCCGTCGGCGGCCTGGCGCAGCAGCGCCTGCCCGACGGGGGTCGAGCCCGTGAACGAGAGCTTGCGCAGCCGCGGGTCGCGGATGATCGGCTCGGAGACCGCACCCGACGTCGAGGTCGTGAGCACGTTGACGACGCCGACCGGGAGCCCGGCCTCCTCGAGCAGCGCGACGAACGCGAGCGTGGTGAGCGGCGTGAGTTCGGCAGGCTTGACCACGACGGTGCAGCCGGCCGCGAGCGCCGGGGCGATCTTGCGCGTGGCCATCGCGAGCGGGAAGTTCCACGGCGTGATGAGGTAGCACGGGCCGACTGGGTGCTGCGTGACGACCACGCGACCGGTGCCCTCGGGGTTGGCGCCGTACCGGCCCGCGATGCGCGGCGCCTCCTCGCTGAACCAGCGCAGGAACTCGGCGCCGTAGGTCACCTCGCCGCGGGCCTCGGCCAGCGGCTTGCCCATCTCGATCGTCATGAGCAGCGCGAAGTCGTCGGCCCGCGCGGTGAGGAGGTCGAACACGCGGCGCAGCAGCTCCCCGCGCTCGCGGGCCGGGGTGGCGGCCCAGTCCGCCGCGGCGGCGCACGCGGCGTCGAGGGCGGCGCCGCCGTCGGCGACCGAGGCGTCCGCGATCTCCTTGACGACCTCGCCGGTGGCCGGGTCTCGCACCTGGAGCGTCGCGCCGTTCTCGGCTGCGCGCCACTGCCCGCCGATGAAGAGGCCGTCCGGCACGTTCGCCAGGACTTTGGCCTCGCTGTCCTCGCGGGCCTCGCCGTTGATGCCGTTGTCGGTCATGGGACTCCCTCGTCGCAGTCGTCGGCGTTTCCCCGATCCTAAGCAGCATGCCCGCGAGGCGCAGACAGGGAGCCGCACGTCCCGGCTCCCCGTCCGGGCGTCTGCCTAGACTCGAGCAGTGAGCGTCCTCGTCGAGTCCGTCCGGTCCGCCCTCGACGGCGTCCTGGACCCCGAGATCCGCCGTCCGATCACCGAGCTGGACATGGTCAAGGACATCGCCGTCGACGACGGCGACGTCCGCGTCACCGTCGCCCTCACCACCGCGGGTTGTCCGCTCCGCGACACCATTACCGCGAACGTCACCGACGCCGTCGAGGCGCTCGACGGCGTGCGCACCGTCGCCGTGACCCTCACCGTCATGACGGACGAGGAGCGCAAGGCGCTGCGCACCACGCTGCGCGGCACCGACGCCGAGCCCGTCATCCCGTTCGCGCAGCCGGACTCCCTCACCCGCGTGATCGCCGTGTCCTCGGGCAAGGGCGGCGTCGGCAAGTCGACGGTGACGGCGAACCTCGCCGTCGCGATGGCGCGCGAGGGGCTGCGCGTCGGCGTGCTCGACGCCGACATCTACGGCTTCTCCCTGCCTCTCATGCTGGGCGTCACGCACACCCCGACCAAGGTCGAGGACATGATCCTGCCGCCCGTCTCGCACGGGGTGAAGGTCATCTCGATCGGCATGTTCGCGCCCCCGGGACAGCCCATCGTCTGGCGCGGGCCGATGCTGCACCGCGCGCTGCAGCAGTTCCTCGCGGACGTCTTCTGGGGCGACCTCGACGTGCTCCTGCTCGACCTGCCCCCCGGGACCGGCGACATCGCCATCTCGGTCGCGCAGCTCGTCCCCGGTGCGGACCTCCTCGTCGTGACCACGCCGCAGCAGGCCGCCTCCGACGTCGCCGCGCGCGCCGGCGCGATGGCGCAGCAGACGCGCCAGCGCGTCATCGGCGTCGTCGAGAACATGTCCTGGCTCACCCAGCCCGACGGCTCACGGCTGGAGCTCTTCGGCTCAGGCGGTGGGGCCGCCGTCGCCGGCACGCTCACCACGACGCTCGGCTATCGGGTACCGCTGCTCGCCCAGATCCCCCTCGACGTCTCGGTCCGCGAGGGCGGCGATACGGGCCACCCGGCCGCCGGGGCCGAGGATCCCGCGGACGACGGCGAAGGTGCGGCCGCGCTGCGCGAGCTCGCCCGTTCGCTGGCCGCGACGCCGCGCGGCCTCGCCGGGCGTCGCCTCGGCCTCAGCGTCGTCTGAGAACGCCCGCCCCATCCCGCCGGATCGGGACGCGCGCGCCGTCGACCCGACGCCCGACCCGGAGCCCGACGGCGTGCCCGCCGGAGCGCCCGCACCGTCCCGTCCGCGGTCGACCAGGTGAGCGACGGCCGTGCTCGCCGCCGGTCATCGTCCCCTCGCGCGGCGGCCTTTTCGTGTTCGTCCAGCCGAGCGCCGCGGCCCTGCCCGCCATCGGCGCGGTTCAGCAGCGGTGGTAGCGGTTGGAGTGGCTAGGAGGCGCCCAGGAGCGGTGGTAGGTCGGGGTGAGTTCCGGGCCGGGGGTGATGGTGGGTGTGGCGCCGGGTCGTGGGGTGGTGATGGTCCAGTCGCCGGTGTGGATGAGGTGGTGGTGGTAGCCGCACAGGAGGGCGGCGTTGTCGGTGCTGGTGGCGCCGCCCTGGTACCAGGGGATGATGTGGTGGGCGTCGCACCAGGTGGCGGGGATGTGGCAGCCGGGGAAGAGGCAGCCGCCGTCGCGAGCGGTCAGAGCGGTGCGCATCCAGGCGGGAACGAGGCGGTGGCTGCGGCCGAGGTCGAGGACACGCGAACCGGTCCCGAGAACGACGGGGACGAGGTCGGCGTCGCACGCCAGGCGCCGCACAGAACGTAGCGACACGGGCCCCTCGTGGATCAGCCACGCGACACCGTCCAGATCCCGCTCACTGAACACGGGCGCGTCGGTGTCCGCGGGCGCGTTCGTGTCCGCATTCGGCGGACGGCCGGATCTGACGAGACCGGATGCGGGTGGGACCGGGTCGGCTGCGCGGGTCGAACGGTTCATCCGGCTCTGGGGTGTCAGGTGTGGCCGACGGCGCCCTGTCCCGAGCGTTCGGAGCGTGCCGGGTGCCCTGCGCGTTCCGGGCGTTCGCCGTTTCAGCGGGGGTCGGGGTCTGGTGGCGCAGGGCCGCGAGCAGGTCAGCGCCGTCGAGGGTGACGATGAACTGGGTGGGTGCTCCACCGGTGGTGGGCAGGACACCGGTGCGCAGGATGCACATCGTGGCGGCGATGAGGGTGTCGAGCATGATCTGGGGGCGGGTGCGCCGCTCCGGCGGCGCGAGCACCACTGGCGGCACAGCATCTGCCGCGTCCAGGTTCAGACGGTCTGCGCCGTCGGCGCCCGGTGCGACTCCGTCACCATCGACGCGGCCGCTGACGGCTGCCCCGACGCCAGCCGCGTTCGTACCCACGCCCGTCGCCCCGACGCCAGCCGCGTTCGCGCCCGCGCTGGTCGAGGCGGTGTCGGGTGAGGCGTCGCGGGTAGTCGAGTCCGGGCCGGCTGCCTCGACGCCGGTGCTGCTCGGGTCGCCCGTTCTGCTCGGGTCGCACGTTCTGGTGGGGGTGGTGGTGTGGGGGTTGGTGCCGGTGTCGAAGACGGTCTGGAGGATCTCGAGCTGGACGGCGTCGACGACGAGGCGGATGGTGGTCAGGCCTTTGCGGGTGGGTCCTGGACGCCCTGCTGGATGTGCTTGAGGCTTTCGCTGGGCGCTGCCCCGTCGGGATCGGCCACGGCCACGGCGTGGGTGGCGATCCGGCGCAGCTGGTCGGGATCGAACGTGGTGGCATGGGTGGTGAGGACCTGTTCGAGCTCGGTGACGTCCCCCTGCTCCAGCACGGCGGCGACGCGTTCGAGGGCGCGCAGGACCCCGGTGGTGGCTTCCCGGTCCAGGTGCGGCAGCGCCGACGCAAGGACGGGGCGCTCGGCAGGAACGACCTCCCCGCTGAGAGTGGTGCGGGGGGTCAGGGCGTGGCCCAGGCGGATGCGGCGGCCGGCTTCGGCGCCGCTGATCCGTAGCCGCATCCGCAGCAGGTCCCGCGCCCGCGCGTACGGGGTGCGCGGCCCCGACCGGCCGGTCGGGGTGCAACCCGCGTCCACCGCCTCTCCCGTGCCGGTGCCGCGCGTGCCGACGTCTTCCGCCCCACCTGTGCCGGCCGGGTCGCCGGTTCCGGCAACGTCGCGGCCACGGGCGCCGATGCTGCTGCTGCTGGTGTCGGGCAGGAGGGTGGGGCGGGGCAGGGTGCCGCTGTGGTCGACGAGCACGCCGTGGCCGGCCTCGGGTGCGGTGGTGGCGTGCTCGAGGGCGGCGGCGAGGTGGAGCTGCAGGCGGGTCAGGCGTCGGGTGGAGGTCTCGATGAGCTCGGCGAGGTGGAGGGTGAGTTCGGTCGTGGAGCCGATCAGGGTCTCGTGCTCGACGATGCTTTCGAGGGCGGTCAGGGCAGCGTCCAGGTCGGCCTGCGCGTTGTGCGCGGGGTCGATCAGGACGGGTGCGGCCATGCCCCGAGTCTAAGATACGAATGTGCGACCTACAAGCCCTGACCTGCACGAACATATCCACAAAGCGACTCTCGGGGAGACATCAGAGCCACCTGGGGACAACCCACGAAAACCCCCGCGTGCCGGATCCCGGCACGCGTCAGGTCGCCTCGTCGTCGAACGGCGCCGGCGCACCCGGCCGCGGGACGGGGCTGACCCCACCCGGCCCGCCCGCGGACACCGGCTTGGCCGGCGGGTCGTCCGCGAGCGCCTCGCGGATGATCCGCCGCGGGTCGTACTGGCGCGGGTCGAGAGTGCGCAGCTCGTCGAGCTCGTCGCCCATCTCCGCGCGGACCTTCTCCCCCGCGCCCTTGGCAAGGGCGCGCAGCTCGCGCACGAGGCGCCCGAGCTGGGCGGCGTAGGAGGGCAGCCGCTCCGGACCGATGACCAGCAGGGCGATCACGGTGAGGAGGACGAGCTCGTAGCCGTTGATCGAGCCGGTCACGCCCCCGCCCCGCTCACTCCGATCGCTCCGAGCCGAGCGTCACCGCGACCTCGCGCTCCGTCCCGCCCTCGCGGACGGTCAGCGTCACGACGTCGCCGGGTGCGTGCGCGCGGATCGCCACGATGAGCTCCTCCGGCAGCGTCACCGGCTGGCCGTCGATCGCGAGGATGACGTCGCCGGGCTGCACCCCGGCCGTCTCGGCCGGGCCACCCGGCGTCAGGGGCGGCGTGCCGTTGGACTCGGTGGTGGCCACGCGGACGCCCTCGCCCGTGTAGCCGCTGTCCAGCAGCACGCCGACCACCGGGTAGGTCGCGTAGCCGAAAGCGATGAGCTCCTCGGCCGTGCGCCGCGCCTGGTTCGCGGGGATCGCGAAGCCGAGCCCGATGCTGCCGGTCGCAGCCTGCCCGGACGCCTGCGCGATCGCGGAGTTGATGCCGATCACGGCACCGGTCGCGTCCAGCAGCGGACCGCCGGAGTTGCCCGGGTTGATCGCCGCATCGGTCTGGATCGCGTTGATGAACGAGACCTGCCCGGTGTCGCCGGCTGTGACGGGCCGGTTCAGCGCGCTCACGATGCCCGAGGTCACGGTGCCCTGCAGCCCCAGCGGTGCACCCACCGCGACGACCGGCTGGCCCACGACGAGCGCGTCCGAGTCGCCCAGCGAGAGCGGCACGAGGTCGGTCCGCTCCACGCGGAGCACCGCGAGGTCGTAGTCGACCGTCTGCCCGACGATCTGCGCCCCCGACTGGCTCCCGTCGGAGAAGATCACGGTCAGGGTCGAGCCCGCGGTGCTCGCGAGCGACACCACGTGTGCGTTCGTCAGCACGTAGCCGTCGGCGCGCAGCACCATGCCCGAACCCGAGGACCCGGTCCCGTCCGGCAGCGTGACGTCGATCGCGACGGTGCTGGGCAGCGCCTCGGCCGCGATCGCCACGATGTCGACCGCGCCCGCGGACCGGGTCGCACCGCCTGCGGTCGCCGTCGGCAGCGTCGACGGCGCGGGCGTCACCACCACCGGGGCGCCCGACGGCGAGCCCTCCCCGGGCGCGGCCGTCTCGATCCCGAAGCGTGGCGCGAGCAGCAGGCCGGTCAGCGTCCCGACGAGCAGGGCGAGCACCGCGACGGCGGCGACGGCCGGCACGCCGACACTGCGACGTCGCACGTCGGTCGACCCGGCGACGCGGCGCGGCGCGACCCGGCGGGTGCGCACCCGTCGTCGGCGTGGAGTATCGGCGACCGGGGCGAGCGCGACCGTGTCGGCGTGCTCGCCGTCGGGCGGGGGCTGGTCGTCGTGGGGGTGCGGCTCGCCGTCGGGCTCGGGCCACGGCCACGCCGCACCCGGCTCCACAACGCCCGGCTCGACCGCGTCACCGGCCTCGGAGGGCGCGCCGGACTTCGCCGGGACGCGCTCGGGCGTCTCGGGTCGCGTGTCAGTCACCCGTCACCACCCGCCAGCCCGCACCCATGCGGTCCAGGACGGCGGCCGGGAAGGTGGGTGTCGACGTCGAGAAGGACCGCAGCACCGTGAGGCACGCGTCGTCCGAGCCGCGCACGGCGACGACGTCGGTGCCGGCCTGCGCGACCCACCACTGCCCGACCCGGTGCGCCTCGACGTCGCCCACCCGGACCGATCGCGAGACGGATCCGGCGTCCACGTCGAGCATGCCGTGACTCTCGAGGAGGGTGACGGTCTCGCCGTCGACGTCGAGCTCGACCTGCACGATGTCGCCGGCGTCGGTGTCGCTCGCCGTCGTGCCCGTCACGGTGAGGGCGGACGCGGAGAGGTTCGCGGGCGCGCTGAACCCCGCGGGCCACGCGGCGCCCGGGTCTGCGGAGCTGTCCGTGGCGCCCGAGAGCGCGACGGCGGAGGTCGCGTCCACACTGACCGCCGCCTGGGCGATTGCCTCGGGGGTATGCACGCGAGGTGCGCCGATGCCGTACAGCACGCCGGAGGCCACGACCCCGAGCCCGACCACGGAGGCGGCCGACACGAGGACGAACCGGCCCGCCGAGCGGCGGCGCACGTCGGGGGTCTGGGACCACGGCGCGACGCTCGCGCCCCCCGCCGCGCCCGCGCCCTCCGCGGCACCCAGCGCGAGGAGGCGGTCCGCCAGGCCCGTCGGCACGCTCACCTGACCGAGCGTGGCGGTGAGCCGGCGCTGGCGGCGCTGCTCCGCCACGAGGCGGTCGCAGTCCGCGCAGTGCTCGAGGTGCTCGAGCGCGCGCCGGCGCTCCTCGGGCGCGAGGGTGTCGTCGACCAGCCCGCTCGCGAGCGGGCCGAGGTGACCGAAGGGGCCGATCACGGCGCCGGCCGGGGGGCCAGGCCGCCGAGCAGCGGTGCGGCGGGCGTGCTGGGTGCCGACGGCGAGCGGTGCGCGAGCGCGGTGCGCAGCTTCGCGCGGCCGCGGTGGATGCGCGAGCGCACCGTGCCGAGCGAGATGCCGAGGACCTCGGCGATCTCCTCGTAGGTGAGGTCCTCGATGTCGCGCAGCACGACGGCGGCGCGGTACTCGGGGGCGAGCGCGGCCAGCGCGGTCTGGATGTCGACGTCGAGGTTGGTCATCTCGAAGTGTCGCTCGGGCTCGTCGCCACGCGCCGCGCGGGGCGCGTCGGAGTCGTACTCACCGAGGGCGGAGGTGCGCTGACGCTGCTTGCGGCGCACCTGGTCGAGGAAGAGGTTGGTGGTGATGCGGTGCAGCCAGCCCGAGAACGTGCCCGGCTGGTAGGAGTCCAGCGAGCGGAACACCCGGATGAAGACCTCCTGCGTGAGGTCCTCGGCGTCGGCACGCTGCCCGGTCAGCCGGTAGGCAAGCCGGTAGACCTGAGGCGAGTACTCGCGCACGAGCTCGTCCCAGGCGGGTGGCTGCCAGTCGGCTGCCGGCGCTTCGATCTCGGGCACCAGGTCACCTCACGTGCTACGGAGCGTCCAGTCTACGGCGGACGGGGCCGCCACCTAGCATGGGCCGCAGGACGAGCGAGGAGACGCACGATGGCGGGAGCCGCGGACAAGGCGCAGAGCTGGACGTACGCCGAGGAGGTCGTCGCCGAGCCACCCGCCGCCGCGGCCGCCCGTGAACGCGCGGCCGAGCTGGGCGTACCGGCCGTGTCGGTCGGCGTCGGCGCCCTGCTCCGCGCGGTCGCCGCGGCGTCGTCGGCCAGGCACGTCGTGGAGATCGGGACCGGCGCGGGCGTCAGCGGGGTCTGGCTGCTGGCCGGCATGCCGTCCGACGGCGTGCTGACCACGATCGACGTCGACGTCGAGTACCAGCGCTCCGCCCGGGCGGCGTTCACGCAGGCGGGCGTTCCGGCGTCGCGCACCCGCACGATCGCGGGTCGCGCGCTCGAGGTGCTGCCGCGGCTGGCGAACGGCTCCTACGATCTCGTGGTGCTCGACGGCGAGGTGGCCGAGCTCTCCGACCTGCTCGTGCAGGCGACGCGCCTGCTGCGCAGCGGCGGCACCCTCGCGATCCCGCACGCGCTGTGGTTCGACCGCGTCGCGGACCCGGCTCGGCGCGACCCCGAGACGGTCGCGATGCGCGAGGTGGTGCGCACGCTGGCGGAGGACGAGGGCTGGCTCACGGCGCTGGTGCCCTCCGGCACGGGCGTGCTGCTCGCGGTCCGCCGCTGACGGTCGGATCGCCGGGACGAGGACGGCGCCCCACGAGACCGTGGGGCGCCGTCCTCAGGTCAGGGTGTCAGCCGACGACGCCGGCCAGAGCGTCGCGCAGGGCTGCGGCCTCGGCCGCGTTCAACTCGACCACGAGCCGGCCACCGCCCTCGAGCGGGACGCGCATGACGAGACCGCGACCCTCCTTGGTGACCTCGAGCGGTCCGTCCCCGGTCCTCGGCTTCATCGCGGCCATCGCGGTCGATCCCTCCGTCGTCGTGGCCCGGGTCGATCTCCGACCAGGGCTTGTTCGCAGCCCGCACGTGGCCGGTCGAAGTAGTCCCGACCGCCCGGCGAGCCCGCTCCAGTGTAATCCACACGTGAGCAACGATGCCGGTCGGGATGCCGGTCGACGGCCCGTCAGTGGCCGGTCACGGCGGCCACCCGTAGGCCAGCCCCAGACGCCAGAGCACCATCACCCACGCGACCTGGCACACCGCCGAGAACGTCGCGAGGGCGGCCAGCCGGACCCGCGAGTCGCCGACGAGCACCACCGGGATCCCGACGGCGAGCACGAGCTGGCGGATCGTGGAGCTGTGCGGCTGCACCGCCACGAGCAGCCAGCCGAGGTAGGCCGCGGTCCACGCCCGCAGGTCGGTGCCGAGCCGCCGCGCGGCCGGCACCGCGACCACCGCGACGCCCGCCGCGACGGCGAGGAGCACGGCCGGCACGCCCCACCCGCCGAGGTACCCGATCGCGAACGAGAACCACGCGGCGACGGGAGCCACGGCGTCGCCGGACCGCCACGCCTCCTGCACCACGAGGTAGGCGTCCCAGCGGCCCGCCGCGATCCCGGTCACGGCCGGCCAGGCAAGTCCCGCGACGACGCTCGCGAGCCCGAGCGTCACCAGGGCGCGCCACTCCCTGCGCGACGGCGGGTCGCAGCGCCGGCGACGGTGGGCGTGCCACGCCACGACGAGCACGAACGGCAGCGCCACCGGCCGGGTGAGACCGAGCGCGAGCACGGGCAGCACCGCGAGCAGGTACCGCCGCCGCCCGAGCAGCAGCAGGGCGAGGACCACCCACACCAGCGCGAGGGCGTCCGCGTACGCGGCCTGCAGCACCGGCGCGGCGGGGAACAGACCCAGCAGGAGCACGACGGCGAGCCCACGCCTGCGCGCGGCCGCCGGGGACACCCCGGCTCGCTCGCCCTGCTCCCGCACCACCCGAGCGAGCAACGCCGCCGCGACCGTCCCTGCGACGAGCGACAGGGTCGGCGCGACGACCGCGAACCCCGCGCCCGTGACCCACATGAGGGCGCGCACGAGCACCGGGTACAGCGGGAAGAAGGCCCAGGAGCTCTGGGTGCCGAGCGGGACCGGGAGGGGGTAGCCGCCGTCGGCGATGCGCTCGTACCAGCCGGCGTCCCACCACAGCCCGGTGAACTGGACGTAGGTGGGCTCCTGCGCCCACGGGTTGGGCCCCTGGTGCGCGGCGGCGATCAGCAGCAGCACCGCCGAGAACACCCGCGTCAGCAGGTACACCGCGACCACCCGCACGCCCCACGTGCGCAGCCGCGCCAGGCCGCGCGGGCCTGGCAGGTCGGGCACGGTGGCGGGCGGCTCCGCGCTCGCGCTCACGCCTCGCGCGGGGGCTCCGCCCGCGCCGTGTTGCTCGTCGAGTGCGTCGTGCCGGTGGGATCCGTGAGGTCCGCACTGTCGGCGCTGCCCGCGTCAGGCCGCCCGTCCGCCGCGGCGGGAGCGTCGGCCGGCGCGTTAGCGCCCGGCTCGGGGGCGCGCAGCACCGAGGTGCGCCGGAAGACCGGGCGGCGCTCGCCGTCGGGCGTCCCGCGGGTCGGCGCCGCCCAGGCGAGCGGATCGGCGTCGGCCGGGAGCGCCGGGTAGGGCGTGTCCAGGCCGTCCAGCTCCTCCAGCCGGCCGCGCAGCGCGACCACCGCGACGGCGAGCACGAGGAGCAGCAGCGGCACCCACCAGAGCACCGCCGCGAGGGTCGCGCTCACTCCGCCCCCTCGGCCGCGGCGGCGCGCTCGGCCTCCTGCTCGCGGGCCGCGAGCTCGGCCGCGGCGGCCGCGACGAACTCGACGGCGTCGGCCGGGTCGTCGGTGACGTGCAGGAGGTCGACGTCGCGCGGTCCGATCAGGCCGCGCCCGCCCAGCTGGTCGAGCAGCCAGTCCACGAGGCCGCCCCAGAACTCCGAGCCGACCAGCACGATCGGGAAGCGCTTGACCTTGCCGGTCTGGACGAGCGTCACGGCCTCGAAGAGCTCGTCCAGCGTGCCGAAGCCGCCCGGCAGCACGATGAACCCGCTGGCGTACTTCACGAACATCGTCTTGCGGGCGAAGAAGTAGCGGAAGTTGACCCCGAGGTCGACCCACTGGTTCATGCCCTGCTCGAACGGCAGCTCGATGCCGAGGCCGACCGAGACGCCGCCCGCCTCGTGCGCGCCCTTGTTCGCGGCCTCCATGAGGCCCGGCCCGCCGCCGGTGATGACGGCGTAGCCGGCCTGCGCGAGCAGCCGGGCCACCTCCTCGCCGAGCGCGTACTCGGCGTCGCCGGGCCGCACGCGCGCGGACCCGAACACGCTGACCGCGGGGCCGAGCTCAGCCAGCGCACCGAAGCCCTCGACGAACTCGGACTGGATGCGCAGCACGCGCCACGGGTCCTTGTGCAGCCAGTCCGCACCGTCCGGGCCCGACAGGAGGCGCTCGTCCGACGTGCTCGCCGGGACCATCTGGCCCCGCAGCGTGACGGAGCCCTTGCGGTAGGTGGGGCGGTCGGTCGTGCGGTCGCTCATGCGGTGCGCTCCTCGGTCGTGGCGGTCTCGTTCACGGGCAGATCGGTCTCGGCGGCGGCAGTGCCGTCAACGCCCTCAGCACCGGCAGCGCCGTCGGGGGAGGCCGGCCCGACGCCACGCAACCACTCCCCCAGTGCCGTCGCGACCGAGGCGATCTGCGCCGTCGGGCAGTGCTCGTCGTCGGCGTGCGCGAGGTTGGGGTCGCCGGGGCCGAAGTTCACGGCGGGCACGCCGAGCGCGGAGAAGCGCGCCACGTCGGTCCAGCCGTACTTGGGGCCGACCCCGGCGCCGGTCGCGGCGGCCGCGTCGACGAACGCGCGCGCGACCGGGTGGTCCAGCCCGGGGCGGGCGCCGGCGGCCGAGTCGACCACCGTGATCGTGAGGTGGTCGATCCCGGCGAGGACGTCGCGCACGTACTGCTCGGCCTGCTCGGGCGTGCGCGAGGGCGCGAACCGGAAGTTCACGGTGACGCCTGCGCGGTCGGGGATCATGTTGGTCGCGATGCCGCCGGAGATGCCCACGGCGTTGAGCCCCTCGCGGTAGTCCAGCCCGTCCACGGTGACGGTCTCGCTCTCGTGCGCCGCGAGCGCCGAGAGCACCGGGGCCAGGTCGTGCACCGCGTTGTGGCCGCGCCAGGCCCGCGCCGAGTGCGCGGTGCGGCCGGTGGTCGTGACCTCGACGCGCAGCGTGCCGTTGCAGCCGCCCTCGACGTTGCCGGCGGTGGGCTCGGCAAGGATCGCGAAGTCCGCGGCGAGCCAGTCGGGGTGGGTGCGCGCAACCCGGCCGAGGCCGTTGAGGCTCGCGTCGACCTCCTCGTGGTCGTAGAACACCCAGGTCACGTCGACCACCGGGTCCGTCACGGTCGCGGCGAGGTGGAGCGCGACGGCGACTCCGCCCTTCATGTCGACCGTGCCCCGACCGCACAGCACCTCCTGCGCGGAGCCGTCCGCGCCGTCGCGCGTCTCCAGCCAGGTGGGGAGGTTGTCCTTGATCGGGACGGTGTCCAGGTGCCCGGCCACGACGACCCGGGAGGGCCGGCCGAGGTGGGTGCGGGCCACGACGGTTTCGCCGTCACGCAGCACCTCGAGGTGGTCCAGGGCGCGCAGCGCGGTCTCGACGGCGTCCGCGAGCGCCCGCTCGTCCCCGCTCACGGACGGCACGTCGCACACGGCGCGCGTGAGGTCGGCGGGCGACGTGGCAGCGAGGTCGGGCAGCGTGGGGGCGCTCACCCTGCGAACCCTACTTCGGCGGCCCGCTCGCTCCCCCTCACTCCTCGTCGGGCTCCGGCACCGGGGAGTGCAGCTGCCGGGCGGCCTCGGCGATCGTGCCCGAGAGCGACGGGTAGATCGTCATGGCGCTGGCGATCTGGTCGACCGTGCGCCGGTTCGCGATCGCGATGGTGATCGAGTGGATGAGCTCGGACGCGCGCGGCGAGACGATCACCCCGCCCAGCACGGTGCCGGAGTTGTTGCGGCAGATGAGCTTCACGAACCCCTCGGTGATGCCGAGCATCTTGGCCCGCGGGTTGCGCGCCAGCGGGATCGTCACGACCCGAGCGTCCCGTTCGGGGGCCTCGGCCTCGCTGATCCCGACCGAGGCGATCTCGGGCTCGGTGAAGATCGTCGAGGGCACCTTGCGCACGTCCAGCGGGGAGACCGCGTCACCGAGCGCGTGCCACATCGCGATCCGGCCCTGGGTGGCCGCGACCGATGCGAGCGGCATCACGCCCGTGACGTCGCCTGCCGCGTAGATCCCGCGCACCGTGGTGCGAGAGACGCGGTCGACGAGAACGTGCCCGGAGTGCGAGGTCGCCACCCCCGCCTCCGCCAGGCCGAGCTCAGCCGTGTTGGGCACGCCGCCGACGGCGAGCAGGCAGTGCGAGCCGGTCACGGTGCGCCCGTCCGACAGCGTCACGACCACCTCGTCGCCCTGCCGCACGGCGGACTCGGCGCGGGCCCGCGCGACGATCGTGATGTTCCGGCGGCGGAACACCTCCTCGATGAGGGCGGCCGCGTCGGAGTCGTAGCCGGGCAGGACCTGGTCGCGGCTGGAGACCAGCACGACCTCGCAGCCGAGGGCGCCGAACGCGCCGGCGAACTCGGCACCCGTGACGCCGGACCCCACGACGATCAGCCGCTCGGGCAGGGCGTCGAGGTTGTAGACCTGGGTCCAGGTGAGGATGCGCTCGCCGTCGGGCACGGCTGTCGGCAGCACGCGCGGGGACGCACCCGTCGCGAGGAGGATCACGTCCGCGGGGAGGTGCTCCTCGCCGTCGGGCGTGGTCGCGACGACGGTGCTCGCGTCCGCGAGGTGACCCACGCCGTCGACGATCCGGATGCCGTCGCGCTCGAGCTTGCCGCGGATGTCCCGCGACTGCTGGCGGGCGAGCGCCAGGACGCGCGTGTTGACCTCGCCGAGGTCGACGTTGAGGGCCGCGTGCCGCAGCTCGCCCACGTGGATGCCGAGCTCCTCGGCGTTCTCCACGAAGGCGCGCCACTCGGCGGTCGCGATGAGGGTCTTGGACGGCACGACGTCGGTGAGCACCGCGGAGCCGCCGAGTCCCGCGCGCTCGACGAGGGTCACGCTCGCGCCCAGCTGGCGGGCGACGAGCGCCGCCTCGTAGCCGCCGGGGCCGCCGCCGACGATCACGACGTCGCTGCCGTGCCGGGTGGCGGACGCGCCGGCCACACCCGCCGACGGCGAGCCGGGCCCCACGGCCTCGGGCGTCGGCGCGGCGCCACCGCGGACGGGCTCACCGCTGCTGGGGTTCCCCGGGGAGGTCGGGGACGTCGGGCTCGGGCTGCTCGGGGCCGTCATGCGGCCCATTCTGTCCCGAACCGCCGCGAGGCGACGCCCGGGGGCGTGGGAGTGGCACCCGGCGGCGCCCACCACGCGCGCGGGTCGACCCGGTTCCGCACCGGGCACTACCGTGCAGACGTGACCGACGACGCGCTCGACCTCGACGATCCGACCACCGACCCCTTCGCCGTCGCGCGAGCCGCGGCCGCCCAGCTGGCCGAGGCGACCGGTGTCGCCCGCCACGACGTGGCCCTCGTGCTCGGCTCCGGCTGGGGCGGCGCGGCCGACCTGCTCGGCGAGACCGTCGCGGAGGTCCCGGCGGCGCAGATCGTGGGCTTCACGGCCCCTGCGGTCCAGGGCCACGGCGCCACCATCCGCTCGATCCGGATCACCGGCGGCGATGGCGGCGCGAGCGGCGGCGGTGACACCCACGCCCTCGTGCTCGGCTCCCGGACGCACTTCTACGAGAACCGCGGAGTACGGCGCGTCGCGCACGGCGTGCGCACGGCGGCCGCCGCCGGCGCCCGCACCGTGGTGCTCACGAACGGCTGCGGTGGCCTCGTGCCCGAGTGGGCGCCCGGGACCCCGGTCCTCATCAGCGACCACCTCAACCTCACCGCGGCTTCGCCCCTGGAGGGCGCGACGTTCGTGGACCTCACCGACCTGTACTCCTCACGGCTGCGCACGCTCGCCCGCACGATCGACCCCGACCTGCCCGAGGGCGTGTACGTGCAGTTCCGCGGGCCGCACTACGAGACTCCCGCCGAGGTGCGGATGGCCGGGATCCTCGGCGGCCACCTCGTCGGCATGAGCACCACGCTCGAGGCGATCGCCGCGCGGCACGCCGGCCTGGAGGTGCTCGGCATCTCGCTCGTCACGAACCAGGCCGCCGGCATCTCCCCGGTGCCGCTCTCGCACGCCGAGGTCCTCGAGGCCGGCGCCGCGGCCGGACCGCGGATCAGCGCGCTGCTCGCCGACATCGTGCGAGCCCTCTGATGGCCTCGGGTCTCGGACCGGTCGACGACGGCGCGCTCCCCGACTGGGTCGTCTCGCGCGTGCGCGCGTGGGTCCGCGACGATCCCGACGAAGCGACCGTCGCCGAGGTCACGGCGCTCTTCCACGCCGCCGAGCAGGGCGACCCGGCGGCCGCGGCGGAGCTCACCGACCGCTTCTCGGGCACGCTGCAGTTCGGCACCGCCGGCCTGCGCGGCCCGATCGGCGGCGGGTCGAACCGGATGAACCGCGCGGTCGTCATCCGCGCGGCGGCCGGGCTCACCACGTACCTGCTCGAAGCACTCGCCGACGGCGAGCACGACGGCGGGCACGAGCCCGACGGCGAGCCCACCTCGGGCGCAACGCGCCCCCCGCGCGTGGTCATCGGCTACGACGCCCGGCACTACAGCCGGGTCTTCGCCCGGGACACCGCGGCGGTGGTCACCGCGGCCGGCGGCGAGGCCCTGCTGCTGCGGCAGGAGTGGCCCACCCCCGTGCTGGCGTTCGCGGTGCGCCACCTCGACGCCGACGCGGGCGTCATGGTGACCGCCTCGCACAACCCCGCCGCCGACAACGGCTACAAGGTGTACCTCGGCGGCCGGGTCGTCACCGACTCCGGCCAGGGCGCCCAGATCGTGCCACCCTACGACGCCGCGATCGCCGCGCACATCGCGGCGATCAAGCAGATCGCGGACGTGCCGCGGGCCGAGAACGGCTGGACCGTGCTGGGCGACGACGTCCACCGCGCCTACCTCGACGCGCTCACCGCGCGCCCCGCCCACCCGGGCGTCGGGTCGCTGCGCGTCGTGACCACGGCGATGCACGGCGTCGGCGGCCCCACGCTCACCTCCGCGCTCGTCGCCGCGGGCGTCACCGACCTGCACACGGTCGGCGCGCAGGCCGACCCCGACCCCACGTTCCCCACCGTCGCGTTCCCCAACCCCGAGGAGGCGGGCGCGATGGATCTCGCGTTCGCGCTCGCGCGGGACCTGGACGCCGACGTGGTGATCGCCGTCGACCCCGACGCGGACCGGTGCGCCGTCGCCGTCCCCGACCCGGCCGCGGAGGGCGGCTGGCGCCGGCTCACGGGTGACGAGACCGGCGCGCTGCTGGGCGAGGCGGCCGCGGGCGCGCTCACCGGCCCCGCTCTGCCGGATGCCCCGCCACCAGCGGCGGACTCCCCCGTGCTGGCCTGCTCGATCGTCTCCTCGCGCCACCTCGAGGCCATCGCCCGCGCCCACGGCCTGCGCCACCGCGCGACCCTCACCGGCTTCAAGTGGATCTCCCGGGTCCCGGACCTCGCGTTCGGCTACGAGGAGGCCCTGGGCTACTGCGTCGCCCCGGACGTGGTGCGGGACAAGGACGGCGTCTCGGCCGCCGTCGCCGTCGTGAATCTCCTCGCGCAGGCGAAGGCGGACGGGACGGACCTGCGCGGCGTGCTCGACGCGCTCGCCCGCCGCGACGGCCTGTTCGCGAGCGCGCCGGTGACCGTGCGGGTCGAGGACCTCGCGCTCATCGCCGAGACGATGACGCGCCTGCGCACCGCTCCCCCGGCCACGCTCGGCGGCAGCGCCGTCACACGCGTCGTCGACCTCGCCGACGGGCTCGACGTGCCCGATCCGGACGGCAGGACCGGGGGCGCCTACCGCGTCCCGCCCACCGACGGCGTGTGGCTGGAGACGGGCGACGGCGTGCGCGTCGTCGTGCGGCCCAGCGGCACCGAGCCGAAGCTCAAGGCCTACCTCGACGTGCACGTCCCGATCGGCGACGCGCCGACGCTCGCGCACGGCGACGTCGTGACGAGCGCCCGGTCGCTGGCCGCCCGGCGCCTGGCGGCGATCGGCGCGGACGTGCGTGCCGCTGTCGGGCTCTAGCCCTAGCACCGACCGCGGGCCGAGTGCCCGACAGCGTCGCTCGCCGTGACGGGAGAGCGACTGGCCGTGCCGGGAGAGCGACTCACCGGGCGGCCACGCCGGCCGGTCGCGCTCTGACCTGCGGCGATGCTGGCCGCAGGGCGCCCGCCGACCGTGTGAGTCGCTCTGACGTCAGGCAGAGTCGCTGTGGCGTCGCGGACGCGCGCGCCGCCGTCGAGCCCGTGCCCGACGGCGAACCGCGCCTCAGCGCAGCGACTCAGCCCGCGCGGACGGCCTCGTAGCCGGGCAGGATCTGCTCGGCCACGATCCGCATCAGGACGTCGCGGTGCGCGAAGCCGTTCCAGGCGGCCACCAGCGTCGCGGCCTCGAGGTCGTCCAGCGTCCAGTCCGCCTCGGCAACCAGGAGGCTGAACTCGCGCGACATCGAGGTGGCCGAGACGAGCCGGTTGTCGGTGTTGACCGTGACGGCGAAGCCGAGGTCGCGCAGCGTGGTGATCGGGTGGGTGGCGATCGAGGCCGCGCCCCCGGTCTGCAGGTTCGAGCTCGGCGCGACCTCGAGCGGGATCTGCCGGTCCAGCACCCACTGCGCGAGTCGCCCGGGACGGGCGTGGCTGAGCGGCTCGTGCTCGGGCAGCTCGACGTCCTCCAGCAGCCGGATGCCGTGGCCCAGGCGCAGCGCGCCCACCTGCAGCGCGCCCCAGATCGACTCGGCGCCGTCCGCCTCGCCCGCGTGCACCGTGACCGGGAAGCTCTCGGCGCGCAGGAGCTCGAACGCCTCGCGGTGGCGGCCGGCCGGGAAGCCCAGCTCGGGGCCGGCGATGTCGAACCCGACCACGCCGCGGTCGCGGTTCTCCAGCGCGAGCCGGGCGATCGCCGGCGCGTTGTCCGCCTGGCGCATCGCGCACAGCAGCGTGCCCACCGTGATCGTGCAGCCGTTGGACTCGGCCTCGGCGACGCCGTCGTCGAAGCCCTGCTGCACGGCGTCGACGACCTGCTGCAGCGTGAGGCCCTGCTCGAGGTGCTGCTCGGGGGCGAAGCGCTGCTCGGCGTAGACCACGCCGTCGGCCGCGAGGTCCATCACGGCGTCGCGCGCCACGCGCCGCAGCGCCTCCGGGGTCTGCATGACCGCCGTCGTATGCGCGAACGTCTCGAGATACCTCTCCAGGGAGCCGGAGTCGGCGGCCGTGACGAACCACGTGGCGAGCGCGTCCGGGTCGGTCTCCGGCAGCGTGTGGCCGGCGTCCTCGGCGAGCTCCACGAGCGTCGCGGGCCGCAGCCCGCCGTCGAGGTGGTCGTGCAGGACGACCTTCGGCAGCGCGCGGATCGTCGCGGGGGTGAGGTCGGGGCCGGGCTCGAAGACGTCGTCGGTCATGCCGCTCACGGTAGTGCGGCGGAGGACCCGCGCAGGATCTTCGCCATCGGCCTGCCCTTCGCGATCTCGTCGACGAGCTTGTCCAGCTGGCGCACCCGGCGCATGAGCGGATCCTCGATCTCCTCCACCCGCATGCCGCAGATGACGCCCGTGACGAGCGCGGCGTCCGGGTTGATCCGAGGCGCGCGGTCGAAGAACCCCCGCACGTCCGTGCCGTCGGCCAGCACCTGCGCCAGCCCGGCCTCGCCGTACCCGGTCAGCCACTCGATCACGGTGTCCACCTCGGCCCGCGTGCGCCCCTTGCGCTCCACCTTCGCGACGTAGAGCGGGTAGATCCGCGCGAACGGCATCCCGAAGATCCTGTGCTCGCTCGTCGACCCCGCCGGCTGGCCCGTCATGCGCGCCATTCTCCTCGTCAGCGCGGGTAGGCGGAGGCGGGGAGCACGGCCCAGACCACGTGCGACCAGCCGCCCAGCGCGGCGCTGGGGGCGACGCGCGCGAGCAGTCGGTCGGGGTGCACGCCGTAGGTCCGCCCCGCGCCCGGCTCGTAGATCCGCAGCTCCGGCCGCGGCGTGCGCCACGGCAGCGCGAGCACCACGTGCCGCGGCACGGCGGCGCTGACGGTGCGCACCGGGGAGCGCACGAGGGAGCCGCCGAGGTCCCCGCCCGTGTACAGCGGGACGGGGATCCCCTGCCGCGTCGCCTCCTTCACCGCGGCGAGCAGCGTGCGGGTGGCCGCGACGTCGTGATCGTGCGCGACGGCGTGGGTGTAGGTCACGTCGCGGAACCTCGCCACGCGCGCGGCGCCCCACGGCGGGGTGCCCAGCGCTCGCGGCCACGGCAGCGCCGACCCAGCCGACCCAGCCGGCCCACCGAGCCCACCCGCGACGCGCGCGCGGGTGTGCACCGCGCGCTCGGCTGCCGCGACGCGCTCCGCCACGCCGTCGGCCTCGAGCTCCGCACGGCTCAGGCGCGCGAGCTCGGGCGGCGGGGTGGACCCGATCCGGCGCCCCGACGTCAGCCACGCGGCGAGCACCGGGTCGCCGGCCGCCGCGAGCAGCAGCAGGCACAGCGCCCCGCAGGTCACCTCGCTGCTCTGGCGCACGTGCACGCCGTTCCACCGCAGGTCCCCGGTCCGCGCGCCGAGCAGCGGCGCAGTCGCCAGCCGGCGCTGAGCTCCGGTGAGGTCGTTGTCCCGCGGCAGCCCGGCCGCGCGCGCGGGCACCGCGATCGCGGACGGGTCAGGCAGCCCGCGCTCCCCCGGTGCGACGCCGCGCAGCGGGCCGGCGAGCAGCCCGCTCAGCGTCCAGCTGCGTCGGTCCACGTGGCGGCTCAGGACGCGACCACCCGGTCGAGCACCACCGAGTCCGGCAGGTCGGGACGTGACCCCTCGGGCGCGATGGTGAACGCGTCCGCGAGCGCCTCTCGGGCCCGTGCGAACCGCTCGGGGGTGTCGGTGTGCAGCGTGAGCAGCGGCTCGCCCGCGCGCACGAGCGCGCCCGGCTTGGCGTGCAGCTCCACGCCCGCGCCGGCCTGGACCTCGTCCTCGCGCCGGGCCCGCCCGGCGCCCAGGCGCCACGCCGCCACGCCGACGGCGAGCGCGTCCAGCCGCACGAGCACCCCGTCGGCGGGGGCGAGGACGAGCTCGCTCTCGCGCGCCGTCGGGAGCTCGGCGTCGGGGTCGCCGCCCTGCGCGGCGATCATCCGCCGCCACACGTCCATCGCGCGACCGTCGGCGAGCGCGGCCGCCGGGTCGGCGTCGGGGCGGCCGGCGGCGTCGAGCATCTCGCGGGCGAGCGCGAGGGTGAGGTCCACGACGTCGGCGGGGCCGCCGCCGGCGAGCACCTCCACGCTCTCGCGCACCTCCAGGGCGTTGCCCGCGGTGAGGCCGAGCGGGGTGGACATGTCGGTGAGCAGCGCGCGCGTGTCGACGCCGGCGTCGGTGCCCAGGTCGACCATGGTGCGCGCGAGCTCCCGCGCCGCGTCGAGGTCCTTCATGAACGCGCCCGAGCCGACCTTGACGTCGAGCACGAGCGAGGCCGTGCCCTCGGCGATCTTCTTGCTCATGATCGAGGACGCGATGAGCGGGATCGCCTCGACCGTGCCGGTGACGTCACGCAGCGCGTACAGGCGGCGGTCCGCGGGCGCGAGGCCCGAGCCGGCCTGGCAGATCACCGCGCCGACGTCGTCGAGCTGCGCGAGCATCTCGGCGTTGCTGAGCGCCGCGCGCCAGCCGGGGATCGACTCGAGCTTGTCGAGCGTCCCGCCCGTGTGGCCGAGCCCGCGGCCGGACAGCTGGGGCACGGCGACATCGAACACCGCCACGAGCGGCGCGAGCGGGAGCGTGATCTTGTCGCCGACGCCGCCGGTGGAGTGCTTGTCCGACGTCGGGTGGCGCAGCGCGGAGAAGTCCATCCGCTCCCCGCTCGCGATCATCGCCGCGGTCCACCGGGCGATCTCGCGGCGGGTCATGCCGCGCAGCAGGATGGCCATCGCCAGGGCGGCCATCTGCTCCTCGGCGACGACGCTGCGCACGTAGGCGTCGATCACCCAGTCGATCTGCGCGTCGGTGAGTTCCCCACCGTCACGCTTGGTGCGGATGACGTCGACGGCGTCGAACTGCTCGGTCATGACTCCTCCTGAGCGCGGGGGTCCCCGGTCACCTTGTCCAGATCGTGCGGGCCGAACGCGCCGGGCAGCACCTGCGTCATCGGCACGACGCCGGCCCACGCGGTCTCCACGAGCAGCGCCGGCCCGCCGTGCTCCCACAGGAGCTGGCGGCAGCGCCCGCACGGGGCGATGACGTCGCCGTCGGCGTCCACGCACGTGAACGCGACGAGCCGGCCGCCGCCGCCGCGCACGAGGTCGCTCACGAGGCCGCACTCGGCGCACAGCGTGACGCCGTAGCCCGCGTTCTCGACGTTGCACCCCGTCACGACGCGACCGTCGTCCACGAGCGCGGCCGCGCCCACCGGGTAGCGGGAGTACGGGACGTAGGCGAACGTCATCGCCTCGGTGGCGGCGGCGCGCAGCGCGGCCCAGTCGGGCTCGACGTCGGACGCCCGCCCCTGGCCGGCAGCCGTCTCACTTGACATACGGGATGCCCTCCGCGGCCGGGGCGCGCACCTTCCCGGCGAAGCCCGCGACGGCGAGGATCGTCACCACGTACGGGAGCATGAGCAGGAACTGCGACGGCACCGGCACGGCGAGCGTGGCCATGAGGATGCGCAGCTGGTCCGACAGGCCGAACACGACGGCCGCCGCGACCGCACCCGTGGGGCTCCACCGGCCCAGGATCATCGCGGCCAGCGCGATGAAGCCGCGGCCCGCTGTCATCTCCTTGCCGAACGCCAGGCCCGAGGCGACCGTGAAGAACGCGCCGCCCAGGCCCGCGACCGCCCCGCCCAGGAGCGTGTTGCGCCACCGGGTGCGGTTGACGTCGATGCCGACCGTGTCGGCCGCCTTGGGGTGCTCGCCGACGGCGCGCAGGCGCAGGCCCCAGCGGCTGCGGAAGATGAGGATCTGCAGCGCGATCACGATCGCGTACATGAGGTAGACGAGCAGGTTCTGCCGGAACAGCACCGGACCCACGAGCGGGATCTCCGACAGCAGCGGGATCGGCAGCGTCGGCAGCGCGGTGCGGCTGTTGAGCTGCGGGTTCTCCCGCAGCACGGTGGAGAACAGGAAGCTCGTCAGGCCCACCACGAGCACGTTGAGCACCACGCCCACGATGATCTGGTTGACCTGGTAGCGGATGGAGAAGAACGCCAGCAGCGCCCCCACCGCGACGCCGGCGAGCGGCGCCGCGATCAGGCCGACGTAGGCCGAGCCCGCCATCGAGGCGACCACCGCGGCGGCGAACGCACCGGCCAGCAGCTGCCCCTCGATCGCGATGTTCACGATGCCGACGCGCTCGCACACCACGCCGGACAGCGCGCCGAACACGAGCGGGGTGGCGAGGAAGAGCGTGCCGGCCAGCAGCCCCGTCACCGGGACCACCTGCGTCTTGCCCGCGCTGATGAGGACGAGCAGCGCCAGCAGCGCGCACACGCCCGCCACCACGATCACCCACACCGGGATGCGCCGCCGCCCGCGCGCGAGCACGAACGCGTACGCCGCGGCGGCGAGCACGAGCACGGTGAGCAGCCACGCCGTCGCGCGTCCCGGCACCGCGAACACGGGGATCTGGAAGAGGTCGGTGTTCGTGGAGATGCGCACGTTGGTGGCGCCCGCGGGTGTCGCCAGCGCCATCACCGCGGTCACGACGGCGAGCACCGCCAGCACGATCGGCGTGCGGTAGGCGGGGGGCGGGGCGGGCAGGGCGGCCGCGGCCGTCGCGGCGGCGGGCGTGGGGGCGTCGAGTGTCGCGGTCATGCCACCGCTCCTGCCTGCTCGGCCGGCGCGTCGCCGCGCGCCGGGCGCTTCCTCGAGGGCTTCTTCTCCGGATCGGGCAGCCGGAGGATCGTGCGCACCAGCGGCGGCGCCGCGATGAACAGCACGATGAAGGACTGCAGCACGAGCACGAGGTCGAGCGGCGTGCCGGTCCGGGTCTGCATGAGGCGGCCGCCGGCCGACAGCGCGCCGAACAGGAGGCCGGCCAGGACGGTGCCGAGCGGACGGGACCGCCCGAGCAGCGCCACTGTGATCGCGTCGAACCCGATCGAGCCCGCGACCGACGCCGTGAGCATGCCCTCGGTGCCGAGCACCTGCGACGCGCCCGCGAGTCCCGCGAGCGCCCCCGCGATGGCCATCGCCACGATCGTCATCCGCGCGACCGAGATGCCGGCGGTCCGCGCCGCGCGCGCGTTCGCGCCGACCGCGCGCAGGCGGAACCCGAGCGTCGAGCGCTCCATGAGCCACCACACCCCGACGGCGAGCACGATCGCGAGGACGAAGCCCCAGTGCAGCCGGAACGGGGCGGGCAGCAGCGCCGGGAGCCGCGCGGTGTCGTGCACCGCCTTGGACACGCCGGGCGTCCCGCTCGCGAACAGGGTGGTCGTGACGATCCAGAGCACGAGGTAGCCGGCGATGTTGTTGAGCATGATCGTGACGATCACCTCGTGCGCACCGGTGCGCGCCTTGAGCACGCCCGCGATCCCGGCCCACAGGGCGCCGCCGAGCGCCGCGCCGAGCACGGCCAGGAGGACGTGCAGCGCGGCGGGGAGCTGGAACTGGAAGCCGAGCCACGCGGCGACGATGCCGCCGAGGATCACCTGCCCCTGGCCACCGATGTTGAACAGGCCGGACCGGAACGCCAGGCCCACCGAGAGGCCCGCGAGGATCAGCGGCGTCGCGATCGTGAGGGTCTCGGTGAGCGGTCGGATCGCGCGCGCGGGGTCCGAGGCCGTCCAGTCGTACACGGCCCCCTGGAACAGCGCGACGTACGCCGACGACGCCGCGTCCCAGGCCGCGGCGAACAGGTCACCGGGCCGGGCGAAGAAGTAGACCGCCGCGGCCTGCACGTCGGGGTCGGTGACGATCACGAGGATCGCGCCGAGGATCACCGCCAGGAGGATCGCGCCGAGAGTGAGCAGCCAGGAGGAGGAGAGCACCTGGTGCACGAACGACTCGCTGCGCGTGGGGCCCTCGGGCTCCACCAGTGCCGGCGCGGTCGAGGGCTCGGGCCCGAGGCCGCCGGGTTCGGGTGCCGTCGTCATCGCTGCTCCTCGCTCTCGTGGCTCGCGTCCTGCGCGACCGCGACGTCCTGAACGACCGCACCGTCCTGCACGACGGCGGGCTCGCCGTCGGGCGCCTGGAGCTCCGCGGCGAGGTCCGCCTCGCCGAGCAGGGTGTGGTGCTCGGCGGCCTGCCTGGCCGCCTCCTCGGGCGGCATCCCGGTCATCATGAGGCCCAGCACGTCGCGGCTCACGCCGCCGGGGACGATGCCGACGAGCCGGCCCCCGCACATCACCGCGATCCGGTCGCCGAGCGCGAGGACCTCGTCCAGCTCGGTCGAGACGATGAGGACGGCGGCGCCCTTGTCCCGCTCGGCGACGATCCGGCGGTGCAGGAACTCGATCGAGCCGACGTCGACGCCGCGCGTGGGCTGGGAGGCGACGAGCACCGAGAGGTCGCGGGAGAGCTCGCGCGCGAGCACGACCTTCTGCTGGTTGCCGCCCGAGAGCGTGCCGACCTCGCGGTCGATGGACGTGGTGCGCACGTCGAACTCCGCGACCCGCTCGGCGGCGTTGCGCCGCAGGTAGGCGACGTCGAGCGCGCCGCCGCGCGAGACCGGCGCCGCGCCGACGCGGTCGAGCACGAGGTTCTCGACGATGGAGAACTCCCCCACCACGCCGTCGGTGGAGCGGTCCTCGGGGATGAAGGCGAGGCCCGCGTCGAGCCGGTCGCGCACGCCGAGGCCGTCGATGGGGCGGCCGGCGAGCTCGATCGACCCGTGCTCGGGGGTGGTCACGCCGAGGATGGCCTCGACGAGCTCGGTCTGGCCGTTGCCCTGCACGCCGGCGACGGCGACGATCTCCCCGCGCGCGACGTCGAAGGACACGTCGTCCACGACGGGCACGCCGTGCGCGTCACGGACCACGAGGCCACGCACGGCGAGGCCGGCCTCCCCCGGCTGGGCGGGCGCGCGGTCGACCCCGAGGCTCACCGAGCGGCCGACCATGAGCGAGGCGAGCTCGGTCTCGGGCGTCGTCGGCTCGGCCGTGCCGACGACCCTGCCGTGCCGGATGATCGTGATGGTGTCCGCGACGGCGCGGATCTCCCGGAGCTTGTGCGTGATGAAGAGGATCGAGGTGCCGCTCGCCGCCAGCGTGCGCATGATCTCGATGAGCTCGTCGGTCTCCTGCGGCGTGAGCACGGCGGTCGGCTCGTCGAGGATGAGGAGCTCGGCCTTGCGCGAGAGCGCCTTGACGATCTCCACGCGCTGCTGCACGCCGACCGGCAGGTCGCCGACCAGGGCGTTCGGGTCGATGTGGAAGCCGAGCGACTCGGCCGTCTCGCGCACTACGGTGGCCGCGGAGCCGGCGTCGATGAGGCCGCGGGCCATCGGCTCCTGGCCGAGCACCACGTTCTCGGCCACCGTGAAGACGGGCACGAGCATGAAGTGCTGGTGCACCATGCCGATGCCGGCGGCCATCGCGTCGCCCGGCCCGGCGAAGGTGCGCGGCACGCCGTCGACGACGATCTCGCCCTCCTCCGGCGTGTACAGCCCGTAGAGGACGTTCATCAGCGTGCTCTTGCCGGCGCCGTTCTCCCCGAGGATCGCGTGGATCTGGCCGGGCTCGACCACGAGGTCGATCGCGTCGTTGGCCGTGAACGTGCCGAACCGCTTGGTGATGCCCCGCAGCTCCAGCCGCATCGGCGTGTCTCCCTCGATCAGGTGGCTCAGTCAGGTGGCTCAGTGAGGTGCCTCGGTGCGCCGCACCGATCGTGCCACGGGACGAGGACGGGGCGGGCCATCGCTGGCCCGCCCCGCCCTCGGCTGCGCCGGTCGTGCCCGGCGGCGGTCAGATCACGGGGTGTTCTCGGACTCCACCGTGAACGTGCCGTCGATGATCTGCTGCTTGTAGTCGTCGATCTTCGCGCTCAGCTCGGCCGGGACCTTGCTCTCGAAGTCGTGCCACGGGGCCAGGCCCACGCCGCCGTTCTCGAGCGTGCCGACGTACGCCTCGTTGGAGAAGTTGCCCTCGGCGGCGTCCTTGATGGAGTCGTGCACCGCCTGCCCGATCTGCTTCATCACCGAGGTGAGGGTGATGTCGCCGAAGTCGGTGGAGAGGAAGCCGTCGGAGTCGACCCAGATGAGCGTGCCGCCGCCGGACTGCAGCGCGGTCGCCGCACCGAGGCCGACCGGGCCGGCCACCGGCATGACGATGTCGGCGCCCTGGTCGATGAAGCCCTGGGTCACCGTGGTGCCGTTGGCCTGGTTGTCGAAGTCACCGGTGAACGAGCCGGTCTGCGCCGCCTTGTCCCAGCCGAGCAGGGTCACGGACGCGCCGTTGTCCTCGTTGTACTGCGTGATGCCGTCGGAGAAGCCGTCCATGAAGATCTCGACCGAGTCGATCGGGAGGCCGCCGAACGTGCCGACCGTGCCCGACTGGGTCATGCCCGCGGCCGCGTAGCCTGCGAGGAACGCCGCCTCGGCCGTGTTGAACAGCAGCGGCTTGACGTTGTCCAGCACGAGCGGGGAGAAGTCGGGGTTGCTCAGCGCGGAGTCGATGAGTCCGAACTCGATGTCCGGGTTCGCCTGGGCCGCCTCGGCGATCGCCGGGGCCAGCAGGAAGCCGACGCCGATGATGTACGTGCAGCCGTCGTCGATGAGGCTGTCGATGTTGGGGCCGTAGTCGGCGTCCGACGTCGACTCCACGGCGTTCGTCGCGATGCCCCAGTCGGCCGCGGCCCGGTCCAGGCCCTCCTTGCCGGACTGGTTGAACGACTGGTCGTCGTAGCCGCCGGCGTCCGAGACCATGCAGGCCTTGAAGCCGTCGACGACGTCGATCGCCTCGGCGGTGGTGGCCTCGGCGCCGCCGGTGGCCTCACCGGTGGCGTCGGAGCCGGAGTCGGGCGCGGAGCCGCAGGCGGCCAGGGTGAGCGCGAGAGCGGTGGCGCCGGCCACCGTGACGAGCGACTTATTCACGTGTTCTCCTCTTGGGTCGACGTCCCGGGTCCCCCCGGACGCAGGCGTGCGCCACCTCGTGGGTGGTCTGCTGGCCAGGGTATGCAGGCAATGTGTCGGGCGTGTCACGGCTTCCGCCGCGAGGCGGGAATCGTGACCGAACCGTTGCGATCCGACGCGGGCGCCCGGGAGAGTGGCTCGCCGTCGGGCGATGGTCCTGCTGCCGGCGTCAGGGGGTGGGGCGGCGGCGCGGCGGGGCGGCGTCGCCCGCGAGCACCGCGGCACGGGCCAGCACCCGCGCGCCGATCCCGATGGCGCGCTCGTCGACCGCGAGGTCGGCCCGGTGCAGGTCGGTCATCGGGGCGCCCGGCGTGCGCGCGCCGAGGCGCACCATCGCCCCGGGCACCTGGCGCAGGTACCAGCCGAAGTCCTCCCCGCCGAGCGACTGCTCGGTCAGGTGCACCCCGTCGGGTCCGACGACCTCGCGCGCGGCCGCCTCGAGGTGCGCCACGGCGAACTCGTCGTTGACCGTCGGCGGCACCCCGCGGACGTGGTGGACGTCGACCTCGACCCCGTAGGGGGCGACGATCTGCGCGATCGCCGCGTCGAGGATGACGCCGGCGCGCTCCCACTCGGTGACGTCGAGGACGCGCAGCGTGCCCATCAGCGTGCCGACAGTGGGGATCGCGTTGGTGGTGTTGCCCGCGTGCACCGCGCCCCAGGTGAGGTTGACGCCGGAGCGCGGGTCCATCCGTCGCCCGAGCACGCCCGCGGCCTGCGCGATGACCTGCCCGAGCGCGTACACCACGTCGCCCGTCATGTGCGGGCGCGAGGTGTGCCCGCCGTGCGAGCGCAGGGTCACCGTGACCGGGTCGGAGGCGCTCGTGATCGAGCCGATCCGCGAGCCGATGGTGCCGACCTCGATCTTCGGGTCGCAGTGCAGCGCGTAGATCTGCTCGACGCCCTCGAGCACGCCGGCCTCGATCGCGAACTCGGCGCCGCCGGGCTGGACCTCCTCCGCCGCCTGGAAGATCAGTCGTACCCCGGCCGGCAGCTCACCGCGCCCCGCGACGTCGGCGAGCGCGAGCGCGGCGCCGAGCACCGCGGTGGTGTGCACGTCGTGCCCGCACGCGTGCGAGATGCCCGGCCGTCGCGAGGCGTACGGCAGCCCGCTCTCCTCGGGGATCGGCAGGGCGTCCAGGTCGGCGCGCAGCCCGATCCGACGGTGCGAGGCGGCGTTGCGCCCGCCGGGAATGTCGCACACCACGCCCGTCGCACCGAGCCGACGAGGCTTGAGCCCGGCCTCGGTGAGCACCCGCATGACCGTCTCGCTCGTGCGGTGCTCGGTCCACGCCGTCTCGGGGTTGGCGTGGATGTCGCGGCGGACGTCGCGCAGGCGGTCCTGCGCGGCCTCGACCACGGTGTCCAGGCGCGAGAGGGTGGTGGAGAGGTCGACGGGCACGACCTCGAGGCTACCGCCGTCGCTCAGAGAAGGTCGGGACGTCCGCCCGCCGCGAGGGCGTCGACCACCGCCTTGACCCGCTGCGCGTGGTCGCGGTGCACCACGAGGACGGCGTCCCCGGTGCGCACGACGACGACGCCGGGCAGGCCCAGGACGGCCACGGCGCCGCCGTCGGAGGCGATCACGGCGTCGGGCGAGTCGATCGCGAGGAGCGGGCCCGCCGTCGTGGGCCGTGCCGCCCCGTTGTCGCCCGCGGACGTCGCGGCGGCGAGCGTGTGCGCGCCCGCCTCGTCGGCGGGCAGCAGCCCGCCGAGCGCGTCCCAGTCCCCGACGTCGTCCCACGAGAACGCCCCGGGCACGACGGCGACGCCGCCCTCGGCCGCGACCGGCTCGGCGATCGCGTGGTCGATGGCGATCTTCGTCAGCCCCGGCCAGACGCGCGCGAGCACCTCCTCGCGCGCTGGCGTGTCCCACGCGGCCGCGATCTCGCGCAGCCCCGCCTCGAGCGTGGGCTGGTGCCGGGCGAGGTGCCCGAGCAGCACGTCGGTGCGCACCACGAACATGCCCGCGTTCCAGGAGTACTCCCCGGTCGCGAGGTAGCCGCGTGCGGTGTCCTCGTCGGGCTTCTCCACGAAGCTCGCGACGGCGTACGCGCCCGGCACGCCCTCCAGGGGCGCGCCGCGCCGGACGTACCCGAACGCCGTGGACGGGCCGGTCGCCGCGATCCCGATGGTGGTGACGTACCCCGCCCGCGCTGCCTCGACCGCGGTGCGCACGGCGTCGTGGAACCCGCCCGGCTCGGGCACGACGTGGTCGGCCGCGAACGAGCCGACCACCGTGGGCCCGTGCCGGTGCTCGACCACCGCGGCCGCGAGCCCGATCGCCGCCATCGAGTCGCGCGGCGAGGGTTCGGTGAGGAGGTTCGCGGCGCCGTCGCCCGCGAGCTGCGGGAGCTGGTCGGCCACCGCGGCGGCGTGCGCGGTCCCGGTCACCACGAGCAGGCCGTCCGGACCGGTCAGCGGGGCGAGCCGGTCGGCGGTGTCCTGCAGCAGCGTGCGGCCCGTGCCGAGCAGGTCGAGGAGGAACTTGGGGCGGCTGCGGCGCGACAGCGGCCACAGGCGGGTGCCCGCCCCACCGGCGGGGACGATCGCGACGAGCTCGGGGGCGGAGGTCATGTCCGGGACCGTAGCGGCTCGGCGCCGCCTGCGTGGCGCTCCGGGAGCACGGGGCGCCGAGCAGGTCGGCCGCGTACCACGCGAGTCGAAGCCGAGGATCGCGCTGCGGGCGCCGATCCGCACGCCGTCGCCGATCCGGACCAGGCCCCGCGCCTCGGTGCCGACGTTGAGGGAGCAGTCCGCGCCGATCTCGACCTCGCCGCGCACGTGCATGTGGGCGGCGAGGTAGGAGCACTCACCGAGGGCGAACCGGCGCGCGTCGACCACCGCGCCGCGGGCCACGAACGCGGACTCGGCGACGTCGTGGCCGCGCTCGCGCAGCGCCGCCACCCGCGTGGCGTTGGCCACACGCTCGGCGGGTGCGGCGTCGCCGTTCATGACGTGCCAGGGGGCGTACTCCACGACGTCGCCCTCGTGCCGCGTGCTCGACTCCACCTGCGCTCCCTCGCTGCGGGCCCGCGGGCGGACGCCGCAGCGGCGCCGAACGCGGAAGAACTCGCGATCACCCTAGCCATCTGGCGCGCTCCGACCGCGCCTGGACCGCTCCGCGCGGAACGTCCGCCGGTCTTCCGGGGCCCGCACGTCCGGGCGGTTGTGAGGGTTCCCTTCGTCTCGATGGCGTCAGATCGTCATTACAGTGGGGAGGCAACGTCCGTTCTCATCCCCGGAGGCACGAGCATCGTGGCCAGCGCCCCAGCAGCCCCGCCGTCACCGGCGCCCGTCCCCGCGCCGCGCTCCGGGCGCAGCACGCTGTACCGCGGCACCGAGGGCATGTGGTCGTGGGTGCTGCACCGCATCACGGGCGTCGGACTGTTCCTCTTCCTCCTCGTGCACGTGCTCGACACCGCGATGGTGCGGGTGTCCCCGGAGGTCTACAACGACGTCATCGGCACCTACAAGACGCCGATCATGGGCGTGATGGAGGCCGGGCTCGTGGCCGCGGTGATCTTCCACGCGTTCAACGGGATCCGGATCATCCTCGTCGACTTCCTCGCCAAGGGGCCCCGCTACCAGCGCGTGATGTTCTGGGTGGTGATCGGCCTGACCGTGGTGCTCATGGCCGGCTTCCTGCCTCGTCACCTCGGCAACGTGTTCGGAGGGGGGCACTGATGACGAAGCTCGACGCGACCGACCTGCCTGCACCGCGCGCACGCCGCACCACCGCGCTGCGCGGCGGCGCCAACACCGAGCTGATCGCGTGGCTCTTCATGCGCATCTCCGGCGTGATCCTGCTCGTGCTCGTCTTCGGGCACCTCTTCGTCAACCTCATGGTGGGCGACGGCGTGCACGCGATCGACTTCGCCTTCGTCGGCGGCAAGTGGTCCGAGCCGTTCTGGCAGGTCTGGGACTTGCTCATGCTCTGGCTCGCGATGATCCACGGCACCAACGGCGTGCGGACGATCATCAACGACTACGCCGAGCGCACCGGGACCCGGCTCGTCCTGAAGTCACTGCTGTACCTCGCGTTCGTCGTGACCGTGGTGATGGGCACCCTGGTGATCTTCACCTTCGACCCGTGCCCGCCCGGCTCCCCCGCCGACCTGCTGCCCTCCTTCTGCGCGGCCTGACCGGCGAGCTCGCCCCACCGCCCGACCCGCCGCCTCCCGCGGCACCCGAAAGGAAGCACACGTGCAGACGCACAGCTACGACGTCGTGATCGTCGGCGCCGGAGGCGCCGGGATGCGCGCCGCGCTCGAGGCGTCGCCCCGCGCGCGCACCGCCGTGGTGTCCAAGCTGTACCCGACCCGTTCGCACACGGGGGCGGCCCAGGGCGGGATGTGCGCCGCGCTCGCGAACGTCGAGGACGACAACTGGGAGTGGCACACCTTCGACACGGTCAAGGGCGGGGACTACCTCGTCGACCAGGACGCGGCGGAGATCATGGCCAAGGAGGCCATCGACGCCGTGCTCGACCTCGAGCGCATGGGACTGCCGTTCAACCGCACCCCCGAGGGCCGGATCGACCAGCGCCGGTTCGGCGGCCACACGCGCAACCACGGCGAGGCGCCGGTGCGCCGCGCCTGCTACGCCGCCGACCGCACCGGCCACATGATCCTGCAGACGCTGTACCAGCAGTGCGTCAAGCAGGACGTGGAGTTCTTCAACGAGTTCTACGTGCTGGACGTCGTCCTCACGGGCGACCCCGCGACCGACCCGGGGGCCCGCGCCGCCGGCGTGGTGGCCTACGAGCTCGCGACCGGTGAGCTGCACGTGATCCGCGCCAAGTCGGTCGTCTTCGCCACGGGCGGGGCGGGCAAGGTCTACAAGACGACGTCGAACGCGCACACGCTCACCGGGGACGGCATGGCCGTGGCCTACCGCCGCGGCATCCCGCTGGAGGACATGGAGTTCTTCCAGTTCCACCCCACCGGCCTCGCGGGCCTCGGCATCCTGCTGTCCGAGGCCGCCCGCGGCGAGGGCGCGATCCTGCGCAACGCCTCCGGCGAGCGCTTCATGGAGCGCTACGCGCCCACCATCAAGGACCTGGCCCCGCGCGACATCGTGGCGCGCTCGATGGCGAACGAGGTGCGCGAGGGCCGCGGCGCCGGGCCGAACAAGGACTACGTGCTGCTCGACCTCACGCACCTCGAGCCCGCGCACATCGACGCCAAGCTGCCGGACATCACCGAGTTCGCCCGCACCTACCTCGGCGTCGAGCCCTACACCGAGCCCGTCCCGGTGTACCCCACGGCCCACTACGCGATGGGCGGCATCCCGACCAACGTGCGCACCGAGGTGCTGCGCAACAACACCGACGTGGTGCCCGGCCTCTTCGCCGCCGGCGAGGTGGCCTGCGTGTCGGTGCACGGCTCCAACCGCCTCGGCACCAACTCGCTCCTGGACATCAACGTCTTCGGCAAGCGCGCGGGCATCGCGGCGGCGGAGTACGCACAGACGGCCACGCTCGAGGAGATGCCCGAGGACGCCGCGCACGACGTCGAGGTCGCGATCGCCTCGATCCGTGCCGGGGCCGGCACCGAGAACGTCGCCAAGATCCGGCGCGAGCTGCAGGAGACCATGGACGCGAACGCCCAGGTGTTCCGCACCAAGGAGTCGCTCACCACGGTGCTGGCCGACATCGAGGCGCTGCGCGAGCGCTACGCGCGCGTCGGGGTCTCCGACCGCGGCTCGGTCTACAACACCGAGCTCGTCGAGGCGCTCGAGCTGGGCTTCCTGCTCGAGCTCGCCGAGGTCGTGGTCGTCGGGGCGCTCGCCCGCGAGGAGTCCCGCGGCGGTCACTTCCGCGAGGACTTCCCGAGCCGCGACGACGAGAAGTTCATGCTGCACACCATGGCCTACCGGGTCCCGCCGACGGCGCGCGTCGCGGGCGAGGCGGGCGAGGTCGTCGGGGCAGGCGAGATCGTCGAGGCCGGCGCGTCCGCCGGCGAGGGCACGCCGCCGAGGCCGACCTTCGAGGGCACCTCCGTGCGCCTGGACTACAAGCCCGTGACCGTGACGCGGTACCAGCCGATGGAGAGGAAGTACTGATGACGGCCACGCTGGAGAACCCGCAGACCGAGATGGGTGCGATCCCCTCGTTCCAGGTGACGATGCGGGTCGAGCGGTTCGACCCGGAGTCCGGCTCCGGCTCGTACTGGCAGGAGTTCACGCTCACGATGCACGGCACGGACCGCGTGCTCGACGCCCTGCACCAGATCAAGTGGGACCTCGACGGCTCGCTGGCCTTCCGTCGCTCGTGCGCGCACGGCGTGTGCGGGTCGGACGCGATGCGCATCAACGGCCGCAACCGGCTCGCGTGCAAGACGCTGCTCAAGGACCTGGACCTGGACAAGCCGGTCGTCGTCGAGCCGATCAAGGGCCTGCCGGTCAAGAAGGACCTCATCGTCGACATGGAGCCGTTCTTCGCCTCCTACCGCGAGGTCATGCCGTTCCTCGTCACCACGGGCAACCAGCCCTCGCGCGAGCGGCTGCAGTCGGTCGAGCAGCGTGCGGTCTTCGACGACACCACCAAGTGCATCCTGTGCGCGGCGTGCACCACCTCGTGCCCCGTGTTCTGGTCCGACGGGCAGTACTTCGGGCCGGCGGCCATCGTCAACGCGCACCGCTTCATCTTCGACAGCCGCGACGAGGGCGCGCAGCAGCGTCTGCAGATCCTCAACGACAAGGAGGGCGTCTGGCGCTGCCGGACCACCTTCAACTGCACCGAGGCGTGCCCCCGCGGCATCGAGATCACCAAGGCGATCGCCGAGGTCAAGCGCGCGATCGTGACGCGCTCGTTCTGACCTACCGGTCGGCGTCGCCTCTCGACTCGTCGCTGCTCGACTCGTTCTGCGCCCGCTCGCGCTGCGCCCGGACGGCCTTGCGCGCCCGGCGCGCGGCCCGCCGTCGGGCGAACCAGCCGTCCGGCTCCTCGAGGGCGGCGCCGAGCGCGGCCCCCAGCTCGCGGCGCTGGGCGTCCTTCTCCCGCTCCATCTCCTCGCGCTCGAGCCGCAGTCCCTCCGAGGCGAGCACGAGGCCGGTGCGCGGGTCGTGGTCCCACGCCAGCGTGTGCGGTGCGGACTGCGTGACGTAGTTGGGGCTCTCCTTCGCGTGCAGCGCCTCGGGCGACGCCTGCTCCAGCAGCGGCGACGGGGGGTTCGCCGTCCACGCGGCCACGTAGAGCGCGATGCGCGCCGCGAGGTTGACCCACAGCAGCAGCGTGACGATCACGGCGAACGACTGCAGCAACGGGTTGGCGTCGGCGCCGCCCACCACGGAGGTGCCGAGGAGGCGGAGCACGCCGGTGCCGACCGCTCCGATCATCGCGCCGACCCACAGGTCCTTGCGCGGCGGCCGCGCGCCGCCGACGAACCGGATCAGCCCCGCGAAGACACAGGTGTCGACGGCGAACGCGCCGACGAGCGCGAGGCCCCGCACGAGCAGGGCCGCGAGGGAGGACTCCAGGCCGAGCTGGTCGGTGACCCAGCCGCCGGCGGCGCCGGCGCCGATCCCGAGGACCGCCGTCGCGAGCACCGCCAGCGCGAGGAGGACGAACCCGCCGAGGTCGCGCAGCTTGGCCACCACGACGTTCCCCGGCGGCGCGGCGATGCCGAACATCGCGCGGAGCGACCCGCCGAGCGCCCCCATCACCGCGAGCGCCGCGAGCAGCAGGGTCACGGAGGCGACCACGCTCGTCCAGCTCAGCGTGGTGCTCATCTGCAGGTCGTCGGGGCTGATGACGCCGTCGTCGCCCGGCCCGGTGTTGATGATGCCGGGGATCGCGCTGTCCACGGCGCTGACGAACGCGTCGCGCAGCTCCTCGTTGTCGCCCAGCAGGGCCATGAAGATGGTGAAGGCGATCGTGAGGGCGGCGAACACCGAGAACAGGCCCGCGTAGGCGATGCCGCCGGCGAGCTGGGCCCCGTGCGCGGCGCCGTAGCGCGCGTTCGTCCGACCGAGCCGCGTCTCCTGCGCGCGACGCACCAGCTCCTGCACCCGTTCCATCAGGCTCTGCTGCGCCATCGGTTCACGCCCTTCCGGCAAGCGGGAAGGTCCGCATCGTATGCCAGACGTCGTCCGGGCCGAGCTCGTAGAGCTGGAACCCCGTCACGGCGAACACCGCGTGGAAGGCCTCCAGCGCGGCCTCCGCGGAGTCGAGCAGGTCGGGGGCCGCGTCCTGGGCGACGGTGACGTGCGGGTGGTAGTCGAACCGCAGGTCCTGGGCCAGCGGGCCGCGCCGCGCCGCACGCTGCAGCGCGTCGCACTCCTGGGCGCCCTGCGCGAGCGCGGCGTACACGACCTGCGTGGTCGGCCGGAACGTCCCCGGCCCGGCGAGCTCGACCCGGAACGGCGCGACGGTGCGCGCCGCGCGCGCGAGGTGGCGCTCCACGTCGGTGAGGTCGTAGGTGGGCAGCGTCGTGGGCGGCACCAGCGTGATGTGCGGCGGGATGATCTCCTGCCCGGCGTGCCCCTCGACCCGCTCGCGCAGTCCGCGCAGCGCCGTCGACCAGGGCGCCGGCACCTCGATCGCGACGCCGACGCTCGTCCCGCCCGCGAACGGGGAGAGGAAAGAGAGCGTCTCGTCGGTCATCGGGACGCGACCCGCGAGCGCGCGGGTGGGACGAGCCCGACGGCGTCGTAGACCCGGGCGAGCGTCTCGCGCGCGATGACGCGGGCGCGGGCGGCGCCGTCGGCGAGGATCTCGTCGAGCTCGGCGGGGTCGGCCATGAGCTCGGCGACGCGCTCGCGCAGCGGACGCAGCGCGGTCACCACGACGTCCGCGACCGCAACCTTGAGGTGGCCGTACATCTTGCCCTCGAACTCGGCCTCGAGCTCGGCCACGGGCACCCCGGACAGCGCCGAGTGGATGGTGAGGAGGTTGGACACGCCGGGCTTGTGCACCGGGTCGGACCGGACGACGGTCTCGGTGTCCGTCACGGCGGACCGGATCCGCTTCGCGACCACCTTCTCGTCGTCGAGCAGCTCGATGAGGCCCGACGGGTTGCCCGACTTGCTCATCTTCGCCGTCGGCTCCGCGAGGTCGTAGATCTTCGCGGTGGCCTTGACGATGTGCGCCTCGGGCACGGTCACCAGCGGGCCGAACCGCGCGTTGAGGCGCTGCGCGAGGTCACGGGAGAGCTCGAGGTGCTGACGCTGGTCCTCCCCGACCGGCACGACGTCGGTGTCGTAGAGCAGGATGTCGGCCGCCATCAGCACGGGGTAGGTGAACAGCCCGACGGTGGTGCCCTCGGCGCCCTGCTTGGCGGACTTGTCCTTGAACTGGGTCATCCGCGACGCCTCGCCGAAGCCCGTGAGGCAGCCCAGCACCCACGCGAGCTCGGCGTGCTCGGCGACGTGCGACTGGACGAACAGCACCGAGCGCTCGGGGTCCACGCCGGCCGCGAGGTACTGCGCGGCCGTGACGCGGCTGCGGGTGCGCAGCGCCTGCGGGTCGGGCGCCACGGTGAGCGCGTGCAGGTCCACCACCGAGTAGATCGCGTCGTGCGTCTCCTGCAGCGCGACCCACTGGCGCAGGGCGCCGAGGTAGTTGCCGAGATGGAGCGAGTCCGCCGTCGGCTGCATCGCCGAGAAGACGCGGGGACGGGGGTCGGTCATTGGTGCATCTTCTCAGGTCGGTCGGTCGGGACGGCAAATCGCCCGACGGCGTGGTGTGCGCATCTGCGTGGACGTGTCGGTTCGTGGGGGTTACCCGCCCGAGATGGCACAATTTCCACCGTGGACGCCCCCCTCCTCGCCGACCAGCGCCGCGCGCTGATCCGTGCGCAGGTCGCGCGCGAGGGCGCCGTCCGCGTCGCCGATCTCACCGAGTCGCTCGGGGTGTCGGAGATGACGGTGCGCCGGGACATCGCCGCGCTGGCCGACGAGGGGGTGCTCGCCCGGGTGCACGGCGGCGCGGTCGCGACGCGGACCGCCGCCGAGCCGGCCTTCGCGGAGAAGGCCGAGCGCTCCTTCGCCGAGAAGGCCGCCATCGCCCAGGCCGTCGCCGCGCTGATCGAGCCGGGCACGTCGCTCGGCATCACGGCCGGCACCACGACGGCGGCCGCCGCCCGAGCGATCGCCGCGCTGCCCCACGTCGCGACGCTCAGCGTGCTCACCAACTCCCTGCCCGCGACCGAGGCGCTGCTCGCCGCGGACCCCCGGCCCGCCCTCACCGTCACGGGCGGCGAGCCCACGCCGTCGGCCGCGCTCGTCGGGCCGCTCGCCGAGGCGGCCTGCCGGGACTTCCACCTCGACGTGCTCGTGCTCGGCGTGAGCGGGATGTCGCTGGCCGCGGGGCTCACCTCCCCCAACACGCTCGAGGTCGCGACCCTGCAGGCGTTCGTCGCCGCGGCCGGACGCGTCGTCGTGGCGGCCGACTCCGCCAAGTGGGGTACCGCGGCCCTGCGCACGATCGCCCGCTGGGACGCGGTCGACGTCCTCGTGACCGACGACGCCCTGCCCGCCGACGCGATCGAGGCGCTCGGCGGCGTCGAGGTCCGCACCGTGTCCGCCCACCCCTGATCCGCCCGCCCCGCCCCAGCCCCCCCAGCCCGCCCCGCCCGACCCGAACCGAAGGAAGACCATGGCCCTCACCTGGCTGCCCGCCTGGACCACGCAGGAGGGTGCCGCCCGGGTGCGCACCCAGTTCGAGGCGACCTTCGAGACGGCGCCCGACGGCGTGTGGTCCGCCCCCGGTCGGGTGAACCTCATCGGCGAGCACACCGACTACAACGGCGGGCTCTGCCTCCCGATCGCGCTCGAGCACCGCTGCTTCGTGGCGTTCGCCGCGCGCTCGGACGACCGCGTCCGGCTCGTGTCGGCGCAGGGCGACGGCACGCTCTGGGAGGCCGACCTCGCGCAGGTCGCCCCGGGGGCCGTCGACGGCTGGGGCGCCTACGTCGTCGGCGTCGCGTGGGCGCTGCGGGAGGCGGGGCTCGCCGTCGGCGGCTTCGACGCGGCGGTGGACAGCTGCGTGCCGTTCGGCGCGGGCCTGTCCTCCTCCGCCTCGCTCGAGGCGGCGTTCGCCGTCGCGCTCGACCATGCGGGCGACCTCGGGCTCGCCGCGAGCGACGAGGGTCGCGCCGCACTCGCCGCGGCCTGCGTGCGCGCCGAGAACGAGATCGCGGGCGCCGCCACGGGCGGCATGGATCAGGCGGCGTCCCTGCGCGCACGCGACGGGTACGCGCTCGCGCTGGACTGCCTCGACGACTCCGTGCACCACGAGCCGTTCGACCCGACGGGCTACGAGCTGCTCGTCGTCGACACGCGCGCGCCGCACAGCCTCAACGACGGCCAGTACGCCTCGCGTCGGGCGACGTGCGACGCGGCGGCCGCGGCGCTCGGCGTGCCGACCCTGCGGCAGTGGCTCGACGCCGCGCCCGACGCGTCCACCGCCGTCGCCGACGCGCTCACGCGCCTGACCGACGACGTCGCGCGCCGCCGGGTGCGGCACGTGCTCACCGAGATCGCCCGGACCCAGGAGGCCTTCGCCGCGATGCAGGCCGGGGACTGGACCACGTTCGGCGCGCTGATGAACGCCTCGCACGACTCCCTGCGCGACGACTACGAGGTGACGGTGGTCGAGCTCGACGTCGCCGTCGACACCGCGCGGGCGAGCGGCGCGGTGGGCGCCCGGATGACGGGCGGCGGGTTCGGCGGGTCGGCCATCGCGCTGGTCCCGGCCGGCACGTCCGACGCCGTGGCCTCGGCGATCGCGGCGGCGTTCGCCGATCGCGGGCTCGCCGAGCCGGCGTTCCTCACCTCGCGGGCGGCCGGCCCCGCCGCCTGACCCAGTCTCCGCCCGGGGGGTGACGGCGGGGTCAGCCGGTGGGGGGATGGCTCCGACACCCGGTGTCGCGACACTTTCCCTGTGAGATGCCAGTGTGTCGTGTACGTTCGAAAAGCCGCGACCCGCACCCGTGATCCCAGGTAGAAGGAGACCGCCATGCCGCTGCCCGTCCGTCGTCTGTCCGCCCTTGTCGCGCTGCCGACGGCGCTCGTCCTGGCCGGGGCGCTCACCGCCTGCTCCTCCGACGGCGGGGGCGGTGGTGGCGGCGACGACCTCAGCTACGAGGACTCCCCGCTGAACAAGGTCTTCTCGGACATCAGCTCGTGGAGCGACATGTCCGAGGAGGAGATGCAGGCGCTCAACGAGGAGCAGAACCGCAAGGTCGAGGAGCTCGTGGCCGCGTGCATGGCCGAGCAGGGCTTCGACTACGAGCCCAACGTGCAGTCCGCCGGCGTGAGCTACTCCAGCGAGCAGTACGAGGGCATGGAACCGCTCGAGTACGCGCAGCAGTACGGCTACGGCATCACCACGTGGGAGGACACCCCGACCGGGCAGGAGATGTCCCAGCAGGAGCCCGACGAGTACGTCGACCCCAACGCCGACGTGTACGAGACCATGAGCGAGACCGAGCGGGCCGCGTGGGACGCGGCGCTGTGGGGTGCGCCGCAGGAGTACGACGAGGAGGCCGACGCCGAGTCCTACGAGTACGACTGGGAGTCGGCGGGCTGCTACGGCTCCGCGCAGCACCAGGTCTACGAGGTGGACTCACCCGACGCCGCGCTCATCGCGCTGCAGCAGGACCCGCAGTACGCCGAGCTGTTCGACGGGATGAACGACCTGTACACCAACCTCGCGAGCGACCCCAAGATGAGCGACCTCAACAGCAAGTGGTCCTCCTGCATGGCCGACGCCGGCTACCCGGGCTTCAGCACGGTCGACGACGCGATGAACAGCATCAACGAGGCGCAGAACGCGCTGTACGAGGACGTCGACGAGGACGCCTGGGCCGACCCGAGCTACACCGGCCCGGACCTCACCGAGCTCAAGACGCAGGAGATCGCGACCGCGACCGCCGACTTCACGTGCCGTGCGGAGATCGACTACGAGGACGAGTCGCTGCGCATCCAGTTCGAGCTCGAGCAGGAGTTCCTCGACCAGAACCGGGACGCCATCGACTCCTACGTCGCCGCGGCCCAGGCCGCCCGAGGGTGAGGCTCCCGGGACGGCGCCGCGAGAGCGGCGCGGACGACGGGTCGACGCCCGCCGAACGCGGCGAGCCGGGTGAGGCGAACGAGACCGACGTGCTGGCCGAGCTGCGGCCCGACGGCGCACCCGCCCTGTCCCCCGACGCGCGGCGCTCGGCGGCGCAGGCCCGCACCCCGGTGAACCGCACCGTGTGGGTGATGGCGATCGTCGCCGTCGTGAGCCTGGCCGCCGGCATCGTCCTGTCCCGGTTCGTCATCTCCCCCGCCCAGGCGGCCGCCGAGGTGGCGCCGCCGGAGGCGGGGCCGATCACGGTCGAGGTGGAGCGGCGCGCGCTGTCCAGCGACGTCGTGGCGCGCGGCGACGCGGTGTACGACGACGCCGTGAGCCTCACGATCGAGACCGGCGACCTGGGCGGCCCCGCCGTGGTGACCGGGGCCGTCCCCGAGGTCGGCGCCGAGGTCGCGGCGGGGCGGGTGCTCCTCGAGATCGCGGGGCGGCCGGTCGTCGTGCTCCCCGGCGACCTGCCGGTGTACCGCACGCTGCGCTCGGGGGTCTCCGGGCCCGACGTCGTCCAGCTCCAGGGCGCGCTGGCCTCGCTCGGCATCGACGGCGGCAGCTCGGGCACCTACGACGCGGCGACCGCGGACGCCGTGGCCCAGCTCTTCACCCAGGCGGGCTACCCGGCCCCGGAGCCGCCGGAGGGTTCGCGCGAGGCGCTCACCGCCGCCGAGGAGGGGGTGCGCTCGGCCGAGGACGCCCTCGCCCAGGCCCGGGCGGCCGTCACGCAGGTCGGCCGGGGCGCGACGAGCTCGGAGCGCATCGCCGCCGACAACGCGGTGAACGCCGCCCAGCGCACCCTCGACGACGCCACGAGCTGCGCGAACGCGGCCGCGCCGATCGACCCCGAGACCGGGCAGGCGCTGCCGAAGGAGCCCTGCGCGACGAGCGTGGCCGACGCGCAGGACGCGCTGCGGCTCGCGAAGGCGCAGCGCGACGAGGCGCTCGCGGCGCCGGACACCTCCGCGGAAATCGCCTCCCGCGACGCGGCCGAACGGGCGCTCGGCGATGCGCAGGCCGCGCTCGCCCAGGCACAGCAGGACGTGCTGACCCCGCTGCCGGCGAGCGAGGTCGCGTTCGTCGCGAACCTGCCGCGCCGCGTGGACTCGGTCGCGGTGCAGCGCGGGTCCACGATCAACGGCCCGGTGATGTCGATCTCGGGCGCGACGGTCGAGATCGTCGCGAACGTCGCGGACGCGGACGCGGCGCTGCTCGCCGTCGGGCAGGGTGCCTCGCTCGCCGTCGGGGAGGAGACCCTCCCGGCGACGATCGCCGAGATCAACGCCACGCCCACGCGGGGCGCCGCCGCGACGGGCGGCGGCGACGGTCAGGACAGCACGGCGTCAGGGCGGACCGAGGTGGTGCTGCACCCCACGGAGCTGACCGAGGAGCAGCGCACCGCGCTGGTCGGCACGAACGTCCGCGTCACGATCCCCGTGAGCTCGACCGCCGGCGAGGTGCTCGCCGTGCCGATCGCCGCGCTCACCGCGGGCGCGGGCGGGGAGACCCGCGTCGAGGTGCTGCGCGACGGCGCGACCACGCCCGAGCTCGTCGTCGTCACCCTCGGGCTGTCGGCCGAGGGCTACGCGGAGATCACGAGCAGCGAGGCGCCGCTGGCGGAGGGCGACCTCGTCGTCGTCGGGCAGAGCGACGGGGCGAGCGGGGGCACGAGCGACGACGCCTCGGGCGGGGCGGGATGACCCCGGTCATCGAGCTGCGCGGGCTGACGCGCGAGTTCCCCGGGACTCCCCCGGTGGTCGCGCTGCACCCCACCGACCTCGTGGTCGAGCGCGGTGACTACCTCTCGATCGTCGGGCCGTCGGGCTCGGGCAAGTCGACGCTGCTCAATCTCCTGGGCCTGCTCGACCGCCCGACCGGCGGGGAGTACCTGCTCGACGGCGAGCCGAGCCTCGGCATCTCCGAGACGCGCCGCACCCAGCTGCGCGCGGGTCGGATCGGCTTCGTGTTCCAGGCCTTCCACCTCCTGCCGCACCGGACGGTCCTGGAGAACGTGGTGCTCGCGACGATCTACGCGGGCATCGACCGCGCCGAGCGCGTCCCGCGCGCGGTCGCCGCGCTGGAGCGCGTGCACCTCGGCCACCGCCTCTCCTTCCGCCCGCCGACCCTCTCGGGGGGCGAGCGTCAGCGCGTGGCCGTGGCACGCGCCGTCGCCACCTCGCCGCGGCTGCTGCTCGCGGACGAGCCGACGGGCAACCTGGACTCCGTGACCTCGGGCGAGGTGCTCGACCTCTTCGACGAGCTGCACGCGGACGGCCTCACGCTCGCCGTCATCACCCACGACGAGCACGTCGCCGCCCGGGCGCACCGGCAGGTGCGGATCAGCGACGGCGTGCTGGAGGTCGTGCGGTGAGCTCCCTGTCGGCGCGCGACCTGCTCGTCGAGGCCTCGCACGGCATCGGCTCGCGACCCGGACGGCTCGTGCTCACCATCCTGGGCACGGTGCTCGGCATCGCCGCCGTGGTCGTCACGCTCGGGATGGCGCAGACCGGGGCGGGCCAGATCGCCAAGCAGTTCGACGCCGTCGCGGCCACGCAGGCGGTCGCACAGCCGGCGACGACCCAGACCATGGGCGGTGACACCCGCGCCCGGACCACGCTGCCGTGGAACTCCCCCGACCGCGTGCTGCGCCTCAACGGGATCGAGGCGGCGGCACTGCTGGCCGACGTCGACGTGGCGGGCGCGCGGATCTCCGCGGTGCCCGTCGTGGACCCGACGGCTCCGCAGCTCGCTGCGCCCGCCGTCGTCGCCGCGTCCTCCGGACTGCTCGACGCCGTGCGCGGGACGCTGAGCACGGGTCGCCTGTTCGACGCCGGGCACGACGCGCGCGGTGACCGCGTCGTGGTCCTCGGGGCGGGCGCCGCCGAGCGGCTCGGCGTCAACCGCGTGGACTCCCAGCCGTCGATCTTCATCGGCGAGCGCGCCTACACCGTCATCGGGATCCTGGGCGACACCGCCCGACGTCGTGACCTGCTCGACGCCGTGATCCTCCCGCTCGGCACGGCGCGGGCCGACTTCGGCCTCGCGGCTCCGGGCGAGCTCCAGATGCGGATCGACGTCGGCGCCGGCTCCCTCGTCTCGGAGCAGGTGCCGATCGCGCTGTCGCCCAACACGCCCGAGAACGTCGAGGTGAGCGCGCCGCCGACCGGCGGGGAGCTCGCGCGGAACGTGCGCGGCGACATCAACGTCGTCTTCCTCGCGCTCGGGGCCGTCGCGCTCATCGTCGGCGGGCTGGGGATCGCCAACGTCACGCTGCTGTCGGTGATGGAGCGCGTCGGGGAGATCGGCCTTCGACGCGCGCTCGGTGCGACCCGAGCGCAGGTCGCGGCGCAGTTCATCGTGGAGTCGGTGGTGGTCGGGCTGCTCGGCGGGCTGATCGGCTCGGCGCTGGGCGTGTTCGTCGTGGTCGGGGTGAGCGCGTGGCAGGACTGGACGCCCATCGTCGACCTGCCGCTCGCCTTCGGGTCGGCGCTCCTGGGCGGGGTGATCGGCCTGCTCGCCGGGGCGTACCCCGCGATCAAGGCGGCCTCGCTCGAGCCCGTGACCGCGCTGCGCGGGGGGCTCTGACGCGGTCCGCCGTGCCGCGGCGGGCCGCGTGTCGGACCTCGGTCCTAGCGTGAGGCCACGATCACCGACGACACGGACGGCGGCCCGGACATGGACACGAACGACGACACGAACAACGGCACGACGGCGAGCAGCACCTCCGGTGCGCCGAGCTCGCGCGAGCGTGAGGACCTCGTCGCGGCGCTCGACCGCCATCACGGCTTCCTCCTCCAGACCGTCCAGGGCCTGGACGAGGCGCAGCTGCGGACGCGCTCGAGCGTCTCGGAGTTCACGCTCGCGGCGCTGCTCAAGCACGTCGCCGAGACCGAGGAGGCGTGGGCCGTGTTCGCCCGCGACGGGGCGCTCCCGGGCGCGGAGGGGTGGGCCGCGTGGGAGGACGACGCCGGGGACGGATCGGGGGCGGCCGAACCTGGCGCGACCGCTCAGGACCAGGCCCGCGTGGCGTGGGACTGGGGCGTCACGGACGCGGACACGCTGCCCGTGCTCACGGCGCGGCTCGCGGAGGCTGCGGCCGGCACGCGTGAGCTGGTGCGCACGCTCGACCTCGACTGCTCCTTCCCGCTGCCGAGCGCCCCCTGGTTCGAGGCGGGCGCGTCGTGGACCGTGCGCCGGGTGCTTCTCCACATCCTCGCCGAGGTGTCCCAGCACGCCGGGCACGCCGACATCATCCGGGAGGGCATCGACGGCGCCCGCACGATGGGGTGAGCTCAGAGGTCGTAGCGCACGACGAACGGGGCGTGGTCGCTGAACCGCTCGGCGTAGCTCGCGGCGCGGTCGACCCTCGCGTCGACCGCGGCCGCCGCAACGTCCGGCGCCGCGATCTGGACGTCGATCCGCCAGCCGGCGTCGTTGTCGAACGCCTTGCCGCGCCACGACCACCACGTGTACGGGCCGTCAGCCTCCCCCGCGTGCGCCCGACCGACGTCGACCAGCCCGAGCCCGCCCGCGTCGGCGTCGCCGTACCAGCGGTCCAGGTAGGCCCGCTCCTGAGGCAGGAAGCCCGCCGACTTGAGGTTGCCCTTCCAGTTGCGGATGTCGAGCTCACGGTGCGCGATGTTGATGTCGCCGCCGACCACGAGGCGTCCCGCGGCCCGCAGCACGTCGAGCCGGTCGGACACCCGGTCCAGGTGCGCGTACTTCGCGTCCATCGACGGCGTGCCCACGGTCCCGGAGTACAGGTAGGTGCTCACGAGCGTGAGCCGCTCTTCCCCGACCGTGACGTCCGCCTCGACCCAGCGGCCGACGTCGCCCTCGGGCTCGGGCTCGCCGTCGATGGTGTGCAGCCCCTCGCGGACGTCGGAGAACGGGAGCAGCGACGCGACGGCGACGCCCGCCCGGCCCTTCGCGCTCGCCTCGACGTGGGTCACGTGCCACTGCGGGCCGAGCAGCTCGCGGACGGTCTCGTCGGGCGCGCGGAGCTCCTGCAGGAGCAGCACGTCCGGGTTGCGCTCGGCGAGCCAGGCGGGCATCCCGCGGCGGACGGCGGCACGCAGGCCGTTGACGTTGACGGAGGCGATGGTCAGCACGGCACGAGACTCTGCCAGCACGCACCGACAAGGCCACCGTCGTGTCCACCCTCGGCCGCGATGTGAGCGGGACCGGCCCGTCAGCCCTGCTCGGGCGCGGCGTACCAGGCCGAGACCGTCAGCTCGGTGCCGTCGCGCAGGTCCATCGGCTCGGGCAGCACGGTGCGCAGCGCCCCGGCCCACGGCGCGAGCCACACCTCCTGGACGTCGAACACCCCACCGGGCGCGTCGCCTCGCCACTGCAGGTCCGCCGTCGCGCTCTGCCCCGGCGCGAGGGTGAGCGGCACGGCCTCCGCGCCCTCCCCCGACCAGCCGGGCCCCTCGACGAGCTCGGGGCGCACGGCGTCTCCGTCCGCGTCGGCGAACGCGAGGTCCGGTCGCCCCGTCAGCGTGCAGGGCAGTGCCGTGTCGTTGGTCGCCGTCACGGCTGCGGCCCGCCGCCCGCTCGCGGCGTCGAACCCGCCGATCGCCATCGTGAGCGACTCCTGCGCGCAGCTTCCCGGGTCGACGGTGGCGGGCGGCGCCACGCTCGCCCGCACGGCGGGCGGGTCGGTGGGCGTGGCCACCGCCTCGGACGGCTGAGCGACCTCGGTCGCCGTCGAGATCGACGCCGCTCGGCTCGCCCCCGCGAGCAGCACGAGCGTGACGAGGGCCAGCGCGCCGAGGACTCCGGCGGCGCGGCCCGCGCGGGGGGCGCGCTCCGCGAGCAGCCGCACCGTGAGGGCGGTCACGAGCCCGCCCCAGAGCACGCCCCACCGCACCGCCGCACCGAGCGCGGGCAGCGCGAACATCCGGACGTGGGCGCCGCCGCGTCCGCCGAAGCGCTCGATCTCGAGCACCACCTGGCCGACCTCGAACGCTCCGACCACGCACACGGCGGCGAGCACGAGACCCACCCACAGCACGAGCGCGCGCACCGCGCGCCCTCGCGCGACGCGCACGGCCACGAGGGCCGCGAGCGCCGCGAGCAGGCCGGTCCCGACCGTCACCAGCGTGACCAGCACCGCCGGGTGCGGCGGCACCGCGTACCCGGCGACGGCGGGCACCAGCGTGGCCCGCCAGCCGTCCAGGGTCGTGGACACGTCCCACGGCGCGGCGCGCCGCACGACGTCGCGCACGAGCGCGGCGAGCAGCACCGCGAGCGCCGTGGCCACCCCGACGACGGCGACGCCTCGCCGGCCCGAGGGGCGGCGAGGCGGCGCGCCGGGGGTGTGCTCGCCGTCGGTCGTCGTCGCCGGAGCCTCCTGCGCGGGCGTCACGCCGCGCGGCGCTCCGCGGCCTCGACCGCGTTGCGGAAGAGCATGGCGATCGTGGTGGGCCCCACGCCGCCCAAGCGCGGCGTGACCGCCCCCGCGACCTCGGCGCAGGACTCGTCGACGTCCGGGAGCAGGCGCTTGCCCTCGTACCGCACGCCGCCGCCGACCACCGTGACGCCCGGCGTGAGGTGCTCCGGGCGCAGGATGCCGGGCACGCCGACCGCCGCGATGACGACGTCGGCCCGCCGGGTGTACTCCGGCCAGTCCGGCACTCCGGTGTGGACCACGGTGACGGCCGCGTTCGCCGTCGGGCGCTTCTGGCTGAGCAGCAGCGCGAGGGGCCGCCCGAGCGTGGTGCCGCGACCCAGGATGACCACGTGGCGGCCCGAGACCGGGATCTCGTGGTGCGCGAGCAGCGCCTCGATCCCCGCCGGCGTGCACGGCACGGGCCCCGGCATCCCCAGCGCGAGGCGCCCCATGTTCACCGGGTGCAGGCCGTCCACGTCCTTGTCCGGGTCGAGCTCGAGCAGCGCGGCGTCGAAGTCGATCTGGGGCGGGGTGGGGTGCTGGATGAGCACGGCGTCGACGTCGCCGGCCGCGTTGAACTCGCGCACGACGGCGAGCAGATCCGCCTGCGTGGCGTCCTGCGGCAGGTGCACGTGCGGCGAGGTGAGGCCCAGCGCCGTCGCCTTCTCCATCTTCATCCGGATGTACCCGGCGCTCGCGGAGTCGTCGCCGACGAGGATCGTGCCGAGGCCGGGCCGGTGCCCGGCCGCGACGAGCGCCTCGATCCTGGGTCCGAGGTCGGCGAGCACCGCCTCGGCGACCGGCCCGCCGGGCAGCAGGCGGGCCGTCACTGCTGCAGCCCGGGGTAGAGCGGGAACGCCGCGGTGAGGGCGTCGACCCGGGAGCGCAGGGCGTCGACGTCGGCGCCCGGCTGGAGTGCGAGCGCGATGACGTCGGCCACCTCGGTGAACTCGGCGTCACCGAGACCCCGGGTGGCCAGCGCCGGCGTGCCGATCCGCAGACCGGAGGTCACCATGGGCGGACGCGGGTCGTTCGGGACCGCGTTGCGGTTCACGGTGATGTGGATCTCGTGCAGCAGGTCCTCGGCCTGCTTGCCGTCGATCGCGGCGTGCCGCAGGTCCACGAGCACGAGGTGGACGTCGGTGCCGCCGGAGCGGACCGAGATCCCGGCGTCGGCCACGTCCGGCTGCCCCAGCCGGTCGGCCAGGATCGCCGCACCGCGGACGACCCGCTCCTGCCGCTCGCGGAACTCCGGCGTGCCGGCGAGCTTGAACGCCGTGGCCTTGGCCGCGATGACGTGCATGAGCGGTCCGCCCTGCTGGCCCGGGAACACCGCCGAGTTGATCTTCTTCGCGATGTCGGCGTCGTTGGTGAGGATGAAGCCGGAGCGCGGGCCGCCGATCGTCTTGTGCACGGTGGAGGAGACGACGTGCGCGTGCGGCACGGGGCTGGGGTGAAGGCCCGCCGCCACGAGACCGGCGAAGTGCGCCATGTCGACCCAGAGGTAGGCACCGACCTCGTCGGCGATCGCACGGAAGGCCGCGAAGTCGAGCTGACGCGGGTAGGCCGACCAGCCGGCGATGATCACCTTCGGGCGGTGCTCCAGCGCGAGGCGACGCACCTCGGCCATGTCGATGACCGACGTCTCCGGGTCCACGCCGTACGCCACGATGTCGTACAGCCGCCCGGAGAAGTTGATCTTCATGCCGTGCGTGAGGTGGCCGCCCTGGTCGAGCGAGAGGCCGAGCAGGGTGTCCCCCGGGCGGGCGATGGCGTGCAGCACGGCGGCGTTCGCTGTCGCGCCCGAGTGGGGCTGGACGTTGGCGAACTCCGCCCCGAACAGCTCCTTGGCACGGGCGATCGCGAGCCGCTCGGCGACGTCCACCTCCTCGCACCCGCCGTAGTACCGGCGGCCGGGGTAGCCCTCGGCGTACTTGTTCGTGAGCACCGAGCCCTGCGACTGGAGCACCGAGACGGGCACGAAGTTCTCGGAGGCGATCATCTCGAGGTAGGTGCGCTGGCGGTTCAGCTCACGCTCGAGGACCTCGGCGATCTCGGGGTCGACCTCGGCGAGCGGGGCGTTGAGGAAGGAGTCGGTCACAGTGGTCTCCTGCGTCGAAGCGGGCCAGGTCGCGACGAGACGCTGCGATCGCGACCGGGCATGTCGGGTTCGTCCGTGACCGTGGGACCCAGGCGGGCGACCCCGCGGTCGGAGTACCTCGTCGCTCCCCGGTGGTGAGATCCACCCGGCGCCAGTCGCGACGCGCCCACACTACCCGGTGCCGGCAGCCGGGTGGTGAGGTGCAGCAGGTCGATCGCGACTGCGGCCTCAGGCGCCGGGCAGCCCGTGGGCGAGCTCGCCGTCGCCGAGGATCTTGCGCAGGTAGGCGTACGTGAGCTCCCCGGTGTGCTGGTCGAACTGGTGCTCGTAGCCCTGCTTCGCGTAGAGCGCGAGATTCTGCTTGGAGTCCTGGCCGGTGAACACCCACACCTCCTGCGTCTGCTCGGGCAGGTACTGCAGCACCGCGAGCAGGAGCTGGGTCCCGATGCCGAGGCCCTGCAGGTCCGGCACCACGGCGAGCCGGCCGAGCGTGGCCTTGTCGCCCTCGAGCTCCACGCGGATCGAGCCCACGAGGCGATGACCCTGCCACCCGCCGATGGTCACGACGTCCGGCCGCTGGAGGTCTGCCACGAGCTCACCGAGGGTCTGCGTCAGGGCGGGCAGGTGGGGGTCGCCGTAGCGCTGCGCCTCGGTGACGAAGGCGGCACGCCGCACGGTGAGGAGCTCGCCCGCGTGGGGCGCGCCGACGACGTCGATGCGCAGCGGCTCGTCCTGCTCGCCGTAGTGCTGCTCGCCGTCGTGCTGCTCGCCGTCGGGCTGCGCCGCGCCGTCGGCGCGCTCGGGGCCCGCGTGCTCGGCCTGCTCGGTGCTCATGTGCCGATCATGGCAGACCCGGCGCGCGCGGGGACGGGTAGCCTGCCCCGGTGACGAGATGGGTTCTCACGCTCTCCTGCCCCGACCGGCCCGGCATCGTGGCAGCCGTCGCCGGGGCGCTCGCCGGGCTCGCGGGGAACATCACCGAGTCCCAGCAGTTCGGGGCCGCGGAGTCAGGGCGGTTCTACATGCGCGTCGAGGCCGAGATCGACGACGCCGTGGCCGACCGGGCCGCCGTCGAGGCGGCCCTCGGAGCCGTCTCGGAGCAGTTCGGGATGGACTGGTCGCTCGACGTCGTGGGCCGGCCCGTGCGCACGGTCGTCATGGTCTCCACCGCGTCGCACTGCCTGCACGACCTGGCCTACCAGCAGCGGTCCGGCCGGCTCGAGGTGGACATCGTCGCCGTCGTGTCGAACCACGAGGCGCTGCGGCCGATCGCCGACTTCTACGGGCTGCCGTTCCACCACGTCCCCGTCACGCGCGACACCAAGGCCGAGGCCGAGGCGGCGTTGCTGCGGCTGGTCGAGGAGACCGAGGCCGAGCTCGTGGTCCTCGCGCGGTACATGCAGATCCTGTCCGACGACCTCTGCCGGGCCCTCGCGGGCCGGGTGATCAACATCCACCACTCGTTCCTCCCCTCGTTCAAGGGCGCGCGCCCGTACGCGCAGGCGCACCAGCGGGGCGTGAAGCTCATCGGCGCGACGGCGCACTACGCCACCGCCGACCTGGACGAGGGCCCGATCATCGAGCAGGACGTCGAGCGGGTCGAGCACGGCGACACCGTGGCCGAGCTCCAGGCGATGGGCGAGGACGTGGAGCGGCGCGTGCTCGCGCGGGCCGTGCGCTGGCACGCGGAGCACCGCGTGCTGCTCGACGGCGGTCGCACGGTCGTCTTCCGCTAGCCGCGGGCCGTGCGCTCGGGCGACGCGCTCAGTGCGAGTGGCGGTACGCCTCGAGGTGCTCCTCGGCGCGCGTCGCACCCGTGATCGCGGCGATCAGCTCCTCGTTCGTCGCCGTCGCCCCTGCGAAGGTGCCGTTGTTGCGGCCGTGCCGCAGCACCTCGATCCGGTCGGCGACGGCGCGCACGTCGTTGAGGTTGTGGCTGATCAGCACGACGCCGAGCCCGAGCTCGCGGAGGTTCTCGATGTGCTCCAGCACTTCCGCGGTCTGCGCGACCGAGAGCGACGCCGTCGGCTCGTCGAGCACCACGATGCGTGGATCCCCGATGAGCGTCCGGGCGATGGCCACCGCTTGTCGCTGACCTCCCGACAGCTCTCCCACCTTGGTGCGCACCGACGGGATGCGCGCGCCGAGGTCCCGCAGGAGGCGACGGGCGGTGGCCTCCATCGCACCGTCCGCGAGGATGAACCCGTCGCGCAGCCGCTGCTCCCGACCCAGGAAGAGGTTGGAGGTCACGTCGAGGTTCTCGGCCAGGGCGAGATCCTGGAACACCGTCGCCACGCCAAGGCGCTGGGCGGCCCCCGGCGAGGGGATGCTGACCTCATCGCCGTCGACGGCGATGAGTCCGGCGTCCGGTTGCAGCACACCGGCGATGACCTTCGCGAGGGTGGACTTGCCGGCGGCGTTGTCCCCCACCAGCCCGACGACCTCGTGATGGTGCACCTGGAAGTTCACCCCGGCGAGCGCCTCGACCGCCCCGAAGTGCTTCTCGATGCCGCGCAGCGAGATCAGCGGGACGCGCGCCGTCGTCGGCTCTGTCATCGACGACCTCCCGTCTGTCCACCATCGGAGCTCTGGTGCACGCTGGTGCGCTCGAGCACGGTTGCGAGGGCGCCCTTGACCTCGGCGTGCCTGCCCAGTGCGGCGGGGACCACCTGGAGCGGGGCGATGAGGTTCGGGAGCATGCTACGGCTCAGCTCGCGCCGCATCGGGTCCAGCAAGGTCTCGCCCGCCTCGGCGAGCTCTCCCCCGACGACGATGAGCTGAGGGTTGAGCGACTGGCACGTCGCCGCAAGCACGGTGCCGATCGTCTCACCCGCGTCCGCGATCACGCGGGTGCACCCTGGGTCGCCCTCGGCCGATCGAGACAGGACGTCGCGCAGGGTGAGGTTGCCGTGACTGACGAGCAGGGGCGCCAGCAGCGCATCGGCCCCGACCACCGTGTCGAGGCAGCCGCGTGACCCGCACCGGCAGATCGCACCCGCGGGATCCACGCGGACGTGCCCGATCTCCCCGGCCGTGCCGGCGTAGCCCCGGTGCAGCTGCCCGCTGACGATCACGCCGGCGCCGATCCCGTGGGAGGCGCGCACGTAGAGCATGTCGGAGTACCCACGCCCCGCACCGAGAGTGAGCTCGGCCAGCGCACCCAGGTTCGCGTCGTTCTCGACGAAGACGGGCTTTCCGAGGCGCTTGGCCATCACGTGCGCGATGTGCTCGTCGTCCCAGCCCCGCAGCACGCCGCGCACGGAGATCATCCCGGTCGCCGAGTCGACCGGCGCGGGGACGGCGATGGCGATTCCGAGCAGCTCCTCCAGCGGGGCCTCGATGCGCTCCAGCATGTCGACCAGGAGAATCGCGACCCGGTCCAGCGTGGTGTCGACCCGGTGCTCGAACGGGAGGGGAAGGGTCTGCGCCGCCAGCTCCTCGCCGCCGAAGTCGCCGAGCACGACGCGGGCGAACCGAGGCCCGACCTGGACCCCGGCAGCGAGACCCACCCGGCGGGCGATCGTCACCAGCTGCGCACGTCGCCCGCTGCGGGACGTGCGGCGGACATCGACGATGCCGGCCGCGGCGAGCTCCTTGACGATCGTTGACACGGTCGCGGCGGAGAGGCCGGTCGCCGACGCAAGCTCCACCTGGGTCAGCCCGCCGTAACGCTTGACGGTGTCGACGATCGAGACACGGTTCGCCTCGCGCAGCGACGTCTGCGACCCGGGCGACCACGAACTCACGATGTCACCCTAGAGCGGGCCGGCGCGTGCGGTGGGCGGTGGCGCACGACTCCCCCTCTCCGCGGGCCGCGCCGAACGCGCGGCGGGCCGACCGACTCCGGATCGGCTGCCGCCGCGCGTTCGGCGAGTCCCGCACCACGCCGGGTGTCAGGAACCGCCGCGCCGCTTGTTGATCAGGTCGAACGCCACCGCCACGAGGAGGACGAGGCCCTTGATCGCCATCTGCCACGACGGGTCGACCGTGAGGATGGACAACCCCATGTTGAGCACGCCCATGATCAGCGCACCGACGATCGCCCCGGCCACGCGTCCGACGCCGCCGGTCACCGCAGCACCACCGATGAAGCAGGCGGCTATGGCGTCGAGCTCGTAGTTCTGCCCCGCGGCGGCGATCGCCGCCCCGGCGCGTGCCGTCGTCACGACCGCCGCCACACCGGCCAGAAGACCCATGTTCGCGAAGATCCAGAAGTCCACCCGGGCGTTGTCGACGCCCGAGAGGGCAGCCGCCTGACGGTTCCCGCCGATCGCGTAGATGTGTCGACCGAACACCGTGCGGCCCATGACGAACGAGTACAGGACGATCAGCACGCCGCAGATGACGAGCACGATCGGCGTGCCCCCGGCGGAGTACGACAGGATCACCGTGACGATCGCGATGGCCGCCGCGGTGGCCACGCACTTGATCACGAGCACGGCGAACGACTCCGTGCTCAGGCCGTGCTTGCGGCGCGAGCGGCGCGAGCGGACGAAGGAGTACACGGCGAACGCGATCGCGAGCGCGCCGATCAGCAGCGTGACGACGTCGGCATTGCCGATGAAGCCCAGCACGTTCGGCAGGGATCCCTTGGAGACGGCCACGAACCCGGCCGGCAGGCCGGATATCGTCTCGCCCACCACGACGAGAGCCAGGCCACGGAAGAGAAGCATCCCGGCGAGCGTGACGATGAAGGCCGGCACCTTGACATACGCGACCCAGAAGCCCTGCCACATGCCGACCAGGAGGCCGATCGCAAGGCCGACGACGACCGCTGCGAGCCACGGGAGTCCCCAGTCGCGGATGCTCACCGCGACCACGCCGCCGACGAACGCCACGACCGAACCGACGGACAGGTCGATGTGGCCGGCCACGATCACCATGACCATGCCGATCGCCAGGATCATCACGTAGGCGTTCTGCTGGAACAGCGCCGCGACGTTGTTCGGCATGAGCAGCCGGCCGTCGGTGAGGACCTGGAACAGGAGCACGATGACGATCAGCGCCCCGAAGATCCCGTACTGCCGGGCGTTCCCGGACATCCCGACGAGCCTGCGCATCCCGGAGGTCAGGCCGCCGGGTCCCTGCGGGCTCGGAGTAGTGGCGTCAGCAGTCATCGCGCGTTCACGTCCCTGTCCATGGTCATGAGTTCCATCAGTCGTTCCTGAGTCGCATCGGTGCGGTCCACGACGCCGGTGATGCGTCCCTCGGCGAAGGCGTAGATGCGGTCACACGTGCCGAGCAGCTCGGGCAGCTCGGAGGAGATCACCAGCACCGCCTTGCCCTCCTCGGCGAGGCGGTTGATGATCGTGTAGATCTCGAACTTGGCGCCGACGTCGATGCCGCGCGTCGGCTCGTCGAGGATCAGCACGTCGGGGTCGGCGAAGATCCACTTGCTGAGCACGACCTTCTGCTGATTCCCGCCGGAGAGCTTCCCGGCCAGCGCGTCGACGTTGGGCGTCCGGATCCGCAGGTCCTCGCGAAACCGCTCCGCCACGCCGGTCTCGGCGTCGCGGTCCACCACGCCCCGACTCGACACCTTTCCGAGCGCCGCCAGCGTGATGTTGTGCTGGATGCTGTCGATCAGGTTGAGCCCGTAGCGCTTGCGGTCCTCGGTCGCGTAGACGATCCCGTGCCCGATCGCGGCGCCGACGGTCCGGGTGTCGATCTCCACGCCGTCCTTGAGGACCCGACCGGAGGCGTCCACGCCGTACGACCGCCCGAACACGCTCATGACGAACTCGGTGCGTCCGGCTCCCATGAGCCCCGCGAGCCCGACCACCTCGCCCCGGTGCACGGTCACGCTGGCGTCGTCGACCACCTTGCGTGCGCGGTCGATCGGGTGGTGGACCGTCCAGTTCTCGATCCGGAGGATCTCCGACCCCACCACCGCGGTCCGCTCGGGGAAGCGGTTGTCGAGCGAGCGACCCACCATCCCGCGGATGATCCGGTCCTGCGTCACGGGCTCGTCGCCGTGCACCGCCATCATCTCGATCGTGTGACCGTCGCGCAGGATGGTCACGGTGTCCGCGATCTCCTCGATCTCGTTGAGCTTGTGACTGATGATGATCGAGGTGAGACCCTCCTGCTTGAGCTGCCGCAGGAGGGCCAGCAGGTGCTCGCTGTCCTCGTCGTTGAGCGCGGCCGTCGGCTCGTCGAGGATCAGCAGCCGGACCTCCTTGGAGATCGCCTTGGCAATCTCCACGAGCTGCTGCTTGCCGACACCGATGTCTGCGATCCGGGTCTCGGGCCGCTCCGGGAGGCCGACCCGACGGAGGTACTCGGCGGCCCGGGAGTTGGTGGTGTTCCAGTCGATCACTCCGTGCGTCGCCTGCTCGTTCCCGAGGAAGATGTTCTCGGCGATCGAGAGGTACGGGCTCAGGGCGAGCTCCTGATGGATGATGACCACGCCCAGCGCCTCGGAGTCGCGAATGCTGCGGAAGGCGACCTGTTCGCTGTCGATGACGATCTCGCCCTCGTACGTGCCGTGCGGGTACACGCCCGAGAGCACCTTCATGAGCGTCGACTTGCCTGCGCCGTTCTCCCCGCAGATCGCGTGCACCTCGCCACGCCGGACCTCGAGGTTGACGTCGCTGAGCGCCTTCACGCCCGGGAAGGTCTTGGTGATCCCCCGCATCTGCAGGATCGCGGTGCCAGAGGTGCCAGGGGTGCCAGGGGTGCCAGGGGTGCCAGGGGTGTCTGAGTTGTCCATGATTTCCTCACTGCGTCGTCTCGGCCCCGGTGTCGATCCTGGGAACCGGTGAGCGGGCGGGCGCTGCGACCGCAGCGCCCGCCCTGGTCTCACAGACCGAGGTCGGCCGCGGTGTAGAAGCCGGAGTCGACGAGGACGTTGACGGTGTCCGGCGTGATGACCTGCGGCGGCAGGAGATAGGTCGGGACGACCTTGTTGCCGTTGTCGTAGCTCTCGGTGTCGTTCACCGTGACCTCCTGGCCGGCAGCGATCTCGCTGACCATCGTGGCCACCTGGTCACCCAGCGTGCGGGTGTCCTTCCAGACCGTCATCGCCTGCTTGCCGGCGAGCATGTTGAGCACGTTCGCCTTGTCGGCGTCCTGGCCCGTGAGGATCGGGTAGCCGTCGCCGGGCGTGTAGCCCGCACCGGCGAGGGCCTGCGCGATGCCGAGCGCGAGCGAGTCGTTCGGCGACAGGACGACGTCGACCTTCTCCCCTCCGCTGTAGAAGGAGTTGAGCCGGTTCTCCATCTCGGACTGAGCGGTGTCGGAGCTCCAGCCCTGGATGCCGATGCTCTGCCAGTCGTCGTCCGAGGCGGGCGCCTTGCCGGACGGGACCACGAGCGTCCCGGACTCGACGTACGGCTGCAGCACGTCCCAGGCGCCGGCGAAGAAGAACTTCGCGTTGTTGTCGTCCGGCGAACCGGCGAACGGCTCGAGGTTGTAGGTCTCGGTGGTGTTCTCGAGGTCGAGCTGGTCCACGATGAACTCACCCTGCATCTGACCGACGCCGTAGTTGTCGAACGTGGCGTAGTAGTCCACGTTGTCGGTGCCGTTGATGAGGCGGTCGTAGGCGATCACCGTGATCCCCGCGTCAGCGGCGGTCTGCAGGACCGGCGCCAGAGCGGTGCCGTCGATAGACGCGACGACCAGGATGTCCGCGCCGTCGTTGATCATGTTCTCGACCTGCGAGATCTGCTGGTCGACCTTGTTGTCGGCGTACTGGAGGCTCGTGCTGAAACCGTCGTCCTTGAGCAGCTCCTCGAGGTGGGCACCGTCGCGGTTCCACCTCTCCAGGCTCTTGGTGGGCATGGCGATCCCGACCAGCACATCCCCCGGGTCGGCGCTCGCCGCCCCGCCATCGGCCGACGCGTCACCGGTCGAGCCCGAGTCCCCCCGCTCGGAGCTGCAAGCCGTGAGCGCCCCGAACGAGAGCGCCGCCACCGCCCCCATCGCGGCGACGCGTCGCCAGGTGAATGTCGTGTTCGACATCGTTGTCTCCTCCTGTGTTGCCCCCGGGGCTCGAGCTTCCTCTCGACGCGAGCCTCCGCGCTCGCCGTCGACCCCGAGGATCGTGGCTTGAGTTTAGTTCTCGAAGCCACTGGCTCCGCAACCCCGTACGTCGCTTCGAGTCGCAAACGAGACCGAATCGTTACCGATCGATGCGAGGGGGGTCGCGGGGGTAGGGCGAGACCTCGGCGCAGCCGCAGACGCGAGGCGCCGAGCGAGCCCCGAGCCGAGGGCCGAGGGGTCGAAGCGATCGAGACCCGCGTCAGCGCAGCAGCCCGAGCGCGCGCACCGCGTCGCGCTCGTCGATGAGCTCCGCCACGGAGGCGTCGATCCGCGCGCGCGAGAACGCGTCGATCTCGAGCCCCTGCACGATCTCCCACCGGCCGTCCACGGAGATCACCGGGAACGAGCAGACCAGCCCCTCGGGCACGCCGTAGGACCCGTCGGAGATGCGCGCGGCCGACGTCCAGTCCCCCTCCGGCACCCCGCGCCGGCGCAGGTGGCCGTGATCGATGATCGCGCTCACGGTCGACGCCACCGACGAGCCGCCGCGCGCAGCGATGATCGCGCCACCTCGGGCTGCGACGGTGTCGATGAACGGTCCCTCCGCCCAGGCCCGGTCCACCACCTCGAGGGCCGGCATGTCGGCGATCAGCGCGTGCCGCAGGTCGGGGTACTGCGTCCGGGAGTGGTTGCCCCACACGGTGACGCGGGAGATGTCGCCCACGCTGAGCCCGGTCCGCAGCGCGAGCTGGGCGAGCGCGCGGTTGTGGTCCAGCCGCGTGAGCGCGGTGAAGCGCTCCCCCGGCACGTCGGGCGCGTGCGCCGCCGCGATCATCGCGTTGGTGTTGGCCGGGTTGCCGATGACGAGCACGCGGATGTCCTGCGCCGCGACGTCGTTGATCGCCGCACCCTGCGGCCCGAAGATGCCCGCGTTGGCCTCGAGCAGGTCGGACCGCTCCATGCCCGCGGTGCGCGGCCGGGCGCCGACGAGGATCGCGATGTTCGCGCCGTCGAACCCGATCCGGGGATCGGCGGTGACGTCGACGTCGAGCAGCAGCGGCGACGCGGCGTCCTGCAGCTCCATCGCGACGCCCGCGGCCGCGGCCACGGCACGCGGGTGCTCGAGCATCCGGACCCGCACCGGGGTGTGCGGGCCGAACATCTCCCCGCTGGCGACGCGGAACAGCAGGGCGTAGCCGATCTGCCCCGCCGCTCCGGACAGCGTCAGCGTCACCGTCTGCCGCATGCTTCGGTCACGCACTCGAGGTCCTCCCGCCACTGGCCGACACCCGCGATGGCGCCTGGCGTCGGCCGCACCGCCGGGAGCCTCCCCGGCTCGTCGCGAGGAGGTCCGTCCCGAGGGTAGCGAGGATCGCCCGCCGCGTCCGCCCGACGGCGCACCCACCGCCCCCGAGCGAGGTTCGGTATCTTGACGTCGAGAGTTCTCATCCACCCCGAGCACCCCCGGGAGTCCTCACATGGCCACGATCATCTACACGCACACCGACGAGGCACCGCTGCTCGCGACCTACTCCCTCCTGCCGATCGTCGCGGCGTACGCCTCGACGGCCGGGGTGGAGGTGGACTCCCGCGACATCTCCCTGGCCGCGCGCATCCTCGCGAAGTTCCCCGACGCGCTGACCCCGGAGCAGCGGGTCGGCGACGCCCTCGCCGAGCTGGGCGAGCTCGCCACGACGCCCGAGGCGAACATCATCAAGCTGCCCAACATCTCCGCGTCGATCCCGCAGCTCAAGGCGGCGATCGCCGAGCTCCAGGGCCAGGGCTTCGCCGTCCCGGACTACCCCGAGAGCCCGGCCACCGACGACGAGCGCGCCGTCCGCGCCGCGTACGACAAGGTCAAGGGCTCCGCGGTGAACCCGGTGCTGCGCGAGGGCAACTCCGACCGCCGCGCACCCGCCTCGGTGAAGAGCTACGCCAAGGCCCACCCGCACCGCATGGGCGCGTGGAGCCCGGACTCGCGCACGCGCGTGGCGACCATGGGTCAGGACGACTTCTTCGCCAACGAGCGCTCGGTGGTCATCCCCGCCGACGACACCCTCACGATCACCCTCGTGGGCGCCGACGGCACGCGCACCGTGCTCAAGGAGAGTCTCCCGGTCCTCGCGGGCGAGGTCGTCGACGCCACGTTCATGAACGTCGCCGCGCTGGACCGCTTCCTGGCCGAGCAGATCGCCGCGGCCAAGGCCGAGGGCGTGCTGTTCTCCGCCCACCTCAAGGCCACGATGATGAAGGTCTCGGACCCGATCCTGTTCGGCCACGTCGTCAAGGCGTTCTTCCCCGCCCTTTTCGAGGAGTACGGCGACCAGCTCGCCGCCGCGGGCGTCTCCCCCAACGACGGCCTCGGCGCTCTGCTCGCCGCCGTCGACCGGCTGCCCGACGGCGAGGCCATCAAGGCGGCGGTCGCACAGGGACTCGCGGACGGCCCGGCCCTGGCGATGGTCGACTCCGACAAGGGCATCACCAACCTGCACGTCCCCAGCGACATCATCATCGACGCCTCGATGCCCGCGATGATCCGCGGCGGCGGCAAGATGTGGGGCCCGGACGGCAAGGAGGCGGACACGCTCGCCGTCATCCCGGACTCCTCCTACGCCGGCATCTACCAGGCGGCGATCGACGACTGCCGCACGCACGGCGCCCTCGACCCGGCGACGATGGGCTCGGTCCCGAACGTCGGCCTCATGGCGAAGGCAGCCGAGGAGTACGGCTCGCACGACAAGACGTTCGAGATCCCGGTGGCCGGCACCGTCGAGGTCACTGACAGCGCCGGTCACGTGCTGCTGCGCCACGACGTGCAGCCGGGCGACATCTGGCGCGCCTGCCAGACCAAGGACGCCCCGATCCGGGACTGGGTCAAGCTCGCCGTGACGCGCGCCCGGGCCACCGGGGCGCCGGCGGTCTTCTGGCTCGACGAGGCGCGCGCCCACGACGCGGTGCTCATCGCCAAGGTGCGCGAGTACCTGCCCGAGCACGACACGAGCGGCCTCCAGATCGAGATCATGGACCCCGCCAGCGCGTGCGCGCTGTCCCTGCAGCGTGCCCGCCGCGGCGAGGACACCATCTCGGTCACCGGGAACGTCCTGCGCGACTACAACACCGACCTGTTCCCTATCCTCGAGCTCGGCACGAGCGCGAAGATGCTGTCGGTCGTCCCGCTGATGAACGGCGGCGGCCTCTTCGAGACCGGAGCCGGCGGCTCGGCGCCCAAGCACGTCCAGCAGCTGCTCAAGGAGAACTACCTGCGCTGGGACAGCCTCGGGGAGTTCTTCGCGCTCGCGGCCTCGTTCGAGCACCTCGCGACGACGACGGGCAACGCCCGCGCGCAGATCCTCGCCGACACGCTCGACCGCGCCACGGGAACGTTCCTCGACCGCGACAAGTCGCCCACGCGCCGCCTCGGCGGCATCGACAACCGCGGCTCGCACTTCTACCTCGCCCTCTACTGGGCGCAGGAGCTCACCCGCCAGACGGCCGACGGCGAGCTCGCCGCCGCGTTCGCCGACCTGGCCGCGACGCTCGCGGCGCAGGAGGAGGCGATCGTGGCGGAGCTCGTCGCCGTGCAGGGCAGCCCCGTCGACCTCGGCGGCTACTACCGCCCCGATCCGGCGAAGGCCGAGGCGGTCATGCGTCCGAGCGCGACCCTCAACGAGGCGATCGACTCGCTCACCCGCTAGCCCGCCCGCAGGCCCCTGGGACGCGGGTCTCGCGACCCGGGACGCCTCGACTTCCAGGTTGCACACAGGCTGCGCGTGGAAGGATGTCCGACGGCGTCGCCGCGCGCCCACCCGATCTCTCCCGTCAGGAGCACCATGTCCACCACCCTTCCGCCCGAGTCCGACGCCGAGGCGTCGGCCGTCCTGATCGACGAGGTCGCCGTCGAGCCCGGCTACTCCCTCTTCGCCCGCGTGGGCGCCGAGGTGTTCGGCACGTTCGTCCTCGTCCTCGTCGGCGTCGGTACCGCGCTCTGGTCCGCCGTCAGCGGCGTCGCCGGTTCCGGCCTCGCCGTCCCGCTGGGCTTCGGCATCGCGGTGCTCGGCGCGGCGAGCGCCGTCGGCCACGTGTCCGGCGGCCACTTCAACCCGGCCGTGTCGCTCGGCGCCGCGATCGGCGGTCGCATCGGCTGGCTCGACATGCTCGTCTACTGGCTCGCCCAGATCGTCGGCGGGACGGCCGCCGCCGCGCTGCTGTTCTTCCTCATCCCGTCCGGCCTCGCGGACATCACGGGCAGCTCGAACCGGGCGTGGTTCTCCTCCACGAGCAACGGCTTCGGCGACCACTCCCCGTTCTCGACGGCGGCCCAGGGCGCTGCGACCTTCGGCCTCGGCGCCGCGATCATCATCGAGGTCGTGGCGACCGCGGTGTTCGTCGGCGTCATCATGGGCGTGACCGACAAGCGCGCCAACGTCACGAACGCACCCGTCGCGATCGGCTTCACGCTGTCGGCGCTCATCGCGCTCACCGTGCCGTTCACGAACGGCTCGCTCAACCCGGCCCGCTCGCTCGCCACCGCCCTGTTCTCCGAGGGCTGGGCCATCCAGCAGGTGTGGGTGTTCTGGCTCGCACCCCTGCTCGGCGGCGCGATCGCCGCGCTCGTCTACCGACTCGTGACGCCGGTCCCCGTGATCGCTGGCGAGTGGCCGGAGACCGAGATCACCGAGGAGGTCGTGCTGGCCGAGGAGAGCGACCCCGAGCCCGACGCGCTCGACGCCCTCCTGGCCCGTCAGGCCGCCGCGGTCCCCACGACCGAGGAGACGCCCGAGGTCGAGACGCCCGAGGTCGAGACGCCCGAGCAGCGCGACGGCGAGGCGCCCCGCGCGTAGCCCGCTCGGCACACCGAGCACCACGGCGAAGGGCCGCGGCGAGTCACCTCGCCGCGGCCCTTCGTCGTCCCGCGCCTCAGCCGAGCGGCACGAGGTCCGGCCCGAACGACAGGTAGCCGATCCCGACGGCGAGCAGCACCAGCGCCGTGACGTCCCACCAGCGCGCCCGCGCGATCACCCCGCGCCCCGGCGTGGCGAGCCGTGCGGCGGCCAGGACGAGGAGGCCGATCGCGAAGGTGCGCAACGCCGTCGGGACGTCCGCGACCACTGTGAGCGGCACGAGGAGCGCCGCGAGGAGCAGGCAGGCCCAGCCCAGGCGGTTGAGCCGACGCGACGCGGCGAGCGCGGCCGTCTCGGCCGCGGCGCGCTCGGCCGGATCGGTCGCCGCAGGCGTGGGGTCGGTCACGCCACCCACGGTATCCGTCTCGCTCAGTGCGCGAAGTGCCGCGTGCCGGTGAGGTACATCGTCACGCCGGCGGCCTGCGCCGCCGCGACCACCTCGGCGTCGCGCACCGACCCGCCCGGCTGCACGATCGCGCGCACCCCGGCGTCGATGAGGACCTGCGCGCCGTCGGCGAACGGGAAGAACGCGTCCGACGCCGCCACGGCGCCCCGCGCGCGCTCCTCACCGTGCCCGTTGGCGCGCTCGACGGCGAGGCGGCAGGAGTCGACGCGGTTCACCTGACCCATGCCCACCCCAACCGAGGCGACGACCGCGGAGTCCTCGCTCGCCGTCGCGAGCAGGATCGCGTTCGACTTCACGGCGCGCACCGCGGTCCACGCGAACTGGAGGGCGTGCAGGACACCCTCGTCGGCGGCCTCCCCCGCTACGAGCGTCCAGCGCTCGGCGGAGTCGGAGGCGCCGTCGAGCTCGGCATCGACCGTGTCGACGTCCTGCACGAGCAGGCCGCCGGAGATGGGCCGCAGCTCGCGCCCGCCACGGTGCGGCTGCGGCACCGTGAGCACGCGCACGTTCTTCTTCCGGGTGAGGACCTCGAGCGCGCCGTCGGCGTAGGAGGGCGCGAGCACCACCTCGGTGAACACCTCCGCGATCCGCTCGGCCATCGCGACGGTGACCTCGCGGTTGCTCGCGATCACGCCGCCGAACGCCGAGACGGGGTCGCACGCGTGCGCGGCGGTGTAGACGTCCTCGATCGCCGCGTCCGGCGCGCCGGTCGCGATGCCGCACGAGTTGGCGTGCTTGATGATCGCGACGGCGGGCCCGGCCTGGTCCCACGCGGCGCGCCACGCGGCGTCGGAGTCGACGTAGTTGTTGAAGCTCATCTCCTTGCCGTGCAGCTGCGTGGCCTGCGCGAGGCCAGGGGCGGCGGCGTCGGAGGTGTAGAGCGCGGCGCGCTGGTGCGGGTTCTCGCCGTAGCGCAGCACCGAGGCGCGCTCCCACGTCGCCCCCACCCACGCGGGCGAGTCGCCGTCGCCCGCGACCTGCGCGCCCATCCAGGTCGCGACGGCGACGTCGTAGCTCGCGGTGTGCCGGAAGGCCTGGGCGGCGAGCGTGCGGCGCTGGGCGAGCGTGAAGCCGCCGGCCTCGACCGCCGTCGCGACGTCGTCGTACGCCGCGGGGTCGACGACGACGGCGACGCTCGGGTGGTTCTTCGCGGCCGCGCGGACCATGGACGGCCCGCCGATGTCGATGAGCTCGATGCACTCGTCCTGGCTCGCGCCGGAGGCGACCGTCGCCGTGAACGGGTAGAGGTTGACGACCACGAGGTCGAACGGCTCGATGCCCTGCTCCGCGAGGGCCGCGACGTGGCTCTCGAGGCGGCGGTCGGCGAGGATCCCGGCGTGCACGCGGGGGTGCAGGGTCTTGACGCGGCCGTCGAGCATCTCGGGGAAGCCGGTGAGGTCCTCGACCTTCGTGACCGGCAGGCCGGCGCCGGCGATGGTGCTCGCCGTCGAGCCGGTGGACACGAGCTCGACGCCGGCGGCGACGAGCCGCGTGGCGAGCTCGACGAGCCCCGTCTTGTCGTAGACCGAGACGAGGGCGCGCGCTACCCGGACGACGTCGGGGGCGGTGGCGGTGAACGAGGCGTGCACAGGGACAGGCTGAGACATGGTGCTCCAGACGACCGGATCGGTGAGGTCGGGCTGCGGGCCCAGGCGATCGGCTCCGCAGGGTCTCGAGCCGCCGTGCGACTCACCCAGCACTGGGCCGCTCCCCGGTGGTGCTCCACCCGTTCGCCAGTCACGGCCCGGGGCAACTCTACCGGCCGAGTCGGACCCGGCGTCCCTCGACCCTCCAGCCCTCGCGCGCCATCCGCCCGACGACGTCGACCAGTTGGGCCCGCTCGGCGACCTTGATCCGCTCGGTGAGGGCGTCGACGTCGTCGTCGTCGAGCACCGGCACGACGGTCTGAGCGATGATCGGCCCGGTGTCCACGCCCGCGTCGACGATGAAGAGGGTGGCGCCCGCGACCTTGACGCCGTGCGCCAGGGCGTCGGCGGGGGCATGCATTCCCGGAAAGGCCGGGAGCAGCGCGTTGTGGGTGTTGAGATACCGCCCCGGGAACGCCTCGAGGAACGCGGCGCCGACCAGCTTGAGGAAGCCCGCCGAGATGACGAGGTCGGGCTGGTGCTGCGCGACCGCCGCCGTCAGCGCGCGGTCCCAGTCGGCCCGCTCGGCGTAGTCGGACACGCGCTCGACGAACGTGGGGATGCCGCGCTCGACGGCGAGCGCGAGTCCCGCAGCGGACGTGCGGTCCGCGCCCACCGCCACGATCTCGACGCCGTACCCGGGATCCTCCGCGGCGGTCAGCAGGGCCGCGAGGTTCGACCCGCCCCCGGAGATGAGAACGACGACGCGGGTGGGATTCACGCAGGCGAGGTTACCGCGAGCGCCTGCGGCGCAGCCGCGGGAGGCGCGGCCGAGGCACGGCGGCCAGCGCGGTGTCGATGATCGCCGCGACGTCGACCCCGCGGCGCTCCGCGACCATCAGGACTGCACCGACGCCCGCGACAGCGACGGCGACCACGGCCGCGACCGCGAGGCCGAGCGCCGCGGTGGTGCCGACGACGGCTAACGGGCCCACCGAACCCCCCGAGAGGCCGCCCAGGACGGCGGCGGCGAGGCCCGCCGTCGTGGCGGCGACGGCGCCGACGACGCCGCGCACACGCCAGTCGCGGGCCCGCGCGAGCGGCGCCACGAGGGCACCCGCCGCAACGAGGACCGCCAGGACGAGGATCCATCGCCCCGGGCCGGGCCCGGTGTCCGGCACGGCGGCGAGCACGGGCAGGGCGGGCAGGGGTCCGGCGGTCGCGGCGTCGCTGGTCACGACCACGGCGCCGATCGAGAACCCCGGCCCGACGAGCCACGAGAGCGCCCAGACCACGAGCGTGGGCAGGGCCAGCAGCTGGGTCGCCAGCAGCAGCAGGGTGCTCACGACGTCGGCGCCGAAGCTCTGCTGCACCGCGAGCACGGCGCTCGCCCGGACGACGAGCGCCAGGACGAGCGTGGCGGCGGCGGTGCCGAGCAGCGCGAGGAGCACGCGTCGACCGGCTCGCAGGCCCGCGAGACACCACGTGGGCCACCCCTCGCGGGCCGTGACCGGCGTGGACCGCAGCCACCCGGCGACCGCGCCGCCCACGAGCACGAGCGCCGTGGTGAGGACGGCGCCGAGGGTCGGGGTAACGCCCGCAAGGCGGTAGCCGCCGGCGACCACGCCGCCGGCCGCGAGCACGGTGGCCAGCAGCGACACGGGATTCGCGATCATCGCGCGGCGCACGGCACCCGCCAGGAGCGCTGCCGTGACGAGCGTGAGACCGATCGGCACGAGGGTGACCACGGTGCTGCTCGCGGGGGCGATCGCCGTGGCGGGGGTCGTCACCACCAGGGGCTGGCCGAAGGAGAGCAGCCAGCCCGAGGTCGCGTTGCGCGCCGCGTCGAACCAGCTCGCCTCACCCAGCACGGGGGCGGCGACGGTCGCGATGTACGCCGCGACCACGGGCACCACGAGCACGAGCCACGAGAGCACGCTCGCCTCGAGGCCGGCGCGCACGGCGCGCCCGATCTCGCGCGCGACGGCGCCGAGGTCGCGCCTCGCCCGGACGGCGGGACGCACGACCGAGCGGCCGTACTCCCCCGTGCCACCGACGGTCGCGAGCTCCTGGGTGCTCGTCGGGTCGGCTTGCTCTCCGTCGCCGTCGGCCCACTCGCCCTGGTCCGGCCACTCGCTCTCGTCGGCCCACTCGCCCTGGTCCGACCACTCGCTCTCGAGGTCGTCACCGCGTGACCAGGCGTCCGCACGCTCGGACCGGGTGAGCTCGCCGGTGTCGTCCGCCGAGGTCGCCGGCGCGCCGCCCGGCCCGGCGATGCGAGGCCGGGCGGGGCGGACACGGGGAGCGGGAGGTCTGGCCATCGCGACCATGCTGCAACCCCCATCCGGAAGCGGGCGGGTGCCACGCCGTCGGGCGCGCGGGTCGCCCACCCCACGAGCACGACGCAGAACGGCCCTCGCCACGAGGGCGAGGGCCGTTCTGCGCGTGCGGGGCGACTCAGCCGAGCAGCTCGCGTGCGAGCTGGGCGGTCTCGCTCGGCGTCGTGCCGACCTTGACCCCCGCGGCCTCGAGCGCGACCTTCTTCGCGGCGGCCGTGCCGGAGGAGCCGGACACGATCGCGCCCGCGTGCCCCATCGTCTTGCCCTCGGGTGCGGTGAAGCCGGCGACATACCCCACGACGGGCTTGGTCACGTGCTCCTTGATGTAGTCGGCGGCGCGCTCCTCGGCGTCGCCCCCGATCTCGCCGATCATCACGATGACCTCGGTCTCGGGGTCGGCCTCGAACGCCTCGAGGGCGTCGATGTGCGTGGTGCCGATGATCGGGTCGCCGCCGATGCCGATGGCGGTGGAGAACCCGTGCTCGCGCAGCTCGTACATCATCTGGTAGGTCAGGGTGCCGGACTTCGAGACGAGGCCGACCTTGCCGGGACCGGTGATGTTCGCCGGGATGATCCCGACGTTCGACTTGCCCGGGCTGATGATGCCGGGGCAGTTCGGGCCGATCAGCCGCACGCCCTTGGCCTGCGCGAGCGTGAAGAACTCGGCGGTGTCCGCGACGGGCACGCCCTCGGTGATGATCACGACGAGCGGGATGCCTGCCTCGATCGCCTCGACGACCGCGCCCTTGGTGTGCGCGGGCGGCACGAAGATCACGGAGACGTCGGCGCCCGTGGCGGCCATCGCCTCGGCGACCGACCCGAAGACCGGGACGTCGACGGACGAACCGCGGGAGTCGCCGTCGGGCAGGTCGAACGACACGGACGTGCCCGCCTTGCGCGGGTTCACCCCGCCCACGATCTGGGTGCCGGACGCGAGCATCCGGGTGGTGTGCTTGGTGCCCTCGGAGCCGGTCATGCCCTGGACGACGACGCGGGAGCTGGAGTCGATGAAGATCGCCATGGTGGTTCGGAAGTCCTTCTGTTCGGTCCGGTCGGCGGGGGTCAGGAGGCGTTGGCCAGCTCGGCAGCCTTGTCGGCGCCGCCGTCCATCGTGTCGGCGAGCGTGACGAGCGGGTGGGCGGCCTCGGCGAGGATCCGCCGGCCCTCCTCGACGTTGTTGCCGTCCAGGCGCACGACGAGCGGCTTGGTCGCCTCGTCGCCGAGGATGCCGAGCGCCGCGACGATGCCGTTCGCGACGGCGTCGCACGCCGTGATGCCGCCGAAGACGTTGACGAAGACGCTCTTGACCTGCGGGTCGCCGAGGATGACGTCGAGGCCCGCGGCCATCACCTCGGCGGACGCGCCGCCGCCGATGTCGAGGAAGTTCGCCGGCGTCACGTCGCCGTGCTTCTCACCCGCGAGGGCCACGACGTCGAGCGTGCTCATCACGAGGCCCGCACCGTTGCCGATCACGCCGACCGAGCCGTCCAGCTTGACGTAGTTGAGGTCGTTCTCCTTGGCCTTCGCCTCGAGCGGGTCGGCCGCGGCCTTGTCCTCCAGCTCGGCGTGGTCGGCGTGGCGGAAGTCAGCGTTCGCGTCGAGCGACACCTTGCCGTCCAGCGCGACGATGCGGCCGTCACCGGTCTTGACCAGCGGGTTCACCTCGACGAGGGTCGCGTCCTCGGCCTGGTAGACGCCCCAGAGCTTCTGCAGCACGTCGGCGACCTGGTCCGCGACGTCCGCGTCGAACCCCGCGGTCGCGACGATCTCCGCTGCCTTCGCCGCGTCGATGCCCACGGTCGGGTCGACCGGGACGCGCGCCAGCGCCTCGGGACGTTCGACGGCGAGCTGCTCGATCTCCATGCCGCCCTCCTTGCTGGCCATCGCCAGGTAAGAGCGGTTCGCGCGGTCCAGCAGGACCGAGAAGTAGTACTCCTCGGCGATGTCGGCGCCCTGCGCGATCATCACGCGGTGCACGGTGTGTCCCTTGATGTCCATGCCGAGGATCTCCGCGGCGCGGTCCGCGGCCTCCTGCGGCGAGCGTGCGAGCTTGACGCCGCCCGCCTTGCCGCGGCCGCCGGTCTTCACCTGCGCCTTCACGACGACGACGGCGGAGCCCAGCTTCTCCGCTGCGGCGCGCGCCTCCTCGGGCGTGGTGGCGACGATGCCGCCGAGCACGGGCACACCGTGCTTCTCGAACATGTCTCGCGCCTGGTACTCGAACAGGTCCACCGGGTTCCTTCCGTCGGGCGAACAACTCCGTCCGTCGAGGTCTCTCGACGTCAAGAGATTCCGCGTCCCAGCCTATCCCCTCGCCTGAGCCCGCCCCAGCCCGCGTCGATCCAGGGGGTGTGCCGTCCGCCACGTCGCGCCTACGGTGGTGGCACGCCGTGCGTGACCGAGCAACGACCCGAGCTGCGAGCGAGAGGGAGCGAGCATGTCCGAGAGCACACCCGAGGGCACCCACCAGCAGGCCGAGCCTTCGGTGTGGTGGGAGCTGCCCACCACGAACCTCGCCGAGTCCGCCGCGTTCTACGACGCCGTCTTCGGGTGGCGCACCGAGCCCTTCGGAGAGGGCTACCTGGTCCTCTACCTCGGCGAGCGGATGATCGGCGGGCTGTTCGAGGTCGCCGAGGGATCGATCGGGGACGGTGCGCGGGTCACCTTCGACGTCGTCGACCTCGAGGCCACGCTCGCCCGCGTCCAGGGCGAGGGCGGCACGGTCGTGACCGAGCGCGCCGAGATCGGCGGCGACATGGGCTGGTGGGCGACGTTCCGCGACCCCGTCGGCCTGCTTGTCGGCGTCTCGACGTCGAACCCTGCCTGACCCGCCCCCGCCCCGCGCCCCACCCCGCGCCTCACCGTTCGGGGTGGAACGCCGCTCGAGGGCGAGGGGTTACCCTCGCCCAGCACCGGGCGAACCCTGCCCGATCACCCGACCCCTCACGAAGGAGCCGTTCATGTCCATCATCGGTTCGATCATCGCCGGCATCATCGTCGGCGGTCTCGCCCGGCTCGTGATGCCCGGCAAGCAGAACATCTCCGTGCTCGTGACCATCCTGCTCGGCATCGTCGGCGCTCTGCTCGGCTGGCTCATCGCCGGCTGGCTCGGGGTGCAGCAGACCGACGGGCTCGACTGGATCCGCTGGATCATCTCCATCGTCGTGGCCGCGATCGCGATCAGCGTCTACCTCGGGATCCGGGGCCGCAGCAGCACCACCCGCTGAACCGCAGGACGACGGTGGCCCCGCGCCGACCTCACGGTCGGCGTGGGGCCTGCGGCGGACAGCCTCATGGCGCGAGGAGCTCTCCCACTCTCGCAACGAGTCGAGCGAAACTCGTAGAGTTCTCCCGGACCACACCGAGGTCGACCTGCGCTGTCATGGCCGGTTGGTGGCGGACCTCTGAGTACTTTCCGTTCATCGCCCGACCGACCGCGCCCTTGCAGTCACGAATAGACTCCACGTCATCCACCGACGTCACCGGACTCGCAATTCCGTACTTTCCGATAAGGGAAGGCAACCCGGCAAGAAACCACGCCTCGTACTCACGGACCGCACACGCAACGCGCACCGAGGCGCCGAACCCCGACAGTTCTCTCCCCAACCCCTGTTCGATCATCATCGGGTCGTCGTCGTCGGAGTCCAGTAGGACCAGGACTCCTCCGCCAACAGCCTTGCGCGACTGGAGTTCTACCGCCCGAACTAGCTCGACCGGGCGTTTCAGCATGGTCCCACGCGGCACTCGATGCCCAGGGGTGGCGACAATCGGGACGCCGAGTAGTTCGACCGCGATACGTCTGATCAGAATTGGCGCAGCTTGAACTTCTCCGTGCCCCTCGACTACGCACGCGACTGTCGGGAGTGTCACGTGAACAACTCGAGAGAAGGTTGATCGAATCGCGGCGTTAGTTGATTAGCGCGAAGCAACTCACCAGCCGTGTAGAGCGAATCCCGTAGGGCGCCTTCGGTCACCTCGTCGAGGTCAGAAATGCGGGTAACACCACCATCGGCACTGACCGCCCGGATCTGATCGGGCCTCACTGCCGGGTCGTCCAGGAGATCGGGGCTGTGACTGGTCGCGATCACTTGCCGACTCTCGCTTGCCGAGCGAAGCGCATCCATGAGGGCCCCCGAAGCGGCTGGGTGAAGGGCCGACTCTGGCTCCTCAATCGCGATGGGCGAGTACACCTGATCCGACGGAGCAAACAATGCGACAAGGACACCCAGCGCCCGCAGCGTGCCGTCGCTCATTGACGTGGCGGGAAAGGTCCATGGCGAGTCAGCGCCTTGGACTTCCTGCCTGAACTCTACTGTCTCCCAGGACCCAAACCCCTTCCGGTCCGCACTAACGACCCCTGGGACGATGACTCGAAGGTACTCCTCGATCTCCTCCTTGACCGACGCGTCCACGCGGCGGAGTCGCTCCAGTACGCTCGCGATGTTGGAACCATCCCGACGCAAGACATCTCCGGCATCAGGAGTCTGGAGGCGCCGCATGGCTTCGGGATTGAGATTGAATACATTGAGCGCACTGAGCCCGTCGAAAACAGGCCGGAAATCGGGCAGCGCCGATGCCAGAACCAAGTAGAGACGATCGGCGGACGGCGAAGGGAGCGGCGTCTTGAACGAAGAGTCGACGAGCCGCCCATCCCTTATCACGAACCTTGAGTCTTCTCCGCCGAACTCGACGGATCGGACGATGCACTCCTCGTGCGAGAGGCGATAGTCGCCACCTTTGACGGCTGCAACCTGAAATCCATACTCACCCGACATCCCATCCCCCTGGAAGTCCAGTCGAATTCCAAAGTGCGTCGGGTGCCCCGTTGATCGCCTTCGGACCTCCGCATGCCCGCCTCGCTCGCGGAGAGCATTGTCCAAATTCTCTCCCAAGGCCTGGGAAACAAATCGAAGACTATCTACGAAGTTGGACTTGCCTGACCCGTTTGGGCCAACCAGAAAGGTTAGTTCGGAGAGACGCACATCGCAGGCAGCGATACTCCGATAGTGACGCAAGCGAACGCGAGTGACGCGAAAGCTCGAGGTGCTGGGCATAGTGGACTGTACCGCGTCAGAGCCGCGTGACCGGTGAGTACCGCAGCAGCAGCCGCTTGGTCCCGGCGCCGCCGAAGTCGATCTTGGCCACGGAGCTCGCACCGGCGCCCTCGAGCGCGACGACGGTGCCCAGCCCGTAGGAGTCGTGCGTGACGCGGTCCCCGACGGCGAGACTCGGCACGTCGGCGGCCGCGCCGCCGCGTTCGCTCACCCCGCGCGCCCCGCCGCCGGTGCCGGCGCCCACCCCGCCGTCCGCACGCGTGCGGGGTCCGGTCCCACCACGCTCGCCGCGCGAACCGGACCCGAACGCGGGGGCGAAGTCGCCGTCGCCGTCGTGGTCGCCACCCCGGCTGCGCCCTCCGTGCCCGGCAGCCCACCCGCGCCGCATGGCCTCGGTGGCGGACTCCTCCCGGCGCCACTCGAGCGACTCGCGCGGGATGTCGTCGATGAACCGAGACGCCGGCAGCTGGTTCGGGACGCCGAAGGAGGTGCGCACGGCCGCGCGCGTGAGGTACAGCCTCTGCCGCGCGCGGGTGAGCGCGACGTACGCCAGGCGGCGCTCCTCGCTCAGCTCCTCGGGGTCGGCGAGCGAGCGCTGGTGCGGGAAGGTGCCGTCCTCCAGGCCGGTGACGAACACCACCGGGAACTCCAGGCCCTTCGCGGTGTGCACCGTCATGAGCGTGACCACGCCGCGCCCGCCGTCGTCGAGCGGGATCTGGTCCGCGTCGGCGACGAGCGACACCCGCTCGAGGAAGTCCACGAGCGTCCCGTCGGGGGCGGCGTCGCGGAACTCGGCCGCGACCGCGTGCAGCTCGGCGAGGTTCTCCACCCGCGAGGCGTCCTGCGGGTCGTCGGAGGCCCGCAGCTCGGCGAGGTAGCCGGACCGGTCGAGCGCGGCGTCGAGGATCTCGGCAGGCGAGCTGCCGCCGTCGACCATCGCCCGCAGACCGGCGAGCAGCTCCGCGAAGCCGGCGACCGCCGTCGCCGCCCGCGTCGGCAGGCCGACCTCCTCGTGGCGCTCCACCGCGGCGGCGAAGGAGATCCGCTCGCGCTCGGCGAACCAGGCGAGCTGGCCCTCGGTGCGGTCACCGAGTCCGCGCTTCGGCACGTTGAGGATGCGGCGCACGTTGACGGCGTCGTCCGGGTTGGCGACGGCGTGCAGGTACGCGATCGCGTCCTTGACCTCGCGGCGCTCGTAGAAGCGGGTGCCGCCGACCACCTTGTAGGGGATACCAGCCCGGATCAGCACCTCCTCGAGCGACCGGGACTGCGCGTTCGTGCGGTAGAAGACGGCGACGTCGCCGGGCTTGACGCCGTCGGAGTCGCCGAGCCGGTCGATCTCGTCGGCGACGAACCGCGACTCGTCGTGGTCGGAGTCCGCGACGTACCCCACGATGCGCGGGCCGGCGCCCTCCGCGGTCCACAGGTTCTTCGCCCGCCGCCCGCTGTTGCGCGCGATCACCGCGTTGGCGGCGTTGAGGATGTTCTGGGTCGAGCGGTAGTTCTGCTCGAGCAGGATCGTCCGGGCGTCGGGGTAGTCCTCCTCGAACTCGAGGATGTTGCGGATGGTCGCGCCGCGGAAGGCGTAGATGGACTGGTCGGCGTCGCCGACGACGGTGAGCTGCGCGGGCGGGAGCGCCGCGCCGGGCGCGCCGCCCTGCTCGCTCGTCTCGTCCACGGCGGCCCAGTCCGCCTGGGCGCGCTCGCGCACGTCCCAGCCCTCGCTCGCCACGCCGGCGAGCTCACGCACGAGCACGTACTGCGCGTGGTTGGTGTCCTGGTACTCGTCGACGAGCACGTGGCGGAAGCGTCGCCGGTAGCTCTCGCGGATGGCGGGGAAGGTACGCAGCAGATGCACGGTCCGACCGATGAGGTCGTCGAAGTCGAGGGCGTGCGCCTGCTGGAGGCGCTGCGTGTAGGAGCGGTAGGCCGAGGCGAGCGCCTGGTCGAAGGCGTTGGAGTCGCTCACCGTCGCCGCGAAGTCCTCGGCGTCGATGAGCTCGTTCTTGAGGTCGGACACCTTGTGGCTGAATGCCTTCGGCGGATACCTCTTCGGGTCGAGGTCGAGCGAGCGGCAGACGAGCTGCATGAGGCGCTGGGAGTCGGCGGCGTCGTAGATGGAGAAGCTCGACCGCATCCCGAGCGCCGCGTGCTCGCGCCGGAGGATGCGCACGCACGCGGAGTGGAAGGTCGACACCCACATCGTGCGCGCCGCGGGGCCCACGAGCTGCTCGACCCGCTCGCGCATCTCGGCAGCGGCCTTGTTGGTGAACGTGATGGCGAGGATCTCTCCGGGCCGCGCCTCGCGGGTGGCGAGCAGGTGCGCGATGCGGTGGGTCAGCACGCGGGTCTTGCCCGAGCCGGCGCCGGCGACGATGAGCAGGGGCTCGCCCCGGTGCTCCACCGCGGCTCGCTGCTGGGGGTTGAGCCCCTCGACCAGGTGCTCCGGAGACGGACGACGGCGAGCATCACCCGGGCGCGCAGGCTCACCCTCGCGGGCGCTTGCCACCGGGCGCCTGCCCGCCAGCTCGCCCGCGTGCTCCTCGGTCCCGTCCGGAGGGCTGGCGTCTCGGCCGGCGGGGACGATGCCGGGCAGGGCGGCGCCCGGCGCGGTCACGCCGCGTCCGCCGGGCAGGGGGAGGTTCTCGAAGAGCGTGGTCATGTCGGTCCCAGGGTAGGCGCCGCCGCCGACACCCGCGCTCCCCCGCCGCTCACTGCGCGCACAGGCTCAGCGGTGCCGCTCGCCGCTCGCACCAGACCCGCGGCGCCGCTCGCCGCGTGCACAGTCCCAGCACCGCCGCCGCTCGCCGCACGCACCAGCCCCGTGGCGCCGCTCGCGGCATGCACCAGCCAGACGACCATCCGGGAGACCGCTGAGACGACCCTCGTCATCAGCCGCTCCGATGACGAGGAGCCCACCTCCACCCCCTTCGTCGATGCGGTCGGTCGCGCTCTCACCACAGGGCAGGCTTGCCCCCGGGCAGTCCTCCGCCAGGAGCCGCGCCACCGCCGGTTCCGCCGCTGGGCGGGGCTCCGCCAGGAGTTGCGCCACCTCGTGCGCCACCACCGCTGGACCCGCTGCCACCGCCTCGTCCGCCGCCGGGTCCGTCGTCGCTCGATCCGTTGGTGGGCGGAGTTCTCCCCACGCCGGTGGGTCGGCGTTTCGGGACGAGGAGCTCGTCGTCCAAACGGGTGGTGGTGCCGATGCGCTGACCTTGGGCGGTGGTGAAGGTGAACCCGCCGCGGGTGGGGGTGATGGTGGTGTGGTCGCGGTGGAGGCGGTGGTGATGCTCGCGACACAACGTCACGGCGTTCACCAGGCTCGTGTCACCACCCTGGTTCCACTCGATGACGTGGTGCACCTCGCACCACGCCGCCCTCATCACGCATCCGGGCCACTGACAGTGCCGGTCCCGCACCAGCACCGCGCGGCGCAGGTCCCCCGTGTAGGTGCGCTGCGTGCGCCCCACGCCCAGTGGTTCACCCTCGGGGTCCAGGACGACGCGCTGCCACATCGCGTCACACGCCACCACGTCCAACGCCGCGAAGGGCACGAGGGTCCCGTCCATCAGCTCCGCCAACACCGGCTCACGTTCGAGCCCCGACCGCTCGTAGGCCACCGACAACCCCGACCCCGACCCCGCCGACCGCGACCCCGCCGAGCCAGTCGTCGCGCCAGGACCGCCGGAGCGGCCGAAGGCATCCGACCGTGATGCCGCTGCGGCAGCCTCACCGCCCGCCGCGCAGGAGTAGGTGCGGCGCAGACGGTGCAGGAGGAGCCAGGTGTCCTGGCGGACCAGGATGCTCAGGTGGGGTCGGACCTGCGCGCCGGCCTTGTCGACCCCGACGCCCAGGGCACGGTCGGCGAGCAGGACGAGCGCGTCCGCGTGTCGCGCGTCAGACTTTGTGGCAGGGCTGTTGGTTGTGTCCTGAGTGGAGGGTCCGACATGGGAAGACCACCCCAGATTCCGGTGGAGAAGAAGACGAGGATCGTGCTGAGCGTCCTTGCTGGTGAGATTACGATCGCGGAGGCCGCGAGGCGCGAGAAGGTGTCCGAGCAGTCGATCGGGCGGTGGAAGCTCGACTTCCTCGAGGGCGGGAAGACGGCTCTGGTCGCGGGGAAGTCCGGGCCTTCCAGCCGTGAGGAGCAGCTGGAGGCGGAGGTCGCGGAGCTGACCCAGGCGCTCGGTGAGGCGGCGGTCGAGATCCGCGTCTGGAAGAAGAGCGCGGAGGGCCGATTGGGCCCTTCGAGGACCTCGAGGTGATCCGCGTCGAGGCGGGCATGTCGACCGCGAGGTTCTGCCAGCTGATCGACATGCCCGAACGCACCTGGCGCCGTTGGCAGGCCAGGGCGAAGCAGGAGCGGCCGCCGAAGGGCCCGTGGCCGCGGCCGGCCCGGGACGCCGCCCGGCCACTTGTCACGAAGCACGCCTTGGCGAAGCCGGCGTGGGGTCACCGGAAGATCTGGGCGCTGACCCGCCACGACGGTCACGAGGTCTCGCAAGCGACCGTGCTGCGGCTGCTGCGCGATGACGGGCTGATCCTGCCCTCGGAGTATCAGAAGCAGCGCCGTGAGCTCGCGAGGAACCGCAAGGCGGCGTTCGCGACGAACCCGACCGGCCCGAACCAGGTCTGGCAGCTGGACTTCAGCGAGTTCGAGACCACGACCGGTGGGACGTGGCGGATCGCGGGGTGCCGGGACTGGTTCTCGAAGGTCGAGCACCCGTTCCACGTGTCACCGACCGCGAACCAGCACGATGCGATCGCGGCGATCGAGCTCGCCCTGGCCGAGTACGAGCGCCTGTTCGGGCACCCGCTCCTCCAGGAGTGTCAGGTCGATCCGGAGACGGGCGACCTGCTGCCCGTGGTGAGGATCGTCACCGATAACGGCGGCCCGTTCCGGTCACTGAACTTCGAGCTGTTCATCACGCGCCACCCCGAGCTGCGACACGTGCGCACCAAAGTGAAGTCGCCCGGGCAGAACGGGTCACGCGAACGCGGGTTCGGGACGCTGAAGTACGAGAGGCTGTTCCTCGACGAGATCCCCGACGCACTCACCCTGGTCGAGCGTGCCGAGGACTACCGGCTCGAGTACAACACCGAGCGGCCCCACGAGGCGATCGCCTGGAACCGGCCAATGGAGGTGCACCTGGGCCTGGCCGACCCGACCATCCCCAACTTCGAAAGAGAACAAACCCTGCCAACTACTTGACGCGGGACACGCGCGACGCTGATCCGGGTTGCGCTCATCCCCGTCCGCCGGCACCGGGGTCACGGCGTCCAGCGCGGTGCGCAGCGTCGCCGCCGACAACACATCCAACGCCCCCTCCACCCGCACGACCTCTCCCCGCGCGGTGAGGCGGAGGAACCGCGCCTTGCGCGCAGCCTCATAGGACGCGTCGGTCTTCTCCGCCTCCAGGGCGGCGGCCTGACCCTGCAGCTCCCGCCGCAGCACCGGCACCGCCACACTCTTGGCCCGTGCCACGATCTCCACCTCACGCCCCGCAAGGCGCTCCCGCGTCGAAGGGTCGACCCCGGCCAGGACGGTCGCAACGACCTGGATATGACCCTCGGTCACCTCACCCCGCCCCGCGGCGTCCCGCAACCGGGGCAGCAGCTCCAGAATCTCCCCGGCCTGCTCCTCACCCCGAGCCACCCCCACACCCTGACGGGAGGCCTCCGCCCGCCACCGCGTGAAGTCCCCCACCCGACGACCCGCCGGAGTCCGCCGCCACGACCCCGAGGACCGCACCACCCCCGCCACCTCAGCCCGCGCCACCCCCAGGACCGTGGCGACCTCATCCAGCACCCCGAGAACCTCCACAGCCGCCGCACCCACCGCTGCAGCGCCGACACCCGGATCAGCCGCCGCAGCCGCACGCGCCACACCAGCCGCGGCGACGACCTCACCCACCACCACCCGCAACCGCGACACACACTCCACCAACCCCGACACACCCGGCGCACCCGACGCGGCACCGAACGCCGACGACGCGGGCAACGGCAGCGCAGACGACGGCGACGGCGACGGCGACACCAGCGACGCAGACGCCACCGACGACTGCGGGAGCGTCTGCGGAACACCCGAGGCACGCCGGACTTCGGACGACTCCGGCGCGAGAGAGGGCCGAGGCGCACTCGCCAGCCTCGGCACGAGCGACGACGCCGACACTGCGGTGGGCCGCCCACCGTCCGGCGCCACAACCATCGACATCGACATCGACATCGACGCCCCCGCGGACGCCCGCGCGGGCGAACGGCGCGGCCCACGACCAGCACCAACCGGCTCTGCCGCCACCCCGCTCACCCCCTCGTCAGCCAACCCCACGCAAATCGAACGCGTGTACCGAGAGTAAATCCGAACACCGACAAACGCACCCCCCAACGTGCGCCTGAGGACACGGCGACACACCACCGGCCTGGGGACAACCGACCGCCGCTAGCTGCCGGGGTGCGGGACGCCGCGCCGCTGTCCTCCCTGCATGACGTGCCACGGATGTGACGCGATGGAACGCTCCCGAGTGGACAGAGCTGAACGCCTGGCCTACGGCCCGTTGACGCGATAGGGACCGGACGAGTCGTCGGGGTAGAGGGCCGCCCCGTGACGCGGTCGGGACCGGACCAGTGGCCGGGGTGGAGGACCGACCCGACCCGGGCGACGCCTGCGTCGCGCCACATGCTGGGGGCCGGAGCGAGATCACTCGCAACCCGTCGCGCACCGAACCGCCTCGCGACGCACCAGGACCGCCCACGAAGGTTCGCCGTCGTGCGCCCCGGCGCTCCCCGAGGACCACGCACCCGGCGCGTATCACCCACCCCCCACGGTGCTCCTCATCCACGACGGACGCGCCGCGAGCACCGCCCCGCGCCGGAGACAGCAGCGAAGGAGCACCCATGAGCACCACCGCACCCGCGCGCACCACCCGGACGCGCACCTCGGCGGCCAAGGCGGCCAAGGCGGCCACCGCCACCACCGCGACGACCACCAAGCCCCACAAGGCAGGCAAGGCCACGAGGCTCACGAAGCCCGACACGACGGTCAAGGCCACCGACCTCGAGCGGGTCCACCCCGGCGGCGTCCCGCGCATCCTCAACGTGGTCCCGTCCACCGGCACCGAGACCGACTGGAGCGCCGACGACGCGCTCGAGGCCGGCCTCCTCACCGCCGTCCGCCGCCCCGACGCCGTCGATCTGCGCCAGGACTGGTGGACCGTCGGCGACCAGGGCTCCACCGGCTCGTGCGTCGGCTGGGCCACGGCGGACGGCGTCGGGCGCTACCTCATGGTCACCGGCGGACGCCTCGCCTCCGACCAGCGCCTCTCGCCCCGGTTCATCTGGATGTCCTCGAAGGAGACGGACGAGTTCGACTCCCGTCCGACGTCCTTCGTCGAGGGCTCGGGCACCTCGCTCAAGTCCGCGATGGACGTGGCGCGCAAGTTCGGCTTCGCGCTCGAGACCGATCTCCCCTTCGCCATCGCCACGACCATGTACCTCGGTCAGGAGAACGCGTTCTACGCGGCCGCGGCGCAGCGCCGGGTCAGCTACGTCAACCTCGACCGCGACCTGGAGAAGTGGAAGGACTGGCTGCACCAGAACGGCCCGATCCTCGCCGGGCTCTCCGTGGACGAGAACTGGATGCGCCTGGGCGCCCGCGGCAAGCTCGACGCCTACGCCGGCTCCCACATCTACGGCGGGCACGCGGTGTGCATCGTCGGGTACCGCAAGGACGGCACGTTCGTCGTGCGCAACTCCTGGGGCACCGGCTGGGGCGCGCACGGCTTCGCCTACGTCACCCCGGCCTACCTCGAGGCGGCGTTCTACCCCGAGAGCTACGGCGCGAAGCTCTCCTAGCCGCACGACGGCGAGCCCGCCATCGCGAAGCCACTCACCTCCGCGGTGCGTCCGTCTCCTCCCCCGCGCGGCCGCCCCGGCCTCCGCCGCGCGGGGGAGGTCCCGCCCGCCGTCGGCTGGCTAGGTTGGGCTCGTGCCCACCGTCGACGCCCACGCCGCGCAGGCGGGGCCTGACGTGCGCAGCCCGGCCCCGACCCCGCCGCCCGCACGCCCGCGTCCCGCGACCGATCCCCCACCCGCCGCCGACCCGGAGTCAGCGGCGTGGCGCCGTCCGCCCGCGTCGCCCGAGGAGCGCCACAGCGACGCCCTCGCCGCGGGCCTGCTGTGCGCCGTCGGGATCCTCTCGCTCCTGCTCACCCGCACGTACGGGCTGTACGGGCAGGACGCCGCACCGCTCGCGCTCGCGGCCCCCCTCGTGCTGGCAGCGATCGCGCCGCTCGCGGTGCGCCGCCGGTGGCCGAGCGCCGTCGCGGTCGCCGTCGCGGCGGTGTTCATCGCGGCGGGCGAGCTCTCCGTCCCGGAGACCCTCATCCTCAACGTCGCGCTGTTCTGCGCGCTCTACACCGTGGGCGCGTGGGAGCCGGACCGCCGGCGCGCCACCTGGACGCGCGGCGGCATCGTCGCCGTCATGGCCGTGTGGTTGTTCCTCTCGTTCTTCCGGGCCACGACCCAGGACGTGGACCTCGGCCTGCCCGGCAGCGCCCTCGGCGCGCTGACTCCGACCGCGGCGTTCTGGCTCCAGCAGGTGCTCATCAACGTCCTGTACTTCGCCGGCGCGTGGTGGTTCGGCAACACCGCGTGGAGCTCCGCGCGGCAGCGCGCCCTCATCGAGCACCGCACCGAGCAGCTCGCGCAGGCCCAGGCCCGCGCGGCCCGTCAGGCCGTCACGATCGAACGGCTCCGGATCGCGCGCGAGCTGCACGACGCCGTCGCGCACCACGTCTCCCTCATGGGCGTCCAGGCTGCGGCGGCGCGTGCCCTGCTCCCCCGCGACGCCCCGGCGCAGTCGACGCAGGCCTCCAGAGACCAGCTCACGGCACTCGAGGACTCCGCGCGCTCTGCCGTCGCCGAGCTCTACCAGCTGCTCGGGACCCTGCGGGACGAGGAGGCCGAGCACGACGCCGCGGGCGACTCCGCCTCCGCCTCCCTCTCCCTGGCCGACCTCGCCCCGCTCGTCGCCGACGCCGAGGCCGCCGGCCTGCACGTGTCCGTGACCGAGGTCGGCGAGCCACGCCCGCTGCCGCCGCTCGTCGGTCTCAACCTCTTCCGCATCGCGCAGGAGTCGCTCACGAACGTCGCCAAGCACGCCGGCCCCGGCACCACGACGCGGATCGCGGTGCGCTACCTGCCCGGCGCGGTCGAGCTCGAGGTCAGCGACGACGGCCGCGGCCGCCCCGGTCCCCCGCCCGCCGGCGGCGGGCTCGGCCAGCGCGGCATGCGCGAACGCGTCGCCAGCATGCGCGGCGAGCTCCTCGCCGAGCCGCGCTCGGGCTCGGGCTACGTCGTGCGCGCCCGCGTCCCGCTCGAGGGGAGCCGGCCGTGACCACCGCCGCGACGCACGACGGCGAGCCCACCCCCCGCGATCGCGTCACCGTGGTCCTCGTCGACGACCACGCGCTCATGCGCGAGGGCATCCGCACGATCCTGCAGGCGCAGGGCGACCTCGACGTCGTGGGGCAGGCCGGCACCGGCGAGGAGGCCCTCGCGGTGGTGCGCCGCACCCGCCCCGACGTCGTCTGCATGGACGTGGAGATGCCCGGCATGGGCGGGCTCGAGGCGACCCGACGACTCGTCGCCGACCCCGACGTCGACGCCCGCATCCTCGTCCTGACCACCTTCGAGCGTGAGGACTACCTGCTCGCGGCCCTTCGGGCCGGGGCGAGCGGCTTCCTGCTCAAGAACTCCCGGCCGGAGCAGCTCGCCGACGGCATCCGCGCGGTCGCGGCGGGCGAGGCGCTGCTGTCCCCGGAGGTCACGCGCGCGGTGATCGAGCGCGCGGTCGCGGCCGAGCGCACGACGGCGAGCGCACCTCGGGAGGTCGGCTCGCCGTCGTCCGCGCTGCCGTCCGCGCTGAGCCCGCAGGCGCTGGTCGTCCCGCTCACCGAGCGCGAGCTCGAGGTGCTGCGCCTCGTGGCGCGCGGGCTGTCGAACGAGGAGATCGCCGCCGAGCTCGTGGTGGGCCGCGCGACGGTCAAGACACACGTGTCGAACCTGCTCGCCAAGCTCGGGCTGCGCGACCGCGTCCAGGCCGTGGCCTACGCGTTCCGCGCCGGCCTCGCCGACTGACCCGAGCCGCTCACTCCCGCGGCGCGTGCGCCTCGAGGAACTGGTACACCTCGGTCGTGTCGACGCCCGGGAACGACCCGGTCGGCAGCGCCGCGAGCAGGCTCGTCGGCGTGCGCGCCGAGGGCCAGGCCGCGTCGCGCCAGCGGCGCTCGAGCTGCTCGGGCGGGCGGCGGCAGCACGCCTCGTCCGGGCAGCGCGACTTCGTCCGGTGCGGCGTCTCACGGCCGCGGAACCACTTGACCTGGTCGAACGGCACCCCGACCGAGACCGAGTACTCCCCCTCCTTGGCCTTCTCCACCCGCGAGGTGCACCAGTAGGTGCCGGTCGGGGTGTCGGTGTACTGGTACCAGGGGCTGTACCGGTCGTCGACGTCGAACACCGTGCGCGCCGTCCAGAACCGGCACACCGTGGTGCCCTCGATCGCGCCGAGCGCGTCCGAGGGGAACCGGACGGCGTCGTTCTCGTACGCCTTGATGATCGTGCCGGACTCGTGGACCTTCATGAAGTGCACCGGGATGCCCAGGTGCGAGGTCGCGAGGTTGGTGAACCGGTGCGCGGCGGTCTCGTACGACACGGCGAAGTGGTCGCGCAGCTCCTCCATCGAGATGCGCCGCGCCGCCTTGGCCTCCGTGAGGTACCGCACCGTGACCGTCTCCGGCAGCAGGATCGCGGCCGTGAGGTAGTTCGTCTGGATGCGCTGGCGCAGGAACTCCGGGTAGTCGGCCGGCTCGGCGTGCTCGAGGATCCGGCTCGCGAGCGCCTGCAGGATCGGCGAGCGCGAGTCGCGCGCCGGCGAGTTCTCGGTCGGCAGGTAGATCCGCCCGTGCTCGCGGTCGGTCACCGACCGGGTGGAGTGCGGCAGGTCGCTCACGTAGTGCAGCGAGTAGCCGAGGTGGTGGGCGATGTCCGCGACGAGCTGGTGCGAGACGGGTCCTCCGGTGTGCCCCACGGCGTCGAGCAGCTCGCCCGCCACGCGCTCGAGGTCGGCGAAGTAGTTGCCCCGCTCGCGCATCTCCGCGCGCAGCACGGCGTTCGCGCGGCGCGCCTCCTCGGGCGTCGCCGCGCGCTCGGAGTGCAGGTGCACGATCTCGCGGTGCAGGGCGAGCATCGCGCGCAGCACCTCGTCGCTCGTGCCCTTGCCCACGCGGAACGGCCGCACCCCGAGCGCCGCGAACACGCCGCCGCGCTGCGCGCGCTCGACCTCGATCTCCAGGCGCGCCCGGGCGTTGGGGGCCTGGGGCTTCATGAGGTCGTCGACCGTGGTGCCGAGCGCCTGCGCGATGGACCGGAGCATCGAGAGCTTGGGCTCGCGGTGTCCGTTCTCGATCGCGGACAGCTGCGACGGCGCGCGGTCGACCGCCTCCGCGAGCTGGCTCAGCGTGAGACCGGCGCGGGTGCGCCGGTCCCGGATCCGAGCGCCGATCGTGAGGGCGTCGACGTCGTCGGGATCGGTGGCCGACGGCGAGGGCAGCGGACGCGGCAGGCCCGCCCGGGGGTTGGTGGCGGCGGGCGGGCGGCCCGAGCCGGTGCGTGCCGGCGCGGCTGTCGTCGCCGTCTGCGGCGGGGAAACTCTCGCGATCCTGCGGTCCACGGTGACCATGACTCGAGGATCACACGGGCCTCGGTTCCCGTCCAGCCGAAGAACCACGATTCTTCCCGCCGCCCGACCGCCTCGAGGCGCGCTTCGCCGTCGGGTGCGACGGAGGGCCGAGCAGGACCACGCTTCTTTGTCTCGCGAGAACCACGTCGAACCTTCCCCACCGCACCCCGGGCGTGACAGGCGTCACACGCTCGAGGCTGGAGCTCCCACCGATGAAGGAGGAGCCATGAGCACGAACCACCCCGGCGACCAGTCCCAGACCGCGGCCGAGCTCGAGCTGGAGTGGCGCGCCGACGCCCGCTGGGAGGGCATCCGCCGCGACTACACCGCGCAGGACGTCGTCGACCTGCGCGGGCCGGTCCGCGAGGAGCGCACGCTGGCGCGCCGCGGCGCCGAACGGCTCTGGCGGCAGCTGCGCCGCAACTCCGGCCAGGCGGCCTCCCCCATGGCCGAGCCGACCTGGACGGCCGCGCTCGGCGCGCTCACCGGCAACCAGGCGGTGCAGCAGGTCCGGGCCGGCCTGCAGGCGATCTACCTCTCCGGCTGGCAGGTCGCCGCCGATGCCAACCTGTCCGGCCAGACCTACCCCGACCAGTCCCTGTACCCCGCGAACTCGGTGCCCGCCGTCGTGCGCCGGATCAACAACGCGCTGCTGCGGGCCGGCCAGATCGAGGGCACCGACGGCGACGTCGCCGACTGGATGGCGCCGATCGTCGCCGACGCCGAGGCCGGCTTCGGCGGCCCGCTGAACGCCTACGAGCTCATGCACCAGATGATCGAGGCGGGCGCCGCGGGCGTGCACTTCGAGGACCAGCTCGCGAGCGAGAAGAAGTGCGGTCACATGGGCGGCAAGGTCCTCGTGCCGACGTCGCAGCACGTGCGCACGCTGAACGCGGCGCGCCTCGCGGCCGACGTCGCCGGCGTGCCAACCATCGTCATCGCTCGCACCGACGCGCTCGCCGCGACCCTGATCACGTCCGACCACGACGAGCGCGACGCGCCCTTCGTCACGGGCGAGCGCACGGCCGAGGGCTTCTACAAGGTGCGCAACGGGCTGGAGCCGGTGATCGCGCGCGGGCTCGCCTACGCCGAGTACGCCGACCTCATCTGGGTCGAGACCGGAACGCCCGACCTCGACGCCGCGCGCCAGTTCGCCGAGGCCATCCAGGCCCGCTTCCCGGGCAAGCAGATGGCGTACAACTGCTCGCCGTCGTTCAACTGGCGCGCGCACCTGGACGACGCGACGATCGCGCGGTTCCAGCGCGAGCTCGCCGCGATGGGCTACGCGTTCCAGTTCATCACCCTCGCGGGCTTCCACGCGCTCAACCACTCGATGTTCGAGCTCGCCCGCGGCTACCGGGACCGCCAGATGTCGGCGTACGTCGACCTGCAGGAGGCCGAGTTCGCCTCCGAGCCCTTCGGCTACACGGCCACGCGCCACCAGCGCGAGGTCGGCACGGGCTACTTCGACGCGATCGCGACGGCGCTCAACCCCGCCAGCGCCACGCTCGCGCTCGTCGGCTCGACCGAGGAGGAGCAGTTCCAGCACTGACCCGCACGGGACATCTCCTCCCCGACACTCCTGCCACCTTTGCCACCTCCGCCACCACTGCCACCACACCGCGAAGGACACCCACCATGACCACGACGATGACCCGCTCGGGCCCCGGCCCTGCGTCGGCAACCCGCCCGACGGCAAGCCCGACGACCCGCGCCGTCCCGCCGGAGTGCGAGGGCCTCACCCCGCCGGACGCGGACACCTACCGCGACCGGATCGAGATCGCCGGCGAGCTCGGCGAGCGCTACGAGGAGATCCTCACCCCGGCGGCGCTGGACTTCCTCGCCCTGCTGCACGCGCGGTTCGCCTACCGCCGGTGCGAGGTGCTCGGCGCCCGGCAGGCCCGGCGCGCCAAGATCGCCGGCGGCGCCAACCCGCACTTCGACCCCGCCACCGAGCACATCCGCACGGACCCGACGTGGCGCGTCGCGCCGCCCGCGCCCGGCCTGGGGGACCGCCGCGTGGAGATCACGGGCCCGACCGACCGGAAGATGGCCATCAACGCCCTCAACTCCGGCGCGAAGGTCTGGCTCGCGGACCAGGAGGACGCGACCAGCCCCACGTGGTCGGGCGTCGTCGAGGGTCAGCTCACGCTGCGCGACTTCCTGCGGGGCGACCTCGAGTACACCTAGCCCGAGGGCAAGGAGTACCGCGTCACCGTGCCGGCGGAGCAGACGCCCACGATCGTCATGCGGCCCCGCGGCTGGCACCTGGTCGAGAAGCACCTCGTCCACCTCGACGCGGACGGCGTGCGCCGCCCGGCCTCGGGCTCGCTCGTCGACTTCGGCCTGTACGCCTTCCACAACGCCCGCGCTCTCGTCGACGCCGGCCGCGGACCGTACTTCTACCTGCCCAAGCTCGAGTCCCCGGCCGAGGCGCGGCTGTGGAACGACGTCTTCGTCCTCGCGCAGGAGGAGCTCGGGCTGCCACGCGGCACGATCCGCGCCACGGTGCTCATCGAGACGATCCATGCCGCGTTCTGCATGGAGGAGATCCTCTACGAGCTGCGCGAGCACTGCTCGGGGCTCAACGCGGGGCGCTGGGACTACCTGTTCTCCATCATCAAGACCTTCCGCGACCGCGGTGGCCGGTGGATCCTGCCCGACCGGTCCGCCCTCACCATGACCGTGCCCTTCATGCGGGCCTACACCGAGCTGCTCGTGCAGACGTGCCACAAGCGCGGCGCGATGGCGATCGGCGGCATGAGCGCCTTCATCCCCAACCGGCGCGACCCCGAGGCGACCGCCCGCGCACTGGCCGCCGTCGCCGCGGACAAGCGGCGCGAGGCCGGCGACGGCTTCGACGGCACCTGGGTGGCGCACCCGGACCTCATCGAGACGGCGCGCGCCGAGCTCGACGCGGTGCTCGGCGACCGGCCCAACCAGCTGGACCGGCAGCGCCCCGACGTCCACGTGGGCGCGAGCGACCTGCTCTCCCTCGACTGCCCCGGCGCCATCACGGACGCGGGCGTGCGGGCGAACACCTCGGTCGCGCTGCGCTACCTGGCCGCCTGGCTGGGCGGGCTGGGCGCCGTCGCCATCGACGGGCTGATGGAGGACGCGGCCACCGCCGAGATCTCCCGCTCCCAGCTGTGGCAGTGGCGCACCCAGGGGTGCACGACGGCGGAGGGCACCCTGGTCGACGACGCGCACCTGGACGCGGTGCTCGACGACGTGCTCGCCGCTCTGCCGCGCACCGACGGCGACCGCCTGGACGACGCCGCGCGGCTGATGCGCGAGCTCGTCCACGCGGAGGACTTCCCGTCCTTCCTCACGCTGCCGGCGTACTCGCGCTACCTCGCCTGAGCCGGCGCGTTCACGCACGCGCTGCACCGATCCGCCGCGTGGCCGAGAGAAGATCTCGGCCACGCGGCGGATCCGCACCCGGGGGCGCCTGCGTAGCGTCGAGGCATGCTCCAGATCAGCGAGGTCACCAAGTCCTTCGGTCAACGGCGCGTCCTCACCGATGTGTCCTTCGACGTCGCCCGCGGCCGGCTCACGGGCTTCGTCGGCGGCAACGGCGCCGGCAAGACCACCACGATGCGGATCGTGCTGGGGGTGCTGCACGCCGACTCCGGCACGGTCTCGCTCGACGGTCACGCGATCGGGGGCGAGGACCTGCGCGGCGTCGGGTACATGCCCGAGGAGCGCGGCCTCTACCCGAAGATGAGCGTGCTGGACCAGCTCGTCTACCTCGCGCGCCTGCACGGCATCGACAAGGCCGGCGCCACCCGCCGCGCCGACGCCCTGCTGGACCGCCTCGGCCTCGCCGAGCGCCGCAAGGACGCGCTGGAGTCGCTCTCCCTCGGCAACCAGCAGCGCGTCCAGATCGCGGCCGCGCTCGTGCACGACCCGGACGTGCTCATCCTCGACGAGCCGTTCTCCGGCCTCGACCCGCTGGCCGTCGACGAGGTCGTGACCGTGGTCGCCGAGCACGCCGCCCGCGGCATCCCCGTGCTGTTCTCCTCCCACCAGCTCGACGTCGTCGAGCGCCTGTGCGACGACGTCGTCGTGATCGCGGGCGGGGCGATCCGCGCTCGCGGCACCCGCGAGGAGCTGCGCGAGCGGTACGCCGGGGACCGCTGGCGGATGACCGCGACGACCGACGCCGGCTGGGTGCGCACCGTGCCTGGCGTCCGCGTCGAGGAGCTCGCCGGCGTTGCCGTGACCTTCGGCGCACCCGAGGCGGCGGCGCAGGAGGTCCTGCGCGGCGCCGTCGAGCGCGGGGGTGTCACCGCCTTCGCCCCCGTGCGACCCACGCTCGGGGAGATCTTCCGCGACGTCGTCGTGGACCACGCCCGCAGCGAGAAGGAGACGGCAGCATGAGCACCCAGGTCAGCACGAACCGGCAGAGCGCGCCCCGCGGATCGACGACGCCGACCGACCAGGGCCGGCCCGAGCGCCCGCGTCCGCTCACGACCGCGCAGGCGACGACGCTCGTCGCCGAGCGCGAGATCCTCACGCAGGTGCGCTCGAGGTCCTTCATCATCTCCACGCTCATCACGGTGGTGCTCATCTTCGGTGGGATCGTGGCGGCCCAGCTCGTCGGCGGCTCCGGCTTCGGCGGCGGGGACACCCCGAGCGTCGCGGTGGTCGACGGCGTGCCCACCGACGCGTACGAGGCCGCGGCCGACGCGGGCGCTCTCACTCCCCAGGACGTGCCCGACCGCGCGGCAGCCGAGGAGCTCCTGCGCGACGGCGACGTCGACGCAGCGCTCGTGCCCTCGGCCCAGGCGCCCGGCGGCTTCGTGGTCCTCGGGCTGGACTCCGAGCCGGGCTCGGTCGTCACCGCGCTCACGGTGGCGCCGCAGGTCGAGCTGCTCGAGCCGCAGACCACCTCGGACGGCCTGCGCTACCTCGTGGCGCTGGCGTTCGGGCTCGTGTTCATGATCTCCGCGCTCGGCTCGGGCTCGATGATCATGCAGAACACGATCACGGAGAAGCAGTCCCGGATCGTCGAGATCCTGCTCGCCGCCGTGCCGGCCCGCGCGCTGCTGGCGGGCAAGATCCTGGGCAACTCCGTGATCGGGGTCGGCAACGCCGTCGTGATGGCGGCCGCCGCCGCGCTCGGGCTCGTCGTCACCGGTCAGACCGAGCTGCTGGACATGCTCACCGCGCCGATGGTCTGGTTCGTCGTGTTCTTCGTCTTCGGGTTCGTGCTGGTCGCGAGCATCTTCGCGGCGGGCGCCTCGCTCGTCTCGCGCCAGGAGGACGCCGGCTCGGTGATGACCCCGGCGATGATGCTCATCATGATCCCGTACTTCGGGGTCGCCTTCTTCGGTACCAACGCCACGGTGATGACCGTGCTCAGCTACGTCCCGTTCAGCGCCCCGGTGGCGATGCCGACCCGGCTGTTCTTCGGCGATGCCGTGTGGTGGGAGCCCCTGGCCTCCCTCGCGATTCTCGTGCTGTGCACGCTCGCCGTGGTCGCCGTCGCCGCGAGGATCTACACCGGGTCGCTGCTGCGGACCGGCGCGCGGGTCAAGGTGCGCGACGCCCTGCGCGGGGAGTGAGCCGGAGCGGACCGGAGGTGGCCGGGCGACTCAGCGCAGGAGGAGCCCGGCCACCCAGGCCGTCGCCACGATCAGCGAGGCGGCGAGCTCGACGAGGATCGTGAGGCCGCTGGCCTTCATGGACGCCACCGTCGAGCGCCACGCTGCGGCGTGCTGGCGCCGCCGGACCCGCTCGGCGAGGTACACACCGAGCGGGAAGCCGATGAACACCCCGACCACCGGGATGACGAAGAAGCCGACGACGCCGATAACTGCGCCGATCAGCGTCGAGGAGCTCGGCACCCCCTGGCGCTGCAGGTAGCGTCCCGCGACGACGAGCTTGACCACCATCGCCACGAGCGTGAGCACGACGGCGAGCACCGCCACGGTCCACCCGACCCGCCCACCCGTGACCACGCCCCAGACGGCGACGGCGCCGCCGACCATCGTGGCGCCGGGCAGCACCTGGACGACGACGCCCACCAGGCCGACGAGGATGACGATCCCGACGAGGACGTCACCCCAGACCGGCACCGTCAGCCCTCAGCTCTCACCCGACCACAGCACCGCGAGGAACACGTTGACGACGATGAGCCCGGCCATCCCGCCGAGCCAGCCCTTCGTCACGCGCTCGGGCTGGTTCTTCCCGACGATGCCGAGGGCGAGGACGACCACGGCGATCACGAGCTTGATCCCGAGCTTGACGTAGTTGAGGTCCCAGCCCTGGGCGCCGCCGATGCCCGTCACCGCGAGGCCCGTGGCCAGCGCGAGGTACAGCCCGTGCAGCACACCGCTCAGGATGCGCGGCTGCTTCATGGTGGCGAGGAGGGCGCCGAGGGAGATGGCCCAGCCGATCAGGTGGAGGGCGATGAGGATGCCGACGAGCACGTGCATGGGTTTCTCCTATGTCAAGCCGCGGCGGCGACGGTGGTCGTGGTGGGCTGGTGGAGGGGTTGGGTGGTGGTCTTGAGGGTGGTGAACACGACTCGGATGAGGTGCCGCTTCAAGCAGCGCAGGGCCTCTCGGTTCGACATGCCTTGGGCCTTCTTCTTGTCGTAGTACGCCCGCCCGAGAGAGCGGGGCAGCCTGATCTGGGTGACGGCAACGCGGTGGACCGCACAGTTGATCTGGCGGTTCCCGCTACGGGTCATGCGGACTCTGCCCTCGGTGCTTCCGGACCAGACCGGGATCGGCGCGATGCCGGCGTGGCGGGCGAGCTGGGCGTCGGTGCTGAAACGTGCGATGCCACCGATCTCCCCGACGAGCTTCGCGGCCGTCAGCTCCGCGCACCCAGGCACCGCGACCAGGGCCGGAGCCCGAACGCTCACCAACGCAGCGATCCGCTTCTCCAGGTCCTTGATCCGCACACTCACGGCGCAGATGTCGCTCAACTCATCCAGGGCGAGCTCGACCACCACACCCTCGCCTCGACCCTCCAACCACGCCTGCAACGCACGCTGATGCTTGATCCGGTCCATCGCCCCGGCCGGGATCTCGTGCTCGGGGTCGAGCTCGTGCACCCGCCACAACAGGCTGTTGATCGTTGCCGTGCGCTGCTTGACCAGCGTGTCGCGCCGATCCACCAGCAGCTTCAGCTCACGAGCCTGCTCATCGTGCACGGCCCGGGGAAGACCGGGCTCCGCCAACGCGGCACGAGCCACCGCCAGGGCGTCGATCGGGTCGGACTTGCCGCGGGTGCGCGCGCTCGCACGGGCGTGCGCCATCATCTTCGGCGGAACCCGCACCACGACCTGACCAGCCGCGAGAAGATCCATCTCCAGCCGGGTCGAGAGGTGACGGCAGTCCTCGATCGCCCACTCCAGCTCATCACCGAACTGGCGCCGCGCCCACCGCAACGCCTCCCGGTGACCAGGAGTGGTCGCCCTGACCGTGAACTGCCCGATCTTGCGGGCCCGCTCATCGACCGCGACGAACGTGTGGCTCTTCTTGTGTACATCGGCTCCAACGACAACCATGAGGGTTGCCTCCTTCCACCCGATCAGTGCAGGGACGGTTGGGCCGGCCGGCGGACACATCTCAGTGGGGGCGATGCCACGCTCCTATCAAGTCACGCCGGCCGGTCCGTCACACCAGACGCCGACAAAACCCATGCACGCCACGAAGGCAGCGACCCTACGAGTCAGACGACTGGTGATCAGGACCCAACCACCGCGAAGCGGCACTGTCACCCTGACACTGACTCGACCCTAACCGTCACAGCAGCCGCCGCTGCGCCGCCCACCGGGTGAGCTCGTGCCGCGAGGAGAGCTGCAGCTTGCGCAGCACCGCCGAGACGTGCGTCTCGACCGTCTTGACCGAGATGAACAGCTCCCCCGCCACCTCGCGGTAGGACCGCCCGCGCGCGATGAGCCGCATCACCTCGCGCTCGCGGGCGGTGAGGCGGTCGAGCTCGTGGTCGTCGACGGCCTCCTGCGCGCCCGCCCCGGTCGCGCCGAACGCGTCGAGCACGAAGCCCGCCAGGCGGGGAGAGAACACGGCGTCGCCGCCGGCCACCCGCACCACGGCGTCCGAGAGCGCCTCGGGGCTGATCGACTTCGTGACGTAGCCGCGTGCGCCGGCCCGGATGACGGCGACGACGTCCTCTGCCGCGTCGGACACGGACAGCGCGAGCATCCGCACGCGCGGCTCGGTGCGCACGAGGTCGGCGCAGGCCCGCGCCACCTCGGCCCCGCCCCCGCCGTCGCCGCCGGGCAGGTGCACGTCGAGGAGCACGACGGCGGGCCGCGCCTCGTGCACGACGCGCACCGCAGTCGGCACGTCGGCCGCCTCGCCGACCACCCGCACGCGCGAGTCCAGGCTCGCGCGTACCCCGGTGCGGAACATGTCGTGGTCGTCCACGAGCACGACGGTGACGGGCAGCGCCGGCCCGACCGGCTCGTCCGGTCCTGGTGCTGATCCTGGTCCTGGGGCCGTGCTCACGTCTCCTCCTGGTGCTGGGCTGGGGTGAGGTACAGGCGAACCTCCGTGCCGCCGTCGGGCACGCGCGTCACGCTCGCCTCGCCGCCGCGGCGGTGGAGTCGACCGAGGATCGACTCGCGGACGCCGAACCGGTCGGTCGGGACGTCGTCGAGCGCGAACCCCGCGCCGTGGTCGCGCACGAACACCTCGACGGCGCGCGGTGAGGCCTCGAGGTAGAGCGAGACGGGCGGGGCGCCGTGCGCGACGGCGTTGAGCAGGGCCTCACGCGTCGCGGCGAGCAGCGCGGTGGCCGCGTCCTCGGGGAGGTCGTCGGGGGCGACGTCGCCGACGACGACGGTCTCGATCTCGGGCGCGGTGCCGTCGGGGAAGGTCCGGGTGTCCTCGATGACGGCCACGACCTCGGCGATCGCGGCCGCCAGGGAGGTGGCGGCGGGGGCGCGGTCGTCGTAGAGCCAGGCGCGCAGGTCGCGCTCCTGGGCGCGCGCCAGCCGGACCACCTCGGGCTCGGTGGACCGGGCCTTGATGAGGGCGAGGGTCTGCAGCACGGAGTCGTGCAGGTGCGCGGCGATGTCGGCGCGCTCGGACTCGCGCTCGCGCTCGGCGCGCGCGTCGCCGAGCTCGCGGACCAGGCGCAGCCACCACGGCGCGAGCACGAGGCCGACGCCGCACAGCACCGCGACGGCCGCGAGCGCCGACTGCACGATGACGGCCGGGTCGGCGCGCTGGGTGACCAGGAGCACGGCGCCCGTGACCGCGATCGCGGCGCCGCCGACCAGCCGCAGCGTGCGCACGCGCCCGCTCGAGCCGCCGCGCCGCGCGTCGAGCTCGCTCCAGGCGAGCAGCGTGCCCGCCACCAGCAGCAGCACCGGGACGAGCCAGCTCTGGGTGCGGCCCTCGCCCATCCGCGAGGCGAGCAGCAGGGCCGCGACGGCGAGCAGGCCGAGCGCGACGACGACGTCGCTCAGGCGCAGGCCGCGTCGCCCGGGGGTCGCGGTGAGCGGCTTGGCGACGCGACTCCACACCGCGGGGCGCTCGGCGTGGCCGGTGCCCTCGGGAATCGTGACCCACCAGAAGACGTAGGCGAGGACGCCGACCCCGCCCAGCAGCGCGGCGCCGACGAACACCGCGCGCACGATCCGCACGTCGGCGCCGAGGTGCTCGGCGACTCCCGCGGCGACGCCGGCGACCCAGCGACCGCGCGCGGGTCGGCGCAGCGGCGGTCGGGTCGACGCCGGCGCCGCGGGGGCAGGCGTCGGGGCGGTGGTCACCCCTGGATCGTGTCATGCCGACCCACCGCGCGCAGGGGCGCGGGCGTGATCTCCGGTGCGATCCCAGGGTCGGCCTCAGGGACCTCCCCCACCCGCCACCGGCAGGGTCGGGTGCTCGCGGTGCCCGGCGGTCGGCCGATTTCCGGGGCATCCCCGATGGTCGGTCCCCGCGCGGCCCGGCAGGGTGGAGCCATGACCTCCACCGGCCCCTCCCCTGACTCGACCGGCACGTCTGGCGCGACCGGCGCGACCGGCGCGACCGGCCGCCCCGCCGTGACCGACGTCCACTCGTTCTTCGCGTGGGTGCGCAGCCTCGGGGTGACGCGAAGCCAGGAGCGCTGGATCGGCGGCGTCGCCGGCGGGCTCGCCGCCCGCTGGAACCTCGACCCGCTCGTGGTCCGCGGCGCGTTCGCCGCCTCGATCCTGCTCGGCGGCATCGGCTTCCTCGTCTACGGCCTGGCGTGGGCGCTGCTGCCCGAGCCCGACGGCCGCATCCACGCCCAGGGCGTCCTGCGCGGGAGCGTCGACCAGGCGGTCTGGGGCATCGCCGCGTTCGTGATCGCGGGCCTCGGCCCCGCGAACTGGTTCGGCCTCGCCGACGGCTGGTTCTGGGGCGTGCTCAAGGGCCTCGGCTGGGCGGCCCTGGCGCTCGGGGTGCTCTGGCTCGTCCAGCAGCACCGCGCCGGGACGCTCGGCACCACCGGCTGCTCGCCTGCCTCCACGCCCACCTCCGCTCCCCCCGCGAGCCCACCGCCCGGCTCGACCACGACCGGGCCGGCGCCGTTCGCGACGGCGAGCTCGCCGTCGGGCACGGTGTCCGACGGCGCACCTGCCGTTGCGACAACGTCGCCGACGTGGGGCTCGCCCGAGCCGCCGGTCGCCCTCGCCGGCGACGTCACGGACGCGCCCGCGCCGGCCTCGGCGCCCGCGCCGGCCTCGGCGCCCGCGCCGGCGTCGGTCCCGACGCCGGCGACGCGTCCGACGGCGCAGGCCCACCCGAAGAAGGCGCGCCCCGGCCCCGGCGGCGTCACCGTGGCCCTCGTGCTCGGCGCGGCGGGCCTCACCGCGGCGGCCCTGCTCATCGCCGACCGCACCGGCGCCCTCGACGTCACGCGCGCCGTCGTCATCGGTGCCGTGCTGGCGGTGCTCGGCCTCGGCATCGTCGTCTCGGGCATCCGCGGCCGCCGCGGAGGTGTGCTCAGCACGCTCGCGATCGTCGGCCTCGTCCTCGCCCCGGCGTCCCTGGCCCAGCAGAACGCACTGGGTGTCGACTGGGACGGCCCCACGTCGTTCTCGTCCACCGAGCTCACACCCACCACCCGCTCCGCGGCCGAGGACGGCGTGCGCGTCGTCGCCGGGAACGCCGTCGTCGACCTCACGCAGGTCCCGCTCACGGACGACCCCGTCGTGGTGCCCATCCGGGTGGGCGCGGGCGAGGCCGTCGTGACGATCCCCGAGGACGCCGCCGTCCGTGCCGACGTGTCCATCGGCGCCGGCGAGGTCGTCTGGGACGTCGAGGGAGCCCCGCGCACCGTCGACGACGACGGCGTGGGCCGCACCCTCACCTACCGCACCACCGCAGCCGGCGACGGCGAGGCCCAGCTGGTCCTCGACGTGCAGGTCGGCGCGGGTACCGTCACGATCCAGGGAGCCTCCTCATGACCTCGCCCCTCGAGCCCGACGCGGGCGCGGCGCCTGCGACCGCACCGACCCCGCCGACGTCTCAGCCGACGACCCCGGCCGTGCGGCCGGAACACCCGGCGCGCTCCGGCCCTCGCACGGGCACCGTCCTGTGGGGCGTGATCGTCCTCGGACTCGGACTCCTCGTGGTCGCGACCGCCGCGGGGTACGCGATCGACCTGCAGCTCGCGGCGATCGTCGGGCTCGTGGTCGCGGGCGTGGCGCTGCTGCTCGCGGCGGTGGTGGGGGCCGCGCGCGGCCGACGGTAGCCGCCCGCGGTCGGCTTCTTGTCGCCCCTTCTCCGCGAGGGACCTCTGCCGCTACGGTCATGGTCACGGCACGTACCGGTCGGGGGGCCCTGAGTCGTGAGCACCGGAAGGCAGCCCCCGCATGTCCGAGCACACCGCTACCCCAGCCACCCGCTCTCGCGCGCGCGCCGCCGTCGTGGTGACCGTGATCGCCGTCGTGATCGCCGGCGGTCTCTGGTTCCGCTCGACGCTGGCCGTGCCGCAGGCGGACGGCGAGGCAGCACCTGGCGTCCTGCGTCTCGATCCGGCGACGTCGGCAGGCGACGACCCGTTCACGGCGTCGGTGGTCAGCCCGGAGCACGACGCCGGGGCGGTGCTCACCGAGGTGATCGTCGCCCGCACCGTGGCGATCACGCAGGACACCGCGACCGACGGCACGACCGGGGCCGCGCAGGTGGCGGCGACGGCGCCCGGTCTGTACGGCGGTTCCGGTCGACTGAGCTCGTGCGAGCCGCAGGCGCTCACGGACTTCCTGGCGGCCGATGCCGCCAAGGCGGCCGCGTGGGCCGGCGTGCTCGGCATCTCGGTCGAGTCGATCCCGGCGTTCGTCGCCGGCCTCACGTCGGTGGTGCTCACGGTGGACACCCTGGTCACCAACCACGGGTTCGCGGCGGGGGTGGCCACGGCTCACCCGTCGCTGCTGCAGGCCGGGACGGCAGTCCTGATCGACGCACGCGGCAACCCCGTGGTGCGGTGCGCCTGCGGCAACCCGCTGCTCCCTTCGCAGCTCAACGCGGACGTGGGCGAGGTCGAGCTCGTCGGGACCGCGTGGGACGGTCTGGACCTGCAGCGCGTGGTCACGGTCGCGGCCGCGGCGAAGGACGTCTCCGTGTTCACGGTCGCCGACCTGTCGACCGGTGAGCTCGTCGATCTCCCGGTCGGCGCCGGTCTCGCCGCGGGGGTCTACGTCGCGACCTCGTCCAACCACGCGCAGGTCGCCTACGAGCCCGAGCCGTACCGCGGGACACTCCAGACGAGCCCCGACGGTGCGACCTGGACCGTCGCCCTGGAGACCACGCCGATGCTCGACGTCGCCACCGGGGGCGGGCTCGCCGTCGCCGTCGGGATGGACGCGCAGTCCGGCGGCGCGATCCACACCTCGACCGACGGCGAGACCTGGACGCCGGCCGTCGGCGTCATCGACCCCCTCACCGCCGTGACGTACGGCGACGGCACCTGGGTCGCGGTCGGGAACCGGTCCTTCACCGAGGAGGGCGGCGAAGGAGACGGCTCCAGCGGGGCGATCTACCGCAGTGACGATGCCGTCACGTGGGAGCGCGTCGCGACCACGGACCCGTACGAGAACAGCGAGCTCGCCGGGTCGGGCGAGATGCTCTACCAGAGCATGACCTCGGTGGCCTACGGGGACGGTCGGTGGATCGCCGGCGCGACCGAGTGTGCGTACCGGACGTGCATGCGGGTGCTGTTCACGAGCAGCGACGCGGTGACGTGGACCCGCACGGCCCTCGACGACCGGATCGTGCTCGTCGACCTCGCGCACGACGGCGAGGAGTGGGCCTTCGTGGGCGGCACACCCAAGCCGAACCCGGCGAACAACGCCGAGATCGACTTCCCGATCGGCGCTGCAGGCACCAGCCCGGACGGCGTCACCTGGGCGGTCGGCGCAACCTCACCGCAGGGCCTGGTGCTCACCGGCCTCAACCCCGGCGACGGGGCGTGGCTCGCCGTCGACGCCTACGTGCCCGCTTCCGCCGACGCGGCCCCGCCCGGGGGCGGCGTCTACCGCAGCACCGACCTCTTTGCCTGGGAGCGGATCGGGGCGGCCGACCCGTGGACGACGAGCGTGGCGCTGCTGGACGCCGGCGGGACGGCGCCGGCGGTCGATCCGGTCGACGACACCGGGGCCGAGAGCGTCCGGATCCGCACGGCCGGGCTCGAGGTCGTCTCCTCCGACGGGACGACCGTGCAGACGCTCCCCTTCCAGGAGTCAGCCGCTGCCGCGATCGAGGCGGTCACCGGCCTGCTCGGTGCCTCCGTCAGCGAGCTCACGCCCGGCGACGGCTACTGCTCGGCGGACCGCACCCGTGTGACGTGGGGCGCCCTGTGGCTCACGCACGAGGGCACCGACGTCGCCGCGAGCGGCTGGTGGGTGGGACTCGACAGCGACGTCGCCGGCGTGACCGGGCCCGACGGCGTCACCGTCGGGCAGAGCGTCGCCGACGTCCGCGCCGCCCACCCGGAGGCCCCGAGCGAGTCGTACGGCTACGAGGGGGTGCAGTACGACCTCGTCTACCTCGACGTGACGAGCACCGACGGCGGTACGGAAGACATGGCCGTCGAGGTGGTCGGCGAGGACGGCGTCGTGGTCGGGCTGCGCGCGCCGGTCTACGTCATGGGCGACTGCTGAGCTCACGCCGGCACCCCTCGGCCCGCGAGCCGGGTGCGGCACGGCGGGCGACACGCCGACGGGCGTTCCCGCGGGAACGCCTCGCGACCCTCGGGTGACGTTCCAGCGGGGGCGTCGTCCGCACGGCGCCGCGCGCGACGCACCGCGACCGGTCGAATCGCGCGGGCGTTGTCGGTGGTGGGGCTTACGGTTCGGACATCTGTTGGAGCAGGTGTCTGGATCGGGCGAAGGGGACCACCATGGCGGCGAGGTTCGGTGCTGTCAGGCGGGCGGACGGGCCTGCCGACGCCGTGGACGCCACGGTGGGTGTGGCGCCGGTGAGGCTGCCGCCCAGCGAGGCCGAGGAACGCGCCCGATGGCAGGAGCAGCAGACCCGCGAGGCCGGCGGCGACCACGCAGGTGAGACGCCGGTGTGGATGCTGCGTCGCGACCTCGGGATGCTCGCCGCGCGCCTGGCCGCGGGAGAGGCCGAGTTCCTCACCCTCCTGGCCGAGCTCGACCACCGAGGCGGGTGGGCCGAAGCCGGGATCGTGTCCTGCGCCCACTGGCTCAGCCTGCACTGCGCCATGACCACCGGCACCGCCCGCGAACACGTCCGCATCGCCCGCGCCCTCACCCAGCTGCCCCAGATCCGCGCCGCGTTCGCCGCCGGACGCCTGTCCTACTCCAAAGTCCGCGCCCTGACCCGCATCGCCACCCCCACCGACGAAGCAGACCTGCTCGGCGTAGCCCTATGCGCGACCGCGAACCAGCTCGACCGGTTCGTCGCCGGCGTCCGCACCGCCGAAACCCTCACCGACATCAACCTGCGCCACCAGCGCAGGTCGTTGACCTGGCGCACCGACACCGACGGATCCATCCTCATCAGCCTGCGCTGCAGCCCCGAAGACGGCGCCACCATCCTCGAAGCCATCCACCACACCCACGACCACCTCACCACCACCAGCGGCGGCACCGGCGCGAGCGGCACCGCGGCCGAGACCGACGCCGAGCCCACCGGCAAGTCAGCCGGCCCGGACGACTCCGGGGGCGAGGCCGGACGGCTGGCCGCCTCCCGGCTCGATGCCCTCGTGCTGCTGTGCGCCGAGGCGACCCTGCCCGGTGAGGAACCCGGCACCTGGAAACAAGCCCTCGGATCCCGCCGCAGCGAGACCATCCTGCACGTCACCCTCGACGACCTCGCCACCGCCGTACAACCCCGCACGCGCACACCGAACGCCCAGGCGCGCGACACGCCGGGCGACGTTCCCGCGGGAACGCCCAATACTCCCGCGGGGCTCGGAAGCGACGGGGCTGACGCGGCGGGCGACACGCCGAACAGCGTTCCCGCGGGAACGTCGAGCGCATCACGAGCGGGCGGCGCGAGCCGGCTGATCGGGCCAAGGCTCGAGCTGGGACCCGCACTCCACCCCGAGACCGCCCGACGCCTGACCTGCGGCACCGGCATCACCCTCATGCTCCACCAACCCGGACCCGACACCAGCGCCGGCGTCGGGTCCGGCGCCGCGGCAGCAGGCACTACAGGTGGTGCGGCGTTCACCGTCATGCCCGCCGCGAGGCCGGGCGCCACCATCGACGTCGGACGACGCCGCCGCCTGGCCACCCCCGCCCAGCTCAAAGCCCTCTGGGAACGAGACCACGGCTGCCGCGTCCCCGGCTGCGAACGCCGCCGCTACCTGCACGCCCACCACCTCATCCACTGGGCCGACGGCGGACCCACCACCCTGACCAACCTCGTCCTCGTCTGCAGCCAGCACCACCGCCTCCTCCACGAAGACACCTACGCCCTGCACCTGCACCACCAAGGCCGCGGCGTGACCCTCACCGACCCCAACGGCCGCGTCGTCGCCACCAGCGGACCCACCACCGCGACCGGCTGGGCCGGCGCCATGAGCGCAGCCGCCGCACGAGCCGAGCAGAACCAGGACGGCGAGCAGGGCCACCTCGCAGCGGCCCTGCCACCCGTCCCCCTGCCCACCCGACCCGGCGACCTGCCCCTCGACCCCGTCAACGGCGGGCCCCTCAACCTCGCCTGGGCCACCACCATCACAGCCACCAACCGCGACGTGACCCGAGCCACCCCCGGCGCCGCCTGAGGCCGCCCACCGCACGGGACCGGCACGGCAGCGCACTCACCGTCCCGCGCCGGAGGAGACCTTCAGCTCCGGCACCCCTCGACACCTCGCAGGAGCGCGTCCGGAGACGAGAGCGCATCCCGATCGAGCGCGCAGTGCTTCCACTCGTGGGTGTTCGTATGGGGGTTCTGCTGCACGAAGACCTCGACGTCGCCGCCGGGCAGTGCGCGGACGTGATAGATCACGGGGCCGTCCGTCTCCCCGAAGCTCGCGCGGAGCTCGGCGCCCGCGCCGGGCGCACCGTCGTCGAGGCAGTCGAGGCCCGCCTGGGAGAACGCGGGCAGCTCGGTCAGGTCGACCCGGATCTCCTCGCACTGGGGCAGAGGCTCACGGTCGTCGAAGTCGGCCTTCGCCGCGTTGAGCGGCACGGCCGCGCAGGACACGAGGAGCAGGACCACCGACAGCGACAGCCACGCCGGCCGCCGAGCCGCTCGCACCGCCCGATGAGTCGACGCGTGCACGCGCGCCGTCCCTCCCGGTCGCCGTCGACGCGCGCGCTCGACGGCGAGCGGCTGGCACGACGACGTCGCACCATCCTGGGGCAGCAACCGCGACGAGGACATCGGCACACAGTCAGGGCACGAACGGCAGCAGCCGGCGCGCGCGGGCGTACTCGCGCTCCGCGGCGGACAGCACGTCCGCCCAGTCCGCGGCGGGCGCCACGGTGCGGTTGTGGTCGCGGATCGCCTCGCGCAGCGCGTCGTCCCGCGCGAGGCGTACGACGGCGGCCGCGAGCCCCGCGTCGTCGTCGGCCAGGAGACCGTCGGTGCCGTCCGCGACGAACGAGGCGACCCCGGTCCCGGCTCGGGCCACGATCGGCAGGCCGGCGGTGCGCGCCTCGAGCGCGGCGATCCCGAACGCCTCCAGCCGCGCGGGCGAGACGAACACGTCGCGCCCGGCGTAGAGCTGCGGCAGCGAGGTGCGCGGCACGCGGCCCAGCAGCGTCGTCGCGTCCGCGACGCCGCGCCGCCGCGCGTGCCGACGAACTGCGCCTGCGTCGGGCCCGTCCCCCGCCACGGTGAGGGACACCGCGCCGCGGCCGAGCTCCGCCGTCGCGTCGGCGAGCACGTCGACCAGCACCCGGGTGCGCTTGCGCGGCGCGACCCGCTGCGTCGCGACCAGCCGGAGCACGCCGTCGGCCGCTCGCGGTGGACCGCTGGGACGCCAGTCGGAGATCGTGAGCCCGTTGGGCAGCACGCCCACCTCGGCGGGCGCACCCTCGACCGGGAACGACCGCGCCACGCGCTCGGCGGCGACCTCGCTCACCGCCGACAGCGCGGCGCTCTCACCGTCCCAGCCCAACGCGTCGGCGCCGCGGCGCACGAGGGGCTCCACGCCGTCGAGCATGCAGTGCCACGTGATCGCAAGGGGCCGGCGCAGCGCGCGCGCGACGCGGGCGCCCTGGTACGCGAAGGGTGAGACGACCCCGGCGTGCACGTGCACCACGTCGGGCGCGAGCTCCTCGATGACCTCGTGCAGCAACGTGGTTCCGCGCGGGTTGACGGGCAGGCCCCCGACCCAGCGCGACGCCAGCCGGTGCACCACGACCCCGCGCGAGTCCGTGCCCGTCCCGCTCCACCGCGCGGCGGCCCCGGGGCTCGCGGCCGTCGCGGTGAGCACGTGCACCTCGTGCCCGGCGGCCACCTGGTGCGCCGCGAGGTCCCCGACCTGCGTCTCGATGCCACCCACCCGGGGCGCGAAGCAGTCGCTGACGTGCGCGATCCTCATCGCCGCGCGCTCACTCCCACTCGATGGTCCCCGGCGGCTTGCTCGTGACGTCGAGGGTCACCCGGTTCACGTCCGCGACCTCGTTGGTCACGCGGGTGGAGATCCGGGCCAGCACGTCGTACGGCAGCCGGGTCCAGTCCGCGGTCATCGCGTCCTCGGACGAGACCGGCCGCAGCACCACGGGGTGGCCGTACGTGCGGCCGTCGCCCTGGACGCCCACCGAGCGGACGTCGGCGAGCAGCACCACGGGGCACTGCCAGATCTCGCGGTCCAGGCCCGCGAGCGTGAGCTCCTCGCGCGCGATCGCGTCCGCCGCACGCAGGGTGTCCAGCCGTTCGCGGGTGACCTCGCCGATGATCCGGATGCCGAGGCCGGGCCCGGGGAACGGCTGGCGCCACACGATCGCCTCGGGCACGCCGAGCTCGAGGCCGACGGCGCGCACCTCGTCCTTGAACAGCGTACGCAGCGGCTCGATGAGCGAGAACTGCAGGTCCTCGGGCAGCCCGCCGACGTTGTGATGGCTCTTGATGTTGGCCGCACCCTCGCCGCCGCCGGACTCCACGACGTCGGGGTAGAGCGTGCCCTGCACGAGGAACTCCACCTCCTCGCCGTGCGCACCCGCGGCGGTCACGACGTCGCGCGCGGCCTGCTCGAACACGCGGATGAACTCGCGCCCGATGATCTTGCGCTTGGTCTCCGGGTCGGTCACGCCCGCGAGCGCCTCGAGGAAGCGCTCCTGCGCGTCCACGACGACGAGGTTGACGCCTGTCGCGGCCACGAAGTCCTGCTCGACCTGCTCCGCCTCGCCGCTGCGCAGCAGCCCGTGATCGACGAAGACGCACGTGAGCTGGTCGCCGACGGCGCGCTGCACGAGGGCCGCCGCGACCGAGGAGTCCACGCCGCCGGACAGGCCGCAGATGACGCGCTTGTCCCCGACCTGCGCCCGGATCGCCTCGACCTGCTCGGCGATGACGTTGCCGGGCGTCCAGTCGGGAGCCAGCCCTGCGCCGTCGTACAGGAAGTGCTCGAGCACGGCCTGGCCGTGCGCGGAGTGCTTGACCTCGGGGTGCCACTGGACGCCGTAGAGGCGCCGCGTGGTGTCCTCGAACGCCGCGACCGGTGAGCCGGGCGAGGTGGCCAGGACGTCGAAGCCGTCGGGGGCGCGGTGCACGGCGTCGCCGTGGCTCATCCACGCCGTCTGGTGCTCGGGGGTGCCCGAGAGCAGCACGCCGGCCTCGCAGACGGCGACCTCGGTGCCGCCGTACTCGCGCAGGCCGGTCTGGGCGACCTCGCCGCCGAGCGCCTTGGCCATCGCCTGGAAGCCGTAGCAGATGCCGAGCACCGGGACCCCCGCCTCGAACAGCGCGGGGTCGACGAACGGTGCACCGTCGGCATACACCGAGGCGGGCCCGCCGGACAGGATGATCGCCGCCGGGTCCTTCGCGAGCATCGCCTCGGCCGAGGTGGAGTGCGGCACGATCTCGGAGTAGACCCGCGCCTCGCGCACCCGGCGGGCGATGAGCTGGGCGTACTGGGCGCCGAAGTCGACGACGAGGACGGGACGGTGCGCGGGGGGCGCGGGGGTCTGCGTCACGTCGTCCAGGATAGGCGCGGTCATGCGCGCCGGGTCGCGACGGGCCAGCGCGCGGCGCGGCCCTCGACGACGAACGACAGCACCGGAACGACGCCGCCCGCCACCATGACGACGAGGCGCCCGAACGACCACCGCGCCTGGCTCCACAGCTGCAGGCAGGTGACGGCGTAGATCAGGTAGATCCAGCCGTGCACGAACGGCACCCAGCCGAGTGCGGAGTCGACCCAGTCGACCTTGAGCACGTACTTGAGCAGCATCTCCACGCACAGCAGCAGGAGGAACGAGCCGGTCACGAACGCCATCACCTTGAACCGGGTGAACGCGCTGCGTGTGCTGGGGGCGGTCGAGGCGGGCTGAGGAGCGGGGCGGGTCGAGTCGGTCGAGTCGGCCGGCGCGGGCACTGCAGTCATCACGGTCCTTCCACGGGAGGTTCACCCATTGTCGCAAGATCCCGGCGCTCGCCTGTCAGGATGTCCGCGTGCCAGCACAGCCGACGCACGGCGTTCGCAAGCTCCGCTCCCGATGGACGTGGATCGCCGCCGGTGTGGCTGCTCTCCTCGTCGTGGTCCTCGCGGTCGTGCTCGTCGTCCGCAGCCGGGACCAGGCCGAGCAGCGCGACCTCGCGGCGCAGTGGCGCTCCGACGTGACCGCCTGGTCCGGCGACGTCGTGACCTCGCTGCCCGATCCCGCGGTGCGACTCGCGCCGCTCGCCACGGGCGCCGCGAACGAGACGGCCGACCAGGTCGCGGCGCTGCGCGCGGAGTGCGACCGCGCCGCGACGACGGCGAGCGACGTCGCCGCGCTCGCCGGTCCACCCGCCCCGCCCGCGGACCTGCGCGAGAGCACGCCGGGCTACGACGAGCTCGCGGCCGAGGTCACCTCCGACGCCGCGGCGCTGACCACCTACCAGGGCGCCGTGGCCGACGCGGCCGCGGCGCAGGCGACGTGGTGCGCCGGCCACCCCGACCTCGCCCAGGTCACCCTCGACCAGCAGGCCGGGCTCGCGACCTACCAGGCTCTTCTCGGGGCGTGCTCGGTCGCCGACACCGGGTGCCTGCCCGCCGACACCGCGCAGTGGGCCGCGGTCGCCGACGCGATCGGCCCCGCGTACGCCGAACCCGCGCGCTCGCGCGCCACGCTCTACGGCTCCGTCTGCCCGGTGCCCACGCTCGCCGACGTGTGCGCGCTGCTCGCGCAGCAGAACACCGAGCTCGGTGACCTCTACGACGCCTACGCGCAGGCGCTGCGCGGCGGCGTGCCGGCCGACGTCGACGCGGCCCGCTCCGCGATCCAGGCCGCCCGGACCGCCCAGGACGCGGCCCTGGGCGAGGCGCTGACCACGGCCGTGCCCGGCGCCACCGGCGCGCCGACGGCGGTCCTCGCCGCCGCGGTCGCGCAGGCCGCGATCGACGCGGACCTCGCCCGGGCGCAGGCGGAGGACCCGTTGCTCGTCGCGATCGGCTGAGCGAGTCACGGGCAGGTCAACGCCGGACCGTCCGCACGTGTGGCTCGCACCATCTCAAGACCAACGGGGCACCAGATCCTCGAATCGTTTCGAAATGGCTTGGTGAGGGGCCCCCGACCCACCTAGCGTGGTCACGTGCTCGAGCTCCACCGCCCCTTCCCCGACCGCGCCCCGACCCGCGGCGCCGGCCGCTACCTCGGCTGGGTCGCGGCCCGGCAACCCGCGCTGCTCGCGGCCTGCGTCGGGTTCGGCATCGTCAACGCGCTCACCCAGGCGATCGCCCCCTACATCCTCGGCCGGGCCATCGACGACGGCCTCGGTCACGGCTTCGGGCCGGAGCTGTGGACCTGGTGCGGCGTCCTGCTCGGCGTGTGGGTGATCCGCGCTGCCAACGGCGCGATCAGTCACCGCGCCGACGTCGCCGCCTGGCTGCGCGCGTGCCTGGGCACCGTCGGCCTCCTGGACCGCACCGTGACCCGCAGCGGAGAGTCCCTGCGGCGCACCGTCCCCACCGGCGAGGTGCTCGCGACCGTCGCGTCGGACGCGCCTCGGATCGCGGAGGTCTACGCCTTCGCGGGCCGGTTCGTCGGCAGCCTCGTCGCGTACGTCGTCGTGGCCGCGATCCTCATGTCCAGCTCCGTGCCGCTCGGCGTCGCGGTGCTGCTCGGCATCCCGCTCGTCGCGGGCCTGCTCGCGCTCGTCGTGCGACCGCTGCAGAAGCGCCAGGCGGAGCACCGCGAGCAGAACGGCCGGCTCACCACGCTCGGCTCCGACACCGTCGCGGGCCTGCGCGTTCTGCGCGGCATCGGCGGCGAGGACGTCTTCACCGCGCGGTACGCACAGCAGAGCCAGCGCGTGCGCGAGGCGGGCGTCCGAGTCGCGGGGACGCAGTCGATCCTCGACTCCCTCCAGACCCTCCTGCCCGGGCTCTTCCTCGCGGGCGTGATCTGGTACGGCGCGCGGCTCGCCGTCGCGGGCGAGATCCAGCCCGGCGAGCTCGTGGCGTTCTACGGCTACGCCGCGTACCTCACCAACCCGCTCAGCTCGGCCACGCAGGGGGTCTCGATCCTCACCCGCGCGCGGATCGCCGTCGCGCGCGTGCAGCGCGTCCTCACGGTCACGCCGCGCACGAGCGACGAGGGCACCACCGACCGGCCGCTGCCGCGCCGGGGCGATCTCGTCGACCCGGCGAGCGGTCTCGCCGTCGCACCCGGGACGTTCGTCGCGCTCGTGAGCGCCGACCCGGACGCGAGCGCCGAGGTGGCCACCCGCCTGGGCCGGTTCGACGACTCCGACCCCGCGCCGTCGCCCACGTTGGGCGGCGTGCGGCTGCGCGAGGTGCCGCTGTCCCGCGTGCGCGAGCGCGTCGTGGTCTCCGAGGCGACCCCGACGCTGTTCACCGGCGTGCTCGCCGAGGAGCTCGACGTGCGCGCCACCGGCGCACCCGACCTCGACCGCGTCGCGGCCGCGCTCGCGGTGGCAGACGCGGGCGACGTGCTCGACTCCGTGCCGGACGGCCTCGCCGGCCGGCTGGAGGAGAAGGGCCGGTCGCTGTCCGGCGGGCAGCGACAGCGCGTCGCGCTGGCCCGCGCCCTGCTCACCGAGGCGGACGTGCTCGTCCTCGTGGAGCCGACCTCCGCCGTCGACGCCCACACCGAGGAGCGCATCGCGGCCTCGCTGCACCAGGCGCGGGAGGGCCGCACCACGGTGGTCGTCACCGCGAGCCCGCTCGTGCTGGACAAGGCCGACGAGGTGGTCCTGCTCGACGGCGGTCGGGTGCGCGCCCGCGGCACCCACCACTCCCTCATGCACGACGCCGAACGCGCCGCCCGCGGTGACCTCACCGGGGAGCCCGCCGCTGCCGCGGTGGCCTACCGCCGGATCGTCAACCGCAGCGTCGACGACAGCCCGGCCGAGACGCCGGGCAACCGCGACGGCGCGACCGAACCCGACCCCGCGATGGCAGGTGAGACCCGATGAGCACGACGCTTCCCGTCGCCGACGCAGCCCAGCTGCGCACGCAGTCGGCGGCGCTGATGCGCCGCCACCTGCGCGGCTTCGTCGGCATGGCCGCGCTCCAGGCCGCCGCCGCGTGCGCCGGCCTGGCCGGCCCGTTCCTGCTCGGCCGGATCATCGACGGGGTCGTGGCGGGCAGCCCGGTGTCGGCGCTTGACCAGGCGGTGGCGATCCTCGTCGTCGCCGTCGTCGCCCAGTCCGTCACCGTGCGCTACGCCCAGCGCGCCTCGATGGTGCTCGGTGAGCGCGTCTTCGCCGAGCTGCGCGAGCAGTTCATCGAGACCGTGACGTCGCTGCCGCTGTCGACCGTGGAGAAGGCCGGCACGGGCGACCTCGTCAGCCGCACCACGAACGACGTCGACCGCGTGCAGCACACGATCCGGTTCGGCATCCCCCGGGTGCTCGTGGCCGTCTCGACCATCGCGCTCACCGTCGTCGCCACCGTGCTCGTCAGCTGGGTCACGGCGCTCGCGCTGCTCACCGCGCTGCCGCTGCTCATCGGCGCTGTGCGGTGGTACCTGCGCCGCGCGACCCCGCGCTACCTCGAGGAGTCGGCGGCCTGGGCCGCGATGAACGGCACGTTCACCGAGTCGGTCGAGGGGGCGCGCACCGTCGAGGCGCTCGCGCTCGCGGCCCGACGCCGGGCTCGCGGTGAGGCGGACATCGACCGCATCGTGGAGAAGGAGTCCCGGACGCTCACGCTGCGTCAGGTGCTTTTCCCCGCCGTCGACATGGCGTTCGGCATCCCGAGCGTCGTGGTGCTGCTGTGGGGCGGCTGGCTCGCGTCCCAGGGGCACGTCACGATCGGCGCCGTCACGACGGTGGCGATCTACACCGTGCAGCTCATGGGCCCGGTCTGGGAGCTCATCTTCTGGGTCGACGAGATCCAGGTCGCGACCGTCTCCCTCGCCCGCATCTTCGGCGTGAGCGACGTCGCGCCCGACCGCACGGCGACCGACGAGGAGCCGCACGACGAGCACATGGTCGCGCGCGACGTCGAGTACGCCTACCGCGAGGGCGTGCCGGTGCTGCACGGCATCGACCTCGACCTCGCGATCGGCGAGCGGCTCGCGATCGTCGGACCCTCGGGTGCCGGCAAGTCGACGTTCGGCCGGATGCTCGCCGGCGTGCACCCGCCCACCGCGGGGCGCGTGACGGTGGGCGGCGTGCCGCTCGTGCACCTGCCGCTGGAGGACCTGCGCGGCCACGTCGCGCTCGTCACGCAGGAGCACCACGTGTTCGTCGGCACCGTGGCGGACAACCTCCGCCTCGCCCGCGCCCAGGCGACCGAGCGCGAGATGGACGAGGCGCTGCTCGCCGTCGATGCTCTCGGCTGGGTCCGCGACCTGCCCGAGGGACTGGAGACGGCGGTGGGCTCGGGCGGCCTCGAGCTGACGCCCGCCCAGGCTCAGCAGGTGGCGCTCGCGCGGCTGGTGCTGCTCGACCCGCACACCCTCGTGCTGGACGAGGCGACCTCGCTCATCGACCCGCGCCAGGCGCGCGACCTGGAGTCCTCCCTCGCGGGGGTGCTCGAGGGCCGCACCGTGGTCGCGATCGCGCACCGCCTCTACACCGCGCACGACGCGGACCGGGTGGCCGTGGTCGACGGCGGGCGGATCACGGAGATCGGGTCGCACCACGAGCTCGTGGCGGCCGGGGGTGCGTACGCGCGGCTCTGGCACTCCTGGCAGAGCGAGTAGCGGCGCGCGGCGCGACGGCGAGCATCCAGGACGGCGGGGACGCACCGGCTACGGCCGGGCGTCCTCGCCGTCCTCGCGCCGCGCGAGCGCCTCGTCGCGCACCAGCCGGTACCAGACCACGAGCGCGAACAGGCCGAAGACGTACCACTCCACCGCGTAGGCGAGGTTGCGCAGGTCGACGCCGCCGCCGTCGTCCAGCGTCGGCCGCGGCACGGTCTCCATCGGGGCGTCGGCGTCGGTGAGCACGAGGTAGGCGTTGTAGATCGGCAGCCCCCACTCCCCCGCGAAGTAGGCGGGCGAGATCGAGCCGAGCTCGCCGGCCGCGAGGCCGGCCCTCGGCACGTACGCCTCGCCCGCGTCGAGCCCGCCCACGAGGGTGAGCTCGCCGTCGGGCGCCGCAGGCACGTCCGCGGGATCGGTGACGAACCCGCGCACGACGGCGAGCCACGGCGAGTCCGGATCGTCCGTCCGCAGGGGGGTCACCACGAGGTACCCCTCCTGGCCGTCGACCACCCGGCCGGGGACGAGGACCCCCTCCTGCGGCTCGTAGGTGCCGGTCACGGTGACGGGGACGCCGACGTGCACGCCCATGAGGTGGGCGCCGGGCTCGAAGACGGACGCGAGCGGCACGGGGTCGGCGCCGCTGGTCGCGGCCTCCTCCGACGCCCGGGCGGCCTCGGCGCGCTCGAACGCACGGTCGATCTGCCAGGCGCCGAGCCGCGCGCAGACCACGGCCGCCACGACGAGGAGGGCCAGCAGCCCGAGCATCCGCCGGGTGCCGGCGGCGGCGAGCAGCTCGCGCCACGAGGGGCGCGGTGGCTTGGGCGGCTGGGGTGAGCGCACCCCCGGTTCGCGCGACGGCGCGCCTGGCGGGGCTGGCTGACTCACCCCTCCAGCCTACGTTCCGGCCGGGCGCCGGGCGGCCCGGCGCTGTGAGGCGCGCCACGCCGTCGTGCCTCCGCTGGGCCGCAGCCACGCGACGGGATGTGAGCCGCGCCACCGTTCGCCTAGGAGCTACCGCATCGGCGGGTTTCGCGCGCGGGACGAACAACCCTCGCCCCGGGGAGCGAAACAGTGCAGGCTAGGCCCCATGGCTACGGTGCAGACGCCCCCCTCGGACACGACGACCTCTGGGTGGCACAGCCGCCCCGACTCCGAGCTCGACCCCGCGACGCTGGAACGCATCGACAAGTGGTGGCGCGCCGCCAACTACCTGTCGGTCGGTCAGATCTACCTCATCGCCAACCCGCTGCTGCGCACGCCGCTGACGCGTGACGACGTCAAGCCGCGTCTGCTGGGCCACTGGGGCACCACGCCCGGCCTGAACTTCCTCTACGCGCACATGAACCGCGCCATCGCGGAGCGGTCGCTGTCGACCGTCTACATCACCGGCCCCGGGCACGGCGGCCCCGGCCTGGTGGCGAACTCCTACCTCGAGGGCACGTACAGCGACACGTACACCCACATCACCCAGGACGAGGAGGGGCTGCAGCGGCTGTTCAAGCAGTTCTCCTTCCCCGGCGGCATCCCGAGCCACGTCGCGCCCGAGACGCCCGGGTCGATCCACGAGGGCGGTGAGCTCGGCTACGCGCTCTCGCACGCCTACGGCGCCGCCTTCGACAACCCGGACCTGCTGCTGTTCACCGTCGTCGGCGACGGCGAGGCCGAGACCGGCCCGCTCGCCACGAGCTGGCACTCCAACAAGTTCCTCAACCCCGCCACCGACGGCGTGGTGCTGCCGGTGCTGCACCTCAACGGCTACAAGATCGCCAACCCCACGGTGCTGGCGCGCATCTCCGACGACGAGCTGCACTCCCTCATGAAGGGCTACGGCCACAAGCCGCACGAGTTCGTCGCCGGGTTCGACGACGAGGACTTCGCCTCCATCCACGGCCGGTTCGCCGCGCTGCTGGACGAGGTGCTCGACGAGATCGTCGCGATCAAGGAGCGCGCGGCCGCGGGCGACGAGACGCGGCCCGAGTGGCCGATGATCATCTTCCGCACGCCCAAGGGCTGGACCTGCCCCGCCTACATCGACGGCAAGAAGGCGCAGGACTCCTGGCGCGCGCACCAGGTGCCGCTCGCGAGCGCCCGGGACACCCCCGAGCACCTCCAGGTGCTGGCCGACTGGCTGCAGTCCTACAAGGCCGAGGAGCTGTTCGACGAGAACGGCGTGCTCGATGAGGACATCGCCGCGCTCGCCCCGGCCGGCGAGCTGCGGATGAGCGCCAACCCGCACGCCAATGGTGGCCTGCTCACCAAGGACCTGCGCCTGCCGGACTTCCGCGACTTCGCCGTGCCGGTCCCCGTGCCCGGCTCCGGCATCCACGAGAACACCAAGGTGCTCGGCGAGTGGCTGCGCGAGGTGGTCCGCCTCAACCCGGACAACTTCCGCATCTTCGGCCCCGACGAGACCGCGTCCAACCGCCTGCAGAACGTGTTCGAGGTGACGAAGAAGGTCTGGAACGCGGACTACCACGAGGGCGACACCGACGACCTGCTCGCGCTGCGCGGCCGGGTCGTGGAGATGCTGTCCGAGCACCAGTGCCAGGGCTGGCTCGAGGGCTACCTGCTGACCGGTCGGCACGGCCTGTTCAGCTGCTACGAGGCCTTCATCCACATCATCGACGCGATGTTCAACCAGCACGCCAAGTGGCTCAAGGTCACGTCCGACATCCCGTGGCGCCGACCCATCCCGTCGCTGAACTACCTCCTGTCCAGCCACGTGTGGCGTCAGGACCACAACGGCTTCAGCCATCAGGACCCCGGCTTCATCGACCACGTCGTGAACAAGAAGCCCGAGGTGGTGCGCGTCTACCTGCCGGCGGACGCCAACACCCTGCTGTCCACCTACGACCACTGCCTGCGCAGCCGCGACTACGTCAACGTCGTCGTGGCGGGCAAGCAGCCCGCGCCGCAGTTCCTCACGATGGACCAGGCGATCGCGCACTGCACGCGCGGCCTCGGCATCTGGGAGTGGGCGGGCAGCGAGGTCGACGGCGAGCGGCCCGACGTCGTGCTCGGCTGCGCGGGCGACGTGCCCACGCTCGAGGTGCTCGCCGCGGCGGACCTGCTGCGCAAGAACATCCCCGACCTGAAGATCCGCGTGGTCAACGTCGTCGACCTCATGCGTCTCATGGACGACACCGAGCACCCGCACGGGCTGAACCACCGCGACTTCGACGCCGTGTTCGGTACGGACGTGCCCGTGATCTTCGCGTACCACGGCTACCCGTGGCTCATCCACCGCCTCACCTACCGCCGCACCACGCACGCGAACATCCACGTGCGCGGCTACAAGGAGGAGGGCACCACGACCACGCCCTTCGACATGGTCATGCTCAACGACCTCGACCGGTTCAAGCTCGTCATCGACGTCATCGACCGGGTGCCCGGTCTGGCCGACCGGCACGCCGCGCTGCGCCAGCGGATGGAGGACAAGCGGATCGAGGCTCGCGCCTACACCCGCACGCACGGCGAGGACCTGCCCGAGGTGTCCCAGTGGGTGTGGCCGGACGCCCAGGACCAGTCCGACTCCAGCGCCGTCGACGCCACCGTCGCGACCGGGGGTGACAACGAGTGAGCGCCCGTTCCGTCTACGTGCTCTCCCCGGAGGGCAACGTCGGCAAGTCGACCGTCGCGCTCGGCCTGCTCGACCTGTTCAGCACCCGCGTGCAGCGCGTCGGGGTGTTCCGCCCGATGGTCTCCTCCGACGACGACGCCGTGCTGCAGATGCTCCTGCGCCACGACGGCGTGGACTTCCCGTACTCCGACTGCGTGGGAGTGCGCTACGAGGACGTGCACGCCGACGCCGACGCCGCCATGGACACGATCCTCACCAAGGCGCGCGCCCTGAGCGAGCGGTGCGAGGTGCTCGTCGTGGTCGGGTCGGACTACACCGACGTCGCCGGGCCCACCGAGCTGGCGTTCAACGCCCGCATCGCGGCCAACCTCAGCGCACCCGTGCTGCTCGTCGTCGGGGGCCAGGGCCGCACGCCCGGCCAGGTCCGCCAGGTCGCCGAGGTCGCGAGCAGCGAGGTGCACGCGCACCACGCCCACGTCGCGGCGATCGTCGCGAACCGGTGCGAGCCGGACGAGCTCGCGCAGGTCGCGGACGAGCTGTCCGGCGACGTGCCGGTGTGGACGCTCCCGGAGATCCCGCTCCTGTCGGCGCCGTCGGTCCGCGACCTCATGGAGTCCCTGGACGGCACGCTCGTCTCGGGCGAGGAGGGCCTGCTGGACCGCGAGGCCGAGCACATGCTGGTCGGTGCCATGGGCATCGACCACCTGCTCGACCGGCTCAAGGAGGGCTCGTTCGTCCTCACCCCGGCCGACCGGTCCGACGCCATCGTGGCGCTGCTCGCCGCGCAGAGCGCCGGGGACTTCCCCACGCTGTCCGGGGTCGCGCTCAACGGCGGCTTCGAACTCGCGCCGCAGGTGGAGCGTCTGGTCGCCAGCCTCGGCCGGCGGCTGCCCATCATGCGGACCGAGCTCGGCACGTTCACAGCCGCCAAGCTGGTGGCCGGCACGCGTGGCCTCATCAGCTCGGGCTCGCAGCGCAAGGTCGACCTCGCGCGGCGCACGTTCGAGCAGAACGTGAACGGCGACGCCGTGCTCGAGGCGCTCGACGTCGAACCGTCCGACGTCGTCACGCCGCTCATGTTCGAGCACACGCTCTACGAGCGCGCCCGCGCCGAGCGCCGGCACATCGTCCTGCCGGAGGGCGGCGACGACCGCGTCCTGCGCGCGGCGTCCACCGTGCTGTCCCGCGGCGTGGCCGACCTGACGATCCTCGGCGTCGAGTCCGAGGTGCGCACGCGCGCCTCGGCCCTCGGCCTCGACATCTCCGCGGCCACGGTGCTCGACCCCGCGACGTCGGACCACCTCGAGCCGTTCGCCCAGGAGTACACCCGGCTGCGGGCCCACAAGGGCATGACGGTCGAGCGGGCGCGCGAGATCATCGTCGACGTCTCCTACTTCGGCACGCTCATGGTGCACCTCGGGCTCGCCGACGGCATGGTCTCGGGCGCGCAGCACACCACGGCGCACACGATCAAGCCGTCGTTCGAGACGATCAAGACCGCTCCCGGCGTCTCGATCGTGTCCTCGTGCTTCTTCATGTGCCTCGCGGACAAGGTGCTGGTCTACGCCGACTGCGCGGTCAACCCCGACCCGAACGCCGAGCAGCTCGCGGACATCGCGATCTCCTCGGCCCGCTCCGCGGTGCAGTTCGGCGTCGAGCCCCGGGTCGCGATGCTGTCCTACTCCACCGGGGAGTCCGGGCACGGCGCGGACGTGGACAAGGTGCGCCAGGCGACGGAGATCGTCCGCACGCGCTCACCCGAGCTCGTCGTCGAGGGGCCGATCCAGTACGACGCGGCGGTCGACCCGGGCGTCGCGGCCTCGAAGATGCCGGGCTCGCCCGTCGCCGGCAAGGCCACCGTGCTGATCTTCCCCGACCTCAACACCGGTAACAACACGTACAAGGCGGTGCAGCGCTCGGCCGGCGCCGTCGCCGTCGGACCGGTGCTCCAGGGCCTGAACAAGCCCGTCAACGACCTGTCCCGCGGGGCGACCGTCAAGGACATCATCACCACCGTCGCCATCACCGCGATCCAGGCCCAGGGATCCGGCGAACCTGCCGCGCAGGCAGCCGCCGACGCACCCGCCCTCCAGGAGGCCACCGCATGACCGCCCGTTCCGTTCTCGTCCTCAACTCCGGCTCCTCGTCGCTGAAGTACCAGCTCGTCGACGCCGACTCGGAAGAGGCGCTCGCCTCCGGCATCATCGACCGGGTCGGGGAGGAGTGGTCGAACGTCCAGCACGTCGTCGGCGACTACAAGGCGACCCGGACCCTGCCGGTGGCCGACCACACCGCCGCCCTCGAGACCGTGCTCGGCCTCTTCGCCGAGCTCGGACCGCACCTGGAGGACGCGGGGATCGTCGCCGTCGGGCACCGCGTGGTGCACGGCGGGACGTTCTTCACGAGGGCGACCGTGGTCGACGACGCCGTCGAGGCCGCCATCGAGTCCCTCGTGCCGCTCGCGCCGCTGCACAACTCGGCCAACCTCACCGGCGTGCGGGTGGCGCGCCGCCTGCTGCCCGGCGTGCCGCACGCGGTGGTCTGCGACACCGCGTTCTTCGCCGGCCTGCCGCCGGAGACGGCGACGTACGCGATCGACCGCGAAGTCGCGCGGGAGCACCAGGTCCGCCGCTACGGCGCGCACGGCACGTCGCACAAGTTCGTCTCGACCGAGGTGGCCGCGTTCCTGGGCCGCGACCTCGCCGAGCTGCGCACGATTGTGCTGCACCTGGGCAACGGCGCGTCCGCGTCCGCGGTCCGGGGCGGCGCGGCGATCGACACCTCGATGGGCCTGACGCCGCTCGAGGGGCTCGTCATGGGCACCCGCTCGGGCGACATCGACCCGGCGGTCGTGTTCCACCTGCACCGCAACGCCGGCATGTCGGTCGACGAGATCGACGACCTGCTCAACCGCCGCTCGGGCGTGCGCGGCCTGTCCGGCGTCACGGACATGCGCGAGCTGCACGCGCTGCGCGCGTCCGGCGACGCCGACGCCGAGCTCACGCTCGCCGTCTACGCGCAGCGCCTCAAGAAGTACATCGGGTCCTACCTCGCCGAGCTCGGCGGCCTCGACGTCGTCGTGTTCACGGCCGGCATCGGCGAGAACGACGACGTCGTGCGCGCGCGAGCGCTCGAGGGGCTCGAGCACCTCGGCATCGAACTGGACCCCGAGCGCAACGCCGGTCGCGTGAAGCAGCCGACCGTGATCTCGCGCGAGGGGTCTCCGGTGACGGTCGCCGTCGTGCCGACGAACGAGGAGCTCGAGATCACGCGGCAGGTGCTCGCGGTCGTGTAGCGGCGGTTCCGCTGCAGACGCACACGCGGACACAGACGTACGACGGCGAGGAGCGGGTTGCGCTCCTCGCCGTCGTACGTTCGTGGGTGCGTCCGCCGGGCGCGCGCCGGTCAGCCGAGGATGACGTCCTTGACCGGCCGACGCGGGGTCCGCACGTGGGCCAGCTCGCCGGCCGGGTGGCCGAGCCGCAGCACCTGGTGCACCACGACCGGCTCGGGCGAGGCGAGCGCCTCGGACACCGCGGCGTCCACCTTCTCGCGCGAGTCGGGCTCCTCGAGCGCCTGGCCCAGCACGCCGATGCCGAGCCCGAGCGCGGTCGCCTCGAGCATGACGCGCTGCATCGCGTAGCCGCCGAGCAGCTGGTCCACCGGGGCGTCCGAGGCCGAGGTCAGCACGAGCAGCGCGGCGGGGTCCTCGAAGAAGGTCGCCTCACCGCTCGCCGCCGAGCCCATCGGGGTCTGCGTGAAGTCCCGCAGCGGGATCTTGCCCTCCGCGTCGGGCAGTCCGATGGCCGCCGAGGGGATGCCCGTGTGGGACTCGTTGTCGACCCAGCGCTCGATCTCCTCGAGGTAGTCGGGGTCGTCCTGGCGTGCGACCTCCGCCTCGGCCGTGAGGGCGAGCAGGGTGCGCACGAGCGGCTCGGGTGCGGGCGTGCCGGTGACGAGCTCGGACGCGCCGGCCGCCGCGCTGAGCGCGGCCCACTCGGCCTGCGTCGGGGCGCCGCCGGTGAGCGGTGCGCGCGTCGTGAAGCGCTCGCGGACGGTCGGGGCGAGGCGCTCCGCCTGCGCCTTGACGGCCGCGGGGGCCGCGTCGTCGCCGACCTGCACGATGGCGAGCGGACGGCCACCGTACGCCTGGCCCCCGGCGAGCTCGCCGTCGCTCGGCGCGTCCCCCACCCGCAGCTCCGTGCTCGTCGCGAGCCCGGTGCGGGCGACGAGCGCGATCTCGAGCGTGGCGAGCACGGCCCCGATCGACGCGAGCGCCCAGCGGCCCGACGGGTCGACCGTGCGGGGGGTGGCGTCGGGGTCGAGGCTCACGGCCACGGCGTCGCCGAGCACCGTGAACCGCCACGGCTGGCTGTTGTGGATCGAGGACGCGTACGTGGCGTCCTCGATGGCGCTGATGATGCGGTCCTGCTCGACCATCGGTCCTCCGAACCTGGCTTGCCTGGGGGCGCCGGTCGCCCCTGTTCACCGTAGGGGTGGTGTGCACCCCTACTGTCCACCGTAGGGGCTGCGGACCCGAGGGGGTCGGGCACTAGGGCCCGGGTCCGCCGTGTCCCGGGGGGTGCGGGCGGCACGAGGGCTCGGGACGCACGAGGGTCCGGGTCCGCACCTGCGGACCCGGACCCTCCTCCCCCGGGGGCTGACGCGTCGACGCACCGACGCGACCGGGGGTCCGCCCCGACGGAGCAGGGGCGGCGTCGCGATGAGCGCTGGGCTCAGGCCGTGGCGGCGATCGGGTCGACGACCTCCTCCTCGGCGACCGCGCGGGCGTCGCGCATGCTCTTGAGCACGATGACGATCGCGGCCGTGACGAGGGTGCCGATCACCAGCGCGACGAGGAACCCGAACGCGTTCCCGATCAGCGGGAGGACCCAGATGCCGCCGTGCGGGGCGACGAGAGTGGACCCGAAGGCCATCGTGATCCCGCCGGTGACGGCCGAGCCGACGACCGAGGAGACGATGACGCGCCACGGGTCGGCCGCCGCGAACGGAATCGCGCCCTCGGAGATGAACGACGCACCGAGCAGCCAGGCCGCCTTGCCGTTCTCGCGCTCGATCTCGGTGAAGAGGTTCTTGCGCACGGTCGTGGCGAGCGCCATCGCGAGCGGGGCCACCATGCCGGCCGCCATGACCGCAGCCATGATCTTGTACTGCGTGGCGTCGGCCGCGAGGCCCTCGGTCGCCAGGCCGGTGACGGCGAACGCGTAGGCCACCTTGTTCACCGGGCCGCCGAGGTCGAAGCCCATCATGGCGCCGAGCAGCAGGCCGAGCAGCACGCTGCTGCCGCCGGACAGACCGGTGAGCCAGCTGGACAGTCCCTCCATCGCGGACGCGATCGGCCGCCCGATCACCACGAGCATGAGGATGCCGATGACGAACGAGGACAGCAGCGGGATGACGACCACCGGCATCACGCCGCGCAGGCCCTTCGGGACCTTCCAGCGGCTGATCCACAGCGCGAGGAAGCCGGCCGCGAAGCCCGTGACGAGACCGCCGAGGAAGCCGGCCCCGACGAATCCCGCCGCTGCGCCGCCGACGAAGCCGGGCACGAGGCCGGGCCGGTCCGCGATCGCGTAGGCGATGAAGCCCGACAGCACCGGCACGAGGAAGCCGAAGGCGAGCTGGCCGGTCTTGAGCAGCACCACCGACCACTCCTGCAGCGAGGTGGGGTCGAAGCTCGAGAACACGGTGGCGGCGTCGAGCTTGGTGACCTCGATGGCGCCCTCCGCACCACCCCACGCGACCTGGGCGAGCATGAAGCTGAGCGCGATGAGGATGCCGCCCGCGGCGACGAACGGAATCATGTAGGACACGCCCGTCATGAGCCACTGACGCACCTTGGTGAGCGTGCTGGCGTTCTTGTCGACCTTGGTGCCGGGGCCGCCCGAGACGGCGCCCGCGGCGGGCACGGTCACGACGCCGGACTCGACGGCGGCCACGGCCTCCGCGACGACCTTCGCCGGCTCGTGCACGGCGCGCTTGACGCCCACGTCGATCGTGGGCTTGCCGGCGAACCGCTCGCGACCCTTGACCTCGAGGTCGGCGGCGAAGATCACGCCGTCGGCCGCGTCGATGACCGCCTGGTCGATCGGGTCGGAGCCGATCGAGCCCTGGGTCTCGACGACGACCTCGTGGCCGGCCGCCTTCCCGGTCTGCTCGAGGGCCTCGGCCGCCATGTAGGTGTGGGCGATGCCCGTGGGGCAGGAGGTGACAGCAACGAACTTCATCAGGCGACCGCCTCGTTGACGATGTCGGACACGGACTGGGCGTCGCCGGCGTCGCGCAGCGACCCGGTGAACGTGGGGTTCACGAGCTTGCGGGCCAGCTTCGCCAGGATCTGCAGGTGCTCGTTGGCACCCTCGGCGGGCGCCGCGATGAGGAAGACCAGGGTGGCCGCGCCGTCGGGCCCGCCGAAGTCGACGCCGTTCGGGACGGTCGCGACGGCGAGGCTCGGGGCGAGCACAGCGGCGGACTTCGCGTGCGGGAGACCGATCTTCCCGGGCATGCCCGTGGCGGTCTGCGCCTCGCGCGCCTTGACGTCGGCCGCGAAGGCGGCGGCGTCGCTCACGCGCCCGGCGGCGGCGAGCTTGTCGGCGAGGACGGCGACGACGGCTTCCTTGTCGGTCGCGTCCAGGTCGACGGCCACGAGGTCGGCGGTGATCAGCGGCGTTGCCATGTCACATCTCCTTGATGGGGGTGGTGGGATCGGGGGTCGTGAGGATCCGGACCTCGTCGGCCCGGACGAGATCGGGGGTCGGCACCGCGGTGCCAGGAAGCTGGACGGCGGCCCGGCCCCACGCGACGGCGGTGCGCAGCGCGTGGGCGGAGTCGGCGGCCAGGTCGGTGCGCGAGTCGGCGCCGTGCCCGCTGGTGCAGGCCGCGAGGTAGCCCGCGAGCGTGGTGTCGCCCGCGCCGACCGTCGAGGCTGCGACGAGCGCGGGTCCGCCGGCCCACCACGAGCCGTCGGCGCTCACGAGGAGCGCGCCGTGCGCGCCGAGGCTCACGAGGACCCGGTCGGTGCCGGTGGCGACGAGCTCGCGAGCGGCGGTCACGACGTCCCCCACGGTGGGCAGCTCGCGGCCGACGAGCTCGGCGAGCTCTTCGTCGTTCGGCTTGATGAGCGCAAGCCCGCCGGCGGCGACCGCCTGCTGCAGCGCCGGCCCGGAGGTGTCCAGCACGAGGCCCGCGCCGCGCTCGCGCACGAGCCCGCCGAGGCGGACGTAGAGGTCGGGGGCCACGCCCGCGGGCAGGCTGCCCGCGGCGACGACTACGTCGCCCGGGGCGACGGCGTCCGCGACGGCGCGCAGGAGCCGGTCGCGAGCAGCGTCGTCGAGGTTCGGGCCAGGCGCGTTGACCTTCGTGGTGTCGCCGGCGACGAGCGTGATGTTGGAGCGGGTGGCGCCCTCGACGGGGACGGGGACGGTGGGCACGCGGAGCTGCGCGAGGAGCGCGAGGAGGAGCTCGCCGTCGGGCCCGCCCACGGGCAGGACCGCACGGGTCGGGATGCTCGCGGCGTGCAGCGCGCGGGAGACGTTGATGCCCTTGCCGCCCGCGTCCACGTGCACCGCGGCGGCGCGGTTGACCTCACCGACGAGCAGGTGGTCCAGGTCGTAGGCGCGGTCGATGCTCGGGTTGGGGGTGAGGGTGACGATCATCGCTGCTCGTCCATCGCTGGGCTCCTTCGGCTGGCGCTGCTTCGCGCCGATTCGGTCCGACTCTCGTTGTCGCGTGTCCGAGTCTGCCCGTATAGCGCACAGGCGTCAAGAGTCCCGGCGAAAGTGGGGTCGTCCGGTCCGTTTCGGACAGAAACGGGCAAGGCCAGGGTTCAGCGGTCGCGGAAGGGAACCGTGCTAGCGCCCCACGGTGTCGGGGGCGATCACTCCGTGAGCCGGCCAGTCAGCGGCCGTGGACCTCGACGTCCTGCCGTTCGTACCCCAGATGCCCGTAGCGCGTCGCCGCGGGGTGCCGGCGCGCACCATGAGCTGCACCTTCCGGGCACCCTGCGCCGCGAGTCACCCCTCGGCGGCCGTCACCAGGGCACGCGATCCCCGCGCCGCGTCGCCCGCGCGTCTCAGCGCGGGGAGTACGGCGAGACGACGACCTCGACCCGCTGGAACTCCTTGACGTCGGAGAAGCCCGTGGTCGCCATCGCCTTGCGCAGCGCGCCGATGAGGTTGAGGGTGCCGTCGGCCCGGCCGCCGGGGCCGTGCAGGATCTCCTCCATCGTGCCGACCGTGCCGACCCGCACCCGCTCGCCGCGCGGCAGGTCGGGGTGGTGGGCCTCGCTCCCCCAGTGCCAGCCGCGGCCGGGCGCCTCGGTCGAGCGCGCGAGCGCGGCGCCGAGCATCACGGCGTCGGCGCCGCAGGCGATGGCCTTGACGAGGTCGCCGGACCGGCCGACCGATCCGTCGGCGATCACGTGGACGTACCGGCCGCCGGACTCGTCGAGGTAGTCGCGGCGCGCGGCCGCGACGTCCGCGACGGCGGTGGCCATCGGCGCGTGGATGCCGAGGCTGAGTCGGGTCGTCATCGCGGCGCCGCCGCCGAACCCGACGAGGACGCCTGCGGCGCCGGTGCGCATCAGGTGCAGGGCGGCGGTGTACGTCGAGGCGCCGCCGACGATCACGGGGACGTCGAGCTCGTAGATGAAGCGCTTGAGGTTGAGCGGCTCGGCGGACGTCGACACGTGCTCCGCCGAGACGGTCGTGCCGCGGATGACGAACAGGTCCACGCCCGCCCCGACGACCGCGCGCCAGTGCTCCTGCGTGCGCTGCGGCGAGAGCGCACCCGCGACGGTGACGCCGGCGGCGCGAATCTCCCGGATCCGCTCGGTGACGAGCTCGGGCACGATCGGCGAGGAGTACAGCTCCTGCATCCGCCGGGTCGCGTCGCCCGCGGGAATGGTCGCGATCTCCTCGAGCAGCGGCTCGGGGTCCTCGTACCGGGTCCACAGGCCCTCGAGGTCGAGCACGCCGATGCCGCCGAGGCGACCGAGCTCGATCGCGGTGCTGGGGCTCATGACGGAGTCCATCGGGGCCGCCACGACGGGCAGATCCACCTGGTACGCGTCGATCTGCCACGAGACCGAGACGTCCGAGGGCGTCCGCGTGCGCCGGCTCGGGACGACGGCGATGTCGTCGAAGGTGTACGCGCGGCGTCCGCGCTTGCCGCGACCGATCTCGATCTCGTTGCTCACGGTGACCCAGGCTAGTGGGTCGCTCCGGCACGCACCGGGCGGGTCGTCCCCACGGTGTCGGTGGCCGGTGCGAGAGTGTGGGCATGACGGTGACGAGTGCAGCGCGCGAGGGCCGCGCGGTCGGCTGGGCGGCCGGCCGACTGGTCGGGTTCGACACGGAGACCACCGGGGTCGACGTGACGAACGACCGGATCGTCACCGCCGCGCTCGTCATCCGCGAGGGCCTGCACGGCCTGTCCCGCACGCGCACCTGGGTGATCGACCCCGGCGTGGAGATCCCCGAGGCCGCGAGCGCCATCCACGGCATCACCACCGAGTACGCACGCCGCCACGGCCGTCCGCCCGCGGAGGTGCTCGAGGAGCTCGCCGTCGCGATCTCGGGAGCGATGGCCGACGGCGTGCCCGTCGTCGCGTACAACGCCGCCTTCGATCTGACGATCCTCGAGTACGAGCTCGCGCGGCACGGCCTGCGCACCGTGACCGAGCGGCTGGGCCGGACGCCGGGACCCGCGATCGACCCGCTCGTGCTCGACCGCGCGCTGGACCGCTACCGGCCCGGCAAGCGGCGCCTGGAGAACCTCGCGCAGTTCTACGGCGTGGTCGCCTCGGGCGACCTGCACGCCGCTGACGTCGACGTCGAGGCGACGCTCGACGTGCTGGGCGCGCTCGTGGCCCGCTTCCCCGAGCTGGCCGAGGTGGACCTCGTCGCGATGCACGAGCGGCAGGTCCGCGCGCACTGGCGCTGGGCGCAGGGCTTCAACGCCTGGCTGCTGGAGAACGGGTTCGAGCGTCCGCCGGCGGACGGCAGCTGGCCGCTGCAGGGCGCGTACGCGCTGCCCGCCGACGTCGTCGCGGACATCGTGGCGCGGGCTCGCGCGGCCGCCGCGGCCCACCGCGTCGACCGGCCCGTGGCTGACCTGGTCGCGGGCTGAACCGCCCACCGCCCCGCCCTCAGCGCAGCACGACCTCGCTCACCGGCCGCCGCTGGGTGTGCCCCGGCGACAGCGGCTGGTCGGGGTGGCCGAGCCGCAGGATCTGGTGCACCACGGCGCGGTGCCCGAGCGACCCCGAGGCCGCGGCGTCCACCGCGGCGTGCGACGCGGGCTCCTCGAGCGCCTGGCCGAGCACGCCGGTGCCGAGACCGAGCGACGTCGCCGCGAGCATGGCCCGCAGCATCCCGTACCCGCCGAGAACCTGGTCCAGCGGACCGTCCTCGCTCGTGGTCACCAGCAGCAGCGACGGCGGGAACTCGAACTCCTTCTCCCCCGCCTCACCGGCCCGTCCGGACAGGCTCTGCGCGAAGTCGCGCCCCGGGTAGTGGTGGGCGGAGTCGGCCGGGCCCGCGGACTGGTGCGGGATCCCGACGCGGCCCTCGCGGTCGATCCAGGCCTGGACCTCGGCGAGGTACGCCGGGTCGTCGACGCGCTCGGCGTCCGCGCGTGCGGTGAGCTCCACCAGCGTGATCGTGAGCGCGCTCTCAGCGCGCTCGGCGCGGAGCCCCGACCGCGCGGTGGCCGCGGCCGGGCCGGCCGCGGACGCCAGCACGAACGCCCACTCCTCGTTCGTGGGTCCGCCGGCGCGCAGCGGCTCCCGGGTCGTGTGGCGCTGGGGCATCGCGGCGGCGAGCCGGCTCGCGTCGCCGGGCTCGCCGTCGCCCGTGCGCACGACGGCGAGCGTCGCGCCGTCCCACGCCTGACCCCCGGCGGTGGGTCCGCCGGGCGCCTCGGTGCCCTCGGGGAAGAAGGTGGTCTCGCTGGCGTGGCCGGTGCGCGCCGCGAGCGCGATCTCGAGACCGGCGACGACGGCGCCGATCGACGCGAGCGCCCAGCGGCCCGACGGGTCGACCAACCGGGGCGTCACCGACGCGTCCAGGCTGACGTGGACCTCCTCGCCCACGATCCGGAACCGCCACGGCTGGGAGTTGTGGATGGAGGGTGCGAGCACCGCGTCCTCCAGAGCCGCCATGATCCGGCGACGTTCGAACACGAGGGCCTCCTTGGGTCGCGGACGATGAGTCCGACGATATCGGTGCCGCGCCACGCCGGACGACGGCCGGAGGTCCCGGCGCACGCCGCCCGGCACCGCTGCGCGCAGGACGCGCCACCCGCGTCAGGACGTGGCGGCCTCGACGAGGAACAGCGAGTACCCGATCGCCGGCGCGAGCAGCGCGACGCCGTAGATCACCACGCGCACGATCTCCGGCGGGTGGATCTTGAGGTCGTGCAGGGAGTGGAAGAACCGGTGCGCGGCGTGCCACAGCACGAGCGCGAGCACGACGAACAGCACGAGCGCCACGAACCAGTTCGTCAGCACGCCGTGCATCGTCTCGTAGGTGCCCTCGGCGCCCCCGAACACCCCGAACGGCACGAGGAACGCGAAGATCACGATGAGCACCGGCATGAGGAAGACCGACACCATGCCGCCGCCGCCGAACAGACCCCAGAACAGCGGCTCGTTCGTCCGCCCCGCCCAGCGCCTCATGACCACGCACCTCCCAGCCAGGCCACCATGACCGCGGCGAAGATCACCAGCAGCAGCACCTGCTGCGCGATGATCCAGCCGTCCGCGAGGAACCGGGTGCCTCGCTGCACCTTGATGATCGACGGCGTGAGCTGGTCCCAGCTCACGGTGTGCAGCACGGCGGCGGCAAGCGCGAGCACGTTGAGCACGAGGACGAACGGGTTGCGCTGCAGCTCCACCCACCACGTCCAGGAGTCCAGTCCCGCGGCCATCGAGACCATGCCCAGCATGAGGTTGAGCACGAACAGGCCGACGACGACGGCGGCGCCCTCCCGCAGGAAGTACGCGCGGTACTCCTTGGTCGCGAGGAACCAGGTCCGCTTCATGGTCGGGCGGTAGGGGTTGCGCTGGCTCACCGTGCCGTCCCCCGCGCCGGTGCCCTCCTCGCGCCGCCGGGCCACGCGGTCCGCCTGCGCGAGCCGTCCGACGTCCAGGGTGCGCGCCGGCGCGGGTCGGGTGTCCTCGGGCCTCGGGCCGGTCGGGCCCGAGGTCGGTGTTCCGGTCATGCGTGACCACCGTCCTTCGCTCCGGGTGCGCCGTGGTGCGGCATCACGAACTCGGTGGCCCAGTCCATCGTCGCCGCGAACTTGGCCTGCTGGATGGCGGCGGCTGGGTCGACACCCTTGGGGCACGCCGTCGAGCACGCGCCGACGAACGTGCACGGCCACAGGCCGTCCTCCTGGTCCAGGAGCGGCAGCCGCTGCGCGTTGCCGAAGTCGCGGGAGTCCTTGTTGTAGCGGACCGCCGCGGTGATGGCCGCCGGGCCGAGGAAGTCCGTGGCGAGCCCGACCTGCGGGCACGCGGCGTAGCAGAGCATGCAGTTGATGCACGCCGCGAACTGGCCGTAGCGGGTCATCTGCTCGGGCGTCTGGAGGTTGCCCGGCTCGGGCGTCCCCGTCGGATCCGGGTGCAGGTACGGCTCGACGGCGGCGAGCTTCGTCATGAACGGCTCGAGGTCCACCACGAGGTCGCGCTCGACGGCGTGGTTCGCCAACGGCTCGATCCGCAGCGGGCCGGGCGCGTACGTGCGCAGGAACTGCTCGCAGCCGAGCTTCGGCTCGCCGTTGAGCATGAACCCGCACGAGCCGCAGATCGCCATCCGGCAGCTCCACCGGAACGTGATCGAGGAGTCCAGCTCGTCCTTGATGTAGTTGAGGGCGTCCAGCACGGACGTGTCCTGGGTCCAGGGGACCTCGTAGGACACGAGCCGCGGGGCGTCGTCGACGTCGGGGCGGTAACGCTGCACCTCCACGGTCATGACGCCGCCGGCCTCGCTGTGAGCCATCACGCCTCCTTCGGGATCGTCGGGGTCTCAGCGGTCGCCGCCTTGCCGGGCGCCTGCCCGGCCGCACCGTACGCGCGGGTGGCGGGCTGCGACGTCGTGATCACGACCGGTTCGTAGGACACGACCGGGTGGCCCTGCACGTCGCGGGTGGCGAGCGTGTGCGCGAGGAAGCGTTCGTCGTCGCGCTTGTCGAAGCCGTCGAGACGCTGGTGCGCGCCGCGCGACTCCTCGCGCGCCAGGGCGGAGGCGGCCATGGCGTGCGCGACGTCGAGCATGTGCCCGAGCTCGATCGCCTGCGTCCAGTCCGTGTTGTAGACGGGGCAGGTGTCCGACACGCGGACGTCGGCGTAGCGCTCCTGCAGCGCCGCGATCCGCGACACCGCCTCGCGCATCCCGTCGCCCGTGCGGTAGATGCCGAGCCCGGCGTCCATCGCGGCGTTCATCTCGCGGCGGATCGCCGCGGGGTCCTCGGTGCCGGCGCCCATCATCGCGACGTACCGGTCGGCGACGTCGGCCGCGCGCGAGCGCACGCCGATCGAGGGCCGCACCGGGTCGAGCACCGCGAACGCGCCCGCCTGCTCGCCCGCGACCTTGCCGAGCACGCACAGCTCGGCGAGGGAGTTGGAGCCGAGCCGGTTCGCCCCGTGCAGCCCCGAGGACGAGCACTCGCCCGCGGCGTAGAGGCCGGGCAGCGACGAGGAGGCGTCGAGCCCGACCCGGATGCCGCCCATCGTGTAGTGCACGGCGGGCCGGACGGGGATGACGTCCTTGACCGGGTCCAGGCCCAGGTACTGCTCGGCGAGCTCGACGATGAGCGGGAGCCGCTCGTGGATGTAGGCCGCACCGAGGTGGCGCAGGTCGAGCCCGACGGCGGGGCCGTGCGCGGTCTCGAGCGTGCGGCCCTTCTGCAGCTCGTGCCAGTAGGCCTGGGACACGCGGTCACGCGGCCCGAGCTCCATGAACTTGTTCTCGGGGTGGCCCAGCGGTGTCTCGGGGCCGAGGCCGTAGTCCTGCAGGTAGCGGTAGCCGTCCTTGTTCACGAGGATGCCGCCCTCGCCGCGGGCGCCCTCAGTGAGCAGGACGCCCGAGCCGGGCAGCGCCGTCGGGTGGTACTGCACGAACTCCATGTCGCGCAGCGGAACCCCGGCGCGGTAGGCCATGCCCATGCCGTCGGCGGTGCAGATCGCCCCGTTGGTGTTGCTGCCGTAGATCCGCCCCGCACCGCCGGTGGTGATGACCAGCGCACCCGCCTCGAACAGCACCGGGTAGCCGTCGCGCATCGTGTACGCGAGCACGCCGCGCGCCCGCTCGGTGCCGCCCTCGTCGTCCGTGACGACCTCGAGTGCGAAGAACTCGTCGTACCGCACGATCTGCGGGTACTTGAGCGAGGTCTGGAACATCGAGTGCAGCATGTAGAAGCCGGTCTTGTCCGCGGCGAACCACGTCCGCGGCTGGCTCATGCCGCCGAACCGGCGCACGTTGACGTGGCCGTCCGGACGCCGGCTCCACGGGATGCCCCACTTCTCCAGCTGGTACATCTCCTCGGTCGCGTGCTCCACGAAGTACTGCACGACGTCCTGGTCGCTCAGCCAGTCCCCGCCCGCCACCGTGTCGTTGAAGTGCTTCTCGAGGGAGTCGCCCTCTCCCACCACACCCGCGGAGCCACCCTCGGCGGCCACGGTGTGGGACCGCATCGGGTACACCTTCGAGATCAGGGCGATCGACAGGTCGGGGTAGCGCTCCGCCACCGCGATGGCGGCGCGCAGGCCCGCCCCACCACCTCCGACGATCGCGACGTCGACCCTGACGGTCTGCATGTGCTCTCCTCTTCGGGGGTGGGACGGTTGGTGCGCGGGGTGGGCGGTGCTAGTTGCGCGGTGCGGTCATCGCGGCGACGTCGAGCGCCGTCGCGAGCTGCTCCTCGGTGAGCTCGCCGCGCTCGACGTAGCCGAGCGCGCGTACGGCGTCGGCGATCGTCGAGTTGTCGGCGACCGACGTCTTCGCGATCTTCGCGGCCGCCTCATAGCCGATGAGGCGGTTGAGCGGCGTGACGATCGACGGCGAGGACTCCGCGAGCGCACGGCAGCGCTCGACGTGCGCGACGATCCCGTCGACGCAGCGCTCGGCGAGCACGCGCGAGGCGTTGCCGAGCAGCGTGATCGACTCGAGCAGGTTGCGCGCCATCATCGGGATCATGACGTTGAGCTCGAAGAGCCCGGACGCCCCGCCGTAGGTGATCGCGGTGTCGTTCCCGATGACCTGGGCGCAGACCTGCAGCGTGGCCTCGGGCAGGACCGGGTTCACCTTGCCGGGCATGATCGAGGAGCCCGGCTGGAGGTCGGGCAGCGCGATCTCGCCGAGGCCGGCGCGCGGTCCCGAGCCCATCCAGCGCAGGTCGTTGCACAGCTTGGTGAGGCTCACGGCGACCGTCTTGAGCGCGCCGGAGGTCTCCACGAACGCGTCCATCGCGCCCTGGGCCTCGAAGTGGTTCGTGGCCTCGACGACGGGCAGGCCCGTCTGCTCGGCCACGTAGGCGATGACCTTCTGCGGGAAGCCCGCGGGGGTGTTGATCCCGGTGCCCACCGCCGTCCCGCCCTGCGGCAGCTCGGCGAGGCGGCCGAGCGTCCCACGCACCCGCTCGACGCCGTAGCGCACCTGGGTGGCGTACCCGCCGAACTCCTGGCCGAGCATGACCGGCGTGGCGTCCATGAGGTGCGTGCGGCCGGACTTCACCACGTCGGCGAACTCCTCGGCCTTGGCCTCGAGCGAGGCCGCGAGGGTCTCCAGACCGGGCAGGAGCACCGTCGTCACGGCCTCGAGCGCCGCGATGTGCACCGAGGAGGGGAAGACGTCGTTGCTGGACTGCGAGGCGTTCACGTGGTCGTTGGGATGCACGGGGCGACCGAGCGAGCGCGTGGCGAGTGTCGCGATGACCTCGTTGGTGTTCATGTTCGAGGACGTGCCCGAGCCCGTCTGGAACACGTCGATCGGGAAGTCACGGTCGTAGCCGCCGGCGATGACCTCGTCGGCCGCGGCGGCGATCGCCCCCGCGACCTCGGCGTCCAGGACCCCGAGGTCGGCGTTGGCGCGGGCGGCCGCCTTCTTGATCTGCGCGAGGGCGGCGATGTGGTGCCGGGACAGGCCCGTCCCCGAGATCGGGAAGTTCTCCACCGCGCGCTGGGTCTGCGCGGCGTACGTCGCGTCCTTGGGGACACGCACCTCGCCCATGGTGTCGTGCTCGATGCGGTACTCGATCTCCGCCACTGTTCCTCTTCCTCTCCGTGTCCGGACGCCTCGTGGTCCGGGTCCGACTCGATCGTGTCAGGCGACGTGCGCCCGTGCCAGGCGTTCCAGGTGTGTCAGCCTCGGGCTCACAGGATCCCGATGAGGGCCATCCACCCCGTGCCGACCGAGGTCCAGATGACGATGAGCACGACGCTCATCACGAGGCCGTTCGTCCACCACCGGTTGAGCGGCACGTACCCGGTGCCGAACAGCACGGGCGCGGGGCCTGCGGCGTAGTGCGTGAGCGTCGCGAACAGGTTGGAGATGAAGGCGAAGACGAGAGCCGCGAACAGCGGCGGTGCCCCGGTGGCCACCGCGGTGGCGAGGAACGCCGCGTACATCGCCGAGATGTGGGCCGTGTTCGAGGCGAACAGGTAGTGGCTGTACCAGTAGACCATCGTGAGGATCGCGAAGGCCACCATCCACGGCAGCCCGCCGGTGAGCGCGCTCATCTCCGAACTCACCCACGGGATGAGGCCGAGGGTGTTGAGGAACGTGGCCATCATGACGAGCGCCGCGAACCACACGAGCGTGTCCCAGGCCTGCGTCTCCGTCTTGACGTCCTCCCAGGTGAGCACGTTCACCAGGAGCAGGACCGACAGGCCGATGAGGGCCGCCGTCGTGGCGCTCATGTCCATGAGCGGTCCGCCGAGGGTCCACAGCAGCAGGAGCACGACGATGGTGCCGGTCATGATCCACTCATTGCGGTGCAGCGGACCGAGCTCGGTGAGCTGGCGCTGCGCCTCGGCCGCGGCCTCGGGGGTCTCCTTGACCTCGGGCGGGAAGACCTTGAGCAGCACCCACGGCACGGCGATCAGCGAGACGAGCCCGGGCACGATCGCCGCGAGCGCCCAGTTGCCCCACGTGATCGTGATGTCCTGCCCGGCGGCCAGCTCCTGCGCCAGCGGGTTGCCCGCCATCGCGGTGAGGAACATCGCCGAGGTCACGCAGTTGACGATGTAGGCGGTCTGCATGAAGTAGGCGCCGACCTTGCGGGCCGAGGGCCCGTTCGGCTCCGAGCCGTACTGCTTAGAGATCGACGTGAGGATCGGCATGATGATGCCGCCCGCGCGGGCGGTGTTCGACGGGGTCGCCGGCGCGAGCACGAGGTCGGTGAGCGCCATGCCGTAGGCGACGCCGATCGGCCGCTTGCCGAGCCGCGCCACGAAGAACAGCGCGATGCGCCGGCCGAGGCCGGTCTTGACCACGCCGCGCGAGATGAAGAACGCCATCACGATGAGCCAGATCGTGGTGTTCGCGAAGCCCGACAGCGTGTCGCCGATGCTCAGCGTGCCGCCCGCGGCGATCACGGCCATGCCGATCATGCACAGGGCGCCCATGGGCAGCGGCTTGAGGATGATCGCGAGGATGGTGGCGACGAAGATCGCCAGCAGGGCCCAGGCGTGGGCCGCGGCGGCGGGGTCGTACTTCGGCTCACCGGTCGTGGAGTCCACGGCCTTCGCGACGAAGTCGACGAACCCGGCGGGTGCCCCGATGGCCCAGATGATCAGCCCGACCGCGACCGGGATGAGGAACAGCGCCCAGCGGGGCAGGCCGGTGCGGGCGGGTGGGGCGGCCTGCGCGGCCGGCGACGTTGCGGGAGCGCTCATGGATCCTCCTCGGTGAAGCGAGCTGACACCGGCAAGTCTCGTGACCGGCCGTCGAATGAGCCGAGGACCTACGTCCCGATTTGTGAGACCACAACGACCGCAACCCCATCCCTACTCCCTCTCGCTGCCCTCGGCAAGGGCTGGCGTCGATACTGGGCGCATGACGACGGCGTCCGCCTCCTCCGGCGACCCCCAGGGGCCCACCCGGTCGAGCCCGCCGACGCCGAGGGGCGGCTCGCTCGCTACGCGCGTGTTCCTCGCCCAGCTCGTCCTGCTCCTCGTCGCGCTCGTGCCGCTCGGCATCGCTGCGGTGCAGAACGCGCGCGAGGCCGAGCGCGCCCGCGCCGTGGAGGTCGCGCGCTCGGTCACGATGACCCTCGTCGACGACCCCTGGGTGCTCGAGAGCGTCACCGGCCCCGATCCCGTCGACGCGCTCGGCGCACGGATCGAGCAGATCCGCCGCGACACGGGCGTCGACTTCGTCGTCGTGATGGACACCGACGGCACGCGCTACACCCACCCTGACCCCGCGATGGTGGGGGGCACCTTCATCGGCGACATCGACGGCGCGCGCGCCGGTGAGGTCACGGTCGAGGACGCGCGCGGCACGCTCGGACCCTCGGTCCGCGTCGTCGCCCCCGTGCGCGACGCCGACGGCGAGATCGTCGCTCTCGTCTCCACCGGCGTCGTGCTGCGTGCGGTGCACGCACGGGTGATGGACTCCCTGGCCGACCTCGCCGTCGTGCTCGTGGTCGGGCTCGGTGTCTCCGTGGCCGCCGCGTGGTGGCTCTCGCGGACGGTGCGGCGGCAGACGTTCGGGCTCGGCGCGCAGGGCCTGGCCCGCCTGCACAGCTACTACGACGCGCTCATCGAGTCCGTGGGGTCGGGCCTGGTGCTCATGGCGAACGACGCCACGGTCGTGGTCGCCAACGACCAGGCCGTCACGCTGCTGGACCTCGCTCCTGTCCCGCCCGGCACCCCGGCCACCGCGCTGGCCGGCCTCGGGCTCGACGCCGAGCTCACCGAGCTGCTCGCCTCGGGCCGCCCGGCCGACGCCGAGCTCTTCGCGATCGGCGGGCGCACCCTCGTGGTGAGCCAGACCGAGGCGCTCAGCGAGGGGCGCCGGATGGGCTGGATCGCGACGATCGCCGACCGCACGGAGCTCGCCCGGGCGAGCGGCGAGCTGGACAACCTGCGCCAGTTCACCGACTCCCTGCGCGCCCGCTCGCACGAGGCGGACAACCGCCTGCACACCGTCGCGATGCTCGTGGAGCTCGGCCGCTACGACGACGCGATCGAGTTCGCGACGGCGAGCGCCCGGTCCTCCCAGGCCCTCACCGACACCGTGGTCGGCCAGGTCGCGGACTCGGCGCTCGCCGCGCTCGTGCTCGGCAAGTCGGCGCAGGGCGCGGAGCGCGGCGTGGCGGTCGTCGTCGCCGAGCTGGACGTGCCCGCCGGCGTCTTCGACTCGCAGGACCTCGTGACGATCGTGGGCAACCTGCTGGACAACGCGCTCGACGCCGCGTCCCACGCCCCGGCGCCGCGTCGCGTGAGCATCGCGGGGCACGTGGCCGGCGGCGAGCTCGTGCTGCGCGTGGCCGACTCGGGCCCCGGCGTGCCGACGGCGCTGCGCACCCGTATCTTCGAGCGGGGCTTCAGCACGAAGACCGGCTCGCCCGCCCGGCCGCACGGGCGCGGGATCGGCCTCTCGCTCGTCGAGCGGACGGTCCACCGGTGCGGTGGCACGATCGAGGTGACGGACGCCGTCGGGCACCTGAGCGCGGCCGAGGCCCCCTCGGAGCGGACCGGTCGAGACGCCGCGGCCCCCGGGCCCGCCGCCCGACCCGGCACGCTCATCGAGGTACGACTGCCCGTCCCGAGGGAGGACACGTGATCCGAACGCTGGTCGCCGACGACCAGGTCCTGGTGGCCCAGGCGCACGCGGCGCTGCTCGCGCGCGTGCCCGGGTTCGAGTGCATCGGCACCGTGCACGACGGCCGTGCGGTGCTGGCCCGGGTGGCGCGCGGCGACGTCGACCTCGTGCTCCTGGACCTGTCGATGCCTGCGGTGGGCGGGCTCGACGTGCTGCGCACGATGCGCTCGCAGCCCTCCTCCCCCGACGTCATCGTCATCTCCGCCGCGCGCGACGTCGACGCCGTGCGCGAGAGCGTCCGCTCCGGTGCCGTGCACTACCTCATCAAGCCGTTCACGTTCGCGGCGCTGCGCGAGAAGCTCGAGCACTACGCGTCCTACCGCGCGCTCGCCTCCCGTGAGGGCGCCGTGACGGACCAGGGCGAGATCGACGCCGCGCTCGCGACGCTGCGCGACACGGGCGCGTCCGTGCTGCCCAAGGGTCTCTCGCGCGAGACGCTCACCGTGGTGCGCCAGGCGCTCCGCGACGCGCCCGAGGGCGCAGGCGCCCAGGCGGTCGCGGACGCGGTCGGCGCTTCGCGCGTCACGGTGCGCCGCTACCTCGAGCACCTCGTGGAGATCGGGTCGGTGGAGCGCGTGCCGGTGTACGGCCGGGCAGGCCGGCCAGAGCTGGTCTACCGCCTGCGCTGACGCGAGCGCTGCGGTGCGGTCACGCGGGTCTCCCCGTGGCCGCACCGCAGCGCTCGCGGAGGCCTCGGCGGCCTCGCGGCCGCCCTCACCGGCGACTCAGAGCGTCATGACGAGGAGCGAGGACACCGCGATGACCGTGGTGACCCCGCCGAGCCGGGTCGAGATCTGCGCGAACGGCATGCGCACCATGCGCTGCGAGGCCGAGAGGATCGCGACGTCGCCGGTGCCGCCGAGCCCGGAGTGGCACACCGTCACGAGCGAGGCGTCCACGGGGTACATCCCGAGCCACCGGCCGACGAAGAAGCCGGTCGCGGCCATCGTGAGCACGACGGCCGCGCACGTCAGCACGTAGCCCGGCGTGAGGACGGAGAGCACGCCGTCGAGCGGGATGTAGAGCATGCCGAGGCCGACGAGTCGTCGGTGAGCACGGCGACCGCGTTGCGCTTGATCGCGTAGTCCCAGACGCGCTCGGGGTCGGTCGCGATCGCGGCGCTCACGCGGGCCACGCCCGGCGTATACGCGATGGACAGGTCGTCCCGCGTCTCTAGCGCGAACGACGGCGTGACCCGGATCTTGCCGCCCTCGTGCAGCGCGAACGTCTTGTCCGCGACGTCGAGCAGCGTGACGCCGCGCACCGCGCGGACCGCCTCGACGACCTCGGTGCCGTGCGCCTCGTCGCGGCACAGCACGTCGATCGTGCGGGTCACGGCGGGGCCGTTGCGATGGTGGGCGTCGATCCGGCCGAGGTTGGCGCCGGTCGTCCCGATCGCGGTGGTGAGCCGGCCGAGGGTGCCCGGGTCGAACGCGAGCTCCACGCGCAGCGTGAGCGTGTAGGCGGCCGACGGCGACGCGAGCGTCGGCGCAGCGGCGGATGTGGGTGTGCTGGTGCTGGCAGCGCCGACAGTGGCGCTGGTGATGGTGCTGGTCATTCCCCGGTCCTCTCCGACGGGTCCGACGTGTCGTCGGTCGTGACCAGCGTGGGCGCCGGCGTGAGCCAGGTCACCGGTCGTAAGGAGAGGCTGCGGAGCTTGTGGTCGCGGGTCAGCACCCGCCGCGGAGCGTCAGCGCCGCGCGTAGTTCGGCGAGTCGGCCACCATCTGCACGTCGTGCGGGTGGGACTCCTTGAGCCCGGCCGGGGTGATCCGGACGAACTTGCCGCGGCGCTGGAGCTCGGGCACGGTGCGCGCGCCGACGTAGAACATCGACTGGTGCAGTCCGCCGACGAGCTGGTGCGCGACGGCCGCGAGCGGGCCGCGGTAGGGCACCTGGCCCTCGATGCCCTCGGTGATGACCTCGTCGTCGGGCACGTCGCCCTGGAAGTAACGGTCCTTGGAGAAGCTGCGCCGGTCCCCGCGCGACTGCATCGCGCCCAGCGACGCCATCCCGCGGTAGCGCTTGTACTGCTTGCCGTTGACGAACACGAGGTCGCCCGGGCTCTCGTCGGTGCCGGCGAGCAGCCCGCCCAGCATCACCGACTCCGCGCCGGCGACCAGCGCCTTGGCGATGTCGCCCGAGTACTGCAGCCCGCCGTCGCCGATCACGGGGACGGCGGCCTCGCGGCAGGCGAGCCACGCCTGGTAGATCGCGGTGACCTGCGGGACGCCGACGCCCGCGACGACCCGGGTCGTGCAGATCGAGCCGGGCCCGACGCCAACCTTCACGGCGTCCACGCCGGCCGCCACGAGCGCCGCGGCGCCCTCGCGGGTCGCGACGTTGCCGCCGATCACCTGGACGTCGCGGGTGGCCGGGTCGGACTTGAGGCGGCGCACCATGTCGAGCATGAGGCGCGCGTGGCCGTTCGCCGTGTCGACGACGAGCACGTCCGCGCCGGCCTCGACGAGCGCCGTCGCGCGCTCCCAGGCGTCCCCGAAGAACCCGACCGCCGCACCGACGAGCAGGCGGCCGGCGGAGTCCTTCGACGCCATGGGGTACTGCTCGGACTTCACGAAGTCCTTGACCGTGATGAGGCCCGCGAGCAGGCCGTGCTCGTCGACGAGCGGGAGCTTCTCCACGCGGTGCTTGGCCAGCAGCGCGGCGGCATCCTCGCGCGCGATCCCGACGGGTGCGGTGACCAGCGGCGACGCCGTCATCACGCCCCGTACCCGAGTCCCCTCGAACCGGTCGCGGGGCACGAAGCGCAGGTCGCGGTTGGTGATGATGCCGACCAGCGTACCGTCGGGCTCCACGACGGGCAGGCCCGAGACGCGGTACTGGCCGCACAGCGTGTCGAGCTCGGCGAGCGTCGCGTCCGGGCCGACCGTGACGGGGTCGGTGATCATGCCGGACTCGGAGCGCTTGACGAGGTCGACCTGACCGGCCTGGTCGGCGATCGGCAGGTTGCGGTGCAGGATCCCGATGCCGCCCTGGCGCGCCATCGCGATGGCCATCCGGGACTCGGTCACCGTGTCCATCGCCGCAGACAGCAGCGGGATCCGGATCGAGATCTCGCGCGTGAGGCGCGTGGTGGTGTCGGCGTCGGACGGGATGACGTCCGTCTCGCCCGGGAGCAGCAGCACGTCGTCGTAGGTGAGGCCGACGAAGGAGAACTTGTCCTCGACGGACTCGGCGGCGGGGGCGCCGAGCGGCGCACTGGCGAGGGTGGACGAGGCGGGGGAAGCGTCGGTGACCGTCACCTGGTCATCCTAGTCGCCCGCGTGTCGGCGACCCTCGTACGCCCGGGTGGCGCGGGCCACACGGGGCGCACCCGGACGCGACGGGGCCCCGGACGCGCGATGCGTCCGGGGCCCCGTCGAGTGCGGGTCGAGCCCTACTTCTCCACGACGGCGAGCACGTCGCGCGCCGAGAGGATGAGGTACTCCTGGCCCGAGTACTTGACCTCGGTGCCGCCGTACTTGCTGTAGATGACGATGTCGCCGACGGCGACGTCGACCGGGATCCGGACGCCCTTGTCGTCGACGCGACCGGGGCCAACGGCCAGGACCTTGCCCTCCTGGGGCTTCTCCTTGGCGCTGTCCGGGATGACCAGACCGGACGCCGTGGTCTGCTCGGCCTCGAGCGTCTGGACGACGATCCGGTCCTCGAGCGGCTTGATGGAGACCGACACGTCGGACCTCCCCTTCCGTGATGAAAGATGACGATGGGTGAGGCGCGCCGCCCACGGCCCGTCCGCCGTCGCGGGGGTCGGCCGAGTGTGTCCGTCGCACCTGGTTCCACAACCTCGCGGTTGCGGTGCCGCCGTCCACTCTAGGAACGCGTTAGCACTCGGTCAAGGCGAGTGCCAGACGCGTGTCACACCGCGGGTGCCGCCGCGCGCCGGCGGTAGGGCAGGATCGCCCCGTGGACCCCGCGAGCATCGCCCCCCTGCTGGAGCCCGCGGGCTGGGCGCTGCTGGCGGAGCTGCCGCCGTACGACGCCTCCTCGAGCCTCGCGCTCGGCACCGCGCTGCGGGCCTCGGGCCTGGACGCCGACCTCGTCGCGGCCGCGCTGACCCAGTCCCGGCTGCGTGCGAAGGCACGGGCCAAGTTCGGCGACCTCGCCCGCGACATGCTCTTCACGCCCGAGGGACTCGAGCAGGCCACCCGGCTCCCCGTCGCGGCGCGGCACGCACACCGCTTCCGCACGGCCGGCGCGACGTACGTCGCCGACCTCGGCTGCGGCATCGGCGCCGACGCGATGGCGCTGGCGGGGATGGAGCTGCGCGTGCTCGCCGTCGAGCGGGACCCCGCGACGGCGCTGGTCGCCGGGATCAACCTGCGCGCCCTGCCCGAGGCGCGGGTCTGGCAGGGCGACGCGTTCGACGCCGACCTCACCGGCGTCGACGCCGTCTGGGCCGACCCGGCCCGGCGCACGACGAGCGGCGCCCGACTGCACCGGCTCGCGGACTACAGCCCCGCCGTCGAGCGCCTGCTGGCGCTGCGCACGACCGGGCCGCACCCGGTGGGCATGCTCGGCCTCAAGCTCTCCCCCGCGCTCGCGCACCGCGACATCCCGGTCGACGCGCGCGCGGAGTGGGTGAGCGTCGGGGGCGACGTCGTGGAGACCGGGCTGTGGTTCGGCGACCTCGCGCCCGAGGGGCCGGGGCGGACAGCGCTGCTGCTCGCCGTCGACGGCGTGCACGTGCTGGCCGAGCGAGGCGACCCGAGCGCGCCGGTCACGCCGGCGCCGACGGGTCCGCTCGGCGCCTACCTGTACGAGCCCGACGGCTCGGTGCTGCGCGCGGGCGTGGTGCACCGCGTGGCCGAGGAGACAGGCACGCACCTCATCGACCCGAGCATCGCGTTCCTCACCGGCGACCACCTGCGTCCCACGCCCTGGGCCACGGCGTTCCGGGTGCTCGACGCGATGCCGTTCTCGCTCAAGCGCCTGCGCGCCTACCTGCGCGAGCGCGACGTCGGGACGCTGGAGATCAAGAAGCGCGGCAGCGCGCTCGATCCCGCGAGACTGCGCGGCCAGCTCTCGCTTCGTGGCCGCGCATCCGCCACGATCGTGCTCACCCGGGTCGCGGGCGAGCAGCGCGTGCTGGTGGTGGAGCGCGTGGGTGATCGCCCCGAGCCGCTCGAACGGCCCGACATCCGACCCGACGACGAGAGAGGGGACGCCTGATGGCTCAGCCCGTGCGGATCCCGTTCGCGTCCTCACGCCGCGGCACGATCGGGCTGGAGTGGGAGCTCGCGCTCGTCGACGTCGACTCCGGCGACCTGCGCCAGGTCGCCTCGACCGTGCTCGACGCGCTCCGCCCGCCCGAGGCGAGCGAGCACCCCTACGTGAAGCAGGAGCTCCTGCTCAACACCGTCGAGGTGGTCTCGGGCGTCAACGAGACGGTCGACGGCGCGGCGCGCGACCTCGAGCGCGCGATCGGCGAGATCCGCGCGGTGACGGACCCGCTGCGCGTCGAGCTCATGTGCGCGGGCACCCACCCGTTCGCGCGCTGGAACCAGCAGAAGGTCACCGACAAGCAGCGCTACGCCACGCTCATCGACCGCACCCAGTGGTGGGGCCGGCAGATGCTCATCTACGGCGTGCACGTGCACGTCGGGATCGAGGACCGCGACAAGGTGCTGCCGATCATGCGCGCGCTGCTCACGGTGTTCGCGCACCTGCAGTCGCTCTCGGCGTCCTCGCCGTTCTGGGGCGGGGACACCACGGGCTACGCCTCGAACCGCGCGCTCATGTTCCAGCAGCTCCCGACGGCGGGCCTGCCCTTCCAGTTCCCGTCCTGGGCAGAGCTGGAGCAGTACGTGGGCGACATGCAGCACACCGGCGTGATCGACGACTTCACCGAGGTGCGCTGGGACATCCGGCCCTCGCCGCGGTTCGGCACGCTCGAGGTGCGGATCTGCGACGGGACCCCGACGATGCTGGAGCTGCGCGCGCTCGCGGCGCTGGTGCACTGCCTCGTCGAGCACTTCTCCAGCGAGCTCGACGCCGGGCGCGAGCTGCCCACGATGCCGACGTGGTTCGTCCAGGAGAACAAGTGGCGCTCGGCGCGCTACGGCATGGACGCGATCGTCATTCTCGACGCCGAGGGCAACGAGGAGCTCGTCACCGACTCCGTGGCGGGCTGGCTCACGGTGCTCGCACCGGTCGCGGAACGGCTCGGCTGCGCCGAGGACCTCGACGGCGTGCGCACCATCCTGCGCAAGGGCGCCTCCTACCAGCGGCAGCGGGCGGCCGCGCGGCGGGCCGGCGGGAGCCTCGGCGCGGTGGTGGACTCGCTCGTGCGCGAGATGCGCGCGGGCCGCCCCCTCTAGCTTCGCGAGAGGAAGTCCGTCCTTTCGCGAGAGGAAGTCCGTCCTTTCGCGAGAGGAAGTCCGTCCTTTCGCGAGAGGAAGTCCGTCCTTTCGCGAGAGGAAGTCCGTCCTTTCGCGAGAGGAAGTCCGTCCTTTCGCGAGAGGAAGTCCGTCCTTTCGCGAGAGGATCTCTGTTGCCCGCGAGCCCCTCGGCGCGGCCTCGTACGCCGCCTACTCCGCGAGCTGCTCGCGCAGGCGAGCGACGCCGTCGAGCACGATCGGGCCGGCGAGCAGCGCGAGGTTCGCCTCGCGCACCTGCTCCCACCGCGGCCGGGCCATCCGGTAGCCCTGGTTGATCGCGACGCCACCCTCGCGGACGAGCCGCCGCATGCCGTTGTCCTCGTACCCGACGCGGCGCGAGACCGCGTGGGACGCCGGGTTGTCGAGCCAGGCCGCCGACGTCACCTCCTCGGCGCCAAGTCCGTCGAAGAGCAGCGCGAGCATGAGCACGCGCATCCGCGTGCCGATGCCGCGTCCCTGGTGCTCGAGTCCGAGCCACGACCCGGTCTCCGCCGTGCGCATGACCGCCCAGTCGGCGCCGCCCGCGCCCTGGATGCCGACCGGCACGCCGTCGACGAGAACCGCGAGCTCGAGCCGAAGGTCGTCGGGACCGACGCGGCCGCGCGCGGCCCACTGGTAGGCGATCACGCTGCGCGCGACCTGCGTGGGAGTGCCGCGCGTCCACGGAACCGTGAACGGCATGGCGTCGGGCACGTGCACGCCGCGGGAGGCGAACTCGGCGAGGGCGACGAGCAGGTCGTCGTCGATCCACCGCAGCTCGAGGTCGCCGGCGCGGACGCGAACGCCCGCGGCCGGCCAGAGGTCGGTCAGCGACATGGCCCGATCGTGCCACCGGGGCCGCCTCGCTGACACATTGACTGGTCGCCTGCGCACACGGACTGGTCAGAGTTCTCCGCGGTCACCGCGACCTGGGGAAACACCGCCGTCGAGACGGCTCACGGCGATCTGGCCAGTCAATCCGTCGGGGCGACCAGTCAAAGCGTCGCGGAGGGCAGTCCTCAGCAGGCGGCTTCACTCCGCAGGCGGCAGCACCACCGGCACCGAGAGCGACATCTGCGAGTCGACCGCGAGGTCGAGCGGCGACGACGGCAGCCCCGCGCGCACGACGGCGGAGCCCAGCGCCGCGATCATCGCGCCGTTGTCGGTGCAGTAGCGGATCGGCGGGATCCGCAGCTCGACCCCCGCCTGCGCGCAGCGCTCCGCGGCGAGCTCGCGCAGCCGCGAGTTGGCGGAGAACCCGCCCCCGACGACGAGCGTGTCCGCCCCGTGCTCCTCGCACGCGCGCAGCGTCTTCGTCACGAGCACATCGGCCACCGCCTCGGAGAACGACGCCGCCACATCCGCCCGCGAGAACGGCTCACCCGACGCCTCGCGCGCCTCGAGGTAGCGCGCCACCGAGGTCTTCAGGCCCGAGAACGAGAAGTCGTACGGGTGGCGCAGCAGCTCGCGCCCCTTCGACAGGCCGCGCGGGAACGGGATCGCGGTCGGGTCGCCCTCGCGCGCCAGCCGGTCGACGTGCGGCCCGCCCGGATAGGGCAGACCCAGCAGCCGACCCACCTTGTCGAACGCCTCGCCCGCGGCGTCGTCCAGGGTCTGTCCGAGCTCGACGACGTCCGTCGCGATGTCCCGCACGAGCAGCAGCGAGGAGTGCCCTCCGGACACGACGAGTGCGAGGAACCGCTCGGGGAACGGGCCGTGCACGAGCTCGTCCACGGCGGCGTGGCCCACCACGTGGTTCACGCCGTACAGCGGCACCCCGAGGCCGAGCGCGAGCGCCTTCGCGCCCGCCGTCCCGACCGTCAGCGATCCCACGAGGCCAGGACCCGAGGCGACGGCGATCGCGTCCACGTCCGCGAGCGTCACCTCGGCGCTCGCGAGCGCCGCCTCCAGCGTCGGCAGCAGCGCCTCGAGGTGCGCGCGGGAGGCCACCTCGGGCACGATCCCGCCGTACCGGGCGTGCTCGTCCATGGACGACGCGGTCACGTCGGCGAGCAGCTCGCGACCCCGCACGAGGGCCACGCCCGTCTCGTCGCAGGTGGACTCGATGCCCAGGACCAACGGCGGTACCGAGGGGTCGACCAGAGGCTGGACCGGGGGCTGGCTCACGGCAGCCGAGCCTACCCGCGCCCCCTCGTGACCTCGCTCACAGCCCGAAATGACGTGCGCCCACGCGCGCGTTCCCCCGGCATGACCCTCGACCTCCTGGCGCCCGCCGCCCTCGACGACGACGCCCTCGCGCTCCTGTTCACCGACGCGCGCACCGTCAACACCTACGTCGACGGCGACGTCGACCCCGCCGAGATCCAGGCGGCCTACGAGGTCCTGCGCTGGGGCCCGACGGCGATGAATGTCTCGCCGCTGCGCCTCGCCGTCGTGCCTCAGGGCGAGTCCCGCGAGCGCCTCGCGGCCCACATGGCGGGCTTCAACCGCGACAAGACGCTCGCCGCCCCGCTCGTCGTGGTCGCCGTGGCGGACCCGGGCTTCCACCGCCACCTCGGCACGCTCGCCCCGCACCGCGTGGGGCTCGAGCAGGACCTGGAGCCGCAGGAGGAGCGCCGCCTCGAGATGGCGCGCACCAACACCCTCATCCAGATCGGCTACCTCATCGTCGCCCTGCGCGCCCGCGGCCTCAGCGTCGGCCCGATGGCCGGCTTCGACCGCGCCGGCCTGGACGCCGACCTCTTCGCCGGCAACGGCTGGCGCAGCGAGCTCGTGCTCACCGTCGGCTGGGCCGCCGCCGAGAACGGCACGCACCCGCGCGCGGCTCGCCTCGAGGTGAGCGACGCCGTCGTCGTCCTCTAGAGCCCGGTGGCGACCGGCCGCGTGGGGTCGCTGCTCCACTGCGAGAACGACCCCGGGTACAGCGCCGCGGTCACGCCGAGCGACGCGAGCACGGCGACCGTGTGCGACGCCGTCACGCCGGACCCGCAGTACACGGCGACCGGGCGCGAGCCGGGCTCGGGCGCACCCGCCGCCGGGACGTCGACCCCGAGCGCCGCGAACCGCTCGCGCAGCTCCTCGGCCTCCAGCAGCCACCCGCCTGCGGTGAGGTTCGCCAGGGTCGGCGCGCTCGTGGCGCCCGGAATGTGTCCGGGGCGCGGATCGACCGGCTCGACCTCGCCGCGGAACCGCTCCGCGGCCCGCGCGTCGAGCAGCACGCCGCCCCGCTCGGGCAGCACCGCGATGTCGTCGGCGGCCACCGTCGGCATCGCGCCGCTCGTCAGCGTGACGTCCCCCGGCCGCGGCCGCACGTGCCCGTCCTCGAGGTGGTGGCCCGCCTCGACCCAAGCGCGCAGGCCGCCGTCGAGCAGCACGACGTCGCGCACCCCCGCCCAGCGCAGCAGCCACCACGCGCGCGCCGCCGAGGTGCCGCCCGCGTCGTCGTAGACCAGGACGCGCGAGTCGCCGCGCACGCCCCACCGCCGCGCCGCGGCCTGCAGCACGTCCAGATCCGGCAGCGGGTGACGACCGGCCTCGGGCGACGCCGGACCGGCCAGCTCGGTGTCCAGGTCCACGAACACCGCGCCCGGCAGGTGCCCCTGCGCGTACTGCTCGCGCCCGTCGGTGCGCCCGAGCGCCCAGCGCACGTCGAGCACCACCGGCGCGTGCTCGCTCCACACCCAGGCGTACGCGGTGGCGACGTCGACGAATGGTCCGACTGCGGACCCGTCCCCTTCGACCGACCCGTCGTCCACCGCCTCCGCGCCGACCGGCCCGACCGGCCCGGCGTCCGTCGGGTCGAGCGCGAGTCGCATCACGACGGCGTCCGCGCCCTCCGGCTGGTAGTACCGCCGCCGCAGCCCCACCGGGGCGAACCCGGCGTTGCGGTAGAGCTGCTGCGCACCGCCGTCGTGCGCGCGCACCTCGAGGAACAGCTCGCGCCCGCCCGCGGACCGGGCCGCGTCGACGAGCGCCTCGACGAGCGCGGTGGCGACCCCACGCCGTCGTGCCTGCGGCGCGACGCCCACCGTCATGATGTCCCACTCCGGCTCCAGCGCGACGCCCGCATAGCCGGCGACCTCGCCGTCGAGCTCGGCCACGAGGTAGACCCGGTCGGTCCGCTCGATCTGGTCCTCGTACGTGCTGCGCGACCACGCGCCCGCCCCGAAGAGCTCCGGCTCGAGCGCGGCGACGACGTCCAGGTCGCGCGCCGTCATCGGGCGCAGCCTCGGCCCGCTCACCGCGCGGCCTCCGGGGCTCCGACGGCGAGCGCGTCCCCGAGCACGCCGTGCACGTCGGGCCGGCGCAGGTAGAGCGGCTCGACCGGCACGGGCTCGCCCGCCTGCGTCCGCAGCCAGGCGATCGCCGCGAGGTGGGCGACGTCGAACGGCACGTCCGCGACGTCGCCCAGCACGTCGGGGTACAGACCGGGGCCGACGACGGCGATCCCCGCCGCGCGCTCGCGCGTCACCTCGTCCGCGAGGTCGGCCGGGCGAACCACGCGCGGGCCGTCCACCGCGACCGGTCCGTGCTCGCCCGCGACGTAGCGCGCGGTGTAGACCTCGCGACGTCGCGCGTCGGTGGCGACGCGGACCTCGCCCGGGCCTGCGGCGGACGGGCCGGCAGCTCCGTCAGCGCAGCGTTCGAACCACCCCTGCGCCCATGCCTCGAGGCTCGGCACGCCGGCCACGGCCACCCCCGCGGCGCGGCCGAGGAGCTGGGCGCTGACGAGCCCGACCCGCAGCCCCGTGAAGGGCGCGGGTCCCGTGCCGACCGCGACGAGGTCGAGGTCGCGCGGCTCGAGTCCGCCCGCCGCGAGCACGTCGTGCACGAACGGCGTGGTGTGCTCGGCGTGGCCGCGTCCCTCGGGGGTGCCGGCCCGCGCCGCCACCACGCCGTCGACGACGAGCGCGACCTGCGTGCCCGCCGAGGTGTCGATCGCGAGGATCCTCACCGTTCTCCTTCGTCCACGACGGCGACGATCGCCGCCAGGTCCACGTCCGCCCAGCGCGGGCCGACCGCCCGCAGCCCGGCCCGACGACCCGAGTCCTCCTCGGCGCCGCGCGCCCGGTCGAGAGTCACCTCGAGCCTGTCCTCCGCGAGCGCCTCGGCAAGGCCGCCGCCCCACTCCACCACCGTGACCGACTCCTCGAGGGTGGAGTCCAGGTCCAGCGCGTCGAGCTCCGCCAGACCGCCGAGGCGGTAGGCGTCGACGTGCACGAGCGCCGGCCCGCCCACGGTGCTGGGGTGCTCCCGCGCGATGACGAACGTCGGCGAGGCGACCTGGCCGCGCACGCCCAGCGCCGCACCGAGGCCCTGCGTCAGGGTGGTCTTGCCGGCGCCAAGGTCGCCGACGAGCAGCACGAGGTCTCCCGCGCGCAGCTCGGCGGCGAGCGCCTCACCGAGCGCGCGGGTCGCGGCCGCCGAGGGCAGCTGCACGTGGACGGGCTCGCCGGCTGCCTGCTGCGTCGTGTCGCGCGTCGTCATGCCGGAAGCCCCGCCGTTCCCGTGTAGACGCGCGGGATGCGCGCGCCGAGCCTCGTGACGATCTCGTAGGAGATCGTGCCGGCCGCCTCCGCCCAGTCCTGGGCGGTGGGCTCGCCGTCGTCCCCCGGGCCGAACAGCACCGCGACGTCGCCCGCGCGCACTCCGCGGTCGCCCTCGAGGTCGACGACGACCTGGTCCATGCAGACCCGCCCCGCGATCCGGCGCACCCGCCCGCCCAGGAGCATCGGGCCCGCGTTCGAGGCGTGCCGCGGGATCCCGTCCGCGTAGCCCAGCGGGATGTCGGCGAGCACCGTGTCGGCGGCGGTCGTGTAGGTGTGGCCGTAGGAGACCCCCTGGCCGGCTCGCGCGTCCTTGACGAGCATCACCGCGGCCTCCACGCGCATCGCGGGCCGCAGTCCCAGCTCGGCGCTGGCGCGGCCTGGCACGGGGCTGAGCCCGAACACCGCGAGCCCGGGGCGGACGAGGTCGAACCGCATCGCCGGGTTCACGATCGTCGCGGCGGAGTTGGACAGGTGTCGCACCTCCAGGTGCGCCCCGCCCGCCTCGGCCCGCGCGACGGCCTCGGTGAACACCTCGAGCTGTGCGTCGGTGACCGGCGACGTGACGTCCTCGGCCGACGCGAGGTGCGACCACACGCCGACCACCTCGAGCACGCCCTCGGCCTGGGCGCGCAGCGCGTCCGCGAGCATGTCGCTCCAGGCCGGAAGGAACTGGCCGCCGCGGCCGAGCCCGGTGTCGACCTTGAGGTGCACGCGCGGCGTGCGACCCGTCGCCCGTGCGGCCGCTTCCACCTCCGCGAGCGCCCACGGCGCCCCGACCGAGAGGTCCAGGTCGAGCGCGAGGGCGCGGGCGAGATCCGCCCCCGGGGAGAAGATCCAGGTGAGGATGCGCCCCGCAACTCCGGCCTCGCGCAGGTCCATCGCCTCGGCGAGCTGGGCCACGCCCAGCCACGTCGCACCGCCCGCCTGCGCTGCCTGCGCCGCCGGCACCAGACCGTGCCCGTAGGCGTCCGCCTTCACCACCGCCATCACCTGCGCCCCGCGCGCGTAGCCGGCGAGCCTGGCCACGTTCCCTGCGATCGCGTCCAGGTCCACGACGGCGCGCGCCGGGAAGGAGTCGGGATGGCTCACCCGGGCATTCTCCCACCCGGGCCGGTGCGCAGCGGCGGCGCGAGCAGCGTGGCGACCACGCCGGGGACGGCTCGCGCGACGTCCAGCGCGACGAGCGGTCCGCCGGCCGACGCGGCGCGGGCCGCGCGGCCGTGCACGAGTGCGGCGGCCGCGGCGAGCCGCGCCGCGAGCGGCGGGTGCGCCATGACGTCCGCGCTCCGCCCGGCGAGCAGCGCGCCGAGCACGCCCGCCAGCACGTCGCCGGCGCCGGCGGTGGCCAGCCAGTCGGTCCCGTCGGCCTGCGCGTACACCGTGCCCGTTCCGTCCGATGAGCCCGCCACACCCTCCTCGGACGGCCCGACGACGAGCGTCGTGGCCCCCTTGAGCAGCACCGTCGCGCCGGTGAACGACACCGCGCGGCGCGCCGCACCCACCGGGTCCGCCTCGACGTCGGCGCGGCTCGTGGAGCGCCCCCACGCCGAGAGCAGGCGCGCGAGCTCGCCCGCATGCGGCGTGAGCACCGCGGTGGGCGCGACCCGCTCGGGCAGTGCGAGCAGCGCACCGGCGTCGACGACGACGGGCACGGTGCCGAGCCCTTCCGCGAGCGCCCGGCGCACGTCGCGCAGCCGCGCGGTGTCGTCGTCGCCCACTCCGGGGCCGACGACCCAGGCCTGCACCCGGCCCGACCCGACCACGACCTCCGGGCGCGCGTCGAGCACGTGCCGGGCTGCGCCGTCGGGCCCGACGTAGCGCACCATCCCGGCCAGCGGCGCGGCCGCCGACGTCGCGAGCACCGCGGCGCCCGGGTAGCGGTCCGACCCGGCCACGACCCCGAGGACGCCGCGGGAGTACTTGTGGTCCTCGCGGTGGGGCACGGGCCACAGGTCGGCCACGTCGGCGTCCGTGAGCCGCGCGGCCGCCGGCGTCCGACGCGTGAGGTCCAGGCCGAGGTCGACCACCTCGACGCGACCCGCGCAGACGGTCGCCGGCGGCAGCAGCAGGCCGGGCTTGGCGACCCCCATCGTCACGGTGACGTCGGCGGGCAGCACGTCACCGGGGAGCGCGCCGTCGTCCACCCCGATGCCGGAGGGGACGTCGACGGCGACGACGACCGGCGGCCGCGGAGCTGCCTCGACGGCCTCGCGCGTCGCGGCGACCACGGTCGCGGCCACGCCGCGCAGGCCGCCCGTCACGCCGGTGCCGGCGACCGCGTCCACCACGACGTCGGCCGGCCCGACCGCGTCGGCCACGGCCCGCAGCGCCTGCGCGGGCCACGCCTGCGCGAGCGGCACCAGGCGCGCGGTCCCGCCGCGCAGGGCGGCGAGCCCGCCGGCGTGCGGATGTTCCGACGTCGTGAGCACGTGCACGCCGACGCCGCGGCGCGCGAGCCCCGCGGCCGCGTACAGTCCGTCGCCGCCGTTGTTGCCGGCGCCGACGAGCACCACGACGCGTCCACCGGCCACGCCACCGGTGCGCTCACGCAGCGCGTGCACGACGGCGAGCTCCACCGCCCGCGCGGCCGTCGCCATGAGGGGAGCACCGGCCGCCAGGAGCGGCTCCTCGGCGGCCCGGACGTCCGCCGCGGGGTAGGCGCGCAGCACGGCTCAGCCCTCCGCGACCGCGACGGCCGAGGCGATCCCCGCGTCGTGGGAGAGCGAGAGGTGCCAGGCCGTGACCCCGAGCGCGTCGGCCCGGTCCGCGACGGTGCCGCGCAGCTCGACGGCAGGCGGGGCGCCGGGCGTGCGGCGCACGGTCGCGTCGTGCCAGCGCAGGCCCGGCGGGGCGCCGAGCGCCTTGGCGATCGCCTCCTTGGCGGCGAACCGCGCGGCGAGGGACGCGTCGGGCAGCTCGCGCTCGGGCGGGGTGAACAGCCGCTCGCGCAGCCGCGGGGTCCGGGCGAGCGCGGCGACGAACCGGCCCACGTCCACGACGTCGATGCCCACGCCGACGATCACGGCCGGGGCCGGCTCACTCGACCGTCACCGACTTGGCCAGGTTGCGCGGCTGGTCCACGTCCAAGCCCTTCGCCGTCGCGAGCGCGCACGCGAAGATCTGCAGCGGCACGACGGCGACGAGCGGCGCGAGCAGCGACGGCGTCTGCGGCACCCGGAACACGACGTCGGCGTAGGGCACGACCGCCTCGTCGCCGTCCTCGGCGATCACGAGCGTGCGGGCGCCGCGCGCGCGGACCTCCTGGATGTTGGAGACGACCTTGGCGTGCAGCTGGTCGCGCCCGCGCGGCGACGGCACGATGACGAAGACGGGCTGGCCCTCGTCGACGAGCGCGATCGGGCCGTGCTTGAGCTCGCCGGCGGCGAACCCCTCAGCGTGGATGTAGGCGATCTCCTTGAGCTTGAGCGCGCCCTCGAGCGCGACCGGGTAGCCCACGTGCCGGCCGAGGAACAGGAAGGACTCCTCGTCCGCCATCTTCTGCGCGACGTGCCGCACGGCCTCCTCGTCGTCGAGCACGCGCTGGATCTTGTCCGGCAGCGCGTGCAGGTCCTCGAGGATCTCGCGCAGCTCGTCGGGGAACTTCGTCCCGCGCAGCTGCGCGAGGTAGAGCCCGAGCAGGTAGCACGCGGCCACCTGCGCGAGGAACGCCTTGGTCGAGGCGACCGCGACCTCCGGGCCGGCGTGGGTGTAGAGGACCGCGTCGGACTCGCGCGGGATGGTCGAGCCGTGCGTGTTGCAGATCGCGAGCACGCTCGCGCCCTGCTCGCGGGCGTGCCGCACGGCCATGAGCGTGTCCATCGTCTCCCCCGACTGGGAGATCGCGACGACGAGCGTGCGCGGCCCGACGATCGGGTCGCGGTAGCGGAACTCGTGCGCGAGCTCGACCTCCACCGGGATGCGGCACCAGTGCTCGATCGCGTACTTCGCGACGTGCCCGGAGTAGGCGGCCGTGCCGCACGCGATGACGATGATCTTGTCGATGCTGCGCAGCGTGGCCTCGGGGATCCGCAGCTCGTCCAGCACGAGCGCGCCGCGCGGGTCGGTCCGGCCCAGCAGCGTGTCCGCGACCGCCTTGGGCTGGTCGTGGATCTCCTTGTCCATGAAGCTCGCGAAGCCGCCCTTGACGGCTGCGGTCGCGTCCCAGTCCACGGTGTAGGCGGTCGCGGTGGCGGGCTCGCCGTCGAACCCGATGACGTCGACCGAGTCGGCCGTGATCGTGACGATCTGGTCCTGGCCGAGCTCGAGCGCCTCCTTCGTCGAGGCGATGAAAGCGGCGACGTCGCTGCCGAGGAAGTTCTCCCCCTCCCCGAGCCCGACGACGAGCGGGGAGTTGCGCCGCGCGCCCACCACCCGCCCGGGTGCGTCCTCGTGCACGGCCAGGAGCGTGAACGCCCCCTCGAGCCGGGCGACGACAGCGCGCATCGCCTCGGTGAGATCGCCCTCGTACGCGCGGGCCAGGAGGTGCGCCACGACCTCGGTGTCGGTGTCGGAGAGGAACTCGGCGCCGTCCGCGAGCAGCTCGGCCTTGAGCGTCGCGAAGTTCTCGATGATGCCGTTGTGGATGACGGCGAGCCCGCCCACGCGGTGCGGGTGCGCGTTCCCGTCGGTCGGCCCGCCGTGCGTGGCCCACCGGGTGTGCCCGATCGCCGCCGAGCCCGGCGTGAGCGGGTGCTCGGCGAGGTCGTCGAGGAGGTTCGTGAGCTTGCCGGCGCGCTTCGCGGTCACCAGTCCGTCGGGGCAGACGACGGCGACGCCGGCCGAGTCGTAGCCGCGGTACTCCAGCCGGCCCAGCCCCGACAGCACCACCTCGAGCGGGCGCTGCGACGCCTGCGACCGGCCGACATAACCCACGATTCCACACATGGTGGCCACGATATCCCGGGGCCATGGGCCAGACTGTCCCGATGAGCAGCGAGGGCGTGGACGTCGTCGAGATCACCGACGCGACCGCGGGGACGCCGTTCGTCGAGCTCGACCGGGCCGACTGGAGCAGGCTCTCGGCGTCGACCCCGCTGCCCCTCACCGAGCAGGACGTGGTGCGGCTGCGGGGCATGACGGACCCCATCGACCTCGTCGAGGTGGACGAGGTGTACCGGCCGCTGTCCCGGCTCCTGGGCCTGTACGTGCAGGGCGTCGCGAGCGTGCACGACGCGACCTCGACGTTCCTCGGCGAGTGGGAGACCCGCACTCCCTTCGTCATCGGGATCGCCGGCTCGGTCGCGGTGGGCAAGTCGACCACGGCGCGCGTGCTCGTGGAGATGCTGCGCCGCTGGCCGGAGACGCCGCGGGTCGAGCTCGTCACGACCGACGGGTTCCTGCTGCCCAACGCCGAGCTCGCGCGGCGCGGGCTGATGGAGCGCAAGGGCTTCCCGGAGTCCTACGACCGCCGCGCGCTGCTGCGCTTCCTCGCGACGGTGAAGAGCGGCGCCCCGGTCGTCGAGGCGCCGGTGTACGACCACCTCACCTACGACGTCGTGCCGGACCGCCGCGTGGTGGTGCGGCGCCCGGACGTGCTCGTCGTGGAGGGCCTCAACGTGCTGCAGCCCGCCCGGGCCGGCGCGAGCACGACGCTGGCGGTGTCGGACTTCTTCGACTTCTCGATCTACGTCGACGCTCGCCCGCAGGACATCCGGCGCTGGTACGTCGAGCGGTTCCTGCGGCTGCGCCAGACGGCGTTCGCGCAGCCGGAGTCCTACTTCCACCGGTACGCGGGGCTCGACGACGAGGCAGCGCGCGCGACGGCGCAGGACATCTGGGCGCGGATCAACGAGCCGAACCTGCACCAGAACATCGCCTCGACCCGCTCGCGCGCGACCCTCGTGATGACGAAGGACGCCGACCACCGGATCCAGCGGATGCTGCTGCGCAAGCTCTGAGCGGCCACGGCGGCGGCTTGCTGTCAGGTCGTGCCGGGCTCTACGTGCTCTGCGGTGTCGCGTACCGGCCCGGTCTTCTCGGCCTCGATCGGTCCGGCGCCCTCGGTCTCGGCGTCCCTCCTGTCCGGCTCGCTGTCGGCCTGTGGCCCGCCGTCGCGCGGGTGCAGCTCGGCGGGCGCGATGCCGACGAGCTTGAGCACCTTGTCGAGCAGGAAGCCGATGAGGACGCCGCCGACGACGCCGACGCCGATCGACAGCAGCGAGTTGTCCTCGAAGATCGCCCCCGCGACCGTACCGATGAGCACGCCGTACACGGCCCACATGACGGCGGCCACCGCGTCGAACGCGATGAAGCGGCGCAGGGGGAACCCGACGGACCCGGCGGTCATGTTCACAGCGACGCGGCCCACGGGCACGTAGCGCGCGGAGAGGATGAAGACGCCGCCGCGCACGCGCAGCTGCTCCTCGGCCCAGTGGAGCATCGACCTCCCGCGGCCGCTGCGGAACCAGCGGACCCGGTGCAGCGGGATGCGGCGGCCGATCGCGAAGGCGATGAGGTCCCCCGTCATGGCGCCCGCCGCGGCGATCGGGACGACCCACCACAGCGAGACGGCGTCCCCGCTCACCGACAGGGAGGCAAGCGCGATGACGATGGACTCGCTCGGCAGGGGCGGGAAGAAGCCGTCGATGGTGCACAGCAGGTAGAGCACGAGAAGGATCCACCACTGGTCCGCGGCGTGCTCGATGGCGGCCGTGAGCGCGTCGAACAGGTGCACGGGTGGGACCTTCCGGGTCGGGGACGCCTCCCCACTCTCACACGGGCCGGCCAGGCCCCGGTTCCCCCCACGGGGGGATCCGCGCCGCCCCGACCCCGACCCGCGTCCCGGAGACGCCCTGGGGAGTCACCCTGACGTGCTCAGCAGAGGTCGTCAGAGCGAGAGCTGCTCCTTGACGACGGTCGCGAGGCGCTCCGCGGTGTCGGTGGCGCGGGCGGCCGTGTCGGCCTCGACCATGACCCGCACGAGCGGCTCGGTGCCCGAGGGCCGCAGCAGCACCCGCCCCGCGTCGCCCAGGTCGGCTGCCGCGGCGGCGACGGCCGCGGACAGCGTGGGGTCGGACTGCGCGCGCGTGCGGTCCACGCCGGAGACGTTGATGAGGACCTGCGGCAGGCGGCGCACGAACGAGGCCAGCTCGGCGAGCGGTCCCTCGCGCGCCACGAGCGCGGCGACCTGGAGCGCCGTGAGCGTCCCGTCCCCGGTGGTCGCGTGGTCGGACAGGATGATGTGCCCGGATTGCTCGCCGCCGAGGGAGTAGCCGCCGGCGCGCATCCGCTCGAGGACGTAGCGGTCCCCGACGGCCGTCTGCTCGACGGCGATGCCCTCGGCCCGCATCGCCTGCAGCAGCCCGAGGTTGCTCATCACGGTCACGACGAGGGTGTTGCGGGCGAGCCGGTCGCTGCGGTGCAGCGTCCGCGCCATGAGACCCATGATCTGGTCGCCGTCGACGAGGTTGCCGGACGCGTCCACCGCGAGGCAGCGGTCGGCGTCGCCGTCGAACGCGAATCCGAGGTCGGCGCCGGAGGCGACCACGGTCGCCTGGAGCTGCTCGGGGTGCGTGGAGCCGCACTTCTCGTTGATGTTGCGTCCGTCGGGCGAGGCGTTCACGACGACGACGTCGGCGCCCGCGTCACGCAGCGCGCGCGGCCCCACCTCGCTGGCTGCGCCGTTCGCGCAGTCCAGGGCGATCCGCAGGCCGTCCAGGGGGGTGTCGACGGTGTCGAGCAGGTGCTCGACGTACTCCTCACCGGACCGGCCCGAGTCGCGGCTGAGCCGCCCCACGGCCGGGCCGACCGGGCGCTCCCAGTCGGCGCCGAGCAGGCCGGCGATCTCGTCCTCGAGGTCGTCGGGCAGCTTGTGGCCGCCGCGGGACAGGAACTTGATCCCGTTGTCGGCCATCGGGTTGTGCGACGCCGAGACGACGACGCCGAGGTCGGCGTCACGCACGGCGGTCAGGTACGCGATCGCGGGGGTGGGCAGCACGCCCAGGTCGACCACGTCGACGCCGGCCGAGGCGAGCCCGGCCGCGAGCGCGGCGGACAGGAACTCCCCCGACGCGCGACCGTCGCGGCCGACCACGGCGCGCGCACGGTGGGACGGCGAGGACCCGGACCCCTCGAGGTCGCCTCGGTGCGCAGCCAGCACACGCGCCGCCGCGACGCCAAGCCCGAGCGCGAGCTCGGGCGTGACGTCGCGGTTCGCGAGCCCTCGGACGCCGTCGGTCCCGAAGATCCTCGCCACGTGCGAGATCAGCGCTTGCTGTACTGGGGGGCCTTGCGGGCCTTCTTGAGACCGGCCTTCTTGCGCTCGGTGACGCGGGCGTCACGGGTGAGGAAGCCGGCCTTCTTGAGCGCCGGGCGGTTCGCCTCGACGTCGATGCCGTTGAGCGCGCGGGCGATGCCCAGGCGCATGGCGCCGGCCTGACCGGACACGCCACCACCGTCGATGCGCGCGATCACGTCGAACCGGCCCTCGAGCTCGAGCAGCACGAACGGGCTGTTCACGAGCTGCTGGTGGAGCTTGTTCGGGAAGTAGTCCTCGAGCGTGCGCCCGTTCACGGTCACCTGGCCGGTGCCGGGGACGAGACGCACGCGGGCGACGGCCTCCTTGCGGCGACCCACGGCCTGACCCGGGGCGGTGATGCTCTGCCCGCGGTTCGAGGTCGCGAGCGGGGTCTCGGTGGTGTAGCTGCTGGGCGCGTTCTCGTCCAGCTCGTCGGTCAGAGGCTGAGCCACGATTCTCCTTGGATGTGTTTCTCTGGCGCTGCGGCGAAGTCGCGGGGCGACTACTGCGCGACCTGCGTCAGCTCGAAGGCCTGGGGCTGCTGAGCGGCGTGCGGGTGCTCGGCACCGGCGTACACCTTGAGCTTGCGCAGCTGCGCGCGCCCCAGCGAGTTCTTCGGGACCATCCCGGCCACGGCCTTCTCGACGGCGCGCTCGGGACGGGTGGCGAGGAGCTCGGCGTAGCTCGTCGCACGGAGGCCGCCCGGGTAGCCCGAGTGGCGGTAGGCGAACTTCTTCTCGGCCTTGGAGCCGGTGAGAGCCACCTTGTCGGCGTTGATCACGATGACGAAGTCACCGGTGTCGACGTGGTTGGCGAACGTCGCCTTGTGCTTGCCGCGCAGCAGGGACGCCACGTGGGTCGCGAGGCGCCCGAGGACGACGTCGGTCGCGTCCACGACGTACCAGGTGCGGTCGACGTCGGACGGCTTCGGGGTGAACGTACGCACAGTCGTAGCCTTCGTTTCGATGCAGGAGGCCCGAGGTCCGATGTACGCGGGCGTCGGCCTCGCGTGGCATCGCACCGGCGGAACCGATGGGTTGCGGCGTGTGCACCGGCGCCCGGGAACCTGGGCTCGGCCCTGGCTCTACTGAACTCCCCCCGCCCGACGGGCAGGGCTGTGCACAACGACGCTCCAGACTACCCCCGGCCGGCCGCGCGGTCAAAACCTCGGGAGGGCCGCCGGGGCGGCTGGCCGCCCCGTGTGTCCAGTGACACAGTAGGGACATGACCGAACGCACCGATCCCGAGCAGGCAGCCGAGCTCGACGGCGACCAGCTGGACGCCGCCGACACGCTGGAGCAGGTCGCCGTGGAGGACGTCCTCGACGAGGGCTACTCCCCCCAGGAGCGCGACACCCGCAGCCACTGGGGCGAGACGCCGCTGGAGGAGTCGCTCGGCGAACCCCTGGACTCCCGCCTCGCGCAGGAGGTCCCCGACACCTGGGACCACGCGCCGCGCGGACGCGAGAACGATCGCGCGGGCCGGCTCGAAGCGGTCGCGGAGGGCACGTGGGGCCAGGACTCCTACGCCCGCGACGCGGGTCTGGCCGGCGGCGCCGCGAGCGCCGAGGAGGCCGCGGTGCACACCGTGAGCCTGGACGACCTCGAGCGCATCGAGACCGCGGAGGCCGACGGCGAGGACCCGGTCTACGACGAGGCGGACTGACCCTCGCCCAGCGTGCGCACCGCCCGGGCGAGGCGGGCGCGCGCGGCGAGCTCGCCGTCGGGCGGGTAGCCCACCTCCTCCAGCACGAGGCCGTGCGCGGGGGCGACGGCGACCCCCGGGTCGCGCCGGACGGCGCGCAGCACGGCCAGTGGCCAGTCCACCTCGCGGCGCCCCTCCCCGACGGCGAGCAGCGCGCCCACGAGCGAGCGCACCATCGAGTGGCAGAACGCGTCCGCGCGCACGTGCACGACGGCGAGCCCGCCCTCGCGCACGACCCTCAGCTCCTGCAGCGTCCGGATCGTCGTGGCGCCCGCGCGGGGTTTGCAGTAGCCGAGGAAGTCGTGCTCGCCGAGCAGCGCGGCGCCGGCCCGTGCCATCGCGTCGACGTCGAGCGGGCGACGGTGCCGCAGGACCCAGGTGCGCCGCAGGGGGTCCGGGGCGACGCCGTCGTCGATCCGGTAGGCGTACCGCCGCCAGATCGCCGAGAACCGGGCGTCGAAGCCGGCCGGGGCGGGCGTCACCGCGCCGACGACGAGGTCCGTGGGCAGCACGCCGCCCAGGCGCGCGCGCAGGGCGTCGGGGGCGGTGCGGCTGCTGCGGCCGCGGACGGCGACGAGCGCCGCGGGGTCGACGTCGAGGTGCGCCACCTGGCCGCGCGCGTGCACGCCGGCGTCGGTGCGGCCCGCGACCGTGAGGCGGGCCGGCGTCCGCAGCACCGTCGCGAGGGCGTCCTCGAGGCAGCCCTGCACGGTGCGCAGGCCGGGCTGGGTGGCCCAGCCGGAGAAGGCGGTGCCGTCGTAGGCCACCGCGAGCCGCAGGCGCACGCCGGGCTGCGGCTCCGACGACGTCCCGGGCTCTGCGCCCGGCGCGCCCCCCGGCGTACTCCCCTCCTGGCTCACCCGGGCACCGTACCCTCATGGGTCATGGACGCCACGCTCGCGATCGACTGCGGCGGCGGCGGGATCAAGGCCTCCGTGCTGGACTCGGCCGGCACGCTGCGCGCGCCCGCCGTGCGCACGCCGACGCCCTACCCGCTCCCGCCGGACCGCCTCATCGGCGTCATCGTCGACCTCGCCGCGCAGCTCCCGCACGCCGACCGCGTGACGGTGGGCATGCCCGGGATGATCCGGCACGGCGTGGTGGTGAGGACGCCGCACTACGTGACCCGGTCCGGCCCGCGCACGCGCGTGCTGCCCGAGCTGGTCGAGGCGTGGTCGGGCTTCGACATCCAGGCGCACCTCGCGGACACGCTCGAGCGGCCCACCCTCGTGCTCAACGACGCCGAGGTGCATGGCGCCGGTGTGATCGCGGGCGCGGGGCTCGAGCTCGTCATCACGCTCGGCACCGGCCTCGGCAGCGCGCTGTTCGACGGCGGGCGCCTCGCGCCCCACCTTGAGCTCAGCCACGCCCCGGTCCGGTGGGGGCTGACGTACGACGGCTACATCGGCGAGCACGAGCGACTCCGGCTCGGCGACGCGCACTGGTCGCGGCGCGTGCGCACGGTGGTCGAGGCGCTCGAACCGGTGGTGCTGTGGGACCGGCTGTACATCGGCGGCGGCAACGGACGTCGGATCACCGCGACCACGCTCGCCCGGCTCGGCGACGACATCGTGGTGGTGCCGAACTCGGCGGGCATCGTGGGCGGCGTGCGGGCCTGGTCCCTGCAGCGCTGACCCCCGCGAGAGGGGTTCCGTCCTTTCGCGAGAGGATTTCCGTCCTTTCGCGAGAGGTTCTTCGCTAGAGCAGACTGCTGCCCGCCTCCCACGCCCGCCGCCCGGTCAGGGCGAGCAGGACCCGGCCCGCCACGTCGCCCCCGTCCTCCCCCGCCCGCACGGCGAGCTCGGTCAGCAGCCCGAGCGTCCTGCGCGCCGCCACGGCGGGCGGCGCCGGAGCGAGCCCCAGCGCGACGGCGAGGTCGCACCCGTGCACGGTCAGCTCCAGCGTGCGCGTGGGCAGGTAGTCCACCAGGCGAATGCCGCCCGCGATCGTCGTCGGCAGCTCCGAGCCGGTGCAGCGGTCGACGATCGTCCGGGCCTCGTCGGCCAGCGCCGCGAACGCGACGGCGGGGTCGGTCCCGAGCGCCCGGCCGGCCTCGACCCCGCGCTCGGCGACGCCGGCCTGCCGGGCGAGCTCCGCCGTCGCGCGGTAGTACGACGTCGCGTCCGGCACCGCGACCGACGCGGCGGGCCGAGCGAGGTACTCCGCCACGGTGCGGAACGAGCGCGAGAGGTGGCCGACGAGCGCACGGACGTCCCACACGCCCAGTCCGGGCTCCCCCCACCGGTCACCGACCTGGGCCACGAGGTCGACCGCCCACCCCGCCGCCGCCGCGTACGCGTCCCGTTCGCTGTCCCAGCCCGCCTCCGACGCCATGCTCGGACCCTAGGGCACCGGCCCCGGCTCATCCCCGGCGCGGTCGCCGTCGACCCGCCCGAGCGCGTCCAGCAGCGCCCGCGTGTACGCACGCGGCCGGTGCAGGCTCACGAGGTGGTGCGCGCGCCGCACGACCACCCACCGCGCGCGCCTCGCGGCCACCCGGCGGAAGGCGCGCTCGTCGATCCGGAAGTGGTCCCACTCCCCCTGCACGAACGTCACCGCGATGCCGCGGTCGAGCACCACCGCGAGGTCGGCGAGCGGGTCGAGCTCGCGCACCGCGAGCAGCGTCGGGACCTGGGCGGGCACGGCCACGCCGCCCGCGGCGATGTCGCGCGCACCGGCCACGCCGACGGCGAGCCGGGCGGCGACCTCGCTGACGCGGCGCGCACCGTCGCGCGGCAGCGCGGTGATCCCGCGCGAGAGTGCGACGAAACCCCCGTGCGCGAGCCCGCCGGTCAGTGCGGTGCACGAGGACAGCACGAGCGCCGCGGGCGGGTGCGTCGTGCGCGCCGCCCAGTGCAGCGCCACGTAGCCGCCCAGCGACAGGCCCACGACGGCGAGCCCACCCTCCCGCGCCACGCTCGCCTCAGCCGAGGCGCCGGTGAGGACCTCGTCGGCCGCCGCGAGCGTGAACGGGTCCCCCGCCCGGGTGCCGTGACCGGGAAGGTCGACGGCGACGGGACGGTAGCCCGCCGTCGTGAGCGCCGCGACCTGGTGGCGCCACATCGACGCGGAGGTGCGCACGCCGTGCACGAGAACCACCCGGGGCGAGCCGACCCGGGTGACCCGGGACGCGACGAGGCCCGGACCCCGAAGGGTCCGGGCCTCGTCGGCGGCCGTCATGCGGCCAGTGTGCCGCACGGGTCACTTGGTGTCGTCGGCGTCCTTCTCGGCGGGAACGTCCTCGGCGGGAACGTCCTGGGCCTCGGCCGGCGCGGCCTCGACCTCGGCGGTCTCCACGGGAGCCTCCTCGACGGGAGCGTCCTCGGCCTCGGCCGGAGCGGCCTCGACCGGAGCAGCAGCCTTCTTGGGCGCGTCCTTCTTGGCGGCGCGCTTGGTGGCGGCCGTCGCCTCGGCGACCGTGGCCTGCTTCGGGCTGAGCGGCTCGAGCACGAGCTCGATCACGGCCATGGGCGCGTTGTCGCCCTTGCGCGGACCGATCTTCGTGATCCGCGTGTAGCCGCCCGGGCGGTCGGCGACGAGCGGCGCGATCTCGGTGAAGAGCTCGTGCACGACGCCCTTGTCCTTCACGACCGTGAGGACGCGACGGCGAGCGGCGAGGTCACCGCGCTTGGCGAACGTCACGAGACGCTCGGCGAGCGGACGCAGGCGCTTGGCCTTGGCCTCCGTCGTGGTGATGCGACGGTGCTCGAACAGCGACGTGGCCAGGTTGCCGAGCAGCAGACGCTCGTGCGCCGGTCCGCCACCGAGGCGGGGGCCCTTGGTGGGCGTAGGCATGGTGTCTCCTTTGGTTCAGCGGGCGAGCGCCGTACCGGTTGCAGGGTGGGTCAGTTGTAGGTGTCGTCGCTGAAGTCGATGTCGCCGTCGTAGGCGTCGACGACCAGGGACGGGTCGAAGTCGATCGGGGAGTCCTTGAGCGCCAGGCCGAGGCTCGCGAGCCGCTCCTTGACCTCCACGATCGACTTCTGGCCGAAGTTGCGGATATCCAGGAGGTCCGCCTCGCTGCGCGCGACGAGCTCGCCCACCGTGTGGATGCCCTCTCGCTTGAGGCAGTTGTAGGACCGGATCGTGAGGTCGAGGTCCTCGATCGGCAGCGCGAGGTCCTGCGCCAGCTCGACGTCGGTCGGCGACGGGCCGATCTCGATGCCCTCGGCGGAGGAGTTCAGCTCACGGGCGAGGCCGAAGAGCTCCACGAGCGTCTTGCCGGCGGACGCCACGGCGTCGCGCGGGCTGATCGCGTGCTTGGTCTCGACGTCGACGATGAGGCGGTCGAAGTCGGTGCGCTGCTCGACGCGGGTCGCCTCGACCTTGTACGTCACCTTGAGCACCGGCGAGTAGATCGAGTCGATCGGGATGCGGCCGATCTCGGCGTCGAACGCCTTGTTCTGCGCCGCGGAGACGTAGCCGCGGCCACGCTCGACCGTGAGCTCGATCTCGAGCTTGCCCTTGCCGTTGACCGTGGCGAGGTGCAGGTCGGGGTTGTGGATCTCCACCCCGGCCGGCGGGGTGATGTCACCGGCGGTGACCGTCCCCGGGCCCTGCTTGCGCAGGTACATCACGACGGGCTCGTCGTTCTCCGAGGAGACGACGATGTTCTTGATGTTGAGGATGATCTCGGTGACGTCCTCCTTGACACCCTCGACGGTGGAGAACTCGTGCAGCACGCTGTCGAAGCGGATGCTGGTCACGGCGGCACCGGGGATCGAGGACAGCAGCGTGCGCCGCAGCGAGTTGCCGAGCGTGTAGCCGAAGCCGGGCTCGAGGGGCTCGATGACGAAGCGCGAGCGGAACTCGCTGACGACCTCTTCGGTCAGGGTGGGGCGCTGTGCGATGAGCACGGGCGGTCATTCCTTCCTTCGGCGTCCGCTATATGACGCCGTCCGGGAGCCGTCCGCGGGCGCGCGGACGGCGATGGGTCCGCCGGCCGGGCACGAGGCCCGGCCGGCGAGAGGATCAGACGCGGCGACGCTTCGGCGGCCGGACCCCGTTGTGCGCCTGCGGCGTCACGTCGGAGATCGAGCCGACCTCGAGGCCGGTGGCCTGGAGCGAGCGGATCGCGGTCTCGCGGCCCGAGCCCGGGCCCTTCACGAAGACGTCGACCTTCTTCATGCCGTGCTCCTGCGCGCGGCGGGCGGCGGCCTCGGCGGCGAGCTGGGCGGCGAAAGGGGTCGACTTGCGCGACCCCTTGAAGCCGACCTGGCCCGAGGAGGCCCACGCGATCACGGCACCCGTGGGGTCCGTGATCGACACGATCGTGTTGTTGAAGGTCGACTTGATGTAGGCGTGGCCGTGGGAGACGTTCTTCTTCTCCTTGCGGCGCGTCTTGCGAGCGCCGGACGCAGCGGCGCGAGTCTTGGGAGGCATGCTGTTCCTTCGTCGAGGTCGTCGGACCGGGTCCCGCCCGAGGGCGGGTCACCGGCTACTTGCGACCGGCCTTCTTCTTGCCGGCCACGGTCCGCTTGGGACCCTTGCGAGTACGCGCGTTGGTCTTCGTGCGCTGGCCGCGCACCGGGAGGCCGCGGCGGTGACGCAGACCCTCGTACGAACCGATCTCCACCTTGCGACGGATGTCAGCGGCGACCTCGCGGCGAAGGTCACCCTCGGTCTTGTAGCTGCCCTCGATGTGGTCACGAAGCGCGACGAGTTCGGCGTCACCGAGGTCGCGCACGCGCAGGTCCGGGCTCAGGCCGGTTGCGGCGAGGGTCTCGGCCGCGCGAGTACGGCCGATGCCGTAGATGTAGGTGAGTGCAACCTCGAGCCGCTTCTCGCGGGGGAGGTCGACTCCGACAAGACGTGCCATGTGCGGTGTTCTCCGTCACGGGAGTCCGGAGGTCGGTCGACGCACCGTCCCACGGGCCGTGGGCCCCGGCCTCCGGACCGGGGGGTCGCCCCTCGCGGGGCGGGTGGTGCATCGCTGGCGGCGTGACTGCCGCCGGTGCCGGCGTGGCCGGCGGGTGGATCGGGCGCAGCGGCCCGACCGGTCAGCGGGGGCTACTCAGCCCTGACGCTGCTTGTGGCGCAGGTTCTCGCAGATCACCATGACGCGACCGTGCCGGCGGATGACCTTGCACTTGTCGCAGATCGGCTTGACGCTGGGCTTGACCTTCATGATCGTTCCTTGCCGCCGCGCGCCCTGGCGGGCGACGGCTTGCTCGTTGCGGGGTGGCTTACTTGTAGCGGTAGACGATCCGGCCACGGGACAGGTCGTACGGCGTGAGCTCCACCACGACGCGGTCCTCCGGCAGGATCCGGATGTAGTTCTGGCGCATCTTGCCCGAGATCATCGCGAGCACCTTGTGCCCGTTGCTGAGCTCCACGCGAAACATCGCGTTCGGGAGCGCCTCGACCACGACGCCCTCGATCTCGATGACACCGTCCTTCTTCCCCATGTCCTCCGCTTACTCCTCGGGCTGGTCCTGCATGATGTGGCGACGAGGCGGAATCCCGCTCGACGCCGCCGCGTGCGCGGCTGCACCACGATCGGATGGTCGTGGGTGCGGTTCGCGTCGCGTCCAGCCGTTTACGGCACGCGAACCCAACGAGACATCATACGGCACGGGCCGAAATGCCCCAAACGACGCCGGCTCCGCGCACCCGAGTCACGAGGGGCCCGCGTGGAGTGCTCAGGCGGTCGCTCCCCCGTGCGCGCGCAGCGCGTCGAGGATCGCGTCCGTGATCGCGGCGACCTCGCCCGTCCCGGTGACCGGGACGTGCAGGCGGCGCTCGGCGTAGGTCGCCGCGAGCGGCGCGGTCTGCTCGTGGTACAGGTCGAGGCGACGACGGATCACCTCGGCCGTGTCGTCGGCGCGACCCTCCACCGCAGCCCGGTGGGCGAGCCGCTCGAGCAGCTCCTCGGTGGGCACCTCCAGCTCGATCACGGCGTCGAGCGCGACGCCGTGCTCGGCGAGGATCGCGTCCAGCTCGGTGACCTGCGCCGCGTTGCGGGGGTACCCGTCCAGCAGGAACCCGCCGGCGGCATCGGGCTGGGCGAGGCGGTCGCGCACCATCGCGTTGGTGACCTCGTCCGGCACGAGCTCACCGCGGTCGGAGTAGGAGCGGGCGAGCTGCCCGAGCTCCGTGCCGCCCTTGATGTTCGCGCGGAAGATGTCCCCCGTCGAGATCGCCGGGATGCCCAGCGCCTCGGCGATGCGCGCCGCCTGGGTGCCCTTGCCCGACCCCTGCGGGCCCATGATGACGAGACGGCTCACTTGAGGATCCCTTCGTAGTGGCGCTGCTGGAGCTGGGAGTCGATCTGCTTCACAGTCTCCAGGCCGACACCCACGATGATCAGCAGCGACGTGCCGCCGAACGGGATGTTCGAGATGCCGAGCAGCACGAAGGCGAGCGTCGGGATGAGCGCCACGAGCACGAGGTAGATCGAGCCTGCGGACGTGACGCGGTTGATCACGTAACGCAGGTACTCCGCCGTCGGGCGCCCGGCGCGGATGCCGGGGACGAAGCCGCCGTACCGCTTCATGTTGTCGGCGACCTCGTCCGGGTTGAACGTGATCGACGTGTAGAAGAACGCGAAGAACAGGATCAGCAGGGCGAACGTGATGAGGTAGAACGGCGAGGCCGGCGTGGCGAAGTGCCGCAGGATCCACTGCACCCAGCCCGCGTTCTGGTCCCCGAACTGCGCCAGCAGCGTGGGCAGCATGAGGATCGAGCTCGCGAAGATCACCGGGATCACGCCGGCCATGTTGATCTTGATCGGGATGTAGGTGCTGGTCCCGCCGTACACCCGACGCCCGACCATCCGCTTGGCGTACTGCACCGGGATCCGGCGCTGGGACTGCTCGACGAACACCACGACGGCGATGAGCAGCAGCGCGAGGAGCACCACGAGCAGGAAGGTCATGAACCCGCCCTGCGCGTTGGCCACGGTCCAGAGAGCGGCCGGGAACGACGCGGCGATCGAGATGAAGATGAGGAGCGACATGCCGTTGCCGACGCCGCGCTCGGTGATGAGCTCGGCGAGCCACATCACCAGGCCCGTGCCGGCCGTCATCGTGAGGATCGCCAGCAGGATCGTCACGGCCGAGTCGTCGGAGATCACGGGGATGGTTCCGCCGGCCTCACCGCACCCGCCGAAGAGCACACCGGTGCGCGCCGTCGTGATGATGGTGGTGGCCTGCAGGATCGCGAGGAAGATCGTGAGGTAGCGGGTGTACTGCGTGAGCTTCGCGGTACCCGCCTGGCCCTCCTTGTGCAGGGCCTCGAAGTGGGGGATCACCACGCGCAGGAGCTGCACGATGATGCTCGCCGTGATGTACGGCATGATCCCGAGCGCGAACACGGACAGCTGCAGCAGCGCACCGCCCGAGAAGAGGTTGATGAGGCCGAGGACGTCGTTGTCCGCGGACGCCGAGACACAGGTCTGGACGTTGGCGTAGTTCACTCCCGGGGTCGGCAGGAACGAGCCGATGCGGAAGATCACGATGATGCCCATCGTGAAGAGCAGCTTGCGCCGCAGGTCGGGCGTGCGGAACGCCTGAGCGAATGCCCTGAGCACACTTCCTCCAGGTCGCTGGACCGGGCACCTCCTGGCGCCCGGAGGGACGACGAACGGGTGGCGACGCTGCTGGAGCGTCGCCACCCGTGATCGTCAGGCCTGCGTCACCGAACCGCCGGCGGCCTCGATCTTCTCCTTGGCGGAGGCCGAGACCTTGTCGACCGTGACCTGGAGGGCCACGCCGCCCAGGTCGCCGTCGCCGAGGACCTTGACCGGGCGGTTGGCGCGCACGGCGCCCTTCGCCACGAGGTCCTCGACGCTCACGGCGCCACCCTGCGGGAACAGGGCGGCGAGCCGCTCGACGTTGACGACCTGGTACTCGGTCCGGAACGGGTTGGTGAACCCGCGGAGTTTGGGCAGCCGCATGTGCATCGGCATCTGCCCACCCTCGAACCCGGCAGGAACCTGGTAGCGCGCCTTGGTGCCCTTGGTACCGCGGCCCGCCGTCTTGCCCTTCGAGCCCTCACCACGACCGACGCGCGTCTTGGCCGTGTTCGAGCCGGGCGCGGGGCGCAGGTGGTGGAGCTTGAGCGTCGCGCCCGCCTGGGGAGCGTCGGCCGGAGCCTGCTCCTTGGCGGCCGCCTTCTTGGCCTCAGCCATCAGTCGACCTCCTCGACCTTCACCAGGTGGGAAACCACCTGGATCATGCCGCGCACCTGCGGGGAGTCCTCGTAGACGGCCGTGCGGCCGATCTTGCCGAGGCCCAGCGTGCGCAGCGTCTCACGCTGCTTGTGCTTGCCGCCGATGGCGGAGCGGGTCTGGGTGATCTCGAGCGAAGCCATCACGCCACCCCCACCTGCGTCTTGGCCGCAGCCTCGGCGCGCGCCTGGGCCTGGGCCCGCAGCAGCGGGGCCGGGACGACGTCCTCGACCGGCAGGCCACGACGGGCCGCGACGGCCTCGGGCTGCTCGAGCGAACGGAGCGCCGCGACGGTCGCGTGCACGATGTTGATCGCGTTCGACGAGCCGAGCGACTTGCTCAGCACGTCGTGGATGCCGGCGCAGTCCAGGACCGCGCGGACGGGACCGCCCGCGATGACCCCGGTACCCGGCGAGGCGGGACGCAGGAACACGACGCCCGCGGCGGCCTCACCCTGCACGATGTGCGGGATGGTGCGGCCGATGCGGGGCACGCGGAAGAAGTTCTTCTTGGCCTCCTCGACGCCCTTCGCGATCGCGGCGGGCACCTCCTTGGCCTTCCCGTAGCCGACACCGACGGTGCCGTCGCCGTCGCCCACGACCACGAGGGCCGTGAAGCTGAAGCGGCGTCCACCCTTGACGACCTTCGCGACGCGGTTGATCGTCACGACGCGCTCGACGAACTGGTTGCGCTCGGCCTCGCGGGCGTTGCGGTCGCCGCGACCACCACGGTCGTTGCGGCGCTCGCCGCGTCCACCGCGGTCGTTCGAGCGGTCGTTCTCGTTGCCGCCGGCCGCGCCGGCAGTCCTGCTGCGCTGCGGTGCAGCCATCAGACGTTCCTCTCCTGCTTCTGGGTCATCACAGCGTCAGGCCTCCCTCGCGGGCGCCGTCGGCGACGGCTGCGACGCGACCGTGGTAGGCGTTGCCACCCCGGTCGAACACCGCCACGGTGACGCCGGCGGCGGCAGCGCGCTTGGCCACCAGGCCGCCGACGACCTTCGCCTTGTCGACCTTGGCGTCGGTGTTGGCGCGCAGGTCGGCCTCGAGCGTCGAGGCCGAGGCGATCGTGGTGCCGGTGGAGTCGTCCACGAGCTGCGCGACGATGTGCCGCGCGCTGCGGGTGACGACCAGGCGCGGACGCTCGGACGTGCCGGCGATGCGCTTGCGCAGCCGGAGGTGGCGGCGCTGACGCGCCGTGGCCTTGGACTTCCCGGCCGACTTGATGGAGACAGCCATGGTCACTTACCAGCCTTTCCGACCTTGCGGCGGACCTGCTCGCCCGCGTACCGCACGCCCTTGCCCTTGTAGGGCTCCGGCTTGCGGATCTTCCTGATGTTGGCGGCGACCTCGCCCACCTGCTGCTTGTCGATGCCCACGACCGAGAACTTGGTCGGGGACTCGACGGCGAAGGTGATGCCCTCCGGCGCCTTGACGGTGACCGGGTGGCTGAAGCCGAGCGCGAACTCGAGGTCGCTGCCCTTGGCCGCCACGCGGTAACCGGTGCCGACGATCTCGAGCTTCTTCTCGTAGCCCTCGGTGACGCCCGTGACCAGGTTGGCCAGCAGCGTCCGGGTGAGGCCGTGGAGCGACCGCGCGGTGCGCTCGTCGTTCTCACGGGTCACCACGAGGGTGCCGTCGGTGTGCTCGACCGTAATGGTCGAGGGGATCGTGTGCGCCAGCGTGCCCTTGGGGCCCTTGACCGTCACGACGCCGTCGGCGAGCGTGACGTCGACGGCGGCGGGAACCACGACCGGGACCTTTCCGATGCGCGACATGGTTCTCCTCCTTTACCAGACGTAGGCGAGGACTTCCCCACCCACGCCCTTCGTTGCCGCCTGACGGTCCGTCAGCAGACCCGAGGAGGTGGACAGGATCGCCACCCCGAGGCCGCCGAGCACCTGGGGCAGGTTGGTCGACTTGGCGTACACCCGCAGACCGGGCTTGGACACCCGGCGCACGCCGGCGAGCGAGCGCTCGCGGTGCGGGCCGTACTTGAGGGACAGCACGAGGTTCTTGCCGACCTCGGCGTCCTCGACGCGCCACCCCGAGATGTAGCCCTCCGCCTGGAGGATCTCGGCGATGCGCGACTTGAGCTTCGAGTACGGCATGGTCACCGACTCGTGGTACGCGGAGTTCGCGTTGCGCAGACGCGTGAGCATGTCTGCGATCGGGTCTGTCATCGTCATCGGGCCTTCGCCCTTCCTCGCCGTGGTTTCCCCCACCTCAGCGGGTGGGGAACCTGCGGCGTAGTCGTGTTACCAGCTGCTCTTGGTGATGCCCGGGAGCTGACCCGCCAGGGCCATCTCGCGCAGGCAGATGCGGCACAGGCCGAACTTGCGGTACACCGAGCGGGGACGCCCGCAGCGGTTGCACCGCGTGTACGCGCGGACGCCGAACTTCGGCTTCGCGGCGGCCTTCTGCACCAGGGCGGTCTTCGCCATGTCAGTTCTCCTTGAACGGGAAGCCGAGGCGGCGCAGCAGCGACCGGCCCTCGTCGTCGGTCGTCGCGGTGGTCACCACGGTGATGTCCATGCCGCGCACGCGGTCGATCGAGTCCTGGTCGATCTCGTGGAACATCGACTGCTCGGTGAGCCCGAACGTGTAGTTCCCGCGACCGTCGAACTGCTTGGGCTCCAGCCCGCGGAAGTCACGGATGCGCGGGAGCGCGATCGACAGCAGCCGGTCCACGAACTCCCACATCCGGTCACCGCGCAGCGTGGTGTGCGCGCCGATCGGCTGACCCTCGCGCAGCTTGAACTGCGCGATGGACTTGCGGGCCTTGGTGACCTGCGGCTTCTGACCCGTGATGAGCGACAGGTCGCGCACGGCGCCGTCGATGAGCTTGGAGTCGCGCGCGGCGTCCCCCACACCCATGTTCACCACGACCTTGACGAGGCCGGGGACCTGCATGACGTTCGCGTACGCGAACTCCTCGCGCAGGGCGGGGACGATCTCCTCGCGGTAGCGGGTCTTCAGCCGCGGAGCGACCTTCTCCTCCGCGACCGTCTCCTGAAGCGTCTCGGTCATCTCACACGTCCTTACCGGAGCGCTTCGCGACGCGCACCCGAACGGTGCGCTTGCGGCCGTCGCGCTCGACTTCCTCGGTGCGGTAGCCCACCCGGGTGCCCTTCTTGGTCTCCGGGTCGACCAGCATCACGTTGCTGATGTGGATCGGGGCCTCGACGGTCTCGATGCCACCGGTGCGGGACCCGCGCTGGGTCTGCGACACCTTGGTGTGCTTCGTGACGCGGCGGACGCCCTCGACCACGATGCGGTTGCTCTCGGTGAGCACCTCGAGCACGCGGCCCTGCTTGCCACGGTCGTTACGGCTGCCGGAGATCACGACGACGAGGTCGCCCTTCTTGATCTTCGCCATCTCTCAGATCACCTCCGGGGCGAGCGACACGATGCGCATGAACTTCTTGTCACGCAGCTCGCGGCCCACCGGGCCGAAGATGCGGGTACCACGAGGCTCGCCGTCGGCCTTGAGGATGACGGCCGCGTTCTCGTCGAAGCGGATGTAGGAACCGTCGGCACGACGGCGCTCCTTGCGGGTACGAACCACCACGGCCTTGACGACGTCGCCCTTCTTGACGTTGCCGCCGGGGATGGCGTCCTTGACGGTGGCGACGATGACGTCACCGATGCCGGCGTAGCGACGGCCCGAACCGCCGAGAACGCGGATGCAGAGGATCTCCTTCGCACCCGTGTTGTCGGCGACCTTGAGTCGCGACTCCTGCTGGATCATGAAACTGCTCCTGTCGTCGTGCCGGTTCTCGGCAGCTGCTCGAGGCAACCACCAGCCTGGCCGAACGGATATTGACTGGTCAGCGGGCCTTCTCGAGGATCTCCACCACACGCCACCGCTTGGTGGCGGACAGCGGCCGCGTCTCCATGATGAGGACGAGGTCGCCGATGCCGGCCACCTGCTCCTCGTCGTGCGCCTTCACCTTGGTGGTGCGGCGGATGACCTTGCCGTAGAGCGGGTGCTTGACCCGGTCCTCGAGCTCGACCACGACGGTCTTGGTCATCTTGTCGCTGACGACGTAGCCCTGCCGCGTCTTGCGGTAGTTCCGGTCACCACCGTGCCCGAGGTGGTCCTCGGTGCTCTCGACGGCCTGAACCGTCTCGTCCTTCGCCATTGCTTCCTCGCTCACTTCACGCTCGTCGGAGCGGTACGGATGCCGAGCTCACGCTCGCGCAGGATCGTGTAGATCCGGGCGATGTCGCGACGGACCTCCTTGAGCCGGCCGTGGCTCTCCAGCTGACCGGTCGCCGAGGCGAACCGGAGGTGGAAGAGCTCGTCCTTGGCCTTGCGGAGCTCGGCGACGAGACGCTCGTCGTCCATGCCGTCCAGCTCGGATGCCTGCAGGTCCTTCGAACCCACTGCCATCACAGGTCACCACCCTCGCGCCGCACGAAGCGGGTCTTCATCGGGAGCTTGTGCTGGGCGCGGCGCATGGCCTCGCGAGCCAGCGGCTCAGGAACGCCGGCGAGCTCGAACAGCATCCGGCCGGGCTTGATGTTGGCGATCCACCACTCCACGGAGCCCTTGCCGGAACCCATGCGGGTCTCGGCCGGCTTCTTGGTGAGCGGGCGGTCGGGGTAGACGTTGATCCACACCTTTCCGCCACGCTTGATGTGACGGGTCATCGCGATACGAGCCGCCTCGATCTGGCGGTTCGTGAGGTACCCGCCCTCGACGGCCTGGATGCCGAAGTCGCCGAACGAGATCGCGGTGCCGCCCGTGGCGGCCCCCGTGCGACGGGGGTGGTGCTGCTTGCGGTGCTTGGTCCGCCGTGGGATAAGCATGGTGCTCAGCCCTCCGTTCCGGTGCCTGCCGAGGCCTCCGCAGCGGCCGGAGCCGCCTGGGCCTCGTCGCGACGGCCACGCGGGCGGTCGGAACCGCGCCGCGGACGGGGAGCCTGACCGGCCTGCTCGGCCGCGTACTCGCGCTCCGTCTGGTCGCCCTTGTAGATCCACACCTTCACGCCGATGCGGCCGAAGGTGGTACGAGCCTCGAAGAAGCCGTAGTCGATGTTCGCGCGCAGCGTGTGCAGCGGGACGCGACCCTCGCGGTAGAACTCCTTGCGGCTCATCTCGGCGCCGCCGAGACGGCCCGCGCACTGCACCCGGATGCCCTTGGCACCCGCGCGCTGCGCGGACTGGATGCCCTTGCGCATGGCGCGACGGAACGCGACACGGCTGGCGAGCTGCTCGGCGATGCCCTGCGCGACGAGCTGGGCGTTGAGCTCGGGGTTGGTGGCCTCGAGGATGTTGAGCGTGACCTGCTTGCCGGTGAGCTTCTCCAGCTCACCGCGCAGACGCTCGGCCTCGGCGCCACGGCGACCGATGACGATGCCAGGACGCGCGGTGTAGAGCGTCACGGACACGCGGTCACGCGTGCGCTCGATCTGCACCTTGGCGATGCCGGCGCGCTCGAGACCGGTGGTCAGGAGCTTGCGGATCTGCACGTCCTCGCGCACGAAGTCGCGGTAGCGCTGACCCGGCTTGGTCGAGTCCGCGAACCACTTGGAGCGGTGCTCGGTGGTGATGCCGAGCCGGAACCCGAGCGGGTTGACCTTCTGACCCATCAGCGAGCCCCTTCCTTCGACGCCACGATCACCGTGATGTGGCTGGTGCGCTTGAGGACGCGGTTGGCACGACCCTGAGCGCGCGGACGGATCCGCTTCAGGGTCGGGCCCTCGTCGACGAACGCCTCCGCGATGACGAGCTCGCTCGGGTCGAACCGCTCGCTGGCGGCATCGGCCTTCACGCGAGCGTTCGCGATCGCGCTCGAGACGAGCTTGCGCACGTCGACCGCCACCGCCTGCGGGGCGAACCCGAGCTGGGCCACGGCCTCCTCGGCTCGCTTGCCACGGATGGTGTCCACGACGCGGCGAGCCTTCTGGGGCGTGACGCGGACGTACCGCGCCTGCGCCTTGGCTTCCATGTGTCTGTCCTTCTTCTCTGGCCGTCAGGGCTCCGCGTGCTGACCGAGGTCAGCGGCGGCGCGCCTTCCGGTCGTCCTTGTCGTGTCCACGGTAGGTACGCGTCGGGGCGAACTCACCGAGCTTGTGCCCGACCATCGACTCGGTCACGAAGACCGGGACGTGCTTGCGGCCGTCGTGCACCGCGAACGTGTGGCCGAGGAAGTCCGGCGTGATCATCGAGCGGCGCGACCACGTCTTGATGACGTTCTTCGTGCCCTTCTCGTTCTGCACGTCCACCTTCTTCTGCAGGTGGCCGTCGACGAACGGGCCCTTCTTCAGGCTGCGAGGCATGCTCCGTACTCCCTATCAGCGCTTCTTGCCGGTACGCCGACGGCGCACGATGAGCTTGTCGCTCGGCTTGCCCGGGCGACGGGTGCGGCCCTCGGGCTGACCCCAGGGGCTGACCGGGTGGCGCCCACCGGAGGTCTTGCCCTCACCACCACCGTGCGGGTGGTCGACCGGGTTCATGGCGACACCACGGACGGTGGGGCGCTTGCCCTTCCAGCGCATGCGGCCGGCCTTGCCCCAGTTGATGTTCGACTGCTCGGCGTTGCCGACCTCGCCGACCGTCGCGCGGCAGCGCACGTCGACGTTGCGGATCTCGCCGGACGGCATGCGCAGCTGGGCGTAGGGGCCGTCCTTCGCGACGAGCTGCACCGAGACGCCGGCGGACCGGGCGATCTTGGCGCCGCCGCCGGGACGCAGCTCCACGGCGTGGATGACCGTACCGGTGGGAATGTTGCGCAGCGGCAGGTTGTTGCCGGGCTTGATGTCGGCCCCGGGCCCCTGCTCGATGCGGTCACCCTGCTGCAGACGGTTCGGCGCGATGATGTAGCGCTTCTCGCCGTCGGCGTAGTGCAGCAGCGCGATGCGCGCCGTGCGGTTCGGGTCGTACTCGATGTGCGCGACCTTGGCGGGCACGCCGTCCTTGTCGTGACGACGGAAGTCGATCACGCGGTAGGCGCGCTTGTGACCGCCACCCTTGTGGCGGGACGTCACGCGGCCGGTGGAGTTGCGGCCGCCGCTCTTGGAGAGCGGGCGGACCAGCGACTTCTCAGGCTCCGACCGGGTGATCTCGACGAAGTCGGCGACGGACGAACCGCGCCGGCCCGGCGTCGTCGGCTTGTACTTACGGATTCCCATGACTCAGCAGTCCTTCTTCCTCGGCCGGGGGCTCAGGCGCCGGTGCCGAAGATGTCGATCGAGCCCTCGCGCAGCGTGACGATCGCGCGCTTGGTGTCCTTGCGCTTGCCGAGGCCGTTACGCGTCCGACGGGTCTTGCCCGGTCGGTTCATCGTGTTGACGTCGGCGACCTTCACGCCGAACACCTGCTCGACCGCGATCTTGATCTCGGTCTTGTTGGCGTCCGGGTGGACGAGGAACGTGTACTTGCCCGCGTCGAGCAGGCCGTAGCTCTTCTCGGACACGACCGGCGCGAGCAGGATGTCGCGCGGGTCCTTCCCGACGGTGGCGCTCACTTGGCGTCCTCCTTCACGTCAGCGGGGCCCCCGGCGTTCGCGAGGAACGCCTCGAGCGCGGCCGAGGTGAACACGACGTCGTCGTTGACGAGGACGTCGTAGGTGTTCAGCTGGTCGGGCGTGATGAGGTGCACCTCGGGGGCGTTGCGCAGGCTCAGCCAGGCGAGGTCCTCCCCGCGCGACACGACCGTGAGGACGCGCGCCGAGGCGGTCGCGGAGCGGAGCGTGGCCAGCGCGTCCTTGGTGGACGCGACGTCGGTCACGAAGCCGGAGACCACGTGCACGCGGCCCGCGCGAGCGCGATCCGAGAGCGCGCCCCGCAGGGCGGCGGCCTTCATCTTCTTGGGGGTGCGCTGGCTGTAGTCGCGCGGCACGGGACCGTGCACGACGCCACCGCCGGCGAACTGAGGAGCGCGGGTCGAGCCCTGACGGGCGCGGCCGGTGCCCTTCTGCTTGTAGGGCTTCTTGCCGCCGCCGCGAACCTCGCCGCGCGTCTTGGTCTTGTGCGTGCCCTGGCGCGCCGCAGCGAGCTGGGCGACGACGACCTGGTGGATCAGCGGGACGTTGGTCGTCACGTCGAACACCTCGGCGGGCAGCTCGGCCGTGCCGGACTTCGCGCCCCCGGCGTCGATGACGTCGATGGTGGTCATCTCAGGCTCCCTTCACTGCGGAGCGGACGACGACGAGCGAGCCCTTGGCGCCGGGCACCGAGCCCGCGACCAGCAGCAGACCGGCCGCCGCGTCGACGGAGTGGATCGTGAGGTTGTGGACGGTCTTGCGGGCGTTGCCCATCCGACCGGCCATCCGAAGGCCACGGAACACGCGCGACGGCGTGGAGGCGCCACCGATCGAGCCCGGCTTGCGGTGGTTGCGGTGCGCACCGTGCGAGGCGCCGACACCGGAGAAGCCGTGGCGCTTCATGACGCCGGCGGTGCCCTTGCCCTTCGTGGTGCCGATGACGTCGACGCGCGCGCCGGCCTCGAACACCTCGGCGGTCAGCTCCTGACCGGGGGCGAAGTCGGCGGCGTCCGCCGTGCGGACCTCCGCGACGTGGCGACGCGGCGTGAGGCCGGCCTTGGCGAAGTGGCCCTTGACGGGCTGGGTGACCTTGCGCGGGTCGATCTGGCCGAAGGCCAGCTGGACGGCGGAGTACCCGTCCGTCTCCGGCGTGCGCACGGCCGAGACGACGTTGGTCCCGACCTGGACGACGGTGACGGGCACGAGCTTGCCGGCACCGTCCCAGACCTGGGTCATCCCGAGCTTCGTCCCGAGCAGCGCCGTCACGGCGGACGCGGCGGAAGTGGTGGAAGTCATGATCGGAACCTCAGAGCTTGATCTCGATGTTGACGTCGGCCGGCAGGTCGAGACGCATGAGCGAGTCGACGGCCTTGGGCGTCGGGTCGATGATGTCGATGAGGCGCTTGTGGGTGCGCATCTCGAAGTGGTCGCGGCTGTCCTTGTACTTGTGCGGAGAACGGATCACGCAGAACACGTTCTTCTCGGTCGGCAGCGGCACCGGGCCCACCACCGTCGCACCGGCCCGGGTCACCGTGTCGACGATCTTGCGCGCCGAGCTGTCGATGACCTCGTGGTCGTAGGACTTGAGCCGGATGCGGATCTTCTGTCCCGCCATGGCTGTCTGACTCTCTCTCGTCGTTACCGCTCGTTGAACTGCTTGACCGACCCCCGCGCTCGGGCGTGTCGCCGTTGCGACCTACCCCAGCGCCGCGCACTCGCGCAGCGAGTCGGTACTCGAGTCGGGGTCTGTGGCCCGTCGGCCCGGGGGCCGAGAACCGCGATGGCTGCCGGGTCGAGACCCGAGCGCACCGCGCGGACTGCTCCGACCGACTCTGTCGAGCCGCTCGTCGCGGTGCCCAGCGCGCACGCACGAGCCTCGTTCCCACGAGGCAACCTGGACAGTCTGCCACATCCCCCGGGATCGCGCCACTCGGGACGGGCCGGCGGCCGACCGTGCGCCGCCTCGCAGGGGTGAGATCGACCACGCCCCGGCGCGAGGGCCCCCCGCAGGGCCGGCCCGACACGGCGCGAGGGCCCGGCGGCAGTCGTGCCGCCGGGCCCTCGCCCGGTCGCGACGCTCAGTGCGCCGCACACCCCCTCGCGGGGGTCGGGGTCACTTGAGGATCTTGGTGACCGTGCCCGAACCGACCGTGCGGCCACCCTCGCGGATGGCGAAGCCCTGGCCCTCCTCGAGGGCGATCGGCTGGATGAGCTCGACCGTCATCTCGGTGGTGTCGCCGGGCAGGACCATCTCGGTGCCCTCGGGCAGCGAGATGACGCCGGTGACGTCGGTGGTGCGGATGTAGAACTGCGGACGGTAGTTCGTGTAGAAGGGGTTGTGGCGGCCGCCCTCCTCCTTCTTCAGGATGTAGGCCTGGCCCACGAACTGCGTGTGCGGGGTGACCGAGCCGGGCTTCACGACGACCTGGCCGCGCTCGACGTCGTCACGCTTGGTGCCGCGCAGGAGCAGACCGCAGTTCTCGCCGGCCCACGCCTCGTCCATCTGCTTGTGGAACATCTCGATGCCGGTGACAGTGGTCTTCTGCGGGGAACGCAGACCCACGATCTCGACCTCGGAGTTGATCGGCAGCTTGCCGCGCTCGACCTTGCCGGTCACGACGGTGCCGCGGCCGGTGATGGTGAAGACGTCCTCGATCGGCATGAGGAACGGCTTGTCCATGTCACGCACGGGCTCCGGGACGTTCTCGTCCACGGCGTCCATGAGCTCCTCGACGGTCTTGACCCACTCCGGGTCACCCTCGAGGGCCTTGAGGCCGGAGACGCGCACGACCGGCGCGTTGTCGCCGTCGAAGCCCTGCGCGGACAGCAGCTCACGGACCTCCATCTCGACGAGCTCGAGGATCTCCTCGTCGTCGACCATGTCGGACTTGTTGAGCGCGACGAGCAGGTACGGCACGCCGACCTGCTTGGCGAGCAGCACGTGCTCACGCGTCTGGGCCATCGGGCCGTCGGTCGCCGCGACCACCAGGATGGCGCCGTCCATCTGCGCCGCACCGGTGATCATGTTCTTGATGTAGTCGGCGTGACCGGGAGCGTCGACGTGCGCGTAGTGCCGCGCGGCCGTCTGGTACTCCACGTGCGCGATGTTGATCGTGATGCCGCGCTGCTTCTCCTCGGGCGCCTTGTCGATCTCGTCGAAAGGCGTGAAGGGGTTCAGGTCCGGGAACTTGTCGTGCAGGACCTTGGAGATGGCAGCGGTCAGCGTCGTCTTGCCGTGGTCGACGTGACCGATCGTGCCGATGTTGACGTGCGGCTTGGTCCGCTCGAACTTGGCCTTCGCCACTTCGTTCCTCCTGGAACTCGGGTAGTTGCTTCACCGGGCAGGTGTCCTGCTGGCGGTGTCCCTACGGGTCGGTTGGTGAATCGGGTGGAGCTGACGCCCCGTGGGACTACTCGCCCCGGGTCTTCTTGATGATCTCCTCGGCGACGTTCCGAGGAACCTCGGCGTAGCTGTCGAACTGCATCGAGTACACCGCGCGACCCTGGGTCTTCGACCGCAGGTCGCCGATGTAGCCGAACAGCTCCGACAGCGGCACCAGTGCGCGGACAACCTTAACGCCCGACGCGTCGCTCATCGACTGGATCTGGCCACGCCGGGAGTTCAGATCGCCGATGACGTCACCCATGTACTCCTCGGGCGTGCGCACCTCGACATCCATGAGCGGCTCGAGGAGCACGGGGTCCGCCTTGCGGACACCCTCCTTGAGCACCATCGAGCCGGCGATCTTGAAGGCCATCTCCGAGGAGTCGACCTCGTGGTAGGCGCCGTCGATCAGCGTCGCCTTGACCCCGACGAGCGGGTAGCCCGCGAGCACGCCGGCCTGCAGCGCGTCCTGGATGCCGGCGTCCACGCTGGGGATGTACTCGCGCGGCACGCGACCACCGGTCACGGCGTTGACGAACTCGTACATCTGGCCGTCGGTCGTGTCCAGCGGCTCGAAGGTCACCTGGACCTTGGCGAACTGGCCGGACCCACCGGTCTGCTTCTTGTGCGTGTAGTCGACCTTCTCCACCTTGCGGCGGATGGTCTCGCGGTAGGCGACCTGCGGCTTGCCGACGTTCGCCTCGACCTTGAACTCGCGCCGCATGCGGTCCACGAGGATGTCGAGGTGGAGCTCGCCCATGCCCTTGATCACGGTCTGGCCGGTGTCCTGGTCGAGCTGGACCTGGAACGTCGGGTCCTCCTCGGCCAGCTTCTGGATGGCCACGGAGAGCTTCTCCTGGTCACCCTTCGTCTTCGGCTCGATCGCGACCTCGATGACCGGGTCCGGGAACGTCATGGACTCGAGCACGATCGGGTTCGCGATGTCGCAGAGCGTGTCACCGGTGGTGACGTCCTTCAGCCCGATGAACGCGTAGATGTGACCGGCAGTCGCGCTGTCGATCGGGATCTCCTTGTTCGCGTGCATCTGGAACAGCTTGCCCACGCGCTCCTTCTTGCCCTTCGTCGCGTTGAGCACCTGCTGGCCCGGGGTGACCGAGCCGGAGTAGATGCGCACGAACGTGAGCTTGCCGAAGAACGGGTGCACGGCGATCTTGAACGCGAGCGCGGAGAACGGGTCGTCGACCGACGGGTGACGCTCGAGGATCTTCTCCTCGTCGCGCACGTCGTGGCCCTCGACGGCCGGCACGTCCAGCGGGGACGGCAGGTAGTCGACCACCGCGTCGAGCATGGGCTGGACGCCCTTGTTCTTGAACGCCGAACCGCACAGCACCGGGTAGGCCTGCGAGGAGACCGTGAGCTTGCGGATGCCGGCCTTGAGCTCCGCGACCGTCAGCTCCTCGCCGCCGAGGTACTTCTCGATGAGGTCCTCGGACGTCTCGGCGACGGCCTCGACGAGCGCGGCGCGGTACTCCTCGGCCTTGGCCTGGAGGTCGGCCGGGATCTCCTCGACCGTGTAGTTCGCACCCATGGCGGTCTCGCCGCGCCAGAGCAGCGCACGCATCTCGACCAGGTCGACGACGCCCTCGAAGTCGCTCTCGGACCCGATCGGCAGCTGGATGACCAGCGGCTTCGCGCCGAGGCGGGAGACGATGGTGTCGACGGTGAAGTAGAAGTCGGCGCCCAGCTTGTCCATCTTGTTGACGAAGCAGATGCGCGGCACGTCGTACTTGTCGGCCTGACGCCACACGGTCTCGGACTGGGGCTCGACACCCTCCTTGCCGTCGAAGACGGCGACGGCACCGTCGAGCACGCGCAGCGAGCGCTCGACCTCGACCGTGAAGTCGACGTGACCCGGCGTGTCGATGATGTTGATCTGGTTGTCGTTCCAGAAGCAGGTCACGGCGGCCGACGTGATCGTGATGCCGCGCTCCTTCTCCTGCTCCATCCAGTCGGTCGTCGAGGCGCCGTCGTGCGTCTCGCCGATCTTGTAGTTACGGCCGGTGTAGTACAGGATCCGCTCGGTCGTCGTCGTCTTGCCGGCGTCGATGTGCGCCATGATGCCGATGTTGCGGACCTTGTTCAGGTCGGTCAGCACGTCGAGTGCCACAGATGCTCTCTTCTTTCGTGACGAGCAGGGAGGGTGGCCGCGGCAGCGGCCCGGAGGGGTGGTCGGCGGCCCGGCGCCCCCGAGGAGGCGCCGGGCACCGAATCACCAGCGGTAGTGCGCGAAGGCCCGGTTCGACTCGGCCATCTTGTGCACGTCCTCGCGGCGCTTCACCGCGGCACCGAGGCCGTTGGAGGCGTCGAGGATCTCGTTCATGAGACGCTCGGTCATGGTCTTCTCGCGACGCTGGCGCGAGTAGTCCACGAGCCAGCGCATCGCGAGCGCGGTCGCGCGGGCGGGACGGACCTCGATCGGCACCTGGTAGGTCGAGCCACCGACGCGGCGGGACTTGACCTCGAGCGACGGGCGGACGTTGTCGAGCGCGCGCTTGAGCACGACGGCGGGGTCACCCTGCGTCTTCTCGCGCACACCCTCGAGGGCGTCGTAGACGATGCGCTCCGCGACGGACTTCTTGCCGTCGAGCAGGACGCGGTTGACGAGCTGCGTGACCGTCGGCGAGCCGTAGACCGGGTCGATGACGATGGGGCGCTTCGGAGCGGGACCCTTACGAGGCATTACTTCTTCTCCTTCTTGGCGCCGTAACGGCTGCGCGCCTGCTGACGCCCGCGCACGCCCTGCGTGTCGAGTGCGCCACGCACGATCTTGTAGCGGACACCGGGAAGGTCCTTCACACGGCCGCCGCGCACGAGCACGATCGAGTGCTCCTGGAGGTTGTGGCCGACGCCGGGAATGTACGCCGTGACCTCGATGCCCGAGGAGAGCTTCACGCGCGCCACCTTGCGGAGGGCGGAGTTCGGCTTCTTCGGGGTCGTGGTGTACACGCGCGTGCAGACACCGCGGCGCTGGGGCGAACCCTTGAGCGCCGGCGTCTTGGTCTTGCTGGCCTTCGCCGTCCGGCCCTTGCGGACCAGCTGCTGAATAGTGGGCACTGCGTCTCCGTCTTCGAAGGGGTGACTTCGTGGTCTGCCGTACGGACCGGCCCTCGCATCGAGCGCACGCCACCGCGCGCACACTCGTCCCCAGCCGTGGCTGGTCGAGGCAGCGCCGGTGGCAGAGCCACTCAGTGAGACCGGGCTCCGACCCCTGAGGGGAACCGTGATGAGCCGGTGTCACGCGCACGCAAAGGGCCCGAACGTGCGGGCACCGCAGGCGAGGTTACCCTCCAGCGCGCCCGAGGTCAACCGCGGCGCCCTGTGCGCCCGCCAGTCGGACGCCACCGCTCCCCCGCCGCGGCGGCAAAGGGCCCGACGGCGAACCTCGCCTCCGCGCACCGGCCACCGCTCCCCCGCCGTCAGCACGACGCACGACGCACGACGGCGGGCCGTCACCGTGAAGGTGACGGCCCGCCGTCGTGCGCTGGGTGCGGATCAGCGGTAGTCGTCGTACCCGCGGCCGAGATCGAGCTCCTCGAGGGCGATCGCCTCGCCCGAGCCCGAGCCGAGCGGCAGGTAGTCGATCTCGTCGTAGCCGAAGGCCGGGTACAGCTCGGCCTTCGCCTCCTCCGTCGGCTCCACCTGCACGTTGCGGTATCGGGCCAGGCCGGTGCCGGCCGGGATGAGCTTTCCGAGGATGACGTTCTCCTTCAGGCCGAGCAGCGAGTCGCTGCGACCGCTCATCGCCGCCTCGGTGAGCACCTTGGTGGTCTCCTGGAAGGAGGCCGCCGAGAGCCACGAGTCGGTCGCGAGCGAGGCCTTCGTGATCCCCATCAGCTCGGGGCGGCCGGAGGCGGGGGTACCGCCCTCGGACACCACGCGCCGGTTCTCGTCCTCGAACCGGCCGCGCTCGGCCAGCTCGCCGGGCAGAAGGTTGGAGTCACCCGAGTCGAGCACGGTCACGCGACGCAGCATCTGCCGCACGATGACCTCGATGTGCTTGTCGTGGATGTCCACGCCCTGGCTGCGGTAGGTCTCCTGGACCTGCTGCACCAGGTGCTTCTGCACGGACTGCGGACCGAGGATGCGCAGCACCTTCTTCGGGTCCACGGCGCCGGCCACGAGCTGCTGGCCGACCGTGACGTGCTGGCCGTCCTCGATCAGGAGGCGCGAGCGCTTCGAGATCGGGTAGGCGAGCTCCTCGGAGCCGTCGTCGGGCGTGACGATGAGGCGACGGGTGCGCTCGGTGTCGTCGATCCGGATGCGACCGGCGGCCTCGCTGATCGGGGCCTCACCCTTGGGGGTGCGTGCCTCGAACAGCTCCTGGACGCGCGGCAGACCCTGCGTGATGTCGTCGGCCGAGGCCACACCACCGGTGTGGAACGTCCGCATCGTCAGCTGGGTGCCGGGCTCACCGATCGACTGGGCCGCGATGATGCCCACGGCCTCGCCGACGTCGACGAGCTTGCCCGTCGCGAGGGACCGGCCGTAGCACTTCGCGCACGTGCCGACCCGCGAGGCGCAGGTGAGCACGGAGCGCACCTTGATCGTCTCGACGCCCGCCTCGACGAGGCGGTCGATGAGCACGTCGCCAACGTCGTCGCCCGCCGAGGCGAGCACCGTGCCGTCGTCGCCGAGCACGTCGGTCGCCATCGTGCGGGCGTAGGCCGAGGTCTCGACCGTCTCCGCACGCAGCGCCACGCCGTCGGCGCCCTTCTCGGCGATCACCGTGACGAGGCCACGCTCGCTGCCGCAGTCGTCCTCACGGATGATGACGTCCTGCGACACGTCGACGAGACGACGGGTCAGGTACCCGGAGTCCGCCGTCCGCAGCGCGGTGTCGGCCAGACCCTTGCGGGCGCCGTGGGTGGCGATGAAGTACTCGAGCACCGAGAGGCCCTCGCGGTAGTTCGAGGTGATCGGGCGCGGGATGATCTCGCCCTTCGGGTTCGCCACCAGACCACGCATACCGGCGATCTGACGCACCTGCATCCAGTTGCCTCGCGCACCCGAGCCGACCATCCGCTGGATGGTGTTGCGGGCGGGGAAGCTCTTGCGCATGGCGTCGGCGACCTCGTCGGTGGCCTTGGTCCACACGTCGATGAGCTCGCTGCGACGCTCCTCGTCCGTGATGAGACCACGCTCGTACTGGCTCTGGATCTTGGCGGCCTGACCCTCGTAGTTCTCGAGGATCTCGGCCTTGCCCTCCGGCGCGACGACGTCGGAGATCGCGATCGTGACGCCCGAGCGCGTGGCCCACTGGAAGCCGGCGGCCTTGAGCGCGTCCAGGCTCGCGGCCACCTCGACCTTCGGGTACCGCTCGGCGAGCTCGTTGACGATGCCCGACAGCTCGCGCTTGCCGACCACGCCGTTCACGAACGGGTAGTCCACCGGCAGCGTCTCGTTGAAGAGTGCGCGGCCCAGCGTGGTCTCGAACCGGATCGGCTGGCCGACCTCCCAGCCCTCGGGGGCCTCGAAGTCGACCGGCGGGACCAGGTCGTCCAGACGGATCGACACGACGGCGTTCAGGTCGAGCGTGCCGGAGTCGAACGCCATGATCGCCTCGGCGATCGAGCTGAACGCGCGGCCGGCGCCGAGTGCGTCGTCCTTGTCGCTCGTCAGGTGGTACAGGCCGATGATCATGTCCTGCGAGGGCATGGTCACCGGACGGCCGTCCGACGGCTTGAGGATGTTGTTGCTCGAGAGCATGAGGATGCGGGCCTCGGCCTGCGCCTCGGCGCTCAGGGGCAGGTGCACGGCCATCTGGTCGCCGTCGAAGTCGGCGTTGAACGCGCCGCAGACGAGCGGGTGCAGGTGGATCGCCTTGCCCTCGACGAGCTGCGGCTCGAACGCCTGGATGCCCAGGCGGTGCAGCGTGGGAGCGCGGTTGAGCAGCACGGGGTGCTCGGTGATGACCTCCTCGAGGACGTCCCACACGACCGACCGGGCGCGCTCGACCATCCGCTTGGCGCTCTTGATGTTCTGCGCGTGGTTGAGGTCCACGAGGCGCTTCATCACGAACGGCTTGAAGAGCTCCAGCGCCATCTGCTTGGGCAGACCGCACTGGTGCAGCTTCAGCTGCGGGCCGACCACGATGACGCTGCGGCCGGAGTAGTCCACGCGCTTGCCGAGCAGGTTCTGCCGGAACCGGCCCTGCTTGCCCTTGAGCATGTCGGAGATCGACTTGAGCGGGCGGTTGCCCGGGCCGGTCACCGGACGGCCACGGCGGCCGTTGTCGAACAGCGCGTCGACGGCCTCCTGGAGCATCCGCTTCTCGTTGTTCACGATGATCTCGGGCGCGCCGAGGTCGAGCAGCCGCTTGAGGCGGTTGTTGCGGTTGATGACGCGGCGGTACAGGTCGTTCAGGTCGGACGTGGCGAAGCGGCCACCGTCGAGCTGGACCATCGGACGCAGGTCCGGCGGGATCACCGGGATGCAGTCCAGGACCATGCCGAGCGGGCTGTTCGTCGTCGTCATGAACGCGTTGACGACCTTGAGGCGCTTGAGGGCACGCGTCTTGCGCTGGCCCTTGCCCGTGCGGATGATCTCGCGCAGGGTCTCGGCCTCGGCGTCCAGGTCGAAGGTCTCCAGGCGACGCTTGATCGCCTGCGCACCCATCGAGCCCGCGAAGTAGGCGCCGTAGCGGGTCTCGAGCTCGCGGTAGAGCATCTCGTCACCCTCGAGGTCGGCGACCTTGAGGTTCTTGAACCGGTCCCACACGCGCTGCAGGCGGTCCAGCTCGAGGTCACCGCGCTTGCGGATCTGAGCCATCTCGCGCTCGGCGGAGTCCTTGACCTTGCGGCGGGCGTCCGACTTCGCGCCCTCGGCCTCGAGCTCGGCGAGGTCCGCCTCGAGCTTCTTGGCGCGCGCGTCGATGTCGAGGTCGCGGCGGCGGGCGATCTGCTCGCGCTCGACGTCGATCTCGTTCTGCAGGCTCGGCAGGTCGTTGTGGCGCTGGTCCACGTCGACGTCCGTGATCATGTACGCGGCGAAGTAGATGACCTTCTCGAGGTCCTTCGGCGCGAGGTCGAGCAGGTAGCCCAGCCGCGACGGGACGCCCTTGAAGTACCAGATGTGGGTCACGGGCGCGGCGAGCTCGATGTGCCCCATGCGCTCACGGCGCACCTTGGAGCGGGTGACCTCGACGCCGCAGCGCTCGCAGATGATGCCCTTGAAGCGCACGCGCTTGTACTTGCCGCAGTTGCACTCCCAGTCCCGGGTGGGCCCGAAGATCTTCTCGCAGAAGAGCCCGTCCTTCTCCGGCTTGAGGGTGCGGTAGTTGATCGTCTCAGGCTTCTTGACCTCGCCGTGCGACCAGGTGCGCACGTCCTCGGCCGTCGCCAGGCCGATCCGCAGCTCGTCGAACAGGTTGACGTCGAGCAAGGTGTCCTACTTCCTTCGGTGTCTCACCGGTAAAGGTTCTTCGTGGGATCCGGGGCCGGCGCGCCCGGCCGTGGCCGGGCGCGCCGTCGTCCTCAGATCTCGTCGACGCTGCTCGCGTCGGGACGACGGGACAGGTCGATGCCGAGCTCCTCAGCCGCCCGGTAGACCTCCTCGTCGGTGTCGCGCATCTCGATGAGGGTGCCGTCCGCCGAGAGGACCTCGACGTTCAGGCAGAGCGACTGCATCTCCTTGATGAGCACCTTGAAGGACTCGGGGATGCCGGGCTCGGGGATGTTCTCCCCCTTCACGATGGCCTCGTAGACCTTCACGCGGCCCGGGACGTCGTCCGACTTGATGGTCAGGAGCTCCTGCAGCGCGTAGGCGGCGCCGTACGCCTCGAGGGCCCACACCTCCATCTCGCCGAACCGCTGGCCACCGAACTGGGCCTTACCGCCCAGGGGCTGCTGCGTGATCATCGAGTACGGGCCGGTCGAGCGCGCGTGGATCTTGTCGTCGACCAGGTGGTGGAGCTTGAGGATGTACATGTAGCCGACCGACACCGGCTCCGGGAACGGCTCGCCGGAGCGGCCGTCGAACAGCCGCGCCTTGCCGGTGGAGTCGATGAGCCGCTGGCCGTCGCGCGTGAGCAGCGTCGAGTCGAGCAGACCCGCAAGCTCCTCCTCGCGCACGCCGTCGAAGACGGGCGTGGCGACCGGCGTCCCGGGCGCACCCACGAGTGCGCTCTCGGGCAGCACCCGGGCCCACTCCGGCGTCCCGGCCTTCTCGTCCCGCGGACCCTCGTAGAGGGACGCGTCCCAGCCGGTCTTGGCGACCCAGCCGAGGTGCGTCTCGAGCACCTGGCCGACGTTCATGCGGCCGGGCACACCGAGCGGGTTGAGCACGACGTCCAGGGGCGTCCCGTCCTCGAGGAACGGCATGTCCTCGATCGGGAGGATCTTGGAGATGACGCCCTTGTTGCCGTGACGGCCGGCGAGCTTGTCGCCGTCGGTGATCTTGCGGCGCTGCGCCACGTACACCCGCACGAGCTGGTTCACGCCGGGGGGCAGCTCGTCGCCGTCCTCGCGGTTGAACTCGCGCACGCCGATGACCGTGCCGGACTCACCGTGCGGCACCTTGAGCGAGGTGTCGCGCACCTCGCGCGACTTCTCGCCGAAGATGGCGCGCAGCAGGCGCTCCTCCGGGGTCAGCTCGGTCTCACCCTTCGGCGTGACCTTGCCCACCAGCACGTCGCCGGCGCCGACCTCGGCACCGATCCGCACGATCCCGCGCTCGTCGAGGTCCGCGAGGACCTCGTCGGAGACGTTCGGGATGTCCCGGGTGATCTCCTCGGGGCCGAGCTTCGTGTCACGAGCGTCGACCTCGTGCTCCTCGATGTGGATCGAGGACAGGACGTCCTCGGACACCAGGCGCTGGCTGAGGATGATCGCGTCCTCGTAGTTGTGCCCCTCCCAGGACATGAAGCCCACGAGGAGGTTGCGGCCCAGGGCGAGCTCGCCCTCGTCCGTCGCCGGACCGTCCGCCAGCACCGAGCCGACCTCGACCCGCTGGCCCTCGTCGACCAGCACGCGCTGGTTGTAGGAGGTGCCCTGGTTCGAGCGCTGGAACTTGGCGACGCGGTACGTGTAGTACGTGCCGTCGTCGTGCGTGACGGTGATCGCGTCGGCCGAGACCTCGGAGACCACACCGGGCTTGGTCGCCACGATGACGTCCCCGGCGTCCACGGCCGCGCGCCGCTCCATGCCGGTGCCGACGAGGGGGGCCTCGCTGCGCACCAGCGGCACGGCCTGCCGCTGCATGTTCGCGCCCATGAGGGCGCGGTTGGCGTCGTCGTGCTCGAGGAACGGGATCATGGCCGTCGCGACGGACACCATCTGCCGCGGCGAGACGTCCATGTAGTCCACCTCGTCGGCGGGGACCAGGACGGCCTCCTCGCCACCGGCGCGGACGAGCACGTTCTTCTCCGCGAACGTGTTGTCCGCGGTGAGCGGGGCGTTCGCCTGCGCGATGACGTGACGGTCCTCGTCGTCGGCCGTCAGGTACTCGACGTCGTCGGACACCACACCGTCGACCACCTTGCGGTACGGCGTCTCGACGAACCCGAACGGGTTGATCCGCGCGTACGTCGCCAGCGAGCCGATGAGGCCGATGTTCGGACCCTCGGGGGTCTCGATCGGGCACATGCGGCCGTAGTGCGACGGGTGGACGTCACGGACCTCCATGCTCGCGCGGTCGCGGGAGAGACCACCCGGGCCGAGCGCCGACAGGCGACGCTTGTGCGTCAGGCCGGCGAGGGGGTTGTTCTGGTCCATGAACTGCGACAGCTGGCTCGTGCCGAAGAACTCCTTGATGGAGGCGACGACGGGCCGGATGTTGATGAGCGTCTGGGGCGTGATCGCCTCGACGTCCTGCGTGGTCATGCGCTCGCGCACGACGCGCTCCATCCGGGACAGGCCCGTGCGGACCTGGTTCTGGATGAGCTCGCCCACGGCGCGGATGCGCCGGTTGCCGAAGTGGTCGATGTCGTCGGTCTCGACGCGCACCACGACCGGCTCCTCGGGCGTGCCGAGCGTGAGCTCGTCGAGCCCGCGGTGCAGCGCCGCGAGGTACTTGACCGTCGCCACGATGTCGTCGACGCCGAGCACCGAGTCCGTGAGCGCGGCCTGCCGGCCCAGCTTCTTGTTCAGCTTGTAGCGGCCGACCTTCGCGAGGTCGTAGCGCTTGGGGTTGAAGTAGAAGTTGTCCAGCAGCGCGCCGCCGGCCTCGACCGTGGGCGGCTCGCCCGGACGGATCTTGCGGTAGATGTCCAGCAGCGCCTCGTCCTGGGTCTGGACGGAGTCCTTCTCCAGGGTCTCCAGCACGACCGGGAACTCGGCGAACTCCTCGCGGATCTGCGCCTCGGTGAGGCCGAGCGCCTTGAGGAAGACCGTGACCGACTGCTTGCGCTTGCGGTCGATGCGCACGCCGACGGCGTCACGCTTGTCGATCTCGAACTCGAGCCACGCGCCGCGGCTCGGGATCATCTTCGTGGTGAAGACGTCCTTGTCCGACGTCTTGTCCGCGAGGCGCTCGAAGTAGACGCCCGGGGAACGGACGAGCTGCGACACGACGACGCGCTCGGTGCCGTTGATGACGAACGTGCCGCGCTCGGTCATGAGCGGGAAGTCGCCCATGAACACGGTCTGCGACTTGATCTCACCGGTCGTGTAGTTGACGAACTCGGCGGTCACGTAGAGCGGCGCGGCGAAGGTGAAGTCCTTCTCCTTGCACTCCTCGGACGTGAACTTCGGCGACTCGAACCGGTGGTCCCGGAACGAGAGCGACATGGAGCCACCGAGGTCCTCGATCGGGGAGATCTCGGCGAAGATCTCCTCCAGGCCCGAGGTGGCGGGGACCGTCTGGTTGCGCTTGGCGGCCTCCTCCACGCGGGCCCGCCAGCGCTCGTTTCCGAGGAGCCAGTCGAAGCTGTCGGTCTGGAGACCGAGGAGGTCGGGGGCCTGAAGAGGCTCGGTGATCTTCGCGAACGAGACTCGTCGCGAGGCGGTGCGGTTAGCGATAGCGTCAGCGGTCGAGGAGGTGCTCGAGGCAGCCAAGAGGGATCCTTCCCTACGAAAAGGGTGTTCTCGCGCGCGGGCCTAGGCCCTCAGGGCACGACGACGAAGACCTGACCCACGCCGGGGTGGACGAGGGCAGCACAAGTCATCGAACGGGTTGGGGGGCACAGGACAGCGCAAAGCGCGAGCATACCGAAGTTGCCTAGCTCGGTCAACCCCGGGGCGGAGTGTGCGGGAAGCGGGTCGCCGGAGCCGGCAGCGACGCGCCGAGTCGTGCAGAATGGCGACACGGCCACGGGGCCCGCACCGGACGGTGCGGGCCCCGTGGGCTGCGGCCGAGGCCGCGGTGCTCAGCGAGCGGTCAGCGAGTGGTCGCTGAGGTCACTTGATCACGACGGTCGCGCCGGCGCCCTCGAGCTGCTCCTTGGCCTTGTCGGCAGCCTCCTTGGTGGCGGCCTCGAGAACCGGCTTGGGAGCGCCGTCAACGAGGTCCTTCGCCTCCTTCAGGCCGAGGCCGGTCAGGGTGCGCACCTCCTTGATGACGGCGATCTTCTGCGAGCCGACGGCCTCGAGGATGACGTCGAACTCCGTCTGCTCCTCGACCTCCTCGGCGGGAGCGGCGCCCGCGGGGGCGGCGACGGCGACGGCGGCCGGGGCGGCCGCGGTGACCTCGAAGACCTCCTCGAACTGCTTCACGAACTCGGAGAGCTCGATGAGGGTGAGCTCCTTGAAAGCGTCGATGAGCTCGTCGGTGGTGAGCTTCGCCATGGTCGGCGTTCCTTCCTGTGATGTGTCCTGCGCGTGGTGCGCGAGTACGGGGTGGTGGGATGACACCGCTGGTGCCTGAGGGCCGAGGCCCGCAGGTCTCAGGCGGCGTCGGCCTGCTTCTCGCGCAGGGCGTCGATGGTGCGGACCGCCTGCGATGCGGGAGCGGTGAAGAGGTACGCAGCCTGGTAGAGCTTCGCCTTCATCGCGCCGACCGCCTTGGCCAGCAGCACCTCACGGGACTCGAGGTCCGCGAGGGCAGTGATCTCGGCAGGAGTGATCTCCTTGCCGTCCAGCACTCCGGCCTTGACGACCAGTGCCGGGTTCGCCTTGGCGAAGTCACGCAGACCCTTGGCCGCGTTCACCGGGTCCCCGGTGACGAACGCGATGGCGGAGGGGCCGGCGAGCTTCTCGGCGAAGCCCTCCAGACCAGCCTCGCGCGCCGCGATCGCGGTCAGCGTGTTCTTCGCCACGGCGTAGTGCGCGTCGGCCCCGAGGGCCGTGCGCAGTGCCTTGAGCTGGGCGACCGTCAGCCCGCGGTACTCGGTGAGCACCGCCGCGCTGGAGCCGCGGAAGAGCTCGGTGAGCTCGGCGACGGCTGCCGCCTTGTCCGGCCTCGCCATGGCATTCCTTTCGAGTGACGACCCCCGGCTGCGTCGCCCACAGAGAAAGCCCCGTGCGCAGGCACGGGGCTCATCGGGTCATCGGCGCACGTGGCGCCGCACTCGCGAACTCGCACCTGCGCAGGCTTCCCTGAGGAACTTCGCTCCGGCGTGCTCGGGCGCTCGCGCGTCGAGGGCAGCCAGGATGACCGGCGGTCTGGGGTACGTCACCATCGTACACGACGGCGAGCACCGGTTCGTCCATCGCGTCCGGACGCCGCAGGGCCCGGACCGAGTCGGTCCGGGCCCTGCGAGCGTGGCGTGCGTGGCGCTGGAGCGCGTGGCTCAGGCGGCGTCCTCGGACGCGACGTTGCGCGTCTTGGTGACGTCGAGCGGGATGCCCGGGCCCATCGTCGTGGAGACCGTGCCCTTGGTGAGGTAGCGGCCCTTCGACGACGACGGCTTGAGACGCAGGATCTCCTCGAGCGCGGCGGCGTAGTTCTCGGCGAGCTGCTCGTCCGTGAAGGAGACCTTGCCGATGATGACGTGCAGGTTCGCGTGCTTGTCGACGCGGAACTCGATGCGGCCACCCTTGATCTCGGTGACGGCCTTGGCCACGTCCATCGTGACCGTGCCGGTGCGCGGGTTCGGCATGAGGCCGCGCGGGCCGAGCACGCGGCCGAGGCGGCCGACCTTGCCCATGAGGTCCGGCGTCGCGATCGCGGCGTCGAAGTCGGTGTAGCCGGCGGCGACCTTCTCGATCAGCTCGTCGCCGCCGACCTCGTCCGCGCCGGCCTCGAGGGCCTGCTGGGCGCGGTCGCCGACGGCGAACACGACGACGCGGGCGGTCTTGCCCGTGCCGTGGGGAAGGTTGACGGTGCCGCGCACCATCTGGTCCGCCTTGCGCGGGTCGACGCCGAGGCGGAAGGCGACCTCGACCGTGGAGTCGAACTTCGCCGTCGCCGTCTCCTTGGCGAGCCGGACGGCCGCGAGCGGGGCGTACGTGGTGGTGCGGTCGACCGCGGTCGCCGCCTTGCGGTAGCTCTTGCCGTGCGTGGCCATGCTGTCTGCTCCTTGGTTCGTCCGGGCGCTCGGCCCGGAACGGCAGTCGTGGTCCTCGGGCCCACGCGGGCCCTGCCACTCGTGACGGCCGGCGGCCGTCACGGTTGCGCCGACGGGTGTCAGCACGGATGTCTCACTCGGAGACGGTGATGCCCATCGAGCGCGCGGTGCCGGCGATGATCTTCTCGGCGGCGGCGAGATCGTTGGCGTTGAGGTCGGCGAGCTTGGTGGTGGCGATCTCGCGCACCTGCTCCTTGGTCAGCGACGCGACCTTCGTGGTGTGCGGCGTGGGCGAACCCTTGGCGACCCCGGCGGCCTTCTTGATGAGCTCGGCGGCCGGCGGCGTCTTGAGGATGAACGTGAACGAGCGGTCCTCGTAGACGGTGATCTCGACGGGGATCACGTTGCCGCGCTGCGACTCGGTCGCGGCGTTGTAGGCCTTGCAGAACTCCATGATGTTGACGCCGTGCTGACCGAGCGCGGGGCCGATCGGCGGGGCCGGGTTGGCGGCGCCCGCGTTGATCTGGAGCTTGATGAGGCCGGAGACCTTCTTCTTGGGAGGCATGCTGCGTTCCTTCGGTGTGATGGGCCGACGCCGTGGGCGATGACCCGGTTGCAGGGTGGCACGGCCGCCGCGAGGCGGTCGTGGCCGTCGGTCAGATCTTGGTGACCTGGCCGAACGACAGCTCGACCGGGGTGTCCCGGCCGAAGATGGAGACGAGCACCTTGAGCTTGGCCGACTCGGGCTGGATCTCCGAGATCGTGGCCGGCATGCCCTCGAAGGGGCCGTCGGTGACCGTGATGGACTCGCCCACCACGAAGTCGACCTCGATCGGCCGGCTCGCCTGGGTGGCGCCGCCACCGCCGCGCTGCGCGGCGGGCGTGCGCGCCTCGACCACGGGCGCCAGCATCGAGATGACCTCGGGGATCGTGAGCGGGACCGGGGAGTGGGTGTGCCCCACGAAGCCCGTGACGCCCGGGGTGTGCCGGACGGCGCCCCACGACTCGTCGGTGAGGTCCATCCGGACCAGGACGTAGCCGGGGATGCGGACGCGCTTGACGACCTTCTTCTGCGCGTTCGCCTTGATCTCGACGACCTCCTCCATCGGGACCTCGATCTGGAAGATGTACTCCTCCATGTTGAGGGTCGAGATGCGGGTCTCGAGGTTCGACTTCACGCGGTTCTCGTAGCCCGCGTAGGAGTGGATGACGTACCAGTCACCGGGCAGCGCGATGAGCTCGCGGCGGAAGGCCTCGACCGGGTCGACGTCCTCCTCGGACTCGGGCTCGGCGGCGTCTGCCGCGGCCTCGTCGGCGGTGGCGTCGTCGGACTCGGCCACCTCGACGGCGGACTCCTCGGGGGCGACGGTGTCGCCGCCGTCGATCGCGTCGGCCACCTCGGGGGCGTCGACGGCCTCGCTCGTGGCGACGTCGGTCTCCTCGACGTCCGTCGAGTGGGTCTCGGACACGTCCGGCCTGCTTTCTCTCGTGATCGTGCGGTCGTCGCGGTCCGTGGACCGCGCGGGGTCAGGCGCTCGGGGTGCCGAAGACCCACATGACGAGCTTGCCGATGCCGAAGTCGAGCACGAAGACGAACGCCATCACCAGGAGCACGAACACGAGCACCACGATGGTGTAGTTCACGAGCTCCGAGCGCGTCGGCGTGACGACCTTGCGCAGCTCGGCCACGACCTGACGGACGAAGAGGGCGATGCGGGCGAACAGCCCCGGCTGCTGCTCCTTGGAGCTCTTGCCCGGCCGGTTCGCCTCGGCGGTGCTGGACTCGCTCATGACCCCTCCTTCCGCGGTGCACGGACCGCGTTCGCGGCCCGGTGTGCAGGGCAGGCGGGACTCGAACCCACAACCGCCGGTTTTGGAGACCGGTGCGCTACCAATTGCGCCACTGCCCTACGGTGCCCGCGTTCGCCGTCGTCGCCGAACCGTAGCCGTCCCGCACCAGAAGGGGGGAAGGGGGCATGGTCGAGCATCGCGGCGGCAGGCACCGAGGAGACACTCTACGCGAGGTTGGCGGCCGGGTCGAACCGACCGGGGCCCGTCGATGCCACGATAGGACCGTGACCACCGCTTCGACCTCCGCGACCCCCGACCAGGCCCACGTCGAGCCCGCCGCCTCGTCCGCGACCGACTCGCCCACCGCCACCCCTCGCGCCCGCGTCTCCGCGCGCCTCGCCGCGATCGCCGAGTCGGCCACGCTCGCCGTCGACGCGAAGGCCAAGGCGCTCAAGGCCGCCGGCCGCCCCGTCATCGGGTTCGGTGCCGGCGAGCCGGACTTCCCGACGCCCGCGCACATCGTCGAGGCGGCCGCGGCGGCCTGCTACGACCCGGTCAACCACCGCTACAGCCCGGCCGCGGGCCTGCCCGCGCTGCGTGAGGCGATCGCGGCCGCGACGCTGCGCGACAGCGGGTACGAGGTCTCGCCGTCGAGCGTGCTGGTGACGAACGGCGGGAAGCAGGCCGTCTACCAGGCGTTCGCGGCCGTGGTCGACCCGGGCGACGAGGTGCTGCTGCCCGCGCCGTACTGGACCACCTACCCCGAGGCCATCCGGCTCGCGGGCGGCGTCCCGGTCGAGGTCTTCGCCGGTGCCGACGCGGGCTACCTCGTGACGGTCGACCAGCTCGAGGCGGCCCGCACCCCGGCGACGAAGGCGCTGCTGCTGTGCTCGCCGTCGAACCCCACCGGCGCGGTGTACGACGCGGCTCAGGTCGAGGCCATCGGGCGGTGGGCGCTCGAGCACGGCGTCTGGGTCATCACCGACGAGATCTACCAGCACCTCGTCTACGACGACGCGGTGTTCACGCCCGTGCTCGGCGTCGTGCCCGAGCTCGCCGACACCACCATCGTGCTCAACGGCGTCGCCAAGACGTACGCGATGACGGGCTGGCGGGTCGGCTGGATGCAGGGCCCGGCCGACGTCATCCGCGCCGCGACCAACCTGCAGTCGCACCTGACCTCGAACGTCAACAACGTGGCGCAGCGCGCGGCGATCGCCGCGCTCACCGGCGGGCTGGACGCCGTCGCGCAGATGCGCCAGGCCTTCGACCGTCGGCGACGGGCCATCGTGGCGGCCCTGGACGCGATCGACGGCGTGTCGTGCCCGACGCCGAAGGGCGCCTTCTACGTCTACCCCTCGGTCGAGGGGGTGCTGGGTCGGGAGATCCGCGGCGTGGTGCCCACGACGTCCGCCGCGCTGGCCGAGCTGATCCTCACGGAGGCGGAGGTCGCCGTCGTGCCCGGTGAGGCGTTCGGTCCGAGCGGCTACCTGCGGCTGTCCTACGCGCTCGGCGACGACGCGCTCGCCGAGGGCGTCGGACGGATCGCGGCGCTGCTCGGTGAGGCGCGCTGAGCCCACCGGGCGCCGCGGCCGGCGTCCCTAGACTCGGGACGATGCGCGACCTCACGACGCTTCCCAAGGCGCACCTGCACCTGCACTTCACGGGGTCGATGCGGCTCGCGACGCTCGTGGAGCTCGCCGAGGCGGCGGGCGTGCGCCTGCCGGCCGCGCTGCTGGACGGCGTGCCGGACGTGCCGGCCGACGTCCGCGGCTGGTTCCGGTTCCAGCGCCTGTACGACGCCGCGCGCGGGGTCGTACACAGCGAGCAGGCGATGCGCCGGGTGCTGCGCGAGGCGGTCGAGGACGACGCCGCCGAGGGTTCACGGCGCCTGGAGCTGCAGGTCGACCCGACCTCCTACGCGCCCCACGTCGGCGGCCTGACGCCCGCGCTGGAGATCGTGCTCGACGAGGCGCGCCGCGCCCAGGCCGCGACGGGCGTGTCGGTGGGGATCGTCGTCGCCTCCTCGCGCCTGCGCCACCCGCTCGAGGCACGCACGTTGGCGCGGCTCGCGGCGCGGCACGCGGGCGACGGGCCGGGCGAGGTGGTGGGGTTCGGGCTGTCCAACGACGAGCGCCGCGGCGTCACCGCGGAGTTCGCGCCCGCCTTCGCGATCGCCGCGCGGGCGGGTCTCGCGAGCGTGCCGCACGGCGGTGAGCTGCTCGGCCCGGAGCACGTGCGCGACGTCGTCACGCACCTGCGCCCGCGGCGTCTCGGACACGGCGTGCGCGCCGCCGAGGACCCCGCGCTGCTGGACGAGCTCGCAGCGGCCGGCATCGCGTGCGAGGTGTGCCCGGCGTCGAACGTCTCGCTCGGCGTGTTCCACGAGGCGCGGCACGTGCCGCTGCGCGCGCTGGTCGACGCGGGGGTTCCGGTGGCGCTCGGTGCCGACGACCCGCTGCTGTTCGGCTCGCGGCTCGTCGCGCAGTACGAGGCGGCCCGGCGGGTGCACGGCCTGTCCGACGGCGAGCTCGCCGCCCTCGCCCGGGACGCGATCGGCTCGAGCCTCGCGCCCGAGCGGGACCGGACCGCGTGGCTCGCCGAGGTCGCCGCGTGGGAGGCCGCGGCCCCGGCGTGAACTCGGCGCGCGCCTCTCTCCGTGACGGGAGAGCGACTCGCCGTGACGCGAGAGCGACTCCCGAGCCTGCTCGGACGACCGCCGCACGCGTCGGCGCAGGTCAGAGACACGCGTCCCGCGCGGAGGGCCGGCCGAGTCGCTGTGGCGTCACGGCGAGTCGCTGTGGCGTCACGGCGACCGGGCCTGCGATCGGGCTCAGGCCTCGTCGCCCGCGGTGATCGCGGCGGCCTCGTCCTGCGCGTCGGCGTGCGGACGCCCGATGCCCGCCAGGGTCCGGCCGCCGATCACGAGCACCAGCACGGCCACCACGAGCGCACCGACCGCGAACCAGTACGGCGCGCCGGCGCCGAAGGCGGTCGCGATCGAGCCGGCGACGGCGGGGGCGATCGCCCCGCCGAGGAAGCGCACCCCCGAGTAGGTCGAGGAGGCGACGCTGCGCGGCAGATCGGTCGCCTCCATGACGGTCTCGGTCAAGGCGGTGTTGAGCAAGCCGAGGAACAGACCGGCGACGACGACGGCCGTCACCAGCGCCGCGAACGACGTCACCGCCACCGCCATGACCGCCATCGTGACGCCGAGCAGCCCCAGCATCGCGAACAGCACCGGGCGCAGCCCGAACCGCCGGGTGAGCACCGGCGCGACGAACACCGAGGCGACGGCGAGCGCCAGCCCCCAGCCGAAGAACACCAGGCCGAGCTCGTGCGCACCGATCGCGAGGCCCTGGTCCGCGCCCGCGGCCTCGACCGGGTAGGGCGAGTAGGCCAGCAGCGTGAAGAACGCGTAGTTGTAGAACACCGCCGTCACCGCCAGCGTGCGCAGCGCGGGGTGGCGCAGTGCGGCGATCCCGGCGCCGAGGCCGACGTGCGCGGGCCGGGGCGTGTCGCGCAGCATCGCGACGATCGCGATGAACGCGATCGCCATGAGGCTCGCGGTGCCGAAGAACGGCGCGCGCCAGCTCACCTCGCCGAGCGCCCCGCCGAGCAGCGGTCCCACCGCCATGCCGACGCCGAGCGCGGCCTCGTAGAGGATGACCGCCTGGCCGCTGCCACCGGAGGCGGCACCGACGATCGCCGCGAGCGCCGTCGAGATGAACAGGGCGTTCCCCAGGCCCCAGCCACCGCGGAAGCCGATGATCGCCTCGACCGAGCCGGACGCGCCGGCCAGGGTGGCGAACACGACGACGAGCGCTAGCCCGACCAGCAGCGTGCGGCGCACGCCGAGCCGGCTCGAGACGAAGCCCGTGAAGAACATCGCGACGGCGGTGATGAGCAGGTAGCTGGTGAACAGCAGCATCGTCTGCGACGGTGTCGCGCCCAGCTCGGAGCTGATCGCCGGGAGGATCGGGTCGACGAGGCCGATGCCCATGAAGGACACGGCGCACGCGAAGGCGATCGCCCACACGGCGGCGGGCTGGTGCAGGATCGACGGCGCTCGCGTCGCCGCGGCCGGCGTCGCGGCGGACGACGCCGACTCGCGGGTCCGGGGAGCAGCGGGCGGCGCACTGGTCGTCTCGTCCGCGGTGGTCAGGGGCGGGTCGAGCCGGGTCACGGGTCCTCCTGAGTTGCTGATGGTGCTGAGAGTGCTCGCCGTCGGGCGGGCTGAGGCTCGCCGTCGGACGTGGTGCCGCTTAGGTGTGGGCGAGGCTCGCCGTCGGGCGGCCGTTAGCCGCGCGGGGCCGCACCGGCCACCGGTGCGCGGGCGTGCGCGACACCCGGGACCATGGCGTCGGTCATGTCCCGGAACAGCGCTCCGGCGCGACGCAGGACGTCGACGTCGTCAGGCCCGAGCGCGTCGAGCAGCGGGCGCACGTGGGCGGCCGCGCGGAGGCGGAAGTCCGCCACCTCCGCACGGCCTGCGTCCGTAAGCACGACGACGCTGGCACGCGCGTCCTCGGGGTCCGCCGTCCGGGCGACCAGCCCCTCCGCCTCGAGCCGGTTCACGGCCGAGGTCATCGCGGGCTGGGTGATCCCCTCGAGGTGCGTCAGCTCGCCGATGCGGAGCGGCCCCTCGTTGTGCAGGTTCCCGAGCACGCGGTGCGCGACGAGGGACCGGTGGGTCCCCGTGGCGCGGGAGGCGGTGCGGCCGAACCGGCTGGCGGAGACGACGAGGGTCGCGGCGAGGTCGTCGAGAGCGTCGGACACCCCTCAGTGTATCACTGCTCTATATATCTGATCTATGCGCAGGTCGTCGGGGCGGAGTGCTTCCGGGTGGGGTTTCCGCTCGGCGCGCCCCACGTCGACACCGCCGTCGCCACGTCCACCCCACACGCGGCACCACCCCGCCCAGGTCACGGGCAAGGTCGGAAGCGCGACCCGGGGCCCGGTCGCGTGGCCGGTCGTGCGACCGGCGAGGCGGCCGGCGCCGGGCACGGCGAGACGAGGCGATCCAGGACGGGGTGGTCCAGGACCAGGCGCGCGCGGCGTCAGAGCGTGAGGCCGACGAGCACCGGCTCCGGCTCCAGCACGACGCCGAAGGTGCGCGCCACGCCGTCGCGCACCTCACGAGCGAGCGCGACGATGTCGGCGGCGCGCGCTCCCCCGCGGTTGGTGAGCGCGAGCGAGTGCTTGGTCGACACCGCTGCCGGCCCCGGCAGCCCGTGCCCGCGTTCGAAGCCCGCGTGGCTGATGAGCCACGCGGCGGAGCTCTTGACCAGCCCGGTGTCCCCGATGGGGAACCGCGGGGCGTCGGCCGGAAGCGCGGCCGAGGCGCCGGCGTCGAGCACGGGATTGGTGAAGAACGAGCCGGCGCTCCAGGTGTCGTGGTCGGCCGCGTCGAGGACCATCCCCTTGCCGCGGCGCAGGCCGAGCACGGCCTCGCGGACCTCGCTCGAGGCGACGCGGGTGCCGACCGGCACGTCGAGGGTCCGCGCGAGCTCGGCGTACCTCACGGGTTGGGAGCGGTCGGCGAGCGGAAGCTGCAGGCCGACCTCGAGGACCACGTACCGCGGCGTCGGGCCCCAGGTCCGGCCGGAGTCGTCGGGCACCGTGAAGGTGCGCTTGAGGATCGAGGTGCGGTAGCCGAGCTCGAGCTGGGCGCGCGCGAACGTGCGGATCGCTCCCGCGCCGCGGTCCCAGGTCCGGACGAACGCGAGCGTGTCGCCGACCTCCTGGCCGTACGCGCCGACGTTCTGCACGGGCGTGGCGCCGACGCTGCCCGGGATGCCCGAGAGCGCCTCGACGCCGGACCACCCCTCGGCCACGGCGCGCACCACGACGTCGTCCCAGACCTCCCCCGCCGGGATCACGACGTCGGCGCCGCCGCACGCGGAGGACTCGCGGATCTGGATGCCACGCCGCCCGTCGCGGACCACCACGCCCGGGAAGGGGTCGTCGGAGGCGAGCACGTTCGACCCTCCGCCGAGCACCAGCACCGGGGTGCCGGCCTCGTCGGCCGTGCGCACGGCGTCGACGAGCTCGGCCTCGGTCTCGGCGGTGACGAGGGAGGCGACCTCGCCGCCGACGCGCAGCGTGGTGAGCTCAGCGAGGGTCGTCATGCGCTCGAGCCTACGGCTCCCGATCGGCGTCCGCCGGGTCGACGACCGCCCCGACCGACCCCGGCAGCGGACGCGTCGCGCCGGTGAGGAAGAGGCTGATGAGCAGCGGCACGGTGATCGCGAGCAGCGCGTTCGCGTAGCCGACGTGCTCGGCCAGCAGGCCGAGCAGCGGCGGGCCGGCGAGGAACGCCGTGTAGCCGATGGTCGAGACCACCGAGACGCGAGCGGCCGCGTGCTTCGGGTCGTCGGAGGCGGCCGACATGCCGACCGGGAACCCGAGCGCGGCGCCGAGGCCCCACAGCACGATGCCGACGATGCCGAGCGGCACCGAGGGCGCGAGCCCGAACAGCAGCAGCCCCGCGAGCGCCGACGCGATGCAGAACCGCAGGACCAACACGCGGCCGAAGACGTCGAGCAGCCGCGTGCCGATGAACCGCATCACCGTCATCGCGACGAGGAACACCGTGAGCATGAGCGCGGCGTCGGAGTTGGTGAGGTCGAACGACTCGATCGAGGCGAGGCTCAGCCAGTCGTTCGCGGCGCCCTCGGTGAGTGCGGCCGAGAGCACCACGAGGCCGATGAGCAGCGTGCGCGGCTCGAGCCACGCGGCGAAGGTCGCGCGGGCGCTCACCTTCTCCTCGCCGGTGCCGCCGTGGCCACCGACGGCGTCGGCGCCGACTCCCCCACCCTCGGGCGTGGTCGCCGCGTGCGGCGTCCCGCCCTCCTCGGGCAGGAACCACCGCACGGAGACCACGACGGCGAGCAGCGCCAGTCCCATCGCCACCGGCAGGTGCACCTGGAGCGGGACGTCGAGGCGCGCCATGAGCGCACCGATCGCGGCACCCAGCACGGTGCCGCCGGAGAACCCGGCGTGGTAGACGGGCATGATCGCGCGGCCGAGGCCCTGCTCGACCATCGCGCCCTCGATGTTCATCGCGACGTCCCACCCCGCGACGCCCACGTTGGCGATCGCCATCGCGACCGCCATCGCCGGGACGCTGCCGAGCAGGAAGCCCCCGACCACGAGGACGTACCCGATCGCGGCGATCGTGGCCGCAACCACGACGGTGCGTCGCGTCCCGAGCCGGGTCACCACGGCGCCCGTGAGGGGCAGTGCGCCCACCGACCCGATCGACCCGACGAGCAGGATCAGCCCGATCGTCGCGGGGCTCAGACTCAGGTCGTCGCGGACCGCGGGAATGCGCGACACCCACGAGGCGAACATGAAGCCGGAGAGCGCGAACACGGCCACGACCGACCAGGAGGCAGCGACGACGCGCGGCCGCCCGGGCACGCCAAGGGTCGAATCGATTCGAGGCATGGGTCTAGTCTGGGGCATCGATCGGGGTCCACGCGACCCCGACCACGAAGGAGGTCCTGTGTCCCGCGCCACGCTAGCCGACGTCGCACGCCTGGCCGGCGTGTCGCCGTCGACCGTGTCCCTGACGTTCTCCGGCTCCGGGCCCGTGTCCGCGGCCACCCGCGAGCGCGTGCTGACCGCAGCAGCCGAGCTCGGGTACTCCGGCCCGGACCCCCTCGCACGGTCGCTGCGGCGCGGGACCAGCGGCGTGGTCGGCGTCATCACCGGCGGCGAGCTCGCGGCCCACTTCCGCGATCCCGTCGCGATCCGCACCCTCGACGGCATCGCCGACACCCTCGGCGCGCACGACCTCGGCATGCTCCTCATCCGCGTCAACAACGGCGGCGAGGGCGTGGACCTGGCCACGCGCGCCGCGATGGACGCGGCCATCTTCCTGCGCAGCGTCGACGGCGCGGACGAGATCCTGCAGGCGCTCACCCGGCGCGGTACACCGGTCGTGCTCATGGAGTCGGCGCTGCCGGGCGCGGCCTCGGTCACCATGACCGACGAGGAGGGCATGGCCGAGCTCGGCGCCCGCGTGCTCGCCCTCGGCCACACGCGGGTCGCCGTCGTGACGCTGCCCTGGGGACGCGAGCGCCGCCGGGGCCCGCGGCACGGCCTCGACGCCGCGGCCGACGCCGCCACGTACCGCTTCACCCGCGACCGGATGACCGGCCTCGCCCGCGCCGGCGTGCGGCCGACGGCCGTCTACGAGACGTGCGGCTCACTCGTGGAGGAGGGTTTCGAGGCGGCGAAGGCGCTCCTCGACGTGCCCCCGAACGAGCGCCCGACGGCGATCATCGCCCTCTCCGACCTCCTCGCCGCGGGCGTCGTGCTCGCCGCCCGGGAGCTGGGACTGTCGATCCCCCACGACCTGTCGGTGACGGGGTTCGACGGCGTCGACCTGCCCTGGCTCGCGCCCGACGTCATCGACTCGGTCGAGCAGCCGGTGGCGCGCAAGGGGCAGCTGGCGGGCGAGATGGCGGTGGCGATGATGCGCGGCGAGCCGCCTGCGTCGGTCGAGCTCGGGGTGTGGCCGCGGGCGGGGACGACGCTCGGGCCGGTGCCTGAGTCGCGGTCGTCCGGCGAGGCGGGCTGAGCCCGCGCCCGACCGAGCCCAGGTCCGGCTGAGCCTTGGCGGCGCCAGGCCGACGGCCGGTCAGGGCTCAGACTCGGATGAACGCCTGAGCCTTGGCGAGCACCGTGACGCCCGCCGCCTCAGCCCGCAGGTCGACGCGGACGCAGGGCTCGCCGTCGGCGTCGGTCTGGTCCACGGCGCCGAGCGTGCCGGTGATCGTGAGCGTCACCGACCCGGTGGCCGGGACCTGGATGGGTCGGGAGAATCGCGTCGAGTATCGGGCGACCCGCGCGACGCCGCGGGGGTCGGACTCCTGCAGCCAGTCCGTGAGCGCTGAGCCGGCGAGGCCCATCGTGAGCATGCCGTGGGCGATGACCCCGGGGAGGCCGACCCGCTCGGCGACGGCGTCGTTGTAGTGGATCGCGTTGAAGTCGCGGCTCGCGCCGGCGTAGCGCACGAGGCGGTCGCGGGTCAGCTCGACCTCGCGGGTGAACAGCACGTCGCCGACTGCGGCGTCGGTCAGCGCTGACGGCGAGGTCGGCGCGCTCATGCGTCCGCCCCGCGCACGGCGAGGGTGGAGACCACGGTGGCCACGCCGTCGCCGGCGGCATCGGTGAGCTCGGTGCGGGTGGTGACCAGCGTCAGCGGGCCACGGGTGGTGACCGCGTCGACGTGCACCGCGGTGGTGACGCTCTCCCCCGCGACGAGCGGGCGGCGGTGCGCGAAGGACTCGTCGGCGTGCACGACGCGCGAGAAGTCGATGCCGGACGCGGGGTCCGCGATGTACTCGGACTCGGCCTCCTGGGCGACGACGACGGCGAACGTCACCGGCGCGACGAGGTCGGCGTACCCGGCGGCACGCGCGGCGTCGACGTCGCGGTGCACGGACGAGGTGGCCCCGACCGCGTCCGCGAACGCGACGACGTCCCGGCGCGTCACCTCGAAAGGCGGCGTGCCGGTGAACACGCTCCCGACGCGCGAGGCGTCGACGGCGCCGACCACCAGGGTCAGCGGGTCTCGCGGTGCGAGGTGGAGGCGTTGCAGCGCGAGCAGTACTTGTTCAGCTCGAGCCGGTCGGGGTTGTTCCGACGGTTCTTGCGCGTGATGTAGTTCCGCTCCTTGCACACCGAGCACGCGAGCGTGATCTTCGGGCGGATGTCAGAGGTCTTGCTGGCCACGGCCGTGTCCTTTGCTTGCGCGGTGCTGCGGTCTGGCACTCCTACCGTCGCTGCAGCGGGTCGACGGCACGCCGAAAGCGGCCCGAGGGCCGCTGGTGGTAGCGGGGGCGGGGATCGAACCCGCGACCTCACGATTATGAGTCGTGCGCTCTAACCGTCTGAGCTACCCCGCCTCGATCACCGGCACGCGTGACACGTGCGGTGATCAGAGCCCCGAAAGGGAATCGAACCCTTGACCTTCTCCTTACCATGGAGACGCTCTGCCGACTGAGCTATCGGGGCAGCCATGCGAGGGTACACGCTCGCGGCAGACATTGCGAAATCGGCGCCAGGATGCCGTTCGCGCTGCGCGAACCGTGTGTGATCCGGAGAGCTCATCGGCCCGGCGGGCAGCCCCGCGAGACGCGGATACCTGTGTCGGCGCGGGTCCGTACGCTGTCGGCGTGCCCCTCTTCCGCGACCGCGACCGCGCGTTCGGCGACGGCGCCACGGGGCTCGCCGCGGGCGCGGGCGCCTACCTGCTGTGGGGCGTCCTGCCGCTCTACATGGTCGCCCTCGCCCCGGCCAGCGCGCTGGAGATCGTCGCGCACCGCGTGCTGTGGAGCGCCCTGTTCTGCCTGCTGCTCCTCGCCGTGACGCGGACCATGCCCCAGCTGCTCCGCGTCCTGCGCAACCGTCGCGTGCTGGGCACGCTCGCCGTCGCCGCCGTGCTCATCGCGGCGAACTGGACCACGTACGTGCACGCGGTCTCCACGCAGCACGCGGCCGACGCGGCGCTGGGGTACTTCATCAACCCGATCGTCACGGCGCTGCTCGCGGTGCTCGTGCTGCGCGAGCGCCTCGCACCGGCCCAGTGGGTCGCGCTGGGGCTGACCGGCGTCGCGGTGGTGGTGATCGCCGTCGGGTACGGTCGCGTGCCGTGGATCGCGCTCGCGCTCGCGTTCTCGTTCGGGCTGTACGGGCTCATCAAGAACCGGGTGGGCGGCGAGGTGCCCGCGCTGCCGGGCCTCACCACCGAGACGCTCGTGCTCGCGCCGCTCGCGCTGGTCTACCTCGTCGTGCTCGCCGCCACCGGCGCGGGCGCGTTCGGCGGTCCGGGCGAGGTGGTGGGGCCGTTCTGGTTCGCTCTCCTGCTCGTGGCGGCGGGGCCGGTCACGGCCGTTCCGCTGCTGCTGTTCGCGTCGGCCGCGCGGCGACTGCCGCTGGCCACGCTGGGGTCGCTGCAGTACATCGCCCCGATCATGCAGCTGGGCGTGGCGGTGCTCGTGTTCCACGAGCCGATGCCGGTGGCGCGGTGGATCGGGTTCGGCCTGGTGTGGGTCGCGCTCGCGATCATCACGGTCGACGGCGTGCGCCGGCTTCGGCACGTACCCGCGCCGGAGGCGGTGGGTCGGGCCGGCGACGCCTGACCTCTCGTTCACCGCCCGCCCGGATTTCGTGGAACCGCTCCGGGGACGGTATGCTCGACCGGCCCTGCGGGGCACGGCGTCACACGGCAGGTTGCCCGAGCGGCCAAAGGGAGCTGACTGTAAATCAGCCGCGGAATGCTTCGGGGGTTCGAATCCCTCACCTGCCACCACGAAGGCCCGGAACCTGAAGAGGTTCCGGGCCTTCGCGTCGTGCCGGGACCTCGCCCCGGCGTCACGTCGGCGGCGGCGCGCGCTAGCGTGGATGCAGCCACCCACGGTCGCGTGACGCGACCCGCCCACCAAGGAGGACGCCATGGCCGACTCGTCGTTCGACGTCGTGAGCAAGGTCGACAAGCAGGAGGTCGACAACGCGCTGAACCAGGCGGCGAAGGAGATCGCGCAGCGCTACGACTTCAAGGGCGTGGGCGCGTCGATCGCGTGGAGCGGTGAGTCGATCGTGCTCGTGGCCAACTCCCCCGAGCGCGTGCTCGCGGTGCTGGACGTGTTCGAGACCAAGCTCGTCAAGCGCGGCGTCTCGCTCAAGTCGATCGACTTCGGTGAGGACAAGGAGCCGAAGCAGTCCGGCAAGGAGTACCGCCTGGCGGGCACCCTCAAGGAGGGCCTGAGCCAGGAGAACGCGAAGAAGATCACGAAGCTCATCCGCGACGAGGCGCCCAAGGCCGTCAAGACGCAGATCACGGGCGACGAGGTGCGCGTCTCGAGCAAGAGCCGCGACGACCTGCAGACGGTGATCGCGCTGCTCAAGGCCTCCGACATCGACGCCGCGCTGCAGTTCGTCAACTACCGCTGAAGTCAGGACTCGTCGCGTTCGTCAGTAGGGCGCGGACAGGCCGTCGAACATCGGAAAGTGCTTCACGTTCCGAGTCAGCACCCTGGCGTTCAGCACCATGGCGGTGGCAGCTATCGCGAGATCAGCGGAGTCGATGCCGCGGTTGCCCGGAAGCCATCGTCGACCGAGCTCGCCAGCGGTCTCGGCGACCTGCTCGTTCAGCGCGTGCCAGGTGAGGACACCGAGAAGGGCTCGGGTGGCCCCCTCCTCCCCCGCTCGCATGCCCGCAAGCACCTCGAGCCGCGTCACCTCGCTCGCGTGAAGCGGGCCCGCCACCCGGGCGTCCCGCAGCACGGCCGCGGCGGCGGCCTCTCCCCGCAGCACGTCGATGAGCACGGATGTGTCGACGAGCACGCTCACTGTGCGCCGAGGTCGCGGAGACGACCACCCGAGCGGAGCGCCTCGACGTAGGACTCACCGTCGACGTCGCGGTCCTTCCACGCACCGACCGCGTCGTCAATCGCTCGGACGTCCTCCTGGATGTCCCGCTTTCCGGCGTATGCCAGCGTCACGGCCTCGCGAATCAACGCGGAGACGGATCGACCGGTCCGTGCGGCCTCTTCGTCGAGGATGCGCCGGTCCTCTGCGGTGAGCGAGATCTGGGTGCGCAGCATGATGTAAGGCTACATCACCCAACCCCCAGGCGGGCACTCAGCGGTACTGCGCCACCAGCGGGCAGGTCCAGGTGTCGCGAACGCCGAGGCCGACCTCATTGAGGTGCCGGATGACCACGCCGTAGGAGCGCAGCAGCGACATCTCGGTGTACGTCACCCCGTGCTTCGCGCAGTACTCGCGCACCGTCGGCGCGACCTTGCGCAGATTCGGGCTCGGCATGCTCGGGAAGAGGTGGTGCTCCACCTGCAGGTTGAGCCCACCCATCGCGACGTCCATCAGGCGACCGCCCGTGACGTTGCGGCTCATCAGCACCTGACGGCTGAGGAAGTCGATCGAGACGTCCGGCGGCACGATCGGCATGCCCTTGTGGTTCGGCGCGAACGACGCGCCCATGTAGAAGCCGAACACCGCGAGCTCGACGGCGAGGAACGCCACCGCCTTCAGCGGCGACATCACCAGGAAGACGAGTGCGAGCGGCGCCAGCAGCCGGATCGCGAGGAAGGTGATCTCGATCCCGCGGCGCTTGACGGGCTCGCGGGACAACACCCGACGGGTGCTGGTGACGTGCAGGTCCAGGCCCTCGATGAGCAGCAGGGGGAAGAAGAACCAACCCTGGCGCTTCATGAACCACGCGGTGAAGCGGTTGCGCCGCTCGTCGGCCTGCGCGGAGGTGAACGTGATGACCGGGAGGTCGATGTCCGGGTCCACGCCGCGCTTGTTCGGGTTGGCGTGGTGCTTGGTGTGCTTGCCCTGCCACCAGCCGTAGCTCAGCCCCACGAGGAGGTTGGCGAGGACGAGGCTGGTCCAGTCGTTCCACCGGCCGGAGGCGAAGATCTGGCGGTGCGCGGCGTCGTGCCCGAGGAACGCGATCTGCGTCATCAGCACCCCGATGCCTGCCGCCAGCAGCAGCTGCCACCACGAGTCACCCACCCACACCACCGCGGCCACCGCCACGAGGACCGCGACGACCGACCCGACGAGGCGGGCCCAGTAGTGGCCGTACCGGCGACGCATGAGTCCGGTGCCCTGCACCGCCTTGCTCAGCTCGGTGAACAGGCTGAGCTGACGCTCGCGCGGGCGGGTCGAGGTGTGCTCCAAGGGGGGCTCCGATCGCCGTAGCGGCAGGGACGTGTCGTGCGGGCGTACAGCGGGCGGAGGCGCATGGGCACCTGTCCCGAACCGTACACGGGGAACCGGCTCGAGGCTACGGAACCGTAGGTTTCCCCGGCGCGGCGTGCCGCGGCGCGCCGCAGGTCGGCCGTCCACAGGCCGCCCTCGCTCAGCATCTGGACGGACGGCGACCTCTACCGTGGTGCCGTGACCCGAGACCGACGCCGCGGAGACCGCCACGCACGTGCCCAGGGCGAGGCACGCCGTCGGGCGCACGTCACGCCGGCGTCCGCACCGCCGCCCCCCGAGCCCGCTGACCTCCCGAGCCAGGAGATCGACCCGCCCGACCTGCCCGAGCTGCTCGCGAGCATCGACGGCGCGCTGCAGGAGCCCCACCCGATGGCCCTGCTCGAGCTCGTCAGCACGATGGTGGCGAGCCTCGAACCGGACGTCGACCCGATGGCCCGCGAGCAGGACGCCGACGGCCCGACGCTGGACGACATCGTCACGGCCCTGCGTGGGACCGCCCTGCGCCAGACCGACGCCGTGCTCCTGGTGCTCGCCGAGATGCTCCCCGACCCCGACCTGCGCACGCAGCTCCGCCGCGAGGTCGCGCAACGGCGGCATGCGCTGCCGGGCTGGCTGCTGCGCGCCGAGCGCATCCGACCGGTGCGCGCCGCGCTCTTCGCGGACGTGCTCGGCGACGGCGACGACGTCGTGCTCGAGATCGAGCTGCCGACGCGCCGGGCGCTCACGCTCGTCGTGTACATCGACACGAACCTCGGAACGATCGTCAAGACCGCATTCGCGATCGCGAGCTCGCTCGAGGACGTCATCGAGATCCACCACGAGAACGCGGTTGAGGGCCAGACGGTCGAGCCGCTCAGCCTCGCCGATGCGCGAGCGCGGATCGAGGAGGCGGTGGCGGCCGGGCGAGCAACGTTCCCGCCGGTCGAGGACGACGAGTGGCCCGCCCTGCGCCCGTTCACCGAGTGGATGGCACGGCTGCTGCCCGAGGGCGGGTCGGCGCCGCAGTGGGAGGAGCCGACGCAGGCGATCCTCGAGCGCTACCGCACGCAGTTCTTCGCCTCGCCGCACGCGCGTGGGCTCGACGGTTCGCCGGGCTCGGACGCCCGGTCGATCGTCGACATGCTCATGTCGTTCGGCTCCTCGCAGGGCACGGGCGACCCGCTGCGGGTCAGCCCGGTGACCACCGAGATCTTGCTGCTGGACTGGGTGCCGCGGAAGGTCGTCGCCGACGTGGCCTACCTCGACCAGGTCCCTACGGTGCACCGCGGGTTCGTCCGGTTCGCGCACGAGCAGCGGGGCGTGCCCGCGGAGCGGACCCGCGAGACGCTCGCCGCACTCGATCAGCTCGAGCCCGAGTACCGCACGATCATTCGGTCCCCGCGCCACCAGGGTCCGATGGCGCTGCTCGAACGCCTGGGCGCGATTCCGCCCGCAGGGCCCGACGGCGAGCCACCGGACCAGGCGACCTTCCTCGCCCAGCTCGCGGCGCAGCTGGGGCCGGAGGGCGCCGCGATGCTAGCGCAGCTCGGCATCGAGGACCCGGCCGAGCTCGACACCCCGACGTGGCTGCTGCGTCGACTCGCGAACGACGTCGGCGGCCGCGAGGCCCTCGACACACTCGACATCGAACGGCTGCCGCTCTCGGAACAGCTCGTGCTCGACGGCGTGCCGGCCGACATCCACGACCGCCTCCGGCGCATCGACGCGCTCCTCGCACCAGCGGCAGCGAGCCTCTACGGCGAGGAGCTGCGCACCGCGGCCCGCCGGGTCCTGGCGCGCGTCGCCGTCGGCGACCCCGCGATCTTCCGCCGCCGGAGCAAGGACGACACGACGGCGGCCGCCGTGCTCTGGATCGCCGCCAAGGTGAACCGCGAGGTCGCGTACGGCGAGACGGGACTGCTCGCCGAGGCGTTCGGCCTGACGGCCGTCCCCGTCCAGCGCGCGACCCCGATGCTCCGGGCGCTCGGGGTCGAGGACCGCACGTACTGGTCCTACGACGCCGCGCTCGGCGATCCCGACCTGCTCACCAGCGAGCGACGGCTCGCGATCGTGCAGCGGCGCGACGACCTGCTCGACTGGATCGAGGGCGACGAGGACGACTGACTCGACGGGCGAGACGGACGCGACCTGCGCCGGGCGAGTGGCCTACCCGCTGCTTCTCAGCGCAGCACGTTGCGGGCGAAGCCGTTCGAGGCGCGAGCGAGGCGCTCGTCGTTCGTCCAGAACTCACGGCAGCCCGAGAGCTGGGCGGCAGCAAGATGGAGAGCGTCGGGCGTCCGAACGCCGTGCAGCGCGCGGAGCTCGGCGGCGCGCACGAACGCCGACTGCTCCAGGTCGACGACGCTGAGCTCGCCGAACATGTGCTCATACCTCCCCCGCAGCGCGAAGTCGCCGGATCGCAGCGGGCCGACCAGACACTCCAGCATCACCAGCGGACTGATGGCCGGCCCGTCGGCCGACCGGATGGCTCGGCGCGCAGTCTCGCCTCGGTCACCTCGGTCCTCCGCCGCGTAGATGACGAGACAGGAGTCGAGGTAGATCACTCCCAGGCCTCTCGCTCCGCGCGAATCGCGGCCTCGATCTCCTCGGAGGACCGGCCGGCCCCTGCCGGAAGCGGGTTGCGCTCGAGCCAGTCGACGAGTCGCTCCCCCGCGTCGTCCGCAGCTCGTCCGAGGGGGACCACGCGAACCACCGGGACCCCGCGTCGCGCGATCGTGACGTCTTCGCCGGCCTCCGCCGCCGCGACGAGGCGCGAGAGCTGATCGCGCGCCTCGAGCATGTTGTAGGTCGCCATGGCCGTAGTCTAGCCAGGTATCTGGCTAGGAGGACCAGTTCTGCTGCTTGGCCCTCGTCCGGGGCGACGCCGGTGCCGCTCCCCGACTGAGCGGATGACGCTGCCGTCTCGATGGTGCTCGACGCCGATCGAGCGCCGTCGAGCACGTCGTCGAGGTGCGCTCGAGGTCGGTCTTGAGACGCACGCCCGCCGCGGCTCAGGCCTTCTCGTCCGAGCGGTGCTCGTTCGGTTCGGTGTACTCGAGAACCGCGCCCGATGCCGGCGGGAAGACCTCGACGACGACGTCCGCGAGCGGGATACCGACGGCGTTGCACAGGTTCAGCAGGACCGACAGGTGCGGGTTGAACGGCTTGCGTGACGCGCGGTCCGACAGACCGCTCTCGATGACCTGGAGGTGGTTCCGGCTGATACCGGCTGCGTGAGCGACCTGCTCCTGCGTCATTCCGGCGTCCTCACGAGCCATCCGGAGCCGGAGGCCGAGTCTCTGCGCGAGACGCGCATCGAGCGGCGGGACCTGCGGCATCCCAGCACGCTGTCGCTGGTCCGCGATAGTGTCAGCCAAGTGTTCATGGCCTTGTGTTCAAGGCCTCCTCTTGGCTGATCAGGAGTTCGCGTGCCCGCCCCGTCAACGTCGCCGTGGACGTCCGGCCAGTGGGGCACGGCGTGATGGATGCCTTCGCCGTCCATCGCCGACTGATCGAGGACTACCGGAGCTTCACCGAGGGGTTCGTCGACATCCGTGACGAACGGATCCGCGCGGCGGTGCGGACGCGGTCGAACGCCGGCTCGCAGTGGCCCGATCCGTGGTTGTCCCTGAACCCGTCGTTCGCCCCCGGGGGGACCGTCGACGATCTGGTGGCCGAGGGCCTGCTTCATCCGCTCGCCGCGGACATCTTCCGGCTGGGCAAGGGAGACGAAACTCCCACCCCTCTCGCCTTCCACAGGCATCAGCGCGACGCAATCGAGGCGGCTCGTACCGGTCGCTCATACGCCTTGACGACCGGGACGGGCTCGGGAAAGTCGCTCGCTTACATCGTGCCGATCGTCGACCACGTGCTACGGCAGGGAACCCGTGGGGGTGTCAGGGCGATCGTCGTCTACCCGATGAACGCGCTCGCGAACAGCCAGCGGGAAGAGCTCGCGAAGTTCCTCACAGAGGGCTTCGGCGACGGGAACGAACCGGTGACGTACGCGCGGTACACCGGCCAGGAATCGGAGGATGAGAGGGCCGCGATCCTCGCCGATCCGCCGGACATCCTGCTCACCAACTACGTCATGCTCGACCTCGTCCTCACCCGCCCACGCGAGCGACAGCGACTGCTCGGTGCGGCGCAGGGCCTGCGCTTCCTGGTCCTCGACGAGCTGCACACCTATCGGGGCCGTCAGGGCGCCGACGTCTCGATGCTCGTTCGGCGCGTCCGCGAGGCCACGGGTGCCGGTGCGGGCCTGCAGTGCATCGGCACCTCCGCCACCATGTCGACGGCGGACACCGTGGCCGAGCAGCGCGCGGAGGTCGCCCAGGTCGCATCCCGGATCTTCGGCGCGCAGGTCGCTCCCGAGCACGTCATCACCGAGACCCTCGTGCGGGCAACGACCGACCGCGCCCCCAGCACGCAGGCGCTGCGCCAGGCGGTTCGAAGTCGCGGCGAAGCCGAGTCAGTCGATCCTTCCCTGCAGGCCGGGTACGACGCGCTCCGCACCGACCCGCTCGCCTCGTGGATCGAGGACGTCTTCGGGCTGACCACCGAACCGGGCACCGGCACCCTGATCCGCAGCACGCCGACCACGATCGAGAAGGCCGGCGCCCTCCTGGCGGCACTGACCGGAACGGGGCCTGCCCGTGCCCGCTCTGCCATCCGGCAGACCCTCCTGGCCGGGTCCCGGACGAAGGGTCCGACCAACCGTCAGCTCTTCGCCTTCCGGCTGCACCAGTTCATCTCCAAGGGTGCCTCGGTCTACGTCACCGCCGAGCCGGAGGATCGCCGCGAGATCCGCGACGAGTACCAAGTAGTCGTCCCGGACCCCGAACGCCGCCTCTACCCGCTCGCGTTCTGCCGCGAGTGCGGCCAGGAGTACCTCATGGCCCGCTACGACGAGCGCCAGGGCGCGTTCGTCGTGCGCACCTCGCTCCAGATCAACGACGGCGGTGCCGGATACCTCTTCGTCGACTCCTCCGATCCGTGGCCGGCCGACCCGCTGGACCGCCTGCCAGCGTCCTGGCTCGAGGAGACGCCCTCCGGGACCAAGGTGATCCAGTCCCGCCGCAAGCGCGTGCCGCTCGCGGTCGTGGTGGGACCGCAGGGCGAGAAGCTCAGCGAGTCGGACGCGGAACCCCGGGATCTCCGCGCGGCCTGGATCCCCGGCGCGCTGCTGTTCTGCCTGCGCTGCGGGGTCACCTACAACCAGCCGCGCACCTCCGAGCTCACCAAAGTCGCGGCGCTCGATCAGGAGGGACGATCGAGCGCCCTGACCGTGCTCTCCACAAGCATCGTCCGCTCGCTCGACGCCGTCCCAGATCTCCCCAAGGAGGTCCGCAAGCTCCTGACGTTCGTCGACAACCGGCAGGACGCGAGCCTCCAGGCCGGCCACGTCAACGACTTCACCCTCGTGGGTCAGCTCCGCGCCGCCATCTACGCGGCCAGCCTCGCCAGCGGTGAGCAAGGGCTCGACCCGCTCGAGTTCGCCACCTCGCTGCCACCGGTCCTGGGGCTCGCACCCGCAGCCTTCGCCCAGCAGCCGGGAGCGTTCGACCTCGACCCGGCACGACGCGCACTGCGGCAGGTGATCGCGTACCGCGCCCTTCTCGACCTCAGGCGCGGCTGGCGCGTGACTCTTCCCGACCTGGAGCAGACGGGACTCATCCTCGTGCGGTACCCGACGGCGCAGCGCTTCACCGAGGCAGAGGACCGCTGGCAGGACGCCCACCCGCTGCTCCGCGCTGCAAGCCCCGAGCTGCGGTACGAGATCGTGCGCGTGCTCTTCGACGAGATGCGGCGCACCCTCGCGATCGACACCGACCTCTTCACCGCCGAACACGTCGACCGACTCAAGACGCTGAGTCGCGAGCACCTCACGGGTGTCTGGGCGGTCGAAGACAACGAGCAGGTGCCGTACACCGGTCTCCTCACGTTGGGCTCCCAGCCCCGGGGCACCGCGCGCAACGTCCTCACCGCGAACTCTCGAACCGCCTACGGGAGGTGGCTGTCCCGAGAGTTCCCCGGCCACGGGAAGCTCAGCACCGACGACGTGAACGACGTCCTCGCCTCCCTCGTTCCCCTGCTCGCTGAGAACGCGTTCCTGACGCCGGCTCGCGAGGGACAGGTCGACGGCTACCGGCTCAAAGCCCACCAGATCAGGCTCTTCCCTGGCGCGGGCGAGCACGGGGCACCCGACCCCGTCAGGCGAACCCTGGCGAACGAGACTGCACCGCGTGTGGTGCCGTTCTTCCGGGACCTGTACCGCGACGCCGGGAAGCAGCTGTCGGGCCTGGTCGCCCGCGAGCACACCGCGCAGGTCCCCGCAGCCGAGCGGGAGAAGCGCGAGCACGCCTTCCGCTCCGGGGACCTGAAGCTGCTCTACTGCTCTCCGACGATGGAGCTCGGGGTCGATATCGCCTCCCTCAACGCGGTCGCCATGCGCAACGTGCCACCCACACCCGCGAACTACGCCCAACGATCCGGGCGCGCCGGGCGGTCGGGTCAGCCCGCCCTCGTCGTGACCTACTGCGCAAGCGGTAACGCCCACGACTCCTACTACTTCGCCCGCAGCGACCAGATGGTCTCCGGGAGGGTGCTGCCTCCACGACTCGACCTCGCCAACGAGGACCTCATCCGCTCGCACGTTCACGCGATCTGGCTCGCCAGCACCTCTGTTGCCCTCGGCAGCTCGATGGCTGCGGTGCTCGACCTCTCGCAGGCCGAGTGCCCCGTCCGTCCCGGGATCGTCGCTGAGTTCGCCGACCCCGGCCTGGCCGAGCGCGCTGGATCCGCCGCCCGAGCGGTGCTGGACCCGATGGCCGAGGAGCTGGCCGAGGCTCCCTGGTGGACCCCGGACTGGGTCGACGAGGTCATGCGCGACGCCCCGGCAGCGTTCGCTGCGGCCTGCCTCAGGTGGCGTCAGCTCTACCGGACCGCCCTCACTGAGGCCGAGGCAGCTCAGGCACTCACGCGGGACGCCGCCCTGGCGAAGAAGGAACGCCAGAGCGCCGAGGCCCGGAGCCGAGACGCTCTGCGGCAGCGTGACCTGCTCCTGAACGACTCCGACGGGCAGGGCGGCGGCGACTTCTACCCCTACCGATACTTCGCCTCCGAGGGGTTCCTGCCCGGCTACTCCTTCCCGAGGCTGCCTCTCGCCGCCTACGTTCCGGGTCAGAAGGCAGCCGGAGCGACGTGGCTGCAGCGCCCCCGGTTCCTCGCACTGCGCGAGTTCGGCCCGCAGGCACTCGTCTACCACGAGGGTGCCCGCTACCAGGTCTATCGCGTCAACCTGCCGCGGACCGACGCCGTCGACGAGGCGGCCGGGGCCACGCTTGCCCTCACCGAGGCGAGGCTGTGCGAGTCGTGCGGGTACCACCACGACCGTGCCGCCGGTGTCGACGTGTGTGAGATGTGCGGTGTCGAGCTCGCCGAGGCGCTGCGCAACCTCCTGCCGATGACGACAGTCGTCACGCGCCGCCGCGACCGGATCAGCGCCGACGAGGAGGAACGGCAGCGAGCCGGGTTCGAGCTGACCACGTCCTACCGCTTCCTCCCGCACGGCACCTCCCCTGGCTACCTCGACGCGACGGCGACCCGGGCCGGCCGGACCCTCCTCGACCTCCGCTTCGGCGACGCCGCCGAGATTCGCGTGACGAACCTCGGCCCGCGCAAGCGGGCCGAGGGCTCGGCGAAGGGGTTCTGGCTCGACACCACCAAGGGCTCCTGGCTCTCGGACCAGAAGGCGAGTGAGCTCGAGTCGGACGACGAGACCCCCGCCGCCGACTCCGTGAACCGCAAGGCGCGAGTCATCCCGTTCGTCATCGACCGCCGCAACCTCGCCGTCGCGCGCTGGCCCGAGCGGCTCTCGGAGCACCAGAGCACCACCCTGAGGTACGCGCTGGAACGCGGGATCGAGGCGGTCTTCCAGCTGGAGGACTCCGAGCTCACGAGTGAGGCCCTGCCCGACCCCGACGACCGGGGCCGGTTCCTCCTGGTGGAGGCTGCGGAGGGTGGCGCCGGGGTGCTCCGGCGCCTCCACTCCGAACCGGACGCGCTCGCCCGGGTCGCTGCTGAGGCGCTGCGCATCATGCACGTGGATCCCGTATCGGGTATCGCGGACGACGCCGCATGCGTGCGTGGCTGCTACCGCTGCCTGCTCACCTACGGTAACCAGACCCACCACGAGCAGATCGATCGCCGCGTCGCGGTTCCGCTGCTGCTCGACCTCGCCCAGGCGGTCACGACACCCACCCAGGATGACGACCGCGGCGATTCCTCCACCGCCGCCAGCGACGCCGTCGACACCCCAGCCGTACCGCTCCCCCAGCACCCGCGCGCTGCGAGCCTGCTCGAGCACCTCGCGGCAGCAGGACTGCGAAGCCCGTCCCGAACCGACACGAGCGTCGAGGGAGTCCAGGTCGACCTCGCGTTCGATGCTCAACGCGCCGTCGTCGTCGTGACCTCAGCGACGAACGCGCGCGATGACGCCGACCTTCTCGCCTTCTCGGGCTGGCAGGTGATCCAGCTCGACGACGCCACCGACCTGGACCAGCTCGTCGCCCGCCACCCCAGCGTCTTCGGAAGGGCCTCATGACCACCTTCTCCGTTGGTACTCTCGTCCGCGCTCGCGGCCGGGAGTGGGTCGTCCTCCCCGACAGCACCGAGGACTTCCTCGTGCTGCGCCCGCTTGCCGGAGCAGACGCCGACATCGCAGGAGTGCTCCCCCAACTCGAGCCGGTGGTGCCAGCCTCGTTCCCCCCGCCGAGCGCCGACGACCTCGGCGACGCCCGCTCGGCCTCCCTGCTGCGCGACGCCTTGCGCATCGGGTTCCGCTCGACCGGCGGACCGTTCCGCTCGCTAGCCTCCCTCGCCGTGGACCCGCGGCCCTACCAGTACGTGCCGCTGATGCTCGCGCTGCGCCAGGAGACGGTCCGCCTGCTCATCGCCGACGACGTCGGCATCGGCAAGACGGTCGAGGCGGGTCTCGTGGCGGCCGAGCTGCTCGCCCAAGGCTCGGCCCGCGGCCTCACGGTGCTGTGCCCGCCGGCCCTCGCCGAGCAGTGGCAGGCCGAGCTGCGGGAGAAGTTCGGCCTGGAGGCGGAGCTGGTGCTGGGGTCCACCGTGCAGCGCCTGGAGCGGGGCCTCGAGTTCGGGCAGTCGATCTTCCAGCGCCACCCCTTCACGATCGTCTCGACCGACTTCATCAAGGCCGACCGTCGCCGCGACGACTTCCTCCGCGCTGCCCCTGACCTGGTCATCGTCGATGAGGCCCACGGTTGCGTGGTCGACGACGCCGCCTCGGGAGGCCGGTCGCGCACCCAGCGCTACCGGCTGCTCACCGACCTCGCCGCCGACGTCACCCGCCACCTGGTGCTCGTGACCGCCACGCCGCACTCCGGCAGCGAGGGGGCGTTCCGCAACATGCTCGGGCTGCTCGACCCGACGCTCCGCGAGGCGGACCTGGAGAGCTCAGCTGTCCGCGCTGACCTCGCTCGCCACCTCGTCCAGCGCCGTCGGGCCGACATCCGCAGCTACCTCGACCAGGACACCGTCTTCCCCAAGGACCGCCAGTCGCGAGAGGTCCCCTACCGGCTGACACCAAACTTCCGAGGTGTGTTCGACGACGCCGTCGCCTACGCTCGCGGTCAGGTCACCGACCGGACCGGCACCGCTCTCGAGCAGCGGGTGCGTTGGTGGTCGGCGCTCTCGCTGCTGCGGGCCATCTCCTCCTCGCCCGCGGCGGCCGCAGCGACCCTCGCAGCCCGTTCCGCCGCCGTCGCCGCCGACTCGGTCGAGTCAGCCGACCTGATCGGCCGGGCCACGGTGCTCGACCAGGGCGGTGACGACGTCGCCGAGGCCGACGACGCCTCCCCCGGCGCCATCACCACGCCGGTTGGTTCCGAGGCGCGGATCCTGGCCGACCTCGCCGTCCGTGCCCGCACGCTCGACACCGACGACGACGCCAAGCTCACCGCGCTGACGAAGCAGGTCACCATCCTCCTTCGCGAGGGCTTCTCGCCGATCGTGTTCTGCCGCTTCATTGCGACGGCGCACTACGTGGCCGAGCACCTGCGGGACAAACTGGTTCGGACCCCGGTCGAGGTGGTGACCGGCGAGCTCGCTCCGGAGGACCGCTCGCAGCGCGTGGCAGCGATGCTCGAGCTGGATTCCCCCAAGAGGGTGCTCGTCGCCACCGACTGCCTCTCCGAAGGCGTCAACCTCCAGGAGGGCTTCCAAGCCGTCGTCCACTACGACCTGGCCTGGAACCCCACCCGGCACGAGCAGCGTGAGGGCCGCGTGGACCGGTTCGGTCAGCGCGCCGACGTGGTGCGAGCCGTGACCCTGTACGGCGAGGACAACGGCATCGACGGGATCGTGCTCGACGTGCTACTGCGCAAGCACGCGCAGATCCGCAAGGACCTCGGCATCTCGGTGCCCGTCCCGTCCGAGACGAACGACCGCGTGATCGGCGCGCTGCTCGAGGGAGTGCTGCTGCGGGGCGGGCACGCCGAGCAGCTCTCCTTCGACCTCGGCCTGATCCCGGAGGCCGCGGCCTTCGAGGCGGAGTGGTCCTCTGCTGCAGAGCGTGAGAAGGCATCTCGCACGAGGTTCGCCCAGAACGCCCTGCGACCGGAGGAGGTGGCTCGCGAGGTCGAGGCCGCCCGGGCTCGGCTGGGCAGCCCGCGGGAGGTCGAGGCGTTCACCAAGGCCGCACTCACCGACCTCGGTGGCGCGATCGCCACCACGGGTACCGGCTTCACGCTGCCGCTGCACTCGCTCCCGCTCGCACTCCAACAGCCACTCGTCGGTGGCCGACGTGCGGAGGAGTCGGAAGAGTTGGCATGGTTCCGAGACCCGCCAGGTCCCCATCGGGCAGCGGTTCTTGTGCGATCGGACAACCACGTCGGCGCCGTCGCTCGTTTCGTGCTCGACGGCGCCCTAGACCCGAACCTTCCCGACGCCGTCCGCCCCGCCCGACGCACCGCCGTCGTGACGACGACCGACGTCCCCGTGGTGACGACGCTGCTGCTGGCTCGCTTCCGCGTGCACGTGACCCTCCCGGGACGACACGAGACCCGCACCGAAGTGGCCGAGGAGGCACGAGCCCTGGCGTTCACCGGCACGCCGGCCGCGGCCACCTGGCTCGACCCCGAGTCCGTCGAACGGCTGCTGGCCGCCCGCCCGACGGCGAACACCGCGCCAGATCGGGCGAGGGGGCTGGCAGCAGCCGTCCTGGGCGCTCTGCCTCAGCTTGAGTCGGCGCTGACGAGCGAGGCCGAGCGGGTCGCCGCCGACCTCCTCAACGCCCATACGCGGGTGCGTCAGTCGGCGCGAGGCCGAGACGGCGCCACCGGCCTCGGCGTCCGCGGTCTCGCCGTCCGACCAGAGCTGCCGGTCGATCTGCTCGGCGTCTTCGTCTACCTGCCAGGGAGCCCCTCGTGACCACGTGGCAGGCCGTCCGCCCCGAGGGCGGGATCGTTCCGCCGTCGCTCTTCCAGCACCTCGCGGCGCCACCGACCGACGGCGACGCGACCTGGCGGAGTTCGTTGGCACCGGAGTCTTACCACTTACCGCCCCAGACGACGCTGCGCGACGCCGCGAGCCGGTCCTGGACCTACCTCGTGGGGGCGTGGCAGTCCTGGCGCCGCGCGCAGGATCGCGAGCCTGGTGGCTTCGACGCCACGGCTGCAGCCCTGGTGCGCGAGCGCTGGCTGCTCGTACTGCTGCAGGAGCTCGGGTACGGACGACTCTCGCCGCACACCGGCGGAGTCCTCGTGGGTGAGCACACCTACCCGGTCTCACACCTGTGGCGGGACGTGCCGATCCACCTGCTCGGACCGGGGGTCGAGCTCGACAAGCGCAACTCCGGTGTGACCGGAGCGGTGCGCGCACCGCAGGCGATGGTCCAGGAGCTGCTGAACCGCTCCGACGACCACCTCTGGGCGATCCTGTCCAACGGGAAGCGACTGCGCCTGCTACGCGACTCGACGGCGCTGGCGGGGTCCGCGTACATCGAGTTCGACCTCGAGGCGATCTTCGAGGGTGAGCTCTTCGCCGACTTCCTCCTGCTCTGGCAGGTGTGCCACGAGTCCCGCTTCGAGCCGCGCACCTCGGGCAGCGGGGACCCGACGCTCGCCGAGAGCTGGCTCGAGGTGTGGCGTGCCGAGTCGGTGCGCTCGGGCGCCCGCGCGCTCGACCAGCTCCGCGGCGGTGTCGAGCGCGCGCTGGAGCATCTGGGCACCGGCTTCGTCTCGCACCCGGCCAACACGGACCTGCGGACCGCACTGGCCGCGGGCACTCTCAAGGCCGACGACGTACACCGCCACCTCCTGCGGCTTGTGTACCGACTGCTCTTCCTCTTCGTCACCGAGGACCGAGACCTGCTCCTGGATCGGGAGGCTCCGGAGGTCGCGACCCGTCGCTACCGCGACTACCTCTCCACAGCCAGGCTGCGCCGACACGCCCGCGAGCGGACGGGCTCGACCACCTACGGCGACCTGTGGCAGGGCCAGCGGCTCGTGCTCCACGCTCTCGGGGACGACGGCGAGGCGAGCCTCGGCCTTCCGGCTCTCGGCGGACTGTTCGACACGGACGACGGCACCGAGCCGCTGCTCGCCGCCGAGCTCACCAACCACGCCTTCCTTGAGGCGATCCGCGACCTCGCGTGGATCCGGCGCAGCGGCGAGCGGCTGCAGCCGGTCGACTACCGCAACCTCGGCGCCGAGGAGCTCGGCAGCGTGTACGAGGCGCTACTGGAACTCGTCCCGCAGGTCGACGTCGCCCGTGGCACCCTCACCTACCAGCGCCTGAGCGGAAACGAGCGCAAGACCACCGGTTCGTACTACACGCCTCCGGCGTTGGTCTCGGCCCTGCTCGACACGGCCCTCGACCCCGTCATCGACGAGGCGGTGGCGGGCGTCAGCACCGCCGCCGAAGCTGAGCAACGACTTCTCGACCTCAAGGTCTGCGACCCGGCCTGTGGTTCGGGGCACTTCCTTGTCGCTGCGGCCCGTCGGGTCGCTCAGCGACTGGCCGCTGTGCGGTCCGGGGAGAACCAGCCGACTCCGGCAGATGTGCGGCACGCCTTGCGCGACGTCATCGGGCGATGCGTCTACGGAGTCGACCTCAACCCCCTTGCGGCCGAGCTCGCGAAGGTCTCGCTGTGGCTCGAGGCGATGGAGCCCGGAAAGGCGCTGGGGTTCCTCGACGCACGGATCCGCATCGGCAACTCCCTGCTGGGAACGACGCCGACCCTGCTCGCGGGAGGTGTGCCCGACGGCGCGTTCAAGCCCCTGGAGGGCGACGACAAGGACGTGGTGCGCGAAGCGGCGAAGCGCAACAAGGCCGAGCGGGGCAAGACCACGGGCCTCGCGAGAGGCACGCGCGTGTCCGAGTGGATCGGACAGGACCAGCTCGATCTGTCCACAGATGCCGAGACATGGGAGGCGCTCGCCGAAGCGCGCGGATCCCTGCTCCAGCAGCAGGACAACGCGGATGCTGTCCGAGCGCAGGCCAAGCGGTGGCGCGAGTACGAGACGTCCGCCGACTACCTGGACCGGAGAGTGCAGGCCGACGCGTGGGTGGCGGCGTTCGTCTGGCCCTACACCCGCGTGACCAAGGTCGACGGCGCCTTCCGCACCACGCCGCAAGCGCCCACGAGCGCGGTGGTGCAGCGGCTCGGGCGCGAACCCCACGCAGCAGCCGTCGCGGCGACCCGTGCTCACGTTGAGAGACTTGCTACCGAGTACCGCTTCTTCCACTGGCACCTCGAGTTCCCTGAGGTGTTCACCCGTGGCACCGGTGCACCGGGTCCGCAGGGATGGACGGGCGGGTTCGATGCAGTACTGGGAAACCCGCCGTGGGAGCAACTCGAAATCGATGAAACCGAATACTTCTCGTCACGCGACCCGTCGATCTCACAAGAACAGGACGCCACGATCCGGGCCAAGCTCATCTCACGGCTAGAACTCGAAGATCCACAACTATGGAGGGAGTATGCCGAAGCGCGCGAAGAGTTGCAGAGGGTCGGGCGCTACGCTCGAGGGGCACTAACGCTCGCGCCGGGATCGAGGGGGCGAGTCAACTCATACAGGCTGTTCGCGGCACAGATCGATGCAATCGTTGCGGAATCTGGTCACGCGGGGTACATCTGTCCATCAGGCATGGTGACCGACGCCACGTCCTCTCTGCTTCTTCAGCGCTGGATCGAAAAAGGGACCCTTGGCTCGGTGGCTGAGTTCACAAATCGCAATCTCATATTCCCGGGGGTGCGTCGTCCCGTGCGATTCGCGCTTGTCACGATCGCGCCTCGCGGATCGCGTACGCAGGTGCTTGTCGCTTCACGACTGGAGTCGCTCACACAATATGCAGACAACAGCCGTTGGACCTTGCTGCCGTACGATACGCTCAAGCGGCTGAGCCCAGAGACCGGCGCAGTTCCGCTCTTTAGGTCACCCGTTGATGCGCGGACCACCACCACGGCCTACACCAAAGGCACATTGTTCGGGGCGACTACCCTCACCACTAAGCAAGGCTTCCTAAACCTCACCTCGGACGCCGCCGAGATGATACGCGACCCCGCAGCACTACCGGTGGGTGTCGCTCTGACGCCCGTGGTTGAATCCAAGATGACCGCCGCATTTGACTATGGCGCCTTCACCTTCGAAGACGTGCCCCCAGAGCGCATGTACAACCGCAAGGCCAGCCCCCTTCGATCTGCGAAAGGGCCAAACACTCCCACAAGACCTAGATACTGGGTCCGGAGCCGATGGTCGGACCCACAGTGGCCGTCAAAGCGTTCTTGGGTTCTAGCTGGCAAGGAACTGGCAAACGCGAACACAAGCGCCCGGACTTCTGTCTTCTGCGCACTGCCTAGGACGTGCCCGGCGTACACGCTGCAACTCGTTTATGACGATTCCATGTCCGCGTCCGATCTCACCGTAGCACTGGGAGTGCTCAACAGTTTGGCGTTCGACTACTTCGCGCGTCAGAAGCTGAGCGGTCCGCACCTAACAGCAACCGTCCTCCGCCAACTTCCGCTCCCTAGCCGCACCGCTGCGCCATTTCTGCGCGAAGTGGTGCTGCGCAACTCCGCTTTGCTCTCTTTCGACGTCTCTGAACTAGTGGCGGACCTCCTGCTCGAAGCCGTCGACGTGAGCGGTGCACCCGTCGACCGGATGGCCGCGCGTGACGAGATTGACGCTGCCGTGCTGCACCTGTACGGCTTCGACCGCGACAGTGCAGACCACGTAGTCGGGTCTTTCGACGTTCTCGCCCGAATGGAACTCAAGTCATTCGGCGAGTTTCGAACCGCGAGGCGCGTCCTCGAGATCTACGATGCGATGCAGCACGCCATCGACAGTGGCACCGAGTACCAGACGATCCTGGACCCGCCTCCCGGCGAAGGCCCGCGCCACCCTCCGAAGGAGTAGCCGATGTCCGCGACGGTTCCAGGTACTCGCCGCACCTTCGCAGGGTCCGCGTTTGACCTCGCCGACTCGCCGGACGGCTACCTCCTGAAGCGTGACTCCCGCATGCTGCACGTGCCGAACTGTCCCCACGAGCCCACCCTCGACGTCGAGCCGTGGACCGCCGAGCAGGTCGAGACAGCCTGGCGCAACGCGCCCGACCTCCCTCTCACAACCGTGACGGACCCTCGATTCTGCACCACGTGCGTGGCGAGGTCGGTGCCCGAGGATCTCCACAGCACCGCTCGCATCGCCAAGGTCTCCGCTGCCGCCAGGGTCGTGCTCGACCACCTGTTCGGCGACCGCCGCAGCGTCATAGACCCCATGGCCACCATCTGGACCGCAGAACTCGCCGAGACGGTCCGTGCGGCGCTCGAGGACAGTCCCGATGCAGGCGGGGGTTCGACCTTCGAACGACTCCACGCCCAACTCGCTCAGCAGCAGCGCGAGGTGGTCCTCCTGGCGGCCGAGCTCGTGTACCTCCGTGGCGTACCACTTGCGGGCGTCTCGGCGGCCAAGAAGCTGGAGCACGTCACGACCGTGCTTTCATGGCTGGCAGACCCGCCCCCGGTGCCCACGGTCATGGTCGAAGGCGCAAGCACCGGTGGCACGTTCAAGGGCGGCCAGGGCTACAACACGCAAATGTGGCAGCAGATCGCGTGGCTCGCTGCGTTCGTCGCGAGATGGGCCCGCCTCGATAAGGACGTACAGTCGGAGTTGCTCTCCGACCCGTGGACCTTCCGGGGCTTTCTCGGTGCCAACCCTCGCGAGCTGCCCTCGATGCGCAACGCGTTCGCGTTCATGGTCTTTCCGGGCGTGTTCGACGAGACGATCAACGAAGGACACAAGTACGCCATCCGGCGCGCGTTCGCCGACCTGATCGGTGGACCGTCGGGCAAGGACGCCATCTCGCTCGACCGCGATCTCCACGAGGTCCGCATGGCGATCGAGGCGCAGACCGGAGAGCGCATCAGCTGGTACCTCAAGCCGTGGCGTGACCACTGGTACCCGGAGGCGGACATTCTGGGTGACCGGGCGTGGGCGGTCCGGCCCCGCCCGGGCGGACGAGAGCTCGCCGAGCAGTGGGTCACCGAGGGCTTCGTCTCCCTCGCCGCGGCTCATCTGGGTGAGGTCCCCGCGGGGGCCGAGCTTGCCGAGGTGCGGAGTGCGGTCGGCGCCGGATACGACCATCAGGACTATGCGCAGCAGTACGAGCTGACCAACGACTACTTTGCCTTCCTCAGCCGGATGACCACTGGAGACATCGTGCTCGCACGGAGCGACGAAGACGTCTGGGTCGGCCGCATCACCGGTGAGCCCTCCTACTTCCCGGAAGCGCCGCGCCTGCGTCGCGAGGTCGAGTGGGACGACACGCCCCGTGCGCTCGCCGAACTGCCCCCGCCGGTACCTGCTCTGCTCGCCCAGACCGGCACCCTGCTCGATCTCACCGCCGGCCGAGGCGCGCTCGACGCCCTGATCGCGCAGCAGGCCGAGTCGTCCGAGACGCCCGTGCCCCCGCCACTCCCGCCGGCTCGCCTCACGCTCCCCCGAGCTACGCCCGAGCTCGCCGCCAGACTGCACATGCCGCAGCCGTGGCTGGGCGATCTGATCTCGACGCTCGATGCGCGGCGACAGGTCGTTCTCTACGGTCCCCCGGGAACGGGGAAGACCTTCACTGCGCGCGCGATCGCCCGGCACGTCGCGGGAGACGGCGTGCGTGTCGTGCAGTTCCACCCTTCGTACGCGTACGAGGACTTCTTCGAGGGCTTCCGACCAGCCGGTCAGGCTGACGGTCGGCTGTCGTTCGAGCTCCGACCCGGACCACTGCGGCAGATCGCCGCGCTCGCAGCCGACGATCCCACCGTGCCGTGGGTGCTCGTCATCGACGAGATCAACCGCGGCAACATCGCCAAGATCTTCGGGGAACTGTACTTCCTCCTGGAGTACCGCGACGCGGCGATCTCCCTGCAGTACTCCTCCGACCGGGAGTTCCGTCTGCCGGAGAACCTCTATCTCATCGGCACGATGAACACCGCCGACCGCTCCATCGCGATCGTCGACGCCGCCATCCGACGCCGGTTCGCGTTCCTCGAGATGCACCCCGATACCGAACCGGTCGGAGGCCTGCTCGAAAGGTGGCTCGAGGCGAACCTCAGGCCGCTCGAGCGGGCGGCGCTGTTGCGCAGCCTCAACGCCGAACTCGGGCAGGAGAACCGCGACTTCCAGATCGGGCCGTCCTACCTCATGCGGGCTGATGCCGAGACGGAAGAGGGGCTCCAGCGGATCTGGCGATACGACCTGCTCCCCCTGCTGGAGGAACAGTTCTACGGCCGCCTGTCGCCCGCCGAGATCGCAGAGCGGTTCGGTCTCGACGCGGTGCGTCGACGCACGCAGCCGACCGTCGACCGCACCATTCCGGATGCCGGGCTCGCTCTTGAGGTCGGCGACGGCGCACCGCACGCCCCGTCCTCCTGACCGATGGCGACGCGACTCGAGCTCGACGAGAACAGCGAGCCGGTTCCCGCTCGACTCGACCCCACGACCGCCTCCGACCTGGCCGCGCTCGACCTCGTCGAGGTCCGGCCCGGCATCGACGGCTCGTGGCTGCTGGTCCCTCGCCCCAACCGGGTCGGCGCGGTGCGCATCGGGGAGCTCGATCTCGTCGTCCGGCCCAAGGCATCGTTCGCCTCGATCCTGTTCATGCTGGGGTATGCCCGCGACCCGGGCTTCCGACCTGACATGTTCGACGGATCCGTTGACCGCGACCTCTGGCCGATGGTCGCTACAACGCTCACCCGCCTCGCGGAACGAGCGCTCCTGCGTGGCGTCATCCAGGGGTACGTCACGCGCGACGATGCCCTCTTCCTCCTTCGTGGCCGCATCCGTACGGCCGACCAGATGAACCGGCACCACGGGCTGCCGCTGCCGCTCGAGGTCACCTTCGATGAGTACGACGTGGACATCCCCGAGAACCGCCTGCTGCGCACGGCGCTCGTGCGCATGTCGCACGTCGCCCGGCTGCCGACCGCGCTGAGACGCCGACTGCTCCATCTCGTGGGCCGACTGGAGGGAGTGCAGGTCCTCGAGCGCGGTACGCCGCTGCCCGACTGGCGGCCGACTCGCCTGAACGCCGCGTACCACCCGGCGCTCCGGCTCGCCGACGTCGTGCTGCACCGGCTCGGTCTCGGCACCACCGAGGGCGGGCAACCCACGGCCTCGTTCATCGTCGACATGGCAGCAACGTTCGAGGACTTCGTGACCGCCGCCGTCCGCGAGTCACTCGTGCGGCACGCGGCCGGGGTGACGACCGGGCAGTTCCGCGACCACCTCGACGTCGGCCGTCGTGTCCCCATCCGACCCGACATCGTGCACAGTACGGGGAACCAGCCGGTGCTCGTGCTGGATGCGAAGTACAAGCTCGGCTCCGGCGTCGACGGCTACCCGAAGTCCGACGTGTACCAGATGCTCGCCTACTGCACCGCGCTGCGCCTGGGCCGCGGCTACCTCGTCTACGCCGGGTCACGCGCAGCCGACGCCCGACCCACGCGCCTGCCGATCCGGAACACGGACATCGAGGTGATCACCTGGCCGCTCGACGTCGAGGAGGCTCCGGTCGCGCTTCTCGGGCAGATCGACCAGCTCGCCTCTGTCGCTGCGGAGAGCATCGCGACCTGCTGACACCCGGTTCGGCGGCCCGACCACCCACCGGCGCTGGCTAGGCTCGAGGCGCACCCTCGCCGTCGACGTCGTGCACGCCCCCACGCCCGACGGCGTCCCGCCGGACGAAGGAGCCCGCATGCCCCGCACCAGCACCGCCGTCATCGCACGCGCCAAGAACGCGCCGGTAGAGCTCGCGACGATCCTCGTCCCCGATCCCGGCCCCGGCGAGGCCGTGGTCCGCGTGCAGGCGTGCGGTGTCTGCCACACCGACCTGCACTACCGCGAGGGCGGCATCGGCGAGGACTTCCCCTACCTGCTCGGCCACGAGGCCGCCGGCGTGGTCGAGGAGGTCGGCCCCGGCGTCACCGACGTCACGCCCGGCGACTACGTGGTCCTCAACTGGCGCGCCGTCTGCGGGCAGTGCCGCGCCTGCCGCCGCGGCCGCCCCTGGTACTGCTTCGCCACGCACAACGCGACTCAGAAGATGACCCTGGCGGACGGCGACCCGCAGGCCGGAACCGCCCTGTCTCCCGCCCTCGGCATCGGCGCGTTCACCGAGTTCACCCTCATCGCCGCCGGGCAGTGCACCAAGGTCGACCCGGCCGCCAAGCCCGAGGTGGCCGGCCTGCTCGGCTGCGGCGTCATGGCCGGCCTCGGCGCCGCGATCAACACCGGCGGCGTCACCCGCGGCGACTCCGTCGCCGTGATCGGCTGCGGCGGCGTCGGCGCGGCAGCGATCGCCGGGGCACGGCTCGCGGGCGCGAACCGGATCATCGCCGTCGACCTCGACGACCGCAAGCTCGCCACCGCCAAGCAGCTCGGCGCCACGCACGCGGTCAACGGCCGCAGCCAGGACGTCGTCGCCGCGATCCAGGCCCTCACCGACGGCCACGGCGCCGACGTGGTGATCGACGCCGTCGGGCGCCCCGAGACCTGGCAGCAGGCGTTCTACGCGCGCGACCTCGCCGGCACCGTCGTGCTCGTCGGCGTCCCGACGCCCGAGATGCGCATCCCCGACATCCCCCTCCTCGACGTGTTCGGCCGCGGCGGCGCCCTGAAGTCCTCCTGGTACGGCGACTGCCTGCCCTCGCGCGACTTCCCGCTGCTCATCGACCTCTACCTGCAGGGCCGCCTGCCGCTCGAGGCGTTCGTCACCGAGACCATCGGGATCGGCGACGTCGAGGCCGCCTTCGCGAAGATGCACGGCGGCGACGTCCTGCGCAGCGTGGTGACGCTCTGATGGCCGGCTCCTCCGTCGGTGGGGTCAGGATCGACCACGCCACGACATCGGGCACGTTCTCCCTGGACGGCCAGACGTTCGACGTCGAGAACAACGTGTGGGTCGTGGGTGACGACGACGAGTGCGTCGTCATCGACGCGCCGCACGACGTCGAGGGGATCCTCGCCGTCGTCGGCGATCGGCGGGTGCTGGCGATCGTGTGCACGCACGCGCACGACGACCACGTGCGCGTCGCGCCCGCCCTCGCCGGCGCGACCGGCGCGCCCGTGCTGCTGCACCCCGCGGACGCACCCGTCTGGGCGCTCACCCACCCTCTCGCCGCGCCCGACGGCGAGCTCGCCGACGGCCAGGAGCTCACCGTCGCGGGGACCACCCTCCGGGTGCTGCACACCCCCGGGCACGCCCCCGGCGCGGTGTGCCTCTACGCGCCCGAGCTCGGCGTCGTGTTCACCGGGGACACGCTGTTCCAGGGTGGGCCGGGCGCGACCGGCCGGTCGTTCTCCGACGCCGATCTCATCGTCGAGTCGATTCGCCGCGTGCTGTTCGCGCTGCCGGTGGAGACGGTGGTGCACACCGGGCACGGCGCGGACACCACGATCGGGGCAGAGGCGGACGCGCTGGGGCGGTGACGCTCCGGGGGTGACGCTTCGGAGGTGAGGCTCAGTCCGACCCCTCGCCCGTCGCCAGTCGGCTGTGCCGGCGCCCGTAGGTCAGGTAGATCGTCACCCCGATCAGGAGCCACACGGCGAACCGCACCCAGGTCAGCGTCGTGAGGTTGAGCATGAGCCAGAAGCACGCGAGCGCCGAGACGATCGGCAGCACCGGTGAGAACGGCATCCGGTAGGCGATCTGCCGGTTCGGGTACTTCCGGCGCAGCACCGGCACCGCGATGCTCACCAGCACGAACGCCGAGAGCGTGCCGATGTTGATCATCTCCTCGAGCACGCCCACGTCGGTGAGCCCGGCCAGCACGGCGACGACGATGCCGACGGCGATCTGCAGCCGCATCGGCGTCTTGCGCCGGTCGCTGGTGAGCGACCACTGCCGCGGGAACAGCCCGTCGCGGCTCATCGAGAACACCACGCGGGTGAGGCCGAGCAGCAGCACCATGATCACCGTGGTGAGGCCCAGCAGGATCGACAGCGAGATCACCTGCGCCGCCCAGTCGGCCCCGACCAGCGTGAACGCCGTTGCGAGCGAGGGGTTATCGGACGCCGCGAGGTCGGTGTAGGGCACCATCCCGGTCAGCACCACGCTCGTGGCGACGTAGAGGACCGTGACGAGCCCGAGGCCGGCGAAGATGCCGAGCGGGAGGTTGCGCTGCGGGTTGCGGACCTCCTCCGCGGAGGTCGCCACCACGTCGAACCCGATGAACGCGAAGAACACCAGCGAGGCGCCGGCGAGCAGGCCGAAGATGCCGTAGGTGGTCTGCGGCGCACCCGCGAGGAACTCCACGAGCGACTGGTGCCACACGGTCGCGTCCGCCTCGGCGACCGGCGTCGTCGGCGGGAGGAACGGGGTGTAGTTCGAGGCCCGCACGTAGAAGGCGCCCACCACGATGACGAAGACCACGGTCGCGACCTTGAGGACCGTGAACACCGCGCTCACCCGCGCGGACAGCTTCGTCCCGAGCACGAGCAGCGTGGTGAAGACCGCGACGATGAAGAACGGCCCCCACGTCACGCTGACCGGCCCGACGTCGAACGTCGCGGGCACGTCGAGCCCGCCGATCGCGAAGACCTCCTGCAGGTAGATGCCCCAGTACTTCGCGATCACGGCCGCGGCCGTCAGCGTCTCGAGGATGAGGTCCCAGCCGATGATCCACGCGAGGAACTCCCCGAGCGTGGCGTACGTGAACGTGTACGCCGACCCCGCCACGGGCACGGTGGAGGCGAACTCGGCGTAGGCCATCATCGCGAGCCCGCACGTGATCGCCGCGATGACGAAGCCGATCGAGATCGCGGGTCCGGCGTAGTTCGCCGCGGCCTTCGCGCCGACCGAGAAGATGCCGGCGCCCACCGCCACCGCGACGCCCATGATCGCGAGGTCCCACGGGCCGAGCGTGCGCTTGAGGGAGTGGTGGCGGGACTCGGCGTCGGCCAGCGACGCCTCGATGCTCTTGGTGCGGGTCATGAAGCTCATCGAGACGCCTTTCGCCGGACGCTTCAGGGGCGCACGAGTGCGCGCGCGCCACCCTAGCGGGGGCGGGTGCGCGCCGTCGGGCCCTAGGGCGTGTTGCTAAAGGCTTCGGCCGGAGCGATAGCTTGGTCGTGTGACTCGTAGTTCGGTGAGGGTGGTTGCGGACATTGATGCGTCCGTCGAGGTCGTCTGGCGATTCCTGACGACTGAACGAGGCGCATGGTGGCCCGAGATGCGCTTCGAGGCGGAGGTCGGCTCGCCGCTCGTCGAAACCTGGGTCGAGGAAGGCCAACAGGTAAGCGCGACGGGGAGCGTCACGCGATGCGACGAGCCGCATGTTCTCGGATTCGATTGGACCGAGCAGAGCTGGGACCATCCTCTCGACGTCGTGATAGAGCTCGTAGCGCACGGGCAGGGGACCTTAGTCACGCTCACCGAGTCAGGATTCTCCCGTGCTCGTGTTCCGCACTCTTTGCCTGCGGAACACGAAGAGGGGTGGCGATACCACCTGGCACGATTGAAGCGGACGAGCGAGGGTGAAGACGTCGACGTCGACGTCGATGTTCAGTGAACGCTGCTGGTGAGCCAGTGGAGTGTCGCGGCGAGGCAGAGACCGGCGTGGTAGTTGCGTGCGGTCTTGTCTGAGCGCATCGCGATCCCGCGCCACTGCTTGAGCTTGTTGAAGCATCGCTCGACGACGTTGCGGCCACGGTAGCGGACCCGCTGCTCCTGACCGAAGTCGATCGGTCGCCCGCGGCGCTTGCGGCGGTGAGCGATCTGATCGTCACGTTCAGGGATCGTCGCGGCAATCCCGCGCTCGCGCAGCCAGGCGCGATTCGCCTTCGACGGGTAACCCTTGTCCGCGAGCAGCCGATCCGGCCTCGACCGCGGCCTGCCTCTCGCGCCCGGGACGCGGATCTCGCTCAGCGTTGCGGTCAGCATGCTCGTGTCCGCCGCTTGTCCGGGCGTGAGGATGAACGCGAGAGCTCGTCCCTTGCCGTCGCAGACCAGGTGATTCTTCGTCGTCAACCCACCGCGGGAACGGCCGATCGCGTGATCGGGTGGCTCGTCACCGAATTTCTTGTAGTTCGCCAGAGCCCCCTGTGGCGCGGGGAAGGGTGGCGCCGTGCTGATGCACGCGCACGATCGTGGAGTCGATCGACGCGACCCAGTCCAGATCCCCGGACTGCTGCGCGAGAGCCTGCGTCTTCTCCAGCACCCGCGCCCACACGCCCAGCTCGGACCACCGGTTGAAGTTCTTATAGATCGTGTTCCAGTTCCCGAACCGCTCCGGCACGTCCCGCCACGGCGCACCAGTCCGGAACCGCCACGCCGTCGCCTCGACCACCGCGCGCCGATCCACCGGCGGCCGACCCGTCGACTTCGCAGTCGGGAACAGCGGACCGATCACAGCCCACGCTTCATCCGAGATCACGTCACGAAACACGCATCAAGACTCACCCACGAGGCAACCGCAGATGTTTAGCAACACGCCCTAGTGCCCACGCCGCTTGGCGCGTCGCGCGCGCTACTCGTACGAGACGGCGTCCAGCACGCGCAGCCGCGCGGCCCGCACGGCCGGCCACACCGCCGCCAGCACGCCGACCACGACGGCGAGCGCCAGCATCACCAGCAGCGTCGCCCAGGGCACGGCGAGCGTCGTGAGGCCGTCGGCCTCGAACACGGTCGGCATCGTCGCCGCCAGCCCGACGCCGACGGCCAGCCCGACCGCCGTGCCGAACACCGCGGTGAGCACCGACTCGATCGTCACCGTGCCCGCGAGCTGCAGCCGGCCCAGCCCGACGGCGCGCAGCAGCCCGATCTCCCTCGTCCGCTCGATCACCGACAGCGCGAGCGTGTTGACGATGCCGAGCACCGCGATGACCACCGACAGCCCGAGCAGCGCGTAGAGGATGACGAGGATCTGGTCGACCTGCGCCGACAGCTGCGAGACGAACTCCTCCTGCGTCAGCACCGAGACCACCACGTAGGGCGCGACGGCGGCGCTCACGTCGGTCTTGAGCGTCGCCGGGTCGGTGCCCGGCTCGGCCACCAGGAAGATCGTGTCGACCACCTGGGTCTGCCGCGGTGCGAGCGCGTCGAGCGCGTCGGTCGAGACCGTGACCGGCGTGCCGACCGCGGTCGAGCGGATGACGGCGCCGACCGTGACCTCCGCAGGCGCGCCGCTCGGCCCGGTGACCTCGAGCGCGTCACCCACGCCCACGCCGTCGAGCAGGCTCGCGTTGACCATCGCCTCGCCCGCCGCGAGCGCCTGCGTGGGATCGCCGTCCTCGACCGTGACGAGCAGCGTCCGCCCCACCATCTCCGGCGCGATGCCCGCGACGAGCGAGGAGCCAGGGCCGCCGCCGACCGCGGTGCCGTCGGACAGCGCCACGGTCGCCGGGGCGTACCGCACGACGTCGGCGACCTCGACGCCCGGGACCGCCTCGACGTCGGCGACGACGCCCTCGGGGATCGTGCCGCTGGCCGAGCGCAGGACGAGGTCGGCGTCGGTCTCGGCGGCCACGACGTCGGCCACCGACGCCCGTGTGGAGGCGGCGATCACCGTCGCGGCGCCCACCAGCGCCATGCCGATCATGAGCGCGCCGGCGGTGTTCGCCGTGCGACGCGGGCTGCGCACGACGTTGCCGCGCGCGAGCCGCCCGATCGGGCGCAGCAGCGCCACGAGCGGCCACGCGAGCGCGCCCACCACCGTGCGGGCGAGCACCGGCGCGACGACGAGCATCCCCACCAGCACCGCGCCGGCACCGACGCCGAGCCACGTCGGGGCGCGGTCCGCGCTCGGGCGCGCGACGGCGACCGCGAGCGCCGCCGCGCCCACCAGGAGCAGGGCGAGCCCGACCCAGCCGCGGGTGCGCAGCGACCGCTCGCGGACGGTGACCTCCTCGCGCATCGCCTCGACGGGTGGCACGAGCGCGGCCCGCCGGGCCGGGACGGCCGCCGCGGCCAGGCTCACCACGGTGCCCACCAGGACGGACAGGGCGAGCGTCTCGGGATCGGCCGGGATCTCGCCCGCGAGCTGCATGCCCATCCGGTCCAGGCCGGCGCGCAGCGCGACGACGAGCCCGACGCCGCCGAGCACGCCGATCGCGGCGCCGACCACCCCGACGATCCCCGCCTGGACGAGGATCGACACGAAGACCTGCACGGGCGAGGCGCCGACCGCGCGCAGCAGCGCGAACTCGCGCATCCGCTGGCGCACCGACATGGCGAACGTGTTGGCGATGATGAAGGCCCCGACGAACAGCGCGACGGCCGCGAACACGAGCAGGAACGTCGTGATGAACCCGAGCACGTCCGCGATCGCGTCCTTGCTCTCCTGCGCCACCTGCTCCCCGGTGACCGCCTCGAGCCCGTCGGTGCCGGAGTCGGCGAGCTCGCCGTCGACCTCCGCGAGCACGTCCTCTCTGCTCGCGCCGTCGGTGAGCGTGATCCCGAGCGAGGGGACGAGGCCGTCGGGAGCGAACGCCGCGAGCGCCACGTCCTCGGGCAGCAGGATGAGCGTCGCGCCGGCCATCGAGCCGCCCATGTCGGCCTCGCCGACCACGGTCACGTCACGCACCTCGCCCGCGACGACGATCCGGGTCGCGTCGCCGACGGCGAGCCCGGACCGCTCGAGCGCGCCGCGCTCGATCGCGATCTCGCCCGCGCCCTCGGGCGCGCGACCCGTCGGGAACGTGACGTCGGTGGAGTCGGGTGACCAGCCGAGCCCGATGCTCGGCGCCTGGCCGGTCTGCACGGCGGTGCCGTCGGCGCCCACCAGCACGATCGAGCCGGAGACGTCGGGCACGACGGCGGCCACGCCGTCGAGCGCGGCGATCGGCTCGGTGAGGTCGACGGGCACGACCGGTGACTGCGCGCCGAATGCGCCGCCCGAACCCTCGTCGTCGGTGCTCGCGCCGCGGACGTAGACGTCGGCGGTCGAGGTGGCGTCGACGATCTGGTCGAACGTGCCGCTCATCATCGTGCGCAACGAGAACGTGCCCGCCACGAACGCGACGCCGAGCGCGACAGCGAGCAGCGACATGACGAACCGCACGAGGTGCGCGCGGATGCCGCGCACGGCGACCCGCAGCATCAGGACTCCGGCGCGGCGTGCCGCGGGTGGTGCGCGTGGGCGTGGCGCTCCTGGTGCGGCGCGTGCTCGGCGTCGGCGGGGTCGGGCCGGGTGTCCAGAGCTGCTGCGGACCGGTCCTCGCGCGTGGCGTCCGGCCCGATCGCGCCGAGCGTGGCGAGGATCGACTCGGCCGTGGGGTCGTGCAGCTCGTCCACCACGCGCCCGTCGGCGAGGAACAGCACGCGGTGCGCGAACGACGCGGCCGTGGGGTCGTGCGTCACCATGACGACCGACTGCCCGAGGTCCTCGACGCTGCGGCGCAGGAACGCGAGCACCTCGCGCGAGGACACCGAGTCCAGGTTCCCGGTCGGCTCGTCGGCCAGCACGACGGCGGGGCGCGCCACGAGCGCGCGGGCGCAGGCCACGCGCTGCTGCTGCCCGCCCGAGAGCTCGGCGGGCTTGTGGTCCAGGCGATCGGCGAGCCCGACGGCGCGCACGACCGCGTCGAGGTGCTCGGCGTCGACCGGCCGACGGGCGATGTCGAGCGGGAGCGTGATGTTCTCCAGCGCCGTCAGCGTGGGGATGAGGTTGAACGCCTGGAACACGAAGCCGAGCCGGGTGCGGCGCAGGCGGGTCAGCCCACGCTCGCTCATCCGCGAGGTCTCCTCGCCGTCGACCACGACCGAGCCGGACGTGGGCCGGTCCAGGCCGGCGACGCAGTGCATGAGCGTGGACTTGCCCGACCCGGACGGCCCCATGATCGCGGTGAAGGCGCCGCGCGCGAAGTCGACGCTCACGCCGTCGAGCGCGCGCACCGCCGTGTCGCCCTCGCCGTAGACCTTGACGAGGTCGCGCGCCGAGACGATCGGGGTGCCCGCCGCGGTGCGGCCGGCCGTGTCGGTCGAGTCGGCTGCCGGGGTCGCGGTGGTCGTCTCGTCCGCCCTCGCTGCGTCGTCCACGCCGCAAGCCTCGCACCTCCCGGCGGCCATGCGCGCCACCGTGGACACGGCTGCCGCGACGTCCACCCCACACGCGCCACCACCAGCGCAGACACCCGTCCGGGGGCGGCGCGACGCGAGACACCGGTGCCAGACTCGGGACGTCCCCGCACGAGAAGCCCGGTCCCGACGTCGCGCATCCGGACGCCGGGTCGCACCGCAGCACCGAGGAGACCCGATGACCGACACCGCCCGCGCCACGGACGACGCCACCGCCCCACCGCCCCACCGACCCAGCTGCGCCGCGGGATCACCGGACCGCTGCTGTTCTTCTTCATCCTCGGCGACGTGCTCGGGGCGGGCATCTACGCCCTCGTGGGCGTGCTCGCGGGCGAGGTCGGCGGGATGCTCTGGGCGCCGCTCCTGCTGGCGCTGCTTCTCGCGATGCTCACCGCCGGCTCGTACGCGGAGCTGGTCACGAAGTACCCGCGGGCGGGCGGCGCCGCGGTGTTCGCCCAGCGGGCGTTCAAGCGGCCACTGATCTCGTTCCTCGTCGGCTTCAGCATGCTCGCCGCGGGCGTGACGAGCGCGGCCGGCCTGGCGCTCGCCTTCGCGGGCGAGTACTTCCGCACGTTCCTCGACGTCCCGACGACCCCGGTCGCGATCGTGTTCCTGCTGGTGGTCGCCGCACTGAACATGCGGGGCATCCGCGAGTCGCTCGGGGCCAACGTGGTGATGACGATCATCGAGGTGAGCGGGCTCGTGATCGTCGTGGCCGCCGTCGGGGTGCTGCTCGGGAACGGTGGCGGGGACGTCGGCCGCGTACTCGAGCCCGCCGAGGGCAGCGCCGCCGCCCTCACCGTGCTCGGCGGCGCGATCATCGCCTACTACTCGTTCGTGGGGTTCGAGACCTCAGCCAACGTCATCGAGGAGGTCAAGAACCCGCGCCGGGACTACCCCCGCGCGCTGTTCGGGGCGCTCCTCGCGGCAGGCGTCGTGTACGTGCTGGTCGGGCTCGCGAGCTCGATCGCGCTGCCGGCCTCGGAGCTGGCGGAGTCGAGCGGACCGCTGCTCGCCGTCGTCGAGGCCACGAGGGTGGCGGTGCCGTCCTGGCTGTTCAGCCTCATCGCACTCATCGCCGTCGCGAACGGCGCGCTGCTCACGATGATCATGGCGAGCCGGCTCGCGTACGGCATGGCCGAGCAGGGCCTGCTGCCGAGCGCGCTGGCGCGTGTGCTGCCCGAGCGCCGCACCCCGTGGGTGGCGATCCTCGTGACGACCGGCGTCGCGATCGTGCTCACGCTCGTCGGCGACCTCGCGACGCTGGCCGAGACCGTCGTCCTCCTGCTGCTGTTCGTGTTCCTCAGTACCAACATCGCGGTGCTGGTGCTGCGCCGGGACGTCGTGGCCGAGGAGCACTTCCGGGTCTGGACGATCGTGCCGGTGCTCGGGATCGCCTCGTGCGTGCTGCTGCTGAGCCAGCAGGAGCCGATCGTCTGGCTGTTCGGCGCCGTCCTGCTGGCCGTCGGCGTGGTGCTGCACCTGGTGGCGCAGTGGAACGAGCGGCGTGCGCCGCGGGACGGCGCGGCGCCCGAGCAGCACGACGGCGAGCAGCGCGACGGCGACGGCGTCACCCGCCCGTGAGGGCGTCGCGCAGCAGCTCGACCACCGCGGTCACGGTGCGGGCCCGCGCGGCGATCGGGCGCACGAGCACCTCGATGGTGCGGAAGGCGTCGTCGTCGGCGAGCGGCACGGCCACGACGGACTCGGACAGGTGCGGTCGGCCCATCCGCGGCAGGACCGTGACGGCGAGCCCGAGCTCGACGAACCGCACGAGCGAGGCGAGCTCGACGGCCTCGTAGGCCCGCTCGACGGCGCCCAGGAGGTCCGGGGAGTGCGACGCGATCCACGGCCCGTAGAGGTCCTCGTTCGGAGTGAGCGCAAGCCGCTCGCGGGCCAGCTCGGGGAGCGAGATCGTGTCGCGGCGCGCGAGCAGGTGCTGGGCGGGCACCACGGCGTCGAGCGGGTCGAGCCCGATCCGGATCCGGAGGTGGTCGGGGTCGCGGCCCGTGTGGTCGATCGGCCCGAGAGCCTTGGACAGCACGACGTCGAGCCGGCCGTTGCGCAGCAGGTCCAGGCCCGGGCCGGGCTCGATCTCGGTGGGCACGATCTCCAGGCGCGGGTAGCGCTCGCGCGCGACGGCCATCGCGGGCAGCACGATGCCCCGCAGCGACGTGGGGAACGCGGCGATCCGGAACGTGCCTGACGGCTCGGCCTCCTGCCGCGCGAGCAGCGGCAGCGCCTCGAGCCCCTCGACGATCGCGCGCGCGGGCTCGAGCACCGCGAGCGCCTCGGGCGTGAGCACCACCCCCCGCCCCGCGCGCACCACCATCGGGGCCTTGAGCGCCCGCTCCAGCTTGCGCAGGTGCTGCGTGAGGTTCGGCGCGCTGTAGCCGAGCAGGCGTGCCGCGCGCGTGACCGAGCCGGTGTCGTGGACGGCCAGCAGGACACGGAGACTGACGGGGTCGATCATGAAGCAGCACTTTAGATGAATCGAAACCACTACTAACTAGTTCTAAGGCATCAGTCTCCGGGAGGATGTGACCAGCGGGACAACGCCGCCCCGCTACCCACCCGCTCCACGCCGTTCGTCACCCGAAGAAGGAAGCCATGTTCGCCGTCGTCGCCCTCGTTCTCATCGTCGCCGCCGCTGCTGCGGGCACCTGGTACGAGCTCAAGCACGACGGCTCGCGTCGCCGCGCCTTCGACCCGATGTACAACAGCCGCTCTCCTCGCTGACCGCGGCTGACCTCCCCCTACGGGCACCGGTCGCCGGCTCGCTGACCGCGCGCCGGCACCCCGAGGGGTGACAACGCGACCCGACCCTGGCGCCGCCGCCGAACGCTTCCTACGCTGGTGACACCCGGCCGAGGGAGGTCGCCGTGCACCAACTCTGGGAGCGTCTCCTGCACCGCCGCGCGCCGGAGGAGGACCCGCTGGTCACGCTCGAGCTCCAGGCGAGCCTCGCGCGACTGCTCGCGGAGTGCTGGCGGATCCACCACCACAGCGGGTTTGCCGGCGCCCACCACGCGCGCGCGGCCGTCCAGGCCTACGAGATCACGCTGCGCAGCGCCGTGCGGCACGCGGGCGGGGACGACGCCGAGCACGCGCCGGGCGACATCGTCGCCCTCGAGCTCGACCTCGCCTCGCGCGGCTGGATCTGGTAGACCCCGCCGCACTCACCCCGCCCGCTCGACGTTCCGGCAGGAAGGGTCGGCGTTCCGGGAGAGCGACTCCGCGTGACGGGAGAGCGACTCGGCGTTTCGGCACAGCGACTCACCTGGCACGCTCGCCCGACGCGCACTCGCCGGTCGCTGTGGCGTCACGCGAAGTCACTGTGGCGTCACGCGAAGTCACTGTGGCGTCACGCCGGGGGTAGCCCGCGGTCAGTACCGGTACATCCCGCCCTGCGCGCCCGCCTGGCTCTCCAGCCGCGCGATGCGATCGGCCATCGGCGGGTGCGTCGCGAACAACTTGGCCACCCCGCCCCCACGGAACGGGTTGGCGATCATGAGGTGGGAGACGTTCTCCATCTGCTGGGTGGGCTGCATCGGCCTCGCCGCGACGCCGGTCTCGAGCTTGCGCAGCGCCGACGCCAGGGCGAGCGGGTCGCCGGTGAGCGCCGCACCGTCGTGGTCGGCGTCGTACTCGCGGGTGCGCGAGATCGCGAGCTGGATGAGGCTCGCGGCGAACGGCGCGAGGATGAGCCCGACGAGCGCACCGATCGCGGCGAGCGGGTTGCCACCCCCCTCCCGACCGCGGCCACCACCGCCGAAGATCAGCAGGAACTGCGCCACGGACGTGATGACACCCGCGACGGCGGCCGCGACCGAGGAGGTGAGGATGTCCCGGTTGTAGACGTGCATGAGCTCGTGGCCGAGCACGCCGCGCAGCTCGCGCTCGTCGAGGATCCGCAGGATCCCGACCGTGCAGCAGACCGCGGCCTTCTTCGGGCTGCGTCCGGTGGCGAACGCGTTCGGCGCCTCGGTGGGCGAGACGTACAGCCGTGGCATCGGCTGCCCCGCGCGCTCGGAGAGCTCGCGCACGATGCGGTACATCGCGGGTGCCTGCTCCTCCGTGACCGGCTGCGCGCGCATCGACGCGATCGCGATCTTGTCGGAGTTCCAGAAGCTGATCGCCGTGGAGAGCAGGCCGAGGCCGGCGAAGATCCAGATCCATCGCGGCTGGCCGGTGCCGCCCGCGATGAGCGCACCGATCCCCAGCAGCACCCCGAACAGGACGCCGAACAGCATCGTGGTCTTGAGCCCGTTGTGGTGGCTCCGGCTCGGCAGGACGGGTGCGCTCGTCATGTGCTCATTCTCCCCGACGCACCGGCTCGGCGCGTGAGGTCCGCTCGGACGCCAGGACGCCCGCCTCAGAACACGGGCCTCACGGCACCGACGTCAGGACACGAGGGCGCCGCGACTGATCGCGGTCATCTCCTCGCGCGGCACGACCTTGACCCGCTCGCGACCCTCGGCCTCGCCGAGCGCCCGCTCGTGCGCCTGGAGCAGCTCCCAGCCCGACCACGTGGTGACCGGGACACCGCGCTCCTCGAGCAGGTCGATCACGTCAACGCCGGAGTCGGCACCGGCACCGGCGCCGCCGGCCCGCAGACCGACGCCCGCGCCCACGTCCTCGGCCAGGTTGCGGATCGTCTCCTGCGCGTCGGACTTCGTGCTGCCGATGAGCCCGACCGGCCCGCGCTTGATCCACCCGGTCGCGTACAGGCCGGGGATCGGCGCGCCGTCCTCGCCGAGCACGCGGCCGCCGTCGTTCGGGATGACGCCCGCGACGTGGTCGAACGGCACGCCCGGGACGGGCGAGCCGAAGTAGCCCACCGCGCGGTAGACCGCCTGCACCGGGGTGTCCACGAGGACGCCGGTGCCGACGGCGCTGCCGTCGCCCGCGAGCGTGGTGCGCTCGGTGCGCAGCGCGCTCACGCGCGTCACGTCGTCGGGCCCGGCCTCGCCGAGCACCTCGACCGGCCGGTGCAGGAAGTGCAGGTGGAGGCGGCGCGAGGCGCGCGCCTCCTCGGGGTCCTTGAGCGCCCAGTCGGTGAGCGTCGCGACCACCTGGCGGGTCTGGTTGGAGGCCGCCATCGCGGCCTCGGAGCCGGCGTCGAACTCGAAGTCTTCGGGGTAGACGAGCACGTCGACGTCGGGCACGTGGCCGAGCTCGCGCAGCTCGAGCGGGGAGAACTTCGCCTGCGCCGGGCCGCGCCGCGCGAACACGTGGACGTCGGTGACGGGCGAGGCGGCCAGGCCCTCGGCGACGTTGGCCGGGATCTCGGTCGCGCTCAGGTCCTCGACGTGCTTGGCCAGCATGCGCGCGACGTCGAGCGCCACGTTCCCGGCGCCGATCACCGCGATCTGGCTCGCCTCGAGCGGCCAGGTGCGCGGGACGTCCGGGTGGCCGTCGAACCAGGAGACGAAGTCGGCGGCGCCGAACGAGCCGGGCAGGTCGATGCCCGGGATGTCGAGGTCGGCGTCGCGGATCGCGCCGGTCGCGAGGATGACGGCGTCGTAGAGCGTGCCCAGCTCCTGGATGGTGATCCCACCGATCTCGTCGCCGACGTCGACGTTGCCGATGAGGCGGACGTCGCCGCGCGCGAGGATCTTGTCCAGCGCAGCCACGATCGCCTTGATCCGCGGGTGATCGGGCGCGACGCCGTAGCGCACCAGCCCGTACGGCGCCGGCAGGCGGTCGAACAGGTCGATCGCGGTGCCCGGCAGGGTCCGGGACAGGATGTCGGAGGCGTAGATTCCGGCCGGGCCGGCGCCGACGACGGCGACGCGCAGGTTCACAGGTGACCTCATCGTGGTGGTGGGTCGCCGGGCGCACGGGCCGCGGGGCGGCGCGCGCCGCAGAGGGCGACGGACTCCCGCAGTCTACGCGTGGGTGAGGGTGACCTCACTTGCGACGTGTCCGGCGTCACGTCGCGGGGGCGGCGAGGCGCAGCACCACGGCGGAGTCGGGCGGCAGCTGGCGGGTCGCGCCGTCCCGAGCGCCGTCCCCCGCGAGCTCGGCCCGCGGCACGCTGGCGGCCACGGCCTCACCGGCCGGCAGCGGGACGGACGCGGCGCCCGTGTTGACCAGCACGAGGAGCGCGGCCGACCCGTCGGTCAGCCGGAAGGCCAGCACGTCCGGAGTCGATGTCAGGTCCCCGACCCACGTCAGCTCCCCGCGCCGCAGCAGCGGCTCCCGGCGACGCGCCGCGAGCAGCTCGCTATACAGCGCGAGCATCGAGTCCTCCGCCGCCTCCTGTGCCTCACGCGTGAGCGCGGCGAAGGAGTCGGGCTGCGGCAGCCACGGGCCGCGCGTGGCCGAGGGCGGTGAGAACCCGAACGGCGCCTGTGTCCCCGACCACGGCAGCGGCACCCGGCAGCCGTCCCGTCCCTTCGTCGCCCCGCCGGAACGGAAGAAGACCGGGTCCTCCCGCACGCCGTCGGGCAGGTCCTCCACCTCGGGCAGGCCGAGCTCCTGACCCTGGTAGACGTACACGGCGCCGGGCAGCGCGAGCAGCAGCACCGCGGCCGCACGCGCGCGCCGGGTGCCCCGGGCGAGGTCCGCGGCGGTGAGCCGGGTGACCGGGCGAGCGGCGCCGTCGTGCTCGGGGACGTACTCCCCCGCGAGCGCGAGGTCCGCCGCGTACCGCGTGACGGCGCGCGGCAGGTCGTGGTTCTCCAGCACCCACGTGGCCGGCGCGCCCGCGAGCCGCGCGACGGCGAGGCCCTCGACCACGGCCTCGTGCAGCTCCGCGGCAGACCACCGCACCCGGGTCAGCGCGAGGTCGAAGGCGAGGTGCATCTCGTCGGGGCGCACGAGCAGGGCCACCTCCTCGGGCGGCGCACCGGTCTCGATCACAGCCATCCGGTCGCCGTCGTAGGCGTCCATGACGCGGCGCAGCGCGCGGTAGTAGCCGTGCAGCGGCGAGTCGGCGCCCTTGGGGATGACGGGCGAGCCGTCGGGCGTGTCCCCGGCGTCGAGGTCCTTGACCAGGGCGTCCGACACGTCGATGCGGAAGCCGTCCACGCCGCGGTCCAGCCAGAACCGCAGCACGTCCTCGAACGCCGCGAGCACGCGCGGGTTCGCCCAGTTCAGGTCGGGCTGCTCGGGCGCGAAGAGGTGGTAGTACCACTGGCCGTCCGGAAGCCTGGTCCACGACGGCCCGCCGAACACGCTGCGCCAGTTCGTCGGCGGCAGGGCGCCGTCCGGCCCCCGCCCGTCCCGGACGAGGAACATCGCGCGCTCGGGGCTGCCGGGGGCGGCGTCGCGGGCCGCGCGGAACCAGGGGTGCTCGCTCGAGCAGTGGTTCGGGACCAGGTCGATCGTCACGCGCAGCCCGAGCTCGTGGGCCCGCGCGAGCAGCGCGTCGAACGCGGCGAGGTCGCCGTAGCGCGGGTCGACGCCCGTGTAGTCGGCCACGTCGTACCCGCCGTCGACCATCGGCGAGGGGTAGAACGGGGTCAGCCAGAGCGCGTCCACCCCCAGCGCGGCCAGCGCGGGCAGCCGCTGCGTCAGGCCTGCGAGGTCGCCCTCGCCGTCGCCGTCGGAGTCCGCGAACGAGCGCGGGTAGACCTGGTAGAAGACGGCGTCGCGCCACCACTCCTGTGTCACCACTCCAGCGTGCCAGCCGCAGCGACCGTCAGGGGGCGTCGGTGCGAGTCAGCGAGCGTCGGCGTCCGGCCGCCGCGCCAGCAGCACGGCCACGTCGCGCTCGTCGTCCACCGCGCACCCCGGCACGAGCCCGACGGCGTAAGCCGCCTCGAGCGCCGCGCCCACCTGGTGCGGGGCCACCTCGCTCAGCGCGACCCCGCCGGGGGCGAGCCACGTGACCGCGGCCGTCAGCACGCGGCGCAGCAGGTCGAGCCCGTCCGCCCCGCCGTCGTGGGTGAACCGCGGCTCGTGCTCGCGCACGTCGCGCGGGAGCAGGTCGAGCTCGCGGGTGGGCACGTACGGGACGTTCGCCGTGAGCACCGTGACCGTGCCGCGCAGGTCGGGCGGCACGCCGTCGACCACGTCCGCGACGCTCACCGTGCCCAGGCCCGCGAGGTTGACCGCGGCCACGGCGACGGCGGCGGCGTCCACGTCGCTCGCGTGCACGCGCGCGGGCCGGCAGCGCTCGGCGAGCACGCGCGCCACGGCGCCGCTGCCGCAGCACAGGTCCAGCAGCACACCGTCGGGGGTCAGCAGGCGCTGCGCCTGCGCGACCAGGGCCTCGGTCCGCCGCCGCGGCACGAACACACCGGGCCCGACGGCGACGCGCACCCCCGCGAGCTCGGCCCACCCGAGCACGTGCTCGAGCGGCTCACCGGCGACCCGGCGGCTCAGGGCCGCCGCTCGCTCGGGAGCCGGCAGCTCGGCCAGCAGGGCGGCCTCCTCCTCGGCGAACACGCAGCCGGCCCCGCGCAGGGCCGTGACGAGGGCCGCGAGGGCGGGGTCGGGGCCGACGTCGGGCTCGCCGTCGGGCGCCCGGGCCACGACCGGCTCAGGCCAGGCGCTCGACCACGACGTCCGCGAACTCGCGCAGCGCGTCCCGCGCCGGGGAGTCCGGGAGCACGTCGAGGTGGCGCACGGCGTCCTGCGACCAGGCGCGCGCCATGTCCCGCGCCTGCGCCATGACGGGGTGCGCGCGCAGGGCGGCCACGACGTCGGCGAGCGCGTCGGGCGAGGCGAGGTCGCCGTCGAGCGCGGTCACGATCGCGGCGCCCGCCGCGTCGGACTCGCCCGCCTCGACGGCGCGGCGCAGCAGCAGCACGGGCATCGTGGGGACGCCCTCGCGCAGGTCGGTGCCGGGCACCTTGCCGAGCACCTCGGCGCTGGAGGTGAGGTCGAGGACGTCGTCGGCGAGCTGGAACGCGATGCCGACCCGCTCGCCGTACTCGACCACGGCGGTCAGCTGCGCCCCCGTGAGGCCCGCGAACAGCGCGCCGTAGTGCGCGGACGCGGCGATGAGCGAGCCGGTCTTGCCCGCGAGCACGCCGAGGTGGTGCGCGACGGGGTCCTCGCCGTCGCGCGGCCCGAGGGTCTCGTGCAGCTGGCCCACGCACAGCCGCTCGAACGTCTCGGCCTGGATCCGCACGGCCTCGGGCCCGAGCCCGGCCACGGTCTGCGAGGCGCGCGCGAAGAGCAGGTCCCCCGCGAGGATGGCCACCGAGTTGCCCCACACCTCGTGCGCGCTCGGCGCCCCGCGCCGGGTGGGCGCGGAGTCCATGACGTCGTCGTGGTAGAGCGAGGCGAGGTGGGTGAGCTCGACGCCGACCGCGGCCTCGAGCACCTCCTCCGACGTGCCGGTGCCGAGCTGCGCGGCCAGCAGCGCGAGGGCGGGCCGCATCCGCTTGCCGCCGGCCACGAGCAGGTGCCGCGACGGCGCGTCCTCGAGCACGCTGGTGCGCCGCACCGCGAGGTCGAGGCGCCGCTCGATCTCGGCCAGTCCGGTGACCAGCGCCTCCTCGAGGCGCGCGTCGCTGACCGGCAGGGGTGCAGCACTCACAGGGCGACTCACACGACGAACTTAGCCGCCTGCGCGAGCAGGTCGAGCACCGGGGTCGGCCAGACCCCCAGCACGAGGGTCCCGAGCGCGCAGAGCACGAGCGAGGCGCGGGTGAGCGCGCCGGGCTCGACGGCGTCGGCGCCGGGGCGCTCGGACTCCTCCGGCCGGCTGAAGTACATGAGCACGATGATGCGGACGTAGAAGAACGCGGCCGCGGCCGACGCGATCACGGCGATGACCACGAGCGGCCAGGCTCCGCCGTCGGCGGCCGCCACGAACGCGACGAACTTGCCCACGAAGCCCGCGGTGAGCGGGATGCCGGCGAAGGAGAGCAGGAAGAGCGTCATGGTGGCCGCGAGCACGGGGTGGCGCCGGCCGAGGCCGGCCCACTGCGACAGGTGCGTCGCCTCGCCCGTGACGTTGCCGTCGGCGTCCCGCTCGCGCACCAGGGTCACGACGGCGAACGCGCCGACGGTCGCGAGGCCGTACGCGAGCAGGTAGAACAGCAGGGCGGACGGGCCCTGCTCCGACAGCGACACGATCGCCACCAGCGCGAACCCGGCGTGTGCCACCGAGGAGTACGCGAGCGTGCGCTTGATGTCGGTCTGGACGATCGCGGCCACGGTGCCCAGCAGCATCGAGGCGATCGCGACGGCCCAGAGCACGGGCTCGACGTCCCAGCCGAAGCCGGGCGCGGCCACGTAGAGCAGCCGCAGGATCGCGGCGAACGCGGCCGTCTTGGTCGCGGCGGCCATGAAGCCGGTCACGGGGGTCGGGGCGCCCTGGTAGACGTCCGGGACCCACGCGTGGAACGGCACCGCGCCCACCTTGAACAGCAGGCCGGTGAGGACGAGCACGAAGCCGACGACGGCCATGCCGTCCATCCCGACCGTGGTGGCCGCGGCGGTGCCGAGGTCCGGCAGGGAGATCGAGCCGGAGAACCCGAACAGCAGCGCGACGCCGAACAGGAACAGCGCCGAGGAGAACGCCCCGAGCAGGAAGTACTTCAGCGCGGCCTCGTGCGAGAGCACGCGCCGGCGGCGCGCCATGGCCGACAGGACGTACAGCGGCAGCGAGAGCACCTCGAGCGCCACGAACATGACGAGCAGGTCGTTCGCCATCGGGAACACGAGCATCCCGGCGAGGCTGAGCAGCGCGAGCGGGAAGACCTCGGTCTGCTCCAGGCCCGCCTTGCGGGCGGCCTCCTCGTACGCCGAGCCGGGCGCGGCCGCGCCCTGCGGCGCGAACGCCTCCTCGCCGTTCGGCAGGCGTGAGGCCATCACCGCGAAGCCCACGACGGCGAAGATCAGGATGGTCGCCTGCGCCGCCAGCGCGGGGCCGTCCTCGGCGAGCTGGCCGGCCACGAGCGTGCTCTCGCCGCCGCCGACCACGACGCTCCAGCGCCACGCGACGACGGCGAGCGCCGCCAGCGGTGCGACGAGGGCGAGCACGACCTGGACGGTGCGGCGCGAGGAGGCCGGGACGAACGCGGCGACGAGCACCCCGACGATGCCGGTGCCTGCGATGACGAGAATCGCGGACAGCGCGGCCCAGTCGATGACGGGGGCGACGAACGTGGTCACTGGACGCCTCCCATGGCGAGCACCTGCGAGATCGGGGTGAGCAGGTCGAGGACCGGCCCGGGCAGCACGCCGAGGACCACCATCGCGACCACGACGGGGACCATCGTCCAGCGCTCGCGCGCCGAGAGGTCGCGCAGCGTGCCCGCGTCGCGTGCCTCGCGCAGGGAGTCTCGCGGCTCACCGGTGAACACCCGCTGGTAGACCAGCAGGAAGTAGAGCGCCGCGAGCACCACGCCGAGCGTGGCCACGACGGCGGCCGGGATCGAGGACTGGAAGCTCCCGAGCAGCACGAGGTACTCCCCGATGAACCCGGACAGGCCCGGCAGGGCGATCGACGCGAGGCCCGCGACGAGGAAGAGGCCGGCCAGCACCGGGGTGAGGCGCTGCATGCCGCCGTAGGCGTCGATGCGCCGCGAGCCGCCGCGCCGCTCGAGGTACCCGGCGAGCAGGAACAGGCCGGCGATCGACAGGCCGTGGGCGACCATGTAGAACATCGCGCCCGTCATGGCGACCTGCGAGCCGACGAAGATGCCGAGCACGATGAACCCGAAGTGGGACACCGACGTGAACGCCACGAACCGCATGAGGTCCTGCTGGCCCATCGCGACCAGCGCGCCGTAGAGCAGCGAGACGATCGCGAGGACCACGATCCCCGGCGCCGCCCAGCGGGCCGCGTCCGGGAACAGCGGCAGGCACAGCGCGAGCATCCCGAACGTGCCGACCTTGTCCAGCACGCCGACCAGCAGCGTGGAGGTGCCGGGCGTGCCCTGTGCGGTGGCGTCCGGCAGCCAGGTGTGCACCGGCCACATCGGCGCCTTGACCGCGAACGCGATGAAGAACGCCGCGAACAGCCAGCGCTGCGTCACCGGGTCCGTCACCGCACCGGCAAGGGAGTCCAGGAGGAAGCCCTGGTCCCCGCGCGGCCCGTGCAGGTAGGTCACGACGACGCCGGCCAGCATCACGAGCCCGCCGGCGAGGGAGTACAGCAGGAACTTCACGGCGGCCGCGCGCCGCTGCGGCCCGCCGAACATCCCGATGAGGAAGTAGACCGGGAGCAGCATGACCTCGAACACGACGTAGAACAGGAACAGGTCGCGCGCCGCGAACACCGCGACCATGAGCGAGGTGAGCGCGAGGACGAGCGCCACGAAGGTGGCCCGTCGCCGCGCGACGTACGCGGCGTCCTCGTCCTCCCGCTCGGCGGGGTCGTCGGCCGCGTGCCAGTCCGCGGCGAGCACCACGGGCACGAGCCCGACGGCGAGCAGCACCATCACGAGGCCGAGCCCGTTGAGCCCGACGGCGTAGCTCACCCCGAGCGCGGGGATCCACGCGTGGGTCTCGGTGAGCTGGTAGCCGGCGGTGCCGGTGTCGAAGCCCGTCGCCATGGCGACGGCGAGGCCGAGCGTCACGAGGGACACGACGAGGCCGTAGGGCCGGGCGACGCGGTGCAGTCCGGGGACGAGCCAGAGCACAGCGGCGGCCAGGAGGGGGAGCACGATCAGGACGGTGATCCAGGGCAGCGAGTTCATGGTGTCTCCTCCTCTCACATCCGGACGAGGTGCAGGACGATGCCGGCGAGGACCACGCCGGCCAGGATCATCGCGGCGTAGCTGCGCACGTACCCGTTCTGCAGCTTCCGCGCCAGCTGCCCCAGGCCCACCGCACCCGAGGCGGTGCCGCGTACCGCGCCGTCGACCACCGCGGTGTCCGCGTAGACGAGCGTGCGCGTGAGGTGCTGGCCGGGGCGCATGACGAGCCCCTCATTGACGTCGTCGGCGTAGAAGTCCCGCCGCGCGGCGCGCGTGAGCGCCGAACCGGTCGGCGCCGTGAGCGGGACCGGGCTCATGCCGTACTGGCGCCAGGCCAGCGCGATGCCGAGCGCGACGAGCACGAGCGTCGTCACGGTGATCACCGGCACCGACAGGACGGGCTCGTGGTGCTCGGCGTGCCCGGTGACCGGCTCCAGCCAGCCCGTAATCCCGTTCCCGAGCGTGAGCACGAAGCCCAGCCCGAGGGCGCCGATCGCCAGGACGATGATCGGGACGGTCATGACGAGCGGCGACTCGTGCGGGTGTCGCACCGGCCGGGGGTCGTCCGGCGCCACCGTGGCACCGGCCTCGACCCAGCGGGCCTTGCCGTGGAAGGTGAGGAAGAACATCCGGGACATGTAGAAGGCGGTCACGCCGGCGCCGATGAGTGCGGCGCCACCGAACACCCACGGCTGCCAGCCCTCGCCGACGAACGCGGACTCGATGATCTTGTCCTTGGAGTAGAAGCCGGAGAAGGGCGGGACGCCCATGATGGCGAGCCAGCACGCACCGAAGGTGAGCCAGGTGACGAGCATGACCTTGCGCAGCGCGCCGTAGGTGCGCATGTCGGTGGAGTCGCCGTTCGCGTGCATCACCGAACCGGCGCCGAGGAACAGGCCGGCCTTGAAGAAGCCGTGCGTGACGAGGTGGAAGATCGCGAACGCGTAGCCGATCGGGCCGAGGCCGGCGGCGAGCACCATGTAGCCGATCTGCGACATCGTCGAGCCCGCGAGCGACTTCTTGATGTCGTCCTTGGCGCACGCGATCGCCGCCCCCAGCAGGAGGGTGAAGGCGCCGATGCACGCGACGACGAGCTGCGCCGTCGGGGACGCCTCGAAGATGAGGCGCGAGCGGACCACGAGGTACACGCCCGCGGTGACCATCGTGGCGGCGTGGATGAGCGCCGAGACCGGCGTCGGGCCTGCCATCGCGTCCCCGAGCCAGGCCTGCAGCGGGAACTGGGCGGACTTGCCGACGGCGCCGAGCAGGAGCATCAGGCCGACGGCGGTGACCTGCGCGGTCGAGAGCGCGCCGGCCGTGACGGCGGCGTCGACGTCGGTGAACGAGACCGAGCCGATCGCGGCGAACAGCAGACCCATCGCGATGATGAGCCCCATGTCGCCGACGCGGTTCATCACGAACGCCTTCTTGGCCGCGACCGCGTACTCGAGGTTGTGGTTCCAGAACCCGATGAGCAGGTAGGACGCGAGACCCACGCCCTCCCACCCGACGAACAGCAGGGCGTAGGAGTCCGCGAGCACCAGCAGGAGCATGGCCGCGACGAACAGGTTGAGGTAGGCGAAGAACCGGCGGCGCGCGGCGTCGTGCGCCATGTAGCCGATCGAGTAGATGTGGATGAGCGTCCCGACGAACGTGATGAGCAGGACGAACGTGAGCGAGAGCGGGTCGATCCGCAGCCCGGCGTCGATGTGCAGGTCGCCCGCGGGGATCCACGAGTAGAGGAAGACGTCGTGGATGCGGTCCTCGGACGGCTGCCCCATCACCTCGAGGAACACGAGCAGCCCGACGACGAACGCGCCTGCCGCGGCGAGCACGCCCAGGAGGTGGCCCCAGGCGTCGGCCCGGCGGCCGAGGAGGAGCAGCAGCGCCGCCGACGCCAGCGGGATGGCGACGAGGAGCCAGGAGTAGTCGATCATCGGTCCCTCAGTTCTTCAGCAGGCTCGGCTCGTCGACGGACACCGTCCGACGCGCGCGGTAGATCGACACGATGATCGCGAGGCCCACGACGACCTCGGCCGCGGCCACCACCATCACGAAGAAGGCCATCACCTGGCCGGTGAGGGTGCCGTGGATTCGGCTGAAGGTGACGAGCGCCAGGTTGCAGGAGTTGAGCATGAGCTCCACGCCCATGAACGCGAGGATCGCGTTGCGGCGGGTGAGCACGGTCGCGGCGCCGATGGTGAAGAGCACCCCGGACAGCACCAGGTAGTGCAGGAGGGTCACGACTGCGTCTCCTCGGCCGTGTTGCGGGTGGTCTCGTGCGCGGTGGGGCCGCTCGACGTCGGGTCGCTCGCCGTCGGGCCGCCCGCCGTCGGGTTGTCCGCGGCCGGGCCGCTCGCCGTCGACTGCGTCGGCGGGTCCTGCGACTCGCCGGCGAGCTCGCCGAACGACGTGGGCCGGGGCTGCAGGTAGGCGCCCTGCGCGATCTCGGCGACGTGGCCGTCGACGGCGCTCGGCGCGAGCTCCTGGCCGCGGATGCGCAGCACACGCGGCACGGACACGTCGATGGGGTTGCCCTGCGGGTCCAGCGCGGGCACGTCGGCCGCGTTGTGCGTGGCGTACACGCCGGGCGCGGGCAGCGGCGTGAGCACCTGGGAGCCCTCGCCGCGGGCGTAGGCGCGCTGGCGCAGCCGCACGGCGGCCTGCTGGTTCCGCGCGGGCGAGAGCGCCTCCTTGTGCGTGAGCGTGATCGCGCCGAGCGCGGCGATCACGAGCAGCACGCCGACCAGCTCGAGCGCGAACACGGTCTTTCCGAAGATCTCGTGCGCGACGCCCACGGGGTTCGTCCCGGCGTTGGCGTCGGTGAGCCCGACGGCGGTCGGCAGCGTCGCGGTGACGATCACGCCGATGAGCACCGCGGCGAGGCCGACGGCGAGCAGCACCGCGATCGCGCGCTGACCCGCGATCGTCTCGGCCACCGAGTCCGCGGCGTCGACGCCGACGAGCATGAGCACGAAGACGAACAGGATCATGATCGCGCCGGTGTAGACGACCACCTGGGCGACGCCGAGGAACGGCGCCTCGAGCGTGGTGTACAGGAACGCCATGCCGATCATCACGAAGATCAGGCCGACCGCGGCGTGCACGGGCTTGCGCGCGAACAGCAGCGCGAGCGCGGCTATCACCATGAGCGGGCCGATCACCCAGAAGATGACCGCCTCCGCGCCGGTCCCGACGGCGGTGTCCATCAGCGCACCGCCTTCGTCGCGGCGGCCTGACGCGCACCCTCGAGCGTGGGGTCCTCGGGACGCTCGCGCTCCACCCAGGCGATCTGGTCCGCCGTCGGGCCGGTGACCTCGCCGCGGTAGTAGTCGCGGTCCGTGGTGCCCTCGACCATCGGGTGCGGCACGCCGAGCATGCCCTGGGTCAGCGGTGCGAGCAGCTCCTCCTTGGTGAAGATGAGCCCCTCGCGCGTGGGTCCGGCGAGCTCGAAGTCGTTGCCCATCGTGAGCGCACGCGTCGGGCACGCCTCGATGCACAGCCCGCAGAAGATGCATCGCAGGTAGTTGATCTGGTAGACGGCGCCGTACCGCTCGCCCGGGGAGTGCTGATTCTCCGGGGTGTTGTCCGCGCCCTCGACGAAGATCGCATCCGCAGGGCACGCCCACGCGCACAGCTCGCACCCGATGCACTTCTCGAGCCCGTCGGGGTAGCGGTTGAGCTGGTGGCGGCCGTGGTAGCGCGGCGCCGTGGGGTGCCTCACGTATGGGTACTGCTCCGTGACCGTCGGCCGGAACATGTTCGAGAAGGTCACACCGAACCCGGCCACGGGGGCGAGCAGGTCGCCGATCGCGCCGCCGAGCCCGCGGCGCTTCTCCTCGGGCTGCCCGCCCGCGCGCTCGCTCGACTCACTCATCGCCGGTCTCCTTCGTCTCGGGTCCGGCCGTCGCGCCGGCCACCACCGACCCCGCGGACACGGTGCGCCGACGCGGGGCGGGCGGCAGCTGCTGGCCGGGCAGCGGCGGGACGGGGAAGCCGTCCGCCATCGGGTCGAACACCACCGGCCCTGCCGCGACCGGCTCGGGCTTCTTCTTCTCGGGCCAGAACACGAGCGCTAACAGCAGCACCGCGAGCGGTATCCCGATCCAGATCAGCATCTGGCGCAGGTCGACCTCGGCGAACTGGCGCACCGACTGCACCCCGATCACGGCGACGAGCCAGACGAGCGCGGTGGGGATGAGGATCTTCCAGCCGATGTTCATGAACTGGTCGTACCGGAACCGCAGCAGCGTGCCGCGGACCCAGAAGAAGAAGAACATCAGCGACCACATCTTGAGGAAGAACCACAGGAACGGCCACCAACCCTCGTTGAACATGCCGTCGCCGATGGCCGAGATGGGCCACGGGGCACGCCAGCCGCCGAGGAACAGCGTTGTCGCGACCGCCGAGACGTTGAACATGTTGATGTACTCCGCGAGGAAGAACCACGCGAACTTCATCGAGGAGTACTCGGTCATGTGGCCGGCCACGAGCTCGCCCTCGGCCTCGGGAAGGTCGAACGGCAGGCGGTTGGTCTCCCCCACCATCGAGACGACGTAGACGAGGAACGCGGGCAGCAGCGCGAGGCACCACCAGAACGGCGCCTGGGCCGCCACGATCGCCGAGGTGGACATCGAGCCGGACACCACGAAGACGCTGACGAGCGAGAGGCCCATCGCGAGCTCGTAGGAGATCACCTGCGCGGTGCCGCGGACCGACCCGAGCAGCGGGTAGGTCGAGCCGGACGCCCAGCCGCCGAGCATGATGCCGTACACGCCGAACGAGGTCACCGCGAGCACGTAGAGCACGGCCACGGGGGTGTCCGTGAGCTGCAGCGGGGTGACCACCCCGAACATGCTCACCTCGGGCCCGAACGGGATGACGGCGAACACGAGCAACGAGGCGAACACCGTGATGAGCGGCGCGAGCACGTAGACGAACTTGTCCGCGGCCTTGACCGTCATGTCCTCCTTGAGGAGGAGCTTCATGGCGTCGGCGAGGGACTGGAACAGCCCGAGCGGACCGTGCACGTTGGGTCCGGGCCGGATTTGCATCCGGCCCAGGATCCGGCGCTCGGCCCAGATCGCGATGAGGACGTTGAGCAGGAGGAACACGATGATGGCGACGGCCTTGATGACCCAGATCCACCACGTGTCGTTGCTGAAGTCGGCTACCACCTGGTGGTTCATGCCGTCACCTCCACGATGTCCCCGGACTGCGCGCCCAGCGCGGCCGCCCCGGCCCGCTCCCGCGGACTGAACGGCAGCCAGACCACGCCGTCGACCACACCGGCGAGCACGAGCGGGAGCGTGACGCTGCCGCGCGGCCCGCGGACCGTGACCTCGGCGGCGCCCTGCAGCCCGAGCCCGCGTGCGGTGGACTCCGCCATGAGCGCGACGGCGCGGCGCGCGGTCCCGGCCAGGTGCGGCTCGTCGTCCTGCCCGCGGCCGGCGTCCAGGAGCAGCCGCCAGGTGGCCAGCACGGCCTGCCCGGGGCCGGGCTCCGGCGGGGCCGGCGCGTCGAGCCGAGCCGCCGCCACGCGCTGTCCGCGCCAGGCGGGCATCGAGGCGTCCGGCAGCGGCGTGCCGATCTCCTCGGCGAGCAGCCCGAGCACCGCGGCGTCACCGAGCGCGGCCGTGTCGAACACCGCCGCGAACGCGCGCGGACGACCCTCCCACGTGAGGAACGTGCCCGCCTTCTCGGCCGGCGGCGCCACCGGGAGCACGACGTCGGCGAGCTCGGTGATCGCGGAGCGGCGCACCTCCAGCGAGACGACCACGCCGCCTGCGGCGCGGACCGCCTCGAGGGCGGCGAGCGCGGCAGCCGGGTCGGGCAGGTCCTCGAGCTCGACCCCGCCGACGACGACGCCCGCGAGCTCGCCCGCGCGCAGCGCGTCGAGGATGCCCGCGAGGTCGCGGCCGGGGGCGGCCGGGGGCGTGACGCCCCAGGCGGCGGCGACCTCGGCGCGCGCGGACTCGTCGGCGACGGGCCGACCGCCCGGGAGCAGGATCGGAAGCAGGCCGGCCTCGACGGCGGCACGATCGCCGGCGCGACGCGGCACCCAGGCCAGCCGGGCTCCGGTGCGCTCGGCGAGCGCGGCCGCCGCGGTCAGCCCACCGGGGGCGGCGGCGAGCCGCTCCCCCACGAGCACGATGCGGGGTCGGTCGCCGTCGGACGCGCCGAACGTGTCGGTCGCCTCGAGCACCTCGGCCTCGGTCCCGGGCGCGGCGGGCAGCAGCGTCGCCCGGAGCTTCGCCGACCCGCGCGTGAGGTACGGCCCGAGGACAGTGACGTGGGTCCGCGCGGCGAGCACGCCCTTGCGCAGCCGCAGGAAGATCGTCGCGGCCTCCTCCTCGGGCTCCAGGCCCGCGAGCAGCACGTCGGCGCCGTCGAGGTCGGCGTACGTCACGTCGAGGCCCGAACCCGCGACGCGCGCGGCCAGGTGGTCGGCCTCCTCCGCGCCGCCGTAGGCGCGGGAGCGGAAGTCGACGTCGTTCGTCCCGAGCACGACCCGGGTGAACGCGCTCCACGCGAGCGCGTCCTCGAGCGTGCCGCGTCCGCCCGGCAGGGCCGCCAGGGACCCACGGCGCTGCGCCAGGAGGGTCGCGGCGACGTCGAGGGCGTCCGCCCAGCTCGTCTCGACGAGCGGGCCGGAGCCGTCCTCGCCGTCGCGCACGAGCGGTGCGACGAGGCGGTCCGCGGCGACCTGCCAGCGGAAGGCGAACCGGTCCTTGTCGCTGATCCACTCCTCGTTCACCGCCGGGTCGTCCCCGGCCAGGCGGCGCAGGACCACGCCGCGGCGGTGGTCGATGCGGATCGCGGCGCCGCACGCGTCGTGCTCGGCGATCGAGGGCACCGAGACGAGGTCGAACGGGCGCGCCCGGAAGCGGTACGCGGCCGACGTGAGCGCGCCGACGGGGCAGATCTGGATCGTGTTGCCCGAGAAGTACGACGCGAACGGGCGCCCGGAGTCGTCGAGCTCGGCCGCGCCCACGGGGGCGTCGCCGGCGAAGCCGAGGACGCCGGAGTCGAACGTGCCGATCTGCTGACGCGCGCCGCGCATCTGCAGCTCGATGAACGGGTCGCCGGCGATCTCGTCGGAGAACCGAGTGCAGCGCTGGCACAGGATGCAGCGCTCGCGGTCCAGGAGGATCTGGGTCGAGATCGCGAGGGGCTTGGGGTAGGTCCGCTTGACGTCGACGAACCGGGTGGTGGCGCGGCCGTGCGCCATCGCCTGGTTCTGCAGCGGGCACTCCCCGCCCTTGTCGCAGATCGGGCAGTCCAGCGGGTGGTTGATGAGGAGGAACTCCATCACCCCGTGCTGGGCCTTGTCGGCGACCTCGCTCGTGAGTTGCGTGCTCACCACCATGCCGGGGCTGACCTCGAGCGTGCACGAGGCCTGCGGCTTCGGCATCGTGCGCAGCGTGCCCTCGCGGTCCGGCGTGGCCACCTCCACGAGGCACTGGCGGCACGCCCCGGCGGGCTTGAGCAGCGGGTGGTCGCAGAACCGCGGGATGGCGATCCCGATGTCCTCGGCCGCGCGGATGACCAGGGTGCCCTTGGGCACCTCGGTGCGCACGCCGTCGATCGTGACCTCGACGAGCGGCACGACCTGCCCGGTCGGGGCCGGCTGTGTGGTCGTCATGCCGTGACCTCCCTGCCGCCGCGTGCCGACGCGGTGCCCGCAGTCGCCAGCGCGGAGGCCTCGTACGGGAAGAGGTCGCGGGCGGGCGTGTGGCAGCCCGCCTCGAACTCCTCGCGGAAGTGCTCCAGTCCGCTCTGCACCGGGGTGGCGGCAGCGTCGCCCAGCGCGCAGAAGCTGCGGCCGAGGATGTTGCCGGCCACGTCCTCGAGCGTGCGGATGTCCTCGGGCGTGCCCCTGCCCTCCTCGAGCCGGTGCATCACCTGCTGGAGCCAGTACGTGCCCTCGCGGCAGGGGGTGCACTTGCCGCAGGACTCGTGCTTGTAGAAGTCGATCCAGCGGCTCACGGCGCGCACGACCGAGACGGTCTCGTCGAAGATCTGCAGCGCGCGGGTGCCGAGCATCGAGCCCGCACCGGCGACGCCCTCGTAGTCCAGGGGGATGTCGAGGTGGGCGTCGGTGAGGATCGGCGTGGAGGACCCGCCCGGGGTCCAGAACTTCAGGCGGTGTCCCTCGCGGATCCCACCGGCCAGCTCGAGCAGCTCACGCAGCGTGATGCCGAGCGGCGCCTCGTACTGGCCCGGCCGGCGCACGTGGCCCGAGAGCGAGAACAGGCCGTGTCCGGCGCTCTTCGGCGTGCCGAGTCCGGTGAACCACTCGGCGCCGCCGAGCACGATCCCGGGCACGGACGCGATCGACTCCACGTTGTTGACCACCGTCGGGCGCGCGTACAGGCCCGCGACGGCGGGGAACGGCGGCTTGAGCCGCGGCTGCCCGCGCCGACCCTCGAGGGAGTCCAGCAGCGCCGTCTCCTCACCGCAGATGTAGGCGCCCGCACCTGCGTGCACCGTGATCCGCAGGCCCTGGAGCAGGCCCGCCTCCTCGGCCTCGCGCACCGCCGCGAGCAGCCGGCGGTAGACGTGCACGACCTCGCCGCGCAGGTAGATGAAGGCGTGCTCGCAGCCGATCGCTGCGCTCGTGATCGCGACGCCCTCGATGAGCACGTGCGGGTTCGCGAGCATGACGGGGACGTCCTTGCACGTGCCCGGCTCGGACTCGTCCGCGTTCACCACGAGGTAGCGCGGTCCGCCGTCCGGCGGCGGCAGGAAGCTCCACTTGAGGCCGGTCGGGAAGCCTGCGCCACCGCGGCCACGCAGGCCGGACGCCTTGACGAGCTCGACGAGGTCGGCAGGCGCCAGCTCGCGGGCCCGGGCGAGCGCGCGGTAGCCGCCGTGCTCGCGGTAGGTGGCCAGCGTCCACGACCGGTCGGCGTCCCAGATGTCGCTGAGGACCGGGGTGAGCGTGTCGGTCATGACTGGGCCCCCTTCTCGCCGGACTCGGTGCGCTGCTTGGTCTGCTCGTGCTCGCCGGTCGCCTCGGCCTCGCCGATCGGGCCGGCGTGCTCGGCGCTGGACTGCTCCTCGCCGACCGCGGCCGCGCCCTCGGCGGCGCCGGGGACGGCGCCGGCGTCGGTGGTCGGCTCCGAGGTGGTCGGCTCACCGGTGGGCTCGGTGCCTGCTGCCGTGGCGCCATCGGCGCCGGTCTGCGCGGGCTGGTGCTCGCCGTCGGGCTCGTCGGTCTGGTGCTCGCCCGAGGCGCCCTCGTCGCCGGGGAACGCCGGCGCCTGCCAGCCGTGCTCGCGCGCGATCCGCAGGCCGACGAGCGTCGCGTCGCCGCCGGCGCCGCCCTCGTCGACGAGGCCGTCCTCGAACCCGGCCAGGACGCGCGAGACGGCGCGGAAGTCCTGGACCACGGGGCCGCGCGAGGAGGTGACCGGGATGCCCGCGGCGAGGTCGGCCACGAGCGACGTCGCGCGCTCGGGCGTGACGTTGTCGAAGAACTCCCAGTTCACCATCACGACGGGCGCGTAGTCGCACGCCGCGTTGCACTCGATGCGCTCGAGGGTGATGGCGCCGTCGGGCGTGGTCTCGTCGTTGCCGATCCCGAGGTGCTCGCTCACCGCGTCGTACACGGCGTCGCCGCCCATGACCGCGCACAGCGTGTTCGTGCACACGCCGACGGTGTACCGGCCGTTCGGCTTGCGCTTGTACTGGGAGTAGAACGTCGCGACGGCGGACACCTCCGCCCGCGAGAGGTCCAGCAGCTCGGCGCACAGCGCGATGCCGCGCGGGGAGACGAACGCGTCCACGGACTGCACGAGGTGCAGCAGCGGCAGGAGCGCGCTGCGCGGGTCCGGGTAGCGCGCGATGATCGTGGCCGCGTCCGCGCGCAGCTGCGCCGCGACGTCCTCGGGGTAGCCGTAGGTCTGCGTCGGGGTCGGCGCCTCCGGCTGGGTCGAGAGCTCGGTCATCGGTCCACACCTCCCAGCACGGGGTCGATCGAGGCGACGGCGACCACGACGTCGGCGATCTGCGCGCCCTCGCACATCGCGGCCAGGGCCTGCAGGTTGGTGAACGAGGGATCACGGAAGTGCGCGCGGTAGGGGCGCGTGCCGCCGTCGGACACGAGGTGCGCGCCGATGACGCCCTTGGCGTGCTCGATCTGGCTGAAGACCTGGCCCGCGGGGACCCGGAAGCCCTCCGTCACCAGCTTGAAGTGGTGGATGAGCGACTCCATCGAGTGGCCCATGATCTCGCGGATGTGCGCCGCGGAGTTGCCCTGCCCGTCGGGCCCGATGGCCAGCTGCGCCGGCCACGCGATCGAGGGGTCCGCGACCATCACGGGGTGCGACCCGCCGGCGCGGTCCTGGGCGTCCAGGCGGCTGATCACCTGCTCGACGATCCGCAGCGACTCGTCGATCTCGTCGAACCGCAGCATGACCCGGGCGAACGCGTCGGCGTCGGTGGAGGTCGGCACGTCGAACTCGTACGTCTCGTAGCCGCAGTACGGGTCGTCCTTGCGCAGGTCGAACGGCAGGCCCGCCGAGCGCAGGATCGGACCGGTCACTCCGAGCGCGAGCGCGGTCGAGAGCGGCAGGTAGCCCACGCCCTTGGCGCGCCCGTGGAAGATCGGGTTGGCGTCGATGAGCATGTGCAGGTGCTTCACGTGCTTGCGCAGCCGGGGCAGCATGTCCCGGATCGCCGCCGTGGTGCCCGGCGGGATGTCCTGGGCCAGGCCGCCCGGGCGGACGTACGCGTGGTTCATCCGCAGGCCCGAGACGAGCTCGAAGATCTTGAGGATCTCCTCGCGCGCCTGGAAGCCCTCGATCATGATCGTGGTGGCGCCGAGCTCGTTGCCGCCGGTCGCGATCGCGACGAGGTGGGACGCGGCGCGCTGGAGCTCCATCAGCAGGACCCGCACGAGCGTGGCCCGCTCGGGGACCTCGACCCCGAGCAGCTGCTCGACGCCGAGGCAGTACGCGACCTCCTGGAAGAAGGGGGCGACGTAGTCCATCCGGGTGCAGAAGGTCACGCCCTGGGTCCAGGTGCGGAACTCCATGTTCTTCTCGATGCCGGTGTGCAGGTAGCCGATGCCGACCCGCACCTCCCGGACCGTCTCGCCGTCGATCTCGATGACGAGACGCAGCACGCCGTGCGTGGACGGGTGCTGCGGACCCATGTTGACGACGATGCGCTCCTCGCCCAGGCGCGCGGCCTCCTCGGCGATGCTCTGCCAGTCCCCGCCGTGCGCGGTGAAGACGGCGGCGCCGTCGAGGTCCTCCTCCTCGCCGGCGAAGGAGAACGTGGACTCCCGGCGGGAGTCGACCCGGTCGGTGGTGCTCATCGGTAGGTCCTCCGCTCGTCCGCCGGGGGCACCGTGGCGCCCTTGTACTCCACCGGGATCCCGCCGAGCGGGTAGTCCTTGCGCTGCGGGTGGCCGACCCAGTCGTCCGGCATCTCGATGCGGGCGAGGGCCGGGTGACCGTCGAAGACGATCCCGAAGAAGTCCCACGTCTCGCGCTCGTGCCAGTCGTGCGTGGGGTACACCGCGGTGGTCGAGGGGATGTGCGGGTCCGCGTCGGGGACCGCGACCTCGAGGCGCAGCGAGCGCGGCCCGTGGGTGATCGAGCGCAGGTGGTAGACCGCGTGCAGCTCGCGGCCGGCGTCGGTCGGGTAGTGCACGCCGCTCACGCCGAGGCTGAGCTCGAACCGGAGGTCCTGCTCGTCACGCAGCGACTGGCAGACGGTGACGAGGTGCTCGCGGGCGATCTCCAGCGTGAGCTCGCCGCGGTCCACCACGACCTTGCGCACAGCGTCGTCGAAGGCGATGCCGGCGTCCTCGAGCACCTCGGCGAGGATGTCGACGACCTCGTCGAACCAGCCGCCGTAGGGCCGCTCGCTCGGCACGGAGAGCACGACGGCGGTGCGCAGCCCGCCGAAGCCGGACGTGTCACCCGTGCCCTCGACGCCGAACAGACCTTGGCGCTGGGCGATGAGGTCGTCCACCGTCTGGCCGCCGTCGCGCAGGCCGAGCTCGCGCCGACCCGCCGGGTCCGGCGCGCCCGCGGGGACCGGCGTCGTCATGCCAGCAGCCCCTTCTGCGCGTGCGTCGGGACCGCGGCGAGCGCGGCCGCCTCCGCGGCGCGGGCAGCCTTCTCCCGGTTGAGGCCGAGCGGCGTGGACTGGACCTGCTTGTGCAGCTCGAGGATCGCGTGCAGCAGCATCTCCGGACGCGGCGGGCAGCCGGGCAGGTAGATGTCGACCGGCACGATGTGGTCGCAGCCCTGCACGATCGCGTAGTTGTTGAACATGCCGCCGCTCGAGGCGCACGCGCCCATCGAGATGACCCACTTCGGGTCCGACATCTGGTCGTAGACCTGGCGCACGACGGGCGCCATCTTCTGCGACAGCCGGCCCGAGACGATCATCAGGTCGGCGTGCCGGGGGGACGCGCGGAACACCTCCATGCCGAACCGCGAGATGTCGAACCGGGCGCCGCCGGTCGCCATCATCTCGATCGCGCAGCACGCCAGGCCCATCGTGACGGGCCACATGGACGCCTTGCGGGCGAGCCCGACGAGATCGCCGATGGTGCCAAGGGCGAAGCCCGGGGCCTTCTCCTCGATACCGACCACGAGAGCCTCCTAGTCCCAGTTCAGCGCGCCGCGGCGCCACTCGTAGAGGTACGGGACCGTGATGAGCGCGAGGAACCCGAGCATCGCCACGACTCCGAAGACGGCCAGGTCGCTGAACGCGACGGCCCACGGGTAGAGGAAGACCACCTCGATGTCGAAGACGATGAACGTCATCGCGACGAGGTAGTACTTGATGTTGAACCGGCCGTGCCCGATGGCGTGCGGGGTCGGCTGGATGCCGCACTCGTACGCCTCGAGCTTGGCGCGGCTGTAGACCTTCGGTCCGATGACAGCGCTCGCGCCGATGCCGCCGAGGGCGAGCAGCGCGGCCACGCCCATGAGGACGAGTATCGGGACGTAGGGATTGGTCATGCCGAGGGCACCACCTTCGTCAGAGCCGTGATGATCCGGTCCATGGCGTCGCCGCCGGTCCGGTCGTAGGAGTCCGAGAGCAGCTTGTGGACGAACTTCATGAGCAGCGGTCGGGGCAGGCCGTACTTCGTGCAGACCCGCATCACCTTCGGGTGCTCGATGATCCGGACGAACTGCTTGCCCAGCGCGTAGTACCCGCCGAGCTCGGCCTTCATGAGGCGCGGGTAGGCGAGCATGGCGCGCTCCCGGCTCGCGGCGTCGGGCCGCGCGAGGGCCTGTGCGAGGACGTCGGCCGCGTACCGGCCGGCCTGCATCGCGTAGGCGATCCCCTCACCGTTGAACGGGCTCACCATGCCGCCGGAGTCGCCCACGAGGAGCAGGCCGTCGGCGTACAGCGGCTGGCGGTTGAACGCCATCGGGAGCGCCGCGCTGCGGATCGGGCCGACCTGATTCTCGGGCGTGAAGCCCCACTCCTCCGGCACGTTCGCCATCCACCGGGCGAAGATGTCCTTGTAGCTGATCGTGGTGGCCTTCGCGTTGGAGCTCACGCTGCCGAGGCCCACGTTGGCCAGGCCGTTGCCGAGCGCGAAGATCCAGCCGTAGCCGGGCAGCAGCGCGCTCTCGCCTCGCTTGCCGTCCCACAGCTCGAGGTGGGACTCCATCATGTCGTCGTCGTGCCGCGGGGTGCGGAAGTACGTCCGCACGGCGACGCCGAGCGGCCGGTCGTTGCGCTTCTCGCGTCCCACGGAGGTCGCCAGGCGGGCCGACACGCCACCGGCGTCGACGACGTAGGGGGCCCGGAACGTCACCGGCGCCTCACCGGTGGCGCGGCCGTTGCCGTCGACGCGCTTCGCGGTGACACCGACGACGCGGCCGTCGTCGCTGCGCACCGCACCGGTCACCGCGTGGCCCTCGAGCAACTTCGCCCCGCTCGCTGCGGCGTGCCGGGCGAGCGTCTCGTCGAGGTCGGCGCGGGCGCGGACGAGGCCGTAGCCGGGCACCGTCTCCAGGTCCGGCCAGGGCAGCTCGATCGTGTGGCCGCCGCCGATCACGCGCAGCCCGCGGTTGCGGATCCAGCCGTCGGACTCGCGCGTCGGCACGCCCATCGAGATCAGCTCGGCCACCGCACGCGGGGTCAGGCCGTCGCCGCAGACCTTGTCGCGCGGGAACGTGGCCTTCTCCAGGAGCACGACCTCCAGTCCCCGCTGGGCGAGGTAGTGGGCGGTCGCGGCGCCGCCGGGGCCCGCGCCGACGACGACGACGTCAGCCGTGGCCTCCGTGGTCATCGCCCTCACCTCGCCGCCGTGATCGCCGTCGTCACCCACGCCGCCGGCCCGTGAGGCCGGGCGCGCCCGGTTACGGACGCTTCCGCGCGTGCCCGTTCCTGACTATACGAACGCCCTTCGCGGGGTGTCTCCCAAGGCTCACCTAACTCCTCCGCGACGGCCGCGACCAAAGTCCCGGGCGCGGGCGCGGGCACCGTGCTCAGCGCCCGTCGTCGGGGAGGTCGAGGCTGCTGCGCGGCGGGTCGATCGGGCCCGACGGCGAGCCCTGGCTGGTGGCCGACGAGGTGCCCGACGGCGAGCCCCAGGTGGCGCCCGAGGCCGCGCCCGAGGTGGGCGTCGCACCCGGGGCGGTGCGCGCCGTCGTGCCCGCCGTGGAGCTGACGGGCCCGGGGTTCGCCAGCCGTGCCTCGCGCGCCGCGAGGTCCGCCTCGCGCGCCCTGAGGGTCGCTCGGCGCCGGCGCAGGTACGTGCCCGTGAACACAAGGAACAGCGAGATGACCACGCCCGCGGCCGCACCGACGGCGGTGCCGGCGCGGAAGCCCGGCGCGTCGACGTCGAGGATGCGCTCGCCTGCGTGCGCGGCGTCCGTGGTCCCGACGACGATCCAGAGCGTGAGCCAGTTGGGCAGCGCCAGCAGGAGGCCGACGGCCACGACGACGAGCTTCGTCTTCCAGCCCTTGAACACGGGGCGGCGCGCCTGCGCGATCACGAGGACGGGCAGGAACGTGAAGAGGAACCCGTAGAAGACGCCCCAGGCGGCGCCGCTGCTCATCGAGCCGTCGACCTGGCGGCCCACGACCTGCGCCCACCACCGCGGCAGGAACGCGGCGCCGATGAGGTAGAGCACGGCGACCACGGCCACGATCACGAGCGCGACGGCCGTGGTCTTGCCGGCGCGGACGAACCAGGAGGCGGTGCGGTCCTGCCAGCGGGGCTGGGCGCCGGGGGGCTGCGTCGGCGGCGTCGTGGCCGGCGTCGCGGCTGGGGGGACGGGCTGGTCCGCGGGGTCGCTCGTCATGGGTCGATCGTTGCACCCCGCGCGCCGCGCGTCACGGACCCTTCCGGGTGGTTGTCAGCGTGGGCGTGGAGCCAGCGAATCTGCGCCAGTTCCCGCCGGGCAGACGCCCGCGCTCAGGACTTGACGGCGCGGTGCAGCGCGACGATCCCGCCCGTGAGGTTGCGGTAGGACACCGAGCGCCAGCCCGCGTCGTGCAGCAGGTCGGCAACCCCGTGCTGGTCGGGCCAGTCGAGGATCGACTCCTCGAGGTAGTCGTAGGCCTCGGGGTTGGAGCTCACGGCCCGCGAGATCGGGGTGAGCACGCGGCGCAGGTAGAACCGGTAGAGCGCACCGAACGCCGCGAGCGGCGGGGTGGAGAACTCGCACACCACGAGGCGCCCGCCGGGCCGGGTGACGCGCCGCATCTCGGCGAGGCCCTCGGCGGCGGGGTTCACGTTGCGCAGGCCGAAGGAGATCGTCACGGCGTCGAAGGTGTCGTCCGCGAAGGGCAGCCGGGTGGCGTCGCCCGCCACGAACGCGAGATCGGGTCGACGCCGCTTGCCCTCGAACACCATGCCCTGGGAGAAGTCGCACGCGACGGTCGAGACGCCGCCGTCGGCCAGCGCCGCGCTCGAGGTCCCGGTGCCCGCCGCCAGGTCGAGCACCCGCTCGCCGGGTGCGGCGTCGATCGCGCGGACCGTGGCCCGCCGCCAGAACCGGTCCATGCCCAGGGAGAGGACGTCGTTGGTCACGTCGTAGCGGCGTGCGACGTCGTCGAACATCCCCGCGACGTCCTCGGGCTTCTTGTCCAGCTGCGCGCGGGCCATCCCCCGATCCTCCCAGACGTGCGGGGTTAGGCTGACGGGCGATGTCCCACGCCGCGCTCACCGACACCCAGCCCCGCACCATGCCGGCGCTCACGGTGACGACGACGGCGATCACCGACCCGGTCGACCTCCTCGCCCTCCTGCCCACGAGGCACGGCGTCGCCACGTGGCTGCGACGCGGCGAGGGGTTCGTCGCGTGGGGCGAGGCGGCGCGGTACGACGCGCGCGGGCCCGCCCGGATGCGCGGTGCGGACGTGTGGCTGCACGCGTTGGCGCGCACCGCCGTCGTGCACGACGCGGTGCGCCTGCCCGGGAGCGGGCTGCTCGCCGCCGGGTCCTTCGCGTTCGACGACGACGACCCGGCCGGCGGGGCGCTCGTGGTGCCCCGCGTGGTGGTCGGTCGCCGCACCACGCCCACAGGCGTACGCGCCTGGGTCACCACGATCGACCCCGACGGCGCACCACCCCTCCCACTGGACGCGCCCACCGAGCCCGTGGTCGCGCCGCGCGACGTGCGCTGGTCGGCCGGGACCACGTCGCCCGAGGAGTGGAAGGCGCGCGTGGCGGGCGCCGTCGCGCGCATCCGCGCGGGCGAGGTGGCCAAGCTCGTGCTGGCGCGCGACGCGTGGGCGACGAGCGCGGATCCGCTCGACGTGCGCTGCCTGCTCGACCGCTTCCAGGCCGCGTACCCGAGCACGTGGACGTTCGCCGTCGACGGACTGGTGGGCGCGACGCCCGAGCTGCTCGTGCGACGCGAGCGCGGCCTGGTCGCCTCGCGCGTGCTCGCGGGCACGATCCGCCGCACGGGCGACGACGCCTCCGACCTCCTGCGGGCCGCCGAGCTGGCGCGCTCCTCGAAGGACCTCGAGGAGCACGAGTTCGCCGTCGCCTCCCTCGCGGAGGCGCTCACGCCGTTCGTGGCGAGCGCCAACGTGCCGGACTCCCCCAGCGTGCTGCACCTGCCCAACGTGATGCACCTCGCGACCGACGTGACCGGCGCACTCGCGCACGACGGCGACGGGGTGCGCCCCTCGGCGCTCGTCCTCGCCGACGCGCTGCACCCCACCGCGGCGGTCGGTGGCACACCCACCGACGTCGCCGTCCGCCTGGTGCGCGAGGTCGAGGGGATGGACCGCGGACGCTACGCGGGACCGGTCGGCTGGCTCGGCGCGGACGGCGACGGTGAGTTCTGCATCGCGCTGCGGTGCGGGGCGATCGACCCCGCCGACGAGCGCCGGATCCGACTGTTCGCGGGCTGCGGGATCGTCGCCGCGTCCGACCCCGGGGCCGAGCTCGACGAGACCGAGGCGAAGCTCGAGCCCGTGCGGCAGGCGCTGCTCGGCTGAGGGCCGGGCTCGCGCCAGCCGCGCCGGCCCCCGCCCGCTCGTCCCGCGAGCATGCGCTCGGGTGCTCGACGGCGGCCCACGAGCACCCAGCCGCATTCTCGCCGGGAGTCACTCCCACGAGCATGCGTTCCGGTGCTCGACGGCGCCCCACGAGCAGCCAGCCGCATTCTCGGCATAGGCAGACGGCGAGGGTCGGAAGGACCCGGGGAGCGGCCGAGCGAACCGGAGACGCCGACGAGCCCGGGTGCGCGGCTGGGGAGGGATTCCGCCGCGGCACCCGGGCTCGTTCTCAGGGGCTTCACCACCCCCGGTGGGACCAGCGGCCTGACCTCCGCTGATCCGTCCGGACGGGGGCCTGACCTCCACCCGTCCGGAGCGCGGGGCGGGCGGCCTGACCTCCGCCGCCCCGCGAGCTGTGTGTCAGCCGTTGCCTCCCCCGCCGAAGCCCGGCAGCCCGGGGATCTGACCCGACTGGCCCTGGTCGGACTGACCCTGGTCGGTCGAGCCCGAGCCCGTCGAGCCCGACGCCGTGTCGGTCTCGGGGCGGACGGCGAGGGAGACGTTGACGTCGATCGCCTCGCCGCCTCGCACCACGGTGAGGGTGACCTCGTCGCCGGCGGAGAACTGCCGGACGAACCCGGTGAGCGACTCCGCGCCGCTGACGGCCTTGGAGTTGATGCCGACCACGACGTCGCCGGCCTTGAGGCCCGCGTCGGCCGCGGGCGTCCCGCTGGAGACCGACTCGATCTTGGCGCCGGCACGCGTGGTGCCGTCCGCCGTCGCGGTCGCGTCGGAGAGCGTCACGCCGAGGTAGGCGTGCTCCACGGTGCCGGACGAGATGAGCTGCTCGGCGACGTCCTTGGCCTGGTTGGCGGGGATCGCGAAGCCGAGGCCGATCGAGCCCGACTCGCTCGACGTGGTGGCGATCGAGGAGTTGATGCCGATCACCTCGCCGTTCGTGTTGAACAGCGGGCCGCCCGAGTTGCCGGGGTTGATCGCGGCGTCGATCTGGATCGCGTTGGTCACCACGGCGGTGCTCGTCGTAGTGCTGTCCTCGCCGGTGGTGGAGACGGGACGGTCGACGGCGGAGACGATGCCGGTCGTCACGGTGCTGGCAAGGCCGAGGGGGTTGCCGACCGCCATGACGTCCTCGCCCACGAGCACCTGGGAGGAGTCGCCCCACTGAGCGGCCTGGAGGTCGCTCGGCGGGTCGGTCAGCTGGACGACGGCGATGTCCGTGGTCGGGTCGGTGCCCACGATCGTCGCGTCGAAGATCCGGCCGTCGGCGAGGGTGACGGTGATTCCCCCGGACGTGGCGCCGGAGACGACGTGGTTGTTGGTGACGACGTACCCGTTGTCGGCGTCGATCACGACGCCGGAGCCGGCCGCGGTGCCGTCGCTCATCACGACGGTGATCGCGACGACGGAGTCACGCACCTGCGAGGCGAGGGACTGCCAGTCCACGTCGGTGGTCGTGGACGCGGCGACCTGGGTGGTGGTGCCGAGATCGGAGTACGCGCTCGGCGCGGCGCTCTGGTCGAACGCTCCGGTGGCCAGCGCCGTCCCGCCCGAGGCGAGGACGGCAGCGAGCAGGGCGGCCGCGGCGACGGCCGGCCACGAGCGACGCGGCTTCGGCGTGACGGCTCCCGAGGTGGCGGTGGCGACGGCGGGCGCGCCGCTTGCGGCGCCAGGCGCACCGGCAGCGCCAGGCGCACCGGCGGCGCCAGGGACGGTGGGGGACGCCGTGAACTCGGTGTACCCCGGCTCGGCCACGGACACGCCCGGCTGCCAGAACGCGGCGCCCTGCTGGGCCGGCACCGCCGAGGCGGCGGGGGCGGTCTGCGCGGGGGGAGTGGCGGCAGCGGCGGGGGTCGACGGCGTCTCAGCGGCGGGCGCCGCGGGGTAGGACCCGGCGACGTTCACGACACCCGGCACGGTGCGACCGGCCGATAGGCGCACCGGAACGGTGTGCTCGTCCACGCCCGCCGCCAGACCAGGCGCCTGCTCGCCGGGGCGCGCCGCCAGCGGGTAGCTGGGTGGCTGCGGGGTGTTCTGCTCGCTCATCGGGCTCTCCGTATCGTCCGTGCGCCGTTCGTGATGGAGACAGTGAAGCGAACGGACCTGGTGCGTCCCTGGAGCAAACCTGTGAGATCTCTGGAGGGGGTTCGGAGGCCGGACGTTCCCTCGCGCGCCCTCGCGCCGAAGCACGGGGCGCAGGCCGGCGGGCGTCAGCCCGCGAGCGTCAGCCCGCGGCGGTGCCCGCGGCGGTGCCCGCGGCGGACCGCAGCCGCTCGAGCAGCCCGGCCCGCCGGGCGGCGGCCCCCACCCGCGAGAGCCGCACCTCGACGATCCCGACCCCGCGCACGGGCGAGCCGAGCACGGTGAGGAGCTGGTGCGCCGTCGTGACCTCGGTGTACGCGGCGCCGACCGCGCGGGCGTACGCGCCGACGTCGAGCGCCTGCGGCGTCGCGAAGACGCGCTCGTGCGCCGCGGCGTGCTCCGGGCGGCCGTGCTCGAGCGTCGCGAAGATCGACCCGCCGTCGTCGGCGAGCACCACGACCTGCAGGTCGATCGGCCGCTCGCGGCGCCCGCGCGCCAGGCCGCCGAGGTCGTGCTGCAGCGTGAGGTCGCCGAGCAGCACGCGGACCGGCCCGATCGCCTCGGGCCGCGTGCCGGCGAGCGCGTGCCCGACGGCGGTGCTCACCGTCCCGTCGATGCCCGCCACCCCACGGCTCGCCACGACGCGGACGCCCGCCACGCCCGCGAGGTCGAGCTCACGGATCGCCATGGACGCACCGGCGACCAGCACGCCGTCGTCGGCGCGCACCGCGTCCGACACCAGCCGCGCCACGACCCAGCCCTCGAGCGGTCCGCCGGCCAGCGCGGCCGCGACCTCGGCGTCGAGGGCGGCGTCGACGGCGAGCCCGGCCGCCGCCCACCGCTCCCCCCACGCGCAGTCGTCCCCGTCCCCGTCCCCGAGGACAGCTCGTCCGCCGGCCCGCGGCGCCTCGCCGCCGGGCGTGACGTGCGTGGCGTCCGGCACGTCGAGCCACGCGCGGCCGGGGGGATCGACGATCGTGACCGCGACGTCGTCGCGCGCGAGCAGTCGCGTCACCTGCCGCGACAGCGTCGGTCGGCCGAGCACGACGGCGTGGCGCACCTGGGCGCCCAGCACGTCGAGCAGGACGGGGGTCGCCGGGAGCGGGCGCGCGGCGTCATCCCCCGGCCAGCCGGCGGCACGCGGCACACCGCCGAGCGGCCCCCGCGCGCCGGACGAGGGCTCGGCGAGCAGCGGCGCGCCGAGCGCGGCTGCGAGCTCGCGCGCCTGCGGACCGGCGCCGTCGCCCGCGACCACCACCGTGCCCGGCGCGGCGACGACCGGGGCGAGCGCCGAGACCGAGGCGGCGCTCGCCGTCGGGCGCTCGTGCGCAGTGCCGTCCCCGCGATGCGCCAAGAACGTCTCGACGACGGAAGCCCTCGGGACCAGGGGGTCGGAGAAGGGGACGTTGAGGTGCACCGGACCGGGCAGCGGGCCGAGGGCCCGCTCCAGCACGCGCCCGACGGCGAGCCCCGCCTCGCCCGGGTCGCTCACCTCGACCACGGCGCGGGGGCGCGAGACGCCGCCTGCGGCACCACCGGCGTCGCCGAACATCCCGACGTGCTCGGTGGTCTGGCTCGCGGCCTGCCGGACGAGCGCGGCCGGGCGGTCGCACGAGACGACGACGAGCGGCACACGCTGGTGGCCCGCCTCGACGAGCGCGGGGTGCAGGTTGGCCACCGCCGAGCCGGAGGTCACGACCACGGGGACCGGGCGCCGCGTCGCGACCGCGAGCCCGAGCGCCTGGAACCCGGCGCTGCGCTCGTCGACCACGACGTGCAGCCGCAGCGCGCCGGCCTCCTCCGCCGCGAGCAGCGCGTAGGCCATCGGAGCGCTGCGCGAGCCCGGCGCGAGAACGACGTCGCGGACGCCGCCGGCCACGAGTGCCGCGACCACCGTCTCGGCCAGGGCCTGCGCCACCGGGCGGTCCTCGGCGTGGCTCACCCGCCCACCGCCGCGAGGCGCGCCTCCCAGCGCGCGCGGGTCTCGCCGTCGGCCCCGAGGCTCGCGCCCGGGCGCGGCGCGACCTCGCCGGGTCGCGGCACCGGCAGCGCGCCGTCCACGGGCAGCAGCGGGTGCGCCGACACGTCGCGCGCGAACAGGTGCACGGTCGCGAGCCCGCACGCGTACGGCAGCTCGGGCAGCGCACCCGCGAGCGCCAGCCCCGCCGCGATGCCGACGCTGGACTCCAGCGCCGAGGACACCACCACCGGCAGCCCCACGGCCTCGGCGAGGTCGAGGCACGCCCGCACGCCGCCGAGCGGCTGCACCTTGAGCACCACGACGTCCGCCGCCTCCGCGCGCCGCACCGCCATCGGGTCCTCGGCGCGCCGGATCGACTCGTCGGCCGCGACCGGCACCGACTGCCGCCGCCGCACCCAGGCGAGGTCCTCGACGTCGGCGCACGGCTGCTCCGCGTACTCCAGCCCGCCAGCCGCGCGGTCCAGGCGCGCGAGCGCCGTCACGGCCTCCTCGCGGTCCCAGCCCGCGTTCGCGTCGACCCGGATGGCGCCGTGCGGGCCGAGCGCGTCGCGCACCGCCTCGAGCCGGGCCTCCTCCTCGCGCAGGGTCTGGCCGCGCTCGGCGACCTTGACCTTCGCCGTCGTGCACCCGCCCGAGGCGAGCACGATCGCGTGGGCGCGCTCCGGGTCGACCGCAGGCACGGTCACGTTCACGGGGACGCGCTCGCGCACGGGCTCGGGCCAGCCGCGGTCGGCGGCCTCGAGGGCCGCGGCGAGCCAGGGCCGGCTCGTGCGGTCGTCGTAGTCCCAGAACGGGGAGAACTCCCCCCAGCCCACCGCGCCGCGCAGCAGCACGCCGTCGCGCACGTCGAGGCCGCGGAAGCGCGACGTCAGCGCCGTCGCGTAGACCAGCACGTCCCGGGGCACCCGGCCACCTTAGGACGCCGTGCCCGACGGCGAGCCCGCCGCCTCGCCGTCGGCCGCCGGCGAGGCGGGGGTCGAGGTCGCGGGGGGCCGGGCCCCGGAGGCGGACGCCGCTGCGGCGGGCGCGGGCGCGGGCTCGGGCTCGGGCTCGGGCATCTCGCTGCCGTCCTCGACGGCAAGCAGCCGGACCTCCTCGATCCGGTGCCCGTCGACGGCGGTCACCTCGAGGTCGTGCTCGACGCCGTCGGGATCGGCGACGCGCACGACGTCCCCGACCACGGCCACCCGGTCGAGGCGGTCCATGACCAGGCCGCCGACCGTCTCGTACGGCCCGTCCGGCAGCACGACGCCGGTGCGGTCCTCGACGTCCTCGATGGTCAGCCCGCCGCGCACCGTCACCGGGCCGCCGGCGGCGTTCGCCGGCTCGACACGGGAGCGGTCGTGCTCGTCGTCGATCTCCCCGACGAGCTCCTCGACGAGGTCCTCGAGCGTCACGATCCCGTCGGTGCCGCCGTACTCGTCGATGACGACGGCGATGTGGATGCGCCGCCGGCGCAGCACCGAGATCGCCGGCAGGAGCGCGTTCGTGCCGGGCAGCACGACGATCTCGCGGGTGAGGTCGCGCACCGTGCGGGCGGGCTCGCCCGCGACGTCCGCGACGAGGACCGCTCCCGCGTCGTCGTCGCCGCTCGTGCGGACCGCCTCGAGCGCGGGCGACGCCGCGTCGACGGCCGCGAGGAAGAGGTCGCGCACGTGCACGAAGCCGAGGATGTCGTCGACCCCGCCATCGCGGACGGGGTAGCGCGAGAACGGCTCCTGCGCCACGACCGTGACCGCCTGCGCGATCGTGAGGTCGGCGTCGAGGAAGACGACCTCGTGCCGCGGGCGCATCACCTCCGTGAGCGAACGCTCCGACGCCTCGAAGACGTCGCGCAGGATGGCGCGCTCGACGTCGGGCAGCCCCTCGTGGGCCGTGACGATCGAGCGCAGCTCCTCCTCGCTCATCTCCTCCCCCGACCGGCTCGGGTCGCCCCCGAGCAGCCTCACGAGCGCGTTCGTCGAGACCGACAGCAGCCAGATCACCGGCCGCATCAGGGTCGCGAACGAGTCCAGCGGAGGCCCGACGGCGAGCGCCAGCTGGGAGGAGCGCTGCAGCGCGAGGCGCTTGGGCACGAGCTCGCCGAGCACGAGCGAGAGGTAGGCGATGACGAGCGTGCACAGGATGAGCGCGGTGGTGCTCGCGGCCCCCGCGCTCAGCCCGAGCGCCTCGAGCCCCGGCGCGAGGTCCGGCGCGATCGTCGAGGCGCCGTACGCCGCGGAGAAGAAGCCCGCGACGGTCACGCCGATCTGCACCGCGGCGAGAAACCGGTTGGGGTCCTCGGCGACGGCGGCGACGCGCTGCCCGCGGCGTCCCTTCCGCGCGAGCTGCTCGATCTGGCTCTCGCGCAGCGAGACGAGCGCGATCTCGGTGCCGGCGAAGATCCCGCCGACGAGGATGAAGATCAGGACGAGCCCGATGTTGGCCCAGGTCTCGGCGTCCATCAGCGGGCCGCCGCCGACGTCGACCTGGGCGGGTGATGTCGGGGGTTGTCCATCCCTCCATTCGACGGCATCGGCGGCACGCTGCGCAACCGCGCCGACCCGAGCGCGACCGGGCCGGGTGCGGCGCTGGGTAGGTTGGCCGCGTGACCGACCAGCTACCGACCCGCGTCTCCGACACCTTCGACCCGACCCGCTGGCGCGTCGTCGAGGGGTTCGACCTCACGGACGTCACCTACCACCGGGGCGTGGACCGCTCGGGCGGGACGGTGCGCGACCTGCCCGTCGTGCGGATCGCGTTCGACCGCCCCGAGGTGCGCAACGCGTTCCGCCCGCACACCGTCGATGAGCTGTACCGCGTCCTCGACCACGCCCGGATGACCTCCGACGTGGGCACCGTCATCCTCACCGGCAACGGCCCGTCGCCGAAGGACGGCGGCTACGCCTTCTGCTCGGGCGGGGACCAACGCGTGCGCGGCCGAGACGGCTACCGCTACGCCGTGACGGACGACGGCGGAGCGCCCGTGGGCGAGACGCGGGAGTCGGTCGACCCCGCCCGGGCCGGGCGCCTGCACATCCTCGAGGTGCAGCGACTGATGCGGACGATGCCCAAGGTGGTGCTCGCCGTCGTGAACGGGTGGGCCGCCGGCGGCGGGCACTCGCTGTTCGTCGTCGCGGACCTCGCGATCGCGAGCCGCGAGCACGCCGCGTTCATGCAGACCGACGCGAACGTCGGGTCGTTCGACGCGGGCTACGGCTCCGCGCTCCTGGCGCGGCAGGTGGGCCAGAAGCGCGCGCGGGAGATCTTCTTCCTCGCGCGGCGCTACAGCGCCGAGGACGCCGAGCGGTGGGGCGCGATCAACGAGGCCGTGAACCACGCGCGGTTGGAGGACGTGGCGCTGGAGTACGCCGCGACGATCGCGACCAAGTCACCGCAGGCGATCCGGATGCTCAAGTACGCGTTCAACCTCGCCGACGACGGCCTGGCCGGGCAGCAGGTCTTCGCGGGCGAGGCGACGCGGCTCGCTTACATGACGGACGAGGCCGCCGAGGGCCGCGACGCGTTCCTCGAGCGGCGCGACCCGGACTGGTCAGGCTTCCCGCACTACTACTGAGGCCCGCGGAGCCCCCACCGGGGCGCCACCAGGCCACCGCGCCGTCCTGCGCAGCGCCGGGCTCAGCTGATCGTGACGTTCCCGCCGGCGTTCGGCACGAGCTCCACCCAGCTGTTGCCCGGGGCCAGCAGGATCGGCGTGCCGTCCTCCGCGGTGAGGACCACGGGGTCCTTCGTCCCGCCCTTGGACCACGTGCCCTTGACCGCCTTGCCGCCGCCGAGGACCCAGACCTCACCGGTCCCCTCGAGCACCGTCTCGGGCACCGGGGCGCCGGCCGGGTCGACCGTGCCGGTGTCGCGCACGTCGACCCGCATGATCACGACGTTCGTCGCCGAGAGCCGGACGCCGTCGGCCGAGATCGCGGCGTCGCCGCTCTCGTTGCGCACCCACTTCCCGGTTCCGGCGTCCCAGTCCCAGCTCGGCTTCGCGGCCGGGAAGGTCGCGTCCACGTGGCTGGCGGGGGCGCCGGCGACCTCGGCGGAGGACTCGGCCGCGGTGGGCGCGAGCACGAACTGCTGTGGCGGCGGGGCGGTGCGCTGGCCGTCGTCGGCCGCGTAGAAGTCGGCCATCGTGCCGTAGACGTTGTGCGGCGCGCGGCGGTCGCTCGCGCGGTACATCCCGTCCGCGCCCTCGTCGTTGCTCAGCACCTGCAGCCCGGCGTCGCGCATCTCCTGGACGAAGCCGCCCTGCCCGCCGGAGAACACGATGATCCCGCCGAGCGGGCCGGCGATCGCCGCGTCCATCGGGCGCACGGAACGGATCGGGCCGACGGTCGTCGGGATCGTGGAGTGGAACACCGCGTTGAACCGCGTCTCGCCCCCCTCGACCATCTGCTCCCAGACGACGTCCGCCTGCTCGAGCCCGGTCTGGGGGCGCGCCTGGCGGGAGTTCTCGATCTTCACCGAGATCGCCGGCCGCACCTCCTGGCCGCCCTCGACACCGGTGAGCGGCCACGTGGGCGGGATCACGGGCGCGGGCGCCGCAGCCTTGTCGACCACGACGACCGGCGGCACGGTGGTCGCGGGGTCGGTCGGCCGCACCTGTTCCGCGGGGCCGCTGCACGCGGCCAGCAGAAGCGCGCCCACGGCGGCGAGGGCGCTGATCGGAAGTCTCACTCGCACGGCGCCCACTGTGCCACGGCGCTCGCGCCGCGCCTCCTAGGCTGGCCGCGTGCCTTCGTTCTCCGCGCCCGGTTCGGCGCACCCGCCGGACGGCCTGTCCGACGGCGAGCTCACGGCCGCGCTGGACGGGGACCGTCCGCTCGTGCTCGGGGACGCGGAGCTGGCCGCGCCCGGCACCGGTGCCCGTGGCCTCGCCCGCGCCCTCGGGGCCGCCGCGCTCGTGCCCACGTCGGGCTCGACGTCGGGCGTTCCCCGGGTCGTGGCGCTCACGACGGCGAACCTGCGCGCCTCCGCGAACGCGACGCACGAACGCCTCGGCGGCGCCGGGGCGTGGCTGCTCACGGTGCCGGACACGCACGTCGCGGGCCTCATGGTCCGGGTGCGCGCGCACCTGGCCGGGACGCCGGTCGTGCACGCCGACGGCCCGTTCCGCCCCGAGGGTCTCGTCGCGGGTGTCCGGCGGCTCGCGGCGGTGGCTCCGGGCGGGCGCCGCTACGTCTCCCTCGTGCCCACCCAGCTGCGCCGGGTGCTCGCCGACCCGGCCGCCACCGAGGCGCTCGCCACGTTCGACGCCGTCCTCGTCGGCGGCGCGGCCACGCCCCCGCCCCTGCTCGACGCCGCGCACGCGGCGGGCGTCCGCGCCGTCACCACCTACGGCATGACCGAGACCGCGGGCGGGTGCGTGTACGACGGCGAGCCCCTGCGCGGCGTTGACATCCGGCTCGGCGCCGACCAGCGCGTCCTCATCGACGCACCCCAGGTCGCGCTCGGCTACGTCGCGCGCGGCGCGCTGGAGCCGTTCGACGGCACGTTCGCGACGGCGGACCGCGGCCTCGTCACCGACGGTCGCCTCCGCGTGCTCGGCCGCCTGGACGACGTGCTCGTCTCGGGCGGCGTCAACGTGGACCCCGCCCAGGTCGAGGCCGTCGTGGCCGGGCTGGACGGCGTGGCCGAGGTCGCCGTCGTCGGCGTGCCCGACCCGGAGTGGGGGCAGGCGGTGGTGGCCGTGGTTGTCCCGACGACCCCGACCCCCGGGGACCGCAGCGACCTCGCGGAGGCGGTGCGCGCCGTCGTGCGCTCGTCGCTGCCGCCGGGCTGGGTGCCGCGCCGCGTCGTGGTGCGCGATTCGCTCCCCCTGCGCGGACCGGGCAAGATCGACCGCCGGGGCCTGGCGGCCGAGCTCGCCGACCCCGCCTGACGAGAGGGGACGCGGATGGCCACGGCCAAGGACTGGGTCGAGGGCGCGCGACCGAAGACGCTGCCGGCGGCGATCGCCCCGGTCCTCGCGGGGACCGGGGCCGCGGCGGGCGTCGGCGGGTTCGACGGCGTCGCCGCGGTGCTCTGCGCGCTGCTCGCGCTCGCGCTGCAGGTCGCCGTCAACTTCGCCAACGACTACTCCGACGGCGTGCGCGGCACCGACGACGTGCGCACCGGGCCGATGCGGCTCGTCGGCTCGGGCGCCGCGACGGCCGGGCAGGTCAAGCGCGCGGCGCTGCTCACCGGCGCCGTGGCGGCCCTGCTCGGGGTGGCGCTGTGCGCGTGGACGGGGCGGTGGTGGCTGCTCGCCGTCGGCGCGGCGTGCCTCGTGGCCGCGTGGGGCTACACCGGGGGCCGGCGTCCGTACGGCTACCTGGGCCTCGGCGAGGTCATGGTGTTCGTGTTCTTCGGGCTCGTCGCGACGGCGGGCACCACGTACGCCCAGGCCGGCACCGTGACGGTCGGCACCTGGTGCGCGGCCGTGGCGGTCGGGTCGCTCGCGTGCGCGCTGCTCATGGCCAACAACCTGCGCGACCGCGCGGAGGATGCGGTCGTGGGCAAGCGCACGCTCGCGGTGCGCCTCGGCGAGGACCGCTCGCGCCGCATGTTCGGCGCGATGGTGCTCCTGCCCTACCCCGCGGCCGCGGTCGCGGTGCTGGCCGGGCTCGGCACGCCGGGTCTGCCGATGGCGCTCGCGCCGCTGCTCGTGCTGACGTCCCTACCGGTCGCGCTCGCGCTCGCCCGGCTCGTCCGGCACGGCGTCGCCGGTCCTGCGCTCATCGGCGTGCTGCGCGACGTCGGTCGGCTCGAGCTCATGGTGGCCGTCGCGTTCGCGCTCGGGCTGTGGTGGGGCGGCAGCGGCGGCTTCGGCAGCGGGTTCGGGGTCGGCTGAGTCGGGGCCGGCCGAGACGGGGCCGACCGAGTCGGGGCCGGCCGAGTCGGGGCCGGCCGAGTCGGGGCCGGCCGAGTCGGGGCCGGCCGAGTCGACCACCGCGTCCTCGACCGACTCGTCCACCCCGGCGACCAACGGCTTCGCGGGACGGTTCGCCCGCTCGGCGAGCGCCCGGGCCGCCGCGTCGCGTGGACGCGCGAGCAGCAGGTAGGACACCGCCGCGGCCACAATCACCGACACGAGCAGCCACACCCAGCCACGCAGACCGACGAGGTACAGCACCGCGAGGCTGGCGACGAGGGTGAGCAGACGCAGCAGCGAGTAGCGCAGGAGGGGCACCGAGCCAGGGTAGTTCTCTGCCCGGCGACGTACCCTGAGGAGATGATCCGCCTGCTGATGTTCCTGGCTGTGACGGCGGCGGTGGTCTACGGCCTGGTGTGGCTCTCCCTCCGGCTCCGCGCCCGCGGCGCCGAGCCCACGCCGAGCCGCCCCGCACCGGACGACGACCCCGAGTTCCTCGCCGAGCTCGACCGTCGGCTGCGCCAGCAGCGCCGCGAACGGGCGCGCGCCGAGCAGGCTGCCGCCGAGCGCGGGTCCCGGACGGACGCGACGCACGACGGCGAGGCCGACCACGCGGGCACGGCCGGCACGACCGACGCGTCCGGCACCACCGGCACGGCGCGCGCGTCCGGGACGGCAGGCGCGACGGGCACGGCAGATGCGACGGGCACGACGGACCCCGGCGAGGCGGACCGCGCGGACCGCGCGGACCGCGCCGACCACCCGGGCCACCCCGGCCACCCGGGCCGGCCCGACGACGACGCCACCGGCACCGCCCCCGGCGCGACCGGCGGCGACCCCCGCCCCGGAGTGTCCTGACGGGCGGCATCGGGGAGCTCGCCGAGAGCCCGCTGCACGCCGCGCTCAAGCGCGAGCTCGCGGGTCCGGGGTCGCGGTTCGAGGTGCCCGTGCAGCGCTGGGTGATCGACCTGGTGCGCGCCGACGGCGAGCTCGTCGAGGTCCAGACCGGCGGCTTCGGTCCGCTCGGCGACAAGCTCGACGCCCTGCTCGACACGCACCGGATGCGCATCGTGCACCCCGTGCCGGCTCGGCGCTGGGTGGTGCGGACCGACGCCGACGGACGCGTCCTCTCCCGCCGCCGCTCACCCCGACCCGCGGCCGCCACCGACCTGTTCCACCCGCTCGTCGCGATCCCCACGCTCCTGGGCCACCCGCACCTCGTCGTCGAGGTGCTGCTCGTGGAGGAGGAGCACGTGCGCGGCCCCGCGCCGGTCCGCACCTGCCGGCGGCGCCGCGACCCCGGCGAGCGCCGGCTCGTCGGGATCCTGGACCGGCACGAGCTGCGCGAGCCCGAGGACGTCCTCGCCCTCCTCGGCCCTCGCCTGCCCGCCGGCGAGTTCACGACGGCGGAGCTCGCCGTCGCCCTGTCCGTCCCCCTGGTCCTCGCGCAGCGCATCGCGTTCTGCCTGCGCTACCTCGAGCTGGCCGAGCAGGTGGGGCGCCGCGGGCACGCGCCGCTGTACCGGCGCTCCAGGACGGCTCCCGCTGCGCGACCGCCCTTCTGACCGTCCGAACCGGCTGCTCGGAACCGGCGGGTCAGACTCCGGAGTAGCTGTGCAGCGAGCTGAAGAAGAAGTTCACGACGTAGTAGTTCACGAGGATCGAGACGAACCCGATGATCGAGAACCAGGCGGCCCGCCGGCCCTCCCAGCCGCGCGTGGAGCGGGCGTGCAGGTAGGCGGCGTAGACCACCCAGATCACAAAGCTCCAGACCTCCTTGGGGTCCCAGCCCCAGAAGCGGCCCCAGGCGTGCTCGGCCCAGATCGACCCGGAGATCAGCACGAAGGTCCACAGCACGAACCCCACGGCGTTGATCCGGTAGGACAGCCGCTCGAGCGAGTCCGCCGTCGGCAGCTTGGCCGCGAGACGTCCCGCGGTGCCGCGGTGCTCGGCCCGGTCCTTGACCAGCTGCAGGACCGAGGTCGTCGCGGCGACGGCGAACACACCCATCGCGCTGGAGGCGATCGACACGTGGATCGCGAGCCAGTAGCTCTGCAGGGCGGGCTGCACGGCGGCCGGGTCGGTGTAGAGCACCGTGAGCGCGAGGAAGAGCGCCAGCACCGCGAGCAGCGAGATGGAGGTCCCGAGGTAGCGCACGTCGCGGCGCCGCTGAATGCCGAGGAACAGTGCGCTCGCCACGAACACCGCGACCATCGTGAACTCGTACATGTTCGCCCACGGCACGCGCCCGGCGGCAATGCCGCGCAGCACGATCCCGATGAGCAGGAACAGCGCACCGAGCACGAAGGTCGACATCCCGATGGCGGCGGCCCGACGGCGAACCTGCGTCGGGCCCGCGGCGTCACCCGAGCCCGTGGCCGGCTCGGCCGCACCGCCCGCGGCCGTCCTCGCCGCGCCGTTCACCGGCGTCGCGGGAGGCAGCGCGGCCGCGTCGGCGGTCGCGCTCCCGGCTGCCTCGGCGGGCGCACCGGCCGCGACGAGCTGCGGCTCGCGGACCCGGGACGGCGCGCTCGCGACGCGACGCGAGAGGTCGATCGCGAAGGTGACCGTGGCGATGAGGTAGCACGTCATCGCTGCCGTGACGAGATAGAGGCTGAGCTGGCCGAGCTCGGTCATGCGGTGCTCCCAGGGGACTGCGTCGGCGGGGCGTCCCCCGAGCCGGGCCCGCTGCGCAGCGGCGTCAGCACGCGCTGCAGCTCACGGTCCAGGCCGGGGTCGTCGCCACGCGCGAGCGCGGCGGCGGTGACCACTGTACGGCCCGCGTCATCCGCGCCGACACGGACGAACACGCGCCGACGCGGCAGGAACAGCGAGCCCGCCAGCCCGCCCAGCGCGAGCAGCGCGAACGTGAGGACGAAGCCGAGCGTCGGGTCGTAGCGCAGGTCGAGCCCGACGTAGCGGGGCAGGTCCTCGAACGTGATCGTCCCGAGCCCGTCGGGCAGGTCCACGGTCTCCCCCGGGCGGACGACCACGCGCACGGGCTCGGTCGTCTCGGTGCCGTCGTCCGCCGTCGTCTGCTGCGTCACCTGGGTGAGTCCGTCGGTGTCGAGCTGGTAGACGTTCTGGGGCACGCCGTCGTCCAGGCCGAGGTCGCCGGACCAGACGTCGAGCACGAGCGCCGGGTCGTCGGGGTAGGGCGAGATCGAGAACGCGTTGGCGTCCGCGTCCACGACTGCCGTGGGCAGGAGCCAGCCGTTGAGGCCGATCTGCGTGCCCGTCGTCGTGTCCGCGACTTTGATGACGCCGCGGGACTCGTACGTCGCGTCGTTCTGCGGGATGAACGGGACGGCGCCGGAGAACGCAAGCGCGCCGCTGGCGTCGCGCACCTGCACCCGCGGCGCGAACCCGTTGCCCATGAGGTAGACGTTCGCGCCGCCGACCCGCAGCGGGTGGTTCACCTTGATCGTCGCGGCCGTGGGCTCGCCGTCGGGCTCGGTCACGGTGACGGACGCGGTGAAGTCCTTCGCGGCGCCGGTCGTCTCGTCGAACTCGGCGGTGAAAGAGTCCAGCTGCATCCGGAACGGGTCGAGGGAGTCCGCCGCGAACCACGTGCCGGCGTCGAAGGAGTCGTAGGCGATCCGTGAGTTCGCGAACGTCTCCCCCTCGACCACGATGACCTGCCCGCGGTAGTGCACGAGCGAGCCGTACGCCACCGAGACGAGCAGGCCCACGAGCGCGAGGTGGAACGTGATGTTGCCGGCCTCACGCAGGTAGCCGCGCTCGGCCGACAGCGTGACGACGCCCCTGGCCTCCTCGCGCCGCACGCGGTAGGGCTTCAGCGCCGTCGTCGCGGAGGCCACGATCTCCTCGCGCGTGCTCGTCGTGACGAACGCGTCCCGCACCGGGAACCGCGAGAAGCGGCGCGGCGCCCGGGGCGGCGGCTCCCGCAGGGTGCGCACGTGATCGATCGCCCGCGGCACGATGCAGCCCACGAGGCTCACGAACAGCAGCAGGTACACGGCCGCGAACCACGGCGAGGCGTAGACGTCGAAGAGGCCGAACCGCTCGAGCACGGGCGCGAGGTCGGGGTGGTCAAGGTAGTACTGCGCCACCTTCTCCGGCGTCTGCGGCCGCTGCGGGAAGAACGCACCGGGCAGGGCCGCGACGGCGAGCAGCAGCAGGAGCAGCAGCGCCACGCGCATCGACGTGAGCTGGCGCCACATCCACCGCAGCCACTCGCGGGCGCCCCACCGGGCGAGCTGGTCGCCCGTGGCGGTCGCGGTCGGGGTCAAGGTCGCGGTGGCGGTGTTGCTTGCAGGGGCAGACGGCGCTGCCGTGGCCGAGGCGCGCGCCGCCTCGCCGTCGCGAGCCTCGCCGTCGCGGGCTGCGCCGTCGGGCGTGCCGTCCTCGCCCGACTCCTCCACCTCCGGCTCGCCGGCCAGTCCCTCGGGGCGGTAGCGCATCACACCACCGTCCCGTACTGCGCCACCCACGAGCCCACGACGCCGATGAGTCGCCCCCACAGCCCGGTCACCAGCGCGAGACCCACCAGCACCAGCAGCGCGCCGCCGATCCGCATGATCGCGAGGCGGTGCTCGCGCAGGAACCGCATGGCCCGCGCCGAACGCCGGAACGCCAGTGCGATGAGGACGAACGGCAGCCCGAGACCCGCGCAGTAGGCCAGCGCGAGGATCGCACCGCGCGCGGGCGAGCCGGTGGGCAGCGCGAGGATCGTGATCGCCGCGAGCGTGGGGCCGATGCACGGCGCCCAGCCGAACCCGAACGTCACGCCGAGCAGCGCCGCGCCGCCGATGCCGGCGCGCGGGCCGACGTGCACGCGGGCCTCCCGCTGCAGCCACGGCAGCCAGCCGAGGAACGCCAGACCCATGAGGATCACGACGACGCCGAGCACGCGCATCACGACGTCGAGCCACGGCGTGAGCGCGGCGCCCACCTGCACGAAGACGAGTCCGAGCGCGACGAACACCACGGAGAAGCCCGCGACGAACGCCAGCACGCCGGCCAGCAGGCGGCCCCGCGCGGCGCCGGTGACCTGGCCGAGGTCCTGACCCGTCATCCCGCTCACGTACCCGAGGTAGCCGGGCACGAGCGGCAGCACGCACGGCGAGGCGAACGACACGAAGCCCGCGAGGAGCGCGACCGGGAGTGCCACGAGCAGCGGCCCGTTCAGCACGGTCTGGGCGAAGGCGTCGCCGATGCCGCTGAGGTCCATCAGCTCTCGGCGAGCGTGTCGTCGATGAGCCCGCGCAACGTCTTCCCGTCGGCGAGCCCCATGATCCGCGCGGCCGGCCGACCCTCGCGGTCGAGCACGACCGTGGTGGGGTAGGCGCTGAGCGGCACCACGCCCTCGAGCGCGGCGACGGCAGTGGCCGAGGAGTCCTGCAGGCTCGGGTACCCGACGCCGAAGCTCTCGTTGAAGGCCTCGACCCGGGCGGCGTCGTCGCGCGCGTTCACGCCGAGCACCTGCACGCCCTGGCCGGTGTAGTCGGTCGCGATCGCCGCGAGGTCGGGCGCCTCGACGCGGCACGGCGGGCAGTCGGCGTACCAGAAGTTGAGGACCACCACCTCCCCGCGCCAGTCGGCGAGGTCGACGGCCTGGCCGTCGAAGGTCTCCCCGGTCAGCTCGATCGCGTTCTGGCGGTCGGCCGGGGCCCAGGTGGTGAAGGAGCCGTCGCCCGCGTCGTAGCCCGCGTCCGCCACGGCCGGGGTGTCCGACCCCTGGGCCGAGCAGCCGACGAGGCCGCCGGCGAGGAGAGCGCCCACGGCAAGCGCGGCGAGCGCCGCCCCGCGCGGGTGTGCCGTTCGCCCGGCACGGGCCGTGCGGCTACGCACCGGGCACCGAGGAGGCACCGGGCAGGAGCGCGGCGGCGGGCTCGGCGTAGTCGTGCCCGACGAGGCGCGCGTCCTCGAACGTGAGGGAGGTGACGGACGCCAGCGAGCACTCCCGCGAGCGGGGGTCGTGCCACAGCGGCCGGCCCTGCAGCGAGCGTCGGACGGCCCAGATCGGCGACTGGTGCGAGACGAGCACGGCCTCGTGGCCGTCGGCCAGTCGGCGCGCGTCGGCGATCGCGGCGAACATGCGGTCGCGCTGCTCGGTGAACGGTTCGCCCCACGACGGCCGCAGCGGGTTCCACAGGTGCCGCAGCACCGACGGCGTCAGGAGCTCCCGGCCGCCCGCACCGGCGAGTCGGCGGCCCTCCAGCAGGTTGGCGGCCTCGATGAGGCGCTCGTCGGTCTCGACGTCGAGCGCGAGGGTCGCGGCGATCGGCGCCGCGGTCTCCTGCGCACGCTGAAGCGGGGAGGAGATGACGTGCGTCACGTCCGCGCCCGCGAACGCCTGGGCGACCGCATCGGCCATCTCGGCGCCCCGCTCGGACAGGCGGTAGCCGTCGAGCCTGCCGTAGAGCACGCCGTCCGGGTTGTGGACCTCCCCGTGGCGCACGAGATGGACGATGGTGCGGGACATGCTCCCTAGTGTCGCAGACGTCCCTGGGTGCTCCGGCCGGGTCGCTCCGGCCCGGTCGCTCACGGCTGCAGCACTCATGCCGAGCGCAGGGCGAAGCACCGAGCGAGGACCCGACCGGTGTCGTTCCCGAGCGCGGGCCACCCAGCCACCCGGGTGGTCCGGTGCGCTAGCAGCCGGCGTTCCTGCCACTCCCACCGTCGACGCCGGCACCCTCGGCCCAGGCACCCTCAGTCCCAGCACCCTCACCTCCAGCACCCTCGGCCCCACCCGGCAACGCGTCGATCCCCGCGGCCTCGAGCACGGCGCGCATCGCGCCGCCGAGGTCGCGCAGCTGCTGCGCCGAGAGCACGTCGACGAGCCGGGCCCGCACCGAGGCCACGTGACCGGGCGCCGCCTCCTCGAGGCGACGCATGCCGCGCTCGGTGAGAGCGGCCTCGACCCCGCGGCCGTCCTTCGCCGCGGGGCGGCGGGCCACGAGCCCGGCGCTCTCGAGCCGCGCGACGGTGTGCGTGACGCGGCTGCGAGAGTGCGCCACCGAGTCGGCGAGCTCGGACATCCGCACGCGGTGCTCCGGGGCCTCGGACAGCCGCACGAGCAGCTCGTACTCCGCCATCGACAGCCCGCTCGCCGTCTCCAGGTCGGCCGAGAGCGCGCGCATGAGGAACGAAGCCCCCACGATGGTCGCGCGCCAGTCGCGCTGCTGCTCGGCGGTGAGCCACCGCGGCTCACCCGCCGTTCCCGACGCGCTCACCGGCGCTTCCTCGCCGTCGCGCGGGGTGTTCATGAGCCGATGGTACGGAGGTGGCGAGCCGTCTCGGTGCGCGATCCGCTCGCCGCGATTACTTGTCGAGACAAGCACATCTGTGATAGAAGTTGAGTGTTCAACCAACCAGACGTCTCACCTTGGAGCACCTCATAGGCATCCCCACCGGCACGTACGCCATCGACGCCTCGCACAGCGAGGTGGCCTTCACCATCCGTCACGCGGGCATCGCCAAGGTGCGCGGGCGCTTCACCGAGTTCTCGGGCGCGGTCGTCGTGGCCGACAACCCGGCCGACTCCACCGCGAACGCGACCATCGTCGCGAGCAGCGTGGACACCGGCAACGCGCAGCGCGACGGCCACCTGCAGTCCTCGGACTTCTTCAGCGTCGAGACCAACCCCGAGTGGACCTTCACCTCGACCGGCTTCGCCGGCGCGGGCGAGGACTTCACGCTCAGCGGCGACCTCACGGTCAACGGCATCACCAAGCCGGTCGAGCTCGAGGTCGAGTACAACGGCGCCGGCGCCGACGCGTACGGCAACGAGCGCATCGGCTTCTCGGCCAGCACCGAGATCTCCCGGACCGACTTCGACATCACCTGGAACGCGCCGCTGGAGGCGGGCGGCGTGCTGCTCGGTGACAAGGTGAAGATCCTCATCGAGGTCTCGGCCGTCAAGCAGGCCTGACCGCGCCGCGCCTGAAGGCGCGACAGCACCGCCGTGAGGGGCGGGTCCCGCGGGACCCGCCCTTTACGCGTGTCCGGACGTTCGCCGTCGCGCACGACGGCGAACCGACGGCGCGGCACCGTGACCCGGCGTACGCCGTCACCGCGCGCGCACGACGGCGAGCTCCCCCGCCCGGCCGCCTCACCCCCGCAGGGCCGCCAGCACCCGGGTGGCGTCCAGGCGCCAGTGCCCGCGCTCCGCGCCGTCGACGAGCACGACGGGCACGAGCTCGCCCCACGCCTCCTGCAGCTGGGGTGACGCGTCGACGTCGACGCTCACCCACCGCTCGCCGCTCGCCTGCGCGACCTGGCCGAGCACCTCGTGGGCCTCGGCACAGAGGTGGCAGCCGGCGCGCTCCAGCAGGATGATCCGCACGTCGCTCATGACCACAGTCTGCGGCAGAAGGCAACCCCTGCCCGAGCCCGGCACGTGGTCGCATAGATCACCCGGCGCATGAACTTTCCCCGCGACACGCAGGATCTTCACATCCTGCCGCGCAGATATCTCACCCCGTGGTTACGATCGTCTCCATGACGACGACACTCGGCGACACCCCCCTCGTGGCGATCGGCACGCTCATCCGCGGCGCGCGCCAGAACAAGGGCCTCACGCAGGCCCAGCTCGCCGAACGCCTGTCCACCTCGCAGAGCGCGATCGCCCGCATCGAGCAGGGCAGCCAGAACCTCTCGGTCGACATGCTCGCCCGCATCAACGCGGCGCTCGAGGCCGACCTGCTCCCGATCTCCTCCTCCCCGCGCCCCACGCACCTGCGGGTGAGCGGCGGGCACCGGCTCTCGGGCACCATCACCGTCAACTCCTCCAAGAACGCGGCCGTCGCCCTGCTGTGCGCCTCGCTGCTCAACCGCGGTCGCACCGTCCTGCGCGGCGTCGCGCGGATCGTGGAGGTCGACCGGATCGTCGCGGTGCTGCAGTCGATCGGCGTCCAGGTGACGTGGTCCCAGGACGGTCGCGACCTCGAGATCATCCGCCCGGCGGACCTCGACCTCACGGGGATCGACGACGACGCCGCGCGCCGCACCCGCAGCATCATCATGTTCTTCGGCCCGCTGCTCGGCCAGGAGCCGACGTTCGAGCTCCCCTACGCCGGCGGCTGCGACCTCGGCACGCGCACGGTCGAGCCGCACATGATCGCGCTGCGCCCGTTCGGGCTGGACGTCACGGCCACCTCGGGCGAGTACCACGCTCGCGTGGCGAAGGACACGGGCGCGCCCGTCTACGTCGTGCTCACCGAACGCGGCGACACGGTCACGGAGAACGCGCTCATGGCGGCGGCCGGCCGGGACGGCGAGACCGTCATCCGCAACGCCTCGCCCAACTACATGGTCCAGGACCTGTGCTTCTACCTCGAGCTGCTCGGCGTCTCGATCGAGGGCATCGGCACCACGACGCTCCGGGTGCGCGGGCGCCGCGTGATCGAGGCGGACGTGGAGTACCACGTGAGCGAGGACCCGGTCGAGGCGATGAGCCTGCTCACCGCCGGCATCGTGACCGGCTCGGAGATCACCGTGGCGCGCGTCCCGATCGAGTTCATGGAGATCGAGCTCGCCGTGCTCGGCGAGATGGGGCTGCGCTTCACGCTCTCGCCCGAGTACACCGCACTCAACGGCCGCACGCGGCTCGTCGACATCACGGTCTCGCCGAGCGACCTCAAGGCGCCGATCGACAAGATCCACCCGATGCCGTTCCCCGGGCTCAACATCGACAACCTGCCGTTCTTCGCGCTGATCGCGGCGTGCGCCACGGGCCACACCACGATCCACGACTGGGTGTACGACAACCGTGCCATCCACCTCACCGACCTGACCCGGCTGGGCGCCGACGTGCGCCTGCTCGACCCGCACCGACTCGACGTCACGGGCCCGACCCGCTGGTCCGGCGCCGAGGTGAGCTGCCCGCCCGCGCTGCGGCCCGCCGTCGTGATCCTGCTCGCGATGATGGCCGCCAAGGGGACGAGCGTGCTGCGCGGGGTCGACATCATCGCGCGGGGCTACGAGCAGCTGGCCGACCGGCTCATCGAGCTGGGTGCGCACATCGAGACGTTCCGGGACTGAGGGCGGTGCCGGGGCGCCCACGGGCGTCCCGGCACTCCGGACGCACGAAGGGCCGCCACCCGATCGGGTGGCGGCCCTTCACCGCGTCAGCGGACGCGACTCACTTCTTGTTGCGACGCTGGTGGCGCGTCTTGCGCAGCAGCTTGCGGTGCTTCTTCTTGGCCATCCGCTTGCGGCGCTTCTTGATGACGGAACCCATGGTTCACCTCGCTCGTTGATCGGATCGGGTCTCCACCGCGACGTGGAGCCCATCGATGAGCGTCGCGTGGAACGAAATCCCGGACAGTCTACTCCCGCGCCGAGCCGCGCGCTCACCAGCTCGGGTCCAGGCCGTGCAGCGGAAACACCGCGGTCCGGGTGGCGAGGATCGTGCGGTCGACGTCGTCCGCCGGGTCGTACCCCTCGGCGAACCGCTTGAGCTCCACCGCGAGACCGTCGCTCCAGTGCTGCGGCGCCGCGATCCGCAGGCGACTCTCGACCTCCTCGACCCAGGCCCGTGGCAGCTCGGCGTCCAGATCGGGCGCGGCGCCGGCGGCGATCGCGGTGAGCCCCGCCCAGACCCGCGGCACCACCTCGACGACGGTGTAGCCCCCGCCGCCCGTCGCGATCCACCGGTTCCCGGCGTGCGCGGAGGCGAGGTCGCGCATGAGCACGGCGGCGCCGAGCTGGTGGTCCACGCTGACGCGCAGGTTCGTCATCGGGTCGCCCATGTGGGAGTCCGCGCCGTGCTGGCTGACGAGCACGTCGGGCGCGAACTCCGCGAGGAGCGGGGCCACGATCGCCTCGACGGCGCGCAGCCACGCGTTCCCCCGCGTGCGCGCCGGGAGCGCGACGTTCACGGCGTAGCCCTCCGCGCCGCTGCCGCCGACGTCGGAGGCGAACCCCGTGCCGGGGAACAGCGTGAGGCCCGACTCATGGACCGAGATCGTGAGGACCCGGGGGTCGTCCCAGAAGGCGCGCTCCACGCCGTCGCCGTGGTGCGCGTCGAGGTCGACGTAGGCCACCCGCTCGGCGCCCTGCGCGAGCAGCCAGCGGATCGAGACGGCGACGTCGTTGTAGACGCAGAACCCCGACGCGCGGTCCGGCATCGCGTGGTGCATCCCGCCCGCGACGCTCACGGCGTGCGGCCCGGCTCCCGACCACACCCAGCGCGCGGCCGCGAGCGTGGAGCCGACGGTCCGGGCCGCGGCGGCGTGCATCTCGGGGAACATCGGGGTGTCCTCGGTGCCGATGCCGCGGGCCTCGTCAGGCTCGCCGCGCGCCCCGGCCTTGACGGCCTCGACGAACGCGGGGTCGTGCACCAGCGTGAGCAGGTCGTCGTCGACGTCCTCGACGCCGATCTCGACGACGTCCGGCAGCGCGAGCGCGCGCACGAGGTCACGGGTGAGCTCGATCCGCACGGGCGCCATCGGGTGGCCGGGGCCGAAGTCGTACCAGAGGAGGTCGTCGGACCACACGAACGCGGTCGGCCCGTCGGGGGCACGGTGAGCGCGGGGGGCGTCCGTCACGTCCTCACCTCCCTGTCCGACGCGCTCACCCTAGTGCGCACGCAGGCCCGGGAAGGGCGCTTTGGCCGGCGGGAGCTCCGGCCCGGCGCAGGGTGCGCGATGCCAGCGATTCGTGCCGCAGCCACGCGCGATGCCAGCGACTCGTACCGCACCCAAGCGCGATGCCAGCGATCTGTATCGGTTCTCGACGCCGATCCGACACCAACCGCTGGGTCCGCGACGCCCGACCGGCACACATCGCTGGGTCCAGCGATCCGTGCCGCACCCACGCGCGATGCCACGATTCGTAGCGGTTCTTTCGACGCCCGCCCGGCACACATCGCTGGCTCCACAGCACCAACCGGCACACATCGCTGGGGTCGGCCGGCGTCGGCCGACCGGCCGCACCCGAACCGGCGTCAGACCGACCCGTGCGTCCCCACGCGGACGAGCTCCTCGCCGTCGGGCGTGCGCACGCTCGCGGTGACGCCACCCTCGCCGGTGAGCGTGAGCTCGACGTCGAGCGCGCCGCCGTCCGCCGCGCTACGGTAGACGAGCCGGTCGGCGGCAACGTCGAGCACCTGCGTGCGCGCACGCACGAGCCACGGGTGCCGCCGGCGCAGCGCGACGAGCGCGTGGTAGGCGCGCCAGAGCATCGGGTCGGAGCCCGCGACGCCCGGCAGGTAGGCCGGGTCGGCGGGCAGCGCGGGCCGCACCGCGTCGTCACCGCCGAGGCGGTCCTCCTTGACGCCGCGCCAGCCGAGCTCGTCGCCGTAGTACACGGTCGGCACGCCACCAAGCGTCATCAGCACGGCGGCCGCGACGGCGGCGCCGTCGGAACCGACCTGCGAGGCGATCCGCGTGACGTCGTGGTTGCCCACGAACGTCGCGGGGACGAAGGAGTCCAGCAGCGCGTCGTGCCGGCGCAGCGTCCAGTCCAGCTCGTGCGGGTTGCGCGAGGCGAGCGAGGACCAGGTCGCCTTCCACAGCTCGTACTCCGTGACGGAGTCGATGCCGGAGTCGCGCACGTACGCCGCGTAGTCGCCGTGGATCATCTCCCCGACGATCCACGCGTCCGGGTGCGCCGCGCGCACCCGGGGCAGCACCGCCGCCCAGAACGCGGGGTCGACGGCGTAGGCCGCGTCCAGCCGCCAGCCGTCGGCGCCCGCATCGAGCCAGTGCATCATGACCTCGGCGACGTAGTCCTGCACCGCCGGGCTGGAGTGGTCGAGCGCGACGAGCGAGCCGTGGCCCTCGAAGTCGGCGAACCTCGGGCCGTCCGGCGCGTCCCAGTCGATCCGGAACCAGCCGGCGACCTCGCCGTCGGGACCCTCGGCCAGCGCACGGCGGGCCAGCGGGTGCTCGCGCGAGACGTGGTTGAAGACGCCGTCGAGCAGGAGCCGCACACCGCGGTCGCGGCACGCCGCCACGAGCGCGTCGAAGTCGGCGCGGGTACCCAGCCGCGGGTCGATCGCGAGATGGTCGAGGGTGTCGTAGCCGTGCGTCGCGGAGGCGAACACGGGCCCGAGCGCGAGGCCGTTGAGCCCGAGCTCCACGACGTGGTCCAGGTACCGGGCGACGTGCGCGAGCCCCTCCCCCGGGCCCGCGGGCACGTGGGGCCCCCGCACGTCCCGTCCGTCGATCCCGAGCGGGTAGACCTGCCACCACAGGGCGTGATCGATCCACGACATCGCCTTCTCCTTACCGAGCGCTTACTGAGCCTGACTCAACGACACTCACGATACCCCGTTGAGCCAGACTCAACAAGGGGGTGGGAGCGCGCGCGACACACGGTCTATGGTGAGCGACGTGACGGACGGGCCCGGGGAACGCCGTCGGCGCCTCGCCCCCGAGGAACGACGCGCCGGCATCGTGGCAGCAGCAGCAGCGGCGTTCGACCAGGAGTCCTTCGACCGCGTCGCGGTCGCCGACGTCGCTCGGGCCGCGGGCACCTCCGAGGCGCTCGTCTACCACTACTTCCCCTCCAAGGCCGACCTGTACGCCGGCGCCGTCGGCGCACGGCTCGGGCACCTCGGCGACGCGGCCGAGGCCGCGGTGGCCGCACTCGGCCGCGACGCCTCCGCGCGCGACCAGGTGCGCGCCGTCGTGCTCGCCCACCTGGACCACGTCGCGAAATACCCCGCCGCGTGGGCGGGCGGCCTCGACGGCGTGGGCGCCGAGCCGCCGGGCGGCGTGGCCATCCGCGAGGCGGCGCGCCAGCGGCGGCTCGACCTCCTCGCCGAGCTGCTGCTCCCGGACCCCCGGCCCGAGCGGCACTACGCGCTCGCCGGGCACGTCGCGCAGGTCGACGGGCTCTCGCGCGACTGGGTGCGCCGCGGCCGCCCCGAGGAGGAGCGCGCCAGCATCGTCACCGTCGCGCTCGGCGCGCTGCAGGGCGCGCTCGGCGACTGGGGGCGGTGAGCCATGGAGCTGCCCACCCCCATGGTCGCCGCACGCGACCTCGTCGACCGCATCGCCCGGCGCTCGCCGGCGCGGCTCGCCGTCGCCGTCTTCGCCACCGTGGTCGCCGTCGTCACGCTGCTGCTGTTCCAACCGGCCGCGACCGCCTCGGGCGAGCGCCCGACGCTCGTCGAGGCGTTCTTCACCGCGACGTCCGCGGTGTGCGTCACGGGACTCACGGTGGTCGACACCGCGACGTTCTGGTCGCCGTTCGGGCAGGCGGTCATCCTCGTGGCGATCAAGGTGGGCGGCCTCGGCGTGATGACGCTCGCCTCGATCCTCGGCCTCGCCGTGTCGCGGCGGATCGGCCTGACCCAGCGGCTGCTCACCGCGAGCGAGACGAAGACGAACCGGCTCGGCGAGGTCGGGGGGCTCATCCGCGCCGTCATCGTCGCCTCGGTGACGCTCGAGGTGGCCCTCGCGCTCATCCTTTTCCCGCGGTTCCTCACGCTCGGCGTCCCGGTCGGTCGCTCGGCGTGGGAGGCCGTGTTCCTCGCGGTCTCGATCTTCAACAACGCCGGGTTCGTCATCATGCCGGAGGGCATGTACCCCTACGTGGGGGACTGGTGGATGTGCCTGCCGATCGTGGTCGGCACGTTCGTCGGGGCGATCGGCTTCCCCGTGATCCTCAACGTGTGGGTGAACCGCCACTCGCTGCACCGCGTCGCGCTGCACACGCGCCTCACCGTCGTCACCAGCGCGCTGCTGGTCGCGCTCGGCACCCTGTTCATCGGCGCGTTCGAGTGGTTCAACACGAAGACCTTCGGCCTCCTGCCCGTCGGCGACCGCATCCTCGCCTCGCTGGTCGCCGGGGTGACGCCGCGCTCGTCGGGGTTCTCCACCGTCCCGATCGGCGACATGCGCGAGGCGACCTGGTTCCTCACCGACGCCCTCATGTTCGTCGGCGGCGGCAGCGCGTCGACGGCGGGCGGCATCAAGGTGACGACGCTCGCCGTGATGGTGCTCGCGATCGTCGCCGAGGCCCGCGGCGATCGCGACGTCGAGGCGTTCGGCCGGCGCATCGACCCACCGACGCTGCGGCTCGCCGTCGCGGTCGCGTTCATCGGCGCGACGCTGGTCGGGATCGCGACCCTGCTCCTGCTCACGATGACCGACCTCACCCTCGACGTCATCCTGTTCGAGGTGATCTCCGCGTTCGCGACCTGCGGACTGTCCACCGGCATCACGCACACGCTCCCCGAGGGTGCCCAGGTCACCCTGGCAGTGTTGATGTTCTTCGGCCGCACCGGCACGATGACGCTCGCCGCCGCCCTCGCCCTGCGCAACCGCCGCCGGGTCATCCGGCTGCCCGAAGAGAGGCCGATCATTGGCTGACATGCCGTACCAGCCCGAGACCCCCCGCAAGCGCCAGGAGGTGGACCCCGAGGCGGTCCTCGTGGTGGGGCTGGGCCGGTTCGGCAGCGCCCTCGCCACGACGCTGGACTCCCTGGACCGCCGCGTGCTCGGCGTCGAGCGCGACCCCGACCTCATCCGCACCTGGTCGGGCCGGCTGCCGCTCGTCGAGGCCGACGCGACCAACCCCGAGGCGCTCGAGCAGCTCGGGGCGCGCGAGTTCCACACCGTCGTCGTCGGCGTCGGCACCGCACTCGAGGCGAGCGTCCTCATCACCGGCAACCTCGTGGACCTGGAGATCCCGCAGATCTGGGCCAAGGCGATCTCTGCCGAGCACGGGCGGATCCTGCGCCGCATCGGCGCGCACCACGTGGTCTACCCCGAGTACGACGCCGGGCAGCGCGTCGCGCACCTCGTCTCGGGCAACATGCTCGACTTCATCGAGATGGAGGACGGCTTCGCGATCGTCAAGATGCGCCCGCCGCGCGAGCTGCACGGGTTCACGGTGGCGCAGGCTGCGGTGCGCAAGCGCTACGGCGTGACGATCATCGGGGTCAAGGCGCCCGGCGTGCCGTTCCAGTACGCGCTCGACGACACCCGGATCGACGCCGAGGACGTGCTCATCGTCTCGGGCGACGCCACGCTGCTCGAACGGTTCGCCGCTCGCCCGTAGGCGGCGTGCGCGCCCGGGGCCCGACGGCGAGCAGCAGCTTCGCGTGCCCGCTCGCCCTCGCGGGCGGCACAGGCGCGAGGGCGCGCGCTACGGCTGCGGCGGGGTCGGCAGCGGCCACCAGCTCGCCGCACCGACCAGCCCGAGCACGAGCAGCACGACGACGGCGACGGCGAGCAGCGCCACCCACACCCGCGTCGCCGTGGGGCCCGGCGCCGCGACCCACCAGAACGCCCGCGCCCCGGTCCGCGTGGGCTGGGCCACGGGGACCCACCACGCCGCAGTCAGGCCCGCGGCAAGCGCGACCGGGGCGACGAACGGCCCGAGGTCGTCCGGCACGTTCCCGACGAGGTCCGTCGTCACGAGGGTCGTCCCGATCCACCACGTGCTCGACGTGACCACCGTGCCGATGAGCAGGGGCAGCAGCGCGGTGAGGGCACCGAGCGGGAGCAGCGGCAGCGCCCACCCGGCGGCCACCCAGCCGTCCGAGCGCCGCGGCCCCGCGGCCAGTCGCCGCCGTCGCGTGCGGCGCTCCATCAGTCCGAGCGTGGTGAGCAGCACGAACGCCCCGGCGGTGGTGACCACCGCGAGTCCCGGCCAGCGCGACGCGAGGGCCGCGGCCGCGGCACCCGAGAGCGTGACGAGTCCCGCGCGGGGCGGCGGTGGTGCGGCCCAGGGCGGCGGCGCCGCGGGCGCGAGCCCTGGCTGCGCGCCGTACCCGCCGGCGCGCGGGTCGGGCGCCAGCGGCAGCGTGGTCTCGGGCACGGACGACGGCGAGGCGGCCGCGGGCTCGGCGCGTCCGAGCGGACGGGGCGGATAGCTCACGGTCGCGGCCGTCGCCTGGCCCGCCACTCCGCCTCCCGTGCCTCCCGGGCCGCTCGCGCCCGGTGCCCCGCCCGTCGTGGCGCCGGCCGCGGTCCCGCCGGAGGCCGCGCCGGACCGTCGGGCCCGCACCCGGGCCCAGACCCCGCCGGCCGTGGGCTCGACCGGCGCAGCCGCTCCGGCCGCTCCGGTCGATCCGCGGGCCTCAGCCAGCTCGGCGGGCACAGCCGACCCCTGCGCAGGCGAGCCCGTCGGCCCGACCGCAAGCCTCGCCGTCGGGCGCGGCGGAACCGCCGGGACGACCACGGTGGCCTGCGGCGGCGGCGTGGGCAGCCCTTCCGCGCTGAGCTCGAGCACGTCGAGCAGCGCCTGGGGGTCCGGCCGTGCGGCGGGCTCGACCGCGAGCGCCGCGCGGAACGCCGCGGCCACCCCCGGGTCGAGCCCCTCGACGTCCGGGGCGCCGGAGGTCATCCGGGCGATCACCGCCTCCATCCGGCCGCGCCCGAACGGGGGCCGGCCGGTCGCCGCGAACAGCAGCACGGCCGCCCAGCCGTACCAGTCGCCCGCGCGGTCGGGGGCGCCGCCGGCGATGGAGGCGGGGTCGAGGTAGCCGGGCGTGCCGGTGACGAACCCGGTGTGGGTGAGCCGCGCGTCGTCGAGCAGCTGGGCGATCCCGAAGTCGATGAGCACGGGCCCGTCGTAGGTGACCATGACGTTGCCGGGCTTGATGTCGCGATGCAGCAGCCCGACGGCGTGCACGCCGCGCACCGCGTCGGCGAGGCCGACCGCGAGCGGGTGCAGGTCGACCGGGTCGAACGCGCCCTCGCTCGCCACGGACTCCTCGAGGCTGATGCCGTCGACGAGCTCGGTCGCGATGAACGCGACCTCGTCGTCGATCTCGGCGTCCAGCACGCGCGAGACGCGGGCGCCCTTGAGCCGGTGCAGGTTCGCGACCTCGCGCGCGAGCCGGGCGCGCGAGTCGGGGTCGGCGTTCACCCCGGGGTGCAGCAGCTTGAGCGCGACGACGACGCCCGCGCCGTCGCGCGCCTCCCACACCGTTCCCATGCCGCCCGAGCCGAGGCGGCGCACGAGGGTGTACCCCGCGACGACGTCTCCCTGGCCGGCCACGTCCGTCAACCTAACGCGGACCCGGCCGCGGGGCCGGGACCGCACGCCGTCGAGGCGATGCCCCGCGGTCACGGCGGGCACGCTTCCTCCCCCGATGCTCGCCCGCGCGACCGCCTGGGGACCGCCCGCGCGACCGCGCCGAGCGTTCACCCGGGCGTGTCTGCCGCCCGGCGGCAGGCTCCCGTACGGTGGAACGGTGAACTCCGCCGAGCCGACCGACCGCCCCGCCGCCCCGCCGACCGAGCCGGAGCACGACGCGCCGGACGACGGCGCGGACCTCGTCGTCGTCGCCAACCGGCTCCCGGTGGACATGACGGTGGAGAGCGACGGCACCCGCACGTTCACCCGCTCCCCCGGCGGCCTCGTGACGGCGCTCGCGCCGCTCATGCGCAAGGAGGACGGCGCCTGGGTCGGCTGGGTCGGGACGCCCGACGTCGAGCTCGAGCCGTTCGAGGAGGACAGCATCGACATCGTCCCGGTGACGCTGTCGGCCGACGAGGTGGAGCTGTACTACGAGGGCTTCGCCAACGGCACGCTCTGGCCGCTCCTGCACGACGCCGTCGTCGATCCCGAGTTCCACCGCACCTGGTGGAACGCCTACGTGGCCGTGAACCGGCGCTTCGCCCGCCGCGCGGCCGAGGTCGCCGCACCGGGCGCCACCGTGTGGGTGCAGGACTACCAGCTGCTGCTCGTGCCGAACCTCCTGCGCGCACTGCGGCCGGACCTGCGGATCGGCTTCTTCCTGCACATCCCGTTCCCCCCGGTGGAGATCTTCGCGCAGCTGCCGTGGCGCAAGCAGGTCCTCGAGGGCCTGCTGGGCGCCGATCTCATCGGGACCCAGCGCGCGAGCGACGCGGGCAACGTGCTGCGGGCCATCCGTCGCCTCACCGACGTCACCACGCGCGGCCAGGTCGTCACGGTCGGCTCGCGCTGGACGCGCCCCGAGCGGCACGTGCGCGTCGCGGCGTTCCCGATCTCGATCGACACGGCGGCGATCGCCGAGCTCGCCGCGACGCCGGAGATCGAGCAGCGCGCCCGGCAGATCCGCCACGACCTGGGTGACCCGGACGTCATGCTGCTCGGGGTGGACCGGCTCGACTACACCAAGGGCATCCGGCACCGCCTCAAGGCGTTCGGCGAGCTGCTCGCCGACGGCAAGGTCGCCGCGCCGGACGTCACGCTCGTCCAGGTCGCCTCGCCGTCGCGCGAGGCGGTCGAGCGCTACAAGGTGCTGCGGGACGAGGTCGAGGTGACCGTCGGGCGGATCAACGGCGACCACGGCGCCCTCGGCCGCGCCGCGATCCACTACCTGCACCACTCCTACCCGCTGGAGGAGATGGTCGCGATGTACCGCGCGGCGGACGTCATGCTCGTCACCGCGCTGCGCGACGGTATGAACCTCGTGGCCAAGGAGTACGTCGCGGCACGCGTGGACCTCGACGGGGTCCTCGTGCTCTCCGAGTTCGCCGGCGCGGCCGACGAGCTCACCCAGGCGGTCATCGTCAACCCGCACGACATCGACGGTATGAAGAGCGCCATCCTCGAGGCCATCGGGATGAACCCGCGCGAGCGGCGCCGTCGGATGCGCGCGCTCCGCCGCAAGGTCGTCGACTCCGACGTCCAGCACTGGGCCTCCTCCTTCCTCGGCACGCTGCAGGCGATGCCGCGTAGGGACACGCATGTCTGACGCATCCGGCGCGCCCGCCCCGCTCGAGGTGCACGACGGCGAGCAGGACGACGCGCTCGCGCTCGCCGTCGCGCGCCTCGCACCCGCGAGGCACGTGCTGGTGGCCCTCGACTTCGACGGCACCCTCGCCCCGTTCGCCGACGACCCGATGGCCGTGCGTCCCGTGGCGGGCGCCGCTCAGGTGCTCGACGGCGTCGCTAGCGGCGCGCGCAGCACGCTCGCGCTGGTCTCCGGCCGCCGGCTCGCGGACCTGGCGCGCCTCGCGTCCCCGCCGCCCGGCACGCTGCTCGCCGGCAGCCACGGCGCGCAGGTCGGCCGGCTCGACGCCGACGGCGCGCTCGTCACCGAGCCCGACGAGCGCACCGAGGCGGAGGAGCAGCTGCTCGCGACGCTGACCGCCGACCTCGAGGCGATCGTGGCCGGCGCGCCCGGCGCGTGGATCGAGGAGAAGGCGTTCGCCCGCGTGCTGCACACGCGTCGGTGCGACCCGGCCGACGCCGAGCGCGCGACCCGCGCCGCGGTCGACGGCCCCGCGGCCCGCCCGGGCGTACACCCCATCGTCGGCAAGGCGGTCGTCGAGCTCGGCGTGCGCGCCACGACGAAGGCCGACGCCGTCGCACGGCTCCGCGCCCAGGCCGCAGCCGACGCGGGCCTGCCCGAGGCGAGCATCGCCGTCGTGTTCGCGGGCGACGACACCACCGACGAGACCGCGCTCGCCTCGCTCGGCGCGGCCGACCTCGGGATCAAGGTGGGCGACGGCGAGACGGCCGCCGCGATCCGGGTCCCGGACGAAGCGGGTGTGGTCGCGCTGCTGCGGTCGCTCGTCTCGGCGCTCTGACCGACGACACGCGCGCGCTGCGTCAAGAGCCCGAGGTGTGAGAAGGACCACCTCGGCGGGTGCTTCCGTGTGTCACACTTGTCCCGTCCCGCGACCCTCGTGGCCGGGGCGTGTCAGCGCAGTCGCTGCTGTCACTCTTCACAACGGATCGTCCGGCACGTACCTGCCGGTGAAGGGATCGACCTACCCATGGCTACCGTCACCTACGACAACGCCACCCGGATCTACCCGGGCTCCACGCGCCCCTCGGTTGACCAGCTCAACCTCGAGATCGCCGACGGCGAGTTCCTCGTCCTCGTCGGCCCGTCCGGCTGCGGCAAGTCCACGTCGCTGCGCATGCTCGCCGGCCTGGAGGACGTCAACTCCGGCCGCATCCTCATCGGCGACCGCGACGTCACGGACGTCCAGCCGAAGGACCGCGACATCGCGATGGTGTTCCAGAACTACGCGCTGTACCCGCACATGTCGGTCGCCGACAACATGGGCTTCGCGCTGAAGATCGCCGGCAAGTCCAAGTCGGAGATCCGCGAGCGCGTCGAGGAGGCCGCCAAGATCCTCGACCTGACCCAGTACCTCGACCGCAAGCCGAAGGCCCTCTCCGGTGGTCAGCGTCAGCGCGTCGCCATGGGTCGTGCGATCGTGCGTCAGCCCCAGGTGTTCCTCATGGACGAGCCGCTGTCGAACCTCGACGCCAAGCTCCGCGTCCAGACGCGTACCCAGATCGCCTCGCTGCAGCGTCGTCTCGGCGTCACCACGGTCTACGTGACGCACGACCAGACCGAGGCCCTCACCATGGGTGACCGCATCGCGGTCCTCAAGGACGGCCTCCTCCAGCAGGTCGGCACGCCGCGCGAGATGTACGACACCCCGCAGAACGTGTTCGTCGCCGGCTTCATCGGCTCGCCCGCCATGAACATCGGCGAGTTCAACATCCAGGACGGCCACGCCCAGCTCGGCCGCGCGATCATCCCGCTCTCGCGCGAGACGCTCGCCGCGGTGACCGACGCCGACAACGGCAAGATCCAGGTCGGCTTCCGTCCCGAGTCGCTCGACCTCAGCTCCGAGGGCAGCGGCGGCGCGTTCCCGGTCGAGGTCAACCTCGTCGAGGAGCTCGGCTCCGACGCGTTCGTGTACGGCCAGCTCGCGGCCGGCACCGAGGGTGCGGCGAAGATCAGCTCCGGCGCCGGGGAGTCGCAGATCATCGTGCGCGTCGACCCGCGCCAGGTGCCCGAGAAGGGTTCGCACGTGTGGGTCACGATCCGCCCGGGCGAGCAGCACAACTTCTCCGCCTCGACCGGCGAGCGTCTGCCCAACTGACGTCCGCCACACGGCACAGACCAGCACGTCCCGCGAGGGCGGCCCCGTCCGGGGCCGCCCTCGCGGCGTTCTCCGGTCGTCGTCGTGGGGGAGAATGGGGACCATGGCAGCACCCGGTGACCCGATCCTCACAGCACGCGACCTCTGGGTCTCCTACGGCTCCGAGCCCGTGCTCCGCGGCATCGACCTCACGCTCGTCGAGGGCGGTGCACCGGTCGGCGTGATCGGCCCGTCCGGAGCAGGCAAGACGACGCTCGTGCACACGCTGCTCGGCACCGTCACCCCCAGCCGCGGCTCGGTGACGTTCCGCGGGCACGCGACGCACCGCCTGGGCCGGCGGGACAAGAAGGTGTTCCACGGCGCCGTCCGGCACGTCTCGCAGTACGGGGTGCCCACGCACGACCCGCGCCTCACGGCGCAGCGCTACCTCGACGGCGCGCTCAAGGACGCCCGCCGCGCGGGTCGCACCCACCCCACCACGGTGGACGGGCTGCTCACGTTCGTCGCGCTCGACCCGGCGTACGCAAGCCGCAGCGTGGTGACGATGTCCGGCGGTGAACGCCAGCGCCTCGCGCTCGCCCACGCCCTCGCGACCCGACCCGACCTCATCCTGCTGGACGAGCCGCTCACCGCGATCGACCCCGGCCTGCGAGCCGAGGTGCTGCGTCGCCTCGCCGGCCTCACCGCGGACCTCGGCATCGCCGTGCTCCTCGTCAGCCACGACCTGGAGTCGATCGAGCGACTCTGCTCCGAGGTCCACGTCCTGGCCGACGGCGAGCTCGTCGCCTCCGGTCGGCTGCGGGACGTGCTCGCGACGGCGAGCCACCCCGCCGTCGTCGACCTCGCCGAGGCCGCACCGCTCACGGCCCAGCGCCTACGCTGACCTCCGCCGACCGCCACGCACCCCACCGGACCGCCGGTCCCACAGCCCGTCATCGACCCGATCGGACGCAGTCCCATGGCCGAGCCGAACCGCCTCCAGATCACCGCCGCGTCGCCGGACCCGGCGCTGCTCACGCTGCCGTGGCACCTCCCGCTGGAGGAGTGGCCCGACTCGGTGCTCGCCGCGCTCCCGCGAGGCATCTCCCGGCACGTGGTGCGGTTCGTGCGACTGTCCGGCCGGGTGATCGCCGTCAAGGAGATCGGTGAGACCGTCGCGCACCGCGAGTACGAGCTGCTGCGTCAGCTCTCCCGGATCGACGTCCCCTCGGTCGAGCCCGTCGGGGTGATCACCGGGCGACGCTCGCTCGACGGCGAGCCACTCACCCCCGCGCTCGTCACCGAGCACCTGGCGTTCTCGCTGCCCTACCGCGCGCTCTTCAGCCAGTACCTGCGGCCCGACACCGCGACGCGCCTCATCGACGCGCTCGCGGTGCTGCTCGTCCGGCTGCACCTGCACGGCTTCTACTGGGGCGACGTCTCGCTGTCCAACACCCTGTTCCGCCGCGACGCGGGTGCCTTCGCCGCCTACCTGGTCGACGCCGAGACCGGCGACCTGCACCACCGGCTCTCCGACGGGCAGCGCGCCTACGACCTCGAGATCGCCCGGGTCAACGTCATCGGCGAGATGATGGACCTCGAGGCCGGCGAGATCCTCGACTCCCCCATCGACACCATCACGGTCGGCGAGATGCTCGTGGTGCGCTACGAGGAGCTGTGGCAGGAGCTCACCACGTCCGAGTGGTTTGAGCCCGGTGAGCTGTGGCGGGTCGAGGCGCGGATCAACCGCCTCAACGACCTCGGGTTCGACGTCGGCGAGCTCGACATGTCCACGGACATCGACGGGACGAGGATCCGGATCCAGCCCAAGGTCGTGGACGCCGGGCACCACCACCGGCGACTCATGCGGCTCACGGGCCTCGACGTGCAGGAGAACCAGGCCCGTCGGCTGCTCAACGACCTCGACTCCTACCGGGTGGAGTTCGACCGCCAGGGCGAGGACGAGGAGTTCGCGGCCCACGACTGGCTGACGAACGTGTTCGAGCCCGCGATCCGGGCCGTGCCGCGCGAGCTGCGCGGCAAGCTCGAGCCGGCCGAGATCTTCCACGAGCTGCTCGAGCACCGCTGGTTCAAGTCCCAGGAGGCCAACCGTGACCTCCCGATGAACGAGGTCGTGCGGACCTACGTCGACGAGGTGCTGCGGCACCGGCCGGACGAGGAGGCCGTGCTCGGCCTGGACACCATGACGCTGCAGGCCATCTCCGACGAGGACGACGAGCTCATCGGCTGAGCCGACGTTGTCGGGCGCGACCGCGGCGCGCGCCGTCGGGTGTGATGGCGAGCCACGCCGTCGGGCGCGACGCTCACCCACGCCGGGCGAACGCCGCGCGCGGCGTCAGAGCGTCGCGGTGATGCGCACCGTCGCGCCGGCGGGCGCGTACGGGACGCGGTTGCCCTCGACGGGCACGCCGTCGACCTCCAGGCGCGCGCGGACGCCCTCGGCGCCGGAGTTGCGCACCGTCACCTCGTAGGTCGCGCCGCGCAGCACCCGGCGGACCGTGAACTCCGGCACGTCAGGGCCGATCTGCGGGTCCACGACGAGCGCGTCGTAGTCCGGCCGCACCCCGAGCAGGTACTGCGAGACGGCCACGAAGTTCCACGCCGCGGTCCCCGTCAGCCACGAGTTCTTGGCCTCCCCGGCGCGCACCGCCTCCTTGCCGGCGATCATCTGGGCGTACACGTACGGCTCGAGCCGGTGCACGTCGCTGATCGCCTCGCGGTAGGCGGGCGTGATCCGGCGGTAGTAGTCAAACGCGCGCTCACCGCGACCCAGCACGGTCTCGGCGATGATCACCCACGGGTTGTTGTGGCAGAAGATGCCGCCGTTCTCCTTGTAGCCGGGCGGGTAGGTGGAGACCTCGCCCAGCTCGACCCGGTAGGTGGTGTAGGCCGGGCTCTGGAGCACGAGCCCGTGCGGGGTGCCGAGCATCTCGCCGACCGAGTCCAGCGCGAGCACGGCGCGCGAGTCGGGCAGGACGCTGCCGTCCTCGCCGCGCTCGACGCCGACGCCCGCCATGACGGCGAACCCCTGCGGCTCGATCCAGATCTTGCCCTCGTCGTCGGCGCCCGTGCCGACCGGGTTGCCGTAGTAGTCGTACGCCCGCAGGAACCAGCGCCCGTCCCAGCCGTGCTCGAGCAGGGCCACGCGCACGCCGTCGACGGCGGTCCTGGCCGCCTGCGCGACCTCGGTGAGCCCGCGACGCTCGGCGAGGGCCACGTAGTCGGCGCCGTACAGCACGAGCTGGGCCGCGATGAAGGTCGACTCGGCCGCGCCGCCGGTCTTGTTCTCGGTGGTCTGGAACGACTCCCCAGGCTCGGTGGAGAAGGCGTTGAGGTTGAGGCAGTCGTTCCAGTCGGCGCGGCCGATCAGGGGCAGGCCGTGCGGACCCAGGTGCGAGACGACGAAGTCGAACGAGCGCGTGAGGTGCTCGAAGAGCGGCACCTCGGTGCCCGGCGCGTTGTCGAACGGGACCGGCTCGTCGAGGATCGCGTAGTCGCCGGTCTCCTTGAGGTAGCCGGCGACGCCCGCCACGAGCCACATCGGATCGTCGTTGAAGCCGGAGCCGATGTCGTCGTTCCCACGCTTCGTGAGCGGCTGGTACTGGTGGTAGGCGCTGCCGTCGGGGAACTGGGTCGAGGCGATGTCGATGATGCGCTCGCGGGCGCGCTCGGGCACGAGGTGGACGAAGCCGAGGAGGTCCTGGTTGGAGTCCCGGAAGCCCATGCCGCGGCCGATACCGGTCTCGAAGTAGGACGCCGAGCGCGACATGTTGAACGTGACCATGCACTGGTACTGGTTCCAGACGTTGACCATCCGGTCCAGCTTCTCGTCGCTCGAGGACACGGTGTACGTGGCGAGCAGGCCGTTCCAGTGCTCGCGGAGCGCCTCGTGCGCGGCGTCGAACGCCGCCGGCGTGGCGAACCGCGCCAGCAGGGCGTGCGCGCCCTCCTTGTTCACGACCTGGTGGGCCTCGTCCGCCCACTTGTGCTCGACGTCGTTCTCCAGGTACCCGAGCACGTAGACGAGCTCGTGGCTCTCGCCGGGAGCGAGCTCGAGGTCCACCGAGTGCGAGCCGATCGGGTACCAGCCCGAGGCGACGGAGTTCGCCGACGCCCCGGACCTCGGCACCGCCGCGTCCGCGAACGACGCGAACGGCCCGCCGAGGAACGTCTCGCGGTCGGTGTCGAAGCCGGCCGCGCGCTCGTTGACGCCGAAGACGGCGTAGTGGTTGCGGCGCTCGCGGTACTCCGTGCGGTGGTAGATCGCCGAGCCGCCCGACGGCGTGGCCTCCTCCACCTCGACCTCGCCGATCGAGAGGTTGCGCTGGTAGTTCGTCTGGTCGTCCTGCGCGTTCCACAGCGCGAACTCGACGAACGAGAACAGCGAGACGCGCTTGGGGGCGTCCGAGACGTTCGTGACCGTGACCTTCTGGACCTCGGCGTCCTCGCCGAGCGGGACCAGGAACGTGGTGGCGACCCGCAGGCCACCCCGCTCGCCGGTGATCGTGGAGTAGCCCAGGCCGTGCCGCGCCTCGAAGTGGTCCAGCTCGGCGCGCACCGGCTGCCAGGTGGGGGTCCAGACGTCGCCGGCGTCGTGGACGAACAGGTACCGGCCGCCCTCGTCCGTGGGGATGTTGTTGTAGCGGTAGCGCGTGAGGCGGCGCATCTTGGCGTCGCGGTAGAAGGAGTAGCCCCCGCCGAGGTGGGACAGCAGCGAGAAGAACCGCTCCGAGCCGAGGTAGTTGATCCACGGGTACGGCGTGAGCGGCGTGGTGACGACGTACTCGCGCGCGTCGTCGTCGAAGTGGCCGAACTGCATGGCGGTGTCCTCCTGGCTGGCGTGGTCGGCGCGCGAGGGCACGGGTCGTTCCGCGTGTGCATGCCGGCCGGGTCAGCGTAGCGGGATCTGCGTGGAAGCGCTACCACGCGAGGCGCTCCGCCGGGTGCGGGGTGGTGCCAGCGGTTCGTGCCGCTCCCCCGCGCGATGCCAGCGATTCGTGCCATCTCCCCGGGCGATGCCAGCGATTCGTGCCGGCTTGGAGCGCCCTACCGGCACAGATCGCTGGGTCCACACGCCCAACCGGCACACATCGCTGGGTCCGCTACCGAACGGGTTGCGATGCCAGCGGTTCGTGCCGCCACCTCATCGACGCTTTACGGCAGAGCGACAGTCCCTCACGCCACAGCGACTCACCGCGCACGCGCCATCGGCCGCATGCCCCTGACCAGCACCGACGCTCCGCGGAGATCCGGCGTGGCGGCGGCGAGTCGCTCTCCCGTCACGCACAGTCGCTGTGGCGTCACGGGGGCGGCGCGCAATCGGCGAACCCGCTCCCCCCGGCGCCCCGATGCAGGGAACGAGGGCGGCACGCAATCCGCGTTTCCCGCTCCACCCCGGCGAAGCTCGCCAGGGCAGAGCGGGCGCGGGTTCAGCAGTCAGCGCGTGCGGTGCTGCGAGACCTCGTACAAGGCGAGCGAGGCGGCCACGGACGCGTTGAGGCTCTCGACCGACGACGCGATCGGGATCGCGGCGATGAGGTCGCAGGTCTGGCGCACGAGGCGGGACAGCCCCTTGCCCTCCGACCCCGCGACGAGGACCACGGGCCCGTCGGCCACCTCGAGGTCGCCGATCGCCGTCGGGCCGTCGCCGTCGAGGCCGACCACGAAGCAGCCCGCCTTCTTCAGCTCCTCCAGCGCGCGCACGAGGTTCGTCGCGCGGGCGACCGGAACCCGGGCGGCCGCGCCGGCCGACGTCTTCCACGCCGCGGCGTTGACGCCCGCCGACCGGCGCTCGGGCACCAGCACGCCGTGCGCACCGAACGCGCCCGCGGACCGGATGACCGCACCGAGGTTGCGGGGGTCCGTCACGCCGTCGAGCGCGACGACGAGGGCGGGCTCACCCGCGTCGAGCGCCGCGTCGAGCAGGTCGCCCGGCTCGGCGTAGACGTACTCGGACACCGTGAGGACCACGCCCTGGTGCACCGAGCGGTCCGAGAGCACGTCGAGGTCGGTCTTCGTGGTCTCCACGAGCGGAAGGCCGGCCTGGGTGGTGAGCCGTACGATCTCGCGCACGCGGTCGTCCGCCTCGATCCGCGAGGCGATGTGCAGCGAGCGTGCCGGCACACCCGCGCGCAGCGCCTCGACGACGGCGTTGCGCCCCACCACGACCTCGTCGCCCTTGGCGCGGGCGGACCCGGGCCGACGGTCCTGCCGGCCCTGTCCGCTCTTCGCGCCACCGGGTCGCTGCTGCTCGCGCTTGGTCGCGGCCGCCGCCCGGCGCGCGGCCGGGTGACCGGTGCGCGCCTCGGCGGGTGGCGTCGGCCCGCGCCCCTCGAGCCCGCGGCGGCGGTTGCCCCCGGACCCGACGGTCGCGCCCTTCTTCGACCCCGGCTTGCGCACCGCTCCGCGGCGCTGGCTGTTGCCTGCCATGTCAGCTCATCCCTTGATCGTCCAGCGGGCTCCGCCCGCACCGTCCTCGACGACGACGCCCGCGGCCGTCAGTCGGTCCCGCAGCGCGTCGGCGCGGGCCCAGTCCTTATTCGCCCGAGCGGCTGCTCGCTCCTCGAGCACGCCCGCCACGAGCACGCCGAGCGCGTCGTGGGTGGCGTCGGTGCCGGCGGCCGAGCGCCACGGCTCCGCGAGGGGGTCGAGGCCCAGCACGTCGAGCATGCCGCGCACGCGCAGCGCCGCGACGCCGGCTCCCGCGTCGTCGCCCGCGGCGAGGGCCGCGTTGCCGCGGCGCACCTCCTCGTGGACGCTCGCGAGGGCGGCCGCCACGTTGACGTCGTCGTCGAGCGCCGCGACGAAGGTGTCGGGGAGCTCGCCGTCGGACACCTCGCGGGCGTCGGCCTCGCCGGCGACCTCCGCGGCGCGCACCACGAAGCCGGACAGCCGCTCCCAGGTCGCGGCCGCCTCGGCGAGCGAGGCGTCGGAGAACTCCACGGTCGAGCGGTAGTGGGCACCGACGAGCGCGAGCCGCACCACGGGGGCCGACGCGCGCTCCAGCACCTGGTCCACCGCGAGGTAGTTGCCGAGCGACTTGCTCATCTTCTCGCCGTCGCTCGTCACCCACGCGTTGTGCAGCCAGTACCGCGCGAACGGGTAGCCGGCCGCGTGGCTCTGCGCCTGCTCGTTCTCGTGGTGCGGGAAGCGCAGGTCGATGCCGCCGGCGTGGATGTCGAACTCCTCGCCCAGGTAGCGGTGCGCCATGGCCGAGCACTCCAGGTGCCAGCCCGGCCGGCCGGGGCCGAACGGCGTGGCCCACGCGGCCGTGGCCGGCTCGCCGGGCTTGGCCGCCTTCCACAGCGCGAAGTCGTGCGGGTCGCGCTTGTCGGGGGCCGGATCGGGGTCCGCGAGCATGTTGTCCAGCGCCTGGTGGGTGAGCGAGCCGTAGTCGGGCAGCGACCGCACGTCGAACCACACGTTGCCGCGGTCGCCCGGGTAGGCGTGCCCGCGCGCCACGAGCCGCTCCATGAGCGCGACCATCTCGGGCACGTGCCCGGTCGCCCGGGGGGAGTACGTGGGCGGCAGCACGCCGACGGCCGCGTAGGCCTCGTCGAAGGCGCGTTCGAACCGGTACGCCCAGGCCCACCACGCGACGTCGGCCGCGGCGGCCTTGGCGAGGATCTTGTCGTCGACGTCGGTCACGTTCCGCACGAGAGTGACGTCGTGGCCGCTGCGGCGCAGCCAGCGGACGAGGACGTCGAACGCGAGCGCGGACCTCAGGTGACCCACGTGCGGCTCGCCCTGCACGGTGGCGCCGCACAGGTACATCCCGACCCGGCCGGGCTCGAGGGGCACGAACGCGCGCGGGGCGCGCGCAGCGGAGTCGTGGAGGTGCAGCGTCACCGGGTCAGCCTACCGACGCCCGCTCGGGGCGTCCGGCCCGCACGGGCCGCGGCCGGAGTTGCGCCCGCGGTCGCTCGGCGCGCTCCTTCGCACACCAGCGCACGACGGCGAAGCCTCCGACACCGGCGACGTCACCGGGGCGGCAGGAGAGTCGATCACGACCCGCCGTCGCCGACCAGGGCCGACGACAGCGGGAGTCGCGATCAGGAGGCGAGGACCTCGTCGAGGATGGCCTCGGCCTTGTCCTCCTCGGTCTTCTTCGCGAGGGCGAGCTCGGAGACGAGAATCTGCCGCGCACGCGCGAGCATCCTCTTCTCCCCCGCCGAAAGGCCACGGCCGGCGTCGCGACGGGACAGGTCGCGCACCACCTCGGCGACCTTGATCACGTCACCCGACGCAATCTTCTCGACATTTGCCTTGAACCGACGCGACCAGTTCGTGGGCTCCTCGGTGTACTCGGCGCGAAGCACCTCGAACACCTTGTCGAGCCCGTCCTGACCCACGACGTCGCGGACGCCCACGAGGTCGATGTTCTCGGCGGGAACCTCGATGATGAGGTCGCCCTGGGCCACTCGAAGGGTCAGATACACCTTCTCCTCCCCCCGCATCACGCGAGTGGAGATCTTCTCGATGAGGGCCGCACCGTGGTGCGGATAAACAACAGTCTCGCCGACCTCGAAGGACATGTAGGGCACTCCCCTTTCCAGAGGCAATCCTACCATGGCATTCACGCACACCCTGTTCACATCCCGTCCATTTGCGCAGGTCACCGCCACGCGGGCGGGCGCAGGGGGATCCGCGCGGGTTCGGGTCGGGGTGCGGGTCGGCGCGTGACGAAGCCCGTCGGGGTGTGGTCGCTGCTCGATCGGGTGCTCGTCCCTTCCTCGTGAGCCCTCGTGGGGCGCTCGCCGGGGACGTCGTCCGGTGCGGGAGATGACGCGGAGTCGGTACGGTGGGACCACTCACGCACTCCCGGAGGATGCATGTCCCGCACCGTCACCCGTGCCGCCGGCGCACTCCTCGCCGTCGCCGCGCTCACGGCCTGCTCACCGGTCCTCACCGACGAGCCCTACGCGTCGTCCGACGGCGTGCAGCTGCGCTGGGGCGAGAACGCCTCCGTCAAGGGCGAGAACATTCTCGTGATCGCCGACGCGGTGGGCGGGGACGCCCGCGTGGTCGGCGGCCTCACCAACAACGGCACCGAGGACGCGCAAATCACGTTCGGGTTCACCGACGGCGACACGACCCGGGTCACCGTGCCCGCGGGCGAGACCGTCCTGCTCGACCCGACCAGCGGCGAGGACGTCGTCCTCGCCGACGTCCCCGTGCAGCCCGGCGCCGTCGTCGACATGACGTTCGACACGCCCGGCCTCGGCACGCAGTCGATCGCCGTGCCCGTGCTCGACGGGACCCTCGCGGAGTACGCCGACCTCGTGCCGTGAGGCGCGCGTGAGGTGACGTCCGAGCGCGCCGCGGGGTGCGCCGTCGGGCCGGGTCGGTGCGGCGGATCCTGGCGGCGCCGTGCGCCGGACGACGAGGCCGGCGAGACTCAGCGCAGCCCAGCGCGCCTCAGCGCGCGGGTGAGACCAGCTTGTAGCCCAGCCCGCGCACCGTGACGATCGCCTCGGGCACGCCCGGGTCGCGCTCGACCTTCGCCCGCAGGCGCTTCACGTGCACGTCCAGCGTCTTGGTGTCGCCCACGTAGTTCGCGCCCCAGATCCGGTCGATGAGCTGCCCGCGGGTGAGCACGCGGTCGGCGTTGCGCAGGAGCATCTCGAGGAGCTCGAACTCGCGCAGCGGCACCGGCACGACCTCGCCGTCCACGCGCACCTCGTGCCGGTCCACGTCCATGGCGATGCGCCCCACCTCGAGCACGTCGGCGGTCACCTCGGCCTGCGGCTGGGCGCCCGCCTCGCCTCGCCGGCGCAGCACCGCGCGCACCCGGGCCAGGAGCTCGCGGTAGGAGTACGGCTTCGTCACGTAGTCGTCGGCGCCGAGCTCGAGACCCACGACCTTGTCGATCTCGTCGTCCTTCGCCGTGAGCATGATGACCGGCACGTCGCTCGTGCGGCGCAGCTCGCGGCACACCTCGGTGCCGTCCATCCCGGGCAGCATGAGGTCGAGCAGCACGAGGTCGGCCCCCTCGGCGTCGAAGACCGCCACCGCGTCCGGACCGGTCTCGGCCTGGAGCACCTCGAACCCCTCCTTCTCGAGGCGGTACGCCAGGGGGGCGCGGTAGGACTCCTCGTCCTCGACGATCAGGATGCGGGTCACGCGGTTCCTCCGGTGGGTGCGGCCGGTCCGCCGGAGGTGCTCTCCGGACGGGGGGTGGTCAGGGTGTCGGTGCGGCGCTCGCCGCGGGTCGAGGTGCTCGCGCCCGAGGCGCGCGTGGCGCCACCGGTGCTCGCGGCGGCGTTGCGGGCGCCCGATCCGGGACCGGCGCCGGGGGCGGGGCCGTTCTCCGGCGCGGCCGCCGGCGCGGCAGAACCTGGCCCTGCAGGGCCCGCCGCTGCGGCCGCCGGTGCTGGGGCGGCCGGCGCTGCGGCGGCCGGCGCGGCGGGGGCGGCGGCGGCTGAGTCACTGGTGGGAGAGTCGGCGCTGGGCAGGCGCAACGTGAAGGTGGATCCACGGCCCGGCTGCGACCACACGGTGACCTCGCCGCCGTGGTCAGCCGCGACGTGCTTGACGATCGCGAGCCCGAGCCCGGTACCGCCGGTCTGGCGCGAGCGGGCGGCGTCGACCCGGTAGAAGCGCTCGAAGACGCGCGGCAGGAGATCGGCGTCGATCCCGATGCCCTGGTCGATCACGGCGATCTCCACGAGCCCGTCCCGGCCCGAGCGTGCCGCGACCGTGACCCGGGTCCCGCCGTCGGAGTAGCGCAGGGCGTTGTCGACGAGGTTGCGCACGGCCGTCACCAGCAGGGCCTCGTCGCCGAACACCTGCAGGCCGCTGCCGCCGGGCGCGGCGATCGCGATGTCGCGGGCGCGCGCCTCGACCTCGTTGCGCGAGACGGCCTCGGTCACCACGGCGTCGACGTCGACGACGCGCGAGTCCAGCAGCGCGTCCGCGTCCTGCACCCGGGAGAGGTCGATGATGTCCTGGACCAGGGCGCTCAACCGGCGCGCCTCCTGGGCGAGCCGACGCGAGAACTCCCGGACGACGTCGGGCTCGTCCGCGGCGTCCTCGAGCGTCTCGGCGAGCAGCGCGATGGCGCCCACCGGGGTCTTGAGCTCGTGCGAGACGTTCGCGACGAAGTCCCGACGCACCTCGTCCAGCCGCACGGCGGCCGTGCGGTCCTCGGCGAGCAGCAGCACCCGCTGCCCACTCAGCGCGGCGATCTGGGCGTGCAGGATGAGGCGCCCGGCGCCGGCGACCGGGCCGCGCGGCAGCGTGAGCTGCACCTGCCGGATCCCGCCCTCGCGGCGCGCCTCCGTCACGAGCTCCACGAGCTCGGGGTGCACGAGGTGTCCGCCGCGGGCGAGTCCGAGCGCGTAGGCCGACGGGGTCGCGCGCACGACGGCGTCCTCGGCGTCCAGCACGACCGACGCGGTCCGCAGCACCGAGAGCAGGCGGACGAGGTCGCCGTCGAGCTCCTCGCCCGTCGTCGCGGGCGGCGTCGGGCGCTGCTGGCGCTCGCTGACGCGGAACGCCAGGACGGAGACCGCGATCACGAGGAGCCCGAGCAGCACGACCGACACGACCTGCACGTTGTCTCCCACGCGTCGAGCGTAGGCTGCTCGCCGAAGCGCACGGCACCGCAGCGGGGCGTCTCGCCGCCCGTCCGCGCCGAGTTCATCGGCGGCTCACCGGCCGTTCACCTCGTCGTGGAATCGTCGCCTCGAACACATGCCCGCCCGGCGGGCACCACGACCCAGATGGGGGAAAACGTTGCGAGAGATCTTCCAGCAGGAGCTGGAGCAGGTCGCGGACGACCTCGCCGCCATGGCATCGCTGGTTCGCACCGCGATGCAGGACGCGACGACCGCGCTGTTCACCCAGGACCTGGAGCTCGCCGAGACCGTCATCGAGCGCGACCGGCGGATCGACGCGCTCCAGGACGGCGTCGACCAGCAGTGTGTGACGCTGCTGGCCCGTCAGCAGCCGGTGGCCACCGACCTGCGGGTCGTCGTGAGCGCGATGCGGATGTCGAGCACGATCGAGCGGATGGGCGACCTCGCCCGGCACATCGCCTCGATCGCGCGCGGTCGGTTCCCGGACCCGGCCCTGCCCCCGCTCGCCGAGCCGCTCTTCCGCTCGATCGCGGACGCGGCCAACGCCGTCGCGAGCGACGTGGTGGACCTTCTGGAGTCGCGCGACGTCGAGCTGGCGCACCGCGTGATGGCGGACGACGACGAGCTCGACCGGCTGCACCAGGAGACGTTCCGCATCATCCTGTCGCCGTCGGCGGACGCCACCGCCTTCACGCCGCAGCAGATCGTCGACATCACGCTGCTGGGCCGGTACTTCGAGCGTTTCGGCGACCACGGCACCTCGGTGGCGCGCCGGATCCTGTTCCTCGTCACGGGCGAGACCGTGTCCTCGACCGCCGGGGTGCGCTGAACAACCCGCCCCGCACGCCCGCGGCCCCCGACCTGACCCGGTCGGGGGCCGCGTGCCGTCCGGGCCGGGCTTTGCGGGCGCGTAGGGCGGGACGAGCGCACCCCCCGACCTCGTGAGGTTGGGGGGTGCGGGGTGCTGCGGGCTTCTCGCGTCGCGGAGCGGCCGGTCTCAGCGCCCCTGGTTGGCGACCGCGGCGATCGCGTCCTTGGCCGCCTCGGGGTCGAGGTAGGTCCCGCCGGCCGTCACGGGCTTGAGGTTCTCGTCGAGCTCGTACACGAGCGGGATGCCGGTGGGCACGTTGAGGCCGGCGATGGTCGCGTCGTCGATGCCGTCGAGGTGCTTGATGATGGCGCGCAGCGAGTTGCCGTGCGCGGCCACGAGGACGGTCTTGCCCTCCTTGAGGTCCGGGACCACGGCGCTCTCCCAGTAGGGCAGCGCGCGCACGAGCACCTGCGCGAGGGCCTCGGCGCGCGGGATCGGCTCACCGGAGTAGCGCGGGTCGCCGTCCTGGGAGAACTCCGAGCCCAGCTCGATGTCCGGCGGCGGGACGTCGTAGGAGCGGCGCCAGAGCATGAACTGCTCCTCGCCGTACGTCTCGAGCGTCTGCTTCTTGTCCTTGCCCTGCAGCGCGCCGTAGTGACGCTCGTTGAGGCGCCAGGACCGCTTGACCGGGATCCAGTGCCGGTCCGCGGCGTCGAGCGCGAGGTTCGCCGTCGTGATCGCGCGGCGCAGGAGCGAGGTGTGCACGACGTCGGGCAGCACACCGTTCTCGGTGAGCAGCGTCCCGCCGCGCTTGGCCTCCTCGACGCCCTTCTCGGACAGGGCCACGTCGACCCAGCCGGTGAAGAGGTTCTTGGCGTTCCACTCGCTCTCGCCGTGGCGGAGCAGTACCAGGGTGTAGGTCATGTGCCCATCATGGCGCACCCGCGTGACGTGGTGGGGGCCGTTGGGCCCACGACCGGTGGCCGGGACACGGCGCGACGAAGGGCCCGGACCACGCGGTCCGGGCCCTTCGGGCGTGCGTCAGAGCGCGTGCGAACGCGTCAGTTCGCGGCCTCGTACGCGGCGCGCACCTCAGCCGGGATCCGGCCGCGGTCGCTCACCGTGTGACCGTTCTCGGCGGCCCACGCGCGGATCACCGAGGCGTCGGACGCCTTGCCCGAACCCGACGACGAGCCACGGCCCGAGCGGGCCGGGGTGGTGGTGCGGCGACCCCCGCTGCGCCTCGCGGCGCCGACCCAGCCGGCGAACTCCTCCCGCAGCTTGGCGGCGTTCTCCGCCGAAAGGTCGATCTCGTAGGTGACGCCGTCGAGCCCGAAGGTGACCGTCTCGGCCGCCTCCTTGCCGTCGAGGTCGTCGATGAGCAGCACGCTGACTCGCTGTGCCATGGAATTCCTCCTGGGTGTCGCCGTTGCTCGTGAAACATCAGAGCAGTGAGGCAAGAGTGAATGAGAGCGCGGGACATGTCAACAAAGAAGTGCCGCAGCCGGTTGTTCCGATGGCGACCGACCGCGTTCGATGACTTGCTCAACTCTCGTGAGGAATGTCTCACGAGACGGTGAGTTCGCCGTCGCGGGATCTTCAGGAAGAGGGCGGCCCCATTCGTTCGCGCCGCTGCGCCTCCTCGGCCAGACGCTTAGCGCGCTCGCGGCGATCCGCGAGAACGATCGCTCGCACCACCACCAGAAAGAGCGCCAGAACGCCGATCGAGGGCACGAGCGCGCCGAGGTTCTCCCACATCCTTCGACCCTACGCCTGCGGCCGGACGAGCGGGAACAGGATCGTCTCGCGGATGCCGAGACCCGTGAGCGCCATGAGCAGGCGGTCGATCCCCATCCCCATGCCCCCCATCGGCGGCAGCGCGTGCTCGACGGCGCGCAGGAAGTCCTCGTCCACCCGCATCGCCTCGGGGTCGCCCGCGGCCGCGAGCAGCGCCTGCGCCTCGAACCGCTCCCGCTGCACGACCGGGTCGACGAGCTCGGAGTAGCCCGTGCCCAGCTCGAACCCGCGCACGTACAGGTCCCACTTCTCCACGACGCCAGGGGTGGATCGGTGTGCGCGGACCAGTGGCGAGGTGTCGACCGGGTAGTCGTGGACAAATGTCGGGGCCACGAGATGGTCCCCCACGAGGTGCTCGAAGATCTCCTCGACCACCTTTCCGGGTGTGAGCGCACGCACACCGTCGAGATCGATATCGAGTCGCTGGGCGACGGCGAGCAGCGTCGCCATCGGGGTCTGGGCGGTGATCTCCTCACCCAGCGCGTCCGAGACCGATCCGTAGAGGGAGAGCCACGGCCACTCCCCGCCGATGTCGTAGGGAGAACCGTCGGCCAGGGTGAGTTCGGTGGTGTCGAACACCGACAGCGCGGCCTCCTGGATCAGCTCGCGCGTGAGGGTGGCAATCCCGCGATAGTCGGTCCACGCCTGATAAGCCTCGAGCGAGGAGAACTCGGGGCTGTGCGAGGAGTCGACACCCTCGTTGCGGAACTGCCGACCGATCTCGAACACGCGCTCGACGCCGCCGACCACGGCCTGCTTGAGATAGAGCTCGGTGGCGATCCGCAGCGAGAGGTCGGCGTCGAACGCGTTCATGTGCGTGCGGAACGGCCGCGCGCTGGCACCGCCCGGCTGGGACTGCAGGATGGGCGTCTCGACCTCGACGTACCCGCGGCGGTGGAAGGACTCCCGCAGCGAGCGCACGACGCCGGCACGCACCCGCACCATCCGGCGCGCCTCGGGCCGGGCGATGAGGTCGAGGTAGCGCCGCCGCACGCGCGTCTCCTCGCTCGTCTCCTTGTGCAGCGTGGGGAGCGGACGCAGTGCCTTCGCCGCGAGCTGCCACGAGTCGGCCATGATCGACAGCTCACCACGCCGCGACCGCACGACCCGGCCGTGCGCGAACAGGAAGTCGCCCAGGTCGACGTCGGCCTTGAAGTCCGCGAGGCGTTCCGCGCCCACCTCGGCGAGGGAGAGCATCACCTGGAGGGTCAGCCCGTCGCCGTCGGCGATCGAGACGAAGCACAGCTTGCCGGTGTTGCGCAGGTGCATGACGCGGCCCGCGACGCCCACCACGTCGTCGGTCTCGGCGCCGGTCTCCAGGTCCGCGTGCGTCGCGCGCACCTGCGTGATCGTCGTGGTGACGGGGACGGCGACCGGGTAGGGCTCACGGCCCGCCTCGAGGAGGCGCTCGCGCTTCTCCTTGCGGACCCGGACCTGCTCCGGGTCCGCCTCGAGCACCTCGGCGTCGAGCGCGTCCTGGTCGAGCGCGTCCTGGTCGACGGCGCTGGCCGCTGCGGTCTCGGGGGCGGCACCGGTGACGTCGGCGGTCACGTCACGCGCGGGGGTGGGGTCGATCGGTTCTGGCACCCGGCGAGTTTACCGGCGGGCGGCGAACGGCACCGCGCCGGTGTCGATGAGGCGCACGCCCTCGACGACGGCCGCGACGACGTAGCGCGGCTCGGCCGCGCCGGGTCCGGCGTTCGTGCCGACCTCGCCTGGCCCGCCGGTCGCGCTCGGCTCGCCGGTCTCGTCCGCGTCGCCGACTTCCCCGGGCTCCACCGGCTCGAACGTCACCGGCTCGAACGTCACCGCGTCGACGATCTCGGCGTAGTCCACCTCGACGCCCTCGACGTCGAGCTCGGCCCGCGCGGCCGCCAGCGCATCGGTCGGGCTCGCGCCCGCGGCGGCGAGCCGCGTCACCGCGGCCACCGAGCGCGACAGCGCGAGGGCGCGCTCGCGCCCGTCCGCGCTCAGCCGGGCGTTACGGCTGGACAGCGCGAGCCCGTCCGCCTCGCGCACGGTCGGCACCGACAGCACCCACAGCGGCACGTCCAGGTCGGCCACCATGAGGCGCACGAGCGCGAGCTGCTGCGCGTCCTTCTCCCCGAACACCGCGACGTCGGGCTGAACGAGGTGGAACAGCTTGCTCACCACGGTGAGGACTCCGGAGTAGTGGCCGGGTCGCGAGGCACCCTCGAGCCGGTCCGCGATCGGCCCGGGGTCGAGCGTGATGCTCGTACGGCCGCGCGGGTACATCTCCTGCACGGAGGGCGCGAACACGACGTCCGGCGCGTCGGCACCGAGCGCGGCCAGGGCTGCGACGTCGGCCTCGAGCGTGCGGGGGTAGACGGCGAGGTCGCCCGCGTCGCCGAACTGCGTCGGGTTGACGAACACCGACACCACGACATGCCGTGCGGCCTGCCGCGCCGCACGCACCAGCGCGAGGTGGCCGGCGTGCAGCGCGCCCATCGTCGGCACGATGGCGACCTCGCCGACCATCCCGCGGCGCGCGGCGCGCAGCTCGGCGACGGTGTGCACGACGGCGGGCCTCGCCCCGGTCGTCGCGGCCGGGACGGTCTCGGGCCGGGCCGCGAGGGCGCGCCGCAGGTCCGTCGCCGCGGCGTCGTCGATCCGCCGCGCGCGCTGCGCCAGCGCCGTGGTCGCCAGCGCCATCGCGCGGTAGGTGCCGCCGATCTCGCCCGCGCCGGCTCGGCCGTCCGCTGGGTCGACAGCAGCACCGAGCCCCGGCTCCACGTCGACGAGCCCGCCGGCGTCGAGCGCGTCGAGCGCCCGCAGGTGCGCCGCCACGGTCCCGACGTCGCCACGGCTCACCGGGCCGGTGAGCGCGGCCGGGCCGCGGGTCAGCGCACCCTCGAGCGCGGCACGGGTGACCGGGCCGAGCAGGCGGCCGGCCCCCTCGGTCGGCGACGTCCCGGGCTCCTCGCCCGAGGCGTCGGCGAGCACGGTCTGCGCCTGCGACACGAGCGTCACGAGGTGGTTCGCCGCGTGGCACAGGGCCGCGTGGTAGGCGGGCCGGGCGGCGTCGGCGAGGAGCACGGGCTCGCCACCGAGCTCGACGACGAGCGCCTGCCCGATCGGCTGCACGGGTGCGGGCGCGGTCACCGCGAAGGGCGTGCCCTCGAGCCGCGCGAGGTCGAGCGAGGTCCCGGTGAACGTCATCGCGGGGTGCACCGCGAGCGGGATGGCGCCTGCGGCGACGGCCGGCGCGAGCACGTCCGTGCCGTGGCTGCCCGAGGGGTGCAGCACGATCTGGCCGGGGCGCAAGCCGCCCTGCGCCGCGACCCAGCCGACGACGTCGGCGATCGCGTCGTCGGGCACGCCCACGATCACGAGATCCGCCGCGCGCGCGACGTCGACCATGTCGAGCACCGGCACCGCCGGCAGCAGCGTCTCGATCCGGCTCAGCGTCTCCGGCGAGCCGCCGCTCACGCCCACCACCTCGTGCCCGACGGCGCGCAGCGCGCTGCCCAGCACCGCGCCGACCCGGCCCGCCCCGATGATCCCGACGGCGAGCCGTCCCGGCTTTGCACTCACCGGTCCATCCTGCCCGACGCCGCTCCCCCTTCGGTCGGCAGCAGCACGGTGAAGGAGGTGCGGCCGGGGACGGAGTCGACGGCGATCCGGCCCCCGTGCGCGGAGACGATCGCCTCGGCGATCGCGAGCCCGAGCCCGGTCGAGGCGAGCTCGCCCTGACCGCGTCCGCGCGCGGTGTCGCCCCGGGAGAACCGGTCGAACAGCGTGGGCAGCAGCGCCGGGTCGATGCCCGGCCCGTCGTCGGTCACGGTGAGGACGACGACGTCGCCGAGCTCGCCGTCGTGCCCCGCGCGGACCGAGGTGGTGACCGTGGTGCCCGCCGGGGTGTGCACGCGGGCGTTGCCGAGCAGGTTGACGAGGACCTGACGCAGCCGGGGCTCGTCGCCCGGCACGGGCGGCACGCCGTCCTCGGGCACGTCGAGCCGCCAGCGGTGGTCACGGCCGGCGGCGTGCGCGTCCGAGGTCACGTCCACCGCGATCGCCACGAGGTCGACGTCGGCGTGCGTGAGCTCGCGGCCGGCGTCCAGGCGCGAGCAGCAGGAGGTCCTCGACGAGGGCCTGCATGCGCTTGCCCTCGGCCGCGACGCGTCCGACGGCGTGCTCCGTCTCGGGGCTCAGCTCGCCGGTCGAGACGCCGCGGCGCAGGACGAGCTCGGAGTAGCCGCGGATCGAGGCGAGCGGGGTGCGCAGCTCGTGGCTCGCGTCCGCGACGAAGGCGCGCACCGTCGTCTCGCTCTCGTGGCGCGCAGCGAGCGAGGACTCCACGTGCCCGAGCATGCGGTTGACCGCGGCGCCCACCTTGCCCACCTCGGTGCGCTCGTCGGTGTCGCGCGCCGGGACGCGCTCCGCGATCGCGACGTCGCCGCGGTCCAGGGGCAGCTCGGAGACGCGCGCGGCGGTCTGCGCGACGCGATCCAGGGGTCGCAGCGCGCGGCGCACGAGCACGGTCGCCGCAGCGGCGGCGAGCACGACGGCGAGCGCGCCCACCAGCAGCTCGACGACGAGGTAGCGCTGGAGCGTCTCGGCGCTGTCCGCCCACGGCAGGGCCGTGACGAATCGGGTGCCGTCGCTGCGCTCGGTGGCCATCGCGCGGTAGGTGCCCAGCCCGTCGAGCGTCACCCACTCCGGTGCGGTCCCGACGTCCTCCAGGTCCGCGACCTGCGCGTCGTCGAGCTGGACGACCTCGGCGTCCTCGTCGATGTAGGCCCCGGAGGCGACGCCGTCGGACACCTCCACGACGATCGTGCCGGCGGCCTGACCGAGAACGCCGAGGCCGAGCGGGGGCGTGTCGCCGCCGGCGCCGCTGCCCTGGCCGGAGCCGGCGCCAGTGCCGGAGCCGGAGCCGGAGCCGGCGCCGTCGGAGCCGTCGGTCGGGGGTGGGGTGGGCGCGGGGCCGTCGCCGCCCCACGAGCCGTCGCGGTCCGGCGCCATCCGGCCGCGCTCGGCCGATGCCTCGAGCGAGCGGTCCACGCCGCCCACGAGCTGCGCGCGCAGCGACAGCGAGGACACGGCGCCGAGCAGGACGGCGATCGCGAGCGCCACGCCACCGACGACGAGGATGAGCTGGGTGCGCAGGCGCAGCGGGCGGCGCGCGGCGTCCCCCCGGGACTCGGCGCGTCTCGACCGCCCGCCGACGTCGGCAGCCGAGCCGGCGGCTGCGGAGACGCTCCCGGAGCGCTCGGGCGTGCTCGGCTCGGGCGTGCTCGGCTCGGGCGTGCTCGGCCCGGTCACGACGCGGGCTTGAGCACGTACCCCGCGCCCCGCAGCGTGTGGATCATGGGCTCACGGCCCGCATCGATCTTGCGCCGCAGGTAGGAGATGTAGAGCTCGACGATGTTCGCCTGACCGCCGAAGTCGTACTGCCAGACGCGGTCGAGGATCTGCGCCTTGGACAGCACGCGGCGCGGGTTGCGCATGAGGTAGCGCAGGAGCTCGAACTCGGTGGCGGTCAGCTGGATCTCGTCGCCGCCGCGGCGCACCTCGTGGGAGTCCTCGTCGAGCGTGAGGTCGCCGACCTCGAGCACCGCGTCCGGCCGCTGGGCGAGCGCGCCCGAGCGCCGCATGAGGGCGCGGAGCCGGGCCACGACCTCCTCGAGGCTGAACGGCTTGGTCACGTAGTCGTCGCCGCCCGCCGTGAGGCCGTGCACGCGGTCGGCGAGGGAGTCGCGCGCGGTGAGGAACAGGACCGGGACGCGGTTGGTCGCGCGGATGCGGCGGAGCACCTCGAGGCCGTCGATGCCGGGCATCATGACGTCGAGGACGACCACGTCCGGGTCGAGCTCCTTGACGACCTTGAGCGCCTGGTGGCCGTCGGCCGCCGTCTCGACGCGCCAGCCCTCGTACCGCAGCACGGTCGCCAGGAGCTCGCGCAGGTTCTCCTCGTCGTCGACGACGAGGACGCGCAGGGGGGACCCGTCCGTGCGGGTCAGGACCTCGGGGGTGGCCGCAGCCGGGTTCGTCATGACGCTCATCATCCGCGCGCGCGATGTGTCGACGCTACGGCGTGGCTGTGACTTGTCTGTGAGTCCTCGATCAGCGCACCGAGCGCCCGCGGTGCGCCGGGCGGACTGCGTCAGGGCTCCGCGTGGCGCATCCACTGCTCGGGACCCGCCACGCGCCGCGCGGCACGTGCGCGCTCGGCCTGGTCCGCCATCAGCGCGGCCGCGACGGCGGCGTCCACGTGCGGCAGCGTCGGGGAGATCCCGCCCGACGTGTGGGCCGAGAACGTCACGACCCGCAGCCGACGGTCGATGGGGCCCTGGCTGACCCCGAGCGACTGCGTGCGCTCGTGCGGCACGAACGTCAGCTCGCGCCAGATCCGGCCCCGCCGCAGGGCCAGCGCGGCGCCGAGCACGCGGAAGGCGTTGCGCCGCCAGGCCAACGGGTCCACCCACCGGGCGCGACGTGGAGCGGGCACCCACCCCTCGGCGTCGCCCGAGCCGACGAGGCCCGCCACGACGGCGTCGTACTCCTCCGCGTGCAGGTCGGGCAGGACGAGGCGGAGCATGACCGCCACCTCCTCGCGGGTGCCCACCGGGAGCAGCGCGTCGGTGAGGGCGTCGCCGTCGGAGCCGATCCCCACGTTCGCCAGCGTCACGCGCAGCCGCCACCACCCGGCCAGGCGCCAGAGCGGACCCTGGTGGACCGCGACGGCCTGGACCCGCCCGGGCGGGATGGTCTTCGCCTTCGTCTCGAGCAGGCCGGCGCGCACCCGCAGACCGTCCGGGGACACCGCGACGCGCGTGTTGAACTCGCCGGAGAACCGGCCCCACACGAAGCCGACGACGCCGAGCAGCGCGAAGATGCTGCCGAACAGGGCCTCCCACGACCCGGTGAACACGCCGAACCCGACGACGCCCACGATCCACAGCAGGAGCACCACCGTCGCGCCGTGCAGGAGGAGCGACCCGACGAGCCGACCCGGCGCGAGCTGGAACACCTGGTGCTCGGGCGCCTCGGGCGCGAGCCGCCGGGCGAGCGCGGCCGGCAGTGGACGCGGCGTCGTGGCATCGGGGCTCGCCGAGGCGTCGGGGCGGCCGACGGGGCCGACTGCGCCGTCGCGCGCCGCACCGGGCGCACCGGGCGCACCGGGCGCGGTCACGACGCCGTCCTCGGCGTCCGGGCCGCCCACGCTCGCCGCGGCGTCGGCGCTCTCGCTCGCTCGCACGACGTCGGCGACCGAGTCCTGCCCGGCGTCGATGGCGGCGAGGTCGAGGTCGTCGACGTCGACCCCGGCCGCCCGCGCGAGGACCTCGTTGCGCACCGCCTGCGCCTCGTCCTGGGTGAGGTAGGCCAGCGAGAGCACGGCGTCCGCGCCGCCGGCGCTCTCGACCTTGACCGCGGCGAAGCCGAAGATGCGCCCGAGGATCGGCTGCCCCACCTCGACCGCCTGGATGCGGGTGAGCCGCGCGACGCGCTCGCGTCGGAACAGCACGCCGCTGCGCAGGACCACGGCCTCCGACGTGATCGCGTACTCCATCCGCCGCCACGCGAGGTAGCTGTAGCCGAGCGAGACGACGATCGCTAGCAGGATCACGCCGGCCACGAGGCCGATCACGGCGAGCACGGGCAGCGGGATCCGGGCGAGGTCGTCGAAGGACTGGAAGAGCGCGATCGCGACGAGTGCCGCGGCCATCTTCCAGGCGGTGAGCAGCGGGGTCACGCGGTGCACCCGCCGCCACTGCGTGGTCGGGCCGACGCCGTCGCTGCTTGCGGCGCCCGCGCTGGCAGCACCGCCCGCGCCGCTCGCGACGCCTGCCCCGGCCGGATCGCCCTGGCTCACAGGCCCGCCAGCGAGGACTCGCCGAGCTGGGTGAGCCGGTCCTTCAGGCGCGCCGCCTCGGCGGCCTCGAGGCCGGGGACGGTCGCGTCGGTACTCGCCGACGCGGTGTGCAGCTGCACCTCCGCTATCCCGAGCGCGCGGGTCAGCGGCCCGGAGGAGACGTCGGTGAACTGCATGCGCCCGTACGGCACGACGACGAGCGACCGGAACAGCACCCCCTTGCGCACGAGCAGGTCGTCCGCGCGCTCCGCGTAGCCGTACGCGCGCACCTGGCGCGGCACGAGCCACGCGATCCAGGCCATGAACGCCGCAACGGCGAGCGGCGCCGCCCACACCCAGCCGCCGAACACGATCGCGAGCACGAGGCCCGCGACGAAGGGAAGCGCAAGCCAGGCAGCGGCGGTGACGAGGCGCGCCCGGACGAGGCGAGGCGAGACGCTGCGCCAGGTCACGCCGTCGGGCGCGAACGGGTCGGTGCCGGACGTCGACTCACCGCCGACGGCGTGGCCCGGCTCCGGGAGCGGGGCGGGGCCGGGCTGTGCGAACGAGGCAGGGCCGGACGCGGGGTCGGTCATACGCCCATCGTGCCAGGGCGGCCCGTCCCGAGGGCCGAGAGTCAGGCCGGGTCGGCGGGCGGACCGCCGCGCCGGCCGGAGCCGCGGGGGTCGTCCGGGTCGTCCGGCACGCGGCACCAGTGCTGCACGAGCAGGCCGGCCGCCACGCACAGGAGCGCCGCCACCAGCGTCGCCGACCCGACGAGCAGGTCGCGCCGTGCCGCCGGGGCGTCCGCGACGGCGGCCACCGCGGCGATCTGCGCGGCGCCCGCGCCCACCATGGCGGCGCCGACGAGCGCAGCGGTCACGGCCAGCGCGGCGACCCGCGCCGCCGCGATCGCGTCCATCGTGCCGCGGCCACGCACGAGCTGGCGCACGCGCCAGCCGAGCGCGAGCACCACCACGGCGCCCACCAGGAGCAGGATCGGGACGACGAGGGGCGCCGGCACGCTGGTTCCGCGGCTCGAGGCCCACTGCAGCACCAGGAACACCACCGTGAACCCGATGAGCGCCGCGACGATCAGGCCCACCGGTCGAGCGCGGACCACGTCAGGTCAGCCAGTCGAGCGCGAGCCAGCGCACGGCGTCGCGGTCGGGCGCGGTCTCGGCCAGCACGACGACGCTGCCGCCGCCGAGCCCCTCGAGCACGGCACGCGGGTCGAGCTGCGCCCAGGGCACGAGCACGGCCGCGGACGACGCGGCGCCGGGCAGCGGCAGCTCGACCCCGTCGACCTCACCGATCAGGCCCTCGACGGCGAGCACCTCGGCCGTGACGCCGACCGCCGCCGCGCCCTCGGCCGCGTCCCGCAGCGCGTCGGGCGGGAGCGTCGTCGTGATGGCGACGACGGCGGTGTGCAGGTCCGCGCCCGACGTGGCGGTGCGGGCGAGGGGTGAGACGTCACGCACGTCGATCCCGGCCGCGGCTCGCAGGCCGTCGACGCTGCGTGCGAGGTCGCCGCGGGCGTCGTGGGTCGATGCCGAGAGCACGAGCAGTGCAGGCAGCGGCGCCTCCGCGCTGGGGCGGCGCACGGGCGGGCGGGCGGGCACGGCGGACGACGACGGCGTGGGCTGCGGCGCGACGACGGCCTCTCCGGCTGCGGCGACGGGAGCGGGTGCGGGGGGCACGGCGGGCGGGCCCCACTGTCCGGGTGCGGCGTCGGGCTCGGCGACGGCGTCGGAATCGGCCTCGGCGTCTGGCCCGGGCTCGACCTCGGCGTCGGGCTGCGACTGGCTGTCGTACGGCGCCTCGTCCGCGGGTTCGCCGGCGGGCTCCGGCTCGCCGTCGAAGAGCTCCTCGTCCGAGCGCTCGCCGGCGTCGGGCCGGTGGTCGGGTACCGCCTGGCCGTCGAACGGCGCCTCGCCGTCGAAGGGCTCGTCGTCGAACGGCGCCTCGCCGTCGAAGGGCTTGCCCGCGCGCGCACCGCCGGCCGGGCTGCCGGGCTGTGCCTCGCCGTCGAACGGCGCGTCACTCTCGGCCGGCGCGGCCTCGTCGTCGGCGACGCCGAGGCTGTGCCGTGGCTCGCCGTCGGGCGCCTCGTCCGCCACCGACTCGCCGGGGCTGTCGAACGGGTTGTCGCTGGGTCGACCGTCGCGGCCGGCCGCGGCTGCTGCGCCGGCGGCGGCCGCCGCCGCGGCGGCGAAGCCCGCAAGACCGGGCGGCACCGCGAGCCCGGGAACCGGGGGCGCTGCGGACTCGACCGCGGCGGGCAGCGCCGCCGGCGCCACGACGGGCGCGACCACGGGGCCGGCCGCAGGGTGCGCGACAGGCGGGACGGCGGCCGCCGCACCGGGGGCCGCCTGCGCAGCGGCGCGGTCCGCCGGACCGCCGGAGGCGTCCGCCCCCGCCGGCGCCGCGGCGCCGGCGGGCGCGGAGCTGGCTGCACCGCGCCGCAGCGTCACCTCGACGCCGGTCACCGGGACGCCGAGGGCGACCTCGGGCTGGTGCACGGTGACGCTCACCCAGGTGGCGCCGGCGTCGAGCACCGCCGAGGCGACGGCCTGCGCGCGTGCCGTGAGGCTCGCCGCGGGCCAGCCCAACGACTCCGCGGCGGCCTGGGCGAGGCCGGGAAGGTCGGGCTCGCCGTCGGCGCCGAGCTCGAGGTCGACCAGGAAGGGCTCGAACTGCTCGGAGCCGTCGACCGAGGCGACGGCGCCGCGACCAGCGAGCCCGAGGATCCGGTAGGTGTCGGTCACGGCGTCAGCCTACGGCGCGGGGTGCGCGAGCGCCCGAGCCGCGCGCGGCCGACGGCGAACGGTGCCGCCGGTCCGCGAGCTCGCGCACCGAGCCTCACGCGTGCGGGGTCTCCCCCGGCGGGACCTCCTCGACGACGACCGCGGGGTGCTCCGGGTTCGCGGCCGCCGCCTGGTCCTGCGGGGCGAGGACGGGCAGGTCCTGCGCCACCTCGAGCGGGGAGCGGACCGGCGGGCGGTTGCTCACCGGACGGGCCGGGGAGGAGTGCCAGACCGGGCGCGGCTCGCGCTTGACGACCGGCTCGAAGACCGCGGCGAGCTCGCTCTCGTTGAGCGTCTCCTTCTCGAGGAGCTCGAGCGCGAGCGCGTCCAGCACGTCGCGGTAGGTCGTGAGGATCTCCCACGCCTCGTCGTGCGCGGCCTCGATGAGGCGGCGCACCTCCTCGTCCACGATGCCCGCGATGTCCTCGGAGTAGTCCCGCTGGTGGCCGTAGTCGCGACCGAGGAAGACCTCGCCGTCGGCCTGGCCGAGCCGGATCGCGCCGACCCGCTCGCTCATGCCGAACTGCGTGACCATCTTGCGGGCCGTGGCGGTGGCCTTCTCGATGTCGTTGGAGGCGCCGGTGGTCGGGTCGTGGAACACGAGCTCCTCGGCCACCCGGCCGCCCATCGCGTAGGAGAGCTGGTCGAGCAGCTCGTTGCGGGTCGTGGAGTACTTGTCCTCGGCCGGCATCACCATCGTGTAGCCCAGCGCCCGACCACGCGGCAGGATCGTCACCTTCGTCACGGGGTCGGTGTAGCGCAGCGCCGCGGCGACGAGCGCGTGGCCCCCCTCGTGGTACGCGGTGAGCTTGCGCTCGGACTCGTTCATCACCCGGGTGCGCTTCTGCGGACCGGCGATGACGCGGTCGATCGCCTCGTCGAGCGCGCGGTTGTCGATGAGGTGGGCGTGCGAGCGCGCGGTGAGCAGCGCCGCCTCGTTGAGCACGTTCGCGAGGTCCGCGCCGGAGAAGCCGGGCGTGCGCTTGGCGACGGCCTTGAGGTCGACGTCCGCCGTCATGGGCTTGCCCCGCGCGTGCACGTTGAGGATCGCGAGCCGGCCCTTGAGGTCGGGCGCGTCCACGGTCACCTGACGGTCGAACCGGCCCGGGCGCAGCAGCGCGGGGTCGAGGATGTCGGGGCGGTTGGTGGCCGCGATGAGGATGACGCTCTGGTTCTTCTCGAACCCGTCCATCTCGACGAGGAGCTGGTTGAGGGTCTGCTCGCGCTCGTCGTGACCGCCGCCCAGACCGGCGCCGCGGTGGCGCCCGACGGCGTCGATCTCGTCCACGAAGATGATCGCCGGCGCGCTGGCCTTGGCCTGCTCGAACAGGTCGCGCACGCGGGAGGCGCCGACGCCGACGAACATCTCGACGAAGTCGGAGCCGGAGATCGAGAAGAACGGCACGCCCGCCTCGCCGGCGACCGCCTTGGCCAGCAGCGTCTTGCCGGTACCGGGGGCGCCGAAGAGCAGCACACCCTTCGGGATCTTCGCGCCGACCGCCTGATACCGCGCGGGGTCGGCGAGGAAGTCCTTGATCTCCTGCATCTCCTCGACAGCCTCGTCGACGCCCGCGACGTCGGCGAACGTGACGTCGGGGTTCTCCTTGTTGACCTGGCGCGCCTTGGACTTGCCGAAGCTCATCATCCGCGAGCCGCCGCCCTGCATGCGCGACATCACGAACCAGAACACGCCGACGAACAGCGCGAGGAGGAAGAAGGTCGACAGCAGCGAGGACCACCACGGCGTGGACGGGACCACGGAGTTGTAGCCGTCGGCGGGCGCCGCCGAGGCGACGAGGTCGACGACCTGCTCGCCCTGCGGCGCGACGTACACGAACTGCACGTCGGTGCCCTTGTTGACGCCCTCGCCGTCGGTGAACGGCTCGCTCAGGGTGAGCTCGACGCGCTGGTAGCCCTCGGTGATCTCGGCGGACGTCACCGTGTCGCCGCGGAGGAGCTCCATGCCCTCGGAGGTCTTGATGGTCGTGACGCCCCCGCCGCGCAGCAGGCTGAGGCCCAGCATGAGCACGAGGACCGGCAGGAGGATCCACAGCAGCGGGCCGCGGAGCAGCTTCTTGGCATTCATGTGCGGGGCCGCGCGGCCCACCCTTCTCGTCGAGACACCTGGGGCGACGGTATACGACCAAGGCGCCCCGTTAGCCCGCTGTTCGCCGACGGCAGGACGCCGCGGCGCTCGACGGGCCTCGTCGGTGCACCCGGAGGGACTGCACGAGCCTCCGACGCACCGACAGGTGACAACGCCGACGGCGCGGCGTCGGTTCCCGATCGCGTGCCCGACGGCGAGCTCCCGTGCGCGGTCGGCTCACCTCGCGCGTCGCGCGCCGTCGCGGGGCGACCGTTGCCACGACGGGCCCGCGCCGGCACCGCGCCGGCCGACGTCGGCCCACGCCGGCCCGCGCCGGTCCACGACGGCCCACGTCGGCCCACGCCGAGGCGCCGGCGGTCTCACGCCGGACGCTGGTCGAGGGCACAGGCGCGTCCCAGGCGCCGCGCCGAGGCTCGGCGCATGACGACCTCCACCGACACCCCGTTCGTCCCGTCGGCGCACCTGGGCTCGGCGCCGACCCCGCCGCAGGCCGACCCGGACGCGACGACGGCGCTCGAGCCCATCGCTCCGTCCGCGACCCTCGCGGCCGCCCAGGCCGACGACACCCGCCCGCTGCCGCCTCCGCCGTCGGGCGTCGAGCTGGCCGAGGGCGCTGTCCCCCCACCCCCGGCGCCCGGTGCCGAGACCGCTCAGGAGGTCCCGCCGTCGACCCCGTTCCTGCGCCGGACGTGGGTGCGCGTGGCGGGCGCGGTGCTCGCCGTCGTGCTCCTGTTCGGGTCGGGCTTCGCCACCGGCTACGCGGTCTCCTCGGCGCGACTGCCGCTGGGCGGTGCCGGGACGAGCGACGTCCAGCCCGGCGGCGCGGGCGGACCCGGCGGCGGGCCGGGCGGTGACCAGGGCGGGCTGCCCGGTCAGAACGGGCAGCAGAACCAGGGCCAGGGCGAGGACTCCGGCGACACCGGGTCGGGCACCTGAGTCGGCGCGGCGGCCGCCACGCCGACGGTTCGCTCGGCGGTCAGCCGCCGTAGACGTGCGGGGCGAGCACCGCGACGAACGGCAGCTGCCGGTAGCGCTCGGCGTAGTCGAGGCCGTACCCGACGACGAACTCGTTCGCCACGTCGAACCCCAGGTACCGCACGTCGACCTGGACCTTCGCGGCGTCCGGCTTGCGCAGCAGCGTGGCGACCTCGAGGCTCGCCGGCCCGCGCGAGCGCAGGTTCGACAGCAGCCACGAGAGCGTGAGGCCCGAGTCGATGATGTCCTCCACGATGAGCACGTGCCGCCCGGTGAGGTCGGTGTCGAGGTCCTTGAGGATCCGCACCACACCGGAGGACTGCGTGCCGGCACCGTAGGAGGACACCGCCATCCAGTCCATCGCCACGTCACCGTGCAGATGGCGCATGAGGTCCGACATGACGAACGCAGCGCCCTTGAGCACACCCACGAGCAGCAGCTCGCTCCCCGCGTAGTCCTCGTCGATCTGCGCGGCGATCTCGGCCAGCCGTCGCTGGATGTCCTCCTCGGACACCACGACACGTACCAGGTCCTGCCCCAGCTCGGGGTAGCGCCACTCGGTCACGGGTCAAGCCTGACACACGGCTCGGGCTGCGGGGTCACGCCGATCGGCAGGTCACGCGGGATCGACGGGTGCGTCCGCTGCGCCGTCCCCGGCCGGCTCGTCGTGAGGCGCCTCGCGGTGCACCGGCCGGGCGGGCGTGCGCTCGAGCACGAGCCGCTCGCCCTCCCGGCGCACCCTCAGCCCGCCGGGCACGTCCACGCCGACCTGGCCGCGCCAGCGCAGCAGCAGGTCGTCCACGCCGTCGACGTGCCGCGCGGCAAGCGACCCCGCGGGGGCGCCCGCCTCGACGAGCCAGTAGCGCACGGCGCGGCGCCGGATCGGCCCGGGCGCCGCGGCCAGGCCCGCGGCGTCGACGGCGGCGGGCCAGCCCGGCCGGCCGGGGACCTCCGCCGTGCCGACCACCGATCGCGCGAGCAGCGCCCACCCCTCGTCCTCCAGGTACCAGACGTCCTCGCGCAGCTGGTCGGCCGTGCGCGCGAGCGCGGGCACCGGGTCGACCCCGAGCGCCCGCGTGAGGGCGGGCAGCACGACGTCGCGCACCGCCGCGCGGGGCAGGGGCTCGCCGTCGGCCCGGCGCAGGGGTCCGTCGGCCGCGTTGCCGGGGTCCTCCCACCACTCCAGGTCGAGCGCGCGGCACGCGGCACGCAGCTGCGCGCGGCGCAGGCCGAGCAGCGGCCGCCGGATGATGTCGGCCACCGGTTCCATGCCGACGAGGGAGCGTGCGCCGCTGCCGCGCGCGAGGCGCAGCAGGACGGTCTCGGCCTGATCGTCCATCGTGTGCCCGAGCAGGACCGCGACCGCGCCGGTCTCCTCCCGCACGGACTCGAGCGCGCCGCGTCGGGCCGCACGCGCGGCGCCCTCGACGCCCCCGGTGTCCGCGACGGCGACCTGCCGCACCTCGACCGGGTCGAGCCCGAGGTCGCGGCACTGCTGCGCGGCGCGCGCGGCGATGCTCGCCGACGCGGGCAGCAGCGCGTGGTCGACGACGACGGCGCCCGCCCGCAGGTGCAGCCGAGGCGCCACGAAGGCGGTCGCCGCGGCGAGCGCGAGCGAGTCGGCGCCGCCTGAGCACGCGACGAGCACCAGCGAGCCCGGCGCGAGGTCGGCCAGCGCCGTGCGCACCGCGAGGCGCGTGCGGGCGACGTCGGGATGCGGTCCGCTCACGGTGCGCTCACCCGTGGACGCGGGTGACCCAGGCCGCCGGGTCGGCGATCTCCGCGGGCGTGGGCAGCGCCTCGGGGCCGGACCACACGGCGTTGAGGCCGGCGTGCCCGACCTGCTCGCGCACGCCCCGGACGAACGCCGCGCCGTTGCGGTACTGCAGCAGCTTGGCGTCCATGCCGAGCAGCCGCCGCATCACCAGCGTGCTCAGCGTGCGCTCGTCCCGGCGGCGCTCGAACGCCTCGCGGATGGAGCGCACGGTCGGGATTGCACGCGGGCCCACCTCGTCCATCACGACGTCGGCGTGCCCCTCGAGCAGGGACATCACGGCGATCGCGGCGGTCAACTGCTCCTGCTGCTCGCGCGGCAGGATCGCCGCGAGCAGGCCGGGCACCTCGGGGGTGCCCGAGCGCGTCGCGCCCGTGAGCCGGCTGAGCAGTCCGGCGAGGCCGCCGCCGGCGGCGTCGGCCTGGTCGTCGTCGTGGGGCTCGGCGCTGTCGGCACCGTCCGGGACGAGGCCGTGCTCGCCGTCGTGCTCGCCGTCGTCGTCCCCGCCGAGCTGGCTGCGCAGCACGTCCTGCAGGACGCCGACGAGGTGGTCCCCCAGCCAGGGCGCTGCGGCGAACTGGACGGCGTGCGTCTGCTCGTGCAGGCACACCCAGAGGTGGAAGTCGGCGGCGTCGGCGTCGAGCTGGCGCTGCACCGCGAGCACGTTCGGCGCCACGAGCAGGAGGCGGCCGTCGCCCACGTACGGGTCGTACTGGCCGAGGATCCGCGTGCTGAGCAGACCGAGCGCCCAGCCCAGCTGCTCCCCCGCCACGCGCGCGGCGCCGGGCACCCGCGGCGTGGGCAGCGCCTCGCCGGCCATCGCGCGGAAGGTGTCGGCGGCCGCGGCGGACCAGCGAGCGCGGTCCACCACGAGCACCCGACCGTCCGCGGCGCGCTCGGCGGCCTCGGTCAGGCCGGTGACGTCGGCGACGTAGGCGGGGGCGTCGACGGCGGAGGACCGCAGCGACCCGACCAGGGCCTCGAGCCCGGGACGGTCGATCGGCGGACCCGCCTTGACGACCCCGGCGGCACGGCGAGCGGCGTGCTCCCAGTCGACCGCGCCCTCGGTTCCCCGTGCCATCGCCCCAGCCTACGTCGGTCGGACGCGCGTTCCGGGCGGTTGCGCCGCCTGTGCGGACGGGGTCACGAGCAGCCGCACGCGGTCAGCGAGCGGACCCACGCGTCGATCTCGAGGCGGGCGGCGTAGCTGCCCGCGGTGGGCACGCCGTCGGCGATGACGGCGAACACGAGGAGGCGACCGTCCGCCGTGGGCGTGTAGCCGGCGAGGCTGACGACGCTCGGGAGCGTCCCGGTCTTCGCGCGGACGAGGCCGTCGTCGAGGCTGCGACCCGCGAGCGTGCCCTCGAGGCCTGCGACGGGCAGCGCGACGACGAGCGGACGCAGCTGCGGGTCGGTCGCGGCCTTGACGAGGACGTCGGCCAGCAGGCGGGGCGAGATCCGGTTGAGCGAGGACAGGCCCGAGGTGTCCGCGAGCGACGTCCCGGTCACGTCGATCCCGAGGTTCGCGACGGCGTTGAGCACGCCCGACGCCGCACCCTCGAACGTCGCCGGCAGGCCCGCGTCCACCGCGACGAGCCGCCCGAAGACCTCCGTCAGGGTGTTGGAGGAGTCGGCCATCGCGAGGTCGAGCAGGTCCACGAGCGGTGCCGACTCCACCCGCGCGACCTCGGTGGCGCCGTCCGGGACGAACGAGCGGGAGGGACCCTCGCGCACCTCGATCCCGCGGTCGCGCAGCGCCTGCGCGAACGTCTCGGCGGCGGTGTCCGACGGCGTGGAGTCGCGCCGGACCTGGCCGTCCACCACCCCGAGCATGATCCCCATCGCCTGGATCGGCGCGACGAAGCCGCCCGAGAGGTCGATCTCGGACCAGCCCTGCGCGCGGGGCGTGCGGTCGAAGAGTGTGTCGTCGAACCGCAGCGCCACCGACGTGGTGCCGGCGGCCTGCAGCGCGGCGACCGTGCGGTCCGCGAGGTCGCCGAGTCCCGCACGACCGAGCACGGCCGAGGGGTCGCCCGCGGCGGCGGCCAGCGCCATGTCGCCGCCGCCGACGAGGTAGAGCGTGTCGCCGTCCAGGCGCGCCGTGGTCGGCAGCGTGGCCCCGAGGTCGAGCGTGCTCACGGCGGCCGCCGCGGTGAGCACCTTGGTGGTGGAGGCGGGCAGGCGTGCGGCGTGGGCGTCGGCGTCCGCGAGCACGTCGCCGCTCGCGGCGTCGACGACGATCAGCCCGGGCGGGGTGCCCACCTCGGGCCGGGCGCGCAGCGCGGCGACGGCGTCGGCCAGGCCCGCCGCGGTCGGCACCGGCGCGGAGTCGTCGAGGGACGGCAGCACGGCGGCGGCGGGCAGGGGCGTCGAGATCGTCGGGGTGGGGAACGGCTCGGCCTCGGGCCAGGGTGCGTCGGTGGTGAACGGCCCGGGCACCAGCCCTCGCGCGTCCGCGGCCACGTACCCGGTCACCAGACCGACCGCGACGAGGGCGCCGACTCCGCCCACCAGCACCCGCCTGGTCCGCACGAGCGAGCTCCTCCTCCGGGTGTGACCACCCCGACACGTGTTCGGCCCTCCGGTGCGCCACACTGTGACCCAGTACTGCACGAGGTCTGGACCGGGGGTTCATCCGACGGTCACCTGACCGAGACCCACACAGTAGGTCACCGGGCACGCCGCCGTGGTGAGCGCACGCGAGAGGACACGACGTGAAGTTCGACGTGACGATCGAGATCCCCAAGGGCCACCGGAACAAGTACGAGGTGGATCACCTGAGCGGCCGGATCCGACTGGACCGGATGCTGTTCACCTCGACCCGGTACCCCGACGACTACGGGTTCATCGAGGGCACCCTCGGCGAGGACGGCGATCCCCTGGACGCGCTGGTGCTCCTGGAGGAGCCGACGTTCCCGGGCTGCCTCATCGAGTGCCGTGCGCTCGGGATGTTCCGGATGCGCGACGAGGCGGGCGGCGACGATAAGGTCCTCTGCGTGCCGGTCGGGGACCAGCGCGCGTCGTGGCGCGACGACATCGACGACGTGTCGGAGTTCCACCGCCTGGAGATCCAGCACTTCTTCGAGGTCTACAAGGACCTCGAGCCCGGCAAGTCCGTCGAGGGCGCGCACTGGGTGGGACGCGAGGAGGCCGAGGCCGAGATCGTGCGCTCCTTCCAGCGGGCCAAGGACGCGGGCCTCGAGCACGGGCACGGGTCCCACGGACCGGGGCACTGACGCCTGCCGGACTGGGCTGACCTGCGCTGACCGTGGCTGACCTGCGCTGACCTGCGCTGACCGAGGCTTGACCGCGGCTGACTCGCGCCGACCTGGCTTGCCCGCTGCTCGCGGACTCGGGCAGCCATCCCGGGTCACCGACGACGAACGCCCCCGCCGACACGGCGGGGGCGTTCGTGCGTCTCAGCGGTGGACCGCCCGAGTGGCGGTGCCGATGTCCGAGCCGGAGCGGTGGACCTGGCTCAGCCGGCGTGCTTCTGGACGAGCGCCGCGAGCTTGGGCAGCGCGCCCACCATCACCTTGGCGATCTGGCCCTTGAACTTGTCGAACATGGCCCGCTCCTTGCCGCCGGCGGTCACCTCCGACTCGATCTTCGCCTGGAGCGCGGCGCCGACCTCGTCCTGGTGCGCCGTCACGTAGGCGGGGAAGTCGCCGCCCTCGGCGTTGCTGCGCTGCCAGAAGGGGTCGAGGGCGTCGGCGAGGGTGCCGAGGTAGGCGGCGGAGCCGCGCTGGACGACGTCGGGCTTCTGCTTCTTCGCCGCCGAGAAGGCGGCCTTCGCGGCGATCCCCGTCAGGCCGCCCATCCCCGCGACCTCACCCTCGATGAGCGTGGTGAGGTCGGCGACGACGGCGGGCTTCTTGTCCGGGGCGGTCAGGGTCTCGCGCAGCGTGGTCATGGTCCGATGCTAGGCGCCGATGCCGACACGAGCGCCTCCCGCTCGGCACCGGGGCTCACCGGCCATGCTTCGGGACGGCCTTCCGGACGGCCATTCGGACGGCGCTCAGGACGTGCGCACGGCCGGCGCGACCTCGCCGAGGAACGCCGCGACGATCGGCCCGAGCGTGTCGAACTCGATGAGGAACCCGTCGTGCCCGTAGTCCGAGTGCATGACGTGCAGGTCCGCGTCGGGGATGCCCCGCGCGATCCGCGCCGAGTGGGCGGGCAGGAAGAGCCGGTCGGAGTCGACGGCGATGACGAGTGCGCGCGCCGTGACGCTCGCGAGCGCCGTCTCCACGCCGCCGCGGTCGCGGCCGATGTCGTGCGTGATCATCGACTGGGTGAGCGCCACGTAGGAGCCGGCGTCGAACCGCCGCGCGAGCTTGCTGCCGTGGTGGTCGAGGTAGGACTGCACGGCGTACCGGCCCGCGCCGTCGAGCGGGTTCTCGGCGCGCTGCGGGATCCGGCCGAACCGGGTGTCCAGCTCCCGTGCGGACCGGTAGGTGGTGTGGGCGATCTGGCGCGCGATGGCGAGCCCCGCCGTCGGGCCCTCGCCGTCGGGCGCGTCGTAGTAGTCCCCGCCGCGGAAGGCTGGGTCGGCGCGGATGGCGCCGAGCTGGGCGTGCGCCCAGGCGATCTGGTCGCCGCTGGTCTGAGCCGCCGTCGCAATCGCGGCGAGGCCACGGACCCGGTCGGGCGCCGTCACCGCCCACTCCAGCACGCGGTGGCCGCCCATCGACGCGCCGATCACGAGCGCCCACTGGGTCACGCCAATAGCGTCGGCGAGGCGGATCTCGGCCTCGACCTGGTCCCGCACGGTGAGGGCGGGGAAGCGCGAGCCCCACGGCGCGCCGTCGGGCGCCGGCGAGGCGGGACCGGTGCTGCCCTGGCAGCCGCCGAGGACGTTCGGGGCGACGACGAAGTAGCGGTTGATGTCGATCGGGCGACCCGGGCCGACCATCGCGGGCCACCAGCCGGGCGTGGGGTGCGCCGGCCCCGCCTCGCCGACGACGTGGGAGTCGCCCGTGAGCGCGTGGAGCACGAGCACGGCGTTGTCGCCCCGTGCGTTCAGCGTGCCCCACGTCTCGTACGCCATCCGCACGCCGGGCAGCTCGCCCCCGCCGTCGAGGTCGAGCGTGCCGACGTCGACGAACTTGCGGTCGCCCGCCGGTCGTCCGGGGCGCCACGCTGCGCTCGCGGGGAGCACGCTCACCTCGGTGGTGCGCACCTGGCCGCGCGCCGCGGGGGCGACGGTCCGGCGGGCGCGCCGAGGCTGGCTGGTCACCGGCACATCGTAGGGCTCGGGCACGACGCCCCCTCCTCTCGTCCCCGCGTGCCCGCCGTGACACCTGGCCGGGCGGCCGGGCGTCACCGGGGGCACGAGCAGCTCTCAGTCGGGCCCGTTCGGGCCAGTCGGGTCCCGTCAGGCCTCGGTCGGGGCTTGGTCGGCCAGACCCGATCAGGCCTCGACGGCGACCGGGACGTCCCCGGCGGCGTCCACCTCACCGGGCTCACCCGCGGCGACCCGGGCGGCGGCCGCGAAGCCGTGCTCGAGGTCGGCGAGGATGTCGTCGATGTGCTCGAGCCCGACGGCGAGGCGCACCAGCCCGGGCGTCACACCCGAGTAGAGCTGCTCCGCCGGGGTGAGCTGGCTGTGCGTCGTCGAGGCCGGGTGGATGACGAGGGAGCGCACGTCGCCGATGTTGGCGACGTTGGAGTGCAGCTCGAGCGCCGAGACGAACGCCTGCCCGGCCGCGGCCCCGCCGCCGAGCTCGAAGGCGAGCACCGCGCCGGCGCCCTTGGGCGCGTACTTGAGCTGGTTCGCGTGCCACGGCGAGGACTCGAGTCCGGCGTAGTGCACGCGGACCACGTCCTCGCGCGCCTCGAGCCACGCGGCGACCTTCTCGGCGTTCGCGACGTGCCGCTCCACGCGCAGCGACAGCGTCTCGATGCCCTGCGCGATGAGGAACGCGTTGAACGGGCTCACGGCGGCGCCCAGGTCGCGCAGCAGCTGCACGCGCGCCTTGAGGATGAACGACAGGTTGACGCCGAACGCGCCCCCGACGCCGAGGTCGCGCGCGTAGACGAGGCCGTTGTAGGACGGGTCCGGGGTGTTGAAGTTCGGGAAGCGCTCGGGGTGCTGCGCGTAGTCGAACGTGCCGCCGTCGACGATCACGCCCGCGATCGAGGTGCCATGGCCGCCGAGGTACTTGGTCGCCGAGTGCACCACGACGTCGGCGCCCCAGCGCAGCGGGTTGACGAGGTACGGCGTCGCGACCGTGTTGTCCACGATGAGCGGCACGCCGACCTCGTGGGCGACACCGGCGACGCCCTCGATGTCGAGCACGTCGGTGCGCGGGTTCGGGATCGTCTCGCCGAAGAACAGCTTGGTGTTCGGGCGCACCGCGTCGCGCCACTCCTGCAGGTCGTGCGGGTCGGAGACGAAGGTGGTCTCGATCCCGAGCTTCGGCAGCGTGTAGTGCAGCAGGTTGTAGGTCCCGCCGTAGAGCGAGGACGAGGCGACGACGTGGTCGCCCGCCTCGGCGACGTTGAGGATCGCGAGCGTCTCCGCGGCCTGCCCGGACGCGACGAGCAGCGCCCCCACGCCGCCCTCGAGCGCCGCGACGCGGTTCTCCACCGCCTCCTGCGTGGGGTTGGTGATGCGCGTGTAGATCGGGCCGAGCTCGGCAAGCGCGAACCGCGCCGCGGCCTGCTCCGCCGACTCGAACACGAACGACGTCGTCTGGTAGATCGGCAGCGCCCGCGCGCCGGTCGCCGGGTCCGGGACCTGGCCGGCGTGGATCTGCTGCGTCTCGAACTTCCAGTCGGTGCTGCTCATCGCGTACTCCTCGCATGTGTGGCGCGGCGCCCCGTCGACGTCGCCTGGTTCCCCGGGTCCGGCGCCCTGCGGCGCTGCCAGAACGGTAGGCAGGGCGCGCTGGAACCACCCCCCGTGGTCCCGCTCGTCTCAGCATCCGGACACTCCGTCCCGCCGGCGGAGCGACGCGGACACGACGGCGAACTACACCCGTGTGATTATTGGTCGGCCCCTTTCCCGCGTGTCGCGTTGACAAGACGAGGTGCGGAACTCTCAAGCCTCACGCTATGGTCGAGACCAGAACGTGACCTTCGCGGTCCGGACACCACTCGTCCACACCGCTTCACCACCTGATGGGAGAGCCCCGTGACATCGACGTCGAGAGGTCGTGCGCGCAACCGCGCCGGCGTGCTCGCGGGCTCGGCGCTCGCCGTCGTGGTGCTGGTGGTGCCGCAGTCCGGAGCTAGCCCGCTGCCCTCGCAGGCGGACCGCGACGCGGCGTCGGCCGCGGTGGACGGTGCGGAGGGGCGGGTCGCCGAGCTGGAGGCCGAGCTGGCCGCTGCGGACGCCAGCGCCGACCAGGCGGAGACCGACGCGCAGATCGCCGCCGAGCACGCACTCGAGGCCCAGGTCGCCGCCGACGACGCCCGGGCGGCGCTCACCGACGCGCAGGCCGCCGCGGACGCCGCGGAGGCCGAGGCGGCCACCGCGCTCGACGACCTCGCGGCCGTCGCGATGGACACCTACCGCAGCGGCGGTCGCGCCGCGAGCGCCGCGGAGGTCTTCGTCGGAGCGGACGGGTTCGAGGACGTGCTGCGGCGCTCCACCGCCTACACGATGGCGAGCAACGCGGCCGGCGACGCCGCGCGCACCGCCGAGGAGGCGCAGGACGCCGCCGATGCCGCACGGACGGCCGCGACGAACGCGCAGACCACGTACGACCGGCGCGAGAAGGACGCCACCGAGGCGGCGAGCGCCGCCGACGCCGCGGCCAAGGAGGCCATCGCCCAGCGTGACGCCCTGGCCGTGACCATGAGCTCCGCGGTCACCGAGCTCGCGCAGCTGCGGCAGACCAGCGAGGAGCTCGAGCGCCAGTACCAGGAAGGTCTCCTCGAGCAGCGTCGGGCGGCGCAGGAGGCGCAGGCCCGACGCGACGCCGAGGCCGCCTCGCGCTCGTCCGCCGCCTCGGGCGGGGGCCCGGCCGCGTCCACGACGGCGAGCGGCGGCTCCGGCGGATCGGGCACCTCGGGCGGATCTGCCGGCTCGTCGGGTGGGTCTGGTACGTCGGGCGCCTCGAGTGCGTCGGGCGGCTCGGGATCCTCGGGCGGCGCAGCCCCCGCACCCGCCCCCACGACGGCAGCCCCGGCGCCTGCGCCTGCGCCCGCTCCCGCGCCCACGACGGCGGCGCCCGCCCCCGCCCCGGCCCCAGCCCCCGATCCTGCCCCGGCACCGGCACCGAGCAATCCCCTCGGCCAGCGCGCCGTCGACCTCGCGCTCACGCAGACCGGCAAGCCGTACGTGCTCGGGGGCGCGGGCCCGGACACCTACGACTGCTCGGGTCTCGTGCAGTGGACCTACAAGCAGCTCGGCGTCAGCCTGCCGCGCACCACGAAGCAGCAGTGGGCCGCGACGACCCGGGTCAGCTCGTCCCAGCTGCAGCCGGGCGACCTCATCTTCTACTCGGACAACGGCGCCGCGAGCGGCATCTACCACGTCGCCATCTACACCGGACCGGGCATGCGGGTGCACGCTCCGAGCCCCGGCAAGAGCGTCGAGCACGTGAAGATCTGGAGCACCAACATCGTCGGCTACGGCCGGGTCTCCTGAGGCGCGGGCCCGCCGCGTCACCGGTGCGTCGTACGCTCGGGAGATGACCGACATCGCCGTCGACCCCGTCGTGCTGGACGCCGATCTCGCCGAGTCGTGGGACGCCGTCATCGACTGGCTGCGCTCGCTCGACGACGAGGTGTTCGACGCCGAGACCCCCCTGCCGGGCTGGCGCGTGCGCGACCTCGTGACCCACCTCGGGCTCTCCATGCGCGTCCTCGCGAACGCCGAGCCCGCGGACCCCGCCGACGGCACGACGCAGCGGCACGACCTGTGCTCCTACCTCGCGGCCTACTCCGCCGACGCCGACGGCATCCGTGAGGCCACGCGCACCGGCGAGGACGACACCGCCGACCCGGTCACCCTCGCCGAGGAGCGCGGCGCGGCCGCCCTGGCGACCCTCGCCCGGCTCCGCCGCGAGGGGGTGACCCGGGTGCTCACGCGCCGCGGGGTCATCGACCTCACGACGCTCGTGCTCACCCGCCTGGTGGAGGTCGTCGTGCACGGCGACGACCTCGCGCGCTCCGCGCACGTGCCCACGCCCGTCGACCCGACGGCGCGCACCACGGTGGCGCAGGCGTTCCTGTCGATGGTGAACCGGCGCTCGGGCTACGACCTCGAGGTCGGCGACGAGCGCACGTGGATCCGCCTCGCCGCCGGGCGCATCGGCTGGGACCAGCGAGGCGGAGCCCTGCGCTCGGGGAACCTGGCCGAGGGCCTGCCGGACCTGCGTGAGTGGCTCCCGGTGGTCGGCTGAACCCGGTCTCTGCGTCAGAGCGACGTCAGGGCGGCGTCAGAGCGGCGTCAGAGCGGTGTCGCGTGCAGCCAGACCACCCCGTGCGCCGGCAGGTCGACCCCGCGGCGCAGGTCCACGTCGGTAGAGCCGATCAGCTCGCGCGCGACGTGCTCCACCCCCGAGAACGTCATCGCGTCGACGTGCACCGCGTCGTCGCCGACGTTGGCCAGCACGATCACCCGCGGGAAGTCGTCGGTCCACCCCGGCCGCTGGAACGCGACCACCGCGCGCAGGCCGGTGCGGAACGGCAGCAGGCGTCCACCGCCCAGCTCGGGCGTGCGCCGTCGCACCTCGATGAGCTCGCGCAGGCGCGAGTACACCTGGCCCGACGCCGTCGTGACGTTCTCGCGGTTCGCGTAGGCCTCGGCGGGACGGAAGGGCCGGTGCACCCAGCGGGAGTCCCCGGCCTCGTCCGGGCGGTCGCGGTAGCCGTAGTCGTTGAGCTGCGCGACCTCGTCCCCGAGGTAGAGCAGCGGGATGCCACCGGTCGAGAGCGCGATGGCATGGGCCAGGACCACCCGGTCCACCCCGCCGGCATCCCCGGCCTCCACCCCGGCGAGCGACGCCGTCGTGCCCGCGATCCGGCAGTCCCCGGTCCGCGGGTTGTCCTGGAAGGGGACCCCGCGGGAGAACGAGCCGGGCACCCGCCCGACGTAGAAGTCGTTGAGGAACCGCCGGTGCGGGTAGCCCTCGATGCCGAGCTCGGCGGCGTCCTCGTCGGCGAACGTCCAGCCGATGTCGTCGTGGCTGCGCACGTAGTTCACCCACGCGGTGCCCTCCGGCAGCGCGTGCCGGCGCTCGAGGGCCTGGTTGAGCAGGCGTGCGTCGCGAGTCGCGAGCGCCTCCCACGTGAGCGCCATCTGCAGCGGGTTGTAGGAGACCTGGCACTCCTGCGGCGAGACGTAGCTGACCACCTCGTCGGGGTGCACGATCGCCTCCGACTTGAACAGCAGCGCGGGTGCCGCGATCCGGAGCACCGCGTTGAACGCCTGGAGCAGCAGGTGCGCCTGCGGCAGCGACTCGCACGTGGTGCCGAGCTGCTTCCAGATGAACGCGACGGCGTCCATCCGCAGGAGCTCCACGCCCTGGTTGGCGAGGAACAGCATCTCCCCCGCCATCGCGCGGAAGACCCACGGGTTGGCGTAGTTGAGGTCCCACTGGAAGTGGTAGAAGGTCGCCCAGATCCAGCGGCCGTCCGCGAGCTGCACGAACGAGCCGGGATGGTCGTCCGGGAAGATCTCGCGCGTGGTGCGCTCGTAGGCGTCCGGCATCGTGCGGTCGGGGAAGATGAGGTAGAAGTCCTCGTACGCGACGCCGTCGACGACCTCCCCCGCCACCGCGCGCCGGGCCCACTCGTGCTCGTTGCTCGTGTGGTTGAAGATGAAGTCGACGACGAGGCAGATGCCGTTGTCGCGCAGCTCCCGGGACAGTGCGGCCAGGTCGCGCATCGAGCCGAGCGCGGGGTTCACGTCCCGGTAGGACGACACCGCGTACCCGCCGTCGGAGTTGCCCTCCGGCGAGGCGAACAGCGGCATGAGGTGCAGGTAGGTGAGCCCCAGCTCGCGGAAGTAGGGGATCTGGCGCCGCACGCCGTCGAGGTTCCCGGCGTACCGGTCCACGTAGCAGACCCCGCCGAGCATGCCGTTCGAGCCGAACCAGAACGGGTCGCCCTCGCGCCGCGCGTCCAGCGCGCGCAGGTCCTCCGGACGCTCACGCCACGACGTCGCCGCGAGATCCACGACGGCGAGCAGCGCCTCGAGCGCGTCCGCTCGCGTCCCGTAGACCTCGCCGAAGAGCCGGTGCAGCGTGGGGAAGTGCTCCGCGAACCGGGCGGCGAGGACGGGGTCGTACCCCGCGTCACCGGGCCGGAGCGCGGCGATGCGCTCGCGGGCGGTGTCGGCGTCGACGAGGACCGAACGGCTCAGCGCGGTCATCTGGCTCTTCCCTTCGTGGCGGTACCGGCGCCGGTGGCTGGCCTGGCCTGCGCCGGTGCTGTCCGACGTCGGTCTGCGTCGGTCTGCGGCGCGACGTCGGTCGACGTCGGTCGACGTCGATCAGGGGCGCCGCGACCGGGCTGCGACGGGCGAGCCGGCCCAGCGTCAGTCGATGCTAGCGGGACCGATCGCGGCACGCGCGGGTTCTTCCGGAGATCTGGCCACGGGCACCGCCGTGGCGCCACACCGGCGCGATGTCAGAGGCGTCGTTCCAGGGGATCCTGCTCCGGACGGGGAACAACACGGGGATCGAGGTGCCCCCCGAGGTCATCGAGGCGCTGGGCGGCGGGAAGCGCCCGGCCGTGACGGTCACCGTCAACGGGTTCACCTTCACCTCGACCGTCGGGGTGATGGGCGGCCGGTCCCTCGTGCCGTTCTCCGCGGAGAAGCGGCGGGCGACCGGGCTCTCCGGCGGGGACCCCATCGAGGTGACCCTGGCGCTGGACACGGCGCCGCGCACCGCCGAGGTGCCCGACGACCTCGCGGCCGCGCTCGACGCCGCAGGCGCCCGGGCTGCGTTCGACGCCCTCTCCCCCAGTCGGCGCAAGGCGCACGTCGACGCGGTCACCGGCGCCAAGGCTGCCGCCACGCGGGAGCGGCGGGTGGCGGCCGTGGTGGCCGGGCTTGCCGGCTGAGCGCCCGGACGGCCGAACGCCGAGTCGTGGTCACACGGCACCACCGAACGCCGAGTCGTGGTCACCACGGCACCCCTCCATGACCACAATCCAGCGCTCGCGCTCGCCAGGACCCGGACTCGGCCCGATCATCGCGGGCCGAGCCGTGTCGGAGCCCGGCGCTAAGGTGCGGCCATGTTCGATCACGTCGGTGTTCAGGTGAACGACCCCGCGGCGACGACGACGGCGCTGCTGGCCGCGTTCGCCCCGATCGGTCTCGTGGAGATGGTGCGGCACGACAGCCCGAGCGGGCTCGTCGTCGGACTCGGCGACCGCCCGCTCGGCGACCGCCCCGGATCCGGCCCGTACCTCTGGCTCTCGGCAGCGCCCGAGGGCGGGGTGCGGCACGAGGCCCACATCGCGCTCTCGGCGCCGTCGCGCGAGGCGGTGGAGTCGGTGCACGAGGCCGCGACGGCGGCCGGGCTCGAGATCCTGCACGCACCGCGCGAGTGGCCGGAGTACCACCCGGGCTACTACGCGGTCTTCTTCCGCGACCTGGACGGCAACAACATCGAGGCGGTCCACGCCGGCAGCTGAGCGCCGCCCGGCGCGGGAGCGCGAGAAGGCCGGCGCCCCGACGCGGGGGCGCTCCGCCCACGGTGGCGCCGCAACGCGCTGCTGCGACTCGCGCGCGGGTTGGGCACGATGGGCGTATGAGACTCCCGGGGCGCGCGGTCCGCAGCACCGGTCCGCTGGCCGGGCTCCCGCCCCGCCCGGCGCTGCCCGCGCTGCCCACCATCCCCGCGCTCGCTGCGCTGGCGGCCGCCCCGCCCCGGGGTTTCGTGCCCGAGCACCAGCCCGACGCAGACGGCGTGAGCCCCTTCGATGCGATCCCCGCGCCGCCCCCGACCGACGCCTGGGCGCCCGACGTCCTGGGCAGCGGCCACGAGGCACGCACCCTTCCCCTGGCGGACGACTTCGAGGGCGAGGTCGTCGCGACCCTCGTGCGCTACCGGGCCGAGCTCGACCCGGCCGCGCCGGAGGGTGCGACGGACGCGGAGCCGCGATACGCCGTCGTGTACCTGCACGGCTGGAGCGACTACCTGCTCAACCCCGAGATCGGGCCGTTCTGGGCCGGGGTCGGCGGCGTGTTCTACGCCGTCGACCTGCGCAAGTACGGTCGCAGCCTGCGGCGGTACCAGACCCCGGGATACATCGACGATCTCGCGACCTACGACGAGGACATCGAGGCCGCGCTCGACGTCGTCGAGGAGGAGCACCCCGGGCTGCCGGTCGTGCTGATGGCGCACTCGACCGGCGGGCTCACGGCCAGCCTCTGGGCCGACCGCTTCCCCGGCCGAGCCGCCGCGCTCGTCCTCGTCGCGCCGTGGCTCGAGACGCAGGGCTCGACCCTGGTGCGCTCGGTGTCCACGCCCGTGGTGACGGAGGTCGCGAAGGCGTTCCCGCTCCGGGTGATGCCGAACGTCGACCTCGGGTTCTACAACCGCACGATCTCCGACGCCCACGACGGCGAGTGGCCGATCGTCGGCGTCTGGCGCCCCGAGCACTCCTTCCCCGTGCGCTACGGCTGGCTCGCCGCGATCCTGCGCGGCCACGGCCGCGTGGCCCAGGGGCTGGCGGTCGACGTCCCGGTGCTCGTGGTGCGCTCGGCGCGGACGTTGATCAGCCCCATGTGGGACGACGCGATGGCCTCGAGCGACATCGTGATCGACGTCGACGTCGTCGCCCAGCGCGCGCTGCGCATCGCCCCGACGGTCACGGTCGCCACCGTCGAGGGCGCGCTGCACGACGTGCTTCTCTCCCGCCCGGCGGTGCGGGCGCGGGCGTACGCGGAGATCGCGCACTGGGGCCGCGCGTACCTGCCCTGAGGGGCGATCGTTCGCGGCGCATGCCCGGAGAGAGTCGGGCGTTCGCGGCGTACGTCGGTGCCGCGGCGCGCGCGGGGTGTCAGCGGCGCACGGCGCGCCGTCCGCGGCCGCGTGGCCGCGGACCGCTGAGCGCCTCCTCGAGCGCCTCGCCGAGGTAGGGGCCCTCGGCCCCGAAGCGCCACGCCAGCCAGCCGTCGGGCACGTCCCGGCCGAGCGCGGTGGCCGCGGCGGCACCCGGATCGGCGAACTGCCTCCCCGCCGTCACGATGACGCCGTCCTCGGCGAGCAGCGCGGGCTCGGCGGCAGGGTCCTCGGTGAGGACCAGCTCCGCCTCGCCGACGAGGTCCACGACGGCGCGCAGCGCGCCCCGCGGATCGGGCGCCGGCGCCGGTCGGCGGCGACCTCGGCGGGACGCTCCGTCGAGGCGGGCCTCGGACTGCTCGGCAGGATCGGGGGCGTCCAGCTCCGTCGCTGACTCCTCGGGCCCCGCCGGAACCTCAGGCTCCTCGGACTCCGTCTGGGGCTCGGGCGCGGGCTCCGCCGGAAGTTCAGACTCCTCAGACTCCTCAGGCTCCTCGACCTCCGCCCAAGGCTCGGGCTCGGGCTCGGGCTGCACGCTCGCCGCCTCGACGAGCGCCGGCCCGACCCCGCCGACGAGTGTCACGCCGTCGGAGTCCGCCTCGAGCACGACGTGGCGCGGCAGGAGCCGCGCGCTCACCGGCTCGACGGACAGCATCGGCTGACCCTCGTGCTCGCCCAGGCCGACCTGGTGCACCGCGACCGTGGCGCCGTCGAGCACCTCGACCGCCGAACGCACGCCGTCCGCGAGCGCCGCGGACACGATCATGAGGCCGGGCGCCGCCTCGCCCCGCGGCGGGATGGACTCGCGGAAGTCGGCCCAGTCCTGGCGCAGCGCGTCGGGCCCGTCGGGGTACCAGGTCGCCACGTCCCGCCACGGCGCACGGCGCACGACGGCGGAGCGAGCCAGGGCGGCGACGAGGGCCTCGCCGTCGAGCGACTCCCGGACGACGACCACGACGGCCGCGCCCGTCGAGTCCAGCGCGACGAGGTAGTCGCCGAGCACCTCGTCGTCGTCACGCCAGGCGATCGGGAGCAGGGGGACACCGACGACGTCGAGCACCGCGTCACGCAGGTCCGTGGCCACCTGCTCGGACCAGGCGTCGACGGAACCGGTCGGCCGAACGGGGAGGGCGCGGCCGTCCGCGAGGGCGAAGAGCGGCATCGGTACTGCACCACCTGAAGGGGAAGGACGTGAGCGACGGCCGCCGAGCGCCCGGCCGGGGCCGGGCCGCGACCCGGTCTCCTATTCTGCCACGCGCACCTGGGCGTGCCCCGGGTCGTGGCCCTCCACCAGGACCTGCGCGAGCGACCGCCCGTGGACCCCCGCGAGCTGCTCCGCCTGGGTGCGGCAGGAGTACCCGTCGGCGAGGAACACGGCCCCCTCGGGGGCCTCGCGCAGCGCCGGCAGCAGGCCGTTCCCGGCGACGGCGACGCTCACCTCGTAGTGCCCCCTCTCCATCCCGAAGTTGCCCGCGAGGCCGCAGCAGCCCGCGAGCTGGCGCACCTGCGCCCCGGCGCGCCGCAGCAAGGCGGCGTCCGCCTCGTACCCCATGACGGAGTGCTGGTGGCAGTGCGGCTGCGCGATCACGGTCGTCCCGGTGAGGTCGGCCGACGGTCGCCAGTCCGCACCCGGCCCGAGGTCGGGGTCGGTGAGCAGCTCGGCAAGCGTCCGGGTCGCGGCTGCGACCTGCGCCGCGCGCGGGTCGTCGGGCAGCAGCTCGACGAGATCGCTGCGCAGCACCGCGGTGCACGAAGGCTCGACGCCGACGATCGGCACGCCCTTCGCGGCCGCCGGGCCGAGCACGTCGAGAACGCCGCGCAGCCGCGTCTTCGCCCCGTCGAGCTGGCCGGTGGAGATCCAGGTGAGCCCGCAGCACGCCGGCTGCTGCGGGATGCGGACCGTGTAGCCCGCGTCCTGCAGCAGCCGAACCATAGCCTGCGCGCCGCGCGGGTCCAGGTGCTCGGAGAACGAGTCGGCCCACAGCAGCACGTCGCGCACGGGCGTCGACCCGGCGTCGCGCGACTCGACCGACTCGACCGACGCCCCGGCCCGCCGGGAGAACCACCGCGAGAACCGCTGCGTGGTGAACGACGTCATCTCGCGTCGGGCGTCCATCCCCAGCAGCGGGAACAGCACCCGGCGCAGCGGGGCCCAGCCCAGGACGAGGTTCGCGAGACCCGCGACGGCGGGGATCGCCGTCGTGATCCTCGCCCACCGCGGGAGCCAGCCGAGCACGTAGTGCTGGACGGGGCGCACCTTGCCCTTGTACCGGCGGTAGGTGACCTCGGCCTTGTAGGCCGCCATGTCGACACCGGCGGGGCAGTCGTGACCGCACGCCTTGCACGAGAGGCACAGGTCGAGCGACTCCGCGACCTCGGGCGCGTCCCAGCCCTTGACGAGCGTCCCGTTCGCGAGCTCCTGCAGCACGCGGGCGCGGCCGCGGGTGACGTTGCGCTCGTCCTTGGTGGCCTGGTAGCTCGGGCACATGAAGCCGCCGGCGGCGGAGCTGTCGGCGCGGCACTTGCCCACCCCGACGCACCGGTGCACCGCCATGGTGAGGTCGCCGCCGTCGTGCGTGAACGCGAAGCCCTTCGCCCCGAGGGGGCGCGCCGCGGGCCGGCGCAGGTCGGTCGTCACCGCGGCCGGCCGCACGAGCACGCCGGGGTTGAGCGTGTCGGAGGGGTCGAAGAGGCCCTTGACCTGCTCGAACAGCTCGAGCACGGCGGGCGGGTACATGTGGTGCAGCAGCCCGCTGCGGGCCCGCCCGTCGCCGTGCTCGCCGGAGAGCGACCCGCCGTAGCGGCCCACGAGCCGCGCGGCGTCGTTCATGAAGCCCTCGAACTGCGGGACGTCCGCGCGACGGGTCAGCGGCAGGTCGATCCGGGCGTGGATGCACCCGTCGCCGAAGTGGCCGTACGCGAAGCCGTCGACGCCGTACTGCGCCAGCAGAGCGTCGAAGTCGCGCAGGTAGGCGCCGAGGCGCTCGGGCGGCACGGCCGCGTCCTCCCAGCCGGGCCACGCCTGGGTGCCGGCCGGCGTCCGCCCGGCCAGGCCCACGCCGTCGGCCCGGATGCGCCACAGCGCAGCCGCGGTGGCGCGGTCGGTGGTGACCATCGAGTCCACGCAGCCGCTCGCGGCCACGAGGGCGGCCGCGTTCGCGAGGGCCTCGGCCTCGTCGGCGCCGCCGACCTCGCAGAACAGCCAGCCCGCGCCGCGCGGCAGGTCCGGCACCGTGCCGTGGTGACGACGCACGACGTCGACGAGTCGGGCGTCCATGCCCTCGACGGCGAGCGGGCGCAGCGCGACGAGCGGCACCACCGCATCGGCCGCGCTGGGCATGTCCGGGTAGCCGAGCACGACGAGCACCGGCGTGGTGGGCAGCGGGACGAGCTCGACGGTCGCCTCGAGCAGCGTGACCAGCGTGCCCTCGGTGCCCACGAGCATCCGCGCGAGGTTGCTGCCGCGCTCGGGCAGGAGGTGCTCGAGCGAGTAGCCCGAGACCTGCCGGGTGAAGCGGCCGAGCTCCGTGCGGATCGTCGCGAGGTTCGCGGCGACGAGGCGCTCGAGCCCGTCGACCGCCTCGAGCGCGCCGCTCCCCGCACCGGCGGTGAAGCGCCGGCCGGCGCCGTCGACGACGTCGAGCGCGCGCACGTTGTCGGCCGTGCGGCCGTAGGCGAGCGCGTGCGGACCGCACGCGTTGTTCCCGATCATCCCGCCGAGGGTCGCGCGGTTCTGGGTGCTCGGATCGGGGCCGAACCACAGCCCGTGCGGCCGCGCCGCCTGCTGCAGGCTCGACATCACCACACCGGGCTGCACCACGGCGGTGCGCGCCACCGGGTCGATCTCGCCGATCGCGTTCAGGTGACGGGAGAAGTCGATGACCACGCCGGGCCCGACGGCGTTGCCCGCCACGCTCGTGCCCGCACCTCGCGCCGTGATCGGGCTGCGATGGCGGCGCGCGACGTCGAGGATCGCGAGCACCTCGTCGGTGTGCCGGGGGAACGTGACGACCTCGGGGACCACGCGGTAGTTGGACGCGTCCGAGGAGTACTCCGCGCGGCGGCGACGCGAGGCGTCCGCCTGGGTCACACGGCTGAGGTCGGCCAGGAGCGCCGCGGCCGCCTCCGCCGCGTCGTGGCCCGTCCCGGCGGGCGGCGCGAGAGTCGTCACCGGGGAAGTCTCGCACCCGGGTCACGGGGGGCGCCGGGACGTCCGGCCCGTGGCCGGGTCACGCGCGGGAACGACCGGGGCGAGCGGCGGGGGTGGCGCGGATGGTTCGAGGTACGGGCGTCCGAGAGGCGTCAGCCGGTGCTGACGATCCAGCCCATGGCCACGGGGCTCGCGGCGGCCGGCAGGCTCGCGGAGCCGAGCTCGCCGATGGTCACCGGGGTCTCGGCCGTGGTGCTCACGCCGCTCGGGGCGTCGAGCGTGGTCGTGGCGGGCGCGAGGTCCATCGTGCAGACGGCTCCGCCGGCCTGCGTCAGCTCGACCGTGACGCCGGTGCCGTCCGCCTCGAGCCCGGTGGCGACCAGCGGGCAGGTGCTCGAGCCGAAGGTCGTGACGAACAGCTGGGTGCCGTCGCTGCTCCAGCCGACACCGGCGACGGCGTCCGCGGGCTGGTCGGTGCCGTCGGGCAGGCCGCGGACGAACGTCACGCCGTCGGGCAGGTTGGTGATCCCGCTCGCGTCGGCGGTGCCGCTGCCACCGGCGGTGGCCGAACCCGTCGGCTCGGCGGAGGCGGTGGCCGAACTGGTCGGCTCGGCCGAGGCCGAGGCGGTGGGAGCGCCCGCGTCACCCTGCGGCGACGTGCACGCCGTGAGCGACAGCGCGGCGACGGCGGCGGCGAGGCTCGTGAGAACGAGCGGGCGGATCGAGCGTGGCATGCGGGCTCCTTCGGTCGGGCGCCAACGTACCGCGGACGGTCGGCGTCAGGACGCCGACGCGGCCGCGCGTGCGGCGATCCGCTGCTGCACCTCGGGACGCCGGAGCGGCGGCACGGTCTGCGGCGGCTGCCGACGCTCCGGCAGGTCCTCCAGCAGGTGGTGGGTGATGTGGGCGATCTCGGCGACCGCCTTCTCGAACGCGTCCGCGGTGCGGGCGCTGGGATGGGTGATCCCGGAGACCTTCCGCACGTACTGGCGGGCGGCGGCCTCGATCTCGTCGTCGGTGGCGGCGGGGGCGAGCCCGCGGAGCTCGGTGATGTTGCGGCACATGCGACCACGGTCCGCCCCGTGCGTCGTCCCGTCAACGCCTGCCCCCACGAGAGCGCGGGAGGTCCGTGCCGGTGACGGCACGGACCTCCCGCGTCGGGGCTCCATCCCCCCGGCGTCGCCGTCGGTCTGCTACGAGGCGGACGTGAAGTCCAGGTCGGAGTCCGCGACGGCGATCACCGAGTAGGTGACCCCGTTCGCGTCCGCGAACTCGTAGGCGGGCACGACGAGCACCGCGCCGTCGTCACGCCAGACCTGGGCGAGGCCGAGGCGGACCGACACCAGCTCGACGGTGGTGACCGGCCACGGGACTGCACCGGTCTCGGTCGGCGTCGCGGGAGCCTCGGTCGGCGTGGGAACACCCACCGTGACCGGAAGGTCAGCGCCTGCGGCGTCCCGCGCCGCCATCGGCCACATCACGTTCTGCGGGCCGAATCGAGGGTCGTTCAGTCGGTCGGCCGCTGCGTCGACGCTCACGATGGGGTACTCCCCCACTGCGACCGGGGTCGCGAGGGATCCGGAGGCGTAGGTCAGACCGTCGCCCGTGATCTCGACGGAGATCGCGAGCTGGGTGCTCTGCCCGTCGACGACCCTCGTCGCGGTGGCGCCGCGCGTGACCGCGCCCTCATAGGTCTCGGTCGGCGCGATCACGTAGTCGGCGGGATCCCGGCCGAGCGTGCCGAGCAGGTCGGTCAGGGTCGTCACCGCGGCGTCCTCGGCCGGCAGGGCGGCGGTGAGCCCGTCGATGCACGCCTGGTAGGCGTCGTTGTACTCGTTCCACGCCTCCTCGTCGGCGCCGTCCGAGGGGGCCGTCGGGACGTCCTGGCTGCACTGGGACCACGGGTCGAAGGCACCGTTCGCGTACCAGAAGTTTGCTGTGCCATCGAGGTTGACCCACAGCTGCAGCGCGGCACCGTCGTTCCCTCCGACCTGCCAGCTGCCGTTCTCGAGCGTCGGTGTCCCAGCCACGCCGAGCGCCGCCGCGAGTGCCGCGACCGCGTCCTGGCTCGTGGCCGACCGCGCGTCCAGGCCGTAGGCCGTCGCGGACTCGATGCCCAGGTCCGCCCCGGGCGGGGCGGTGAACACCATGCGCCCGAAGGCCGGGTAGATCGCGGCGTCCGAACCGCCAGCGCTGTCCGTCGCCGAGCCGGCAGAGTCCCTCGCCGCCTCGGCCCCGGGCGCTTGTGCGCCACCCAGGGAGATCGGGGCCGGGAGGGCGCTCGCGGGCGCCGCGGCATCGTTCGCGCTCGCGCCCCCACCGGCGCCGACGGCGTAGCCCGCGACGCCCACGAGGGCGGCGGCCGCGCCGGAGGCGACCCACGTGCGCACGCGGTGCCGACGGCGCGCACGCGCCGCGGCGAGGTCGAGGACGGCGGGGGGCTCGCCGTCGGGCGACGACGGCGACGCCGTCGGGGACGACAAGGGCGCGGCGACGTGCTCGCCGTCGGGCTCGTCCGTGCTCGGCGAGGCGGACGACTCGGGCTCGTTCCGGGCCGCGAGCACACGCGCGACGAAGCCGGGGGTGGGCTCGACGTCGTGCGCGGGGTCGGCGACGCGCAGGCGGGCCAGCAGCTCCTCCTGCACCGCGTCGGTCTCGTGGCTGACCTCGAGGTCGTCGGCGTCCGCCTCGTCAATGCGATCACCCGAGGCAGGCTCGGCGCCCGCGGCGGGCTCGTGCGTGGCGGCGTCGTGCGCCGTGTGCTGCACGGTGTCGCCCGGCACCCCCTGCTCCTGCCGGGTGTCGTCCGTGTCGTCGGTGTCGTGCTGGTTGATCTGGTCCTGCGGGTCCTGCGGGTCCTCGACCCGGTCCGCACGGTCGCGCTCGTCGTTCATGGCGACCTCCTCTCACCGCTGAAGTGTCTGGTCGGGGGCGGGTCTTGCAGCGGCGTGGCGTGCGCCACGGCCGCTGCGGCGCGTCTCAGACGCTCAGCCGCTCGCCCCACGCCTGCCGCAGCCGCTTGCGTGCGCGCGACAGCGCCGCGTCCGCTCCCGATCTGCTGATCCCCAGGACCTCGGCGAGCTCGGCGCCGTCGAGCCCCTCCCACGCGTGCAGGAGCAGGATCTCGCGGTCCCGCCCGGACACCGTGGCCAGGGCGCCGCGCAGCTCGGCGTCGAACAGGGCCGAGATCTCGGGATCGGTGCCCACCCGGGGGTCCGTCCCGCGGTCGGGCAGGTGCTCGACCGGCTGGTCGACACGCTTGCGGCGGTGGTTGGCGAGCACGTACCCGGCGGTCGTGTAGAGCCATGGCAGCACGGCCTCACGGGGCACCACGTCGCGCCGTCGCCAGCACGTGAGCAGCACCTCCGCGGCCAGGTCCTCGGCGTCCTGCACCGGCGCGCGCCGGGCGAAGTAGCGCACGAGGGCGCGCGCATGCGTGCGCGTCACGTCCTCGAACCACGCGTCGTCGTCGTCCATCCGCCCCTCCCGGCCCGTCCCGACAGTCTGCCCGGGCAGCCGCGGGCGCGGCGTGACCTCGGCATCACACCCCGGTCGTGTCGCGACGCGGCCCGATCTTGCACGTCGGTCCCGTACCCGCGCTCGCACGCACCACGCCGCCCCGTGCGCTTGACTGTGCCCATGGACGCGCACCGCCCCCGGCGACGGCCCGGCGCCGAGTTCGTGCTGCTCGCCACGCGCGCCGACGAGACGGTGGCGGACGCGGAGTACGAGGCGTTCGCGCGGTTCATGGGCATCGGGCAGGAGCGCCTGCGCCGCGTGCGCCTGGAGGCCGTCTCGATGCCCGCGCTGGACCTCGACGCGATCGCGGGCATCGTGGTCGGCGGCAGCCCGTTCACCTCGAGCGACGCGCCTGCCACGAAGTCGGACGTCCAGGTGCGGGTCGAGACGGAGATCGCGGCGCTGCTGACGGACGTGTGCGAGCGCGACGTCCCGTTCCTCGGCGCGTGCTACGGCGTCGGCACGCTCGGCACGTTCCTGGGCGGCACCGTCGACACCACGTACGGCGAACCGGTCGGCGCCGTGCCCGTCACGCTCACCGACGCGGGCCGCGCCGACCCCCTGCTCGCCGGCATCCCCGACACCTTCCAGGCCTACGTCGGCCACAAGGAGGCGCTGAGGGACGTCCCACCCGACTGCGTCCTGCTCGCCTCCTCCACGACGGCGCCCGTGCAGATGATGCGGTTCCGCGAGAACGTCTACGCCACGCAGTTCCACCCCGAGCTCGACCGCCAGGGCATCGTGGACCGGCTGCTCGCCTACCGCTACGAGGGCTACTACGACCCCGCGGAGGTGGACGAGGTCGTCGCCCGCGTCCGCGCCGCCGACGTGCGGCACACCGGCCAGGTCCTGGCGGCGTTCGCCGCGCGCTACGGGTAGCCGGCCGCGGATCGCTGGTCCGCCGTCGTGCCGGCCGCGGAACGCGCGCCCGACGGCGTGCCGCCCGCCGCGGCCGTGTCACCCGCCCGCAACGTGGGCCGGGCAGGATCGGCCCTCGTGACCGACTCCTCCGCTGCGCCGCTGCCGACCGCCCTCGTGCTGCGCCACGCCCCCGACATCGGCCTCGGGAACGTGGCCGGGACGCTCGCGGCGCACGGCTACGCCGTCACGACCCTCGACGCCCCGACCGCCGACCTCGACGGGCTCGACGTGCTCGCGCCGGACGTGCTCGTGGTGCTCGGCGGCACCGAGGGCGCCTACCAGGGCGAGATCTACCCCTACCTCACAGCCGAGACGGCGCTGCTGCGGCGGCGGGCCGACGCGCGGCGTCCGATCCTCGCGATCTGCCTCGGCGCGCAGCTGCTCGCGCAGGCGCTCGGCGCGAGGGCGTGGCGCGGCGAGGTGCACGAGGTCGGGTTCGTGCCGATCGACGTCACCGCGGCGGGCGTGAGCTCGCCCGTGCGGCACGTCGCGGGGGTGGCGATGGTGGAGTGGCACCACGACACGTTCGCGGTGCCCGACGGCGCGGAGCTGCTCGCGACCACGCCCGCCTACCCGCAGGCGTACCGGATCGGCCCCTGGCTGCTCGCGGTGCAGTTCCACCCCGAGGTCGACGAGGAGATCCACCGCGGCTGGGTACGGCAGTGGGCGGACGAGATCGAGGACGGCCCGACGGCGGAGCAGCTGACGGCCGACCGGGCGCGGTTCCTCGAGGGCGCGCAGGCGGCGTCGCGCGCGATGGTCGGGGAGTGGCTGGCGCAGCTGGGCTGACGGGGTTCGCCGGTGCGACCGGCGACGTGAGCGTGGGCCCCGCCTCGCCGGCCCCGCCTCGCCGGCCCCGCCGGCCGGCCGACACCCGCTCTGCCCGGAAGGGCAGCCGATGTGCACGGGCCGCCCTCTCCTGGCCGTCGGCGGATGACAGATGCTGGGGCATGCGGACCACGCGGCGCTGGGCGGACGCATGACCCGTGCAGCCGCGCGCGAGGAGACGCCCCGCCCGCGCCCGGACGCGCCGGCCCGCCGACTCGCACCGGTCGCGACGCGGGACCAGGTCGAGGCGGCACCTCGCCCGGCTGTGCTGCGCTCCCCCGCCGCCCTCGTCGCGCTCCAGCGCGCTGCGGGCAACCGCGCGACCGCGGGCCTGGTGGTGCAGCGGGCGCTCGTCAACGACGCCGCGTGGGACCCCGTCGACCCGGTGACCGGCCAGGGCACCCGGGTCGAGGCGATCGTCGGTCCGGGCTACACGTACGGCTCGGGTCCCGGCACGCAGGTCGGCTTCCGGCCCTACGACTACACCCACCTGTTCAGCTCCGCCACGGCGGGCGCGATGTACTGCCAGGGCCACCTGCTCAACGACAACCTCGGCGGGCCGGGCAACCCGGGCCACGCGAACGCCGCCCAGAACCTCACCGCGTTCCCGCAGCAGCCGACGAACGGCGACCACAAGAACCTCATCGAGAAGTTCGTCAAGACCGCGGCGAAGACCGCGTGGTTCCGCTACACCGTCCGCATCACCTACGGCACCGGGTCCGGACCGCGCCTGCGGCACCGGCTGCAGGGCAACCTCGCTCCCGCGACCGCCGCGGGCCTGGGCCCGACCGCCGCCACGTTCGGGTACGCCAACAGCCTCACGGCGACGTGGGAGGAGCTCCAGGACGGCCCCGGCGTGACCAACGCTGGCGCGACCGCCAAGGTCGGCGGCGCGTCGGGATCACTCGTGATCCAGATCCCCAGCCCGCTGTCCTACGTCGCGCCCGCCAAGCAGGCCGACGAGTATCCGGGCGGCAAGGGTGCGAGCTGGAGCCACCTGCCCACGTTCAAGGAGCACCAGCAGGGGGCGACGGGCGGCGCGCTGCCGGCGACCAGCGCCAAGACGCTCCCCCCGACGCTCGCGCGCCCGCACGTCATCCCGCAGCGCTGGCACGGGATCGAGGCCGCCCGGGCAGGCATGGGGATCGCGGGCGGGGCGAACGCCGCGTGGCAGGCCGGGCACCAGCACTACCTCGACGGCGTGACGGAGTCGCGGAACGGCCCTGCCTCGGCCACTCGGCTCGGGCGCGGCTACACCACCGGCTACGCCGACTTCGAGGCGGGTATCGCCCACGGGCGGGTCAACCCGCTCGCGTCGCCGCCCGCGAGTCCGCCTGCCGCGATCGCCTCGCACGGCGAGTACTGGACGGGCGTGGGCAAGGGCCGCACGATGCCCCAGGCCACGCCGCCGACGACGGGACGTGCGGAGATCGCGGGCCACTCGGACTTCTGGGCCGGTGTGACCCACGCGAAGAGCCATCCTCTCCTCGCCGCGCCCGCGGGCAACCTCGGTCAGGCGGAGGGACACCGCGACTACTGGGGCGGCGTCACGCACGCCCGGGCGAACCCGCCGGGCGCCGTCCCACCGGGCAACCTCGGTCAGGGCGGGGGGTACGACGACTACTGGGCGGGCGCAGGCGCGGCGCTCGCGGACCCCACCACAGCCAGTCCACTGGCGCTCGGCGCCGCCGCCGGCCACGCCGACGTGCTCGCCGCGCTCACCCACGCGCAGGGCAACCCGCGCGGGACGGCACCGGCCAACGCCACGTCGGTCCAGCAGCTGGCCGTCGCCGCGTACTGGGCGGGTGTGGACTTCGCCCGCAGTCGGCCCGTCGCCGACGCGTTCGTGGCGGCCCCGCCCGCGGCGGGGATCGGCGCCGCAGGCGTCCGCGCCTTCCGCGACGCCCTCACGCTCGTCGCCCACGACCTGCCGTCCCTCACAGCCGTCCCGGCGGGCGGCGGCGCGAGCGAGGCGGCCTCGGACTATCGAACGGGCGTGGAGGCGCACCTCAACGGGACGCCCGCGGACCCCGCGCGCACCGCTCACGTCCTGGGCTGGCAGGCCGCGGCGGACGGGGAGTCGGCCGGGCGAGCCGGCACGCCCGCCACGCGCACCGACGCCGGGTACCTCGCGGGCTTCCACCACGGCTCCGGTGAGGCGGACGCCCGGTCCGACCGCGCGGCGGACGCCTCCGTGGGCAGCGTCGGTGACCTGTCCCGCGCCGGCCACTCGGGCTACCTGGCCGGCGAGGCCGCGGCGCGCGCGGACCTGTCCTCGGCGGCGCCCGGCCGCCCGAGCGAGGCACGCGGGCACGCCGAGTACGTCGCCGGCGTCGAGCACGCGCGCGGGCACGCCCGGGGCGTCGCCGTCCCCGGCGGCGAGGCCGCGGCGGTGCGCGCCGTCGCCGAGTACTGGCAGGGCGTCGACCACGCCCGGACGGCGTCCGGCCCGTACCCGATGCCGGTGGCCGCAGCCCGCGCGGGCGCCGAGGACTACGAGGCGGGCGTCGCCGACGGCGAGACGACGTTGGCGGCGACGCTCGCCGTCGGGCCCGGCGGCGGTGGGCGCGGCGAGGGACTCGCCGACTACCGCGACGGCGCGGCGGCGTGCCGTGCCGGACGACCGGCCGATCCGGCGCGCTCCGGCGCGGCCAAGGCCTGGCAGGCGTGCCAGGAGGGACTGACCGCGGGAGCCGCGGCGCTGGACGCCACGGGCCAGCCACCCCGCACCGAGGGCGCCTACCTCGTCGGGTTCCTGCACGCCTACGGGGCGGTGCACGCGCGGGCCGGTCGGGCCGTGCCCACGCCGGGCGCGGGCGGCGACGGCGTGGCCGCCGAGGGGCACGGGGCGTACGGCGCGGGCGTCACGTCGGCGCGCACCGACCTCGCGGCGCCGCCCCCCGCGGGCCCGGTCGAGGGTCTGGGTCACACGGAGTACCTCGCCGGGGTCGCGGCCGCACGGAGCGCCGACCGGAGCAGCCCGCCTGCCGCGGACAGCCAGGCGCGCACGGCCGCGTGGTCGGAGTACTGGCTCGGAGCCGACGCGGCGCGGACGGTCTTCGACGACGCCGGGGCCGCGACGTCCGCCGGGCGCGCCGGGGCGACCGACTACCGCGCGGGCGCCGAGCACGCGGCGAGCACGCTCGACGCCCTCGCCGACGTCGAGCCTGCGGGAGGCGCTCGCCGCGAGGGGTTCGTCGACTACCGCGACGGCGTCGAGGCCTGCAAGGCGGGCGGTCCAGCCGTGCCGACCCGGTCCGGCCACCAGCGCGGCTGGCAGGCGTGTGCGGACGGGATGGCGGCGGGCGACGACGTCGCGGGCACCCCGGCCCCCCTGCGCACCGACGCGGGATACCTGAGCGGGTTCCACCACGCACGCGGCGGCGCGCTCGCCCGGTCGGGGCAGACCGACCCCGGCGGGGCCGGACGTTCGGAGCAGCTCGGCAGCGCCGGCCACGCCGAGTACCTCGGCGGCGCCGTGTCCGCGCGGTCGGACGCGGCCGGCGCTGCACCGGCGCGCGTGCTCGCCGCGCGCGGACACGGGGACTACCGCGCCGGCGTGACGGCCGCCGCGAGCCACCCCCGCGACGCCGACGCGCCGACGGACTCGACGGCGGCGGCGCAGGGCTGGCGGGACTACTGGGCGGGGGTCGACCTCGTGCGGGCGAACCCGACGACCGCCACCGCGACCGCCGCGACCCATGGCGCGGGCGGCGCCCAGGGCGCCGACGACTACCGGGCGGGCCTCGCCCACGGCGCTGCTCAGGCCGCGGGAGCGGTGCCCGCGCGCTCGGGTGCGGTCGAGGGGGCGCAGGACGTCTGGGCCGGCGAGCAGGCGGCCGTCGCCGCGCAGCCGGGAACCGCCGCACCGGCGTGGCTGACCGCCATCGGTCAGACGGTCTTCGCCGCGTACTGGACCGGCGTGGCCCAGGCCCGGTCGGGCCTCGCGGGGTTCAAGGGCGCTCCCCCCACGGGGCGGGTGACCCTGCTCGGGTTCGCGACCTACCGCGACGGCGCGCTCGCGGCCGCCCGTGAGGAGGCGAACGACCTCACGCGGCCGGCGTTCGCACTGGGCTGGGCCGACGGCGACGCGGGCCGCCTCGACGCCCGCAACGGCGTGGCGCCGGCGCAGGCGCACGGCGGGTACCTGCGCGCGCACGAGCTGACGCCTCGCGCCCCGGTCAAGCGGTCGGGCGACCCGCTCGAGAGCGATCGCCACGGGCCCGGCGACCAGTGAGATCCTCCGCGACCGGGCGAGAACGCGGAAGGCCCGGAATCACGTGGATTCCGGGCCTTCGGTGGAGCCGCCTAAGGGAATCGAACCCTTGACCTATTCATTACGAGTGAATCGCTCTGCCGACTGAGCTAAGGCGGCGACGCTGACCGAGGATCGCCCGGGCAGCGGCGTCCACTGTACCCGAGCCTCGGCGAGGCGCCCAATCGGCGTCAGCTCGCGGCTCGCGCGACCGCCTCGAGCACCGGGAGCACGCCGCCCACCACATCCCACTGCCGGCGCAGGGTCGCGGGCTGCGGCAGCACCGCGGCGATGACGGCGGCCACGTCGCCACGCGAGATCGGCGCGGGCTCGAGGTCGACGCCGAGCTGGACGTGCCCGGTGGGCTCGTCGTCGAGCAGCGCCGCGGGCCGCAGGATCGTCCAGTCCAGCTCGCTGCGGCGCACGGCGTGGTCGGAGACCTTCTTGGCGGCGACGTAGGCCTGCCAGACCGGTGAGGAGTCGGCGGCCGGCGGCTGATCCACGCCGATCGCCGAGACCTGGACATAGCGCCGGATGCCCAGCTCGGCGCACGCGGCGAGCGTGGCCAGCGTGCCGCCGAGGTCCACGGTGCGCTTGCGCTCGGCGTTCCCGTCCGGGCCGCCGCCGGCCGCGAACACGACCGCATCCACGCCGTCGAGCACGGGCAGGTAGTCCACGACGCCGGCGCGCTCGATGTCGAGCAGCCGCGGCTCGGCGCCGAGCGCCTCGAGCTCGCTCGCCTGCTCGGGTCGGCGGACGAGCGGCACCACGGTGCGGTCGTCGGCGAGCAGGAGCGGCAGGAGGCGTCGCGCGACCTTGCCGGCGCCGCCCACGATCGCGATGGTCCGGGGCCCCGCAGCTCGCTCCGTCATCCCCCCATCCTGCCTCGCGTCCTCGTGTGACGCACGTCACACCCCGGCCGGCGTCAGATCTGCCGTGCTCGTCCGTCGAGGTAGGTGTCAGGACATCGGGGGTTCGGGTCCGGCGCCGCAGGGGGGCGCAGGACCCGAACCCGATGACCCGGCCAGCCCGAGCTTCCAGAGTCCGGCGCCGCAGGGGGGCGCAGGACTCCGAACCACCAGGGTCCGGCGCCGCAGGGGGGCGCAGGACCTCGGGACCAGCGAGCTCGCGTGGGGGACGCGAACTCGCGAGAGACCAGCGGGACGGCGGCGCGGAGGGCGCGTCGCCGTCCCGCTGCCTTTTTGGGCCTCGGCGGCGGCGCACAGGCCGAGTGGACCCGCGCTCAGCCCTCCGTGACGGTCGGCACCGGCGCAACGGGCTGCAGCATCGGCGGTGAGTCGTCGCAGCCCGAGAGACCGACGGCGAGCAGCGCCCCCGCCAGCCCGGTGACGACCACGCGCACCGTCACGCGCACCGCAGTCCCGACCCTCATCGCCGGACCCCCTCGCCCTGCGGTCGCAGCGCGACCGTCATCGCCTCGACGGCCAGCAGCGGCGCGACGTTCCCGGCCAGCCGCGTGCGCGCCACACCGATCGCGTCCATCCGCGCGAGCGTCCCCTCGGGCGTGCTCGACGCGGCGACCGCGCGGACGTCCGCCGCCTGCGCCTCGTTCACGAGCGAGACCTCCGCGCCCAGCTGCACGACGAGCACGTCGCGGTAGAACGAGAGCAGGTCCGTCATCGCCCGGTCGAGCCCGTCGACCACGGCGCGTTTCGCCCGCCGCTTCTGGTCGTCCTCGAGCTGGCGCACCTGCGCCCGCACCGTCGGCGGAAGGGTGGCCTCGCCGTCGGCCCCGAGCGCCCGCAGCAGCGCGGCGCGCTCCGTGGCGTCACGCTCGGCCGCGCTCGCCGTCGCCTGAGCCGTGGCGACCTCGACGAGCTCGCCCGCGGCGAGGATCGCGTCCCCCACGCCGCGGACCCTGCTCGCGATCTCGAGCACCCTGGCCCGCCGCGCCCGTGCCTCGGGGCGCAGCGCGAGGCTCGTCGCAAGCCCGATGTGGCTCTGCGCCGCGCGCGCCGCCAGCAGCGCCTCACCGCCGTCCACGCCGTGCCGCCGCACGAGCAGCCCCGCCACCGCCTCGGCGGTCGGCACGCGCAGCGTGACGTGCCGGCACCGCGAGCGCACGGTGGTGATGACGTCCTGCTCGCTCGGCGCGCACAGCACCCAGACGGTGCGCGGCGGCGGCTCCTCGATGGCCTTGAGCAGCGCGTTCGCGCTGCGCTCGACGATCCGGTCCGCGTCCTCCACGACGATCACCCGCCAGCCCGACTCCGCCGGGGAGCGCTGCGCGAGCGTCACGAGGTCGCGCACCTCGGCGACCGTGATGACGGTCTTGTCCGTCGCGACGACGTGCAGGTCCGGGTGCACCCCGCGCAGCACCCGCTCCGCGGCCCCCGCACGCGCGACGGCGAGCTCACCGCCGGAGGTCGGCTCGCCGTCGGACCGGGGCGTGCTCGAGGCGATGAGGTCCGCGGCAAACGCGCGCGCGGCGACCGAGCGGCCCGATCCGGGCGGCCCGGTCAGCAGCCAGGCGTGCGTCATGGCCGTCGGGTCTGCCACGGCGTGGCGCAACACGGCGACGGCGTCCTCCTGGCCCACGACGTCGGCCCAGATGTCGAGCGGCGCCGCGGCCTCGGGGCTGGTGCCGGCACTCATGCCGGCACCACCGGGGACACGCGGCCGAGCAGGGGCGCGACGGCGAGCCGCACCTCGGTCTCGAGCTCACCGACGCTTCGCGAGGCGTCCAGCACGCGCCACCGCGCCGGCTCCTCGGCGGCGAGCGCGAGGTAGGCCGCGCGGGTGCGGCGGTGGAACTCCTCGCCGGCGCGCTCGAGCCGGTCCGGCGCACCCGTGAGCCGCTGCGGCAGGAGCGCCGGGTCGAGGTCGAGCAGGATCGTCATGGCGGGCAGTAGACCACCGACCGCCCACATCTGCAGGTCGCGCAGCTCGGCCATCCCCAGCTCGCGCCCCCCGGCCTGGTAGGCGAGGGAGGAGTCGAGGTAGCGGTCGGTGAGCACCACCGCGCCGCGCTCGAGCGCGGGCCGCACGAGCGTCGCGACGTGGTGCGCGCGGTCGGTCGCGTACAGGAGTGCCTCGGTGCGGGCGTCGACGTCGTCGCCGTGCAGGACGAGGGTGCGCAGCGTCCGGCCCAGGTCCGTGCCGCCCGGCTCGCGGGTGCGGACCACCTCGAGCCCGTGCTCCTGCTCGAGCCAGTCCGCGAGGTGCGTCAGCTGCGTCGACTTACCGGCGCCGTCGCCACCCTCGAAGGAGAGGAACAGCCCGCCGGGCAGGCGAGTCGCGGCACGGGTCACCGGCCCAGGGTAGACGGCGCGGCCGGTCACTCCCCCGGGAAGACCACCCCGAGCTGGGCGCGCGCCTCGTCCATGAGCTCCATGACCTCGACGCTCGCCTGCCACGACATGAGCGGCGAGCTCGTCTCCCCGGCCGCGACCCGACGCGCGACCTCGGCGGCCTGGAACTGGAACCCGCCCTCGTGCTGCACCGGCAGGCGCCAGGAGGCGCCGTCGTGCGTGGACAGCGCGACCTCGACCGGCGTGTAGAAGCTGCCAGCCAGGTCGATCCGGCCGTGGGTGCCCGCGATCGTCGCCTCGTTCGCCATCGCCGTCTCCAGCGAGGCCTGCGCCACGGCCACGGTGCGCTCGCCGTAGCGCAGCACGACCGTCTCCCCCGTGTCCACCCCGAGCTCCGACAGCGCGCCGAACGCGTGCACCTGGTCCGGGACGCCGAGCAGCGCGTGCGCGAACGACAGCGGGTACACCGTGAGGTCGAGCATCGCGCCGCCGGCGAGCGCCGGGTCCCAGAGCCGGTGCTCGGGTCCGAACACGAGGTGCTGACCGTGCTGGGCGGTGACGGTCAGGACCTCGCCGATCGCGCCGTCGTGCACCGCGTCGACCACCGCGCGGTAGTGCGGCAGGAACCGCGACCACATCGCCTCCATGGCGAACAGCCCGCGCGACGCGGCGAGGTCGAACAGCTCCCGCGCCTCGGCGGCGTTCCGGGTCAGCGACTTCTCCACGAGCACCGGGCGGCCCGCGGTCAGCGCGAGCGAGGCCAGCTCGAGGTGGGCGCTGTGCGGCGAGGCGACGTACACGGCGTCGACCTCGCCGTCGGCCATGAGCTCGGCGTACGAGCCGTAGGCCCGGGGGATGTCGTGGTCCGCCGCGAACGCCTCGGCCCGGCCGAGGTCACGGGACCCGACGGCGACCACCCGCGAGGCGGTGAAGCGCGGGATCTCGTGGGCGAACCGCCGCGCGATGCCGCCCGGCGCGAGGATGCCCCAGCGCAGCGCAGGAGCGCCGGCGGGATCGGGGTAGGCGTCCGCGGGACGCAGCGGGCTGGGGGCGGTCGACGCGTCGGGGTCGGTCACGCGGTCAGCCTACGGGCGGTGCGTACGCTGACCCGCGTGACCACGGTGCGCGCCGCGCTCGCCTCACCGCGCCGGCTGCGGGCCGAGGTGCTCGGCGGGCTCGTCGTCGCCCTCATCCTCATCCCCGAGTCGATCGCGTTCTCCGTGATCGTGGGCGTGGACCCGCGGGTCGGCCTCTTCACCACCGTCACGATGTCGATCGCGATCGCGTTCACGGGCGGCCGACCCGCGATGATCTCGGCGGCCACCGGCGCGGTGTCGCTCGTCGTCGCACCCCTGGCGCACGCGCACGGCGTCGACTACCTCGTGGCGACCGTACTCCTCGCGGGCGTCGTCCAGGTCGTGGTGGGCGTGCTCGGCGTCGCGCGCCTCATGCGGTTCATCCCGCGTTCGGTGATGGTCGGCTTCGTCAACGCGCTCGCCTCGCTCGTCTTCATCTCGCAGCTGCCGCAGCTCGTCGGCGTTCCGTGGCTCGTCTACCCGCTCGTCGTCGCGGGCGTCGTGATCATCTGGCTCACACCCCGCCTCACAACGGCGATCCCGCCGCCGCTCGTGGCCGTGGTGGTGCTGAGCGTCGTGGTGCTCGTCGGGCATCTCGCGGTGCCGACGGTCGGCGACCAGGGCGCGCTCCCGACCTCACTGCCCACCCTCGGGCTGCCCGACGTCCCCCTCACGTTCGAGACGCTGCGGATCATCGGGCCGACCGCCGTCGCGATGGCGCTCGTCGGACTCATGGAGTCGCTGCTCACCGCGAAGCTCGTCGACGACCTCACCGACACCCCCTCCTCCAAGACGCGTGAGGCGTGGGGTCAGGGCGTGGCGAACGTCGTGACCGGCCTGTTCGGCGGGATGGGCGGCTGCGCGGAGATCGGTCCCACGATCGTCAACGTCCGCCAGACCGGCGCGCGCAGCCGGGTGTCGACGTTCCTCGCCGGCGCGCTCCTGCTCGCGCTCGTCCTCCTGCTCGGCGACGCCGTGGCGCAGATCCCGATGGCGGCGCTCGTGGCGGTCATGCTCATGGTCGCGTTCACGACGTTCGAGTGGCGCTCGATCGCGCCGCGCACCCTGCGCCGGATGCCGAAGTCCGAGACCGCCGTGATGCTCACGACGCTCCTCACCACGATCGTCACCCACAACCTCGCGATCGGCGTGATCCTCGGGGTGCTCGTCGCGGGCGTGCTGTTCGCGAACCGGGTCGCGCAGGTCACGACCGTCACCCGGGTCGCTCGGGTGACCCGGCTCGGGGACACGGACGAGGCGCGCGACGGCGAGCACACCTCCGACGGCGAGCGCACCTGCGAGCACCCCTCCGGCAACGCGTCCGACGGCGAGCAGACGTACGCGATCGAGGGCGAGCTCTTCTTCGCCTCGGCGAACGCGGTGATCGAGTCCTTCGACTACACCGGCGACCCGGACCGGGTGGTGCTCGACCTCACCGGCGCGCAGGTCTGGGACGCGTCCGGCGTCGCGGCCCTCGACGCCGTCGTCGAGAAGTACGCCCGGCACGGCACCCGGGTGCGCATGGTGGGGCTCGACGAGCGCAGCGCGGCGCGGCTGGAGCGCCTGCGCGGGCACCTCGGCGGGCTCGGCCAGTAGCGGCCGTCGCTCCCCAGGCGGTCCACATGCGGCGGCGGCCGGGTTGCGCGGACGTCGGCGAGCCGAGGTATGGTCCGCCACGAACGACCGCGCCGATCCGGCCCGTACGGAGGCGACGCGGGCCCCCACTTTCGGAAGGCCGCTCGTGCCCACCAAGACCCCGACCAAGCTCGTCATCGTCGAGTCGCCGACGAAGGCGCGCACCATCACGCCGTTCCTCGGCGCGGGCTACGAGGTCGAGGCGAGCGTCGGGCACATCCGGGACCTGCCGCAGCCGAGCGAGCTGCCCGCGGAGATGAAGAAGGGCCCGTACCGCAAGTTCGCCGTCGACGTCGACAACGGGTTCGACCCCTACTACGTGGTCGACGCGGACAAGCGCAAGAAGGTCGCCGAGCTCAAGAAGAAGCTCAAGGATGCCGACGAGCTCTACCTCGCCACCGATGAGGACCGCGAGGGCGAGGCCATCGCGTGGCACCTGCTCGAGGTGCTGCAGCCGAAGGTGCCCGTCAAGCGCATGGTGTTCCACGAGATCACCCGCGAGGCGATCCAGCGCGCCCTGACCGCCACGCGCGACCTGGACACCCGCCTCGTCGACGCCCAGGAGACCCGCCGCATCCTCGACCGGCTCTACGGCTACGAGGTCTCCCCCGTGCTGTGGCGCAAGATCGGCCCCGGCCTGTCCGCGGGCCGCGTGCAGTCGGTCGCCACCCGCCTCGTGGTCGAGCGCGAGCGCGAGCGGATGGCGTTCGTCGCGGCGTCCTACTGGGACGTCACCGGCACGTTCACCGGCGGCGGAGACGCGGCCGAGCCCGGGTCCGGCACCACGTTCACCGCGCGGCTCAGCGCGCTCGGCGGCACGCGCGTGGCCACGGGTCGCGACTTCGACGACACCGGCGCCCTGCGCACGCGGGCCGGATCGGTCGTGCACCTGGACGAGGCGGCGACCACCGCGCTGGTGAGCGCGCTGGAGACGGCGAGCTTCGCCGTCGTGGGCGTGGACACCAAGCCGTACACGCGCCGCCCGGCGGCCCCGTTCACCACCTCGACGCTGCAGCAGGAGGCGAGCCGCAAGCTCCGGCTCAACTCCCGCGCGACCATGCGCACGGCGCAGGGGCTGTACGAGAACGGCTACATCACGTACATGCGCACCGACTCGGTGACGCTGTCCACCGAGGCGATCGCGGCGGCGCGGCGCCAGGCCGCGGACCTCTACGGCGCCGAGTTCGTGCCCGAGAAGCCGCGTGTCTACGCCAACAAGAGCAAGAACGCCCAGGAGGCGCACGAGGCCATCCGGCCCGCCGGCGACCACTTCCGCACGCCGGCGCAGGTCGCCGGGGAGCTCTCGGGCGATCAGTTCCGCCTCTACGAGCTCATCTGGAAGCGGACGGTCGCCTCGCAGATGGCCGATGCCCGCGGGTCGACCGCCACGCTGCGGATCGGCGCGCCGACGACGGCGGACGTCGCCTCCGAGCGCTCCGGCGCGCATCCCTCGGGCACGGTCGCGGAGTTCTCCGCGTCCGGCACCGTCATCACCTTCCGCGGGTTCCTCGCGGCGTACGAGGAGGGCCGCGACGCCGGCCGGTACGACGCCGAGGCCAGCGAGGCGCGCCTGCCCGACGTCAGCGAGGGCGACGCCGTGACGAAGGAGAACCTCGAGGCCGCGGGCCACGAGACCTCCCCGCCGCCGCGCTACACCGAGGCGTCGCTCACCGCGGCGCTGGAGGAGCGCGGGATCGGCCGCCCGTCCACCTACGCGGCCACGATCAGCGTCATCACCGACCGGGGCTACGTGCTGCGCCGCGGGCAGGCGCTGGTGCCGTCCTGGCTCGCGTTCTCCGTGGTCCGCCTCCTCGAGGACCACTTCGGCTCGCTCGTGGACTACGACTTCACGGCCGCGATGGAGTCCGACCTGGACCGCATCGCGAGCGGCGAGCAGGACCGCGTCGCCTGGCTGCAGGAGTTCTACTTCGGGCCGTGGACCTCGGGCTCGCCCGGGCTGCAGTCGCTCGTGGACGACCTCGGTGAGATCGACGCTCGCGACATCAACTCGATCCCGGTCGGCAACGGCATCACGCTGCGGGTGGGCCGATACGGCCCCTACCTCGAGGGCACCGGCCCCGACGGCGAGCCCCTGCGCGCCTCGGTCCCCGAGGACGTCGCGCCCGACGAGCTGACGCCCGAGCGGGCGCTGGAGCTGCTGACGACGCAGTCCGACGGCGACCGCGAGCTCGGCACCGACCCCGCCACGGGCTACCAGGTCGTCGCGCGCAACGGCCGGTACGGGCCGTACGTCACCGAGGTGATCCCGGACGACGCGCCGGCCGCCGCCGACGAGAAGGGCGCCGCGGCCGGGGAGACCGGCACGACGGCGACGGGTACGACGGCGACAACGGGTACGACGGTGAAGAGCACCGCGGCGAAGGGCCGCAAGAAGGCGCCGGCGAAGGTGAAGCCGCGCACCGGGTCGCTGCTGAAGTCGATGTCGCTGGACACCGTGACGCTCGAGCAGGCGCTGCAGCTCATGTCGCTGCCGCGTGTGGTCGGCACCGACCCGGAGTCCGGCGAGGAGATCACGGCGCAGAACGGCCGGTACGGGCCGTACCTCAAGAAGGGCACCGACTCGCGCTCGCTCGAGACCGAGGAGCAGATCTTCGACGTCACGCTCGAGGAGGCGCTCGCGATCTACGCGCAGCCCAAGCAGCGGCGCGGTCAGCGTGCGGCCGCCTCGGCGCTGCGCGAGCTCGGGAACGACCCGGTGAGCGAGAAGCCCGTGCTCGTCAAGGACGGCCGGTTCGGTCCGTACGTCACGGACGGCACCACGAACGTCACGATCCCGAAGGCAGAGTCCATCGAGTCGCTCACGCCCGAGCGCGCGTACGAGATGCTCGCCGAGAAGCGCGCCAAGGGGCCGGCGAAGCGCCCCGCGGCACGAGGTCGGGCGTCGACGACGTCGCGCAGCTCGACGACGCGCTCCCGCGCGGCGGCGCCCAAGGGCTGACCGAAGGCTGCTGCGCGGTGTGCTCACCGGCGGGCCGCCGCGCGCTCTGCTCCTCGCCGGGTCGCCGCCTGCGCGGTCCACGCCCCGGCGGGCCGCCGGCGGGATGCTGCCCGGCGGTCCGCCGCCCGGCACAGGATCTCCGCACGACCGCGACGCGGCGTCGACAGCACTCCCAGGTCCCGCTGAGCCGGCCGCCTACCGTAGGTTCATGACCATGGTGACGCCTCCGGGCGCCGGCGCGCAGCCGGGCAGCGCGCCCGGCGCCCTGCCGGGCCCGCCGGCCGGTCCGCCCGGTGCACCCGGCGCTCCCGCGCCCAACCCCTACGCCTCCGGTACGCACGCGCCCGGACCGCATGCCCCCGGCCCGTACGCGCCGGCACCCCGCCCCACCCGAGCCCAGACCCGCTGGGTCTGGTGCCTCGTCGGCTCGCTGCTCGCCGTTGCGAGCATCGTCTGGATCTGGGCGTTCTTCGAGGTCGACGCGCGCGGCCGCTACGCCGACCAGCTGGCGTTCCTCGGCTCCGAGCGCGGCCGCGAGCAGATCGCGGGCATCAGCCGCCTGATCCTCGGGGTCGTGTCCCCGTGGTTCCTCGTCGCGGCCGTGACGCTCGCCGTCGCCGTGGCGCTGATCCGACGCCGCTGGGGCGACGCCGTGCGCGCGGCCGGAATCGTCGCGGGCGCGAACCTCACCACCCAGATCCTCAAGGGTCTGCTCGAGCGGCCCGTCGACGACGGCCTGCTCGGCTGGGCCTCGGACAACTCGCTGCCGAGCGGGCACACCACGGTCGCCGCCTCGGTCGCCGCCGTGGCACTGCTCGTCGTCCCGCGCGCGGCACGACCGGTCACCGCGATCCTCGGCGCCGCCTACGCCGCCGCGACGGCCGTCGCCACGCTCGCGCTCGGCTGGCACCGGCCCGCCGACGTCGTCGCCGCGTTCGCGGTCGTGAGCGCCTGGACGCTGCTCGTGCTCGTGCCCAGCAGCGGACGCGCCGCCGACGGCGAGCCCGGCACCGCGGGCCGCATCCTCGCCGCGTGGCTGCTCGGGCTCACGGCCGTCGTCGGGATCGGCGTCGGGCTGGCCGTGCTCGTCATCCTGCTCGCGGGCGTGGACGCGAGTGCGATCCCGCAGGTCAACGGCACGATCACGACGGCGTCGACCACCGCCTACGTCGGGGCCTCGTTCGGCGTCGTCGGCAGTGCGGCGCTCGCGTCCTGGGCGCTGCTGCTCGCTCGCCGCTGACCTGCGGCTTCGCCGGGTGGCCCGGTCTGGTCAGTCGGCGGAGACCTGGCCGGACCAGCGCGCGGCGCGGAGCACGCCGTCGGGCGTCCAGGAGTCGAAGGTGACCTCGCCGACCACGGTCGGCTTCACCCACACCGCGACGCGCGCCTCCTCGCGCGGCACCGCGACGAACGGCGAGGTCGCACGCCGCAGGGGCGACAGCTCGGTGAGCAGCCGGTCCAGCTCGGCGTCGGAGAACCCGGTGCCGACCTTGCCGACGTAGCGCAGGTCGCCGTCGGGCTCGCGCACGCCGAGCAGCAGCGACCCGATGCCGCCCTCGCGGCGGCCCTGACCCGGCCGCCATCCGCCGATCACCACGCGAGCCTCGCCGTGGTGCTTGACCTTGACCCACGCCCCGGTGCGCTTGCCGGGCAGGTACGGGGAGTCCGCGCGCTTGGCGAGGACACCCTCGCCGTCGGCCGCCGCGTCGGCCGCGAGCGCCTGCGCCAGCGTGCCGTCGTGCACGGGCGAGACGAACCAGCCGCCCTCACCCTCACCGATCCCGGCGCGCGGGTCGGCGACCGGCAGGTCGAGCGCCGCGAGCACCGCGCGGCGCTCGGCCAGCGGCCGGGTGACGAGGTCGACGCCGTCGAGCGCGAGGATGTCGAACACCACGAGGCGCAGCGGCGGCTTCGGCGGACCAGCCCGGTTCTGCAGGCGGTGGAAGCTCGGCCGCCCGTCGTCGTCGAGGGCGATGATCTCGGCGTCGAGCACGGCGTCGTGATCCTGGAGCGCGTCCGGCGAGTGGGCGAGGTCGGCGAACTCGGGCGTGAGGTCGCGACCCGAGCGGGCGGTGAACCACACGTCGGCGACTGGATCACCCTGGGCGCCGTCGCCGTCGCCGTCGCCGTCGTCCGCCGCCAGCACGCTCACGACGGCGCGGTACCCGTCCCACTTCGTCTCGAACGTCCACCGCGGCGGCTCGAGGTCGCCGTGCGTGATCGGGTCGTAGGTGCTCGCGAGCATCGGCGGCACGGTCGGGGGCCGACGGCGAGCCCCCGCCCTCGTGGTCGCGCGCGGGGACGGCGCGGGCGGGGCCGGGGGCGCGGACCGTGCCGGCGTCGCGGACCGTGCCGGCGTCGCGGACCGTGCCGGCGACCCGGCCTTCCCCGCACGGGGGGTGTCGCCGTCGGCCTTGCCGTCCAGCGTGCCGTCATCCGAGGTGCCCGCCTCGCCCGACCCGTCCCCGACGTCGTCGCGCGCGACCTCGCCCGCCGCCTCACCGGGCGGCAGCAGCGCGGCGAACGCGTCGCCGTCGAGCACGCGCTCGAGCACCTCCGCCATCCGCAGGTGCCGCAGCGAACCGGACCCACCCTCGCCCCCGCCTGACGCCCCCTCCTCGATCTCCGCCCACGTGCGCGGCGCCGCGACCCACGGCTGGAGCCGTCCGCGCACGGAGTACGGCGACACGGTCGTCTTCGCGGGGTTGTTCTGCGTGTGGTCGACGAACACGCGGCCCTCCCGCAACGACCGCTTCATCTGCGTGATCGCGAGCGCGGGCAGCTCGGCGGCGAGCGACTCGGCGAGCTCGGCCGCAAACGCGCTCGCGCCCGCGGCGCCGACGCCTTCGAGCCGCGCGTACAGGTGCAGGCCCTTGCTGCCCGACGTCACCGGGACGCACGCCAGGCCCATCCCGTCGAGGAGCTCGCGTGCCGCGAGCGCCACCTCGCAGCACTGCGCCAGGCCCACGCCCGGGCCGGGGTCGAGGTCCACCACGAGCCGGTCGGGCGCCGCCGTCGCGGCGTCGAGGGAGTACGGCCGCCGCCCGGCGAGCACGTCAGCGGGCAGCCGCCACTGCGGCACGTGCAGCTCGATCGCGGCCATCTGCGCGCACCACACGAGCGTGGCGACCTCGTCCACGAGCGGGTAGTCGACGGTTCGCTCGTGGTGCACGACGGCGGCGCGCGGCACCCAGTCCGGCGTGCCGGAGTCGAGGTTCTTCGTGAAGAACGGCTCGGCGCCCTCGCCCGTTCCGTGTGGCCAGCGCTTGCGGGTCACCGGTCGGCCGGCCAGGTGCGGGAGCAGGACCGGCGCGATCCGCCAGTAGTACTCGACCAGCTCGGCCTTCGTGGTCGGGCCGACGCCGGCGTCCGGGTCGCCGGGAAAGAGCACCTTCTCCGGGTTGGTGAGCCGCACCGTGCGCTCGCCGACGCGCACGAGGCGCGCTACGCCGTCGGGCACTACGAGGCCTCGCGGGCCTTCTTGCGCGCCTCGACGCTCTTGCGCAACGCGGCGACGAGGTCGACGACGTCGGTGGGCTCCTCCTCCTTCTCCACCGCGGTGAAGGACTCGCCGCCGGAGAGCTTGTCGTCGATGAGCTGCTTGAGCTGCGCGGTGTACTCGTCGGTGAACGCGGTGGGGTCGAAGTCCTCGGCCATCGACTCCACCAGGCTCGCGCTCATCGCGAGCTCCTTCTTGCTGATGGTCGGCTGCTCCTCGAGCGCCGCGAACTCGGCCGCGCGCACCTCGTCCGGCCAGATCATCGTCTGCACCACGAGGACGTCACCGCGCACCCGCAGCGCCGCGAGGCGCGTCTTGCCGCGCAGCGCGAAGTGCACGACGGCGGTGCGGTCGGTCTCCTCGAGCGTGCGGCGCAGCAGGGCGTACGCCTTGGGCGAGCGGGAGTCGGGCTCGAGGTAGTAGCTGCGGTCGAGCAGGATCGGGTCGATCTGCTCGCTCGGCACGAACTGCAGGACCTCGATCTCGTGCTTGGCCTGCGCGGGCAGGGAGTCGAAGTCCTCGTCGGTGAGGATGACACGCTGGCCGTCCTCGGAGTCGTAGGCCTTGGCGATCTGGTCGTAGCTGACGACCTCGCCGCACACCTCGCAGCGACGCTGGTAGCGGATGCGGCCGCCGTCCTCGGCGTGCACCTGGTGGAAGGCGACGTCGTGATCCTCGGTCGCGGAGTACACCTTGACCGGCACGTTGACCAGGCCGAACGCGAGTGAGCCCTTCCAGATGGAGCGCATCTGGGCATCATCCCCTGATTGAAGGTTCCTGGGAACCCACGCCCGCCCACCCGTTCGCGAGAGGAAGTCCGTCCTTTCGCGAGAGGAAGTCCGTCCTTTCGCGAGAAGATCTCGGCCGGCGCGGGCCGGGTGATACCGTCGTGATACCACCCTGCACACCTCGGAGGACGCCATGGCCATGACCCTGCGACTCGACGACGACCAGCAGGAGGCTCTCGACCGCATCGCCACGGCTGAGGGCATCACGTCGGCGGAGGCCGTCCGACGCGCGATCCTCGAGTACGACGCGAAGCGTCGCAGCGTGCGGGACGCGCTGATCGCACGGATCGTCGAGGAGGACCGCCCGCTGCTCGACCGACTCGGATGACCGTCTACCTGGACGTCGACGACCTGCTCGCGAGCGCGAGGGCTTTCCTGGGCGCGGAACCGCAGGTCCGCGACGCGGCCCTGCTCTCGTCGGCGCTCGCTCGTCCGGCAGCGCAGATGTACGGCGTCGAGGCCTACCCCGAGCTCATCGACAAAGCCGCAGCGCTCCTCATCTCCGTGACGAACAACCACGCGCTCGTCGATGGCAACAAGCGCCTCGGCTGGGTCGCGACGCGGCTCTTCTTCCTGCTCAACGGCCCCGACCTCGCCATGCCGCACGACGACGCGTACGACCTGGTGATGGCGATCGCTGACAGTTCCCGCCGCGACGTGGTGGACGTCAGTGCCGCGCTGCGTCCCTGGGTGAACGACGTGGACTGAGAGGGCCGACGACCACTCGCGGGCGCCCGAGATCCTCTCGGGAAAGGACCAACTTCCTCTCGCGAAAGGACGGAGATCACCTCGCGAACGGGCGGGTGTCATGATCGAGTGCGTGACCACGCCGCCCGCCAGCCAGCCCACCTCGCCCGCACCCCGTTCGGCCGGCACCGCCGTCACCAACACCACCAGCGCCGACGCCACCGGCGACCTCACCCGCGACGAGGCGCGCACCCGGGCCGGCGTCGTGCGCGATGTGCGCTACGCCGTCGAGCTCGATCTCTCGGCCGCGGGCAGCGACCCGACCTTCGCCTCGCGCACCATCGTGCGCTTCGCCGCCACCCCCGGCGCGGCCACGTTCCTCGACCTCATCGCCGCGCAGGTCCACCGCGTCACCCTCAACGGCCGCGACGTCACGCCCGACGGCGAGCCCACCGCCCGCCTGCACCTCACCGACCTCGCAGCGACCAACGACGTCGTCGTCGAGGCGACCTGCGAATACGTCCGCACCGGCCAGGGCCTGCACCGCTTCGTCGACCCGGCCGACGGCGAGGTCTACCTCTACTCCCAGCTCGCCGAGATGGACGCGCGCCGCGTGTTCGCGTGCTTCGACCAGCCCGACGTGAAGGCCACGCTCGACCTCACGGTGCTCGCCCCGGACCACTGGGCCGTCATCTCCAACTCCGACGCGCCCGAGCCGACGACCCAGCCCGACGCCCGCACCCGCGAGGTCGCCAGCCGCGCCCACCGCGTCGCCCGCTGGACCTTCGCCACCACCCCGGTGATGTCGACCTACCTCATGGCAGTCGTCGCCGGCCCCTACGTCTGCGACGAGACCACCCTGAGCACCGCGAACGGCACGATCCCCGCCCGGGTCTGGGGCCGCCCCGCTCTGCGCGAGCACCTCGCCGCGCCGGAGGTCTTCCGCGCGACGCAGGCCGGCCTGGACTTCTACGAGCGCGCCTTCGACCTCGCGTTCCCCTACGACTCCTACGACCAGGTCTACGTGCCGGAGTACAACCTCGGCGCGATGGAGAACGTCGGCTGCGTGACGATCTCCGAGGACACGCTGCTGTTCCGCTCGCGGCCCACGCGCGCCGAGGAGGAGTTCCGCACGGTCGTGGTGCTGCACGAGCTCGCGCACATGTGGTTCGGCGACCTCGTGACGATGCGGTGGTGGGACGACCTCTGGCTCAACGAGTCGTTCGCCGAGTTCGCCGGCACGCTCACGGGCGAGCGCGTCACCGAGCACACCGACGCCTGGGTCTCCTTCGGCGTGCGCCGCAAGTCGGTCGCCTACCGCATCGACCAGCTGTCCACGTCCCACCCCGTCATCGGCGACGTGCCGAGCGTCGCCGCGACGACCGGCGCCTTCGACATGATCACCTACGCCAAGGGCGCGTCCGTGCTGCGCCAGCTCGCGCACACGCTCGGCGAGGACGCCTTCTTCCACGGCGTCGGCGCCTACCTGCGCGCGCACCGCGAGGGCAACGCGACGCTCACCGAGCTGCTGGTCGAGCTCGAGCGCGCCTCGGGCCGCGACCTGGCGGAGTGGGCGCGCGTGTGGCTCGCGCTGCCCGGCGTCACCACGCTGCGCGCCGAGGTCGAGACCGACGCCGACGGCGTGCTCACCTCCGTGCGCATCCTCGAGGACCTCCCGCAGATCCCGGACAGCGACGTCGCCCAGCCGCACCGCCCGCACCGCCTCCGCGTCGGCGGCTACGTCCTTCGGACGGACGACGACCAGCCCGCGCCCGACGGCGAGCACACCTCCCCCGCACGGCCCGCCCTGGTCCGTGCCTGGGTCGAGGACGTCGCGGTGCACGGTCCCACGACGCCGCTGCCCGGTCTGGTCGGCCGCGCCGCGCCCGACCTGCTGCTGGTCAACGACGACGACCTGACCTACGCCAAGGTCGTGCTCGACTCCCGCTCGCTCAAGACGGTGCTGCACCACCCCGAGGCCGTCGGCGAACCGATGCTCCAGCACCTCGTCCTCACCTCGCTCTGGCACGCCTGCCGCGACGGGCGCCTGGCCGCCCCCGCCTACGTGCGGGCCGCGCTCGGCGTGCTCGCCGTCGCGAGCAGCTCCACCACGATCGCGACGACGTGCGCGAACCTCGTCACGGCCGTGCAGCGGTACGCCGCGCCCGACGGCGCAGCCTCGCTCGGCGTCGACGTCGCCGATGCGCTGTGGCAGCTCGTGCGCGACGCCGAGCCCGGCTCGGATGCTCAGCTCCAGCTCCTGCGGGGCTACCTCGCGATCGCCGGCACCGCCGAGCAGGCCGAGCGGGCGCTCGCCGTCGTGCGCGACGAGGGTCCGGTACGGGGCGTGACGGTCGACGTCGACCTGCGGTGGGCCGTGCTGCGCACCGCGGTCGCGTGCGGCGTGGCGGGCGAGGCGGAGATCGCGGCCGAGCTGGCGCGCGACGACACCGCGGCCGGACGACGCCGTGCCGCCGGCGCGCGGGCGGCCGCACCCACACCCGAGGCGAAGCTCGCGGCCTGGCGCGACATCGCGGCGCCCGACGGCGAGCCGCTCGCCAACGCGACCATGTACGCGGTCGCGGACGGGCTGACCCGCGTGGTCGACCCGGCCGTGCTGGCGCCGCTCGTGCCCGAGTGGTTCGCGACGATCCGCGCCTTCTGGGACTCGACGTCGCCGAACGTGGCCAAGCGCGTGGTCGCGGCGACGTTCCCGGTCGAGGCGGCCGGCCGCGAGCCCGACCTCGTGGAGCAGGCCGAGGCGTGGCTCGCAGCGAACGCCGACGCGCCCCGCGTGCTGCGCTCGACCGTGCAGGAAGGACTGGAGGAGACGCGACGGGCGCTCGTCGCGCAGGGGGTGGCGTGAGTGGGGCGCGGGGGGCTCCCGGCGCACCCGCGCGCCGGCGCGACCGGGCGCGGGGTTGAGCACCGCACCTTGGCCCAGCGTGGCGCACGCGGCGCGGGGACTGGCTGCCTCGCGCCGTCCTGACAGCGCTGTTACTCGCTCGGCGCTCCGCAACGCGGACTGCTCCCGCCGAACCCGCGTGATTCCGCCGATCCTGGCGCCCCGGCTCGCCGGCGTCCGCGTGTTCCCCGCGACTACACAGCCACAGCGCTGTGGCTGTGTACTGCCGCGAACGACCCGATGTTCACGCTCCTCCGCAGCGCGCAAACCGCGGAACGGTGCGGAATGGTGTGCCCCGAAGCGGGCGATCCGAGCCGATCCGCAGTAACAGCGCTGTGGCTTCCGGCACCGCTCGCGCCACCACCCCACACCCGCCACGCATGCGCCGCCACCACCCCGCAGCCGTCATGCACGCGCACGACCACCGCAGCGTCGGCGGCCCAGCCGCCCGGTCCGCCTGCTGACCGGCCTCGGTAGGGTGACCCGACACCCGGCCGACCATCTGGAGAACCCCGTGCGCAACGGCGCCTACCGCCCGAGGGGCGCGCGCAACGGTGCCCACCGCCAGCGGCGTACACGCGGGGGTGCCGACCGCGCGAGGGGCGAGCTCGCCGTCGGGTTCGCGGTGGGTGCGCTGGGAGCGACGGGCGCACTGCTCGCCGGCTGCACCACGGATGACCCCGCGACGTCCGGCGACCCGGTGCCCGCGGCGACGAGCGCCGGAGCCGCCGCGACCGGCGCCCCGACCACGCTGCCGTTCGCGGAGCCGTCCCGCTCGGCGAAGCCCCGGCACACCGAGGACCCGTCCGCCACCGCCTCGGCGACGGTCGAGGTGTTCGAGGACGCGACGCTCAGCCCCCGCGGCTACCTCGAGAAGGACATCGGGCAGATCGCCGGGATCGGGCCCACGGGAGTCGACGAGGTCACGGCGCGGCTGTGGCTGCGCGAGGTCCGTTGGGACCCGACCTGCCAGGCGGGCACGGCCTCGCCGGAGAACGGGCGCTACCTCGGGCTGCGGTTCGACGTCGAGCTCGAGGACACGTGGCCGCAGGACGTCGACGGCGACCTCACGTTCACGCCCGACCAGTTCGAGACTTTCACCGCCGACGGCGGACGCAGCTCGGTCTCGAGCGCCGACACCGGGTGCCTGCCGGCGAGCGAAGGGATCTCGCCGGTGGGAGTCGGCGAGAGCGCGTCCGGCTGGGTGGTGCTCGACGTGTCGGACGACGCCGGCATCGTCGCCTACACCCCGTACCTGCTGTACGGCGGCGGGTGGGAGTGGTCGATCCCGGCGGCGCCGTGAGCGGCGACGTCGCGTCACGTGGCCGGATGAACCGCCGACTCACGATCCCCGCCCTCGCCTGTGCGCTCGTGCTCGTCGCCGCGTGCAGCAACGGCGCCCCGGACGTCGACCTGCGCTGGGACGGGCAGTGCGACGCCGTCGCGATCGAGGGCGTCGACCTCGACGTCGACCTCGAGCGAGCCACGGTCCAGTCCGTCACCGTCCGCGGCGACCGCAACGACGTGGACGCCGCCGACCTGGCGACGCTCGTGATCGAGGGTCAGGAGAACGACGTGCACGCGCAGTCGATCGGCTCGGCCGAGGTGCGGGGGGACCGCAACGAGGTCGACGTCGACGGGCGGCTCGGCGCCGTCGTGGTGCAGGGCAACGACAACGAGATCGAGGCTCGCGAGCTCGGCACGACGGACGACTCCGGGGACCGGAACGTCATCCGCACCGACTGAGCCGCTACCGCCCCACGCGCCGGTCCCGCGGCACCACGAGCGGCCGCCCGTTCTCCGGATCGGCGAGCACCACGGCGTCGAGCCCGAACGCCTCGCCGAGCAGCTCCGGCGTGACGACCTCTCCGGCCGACCCCTGCGCGACGATCCGCCCCTCGCTCATCACCACGATGTGCGAGGCGTAGCGCGCGGCCATGTTGAGGTCGTGCAGCACGGCGACGAGCGTGCGGCCCTGCGCGTGCAGCCGCGAGCACAGGTCGAGCACGTCGATCTGATGCACCACGTCGAGGTAGGTGGTCGGCTCGTCGAGCAGCAGGATCGGCGTCTCCTGCGCGAGCGTCATCGCGATCCACACCCGCTGCCGCTGCCCGCCGGAGAGCTCGTCGACCATCCGGTCGGCCTGATCGAGCATCCCGACCTCGGCGAGCGCGCCCGACACGGCCGCGGCGTCGGCCGGGGACCACTGCCGCAGCAGCCGCTGGTGCGGGTAGCGCCCGCGCGAGACGAGGTCGGCGACCGTGATCGCGTCGGGCGTCACGGGCGACTGCGGCAGCAGCCCGACGCGCCGCGCGACCTCCTTCGTCGAGTACCGCGAGATCTCCTGGCCGTCGAGGATCACCTGGCCCTGCGCCGTCGGGAGCATGCGTCCCAGGGCGCGCAGGAGCGTGGACTTGCCGCACGCGTTCGGCCCGACGATCACGGTGAACTCCCCCGCGAGCACGTCGAGCGAGAGGTCGCTGATCACGGTGCGCCCGGGATAGCCGATCTGCACGTCGCGCGCGGCGAGCGTGTGGACGGGTGGGCCGGTCGGCGCGTCGGTCGGTGGTGTTGTCGACAGGGTCATCGAAGTCCTCTCACGGTCCTCACGCCCGCCGGGCGAGCAGCCAGATCAGGTAGAGCCCACCGAGCACCGACGTCACGAGGCCCACGGGGGTGCGGAGCCCGACGTCGAGTCGCTGGCTGAGCAGGTCGGCGGCCGCGAGCAGCGTCGCGCCCATGAGGAACGACGGCAGCAGCAGCACCCCGCCACGCCGGGTGAGGCGCGCGACCACCTGCGGCGCCGCGAGCGCGACGAACGCGATCGGTCCGGTCGCGGCCACGGCCACCGCGGTGAGCGCGACGGCGAGCACGAGCGCCGCGAAGCGGTACCGCTCCACGGGGATGCCGAGGGCGTGCGCGGCGTCGTCGCCCATCTCGAGGTACGTGACCGCGCGCCGCAGCGCCATGAGCGCGGGCAGCAGGATCGCGACGGCGACGGCGACGCTCACCGCGTGCGGCCAGCCGCGCCCCACGAGCGACCCGGCCTCCCAGCGCTGGACGGACTCGGCGTCGGTGATGTCGGCGCGCACCATGAGGAAAGAGATGAGTGCCGCGAGGATGGCGCCGACCCCGATCCCGACGAGCACGAGCCGCAGCCCGCCGCTGATGCCATCCTTGCGCGCGAGCGCGTAGACGACGAGCGCGGTGAGCACGCCGCCGGCGATCGCGGCGAGCGCCGTCTCCACGACCCCGCCGCCGAACAGCACGATCTGCACGACGGCGCCTGCGGCCGCGCCCGTGGTGAAGCCGATGATGTCGGGCGAGCCGAGCGCGTTGCGCGAGATCGACTGGAACACCGCGCCGGCCACGCCGAGGCTGCCGCCGACGAGCAGCGCGGTGAGCAGCCGCGGCAGCCGGCGGCCCTGCACCGTGCGCACCACCCGCTCCTCGCCCTGCCCGCCGAGCGCCGCCACGACGTCGGCGAACGAGATCTCCAGGGTGCCGGTCAGCAGCGTGACGACCCCGACGGCGAGCGCGACCAGCGCGAGCACCCCGCCCACGGCGAGCACCCGCGGGTCCACCCGCATGGACACCGGCCCGGCCCGCAGGACCCGACCCCGCAGGAGAGGGTCACGGACGAGACCGAACCGGCGCTCGCCGTCGTGCATCTCGGCCGCGCCCCGCGAGGTCACAGCGACGCCATCCGGCGCGAGCGGACGAGCGCGACGAACAGCGGACCGCCCAGGACCGCGGCGGCGATGCCGGTCTGCAGCTCGCCGGGCGCGATGAGCCACCGGCCGAGCACGTCGGCGGTGAGCAGGAACGCGGGCGCGACGACGAGCGTCGCGGGCAGGACGAGGCGCTGGTCGGGGCCGACGACGCCGCGCACGATGTGCGGCGCCGCGAGGCCCACGAAGCCGATCGGGCCGGCGGCCGCGGTGGCCGCGCCGGCGAGCAGCACGACGGCGAGCGCGGACCCGCCGCGCGTGAGGACCGGGTTCACCCCGAGCGAGCGCGAGGCGTCCTCGCCGAGCGCGACGGCGTTGAGCGGCCGCGCGAGCACGAGCGCCAGCACGACGCCGACCAGCACGAAGGGCGCGATCACGGCCACGACGTCGAGCCCGCGGCCCTGCAGCGACCCGACGGCCCAGTAGCGGAACCGGTTGAACGCGCTCTGGTGGCTCATGAGCACGGCGCTGGTCATCGCGCCGATCACGATCGCGACCGCCGCGCCCGCGAGCGCCATCCGCGCGGGGGTCGCCTGGCTGCGGTGCGCCGAGCCGAGCGCGTAGACGCCGACCGCGGCCACGGCCGCGCCGGCGAAGGCGAAGGGGAGGTACCCGCCCACGTCGACCACGCCGAGGTAGGCGATCGCGAGCACGACGGCGAACGCGGCCCCCGCGTTCACCCCCAGCAGGCCGGGGTCGGCCAGGGGGTTGCGGGTGACCGCCTGCATCAGGGCACCCGCGAGGCCGAGCGCGGCCCCCACGACGACGCCGAGCACCGCGCGCGGCAGCCGCGAGGCGACGACGAGCAGGTGGTCGTTGTTCGTGGGGTCGTAGTGCAGGAGTGCGTCGAGAACGTCGGCGGGCGGGACGGGGTGCGAGCCGATGCCGAGGCCGAGCACCCCGACCACCGCGAGCACCGCGAGCGCGCCGGTCACGAGCAGCACGAAGCGGCGCCGAGTCGCGGTGCCGGAGTGCAGGCGCACGCGCACGCCGGACCGGGGCCCGCTCGTGGGAGCGGACCCCGGTCCGGGTGCCTGCGGTGGTGCGGCTGACGTCACCGAACGGTCAGCCGCCGTACGTCTGCGCGAGCAGCTCGACCAGGTCGGTCCCGGAGTAGTAGTCGATCCGGAACGAGGTCAGGCCGAGGGCCACCACGTTGCCGGAGGTCACCGACGGCGCGTTGGCGAGCAGCGGGTCGGCCGTGAACGTGGCCACGTCCTCGTCGGTGGCCGACACGAGGAAGGCCACCTGGGAGTCGGCGAGCACGGTCGGGAGGTTCTCGGCGGTGAAGTCGACGACGTCGGAGCGCTCCGCGGACGCGAGCTCGAGCGGCGGCTCGGCCAGCTCGAAGCCCAGGCCGGTCAGGATCCGCGCCTGCGGGCTCGTGGCCGTGAAGACGCGCGCGCCGTCGGGGCCGTTGTAGGACAGCGCCGTCACGGGCTGCTCGGGCAGCGTGATGGCGTCGGCGGTGTCGGCAAGCAGCGCGTCGAACTCCTCCACGACGGCGGTCGCGTCGGCCTCATGACCGGTCACCTCGCCGAGCGTGGCCGCGAGGTCCTCCCAGCTGGAGGAGCCGTAGTCGAGCAGGATCGTCGGGGCGATCGCGGAGAGCTGGTCGTAGGAGTCGACCGTCGCGTCGGCGCCCACGGTCGAGCCGACGATCAGGTCGGGCTCGAGCGCCTCGATAGCCTCGAGGTCCAGCTCGAGGTCGGGGTAGAGCACCTCGACGCCGCGCTCGGTGGCGACGTCGGCCCACTGGCTGAAGAAGCCCTGGTCGTCGGTGATGTCGCTGACGCTGGTCGCGGCGCTCGCGACCACCGGCGCGTCGATGGCCAGCAGTGTGCCGGTGAGCGTGATCGAGGTGGAGACGATGGTCAGCGGCTCCTCGGGAACCTCGGTGTCGCCGGCCTCGTGCGTGATGGTGCGGGGCCAGGTGCCGGTCTCGGCGTCGTCGGTGGCCGCGGCGTCGGTGGCGTCCGCGGTGGCGGCGGGGTCGCCGCTCGCCGTGGCATCGGCGTCGGCCGGGTCGGAGGAGCAGGCCGTGAGGGCGAGCGCGGCGGCAGCGACACCGGTCAGGGTGACGAGCGCACGACGGCGCAGGGTCGGGGCAGTCACGAAGGGGGAACCTTTCGTCGGGGTCGTCCGGGCGCGGCAGGGCGCCCATGACCAGGCGAGGCTTGCCTAAGTAAGGTGCACCTGCGCCCCCGGACACCCGGAGGGGCTCTCGACCCACGAACGCCGTCCCACCTGCGGCGACGTGGCGACTCGCCGTTCGCGGGGGAAACTGCGTGTGACGCACACCACGGATCCGGGCCCTGACGAACGCCGGCCGACGCCGACTTGCGCGAGCGGTCCGCGGAGGCCGGCGGTGAGTGGAGCCGATTGCGGCGCACGCGCGGACGCCCCCACGCACCTGCGGACGACTGCGCCATCAGCGGCTGCCCATCGGGCCCCTCTGCGCATCGCCGCACGTCAGGCGCCCGCGCGTCGCGCCCTGGCCAGCATCGCGCGGCACTCGTCCGCAGATGCGCACTAGTCGTCCGCAGAAGCGCGCGCCGCAAGACGAGCCGCCTGACGCGGGCGCGGAAGTCGGGCGCAGAAGACGTGCGCCCGGCCCGGCCGCGACGCACGCCCGGTAGGCTGACCCGGACGCCGCCAGCGGCGTCGCCACAACCGAACATCGGGCCACATCGCCGCGCGGGAGAGCCCGGTGACGCAGGCGGTCGGGAGCACCCCGGCCGAGCGCCGCCGGCACCGTAGGAGCAAGCTCCCCGCCAACCTCTCAGGTCCCAGCACCGCGCGGCGAGGCCACTGGCGGAAAGCAGCGCCCCGCCGAACCGCGCGAACGGTCGGCGTCGCGCTCGCCCACGGTGAAAGCCGCTCCACCCGACCCGCGGCGAATCTCTCATGCACCCATGGCAGAGGGGGAGTCCCGCCGCCAGGCACCACGAGAGGACTCCGCATGTCGCCCGACCAGTCCGCCGACCAGCCCGACCTCCACCGCACCCCGCTGCACGACGCGCACGTCGCGCTCGGGGCCACCATGGTCGGTTTCGCGGGCTGGTCGATGCCGGTGAAGTACACCTCCGACGTCGCCGAGCACACCGCCGTGCGCACCGCCGTCGGCCTGTTCGACATCTCCCACATGGCGCAGATCACCGTGACCGGCCCCGACGCCGCGGCGTTCCTCGACCACGCGCTCGCCGGCCGGATCAGCACGCTGGCGCCGCTGCAGTCGCGCTACACGATGATCCTCGCGGACTCCGGCGGCATCATCGACGACCTCATCGTCACGAACACGCACCTGCCGGCCGACGCCGGGACGCCGCCGAGCGACGCCGGGACCGGCCAGGCCACCGAGGCCGCGACCGACCCCGCCACCCACGGAGCCGCCGAGCCCGCGCCGCCGACCGAGTTCCTGGTCGTCGCCAACGCCGCGAACCGCGATCCGGTGCTCGCCGCGCTGCAGGAGCGCCTCCTGACGCGATCCGGTGCGGACGACTCGGCCCCCGGCGACACCGGCGCCGTCACGATCGCGGACACCCACCGCGCCCTCGTCGCCGTCCAGGGCCCGCACGCCGTCGCCGTCCTGCACGGCCTCGCGGCCGCCGGCGACCTCGTGGTCAACCCCGGCCACGCCCTCGCCCCCGACGGCACCGAGATCACCCTCGACACGCTCCGCTACTACCGCACCGTGCCCGCCACCTTCCGCGACGCCCCGGTCACGCTGTCGCGCACGGGGTACACGGGCGAGGACGGCTTCGAGCTGTCGATCGCCCCGCTTCAGGCGGGCGACCTGTGGGAGGCGCTGCTCGCCGTCGGGCAGGCGCACGGCATCGTGCCCGCGGGTCTCGCGGCGCGCGACACGCTGCGCCTCGAGGCGGGCATGCCGCTGTACGGGCACGAGCTCACGCTCGACACCCTCCCCGTGCAGGCCGGGCTGGGGCGCGTGGTCGCGACGGCGAAGGACGACTTCGTCGGCAAGGCCGGCGTCGAGGCCGGACCGGCCGCGGACGCGCCCGTCCTCGTCGGCCTCACGCTGCCGGGTCGCCGCGCCGGCCGCGCCGACTACCGCGTGCTCGACGGCGAGGGCACCGACGTCGGCGTCGTCACCTCGGGCGTCCTCTCCCCCACCCTCGGGCACCCGATCGCGATGGCGTACGTGCGGCCCGACCTGTCCGCCCCCGGCACCGTGCTCGCCGTCGACGTGCGCGGCACCGCGATCCCGGCGACCGTCGTCGAGCTCCCCTTCTACCGTCGCAGCAAGGAGTCCTGAGCGTGACCACCCCCCGCGAGCACACGTTCGTCGACCGCCACGTCGGCACGACCGCCGCCGACCAGGCCCTCATGCTCACGGCGGTCGGCTACCCCAGCCTGGCCGCGCTGATGGACGCGGCGGTGCCGCCCGCCGTCGCCGGCTCGAACGACGGACGCGCGTTCGCGCGAGCGCTGCCGGAGCCCGCGTCCGAGGCCGAGGCGCTGGCCGAGCTGCGCGAGATCGCCGGGCGCAACACCGTGACCCGCTCGCTCATCGGGCTGGGCTACTTCGGTACGCACACGCCGAGCGTGATCCAGCGCAACGTGCTGGAGAACCCGTCCTGGTACACCGCGTACACGCCGTACCAGCCGGAGATCAGCCAGGGTCGACTCGAGGCGCTGCTCAACTTCCAGACGATGGTCGAGGACCTCACCGCACTCGACATCGCGAACTCCTCGATGCTCGACGAGGGCACGGCCGTGGTCGAGGCGATGCTGCTCGCGCGGCGCGCGTCGAAGGTCAGGAACCCCGTGTTCCTCGTGGACCGGGACACCCTCCCGCAGACGAAGCGGCTGCTGGAGCACCGCGCGGAGGCGGTCGGGATCACGCTGCGCTACTCGGCGTACGGCACCGACCCCGCCGCTCCCCCGATCGACACCGACCTCGACGTGTTCGGCTGCTTCGTTCAGTACCCGGGCGCCTCCGGGCGCGTCTGGGACCCGAGCGAGGTGATCGCGGCGGTCAAGGCGGCGGGCGGGATCGCCGTCGTGGGTGCCGACCTGCTCGCGCTCACCGTGCTCAAGGCGCCGGGTGAGCTGGGGGCGGACATCGCCGTCGGGACGACGCAGCGGTTCGGCGTGCCGATGGGCTACGGCGGGCCGCACGCCGGGTACCTGGCCGTGCGCCAGGGCCTGGAGCGGCAGCTGCCGGGGCGGCTCGTCGGGGTGTCGAAGGACGCCGACGGCGCGCCCGCCTACCGCCTCGCGCTGCAGACCCGCGAGCAGCACATCCGCCGCGAGAAGGCGACGAGCAACATCTGCACCGCGCAGGTGCTGCTCGCCGTGATGGCCTCGATGTACGCGGTCTACCACGGGCCCGAGGGCCTGCGCGCGATCGCCCTGCGGGTGCACGCGGCGGCAACGACGCTCGCGTCTCAGCTGCGCCGGCACGGGCTCACCGTGCAGCACGAGGCGTTCTTCGACACGGTGCGCGTGACCGGCCTGGACGCCGCGGCCGCGTACGAGCGGCTGCGCGCCGCGGGCTACACCCCGTGGGTGGTCGACGACGAGATGCTGCACCTCGCGGTGGACGAGACGGTCGAGCTGCTCGACGCGGTCGGGATCGCGCTGCTCGTCGCAGGTCAGGACACGCAGGAGTACGGCTTTGACGCAGAGCACCCCCGCCCGCAGGTGAGCGCGTCCTACCCGGGCGACCTGCCGCCGTCGCTCGCGCGCACGACGGCGTACCTCACGCACCCCACGTTCCACGCCTACCGCTCCGAGACGGCGATGATGCGCTACCTCAAGCGCCTCGCCGACGCCGACTACGCGCTGGACCGCGGCATGATCCCGCTCGGCTCGTGCACGATGAAGCTCAACGCGGCCACCGAGATGGCGGCGGTCACGTGGCCCGAGCTCGCGACGCTGCACCCGTTCGCTCCCGAGGAGGACGCCGCCGGGTACCGCACGCTGATCGGCGACGTCGAGGGCTGGCTCGCGGCCGTCACGGGGTACGACGCCGTGTCGCTGCAGCCCAACGCCGGGTCCCAGGGGGAGCTCGCCGGGCTGCTCGCGATCCGCGGGTACCACCGCTCGCGCGGGGACCTGGGCCGCGAGGTGTGCCTCATCCCCGCCTCCGCGCACGGCACCAACGCCGCGTCGGCGGTGCTCGCGGGGATGCGCGTGGTCGTCGTGGCGTGCGACGAGGCGGGCAACGTCGACGTGGCGGACCTGCGCGCGAAGATCGCCGAGCACCGCGACGCGCTGTCGGCGCTCATGATCACGTACCCCTCGACGCACGGGGTCTACGAGCACGAGGTCCGCACGATCACGGACGCGGTGCACGACGCCGGCGGCCAGGTCTACATCGACGGCGCCAACCTCAACGCGCTCGTCGGGTACGGGCGGTTCGGCGACCTCGGCGGTGACGTGTCGCACCTGAACCTGCACAAGACGTTCTGCATCCCGCACGGCGGGGGCGGGCCGGGCGTCGGACCGGTGGCCGCGAAGGCGCACCTGGCGGAGTTCCTGCCGGGTCGCGGCGGCGTGCTCGTGGGCGACGACCCGCTCGCGAACCCGGTGTCGGCCGCGCCGCAGGGCTCGGCGTCGATCCTCCCGATCACGTGGGCGTACGTGCGGATGATGGGCGCCGACGGGCTGACCTCGGCGACGGCCGCCGCCGTGCTCGCGGCGAACTACGTGGCTGCCCGGCTCGAGTCGGCCTACCCCGTGCTGTACGCGGGCGAGGCCGGGCGGGTCGCGCACGAGTGCATCCTCGACCTGCGCCCGCTCAAGGCCGCGACGGGGGTGACGGTCGACGACGTCGCGAAGCGGCTCGTGGACTACGGCTTCCACGCGCCGACGATGTCCTTCCCCGTGGCGGGCACGCTCATGGTGGAGCCGACGGAGTCGGAGGACCTCGCCGAGCTCGAGCGGTTCGTGGACGCGATGCTGGCGATCCGGGCCGAGGCGGACGCCGTGGCGGCCGGGACCTGGCCCGCCGGGGACAACCCGCTGGTCAACGCGCCGCACACGGCCGCGTCCGCGCTCGTGGGCGAGTGGGAACACCCGTACTCGCGCGAGGTGGCGGTGTACCCGGCGGGGACGTCGGGCGAGGCGCTGCGGCGCAAGTACTGGCCGCCGGTGCGCCGGATCGACCAGGCGTACGGCGACCGGAATCTGGTGTGCTCCTGCCCGCCGGTCGAGGCGTTCGCGAGGTAGTTCCCGTCCTTTCGCGAGAGGAAGTCCGTCCTTTCGCGAGAGGAAGTCCGTCCTTTCGCGAGAGGAAGTCCGTCGCCCGCCGTAGGCGACCCGCGCCCGACGGCGAGCCGACCGACCGCGGCGCGCTCGCCGTCGTCCACAGGTCTTTCCACAGGTTTCTCGCGCAATCGGCCGGCAGCGCCCTCGCCGCGAGATCCTCGACCATGGGACTCGTCAACGACGGACACCCGTTCCGCCTTGAGACCGCCTGCGACGTGGGACTGCGCCCCTTCCAGATCCGGCACGCGCTCCGCAGCGGCGAGCTGCGGCGCGTCTTCACCGGGGTGGCGGTGGACGGTCGCGCGCCCGACACTCCCGAGCTGCGCCTCCGAGCGCTCGCGCAGGTCGTCCCGCCACATGCTCTGGTGGCCGACCACACCGCCGCGTGGGGCTACGGCGTCGACACCCGCCCGCCGCACATGCTGCACGACGACCGCCCGATGATCGTCGTGCCGCACGGCCGCGCGCGACCCGTGAACAGCCGAGCGATCGTGCGCCAGTCCACGGTGCCCGACGCGGACACCGTGGAGATCCTCGGGTTGCGCATGACGTCACCGCTCCGCACGGCCGGGGATCTGCTCAGACTCGCGTGGCGGCCCCACGCCCTGGCCGCCGCGGACGCGATGGTCCGCGCGAGGGTCGTCGCCGTCGACGAGGTCGGCGAGCTCGTCGCGACCTTCCGCCGCCTTCCCGGCACGCTTCAGGCACAGGAGCTCGCGCCGCGGATCGACGCGGCCGCCCAGAAGCACGGCGAGTCCTGGATGCGCTGCCGCATCATGGACGCCGGCCTCCCGCGCCCGACCCTGCAGCACGAGGTGGTCCTGCGCGACGGGCGGTGGAAGTACCTCGACGCTGCGTGGCCCGAGAAGCGCGCCGCCGCGGAGTACGACGGTCGCGAGCACCACACCGCCGACCCCGACGTCGAGCACGATCGCGCGCGGCGCGAGGAGGTGACGGAGCAGCTCTACTGGACGTTCGCCGTCGCGCGGTATGAGCGCATCTTCGGCACCGACGACTCGTTCGAGCGCGAGCTCGGCGAGACGCTCAAGGTCCAGGTGCGGCCGCGGCGGTGGTGAACGCGAGCACGTCGGCGAGCATCACCTCGCGAGCGCAAGGATCCTCTCGCGAAAGGACAGAAAGCACCTCGCGAAAGGACCAACTTCCTCTCGCGAAAGGACGGAGATCCTCTCGCGAAAGGACGGAAAGTACCTCGCGGACGCCTGGGGCGCGGCGGGGCCAACGAACAGAGCCGGCGAACGGAGCCAGCGAACCGGGTCAGACGCCGGGCGGCAGCAGCAGCCCGTCGACGACGAGCCCCCGCACCTGCGGCGCGAGCTCGGCCGCGAGCGCGTCCGCCGGCGCCTCGAGCAGCGCGGCGAGCGCCGCGACGATCTGCGCACCGGTGAGCTCGCCGTCGCTCGCCCCGACGAACGCCGCGAGCGCGGTGTCGGCGCGCACCGCCCGCGAGAACCCGCCACCGGAGCGCAGGAGGATGACCGACGGCGAGCCCTCCCCCGGCGTGTGGAAGCGCTCCTCGGTGACGTCCCCGGCCACCACCCACGCGCGCGCGAGCAGCTCCGCGTCGCTCAGCCCCCGGACAGCGTCGACCGCCGCGAGCACGTCCGCGATCGCTCCGCCGAGCGGCTGGTGCACCGTGCCGGTGACCTCCTCGACGCGAACCCACGGCGCGAGCCCCGGTCCTGCCCCCGGGTCAGCACCAGCGCCAGCTCGGGGTCGCCGCAGCGTCACGAACCCGAACCCGACCCCCTCCACGTCCCGCGACGCGAGGTCCGCGAGCCACGCCTCGTACGCCCGCGCGTAGGCGTCGCCCGACCGCTCGGGCGTCTGTCCGCCGTCGCGCAGCCACAGCTCGGCGTACTCCGCCGGGTCCTGCACCTCCCGCTGCACCACCCACGCGTCCAGCCCCAGCCCGGCCACCCACGAGCGCACCCGCTCGTCCCACGCCTCGCCGCGCCGGTGCTCCCAGTTCCCGAGCAGCTGCGCCACTCCGCCTGGCGCGAGCAGGTCGCCCACGCTGCGCACGAGGTCACGCACGAGGTCGTCGCCGGCCGCGCCGCCGTCGCGGTAGGTGAACTCCGTCAGCCCCGACCCGCGCGGCGTGATGACGAACGGCGGGTTGCTCACCACGAGGTCGAACCGCTCGCCCGCGACCGGCTCGAGCATCGACCCCCGCCGCAGCTCCACCACCGCGTCCGGCGTGTTCAGGGCCGCGTTGAACCGCGCGAACGCGAGCGCCCGCGCGTCGATGTCGGTCCCGACCACGCGCGACGCGTGCCGCGTCGCGTGCAGCGCCTGGATCCCGCACCCGGTCCCGACGTCGAGCACCGCCTCCCGCGGCGAGCGCACCGTGATCTGGGCGAGGGTCCGCGACGCCCCGCCGACGCCGAGCACGTGCTCCGCGGGCAGCGCGCCACTGTGCCCGGCGCCCGCCCGCGCGACCTCCGTCGGGTCCGAGGCGAGCCACCAGTCCAGCGCACCCTCGGCGTCGACCGCGGCGTACGGCGCGAGCTCGACGGCGGAGCGCACCTCGTCGCTCGCGTCCTCGCCCGCCGCGGTGGCCAGGCCGAGCGCGACCAGGCCGCGGCTCCCCAGGCGCGGCAGCGCACGGTCGAGGGCGGCCCGGGGCACGCGCCGTCCGAGCTGGAACAGGCGCAGCAGGGCGGCGGCTCTCTCGCGGCCGGCGGGCGTGTCGGGTGCGGTGGCGAGCAGCGCGGGCACGGCCTGCTCGCGGTCGAGCGCGTCGGCGGCGACGGGACCGAGGAGCTCCCGCACGCCGTCGACCGTCCAGCCGGACGCCTCGAGATCCTCGTGCAGCGCGGACATCAACGACGGATCGGCCAGCGGGGCCTCGGCCAGGGTCACCGCTCCAGGGTAGGGGCCGCCGCCGCGCCGGGACCCGCCGTCGCCGACGGGCCCCGGGCAGCGGCGACGCTCACCAGTTCTGGATCGACCGGGTGAGGATCCCGGCGACGTCCTCCTCGGTCGGAACACGTGAGCAGGTGGACAGCAGCCGCTGCTGCTTCATGGTGCCGGGGACGAGGTCGGGCACGTCGGCCTCGGTGTAGCCCACGCCGCCGATCCCGTTCGGGATGCCGATGTCGCGCATCAGGTCGATCAGCGCCGCCGGCAGCTGCTCCCGCGGGTCGGGCGTGGGCGAGGCGTCGGGTGCGAGCAGTCGCGCCACCGTGAGGTGGCGCTCCGGCGCACCCTCGAACGTGAACCGGAACGCCTCGGGGGCGGTGAGCGAGACGGAGATGCCGTGCGGCACCATCGGCTCCTCCTGCGGGTACCCGGCCGGGTGGTAGTCCTTGACCATCCCCGCGATCGGGTAGCCGTTGGCGTGCGGGATGTGCACGCCCGCGTTGCCGAACCCCATCCCCGCGAACGTCGCCGCGAGCATCATGTCGGCGCGCGCCGCGGCGTCGCCCGCACGCACGGCACGTCGGAACGAGGACGCGAGCAGCCCCAGGGCCTTCTCGGCCCACATGTCGGAGACGGGGTTCGAGCCGCAGTACGTGACGCGCTGCTCGGGCGTCTTGCGCTCGAAGTCCTCGTACCACCGCGCGGTGTAGGACTCGGCCGCGTGGCACAGGATGTCCATCCCGGCCGAGGCCGTGACGTTCGCCGGCAGGGTGAGGGTGACCGAAGGGTCCACGATCGCCATCGTCGGACGCATCCGCCAGTGGCTGATGCCCGTCTTCACCTTGAGCGAGAGCACGTCCATGATGCAGACGTTCGTGGACTCCGCACCCGTCCCGGCCGTCGTCGGCACCGCGAACAGCGGCTGCAGCGGCCCGGGCGGGACCTGTGCCCGACCGATCGGGGCGTTGAGGTAGTCCATCAGCTCGCCCGGGTAGGTGGTGAGCAGGTTGACGGCCTTGGCGGTGTCGATCGTGGACCCGCCGCCGACGGCGACGAACGCGTCCCACGGACCCTCCTGCGCCGCGTAGGCGATCGCGTCCTCCATCGAGGCGTCCGTCGGCTCGACGTGCACGCCGTCGTAGACCCGGGCCTCGACCCCGTACCGGGCGAGGGACTCCACCACGCGGTGCGGCACGCCGGTCTCGGCCACCCTCGGGTCGGTGAGGACGAGCACCCGGGACACGCCGTACTGCGCGACGTCGAACCCGATCTCGTCGACGGCGCCCGCACCCACCTTCAGCGGCGCGGCACCCCACGTGAAGACGCTCTCCCGGGTCACGACGGCGTTCCCCTCGTCGAGCGGACGGGCGCGGTCGGGCGGGGCACGGTTGGGCGGGGTGGGGTGGTGACGGGCACGGTTGGGCGGGCGGCGGCCGGGCGGGACACAGGTGGGAAGTCCGGCGCCGACGCGTCCACCGCTCCCGCGCCACCCGCGCCCGCGGCTCCTCGCACCTCGGCGATCGCCGCCGCGACGTCGTCCCCGGCCCGCAGCGGCCTCCCGGCGAAGATGCCCTCGTGCGCGAGCACGGGACGCCGGTCTCCGGCAAGCTCGGGGTGGCGCTCCTCGAGCTTCTGCCGACGTGAGGCCTCCCGGTGCCAGTACGCCACGGCGTCGGGGTGCCCGCCCGCGACGGACCGCCAGCTCCGCGGCATCTGCTCGCGCGGGGTGCCCGCGGAGGCACCCGTGGTGTTGACGCGTGAGGGCCGTCGCCGACTCTCGGCGCCGCACCGGCACGTCGGTGCCGGCGAGCCGGAGGAGGCCAGCCCTGCTTCGAAGACGTGCCCCTCGGCGCACGTGAAGTCGTACAGGATCATCGCCGCGCGCCCCTCAGCTGTAGTGCCCGTGCGGGGCGAGGCGGAGCGTCTCGCGCTGCTCGGCGTCGTGACCGAAGATGACCTCGGCGTCCGTCTCCTGCGCGATCCGGCGGAGCTTCTCCACGGACTCGAGCCACGCGAGGTTGTCCCACACGATCGCCGCACCCACGGCGGGCGGCCCCCAGGAGTCCGCGAGGTAGACCGCGTCGGAGGTGAAGATCTTCGTCCCGTCGTCCTCGAGGTCCAGCCGTAGCGACATCGTGCCCCAGGTGTGCCCCGGGGTCTCGATGACGCTGACGCCCGGGACGATCTCGGCGTCGCCGTCGAGCGCTTCGAGCGCGAGGTGCTCGTAGTCGCTCTTGAGATGAGCGCCCTTCGACACGCCCTCGATGGCCATCGCGCCCTCGATCTCCTTGCGGTTGGCGAGGATCCGCGCCTTCGGGAACATCGCGGCGTTCGCGGCGTGGTCGAAGTGGAGGTGGGAGAGCACGAGGACGTCGATGTCGTCCGGTGTCAGCTCGAGCTCGGCGAGTGAGGAGTCGAGGTAGCCCGGGCCGTCGATCGGCTCGCGCACCGGGAAGAACTCCTGGAACCCGGTCGGCGCCCATCGGGTCTCCCAGTCGCGCGGCACGCCGGTGTCCCACAGGACGCGGCCCTCGGGGTGCTCGATGAGCACGGCATGGGTGGGGCAGTCGCCCCACGGCACAGGATCGTTCTTGTGCGAGCGGTCGCGGATCGTGCGCCCGCCCTTGAGCAGCAGCCACGTGAGGTCGGTCTCCATGACGCCCGTGGACAGCACGTGCACCTTCATCTCGGTCACCGTCGGCTCCTTCGGTTCGGTGAGGGGCGTCGTTGCCCTACGGCCAGCGTCTCCCGCTCCCGGGCGCCCGGCCAATGGACCGAGCGTCCACAGATCGGCCTTGCCGATGTCCGAAGGACACACCCGGCGCTACCGTCGTGACGTGCCCGACGACGTGCCCTACCTTCTGCCCGACCCCTCCCCAGCGCGACTTCTCGCGGCGCTCGCCGAGTGCGCCGTCGACCTCGTCGAGCTGCGGGACCCGCGCCTCGTGCTGCAGGCACTCGTGCGCCGCACGCGGCTCCTGCTCGGCTCCGACCTCGCTTACCTCAGCCTCAACGACCTCGCAGCGGGCGAGACCCACATCGAGATCACCGACGGCGTGCGCACCGAGGCCTACCGCACGATCCGGATGCCGCTCGGCACCGGGGTGCTCGGCGCCGTCGCCGCCGGAGGCACCGACGTGCAGACCACGGACTACCTCGCCGACCCCGCCATGAACCACCTGGACCGGATCGATGCGATCGTGGCGGACGAGCAGGTCCGCGCCATCCACGGCTGCCCCGTGCGGGCTCGCGGCCGGGTGGTCGCCGCGCTGCTCGTGGCCCACCGCAGCCCGACGCGGTTCAGCCGGCGGCAGACGACGGCGCTGCGCCGGCTGGCCGAGCAGGCCGCGATCGCGCTGGAGCAGCTGCGTGAGCCCGGCAGCTCCGACCTGGACCACGACGAGGACGACCTCGTGCTTCGGGTCCCCGACGGCCCGCACGCCGTGCTCGACCTCCTCGGGGAGTGGCTCGCCCGCCCCGTCGAGCTCCACGGACCCGACGAGCCGCTCCCCTCCTCCGACGCCCCGGCCGCCGCCCAGGACGCCTACCGGACGGCCGTGGCCGCCTCACGCCACACGCACGAGGCGGTCCGGACCGGGACCGACGACGGCGCCCCCGGCACGCCCGGCACCGTGCTCGCGTGCTGCCGAGGGGACCAGCACCTCGCGACCGTGCTGGTGCACACCGGCACCGACGTGCTCGACGAGCGGTCGCGGCGCCTGCTCGCGCGCGCCGGGCCCGTGGTCGCCGCAGCGGTCGAGGTGCAGCGCCGACTCGTCGACGCCGAGCAGCGCACCCGCACCGACCTGGTCGACGAGCTGGTGCACGCCGAGCGCATCACCGCCGACCTGCGCGCCAGGCTGGCCGCGGTGGGGTTCGCCCGGCGCGGCACGATCGCGGTGTACGTCGTCACCACGCGGGACCGCCCCGTTCCCGGCGTCCCCGCCGTGGCGGAGTCCGTGGCGGGGTCCGTCGCGGAGTCCGCCGCAACGTCGGCGGCGGTGCTGGTCGCGGCGCACCGCGGGGCCCAGTGCGTGATCGCGCAGGTGACCGACCCCGCTCGGTTCGCCGCGCAGCTGCGGGACGCTCTCGCCCCGGCTGGCCCCGTGGTCGGCTGGGCGCTCGCGCCCGGCGGTCTCGCCGACGTCGCCCGCGCCCACGAGGTCGCGCACCGTGCGGCGGCGGCGCTGCACGCGATCGGCACGGTGCCGGCCAGCGCGGACCCGTCGACGCTCGGCCTGGCGGGCATGCTCGCGGCGGGCACCGACCCGGCCGTGGTCGCCGCACTGATCGAGCACCAGGTCGGGCCCCTGCTGTCCTACGACCGCCGGCACCGCACCGAGCTCACCCGAACGGCCCGCACCGTGCTGGAGTCCGGCAACCTGCGGGCGGCTGCCGCACAGCTGCACCTGCACGTCAACACCGTGCGTCAGCGGTGCGACCGGATCGCCGCACTGCTCGGTCCAGACTGGTCAAGTCCTGGGCACGCCGGCGACCGGCTGCTCGCACTGCGGCTCTGGGCAGTGCGCGGCGCCCTCGAGGAGGCAGGCTGAGCTCCGGCGCGCGGCGCCGGACTCGGGCGCCGACGCCACCGAAAGAGCCGTGCCCGACGGCGAGCACCCGGTCACGCGACCACCTCGCCGCGGGCGCGGCGCCGGTACGCCAGCAGGATCGTCACGGCGAAGCCGGCGACCGCTGCGACGGCGGCGGGGATGGCCGCGAGGATGGCGAGATAGATCGCGCCCTGCGCCACCTGCTCGAGCGCGAGGGCGATGAGCAGGACCGCACCCCACACCACCCCGCCGGCGACGACCGCGCCGACCAGGCCGAGCGCCACGGCCAGCACGGCGAAGCCGCGATCGCTGACGCGGGCGGAGAGTCCGCGCCGCGTCAGCAGGAAGGTCGTGAGCAGCACGAACACCGCGGCAGCGGGCACGAGCCCGACGACCGCGCCCGTCCAGCTCGGGACGTCCAGGTCCGCCTCCCGGCGGACGGCCGAGATGAGGACGGCCACGACGAACCACGTCGCGCCCGTGGCGAGGATGCCCACCAGCACGGGCCCGAGGGCGGCCGACCACGCCGCGCGGGGCGGCACGGCGGGTGAGGTGGGAGCCCCGGGGAGCCCGGGCAGACGGGTGGGGCCGGGGCGGTCGGGCGTGGTCACGGGCCCATCATGCCGTCGGCGTCGGCACCCGCACCGATGCCTGCGTCGGCGCCCGGCTCGGCACCGGTGCCCGCACCGGTGCTTGCGTCGGCACCCGCACCGGTGCCCGCGTCGGCGCCCCGCTCGGCACCGGCACCCGTCCGGGGCCCGAGCACGGCGAGCAGCAGCCCGTGCGCCAGGGCGTAGCCGGCTGGCCACTCGCTCGCACGCGGTCCGGCGACGTTGAGCACCACCCCGGCCGGCCGTCCTGCTGCGACGGTGCGCAGCCAGTCGCGCACACGTGCGACGACGTGGGGCGAGGCGCCCGTGACGCCCGCGCCAGGCTCGTGCGCACCGGGCCGAGCGGCGACCCCGGCACCCGCCCGGGCGCCGGCGGAGACTCCCGCCCGACAGTCGAGTCGACACACGAGCACGGGCCGGCCGGTCGCGGCCGCGAAGTGCAGGGTGAGCTGCGTCCCGGGCGAGCCGACGTCCCCGGCGCTCGCTCCGCCGTCGGGCACGAGGACGAGGGTGGCATCGCCGTCGCGCACGTTCGCGCGGGTGCGCTCCTCGGGGTCGGCCGACGGCGTCTCGCGCAGCCCGGGATAGTCCGCGCGGATCCCGGGCGGGACCGGGCGGTCCTCCGCCCAGCCACCGGCCGGGCACCAGCCGCCGTAGGGCAGGCCGAGACGAACGGCGACGTCGAGCGCGGCACGGTCGACGCCGGTCTGGCCGCCGGAGACGAGGCGAGCGACGAGCGGGTCCGGCGCTGTGGTGGTCGCGGGCGACGGGGTCGGCACCGGGCCGACGGTACGCCAGAGCCCGATGTCGGACCCCGGTGCGATGCTCCCGGCAGTCGGGTGACGAGGCCCGGAAGAGCCAGGGGGTGGCTGAGATGGACGAGTCGAGGCAGGCGTGGTCGGCGGACCCGACCGCGGAGGACGACGGGCCGGCGCCGCGACTGATGCGCGCGGGCGGGACCCAGGACGCGGTGAAGGACTACCTCCGACGCATCGGGCACGTGCCGCTCCTGCACGCCGAGCAGGAGGTCGAGCTTGCCAAGCGCATCGAGGCCGGCCTGTTCGCGCGAGAGCGGCTCGCAGCAACCACAGCGGCAGCGCTGTCGAGGCGCCAGCGGCGTGAGCTGGAGTGGGTCGCGGCAGACGGGCGGCGCGCGAGGAACCACCTGATCGAGGCGAACCTGCGCCTGGTGGTGTCGCTGGCCAAGCGGTACACCGGCCGCGGGATGCCGCTCCTCGACCTCATCCAGGAGGGCAACCTGGGGCTCATCCGCGCGGTGCAGAAGTTCGACTTCACCAGGGGTTTCAAGTTCTCCACGTACGCGACCTGGTGGATCCGCCAGTCCATCACGCGCGCGATGGCCGACCAGGCCCGCACCGTCCGGCTCCCCGTGCACCTCGTCGAGGACATCGCCGGCGCCTCCCGCGCGCGCCGCGAGCTGACGGACGCCCTCGGACGTGTTCCGAGCGACGGCGAGCTGGCGTCCGCGCTCGGCACCACGCCCGCTCGGGTCCGCGAGCTCCGACGCCACGAGCGCGAGCCGCTGTCGCTGGACGCGCTGATCCCCGAGCTCGAGGCCGGCGGCCCGGCCGTGCGTGATCACGACGGCGTGGCGTGGGTGCCGCTATCGGCGGCGGTCGTCGACAGCGACGCCGAGACGTGCGAGGACCTGTTCGATCGCGCGGAGCTGCGGCGCAGGGTGGTCGCGCTGCTCGGCGGACTGACCGAACGCGAGGCGGGGGTGCTCGCGATGCGGGTCGGGCTCGACGGCGGGGAGCCGCGCACGCTCGACGAGATCGGCCACGTCTACGGCGTCACCCGCGAGCGCATCCGGCAGATCGAGGCGGCGGTGCTGCAGCGGCTGCGCGCGAGCACGGGCGCGGCCGACCTCCTGGCGTTCGCGCCCGCCTTCGCGCCGCCGACCGGTGAACGTCCCGGCACACGGCCCGGCCGCACCGGGCGTGCCACGCGCTGCGCCACCCAGCACCCGCTCGCGTCGTGACCGCGCGAACTCGCGGTGAGCAGCAGATGACGCTCCGTCGCACGCCCGCCCGGCGTGCGTTCGTCGGTCCTGGCGCGCCGTACCCTGCGAGACGTGGACCACGACGGCGTCATTCTCCCGCCCCCGCACGTACCGCCGGGCGGACACCCGTCCCCCGAGCCGGGGCTCGCCGAGCGACCCGCCAGCCGGGGTGTGGTCGCCGCCTGGGGCCTGTGGGACTGGGGCCAGCAGACGTTCAACACGGTGATGCTGACGTTCGTCTTCTCCGTCTACATCACGAGCGGGATCGCCGCCGACGAGACCTCCGGCAGCGCCGCGTTCTCCTCCGCGCAGACCTGGGCCGGCCTGCTCATCGCGCTGCTGTGTCCCGTGATGGGCCGCTTCGCCGACCGGTACGGCCGCCGTCGCCGTCTCCTGGGCATCTCGACGTTCGCACTCGCCGCGGCGATGGCGTCGCTGTTCTGGGCCGCGCCCGACCCGTCCTACCTCACCTACGCCGTCGTGATGATGGCGGTGGCGAGCGTGCTGTCCGAGATCGCGAGCGTGTTCTACAACGGCATGCTGCTGCAGATCGCGACCCCCGCCACGTTCGGCCGCATCTCCGGCATGGGCTGGGGCCTGGGCTACCTGGGTGGTCTCGTGGCGCTCGTCGCGTGCCTGTTCCTCTTCGTGCTCGGTAAGGACTCCCCGAACCTCCAGCCCGTCGCGCTGTTCTCGGCGGCCTGGACGGCCGTCTTCTGCCTGCCACTCGTCGTCGCCGGTCCGGACACCCCGCACCCCGACGGCGGGGACCGGTTCTCCTTTCTCGGCGCCTACCGCGACATCGCCCGGCACATCGTCGGCCTCTGGCGCACCGACCGCGCGCTGCTGCACTTCTTCGTCGCCTCGGCTATCTTCCGGGACGGCCTGGGCGCGATCTTCGCCTTCGCCGGCATCATCGCGGGCGGAACGTTCGGGTTCACCTCGCAGGAGGTGATCTACCTCGGGATCGCCGCCAACCTCGTCGCGGGTGCCGCCACGTGGGGGCTCGGCCGGGTGGACGACCGCCTCGGCCCCCGCCTCGTGGTCGTCGCGGGCCTGGTGGCCCTCATCGTCGGCTGCGTCGCGATCTTCCTCAGCGACGGCAAGACCGCCTTCTGGATCTGCGCGATGGTCATCTCGCTCTGCGTGGGACCGGTGCAGTCCGCCTCGCGCTCGATGCTCGCTCGGATGACGCCGCTCGGCCGCGAGAACGAGAACTTCGGCCTGTACGCGACCACCGGCCGCGCCGTCAGCTTCCTCGCGCCGTTCGCGTTCACGGTGGCGATCGCGATCGGGGGGACGCAGCGCGCGGGAATCCTCGGGATCGTCGTCGTGCTCGCGCTCGGTCTCGTCGCGTTCCTGCCGCTGCGGGACCCCCGCACCGAGCCCGTGCGGGCCCTGCCGCTGGCGTGACGGACGCCGACCGGCCCGGGCCGGCCCTGACCGGCCCTGACCGGCCCTGCCCAGCACGTCGACCCACCGGGGCGCCGGCGCCGCGGCCGCACCTGTTGCCGCGGCCACGCGCCGAGGGCTAGGGTGCCAGGTTCGCCTGCCGACGGAGGAGCCATGACCGAACCCGACGGACCGCCGCCCCCGCAGCCCCCGCGGAGGCTCCCCGCCGACCCGTTCTGGCGTCGTTTTCGCGAGCTGAAGCCCGAGGTGACGCTCGTGCTGCTGCCCGAGGCTGCGCCGTCGGGCACCGACGGCCAGGGGCGCGACGAGGCGACCGCCCCGCCGCCCGTCGACTCCGCCACGGTGCTCGCCGAGGCCGAGCAGGCCGGCCGCCACCTGCGGGTCGCCGCCCGCTCGCTCATGCTCGACGGCGAGCCCACGGACACGTGGATCACGCCGGCGCGCGGCCTGATCGCCGCACGGCAGACCCTCGTCGCCACGACGCCGCCGGACCTCCCGGACGCCCGGACGATCGCGTTCCAGCTCTCGCGGCTGGGCTGGGACACCGTGGTGCGCGCATCCCGCCGGCCCCACACCACCTGGGTCGAGGGCACCGGCCGCGGCCGCACGCTGCGGTTCTCGGCGGTCGGGGACACCACCACGCTCGTCGTCACGTCGGCGCCGCTGCCCGTCGCGGCGGACACCGACGCCGAGCTGCGAGGTGAGCCGCGTGGATAGGTTCTCCGTCGACATCGGCATGGTGAACACCGCCAGCTACGCGTGGCGCGAGGAGGCGAACGTCCTCGCGGGTGGGGCCACCACCATGGGAGCCGTCTCGGCGACCGGCGTGGGCGACGGCGTCGAGGACGCGGTGTCGACCTTCCTCACCACCTGGGCCCAGTACGCGAGCGACCAGTCGACGCTCGCCGACTCCATGGCGGACCGGCTCGACGAGGCAGCCAAGGCGTACACCGACTCCGACTACGCGGCGCAGGACGCCTTCGCGCAGTGGTTGGAGGGCGAGAAGTGACGGTCATCGACCTCCCCCCGACCCTCGACCTCGTCCCGGTCGTCACGGGCGACCCCGAGGGTGTGGACGACATCGCCCGATCCCTGCGCGACGCCTCCGCCGTCTTCGACGACCTGGACTCGACGGCGAGCGCGAACGTCGCGCCGTCGGGGTGGGAGGGCGAGGCCGCGGAGTGCTACGGCGCCCGGGTGCGCGAGGTTGCGGCCGACGCCGGCACCACCTCCCTCACGCTGCGGGCGGCGGCGCTGGCGTTCGACACGTACGCCGACGAGCTCACGTCGATCCGGACCGAGCGCGAGCGGCTGGTCGACGACCGATACGCCTACCGCGCCGCGCTGGTCGACCTGCGCCAGGACATCGAGGCGACCGGCGGCCACACCCCCGCCACCCAGGAGCAGATCGCCGAGTTCCAGTCCCGGGCGAGCGACCTGCGCACCTGGTACGCCACGCACGTGGACGACGTCGAGGCGATGCTCGCGCGCGTGACGGCGAACGACGAGGCGCTGCGCTCGGTGCTCACGTCCTACGCGACCATGGCCGACGCGCGCGTGAACACCGCCGGCGGTGATCCGGCCGACGCGCTCATGCAGCGCCCCGGTGCGCCCGGCACCGGCGGGACCGCCGAGGACACGGCGGCCTGGTGGAACGGCCTCACCGAGGCCGAGCAGGCCGCCGTCATCGCGGCGTACCCCGACGTCATCGGGGCCGCCGACGGCCTGCCCACCGTCGCGCGCGACGAGGCCAACCGCCTCATGCTCGACAACGACCTCACGGCGCTCGGCCAGGCCGAGGCGAACGGCACGATCACGTACGAGCAGCAGCGCATCCTCGACAACGCGCGGGCCGCCCAGCGCGGCCTGGACGAGGCGGCCAGCACCGTCGACCCGATCACCGGCGAGACCCTGCCCGCGTTCCTGCACCTCTACCAGCCCGACGCGTTCGACTACGACGGTCGGGTGGCGATCGCGGTCGGGAACCCCGACACCGCCGACAACGTCACGACGCTCGTGCCAGGCATGACCACCACCGCTCAGGACGCGGCCGGGTACGCCGAGGACGCGGGGAACATGGTCCAGTCCGCGCGCCTTTCCGGCGCGGGCAGCACCGCGGCGATCGCGTGGATCGGGTACGACGCGCCCAGCGACTGGGACACCGGATCCGTCCTCTTCGAGGGCAAGGCCACCGAGGGTGGGGAGCTGCTCGCGAACCACGTCGCCGGGCTCCAGGCCGCGCGGGGGGACAACCCGCCCCACATGACGGTCGTCGGCCACAGCTACGGGTCGACGACGATGGCGCACGCCGCGACCGACCACGGAATGGGCAGCATCGTCGACGACCTCGTGTTCCTCGGCAGCCCCGGCGCGGGCAGCGCGGAGCACGCCTCGGACCTGGGGCCGGCGCAGGTGTGGGCCGGCAACGCGAGCCGGGACCCGGTGGCGCGGCTCGCGGACGACGGCTGGGTCAACGGCGGCACGTTCTTCGGCGCGGGCATGGGCCGGGACGTCGCCGAGGACACGTTCGGCGCCATCCGGTTCCAGGCGGAGGACGTCGACCGCAACGCGTGGCAGGACGACGGGTTCATCACGTCCATGCACTCCCACTCCAGCTACTGGGAGCCCGGCTCGGAGTCGCTGTACAACCTCGGTCTCATCGTCGGGGGGAACGACGCCGCGGTGGTGCAGGCCGGCCACACGTACGACCCCTGGTACGCCGGAGTTCAGGATCACGAGTACGACCGCACGCCGAACACCTACCCCGATCGCGTGGCCGCGGAGGGCGACGGATGACCGCGCGACGCGGCGCCGGCGACGACGGCGTGCGCCGGCGCCGCGGTCGGCGCGGCCCGGTCGCGGCCGCGGTCGCCGCGGTCGCCGCCCTCGTCGCCTCGTCCTGCCGGTCGGGCACGACGGCGAGCGACACCCTCGACGACCTCGTCGCCACCCGCGCCGCGGTGCTCGAGGCGGCCGAGCGCGACGTCCCTGCGGTGGCCGACGCCGTCGGCGGAACGGTCCGGCACGCCTACGGTGAGGCGTCGTTCGACGAGGCGGTCCTCGGCGGACCGTTCGACGTGTCGTACGCGGCCTCGGGCTGGATCGACGCCGATCCCGTCGCCACCGACGAGCTCGAACGCCTCGTCGCTCAGCTGGGGTACACGGTGTCCGAGCCGACGGCGACCCCGAGCCGCGTCTCCGCGCTCACCGTGGTCGGCAGCGCGAGCGGAGTCTCCGAGGACGGCGCGCTCGTCCTCACCGTGCGCTCGATCGACCGGGTCGAGACCGACAGCCCGACGACCGGGGACCCCGTGAGCGTGCCGCCGCGCGTGGAGGTGACGGTGGCCGCGACCCAGGTCCCGCGGATCTCCCGCGAGGACATGGACTCCTATCTCGACGAGTACGGCGACGCCGACCGGGACCTCGGGTGGGCTCCCCCGCCGTCGGCCGCTCCGAGCGGCGGCTGACCGGCGGCTGCTCGGAGACCGCCTCGCAGGCGGCCGACATCCTCTCGCGAAAGGACCAACTTCCTCTCGCGAAAGGACCGACTTCCTCTCGCGAGAGGACCAACTTCCTCTCGCCAACGGGGGCGCGCGCTCGGCGGGCGGTGCGGTCAGTGCACCGCGGCGCTCTCCGCCTCCGCGGTGTTCGCGCGGTCGGTGCGCGTGGCCCGCAGCCGCGAGGCGAGCACCGCACCGCCGGCGATGAGCGCGGCGACCACCGCGACGGCGACCCGCAGGGTGTGGTTCGCGTCCGCCGTCGCGCTCATGGTCACCACGGCCGGCGCGACGAGCACCGCGACGAGGTTCATCACCTTGATGAGCGGGTTGATCGCCGGGCCGGCGGTGTCCTTGAACGGGTCGCCCACGGTGTCACCGATGACCGCGGCGGCGTGCTCGGGCGAGCCCTTCCCGCCGTGCTGACCGTCCTCGATGATCTTCTTCGCGTTGTCCCACGTGCCGCCGGAGTTGGCGAGGAACACGGCCATGAGCACGCCCGACGCGATGGCCCCGGCGAGGAAGCCGGCCAGCGGCCCGACGCCGAGTCCGAAGCCCACGGCGATCGGCGCGAACGCCGCGAGCAGGCCCGGCGTGGCGAGCTCGCGGAGGGAGTCGCGGGTGCAGATGTCCACGACCCGGCCGTACTCGGGCCGCTGCTCGCCGGTCATGATGCCCGGCATCGTGCGGAACTGGCGCCGCACCTCCAGCACGATCGCGCCGGCGGCACGCGTCACGGCGTCGACGGCGAGCCCCGAGAACAGGAACACGGTCGCCGCCCCGAGGATCACCCCGACGAGGGTGATCGGCGAGATCACCTGGTACGTCATCATCGAGGCGACGAGGGCGTCGGAGGCGTCCGCGACGTTGTCGCCGAGCGACGTGAGCGAGTGGCTGACGGCGTCGGCGTAGGAGCCGAACAGCGCGGTCGCGGCGAGCACCGCCGTCGCGATCGCGATGCCCTTGGTGATCGCCTTGGTCGTGTTCCCGACGGCGTCGAGCTCGGTGAGGATCGCCGCGCCGTTCTCGCTGACCTCGCCGGACATCTCGGCGATGCCCTGCGCGTTGTCGCTCACCGGCCCGAACGTGTCCATCGCGACGATGACGCCGACCGTGGTCAGCAGGCCGCAGCCGGCCACCGCGATGAGGAAGAGCGAGAGCCAGATCGAGCCGCTCGCGAGCAGGAAGACCCCGCAGATCGCGGCCGCGATGACGCCCGCGGTGTAGACGGCCGACTCGAACCCGACGCCGATGCCGGACAGCACCACCGTGGCCGCACCGGTCCGGGTGGTGGCGGCGACGTGCTGGGTGGGCCTCGTCGTCGTGCCCGTGTAGTAGCCGGTGATCGCCAGGATCACGCCCGCGAGGACCACGCCGATCACGACGGCGCCGGCGATGACGAGCCGCGGGTCGCCGCTCACGTCGCCGATGTCCGCGGTGCCCTGCAGCGCGTCGAACGAGCTGGGCAGGTAGAGGAACGCGGCGATCGCGGCAAGCACCACGCCGGCGACGGCGGAGAGCGCGAACCCGCGGTAGATCGCGCGCAGGCCGTTCTCGTTCGCGCGCATCCGGGTGAGGTAGACGCCGACGACGGCGACGAGCGCGCCGATCGCGGTGACGATGAGCGGGAACACCATGCCCTGCTCGCCGAGGGCCGCCTTGCCCAGGATGAGCGCGGCGACGAGGGTCACGGCGTAGGACTCGAAGAGGTCCGCGGCCATCCCGGCGCAGTCGCCGACGTTGTCCCCGACGTTGTCGGCGATGGTCGCGGCGTTGCGCGGATCGTCCTCCGGGATGCCCTGCTCGACCTTGCCGACCAGGTCGGCGCCGACGTCGGCCGCCTTCGTGAAGATGCCGCCGCCGACCCGCATGAACATCGCGAGGAGCGCGGCGCCGAAGCCGAAGCCCTCGAGCACGGCGGGCGCGTTGGCGCGGAACACGAGCACCACGAGGCACGCGCCGAGCAGCCCGAGGCCGACCACGCTCATCCCCACGACGCCGCCGGTACGGAACGCGATCCGGGCGCCGGTCTCCTTGCCGCCCGGGCGGTCGGCCGAGGCGGCGACCCGCAGGTTCGCGCGCACCGCCAGCGACATGCCGAGGTAGCCGATCGCGGCGGAGAACGCCGCGCCGAGGAGGAAGGCGACCGAGCGGCCCACGCGCACCCCGCCGTCGCCCGGCAGAAGGAACAGAAGACAGAAGACGAGCGCCGCGAACAGGGCGAGCGTGCGCAGCTGGCGGGTGAGGTAGGCGCTCGCGCCCTCCTGGATGGCCGCGGCGATCTCGCGCATCCGGGTCGATCCCTCGTCGGCCTCCAGCACCTGGCTGCGCAGGCGTGCGGCGAGCAGGAGCGCGCCCACGGCGACGAGTGCGATGACGGCCACGATGACGAGGCTCGAGGTTCCCAGCTGGGGCATGTGCGGTGTCCTCCTCGACACGACCACGCGAAGCGCGTGCTGTCTCCCCCGATCCTCCACGACCGGGTGTCCGGCAACCATAGTCGAGCGTGAGATGCGCGACGCCGGCTTGACGCGCCACGTCCCCGTCCGGTGCCATGGACGCACGGCCGGGGGGCCACGAAGCACCAGAGGATCACGATGCGCACAGCCCTGATGCGCCGGACCGGTGCGGCGATCGTCATCGTCGCGGCCTCCGGCGCTCTGGTCGCGTGCACCTCGAGCGCCGAGCTGCCCAGCGAGCCCGCCGTGATGGAGCCGGCCTACCCCGCGTACACCCCGCCGGCCTCGGACCAGGACGCCACCGAGGCCGCCGCGCCCGGTCCGGCGCCGAGTGCGTCCTCCGCGCCCTCGCCGAGCGCATCGCCCACGCGGCGGCCCGTCGCCGGCGGTTCCCGGCCCGCGCCGGGCGCGCCGGCGTCGTCGTCGGCCCCGGAGGCCAGCGCCGCACCCTCCCCCGGTGCGCCGGTCGAGCCCGCGCCGACGACACCCACCGCATCGCCCCGGCCGACCACGCCCATGCCGGGTCCGACGGCGAGCCCCACCCCCGCGGTCACGCTCGCCTCCCGGTCGTGGTCGCCCCGGTGCGGGCAACCCGCGACGCCCCCGACGCCGAACGCGGTGCTGTCGCTCGCCGTCGACCCCCTGCCCGCCACGCCGAGCGGAACCGCACTGCGCGGGACCGCCGTGCTCACGACGACGGCGAGCATCGCCCCGGAGCAGTACTTCGCCACCGTCACGGTGCTCCAGAACGGCGTGGTCGTCTCCCGGCCGCCGGTCGGCACGGACGCCGGTCCGGTGCTCGCGCTGACGCCGGGTGAGAGCATCGTTGTTCCCCTGAGCCAGGACCTCGCGGCCGACTGCGGCACGGCGCTGCCGACCCCGGCTGCCACCGCCGCGGCGGGTGGCTCCCTGCTCACTCCTGCGGCTCCGGACGGTGCTGTGGAGGCGGCCTCGGACGAAGCCGAGGTGAGGGCCGCGGACGCCGCCGCGCCGGACACGGCCGGCGGGGTGGGCGGGGGTGACGGCGGCGGCGTCGGAGGTAGCGGCGGTGACGGCGGGGGCGACGGCGTCAGCACCCCGGGGACCGGCTCGGCGACGCCCGCCCCGAGCATCGGCGACCTGCCGCCCGGCGAGTACGTGGTCGTCGTCGCCGTGCACGTGGTGCGCGACGGCGGCCTCGTCGTCGCGGCCACCGCGCCGCTCACCATCACCGAGTAGCGCGCGCTCTCGACCGGTCGCCCACCGCGTCTCGGCGAGGACGGCACGCCCAGAACGGACTGAGGCGACGAGAACGGCCCCCCGCGAGCGACCCACCCGAACACGCCTCGCCGAGAACGGCCCGAGGCGACGAAAACGGCCCGCAGCGGGCCGTTTTGGTCGCCACGGGCCGTTCTCACGGTGAAGCGCCGACCAGGCCGGGCGCGCAGCCCTCGATCCCGGGCGCGCAGCTCCGACATCCGCCCGGGCGCGCAGCCGCCGATCCCGGGCGCGCCGCCCCTACATCCGCTCGGGCGAGGCGATCCCGAGCAGGTCGAGCCCGTGCACGAGGACGCGCAGCGTGGCCGCGGTGAGCGTGAGCCGCGAGGACCGGGTGGCCTCGTCGTCGGCCGTGAGCACGGGGCACGCGTCGTAGAAGCTGGTGAACGCCTGAGCCAGCTCGAAGAGGTAGCCCGCGAGCCGGTGCGGCGCCTGCTGGTCGCCGACGTCCGCGACGACCGCGCCGTAGCCGAGCAGCGCGAGCGCGAGCGCCCGCTCGGTGGGCTCACCGAGCACGACGGGCGCGGACTGGGTAGCGGGGTCGAGCTCCGCCTTGCGGAAGATCGACCGGATCCGCGCCGCGGCGTACTGCAGGTACGGCCCGGTGTTCCCGGTGAGCGCGAGCATGCGGTCGAAGTCGAAGATGTAGTCCGTGTCGTGCGCGACCGACAGGTCGGCGTACTTCACGGCGCCGACGCCCACCTGGCGCGCGATGTCGGCGCGCTCGGCCGGCGTGAGGTCCTCGCGGGACTCCTCGACCACGGCGCTCGCCCGGTCCACGCCCTCCTGCAGCAGCGCCGCGAGCCGGAGCGGCGCGCCGGAGCGGGTGCGCAGGATCTTGCCGTCCTCCCCCAGCACCGAACCGATCTGGACGTGCACGGGGACGGTGCGTTCGCCGTCGGGCCGGGTGAGCCACCCGGCCTTCTCCGCGGCGGCGAAGACCATCCGGAAGTGCAGCGCCTGCGAGGCGCCCACGACGTAGAGGATCTGGTCCGCGTGCAGCTGCTGCGCGCGGTAGCGGATCGCGGCGAGGTCGGTGGTGGCGTAGCCGAAGCCGCCGTCGGACTTGCGGATGATGAGCGGCAGCGGCTTCTCGTCGCGGCCGGTGAACCCCTCGGGGAAGACGCACAGCGCGCCGTCGCTCTCGACGGCGAGCCCGAGCCGCTCGAGCTCGTCGCACACGTCCTGCAGCATCGGGTCGTAGAAGGACTCCCCGGCGAGGTCGTCGTCGGTGAGCGTGACGGCCAGCGCGTCGTAGATCGCGTGGAAGTACTCGGTCGAGTGGCCGATCATGCCGCGCCAGATCTCGATCGACTGCGGGTCCTTCGCCTGCAGCAGCACCACCCGCTCGCGCGCGCGGGTGGCCCAGGCGCCGCCGTCGGAGTCGTCGTCGAACTTCGCGCGCGCGGCCTGGTAGAAAGCGTTCGGGTCGGTGCGCAGGAGATCGGCCTCGACCGACTCGCCGCCGACCTCGAGGTAGTGCTCGATGAGCATGCCGAAGGGCGTGCCCCAGTCGCCGATGTGGTTCTGCCGGATCACGCGGTGGCCGAGCGCCTCGAGCGTGCGGGCGAGCGCGTCGCCGACGATCGTGGTGCGCAGGTGGCCAACGTGCATCTCCTTGGCCACGTTCGGGGCGGAGTAGTCGATCGGGATCACGCGCGCCGGCTGCACCGGGACGCCGAGGCGGGGGTCGGCGACGAGCGCCGCGATCTGGCGCGCGATCCAATCCTCGCTCACGGTGACGTTGAGGAACCCCGGCCCGGAGACCTCGACGGTGCCGACGTCGGACAGGTCGAGCTCGGCGAGGATCGCCGCAGCGGTCTCGCGCGGGTTCCGGCCCACCTTCTTGGCCAGGGCGAGGGCGGCGTTGGCCTGCGTGTCGGCGAACTGCGACGGCCGCAGCACGGGGTCGACGTCGGTGAGGCCGAAGGCCGCCTCGATGGCGGCGGAGACACGGTCACCGAGGACCGAGGCGGCATCGAGCATGGGGTCCAACCTACCGTCGCGGGCTGGGGACCAGCCCCCGCGCACCATGCTCAGCGCGTGGCGTGCGGCACGCGGGGGCCCGACGGCGTCGCTCGCCGTCGGGCCCTCGGGTGCGGTGGGAGGTGGTGCGGTCGGAGGTGGTGTCGCGTCAGGCCGGCGGCGCCGCGTCAGGCGGCGACGAAGACCTGGCTCACGCCGTCGCCCGTGGTGAGGGTGAGGGTCGCACCGGCGACGTCGGCCTGCACGACGCCCTCGAGGAACATCAGGAACGCGTGCTCGGCGGCCATCACGTCGTTCGGGCCGCCCATGAGCGTCGTCATGAACGGGGCGAAGTCGACGGTGCCGTCGGCGTTCACGACCATCGTGGTGGCGTACCGGTTGAGACCGCCCGAGCCGCTCACGTGGCCGTCGGGCGCGACGTCGAGCGTGATGGCCGGGTTGCTCTCGAGCACCCACGACCCGACCGGGAGCTGAGCGGCGGGCGCGGCGTCGACGCGGCCAGCGACGCCGAACGTGAGGACCGTGGTGAGCAGCAGCAGCGCGACGGCGAACGCGGCAGCGATGCGGGGACGGACGACGGTCTGGGTGCGGGTCATGACGAGTCTCCTTGGTGAGATCGGGTCAGGGCCGGGCGGCTTCCTACTCTCTCTGTGTCGAGGGGCGGAGATCTCTTGCAGCGACAACGAAGTTCTTTCCGGCGCTTGGCCGGGGCTTGGTCACGGCTTTGCCGATCGGTGGTGTCGCACCCGCGGGGGAGGATGGGACGGTGACGGCGGGGAGTGTGGTGAACGACGTCCCGCGCGGTGGTGCCCCGAGCGCGCTGGACGCGCTGCTGACGACCCCCGCGCGCCGCGCGAGCCTCCTGCACGTGGCCGAGCTCCCGCCGCGCGAGGGCGAGCGCGCCCTCTGGCCTGACTGGGCGCCGTCGCGCCTCGTCGAGGCCTACCGCGCCAGCGGTGTGAGCGCGCCGTGGCGGCACCAGGTCGAGGCGGCGCAGGCGGTGCACGACGGCGCGCACACGGTTCTCGCGACGTCCACCGGTTCCGGCAAGTCGCTCGCGGCATGGCTGCCGGCGCTGACCGCGGTGCTCGCGGCGCCCGCCCCGACCGGCAGCGTGGCGTCGATCCGACGACGCGCGAGCGTGTTGTACCTGTCCCCCACCAAGGCGCTCGCCGCCGACCAGGCGTCCGCGCTCCACGCGCTGCTGGCCGCGGGCGGCCTGGATCGCGACGTTCGTGTCACCACGTGCGACGGCGACACCCCGCCCAACGAGCGCGACTGGGCCCGCGCGCATGCGGACGTCGTGCTGAGCAACCCCGACTTCCTGCACTTCACGCTGCTGCCGGGACACGAGCGGTGGTCGCGGTTCCTGCGCGGCCTCACGCACGTCGTGCTCGACGAGTGCCACGCGTACCGGGGCGTGCTCGGGGCCCACGTCGCGCTCGTGCTGCGCCGCCTGCTCCGGATCGCGGCTCACCTCGGCGCGACCCCGGTGGTCGTCGCCGCGTCCGCCACGGCGGGCGAGCCGGGCGAGACGCTCGCGCGACTCATCGGCGTGCGCGCCGAGGACGTCGTCGCGGTCACGCGCTCGACGGCGCCCCAGGGCCGCCGGCACGTCGCGCTCTGGGAGCCGCCGCCGGTCGATGCGCCCGACGGCGAGGACTGGGCCCTCGAGGCACCCGGCGGCACGCCCGCGAACGACGGCTACCCCGCCTCGCCGGGGTGGGCGTCGTCCCCGGGCTCGCCGTCCGATGCGGCGTGGGCGAGAGGTGGCGACCCCTCGGATCGGACGACGGACGACGCTCCGCCGGGTCCGCACCCGGTCGACGCACGGTCGTCGCCTCGCGAGCCCACGCGGTCGGGCGAGCCCACGCCGTCGAGCGCGCCCACGCCGTCGGGTGCGCCGCAGGACGTGGTGCGCCGCAGCGCGCTGCGGGAGACGACCGACCTGCTCGCCGACCTGGTGCTCGCCGACCGGCGCACGCTCGCGTTCGTCCGCTCGCGGGCGGGGGTGGAGTCGGTGGCGACGGAGACCGCCCGCACGCTCGCCCGGCGCACGGGCGGCGGGCTCGACGCGCTCAGCGCGCTGGCCGCCGACGACGTGGTCGACCCGGTCCCCACGCTGGAGGCTGGCGGGTCGGTCGCCGTCGCCGCCTACCGCGGCGGCTACCTGCCGGAGGAGCGGCGGGTGCTCGAGCGCGCGCTGCGCGAGGGGCGCCTGGGCGCGCTCGCGACCACCAACGCGCTCGAGCTCGGCATCGACGTCTCGGGCCTGGACGCGGTGCTCATGGCCGGCTGGCCGGGCACGCGCGTGTCGTTCTGGCAGCAGACCGGCCGGGCTGGGCGCGCCGGCGCCGACGGCGTCGCGGTGCTCGTCGCCGGCGCCAACCCGCTCGACACCTATCTCGTGCACCACCCCGAGGCGATCTTCGACGAGGCGGTCGAGGCGACCACGTTCGACCCGTGCAACCCCTACGTCCTCGCGCCGCACCTGTGCGCGGCGGCGGCCGAGCTGCCGCTCACCGCCTCCGACGTGGACCTGTTCGGCCTGTCGGACGACGCGCTGCTGGTGGAGCTCGGCCAGCGCGGTCTGCTGCGGCGCCGCCCGGGCGGCTGGTACTGGAACTTCGCGCGGCCGGAGTCGCCGTCGCGCCTCACGGACCTGCGCGGGGGCGGGGCTCCTGGCGTCGCGGTGGTCGAGACCGCCACCGGCACCGTCCTGGGCACGGTCGACGGCGGGCGGTCCGACGCCGTCGTCCACCCCGGCGCGGTGTACGTCCACCAGGGGCGGACGTACGTGGTGGACGAGCTGACCGAGGACGCCGCGCTCGTGCACGCGGAGGTCGCGGCCCACCGCACGGCGGCGCACGCCGCGCACCACGCGACGCTGCTCGACGTCCGCTCCCGTGCCGTGTGGGGACCCGTGACCTGGGCGTACGGGCCGGTCGAGGTCACCTCCCAGGTCCAGTCCTACGACGTGCGCCGGCCGCCGTCGATGGCCGTGATCGGCACGGTGCCGCTCGAGATGCCCGTGCGGACGCTGCCGACCACCGGTGTGTGGTGGTCCTGCCCCACCGACGTGCTGACGGCCGAGACTGGCATCGCCCCGGGCGAGGTCCCGGGGGCGCTGCACGCCGCGGAGCACGCCGCGATCGGCGTGCTGCCGCTGCTGGCGACGTGCGACCGGTGGGACATCGGGGGTGTCTCAACGGCGCTGCACCCCGACACCGGCGCGCCGACGGTGATCGTGCACGACGGCTACCCCGGCGGCGCGGGGTTCGCCGAGCGCGGGTTCCGCGCGGCGCAGCGCTGGATCGAGGCGACGTACGAGGCGGTGGCGTCGTGCGGGTGTCACCGCGGCTGCCCGCGGTGCGTGTTCTCGCCCAAGTGCGGCAACGGGAACCACCCGCTGGACAAGGGCGCCGCACTGCGCGTGCTCGCGTTCCTGCGGGCGGTCGCACCCTCGAGCTGACACGGCCGTCCGAACGCCCGACCCGGATCCGTCCCTCGCAGGCGCTGCGAGTGCCCGCGAGCGCCGGCGGTCGGCACGCGATCGTCGCCGCGATGCGGCCGGGCAGAGCGTGTGCCCGCGAGCACCTGCGTCAGCACGACGGACACCACCAGGACGTGTGCTCGCCGAGCAGCCGGTCAGCGGTCAGCCGGACCCGCCCGCGCCTGCGCGAACGCCGCTCCAAGCGGCGTCGGCACCGTCGCGGACACCGTTGCCTGGCCGTCGTTGACGGCACACGCGACGAGGGCCGCACCGCTCTCCGCAGCGACGCGACGGGCCAGCATGCACGGGTCGCCGCGCACCGGGTCGAACCACGCCGTGGCCGCCGCGACCGCGGCCAAGTCGGCGGCCGTCTGCGCCTGTGCGCGAGCGCGCACCACGCCGACGAGCAGCGCGATCATCACGAGCAGCACCAGACCGGCGCCCACCACGCCGAGGACGAGGACCGTCCCGGATCCGCGCTCCCGGTCCGCTCGCCCGCCGTTCCCCACGGCCGCCCCGACCCGCCGAAACGCACCCGTTAGGGTCTCGCAGGCCGCCGTGGCCGCCCCGACCCGCGGGGCCGCGCCGGACCTCACGGGTCCCCCGGCTCGTCCAGGGCGGCCGCTCGTCCGACCACCGTGACCTCGGCCCCGAACGGCAGGGCGACCTCGCGAGAAACGACCACGTGCACCCACCCGTCCGCGCTGCTCACGCTGACGTCGGCCCCCACACCCGCGACGGCGAGCGCGGCGGCGACCGGGTCGACCTCGCCGATCGCCGCCGCGCGGGCGGCCACGCGGGCGGCGTCTGAGCACCGCAGCTGCGCGACACCCGCCGAACCCGCGGAGAGCACCGCGACGAGCACGAGGACGACCGCGGGCAGCACGACGGCGGTCTCGGCCGTCACGCTGCCGCGCTCGCTCGAGCGCACGGCTACACCGACAGGGCGTCGCGGATGATCCCGAGCAGCAGGTCACGCACCTCCCCGCCCCGGAAGATCGCGAGCAGCAGACCGGCGAACGCCACGGCAGCCAGCGTGACGATGGCGTACTCGGCCGTCGCCATCCCCGCCTCGGCACGCGCCGTCACGAGCCGCCAGCGCCGCCCGAACCCGACCGTCACCAGCTCCTGCCAGCCGCGCAGGCGCCGGGCCACGCGCTTGGTCACATCGCTCATCGTCGAACCTCTTCCCGAGCCGTCCCTCGGCTCCTGCACCCGACCCTCCGCCTCACCGCCGAGGGCCGCCACGGGGGGTGTGCACGCTCCCGGGGCGGCGCGCGTGTCGGCACGGTGGGGACAACACGAGGGGGAGGCACGGCCCCTCGGAGAAGATCGGGTGACGACCGAGCGGGACGCTCCTGCGCCGGGTGCCGGCACGGCGGCGCCCGCCGCGGCCCGCTCGGGCGGCGCCGGCCACCACCGAAGGCACGCGCCCGGATCACCACGCGCCGAGCAGGTCCCCGCCCGTCGCGACCACGACCGGGACGAGTCCGAGGAGCACGAACGCCGGGAGCAGGCACAGCCCCAGCGGCAGCACGAGCCGCACCGCGAGCCGCTCGGCCTCCTCCCGCGCGCGAGCCGTACGCTGCGCGCGCCAGGCCGCGGCGGCCGCCGCGAGCGACGGGCCGGGGTCCACACCGTGCTCCCACGCCGTCGACAACGGCGCGAGCACCAGTCCCCAGGCCGAGGGCACCCGGTCGAACGCTTCCGTCCAGTCCGCACCGAGGCGCAGCATCCGCGCGCCGACGGCGAGCTCCTCCTCCCCCGCCGCCTCGCCGAGCGCCTCGAGGGCGGCGGGCACCGACGCGCCCGCCGCGAGCAGGCTCGCGACCAGGTCGCAGACGAGCGGCGGGTCGAGCATGAGCGCACGCCGCCGGCGAGGCGCGGCCACCACCGTCGACGGCGCGGGCTGCGGCAGGACGGCGAGCGCACACGCCACCGCGAGCAGTGCCGCAGCCAGCGCGATCACGTGCCCTCGCGGTGGACGACCCCGACGGTGCGCGGACGCACCGTCGGTTCTCGGGCAGCGGCCCGGACCAGCGCACGCGTCCACGCGTGCCCGAGGGCCAGCAGCACCGCACCGAGCCCGACGGCGAGCGCCGGCCACCCGCCGGCGCGCACCACGCCGACGACGTCGGCGCCGAGCAGGGCCCCGAGACCGAGCGCGGCGAGCGGGAGCCAGGCGAGCATGCGCGCCGTCGTCGCCGGCCCCGCTCGAGCTCGGCGACGTTCGGCGTCGGCGGCCGCGGCCTCCGCGACGCCGGCCGCACACGCGTCGAGCACGTGGGCCAGCGGTGCCCCGCATCGTGCGGCCACCGCGCACGCCACCGCGGCCCCGTCCGCCGCAGCCGAGCTCCCCACGAGCGCGAGCAGCGGCTCGGGCACGCCCTCCAGGCCCGCAGGCGCCGCGGGCGCCGCGCGGCCGGTCGGCCCCGGCCCGTCGAGACCGAGCCCGAGGCCGGAGCCGAGGCCGAAACCGCTGACGCCGTCGAGCGGCCGTCCCGCACCGGTGACGGTCCTCGACAGCGCGTGACCTGTCCGACCCGGCCAGCCAGCCGCGTCCCCGACGGTCGGCCGCTGGACGGGGCGGTCACCCGGCCCGAGCTCGGCCGCCCACGCGTCGGCGGGCGAGGCCCCGGCGCGGAGCCGGCTCGCCGCACCCGTGCACGCGAGCGCGAGCGCCGTCGCATCGAGCGGGCGCGCTCGACGGCGCCCGCGGGCTCGCCTCACCCACGAGGCCACACGATCTCCGCCGCCCCTCGCACGCGCCCGCGCCTTCTCCCGACCCGCCCCACCGCGGCGCCGCCGAGGGACGCCCCACACGGCGAGCGCACCACCCGCGCCCGCGAGCAGCGCCGCCAGCAGCACCGACCCGGTCACGTCGCGCCCCGCTCGAGCCGCCGCGCGAGCACGTCCCACGCCGCGGACGGCACCAGATCCCCCGCTCCGGTCGGCCGTACGAGCGCGAGCCGCGCGCGCAGGCGCCCCTCGTCGAGGTCGAGCACCGCGATCTGCTCCACGAGTCGCACGCCGCCACGCCGCACCACGTGGACCACGGCGTCGAACGCGCTCACCGCCTGCACCGCGACGGCCGCGGGGGTCATCCCCGCCAGCGACCCGAGCGCCTGCAACCGCGCCGGGACGTCGGGGGCCGCGTTCGCGTGCACGGTCGCCATGCCGCCGTCGTGCCCGGTGTTCAGCGCGAGCAGCACCTCGCGCACCTCGGCGCCGCGGCACTCCCCCAGCACGAGCCGGTCGGGTCGCATCCGCATCGCGGCCCGCACGAGGTCGGTCAGGCTCACGCCGCCCGCGCCCTGCACGTTCGCCGCGCGGGCCTGCAGGTGTACGACGTGCGGATGCCGGGGTGCGAGCTCGCGCGCCTCCTCGATGCACACGATCCGCTCGGTGCCGGGGGCTCGGGACAGCATCGCGGCGAGGAGCGTGGTCTTGCCGGTCCCGGTGCCACCGCTCACGAGCACGTTCGCGCGGCAGTCGACGAGGGCTCCGAGCACCTCGTGCGCCAGGGGTCCGAGCCCGCCCGACGCGTGCCACTCGGCCAGGCCGAGCGCCCGGGTCACGTGCCGCCGGAGCGACACGCACGCGCCGCCGGCGGCGATCGGCGCGAGCACGGCGTGCAGTCGGACGCCGTCGGGCAGCCTGCCGTCGGCGACCGGCGCCGCGTCGTCGAGCCGTTGGCCGGCAGCGGCCGCCAGGCGGGTCGCGAGGCGGCGCACGTCCCCGACGTCGAGCTCGACCCTGCGCAGCCCCTCGCCCCGGTCCACCCACACCTCCGTGGGGCCGTTCACGAGCACGTCCGTGGTGGCCGGATCCCGCCACAGCTCGCGCAGCGCCGCGCCGGAGCCGGCGAGGTCGGCGGTCACGTCGGCGAGACCCGCGACGGCGGAGCGCACCCCCAGCGCGTCGCCGGAGCCGACGATGACGTCGCGACAGGCGACGCGCAGCCGGTCTCCGCTCGCGCTCGCCGCCCGCGCGGCCTCACGGCGCACGAGCGCCACCCCGGCAGGGGTGTCCACCGCGGGCCGGGTCACGCGAACCCCAGCTCCCGGACGACGGCGCGAGCGAACCCCTGGTCCACCCTCGCCGGCGGGTCAGGAGTCGCCGACACTGGCCAGGTCACGCGAGCCCCAGCTCCCGGACGAGGCCGCGCACCGCGCGCGTGAGTCCCGCACGCCGACGGTCACCCGGCGTCACCCCGCGCGCGAGGTCGACGGCCATCCCCCGCGTGTGGGGCAGCACCGCGCGCACCGGGAGGCCGCACGCCTCCTCCACCTCGCCCCGCGGCAGGTCCAGCCCGCGCACGCTGCGCACCACGAGGTGCGGCCGGGGCCCGTCCACTCGGCCGTGCAGCTGGCCGACCTGCGCCCGCACCGCCGCCACCGCCCGGACCTCGGGGCTGGTGAGCAGCACGAGGTCGTCGCAAAGCGCCGCACTCGCGAGGTCGCCCGGCGCGGCCCCGAGATCGAGGACCACCAGCCGGACCACTCCCGCCAACGCTCCCGCCACCTGGTCGCGCACCCGCGGGTCGGCGCCACCGCGCGCGTCGGACGTGAGCACCCGCACGCGCTGCCAGGTCGGCAGCGCCGCGACGAGCTGCTCGCCCACGTACGGGCCGCCCGCCGCCGGCAGGTCCGCCCACCGCGGACCCGGCTCGTCCTCGAGCGAGAGCAGCAGGTCGATCCCCCCGGCCAGGTCGAGCAGCGCGGTGGACCGACCAGCGTCGGCGGCGCAGCGTGCCAGGAGCGCCGCCGTCACGGACGTCCCGAGTCCGCCGCACGCACCCAGCACGCCGACCGTGCGCGCGGTGCCGACCGAGAGCGCCAGCGCGACGGCGTCCGCGAGGTCCTCGGCCCCGGCCGGCAGCATGATCGCACCCGCCACGGGCTCGCGCGAGACCGCGATGCTCGTCCCGCGGCCCCACGACGGGTCTCCCGGCAGTCGCTCGGACGCGCTGTCGACATGGACGTGCGCGGGCGGCGGCGGCGTGCCCGGCGGCCGCACGAGCACCTGTGCGCCCCACCACGCCACCACGTCCCGCACCAGGTCGATCAGGACCTCGTCCGCGCTCCGAATCGCGACGAGCGTCTCGCCGCCCGCGACGACCGGCCCGCCGACCCGCCTGCGCACCATGTGCCTCACCTCCGCCACGAGCATGCGGCGATGCGCGCGCCAGGCGCTCGTGCCCTGGGGACGGCGCCGAGCAGACCCACCTCGCGCCGGGCTGGGGACAACCCGCCCGCTACCCAGCCGCGCACGCCAGGCACGCTGCCCGTCGGACACTCGCCCGCTACCCAGCCGCGCACGCCAGGCACGCTGCCCGTCCCCGCGTCGCGCGACGACACACCCGCCCGCAGCCGGACGTGCACGCCAGGGCACGATGCCGGGCCACGCGTCGCGCGAGGGCACCCGCCAGGGGGATACTCGAACGCGTCACCACCCGCCGAACGGATCGCGACGCCGCACCGACCCCGCGGGCGCCGCACCGCCCCACGCAGCGAAGGAGGACCGTTGACCACGACGCCGTCCGACCCTCCCGCCACGTCGGCGCTGCCGGCGGCGACCGCCACCGCAGCACCGACCGCCCCAGCGCCGGCAGCCGCGAGCACGGCCACGGCCACCACGCCCCCCGGGCCACCGACCACCCCGCGCGCGCCCGACGAGGCCGGTGCGCCGCTGCCTCGCCCCGTCCCGCCGCGCTCGCGCGCCCGCTGGCACCTCGGTGGCGTCGCCCTCGCCCTCGTCGGCGGGACGGCGGCGTTCCTCACGTTCGCCGTCGCGGCTCCCGACCTCGTCCAGGCGCCGGCGCGGGGCGGTGCTCCCGGGTGGGCCTGGGCCGCGCTCGCCGCGGCGATGCTGCTGCTGTCCGCACACGGCGGATGGGCGGCGCGCTCCTCGGCGGCCGCCGGAACGGCGGGCGGCATCTGGGCGGGCTCGGGCCTCGCCGGTCTGCTGTGGCCCGAGCTCGCGGCCCGGTTCGCCGAGCTCCTGCCCGGCCCGAGCGTCGAGGCGAGCGTCACGTCGGGTGCCGACGCCGGCGTCGACCTCGCGCTCGGCGCGCAGACGCTCCTGACGACGGGGGGCGTGCTCGCCGTCGGGGTCACGCTCCTCGGGGTGGCGATCGCGGCGACGATCGCACGACGCCGCGGGCGCCACAGCGAGCGCTCCGAGCAGGTCACCGAGGATGCCGGCGACGTCACGGTGCCGCCCCGCTCGAGGCTCGGCGCCCACATCACCTCGCTCGTGCTCGGCGTCGTGCTGGCGGTGCTCGGCGTCGCGCTCACGAACGGCCTGGAGCTCTGGGGGGCCAACCGGGACATGACCGACAGCTCGATCTGGCTCGCCGGCCTCGCCTTCGTCGTGGCCCTGCTCCTGCCCGCCGCGCTGGGAGCCACGTCCTCCCTCGGGCCCGGGATCGCGGGGCTCGTCTGGCTCGCGTCCGCCGTCCAGACGCTGCTCGCACACACGATGCCGTCCGCCGTGTCGGCGCTCGGCTCCCCGCTCGTCGCCCCGCTCCTGGACACCCTGGACACCTCGTTGTGGTGGTTCGCGGACGGCTTGGGCACGACGGCGGTCGTCGCCGCCGCGCTGCTCGGCGGCGCCCTCGGGGCACACCTCGCGCGACGTGACGGCCGTGCCGTGCAGCGCCGCGAGCGGCGCATCGCGCGTGGCGCCGCGCGACGCGCCTGACGTCCTCCTCGGCGCGTATCCCCCGATCCGCGGCCCCGTGCGCCTAGCGTGGGCCGGGACGCAAGGAGGACCGCCATGACCACGCCCGACCAGCCCGACGAGAGCACGCCTCGCCCCGCCGCGGACGAGACGCCCGAGTCGGCGTCGACCGGGTCGCACTCGGCGCCCCGCCCGGTGCCGCCGATCGACGACGGCAGCACGCCGCCCCCACCCTCCGGCCCGGCCGAGCCGGCCTTCGGCGGGGCGACCACACCCGAGGGCGCCGGAAGCGGCGCACACCCCACGTCCGACGGCGGACGTGGGCTCGGCGCGACCGACGCCACCGCGGCGGGCACGGCGCCCGCCCGGGTCAGCGCGTTCGGCGGCGCGGCACGCCCGTCCGCCGACGGCGCGTCCGCGGACACTCACTCAGGCGCCGGGGCGACGACGAAGCTCCCCGTCGCCGAGGCCGAGCCCACCGGGGCGACCGTCGGCGCGACCACCCCGATCGCGACGACGGGCTCGACGACCGCCGCCACGACGACGGACACGGAGACCCGGCCGGTGGAGACCTCCACCACGCAGGTCGTGCCGCCGGGCCGCACGGTCCCGCTGGCCGACGAGGCGGCGCTGGCCGGCTCGACGGGCGGGCGGCTGCGCGAGCAGGCCGCGGAGAAGGAGCCCTACCCCGAGGAGGAGTGGCACGAGCCGCCCGTGAAGCGCACGGCCGCGCACCTGTGGAGCGTGCTCGGCATCCTCGTCGCCGCGCCGATCGCCTGGTTCCTGCTCACCGACGGCGCCCTGCGCACCTTCTGGAGCCTGCAGGCGATCGACGACAAGGTGAACGTCGCGGGCCTGCTCAGCCTCGCGGGCGGACTGGTCACGCTGCTGGTCATCGCGCTCGTCACCCGCGCCTCGAGCCTGGGGACCTGGATCTGGGGCGGCGTCATCGCGCTCGCCGGCATCGGCTTCCTCGTCTTCCCGCGCGAGGCGATGCAGTGGCTGCGTGACCACCGGGACACGTTCACGGGCCTCAACGAGGGCTTCGGCACCAACGTGTACAACTACCTGCTCGACACGGGCCGGTCCGGGCTGCTGCTGACGTTCGGCGTCGTGCTTCTGCTGCTCGCGCTCGTCGCCCACACCACCCGGCGCAGCGGCCGGAACGAGGGCCGGATCAAGGCCGAGCGGGCGGCGCGCGGCCTGGACTGACCCGACCGATCGACGCCTGAGCAGTCGCGCGGCCGCCCACTTGCCACCCGCGAGGACCCGCAGCCGCATCCCGATGCACCACCCTGAGCCCCCCGAGCCTCGCTCGGGGGGCTCAGAACTTCTCGCGTTCTTCTCGCCGGACACCGGCCCGCGCGGCCGCGACGCGTGCGTAGAGTGACGGACGTCACCCATCGTCGACGCCGCCGGAGCTGACATGACCGACGTCCAGTCCACCCCGGACTCCCCTGCCCTCGAGAACCTGCTGCACGAGACGCGCACGTTCCCCCCGACCCCCGAGTTCGCCGCGCAGGCGAACGTCCAGGCCGAGGCGTACGAGCGCGCCGACGCCGACCGGCTCGGGTTCTGGGCCGACAACGCCCGCGCCCTCCTCGACTGGCAGACCCCGTTCGAGACCGTCCTGGACGACTCCGCCGCGCCGCGGTACGGCTGGTTCACCGACGGCCGGCTGAACGCCGCCTACAACGCCGTGGACCGGCACGTGGCGGCCGGGAACGGCGACCGCGTCGCGATCCTGTGGGAGGGCGAGGACGGCGAGCAGCGCCGGATCACCTACGGCGAACTCGCTGCCGACGTCGCCCGGGCCGCGAACGCGATCAGCGCGCTGGGCGTCGGCACCGGCGACCGGGTCGCCATCTACCTGCCGATGATCCCCGAGGCCGTCGTCGCGCTCCTGGCCTGCGCCCGGATCGGCGCCCCGCACTCGGTCGTGTTCGGCGGCTTCTCCGCCGAGGCGCTGCACAGCCGCATCCTCGACGCCGAGGCCAAGCTCGTCATCACGGCCGACGGCGGGTACCGCCGCGGCGGTGCGAGCCCGCTGAAGCCCGCGGTGGACGACGCGCTCGCGAAGGGTGGGACCGCCGTCGAGCACGTGCTCGTGGTGCGCCGCACCGGCGGCGACGTCGCGTGGACGCCACAGCGCGACGTGTGGTGGCACGACGTCGTGCCGCAGGCCTCCGCCGAGCACGAGCCGGTCTGGGTGGACGCGGAGCACCCGCTGTTCATCCTCTACACGTCCGGCACCACGGGGAAGCCGAAGGGCATCTTCCACACCACGGGCGGCTACCTCACGCAGGCCGCGTACACCCACCACGCGGTCTTCGACCTCAAGCCCGAGACCGACGTCTACTGGTGCACCGCGGACATCGGCTGGATCACCGGGCACAGCTACGTCGTCTACGGCCCGCTCGTCAACGGCGCGACCCAGGTCATCTACGAGGGCACGCCCGACACCCCGCACAAGGGCCGCTGGTGGGAGATCGTGCAGAAGTATGGCGTGACGATCCTCTACACCGCCCCGACGGCGATCCGCACCTGCATGAAGTGGGGCGAGGACATCCCGGCCGGGTTCGACCTGTCCTCGTTGCGCCTGCTCGGCAGCGTCGGCGAACCGATCAACCCCGAGGCGTGGATGTGGTACCGCCGGGTGATCGGCGGCGACCGCGCGCCGATCGTCGACACGTGGTGGCAGACCGAGACCGGCGCCATCATGATCAGCCCGCTGCCCGGCGTCACCGCGACCAAGCCCGGCTCGGCGCAGACCCCGCTGCCCGGAGTCGTCGCGGAGGTGCTCGACGACGCGGGTCACGCCGTCGGGAACGGCGAGGGTGGCTACCTCGCGCTCACCGAGCCGTGGCCCTCGATGCTGCGCGGCATCTGGGGCGACGAGAAGCGGTTCGCGGAGACGTACTGGTCCCGGTTCCCGGGCGTGTACTTCGCCGGCGACGGCGCGAAGAAGGACGAGGACGGCGACATCTGGCTGCTGGGCCGGGTGGACGACGTGATGAACGTGTCCGGGCATCGGCTCTCCACCACCGAGATCGAGTCGGCGCTGGTGTCCCACCCGTGGGTCGCCGAGGCCGCCGTCGTCGGCGCCGCGGACGAGACCACCGGTCAAGCGGTCGTCGCGTTCGTCATCCTGCGGGGCGGCGACGAGGCGGCGGACCGGCCCGACGACGACGCCGAGGTGGTCGCCACGCTGCGCGGCCACGTCGGACAGGCGATCGGACCCATCGCGAAGCCGCGGTCGATCCTCGTGGTGTCCGAGCTGCCGAAGACGCGGTCGGGCAAGATCATGCGCCGCCTGCTGCGCGACGTGGCCGAGAACCGCTCGGTCGGCGACGTCACGACGCTCGCGGACTCCGGCGTCATGAGCCTCATCCAGCAGGGGCTCGCCAAGCCCGCCGCCGACTGAGCGAGCTCGCCGGGGCGGACGTCGGATCGGTCCGGTCGGTGCCGCCGCATCGACCGGGCCGACGTCACTTGGGCCGAGGTGAGTCAGGCCGTCGTCGCTCGGGCTGACGTCGCCCGGGCCGAGGTGAGTCAGGCCGACGCGGCCTCGGTGGCGGTGTTGGCGGGACTTGCGCTGAGCAGCACGCACCCGCCGAGGGCGACGGCGATGCCCAGGACGAGCGGCACGCCCCACCCCGACCGGACGCCGTCGCCCAGCACCGCGATCCCGATCACGGACGGGATGACGACCTCGATCACCGAGACGACGGAGGCGGCGATCGCGACGCTGCCCCTCTCCAGGGCCCGGATGTTGCCCACCACGCCGACCGCGCCGCCGCCGAGCACCACGAGGGCGATCGGGCTCAGCACCATCTGCCAGAACGACGTCCCGTCCTCGGCCGCCCGCGCCCCCACCGCGACCAGGGAGAAGCCCAGTCCGGCGAGCACCGCCATGAGCCACGACGGCGCCCACCGGTAGCTCGCCGCGGTCGCCACGACGAGCACGCCGGTGAGCACCAGGAGCACGGTCACGAAGCCCGACGGGGGCTCGACGGAGGCGTCCGGACCCGCGGCGGCAGCCACGACGACGAGCCCCAGCACCACGACGGCCGCGCCGACCAGGTCGACGCGGCGCAGCGCGACGCCGGGCAGCACCCGCGGGGCGCCGAGCACCGAGACCACGACGGCCGCAGCGATGATCGTCTGCACCTCGAACAGCGGGGCCTTCTCGTACGCGAGGAGCGAGACGCCGAACGCGAGCCCGTCGATCACGAGTCCGACGACCACCAGCGGCTGGACGAACGCCCCCAGACCCTCGGCTCTTCTGGTCCCCGCGGCCTGCAGCAGCGTGGCCCCGCCGTACATCAGGCACGCGACGAGCGCGAGTGTCAGTCCGAGCATGTGCGCCCCTTCTCCGCCCGACGGTGGCTCGACGGTGACTCAACGGTGGCTCGACGACGCCCCGAGGTCGCGTCGAGCCGGCGAAAGCGGAGTCGGTCTCCGGATCCTACGGCCCGGTAGCCTCGTGGCGTGAAGGTGGACCCGGCAAGCCTGCTCGTCGCCGGACCGTGGGAGCACCGGTTCGTCTCCGCGAACGGAGCGCGCTTCCACGTCGCCGTCGCCGGGGACGAGGACGCGCCCCTGGTGGTGCTGCTGCACGGCTTCCCGCAGACCTGGTACGCGTGGCGTGCGCAGATCCCCGCACTCGCCGACGCGGGGTACCGCGTCGCCGCGATGGACCTGCGCGGCTTCGGCAGCTCCGACAAGCCGCCGCGCGGACACGACGCCCTTGCCCTGGCGACCGACGTCTCGGGTGTCATCCGCTCGCTCGGGGCGAGCTTCGCCGTCGTGGTCGGGCACGGCTACGGGGCCCAGATCGCCTGGTCGATGCCGGCGCTCGCACCGCGCGTGACGCGGGCGATCGCGACGCTGTCGAGCCCGCACCCGCTGCGGCTGCGGCAGTCCCGCAGCGTCCCGACCGGCACGCTCGCCGCCCTCGCGTTCGCGCAGCTGCCCTCCCTGCCCGAGCGCCGCCTGCGGGCGGACTGGGTCGGTCACCTGCTGCGCGCCTGGGGCGCCCCCGGCTGGCACTGCGAGGCGGCAGGTCTCTACGCCGACGCGATGCGCCAGCCCGCCGCGGCCCACCACGTCATGGAGCAGGCGCGGTGGCAGGTCCGCTCGAGCCCGCGTCCCGCCGGCCAGCGCTACCTCGCGGCGCTGCGCGAGGACATCACCGTCCCGGTGCTGGGGCTGCACGGCAGCGCCGACCGCTGCCTGCCGGCGTCGGGCCGGCGCTACGACGCCGCGTACGTGTCGGGGCCGCACGAGCTGCGCATCGCGCCGGGCGCCGGGCACTTCCTGCCCGAGGAGGCGCCGGAGGCCGTGACGCACCACCTGCTGGAGTTCCTCGCGCCGCTCTGAGGCGCCGTCGCCGCGTCCGGTTCGGATGTGGGCACACGGCTCACACGGCGAACGCCGACGGGCAGACGTCCGCGAGCACGCACTCCCCGCACGCGGGCCGCCGCGCGTGGCACACGCGCCGCCCGTGAAAGATCAGCCGGTGGCAGAGCATGACCCACTCCGACGGCGGCACGAGCGCCGCGATGTCGGCCTCCGCCCGCACGGGGTCGGTCTGCGTCGTCCACCCCAGCCGCCGCGCGAGGCGTCCCACGTGCGTGTCGACCGTGATGCCGGAGATGCCGAACGCGTTGCCGAGCACGACGTTCGCCGTCTTGCGCCCGACGCCCGGGAGCGCGACGAGCGCGTCTAGGTCGGGCGGCACCTCGCCGTCGTGGTCGCGCACGAGGCCCTGGGCGAGGCCGACCAGCGACCGCGCCTTCGCGCGGAAGAAGCCGAGCGGACGCAGCACGTCCTCGAGGGCGGCGAGGTCCGCCGTCGCGAGCGCCGCGGCGTCCGGCCAGCGGCCGAACACCTCGGGGGTGACGGTGTTGACGCGCTCGTCGGTGGTCTGGGCGGACAGCACGGTCGCGACGAGCAGCTGGAACGCGTCGGCGTGGTCGAGTGCGCAGCGTGCGTCGGGGTGCGCCAGCGCGAGTCGCGCGTTCACGACGGCGGGGTCCGCCATCCGCGTCTCCGGGCCGCCCGCCGCACCCTCGGCAGGACTCGTCGGCGGCGCGCTGGGCTTCACGCCCTCCACGCTACGACGTGGGTGGCAGACTGTCCGCGAAGGACAGGAGGCCATCAGTGACCGATGACGTCGTACGGACCGTCCCCCTCTTCGCCGACCTCGACGACGAGACCTATGCCGCCGTTCGTGCCGCCATGACCGCGACCAACGTGCGGCGTGGCGACGTGCTGTTCCGCGAGGGAGAGCAGGGCGACCGGTTCTGGGTCATCCTCGCGGGCAAGGTGAAGCTCGGCCACACCGCGGTGGACGGGCGCGAGAGCCTGCTCGCCGTGCTCGGGCCGGGTGAGATCGTGGGCGAGCTCTCGGTCTACGACCCGGGTCCGCGCACCGCGACGGCCACGATCCTCGCGCCGACCACGTTCCTCGAGCTCGAGCACACGCGGTTCGTCCGCCTGCTCGAGGAGCACCCGGCGCTCGGCCGGCAGCTCCTGCGCTCGCTCGCCCAGCGGCTGCGGCGGACCAACAGCGCGCTCGCGGACCTGGTGTTCTCCGACGTGCCCGGCCGCGTCGCCAAGGCGCTGCTCGACCTCGCGGCCCGCTTCGGCCGGCCCGTCTCCAACGGGGTGCGGGTCCCGCACGACCTCACGCAGGAGGAGCTGGCGCAGCTCGTCGGCGCCTCACGCGAGACCGTGAACAAGTCCCTCGCCGAGTTCTCCAGCCGCGGCTGGATCCAGCTCGACGGGCGCGCGGTCGTGCTCCTGGACCTGCAGCGCCTGGAGAAGCGCGCGCGCTGACGCGGCAGTTCGCCGTCGCGCCACGGTGCGCGACGGCGAACGAACCCTGGGCGCCCGGGTGCGCTGCGCCGTCGGGCGCCTCGCGCGTCAGGCGAGCTCGTCAGGCGAGCTCGACCGTGATCTCGACCTCGACGGGCGCGTCCAGCGGCAGCACCGCGACGCCGACGGCGGAGCGGGCGTGTCCGCCGGGCAGTACCGCGCCGAGAAGCTCGCTGGCGCCGTTCGCGACGGCCGGCTGGCCCGTGAACGTCGGCGCGGACGCGACGAAGACGACGACCTTCACGACGCGCGCGAGCCGGTCGAGCCCACCTGCGACGTCGGCGGCCGCGGCGAGCGCGTTGAGCGCCGCGACCTGCGCGAGCTCGGCGGCGAGCGCCGGGGAGACCAGACCGTCGCCGGTGCCCTGCCCAGCCCCGCGCTCGGCGGCGTCCCCGACCTTCCCGACGGCGAGCAGCGCGCCGGCGCGGAACGGCAGCTGGCCGGAGGTCTGCACGAGGTTCCCGCTGCGCACCGCGGGCACGTAGGCGGCGACGGGCGCGGCGACCGGGGGCAGCTCGAGGCCGAGTGCGGCGAGGCGCTCGGACGGCGACGCTGGAGACGCAGCCGACGCGTCGGAACCCATCACTTCTGACCGGTGGGGCGCTTGAGGTAGGCGACGAGTCCGTTGCCGCCGGGACCGGGGACGACCTGGACGAGCTCCCACCCGTCGGCGCCCCACTGGTCGAGGATCTGCTTCGTGCTGTGCACGATGAGCGGGATGGTCGCGTACTCCCAGGTCGTCATGGCGGCCATGCTACGCAGGACGAGGCCCCCTAGTCGGTGCCGGTGGCGCTCGCCCACTCCTCCTCGAACCGGGCGGCCAGCGCGGTGTCGGCCGCGACTCGAGCGCTCCAGTCGACCCCTATCGGGGCGGCGCGCACCATCGCGCGCCGCTCCCGCTCGGTGAGGCCTCCCCAGACCCCGAACTCCATGCCGGCCTCGAGCGCCTCGACGAGGCACGTCGTGCGCACCACGCACGCGAAGCACACCTGCCGGGCATCGCGCTGAGCCGCGCCACGGACGAACATCGCGTCGGGATCGACGCTGCGCCGCGCACCGCCGCACGCAGCGGCGGCGGTCCAGCTCTCGACCTCGCCGTGGGGTGTCGTCGTCGTCATCGCGGTCCTCCCGAACTCGGTTCGAGCCAACACCCTCCGAGCACCGCTCACCTGGGACCTCCGGCCCGTGCGCAGGCGCCAGGCGGGCTCCTCTCGAACACACGCCGGGCCCCGGCCGGACCCCGCTGCGGCCCACGTCACAGCGGGCTCGCATCGCCACAGGATCGCCACATCGCCGCACCCGCCGCGCCACAAGCGTGCGTGGCCCGCCACGTACCCTGGGAGCCATGCCGTCTGCCCCACGCGCACCCCGCCACCGTGTCAACGTGTTCCAGGCGATCGCCCTGCTCATGGCCTTCCTGCTGCTCGCCGCCGTCGGTGGAGTGCTCTCCGCCGGACTGCTGATGCCGGCGGTCGCCGCGATCGGGACCACGTCCAACGCGGCGCAGCAGCTGTTCGACGACCTCCCGACCGACCTGGAGATCCAGCCGCCGTCGGAGCAGTCGCGCGTCCTGGCCTCCGATGGCAGCACGCTGGCCACGTTCTTCGCGGAGAACCGCATCGTCGTGCCGCTCACGGAGATCTCGCCGTACATGCAGCACGCGGTGATCGCGACGGAGGACCAGCGGTTCTACGAGCACTCGGGGGTCGACCCGGAGGGTCTCATGCGGGCGGCGCTCCAGACGCTCCAGGGCAACATTCAGGGCGCGTCGACGCTGACGCAGCAGTACGTGAAGAACGTCCTCATCGAGGCCGGCGTGGTCTCGGGCGACGACGAGGCGATCGAGGCGGCCCGCGAGGCGGACGGCGCCGAGGGCATCAACCGCAAGCTGCGCGAGATGAAGCTCGCGATCTCGCTCGAGAAGGTCTACACCAAGGACGAGATCCTCCAGGGCTACCTCAACATCGCGCAGTTCGGCGCGAGCCGCCTGTACGGCGTCGAGGCCGCGTCGCAGTACTACTTCGGGCACAGCGCGAAGGACATGACGCCGGCCGAGGCCGCGCTCGTCGCGGGCGTCACCAAGAGCCCTGGCCTGTACGACCCCACGCGCGGCGCGGACGACGGCTACCTGCAGGCGACCAACCGCCGCGACACGGTGCTCGGCCAGATGCACGCCCAGGGCTACATCACCGACGACGAGTACGCGACGGCGCTCGCGACCCCCGTCGCCGACATGCTGCACGTGACGCCGACCCCCGTGGGGTGCGCCACCGCCGGCATCAGCGCCTACTTCTGCGAGTACGTGACGAAGGTCGTGCTGCTCGACGGCTACCTGTCCGACGACGTCGACGAGGCCCGCCAGCTGCTGCAGCGCGGCGGCTACACGATCACGACGACGATCGACCCGGTGCGTCAGCAGCAGGCGTTCGACTCGCTCACGGCCCAGATCCCGGAGAACGACCCCTCCTACATCAGCAAGAAGGGCGAGGAGGGCATCTCCGGCTCGATCGTGACGGTCGAGCCGGGGACGGGCAACGTCGTCGCGATGGTGCAGAACACCACCTACGGCGACGCCACGGCCGAGAACCCGAGAGCCACGAAGGTCAACTTCAACGTCGACGCCGCGTACGGCGGCGGCCAGGGATTCCAGACGGGATCGACGTTCAAGGCGTTCATCCTCACCCAGTGGCTCATCGACGGGCACTCGCTCAACGAGACGGTGAACGCCGCGAACGGCCAGACGTTCCCGGCCAACACCTGGAACATCTCGTGCTCCCCGGAGTCTGTCGCGACCTACGAGCCGAAGAACCTCGAGCCGGGCGGCGGTCAGATGACCGTGCTGCAGGCGACCGAGAACTCGGTGAACACGGCGTTCGCCTACATGGCGAACAAGCTCGACCTGTGCGCCGTCCGCAACACCACGAGCGCGATGGGCGTGCACGTCGGCGCCGGGACCATCGACCCGAATGACGTGCGTGGCACGGACGTCGAGTCGCTGTACGAGGCGCAGGCCGGCTCCGACATCCTCGCCATCCCCTCGATGGCGCTCGGCTCGAACACCATCGCGCCCCTCACGATGTCCGCGGCGTTCGCCACCTACGCCGCCAACGGCGTCTTCTGCGAGCCCCGGTCGATCACCTCGATCACCGATCGCGACGGGGCGCAGCTCGAGATCCCCGGCTCCCAGTGCTCGCAGGCGATCGACCCGACCATCGCGGCCGGCGTGACGTACGCGCTGCAGAACGTCGTCTCGAGCGGAACCGCCACAGGCGCACAGATCGGGCGTCCCGCGGCCGGCAAGACCGGAACCGCGAACGAGGACTACAACGCGTGGTTCGTCGGGTACACGCCGCAGCTGTCCACCGCCGTGTGGATGGGTCACAGCGAGGGCGACATCCCGATGACCCGCACCGTGCTCAACGGGCGCTACTACTCCCAGATCTACGGTGGCCGCATCCCGGCGCCGATCTGGGGCGACTACATGAAGAAGGCCATGGACGGCCTCGAGGTGAAGGGTTTCGCCGAGGCGCAGGAGAAGCAGATCTGGGGCGACCGGATCGCCGTCCCGAACGTGATCGGGCAGTCGATCGCGCGCGCCACCTCGATCCTCGAGGGCGCCGGGTTCACCGTCACGGTCGGCGAACAGCGTCCTAGCGACAACATCGCGGTGGGCAGCGTCGGTGCGCAGTCGAGCACGGGCCGGATGACCAAGGGCTCGGTGATCACGCTCTACCCGAGCTCCGGCCCCGCCCCCGTGGAGACCCCCACCACGGACCCGAACGCCCAGCAGACCGCACCCGCGGCCGACACCGGCGGCGGCAACGGTGGCGGCGGCAACGGTGGCGGTGGCGGCGGCGGTGGCGGCCGGGGGGACGGCTGAGCACGTCAGCGGCGCTGCGCACGACGGCGGTCCTCGCCGCGGGTGCGGCGGCCGGGTTCGCCTACGCCCTGCTGGAGGCGCACGCCTTCACGGTGCGTCACGCCGTCGTGCCGGTGCTCGACCCTGACGCCGAACCGGTGCGCATCCTGCACGTCTCCGACCTGCACCTCGTGCCGTCGCAGACGGACAAGATCGCGTTCGTCCGTGACCTCGCGACGCTCGAGCCCGACGTCGTGGTGGACACCGGCGACAACCTCGCGCACCGCGAGGCGCTGCCTCCCCTGCTGCACGCGCTCGAGCCGCTCCTGGCGCTGCCCGGGGCGTTCGTGCTCGGCTCGAACGACTACTACGCGCCCGTCGCCAAGTCGTGGTCGCGCTACCTGCGCAAGGACCCGCGCGACGCGGACACCCCCCGCGCGCTGCGCCGGCGCGACACCGAGTCGCGCGTGCTCCCGGCGGGTGAGCTCGCGGCCGAGCTGCGCCGGGCGGGCTGGAAGGACCTCACCAACCGGCGCGACGCCGTGATCACCCGGCACACCCACCTCGACCTCGTCGGGGTGGACGACCCGCACCTGGACCGCGACGAGTTCCCCGCCCGCGCTCCCCTGCCGCGGGGTGCGCTGCGGGTCGGCGTGGCGCACGCGCCGTACCGTCGGGTGCTCGAGGCGATGCGGCACGACGGCGCCGAGCTCGTCCTCGCGGGCCACACGCACGGCGGCCAGCTGGCCGTCCCCGGCTACGGCGCCCTGGTCACGAACTGCGACCTCGACCGCGGGCGCGCCAAGGGCCTGCACGGCTGGCCGGGGCCACGACCCGACGCGCGCGGCGGGCAGGGCTCGTACTGGCTGCACGTCAGCGCGGGCCTGGGCACCTCGCCGTTCGCGCCGGTGCGGTTCGCCTGCCGGCCCGAGGCGACGCTGCTGGAGCTCGTGCCCGCGGACTGACGCCGGGCGCGCAGGCGGCGCTCAGCCGACGACCTCGCCCGCCCACTCCCGCGCGGAGATCTCGGGGCGCGACGTCCACTCCTCCTCGAGCATCGGCGAGGAGATCAGCAGGTCGGCGGTGGCCACGTTGCAGGCCATCGGCACGTTCCAGACGGCGCCGAGCCGGAGCAGGGCCTTGACGTCCGGGTCGTGCGGCTGGGGCTCGAGCGGGTCCCAGAAGAAGATCAGCATGTCGATCTCGCCCTGCGCGATGCGCGCGCCGATCTGCTGATCCCCGCCGACGGGGCCGGACAGCAGCCGCGTGACCGGGAGGCCGAGCTCGTACTGGAGCATCGTGCCGGTGGTGCCGGTCGCGTACAGGAAGTGCCGGGCGAGCGTGCCCCGGTTGAACTCGGCCCAGCGCAGGAGCTCGACCTTCTTGTTGTCGTGGGCGACCATCGCGATGTGGTGCACGGCGGACATCTCTCACCTCGTTCCGTGGGGGATCTGGACCACTCCACCGTGCGGCCTCGACCTGGCTGTCGCCTGTGAGGGGCGTGAAGGCGACGTGACGATCGGGCGTGATGCCGGTCACCGCGCCGAAGGACGCGCCGATTCGTGATCCGGGCCGGAGTCGGGCTATTCTGGTCCGCGGCCCGTTCGCGGGCCGCGTCCCCCGTCGCAAGGCGGGTTCGGGGTGTGGCGCAGCTTGGTAGCGCGCTTCGTTCGGGACGAAGAGGTCGCAGGTTCAAATCCTGTCACCCCGACATGACGAGAGGCCCGTCGGCGTCAGCCGACGGGCCTTCGTCATGTCGACGGTGACGAGATGCCGGGAGGAGCCGCGCCCGGCGAGGAACGAGCCGGTCGCTGCGACGGTTCCTGTCACCCCGACAGCAGGAATGGCCCGCCGGCGTCAGCCGACCGGGCCGTTCTGCTGTCGGGGACGGCTGAGGCCGCGCCGCACGACGCCACAGCGACGGGCCGCTTCGTCACAGCGACTCAGCCGGATCACGCGAGCACGCGCATGTCCCAGACCTGCGCCGATGCTGTCGACGCCGATGGCCGCCGCTCGGTCGGTCGCTCTCCCGTCACGACCGGTCGCTCCTGCGTAACGGAGCTCGCGGCGCGAGGCGATGCGACGGAGCCGCTCAAGCGGCGTCGTCCGGCCCGACCTGCCGCCTCAGGTACCGCGCGTCGTCGTTCACGTACGCGTAGTACAGCCCGATGAGCAGGCCACCACCCACGAAGTTGCCCGCCAGCGCGATCGCGATGTTCCCCAGCGCGAGCCCCACGTCGATGCCCTCCCGCAGGCCCACGATGAGGAACAGCACCGTGTTCGCGACCGAGTGCTCGAACCCGAGGAACGCGAAGATGAAGACGCTCATGATCATCACGAGGCTCTTCATCACGTCCTCCTTGATGAGGCCGTTGTAGACCAGCAGCATCGCCAGGTTGATCATGAAGTTGCACAGCACGGCCCGCACGAACAGGTCGCCCCAGCCCGCCAAGCCCTCGGAGAGGTACGACAGCTTGTGGTCGACGGCGGCGCTCATCTGGTCCCCGACCGCACTCGAGGAGACGGTCGAGAACCGCAACAGGATCGCGACGAGCAGCCCGCCGAGCGCGTTCCCGAGGTAGCACAGGCCGAGGATCCGCAGGGCCTTCATCGTGCTGGTGCGGTGGTGGTAGGCGCCGATCGCGACGATCATCATGTTCGACGTCAGCAGCTCGGACTTGCTGTAGTAGATGAAGACGAGCGCGAACCCGAACAGCAGCGCCCCGACGATCCGCCCGATCGCGGTCCAGTCCCCCAGCCCGACGTTCCCGAAGGCCGCGATGACGGCGTAGTTCGTGCCGTACATGATCCCGATGACGATGCCCGCCATGCCCGCGCGCATGAGGTAGCGCCGGGCCATCTCGCCGCTCATCGCGGTCTTCGTGTCGAGCGCCTCGAGCACCGTGGAGATGAACTGCTTCCCCGGGAAGAGGCCAGCCGCGTCCGCCATGGCGCTCACGTTCCCACACCGTGCCCGGTTCGGGCAGGGTTCCGAACGGCCGGATCCGGCCCTCCCGGTTCGTACGATGGGGACCGAAGCCCGTCGGAAGGAACCGCTGTGCCCCTGCGCGCCCGCACGTCCACGTCCCACTCGATCGTCCCGGCCCGCAGGCGGCCGCTCACGCGCGCCGGCGCCGTCGCCGCTCTCGTCCTCCTGCTGGGCGCGATCGCGGGTCCGGCACTGGCGCACGACCGCCTCCTCACCTCCACCCCCGCCGACGGCGAGACCCTCACCACCGCGCCGACGCAGCTCGTCCTGTCCTACAGCGACGAGATCGCGCCGATCGGCGTCGAGGTCACGGTGACGGGTCCGGCCGGTGAGGCGCGCAGCGGTGACCCGCAGGTCTCGGGCACGGACCTGATCGTCCCGCTCGCCGCAGACCTCCCCTCAGGCAGCTACGCCGTCGCGTGGCGGGTGACGTCGTCCGACGGTCACCCCATCGACGGCACGTCCGCCTTCACGCTCGACGTCCCCGCGCCCTCGCCCACGCCCGAGCCGAGCGCGTCGCCCACGATCGAGCCGACGACGGCGGCGCCCACCACCGAGGCGCCCTCGCCTACCGCGTCAGCCGAGTCGTCGACCTCGTCCGAGTCGACGGCGAGCCCCGCGCCGTCGGGCGTCTCGGGCCTGCCGGGCTGGGCGATCGGCGTCATCGCGGTCGGGATCGTCGGGTCGATCGTCGCCGTCCTCATGCGCCTGCGCCGCGGCTCGCGGCTCGGCGAGTGACCGCTCCGGGCGAGGGAGCAACCTCGCAGACGTCAGAAACCCTCTCGCAGACGTCCGAAACCCTCTCGCAGAGCACGATCGACAGCCCGGCCTGGCAGCTCCGCTTCCGCGCCGCCACCGTCTCGCTGCCGGACTGGGCCGAGCACGCGCCCGGCCGCGCCGTCGCGATCGCGCCGGCCGACGGCGTGCGTCAGGTGCACTCGCTCGACGTCGCGACCGGCACGCTGACCCCGCTGACGGACCGGCCCGCCGGCACCACCGACGCGACCATCTCCCCTGACGGCGCCTGGGTCTGGTGGTTCGACGACTCCGACGGCGACGAGTGCGGCGTCTGGCGGCGCCAGCCGTTCGGCGCCGCACCCGGTGCGGGCCTCGAAACGCCCACCCCGCTGCCGCCCGCCTACTCCGCGGGCCTTCTCCTCGGCACGCTCGGCGGCCCCGGCGGGCGCGAGCGCGTCGTCGTCGGCTCGAGCGACGACGACGGCAGCCGCGTCCACGTCGTGCTCGACGGCGTCGCGCACGAGGTCTACGCGCACGCCGAGGACGCGAGTCCGGCCGCGCTGTCGCACGACGCGACCCTGCTCGCCGTCGAGCACTCCGAGCACGGCGACTCCCGCCACCCGGCGCTGCGCGTGCTGCGCCTGAAGGAGGAGTCGCGTCGGTACGGCGCGCACGGCCAGCGGATCGTCGGGGCGGACGCCGTCGCCGAGCTCTTCGACGGGCCGGGCCGTGGGCTCGGTGCGAACGCCTTCGCCCCCGTCGCGGGCGACCCGCGGCTGCTCGTCACGCACGAGCGCGAGGGCAGCCCGGCCCTGCTGGTCTGGGACGTGCGCACGGGCGAGGAGACCCGCATCGACCTCGGACTGCCGGGCGACGTCGCCGACGCCGACTGGTACCCCGACGCGAGCGCACTGCTCGTCGCCGTCGACCACGAGGCCCGCACCCGGCTGTACCGGGTCGAGCTGGCGAGCGGCGCCGTCGTGCCGGTCGGTCCCGCGAGCGGGACCGTGAGCGGCGCGACCGTGCGGCCCGACGGCGGCCTGTGGGCCGCGTGGTCCTCGGCGGCGCAGCCGCGCAGCATCCGGGCGTTCGCGCCGCAGGGCGCGTCAGCGGACGAGCGTGCCGACGACGTAGCCGCCCGGCCGGAGGGCGTCGTGCTCGTCACCCCGCCCGGTCCCGCCGCACCGCCGTCGGTCCCGGTCGAGGACGTCTGGGTGGACGGCCCCGGCGGCCGGATCCACGCGCTGCTGCGCCGGCCCGCCGACGCGCCCGAGGGCGAGCCGCTGCCCGTCGTCGTCGACGTGCACGGCGGGCCGACCTGGCACGAGTCGGACTCGTTCGCGCCCGACCTCGCCGCCTGGGTCGACCACGGCTTCGCGGTGCTGTGCGTGAACTACCGCGGCTCGACCGGCTACGGCTCCGCCTGGCGCGACGCGCTCGAGGAGCGCGTCGGGTTCACCGAGCTCGCCGACGTCGCCGCCGTGCACGCCGCACTCGTGGCCGACGGCGTGCTCGACCCCGCACGATCGGTGCTGTCGGGCGCGTCGTGGGGCGGGTACCTCACGCTGCTCGGCCTCGGCACGCAGCCCGAGCGGTGGACGCTCGGACTCGCCGGCGTGCCCGTCGCGGACTACGTGCAGGCGTACGAGGACGAGATGGAGGGCCTCAAGGCGTTCGACCGCTCGCTGTTCGGCGGGTCGCCGCAGGAGGTGCCGGACGCGTACCGGGTCTCCTCGCCGATCACCTACGTCGACCAGGTCCGCGCCCCCGTGCTCGTGCTCGCGGGCGAGAACGACCCGCGCTGCCCGATCCGCCAGATCGACACCTACCTCGCGGCGCTCGCCGCCCGCTCGGCCGCCGAGCCGGCCGCGCCCGCGCACGCCGTCTACCGGTTCGAGGCCGGGCACGGCTCCTACTCCGACGACGAGCGCATCGCCCAGGTGCGTGCGCAGCTGGCGTTCGTCGCCGAGCACCTGGCTGGGGCGCCCGAGGCGCTGACGGCGGGCTGAGGTCGGGCCTAGGGCGACTCAGCCTTCCTCGGCGCGAACCTCCCCCGCCCGGTGCAGCGCCCGCGCGGCCCAGAGCACGCCGAACGCCATGGCGCCGACCAGCCACGCCAGGTGGCCGAAGCCGGCCCACGCCATCAGCGGTCCGGACAGGCCGGCGGCGACCGCGGCGACGACGTTCATCACCGTGTCGGAGGCGCCCTGCACGAGGGTGCGCACGCCGTCGGGCGCCCCGTCCGAGACCTCGGCCGCGGCGGGGATGAGGACGCACGACCAGCCCACGCCGAGCAGGAACAGCGAGACGCTGATCCCGACGGTGGACCCCGAGGCGAGGATCGCGACGGCGGCGCTCGCCAGCAGAATCACCCCGCCGAGCGCGATGCTCACGGCGCGACCGAACCGGTCCGCGAGCATGCCGACCAGCGGCGAGAACGCGTACATCCCCAGCACGTGGCCGCTGATCACCAGGCCGACGAAGGTCACGGTCCACCCGTGGTCGTGCATGTGCACCGGCGTCATCGTCATGAGCAGCACCATCGCGGCGTGCGCCAGCACGAGCGCCACCAGGGCGTGACGCGAGCGCTCGACGGCGAGCATCTCCCGCACACCCTCCGGAACCCCGCGCCAGCCGCGCGCACCGGCCGCGGGCCGGACGCCGTTCGCCGCCGCGACGTGCATGGGGTCGGGCCGCAGACCGACGAGCACGACGGCGAGCGCGGCCACGAGCGCGACGGCGGCGATCACGAACGCGCCGACCAGGTGCGGGGTACCCAGCCGCTCCGACAGGAGCTCGCCCGGCCGGCCGAGGTTCGGGCCGAGCACCGAGCCCACCGTCCCGGCCCATACGACGAGCGCGAGCGCACGCGAGCGGTGCTCGGGCCGCTCGACGTCGGTGCCGGCGAACCGCGACTGGAGCCCGACCGCGCTGCCCACGCCGAACAGCAGCATGCCGAGCACGAGCAGCGGCACGTTGAGCCAGGTTCCGGCGCCGACCAGCGCCAGGGCACCGAGCGAGGCGAGGGCCCAGCCCGTCGCGAGCGCGGTGCGGCGTCCGGCCCGCACGGCGAGCATCGCGAGCGGGAGCGCGGCGAGCGCGGCGCCGACGGTCGAGGCCGTGCGGGCGACACCCGCCCACGTCGGTGAGGCCGTCACCTCCTCCGCGAGCAGCACGCCGACCGAGAGGCTCGCGCCGACGCCGATCGAGCCGACGACCTGGGCGAGGGAGAGGGCGATCAGGGTTCGCCGCTGGACCCGGCGGACGGCAGGGGCATCCGTCCAGGCGGTCACGTCCGTCACCCGGTCATTCTGCCCGCCCGCAACCTCTCGCCCCGGCAATGAGTTCGCCCGATGTCACAGGTCTACCGCACCATGGACCCCATGACCCGGCCCGACGGCACCGCCGACCTCGACGCCTCGTCGAGCCACGCGGACTGGCCGCAGTGGCGGCGCGACGTGACGTTCTTCCTGTCCGGCCAGACCGTGTCCCTGTTCGGCTCGATGCTCGTGCAGTACGCGGTCATGTGGTACATCACGCTCGAGACCAAGGACGGCACGCTGCTCGCGCTGTCGACCGTCTTCGGCTTCCTGCCGCAGGCGATCGTCTCGGTCTTCGGCGGGGTGTGGGCGGACCGGCACAACCGCAAGCTGCTCGCCATGGGAGCCGACGCCGGGATCGCGCTGGCCACGCTCGTCCTCGCGCTGCTCATGCTGAACGGCAGCACGAACATCTGGCTCATCTTCGTCGCCATGGCCGTGCGCTCCACGGGTGCCGGGATCCAGACGCCCGCCGTCGGCGCGCTGATCCCGCAGATCGTGCCGCCGGACCAGCTGCTGCGGATCAACGGCCTCAACCAGTCGATCCAGGCCGGGATGATGCTCGTCGCACCGGCCGTGGCTGCCCTGCTGTACGCCGCGATGCCCATCGAGCGGATCTTCTTCATCGACGTCGCGACCGCGATCATCGGCATTGGCCTGCTCGCGCTCGTGCCGGTCGGGAAGGTCGTCCGCAGCGCGGGCGACGAGCAGGTCAGCTACGTCGCGGACCTGGTCGCCGGGGTCCGCTACACCAACGGCCACCGGCTGGTGCGCTGGCTGCTCGGGCTCAACGCCGTCGTCATGGTGCTGGCCGCGGCGCCGTCGTTCCTCACGCCGCTGCTCATCGTGCGGACCTTCGGGGAGGAGCTGTGGAAGCTCACGGTGCTGGAGCTGTCCTTCTCGATCGGGATGATGCTCGCCGGCGCGACGATCGGCTTCTGGGGCAACAAGGTCGCGCGGGTGACCCTGGTGCTCGGCTCCTCCGTCGCGTTCGGCCTCCTGACGGTGGGGATGGGCCTCGCGCCGTCGTTGATCGTCTTCTACCTGTGCATGTTCCTCGTCGGCGTCGCGATCCCGGCCTTCACCACGCCCGTCATGACGGTGGTCCAGGAGACCGTGGAGCCGGAGTGGCAGGGCCGCGTGTTCGGCTTCCTCGGCGTCGTGATGGCGGTGGCGATGCCGCTGGGCATGGCGGTGTTCGGGCCGCTCGCCGACGTGTGGAGCGTGCAGACCGTGCTCGTGGTGGCCGGCGTCGGCACGCTCGTGGCGACTGTCGTGGCCGTGCTGGTGCCGACCGGGCGCGCCTCGCTCGGCGCGGCACGCGACCGCACCTCGGCGCTCGCGTTCGGGTCCGCCGGCTGACCTCCGGCTGAGCTCCGGTTCCGGTCAGCGCCGCGGCCCGACCGCGAGCTGCCCTCGGTCGGCAGGTGCTCGCGCGTCAGCGCCGCGGCCCGACCGCGAGCTGCCCTCGGTCGGCAGGTGCTCGCGCGTCAGCGCCATTTCTCGAACGCGAGCGGACCCTCGGTGGGCGGGTGCTCGACGTCGAAGAGCGGCGTGTAGCCCGCGCGGCGGTAGAGCGCGGCGGCCTCGGGCTGCCGCGGCCCCGTCGTGAGGTAGATGCGGGGGTAGCCCACCGCCCACGCGTCGCGCTCCAGCTCGGCCAGCACCCGACGAGCCAGGCCGCGGCGGCGGTGCTCCGGGTGCGTCCAGATGCGCTTGAGCTCGGCGGTGGCGACCGCCGGAGTGCCGTCCTCCCGGCGCGCCCCGGGGCGGGCCCTCGCGGCGTCGCCCGCCTCCGGCTCGGTGCGACGCCGGAACGCACCGCCCGCCACGACCGCGCGCCTGCCGGCACGCTCCTCCACGAGCACGAGAAGCACGCCGCCGGGAGCCAGGAATTGTTCGGGCGGATACTGCGCCATCTCCCCGCGCAGGTCGTTTTCGGTGAGCACGTCGCTGTACCGCGCGCGGTACTCCCGGGCCAGGTCGGCCAGCAGTGGCTCGACGAGCGGATCCGTCACCGATGTGCGCACCGCCACGAGGTCGTCCGCCGCGATTGCCGTCATGTCAGACCTCCACACCTCGAGCGGGGCCGAGCCCCGCGGTCGCCGGACCATCGGGATCCGACACGCTGCGGGGCACGGTAGGCAGCTCAGCCACCGGTCCCGCACGGCCGTGTGCACGTCTCACCATGTGGTCACCGGACGCCGGCGCCGTCGTCGCGCACCCCGCCGTCCGCCGGTGCCCGTCCCGCATGGCGAGACCCGGACGGCCCGCGGATCGGGCCGTCATGCCGGCTTTCTACCGTCCCGGCAGTCACGTTCCGCACGTGCCCCGCTCGCACGTCGACGCGGAGACCACGGCGGGACCCCACGAACCGGAGAACGACCATGTCGCTGATCGACGCCCTCACCCGGGCCCACCCCGCGCTCGAGGTGCTGCCCGCGTCCGCCGCCACCGCGCCGTACGCCTACGACGCGGGCACCCGGCGCACGCCGGTGGAGCACGGCCCGGTCGTCGCGCTCCCCGCCACGGCCGCCGAGGTGGCCGCCGTGGTGCGCACGGCCGCCGACCTCGGGGTGAGCGTCGTCCCACGGGGTGCCGGCACCGGCCTGTCGGGTGGTGCGTCCGCCGGAGCCGACCAGCTCGTCGTCTCCACCGAGCGCCTCACCCGGATCGTCGAGATCTCCCCCGCGGACGAGCTCGCCGTCGTCGAGCCCGGCGTCATCAACGCCGACCTCAACACGGCCCTCGCGCCGTACGGCCTCTTCTACGCGCCGGACCCCGCGAGCTACGCGATCTCGACGCTCGGCGGCAACATCGCGACCAACGCCGGCGGCCTGCGGTGCGCCAAGTACGGGGTGACGCGCGAGTCGGTCCTGGCGCTCGACGTCGTGCTCCCCGACGGCGCCCTCGTGCACGTCGGCCACCGCTCGATCAAGGGCGTCACCGGGCTGGACCTGGTCTCGCTGTTCGTCGGCTCCGAGGGTGTGCTCGGCATCGTCGTCGGCGCGACGCTGCGGCTGCGGCCGCTCCCGGTCGCCCGCCGCACCCTCACCGCGTTCTTCGACTCCACGGGCGAGGGGGCGCGCGCCCTGGGCGCGATCACCGCCTCGCGGGTCCGCCCCGCCGTCGTGGAGTTCCTCGACGAGCCCACGCTGCGCGACATCGACGCGCACTCCGGCTCCGACCTGCGCCGCCGGGGCGCGTCGCTCGCGCTCGTCGAGCTCGACGGCTTCGGCATCGACGAGCAGACCGCCGAGCTCATCACCGCGCTCACCGCAGCGGGCGGGCGCGTCGCCGTCGTGCCCGACGGCGAGGCTCCGCTCCTGTGGGAGCTGCGGCGGTCCGGGCGTGGGCTGGGCCAGGGCGCCCCGACCTGGTACGTCGGCGAGGACATCGCGGTGCCGCGATCGGCGCTGCCCGCGGTGTTCGACTACTTCCCGGTGCTCGAGGCGCGCTACGGCGTGCGCGTGTCCGCCGTCGCGCACGCGGGCGACGGCAACCTGCACCCGCTCTTGCAGCTCCCGATCCCGCCCGGCCTCGAGGGCACGCCCGCGCCGCCCGCGCTCGGCGCCGCCGCGACCGACCTCGTCGCGTTCGCGCTCTCACGCGGCGGCACCGTGTCCGGCGAGCACGGCATCGGCACGGTGAAGCTCGACTGGGCGGCGCTCGAGCTCGACGACCGCGTCCAGCGGCTCTCGCACGCGATCAAGGACGCCGTCGACCCCGACCACGTCCTCAACCCCGGCAAGGCGCTGCCCGCGCCCGTCCTCCAGCCCGCCTGAGAGTCCGTCCGACAGCCCGCCCGACCCAGCCCTTCCGCTCGTTCTCCCCGCCTCACCGTCACCCCCCGGAGCACCCCATGTCCCGCACCACCGCCAGCCCGACCCGCCTCACCGCCCTGCGACGACGCGCGCGCGGACTCGCCACGACCGCCGTCGCCGCGCTCGCCGCCACCGGCCTGCTCGCCGCGTGCGCCACCGCGTCCGGCGATGCCGGCGCCGCATCCTCCGGATCGGCCGGCGACGCGTCGGCCGACGCCGCCGGCGGCGAGCCGCAGCAGGGCGGCGACCTCGTCTTCCTCATCGACTCCCTCGGCGACACCTGGATCCCCAACAACAGCGCCATCTCCAGCTTCCAGGGCCAGGTCTGGGGGCACGTGACCGACAAGCTCGTCTACGTCGACGACGCCGGCCAGGTCAGCCCCTGGGTCGCGGAGAGCTGGGAGCAGAACGAGGACGCCACCCAGTTCACGCTGCACCTGCGGGACGGCGTCACGTTCTCCGACGGCACCCCCGTGGACGCGGCCGCCGTCGTCGCGAACCTCGACGTGTGGGCCAAGGGCGACCCCGACAAGGGCATCAACCCGATCGGCCTGTTCCCCAAGACCTACCAGAGCGCGACGGCGCAGGACGCCTCCACCGTCGTCGTCACCTTCTCCGCGCCGACCCTCGGGTTCATCCCGACGCTCGGTTACCACGGCTCGATCCTCATCTCGCCCACGACCCTCGCGCTGTCGGGCGAGGAGCAGGCCGACCTCGGCAACGACATCGGCTCCGGCCCGTTCGTCGTGAAGTCGTGGAAGGAGGGCGACAGCGTGGTCCTCGAGCGCCGCGACGACTACGACTGGGGCCCCGAGGCGCTCGAGCACACCGGGCCGGCCTACCTGGACACCATCACGTACAAGATCGTCGCCGAGTCCTCGCTGCGCACCTCCTCGGTCACCTCGGGCCAGGCGGACGTCGCCTACAACGCCCCGCCGCAGGAGCTCGACGGCCTCGCCGCGCAGGGCTTCGTCATCGCGACGCCGCGCTACCTCGGCTTCGTCAACGGGTACGCGATCGACGCGACCGTGGCGCCGTTCGACGATCCCAAGGTCCGCCAGGCGTTCCAGCACGCGATCGACCGGGACGAGATCCTCTCCACCGTGTACACCTCCGACTGGCTCCCGGCCGAGTCGTTCATCCAGTCCAACGTGCCCGAGGCGACCGACCACTCGGCCGACTTCGCCCACGACGCCGACCTCGCCGCCTCGCTGCTGGACGAGGCGGGCTGGACGCTCGGGTCGGACGGTGTGCGCAGCAAGGACGGCACACCGCTCGCGGTCACGCTCTACCCGAACCCGTACCTGGCGACCTCGAAGGCGGTGGACGAGCTCGTCGCGCAGCAGCTGACCGACCTCGGCTTCGCCGTCGACATCCAGGCGTACGACGTCGTGACGTACGGCGAGAAGGTCATCAAGAACACGACGCCGATCGCCCTGACGGAGATCACCCGCAGCTTCATCGACGTCGGCACCGTGGCGAGCATCCTCACGAGCGCCAACAAGGGCGAGGACTGGTTCGGCGTGGGCGAGACCGACACCGAGCTGAACCGGCTGCGCGACGAGGTGGCGGGCGCCGTCGACACCGACTCCCGCGCGGCGTCCGTCGACGAGCTGCAGGGCTACGTGCTGCAGCAGGGCTACTTCGTCCCGCTCACCCAGATCGTCCAGCGCATCTACGTCCGGAACCCGGCGCTGCACGGCGTGACCTACAACGGCATCGCCTACGCCAACTACTCGGCCGCGTGGCTCGAGCAGTGAGCGTGGCGGGACAGTGAGCGGACACCAGCCATGAGACATCCCTACCTCGCCTACGCGGGCCGACGCACCGGCCAGGCGATCGTCGTCGTGCTCCTCACGTACGTCGTGACCTTCCTCGCCATCAGCGTGCTGCCGGGCGACCCCGTGACGAGCACGCTGCGCAACCCGGAGAACGGGTTCAGCGAGGAGGAGATCGCCCGGATCGTCTCCTACTACGGCCTCGACCAGCCCGTGGCCGTGCAGCTGTGGCAGGCGCTGTCCCGGTTCCTCGTCGGCGACCTCGGAGTGTCGATGCGCACCAACCTGCCGGTCGCGCAGCTCGTCGGGGACGTCGTGGGCTCGACGCTGGTCCTCGCGGCCAGCGCGCTCGCCGTCGCGCTCGTGCTCGCCGGCGCGATCGCCTACGGCGCGCACCGCTTCCCCTGGGCGCCGGGGCGCAGCCTGCTGCGGTCGCTGCCGTCGTTCTTCCTGTCGGTCCCGACGTTCGTCATCGGGCTCGTGCTCATCTACGTGTTCGCGTTCGACCTCGGGCTATTCCGGGTGATCGAGCCCGACTCGGCGTGGGCCACGTTCTTCGCGGCGCTCACGCTCGGCATCCCGGTGTCGGCGCAGCTCGCGGAGGTCCTCATCGCGGGCCTGGATCACGAGGCCCAGCAGGAGTACACGTCCGTGGCCCGCTCGCGCGGGCTCGGCGAGGCGCGCCTCTACCTGCGGCACCTGCTCAAGCCGTCCTCGCTTCCGGTCGTCACGGTCCTCGCCCTCACGGTCGGGGAGCTGCTCGGCGGCGCGGTCATCACCGAGACGATCTTCGGTCGCACCGGGATCGGCTCGCTCGTGCAGCGCTCGGTGAGCACGCAGGACCTGCCCGTGCTGCAGGCGGTGGTGGCGCTAGCCGCCGTCGTGTTCGTCGTCGTGAACCTCGCGGCCGACCTTCTCTACCCGCTGCTCGACCCGCGGGTGCGCCGCGTCGGGTCGGCGCGTTCGGGCGCCGGGGTCGGCGCGGCCGCCGGCGCCGGCTCGGTCGGCCTCGCCGCCGGCACGCCCGACGGCGAGCTCGAGTCCGCCGACGTCCTCGCCGCGTTCGCGGCGGACGAGCAGCTAGCGGCGGTGGGCGACAGCGCCATCGAGGTACCGCTCGAGGAGAGGGTCCGGGTCTCATGACCGTCGTCTCGCTTCGTCTCCCGCGCCGCGCCGCGGCCGGGGACCGATCGCCCGCGTCGGCGAGCCTCGCCGTCGCCCGCCGGCGGCCCCCGGTCGACGTGCTGGTCTCGATCGCGGTGCTCGCCGTCGTCCTCGTGTGGTCGGTGGCGCCGGGCCTGGTGACGAGCCAGGACCCGGCCGACGGCGTGCCGGCCGACAAGCTGCTCGGCCCCTCGGCCGCGCACTGGTTCGGCACGGACCACCTCGGCCGCGACGTGTTCACACGCGTGGTCTACGGCTCGTCCTCCTCCGTGCTCAGCGCGCTCGTCGCGGTGGCGATCGGCCTGCTGGTGGGCGGGCTGATCGGCCTGATCGCCGGCTTCATCGGCGGCTGGGTGGACTCCACGCTCAGCCGGCTCGTCGACGTGCTGCTCGCGATACCCGGGTTCCTGCTCGCCGTCGTGATCGTCACGGCGCTCGGCTTCCAGACGATCAACGCGGCGATCGCGACCGGGGTGTCCGCCGTCGCGGTGTTCGCCCGGCTCATGCGTGCCGAGACGATCCGGACGCGTCAGTCCGTGTTCGTCGAGGCCGCGTACCTGCAGGGCGGGAGCGCGACGCACGTGCTCACGCGGCACGTGCTGCCGAACGCGTCGCGCTCGGTGGTCGCGCTCGCGGTGCTGCAGTTCGGCGTGTCGATCCTCGTCATCGCCTCGCTCGCGTTCCTCGGCTACGGCGACCCGCCACCCGCCTCGGACTGGGGGCTGCTCGTGTCCGCGGGCAAGGACTACCCGACGGCGCCGTGGCTCGTGTACACGCCTGCCGTCGTCATCATCGCGACCGTGCTCGCCCTCAACCGCGTCAGTCGCTGGCTGCGCAAGACCGACTGATCCCAGGAGCTCCGATGACCCTGCAAGCACTGCGATCCTCCGGCGCGGCCAGGGCCGGCGCCGACGCCGCCGTGGGTGGCGGCACGACGGCCACCACGGTCGCCGAGGCCACGGCCCCGCCGTCGCCCGCCCTCGACCAGCCCGCCCCCGACCAGCCCGCCCCGGTCCTCCAGGTGCACGACCTGTCGGTCGCCTACGGCGCGCGGCGCGTCGCCTCCGGGGTCGACCTCACGCTGCGCCGCGGGACGAGCCTCGCCCTCATCGGCGAGTCGGGATCGGGCAAGTCGACGATCGCCCGGTCGGTGCTGCGTCTGCTCCCCCGCGGGGCGTCGACGCCGCAGGGACGGATCGAGGTGGACGGGCGCGACCTGCTCGCGCTGTCCGACCGCGCCTTCCGGCCGCTGCGCGGGCGGACCCTCGCGTTCGTGCCGCAGGACCCCGCGAGCTCGCTCAACCCCGTCCGCCGGATCGGCGCCCAGGCGCAGGAGGCCGCGGCGCTGCTCGGCGAGCGTGACGCCGGGCGCCGGCGCGAGCTCGCGCTCGAGGCGTTCGCCGACGTCGGACTCCCCGACCCCGAGCGCGTCTACGACGCCTACCCGCACCAGCTCTCCGGCGGCATGCTGCAGCGCGTCCTCATCGCGCTCGCGGTGCTGCCCCAGCCGCGCGTGCTCGTCGCCGACGAGCCGACCTCCGCGCTCGACGTCACCGTCCAGCGCCGCATCCTCGACCTTCTCGAAGAGCTGCGCCGCACGCGCGAGCTGAGCCTGCTGCTCATCACGCACGACCTCGCCCTCGCCGCCGAGCGGGCCGAGGAGATCGTCGTGCTGCGGGACGGCCGGGTCCAGGAGGCCGGCCCGGCCCGCCAGGTGCTGCACGCCCCGACGTCGGACTACGCCCGCGCGCTGCGCGCCGACGTCCCCGCTCTCAACCCCGACCGGCTGCGGGAGCTGCGCGCCTCGATCGAGGTGCGCGACGCCGTCGTGCCTGCGCCCGAGGACCGGCCGGACCAGGCCGCGCCCGACGGCGAGCACCGGTCCAGCGGCGACGTCGCCTCGGCGGCGGCGTGGGCGAGCACCGCGCGCGCTGCGACGCCGCGGATCGCGTTCGAGGGCGTGCACCGCACGTTCGGCGGTGGCGCCGCGGGGCGGGCCGGAGTGGTCGCGGCCGAGGACGTGACGTTCACGGTCGCGCCCGGTACGACCCACGCGCTCGTGGGTGAGTCCGGCTCCGGCAAGACGACCGCCGTGCGGATGCTGCTCGGTCTCGAACGGCCCGACGCCGGGCGCATCCTCGTCGACGGCGAGCCCGTGCCGACCTCCCCGCGTGCGCTGCGCGGCCTGCGTCGCCAGCTGCAGCTCGTCTACCAGAACCCCTTCACGTCGCTCGACCCGACGTGGCGCGTGGGGCGGCTCGTCTGCGAGCCGCTCGACCGGTTCGGCGTCGGGCGGCGGTCCGAGCGGGCCGACCTCGTGGTCGCCGCGCTGAACGACGTCGGCCTCGGCGCCGCGTTCCTCGCGCGGTCGCCGCACGAGCTGTCCGGCGGGCAGCGCCAGCGCGTCGCGATCGCGCGGGCGCTCGTGACGCGGCCGGACACCGTGGTGCTCGACGAGCCGACCTCCGCGCTCGACGTCTCCGTGCAGGCCGACATCCTCGACGTCCTCGTGCGGCTGCAGGCCGAGCACGGGCTGACCTACCTGTTCGTGTCCCACGACCTGGGCCTCGTGCGGCAGCTCGCGGACACCGTCACGGTGCTGCGCAACGGCCGGGTCGTGGAGCAGAGCTCCGCGGCGGACCTGTTCGCCGGGCCGCGCGAGGCGTACACCCGCGCGCTGCTCGCCGCCGTTCCTCGGGCGGAGGAGCTGGCGTGAGCGCCACCGTGACCCGGGCTGCGACCGGAGTTGTGACCGGCCCTCTGGCCAGCAGTGCGACCGGTGCTGCGGCGGGCGCTCTTGCCGGCACTGCGACCGGTGCTGCGGCCGGCGCTCTTGCCGGCACTGCGACCGGTGCTGCGGCCGGCGCTCTGGCCGGCAGTGCTTCCGGTGCTGCGGCCGGCACTCTGGCCGGCAGTGCTTCCGGTGCTGCGGCCGGCGCTCTGGCCGGCAGTGCTTCCGGTGCTGCGGCCGGCGCTCTGGCCGGCAGTGCTTCCGGTGCTGCGGCGGGCGCCGCGACCGGCACTCTGGCCAGCGCTGCGACCGGCGCTGCGGCGGGCGCCGCGACCGGCACTCTGGCCAGCGCTGCGACCGGCGCTGCGGCGGGCGCCGCGACCGGCACTCTGGCCAGCGCTGCGGCGACGTCCGGCGGCGAGGCGAGCCACGCCGTCGGGGGCGCTCCCTCGCGCCCGGACCGTACGACGCTCGTGCGCGCGTTCACCGCGCCAAAGGGCTTCGGCGACGCGACGCTGCGCGATCGCGTCCCGGACGCGATCGAGCTGATGGGCGGGGTGCCGGACCCGTCGGTGCTGCCGGCGGCCGAGGTCACCGAGGCGACGGCGCGCGTACTGGCGCGACCCGGCCTGCCCGCACTGCAGTACTCGCGCACCGAGGGCGACCCGGCGCTGCGCGCCTGGATCGCGACGCGCGAGGGCGTGGACCCCGCGCGGATCGTCATCACGAACGGCGGCTTCCACGGGCTCGCCCTGACGATCCAGACGGTCCTCGAGCGCGGTGACCTCATCGCGGTGGACAACCCGATCTTCCCGCTCTTCCTGCGCGGTCTGGAGCTCGCGGACGCCCGCATCACGCCCGTCCCGGTGGGGCGCGAGGGCCTTCGGGTGGACGTCCTTGCGGACCAGCTGCGGCGCGGTCTCCGCCCGACGGCGCTCTACACGGTGCCCGACTTCCACAACCCGTCGCAGGGCACGCTGCCGCTGGAGCAGCGCCGCGAACTGGTGGCACTCGCCGAGCACTACGGGTTCGTGGTGCTCGCGGACAACCCGTACCGGGAGCTGCGGTTCCGGGCGCCGGACGGCGAACTGGAGCGGCCGAGGTCGGGGGCGGGGCTCGACGCCGGGCCGCGCGACGAGCCGTTCAACCACTCCCCGTGGGTGGTACACGTCAACACGTTCACCAAGACGCTCGGCCCCGGCTTGCGACTGGGCTGGCTCGTGCTGCCGGAGTGGCTCGTTCCGGACGTCGTGGCGCTGCGGGCGCGGCAGGACTCCCACTCCTCGACGTTCGTCCAGGCCGTGGTCGCGGAGCTGCTGACGTCGCGGCCTGGGCTGTTCGACGAGACGCTGACGAGGGCGCGGGCGCTGTACCGCGAGCGGTCCGACGCCCTCGCGGGTGCGCTGGCCGAGGCGGCACCCGGAGCGTTCGACGTCGACCTGCCTGAGGGCGGACTGTTCCTGTGGCCTCGGCTGCGCGACGACGCCGTGGACGCCGACCGGCTCGCGGAGGACGCCGCGCGGGCGGGCGTGCTCTACCAGCGCGGGTCGTTCTTCGCGTCCGGGCCGGGCACCGACGCCGACCGGCACCTGCGGCTGTCGTTCGGGGACACGTCCGCCGAGCGGCTGCGTGAGGCCGGCCACCGGCTGTCCGGCGCGCTGGCGCAGCAGCAGCGCTGACCGGCCGCCGCCGAGGGCACCGCGGTCGCGCGGTGGCGCTGACTCAGCAGCAGCGACGGGCCGCCGCCGTCGGGCGGCGCGAGCAGACCTGCGGACGACCGCGCACAACTGCGGACGACCGCCTGCACTCCTCGGCGCGTCGCACGCGACACGCCGGGCGCCAGGGTCGCGGGCGCCCGCCTGTCCGCAGTTGTGCACCAACCGTCCGCAACTGCGCACCGCCCGGGCCCGCTCGGAGGCCCAACGCGCGCCTGACACCCCGTCCTGTGGTCGCCGCCATTGGGCGCCGCCGTCGTCGGGCGCCGCCGTCGGGCGCCGTCGGAACTGCGGACAACCGGGCGCAGCCACGGACGACCGCCTGCACTCCTCGGCGCGTCGCACGCGACACGCCGGGCGCCAGGGTCGCGGGCGCCCGCCTGTCCGCAGTTGTGCACCAACCGTCCGCAACTGCGCACCGCCCGGGCCCGCTCGGAGGCCCAGCGCGCGCCGCGCAGCGCCGCCGCCGTCGGGTGGCGCGAGCACTGCGGCATTGCGGCGAGGCCGCGCGATCGCGCGGGCGCGCGCCTGACACCCCGTCCTTTGGCCGCCACCATCGGGTGGCGCCGTCGGAACTGCGGACGCCCGCGCACAACCGCGGACGACCGCCCCCGCTCCTCGGCGCGTCGCACGCGACACGCCGGGCGCCAGAGGCGCCGGCGCCCACCTGTCCGCAGCTGTGCACCAACGATCCGCAGCTGCGCACCGCCCGCGCCCGCGCGGAGGCCCCGCGCGCGCCGCGCGCCGCCGCGTCAGGCGGCGGCGACCGCCGCAGCCATCGCGCGGACCGCGTCGAGCAGGATCGGCTGCGGCAGCGCGATGTTGAGGCGCACGAACCCGGGTGCCCCGCACGCGGCGCCGTCCTGCAGCGCAACGCCGGCCCGCTCGCGGAAGAACGTCACCAGGTCCTCGGGGAGCTCCTCGCCGGAACCGGTGCGCACGCCGCGCAGGTCGACCCACGCGAGGTAGGTGCCCTCGGGCGGGGTGTGCCGCGCGCTCGGCAGCTCGCGAGCGAGCGCGTCCGCGAGCGCCGCCCGGTTCTTGTCGAGGTAGGCGAGGGTCTCGCGGAGGAACGGCTCGCCGTCGTCGTACGCCGCGGCCATCGCGACGACGCCGAGCGTGCCCGGATCGTCCGACAGCACCGGCGCGAGGTCGAGCAGCCGCTCGTGGACGTCGTCGTGCGTCGCGACGAGCGCCGAGCACTTGAGACCGGCGAGGTTCCAGGCCTTCGACGCCGCGGTCGCCGTGACCGAGTGCGCCGCGGTGGCGTCGGAGAGCGAGGCGTACGGCACGTGCCCCACGCCGTCGTACACGAGCGGCGCATGGATCTCGTCGGCGAACACGAGGGCGTCGTTCGCCTCGACCACCGCGGCCACCTCGCGCAGCTCCACCTCGGTCAGCACGCGTCCGACCGGGTTCCATGGGTTGCACAGCACGAGCAGCCGGCCGCCGCCGCGCAGCGCGCCGTCGAGCGCGTCGAGGTCGACGCGGTAGGTGCCATCCTCGTCCCGGCGCGCGGGCGCGGTGACGAACGGGCGCTCCAGCACGCGCGGACGGTAGAGGAACGGCATGTACGCCGGGGTCACGACAACCGTCTCGGTGCCCGCGGGCAGGACCTGGCCGAGCAGGAGGTCGAGGGAGTGCAGCACGTCTGTCATGAGGTGGATCCGTGCGGGATCGGGGCTCCAGCCGGTCGCGCGGGCGTACCAGGCGGCGCACGCCTCGCGCGCGGCGGCCTTCGCCTCGGCGGACAGGTATCCGATGAACGGCATGTCGACCGCGCGGTGCAGCGCCTGCGCGACCGGCGGCGCGAGCGGAAGGTCCATCTCGGCGACCCACAGCCCGAGCGCCTGCGGGAACCGCGTCCACTTGAGCGAGCCACGGGCGCGAAGCTCCTCGGCCGTCGTGGCGTCGAAGGCCGCCACGTCGAGCAGCGGGGGGCCTGCGATCGCGGGGTCCGAGCCTCCGGTGGCGGCGGTGGCGGGGGTGGCGGCGGTGGCGGGGGGTGCCGAGGCAGAGGTGGTCCACGTGGTGGTCGAGGTGGTGGTCGAGGTGGTGCTCACCCGGCCAGCGTAGATCGGCGGGCACCCTCGCTCGGTGTGTGGGCGCCCTGGTCCGCGGGCGTCACCGTCGCCCGCGAGCGCGCCCGATCCACCAGCACCCCCGGGTCGACCAGCACCCCCGGGTCGACCAGCGCCCCCGTGTCCACCGGCACCCCCGGTCCACCGGCACCCCCGGTCCACCAGCACCCCCGGTCCACCAGCACCCCCGCTCGACCAGCACCCCCGGTCCACCAACACCCCCGGGCTTCCGCCGGGCCCGCATCACCTCACAGCGCCAGCAGCAGCTCCCGCGCCGGCCGGTCCAACGCCCGCGCACGCGGCGAGACAGCGACGACCGCGGTCCCGCGCTCGCGGTCGAGCCCGAGGAACGAGCGGAACCCGCCCGTTCCCCCGTTGTGCCACGTGATCCGCCGCTCCTGCCCCTCGTGCCGCACCGGCACCGTCATCCACGCCGAGCCGACCCGCAGCGGTCCCGCGAACCGCACGCGCGGGTCGAGCGCCGCCATCCCGGGTGCGGCCTGGTCGAGCAGCGCGACGGCGAGCCTCGCCACGTCCGGCACGCTCGCGCGCACCCCGCCCGCCGGACCGAGGCCCTCGCCGACCCACGCCTCGCGCGGGCGACCGCGGGGGGAGAAGCCGGGCATCGCCGTCGGGCGCAGGTCGGCGGACGAGGCGGGGACGTAGACCGAGGCGAGCCCGAGCGGCTCGGCGAGCCGCGTGCGCATGAGCTCGGCGTACGGCAGTCCGGCGCGTGCGGCGACGGCGTGGCCGAGCAGCTCGTAGCCGAGGTTGGAGTACAGCGCGTTGACCTTACGGGTCAGGCGCGTGCGGGCCGCCTGCGCCAGGACCTCCGCGACCGACTCGCCGTAGGGGTTGCGGCCGTGCGCCACGAGGTCCCACTGCCGCCGCAGCGTCGCGCTCCCGCGCGGCAGCCGGGGCAGGCCCGAGCGGTGCGTCGCGAGCGCCTCGAGCGTGACCGCAGCGCACGGCGCGTCGCCGAGCACCGGGAGGGCGTCCGCGAGCGTCGTGGTGCGCGCGACCTCGCCGCGCTCGATCGCGTCCTCGAACAGCAGGCCCGTCAGTGCCTTCGAGACGGACCCGAGCTCGACGTCGAGCGCCGGGTCCGCGTCGACGCCCACCACGAGCGTGCGCGGGTCGCCGGCGGCGGGCGCCACGGTGGCCACGGTGGCCACGACGACCGGACCCACGCCCCAGCCGCGGACGACGCGCTCGAGGTGCGCTGCGCCGTCGTGCTCCGTCATCTCGACCGTCCTTGCGGGAGCCGACGCCGCCCGCGCGCGCGGCGACTCAGCCCGCGGGGCTGAGCGCCGGGGCGGCAGCCTGCGTCGCGGGCCCCGCGAGCAGCTCCGCCGCGACGAGCTCGGCGATCTGCACCGCGTTGAGCGCCGCACCCTTGCGCAGGTTGTCGTTGGAGACGAACAGGACGAGCCCGCGGCCCTCCGGCGCGGACTGGTCGCGCCGGATCCGGCCGACGTAGGCGGGGTCGTTCCCGGCCGCGCGCAGCGGCGTGGGCACGTCGGCGAGCTCGACGCCCGGCGCCTGCGCGAGCAGCTCGTGTGCCCGCTCGGGGCTGATCTCCCGTGCGAACTCGGCGTGCACCGCGATCGAGTGACCGGTGAACACCGGCACGCGCACGCACGTCCCGGCCACCCGAAGGTCGGGCAGCTCGAGGATCTTGCGCGACTCGTGCCGCAGCTTCTGCTCCTCGTCGGTCTCCGCCGAGCCGTCGTCCACGATCGACCCGGCGAGCGGGACGACGTCGAACGCGATCGGCGCGACGTACTTGACCGGCTCGGGCAACGGCACCGCGGAGCCGTCCAGCGCGAGCGTCTCCACCGGGACCTCGGAGGCGAGTGCGGCCCGCACCTGGCCGGCGAGCTCGGCGACGCCGGCCACCCCGCTGCCCGAGACAGCCTGGTACGTGGCGGCCACGACCCGCTCGAGCCCGGCCTCGGAGTCGAGCGGCTTGAGCACCGGCATGATCGCCATGGTCGTGCAGTTGGGGTTGGCGATGATGCCCTTGGGACGGTCGACGATCGCATGCGGGTTGACCTCGGAGACCACGAGCGGCACGTCGGGGTCGCGACGCCAGGCCGAGGAGTTGTCGATCACCACGGCGCCGGCCTCGGCGAACCGCGGCGCGAGCTCGAGGGAGGTGCCGCCGCCCGCGGAGAACAGCGCGATGTCGATGCCGCGCAGGTCCTCGACGGAGGCCGCGCCCGCGTCCTCGACCACGACCTCGGTGTCCCGCCACGGCAGGGTCCGCCCCGCCGAGCGCGCCGAGGAGAAGTAGCGCACGCGCGCCACCGGGAGGTCGCGCTCCTCGAGCAGGTGCCGCATCACGGCGCCGACCTGCCCGGTCGCGCCGACCACGGCGACGGTCAGGCCCGTCGTCCGCTCCCCCGCCGCCTGCCCAGCCGGCTGCCCGGCCGGCTGCCCCGCCGCCTGCCCGGCCGCCTGCTCCGCCGCCTGCTCCGCCTGCCCGGCCGCCTGCTCCGCCGCCTGCCCAGCCGCCTGCCCGGCCGGCTGCCCGGCCAGCTGCTCGGCCACGGTTGCCACCTGTGCCTCGCTCATCGTCCCGTCCCTCCGTACACCACGGCCTCCACCTCGGCGGCGTCCAGACCGAATGCCGTGTGCACCGCGCGGACCGCCGTGTCCAGGTCGTCGGAGCTCGTCACCACGGACAGGCGGATCTCCGACGTCGAGATCATCTCGATGTTCACCCCGGCGTCGCGCAGCGCGCCGAAGAGCTTGGCCGACACCCCGGGGTGCGAGCGCATGCCGGCGCCGATGAGCGAGAGCTTGCCGATGTTGTCGCGGTACTGCACCTCGCGGTACCCCAGCTCCTGCGCCAGCGCATCGAGCGCGGGGCGGACGACGGCGATGTCGGCGGCGGGCAGCGTGAACGAGATGTCGGTCTCCCCCGTGCCCTGGACCGAGACGTTCTGGACGATCATGTCGATGTTGGCGCCGGCGGCGGCCACCGTCTCGAAGATCCGAGCGGCGGCGCCGGGGACGTCGGGCACGCCGACGAGGGTGGCCTTCGCCTGGCTGCGGTCGTGCGCGACGCCGGAGATGATCGGGGCCTCCATGGCGTGCTCCTCTCCTGGTGCGGGGGTGATGACGCGGGTGCCCTCGAGCATCGAGAACGACGAGCGGACGTGGAGCGTGACGCCGTACCGACGCGCGTACTCCACGGCACGCAGGTGCAGGATCTTCGCGCCGTTGGCGGCGAGCTCGAGCATCTCCTCGCTCGTCACGACGTCGATCCGCCGCGCCGTCGGGACGATGCGGGGGTCGGCGGTGAACACGCCGTCGACGTCGGTGTAGATCTCGCAGACGTCGGCGTGCAGCGCGGCCGCGAGCGCCACCGCGGTCGTGTCGGACCCGCCGCGGCCGAGCGTCGTGACGTCATTGCTGTCCACGTTGACGCCCTGGAAGCCGGCGACGATCGCGACGTTCCCCTTGCCCACGCACTTGCTGATGCGCGACGGCGTGACGTCGATGATCCGCGCGTTGCCGTAGGCGGAGTCGGTGAGCACGCCGGCCTGCTGCCCCGTGAAGGACTGCGCCTTCACGCCGAAGGAGTGGATCGCGAGCGCGAGCAGCGCCATCGAGATGCGCTCGCCCGCCGTGAGCAGGATGTCCATCTCGCGGCGCGGCTGCTCGGCACCGTCGGACACCTGCTCCGCGAGCTCGATGAGCTCGTCGGTCGTGTCACCCATCGCGGAGACGACGACGACCACCTCGTGACCGTCGAGCCGCATCTGGGCGATCCGACCGGCCACGCGGCGGATGCTGGCGGCGTCGGAGACCGACGACCCGCCGAACTTGGCGACGATGAGCGACACGAGACTCCCGGGCTTGACAGGGCCCAGCGCGGGCCGTCCACCGGGAGATTCTAGGCGCAGGGGCCCGGTCGGCCGGGGCGTTCGCCCACAGGCCGGACACCGCGCGTCAGATCACCGCGCTCGGCGCCGCGGCGCTCGCGCGCCTCAGTCGAGCGCGCGTCGCCAGTCCTCGAGCAGCCCGGCGATCACGGCGCTCTCGGCCCACGGCATCTCCGGCGCCTGCCCGCGCCCCGCGGCGAGCGCCGCGGCGACGGCGTCCGCCTCCGCTGCCATCGGCTGCACCACGGGCACCTGGATCGGGAAGGGCGGCTCGCCGTCGGCGTGCACCACGAGCCGCGTGCCGGACTCCGTCCGCGACCCCCACACGTCGGGCAGGTCGATCCAGCCGGCGCTGCCGCGCAGCACGACGTCGCGCGGCAGGTCCGCGACGATCGCCGTCGCCACGCGCGCGTCGAGGCCGCCGACGGCGAGCACCGCCTCCGCGCGCTCGTCCACTCCGGTCTCGCCCACGTGCCCGACGGCGGAACGCACCCCGAGGCGACGAGGCTCGCCCTCGCCCTCGCCGTCGGCCGCGTCGAGCAAGCCGGCCCACGCCGCGATGGCGACGGCGAGCGAGACGGGGTAGCAGCCGACGTCGAGGATCGCCCCGCCCGCGAGCGCCGGGTCGAACAGGCGACCGGTCTTCGAGCCGGCCGTGAACCCCATCGCCGCGTGCAGCTCGAGCGGGCGCCCGACGACGTCCTCCTCCACGAGCCGGCGCAGCAGGTGCGCGTACGGGCCGAACCGGTACTTGAACGCCTCGACGAACGGGACGCCCGCCTGCGCTGCCGCCGCCAGGAGCTGCGCGGTGTCCGCGGCCGACGGCGTGAGCGGCTTCTCGCACAGCACGGCCTTGCCGGCCTCGAGCGCCGCGACCGCGAGCTCGAGGTGGGCCGGGTGCACGGTGCCGACGTAGACGGCGTCGACGTCGTCGCGCGCCAGTATCTCGTGCGCCTCGCCGGCGACCGGGGCGCCGTGCTCGGCCGCGAACGCCGCCGCTCGGCCCGCGTCGCGCGACCCGACGGCGTGCAGCACGCCGGTCGCCGACGCCTGGAGGCCCGTGACGAAGTCGCGGCTGATGGCGCCCGGGCCGAGCACCGCCCAGCGCACGTGCGCGGCGTCGGACGCCTCGCCGTCGGGCGCTGCGCCGCCGCCCACCCCGGCGCTCACCACGTCGTCACCACGTCCCAGCCGAGCCGCACGATCAGCACCGACACCACCCCCACGAGCACGATCCGGACGAAGGAGCTCCCCTTCGCGATGGCCATCCTGGCGCCCAGGTAGGCACCGGCGAGGTTGGCCGCGCCGACGACGAGGCCGAGCGTCCACAGCACGGCGCCGTGCGGGACGAAGAACAGCAGCGCACCGAAGTTGGTGGCCCAGTTGATCACCTTCGCGATCGCGGACGCGGGCAGGAACGCGTACCCGAGCACGGACACGAGTGCCAGTACGAGGAAGGTGCCCGTGCCGGGGCCGAGCAGGCCGTCGTACGCGCCGATCCCCAGGCCGACGAGCGCGGCCATCGCGCGGTGCCGGTTGCCCTCCCAGCGCAGCGCGGTGCGTGCCCCGAGCGTGGGGCGCGCCAGCACGAGCACGAGCACCCCGATGAGGACGACCACGATGATCGGCTTCATCGCCGCCGCCGGGATGAAGGACGCGAGCGCAGCCCCGCCGAACGCGCCGGCAAGGGCCGCGAGCGCAGCGGGCGCCGCCGTCGTCATGTCGGGGTGCACCCGCCGGTAGTACGTCACCGCGCTCACGGACGTGCCCATGATCGAGGCGAGCTTGTTGGTCGCGAGCGCCTGGACCGGCGTGATGCCGGGCGTGAGCAGGAGGGCGGGAAGCTGGATGAGCCCGCCCCCGCCGACGACCGCGTCGACCCAGCCCGCCGCGAAGCCGGCGAGCGCGAGCAGGACGAGGGTGGCGACGTCGAGCTCGACCGAGCCCGTCACGCGGGGGTTCCGGGCGCCTCGCGGCCGTCTCGACCAGCTCCGTGCTCGGGCCCGCCGCCGAGCACCTCGTCGCGCTGGGCGAGCCGACTGTCGCGGCGCCGGTCCAGCCACGCGCAGACCAGCAGCGCCGCGCCGTAGAGACCGCAGATCGGCACGGCCATGAGGAACATCGACACGGCATCGGGCGACGGCGTCGCGAACGCCGCGAAGACGAAGATGCCGATGATCGCCCAGCGCCAGCCCGAGCGCCACGTGCTCGCCCGGACCACGCCCACGGCGGTGAGCGCGACCATGACGAGCGGCAGGAGGAACGCGAACCCGAAGATGATCATGAACTGCATGACGAACGTGAGGTACGCCTGCGCGTCGATGAGGTTCCAGACGCCCTCGGGCGTCGCGGCGGTCAGCAGCTCCACGGCGTTGGGCAGCACCGTCCACGCGAGCCACGCCCCCGCGAGGAACAGCGGCACGCCGGCCCCGACGAACGCGAGCCCGATCCGCTTCTCCCGGCCCGTGAGGCCGGGCGCGACGAACGCCCAGAACTGGTAGAGCCACCACGGGCTGGAGACGAACGCGCCGAGGAAGAAGGAGACCCGGATCTTGGTGTCGAACGCCGCCATGACGTTCGGGAAGTTGAGGTCCGCCTCCACGCCGCCGCCCTGGATCGCGCGGATCGGCTCGAGCAGCAGCTCGAACATCGGCTCGTAGAGGAACCAGCCGGCGACGGCGCCGACGACCAGGCCGAGCACGGCCCACACGATCCGACGGCGAAGCTCCCGCAGGTGGTTCCCGAGACTCATCCGGGCCTCGGGATTGGCCTTCCGGGAGCCGGGTCGGGACGGCGCCACCACCGGGGTCAGGAGAGGGGGCGCCCGCCCGCGTCCTGCGGGGGCTGCTGCGGCTGCGTCGGCTGGTACGGCTGCGTCGGCTGGTACGGCTGCTGGACCGGCGGCACCTGGTCGGACGGGTACTGCTGGACCGGCTGGACGTACGGCTGCTGGACCGGCTGGACGTACGGCTGCTGCACGGGCTGCTGAGCGGGCGGCTGCGCGGCGGAGGGACCGGTCGACTCGGGCTTGTCGTCGTCCCGGAGGTCGCGGATCTCCTCCTTCATGACCTTCATCGACTTCCCGAGGTTGCGGGCGATGTCCGGGAGCTTGCTCGCCCCGAAGATCAGCAGCACCACCAGGAGCAGCAGCAGGATGTGCTGGATCTGGATGCCGTTGCGTAGCATGCCCTCTCCTTCGGCCGTGGACGTCTCCACTGTAGACGAGGGGCCTGATCCGCCCGACGACGTCGCGACCCGGTCCGGCAACGCGACGCGCGCGGACGGACTACGCCGGGGGGCGGTAGCGCAGGGCCACCACGCCGGACCGGAAGTCACGCCGCTCGACCAGCTCGAGCTGGAGGCGCTCGGGCAGGCCGGCGAGCAGCGTCGGCCCGTGACCGGCGACGATCGGATGGACGAGGAACTCGTACTCGTCGATCAGGTCCAGGCCGGCCAGTGTCGTCGGAAGCCGCACTCCGCCCACCGCCACGGGCCCGCCGGGCCCCTGCTTGAGCTCCCGCACCGCCTCGGCGAGGTCACCCCGCACCAGCTCGGCGTTCCAGTCGACGGAGGTCAGCGTGCTCGACACGACGTACTTCCTGGCCCGGTCGATGGCCTGGGCGAACGGGACGTCCCACTCCTGCATCCAGTCGGGCCAGGCCCCGTCGGCCGGAGCGCGCCACGCCGACTCCATCATCTCGTAGGTGACCCGCCCGTAGAGCAGGGCACTCGCCTTCTCCGTGCGGGCGGTCCAGAAGTCCATGAACTCCGCGTCCGGCACGAGGCCCGCCTCGTGGTGGACGCAGCCGTCGAGCGTGACGTTGATCCCGTAGTGCAGCTCTCTCATGGTGAGGAGGACTCCTTCGCGATCGTCCCAGGCGCCGGTGCCGGCCCACCGTACGCCGGGCCACGGAGGCAGGGAAGGCCCCGGGTCCCCGCCCTGTCCGCACCGGCGGCGCCGGCTCTAGGGTGGCTGGCATGGCCGCAGCAGCGCTGGCACCCGCCGACTCCGCCGCGCTCGTGGCCGAGCACCTGAGCCGAAGCTTCGGTCCCGTGCGTGCCGTCGTGGACGCGAGCATCAGCCTCGAGGCGGGTTCGGTCACGGCCCTCGTGGGTCCGAACGGGTCCGGCAAGACGACGCTCCTGCTCATGCTGACCGGGCTCCTCGCCCCCGACGCGGGGCGGGTCGAGGTGCGGGGGCTGGACGTCGCGACGTCGGGCGCCGCCGCGCGCCGGCTCATCGGCTGGATGCCGGACGTGTTCGGCACCTGGGAGACCCTCACCTGCCGCGAGGTCCTCGAGACGTTCGCGGCCGCCTACCGGCTCCCGCCCGCCGTCGCGAAGGAGCGTGCGACCACGCTGTTGGCGACCGTGCACCTGGCCGACCTGGCCGACGCACCCTCGCGTGTCCTCTCCCGGGGCCAGAAGCAGAGGCTGGGGCTGGCCCGCGCACTGGTGCACTCCCCCGCCGTGGTGCTGCTCGACGAGCCCGCCGCCGGGCTCGACCCCCGCTCCCGGATCGAGCTGCGCGGCATCGTGCGCGACCTCGCCGAGACCGGCGTCGCCGTCCTCGTCTCCTCGCACGAGCTCGCCGAGCTCGAGGAGATGGTCGACGCCGCCGTGTTCCTGCAGCGCGGCGTGTCCTCGTTCGCGCCGCCCACCGCAGCCCTCCAGCCGTGGCGCGTGCACGTGCTCGACGGCGCAGCCTTCCTCGCGTGGTCGGCCGCGGTCGGCCTGGGGGTCACGCAGGAGGCGGGCGGCGCAGGAGCCGCCTCGGCCGTCGATCCCGCCGTGAGCGCCGGACCCGCCGGACCCGCCGGACCCACTGGACCCGCAACGTTCCTCGTCTCGCTGACCGGGGAGCTCCAGGCAGCGCAGCTCGTGCGCGACGCCGTCACCGCCGGGGTGGCACTGACCCGGATCGGACCGGCGTACGGGCGGCTCGAGCAGGCCTACCTCGCGATGGACACGGACCGTCGATGAGCGCCTGGGGTGTGCGGACGGTCGCCGTCCTCGAGGTCCGGCAGCGGATCCGCTCGACGCGCTGGAAGGTCGCCCTGATCGCGTTCTTCGTCGTCGTCGGACTCATCGCGTGGGGCGTGGCGGCAGCCGTCTCCGGCGTCGGGGACAGCGAGTGGCTGAGTCGGCAGGATGCGGGGCGGGTCCTCTTCGGCGTCGTGCTCATGGTCGTGCTGTTCCTCGGGCTGCTGGTCTCGCCCACGCTGTCGGCGACGTCGGTGAACGGCGACCGCGCGGCCGGCACGCTCGCGGTGCTCCAGGCCACCACGCTGACGCCGCTCGACCTCGCGCTGGGCAAGCTGCTCGCGGCGTGGGGCGCGGCGCTCGCGTTCCTCGCGACCTCGCTGCCGTTCCTCGTCTGGGGCGCGGTGCTGGGGCGGATCTCGCCGGTGCGCGTGGTGGCGAGCGTGCTGACGCTCGCGTTCGTGCTCGCGGTGGTGTGCGCCGTCGGGCTCGCGCTGTCCGCGTCGGTGGCGCGCCCGGCGGGCTCGGCGCTGCTCACCTACGTCGTCGTGGCCGGCCTCGGCGTCGGCACCCTGATCGCGTTCGGACTCTCGGCGTTCTTCCTGCAGCGCACCGAGGTGGTGCAGGTGTACGGCGTGGACGTCGGAGGCTCCGGGGCGTGCAGCTGGTCGGAGCGGGAGGAGACGCAGACCCACACCGAGGACACCGCGTGGCTGCTCGGGCTGAACCCGTTCGTCCTCGTCGCGGACGTCGCCGCGGCGCCGGCCCCGTCGCTGAACAGCAGCGACCCGCTCGCCCTGATGGGCGCCGGTGTCCGGTTCGCCCAGGCGGGGGCGCGGGACGAGATCGACGAGTGCTGGCTGGACGACGGCGGGTTCGGCACCTCGACGCCCGCGGGCTCGGCCGTCTGGCCCTGGTCGATCCCCGTCTACGCGGCGTTCGGCGTCGGGAGCCTGTGGCTCACGGCGCGCCGGCTCCGGGTCCCTGCGGCCGCGCTGCCGCGCGGGATCCGGATCGCCTGAACCGCCCTGCGCTCAGGCGCCGTGCAGCGCGTCGTACTCCGCCTCGGCCGCGACGTCGTCGGGCACGTCGAGGCGCAGGTGCGCGAGCAGGGCGACGACGACGCGCAGCGCGCTGGCCGCGCGGTCGCCCCAGTCCTGCAGGTAGGAGTACTGCCACCACCACAGCGCCTCGGAGACGTGCCCGGCGTCGTAGTGCGCGAGGCCGTGGCCGAGAGCCGCCGCGACGAGCGCGATGTCGGCGGAGACGCTGGCGGAGGAGGGTTCGACGTCGAGCACGGGGTCGGCGACCTCGACGTACTCGTCGACGCCGTCGAGGACGTTCGCGAGCGCCACCCGCAGGGGGTCGACGTCGGGGTCGGGGCCGTCGTCGGGCTCGAACCGCTCGGCGGGCACGACGTCGACGATGGCGCCGAGGATCGCCCCGGCCGCCGAGAGGTCGGCGAGCGCGAGCAGGAGCAGCGGGAACGCGGCGTCGGGCGCGGTGCCGGCGCTCACCTCGGTCACCGTGTCGAGGAACGTGCGCGCCTCGCTCGCGGTGCGGTCGGCGATCCCGCGCAGGTCTTCGTCCAGCGGCGGGACGGACGAGGGGACGGACGCGTCGATCATGGTGTCAGGCATCGAGTCGAACCCTTCCCTCGAACGCTCTGCCGAGCGTGATCTCGTCGGCGTACTCCAGGTCGCCGCCGACCGGTAGCCCCGAGGCTAGCCGGGTCACCGCCACCCCCATCGACCCGAGCAGGCGGGAGAGGTAGGCGGCGGTGGCCTCGCCCTCGACGTTCGGGTCGGTCGCGATGATGACCTCGGTGACCACGCCCGACGCGAGGCGCGTCATCAGCTCCCGGATGCGCAGGTCGTCCGGGCCCACGCCGTCGATCGGGTTGATGGCGCCGCCGAGCACGTGGTACCGGCCGCGGAACTCGCGCGTGCGCTCGATCGCGACGACGTCGCGCGGCTCCTCCACCACGCAGATCTGCGTGTCGTTGCGGCGCGGGTCGGCGCAGATGCGGCACTGCTCGGACTCGGCGACGTTCCCGCAGATCGCGCAGAACCGCACCCGGGCCTTGACCTGGATGAGTGCGTCGGCGAGGCGCGCGACGTCGTCGGTGTCGGCCGAGAGGATGTGGAACGCGATCCGCTGCGCGCTCTTGGGCCCGACGCCGGGCAGGCGGCCCAGCTCGGCGATCAGGTCCGCGACGGCACCCTCGTACGCAGCGCTCATCGCGCGCTCACCTCCGTCCGTCCGGGCCGTCGACGATCTCGTCGATCACCACGCCGCCGAGCAGCCGCGCCACGAGCGGCGCGCCCACGATCCCCCCGGCCTCGCTCGCATCGACCGAGCCGTCCAGGTCCTCGAGGTCGTCGAGCTCCGGTGGGGTCGAACCCGCAGGGCCGTTCGGGTCGTCCTCCCACGGCGGCGGCCGCTCGCGGCGGTGCTGCCGGCTCGCCAGGTCGATCACCGGGGCCAGCGGGGCCTCGCGCTCGCTCGCTCGCGACGCAGGCACGACGGCGGGGCTCGCCCCGGTCGGCCGGCTCGCCGTGGTCGGTCGTGCCTGGGCGGCGGGTGCTGTCTGCGCGGACGCCGATGCGCCCGGCACGGTCGAGGTGCGGGGTGCGCCGGCTGGGCCGGCGTCGGCGGGAGCCTGGGCGTCGGCGGTGGGGATGCGGGCGACGGCGACCGGGGTCGGGTCGCCCCAGTCGGCCATGGCGCGAGCGACCGTCTCCGAGACCGGGATGGGCTCGACGTCGTCGGGCACGGCCTGGCGCGCGGGCTCGGGCTGGCGCACCTCGCGCGGCGCGGGGGCGGACTCGTTCCCGCCGCCGCTGCGGGGCGCGCGCTCGACCGGTCGGGCGCCGTCGTCCGACGAGGACGTCCCGCCTGCGGCGGCCGCCGGGCCGTCGAGCTCCGCGAGCGCTGCCGGGGCGTCGGCGGCCGCCCGACCGCCGACGGCGGTCGCTGTCCCCGCCCGTCGCCGGTCTGCGTCCGCACCCGGGGCGCGCCCGTCGCCCTGTCGCGGGCCGGGTGGCGTGGGGCCGCCCGGTCCGCCGGGACCGCCCTGCGGGCCCGGACCGCCGGTCTCGACGACGACCTGCACCGTGATGCCCAGCGTCTCGTAGACCGCCTGCGCGAGGACCGCGGCGCCGTCCCGGCCGGAGAAGGAGTGAGCCGGACCCGGGCCGTCGAAGACGAGCGTGAGCACGTCACCGGACAGGCCCGCCACCGTCGCGTTGTCGCGCGCGAGCATCCAGACCAGGCGATTGAGCGTGCCGGTGAGCTCGAGCACCTCGGGCCAGCGCCGACGCAGCTCCTCGGAGTCGACACCGCCGGCCGGCTGGCCGTCGCGCTGCGCCGGGGGGCGCACCGGGTCGGCCGGTGCCTCCGGCGCGTGCGGCGCGTCCGGCCCCGACGGGTCTGCGGCGGCAGGTGCGGGCGAGGGCGCAGCCGTGGTCCCTCTCTCGGCCGACTCCCGCCCGGCACGTCCACCCGTGTCGCGCGCCCGCTCGTCGCGGGCGACCGGCTGCGGCTCGTCGGTGGGGCCACGCTGCGCCTCCGATGCCTCCGAGGCCTCCGTCCCCTCGGCGGCTCGGGTCGCCGGCGCCTCAGCGCCGACAGCGGCCGTCCGCTCGGGCTCGGACACCGGACCCGCCGCGGGAGCCGCGGACTGCACGGGGCGAGCCGGCGCGCCCGAACCAGGCTGCGCCGTCGGGCCTCCCGCGGGAGCTGCGGACTGCGCCGGGCGAGCCGGCGCACCCGAGGCGGGCTGCGCCGTCGGGCCCCCCGCGGGACCGGACGCTGCCGGTGCCGGCGCGCCGACGGGCGACGCCACGGGCGCGGCGCCGAACGCGCCGAGCGCGAGCAGCGCGCGGGTGAGGACGAGCTCGAGCTGGAGCCGGGGCGAGGTCGCCCCGACCATCTCGGTCAGGCCGGTGTTGACGAGGTCCGCGACGACCGAGAGCCGGTGCGGGCCGAGCGTGCGGGCCTGGGGGCGCATGCGCTCGAGCTCGTCGGCCGGGACCGCGCGCAGCACGGCGTCGGCCTCGTCGCCCGAGGCGGCGATGACGATGAGGTCGCGCAGCCGGTCGAGCAGGTCCTCGACGAAGCGGCGCGGGTCGCGGCCGGACTCCACGACGGCGTCGACCACGCGGAACACCGACGCGCCGTCGCCGGCCGCGAGCGCACCCACCGCGTCGTCGAGCAGGGTCGCGGGGGTGTAGCCGAGGAGGGCGGACGCGAGGTGGTAGCCGACCGAGCCGTCCTGCGCGCCGGCCATGAGCTGGTCCAGCACGGAGAGGGAGTCGCGGACCGAGCCGCCGCCGGCCCGCACGACGAGCGGGAGGACGCCGGACTCGACCTGGATGTTCTCGGCCTCGCACAGGCGCGCGAGGTAGTCCTGCAGCACCGCGGGCGGAACGAGCCGGAACGGGTAGTGGTGGGTGCGCGACCGGATCGTGCCGATCACCTTGTCGGGCTCGGTGGTGGCGAACACGAACTTCACGTGTGCCGGCGGCTCCTCGACGAGCTTGAGCAGCGCGTTGAAGCCCTGCGGCGTCACCATGTGCGCCTCGTCGATGACGAACACCTTGTAGCGGTCCCGCGCGGGTGCGAACACGGCCCGCTCGCGCAGGTCGCGGGCGTCGTCGACACCACCGTGGCTGGCGGCGTCGATCTCCACGACGTCGAGGCTGCCGGGGCCGCCGCGGGCGAGCTCGACGCAGCTGTCGCAGACGCCGCACGGCGTGTCGGCCGGACCCTGCGCGCAGTTGAGGCAGCGCGCGAGGACGCGTGCGGAGGTCGTCTTGCCGCAGCCGCGCGGACCGGAGAAGAGATAGGCGTGGGTGGCGCGGTCGGCACGCAACGCGGCCCGCAGGGGGTCGGTCACGTGCTCCTGGCCGATCACGTCCGCGAACGAGTCCGGGCGGTACCGGCGGTACAGCGCTGTGGTCACCGACTCAGGGTAGTCGGGAGCCCCGACACGGCCGGGGGTGGGAGGGGGCTGTCCACAGGGGAAGCAAGGACCCCTCGCACACCCGCCAGAGCCCGCCTGCCCTTGCTGCCTTCCGGCCCTGGGGGGGTTCAGCGAGATGACGCCGCACGAGGGGTCGGCGTGAAGTCTACCTGTCCCGGCGCACTGTCCTACCGTGGGGGCATGACGGACGTCACGGACGGACTCGAGACCGCACTCCCCGCGCTGCACGACCTCTACCGCGATCTGCACGCGCATCCCGAGCTCTCGAACGCCGAGCACCGCACGGCCGGCATCGCCGCGTCCTGGCTGCGCGACGCGGGGTACGAGGTGCACGAGGGCGTCGGCGGCACGGGCGTCGTCGGACTCCTGCGCAACGGCGACGGTCCCACCGTGCTGCTGCGCGCGGACATGGACGGCCTGCCCCTGCGCGAGGAGTCAGGCCTGCCGTACGCCTCGACCGTCACGGCACCCGGGCCTGACGGCGTGGACGTCCCGGTCATGCACGGCTGCGGTCACGACTCCCACGTCACCGGGCTGCTGGGCGCGGCCGGCCAGCTCGCCGCGCACCGCGACCTGTGGCGCGGAACCGTCCTGGCCGTGTTCCAGCCCGCCGAGGAGCTCGGCACCGGCGCGCAGGCGATGATCGCGGACGACCTCTTCGCACGGTTCGGGACGCCCGACGTCTGTCTCGGCCAGCACGTCGCCCCGCTCCCGGCGGGCTTCGTGGCGATCCGGCCCGGGCCGACGATGGCGGCCTCGGACGGTCTGCGCATCACGCTGTTCGGCCGAGGCGGGCACGGCAGCTCCCCCGAGACGGCGTGCGACCCGGTGGTCATGGCCGCCTCGCTCGTCGTGCGCCTGCAGACCGTGGTCTCGCGCGAGGTCGGAGCGGCGGAGAACGCCGTGGTCACCGTCGGCTACCTGCACGCGGGGACGAAGGAGAACATCATCCCCGAGACCGCCGAGCTCGGGCTCAGCATCCGCACGTTCGACCCGGGCGTGCGAGCGCGCGTCCTTGCCGCGATCCGGCGGATCACGGCGGCCGAGGCCGCCGCGGCGGGTGCTCCCCGCGAGCCGCTCGTGGAGGTCACGACCGAGGTGCCGGTCACGGTGAACGACGCGGCCGCCGTCGAGCGCACGAAGGCTGCGCTCACGACGGCGTTGCCCGGCCGGGTGCACCACCTCCCCGTCCCGCTGCCCGGTAGCGAGGACTTCGGCCACTTCGCCGCGGCCGCGGGCGTGCCGTCCGTGTTCTGGTTCTACGGCGGGTACGACGCCGAGCTCTTCCGCGGGATCTCGACGGTCGGGCTGTCCCTCGCGGACCTCCCGCCGGGCATCGCCTTCAACCACTCCCCCGCGTTCGCGCCGGCGGTCGCGCCGACCACCGAGACGGCCGTGCGGGCGCTCGTGGCGGCCGCCGTGGCGTGGCTGGGCACCCCCTGACGTCGGGTAAACTCTTCCGGCCGGGAGGATTCGCCTAGTGGCCTATGGCGCACGCTTGGAAAGCGTGTTGGGGTAACACCCTCGGGGGTTCGAATCCCCCATCCTCCGCCAGCAGTCCTTGAGATCCGTCGAGAGTCGGGACTTTTCGTCTAGATGCCGCGGTTTCTGGGCCTCTGCCTGATCAGCTCCAGCGGGCACAGATCGGCAGGCTTGCCGCCGCCCGCGCAGCGCCGCGTGTCGACGTCGTCGTGATGCACGAGGCCGCCACGCCGCTTCGGACTCCTCTTTCGCTGACCACGACCGGCTACCGCCTCGGGCCGAGCCAAGCCAGCGCACGATCTGCGGCCGCAGCGAAGCGATCTGGGACGGCTCCCAAGCGTGTAGCGATGATGCCGTGGTCGACAAGGCCGCTCGAAAGGAGCGCGGCGACGAAGTTCTGGTCCTTCTCGCGCATGGCGCAGAGCTTCGCGACGCAGAGGTCCTCTTTGTCGAGGCACCAGCCGGTGAACCTCGGCTCACCTTCCGGAGCTGCCGTGTTCGCGTTCTGCACCTTGACCAGCCGCTGCCGCCATCCCTCGGGGAGAACAGCGGTCAGCAGGTCGACGCCGTCGATGCTGAAGCCGTGAAGCTGCTCGAACGGCGAGAACTCGCCCGCAACACCTTCGATCACGTCGGCCAGCCGCGCGATCTCGTCGTTGTCCTCTGCGATCGGGAGGATGTCGACCTCGAGCGACATCGTCGCGTCCGCTGGGAGTTGGTCCTCGGAGAAGGTGCCGAGGATGGACTGCGACCCGACGACGATGACCTCAGGCTGACCGATGATCTGGCACGCGGCCCGAATCGCATGCTCGAGCTGGTCGCGACGCATCAGGCCACCGACGCCAGCACGTCGCGACGCTCCTGATCCGTGAGCAAGCCGCTCATCGGCGAGACCTCGCGCATCTCGATGGAGTCCCGATCGAGGCCGGTCAGGACGCGCCGAAGCTTGATCACGTCCCCCTCTCGCACCAAGCGGTTCCACCGCTGCACGTTCGTTGTGTGGGGCTCTCCGCTCACCCCGTCGCGCAGACGTCGCAAGTTGCCTTCGATGGTCGGAGTCCAGTCCGACAGAGACTCGCGCGACAGCCGGCGGGAGAGCTGACGGTGCAAGAGCCATGAGCGCCGCTCCGAGCGGGTCAGCTCGGGAGACACCACCCGACGGATCACCTCGAGCTGGTACCCCATGCAGGAAAGGAGCCGTTCCAGCTGCTCGTCGCTGAGGTCGACCCTCCCGGACAGGAACTGGCTGATGCTCGGCTGGTGCACACCGCTCAGACGCGACAACTCCGACTGCGACGTGCTGGTAGAGAGCATCACGTCGCGGAGGAGGTCACCGCGTCTGGGCATGCAGCCAGTATAGCCTCTCGTGCTATAGGCCAGCGGCTGGCGGTAGGCGCCCAACTCGCTGTCACGCTGCTGTCACACCGCGTTTCACGGCCGCATCGATGCAGGCCAGCGGGCTTGGGGCGACTATCCCATCCTCCGCATCGAGAGCCCCGGAACGCATGGTTCCGGGGCTTTCGTCTACCTAGGGCTGACCCACGCGGCCAGCGCTCTCACCTTTGGCGCACCCCTGGGGCAGGATGGACGCATGGCAGAGACGACGAAGGACTCGATCCCCAGCGTGACCCTGCGACCCGGCGTCGAGGTGCCGCAGCTCGGCCTCGGCACGTGGCAGGCGGAGTCCGGCGAGGCCTACGACGCGGTCCGCGCCGCGCTCGACCTCGGCTACCGCCACATCGACACGGCGCGCGCGTACGGCAACGAGGAGGAGGTCGGCCGCGCGGTCGCCGACTCGGGAGTCGACCGCGACGAGATCGTCGTGACGACCAAGCTCCCGCCGGACGAGGCCGACGACGCCGCCCGCATCATCGACGAGTCGCTCGCGAAGCTCGGCTTCGACCAGGTGGACCTCTGGCTCGTGCACTGGCCGCCGAACAAGAAGGCCCGCCCCGACGTCTGGGAGCGCTTCATCGCGGCGCAGCAGGCCGGCAAGGTCCGCGCGATCGGCGTGAGCAACTACTCGATCGCGCAGATCGACGAGCTCACCGAGGCGACCGGCGTGACCCCGGCGATCAACCAGATCCCGTGGAGCCCGGCCGACTTCGACGCGGACCTCGTCGCCGCCCACCGGGAGCGCGGCGTCGTGCTGGAGGGCTACAGCCCGTTCAAGCGCACCGACCTCGACGACAAGGTGCTGGCCGAGATCGCCGCGGCGCACGGCGTCACGCCCGCGCAGGTCGTGCTGCGCTGGCACCTGGACACCGGCGTGGTGGTCATCCCGAAGTCGGTCCACCGCGACCGGATCGCGGCGAACTTCGACGTCGCCGGGTTCGTGCTCACCGACGACGAGGTCGCGCGGGTCAGCGGGCTCGCGGGCTGACGCGGGGCGGTCCGCCGGAGGGCATGAGCTCTTCGCAGAACCTGCACAGCGGGGCGTCCCGACCGGTCCTGCCGGTCGGGGCGCCCCGATAGTCTTTCTCCGTGATCTTCAAGGCCATCGGCGACAGCAAGCCGTACCCCGACCATGGCCTCGTCACCACCCGCGACTGGGCGCACCTCCCGCCCCGCCAGATCCGCCTCGACCAGCTCACGACAGTCCGCACCGAGCTCGATCTGCGGGTGCTGTTGAGCGAGGACTCCACGTTCTACGGCGACCTGTTCGCCCACGTCGTGGCCTGGCAGGGCGAGCTCTACCTCGAGGACGGCCTGCAGCGCGCGCTGCGCTCCGCGCTCCAGCAGCGCACCACGATCCACGCCCGCGTTCTCGAGCTCGGCTGAGCCGGCCGCGGTCGCGTTCGGCCCGAAAGGTACCCTCTCCCCGTGAGCAGCACCCAGCAGATCGACGAGGCCGCGCGCCGCAAGCAGCTGCGCCGTCGCCACCTGCTGCAGCGCCAGACGATCATCTTCGGCAGCATCACGGTGGTGCTCGTGGTGCTCGGGCTCGCGGCGCTGGGCGTGTTCCTCGGGCTCGTGCCGCCCCCGTTCGACCCCGACTTCACGGCCGACGAGGAGCCCACCGTCGCCGCCGAGGTCACCCCGTGCCCCGCCGACGGCGCACTCCCGGTCGCCTGGGACCAGATCACCGTCAACGTCTACAACGGCACCGCCCGCTCGGGCCTGGCCGCCGGCGTCGGCGCCACGCTCAACGGGCTGGGGGTCGCGACGGCGCAGGTCGCCAACTACACGGGTGGCACCTACCCGGAGACGACGGAGATCTCCACCGGGATCAACGGAGTCGCGGCGGCGTACACGGTCGGTGCCCTCTTCCCCGACTCGGTGATCCTGCTCGACCCTGCGCGGCAGGACGCCACCGTGGACGTCATCATCGGTGAGAAGTTCACGGCCACCAACGACCCCGCCACCTCCGCGCTCGACCCGGCGACGCCGATCACGGGTCGCGAGGGCTGCACGCCGCTCAGCAGCATCCAGCCGGCCGCCTGACAAGGAGACCTGCACGTGACCCAGTTCCCCGGCGCTCCCCTCGGACCGTCCGACCCGACGACGCCGATGCCCACCTCCAGCGCGACGAACCCGTACGGCACGCCGCCGACGGCGCCGCTCCCGACGTCCTGGGCCGCCGGCACCGCCGGCACGGCCGACGCCGCAGGCTCGCACGTCCAGGACCGCCCGGTCGCCGACGCCGTGCCCCTCGGCGGGTACAGCTACTCCTCGCCCGCAGGGACGCCGTACGCCGCTCCCGCGCCCTCGCCGTACGGCACCTCCTACAGCGCCCCGACGGCGCAGCAGCCGTACGTGACGCAGCCGGCGGTCCGGCCCACGAACCAGTACGCGATCATCGGGTTCATCTGCTCGCTCGCCGGCGTCGCCACCGGAATCTCGGTGATCGTCGGCATCGTGCTCGGCCACATCGCGCTGGGCCAGCTCCGCCGAGACCCCTACCAGGAGGGCCGCGGATTCGCGATCGCGGCGCTGGCGATCGGCTACGGGCTGCTCGCGCTCGGTCTCCTCTTCGTGCTCTTCTGGGTCGTCATCTGGGCGAGCATCGCCGGAGCGAGCAGCTACGGCTGAGCTCGCTCGGCGCGGTCCCGGATGCCGCGCAGCATCCGCTGCGACATGAGGAAGCTGACCGGCTGCACCGCTTCGACCATGACGCGGCCCGCCACGCTCAACGGCTGGTAGCGCTCGCGGACGATCAGCCGCGTCGTCGCTGCGCCGGCGCCTCCCCGTGGTGGGGCCTCGCGGACGCAGAACGCCCAGGGGCTCCCCGCAGAGCCGTGACGCTCCCACCTCAAGGGCTCCACCGGAGGAAAGTTTGGCCGCCCTCCGGGGTTGCCTCGCCCGGCCGGGGCGGGGCCTGCGGCCGATCGATGGCCCGCGCCCTCACGCGAAACCTGTCGGCGTTGTCGAGGACGCGGGATAGATACTCGGGTGCGCCTTGTCATGCCATCGGGTCGCGAGCTGCCCACCACCCCGCTCCTGCGTTGAGCAGGACGCCGCCCGACGGTCTCGAACGGCCGCCCTGCGCGGGACAACGTCGTTCGGCTGACCGCGCTCGGCGGCGCGCCGCGATACGATCTGGCAGCGTCGTCCGAAAATCGACGGGAAGAGCGGAGGCAGGATGTCCATGTCGTTCGAAACAGGATACGACGCCCTCGAGCAACTCATAGCGGACGAAAGCGGTGAGCGCGCCTCGGATGATCTACGCAACGAGGCGCAGACCCGGTTCGACGTAATCGATCGAGTCGTGAAGGAAGTTCTCGGATGGCCACTCGACCGGATCCATGTTGAGACTCACAACGACAGCGGCTACACAGACTACGAGCTCCGCGACCACGGCACACTGGCTATCCTGGAAGCCAAGCGCGAAGGACGAAGTTTTGAACTCCCAGTCGAACTGGCCGCCGGCACGTGCCTCATCCGCCCTTTGGTCTCAGATCCGAAAAATGGGCACCTGAAGAAGGCAATGCTTCAAGCGATGCAGTACGCCAGCATGCGTGGAGCCGCGACATGCATAATATCAAACGGGCACCAGTGGGTGGTCTTCCTGGGGAGCCGAAGCGATGGCATTCCCCCACTGGAGGGAAAGGCCATGGTGTTCCCCTCGCTGACGGCAATCAGAGACCGCTTCGTGATATTCCACAACTGTCTCTCCGAGCGCGGACTCATTAACCGACAGATCTTCTCGGAGCTCAGTCTCGGCGTCACAGCACCACCCGCGCCGTTGTCAGCCAGCTTGAGCCGCTACCCCGGGACCAAATTCCGGAACACCGTCCAGTCGAATCTTCAGATCTTGGGCCAAGTCCTATTAGAGGATATGCCGCAAGAAGAACGGTACAGCGAGCTGTTCTTGACTCAGTGCTACGCCACGAGCGGGGCGTTGTCGGCGTACGCTGAAGTATCCAAAGAACTTCTGAAGAGCCGAAATACGGAGTTTCTCGCTTCTCTCGGGGCGAGCGAGGTTCCAGCCACTTTACGTAGAGGACTGAACCCGGAATTGTCGGCCGAGTCACTCGCTGCTGCAGCTTCTCACCGCCCAATCGTTCTCCTAGGCGGCGTCGGAGTAGGCAAGAGCACGTTCATCAAGCACCTCGTCGCCGTGGACGCCAAGACAGTCTTCGAGAACGCGATCACAATCCTCGTGGACTACGGGCACGGAGCAACTTTTGCCAATCCGGCAGAGTTCGCGATCGATCAGATTTATCGCGCATTGCTTGACGACTACGAAATCAATGTCGACGACGCCTCGTTCGTCGAGGACCTGTACCGCAAAGAACTGCTCCTGTTCGACCGAGGAATATTCGGTGGACTGAAGAGCCAAGCGCCGACCGAGTATCTATTGAGGCGCGTCGGCCATCTCGACACATTAGTTTCCGACCGAAGTGCGCACCTCCAGCGATCAGTCTCTCGCATAAGTCGGAGCCACCATAGACAAGTAGTGGTATTCCTCGACAATGTCGACCAGCGCGACCACGCAGACCAGAACCGCGTATTTCTCGTTGCGAACGAAATTGCGGCAACATGGGATGCAACAGTGTTCGTCACCCTACGCCCCGAGACGTATTATGAGTCACTCCGTTACGGCGCAGTTTCGGGATATCATCCACGGGTGTTCTCAATATCACCCCCCAGGACGGATGTAATGCTCAAGAAGCGCGTCCAGTTCGCCCTCGAGGTGCTAAGCTCGAGGACCGACACTAGAACGACGGCGGGCGTCGGATTTCAGAGCGAAAGCCTCGAGTTATTCCTCCGCGTACTTAATGACAACTTCGCCCACAATGGACCCCTCTTGGCGCTAATTGACAACCTGGCTGGGGGAAATATGCGGCGGGCGCTGGACTTCGTCACGCAGTTCATAGGAAGCGGCCATGTCGACACTGCCAAAATTATCGGAGTTGAGACGCGGGACCCTGGATCGTACCGAATCCCGCTTCACGAGTTCCTGCGCTCCCTACTGCATGGGGACGGGGAATACTACGACCCGCAAGTCTCGCCGATCGCTAATCTTTTCACGCTCGACCGACAGCACCCCGCCTGCCACTTCCTGATACCAATCACACTGCAGTACGTGCGTTCCCGCGGAGACGCCGCTGATAGTTCCGGCTATATCGACCTCGACGACGTTTACCAGCATATGCAGGGGCAAGGATTCACACAGGATGCCGTCACCTTTGCCTTGGCGCAGATGGCGCGCCACCGGCTAGTGGAAGCTCCTCTCGATGACTTCGATCCCGCAACCTCCGATCGGGCCCGGATTACGACTGTTGGCGCCTACACACTTGCCAACTTGCCGCGCCTTTTTACCTACTGCGACGCAGTTGTCGTAGATACCCCTATTCTTGATCCCGAATTTCGCTCACACATTGTCGATGCGCGTCAACTTGCGGAACGCGTAACGCGCGTTGACGTCTTCAGAAAGTACCTGGATGCAAGTTGGGCGCGCGCTGGTCTACCCGAGGCGGGGTGGGCGTGGCCCGATGTCTCCGCGGCGCTAGACGCCGATATCCGCACCGTGTGCCATGGGGCTGCGCTGAATTATGGAGAACTATGTTCATACGGCCACGCGTGAGCCCCGGTTGAGACAAGACTAGTTGGCTCTTGCCGGGCGCCTGCATCGGGTGGCATGGACCCACGGCCCATGCCTTGAACTTTCTCGAAGTCACGCCACGGCCGTCTTCCGCAACTTCCTGTGCCATTGTCTCGTCTAGGACTGGAGCCGGCGCGCAGTCCCGAGCAGCTCGCATACTCCGGCGGTCGTAACTGAGCCCTGGTCGCTCGACCCCACCTGAACCGCGATCAGCCGGTCCAACGCCGAATATTCGCTCATCTACACCAACAGCGTCACTAGAAGCGAGACTCCAGCGTTAGCGCGCCTCTCCAAGCGCTCTGGGCTCGGACGCTACCGCACTCCGTCCGGGAGGACGCATATGGCTCCGCCCACGATGGCTTGCCGATCGCGCCGCGAGCGGACTGAACCGGCTCATCCGATTCCAGGGTGTAGTCGGGGCCTGAAGCCGCCGGTCTCGAGCAGGCTGCGGGCGATGTAGTTGGTGAGGTTGCGAAAGCCGAGGGCTGAGCCGCGCAGGTGCTCCAGGCGGCCGTTCATGGCCTCGGTCGGGCCGTTGCTGGTGCCGGGTCGGTCGAAGTAGGCGAGCACGTCCTCGGCGCGCTTCTTCAGCGTCCGGCCCAGCGTGCGGAGCTCGGTCAGCGCGGCCGGGACTCCGGCGGTGACCGACTCGATCAGCGCAGTCATGAGGTGCTTGCCGCGGGTGCGGTCGGGCTCTCGGTAGGCGCCGATCATGCGCTGGTAGATGCCCCAGGTGGCCTCGACCTGGACGTGGTCCTCGACCCCGAACAGCGCGGTAAGGCGCTGCCGTTGGCGGTCGGTGAGTAGGTCCGCGCCGGTGTGCAGGGTCCGTCGGGCGCGGTAGAGCGGGTCGTCCTTCCGGCCGCGGTGCCCGTGCAGGTCCTGCTGGACGCGGCGCCGACAGCGGTCCAGGGCGTCGCCGGCGAGACGGACCACGTGGAAGGGGTCCATCACCGCGACGGCCTCGGGGAGCTCTTCGGTGGTGGCGGTCTTGAACCCGGAGAAGCCGTCCATGGCGACGACCTCCAGGCCGTCGCGCCAGGCCTTGGGCCGTTCGGCGAGCCAGGTCTTGAAGGCCTGCTTGGAGCGGCCTTCGACCATGGCCAGCAGCCGCGACGGGCCGGTCTTGTCGCGGACCGGAGTGAGGTCGATGACGACGGTGACGAACTTGTCGCCGCGGCGGGTGTGACGCCAGACGTGTTCATCGACGCCGATGACCTTCACGTCGTCGAAGCGGGCCGGGTCATCAAGCAGGACGCGCTGGCCTTCGGCGAGGACGGCGTCGTTGGCGGTGTCCCAGGACACGGCCAGGGCCTCGGCGAGGCGGGCGACGGTGAGGTGCTGGCAGACGAGGCCGACCAGGGCCCAGCGCAGCGCAGTCCGGGACAGCTTCGCGCGAGGTTCGGCGGCGCGGCTGGTGTCCTGGCGCCAGACATGTCCGCAGCCGGTGCACTTGTAGCGGCGGATCGTGACCAGAAGCGTCGTCGGGCGCCAGCCCAACGGCTCGTGCGCCAAGCGCCGGGTCACGGTGTCCCGCGGGCTGCCTTCGCAGCCGCAACGCCGGCACCAGCGCGCCGCATCGTCCTCCTCGACACGGCAGGCAAGCACCGCCCGGTCCGGCTCCAGTTTCTGCCCCACGACGACGAGACCGAGCTCGTCGAGGCGGCAGAACGTCGTCACATCAGGGGTCGCGAAGGTAGCGTCAAGCACGTCGAGGTCTTCCTGGATGGCTGTGTGAGAACTCCCATCCTCGGGAGGCCTCGACCTCTACCCAGGCACCGACGCGCCGACCGACCCCGCGCCTGCCCGGCAGCCGGCTACACCCTCAACTGGGAAGAGCCACTGAACCGCCGCGGACTCGCGTGGGCTCGGCCGAGTCGGCGGACGACGAGGGGCCCCGCGCGCAGAGATCTGCGGGCGGGGCCCCTCGTTCGGTGCGGTAGCGGTGGGATTTGAACCCACGGTGGACTTTCACCCACACACGCTTTCGAGGCGTGCTCCTTAGGCCGCTCGGACACGCTACCTGGCCCGGAGAGTCTACCCACGGGCGGCCGGATCCACCGAATCGCGCGGGCCGCCGCCACCGAGCGCAGCCGAGCGCCCCCCGCCGCACGACCCGTTCGTCACGTCACGCGGCGGAATGGCGCGGCGGCCCGGGGCGTTGTCCGGGATGCCATGACCACACCCGCCCGCATGCTCCACTCCACCTGGTCGCCCAGCTATGCCGACCGCCGCGCGCCGGCAACGCGGGCCGACGTCGACGCCGCCGTCGAGCTGCTTCGCGGTCACCGCGTCCTCGCGATCACCGGCGCCGGCATCTCCACCGACTCGGGCATCCCGGACTACCGCGGCCCCGACGCCGTGCCCCGCTCCCCGATGACGTACCAGCAGTTCGTCGCCGACCCGGGCTTCCGCCGCCACTACTGGGCGCGCAACCACGTCGGCTGGCACCACATGCGCGCGACCCGGCCCAACGACGGCCACCGCGCCCTCGCCCGGCTGGAGCAGGCGGGCGTCGTCTCCGGTGTCATCACCCAGAACGTCGACCGCCTCCACCAGGCCGCGGGCGCCCGCAACGTGGTCGACCTGCACGGCCACTACGACGAGGTGATCTGCCTCGACTGCGGCCGCGTGATCTCGCGCCGCGAGCTCGACGCCCACCTCACGGCGCTGAACCCGGACTTCCTGGACACGCTCGACGTCGCCGACATCGAGGTCGCCCCCGACGCCGACGCCGTGATCGAGCGCACCGCACACTTCCGGGTCGCCTCGTGCGAGGCGTGCGGCGGCGTGCTCAAACCGAACATCGTCTACTTCGGCGAGAACGTGCCGCGCGAGCGCGTCGCCCGGGCCTACGAGATGGTCGACGACGCGACGGCGATCCTCACCGCCGGCACGTCCCTCGCCGTGCAGTCAGGGCTGCGCCTGGTGCGCCGGGCCGCGCGCGACGGCAAGCCGGTCGTCATCGTCAACCGCGGCGTCACCCGCGGCGACGAGCACGCCACGATGCGGCTCAACGCCGGCACCTCCGAGACGCTGACGCGGCTCGCCGAGGCGCTCGCGCCCTGATGCGCGGCTCAGGCAGCGCCGCGTCGACAGCCCTGCGCCACCCGCGCCCTCGCGACTACTCCACGGCGTCGGCGAACCGCGCGATCTCGGCGCGCCACGCCGTCGTGTCCCCGCCCGCGTCGCCCGCGTCGAGCTCACGCAGGCGCGGCAGCGCCGCGGCGAGCTCGGCGCGCGCCTCCTCGCCCGTGACGTCGCGGTGCGCGTCGAGCCACCCGAGCGCGGCCACCGCGGCGTCCGGGTCGGTCTCGCTTCCGAGCCGATCGAGCAGCGCGTCGGCGACCACCTCGAGGTCGCCCTCCCCCAGCGCCGCGCGGTCGACGAGCTCCAGCACCCCGCGCACCGCCCCGGCCGCCAGCGGCTCGACGGCGAGCACCCGCTCGATCAGCGCCGCCGCGCTCGCCGAGTCAGCGGCCGAGCGCAGCACCAGCTCCACGCCGGCGACGACGGCGACCGCGGGTGCCGAGGGAAGGTCGCCCAGGACGGTGGCCGAGTCCGCGCCGGAGGTGAGCCAGCCGCGGACGGTCGCGACCGCCGTCGGGAGGTCGTCGTCGCTCCCGACGAGTCCGCGCACCACGGGAGGCTCGACGACGAGCACGAGGACGTCGTCGCGCCCGTCCGGCCGCGCCTGGTCGGCGTAGGAGACGCGGCGCAGGAGGTCCGGAGGGAAGCGCAGCGCGCCCGGCGCCTCGCGCTGCCGCTCGGCCAGGGCCGTCTGGACCGTGAGCTCGACCGGGCCGTCGGGCGCGTCACCGAAGACGGCCGTGGCCGGTTCGACCTCGAGCGTGAGCGTGAACCCGCCGCCGCGGAACGCGGTCTCGCCGGCGCTCGCCGCGCGCTCGGTGAGCAGACGGGCCGAGCCGGTGTACGCCGTCGTCGCCTGCTCGACGAGCGTCAGCCAGGTCGAGGGGGCGGGGCTGCGTCGTGGCATCTCACCAGTTCCCGTTCACGATGGTGGCGACGTCGTTGGCGACGGGGTCGGTGTGCAGCGGCCACTTGCCTCCGCTGCCGTCGCCGGTCCCGGTCACCTTCGCGCCGGAGGTGGCGGCCGGCGTGACCACGCTCGCCGCGGGCGAGGCCGAGTTGAAGGTCACGGCGGTGGTGTAGTCGACCTCCCAGTCGGCCCAGTTGAGCATGATCGCGGAGGCGGTCGCCTTGTCCTTGACGGCGAGCCAGCTGCGGAAGCGGTCCTTGCCGTCCGTGCGGACGAGGTTCTGCTGGTTCGCGCCCGACCCCACGCTCCAGTCCTGGGTGCTGCTGGGGGTGTCGCTCATCGAGGTGGCCTTCGTGGAGGTGGCAGCGGCGTCGAAGGGCACCACGGTCTCGGGGCCGTACCAGGGCACGGCGCCCGCGTCGCCGTCGCGCACCGGCAGCACGGAGCAGGTGTCGGAGACGCTCTTGCGGTCGTCGAAGACCGTCGGCATGATCCGGGCGAGCAGGCCCGGGGAGTGGCCGGCGGGCTCGTAGTAGAAGTTGCGCGACGACCCGTAGACGGTCTGCAGGAAGCCGACCTCGTAGTTCCCCACGGCCGCTGCCGGACCCGTCGCCTTGACGCTGCCGCTGGCCGAGTAGGTCTGCGCGGACAGCTCGACCGTGGTCCCCGTCTTCGTGATCGCGAGCGCCTTGCCGACCGAGGCCCGGAAAGCGCTGGAGTCTAGCGTCACGGCGCCCGTGGCGGAGGCCGCCTTGCCCCCGAGGGTGGAGGACAGCATCCCCGCGACGTTGGCCAGGCCGCTGTCGGTGGTCGTGTACCGCGGGGCGGTGGCCGCGCGGGTGGCGCCCGAGGCACGTGCCGACGGCGAGCCGGACGAGGACGACGACCCCGATCGGGCCGAGCGGCGCGCGGCCAGCAGCGCGGACACCGCCTGGTTCCCGGCCCCGCGCTGCAGCGCGAGGAGGCCCCGCTCAGGGGCGTGAGCCTGGCCGTTCGCGGACGGTGCTCTCGTGACGCGCCCCGCCCCCGCGCGCTCGACCGGCTCCTCCTCGTGCGCGCGCTTCGTCGACATGGCGCCTCCCTCGTCCCCCCGATCCTCCACCCCCGCCCCCTCGGAGGGGTACCCGCGGGGTCGACCCGTTCGGGCAGGGCGTCCTGCCCCGACGGGTCGCGCTCACCCGAGCAGCCCAGTGCCCGGGCGGGCCGCACGCGGAAGGCGCCAGCTCGCCGTCGGGCACGCGCCCGAGCAGCCCGCGCGACGGCGAGACTCACGCGGAGGCGCCACCTCGCCGTCGGGCACGGAAGAACGCCCGCAGCTCCTCGCCGCACTCCTGCGCACGGACGCCGGTCACGACGTCGACGCGATGGTTGAGCCGCGGGTGCTGAACCACGTTCAGCACCGACCCGCACGCGCCTGCCTTGGGATCGCTCGCGCCGATCACGAGCGTGGGCAGCCGCGCGAGGACGAGGGCGCCGGCGCACATCGCGCACGGTTCGAGGGTCACGACGAGCGTGCAGCCCTCCAGCCGCCACTGCCCCAGGGTCGCGGCCGCCCCGCGCACCGCGAGGAGCTCGGCGTGGGCGGTGGGATCGCCGTCGGCCTCGCGCCGGTTGCGCCCGCGGCCGATCACGCGCCCGACGGCGTCCAGCACGATCGCGCCGACCGGCACGTCCTGCGTGGCGAGCGCCGCGCGCGCCTCGGCCAGCGCGAGTCCCATGAGCGCGTCACGGTCCGTGAGATCGGCGACACCGCTGCCGGGAATGAGCGCGGCGTCCGACGGCACGTGAGTCGCGGTCCGATCGCCCCCGGGGCGGTCATCCGCGGCAGCCCGGGGATCCGGCGACGGGGCGGCGCCGACGTGGGCCGACGAGGCGTCGGGGGGCTGCGCGGCGTGGTCCGGACTCACGCCGACCATCTTGCCGAACCCTCTTGCCGAATCGATACGAGTGCGGACTAGAATCGATTCGACCCCACCAGCGACGCCGTCTGCACGACCCGTGCGGCCGGCCTGGTGAACGCTCACATACGCAACGCGCCGCACCTCATCGACACCTGCACCACCACCCGAGATCTCCCCGGCCGGCACCCGACCCACACCCGAACCCGCACCGATACGGAACCCCAGGCACCACCGTGACGACGACGAACCTCACCTCAGGCTCCCCGCTCCGCCTCATCACCCTCTTCGCGCTCCCGCTGCTCGCGGGGCTCGTCCTGCAGCAGCTGTACTCCTTCGCCGACGCCGTCGTCGTGGGACGCACGCTGGGCATGGACGCGCTCGCCGCCGTCGGCGCGAGCGGCAGCATCATGTTCCTGCTCCTCGGCTTCACGATGGGGATGACGAACGGCTTCTCGATCCCGGTCGCGAAGGCGTTCGGGGCCGGGGACGCCGCGGGCGTGCGCCGCGCGGTCGCGACCGGCGCGGCGCTGTCGGCCGGGGCCGCGGTGCTGCTGACGCTCGTCGGCGTGCCGTTCTCCCGGCAGCTGCTCGTGTGGATGGCCACACCGGCATCGCTGCTCACCGACGCGACCACGTTCCTCACGGTGATCTTCGTGGGCTGCGCGTCGATGATCGCGTTCAACTTCCTCTCGGGCATCATCCGCGCGCTCGGCGACAGCCGCACGCCGCTGCTCTTCCTGACGATGTCGAGCCTGCTCAACATCGCGCTCGTCGTGGTGCTCATCCGGTTCGTCGGCATGGGGGTGGGCGGCGCGGCGCTGGCGACGGTGACGGCGCAGCTCGTCACGGTGTTCGCGTGCCTCGCCCTCATCGCGCGCCGGCTGCCGGCCCTGCGCCCGCAGCGCGCGGACTGGCGGCTGCGGCGCGGGCAGGTCGTGGAGTCGCTCCACCTGGGCCTGCCCATGGGCTTCAACATGTCGATCATCGCGATCGGTGCGCTCGTGCTGCAGTACGCGATCAACCGGCTCGGGTCGGAGGCAGTCGCCGCCTTCACCGCCGGCTCACGCGTGGACCAGCTCGCGATGACGGCGTTCCAGGCATTCGGCATGGCCACCGCGACGTACGTGGCCCAGAACCGCGGCGCCGCCCAGTGGTCGCGGATCCGCCAGGGCGTGCGCAGCACGCTATGGCTCGTGACCGGGATCTCGATCGCCGTCGGCCTCGCGTGCATGCTGTGGGGCCAGGAGATGGTCCGCGCCTTCGCGGGGGCCGACGCCCACGCGGACGCGATCGTGCACGACGCCCACACGCTGCTCCTCGTGAACGGCGGGCTCTACTGGATGCTCGCGCTGCTCTTCGTGCTCCGCTCCGCGCTCCAGGGCATGGGCCGCAGCGGCGTCCCGACCCTGTCGGGCGTCATGGAGCTCGTGCTGCGCTCGGCCGCGGCGCTCCTGCTCGTCGTGCCGCTGGGCTTCCTCGGCGCCTGCCTCGCCGCGCCCCTGGCGTGGCTCGGCGCGCTCGTGCCGCTCGCGATCGCCTGGCGCCTGCAGGTGCGTGACCTCGTCACGCGGACCGACGGCGAGCTCGTCTCCGCGGACGGCGCGCTCGCGCCCGTCGACGCGGAACGCGACGCCGAGCGCGACGCCGCGATCCCCGCTCTGGCGGCGCTCGCCGTCGAGGAGACCGGCGAGCCCGTGGTGGCGGCCGCTCGCGCCTGAGCGGCGGCTCGCGCCTGAGCGGCGGCTCGCGCCTGAGCGGCGCCCGCAACCAGCGGGGCGGCGGACGCCGGACCGATAGCCTGACGCCATGCGCGTCCACGTCGCCGACCACCCGCTCGTCGCCCACAAGCTCACCGTGCTCCGGCAGACGTCGACACCGTCCCCGGTGTTCCGTCAGCTGACGGAGGAGCTCGTCACGCTCCTCGCGTACGAGGCGACACGTGAGATCGCGGTCGAGCGCGTCGAGATCGACACGCCCGTGGCGCGCACCCTGGGCACCCACCTCACGCACCCGCGCCCGATGGTGGTGCCGATCCTGCGCGCGGGCCTCGGCATGCTCGAGGGGATGACGCGCCTGCTCCCGACGGCGGAGGTCGGCTTCCTCGGCCTGCAGCGCAACGAGGAGACGCTCGAGGCGATCACGTACGCCAACCGCCTGCCCGACGACCTCGCCGGCCGCCAGTGCTACGTGCTCGACCCGATGCTCGCCACCGGCGGCACGCTCGTCGCGGCGATCCAGTACCTCATCGAGCGCGGCGCGCGGCACGTCACGTGCATCACGCTGCTGTGCGCGCCGGAGGGCCTGGCCACGGTCGAGGCCGCCGTCGGCCACCACGCCGACGTCACGATCGTGACGGCCGCCGTCGACGAGCGGCTCAACGACAAGGGCTACATCGTGCCGGGACTCGGCGACGCGGGCGACCGGCTCTACGGCGTGGTCTGAGCCCGAGCCGGCCCTGGGCGGGGACTGAGCCCGAGCCGGCCCTCGACGGGGACTGAGCCCGAGCCGGCCCTCGGCGTGGGCGGCCATCGCTCCTCCGCACGCCGCCGTTCACTCCTGCGGCACCCCGGTCACACCTGCGGACGACCTCCCTCGCGGGCAGTCGGGCGCGACCGCCTCGTGCGCGTCATCGCAGGTCAGGGCGCTACGCCCGTAGCCGCCGCCAGCACTCATCCGCAGGTGTGCACCAGGCGTCCGCAGTTGTGCACCAGGGGTCCGCAGCTGTGCACCCGTCCGCCATCGGCGAGACCCGGCGTCGCACGACGTGCCCACCCTCCGGGCCCAGCGGGCCCGCGCAGCCCCGCAGCGCGCCCGGGGGCGGCGGCGCCACGCGCCACCGCCCCCGGGGTCGATGCGACCGACGGTCGCCTCCTGACCTGCGTCAGTTGGAGATGTACCCGTTCGGGTTGAGCACGTACTTCTTCGCCGCGCCGGCGTCGAAGTCGGCGTAGCCCTGCGGGGCGTCCTCGAGCGTGATCGGGGTGGCGTTGACGGCCTTCGCGATCTGCACCTTGTCGTGCAGGATCGCCATCATCAGCTGCCGGTTGTACTTCATCACCGGGCACTGGCCCGTGGTGAAGGACAGCGACTTAGCCCAGCCGAGCCCGAGCCGCAGCGACAGCGAGCCGGTCTTGGCGGCCTCGTCGATCCCGCCCGGATCGCCCGTCACGTAGAGCCCGGGGATGCCGAGCGCGCCACCGGCGGCCGTGATCGTCATGAGCGAGTTGAGCACCGTGGCGGGCGCTTCGTGGCTCGCGTCCGACCCGTGTCCGCCCGCCTCGAACCCGACGGCGTCGACGCCGGCGTCGACCTCGGGCACACCGAGGATCTGCTCGATCTGCTCACCCGGGTCGCCCTTGCTCACGTCGATCGTCTCGCAGCCGAACGAGCGCGCCTGCGCGAGCCGCTCCTCGTTGAGGTCGCCCACGCCCGCGGGGTCACCGCAGGCGTGTCGTCCCCGACGACGGGAAGCCGCGGCTGGAGCCGCGGCGGGTCGTCGGGGACGCTCCGACCCTAGGCATGCGGGTCAAGGAACCGCCAGGGCGGCCAAACGAATGTGCAACGGACGAGTCGCCGCGTGCACGCCCTCCCGCCCGCGTCGATCCCGGATCGGCCTTTCCCCCGACGGCGACGCATCGGCGCGCGGTTCGGCACACGTCGTGAGCGGCCGACTCGCCCACCACAATGGACCCATGAAGCAGGTGCTGCGGCTCGTCCTCAACGTGATCTGGCTCGTGCTGGCCGGGCTGCCGATGGCGCTCGGGTACGCCCTCGCCGGCGTGATCTGCTTCATCCTCGTCATCACGATCCCCTGGGGCATCGCCTCGTTCCGGATCGCGAGCTTCGTGCTCTGGCCCTTCGGCCGCACCGCCGTGGACCGCCCGACGGCGGGCGTCGCCTCCGCGGTCGGCAACGTCATCTGGATCGTCGTCGCGGGCATCTGGCTGGTGATCGGCCACATCGCCTCGGCGCTCGCGCTGGCCGTGACGATCATCGGCATCCCGCTCGCGATCGCCGAGATCAAGCTCATCCCGATCACGCTCACACCGCTGGGCAAGCAGATCGTGCCGAGCGACCGGCCGTTCGCCACCTACGGCGACACGCTCGCGGTCTGAGGGCGCCGAGACCATGAGCACGACCGACTTCGCCGCGCCCGCCGACCCCACCAGCGCGCCCGCGGGCGTCACGGTGTACCCCGCGCTCCAGTCCGACCCAGCGTCCTCCGCCGTCACCACCACCGCCGCCGTCACCACCACCGCCTCCGCCGCCGACGCCCCGCGCCCCGCCGTCCTCGTGCTCCCGGGCGGTGGCTACGGCCATTACGGCGAGCACGAGGCCGAGCCGGTCGCCCGCTGGCTGGCCGGCCTCGGGATGCACGCGTTCGTCCTGCGCTACCCCGTGCTCACCCCGCACCCCGCGCCGCTGAACGCCGCCCGCGCCGCGCTGGCGTGGGTGCGCGACGGCGAGCACGGCCTCGCCGTCGACGCCTCACGTGTCGCGGTGATCGGGTTCTCCGCGGGCGGCCACCTCGCGGCGCACCTCACCACCGACGCGGTGCGCGACGGCGTGGGGCCCGCCCGCCTCGTGCTCGGCTACCCCGTGATCTCGCTCGCGCACGAGACGCACGAGGGCTCGGCACGGAACCTGCTGGGGCCCGACGCGAGCGTCGCCGAGCGTCTGCGCCACTCCCCCGACCGCCTGGTCACGTCAGCGCACCCGCCGACCTTCGTCTGGCACACCGCGGACGACGGCGCGGTGCCGCTCTCGCACTCCCTGCGCTACACCGCCGCGCTGGCCGACGCGGACGTCCCGGTCGACCTGCACGTGTTCGCGCACGGGCGGCACGGCATCGGCCTGGCGCGGCCGGGCGTCGACCCCTCGCCGGCGGACCCGGCCGTCGTGCCGACCGACGACGCCGTGGAGTGGACCGGCCTGTGCGAGCGCTGGTTCGCCCGCGCCGGGTGGATCAGCGGCGAGCGCCTCGGCTGACGCAGCCGCTACCGCCTGGCGGCGGCCACGGCGGGCGACCACCCGTCGTCGTGGCGGCGCTGCACGCCGTCGAGCAGGAGGTCGAGCGCGAAGGCGAACTCGGCGTCCTCGTCACAGCCCGCGCCGGCGTGCTGCGCAGTTGTCGCCATCCGCACGATCGCGGGGTAGGTCACTGCGAAGGTTGCCATCGCGCGCGCGCGCTCGGTCGGATCGGCGGGAACCGCCGGCGTGGGCAGCACGTCTCGGGTGAAACCCCACATCCTGGTGGAGAGGGCGTGCATCGCGTGGTGGACGAGATCGGCCGACAGCCCGCCGTCGAACATCGTCGCCATGAGCGAGTCCAGGTAGGCGAGCACCGTGGGGCTCGCGAGCCGCCGCGTCTCGATCGCGTCCCGCGCCCAGGGGTGTGAGCGCAGCGCGGCGCGGGCGGTGAGGACGCGGTCGCGGGTCGCGTCGCGCCAGGACGCTCCGGACCGGGCCGGGGGGATCGACGCGACGACGCGGTCGAGCATCGCATCGATCAGCTCTTCCCGGCCGGTCACGTGCTTGTAGACCGCCATGGGCGTGACGTCGAGTCTGTCGCCGAGCCGTCGCATCGTGACGGCGTCGAGACCGTCACGGTCGGCGAGGGCGACGGCGGCGTCGACGATGCGGTCGCGATCGAGCGGTCGACGTCCGGGCGTTGACATGTGTACAGCGTAAACCTACGCTCGCCGAGTCGGGAGTTTACTGCGTACACCTCACGGAGGACGGCATGGCACACACCCCTCGGACCCACGCAGCAGCGGCCGGCGTCCTCTACCTCACGACCCACGTGACCTCGGTGCTCGCGGTTGCCGCCTACGGTTCCGGGCTGCTCGCGTGGGGGGTACTGCTGGAGCTCGGGCTCGCCGTCGGATGCGTGGGCACGGGCGTCCTGCTCTGGCTGCTCCTGCGTGGGACGGGGCCGGCGCGGGCCGCCACCTTCGCGCTCCTGCGCACCGTCGAGGCCGCCGTGATCCTCGCGGGGACGCTGCCGATGCTCGCGACGGCGTGGCTTCACGACGCGAGCGTCGGCAGCGCGCCGGACGGCCGCACGACTGCCAGCGACGGTGCGACGGCCGACCTGACCGCCGTCATCGGCGACGCCCTCGACCGTGTGCACACGGCGTCGTTCCTTGTCGGCCAGGGGCTGGTGATCAGCGTCAACACGATCGTCCTCGGCTGGCTACTGCTGGACTCGCGCGCCGTCCCCCGGGCGCTCGCGCTGCTCGGCCTCGCCGGCGGAGGCCTCGTGCTCACGAGCAACCTCGCGCAGCTGTTCGGCGCCATCCCGCTCAACGGTGCGGTCGCCGGGGCGTGCGCCGCCCCGGTGTTCGCGTTCGAGGTGTGGCTGGCGGTGCTCCTCATGGTGCGCGGGCTGCGCGTGGCACCCCCGCCCAGCACCATGCGCACCGACGATCCCGTGCCGCGGGAGCGTGCCGCCGATCCCGCATGACGGCGTCCACCCTGGGTGAGCGCTTCGTCATCGAGCCGCACTGTGCCACCATTGATCCAACCTTTGGGAGGGATCGTGCGCACTCGCCTGCTGCCCCGCACCGCCGTGGACCTCACCGAGATCGGCTTCGGAGCCGCCCAGCTCGGCAACCTCACCCGCGCCACCACGGCCGAGGACTCCACTGCCGCCGTTGATGCCGCGTGGCATGCTGGGATCCGCTACTTCGACACCGCGCCCCACTACGGCCTCGGCCTGTCCGAGCGACGCCTGGGTCGCGCCCTCGCCGCGTACCCACGCGACACCGTCGTGCTCTCGACAAAGGTCGGACGACTGCTCGAACCCAGCCCCGGGACGGCCGACGCCACGGACGACCAGGGCTTCGTGGTCCCGGCCACCACCCGCCGGCGCTGGGACTTCAGCCGTGATGGCGTGCTGCGCTCGCTCGAGGAGAGCCTGACCCGCCTCGGCACCGACCGCGTGGACGTCGTCTACCTCCACGACCCCGACGACCACGAGGCGTCCGCGTCGACCACGGGCGTCGAGACGCTCGCCGAGCTGCGTGACCAGGGCGTGGTGCGCGCGATCGGCGTCGGGATGAACCAGTCCGCGATGCCGACCCGGTTCGTGGAGCAGGGGCTCATCGACGCCGTGATGCTCGCCGGGCGCCTCACGGTGCTCGACCACGGCGCGCTCCTCGACCTCGTCCCCGCGGCGCGCGCGGCCGGCGTCGCGATCGTCGCCGCCGGCGTCTACAACTCCGGCATCCTCGCGCGGCCCGTGGTGCCCGAGCGTGCGTCGTTCGACTACCACGACGCGCCGCCGGAGCTGCTGGAGCGCGCCCGTGCGATCGCCGCCGTCGCCGCCCGGCACGACCTGACCCTGCCCCAGGTGGCGGTCCAGTACGCGCTCGCGTTCGACGTCGTGGCCTCCGTGGTGCTCGGCACGCGCACGGCCGAGCACGTCGCGGCCGCCGTCGCGAACCACGACGCCGCCGCACCGCCGCAGCTGTGGGCGGACCTCGTGGCCGCCGGCCTCCTCGACGCCCCACCCACCGGAGGGACCCCCGCATGAGCACCATCACCCGCGTCCGCGTGCACGACGTGCGCTTCCCCACCTCGCGCACGCTCGACGGCTCCGACGCCATGAACAAGGACGGCGACTACTCGGCCGCGTACGTCGTCCTCGGTACGGACGCCGCCGGGCCCGACGGCGAGCCCCTGACCGGCTACGGGTTCACCTTCACGATCGGTCGGGGCAACGACCTGTGCGTCGAGGCAGCGCGGCAGCGCGCACTCCCGCTCGTCGGGCGCGACGTCGATGAGGCGCTCGACGACCTCGGCGCCGTGTACCGCGAGCTCGCTGCCGACTCGCAGCTGCGCTGGCTCGGGCCCGAGAAGGGCGTGGTCCACCTGGCGATGGCCGCCGTGATGAACGCGCTGTGGGACATGGCCGCGCGTCGGGCCGGCAAACCGCTGTGGCGCATGCTCGTGGACATGACGCCGGAGCAGCTCGTCGATGTCGCTGACCTGCGCTACCTCTCCGACGCCCTCACCCGCGAGGAGGCGCTGGCGATCCTGCGCGCCGCTGAGCCGACCCGGGCGATGCGGATCGCCGACCTCGAGGCGCGTGGCGGCTATCCCTGCTACACCACGAGCGCGGGCTGGCTCGGCTACTCCGACGACAAGCTCCGCCGCCTCCTCGCCGAGGCGATCGACGAGGGCTACCGGCACGTCAAGCTCAAGGTCGGCGCGGACCTCGCCGAGGACGTCCGCCGGCTCACGATCGCGCGCGAGGTGATCGGCTGGGACGCCGCGCTCATGATCGACGCGAACCAGGTCTGGGACGTGCCGCAGGCCATCAAGTGGATGGAGCACCTCGCGCCATTCCGGCCGCTCTGGATCGAAGAGCCCACCAGCCCCGACGACGTGCTCGGCCACGCCGCGATCCGCCGCGCCGTCGCGCCCGTGGGCGTCGCGTCGGGCGAGCACGGCATGAACCGCGTGCTCTTCAAGCAGATGTTCCAGGCGCAGGCGCTCGACTTCTGCCAGCTCGACTCCGCGCGCCTCGCGTCGGTCAACGAGATCCTCGCCGTCTACCTCATGGCCGCGAAGTTCGGCGTGCCGGTCTGCCCGCACGCGGGCGGCGTGGGGCTGTGCGAGCTCGTCCAGCACCTGTCGATCCTCGACTACATCGCGATCTCGACCTCGCTGGAGAACCGCGTCACCGAGTTCGTCGACCACCTGCACGAGCACTTCACCGACCCGTGCGTCGTCGTCGACGGGCACTACACGCTCCCGACGGCGCCCGGCTACTCCGCCCGGATGCACCCGGACTCGGTAGCCGCCTTTTCCTACCCCGACGGCGCTGAGTGGCGAAGCTGATCGACGCGCACGCCCACGTCTGGTGAGAGGGCGCGCTCGACCACCCGTGCGTCCGCCGAAACTCGCGGCTCCAGCGGCTCAGCGGCTTCAGCCGGCTCAGCGGCTCCAACGCCTGCAACAGCTCCAGCTGCGTCTATGCCGGCTCGACGGCGTCGCGCGCCCGCCCGCGGGGGTCACCCCCGTCGAGCGCCACGCTGTAGGTGACCGGTGTGGTCGCGCGCCCGCCCGCGGGGGTCACCCAGCTCTCGCTCCGCGTAAGCGCAGGCCAGGTCACCGCCACAGCTCCGGGTGACAACAGGCCAGGTCCCCGCCACAGCTCCGGGAGAGCGCACGCCGGGCACGCGCCGCCACCCCCGGCCATGAGCTCGCAGCGCGTTGTGACAGCACTGCGACTGCCGGTCTGTCCCCGCATCGGTGGACGAACGTCCACGAGCGGCGATATCCCGCCACTCTCGCGCGATCTCATGGCCTTGCTACCGAGGTCCCCGCGCACTGCACAGCCACAGCGCTGTGGCTGTGCAGTGCGCGGATTGCCACTTCGTGCGTGGCGGCCGAGCCGTGAGAAGTGGCGAAGTGGTGCGGATCGCCGCTGCCTTCGCACGCACCGTGCACCGCGACCGCAGCCACAGGGCTGTCATCGCGTTCAATGGTCCGGCCGCCAGCGCCGCACCGCGGGCGGCAACCCAGGCCGTATGCGCGACGAGGCTCGCCATCGGACCCGTGCCTGCTTGGGTGCTGCTCGAGGTACTCCTTCACCCCGGCGAGTGGCCGGGACACCGGCCCCCTTAGTGGCCCGGGTGCTGCTCGAGGTACTCCTCCACCCCGGCGAGATGGCCGCCCATCCGCAGCCGGGCACGCTCCGGATTGTGGGCCACCAGCGCCGCGAGGATCGCGCGGTGCTCAGCATGGGCCAACCCCGTGGCGCCAGCTTCGTTCAGGCCGCGCCACACGCGCGCGCGGAACGTCTGGCCCACCAGGTGGTCGATGAGTGCGGCGAGCGGAGCGTTGCCGCTCGCCTCGGCGACGAGCCGGTGGAACTCCGAGTCGGCGGCCACGGCGGCCTCGACTCGCCTCTCGGCGATGCCATCGCCATCGCCATCGCCATCGACACCGCCGTCGCCTTCGGGCGGCGACGAGTCCCGCGCGAGCACGGCCTCGACCTCGGTGAGCACCTGCGCCATGCGCTCGAGCTGGGCTTCGCTCGCCCGCGCGGCCGCCAGCCCGACGGCCTCCACCTCGAGCGCACGTCGGACCGCCGCGAGGTGCACGTCGTGAGCGGAGGCGGGCAGGTCGGCGAGCACGTTGACCGAGCCGAGCACGCGGTGCGGCTCGAGGGACGTGACGTAGGTGCCGTCGCCCTGCCGGGTCTCCAGGATCCCGAGCGCGACGAGCGCCCGCACGCCCTCGCGCAGCGAACCGCGGGAGACGGCGAGCGAGGCGGCGAGGTCCTTCTCGACCGGGAGCCGGGCGCCGGCCACGAGGCGACCGTCGCGGATCATGGCACGGACGCCCTCGATCACCGCGTCGGTCTGGGTGCCCGGGCGCGCGGTGGGTTGAGCGGTGGTCTGGATGACGGGCGGGGTGGTGGTCTGGATGACGGGCGGAGCGGTGGTCTGAGTGGCGGCCGGCGCGGTGGTCTGAGCGGCGGGCGGAGCGGTGGTCTGAGCGATAGGGTGCGCGGTCGGTTGCGTGCTGGGGCCCGTCATGTCGGGATCCTAGCGAGCCCCTGGCAAATCATCTGATGACTGCTAGCGTCGAGTCTGTGACCGACGACGTGTCTCTCGCCGCTGCCTCCGCCTCCGAGACCAGCGCCGCCGCCTCCGACACCACGGCAGCCGCCCCTAACGTCGGGCTCGCCGCCAGCTCCTCCCCCGCCCTCCGCCTCCTCGCCGACCGCCCAGCCGAGGCCTGGACCGACGCCTACCCCGTGGGCAACGGGCGGATCGGCGCGATGGTGTTCGGCGGCGTCGCCCGCGACCGGCTCCAGGTCAACGACGGCACGCTCTGGTCGGGCTCGCCCGCCACGGCGGCCGGCTCGCCGCCGGCCCACGGCCCGCAGCTGCTCGAGTCGGCGCGCGAGGCGCTCGAGCGCGGCGACCTGCCCGCGGCCGACGCGGCGGTACGCGCGCTGCAGTCCGGGTTCGCGCAGGCGTACCAGCCGCTCGTGGACCTGTGGCTGGAGGTCGGCGGCGGGCGCGACGGCGAGACGCTGGGCACGTCGCGCCGAGGGCATGCCGCCGACTCGTCCGACGACTCCGCATCCACCCCTGCCGCCGAAGCACGCCCGCCCGACTACCGCCGCGAGCTGGACCTGGGGCACGCCGTCGTGCGCCACGGCTGGTCCACCGCGGACGGCGCGTGTGTCGTCGAGACGTTCGTCAGCGCGCCAGCGCAGGTGCTCGTCACCACCCGAGCCTTCGATCGGCTGACCGACCTCACGATCCGGCTGACGAGCGAGCACCCCGTCGCCGCGCCCGAGGCGACGGCCACCGGCGAGCATGCGGCCGCTCTCACGCTGACGACCGCGATGCCGTCCGAGGTGCGCCCGAACCGATGGGGCACGCCCGGGCACATCGAGTACGGCCCGGACATCGTGCGGTACGACGGCGAGTCGACGTCGGCCGCGGTCGCCGTCGCGCTGCGCACCGACGGCTCTGTGGAAGCCGACGGCACGGTCGCTGCAGGTGGCACGGTCGGTCCAGATGGTCAGGCGCTGCGCGTCCGGGGCGCCACCTGGGTGCGCGTGTTCCTCGCGACGGCGAGTGACGCCGTCGTGCCGGGCGGCGACGCCGCCGACCTGCTGACCAGGGCGAGCGAGAGGGCCGAGGCCGCAGCCGATGCCGACCCGGCGACCCTGCGCGCGGCGCACGAGGCGGACCACGCGGCGCTGTTCGACCGCGTCGCGCTCGACCTCGGTCCCGCACCGGACCCCGAGGCGACGACCGAGGCGCGCCTGCGCGCGCACTCCGAGGGCGTCGAGGATCCCGCGCTCACGGCGCTCGCGTTCCAGCTCGGGCGCTACCTTCTCGTCTCGGGGTCGCGCCCGGGCTCGGAGCCGCTCACGCTGCAGGGGCTGTGGAACGAGTCGGTGACGCCGCCGTGGAGCTGCGACTACACGGTCAACATCAACACCGAGATGAACTACTGGCCCGCGCACACCGCCAACCTGGCCGAGTGCGCCGAGCCGCTGCTGCCGTGGCTGGAGCGCGTCGCGGTGAGCGGGGCGGGCTGGGCGCGGACGCTGTACGACGCGCCGGGCTGGGTGGCGCACCACAACGTGGACCGGTGGGGCTTCGCGGGACCGGTCGGGGCGGGGGTCGACGACCCGTCGTGGTCGTTCTGGCCGATGGGCGGCGTGTGGCTGGCGCGGCACCTGCTCACGGACGCCGAGTTCACGGGCGACGTCGCGACGCTGCGCCGCGCGTGGCCGGTGGTCGCGGGCGCGGTCGAGTTCGCGCTCGCGTGGCTGCAGCCGCAGGCCGACGGCACGCTCGGAACGAGTCCGTCGACGAGTCCGGAGAACCTGTTCCTCGACGCCGGCGGCGCGCCCTGGGCGCTCTCGACCAGCACGACGAGCGACCTCGCGCTGGTACGCGACCTGTTCGACGGCGTGCTCGCCGTCGGGCCGCTGCTCGCTGCGGGCGACGGCGAGAGCGAGGGCGCCGATCCCGGGTTCCTCGCGCGCGTCCGCGACGCCCTCGACCGCCTCCCCGCGACACGCGTCACGGCGGACGGCCGGATCGCGGAGTGGTCGGACGACCCGCGCGAGCAGGACCCGCACCACCGCCACCAGTCCCACCTCATCGGGCTGTTCCCGGGGCGCGAGATCACGCCGTCGACGCCCGAGCTGATGGCCGCGGCACGGCGCACGCTCGAGGCGCGCGGGCCGGAGTCGACGGGCTGGTCGCTGGCGTGGCGGCTGTCGCTGTGGGCGCGGCTGCTCGACGCCGACCAGGTGGCGGCGACGGTGCGCCGGTTCCTCAACCCCGCGGACGACGCCGCGGCGTACACGGTGCTCGACGGCGGGGTCTATCGCAGCCTGCTGTGCGCGCACCCGCCGTTCCAGATCGACGGCAACTTCGGCTTCACGGCCGGAGTCGTGGAGGCGTTGCTGCAGTCGCACGAGGTGGGCGCGGACGACGTGCGCCTCCTGCGCCTGCTGCCCGCCTGCCCGTGGCCGACCGGGTCGGTGCGCGGACTCCGCGCGCGCGGCGGCATCACCGTCGACCTCGTCTGGCGCGACGGCGAGCTCACGACGGCGACGCTCACCGCCGACCGCGACGTCACCGTCCGCGTGCTCGCCCCCGGCGGGGAGGCGGCCGAGGCGGGCGAGACGGGGACGAGCGGCTGCGTGGTAGCACTCCCCGCCGGCGCTGCGACCACCCCGTTCGCGAGGTGATCTCCGTCCTTTCGCGAGAGGATTTCCGTCCTTTCGCGAGGTGATCTTCGTCCCGAGCGACAGGACAGTTCGCACCGACCCGCACCCGCGCCGCGCCGCGCCGAGCCGCGCGACGCGAAGGCATGACCCGCACCGTCTCGCGGTTCAGCTCACGTCGGGCCTGTCCGTCGGAACAAGCACGTCGCACCGCACTCCAGGAGCTCGCGCGAGGCGGCGGTCCATCGTGACAAGTCGGGCTCCGAGGTGTTCCGCGAGCGCCACATAGCTCGCGTCATAGGCGCCCATCACGTCCGCAAGAAGCCACACGCGAGAGCGAACCACCTCGAACGGCCACAGCTCGACGGGGAGTCTGGACAGGTTGGCGTCGACGCTGCGCGCCGCGTCAGCCGACAACAGCCCGGCGAGGCGTCGTCGGCGCAGCACGTTCGCGATCTCGAACGGCAGAATCGCGGGGGCGTGCAGGTCGGACTCGCTCAGAGAGGATGCGAGTTCGTCTGCGCGCGGACCCGGAACCAGCGCGATCGACAGCATGGCGGACGCATCGACGACGAGCCGACTCGCGGTGCTGGCTGGACCATCGGTGGAAGTCCCTGGCGGGTCGGTGCTGCGTCTCACCGACGGTCAGCGGCGATGTCGTCGATGAGCGCCCGGGGGTCCAGAGGCGGCAATGACGCCGCGTGGCGACGCAGGTCCGCGATGACCTCGACGGCGAGCGGCCGGTAGGCCAGGTCGACCAGCTGCAGCTTGAGGTACTCCTGCAGCGACCGCCCGGATCGTGCGGCGCGCGCCGCTAGCTCGTCGCGCACGTCGTTCGGGACATCGCGGATCGTCACATTGACTGACACGACCACATCGTACGTCGGGTGCATGCATTGTGCATGCACCCGATTTCCGATCGGCGCATCCCTCTCACCGCGGCCCGACGCCGACCCCCTGGTAGATCACGTGTCGCCTCAGGGCCGTGAACGAGAGGTCGGCGGTGGCCACGTCGCCGAGCGAGCGGGCGGACAGCCGGTAGGTCGATGACATTTGCTCCCCGGGGGCACGTCGGAACGTGCGGCGGGGGACATGTCGGGGATTGAAGTCCGTCGTTACCGCTGACGGGTCAGAACCTATCGAGTTCCGCACCCCCGCGCGGGCATGCCCCGCAGCGGTCGCCCTCGCGTGGCGTCTCGCGCGTGCGATCACCGCGCCGGTCCGGTAGACAGTGCCCGTGACCAGCGACGCACCCTCGCCCTACGGCACGCCCCCGCCCTACGGCACCCCGCCGCCGTACGGCACGCCCCCGGCCACCTCGCAGGGCCCGACGGCGAGCACGCCTCCCAGCGCGCCGTCGCCGTCGCCGTCGGACGGCCTGCCGTGCTCGGCGTGCGGCTTTGGCCCGCTGGAACAGGGGTTCATCGAGGACGGCGGCGAGAGTTCGCAGGGCTACTCGCGCTGGATCCCCGGCGTGCTGCAGCGCGGCTTCTTCGGCGGCGCGAAGCGGATGGGCCTGCCGCGGTTCGAGATCGTGGCGCTGCGCTGCACGCGGTGCAGCCACCTCGACCTCTACGTCGGCAGCCAGGTCTGACTCGACCCGCAGCCAGGTCTGACTCGACCCGCAGCCAGGTCTGAGGCGACGCGCGACCGAGGCGACCCGCGACGCGAACCGATCGCTCGCCGTCGGGCCCGCGCTGTCACACGATGGTGACGTCGCCATCTAGACTCGACCCATGAGCGACGACGCCGCCCCGACCGCCCCCGCGAAGACCGCGAATCCCGCGAGGACCGCCACCTCCCCCACGCCGCCCGCCTGGCCGATCGGCCTGGACGCGCTCGGCTACGGCGGCGACTACAACCCCGAGCAGTGGCCGGACGAGGTCCGCGTCGAGGACATCGCGCTCATGCAGGAGGCGGGCGTCACGATCGTCAGCCTCGCGATCTTCTCCTGGGCGCGGATCGAGCCGCGCGAGAAGGAGTACGACTGGGACTGGCTCGACGTCACGATGGACCGGTTGCACGCGGCCGGGATCCGCGTCGACCTGGCCACCGCCACGGCCAGCCCGCCCCCGTGGCTCACCGCGAAGCACCCGGAGATCCTCCCGGTCCTGGCCGACGGGACCGTGCTGCACCCCGGCGGCCGCCAGCAGTACCGCATCTCCTCGCCGATCTTCCGCGACTACGCGACCCGCATGACGCGCCTCATCGCCGAGCGGTACGCGACGCACCCGGCGCTGGCGATGTGGCACATCGACAACGAGATCGGCTGCCACGTCCCGCACGAGTACTCCGACGACGCCGCACACGCCTTCCGCCGCTGGCTCGAGCGCACCTACGGCACGATCGAGGCGCTCAACGACGCGTGGGGCACGGCCTTCTGGTCCCAGCGCTACGACAGCTTCGAGGAGATCCTGCCGCCGCGGTCGGCGCCCACGTTCCCCAACCCGACCCAGCAGCTGGACTTCCGCCGCTACTCCTCCGACGAGCTGCTCTCCTACTACCAGGACCTGCGCGAGGTGCTGGCCGAGGTCACCCCGGACGTGCCCCGCACCACGAACTTCATGGTGATGGCGAGCTCGGGCCCGATGGACTACAACGTCTGGGCGCCGGAGATGGACATCGTCTCCAACGACCACTACGTCATCGCCTCGGACCCGCACCCCGAGCGCGAGCTCGCCTTCTCCGCCGACTCGGTGCGCACGATGGCCGACGGCGCGCCGTGGATCCTCATGGAGCACTCCACCTCCGCGGTGAACTGGCAGGGCTACAACCGCACCCGCACGAGCGCCGAGTCGCTGCGCAACTCCCTCAGCCACCTCGCGCACGGCGCCGATGCGCTGCTGTTCTTCCAGTGGCGCCAGTCCCGCGCCGGCGCAGAGAAGTACCACTCCTCGATGTACCCGCACGCGGGCACCGACTCCGACGTCTGGCGCACCACCGTGCGCCTGGGCCAGATCCTCAAGGACGTCGCCGAGGTCCGTGGCTCGCGCGTCCAGGCCCGCGCCGCGGTGCTCTACGACTACCCCTCGACGTGGGCAGCCCGCCTCGACTCCCACCCGACCGACGGCATCGACCCGCGCACCGAGGCGATCCGCTGGCACCACGCGCTCAACCGGCGTGGGATCGCGACCGACGTCGTCGACACCCACGACGACCTCGCGCGCTACGACCTCCTCGTGATCCCCGAGCTCTACCTCGTCACGGACGAGGCCGCCGAGCGGATCGCCGCGGCGGCCGAGGCCGGCACCACCGTGCTCATCACCTACTTCTCGGGCATCGTCGACGAGCACGACCACGTCCGCCTCGGCGGCTACCCCGGCGCGTTCCGCGACCTGCTCGGCGTGCGCACCGAGGAGTTCTGGACGCTCCAGCCCGGCGAGCGCGTCACGCTCGACGACGGCACCACCGCCACGATCTGGTCGGAGAACGTCCGCGCAGCCGAGGGCACGCAGGTCGTGCGCAGCTTCGCCGGCGGGGTGCTCGACGGCGTGCCCGCCCTCACGCGTCGCGCCGTCGGCGCCGGCGAGGCCTGGTACCTCGCCACGCGACCGGAGGACAAGGGCCTGCAGCGCATCGCCGACGCGCTCATCGCCGCCTCGGGCGTCGCGCCGGTCGTGCCGGACCTGCCCGACGGCGTGGAGGTCACCCGCCGCACGGCGGCGGACGGCCGCTCGTGGCTGTTCGTCCTCAACCACACGGCCGAGGACGTGACGCTCGCGGCCTCCGGGCTCGACCTGGTCTCCGGCGGGCGGGCCGACGGCGAGCTCGCCGTCGCGGCCGGCGCGGTCGCGATCGTGCGGGACGCCTGAGGCGTCCGACGGCGAGCCTCGGGGATGCCTGCGGCCGGGCCGCGTGCGCAACGGCGGACGCGGCCCGGAGCGGGCTGGCAGAGTGGGCCCGTGACCGAGCCCCCGCCCGTCGAGAGCATCGACCGCGCGCTCCTGCTCCTGTCGGCCCTGGCGGACGCCGGCCCCGAGGGCCTGACGCTCGGCGCGCTCGCGGACCGGATCGGCGTGCACAAGACGACGCTGCACCGCGCGCTCGCCGCGCTGCGGTTCCGCGAGTTCGTCTCGCAGGACCCGGCGAGCGGGCGTTACCAGCTCGGCGCGACCGCCGTGACGCTCGGCGACGGCTTCTACGCGGGCGAAAACCTCGCCGTCGCGCTGCACCCCGCGCTCGTGGCGCTGTCGCACGACCTCGACGAGCTTGTCCACCTCGGCGTCCTCGCCGGCACGCAGATCGTCTACCTCGACAAGGTCGAGCCGGAGCGACCGCTGCGGGTGTGGTCCGCCGTCGGGCGCCGGATGCCCGCCGCCACCACCGCGCTCGGCCGCGCCCTGCTCGTGGACCGCGTTCCCGCGCGCGAGGCGCTGACGCCCTACCTCGCGGGGGCCGACGGCGAGCTCACCTCGCGCGTGTGGGGCATCGTCTCCGGGGCTCGCCGGGACGGATACACCTACGAGGTGGAGGAAAACGAGCCGGGCATCGCGTGCGTGGCCGTGCCGCTCGTGCGCGCGGGCGCCGTGGTCGCGGCCGTGAGCGTGACGGCGCCGCTGGAGCGGATGGGTGAGGACCGCCGGACCGAGGTCGCGCGGCGGATCCACGAGACCCTCCCGCCGATGCTCCCGCCGGGCATCGGAGTGCGACCGCTCGACGCGTGAGCGCTGTGGCCCGCACCACCCGCGCCGGGCGCCTCGATCCCTTCCCCCGGGACACACCCCTGTGCTTCAATAGATCCATTCAGCGCAACGGATGTTGCGCCTAGCGCAACCGACTACCACTGACGGAGTCGGAGGAGAGGAAGCACCCCCGATGGACGTTCTGTCCCAGCTCGCCGCCGCCACGCTCGTTCCCGTCGTCGTGCTCGACGACGCCCAGGACGCCGACGGCCTGGCCCAGGCGCTCGTCGCCGGCGGCCTGCCGGTCGCCGAGGTCACGTTCCGCACCGCCGCCGCCGAGGAGTCCATCCGCCGGATGTCCGCGCGCGGCGACATCCTCGTCGGCGCCGGCACGGTGCTCACGCCCGCCCAGGTCGACGTCGCCGTCGCCGCCGGTGCGCAGTACATCGTCTCCCCCGGCACGAGCAGGGCCGTCGTCGAGCGCGCGCAGGAGCACGGCGTCACCGTGCTGCCCGGCGCCGTGACCGCGAGCGAGATCCAGGCCGCGCTCGAGCTCGGCCTGTCCACCGTGAAGTTCTTCCCCGCCGGCACGTCCGGCGGCGCCAAGGCGATCGCCGCGCTCGCCGCGCCGTTCGGCGGCGTCTCCTTCGTGCCGACCGGCGGCGTGGGCCCCGCCAACCTCGGCGAGTACCTCGCGATCCCCGCGATCAAGGCCGTCGGCGGCTCGTGGATGGTGCCGGCCGGCCTCGTCCGCGCGCACGACTTCGACGGCGTGACCGACCTCGTGCGCGAGGCCGTCGAGCTGGCGCGCGGCCTGCGCCCGGCTGCCGCCTGAGCCGCAGCCTGCCGCTCGCCGAGCCCCTCTCGCACCCCGTCCCCTCGTTTCCCGCTTCCCGATCCAGGAGTAACCCGATGACGAACGACCTGCCGGCCGAGGTGGCCGCGCTCGACCTCCGCCCCGCGGCGCAGTGCCGCTACGACGCCGTCTCGCTCGGCGAGGTGATGCTCCGCCTCGACCCGGGCGAGGGCCGCATCCGCACCGCGCGCAGCTTCCGCGCCTGGGAGGGCGGCGGCGAGTACAACGTGACCCGCGGTCTGCGCCGGGCTTTCGGCCTGCGCGGCGCCATCGTGACGGCGCTGGCCGACAACGAGATCGGCCGCCTGGTGGAGGACTTCATCCTCACCGGCGGACTCGACACCGAGTTCGTCAACTGGGTGCCCTACGACGGCATCGGCCGCACCGTGCGCAACGGCCTCAACTTCACCGAGCGAGGCTTCGGCGTGCGCGGCGCCGTCGGCGTGTCCGACCGCGGCCTCACCGCCGCCTCGCAGCTGGGGGCCGAGGACGTCGACTGGGACAGGCTGTTCGGCGAGTACGGCGTGCGCTGGCTGCACACCGGCGGCATCTTCGCGGCGCTGTCGGAGACCGCCGCGGACACCGTGATCGCCGCGGTGAAGAAGGCCAAGGAGTACGGCACCGTCGTGTCCTACGACCTCAACTACCGCCCCTCGCTGTGGAAGGCGATCGGCGGCCAGGCGAAGGCGCAGGAGGTCAACAAGGAGATCGCGCCGTACATCGACGTCATGATCGGCAACGAGGAGGACTTCACCGCCTCGCTCGGCTTCGAGATCGAGGGCGCCGACATCCACGGCGGCGAGGCCCTGGAGACCGACGCGTTCGCCGGCATGATCCACCGCGCCGCCGGGGCGTACCCGAACTTCAAGGTCATCGCGACCACGATGCGCGGGGTCAAGAGCGCCACGGTCAACGACTGGGCCGCCATCGCGTGGTCGCCCGCGACCGGCGTCGTGGAGTCCGTCAAGCGCGACAACCTCGAGATCATGGACCGCGTGGGGGGCGGCGACTCCTTCGCCTCCGGCCTCATCTTCGGGCTCCTGGACGGCCAGAGCCTCGAGACGGCCGTGAACTACGGCGCCGCGCACGGCGCCCTCGCGATGACCACCCCCGGCGACACCACCATGGCCACCAAGGCCGAGGTCCTCAAGCTCGCGGGCGGCGGATCGGCGCGCGTCGACCGCTGACGCCCCGCAAGACCTGATCCGAGGCGCACGACGGCGAGCTCGCCGTCGTGCGCCTCCTACGCTGGGCGCATGCCCGGCTCGGCGCGGCGCGCGCTCGAACGCACGCTCGACGCCCTGCGCACCGACGCGGGCAGCGCGCTGCTGCTGGTCGCCGTCACGCTCGTCGCGCTCGTGTGGGCGAACTCCCCGCTGTCGCCGGCGTACGAGCGGCTGGTCGGCCTGCCGATCGGCCTCCAGGTCGGCGGGTTCCACCTCGACCTCGACCTGCACCACTGGGTCAACGACGGCCTCATGGTCGTGTTCTTCTTCCTCATCGGGCTCGAGGTGCGCCGCGAGCTCGCCGTGGGGTCGCTGCGCGAGCGCAGCCGCGCGTGGGTGCCGCTCGTCGCCGGCGTCTGCGGCGTGGTGCTGCCCGTGCTGCTCTACTTCGCGATCGCGGGCGGCACCGCGCCCGACGGCTGGGGGGTCGTGGTCGGCACCGACACCGCGTTCCTGCTCGGCGCGCTCGCGCTGGTCGGGCCCTCGATGTCGAGCCAGCTGCGCGTCTTCCTCCTCACGCTCACGGTGGTCGACGACCTCATCGCCGTCACGGTGATCGGCACCGTCTACACGGACGCGGTGCACCTGGTGCCGCTCGCCGTCGCCGTCGTCGCGCTGGTCGCGCTCGCGCTGCTCGGCCGCAGCCGGCAGTGGCGCTCGGCGCCGTACGTCGCCGTGACCGTGATCCTGTGGCTCGCGACGCTGGAGTCGGGCGTGCACCCCTCGCTCGCCGGGATGCTCGCCGGGCTCCTCGTGCCGGCCGCGGCGCCGGTGCGCGCCGACGTCGTCCGCGCCAAGCAGCTGTTCCGGGACTACTGGCAGTCGCCGGAGGCGGGCGTCGCGCGTTCGGCACGCGCCGGACTCGCGCGCTCGATCTCCGTGAACGAGCGCCTGCACGCCGAGCTCGCGACGCCGGTCGCGCTCGTCGTCGTGCCCGTGTTCGCGCTGGTCAACGCCGGCGTGGACCTGCGCGGTGGCGTCCTCGCCGACGCCCTCGCGTCGCCGGTCACGTGGGGCGTGGTGGTGGCGCTCGTGGTGGGCAAGGCCGTCGGCATCTCGGGCGGCGCCTGGCTGGCCGTGCGCCTGCGGCTCGGCCGCCTGCCCGACGGCGTGGGGCCGGGTGCCGTGCTCGGCGGTGCCGCGCTCTCGGGCATCGGGTTCACGATGGCGCTGCTCATCGCCTCGCTCGCGCTGCCGACGGAGCAGGCGCGCGAGGCCGTGGTCGGCGTGCTGCTCGGGATGGCGCTGTCGTGGGGGCTCGGCTGGCTCGTGTTCCGCGTCGCACGCGTGCGGTTCGGCGAGGAGGCCGCGGACCTGCCGGTCCGGCTCACGCCCGAGGTCGACGGCGAGCGCGACCACGTGCGCGGACCGGTGGACGCGCCGTCGACCGTCGTGGAGTACCTCGACTTCGAGTGCCCGTTCTGCGCCCGCGCGACCGGGATGTGGGCCGACCTCAAGGCTCAGCTGGGCGACGACGTCCGCTACGTGGTGCGCCACCTCCCGCTCACCGACGTCCACCCGCACGCGTGGGACGCCGCCGTGGCGGCCGAGGCCGCCGCGCGGCAGGACGCGTTCTGGCCCATGCACGACGTGCTGTTCCGCGAGCAGCACGCGCTCGAGCCCGAGGACCTGCGCCGCTACGCCGGAGAGCTCGGGCTCGACCTCGAGCGGTTCGACGCCGACGTCGCCGACCCGGCGCTGCACGACCTCGTAGCCGCGAACGCCGCGAGCGCCCGCGCGTCCGGCGCCCGGGGCACGCCCACGTTCTTCCTCGACGGCGAGCGGCACCGCGGGCCGCACGACGCACGCACGCTCGTGGCGGCGCTGCGGGCGCACGCGCGCTGAGGTGCGGCGCCGTCAGCGAGCGGCGAACCTCGTCACCAGCCGCCCGGACGCCGCTGTCGTCACGAGGTCCAGCCGCGTCACCAACTCCCCCCACGCCGCGCGCAGGTAGGCGTCGGTCAGCGCGCGCCGCGTGAGCGATGCGGTCACCTCGACGTCCGCCGACCACGTCACCTCCAGCATCCGCTCTCCCACGATGGGGCGCACGACGGCACCGCTCGCCGACAGCTCCACCTCACCCGCCAGCACCCACGTCACCCGCGTGGGCCCGGGCAGGTCCCCGGCCACGCTGTCGTCGCCGTCATCGGTGTCGTCGAGCTCCCATGCATCCACCGCCTCGACGCGATCGCCGGCCCCGAGGAGCCGCGCCGACCGACGCCACGCGTCCACGCCCGACCCGGGGTACGCCCCGGCGAGGTCGAGGGAGAGGCCGGCTCCGCCGTCGTGCACCTCGACGTCGCGCGCGCCGTACGCCGCACCCACCCCCTGCTCACGCCCGCGTGGCGCGGGCACCGGGTGCCAGGCCGACGTCACGTGCCACTCGGTGTAGCGGCGGTCGGAGAACGTGGCGGCCGTGTACGTGGCGCGGCCGGGGTCCACGACGGCGGGCACGCCGTCGAGCGCCACCGTCACCGACCCGACGTCCAGATGGTTGTGCGCCTCGCCGTTGTGACCGCCCTTGACCACGAGCGTGAGGCCGCGAGCGGTGGCCGGCCGGGCCAGCAGTACCTGCGTCGAGGGAAGCCAGACGCGCTCCGCGAGGTGCGGCTGCTCAGCGCCCCCGGCGCCCCCGGCGTCCCGCCAGGCGCGGTCCGTCAGCGCGGGCAGCAGCGCCCCGAGCCCGTTCCCGGGCACCGCGAGGTCCACGACGCCCTCGCCGCGGTGCGCCGCCGCGAGCGCCACCGCGGCGTCGTCGTCGACGAGCCGCCCCCAGCGGTGCAGCACGTGCCACGGCCGCGGCTGCGCGTCGACCCGCGGCGTCGCGTCCGCGTACGACGCGACGAAGTCCGGGCCGAGCAGCAGTTGGTGCGGAAAGGCGACGAGCGCGCGCACCACCGGCAGCGTCTCCGCGTCGAGCACGCCGCCGCTCGCGTGCCGCAGCACGTCCAGCGCGCCGAGCGCCCGCGCCGCACCCTCCCACCAGTACGACCAGCCCTCGTCGATCGCGCCGTCGTCGGGCACGACGGCGAGGAACCGGTCCAGCCCGGCCGTCGCCTCGGCCACGAGTCGGGTCCGTCGGGCGCCGTCGTCCTCCAGCGCGAGCGCGGCGACGAGCACGTTGCCGCAGATCCACGCCGTCCAGTTGTGCGCAGGGCCGTCCAGGCCGAGCCAGTGCCAGCGCGGCCGGTCCGGGACCAGCCTCCCGTCTAGCGCGCCGTCGGGCCCCGAGACGAACGCCGCGAGGAACGGGTCGAGCACCCGCGCGCGCACCTCGCGCCGCACGAGCGCGCGGACGCCCGGGTAGGCCTCCTCGAGCAGCTCGCCGAGCAGGGCGTCGGTCCAGGCGAGCGCGGCGGCGACCTCGCCGGCGCCGAGGTCGAGGTAGGGGGCGTCGCGGTCGGGCAGCACCCAGCCGCGACGGAGGTGGGCGTCGTCGTGCGCGGGCCAGCTCCAGGTGGACTGCTCGCACAGGAGCACGACGCCGTCGAGCACCTCCGCGAGCGCCGCGGGGCGGTCCGTGGGGTCGGGCTCGAGGGCCGCGGCGACGACGGCGTGGGCGAACCTCCCGGTCCGCGCGAAGAGGGGCGTCTCGTAGGCGACGCGGTCGCCGTCGAGCCAGAACCGCGCGAGGTCGCTCGCGCGGGGTGCGGGCCAGGGCTCGGCCCGGCGGGCCCGGGCGGCCGCGACGAGCGCAACCGCGGTGGCCCGGTCGGGTCCGTCGGGGCCCGACCAGGCCGTGCGATCGGTCGCCGGCGGAACGGGAAGCAGCGAGCTGCCCCCCGGACCACCGGACGTCGCCGACGCGTCGAGCAGGGCGGCGAGCCGCCCCGGCTCGAGCGCGTCGGCCCAGGATGCGAGCGGCCCGGTGAGCGTTCCCGCCACCAGCCCGCCCGCCACCCTCACCGAGACCGCTCCGCTCAGCGCAGCGACTGCGGGTTCACGCCCACGACGTCGGTGTAGTCGATGTTCTCCCCGGCCATCGCCCACACGAACGAGTACGCGCCCGTGCCGGACGCGGTGTGGATGGACCACGGCGGGGACACCACGACGTCGCGGTTGTGCAGGAGGAGCTGGCGCGTCTTCTCGGGCTCGCCCATGAGGTGCACGAGCACCTCCTCGCCCAGCCCGTCGTAGAGGTACACCTCGGTGCGACGCGCGTGGACGTGCGGCGGCATGGTGTTCCACACGGAGCCCGGCGCGAGGGTCGTGATGCCGAGGACGAGCTGGTTGGACTCGATCCCGTCGGCGTGGATGTACTTGCGGATCACGCGGTCGTTCGACGTCTCGAGCGCGCCCAGGTGGACGGCCTCGACCTCCTCCTTGCCGGCCTTCGCGGCGGCGGTGCGCCGGTGGGCGGGGGCCGAGGCGAGGTAGACCGCGCCGGCGCCGGACAGCGTGATGTCCCGCGTGCCGACCGGGAGGTAGACCACGTCCTGGTTCGCGAGCGTGAAGGTCTCGCCGTCGGCCGTGACGGTCACCTCGCCGTCGAGCCCTACGAGGCCGAGCTCGCGGCGCTCCAGGAGGTACTCCGCGGCCAGCAGCTCGGGCGCCTCGAGGGCGATCTCGCCGTCGACGATCACGCCGCCGATCAGCAGCCGGTCGTCGTGCGCGTAGCCCCAGGTCACGGTGCCAGGCGTGAACAGTCCGGACAGCACGAACCGCTCGCGCAGGGCCGCGCCGTCCAGGCCGGCCAGGTCGTCGGGATGCGTGCTCCACAGACGTGTGACGGACATCAAGACATTCCTCTCGTCGTTCGGGTCCGAGGTCCGGACCTCACCAGTAAGGCTGCCATCTCGGGCGCAGGACTCGCACCAGGGCCTCGAGGTAGAAGTAGTCCCCCCACAGTGTGCCCTCGTCCACGCCGATGGACTTGGGCCAGTCGTACACGCCGTGCAGGATCAGAGCGTTGCTGCCGGGGACGTCCGCGCCCGTGTAGTCGGCGGCGAGCGAGGCGAGCATCGCGTGCGCCTGCCGGCTGTACCGCTCGGCGGCCTCCGGATCCGTCCCGGCCACGAGCGGGGCGAGCTCGAGGAGCCCACTCGCCGCGATAGCGGCCGCCGAGGAGTCGCGCGGCTGGTCGCTGCCGTCGGTGAACACGAGGTCCCAGTAGGCCACGCCGTCGGCGGGCAGGTGGTCGAGGAAGTACTCCGCAACCCGCACCGCGGTGGCGAGCGAGTCGGCGTTGCCGGTCTCGCGGGCGTCGATCGCGAAGCCGTAGACGCCCCAGGCCTGGCCCCGGGCCCAGCACGAGTCGTCGGCGTACCCCTGCTGGGTGGTGCCGCGCAGGGGCTCGCCCGTGACCGGGTCCCAGTGGAACGTGTGGAAGGTCGTGTCGTCGGCGCGCACGATGTGCTGACGCAGCTGGGCGACGTGCCGGTCGGCCGCGTCCGCGTACCGCGCCTCACCGGTCCGCTCTCCGGCCCAGCGCAGCAGGGGCATGTTCATGAGCGAGTCGATGATGGTGCGGCCGCGTTCGGAGGGGTGCGTCAGGTCGCCCCAGGCCTGGATGATCCCGGCCGGTTCGAGGAACCGCGCCATGAGGTGGTCCGCGGCCGCGAGGGCGGCCCGCTCGGCGCGCCCGTCGCCCAGGAGGCGCGACGGCGCCACGCACGCCAGCGTGTAGAGGAACCCCAGGTCGTGGGTCGCCAGTCCGACCTCGCGCTCGACGCGGTCGGCGAAGCTCGCGACGTGCGCCAGACCAGGCGTCCTGCCGGTAGGGGATCGCGTACGTCGCGCCGTCGACCTCGTAGGCGGACACGCCGTTGACGTCGTCGGACAGGCCCTCGGCGACGTCCGAGACGTCGAGCAGCTGGTCGCCGTCCTGGTAGGTGAAGAAGTTCTTGAGGTTCTTCTGCACGTACATGTCGGGCGCGGTGCCCGCCGCCAGGTCGGCGATCATCTGGGTGTCGTACTGCGTGGCGTCGTACTCCTTGAGCTCCACGGTGATGTCCGGGTTCGCCTCGTGGAAGGCGTCGGCCAGGACCTGGAACTCCGGCGTGGTGGCGAGGCTCCAGCCCGCCAGGGTAATGGTGATCGGCTCGCCGCCGGCGGCCTCGGTGGCCGCGCCGTCGGAGGTGGCGCCGCCGGTGGCGTCGCCCGATCCGCCGTCGGAGGACCCACCGCTGCAGGCGGTGAGGACGAGCGTGAGCGCGGCGAGGCTCGCCGCGCCCGTCAGGATCCTGCGCTTCATCGCGTACTTCCTCTCCTTCGAGAAGGACGTGCCCGGCGGACCGGGCAGGTGGTGGTGTGACTAGATCTCTCCCGGCGCGCTGCCGGGCCGAGGCAGGTCCACCGCGGTGGTAGACCCGTCCGCCCACGCGACGAGCGCGCGGGAGTCGATGAGCTCGACGGCGGGGGCCGCCTCGAGCGTGTCGCGGGAGCCGGCGAGCGCGACTGCGCACGCGAGCCAGCCCGCGGGGACGCCACGCGAGGCCAGCACGCCCACGCGCGCGACGTCGCCGAGCGGCGAGGCGTCGCGCCGGGTCGCCACCCGTGCGTCCGGCAGTCCGCCGCGGTCGAGCACGACGGCGTGGCCGCCGTCCGTGGTGACGCGCACCTCGCCGTCGGCCACCTGGGCAGCCGGGCCCGCGCCGTCGGACGCCAGGGCCCAGCCGCCGACCTCGAGGGCGACCGCGTCCGGGGCGACGTCGTCGGCGCGGACCAGCCGGACCTCCCAGGACCCGCGCAGGAGCGATCGGACCGAGAGGACGCCGGCGCGCGTGGCGGTGCCGTCCAGGCCGCTGCCGTGCCGGTGCGTGGTGGGCTCGGCGTCGACCCAGTGCACGCTCGCCGTGGAGCCCGCGAGCAGCGCGCCGTCGACCTCGCGCGGCTCGACGTCGAGCGTCATCCCCGTGCGGTGGCTGCGCCGGCCGGCTGGGTCCACGAGGACCACCGACTGGTCGATCGGCGTCGTCCAGGCGTCCTCGTCGAGCAGCGGGAACGTCGAGGTGGCGTAGCCGAGCCGGGCGTAGAGCGGGGAGTCGGCGCTGACCGCGCCGGGGACGGCGTGGTCGGTGCCGTGGTTGACCACGCGCACCACGCCGTCGGCCTTCGTGCCCGAGACGAGCCAGCCGGGTGCCTGGATCGTGCGCCGCACGTCGGCGACCTCGACCGGCAGCGGCTCCTCCACCGCCGTCCACACGGGGTGGTCGGCCGGGAGCGCGAGGCCGAGCATGCCCTTGGCGGCCCAGTACGGCGAGGACGGGCCGGAGTAGCTCTGGGCGAGCCGCGGCCAGGTGCCGTGCCAGCCCAGGGTGAGCACGCCGTCGTCGTCGGGTGCGCCGTGGTCGGCGAAGTGCCGCACCACGCCGGACGCCGCGCGGCGCAGCGCACCGGGCGTGAGCGAGGGGACCTCGGCCATCGCACCCACCCAGAACGGCGCGGCCGCGGCGAAGCGGTAGACGAGGCTGCGGCCCTGGACGAGCGGGCCGCCGTCGGCGCCGACGAGGGCGATCGCGTCGGTGAGGAAGCGGTCCAGCTGCGCGCGGTTGCGCTCGGCGCGCTCGACGGCGAGGTCGGCCGCGCCGGACATCCGCGCCCACAGCGTGGGGTACAGGTGCAGCGCCCAGCCGGTGTAGTGGTCGAAGGCGCGCTCCGGGCCGTCGGCGAGCCAGCCGTCGGCGCGGACGAAGGAGTCGTGGGTGGCGAGGTCGGCGCGCATCTCGGCGAGGTCGTGCGGACCGCCGACCGATCGCAGGAACGTCTGCACCACGAGCCGGAACCAGACCCAGTTGATCTGCGGGTAGGTGTCGTCGCCGACGGCGGGCGCGAGGTAGTCCACGACGCGCGCCTGGACCGCGGGGTCGAGTCGGTCCCAGAGCCACGGCCGCGTGAGGTCGAGGATGAGGGCGATCGACGCCGCCTCCACCTTGGCCTGCGGCTTCTCGTCCAGCCGGACCCAGCGGTCCGGAGCGCTCGGGTCCGTGCCGGCGGCGATTCCTGCGGCGTACCAGTCGGCGAGGCCGAGCGGGTCGGCGCCGCGCTCCCCCGCAAGCCGGAAGCCGGCGAGCAGGAACGTGCGGGCGAAGCCCTCGAGGCCGTCGACGTCGCGGCCGTAGCCACCCTCCGGCCCAGGGAAGGTGATCCGCGCGTGACCGGCGGAGGCGTGCTCGCGGGCGGCGAGGAGCAGGCGGTCGGTGAGGACCGCCCAGTCCTCGCGCGTCCAGCCGGTGCACGGGGAGATCGCGGCGGCGGTCTCGTCCGTCCCAGGCTTGCCCTCGATCACAGCGCGCTCCTTCGTTGGTGCTCGGAAGCGGCATCACTTCCGATCGCTTTGTGATCGCTTGATCACAACCAGTCAGTGAAGCGCTCGAAAAGATCCATGTCAAGCGACGAACTCGGGCTGCTGGCGATCATTCATGAACACTTTGACTCTGATACGATCACGATCGGTCGACTGCAGGCCGATCAGCGACTGGCGCGCCAGCGCGCCGACACGACGGAGCAAGGACGCGACGGAGGGAGGGGCATGTCCACCACGGACGAGTCCGGGATGCTGCCGGCCACGCGGCGCAGCGAGCTGCTCGAGATCCTCCACCGGCAGGGCACCCTGCGGGTGCGCGACCTCGTCGACGTGCTCGGCGTCTCCGCGATCACGATCCGCCGCGACATCGCCCAGCTCGCCGACGAGGGCCTGGTCAAGCGGGTGCACGGTGGAGCGACCCTGCCCGACGGCGATGCCTCCTCCGCGTCCGGCGCGCCAGCGTCCGGTTCGTCCGGGACGCCCGGGGGCGCGTCGTCGGCCACCGCGGGCGCTCGGGGAGCCGGGGCCGCGGAGCTTGCCGGTCCCCCGCGCCGCATCGGGATGCTGGTCCCGTCGCTGGACTACTACTGGCCCGGCGTCGTGCGCGGCGCGGAGGAGGCGGCGCTCGATCACCACATGCGGATCGTGCTGCGCGGCTCCTCCTACGAGCAGGACACCGACCGTCGGCAGCTCGAGCGGCTGCTGGCCAAGGGCGTCGACGCCCTCGTGGTCGCGCCGCAGATGGACCTGCCTACCACCCCGGACACGCTCGCGTGGCTGGCGGGGCTGGGCATCCCGGTCGTGCTCGTGGAGCGCTCCGGAACGGCCGGTGCGCACCGCGAGGCGCTGGAGTCCGTCGTCACCGACCACGGGCTCGGCGCGGAGATGGCGGTGCGCCACCTGGCGTCGCTCGGGCACCGGCGGGTCGGGCTCGTCACGAGCCTGCACTCACCCCACTCGGCGGTGATCCGGCGAGCGTGGCAGGACGCGTCCGCGGAGTGCGGCCTGGTCTCCGAGGGCGCCGTCGACGTCGCGGTGCCGGACAAGGTCGACCCGGGCTGGGAGGCCGGGCTCGAGGCGGCGCTGGAGATGTGCCGCGCCTCGGGCACCACGGCGCTGCTCGTGCACGCGGATCCGGAGGCGATCGCGATCGCCCAGCACGCCGAGGACCACGGGCTCGTGGTGCCGCGGGACCTGTCGATCGTCGCCTACGACGACGAGGTGGCGAGCCTCTTCAGCCCGCCGATCAGCGCCGTCCGGCCGCCGCGCCGGTCCGTGGGCGAGACCGCGGTGACGCTGGTCGCCTCGCGGCTCGCGGATCCCGGGCGACCCACCCGGCGCGTCATCATCAGCCCGACGCTGCGGGTGCGCTCGACGTCGGTCCCGCCCGGCGGCGAGTGACGCCACAGCGACTCGGCGTGACGACACAGCGACTCTCAGCCACCCGTCAGGTCTCGGCATGTCTCTGACCTGCGCAGACGCGACCTGGGCAGCTCGAGAGTGCCAGCACAGTCGCTCTCCCGAAACGCAGAGTCGCTCTCCCGAAACGCAGAGTCGCTCTCCCGTCGCGCCGGCGGCTGTGCCCGCGACTCGAGGCGGCTCGGTCCTGCCCGGCGGCGAGTGACGCGTCAGCGGCCCTCGCGCCAGAGCACCAGCGCCGACGACGTCCCCGTCCGCACGAGGCGACGGTGCTCGGCGTCGTCGCGTCGCTCCTCCGCCCGCCGGGCGGCGCGCTGACCGCGGGGCACGGACTCGACGTCACCGGTCGGGGACGCGGCGAACACGCGCGAGCCGGGATCGATGACGGCCCGCAGCCCCTCGAGCGCGGCGCGCAGCGCGCGGTTCTCCCGCTCGATCGCGAGGATCCGCCGGATCCCCTCGAGGTTGACCCCCTCGGCCGAGAGTGCCTGGACCTGGCGCAGGGCGTCGACGTCCCGCAGCGAGTACCGCCGGCCCCGGCCCGCGGTGCGGTGCGGCACCACGAGGCCGAGGCGGTCGTACTGACGCAACGTCTGCGCGTGCATCCCGGCGAGCTCGGCCGCGGCGGACACCGTGAGGACGGGCGTGTCGTACGTCCGGATCATCGGTGCCTCCGCTCTCTCGCAGGTCTGCCGCAGGTCTGGCAGGTCAGGTGGTGGCCGCGCCGAACAGGCCGGCCCGGGGGTCGGCGCCGTCGGTCGCAGCGGCGAACGCCTCCACGGCCCGGCGCGCCTCGTCGGTCAGCCGCTCGGGCACCACGACCTCGATCGTCACGATGAGGTCGCCGGTCGCCTTGGGCGTGACGACGCCGCGGCCGCGCACACGCAGGCGCTTGCCCGACGGCGAACCCGCCGGCACCTTCACGCGCACCGTGCCGCCGTCGAACGTGGGCACGGCGATCGTGGCGCCGAGCGCCGCCTCCGCGAACGTGACCGGGACGGTCACGGTGAGGTTGTGCCCGTCGATGCCGAACACGGGGTGCGGCGAGACGGTCACGGTGACGACGAGGTCGCCGTTCTCCCCGCCGCCCGAACCGGGCCGGCCCTTGCCGCGCAGCTTGATCTTCTGGCCGTCGCGCACGCCGGCCGGGATGCGCACGGTCATCGACCGCCCCTCGGCGTTGACGCCCATCTCCCCGCCCTCGACGGCCGTGCGGAACGGCAGCGTGAGGGTCGCGGTGAGGTCGGCGCCCCGCTCGGGGCCGCCGAAGCCGGCGCGTCGGCCACCGCCGGCTCCGCCGAAGCCCTGCGCACCGCCGAACATGCCGGACAGGATGTCCTCGAACCCGCCCCCGCCACCGCCGGCGGTGGAGTAGCGCACGCGCTGGCCGCCAGCACCACCGGCGCCGCCGCCGAACATGCCCGAGAAGATGTCCTCGAACCCGCCGGCGCCGCCCGCGCCGCCCGCGCCCGCGGTGAACCGCGGGCCGCCGCCGGCCATGGCGCGCAGGCCGTCGTACTGCTTGCGCTGCTCGGGGTCGGAGAGCACGGAGTAAGCCTCACCGATCTCCTTGAACGTCGCCTCGGCCTTGGCATCCCCGGGGTTCTGGTCGGGGTGGTACTGCCGGGCGAGCTTGCGGTAGGCCTTCTTGATGGCGGCCTCGTCGGCGTCCTTCGCGACGCCGAGCGTGGCGTAGAAGTCCTTCTCCAGCCAGTCCTGGCCCGTCATGGTCGCCTCCTTCCGTCAAGCCGTCCGTTGCTGCTGCCCTCGCTCGTTCGCGAGGCCTCTTCTGTCCTTTCGCGAGGTGATGTCGGTCGTCCGACATCACCTCGCGAAAGGACGAACTTCCTCTCGCCGATCACTCGGGACCGACGACGCCCACGCGGGCCGGCCGGATCACCGTCTCACCCCGGCGGTAGCCGGGCTGCGCGACCATCGCGATCCGCGCCGTGTCGGCCTCGGGGTCGGCCTGGTGCATGAGCGCCTCGTGGTGGTTGGGGTCGAACTCCTCACCCTGCGCGCCGAACCGCTCGACGCCGAACCGCGTCGCGAGCAGCTGCTCGAGCTTGTCGGCGATCGCGAGGAACGGGCCGTCGAGCTCGCCGTGCTGGCGGGCCAGCTCGACGTCGTCGAGCACCGGGATCAGCGCCTCCACGACGTCCGCGCGACCGGTCTCCCGGGCCGCGGCCTCGAGCTCACGGCTGCGCTTGACGAACGCGTTGAAGCGCTGCTCGGTGTTGTAGACCTCGGCCTTGGCCCGCGCGAGCTGGTCGGCGAGGTCGAGCGCCTCGGCCCGCGCGGCGGCGAGCTCGTCACCCTCGCCCTGGGCGCCCGCGCCCGACGGCGGAACCTGGGTTCCGCCGTCGGGCTCGGCCTGGGAGTCCTCGCCCGGGGCGGGCGCGCCGGCCGCCGGCGCGTCGCGTCGCTCGCCGGTGGTCGGGTCGAACCGCCGCTTGTCGCGGATGATCGGCTCGCCGTACTCCTCGGAGGACGTCACTTCTTCTCGTCCTCCTCGTCCACGACCTCGGCGTCCACCACGTCCTCGTCCGCGGGCTGGGAGCCGGCGGCGGCGCCGTCGGCGGGAGCGCCGTCGGCCGCCTGCTGGGCGTAGATCGCCTGACCGATCTTCTGCGAGACCTCGGACAGCTTCGCCGTCGCGGTCTTCACGGCCTCGACGTCGGTGCCGCCGAGGGCGCCGTTCACCTCGCTGATGGCCTCGTTGACCTCGGTCGCGACGTCAGCGGGGACCTTGTCCTCGTTGTCCTTGAGGAGCTTCTGCGTGGAGTAGACGAGCTGCTCCGCGGTGTTGCGGGTCTCGGCCTCCTCGCGGCGCTTGTGGTCCTCGGCTGCGTGCGCCTCGGCCTCCTTGATCATCCGGTCGATCTCGTCCTTCGGCAGGGCCGAACCACCGGTGATCGTCATCGACTGCTCCTTGCCCGTGCCCCGGTCCTTCGCGGACACGTGCACGATGCCGTTGGCGTCGATGTCGAAGGTGACCTCGATCTGCGGCAGGCCGCGCGGCGCCGGCGCGATGCCGGTGAGCTCGAACGTGCCGAGCGCCTTGTTGTCGGACGCGAAGTCGCGCTCGCCCTGGTAGACCTGGATGAGCACCGAGGGCTGGTTGTCCTCGGCCGTGGAGAAGGTCTCGCTGCGCTTGGTCGGGATCGCGGTGTTGCGCTCGATGAGCTTGGTCATCACGCCACCCTTGGTCTCGATGCCGAGGGACAGCGGGGTGACGTCGATGAGCAGGACGTCCTTGCGGTCGCCCTTGATGACGCCGGCCTGGAGCGCGGCGCCGACGGCGACGACCTCGTCCGGGTTCACGCCCTTGTTGGGCTCGCGGCCACCGGTGAGCTCCTTGACGACGTCCGTGACGGCGGGCATGCGGGTCGAGCCGCCGACGAGGACCACGTGGTCGATGTCGGAGATCGAGATGCCGGCGTCCTTGATGACGTTGTGGAACGGCGCCTTGGTCCGCTCGAGGAGGTCGGCGGTCATCTGCTGGAACTGCGCTCGGGTGAGCTGCTTCTCCAGGTGGATGGGGCCGTTCTCGGTCATCGAGAGGTACTGCAGGCTGATCGTGGTCGAGGTGGCCGAGGACAGCTCCTTCTTGGCCTGCTCGGACGCCTCACGCAGCCGCTGCAGCGCGATCTTGTCCTTGGACAGGTCCACGCCGTAGGCGTTCTTGGTCTCCGTCACGAGCCAGTCCACGACGCGCTGGTCCCAGTCGTCACCACCGAGGCGGTTGTCGCCGTTGGTGGCGCGCACCTGGATCGTGGAGAAGTCGTCCTCGTCCTTGCCCACCTCGAGCAGGGAGACGTCGAACGTACCGCCGCCGAGGTCGAAGACGAGGATGAGCTCGTCCTCCTTGCCCTTCTCCAGGCCGTAGGCCAGGGCCGCCGCGGTGGGCTCGTTGACGATGCGCAGCACGTTGAGGCCGGCGATCTGGCCGGCGTCCTTCGTGGCCTGACGCTCGGCGTCGTTGAAGTAGGCGGGCACCGTGATGACGGCGTCCGTGACGGGCTCGCCGAGGTAGGACTCCGCGTCCTTCTTCAGCTTGCCCAGGATGCGCGCGGAGATCTCCTGCGCGGTGTAGCTCTTGCCGTCGATCTCGGTGCTCCAGTCGGTGCCCATGTGGCGCTTGACGGAGGAGATCGTGCGGTCCACGTTGGTGACGGCCTGGCGCTTGGCGACCTCACCGACGAGGACCTCGCCGGACTTGCTGAACGCGACGACGGACGGCGTGGTGCGCGCCCCCTCGGCGTTCGCGATGACGGTGGGCTCGCCGCCCTCCAGGACGGCCACCACCGAGTTGGTGGTTCCGAGGTCGATCCCGACTGCTCGTGACATGTGCGTGTACTCCTTCTCTGGCCCGCTGCCTTCGTGCAGCCGCAACCCCTTGAGTCTTCCTCGCTCAGGTCTACGCGGCGGGATGCGTCGCTGTCAACCTGAACTTGAGTCCATTAGGCTCAACCCTTGCGAAGCGCCATCTATTCCCTTGCGCCGGGGACCCGCGCGGAGGCGGTCGCGCGACTGGGCGCCCGGGGTACCCCAGCAGGGCCTCCCATCCCGGCCGGCCCTGGCCTAGCGTGAAACGACAGCGCGTCGACAGACGCCCGCATGGCGCACCCAGGAGACGAGATGCCCGACGGCGAGCTCGACCAGATCTTCCCGCGCGGGGACACGAACGACGCCTTTGCCGAGCACTTCACCGGCCAGAGCTATCTCGCCCCGCTGGTGGGCGGGAGCGTCCCGGTGAGCAGCGTGACGTTCGAGCCGGGCTGCCGCAACCACTGGCACGTGCACCACGGCACCGGGGGTGGCGGCGACCAGATCCTGCTGTGCACGGCGGGCAGCGGCTGGTACCAGGCCGAGGGCGAGGAGCCCGTCAGCCTGGAACCCGGATCCGTCGTCCGTGTGCCGGCCGGGACCAAGCACTGGCACGGCGCGAAGGCCGACTCGTGGTTCTCCCACGTCGCCTTCATCACGCCGGGCCAGGGCGTGAGCAACGAGTGGCTCGAGCCCGTCACCGACGCGGTGTACGGCGCGCTGACGACGAACGGAGAGCACGCATGACTGCCCTGACCGAGACCTACCCCCTCGCGAACGGCGTCCGGATCCCCACGCTGGGGCTGGGCACCTGGTTCATCGACGACGGCTCGGCCGCGGAAGCTGTGCGCCAGGCGATCGCGATCGGGTACCGCAACATCGACACCGCGCAGGCCTACGGCAACGAGCGCGGCGTCGGCGAGGGTGTGCGCACGTCCGGCGTCCCGCGGGAGGAGCTCTTCGTGTCCACGAAGCTCGCCGCCGAGATCAAGGACTACCCGGGCGCCACCGCCGCCATCGACGAGTCGCTGGCGAAGCTGGGCCTGGACTACGTGGACCTCATGCTCATCCACTCCCCGCAGCCGTGGAACGACTTCCGCTGTGGCGACTACGCGGAGGGCAACCTCGAGGCGTGGCGGGCGCTGGAGGAGGCGCACGCGGCGGGCAGGATCCGCGCGATCGGCGTGTCCAACTTCCTCCAGACGGACCTGGAGAACGTCCTCGAGCACGGAACGGTCGCCCCGCACGTGAACCAGATCCTGGTGCACGCCGGCAACACGCCCACCGAGCTCATCGACTACTGCCAGGCCCGGGACATCGTGGTCGAGGCGTACTCGCCCATCGCCCACGGCGAGATCGTCACGAACCCCGACGTCGCGGCGATCGCCGAGCGCTACGGCGTCAGCGTGCCGCAGCTGTGCATCCGGTACACCCTGCAGCTCGGGACGGTCTCGCTGCCCAAGACGGCGAACCCGGACCACATGCGCGCGAACGCCCAGGTCGACTTCGTGATCTCCGAGGACGACATGGACGCGCTGCGCGCCATGGCCGAGACGGACTACGGCGAGAACGCCGCGTTCCCCGTCTACTCCGGCAAGTGAGAGGGCACCACCATGGCTGAGAAGGTCACCGCCGGTCGGGACGCGCTCGGCCAGTTCGCGCCCACGTTCGCCGCGCTCAACGACGACGTCCTGTTCGGCCAGGTCTGGGCCCGCGAGGACGCCCTCTCACCGCGCCTGCGCAGCATCGTCACCGTGACGGCGCTGATGGCGAGCGGCGTGCTCGACTCCTCGCTCGAGCACCACATCGCCCGAGCGAAGGCGAACGGCGTCGCGGCCGAGGAGATGGCCGAGGTGCTCACGCACGCGGCGTTCTACGCCGGCTGGCCCAAGGCCTGGGCCGCGTTCCGGATCGCCAAGGAGGTCTACGCGGACTGACGACGCGGCGGCGCCGCCGCGTCGAGCCGACTAGATCAGCTCGACGCGGTCCGCCTGCGGTCCGCGGTCGCTCTGCCGGACCTCGTACCGGACGCGATCGTCCTCGTACAGCCGGTCCGTGCCGCGGACGACCGACACGTGCACGAACAGGTCGTCACCGCCCGCGTCGGGAACGATGAACCCGAAGCCGCGGTCCGCGTCGAAGCGTGCGACGACGCCCGTTCCGCCACGCACCGGCGCACCCGAGGACCGGGGCCCCGCGGAGCGGCCGCGGCCGGCCGTCGCGGGCGCGGACCTGCGGGCTCCGCCGCCCACCACGTCCACGTCGCGCGCCATCGGGCCGCGATCGCCGTCGACGACGGTGAAGGTCACGCGGTCGCCCTCGGCCGGTTCACGAACGCCCGAGCGCAGCGCCTTGACGTGCAGGAAGACGCCCTTGCCCCCGGCGTCCGGCTCGATGAACCCGAAGCCCTTGTCGGTGTCGAAGAACGTCACGGTGCCGTCGGCGCCGTCGGACGCGGCGGGCTGGGCCGCCTGCTCCCCGAGCGGCAGGAGGTGGTCCGCCTGCGGGCCCTTCTCGCCGTCGACCACGAGGAACGCGACACGCTGGCCCTCGCGGATCACCCCGCCCCCGACGATGGCGGAGCTGTGCGCGAAGATCTCGGCGCCGCCGCCGTCCGGGGTGACGAACCCGTAACCCTTGGTCGGCTCGTACCAGCTGACAGTGCCGAGCACGCCCAGGGCCGCGTCGGAGGCGACCTCACCCGTGACACGCACGCGGCGCGCCTGCGGACCGCGGTCACCCTCGCCGATCTCGAACTCCACCTCCTGGCCCTCGCGCAGCCCGCGGTGTGCGTCGTCCCCGACGATCTCGGAGGCGTGCACGAAGAGGTCTTCGGCGCCCTCCCCGAGGGCGAGAAAGCCGAAACCCCGATCGGCGTCGAACCAGCGGACTGTTCCCTGCGGCACCTGAACTCCTCGTCGAACGACTGTCGTTGCCCACCAGTGTCCCGCACCCCGGCCGTGGCGGACTCCACCCAGACGCTGACCTGCACATGTCTGCCCGCGGTGCTGCCGGCGGGCTGCCGCGCTTCTCGTTTGGACGTGCGTGAGGACGGCGGTTGAATCCTCCGGTGCCCCGCCCCCGGAACCCGATGGTGACGACCCTTCTCGGCCTGCGCGGGAACGGCCGCGCCTCGGTCTACACCGAGCCGATGTGGGGGCTCTCGATGCAGCTCGTGCTGCCCTACGCCTCGGTGTTCATGCTGGCGCTCGGCGTGCACGACGCCCAGATCGGGCTGCTGGCCACGATCTCGATGCTGTCGCAGGTCGTCCTCGGCCTTCTCAGCGGCGTGATCACCGACAAGCTCGGCCGCCGTGTGACGACCGCCGTGTTCGACATCGTCGCGTGGTGCGTGCCCTGTCTCGTCTGGGCGTTCGCGCAGAACTTCTGGTGGTTCCTCGTGGCCTCGGTGATCAACGGGGCGTGGCAGGTGACCCAGAACTCGTGGGACTGCCTGCTGGTGGAGGACGTGGACCGGGCCGAGATCCCCCGGGTGTACTCACTGATCAAGGTGGCCGCCGACTTCTCGGCGCTGTTCGCGCCGATCGCGGCCCTGCTGGTAGCGAACCTGGGCCTGGTGCCCGCGGTCCGGATCCTCTACCTCAACGCGTTCGTCATCATGTCGCTCAAGATCTGGCTGCTGTACCGCTTCACGACCGAGACGGCCACCGGGCTGGTCCGGATGGAGCAGACCCGCGGCGTCAGCATCTGGAGCTCGCTTCGAGGCTACCGACCGGTGCTCGGTCTCATCGTCCGGTCCCGGGGCACGATCTTCTCGCTGACGATCGCGGCCGTCGTGGCCGCGGTGGCCCTGATCAGCTCGACGTTCTGGCAAGTGGTGATCAGCCAGAGGCTCGGCGTTCCGGACGCCCTGCTGCCCTTCTTCCCGATGGTGCGCTCGCTGCTCTCGGTCCTCTTCCTCTTCACCGTGATATCGCGGATCACGCACTCGAGCAACCTCAAGGCGCCGACCCTGCTCGGATTCGCGGTCTACCTCGCCGGTCAGGTCCTGCTGGTGAGCATCCCCGCCACCGGAGAAGCGGCCGATGCGAGGACCTACCTCATGCTCGCCGGATGCCTCGTGCTCGACGCCTTTGGCGCAGGTGTGCTGTTCATGATCTCGGAGTCGCTCGTCGCGCTGCACGTCGACCGCCACGAGCGCTCTCGGGTGATGGCGGTCCAGCGCACCGCCGTCATGCTCGTGACCGCGCCGTTCGGTTGGATCAGCGGCTGGCTGTCAGCGATCGACCGCGTGTGGCCGTTCGTGCTGACCTCGGCCCTGCTGCTGCTCGGGCTCACCGTCGCGGCGCGGTTCTGGGTCACCACGCACGACGAGACGAGCGCGGCGACCTGAGCCGAGGTCCTCGGCGCTAGGCAGATGAGCGCCGTGCTGGGGCACTCCCACCCCGACATCGTCGCGACTGTGCGGCGCCAGGTCGGCGAGCTCGACCACCTGTTCTCCGGAATGCTGTCGCGGCCGGTCGTCGAGCTCGCGGAGCGGATCGTGGCGACGCTCCCCGACCCGCTGGGGAAGGTGCTGCTGCTGACCACGGGCGCGTAGTCCAACGAGGCCGCGATCCGGCTCGCGAAGCTCGTCACCGGCGGCCACGAGATCGTGTCGTTCGCGGCCTCCTGGCACGGCATGACGCAGGGCGCGGCCGCCGCGACGTACTCGAGCCGGCGCGCCAGCTACGGACCGGTCGAGCCGGGCAACCGTGCGATCCCGGGTCGTCCCGGACATCCTCACCCTGAGCAAGACCCTCGGCTCGGGCCTGCCGCTCGCCGCGGTCGTGACGACGGCCGAGATCGAGGAGCGCGCGCACGAGCGCGGCTTCCTCTTCTGCACCACCCACGTCTCCGACCCGCTGGTCGCGGCGGTCGGCCTGACCGTGCTCGACGTCGTGGCGCGCGACGACCTCGTGGACCGAGCCCGCGTCCTGGGCGAGCGCCTGCGGACGGGACTGCGCGAGATCGAGGCGCGGCACGCCGTCGTGGGCGACGTGAGCGGTCACGGGCTGCTGCAGGGCCTCGAGCTGGTGACCGACCGCGCCACCAAGGCGCTGACGGACGCGCTCGGCGCGGCCGTCACGCGCCGCTGCCTCGAGCTCGGCCTCCACATGAACGTGGTCCAGATCCCCGGCTGGGGCGGGACGTTCCGGATCGCGCCCCCGCTCACGGCGAGCGAGGCCGAGATCGACCTCGGGCTGGAGATGCTGGACCAGGCGATCGGCGAGGCGACCGGCGTCACAGCGTGAGCAGCACCTTGGTCGCGCGGCGCTCGTCCATCGCGCGGTAGCCCTCGGCCGCGTCCTCGATCGGGAGCGTGAGGTCGAAGACCGCGCCCGGGTCGATCTCGCGGTTCCAGATGAGCCGGATGAGCTCCGGCAGGAACCGGCGCACCGGCGCGGGTCCGCCGTGCAGGTGCACGCCCGAGTAGAACAGCTCGAGCCCGGGCAGCGCGACGTCGTGCGAGACCCCGACGTAGCCGACGTGACCGCCCGCGCGGGTGGCGTGGATGGCCTGCATCATCGACTCCTGGGTGCCGACCGCCTCGATGGTCGAGTGCGCCCCGAGCCCGCCGGTGAGCTCCCTGATCCGCTCCACCCCCGCGTCGCCGCGCTCCTCGACGATGTCGGTGGCGCCGAAGGAGCGCGCGAGCGCCTGGCGGTCGGCGTGCCGGGACATCGCGATGATGCGCTCGGCGCCGAGCTGCTTGGCGGCGAGCACGCCCATCAGCCCGACGGCGCCGTCACCCACCACCGCGACGGTCTTGCCCGGTCCGGCCTCGGCCGCTACGGCGGCGAACCAGCCGGTACCGAGCACGTCGGAGGCGGCCAGCAGCGAGGGGATCAGTTCCGGGTCGGGCACGCCGGGCGTCGCGACGAGCGTGCCGTCGGCGTTCGGGATCCGGGCGTAGTCGGCCTGGGCGCCGGGGTCGGCGCCGGGCCCGCGGTGGACGCAGTGCGTCTGGTAGCCGGCCTGGCAGATCTCGCAGGTGTTGTCGGAGGAGATGAACGTGCCGACGACGAAGTCGCCGACGGCGAGGGTCGTGACGGCGGAGCCGATCTCCGCCACGACACCCACGTACTCGTGGCCCATCGGCCGGTGGTCGACCGCGTCGGCTCCCCGGTAGGGCCACAGGTCGGACCCGCAGATGCAGGCCGCGGTGATCTTGAGGATCGCGTCGGTCGGCTCGACGATCCTCGGTCGCTCGGTCTCGTCGACCCGGACGTCGCCCGGGGCGACCATGACGACTGCGCGCATGGTGGTGATGCCTTTCGTTGGGGTACGGCCCTGTCGGGTACGGAACCAGACAACTCCGTCCCGGCGCCGCGTGGGAGGCCCTGTCGTGCGGTGTACTCGCAGTACACCCCACGCGGGGGACTCCCTCGCGGCGTCGGCGCGGCCTACGGTCGGCTGCATGGACAATCGGGCGGACGTACGCGAGTTCCTCATGTCGCGGCGCGCGAAGGTCACCCCCGAGGCGGCGGGCGTCATCGGCGCGGGCGACCCGAGCACGCGCCGCGTCCCGGGCCTGCGGCGCAGCGAGGTGGCCGCGCTCGCCGGGGTGAGCGTGGAGTACTACGCGAAGCTCGAGCGCGGCGCGATCGGCGGGGCGTCCGCGGCGGTGCTGGACGCCGTCGCACAGGCGCTGCAGCTCGACGACACCGAGCGCGCCCACCTGCTCGACCTCGCCCGCGCCGCCGACGGCATCCCGCCGTCGGGCCGCGCGCGTCGCCGCTCGACCCGCCCGGGAGCGCCCCGCTCGAGCCTGCAGTGGGCGCTGGCCGCGATCACCGACGGCGTGGCGTTCGTCCGCGACCAGCGCCAGGACCTGCTCGCGACCAACGCGCTGGGGCGCGCGTTCTACTCCCCCGTGATCGGCGACGGCGGACGCACCCCGAACCTCGCCCGGTTCCAGTTCCTCGACCCGGCCGCGCGCGACTTCTACCCCGACTGGGACCGGTTCGCGCAGATGTGCGTGGCGATCATGCGCGCCGAGGCCGGCCGGGACCCGCACGACAAGGGCCTGCAGGACCTCGTGGGCGAGCTGTCGACGCGCAGCGAGGTCTTCCGCCGCCTGTGGGGCGCGCACGACGTGCGCACCCACGGGTCGGGCACCAAGCGGTTCCACCACCCCGTCGTCGGCGAGCTCACGCTGGCGTACGAGGAGCTCGCGATCACCGCCGAGCCCGGCCAGGTGCTCATGGTCTACACGGCCAAGCCCGGCTCGCCGTCGGCCGAGCGGCTGCGACTGCTGGCGTCCTGGGGCGCCGAGCCGGCGACGTCCGCGAGCGTGGCGCAGGACCGGTGACGGACCTGCAGGAGTTCCTCGACCACGTCGCGCGCGGCGCCGTCATCACCGCCAGGTCCGAGCAGCACGCGTACCTGCACGGCGTGGCTCAGGCCGCGTTCCGGATCACGGCTGAGCTCAACACCGGCTACCACTCCCCCGAGCAGGTGCGCGCGCTGCTGACGCGACTGACCGGCCGCGCCGTCGACGAATCGGTGACGGTCTTCCCGCCGTTCCACTGCGAGTTCGGCCGCAACCTCACCTTCGGCCGGGACGTCTTCGTCAACATGGGCTGCCGGTTCCAGGACGCCGGCGGCATCACGATCGGCGACGGCACCCTGATCGGGCACGGCGCCACGATCGTGACGCTCGACCACGCCGTCGACCCCGCGCGCCGCGGCGACATGATCCCCGCGCCGGTCGTCATCGGCCGCCGGGTCTGGCTCGGCGCCTGCGTGACCGTCGTGCCCGGCGTGACGATCGGCGACGGCGCGATCGTCGGAGCCGGCGCGGTCGTGACGAAGGACGTACCCGCCGACACGATCGTGGCCGGCGTCCCCGCGCGGGTGCTGCGCGAGACCGGGTACCACTCCTGAGGACCGCGGAGGTCAGCGGCGCAGACGCGAGCGCGCCTCGCGGAGCGACGCTCGCCGTCGTGTGCCGCCTACGCCTCGGCGACCCGCACGCCCCCCTGCGCCGCGGCCATCGTCGCGGCCCACGACGCGAGCAGCGCGAGGCCGTCGGCCGAGGGGCTCCCGGGCGGGGCCGTGTAGACGTTGAGCTGCAGCCCGGGGTCGGCGGGCAGCACGAGCGCCTCGTAGTCGAGCTCGAGTACGCCGACGCCCGGGTGGTGGAACACCTTGGTCCCCGTGCGGTGGTAGCGCACGTCGTGCGAGGCCCACAGGCGGCGGAAGTCCTCGCTGCGGGTGGACAGCTCCCCGACCAGCTCGGTGAGGCGCTTGTCGTAGGGGTTGTGCCCGGCCTCGGCGCGCAGGATCGCGACGGCGTCGTGCGCGACGCGCTCGGACTTGGGTCCCCAGAACTGCCAGGCGCCCACCGGGTCGAGGAAGTGGAACCGCGCGCTGTTGACCGGCTTGCCCGGCACGTGGACGGGCGAGTCGTACAGCGGCGCGTAGAGCGCGCGGCCGAGCGCGTTGGTGTGCACGACGTCGAGCCGGCCGTTGCGTACGAACGCGGGCGCGTCGATCGCGTCGACGACGCGCGCCACCGCGGGACGCAGCACGGGCGCCGGCGCGCTGCGCGCCCGGGAGCGCGCAGCGCCGGAGGCGTTGGCCAGCCGCGCGAGGTCGAACAGGTGGCCGCGCTCGGCCTCGTCGAGCTGCAGCGCCTCGGCGAGGGACTCCAGGACCGCCTCGGACACCCCGCCGAGGTTCCCGCGCTCCATCCGCGTGTAGTAGTCGATGCTCACGCCCGCGAGCATCGCCACCTCCTCGCGGCGCAGCCCCGGCACGCGGCGGTTGCCGCCGTACGCCGCGAGGTTCGCCCGCTCGGGGGTGAGCCGCGCGCGACGGGTCGTGAGGAACTCGCGGGTCTCGGCTCTCAGGTCCACCCCGCGACGGTACGACGGCGCGGCCGCCCTGGGGAGGTACTGGCGCTACCCCGTGGGGCGGGCCGGCACCGGGGCGGGCGTGGGGGGTAGCACCAGGCCCTCCCGCGAGCGGCGCCACGTTCCTACCGTGGACGGCATGACGATCCCCACCCTCACCCTCAACAACGGCGTCACGCTCCCGGCCCTCGGGTACGGCGTGTTCCAGACCCCGCCCGACGAGACGGTCGCCGCGGTCCGCACGGCGCTCGAGGTCGGCTACCGCCACATCGACACCGCCGCCGCGTACGGCAACGAGCGTGAGGTCGGCCGCGCGATCCGCGAGTCCGACGTGCCGCGCGGGGACGTGTTCCTCGAGACCAAGGTCTGGGTGTCGGACTACGGCTACGACCAGACCCTGCACGCGTTCGAGAAGGCGACGGCGAAGCTCGGCGTCGAGCAGCTGGACCTGCTGATCCTGCACCAGCCCGCCCCCGACCGGTTCGACTCGACCGTCGCCGCCTACCGCGCCCTGGAGACGCTGCTCGCCGACGGCCGCGTCCGCGCGATCGGCGTCAGCAACTTCATGCCGCAGCAGCTCGAGGCGCTCCTGGAGCAGGTCGAGGTCGTCCCCGCGGTCAACCAGGTCGAGCTGCACCCCTACTTCACGCAGCCCGCCGTGCAGGCCGCCGACGCGCGCCACGGCGTGCTCACCCAGGCGTGGTCCCCCATCGGCGGGATCACGTTCTATCCCGGGTGGGGCGACGACACGCGGCGCAGCACCCTCGAGGACCCGACCATCGCCGAGATCGCTTCCGCCCACGACCGCACGCCCGCGCAGGTCATGCTGCGCTGGCACCTCCAGCAGGGCCGCTCCGCGATCCCGAAGTCGGTCACGCCGTCGCGCATCGCCGAGAACTTCGACGTCGCCGGCTTCGACCTCACCGACGCCGAGCTCGCCTCCATCGACGCCCTCGACACCGGGGTGCGCGGCGGCCCGGACCCCGAGGTCGCCCGGCCGGAGTTCTTCGCCCGCGCGATCCCCGAGGCGTGACGGTGGCCGAGCCGACGAGCACCTTCAGCCCCGCCGACCTCGCCGCGATCGACGGCGACGGCGAGCTCCACGTCGCCGCCCACCGCGCCGACGGCACCCTGCGCCCAGCCACGATCGTGTGGCACGTCGTCGTCGACGGCGCGCTCTTCGTCCGCTCCGTGCGCGGCGACGACGGCGCGTGGTACCGCGCGGTGCGCCGTGCCGGGACCGGCACCGTCGAGGCCGGCGGGGTGCGCGCCGTCGTGCGCTTCGTGCCCGACGGCGAGTACGAGGACGCGATCGACCGCGCCTATCGCGCTAAGTACGGCGGCGGCTCCGCCGTGCGTGCGATCACGAGCGCGACGGCACGCGGGACGACCCTGCGGGTCGAGCCGCTCAGCCGAGACGCAGCAGCTGCTCGAGGCTGAGCGGCGGGACGCCGGTGAGGCGCTCGACGTCGCCGCTGGGCCGTGCCATGACGTTCGAGGCGATCGCGGTGTAGGTGGAGACCCACGCGTCGACCTGCCAGTCGGGCGCACCGTAGGACGCGCGGGAGGCGTAGGCCTCCTCGATCGTCTCGTCGTGGAACGTCACGCTCGTCCCGCGCACCGCGCGGATGGTGGCGGCGACCTCCACGAGCGTGAGCGGCTCCGGGCCGGTGACGTCGTAGGTCGCACCGGCGTGCGCGGCCGGGTCGAGCAGCACCGCCGTGGCGACGCGGGCGACGTCCGCGCGGGCGACCGCCGCGACCCGTCCGGTGCCTGCGGGACCGCGGATGACGCCGTCGGGCCCGGCGAGCTGCTCCATGAAGTCGAGGTAGAGCGTGTCGCGCAGGAAGGTCCACGCCATCCCCGACGCACGCAGGTGCTCCTCGGTCGCGTGGTGGTCGCGGGCGAGGGTGAACGTGGCGTCGGGGGCAGCCCCGGCGAAGGAGGTGTAGACCACGTGCCGCACGCCCGCCTGCGCGGCGGCGTCGATCACCCGCGCGTGGTCGCGGACGCGAGTCGGGCTCTCGTGCGCGGACACGAGGAGCAGGACGTCGACGCCCGTCAGGGCCGCCCGGGATCGCTCGAGGTCGGCGTAGTCGACGGCGGCGACACCCTCGACGCTCGCCAGCTCGGGCACTCGCGGGCTCGAGGGATCGCGCACGAGCAGCCGCTGCCGGACGCCCGCGGCGTCGAGCCCGCGCGTGACGAGCCCGCCGATGTGGCCGGTCGCGCCGGTGACGCCCGTGACTCCTGGAGAAGCAGTGCTGCTCATGCCGTCATCCTGCCCCCGCCCCTCAGCCAGCGCTCGCGCGGGCCAGCACGAGCATCCGCTCCTCGATCGTCGCCGGCACCCGCTCGATCTCGGCCGCGAGCCCCGCGGCGTCCAGGACCGCCCGGACGGTCTCGGAGTCGGTGTCCGCGACGCGCACGGCGCGACTGTCCAGGATGACCGGCACCCGGGCGGCGTTGAGCGCCGCGAACGTGGCCGCCCAGTCGTCGGTGCGCACCGACAGCGCGCGGGTGTCCCCGATGACGTCGGCCTCGCTGCCCTGCGCCACGAGCTCGCCGTGGGACATCAGCAGGAGCCGGTCGCACTGCTGCGCCTCCTGCATGTAGTGCGTGGTCACGAGCACGCCGACGCTCGCGTCGGACTGCTCCCGGATCGTGTCCCACAGGCGGGCCCTGGCCAGGGCATCGACGCCCGAGGTCGGCTCGTCGAGCAGGAGGAGCTCGGGCCGGTGGCTGAGCGCGGCCAGGAACGCGGCCTGCCGCTGCGCGCCCAGCGGCATCGCCCCGACGAGCGTCGTCGCGTAGCCGGCGAGGTCGCCCGGGAGCACGGGCACCGGAGCGCCGTACGTGCCACTGATGAACTCGAGGTTCTCGGCGAGGGTGAGGTCGCGGTACAGGCCGAGGTTCTGTGGCAGGTACCCGACGCGACGGCGCCGCTCGCGGTTCGGTGGTCCGCCCAGCATCGTGACTCCTCCCTCGGTCGGGGGCAGCAGACCCAGGAGCATCCGCATGAGCGTCGTCTTGCCCGCGCCGTTGGCGCCGAGAAGTCCGACGACCTCGCCGTGGCCGACCTCGATGGAGACCCCCGATACGGCGGTGAACGCGCCGAACCGACGCGTCACCCGGTCGGCGCGCAGCGCGGTGGCGCGCACGGTGTCGGCGCGCAGCGCGACGCGCCCGTGTCGCCCGGTCAGCGCGTCGCGCCCGTGTCGCCCGGTCATCGAGCCACCCCCGCGAGCCGCCGCTCGAGCGAGAGCGCGATGACGATGTCCTCGAGGTCGGGGGCGACGACGTCGCTCCCGACCGGTGGCTCGCCGTCGGGCCAGAACTCGTGCCGCGCGTGCCCGCGCCGCCAGGACCACTCGGGTCGCACGGGGGTCGCGCCCGCGGTCACGGAGCGGGTGACCGCCCCGGCGAACGAGGCGCGCACGTCGTCGTAGGAGCCCTGGACGAGGACCTCGCCCGCGTCGAGCACCACGAGGTGCCCCGCGCGCTCCGCCTCGTCCAGGTACGTGGTCGACATGACAACCGCGGTACCGCTCGCTGCCTCCTCGGAGATCAGTCGCCACAGGTCGATGCGGCTCACCGGGTCGACGCCGGTGCTCGGCTCGTCGAGCACGACCAGGCGCGGGCGGTGCACGATCGCCATGAGGAAGCCGAGCTTGCGCCGCATGCCGCCGGACAGCTGCGACGCGAGGCGGTCCGACGCCGCCGTGAGGTCCGCGGCGGCGAGGAGCTCGGTGCGTCGCTGTTCGAGCGCAGCACCCGCGAGCCCGTAGGCGCCCGCGGCGAAGTCGAGGTTCTGCGCCACCGTCAGCGCCGCCCAGCTGCCCGAGGACGCGGGCAGGTACCCGAGGTCCGCCTTGCCGGGCGCGTCGACCGTGCCGCTGTCCGGCGCCACCTGGCGCACGAGCGTCCGCAGCAGGGTCGACTTGCCCGCGCCGTCGCCCCCGACGACGGCGATCACCGCTGCGTCCGGAACGTCCACGCTCACGTCACGCAACGCCGTCGTGCCGTCGAACGACACGCTCACGCCGCGCGCGCCGAAGGTCACGACGCCGTCCTCTCCCGGCGCTCGGGCGCGAGGTCGCGGCGGAACCGCAGCGTCGCGGCCGTGAAGATCGCCACCGCCATCACGGTGAGCACCACGAACGGCAGCCACAGCGAGTCGATCCCCGCGGCGCGGAGCATGACGCCCTGCGAGATCTTCGTGAAGTACGTGAGCGGTAGGAGGTAGCCGATCCAGCGCACGCCCGCCGCCATCGCCTCGAGCGGGAAGATCATCCCGGACAGCAGGATCTGCGGCATTAGGACGAAGAACGCGGTCTGGATCGCCTGACCCGCGGTCTGCGAGATCGTCGAGATGAACACCCCGATGCCGAGCACGACGAACAGGAAGATCGCCGCACCCAGGGCGAACGTGAGGACGTTCCCGTTGAACGGGACGTCGAACAGCAGCATGCCGAGCGCCGTGACGATCACCATGTCGATCGCCGCGAGCAGGAAGTACGGCGCGATCTTGCCGAGGATCACCGTGCCCGGCTTGATCGGCATCACGGCGAGCTGCTCGAGCGTGCCCGCCTCGCGCTCGCGGACGAGGCCGATGCTGGTCACGATCGTCCCGATGAACGTGAGGATGAGGCCGATGATCGCCGGAATCATCACCCACGCCGTCGTAAGGTCGGGGTTGTAGAGCACCTCGGGCGTGATCGCGCCTCCCGTCGCGTTGACCGCGGCCAGGATCGACTGCGCCGCGAAGAGGTTGGAGCCGTCGATGAGCGCGGTCGCGGTGCTCGAGGTTCCTCCTGCCGCGTCGCCGCCCGTGACGAGCGCGACGTCGACCACGTCGTCGCGCAGCATGTCCCGCGCGTCCTGCTCGGTCGCGGCGGTGTCGACGGTCTGGACCTCGAAGAGGTCGGGCAGCTGGGCGGCGACCTGCTCGGCCTGCGGCCCGACGACGGCCGCCGAGACGTGGTCGACGTAGAAGTTCGCGGCGTACCCGAACACCACCAGCAGGATCAGCGGCAGCCCGACCAGGAGCCCCACGGTGCGCCGGTCGCGGATGAGCTCCCGGAACTCCTTGACGATCATCGCCTTCACGCCGCGCGCCTCCGGTTCCGCGGTCCTGCGGTCCTGCGGTCCTCGTGGGGCGAGTCTTCCACTGCGCCGAGCGCTACGGTCGCCGTCATGCGAGACACGCACGACGGCGAGCCCACCCGGGCGCGCCGGCGCTGGTTCGCGCTGGGCGCGGTCGGCGCCACCACGGTGGCCGTCGTCTTCGCGACGGTCAGCGACGGCGTGGACGAGACCGCCGACGGCATCCGCGGCGTGCTCCTCGACCACGGCCACACCGCCGTCTGGGTGCTGCTCGCCGTCGCGCTCGCTGCGGCGGCGGCCGCGGGCCACTGGACCCGGGCCGCCGGGGGCGTCGCGACGGCCGCGCTCGTCCTCTACGTCGCGTTCCTGGCGGCGCTGCTCACCGCGGGCTGACGCCGCGCTACGCCCGCGCGGCGACCGCCGCCTGCTCGGCCGGCACCGACTCGTCCGACCCCGGGTCCCCCGTCGGCTGCCCCGTCCGCGAGCGCAGGCCCGAGATCACGAGGAGCACCGCGCCGAGCGCGGCCCAGCCCAGCAGGACGAGGATCGGCTGGGTGGTCGCGGCGCCGTCGAAGAACGCGACGTTGCGCAGCAGCGTCCCGGTGGCGCCGGGCGGCAGCAGCTGACCGATCGCGCCCCACGGCTGCGGCAGCATCTCCGGCGCGCTCGTGAGGCCCGACAGCGGGTTGCCGAGGAACACCACGAGCAGAGCCCCGACGGCGATGCCCGCCTTCCCGAGCAGGCTCTCCAGGCCGAGCACGGTCAGGCCTGTCGCGAGGATGCCCAGCACCGCCGCAGCCGCGGTGGCGGCGAAGTTCCCGCTCAGCGTGCCGAACCAGAACTCCAGGATCGCGGCCATCGCGACGCCCGCGACCACGGCGAACGTCCCCATAGCGGCGAGCCGGCGGCCGGTCCCGCGCACGAGCAGGGTGGTGGCGACACCGGCCATGAACCCCCCGAGCGCGATCGGCAGGGCGCCGGCGGACAGGCCGATCCCGCGCGGGTCGTCGACCGAGGTCGGCACGACGTCGGTCACGGTGGCCGTAACGCCCTGCTGGGTCGCCGCGGCGGTCCCGACCTGCGTGAGGAGCGGCGCGACGGTGGGGCTCGCCGCCGAGGCGACGTCGACGGTCAGCCCGTCGGCGGTCACGACGAACGCGCCGTAGACCTCGCGGTCGCGGATGAGCTGCAGCGCCGCGTCCTGGGACTCGGCGACCGTCACGTCGAACGCGCCGGGCTGGGCCCGCTCGAGGCCGGCGGTGAGCTGCTCGGCCACCGCGGGCGGAGCGACCACGGCGATCGGGAGGTCGCGCGGCGCGGTGTGGAGGGCCGGCAGGCCGAATGCGACGAGCATCGCGCTCACGACGAGCGCGAGGCCGACGGCGAGACCGAAGACGGGCCGCCAGCTCTCGTGCGTGGTGGCGTGCGTGGTGGCGGGCTCTGACATGGGACTCTCCAAAACCGAGAACTAGATACGGTACGTACCGTATCCTAGGGATCCGATACCGTCGAGACGCCCTCACCGGGCATGGAGCCAGCGGGAGGACGAGTGACCGCGCAACCCGGCCGACGACGGCGAGCGGACGAGCTGCGCGACGCGATCCGCGCCGCGGTGCTCGCCGAGCTCGACGAGCGCGGCTACCAGGGCCTCACGTTCGAGGGCGTGGCCCGGCGCGCGGGCACCAGCAAGCCCGTGCTGTACCGCCGCTACAGCAGCCGCGCCGAGATGACGATCGACGCCTTCCTGCCGTCCCGGATGGGCCGGCCGCCGGCCACGTCCACCGGTCCCCTGCGGTCCGACCTCATCGCGCTGCTCGACGGCCTGCTCGCTCGTGTCGGCCCCGACGGCGTCCGGATCTTCCGGGGGGTGATCGGCGAGGTCGAGGACGCGACCGTCGCCCGAGTGGCCGCGCAGGTCCTCGCGCAGTTCGCGGAGTGGCTCACCGACATCACCGACCGCGCGCGGGCCGCCGGCGAGCTCGGGCCCGGCACGATCCCTCCGCGCGTCAACGAGGCGATCGTCGCCCTCGTGCGCAACGAGATCCTCTTCGTCCACGGCGCAAGTCAGGAGCCCGACGTCGAGGGCCTCGTCGACGACGTGATCCTGCCCCTCCTGCGCACCACCACACGCGCGCCGGAAATCTCCTGGGGCCTACTGTCGGATTCGGCTGTCGAATTCGGGGCAGGCCGTTCGTCGTCAAGGTGAGCGGCCGTCCGAGTCGGCCGCCGGACAAGGAGCGATGCGATGACGCGGTACCTGATCTCGTTCGACGACGGCGCGATGGACCACATCCCCGACGGCGACTGGCCCGCCGTCGGCGAGGCGGCGCACGCCGTGACCCGCGAGGCGATCGACGCGGGCGTGTGGGTGTACGGCGGCGGCCTCGAGCGGCAGCGGGCGAGCATCGTCGCGACCGACGGCACCGTCACCGACGGGCCCTTCCCCGAGACCAAGGAGGTCGTCGGCGGGTTCTGCGTCGTCGACGTCCCCACCCGCGAGGATGCCCTCGCCTGGGCGGCGAGGACCGCTGCGGCCTGCCGCTGCGCGCAGCACGTGCGCGAGCTGATGACCGACCCCGAGACCGACGAGCTGCTGCGGCAGCACGCCACCGCCACCCATGCAACCGGCACACCGAAGGAGTCCTGACATGCCCCAGTACCTGCTGTCGGTCTACGGACCGGCCGAGCGCACCCCGTACGGCGCGTACGCGACGAAGGAGGCGATGCTCGAGGCGTTCGCCGACACCGGCGCGTTCAACGACCAGCTCGTGGCCGACGGCTACTTCGTCTACGCGAACGGCCTCGCGGAGGCCTCGACGGCGAGCGTCGTGGACGGCCAGGGCGACGAGCCGGTCGTGACCGACGGGCCCTACCTCGAGGCCAAGGAGCACCTCGGCGGCTTCTGGGTCATCGAGGCGCCCGACCTCGACGTCGCCCTCCGGCTCGCAGCCCAGGGCTCGAAGGCGTGCCGGGGCAAGGTCGAGGTCCGTCCGTTCCAGACGGCCGACGACTTCCAGGAGCACCTCGAGGGCTGAGCCCGACGTGACCCCGACCGCCGTCGACGACGCGCTCACCCGGGCCCTCCGCGAGGAGTGGGCCCGGGTGGTCGCGTCGCTCGCTCGACGGTTCCACGACCTCGACACCGCCGAGGACGCGGCCGCGGAGGCGTTCGCCGTCGCCGTCGAGCGCTGGCCGCACGACGGCGTGCCCGTCAACCCGGGCGCGTGGCTCACGACGACCGCGACCCGGAAGGCGATCGACCGCATCCGCCGGGAGGCCCGGCGGGAGGAGAAGTACGAGGAGGCGATCCGGTTGCGCGACGACGACCCGGCACCGCCGCGTGGCGCCGTCGAGGACGACCGGCTCCGGCTGATCTTCACGTGCTGCCACCCCGCCCTCTCCCCCGAGGCGCGGATCGGGCTCACGCTGCGCCTGGTGGGCGGGCTGACCGTCGCCGAGATCGCCCGCGCGTTCCTGGTCCAGGAGGCGACGATGGGCCAGCGCCTCACCCGCGCGAAGGCGAAGATCAAGGCGGCCGCGATCCCCTATCGCGTCCCTGCCGAGGCGGACCTGCCCGCCCGGATCGACGGCGTGCTCACCGTCCTCTTCCTCGTCTTCAACGAGGGCTACCTCGCGTCGGGCCCAAGCAGCGATCCCGTGCGCGCCGACCTCACGGGCGAGGCGATCCGTCTCGCCCGGCTCGTGCGCGACCTGTGCCCCACCGGCGAGACGACCGGTCTGCTCGCCCTCATGCTGCTCACCGAGGCGCGCCGTCCGGCGCGGGTCTCCGCCACCGGCGAGCTCGTCACCCTCGCCGAGCAGGACCGGGGCGCGTGGGACCGCGACCTGATCGCGGAGGGCCACGCCCTCGTCCGCGGGACGATCGCCGACGTCGCGGCCGGTGGCCCGCCGCCCGGGCGCTACCAGCTGCTCGCGGCGGTCAACGCGGTGCACACGTACGCCCGGGAGGCCGGCGAGACGGACTGGGCGCAGATCGCCACGCTGTACGACCGGCTGGTCCGCGTCGACCCCTCGCCCGTCGTCGCGCTCAACCGGGCCGTCGCCCTGGCCGAGGTCGTCGGACCGGAGGTGGCGCTCGCCGTCGTCGACGGGCTGCCGCTCGAGAGCTACCACGCGTTCCACGCGACGCGGGCGGAGCTGCTGCGCCGCCTAGGCCGCAGCGCACAGGCGCGCGAGGCCTACGACCGCGCGATCGCGCTGGCCGGCAACACGGCCGAGGCCGCGTACCTCGCGCGACGGCGCGCACAGCTGGGTCGTTGACAAGATCGGTCTTGTCGCCGACCGCGCCCGCCTGACGGCTGCGCCCTTGCGTCCACGGAGCGCAGGGGCGAGGCTGGCACCCGTCCGCCGCACCCGGAGCTCCGAGGAGCACGATGGACCGAGACCTCGAGGACGTCCGGCAACGAGCAGCCACCGGCCCGCTCCCGGCGCGCCTCCGGGTCGACGAGCTCGTCGAGCAGGCGTACCGCTGGGCGCTGCCCGACTCCTCCGGAGCCGTCGCGGACTACATCCCCGCCCTGGCCGACGCCGACCCCGACCGGTTCGGCCTCTGCGTCGTCGAGGTCGACGGCGCGTCGCACGCCGTGGGCGACGTCGACGTCGCGTTCTCGATCCAGTCGATCTCGAAGGCGTTCGTGTACGCCCTCGTCTGCGAGGAGCTCGGCCACGCGGGGGTGCTCGAGCGGATCGGCGTGGACAACACGGGGCTGGCGTTCAGCTCGGTCATGGCGATCGAGCTCCACGACGGACACCCGAGGAACCCCATGGTCAACGCGGGGGCGATCGCGACGACGGCGATGGTGCCGGCCGCCGACGCCGACGCACGCTGGGCGGCCGTGCGTACCGGCCTGTCACGCTTCGCCGGCCGCGACCTCGCGCTCGACGACGGCGTCTACGCCTCCGAGGCAGCGACGAACCAGCGCAACCGGGCGATCGCTCGCCTGCTGGAGTCCTACGGCCGGCTCGAGGACCCGCTCGAGGCCGTCGACGTCTACACCCGCCAGTGCAGCCTCCTCGTCACGACGCAGGACGTCGCCGTGATGGGCGCGACGCTCGCCGACGGCGGGGTCAACCCCGTGACCGGCGAGCGGGTCGTGTCGCCCGACGTGTGCCGCGACACCCTCGCGGTGCTCGCGTCCACGGGGATGTACGAGCGGTCCGGGACGTGGCTCTTCGAGATCGGGCTGCCCGGCAAGTCGGGGGTGGCGGGCGGCGTCGTCGCCGTCGCCCCCGGCAAGGCCGGAATCGGCGCGTTCTCGCCCCGCCTGGACGCCGCGGGCAACAGCGTGCGAGCGCAGGAGGCGATCGGCTACCTCTCGCGGGCGCTCGGCCTCAACCTGTTCGCCTCCGCGGTGCACGACGGCGGCGCGCACGACGGCGCAGCCTGGGGAGCTCGACCGTGACCGAGCAGGCGCGCGTGCCACCGCACCCCGACAGGTCCCGGTGTCGGTCCTCGCACACGCGTTCGAACCCATGTTCGAATAGGTGTGTGACAGGAGATGGACGGCACCCCGACCGGGTGCCACTGCGGGACGGTGCGAACTCGCTCCCGCTCGCCGCCTGCGGCCAGCCCACCACGCGACTGGATACCCCGATCCCCGTGCGGGTGTGGGTGCCGCGCGACCGCCCGCACGGGTGGAAGCAGCTCAACGGTCTCGCGACCGCCTACACCGCCGTGGCCGTCGCGGTGGATTACGTCGACGAGCACGGCCGCACCGGTCACGTTTGGGTGTGGGCCGGCGCCGTTACTCGCCTAAGTGATGCCGGCTCGCCCGTCACGCGGGGCTCTAGAGTCGAGCATGGCCGCGCTGATACGTCGACCGCTACGGGGTCGCATAGAGGTCCGAGGGCTCCGCGCGCCCCGGGGTAACGAACCTCCGAACAAGCAGATGTTCAAGACGGCTGCCGGCAAGGCGATTCGACCGACCTGGATCGACGCCCCGCCGGGCAGTCCGGGGTGGGCTGGCTACTGGACCATCAGTCGGCAACACCTGACGGTCGTTGCTGAGGCGGTCGCCATTCGTGACAGCCTGGTGAACGTCGAGATGCACTACAGCACGACCGAGCAGTGCGACCGGCGCTGCAAGAACGCCAAGGGCGACGACTGCACGTGTTCGTGCGAGGGGAAGAATCACGGCGACGGCGATCACGCGAGTTGGACGCCCGTCGGTGATACGACTCTCGTGAAGTCGTCAGGGACACGCATCGCGACGAGACAGCTCACTCGTGCCGAGGCCGAGGCTGCCCGGTTGCAGAGGTCGCTCAACGGGTCTCAGCCTTAGCCGTTAACGATCGCTTCTGGGGGGAGAGGCGCCAGAAACCCCTGAGGTGCGAGGATGGCTCAGATGAAGACTCCCCGGAGATCGAGACGACGCTTGGGCCTTCCAGGCCTAGTCGTTGTTGGTCTAGGTGCCCTCTGTGCGTTCGGCGGTTCGGTACCGTCCTTCTACGGCGCAGTGCGCGTGTGCGATGACCCTGAGTTCTCCCTGGCCATGGTCGGCGCGAGGCTGACGTCAGCCGAGGTTGCATCGGTGCTACCGGCACGAGTCGCCTGCGTCTGGGAGTTCGAGGGGTCGATCCTTCGTCAAGAGGTCGCCGTGAACCAGTGGGGCCAGTTCGTTGGGGCAGGTCTTGCTGGTGCTGGTGTGGCGTGGGTGGGCCTCGCGGCGTATTCGCGTCGCGAGGCCCACCGCTCACGCTAGGGGCAGGTCATCGGCTGTGCTGTCTCGTTCCAGTAGGTGTAGAAGCAGCCGGGGAAGCTGTACCCGTTCGATCGTCCGGAGATGATGTGGGCGCCGCCGAGGGGGAAGACACGGTTGGTGTTGAGCCCCATGCAATCGCTGGCGGGTCCGCGGCCAAGATCGTTGCAGTCGTTGGAGTTGGCCTGCATGTTGACCGACATCGGGCTGCTCGACTTCGTACCGCGCGCGGTGTGAATGACGGTCTGGAGGACGACGCTGCCGCCTGTGGTCTCGGAGTAGTTGCTCAGGCTCCGGGGGTAGCCGATTCCGATGGAGAGCGACTGGTCGGCGCACGCGTCGGTCGAGTCGACCCAGTCGTAGTAGGCGCCGAGGGTGGTCTTCGGGAGCTCAGAGCTCAGGTTGTAGATGTACCAGGAGGCGATCCCGCTGGGACCGCTGCCCTTGCTGCCCCAGAAGGCCGAGTAGACGCCTGAGGCGCAGGCCGGTCGAATACCGAGCATCTGGGAGTTGTACTGGTAGGTGTCCACCTCGATGCCCCAGTCCGTGGGGATCACGTCGGGGCTGTTGCTGCCGCCGTTCCAGATGCTGTAGACCGCCACGTTGGCCGCGTCGGCGCCCTCGACTCCAGTGAATGATTGCAGGGCGTAGATCTCGTTGTAGTGAGGGAACCACGTCGCAGAGGCGAGCCGGGCAGCAGCGTCCGTGGGTACAGTCTCGGCAGCTGCGGCGACCTTCGCGTCCACCTCGGCCGTGGGCACCGCCAGCGGTGCCGTGAACTCGGGGAGGTCGGCACTGACGTCGAGAATCACTTCGCCGACCTCTGCCTGGACTGCGTCGAGCGCACTGCTGGTGCTGCGCTCCGACTGTGACGTGGTCGCCTCCACCTCCGCGATGAGCGCGACGGCCTGGGGCTGGGTTCCGGTCTCGGTCTCGAAGGACTCCAGGAAGGCCTCCACGCTCTGTCCGTTGTTGATGAAGTACTCACCCTCGATACCCGGCTGCTCGTGCCGAACACCGACGACGTCGAGATCGACATCGTCGACCAGGGTGAGAGCGTCGTCCACCGTGACGGGGTGGCTCAGCGGCACCTCAACGCGAGCAATCTCGGACGGTGTTGGGGTCTCGGCCGGCTCGCCCACCGCAGCTGGCATCCCTGCCAATGCCGTCGCAGCGGCGACGGTGGCCACACCGACGATCATTCTTGTCTGGGTCTGCTGCACGGTGAGGTGACAGGGTGGGTCAGGCGGCGAGTGCTGCCTGGGTGGTGATGATGGTCTCGTACTCGATCGGGGTCAATCGGCCGAGTCGGGGTTGGCGTCGACGCCGGTGGTAGGTGCGCTCGATCCAGGTGATGATGGCCAGCCGGAGCTCCTCGCGGGTGGCCCATCGGCGGCGGTCCAGGACGTTCTTCTGCAGCAGGCTGAAGAAGGACTCCATCGCGGCGTTGTCGCCGGCGGAGGCGACCTGGCCCATCGAGCCGAGCAGGTCGTGCTCGGCCAGAGCGCGTAGGAACTTCCTGGATCGGAACTGACTACCTCGATCGCTGTGCACGATGCAGCCAGTGACCTCACCGGGTCCGCGTCGGGCGAGCGCGCAGGCCAGGGCGTCGTCCACGGCCAGACGGGCTTTCATGCGCTCGTCCATGGAGTAGCCCACGATCCGGCCCGAGCAGACGTCCTTGATCGCGCACAGGTAGAGCTTGCCCTCGCTCGTGTGGTGCTCGGTGATGTCGGTGAGCCACAGCTCGTTAAGCGTCTCGGCGGAGAAGTTGCGCTGTACCCGGTCCTCGTGCGCGGGCGGTCCGGGCTTCTTCCCGTTCCTGGCGCGCTTCTTGCCGAACACGCTCCACCAGCCGTTCTCCGAGCAGCGTCGCCACACCGTGCGGTCGCAGGCCTTCTCACCCGCCAGCACCGCCTCGTCGGCCAGGAGCCGGTGCCCGAACTCCGGGTCATCGCGGTGGGCGTCGAACAGGGCATTCGCGAGGTAGGCCTGGTGCAGGTCCCGAGCGGTCACGGGATCGGCCAGCCACCGGTAGTAGGCGGCTCTGGTGAGATTCAGCACCCGGCAGGTCACCGTGACGGGAATCCCGTCAGCGGCAAGGTCACGGACCAGCGGGTACATCATTTTCCCGGCAGATGAGCCTGAGCGAAGTACGCCGCAGCGCGGCGCAGAACCTCGTTCTCCTGCTCCAGCAGCCGGTTGCGACGCTTCAGGTCCCGCAGTTCCACCGACTCCAACTTCGTCACCCCCGGCCGGGCGCCGTCCTCCACGTCGGCCTGCTGCAGCCAGTTGCGTAGGCACGACTCGGAGATCCCGAAGTCCTTCGCGATCTGTGCGATCGGAGCATCCCCGCGGCGAGCCACGGCCACGACATCGTCGCGGAACTCCTTCGGATGAGGTCTGGGCACGATCGACATCCTTCCAGTGGCACCCCACGGCACCACACATCAGGTGTCACCCATCCGTGCAGCAGTCCCCCTAGCCCCACCTGAATCGCGTCAACTACCGCCAACAGTCACAGACGGCCGCCTCGACACGCCATGTCATTGCCGCCCGAAACCTAGTGCCGAAACCACTGACACCCGAAAGTCGGCTCTGACCGTTTCCGGGAGGAGTCGGGGCCGGTCTGTCTCAGACACCTGCGCGTGCGTCTGCTGCCCTGCCGGAGTTGGAGGGCGTCTGGGCCAGCAGCAGTGAGCAGAACGCGCAGGCCTGCACGACCAGATAGCGGGCGGTAGCCAGGTCGACGTGCGCACCCTTGGCGTGTTGCAACTCGTCGCCCCGGTAGCCGTAGAGCTTCTCCCAGGCGGAGTAGATCGTCTGGTGGAAGGGGTCGCCGTCCCTGTTCCTGAGTGCCCGCAGGCCGACGGAGAGAGTGTTCTTGCCCGTCAGGTGACGCACGAGCGCCTCGACGGCGTCGAGCGCTTCCTGAGCGCTCCTGAGGTAGTTGTCCTGCGGTCGGGCGCTGAGCGCCGACAACATTGATTCGAGCTGGTCGCGCACGCGCTCGATCTGGGCGGAGTCGCTCAGTGCCTCCTCAACGGCGGAGACCTCGCTGGCTGAGGTCATCGGCACAACCTTGCCGTCGATGATTCGATAGCCGCCGCCGTAGGTCTCCATCACGGTGTTCAGCTGAGCGGTGATGAATGTCTTCTCCTCACTGTCATGATCGCCCTCACTGTCATCGGCGGCGCGACCGAGCTCCGTCGGCAGGACTTCTATGCAGTCCAGCACCGCCCACCATGGATGCTCGCCGGTGCTGCCGAGCACCAGTCCGCGGACTTGGTGAACCGCGGCGGTGGTGTGGGTCTGACGGGCTACGTCGAGAGGGGTGCCGAAGACGTGTCGGAGGACTGCAATGAGAGCGCGCGAGGCTCGCCGCCGCCGCAGGGGTTGCGGCTGGCTCGCGAGGGCGACCGTGCCGAGGCGTTCGTCGGCATGCGGACCGAGCATGGTGTCGAGCACGATGTGCAGCACGTCCCACGTCTTCACCCGCAGGACGTCGTCTAGCTGTTCTAGTCGCATCGCAGCCCGGGCGGGCTGGTGGCCGTGACGTTCTGAGAACAAGACCATTCGGTGTGCTTCCTGTCTGCGTGATGGTTCGGATTCCCCACATGATGGAGGACGGCACCTCTGTCCGGCCCTTCTAGACGGCGCTTGGCCCGAAACTCCGATTTTGGGCGCTTGACTGGTAGAATGAGAGCGTCGACGAGAGGGGCGGTCCGATGGCCACCACGGGCACCAAGACCACGCGCTACACCGAGGCCGAGGCGGCCGACCGCCTGGCGTTCGCAGACGCAGCTCTGGGCGCCGCCGGCCACGAGGTCACCGACCCGGTGCTGAACGAGATCGCCGCCCGATTCGCTCGAGGCGAGATCTCGATCGAGGAGGCCGGCGAGCTGGGAGACTGGCACATTCTCGGCCGCTGATCGGCGTCGCTCGATGGCGCGCCAGCAGCCACCGCAACGTGCCTGGGATGACTACTTCATCCCGGGCACGTCTGTGTTGCGGAACAAGTTCACCGGACCGGGCCAGCCCTACGGCGAGACCGACCAGGCCAGGCTCACCGCGCGTGAGGAGCACCGGACCCGACTGCGGCTGATCGAGCTGCGATCGCACCCGATCCCGGGTCGGTTCGACTACGACCACATGAAGGCGATCCACCGGCACGTGTTCCAGGACGTCTACGAGTGGGCGGGGGAGGAGCGCACCGCTCCGAGCGGCCCGATGTTCAAGGAGGGCCACGCCTACTACCCGGCCGGCCCTGCGCTGACGCAGGCGGCCGAGGAGCAGTACGCGAAGATCGCCGGGGCGAACTACTTGCGCGGGATGGAGCGCGGCGCGTTCGTGGCCGAGCTGGGCGAGCGGTGGGGCGAGCTGAACGTGGTGCACTCCTTCCGCGAGGGCAACACCCGTACGCGTTCGCGTTCTTCTCCCAGCTCGCGACCCAGGCCGGCTACCGGCTGGACACCGAGGCATTCAAGGTCGGCAACCCGCTGCGCGCGGAGTTCGTCGCGGCACGGTTCGAGGGTCAGGACACCGGCAGCAACCGTCGCCTGGTCGCGGTGCTGGATCGGGCGATCACCGCGGCGCCGCCGCCGGGACCCGGGTCCGGTCCTCACCCCGAGCGAGGCCCGGTCGCGCCGACGTCGAGCGTGCACGCGGCGAGCTTCCCGAACCCACCGACCACCCGCAGCCCAGGCACCTCGTCGACGTCGACGAGCCGCGCCCGAGGCGGCCGAGGCCGCAGCGGCCCCGAGGTCGGGAGATGACCACCACCGAGCAGGAGGAGCGTGCCGTGAGCAACGTCGTCGGGTACGCCCGGGTGAGCACCCGGGAGCAGAACCCCCACGCCCAGGAGGCCGAGCTGCGCGCAGCCGGCGCCGCGCGGGTGTTCGTCGACCACGGGGAGTCGAGCCGGATCGCGGAGCGCCCGCAGTGGGGTGCGTGCCTGGACTACCTGCGCGCCGGTGACACGCTCGTGATCCGTGCCCTGGATCGGGTGGCCGGCACCGAGCAGATGGCTATCGAGCTGATCCGCGATCTAGGCCGTCGCGGCATCCGCCTGCGGAGCCTGACCGAACCGTTCCTCGACGTCGACACCTCGACGCCGATGGGTGAGGCCATCGTGGGGATCATGGCCGTGCTCGCGCAGCTCCGGGTAGCCACGATCCGAGAGAACACCCGCCGCGGTCTAGCGCACGCCAGGTCCCAGGGCAGGGTCGGTGGGCGCCCGTCGGTGATGACGCCCGAGCGCACCGCCGAGGCGCTGCGCATGCGCGCTGATGGCGCCAGCGTCTCCCACATCGCCAAGGTGCTCGGCGTGGGCAGTTCGTCGGTCTCCCGAGCGCTGTTGCGTCACGAGCCGGCCCCCGAGGCCGAGCCGTCGTTGCAGGACGCCACGAGCTGAGGACCGCCCCGCGGTGAGGACGTTCCACCGCAGTACCCCCATCCCCCGATAGATGCCGACCTGCACACCACAGACCCCCGCCTCGTGGGTGCCGATGGCCGCGCTGTTCCTCGCCCAGGTCCTCATGTCGTTCAACGTCTCCGCGCTCCCGGTGTCGATCGGCGGGATCGTCGACGACTTCGGCGTGCCGCCCACCCAGGTGAGCACGGCGATCGTGATGTACGGGCTCGCCGTCGCCGCGCTCGTGATGCTCGGCGCCAAGGTCGGTCGGCGGGTGGGGTGGACGAGGGCGTTCCGGCTGGTCATCGCGCTCTTCGGCGTCTCGGGCGTCATCATGATGAGCGCCCAGTCGGTGACCTGGATCATCGGGGCGCAGGCACTGGCCGGAGCGTCCGCCGCGATCATCGTGCCCTCGCTCGTGGCGCTCATCGCCGAGAACTACCAGGGCGCGCAGCAAACGACCGCGGTCGGCTCGCTCGGCTCCGCCCGTGCCATCTCCGGGGTCGCGGCGTTCTTCGTGGGCGGCGCGCTCGGCACGCTGGTGGGCTGGCGTCCGGTGTTCGGGATCGTCGTGGCGATCGCGGCCGTGGTGCTCGTCCTCAGCCTCCGCCTGCGGTCCGACCGCGGTGACGCCGCGGTCCGCATCGACGGCGTCGGGGCGCTGCTCGTCGGCTCAGCCGTCGTCCTGCTCACCCTCGGGTTCAACAACCTCAACGCCTGGGGCGTCGTGCTCGCCACGCCGGCCGCGCCGTTCAGCGTGGGCGGGGTCTCCCCCGCGCCGGTCCTCGTCGTCGTGGGCATCGTGCTCGGGCAGGGCTTCTTCGTCTGGACCCGGGCGCGGACGGCGGCGGGCCGTGACCCGCTGGTCAACCTCGCCGTGCTCGCATCGCCGCAGGAGCGCGCGGCGGTGTACGCGATGTTCGTCATCGTCTCGATGGAGGCTGCGCTCAACTTCACGGTGCCGCTCTACATCCAGATCGTGCAGGGTCGCACCCCGTTCGACACCTCCCTCGCGATGATGCCGTTCAACCTCACGGTATTCGTGACGGCGACGCTCATCGTGCGCTTCTACCCCCGGTTCGCACCGCGCGCGATCGGGGTGTTCTCGTTCGCCCTCACGACCGTCGCGCTCGTCTGGCTCTCGTTCGTCGTCACGAACAACTGGGAGACGCTGCCGACGATCCTGGGACTGATCGTGTTCGGCGTCGGGCAGGGAGCCCTCGTCACGCTCGTGTTCAACGTCCTCGTCACGGCTGTGCCCAAGCACCTGGCGGGCGACGTCGGCTCGATCCGCGGCACGACGCAGAACCTCGCCTCCGCCGTCGGGACCGCGGTGGCCGGGGCGATGCTCGTGACCGTGCTGGGCCTGACCGTCGGGCGCGCGATCCTCGAGAACACCGACCTCCCACCGTCCCTCGTCGCGCAGGTCGACCTCGACTCCGTCAACTTCGTGAGCAACGACCGCCTGCGCGAGGTGCTCTCGCAGACCGACGCGACTCCCGAGCAGGTCGACGCCGCCGTCGAGCTCAACGCCGACGCCCGGCTGCGCACACTGCGCACCGGCCTGCTCGCGCTGGCGGCGCTCAGCGCCGTGGCGCTCGCGCCCGCCAGTCGGCTCCCGCGCTACCGGCCCGGCGAGATCCCGAACCTGGACCCCGACCCTGGCCGCTGACCGCTGACCGCGTCAGCCGTCGAGTCGTGCGACCGCCGTCGAGAGCCGGTCCGACTCGTCGAACCCGACGTTCACCCGCGACTCGAGATCGACCCGGTCCTTGAGCACCCGGGCCGTCACCGTGCCGACGAACGGCGACTCCACGAACCGTGCGGTCACGACGTACGTGGTGGGGTCGGTCCACACGGCCGAGACCAGCACCCGCTCCGGCCGGCCGTGCCGGATCGCGAGCAGGTGCTCGTGCGGCTCGCCGTGCCCGGCGGTCACGGTGAGCGTGCCGAACCGCTCCGTCTCCATCGTGAGGACGTCGTGGTCGGCGCCGGGCTCGAGGGTCACGGACCGCACCGCCCACCTCGCGTTGTCGGGCACCAGCACCCGGCCCGCGAGCCGCTCGGCCGCCGGCGACGACGCCTCACCCGCCGGCGGGTCGAGGCGGAGCCCGGCGACGAGGTGCGCCAGGCGGGCGCGACCCGGCGGATCGTCCGGGAGCTCGCCGTCGTGCAGGGCGGGGAGAAGGTGCGTCCAGATCGCGTCCAGGGGTGGCTGCATCTCGGCGACGGCGGAGGTCGCCGCCACGACGACGTCCTGGTCCGGCAGCACCACGCAGAGCTGGCCGAAGGCGCCGTCGCCCCGGTAGCCGCCGTGCCGGCAGCGCCAGAACTGGTAGCCGTAGCCCTGCCACCAGTCCCCGCCCACCACGGGATCGCCGTTGGACACCTGCGCGCGGGTGGCCTCGGCGACCCAGCCTTCGGGCAGCAGTCGGGTCCCGTCCCAGACGCCGTCCTGCAGCAGGAGCTGGCCGAACGCGGCCACGTCGGCGGTGCGCAGCGACAGCCCGAACCCACCCGTGTCGACCCCCATCGGGCACTGCTCCCAGGTCGCACCCTCGATCCCGAGCGGATCGAGCAGCCGGGGCGTGAGGTAGTCCAGCAGTCGCTGACCGGTCACGCGCTGCACGACGGCGGAAAGCACGAACGTCGCCGCCGTGTTGTAGACGAAGTGTGTGCCCGGCTCGTGCGTGAGCGGCTGCGCGAGGAAGGCGGCCACCCAGTCCCGCTCGCCGAAGACTGCGCCGGACGGGTCGCCGTCGTGCCCGGTCGTCATGGTGAGCAGATGCCGCAGCCGCAGTCGGTGCCAGCGCGGATCGAGATTCGCGGGAGCTCGGTCGCCGAGGTGGTCGAGGAGCAGGTCGTCGACGTCGAGCAGCCCCTCGCCCGCGGCGAGTCCCACGGCGGTGGACGTGAACGACTTCGACAGCGAGAACAGCTCGTGCGGCATGTCCGGGCCGTACGGGTGCGCCCACGCCTCGGCGACGACGTGACCGTGCCGCAGCACCATGAGCGAGTGCAGCTCGGGCAGGTCCGCGAGCGCCTGCACCAGGTCCGCGAGCCCGCCGGAGTCGACGCCCTGGGTCTCGGGAGCGGACCGGGGCAGCGTCGACACGGGCGGCATCCCGCCAGCGTGGCACGACGCGCAACGCCGTGGGCGGGGTTCGGGCTCTGGGTTCGGGCTCGGAATTCGGCGAGCGTCAGGCTCCGTCGGCCGCCGCGGCCTCGTCGCGCTCGTCGTGCTCGTCCGCCTCGGTGATCGTGCGGATCACGCGCGCCGGGTTGCCGACGGCCACCACGTTCGCGGGCAGGTCGCGCGTCACCACCGACCCCGCGCCGACCACGGTGTTGTCGCCGATCCGCACCCCCGGGCAGACGATCACGCCGCCGCCGAGCCAGACGTTGTCGCCGAGCGTGATCGGCCGGGCGGCCTCGAGCTTGTCGCGGCGCGGCCGCGGGTCGATCGGGTGGGTGGGCGTGAGCAGCTGGACGTTCGGGCCGAGCAGGCAGTCCGCGCCGATGGTGATCGGCGCGACGTCGAGCGCCGTCAGCCCCGAGTTCACGCAGGTGCGCGCGCCGACGTGGATGTTCTCCCCGTAGTCGACGGCGAGCGGCGGCTTGATGAAGACGCCCTCGCCGACCGAGCCGAGCAGGTCCGCGAGGATCTCGCGCGCACCGGCGTCCTCGGCGGCGACCACGGCGCGCTGGTAGGCGTCGACCAGCACCGTGGCCCGGCGCGCGATCCGCTCACTCTCGGGGTCGTCCGCGACGTAGAGGTCACCGGCGAGCATCCGCTCCCGGTTCGTGCGCGGGTCTCCGGCGAAGTAGTCGCGCGTCGTCATGTGTACGAGCGTACACATGCGCGGTCCCGAGCGGCCAGGCCCGGCCCAGCCCGGCCCGGCCCGTCGAGCGGCCGCGCTACACCGAGGCGCGGCTCTCCGCGCGCAGCCGCGCGGCCGCGGGCACGCCACGGCGGGGCGCACCGCGTCCCAGCGAGTCCTGCCCGGGCGAGTCCTGCCGGGGTGAGCCGACCGCCTGGGGTGCGACCTCGCCGTCGGGCACCCCACGCGTGGCGAGGCCGACGCCCACGGCGCACACGACGGCGAGCGCGACCACCGCGCCGCTGACGCCCGCCCAGCCGACCGCCTGGAACAGCGGGCCCACGGCCCAGCCGAGCAGCGCGGATCCCGCGTAGGTGCTCACGTTGTAGAGCGCGGCGGCCTGGCTGCGCACGTCGCCGGCGCGCCGACCGACCCAGGAGGAGGCGGTCGAGTGGGCGGCGAAGTATCCGGCGGTCAGGAGCAGAAGACCGGGCACGACGGCGAACAAGGTCGCCGGCAGCATCGCCACGGCACCCAGAGCCATCGCCGCGGCGCCCGCGAGCACGACGCGGCGGCGGCCCCACCGCGCGGTCCACCGACCGGACACGCTGGACGTGAGCGTCCCGGCCCCGTACGCGAGGAAGCAGAGCGCGGCGAGGGCGGGCGCGAGGTCGAACGGGGGCGTCTCGAGGCGGAACGTGAGGTAGTTGTAGGTCGCGACGAACGCGCCCATGAGCAGGAACGGCTGCAGGCAGAGGGCGAGCAGGGGCCGGTCCGTGACGACGCGGCCGATCCGGTGCGCGGCCCCGCGCAGACCGAGGGGCGCCGCCTCCGAGCGAACCGGCGCGTGGCCGTCCTGTGCGGGCACGGCGCGCACGAAGACGACGGCGGCGATCACACAGACCACCGCGATGACGCCGAGGGCCGCGCGCCACCCCACGACGGCGGCCAGCGGGCCCGCGAGGAGACGTCCGGCGGCGCCGCCGACCGTCGTGCCGGCGATGTAGATGCCGGTCGCGGCTGCCGCCGCGCGAGGGGACAGCGTGTGGTGCAGGTACGCGACCGCGGTGGCGGGGACGGCGGCGAGCGCGAGGCCGGTGAGGAACCGCACCACGAGGATCGGCTCGAGGCCGGGCAGGACCGACGGAAGCAGGGGCACCACCAGGCCGAGTGCGGACGACGTGACGAGCGCGAACCGCATCACCCTGACGTGGCCGAGGCGGTCGGCACCGAAGGACCACGGCACGACGGCGAGCGCGAGACCGAGCGTCGCCACCGAGACGGTCAGGGCCGCGCCGCCCGGGCTCACGTCGAGATCGCGGGAGATCTCGGGCAGCAGCGCCTGGCACGCGTAGAGCTGGGCGAACGTCGCGACGCCGGCAGCTCCGAGGCCCACCATGACGCGACGCGGAGCGCGGGGGGATCCGGGGTCGACAGCCAAGGGAGATCAGGCTACGGATACGCTGCGTTCATGACTAATGCACGCTCGTCCGGTAACTCATACGCTGCGCGCATGTTTGGCGCGGAGCGCCGGGCGGTGATGGCGCTGCTCCCGCTGTTCGTCGCGGTTGCGGAGGCAGGTCAGGTCAGTGCCGGCGCCGACGACCTCGGTCTGCCTCAGCCGACGGTCACCCGTTCCCTGCAGCGGCTCGCGGCGCTCGTGGGAACGCCCCTGCTCGAGCGTCGGGGTCGCACGCTGCAGCTCACCGAGGCGGGGCGGACGTTCCTGCCGTTCGCGCGCGCAGCGCTCGAGCGCCTCGACGCCGGACTCGACGAGCTCGCGCGGGGCTCCGCCCTCGAGGGCGCGACGGTCTCGCTCGCGTTCCAGACGCTGCTCGGGGAGCGCGTGGTGCCCGATCTCATCCGCTCCTTCCGCGACCGGTTCCCGCGCACGCGGTTCCGGCTCACCCAAGGCTCACGAGCGCTCTGCCTCGAGGCCCTGGAGGCGGGCGACGCCGACATCGCGCTGGTCGCCGAACCGCCGCAGCTGGCGGGGACGCGGACGCTGCACCTCTTCCGGGAGCGGCTGTACGCGACGGTCGCACCCGATCATCCGCTCGCCACCGAGCGCGAGGTCTCCGTGGCGGCGCTGGCGCCGTACGACCTCGCGCTCCTCAAGCACGGGTTCGGGCTGCGCGCCATGGCGGAGGCGCTGTTCGCCGCGGCCGGGATCGTGCCGCGGGTCGCGTACGAGGCCGAGGACTTCCACACCGCCCGCGGTCTGGCGGCGGCCGGGCTCGCGGCGGCGATCCTGCCCGCCGACCCGATGGGGTCCCGACCGCAGGTGCGCGAGCTCGTGCTCGCCGACCGCGGCGCGGTCCGCACCGTCGGAGCGCTCGTGAGCACCCGGGAGGATCCCGCGCTCGCGGCGTTCGAGGAGACGCTGCAGCGGTTCGCGGCCGGGCACGCGGACGAGGTTTAGCGCGAGCGGTGCGCGGGTTGCGGGCGCGGGTGTTGCGGGAGCGAAGCCGGGGCAGACTGGGCCCATGCGTCTCACGAAGCTCGAACACTCCGCCCTGCTCCTCGAGAAGGACGGCGCCGTCCTCGTCATCGACCCGGGGGTCCTCACCACGGAGCTGCCCGAGGTCGACGGACTCGTCGGTGTCGTGCTCACGCACCAGCACCCCGATCACTGGACCCCCGACCACCTGGCGCACCTCGTCGGGGAGGCTCACGACGCCGTCGTGCTCGGTCCGCAGGGCGTCGTCGACGCCGCGCGTGAGGCCGGGCACGAGGTCACGGCCGTGTCGGCCGGCGACGAGGTGGCGGTCGGCCCGTTCACGCTGCGCTTCACCGGCGGGACGCACGCGCCGCTGCACTCCTCGATCCCGGCGGTGGACAACGTCGGCGTCGTGGTCGACGGCGTGCTCTACCACCCGGGCGACTCGTTCGCCCTGCCCGCGGGGGCGGGCGACGACGCCGCGGACGCCGATGCCGGCACTGGCTCTGGCTCTGGCTCTGGCTCTGGCACGGACGCGGGCATGGGCACGGGCACGGGCGGCATCGAGGTGCTGGCTGTCCCCGTCGGCGCGCCGTGGCTGACGATCGGCGACGCGATGGACTTCGTGGAGCAGATCGGGGCTCCGCGTGTGCTCGGGATCCACGACCTCTCGCTGTCCGACTTCGGCCGTACCGTGCACGTCCGCAACCTCCGCGCGGCCACCGAGCGAGCGGGCGGCGAGTACCTGGACCTCGCGCCGGGCGAGTCGCTGGAGCTCTGAGGCCAGGCAGAAGCGCGCGCTGGCACCGCTGGGCGCGCGTCACCGGGCACGGACCACCGAGCACGGTCCACCGGGCACGGGCCACCGGGCACGGGCCACCGGGCGCAGGTCACCGGCCGCGGCCACCGGGTGCAGGTCACCCGCCGCGAGCCACCGGGCACGGGCCACCGGGCACGGACCACCGGGCACGCGTCAGCGTCACGGGCGCCAGCCTCACGTGAGACCGACTGCCGAGGGATCGCGCCCCCAGACGGGTTCGCCTACGGGGGTTCGGCGCGGTGAGTTGAGCGGGTGAGGTGGCCGGCGGAGTCGCGCTGACGTGCGGTGCCGAAGGGTGTGGTCCAGGTGACGGAGCCGTCGGGCTGGGTGTCGAGGCGGAAGCCGGCGTGAGTGCGCAGCCGATGGTGGCGGCGGCACAGGGGCCGGAGATTCGCGGCGCTCGTCGGGCCTTGAGGCCAGACGACGATGTGGTCGAGGTCGCCGCGCCACGCGTCGACCGGACAGCCGGGCACCGCGCACGTCCGGTCCCGGGCCCGGACGTACCGGGCCAGCTCAGCGGTGGGGTGATATCCGGGCGCGTCGGGCGGCGCCGCCCCACCCGGCTCCGGCGGCAAGATCACCTGCACCCACGGCAGCGTCCCGAAGGTGGTGACGGTCTCGGGATCGATCGCGCCGTACCCCACGAGGTCCGGCACGTCCACGCCCGGAATGCTCGAGCGCGCGATTCGCGGGACCGGCGCCACCCCGTGCGCGTCAGCCACCCCGTGCGCGTCACCCACCCCGCTCGCGTCGCTCAGCCGCGAGACCGGCTCTCCCACGAGTTCGTCGCCGCCCTCGTCGGCCGCGCCAGGAACCTCGAACCGGGCCGGGTCCCGCCGATCCTCCCGAACCTGCGGACCTCGCGGGCCGGCGTCGGCAGCTCTCGCGTCCGCCTGCACGTCCGTCGGCGTAGACCCCCCAGCCAAACCCGTCACAACCGACGAATCGTCCGGCGCGACCGGATCGCCCTTCGCCACCGGATCGTCCGGCGCGATCAACGGCGTCGACGCCGTGGTCGCGGTCGGCGCGCTCGCCACCGACGATCCGGCAGTCACGGCCGTCGCAGCCGTCGCAACCGTCGTCTCGTCGGGTGCGGACTCGGGCGGTGCAAGCGGAGCCGTAACGACGCCTTGGGCTCCGCGGGCGCCGTTGTTGCTGGTGCAGTGCGAGGTGTCGGGGTTGATGTCCCAGCGGACGGCGTCGGCGAGGCTGGGCCCGTCGGTACGGCGCGACGCTGCGGAGGCGATGATGCGAACCTGGGACGGGGTGAACACGAATGTCTCCCCCGTCACCCCAGGCGCCCCGATCTGCCCCGTCACCAGCGCGTGCTCGGCCATCGTGCCCAACGCGTCCGCCCGTAGCTGCTCCAACGTCCGCTCGTCCCCCGCCGCACGGGACGCCTTCGCGGCCCGCTCACACGCCTGCTCCAACGCCGTCGCGCACGGCGCCGGCAGCACCGCACTGAACGACCCCAACCCCTCACCCACGGGGCGGACCGCGTTCACTCGACGCCGCTTCCGCGCGGTGGCCGCACGCGGTCCGGCACCGGCCGGGTCGACCTGCACCAACGCTCGCTGCAACCGGCGCCGCAGCTCACTCACCGTGACCTCGCCCGCGTCGGGAAGCACCCGCTCCACGACGGCGAACACCACCTCCGGGGACTGCTCACCCAGAGCGTCCACGAACGCCCCCACCCGAGACGCGTCCAGATCACCCCGCCGCGCCGCACCACCGACGTCGACCAGGAGACCCTGCACCGCCTCCCCCTCCCGGACCAGGGTGCCCGCGAACCGGGTCGAGCACGCCAGCGCCACCGCGATCGTCTCGACCATCGCGTCCAGGGCGATGTCGGGACGGAAGTTGAACCGCGCACCCCCCTGATGGGCCAGAACCGCCGCCCACTCCCGCACCCGCGCCTGCGCCGCCGCCACCTGCCGCGACCACCCGATGATCAGGTCAAGAATCGCGTCCGTTCCCAGGCCGCCCCCATCGACCTCCGACAACCCGTCGAATGCCGAGAGGACCTCGTGCTGACCGCTCCCCGCCACTTCGGCGGCGACCGCCGGCAGCCGCCGGGCCAGAGTCCGCAGCCGCGGCGACAAGCACGGCACGCCAACCACCGCCGCGTCGTCCCTCGCGACACCTTCCGCGTTCACCCCGCCTCGACCGGCCATGCGAACACCGTATGCCCGACCACCGACATCGACGCAGATCAGCCTACTTATCCACAGACGTGTTCGAGATGGTCACGGGGACCGGCCCGCACGTCCATGGCGGGCAGCCGGAGCGAATCCGCCCAGACGCGGAGCCATCACCAGGACGGGTCCATCGAACACGCGGGCAACCTGGCGAGGAGGACAGGCGCCAGAGAACCCTCGCCGGCGCCAGAGACCCCCTCGCGAACGGCTCGGGCGCGCAGAGCCGCGCCCGCTACCCCCGCCGCAGCGCGGGCGACACCAGCAGCCGCACCGCCGTCGCGACCGCCCTCGCGAGGTTCGCCTCGCCGTCGGCCAGCACCGCGGAGAGCGGCCCCACCTCGTGCACGATCGGCACCACGGCGGTGAACCCGTGATCGAGCAGCACCTCCGCCCCCGGCGCGACCCGCCCCGCGAACGCGACCACCGGCACCCCGTGCCGCGCCGCGACCTCGGCCACGCCCGCCGGGGTCTTGCCGGCGAGCGTCTGCTCGTCGATCGAGCCCTCGCCCGTCAGCACGAGATCGGCGCCGGCTACCGCGTCGTCGAGCCCGACGGCGTCGATCACCACGTCCACGCCGCGTCGCCGCCGCGCACCGAGCGCGAGGAACGCCGCGCCGAGCCCGCCCGCTGCGCCGGCGCCCGGCACGTCGCGCACCGACCGCCCGGTCGCCGCCTCGAGTGCGGTCACGAACGTCGCGAGCGCGCCGTCCAGCAGCGCGACGTCCGACGGCGAGGCCCCCTTCTGCGGGCCGAACACCGCGCTCGCGCCGGTCGGGCCGAGCAGCGGGTTGGTCACGTCGCACGCGAGCTCGATCGTCACCGCGGCGAGGCGAGGGTCGAGGCCGCCGAGGTCGACGTCGGCCACCTCGCCCAGGCGCGCGGGGACGGGCGGCACCACGGCGCCCGCGGCGTCGCGCAGCACGGCGCCGAGCCCGACGAGAAGGCCCGACCCGCCGTCGTTGGTCGCCGATCCGCCGAGCCCGACCACGAGGCGCGCCGCCCCCTCGTCAAGCACCGCGCGCACGAGGTCGGCGACGCCGACCGAGGTCGCCGCGAGCGGGTCGCGCTCCTCGCGCGCGATCATCCCGATCCCGACGGCGGAAGCCACCTCGAGCACACCGAGTCGGCTCCCGCCGCGCTCGCCCGAGGCGTGCGCGCCCGACGCGTGCTCGCCCTCGCCGTCGCGGCCCCCGGCGACCCCGATCTCCCCGACCGCCGCACGCCCGAGCGCATCACGGACCGCCACGGGCACGAGGCGCCCCCCGCGCGCGGCGACGAGCGCGCGGGTGGTGCCCTCTCCGCCGTCGGCCATCGGGATCTCGACGCACTCGGCTTCCGGGACGACGCGGCGCACGGCCGCGGCCATGACGGCCGCGGCCACGCCGGCATCCATGGACTCCTTGAAGGAGTCGGGTGCGCAGACGACCCTCATCGCGTCATCGCACCATCGAGGGGCGCTTGTTGTCGAACCTCCAGCCGGGGATGGGGTCCTGCATCCCGATCGCGTCGTCGCGCGCCGAGCCCCGTCTCGACGTACAGCCGGTGATTCGTCTCGAGCCGGTCGCGGTCGCGCCTGGCGAGGTCGCGGTCTGCGAGGTCACGCCGGGCGAGGTCGCGGTCGGCGACCCGGTGCCCGAGGGCGCCCGGCACCTTCTGGTACCCCGATCCAGGAGCCTCCGACGAAGAAGGGGGGCCGTGAGCCGCCGAGCGTGCCTACGATCGTCCGGCGGTGACCGTCGGTCCCGCACCCCTGGAGGAGCGGAGTTCCCGATGTCCGACAGCACGCCTGGCAAGACGGCCGACGACGGACCCACCACGTCGAGCACGACGGCGAGCTCGGGCGGGGTGCGCCGGGTACTCAAGGGGCTTGCCCAGGTCGGGCTCGGGGCGAGCCTCCTGTTCGCCGGCACCTCGCACCTCACCGTGGCGCGCGAGGAGTTCCAGGCGCAGGTGCCCGACTGGTTCCCGATCGACCATGACGTCGTCGTGCTCGTCTCCGGAGTGGTCGAGCTCGCGCTCGGCGCGGGTCTCGTGGCGACCTGGCAGCAGCCGTACCGGCGCCGCCTCGGAATCCTCGTCGCGCTGTTCTTCGTAGTGATCTTCCCGGGCAACGTCGCGCAGTACCTCGAGCACAAGGACGGGTTCGGGCTCGACACCGACGAGAAGCGCCTGCTGCGGCTGCCGTTCCAGGCCGTGCTCGTCGCGTGGGCACTCCTGGCCACGCGGCAGCCGCGCAGCGAGCGCTGACGCCTCCTCGCGCGGCCGCGTCACCGTAGGCGAGGCACCGTCGGACGTCGAGGCCGGTCCCGATGGGTGGGACGCCTTTCTCACGGACCGAGGCATTCTTGCGACGGGCGCCGGCGTCTGGTCGCGTGGACGGCGACGGACCACACGCCAACGAGAGGAGTCACCATGCTGACCCTGACCGAGAACGCCCAGACCGTCGTCGACGACCTCGCCGCCCGCGCCGACCTCCCCGAGGGCGGCGGACTGCGGATCTCGCAGTCGACCACCCAGCCGGGTGGGCTCGAGCTCGCACTCACGCGGGGACCGCAGACCTCCGACCGCGTCATCGAGACCGGCACGACGCCGGTGTTCGTCGAGCCGGCCGCGAGCGAGCAGCTCGACCAGCTCACGCTGGACACCGCGGCGAGCAGCGCACCGGGGGGCGACCCCGCGTTCGTACTCGCGCCGCAGCAGGACTGACGCGCGCCGCAGGACTGACGCGCGCCGGCGGCCGGGGACCTCGGGTCCCCGGCCGTCGGCATGTCCGGGCCACGAACCCGGAGGGCGCGGCCGCGCAGCGGGGAGCGCACAATGGAGCCATGGGACACGAATCGGGACACCGCGGGCACGGACATCACAAGAAGTGGTCGGAGATGAGCACGCCGAGCCGGGTCGCGGTCGTCGTCCTCGGGACCGGCCAGGTCCTCCTCCACGCGTACGCGTGGCAGGACCTCATCCGTCGCCCGGCCGCCGAGGTCAAGGGGCCGAAGCTGCCGTGGGGCCTCGCGCTCCTCATCAACTGGGCGGGGCCGATCGCCTACCTGTTCGCCGGTCGCACCGAGGACGCGAAGCCGCTCTCGTTCGAGCGCTGAACGCTTCGAGCGCTGAGCGCTAACGCCGGCCAGCCGGGGTCCGGCCGGCCCAGGCCTCGCGCATCGCCTGCCGGGACGCCGTGAGCGCGCGCCACTGCACCACCACGCCGACGACGCCGAGCACGAGCGCGCCCACCGCCCACCACCAGCCGAGGTCGTCCGGGAGCGCCCCCGAGGTCACGTCGTCCAGCGTGACCACCCCGACAAGCAGCATCACACCGGTCACCGCGGTGTTGGCGCCGCCGAACGCGGTGAGCCAGACGAGCAGGAAGGCCGGCAGGTCGGTCGCCAGCGACACCACGACGAGCAGCGCGGCGGCGACGGCGCCGATCACCCAGACCAGCCAGTCGGGCCGGACGCCGAGCGCGGCCGAGAGCCCCGACCCGATCGCGAACCCGATCGACGCCATCCCGAGCACCACCGCGACCTGGTAGAACGCGTACGCGAGCCCCCCGAGCAGCAGCGCGCCCACGATCGCGCCGATCCAGGCGAGCGTGGTGCCGAGGAAGCCGTCGGGCGTCACCTCCGCCACGATCGCGGCACCGAGCAGGAACCCGGCGAACGCGCCGACGACGGCGATCACCACCCGCAGCGCGACGTAGCCGCGGAAGCACATGAACAGCCCGACCAGCACGCTCAGGATCCCGACCACCCAGATCTCGCTCACGGCGCTCACCCTACGGCGACCGGCTTCGGCGCGCCCGACTGTCACACTCGAGCGATGACGACCACTCGCGCCCTCGCTGCCGACGCCCCACGCACCGTGCGCCGACTCGCCGTCGGCGTGCTCGCCGTCGGGCTTCTCGCACTCACGACGGCGTGCGGCGGCTCGGGCGACGACGACGCCGACGGCGGGGCGTCCGCGACGGCGGCGGCTCGCGTCCCGGCGTCCGCAGCGGCCGACGCGACCGCGGACGCGACGCAGGAGGTGACCGAGGAGCCGACCGAGGACGAGGCGACGGAGAGCCCGGAGCTCACGGCGCCGGCCACCGTCCTGGCCGCGGGCGCCGTGGCCGACGGGGCGCCCGCCGTCGTGAGCGGCGCTGGCCCCGCAACGGTGACCTACTCGCGGCAGGGCGAGATCGCCGTCACCGCGGCGCTGGACTGCTCGGCGTGCACGGGCGAGGTGGTGATCTCGGCCTCCGACCGCGGCGGGGAGCCGTGGGGCGAGGGGCCCGCGCCCTTCACCGGCACCTACCTGCTCGACATCATGACGAGCACGGCGGCCGACCGGGACGTGTGGGTCGTCGCGGAGGGGCCGTGGACGCTCACCCTGGCGAGCTGGAACGAGCTTCCGCCGATCACCGGGCCGCAGTCCGGCACCGGGTCGGCCGTGCTGTACCTGTCCGAGGCGGGCTCCGGCTTCGACGTCAGCTACACCCCTGTAGGCGAGGGCGACTCGGTGTCCATCCGGGCGTACTCGGACGTGGCCAGCACCGACAGCGGACCCGACAGCCGACTGCTCGGCGACACCGAGGCGTTCACGGAGTCGGTCGACCTCCCGCTGCCCGGCGTCGTGGCGATCACGACGAACGGGTCCTGGACGCTCACGCCGCGCCCGTAGGCTGCCCGTAGGCTGACCGGGTGCTGCGCCGACGCCTCGCCCGCCTGTACTGGCGCCTGTCCCGCTGGACGCTCCGCTCCGATCCGCAGCCGGCCCCGACCGTGCCTCGCATCCTCATCGGCGCTCCCCACACGTCGAACTGGGACTTCGTCCTCATGCTGGCGATCGCGTGGGAGGCGGAGATCCTGTTCCGCTGGCTCGGCAAGCACACGCTGTTCCGCGGCTGGCGCGGGCCGGTCATGCGGGCGCTCGGCGGCGTCCCGGTGGACCGGACGAACCCGGGCCGGGTCGTCGCGGAGATCCTCGTCGCCCAGGCCGAGGCGCCGTTCTCGCTGGTGGTGACGCCCGAGGGCACCCGCGGCGGGGTCACGCGGTGGAAGTCGGGGTTCTACCGGATCGCACGCGAGGCGGACCTCCCGGTCACCCTCGGCTACGTGGACCGCACCACAATGACCGCGGGCCTGGGCCCGACGATCACGCTCACGGGTGACGTCCGCGCCGACATGGACGTGATCCGCGCGTTCTACGCCGACAAGTGCGGGCTCCGGCCCGAACGCCGGACCGAGCCGCGGCTCGACTCCGAGGACGCACCGCCCGCCTGACGCGCCGCCCGCCGCCTGTTCGCTGCCCGACGCACGGGGGTAATCGCGCGGCAACACGCCACTCCTAGCGTCGAGCCGAACGGACGGCGATGCGCGAGAAGAGGCGGCATGAAGGCGATCGTGGTGGGCGCGGGGATGGGCGGCACGTCCGCGGCCCTCGGACTGCGCAAGATCGGCTGGGACGTGGAGATCCTCGAGCGCGTGCGCGAGGTCCGTCCCGTCGGGGCGGCGATCTCGATCTGGTCCAACGGCGTGAAGTGCCTCAACTACCTCGGGGTGGGCGAGCAGGTCGCGAAGCTCGGCGGTGACATGGCGTCGATGGCCTACTACGACGCGTTCACCGGCGCGACGATGACGCAGTTCTCGCTCGCCCCGCTCGTCGAGCACGTCGGGCAGCGGCCCTACCCCGTCGCGCGCGGTGACCTGCAGCGCATGCTGATGGACGCCGTCGGCGCCGACTCGATCCGCCTCGGCACTGAGGTCGTCGACGTGACCCAGGACGACGACGGCGTGGCCGCCCACCTCGCCGACGGCACCGAGGTGCACGGCGACCTCCTCATCGGGGCCGACGGCGCGCACTCGAAGATCCGCCAGTACGTCCTCGGCGGTCCGACGACGCGGCGCTACTCCGGTTACGTCAACTACAACGGCCTCGTTCCCGCGCTGCCCGAGATCGGGCCGGCCGACCAGTGGTCGCAGTGGGTGGGCAACGGCATGCGGGTCTCGGTCATGCCCGTGGCGGACGAGCGGTTCTACTTCTTCCTCGACGTCGTGCTGCCCGTCGGGCTGCCGTCCGAGCGCGCCACGCTGCGTGAGGAGCTCACCGGCTACTTCGCCGGCTGGGCGCCGCCGGTCCAAGCACTCATGGCCGCGATCGACGTCGAGCGCACCAACCGCGTCGAGATCCACGACATCGAGCCGTTCTTCACGTGGACCAAGGGCCGCGTGGCGCTGCTCGGCGACGCCGGGCACTCCACGACGCCGGACATCGGCCAGGGCGGCTGCGCCGCCTTCGAGGACGCGGTCGAGCTCTCGTGGCAGCTCGCCACGAACACGCTCGGCGTCGAGGACGCGCTGCGGCGCTACGAGGCGCGCCGGGCACCCCGCACGGCCGAGCTCGTGCTCCGCGCACGGGGTCGGTGCGACGTCACGCACGGCAAGGACCCCGACGCGACGGCCGCGTGGTACTCCGAGCTGCGCGCCTCCGACGGCACGGACATCATCCGCGGCATCGAGAAGAACATCGTCGGCGGGCCGTTCGGCTGACGGCCCACCTGACGACTCAGGACGCCGTGCGCGCGGGCTCGAGCCGGATGACCACCGACTTCGAGGTCGGCGTACGCGAGACGTCCGCGTAGGAGTCGAGCGGGACCAGCACGTTGGTCTCGGGGAAGTACGACGCCGCGCACCCGCGCGGGGTGTCGTACGCGACGGCGCGGAACGCCTCCGCACGACGCTCGCGCCCGTCGGGGTGCACGCCGACGAGGTCGACGAGCTCGCCGTCGGACATCCCGCGCTCGGCGAGGTCGGCCGGGTTGACGAGCACGACGCGCCGGCCGCCGCGGATGCCGCGGTAGCGGTCGTCCGGGCCGTAGATCGTGGTGTTGAACTGATCGTGGGTGCGGATGGTCTGCAAGAGCAGCGCGCCGTCGGGCACCACGGGGTACTCCAGCGGGTTCACCGTGAGCAGGGCGCGTCCCGTGGGCGTGGCGAAGGTGCGGGTGTCGCGCGGCGGGTGCGGCAGGACGAACCCGCCGGGCTGGTCCAGCCGTGACTCGTAGTCGTCGAACCCGGGCACGACGCGCTCGATCGACGCGCGGATGAGGCGGTAGTCCTCCGCCCAGGCGTCCCAGTCCACGTGCGGGGCGCCTCGAAGGGGAGCTCCGCCGTCGTCCGTGAGCAGGCGGCGGGCGAGGCCGCAGACGATCGCGACCTCGCTGCGCAGGTAGCGGCTGGCCGGCTCGAGCCGGCCGGTCGAGGCGTGGACCGCGCTCATCGAGTCCTCGACGCTCACGCGCTGCGGTCCGGTGCCGCGCTCGTCGCGCTCGGTGCGGCCCAGCGTCGGGAGGATGAGCGCGCGGCGGCCTGTCACGACGTGCGACCGGTTGAGCTTCGTGGAGATCTGGACCGAGAGCCGGGTGTTGCGCAGCGCGTCCTCGGTGACGGCGGAGTCGGGGGTGGCGCGCAGGAAGTTGCCGCCGAGGCCGAGGAAGACGTGGGCGCGACCGTCGCGCATCGCCTCGATCGCGGCGACCGTGTCGAAGCCGAACAGGCGCGGGGAGGTGAAGGCGAACTCGGCGTCGAGCGCGTCGTGGAAGCGCCCGGGCATCCGCTCGAAGATGCCCATCGTGCGGTCGCCCTGCACGTTGGAGTGGCCGCGGACGGGGCACACGCCCGCGCCGCGGCGGCCGATGTTGCCCTGCAGGAGCAGCACGTTGACGATGTCCTTGAGCGTGCGCACCGCGTGCTTGTGCTGCGTGAGGCCCATCGCCCAGCACACGATCGTGGCGCGCGAGGCGATCAGGCGGTCCGCGAGCGCCTCGATCTGCGCGCGTTCCAGTCCCGTCGCGGTCGCGACCTCGCCCCAGTCGAGCGCGGCGAGGTGGCCCGCGTACTCCTCGAACCCCTCGGTGCGCGTGGCGAGGAACTCCTCGTCGAGCACGCCGGGCTCCCCGCGCGCTGTGCGCTCGGCGTGCGCCCGCAGGAGCAGCGCGCCGAGCGCCTGGAAGAGCGCCTGGTCGCCGCCGAGGCGGATCTGCAGGTAGTCGTCGGCGAGGTCGGTGCCCCGGCCCACGAGGCCCGCGGGCTCCTGCGGGTTGTCGAAGTGCAGGAGGCCGGCCTCGCGCAGCGGGTTGATCGCCACGATCGACGCGCCGGCCTTCTTCGCGGCCTCGAGCGCGATGAGCATGCGCGGGTGGTTGGTGCCGGGGTTCTGCCCGGCGATGAGGATGAGGTCAGCCTCGGCGATGTCGGAGAGGTGGACGCTGCCCTTGCCGATGCCGATCGTGTCCGTCAGCGCGGCACCGCTGGACTCGTGGCACATGTTCGAGCAGTCCGGCAGGTTGTTCGTGCCGAAGCCGCGGACGAGGAGCTGGTAGGCGAACGCCGCCTCGTTGGACGTGCGGCCCGAGGTGTAGAAGATGGCTTCGTCCGGTGAGTCCAGTCCCCGGAGCTCCTCCGCGATCAGGTCGAGCGCGCGCCCCCAGCTGATCGGGCGGTAGTGCTCCTCGCCCTCCTCGAGCACCATCGGGTGCACGAGTCGGCCCTGCTGGCCCAGCGCGTAGTCGTCCCAGGTGGCGAGCTCCGCGATCGAGTGCCGCGCGAAGAACTCCGGGGTCACGCGACGTCGGGTGGCCTCCTCCGCGACGGCCTTGGCCCCGTTCTCGCAGAACTCCACCGGACCGCGGTGGCGGGCCTCGGGCCACGCGCAGCCCGGGCAGTCGAAGCCGTGCGTCTGGTTGATGCGCAGGAGCGTGCGGCCCGTGCGGACCGGCCCCATCTGGGTGAGCGCGATCTGCATCGCGTGCCCGACGCCGGGCAGGCCCGCCGCGTGCGTCGCCGGGTCGCTGACGCGCAGGCCGGTGACGTCGGCGTCGTCGATGTTCTGCTCGACGCGGTCGGCGTGGCCGCGCAGGGCCGGGTCGGTGCCGCGCTCGCTCGGTGGCGTCATCGTCCAGCTCCCGTCGTCGGGGTCCCGTGCGGCGTCGATCGTACGTTCGCGCGGCGCGGAGCGGGAGCGAGACGGCCTACGGCACCCAGACGATCGGGATCAGCACGATCGCGACGACGAACCACGCCACCGAGAGCGCCAGTCCGAGTCGCCAGTAGTCCGCGAACCGGTACCCCGCGGGGCCCATCACGATGAGGTTGGCGGGCGTCGCGATCGGGGTGAGGAACGACGTCGCGCCTGCCACCGCGACGAGCATGAGCACCGGCGCCAGGGAGATCCCGGCGTCGCTCGCGACGGCCACCGCGATCGGCACCACGATGAGCACGGTGGCCGCGTTGCTCACCACCTGGCCGAGCACGAGGGTGAGCACGAAGATCGCGGCGAGCAGCACCCGCACGTCCGCGCCCGAGACCAGGGACAGCAGACCCTTCGCGACGAGGTCGGCGGCGCCGGAGGACGCGATCGCCGTCGAGAGCGGGATGAGTCCGCCGATCAGGACCACGGTCTGCCACGAGACCGCGCGGTAGGCGTGCTGCGGCGTCACCACGCGCAGCGCGACCATGAGACCGGCGCCCACGAGCCCCGCGATCGCCGGGGTGGCGAACCCGCTGGCGAGCAGCGCGACGGTGACGGCGAGCGCGCCGAGCGCACGCCACGCCGTCGCGCCCAGGGGCACGCTCTGGCGACGCACCGCCTCGGGGTCGTCGACGACGAGCAGGTCCGGGTTCTCCGCGAGCGCCTCGACGTCCGCCCAGCGCCCGCGCACGAGCAGCATGTCGCCGACGGCGAGCTCCGTGCGCGCGAGGCCGAGCTCCTCCCCCAGGCGGCTCACCGCCAGCACCTCGACGCCGCCGAGCACGATGCCGGGAAACATGAGCTCGCCCTCGAGCCGAGACCGCGGCGGCACGACCACCTCGGCGAGCCCGTGGTCGCGCCCGTGCAGGGTCGCGAGGTCGCGCGTGCTCGGCCGGCTCACCACCTCGAGACCGCACTCCCGCACGACGGCGGCCACGCCGTCGTGCGAGCCGGCGACGACGAGCACGTCCTCCGCGTACAGCGTCCGGCGCTCCTTGGTCGGGAAGGCGTCGCCGCCCTGCACCCCGAGGAGCCGAACGCCGGACGCGCCCTCGACGAGGCGCAGGAGACCGCGGGGGGTGAAGCCGATCGCGTCGCCGGCGACCGGCACGCGCAGGCGATAGGTGCCCTCGGTCAGGCGATAGTGGCCCAGGATCGTGGCGGGGTGGTCGGAAAGGTCGGGGACCGCCTCGGCGGGCTGACGCGCGGGGACGAGGCGCCGTCCGAGCACCGCGACCACGATCGTCACGAGGACGAGCGGAAGGCCGACGACGGCGAACTCGGCGTACCCGAACGGCTCACCGGTGAGCTCGCGCAGCTCCCCGGAGACGATGACGTTCACCGGGCTGCCCGACAGCAGCAGCAGCGCCCCGGCGCTCGCGGCGAACGCGACCGGCATGAGCAGGTGCGCGGGCAGCAGGCCGGCGCGGCGGGCCGCGAGGACGACGACCGGCAGCACGGCGGCGGCCGCGCCGTTCGGCGTCACGACGGCCGCGAGCAGCGCCGTCACCGCCATGGCGGCGACCAGCAGGCGGGAGTGCGAGCGGCCGGAGCGCCGGACGAGCTGCTGGCCGGCCCACGCCGTCACGCCGGAGGAGTCCAGGCCCTCGCTGACCACGAACAGGGTCGCGATGAAGACGACGACCGGGTCGCCGAACCCCGCGACGGCCTCACCGGCCGTGACCTGGCCCGTGAGGTACAGCAGCACCGCCGTGATGATCGCGACGAGACCGACCGGGAGCCTGTTCCAGATGAAGAGCGCCAGCGAGACGGCAAGCACGAGCAGGCTGACCGCGGCGTCGGACACGCAGGCCAGTGTGGCCCAGTGCCCGACGCCGGGCCAGCCGAACGCGCTCCGCTCAGCCGATCGCCTGGTCGGCGAGCTGCTTGGCGGCGCCCGCGAGCGCCTCGCCGAGCGGGCCCTCGTACCGGCCGGCGAGGTCGTCCGCGGCGATCGCGGCACCGAGGAAGACGTCGAGCACGTCGAGCTTGCTCTTGGGCTTCGGCCACTTGCGCGGCCACCCGGTGCCGCACCAGTCGTCGATCTCGAACGAGACGAGCCTGGCCGCGGCACCCGCGTCCTCGCTGCCCGCGCCGGCGATCGCCGCCCGGGTCACCTCGTACAGCAGCGCCGCGCCGAGCGACAGCTCCGCCGGCGGCAGCGGCTGCGGGTTGAGGGCGACCCTGCTGCCCGCACGCTGCGCGAAGCCGTGCTTCGGGATGAGGGCGTCCGCCGCCCGCGGGTCGATCGCGATGATGAACGCCGCCTTGTCGTTGCGGGTGATCGCGTGGATGAGGTCGTACGCGCTGGCCATGGTGAGCTCCTTTGCCTGTCGGTCCCGGGCAGTTACCCGGATGCCACAGGTGAGGCCCGCGCCTCGGGCGTGATACCCGCCCGGCGTCGTGATCCGACTCGCTCGGCGACGGTACGTTCGGCGTCATGCCCGAGGACTCCTACCGCGCGGTCACCCGCCGCGCCTGGTGGCAGGAGACCAGCGCCCTGGTCACCTTCGCGGTCATCGCGGGCGTCGGGCTGCTGCTCGCGAGCGTCGCGCGGCGCACCACCCAGGCCATTGACGAGGACCTGCGCGCGCTGCTCGACGGCGTGCCGCACACGGTCATCGAGATCGCCCTCCTCTCGCTCCAGACGGCGTTCCTCGTCGGCCTCGTCGCGACGCCCGTGGCACTCCTCGTCCTGCGCCGACCGGGCCTGGTGGTGCGCGGCGCCGTCGCGGCCGTCGTGGCGAACGCCGCGTTCCTCGGGGTGAGCCGGCTCGACTTCGAGCACGCGGACGGCTCCTCGCTCGCGCCGGTCGCGACCGTCAGCCACGTCCCCTCGTCGCTGCTCATCGCGTCGGTCGCGGCCCTCACCGCGACCCTCCGCCCGGTCGCCCGCGGCGCGTGGCAACGGATTCTCTGGTCCGCCCTCGTGGCGTTGGCGCTCCTGCGCACGCTCTCCGCGCCGGACGCACCGCTCGACGTCGTGCTCGCGATCGGCGTCGGCGGCCTCGTCGGCACGCTCGTCCTGCTCGCCATGGGGCGCAGTGTGCGCGAGCTGACGCCCTCGGGCCTCGCGGCCGCCCTCGCCGCGGTCGACCTGCCCGTCACGGATGTCGAGCCGCTCGGCCACAACGACGAGTGGGGCGTCCCCGTGCGATCGGCCAGGACCGGCCACGGGATCCTCGTTCGGGTGGTCGACGACCGCGCGTGGCGCACCGACACGCTCGACCGCGCCTTCCGGCGCATCCGCCTGCGCGACACGGGCGACGAGACGGCGCACGCCTCGCCGTCGCGCGCGGTGTCCGCCGAGGCCATGGTGGCGATGCTCGCCGCCGACCGCGGCGTGCACGTGCCGGCCGTGCTCGCCGTCGCGACGGCGCCGCTCGGGGAGGCGATCCTCGCCGTCGAGCGTCTGGACGCCACGCCCCTGGACGAGGTGCCGGCCGACGCGCTGACGCACGACGTGCTCGCCTCCGCGTGGCACGAGGTGCGCCGGCTGCACGAGGTCCGGATCGCCCACCGCGACCTCACTGTCCGCCACCTCGTGCTCGACGGCGATGGCCAGGTCTGGATCACGAACCTCACCCGGGGCGAGGCCGGGGTCGCGGACGCGCCGCTCGCGGGCGACGACGCCGAGCTGCTTGCCTCGACCTACGCGCTCGTCGGGGCCGAGCGCGCCGTCGCCCCCGCGCTGGAGGTGCTCGGCACCGACCGGCTGGTGGCCGCCGTCGAGCGGATCGTGCCCGCCGCGCTCACGCCTCGCACGCGCGCGGCCGTGAAGAAGGTGCCCGACGCCCTCGCGCCGCTCGTGGCGGAGGCGGCCCGCGCGGCGGGGGTCGAGGTACCGACGCCGGTCGCGGTCGAGCGGTTCAAGCCGCGCACGCTCGTGATGGCGCTCGCGCTCGCCGTCGCCATCTACGTGCTCGCCCCGCAGCTGGCCAACGTGTCCACGATGGTGAGCTCGGTCCAGGACGCGGACTGGACCTGGATCGGACCGCTCCTGCTGGCCTCGGCGGCCACCTACGTGGGCGCCGCGCTCGGCCTCGCGGGCGGTACCCCGGGGCGCGTCCCGGTGGGCGAGGCGGCCGCCGTCGCGCTCGCCGGCTCGTTCGTCGCGACGTTCTCCCCGCCCGGGGTGAGCACCGTGGCGCTCAACGTGCGCTTCCTGCAGAAGCGCGGCTACCCCACGCCGGTCGCGGTGTCCGCGAGCGCCGCGAAGGAGGCTGCGGTCGGGATCGCCCACATCGCGCTGCTCGTCGTGTTCGCGTTCTGGGCGGGCTCGACCGGGGTGCTGGCGGACGAGCTCGACAAGCTGCCGCCCGCGCACGTGCTCATCCTCATCGGGGTCGGCGTGCTCGCCCTGGCGGGCGGCGCGTTCACGATCCCGAAGATCCGCGAGCTGCTGCGCAAGACCGTGGTCCCGGCGGTCCGGGAGGCCGCCGAGGCGATGCGGCCCGTCGTCTCGAGCCCCGCGAAGCTCGCCGAGCTGCTCGGTGGGGTGGTGCTGCTCCCCCTCGGGTACGGCGTCGCGCTCTGGTTCGCACTCCAGGCCTTCGACCACTCGGCGAGCTTCGTGGCGACCGTGCTGGTCTCGCTCACGGCCGGCGCCGTGGCCAACGCGGCCCCGACGCCGGGCGGGATCGGCGCCGTCGAGGCCGTGCTGACCGCCGCGCTCACGGCCATCGGCATTCCGTCGGCGACGGCGTTCGCGGCGGTCCTGCTCTACCGCCTCGCGACGTTCTGGGTGCCGATCCTGCCGGGCTTCGTGGCGTTCCGGACGCTCACCGCCAAGGACGTGCTGTAGCAGGCGGCTCGCCGCCCGCCCTCCCTGCCGTGCGCGCCGCCCGTCCCCGCCATCCTGCCGTGCACCGCTGTTGGCGACGGTTGCGGAGCCATACGCTCCGAGAGCGTCACCAACGGTGGCGACGACCGACGTCGACCCCCGACGCCCACCAGACCCAAGCCCAAGCCGTCACGTCGAACACGCCTCGCCGCACGCACGAAGCCGCCCGGCCCAGCCGCCCTTCTGCAGCGCCCGCTCCACCTGACGCGCGGTGCGGCACGGCGTCCCCGCGATGTGTCGCCAGCGATATCGCAGGGTCCGCTCGCCCCGCTCGAGAACCACGGCGTTGTCGCGCCAGACGTCTGCGTCGGTCTTGTCACGGTGCAGTCGACCGTCGAGCTCGAATCGCACAGCGAACTCCTCGCTGACGACGTCCGCTCGGATGAGCACCCCCTGCACGACCTGCCGCTGCTGGCGAGTCATCCGGGGCAGCCCATGAGCGCGGAGCACGTCGCGATCGAACCGATGCTCGAGAGCGGACTCGATCCCTTCTGCGGCGGGCGAGAGCAGATCGGTGAGCAGGTCGCGATGGCGAGTCCGGTGTCTCCGCTCGAGCTCGTTGCGCAACGCGAGCTGCCCGCCCTGCCTTCGCACGGCGGCGGTGACGGTCGAGACGACCTCGTCGGTGCTGCTTGCCCGCCCGACCAGGTCGAGCGTCGTCACGGCGATCGGCGTGCGCGGCGGGACGTCCACCGCGCGAACGCGGGCGCGCGTGCTGCGAACCCGTACGCCGGGCAGGCGTCCCCGCGCGCGGCGCGAGCGCGGGACGACGACCTCTATCTCCGCGGGCGGTACGGTCTGCAGTCGCTGCAGGTAGGCGGCCGTCTCTCCCGCCAGGGTCGAGCCGGGTCCGACGGCGAGCAGCGCCGCCCAGCACCGTGTCTCGAAGGAGACCGGACCGGCGTGCGTGACGTACGTGCCGCGGTAGAGCTGCTGCCACCGTCCGCTCTCGACCCGTGAGCGTCCGTAGCGCTCGGACCGCCCGGCCCGCACGAGCTGACCCATCGCGAGGACACGACCCTGGATGCGCTCGACCTCGGCGAGGTCGTCGTCGGTCAGGTGCGGGAACGTCTCGTACGGCAGCGACATGCCACCAGACTCACGCCGTGGCGTCGTCGACGGTCGGACGACTGTGGATGCCGGTGCGACGGCGTGCACGCCGTCGCGCAGTGGACAACCGACTGTCTCGACAGGTGGCCGTCCCACCCACCCCGGGTACCCCGCGCCCATCAATGGCGACGTCTCCGGAGCGTATGGCTCCGCAACTGTCGCCATTGACGGGCCACGGATGCCGGGCCGCCCGTCCCCAGCGCTCGCAGCCGTCCGAGCCGACGCGAGGCGGCCGCCAACTAGGCTCGTTCCGTGGCCATCCTCCCCATCGTCGTGTCCGGCGACCCCGTCCTGCACACCCCCGCCGCCCCCGTCGGCGAGATCACCGACGAGCTGCGCACGCTGGTCGCGGACATGGTCGAGACGATGGACGCGGCCCCCGGCGTCGGGCTCGCGGCGCCCCAGGTCGGCGTCGGGCTGCGGCTGTTCACCTACGCCTACGTCGACGACTCCGACCGCCCGTGGCGCGGCGTGGTCATCAACCCCGAGCTGTGGATGACGCCGCCGGCGCCGGGCGAGCCCGACGAGGAGGAGGAGGCCGAGGGGTGCCTCTCGTTCCCCGGCGAGCGCTTCCCCCTGCGGCGCTCCGACCACGTCGTGGTGACCGGCACCGACCTCGAGGGCGCGGACGTGCGCCTGGAGGTCACCGGCTGGCGCGCGCGCATCCTGCAGCACGAGTTCGACCATCTCGACGGCGTGCTCTACACCGACCGCCTCACTCGCAAGGAACGGCAGATCTGCCAGAAGATCAGCAAGAAGCGCGGCTGGGGCGTGCCCGGGGTGTCGTGGACGCCCGGGGTCGACGAGGTCGGCGAGGGCTAGTCCCTCGAGCCGGCCGACCGACGCGCGCTCACCAGCGGCAGGAACAGCTGCACGAGCGGACCGATCGCCAGCGCGTAGAGCACGGTGCCCACGCCCACACTCCCACCGAGCACGAACCCGATCGCGAGCACGCTCACCTCGATCACGGTGCGCACCGCGCGCACGCTCCAGCCGCTGCGCGCCGCGATCGCGACCCAGAGCCCGTCGCGCGGTCCCGGACCGAGGTGCGCGCCCACGTAGAGCGCGCCCGCCAGCGCGTTGAGCACGACGCCGAGCACCAGCAGCACGATCCGCGCCGCCCAGCCCGTGGCCGGGGGCAGCACCGCGAGCCCGGCGTCGGCGGCCACCCCGATCACGACGACGTTGCACAGCGTCCCGACGCCGACCCGTTGCCGCAGCGGGATCCAGGCCAGCAGCACCGCGGCCCCGACCAGGATCACGACGGTCCCGAACGACAGCCCCGTGCGCCGCGCGACGCCCTGGTGCAGCACGTCCCACGGGTCCAGGCCGAGACCCGCGCGCACCATCATCGCCATCGAGAACCCGTAGAGCACGAGCCCGGCGAGCAGCTGCGGCAGGCGGCGGCCCAGGCCGGGCTCGCGCAGCTGGTCGACCGGGTGGCGGACGAGGGCGAGGACCGTTCTCACCGGGACATCCTGCACCGGATTGGCCTTGCTTTCGATAGCCACTTGCGATGAAGTGGCCCCGTGGACCACGTGACCCCCGTGACGGACCCCCTGCGCGACGCCTTGCCCGTGACCGCCGGTCGGCTCGCCGCGCTCGTGGGCGAGCCGAGCACCCGCCCCGCCTACGCCGCGCTCGCGGCCGCGATCCGGACGCTCGCCGTCGACGGGCGACTCCCACCCCAGGTGAGGCTGCCGAGCGAACGGGAGCTCGCCGTCGCGCTCGGGCTGTCCCGGACCACGGTGACTCGCGCGTACGCGGAGCTCACGGCGGCCGGCTGGGCGCACCCGCGGGTGGGCTCGGGCACGTTCCTCGCGCTGCCGGGACGGCGCGAGGTGCTGCCGGGTGCGCTCGTGCCGCAGGAGGGCGTGGCGCTCGACCTCACGGCGGCGGCCGCGACGTGCGTGCCCGGCACGCAGGCGCTCGTCGAGCGCGCGGTCGCCCGGCTTCCCGCCCTGCTGCGCGGCCCCGGCTACGAGCCGGTCGGCCTGCCCGCGCTGCGCGCCGCGATCGCCGCACGGTACGCGGCGCGCGGGCTGCCGACCGACCCGGACCAGCTCGTCGTCACCTCGGGTGCGCTCGCGGGCATCGCGCTCGTGGCCCGCACCGTGCTGCGCCGCGGCGACCGCGCGCTGGTGGAGAACCCGACGTACCCGAGCGCGGTCGGCGCGCTCCGCGCGACCGGCGCGCGTCTCCTGCCCGTGCCGGTGGGGCCGCGCGACGGGCTCGACCTCGACGTCGCGCTCGCCGCCCTGCGCGCGGCTCGACCGCGGCTGGCCTACCTCGTGCCGGACCACCACAACCCCACCGGGCACGTGCTGCCGGACGGCTCGCGCGCCGCGCTGGCGGCCGGGATCGCCGCGGCGGGCGGCACCGCGCTCGTGGACGAGTCGCTCGCCGAGCTCGTGCTCGACGCCGCGCACGACGGCGAGCCGCCGGCCCCCTTCGCGGCCCACCTGCCCGGGGCGTACTCCGTGGGCAGCCTCTCGAAGCCGCTCTGGGGCGGCGTGCGGGTGGGCTGGGTGCGCTGCCCGACGGCGCAGGTCGCCGCGCTGCAGGCCGCGCGGCTCACGCTCGATCTCGGCGCCTCGGCGCTCGACCAGCTGATCGGGACCGAGTTCCTCGAGGCCGAGCTGCTCGCCGGCGACGGGCCCGGACCGCTGCTCACGGCGCGCCTGGCCGGGCTGCGCACCCTGCGGGACGGCTGGCTCGCCGCGCTCGCGGCGCACGCTCCGGGCTGGACGGCGCGAACGCCGCGGGGCGGGCTCGCCCTCTGGGTCGGGCTGCCCGATCCCGTGGGGCTCGAGCTGGCCGAGGCCGCGCTGCGGCGCGGTGTGGCGCTGGCCGCCGGGCCGCGGTTCACGTCCGACGGGTCGGCGCGGGACCGGATCCGGCTGCCGCTGACGGCCGACGTGGCCGACCCCGCGGCGACCGTGCGGCTGCTGGTCGAGGCGTACGCGGAGGTCGTCGCGGGCGGCGCAGCCGGGGGCGTCGCGGGCGCCGCCGGCGGCGCAGCGGGCGGCGGGCGTGGCGCCGGCGCTCCCGCGCAGGCGCCCCCACTCATCGCCTGAGACCGCGCGCTCCACACCGGCCGTGGCTCGCACGAGGCGACGCGCGTAGCCTCTCGGGAATGGCGCCGTCGCCCCCGCAGACCGACCAGCGCGCACGCGGTGCGCTGCTGGGCCTCGCGCTCGGCGACGCGCTCGGGATGCCGACCCAGGGACTGCCGTTCCAGGAGGTCCGCGCCCGCTACGGCCCGCTCCTCACGCAGCTGCACCCCGCGCCCGCCGACCACGAGATTGCCGCCGGCCTGCCCGCCGGCCGGGTCACCGACGACACGGATCAGGCGCTTCTCCTGGCCCGGCTGCTGCTCGCGGGGCGCGGCGAGGTCGACCAGCACCGGCTCGCGGCCGACCTGCTCGCCTGGGAGGACGCGATGCGCGCCGCCGGATCGCTCGACCTCCTCGGCCCGAGCACGCGCCGGGCGCTCGACGCCGTCGCGGCCGGCGCCCCCGTCGGGACCTCCGGGCGCTGGGGCGACACCGACGGCGCCGCGATGCGGATCGCGCCGTTCGGGATCGCACACCCCCTCGGTCAGCTCGACGCGTTCGTCCACGGCGTGCACCAAGCGGGCCGCGTCACGCACGACACGGGGATCGCCGTCGCCGGGGCGGCCGCCGTCGCCGCCGCGGTGAGCGCCGCGATCGACGGCGCGGACCTCGCCGAGGCGACCGACCTCGCGATCGAGGCGGCGCACCTCGGCGCCACGCTCGGCCACCACGTCGGCGGCGCGGACGTCGCGGCCCGGATCGGCTGGGCGCTCGACGTGGTCGCCGAGCACCGGCTCGACGGCGGACTCGAGCTGGTCGACGAGCTCGTGGGAACGGGGGTCGCCACGCAGGAGGCGGTGCCCGCCGCGTTCGCCGTGCTCGCCCTCACCCCCGACGACCCGTGGCTCACGGTCCGGGCCGCCGCGAGCCTGGGCGGGGACAGCGACACGATCGCCGCGATGGCCGGCGCGATCGCGGGAGCCCTGCACGGCGCGGACGCGTTCCCGGCCGACGCCACGCGGCAGCTGCTGGCGGCGAACCCCGCGCTCGCCGACCCCGGGACCGGCCTGACGGCCCTCGCGGACGACCTCCTCGCCCTGCGCCTCGGCGGGACGGCCCGGTGACGGCACGCGTGCTGTCGACGGTGTCGGTGCTCGTCGACCTGCCGTTCGCGGCGCCGCACCTGCCCGAGCGGGGCGGCGACGTGCTCGGCGTGGCGGGCGCGCCGACGCCCGGGGGCGGCTTCACGGTGGTTGCGGCCGCCGCGCGCCAGGACGTCGCGGCCGCCCTCGTCGGGCTCGTGGGCCCGGGGCCCTACGGCACGCTCGCGGCCCGCTGCCTCGCCCGGGAGGGCGTCGCCGTGCTCCTCACGCCGGAGGCGCCCGGGCCGGCTGACGCCAACGGCGCCACCGACACGGGCCTGTGCGTCACCATCACCGAGCCCGACGGCGAGCGCACCTTTCTCACGGCCCCCGGCCTCGAGGCCCACCTCACCCCGGGCATGCTGGCGGCCGTCCGGGTGCACCGCAAGGACGTCATGGTCGTCTCGGGCTACGACCTGGTCAACCCGGGCGGGCGCGCGCTCGCCGCCTGGGTGACCGCCGTGCCAGACGCGTGCGTGCTGCTGGATCCCGGCCCGCTCGTCGGCGAGATCGACCGCGACCTGCTGCTCGCCGTCGCGCATCGCGCCGACGTGCTGACGCTGAACGAGCGCGAGACGCGCCTGCTGGGCGGCGCCGCCGCCGTGCGCCACCTCGTGCGGCCCGAGGCGACGGTGCTGCGTCGTCGAGGCGCGGCCGGGTGCGTGCTCGACACCGGGACGTCGGCGCACACGGTGCCGGCACCTGCCGTCACGACCGTCGACAGCACCGGGGCCGGCGACGCGCACACCGGCGTGCTCGCGGCGGAGGTGCTGCGCGGGACGCCGCTGCCCGAGGCCGTCCGGCGGGCGAACGTCGCCGGGGCGCTCACCGCGAGCCGGCGCGGCCCGGCGACGGCGCCCACGCGCGGCGAGATCGACGCGCACCTCGCGCGGCACGGCGGTTGAGCGCGCTGAAAGCGGGAGGCGCGCTACGCCGTCGGGCGCCGGAGCCGGTCCGCCCCCGCGACGCCGAGCGCGTGCAGCGCGAGCCCCACGAGCACGCCGAGGGACACCGCGACCATCGTGGCGCCCGCGGTGAGGAGCGAGGTCGCGCCGCCGGTCGAGGTGGTGAAGGTCTCCGTGAGGCCGACCAGCGCGAGCGCCCCCGGCACGAGCACCCAGAACCCGGGCAGGAACGACACGAGCGCGGGCGGGCCGCCGCGGACCGACGCGGCGTAGAGCGCCACCGGCGTCATCGCCATGGCGCCGACGAGCGCGGACACCACGCCGCCGAAGAGCAGCCCGCCCACCACCTGGCCGGCGTAGGCCACGGTCACCACGAGCAGGACCCACGGCAGGGCACTGCGCCGCACGCAGTGGTAGAGCCCGACGCCCGCGGTGAACAGCACGACGCCGAGCCACGGTCCCAGCACGCCGACGCCGTGCGGCTCCTCGTCGAGCACGGTCGCTCTCACCCCGACGAGCGAGGCGGCCGCCGCGACCCCGACGGCGAGCAGCACCGTCTGCATCGCACCCGCCGCCAGGCGCGCCGCGCCCGCGATCATCTGCCGCGTGGCGAGGTCGATGACGCCCGTGGTGAGCAGCGCGCCGGGCAGGAACATCACGATCGGCGGCACGAGCGTGGGCAGCACCGCGACGCCGACGTCGAGTCGCGCGAGCCCGAGCGAGACCACCGACGTCCCGAACGCGCAGCTGAGCACCACGAGCGCCTCGAAGTAGGTCTGGCGGGCGCTCGTGAGCCGGCGCACGAGCGCAACCAGCACGCCGAGGCCGGCCACGACCAGGAGATCGAGACAGCCGCCGCCGAGGATGAGCGACAGCCCCACGCTGTAGACGGCATAGCCCGCCACCAGCACGGGCTCGGAGTACGGCGCCGGCGCGAGGCCGATCATCCGCAGCCGCGCCGTGGCCTCCGCCGTCCCGATCTCACCCGTGCGCGCGGCCTCGGCCAGCGTGACGACGTCCTCGACCTGGTCGAGCCGGAACGACCGCCCGCCCGCCGTCGCCGCGGCCGTCTGCGCCGACGTGCCGGGAAGCGTCACGAGCACCGCGGTCGGCAGCGCGATGATCTCGGCCTCGGGGAACCCGTGCACCTCGGCGACGTCGACGAGGACGCGCTGGACCTCGGCGATCGGGCTCGCACAGTCGATGAGCGCCTCGCCGAGCAGGACGAGGAATGCGACCTCGGAGGCCGGGTCGTGCGCGGGCGGCGTGGTCCCCGGCGGTGGGGTCGCCGCCGTGGGGGCGCCGGTCGGCGCGGCGGCGCCGGTCGGCGTGGCGGCGCCGGTCGGCGTGGCGGCGAGCGCGTCACCCGCGAGGACCGCTGTCACGGCCGTCGCCGGGTCGGCCGGGGTGCCCGGCGCGGTCTCCGGGGCCGCGGGTGCCGGCACGCCGGTCGCCCGCCCGGCCGCCCCCTCCTGCGCGAGCTCGCGACGGCGCAGCAGCGCGAGCACGACGGCCACCACGAGCAGCGCCGCGACGGCCACCCCGAACGCCAGGCCCGAGACCTGGGACGTCTCGACGGCCGGCCGCTGCTCCCACACGATCGTTGTCGTGGTGCCGCCCTGCGTCGTCGGCAGCTCCCCGCCGTCGGTGGTGCTCGGCGTCGACGGGGCGCCGGTGCCCTCGCTCGGCGCCTGGTCGGTGGCGTCCTCCCCCGCGGTGGTTGCGGTGGCGGGTGCGGACGGGGTGGGCGACGCCGTGGTCGGCTCGTCGGTCGGTGCCGAGGTCTGGTCCGTCGCCGAGGGCAAGGGCGAGGGCGTGAGCGTCGGGTCGACGGTCCTCACCTCGGCGGTGGGCGACGGCGCGATGAGGGTCGACACGAGCCGAACGTAACGCGCGGGGCGGGCCCACGAGAAGCGGGCGAGGAGCCGACGAGACGCCGACGTGGAGCCGTACCGATGGTGGGCAGCCTTCGCGCGGACTAGCGTCGAGGCGGACCCACGAGACGACGCAGGAGGACCCTGATGCCCACGGTGCACTACACGATCCCGGCCGCCCCCGCCGCGGCGCTCGCGCGCCTGCGCACGGCCGCCACGGCCTCGGACTGGCGGGTCGACCACGCGGCGAGCACGCACACCTCGCTCGTGCTCAAGCGGGACGCGGGCGAGAAGACGTGGGGCTGGTCGGCGACGATCAGCGTGCAGGACACCGACGGCGAGTCCACCTCGTTCGTGGCGACCACCGACGACGTGCAGCACGAGTCCGACTTCCGGCACACCCGGCACGCGCTCGCGGAGCTGTTCAAGGCGGCCGGCGCGCGCCGCGGCTGAGTCGCGACGTCGCGACCTCGATGTCGCGACGCGGCGCGTGGCGCGCCGACACGCCGCGCCACGCCCGCTTGCTGGACGCCAGATCACGGTTCGGTAACACTTGCGACGGACCCACATCGACGTGAGATCCCCGTGAGACAGCGAGGTGATGCGTGGCACTCGCAGGCGAGACCGGCCGGACCCCAGGGCATCGCACTCCCCCCGAGCACCGGTCGCACCGACGCGCCCCTGCGGCGGCACGCCCGCTCGCGCCTCGTCCCCGTCCCGCGCCTCGTACCGCACCGCACCACTCCGCACCGCACGCCCACCAGCCGACCCGCCAGCCGACCCGCCAGCCGACCCAGCACAGGGCGCCCGCCGCGCCGGTGCTGCGGCGCGGCGCGTGGCACTGGCTCTGGGCGGCGCTCGCGCTCGTCGTCGGGGAGTTCGTGGCGTCGGCGGGCTGGGTGGTCTGGCTCGCGGCCGCGGGAGTCGTCGTCACCGGCCTGACCGGGCTCGTGGCGCACCGCCCGTGGGCGCGGGTCGCGCTGTGGATCGGCCTCGGCCTCGCGCTCGGCGTGCTGCTGCACCTCGCGCTCGCTATCGTGCACCCCGACTCACCCGGGCTCGTCCCGCTCGCCCCCGTCCAGTGGTGAGCGCCGACGCCCGCGTCAACGTTTCCTTGACCTAGGATTGCGCCGTGGCCAGCAAGCACACCCAGCGTCTCGATCGCGCTGCCGAGTCCGTCAGCTCGATCAAGGACCCGCTGGCGCGCCTCGCCGCCGCCCGCGCCGCGCGGGAGCAGTTCGAGAAGCTCGAGATCGACCTCGTGCGCAGCCTCCGCAAGGAGGGCACCACGTGGCGCACGATCGGTGAGGTCTACGGCCTCACGAAGCAGGGCGCGCAGCAGCGCTTCCGGTCCGCCGACTCCTGAGAGCTCTCGGGGCGGGCGGTGAACGGCCGGTAGCGTCGCGGCCGTGCACGTCGCCTCCCTCCACCGCTACCCCGTGAAGAGCACCGCGCCGCACGACCTGCGCTCCGCCGTCGTCGAACGAGCCGGCCTCGTCGGTGACCGGCGGTGGATGGTGGTCGACCCGGACGGCGCCCAGATCACGTCCCGGACCGACTCGCGCCTGCTGCTCGTGCACGCCGCCCTCGCGCCGGACGATGCGCTCGAGCTGAGCGCGCCGGGGATGGCGACGCTCGCCGTCGGGCGTCCCGAGGGAGACGCGCGCGAGGTGACGGTGTGGGACGCGCCGGCGCTCGGCGTCGACGCGGGCGACGCGGCCGCCGCGTGGTTCGGGGAGGTGCTGCGGCGTGAGGGCGTGCGGCTCGTGCACTGCCCGGACCCGACGTGGCGGGCGGTCGGCGCCTCGGACCACACCGCGTACGCGGACGCGTACCCAATCCTGCTGACGAGCACGGCGTCGCTGGCGCGGGTGAACGAGTGGATCGCGGCGGACGAGCGCGGCTCCGACGCGGATCGTGTGCCCGTGCCGATGCGGCGGTTCCGGCCGAACGTGGTGGTCTCGGGCTCCGACCGCGAGCTCGCGCCGTTCGCAGAGGAGTCGTGGCGGCGGATCGTGATCGGCGGCGTGCCGATGCGCGTGATCGGGCCGTGCACGCGATGCGCGCTGACGACCGTCGACCCCGAGACCCTCGCGCGCGGGCGCCAGCCGCTGCGCGCGCTCGCGCGGCACCACCGGTCGGGTTCCGCGACGCTCTTCGGCGTCAACCTCGTGCCCGACGGCGAAGGAGCGATCGAGGTCAGCTCGCCCGTCGTCGTGGTCGAGTAGGCGGGGCCGGGGGGCTGGCGGCGCGAGGGGGGCGTGTCGGCGGCCGCAGCCGCGTGGTGTGCGGTGTCAAGCCCCGGGTTTGACACCGGCGGTGACGCCTCGCCGGGGACCATCCCTGCTCGCGCGGGGAGCACGCCCTCCCAACGGTTCGCGCTCTCCCCGAACCTGGGGCCATCCCCGCTCGCGCGGGGAGCACGCGCTGCTGATGCTTCCGTTCGGGCACTCACCGGGGCCATCCCCGCTCGCGCGGGGAGCACGCGCTGCTGATGCTTCCGTTCGGGCACTCACCGGGGCCATCCCCGCTCGCGCGGGAAGCATAGGCCGGAGCAGTCCAGCCCGCTGGCGCGGGACGGGCCATCCCCGCTCGCGCGGGGAGCACGTCGGCACGACCGTCGCGACCGCCGTCGGGAGCGGGCCATCCCCGCTCGCGCGGGGAGCACCGCGTGCTGCGGGTGCTCGCGCAGGGCGACGAGGGGCCATCCCCGCTCGCGCGGGAAGCATAGGCCGGAGCAGTCCAGCCCGCTGGCGCGGGACGGGCCATCCCCGCTCGCGCGGGGAGCACGTCGGCACGACCGTCGCGACCGCCGTCGGGAGCGGGCCATCCCCGCTCGCGCGGGGAGCACCCGATCCCACTGCCGGTGCACGCCCGCGTCGACGGGCCATCCCCGCTCGCGCGGGGAGCACCTCCGAGGACGGCCACGGTGCGCTCCCCGCCGGGGGCCATCCCCGCTCGCGCGGGGAGCACTCCGCGCCGTTGATGTACGGGCCGTGGAAGAAGGGGCCATCCCCGCTCGCGCGGGGAGCACACGCACAACCTGATCACCGCCGTCGGCGACCAGGGGCCATCCCCGCTCGCGCGGGGAGCACGTCGACTGCTTCCACCACGCGTACAGGCCGAGGGGGCCATCCCCGCTCGCGCGGGGAGCACGTCGGATGGGTGATCCCCGCGTCACCGAAGCCGGGGCCATCCCCGCTCGCGCGGGGAGCACTAGGACCCTGACCAGGCGTAGGGGCCGGTGGTGGGGCCATCCCCGCTCGCGCGGGGAGCACCGGCGCAGCCTGAACGCCAGCCTCAAGACCGTGGGGCCATCCCCGCTCGCGCGGGGAGCACGCCCTGGCCGCGAGTCGCTGCCACGGGGCCTTCGGGCCATCCCCGCTCGCGCGGGGAGCACCGCGTCCGTGCTCACGTCGATCGGCTCTGCGGAGGGCCATCCCCGCTCGCGCGGGGAGCACCGCGTCCGTGCTCACGTCGATCGGCTCTGCGGAGGGCCATCCCCGCTCGCGCGGGGAGCACGATCTGGACCAGAACGACACGGAGTTCGAGAAGGGGCCATCCCCGCTCGCGCGGGGAGCACCGACGGACGCGACGTCGCCGGCGGCGGACACGAGGGCCATCCCCGCTCGCGCGGGGAGCACACGCACAACCTGATCACCGCCGTCGGCGCCCAGGGGCCATCCCCGCTCGCGCGGGGAGCACGGGTGAGGAGGACGATAAGACGTGATCTGGTACGGGCCATCCCCGCTCGCGCGGGGAGCACTACCCGCTCGCTGGCGGCTACGTGACGTCCGCGGGGCCATCCCCGCTCGCGCGGGGAGCACCGACTACCAGCACCCAGGTGGCGGCGGGCCGAAGGGGCCATCCCCGCTCGCGCGGGGAGCACGTCCAGCTCGGCCACGTCGGCCGAGTACAGGGCGGGCCATCCCCGCTCGCGCGGGGAGCACCGGGGAGATGTTGGACGGCATGAAGCTGCCGCGGGGGCCATCCCCGCTCGCGCGGGGAGCACGGCATCGAGGACGCGCGAGCCCGGCTGAATGAGGGGCCATCCCCGCTCGCGCGGGGAGCACCGCTCGGGGGTGGCGAAGTCGGCCGATGAGGCGGGGCCATCCCCGCTCGCGCGGGGAGCACGTCACCTCCAGCGTGGATGCGTCGGTGGTGTGGGGGCCATCCCCGCTCGCGCGGGGAGCACAACACGGACCTGGTAGCGGACGCGCTCAAAGAGGGGCCATCCCCGCTCGCGCGGGGAGCACCCACCGGTCGTCACCGAGTAGACGACCGGGGTGGGGCCATCCCCGCTCGCGCGGGGAGCACGCGTCCGACCACCCATCCCTCGGGCGGTCGCTGGGGCCATCCCCGCTCGCGCGGGGAGCACCGCATCGTGTCCGCCGCGCCCGTTGCCGTCTCGGGGCCATCCCCGCTCGCGCGGGGAGCACTCCACGGCCCGTACATCAACGGCGCGGACCCGAAGGGCCATCCCCGCTCGCGCGGGGAGCACACGCACAACTTGATCACCGCCGTCGGCGACCAGGGGTCATCCCCGCTCGCGCGGGGAGCACTCCGCCTGCGGCACGTACTCCACCGCGAGGTCGGGGCCATCCCCGCTCGCGCGGGGAGCACGCTGGCCGCGCAGACGGCAGCCAGGCAGTGGGCGGGCCATCCCCGCTCGCGCGGGGAGCACCCAGGCGGCGCGGGGGCAGGTGGGCGCGAGCGGGGGCCATCCCCGCTCGCGCGGGGAGCACCGCTGACGGGATGAAGGGCGCGCTGGCGGCGGCGGGGCCATCCCCGCTCGCGCGGGGAGCACTTCCGCTGGGCCGTCTCCATCTTGGACGCGTCGGGGCCATCCCCGCTCGCGCGGGGAGCACCTGCTCGACACGTCCACCGAGTACCCGGCGCTCGGGCCATCCCCGCTCGCGCGGGGAGCACCTGCTCGTGGTGTGCGCGAAGGACCTCACGATGGGGCCATCCCCGCTCGCGCGGGGAGCACGTCTGGATGCCGTCGAAATGCGGGTCCGCGCCGGGGCCATCCCCGCTCGCGCGGGGAGCACGTCGACTGCTTCCACCACACGTACAGGCCGAGGGGGCCATCCCCGCTCGCGCGGGGAGCACGCGGTCACAGTGCCGCGGATCGCGGCAGCGCTGGGGCCATCCCCGCTCGCGCGGGGAGCACGGCATGGGCTCGCCCGGCGGCCCCGTCGGGCGGGGGCCATCCCCGCTCGCGCGGGGAGCACGACCCCGACGACGCCGACGAGCGGCAGGCCGCGGGGCCATCCCCGCTCGCGCGGGGAGCACCGCGGCCATCACGTCGGCGCCTCGCGGGTCGCCGGGCCATCCCCGCTCGCGCGGGGAGCACGGGTCGAGGTCGAGGTCGCGTGCGATGCGCGCGGGGCCATCCCCGCTCGCGCGGGGAGCACCAGGCCACCCAAGCCGCCGCGTCGGACTTCTTCGGGCCATCCCCGCTCGCGCGGGGAGCGCGTGCGGCAGGCGTGGAAGAAGGCGCGCTCGGGCGGGCCATCCCCGCTCGCGCGGGGAGCACGGTGCCGCGGGTGCGATGCCGCTGTGCCAGGCGGGGCCATCCCCGCTCGCGCGGGGAGCACTTCACGGCGGGGTCGCAGTAGAGGGTGACGCGCGGGCCATCCCCGCTCGCGCGGGGAGCACCGCGGGCGGTGAGGTGCATGGCTGGTCCCTTCGGGGCCATCCCCGCTCGCGCGGGGAGCACCGCCGAGCTCGACCACGAGCGCCCGCGCGCTCAGGGCCATCCCCGCTCGCGCGGGGAGCACCCTCGCGTGACGAGCAGCGGCACGCGCTGCGGCGGGCCATCCCCGCTCGCGCGGGGAGCACTCCTCGAGGGCGAGCGCCGCGTTCGCGATCTGCGGGCCATCCCCGCTCGCGCGGGGAGCACCTGTCGTTGGCGTTGGCACGCGAGCTCGAGCCGGGGCCATCCCCGCTCGCGCGGGGAGCACGCGAGGGCGTCCCGCAGTCCGTGCCGCACCGAGGGGCCATCCCCGCTCGCGCGGGGAGCACCGGGCTGCGAGTTCATCAACCGGGTCACCGGGCGGGCCATCCCCGCTCGCGCGGGGAGCACCGGCTTCGTCCAGTTCACGGTCAACTTGCCGAGGGGCCATCCCCGCTCGCGCGGGGAGCACGCGACCGACGCGAGCGAGACGAGCGCGGCCGGGGGGCCATCCCCGCTCGCGCGGGGAGCACGTCGTGGCTCGACGCGCGCACCGACGCCCAGCTGGGGCCATCCCCGCTCGCGCGGGGAGCACGCCATCTCCTCCGGCCCGCGAGCCGGCGCGCCCGGGCCATCCCCGCTCGCGCGGGGAGCACCGCCAGGTCCAGGGGGCTGGGGGAGGCCTCGGGGGGCCATCCCCGCTCGCGCGGGGAGCACCCTCCTCGACGCCCGAAGGCGCCTGAGGGGGCAGGGCCATCCCCGCTCGCGCGGGGAGCACCATGTGCGAACCGTAGCGGTGGGGGGTGACGTCTGCCATGAAGTTCTAGGGCCATCCCCGCTCGCGCGGGGAGCACGGCAGCCACACGGTCACATCGCCGTTGGTGACCGGGCCATCCCCGCTCGCGCGGGGAGCACCGCAAGAAGGGCGCGGTGCGGACTGCGCAGGTCGGGCCATCCCCGCTCGCGCGGGGGGAGCACATCGGTGGTCTCCTCCTCGTCGTCCTGCCAACCGGGCCATCCCCGCTCGCGCGGGGAGCACCACTCTCGTCCTGAGGAGGACACTCATGGCTGGGGGCCATCCCCGCTCGCGCGGGGAGCACGCCGCGGCTCGTGCGCCTGCTCGCCGGCGCATCGGGGCCATCCCCGCTCGCGCGGGGAGCACCTGACGGTGGTGGAGACGATGGAGGGGTCGAGGGGGCCATCCCCGCTCGCGCGGGGAGCACCTCTCGCTCACTTCCGTGCAGCAACTCACGTACGGGCCATCCCCGCTCGCGCGGGGAGCACGTGCGGCACTCGCGATGCACTCCGGTCGAGGTCGGGCCATCCCCGCTCGCGCGGGGAGCACGGCGAGGTCGTCGTCGATGACCTGCGTGAGGTCGGGCCATCCCCGCTCGCGCGGGGAGCACCGGTGGGGCGGGTCGGACGGACCGACAGACCTGGGGCCATCCCCGCTCGCGCGGGGAGCACAACGTGCAACGCGCCGACAGCGCCGTCACAGCCGGGCCATCCCCGCTCGCGCGGGGAGCACGGGTGGCTCGTGAACATGTGGCGGGCGATCCAAGGGCCATCCCCACTCGCGCGGGGAGCACCTGGTGGCGCGCGCTCTCGCTGGTGCGCTGCTGGGGCCATCCCCGCTCGCGCGGGGAGCACGAGCCTGTGCCGTAAGCGGGCTCCCCGTGGCGGGGGCCATCCCCGCTCGCGCGGGGAGCACGCGATCCACGCATCCTGACCCGACATCGGCCGAGGGCCATCCCCGCTCGCGCGGGGAGCACAGGTAGGGCGCGGGGTCGATGGCCGATGCAGGCGGGCCATCCCCGCTCGCGCGGGGAGCACATCGACTTCCCGTGCCCGCACGACGCACACGGCGGGCCATCCCCGCTCGCGCGGGGAGCACTAAGGGGAAGGGGGAAGGGGAGTTGCCTCACCCGGGCCATCCCCGCTCGCGCGGGGAGCACAGCACCCTTCGGAGCGGCTGACGGCCGCGACGCGGGCCATCCCCGCTCGCGCGGGGAGCACGCTGTGCGCGACGGGCACATGCCGATGGTCCCGGGGCCATCCCCGCTCGCGCGGGGAGCACGCGACGATCCCCGAGCTCGCGGCCGACGACGACGGGCCATCCCCGCTCGCGCGGGGAGCACCGCCACTCTGTGACGTGGCGGCCGCGTCCACCAGGGCCATCCCCGCTCGCGCGGGGAGCACCGCCACTCTGTGACGTGGCGGCCGCGTCCACCAGGGCCATCCCCGCTCGCGCGGGGAGCACGCGGAAGGGTTCCGGGAAGGGTTCTAGGAAGGGGGGCCATCCCCGCTCGCGCGGGGAGCACGCCAGCGCGGGACCCGCGCCCCCCGAGGAAACGGGGCCATCCCCGCTCGCGCGGGGAGCACCGTCACCTTCTGCTGGAGGTACGTCGAGTCGGCGGGCCATCCCCGCTCGCGCGGGGAGCACCGGTGGGGTCGCCATCGGCGCGCGACGAGCTGGGGGCCATCCCCGCTCGCGCGGGGAGCACCCCGCTCCTGCCCCGGCTGTGGAGGCGTCGATCGGGCCATCCCCGCTCGCGCGGGGAGCACACGGCGGACGCGAACCGGGCGCTCGGCGCGAACGGGCCATCCCCGCTCGCGCGGGGAGCACTCGAGGAGGCACACCCGGGAGACCCCCACGCGAGGGCCATCCCCGCTCGCGCGGGGAGCACGTGTTCGCGGTCGTCGCGCTCGCGCTCGCGGGGGGGCCATCCCCGCTCGCGCGGGGAGCACCGTCGTGGGGGTGCCTTCGCGGTGTGGCCGATCGGGCCATCCCCGCTCGCGCGGGGAGCACGGTCGTCGCCGCTCGGGGATGGCGGGGTGGGCGGGGCCATCCCCGCTCGCGCGGGGAGCCGTCGGGAACTCGGCGGGTAGCGCGTCGTTCGCGGGGCCATCCCCGCTCGCGCGGGGAGCACGACGTGTAGATCAGCGCGTCGTCAACGAACTGGGGGCCATCCCCGCTCGCGCGGGGAGCACTCGCGGCGACGGTGCCCGTTGGCGTTCCGGGGGGGGGGCATCCCCGCTCGCGCGGGGAGCACCCGACCGCCCTTGGCCAGGCTGATGAGCGAGGCGGGCCATCCCCGCTCGCGCGGGGAGCACGAGGCGCTCGCCCAGCGCATCCGACGAGGCGACGGGCCATCCCCGCTCGCGCGGGGAGCACAAGATTAACGACGACGCGCGACGCTCCGGAGTCGGGCCATCCCCGCTCGCGCGGGGAGCACTGAGCACCGGTCGGGCCAGTGATCGTGGGCGCGGGGCCATCCCCGCTCGCGCGGGGAGCACTCCTCGAGGGCGAGCGCCGCGTTCGCGATCTGCGGGCCATCCCCGCTCGCGCGGGGAGCACGGCGGTGGATGGGCCCAAGGTGTTCGACGCCGAGGGGCCATCCCCGCTCGCGCGGGGAGCACACACGGCGAGCGCACAGCAGTCGGTGTCGGCGGGGGCCATCCCCGCTCGCGCGGGGAGCACGTGTGGGGATCGGCCGGACCGATGCCCGTCGCCGGGCCATCCCCGCTCGCGCGGGGAGCACATCGACGCCTTCGGAGAAGCGAGCGTGCCCGGGGGGGCATCCCCGCTCGCGCGGGGAGCACAACACGGACCTCGCGGCGGACGCCCTGAAGGAGGGGCCATCCCCGCTCGCGCGGGGAGCACGTCCCCCCGAGGGTCGCGATCTGCGCCCACGCCGGGCCATCCCCGCTCGCGCGGGGAGCACGCCAGTAGCCAGGTGTCGCAGACGGCTGGCCCGGGGCCATCCCCGCTCGCGCGGGGAGCACGCATCCACGGTTCCCGGGGAGCGGCCCGAGCGGGGGCCATCCCCGCTCGCGCGGGGAGCACGCGATGCCTACACGGCCACGGCGGGCCTTGGGCGGGCCATCCCCGCTCGCGCGGGGAGCACCGCGTCGAGACCGACGAGCACGGCGAGCCGTGGGGGCCATCCCCGCTCGCGCGGGGAGCACGATGGGGCGCCGCCTGCCTGTGGGTCGGCTTCGGGGCCATCCCCGCTCGCGCGGGGAGCACGTACCCCGCGCCCGTAGCGCCGCATCCGACGCGGGGCCATCCCCGCTCGCGCGGGGAGCACGTGCCACGCGCCCGCAGCGCCGCATCCGACGCGGGGCCATCCCCGCTCGCGCGGGGAGCACGCACGATGCCCAGAAGTCCGAGCGAGGGATTGAGGGCCATCCCCGCTCGCGCGGGGAGCACGCTCGCTGGGAGGTGGTGGCCATGGGGTCCTCCGGGCCATCCCCGCTCGCGCGGGGAGCACCCCCCACCGGAGAGCGCGGCACCTACCGCCTCGGGGCCATCCCCGCTCGCGCGGGGAGCACCGGATGTCGGCGAGGGTGAAGGGGGCGCGGCCGGGGCCATCCCCGCTCGCGCGGGGAGCACTGGCCCGGCGCCCGCACCGCATGGGTGAGCGAGGGGCCATCCCCGCTCGCGCGGGGAGCACGCGTCCTGGCTGTCGAGGACGTCCAGGGCCCGCGGGCCATCCCCGCTCGCGCGGGGAGCACCGCAGATCCACGTTGCGCCGAGAGCGCGGCTGGGGGCCATCCCCGCTCGCGCGGGGAGCACCGCTTGTTGCCGTACGACAGGTCCGCGGGCGGCGGGCCATCCCCGCTCGCGCGGGGAGCACTCCGGGGGTAGGGATTGTGCTGGTTGGGTTGGAGGGCCATCCCCGCTCGCGCGGGGAGCACGGTGTCTCCTTTCATGGGTCGAGCTTTCGAGGGGGGCCATCCCCGCTCGCGCGGGGAGCACACGGCGCGTCACGGAATCAGTCCCTGGCGACGGGGGCCATCCCCGCTCGCGCGGGGAGCACCTACACGTCTGACATTCTCGACTACTGGGACGGGGGCCATCCCCGCTCGCGCGGGGAGCACTGACGATACGGACTCTCATCCGTAGCCACATGGGGGCCATCCCCGCTCGCGCGGGAGCACTCATTTACTTTTGTCAGTCCTTCACTGAAGTCGGGGCCATCCCCGCTCGCGCGGGGAGCACGTACGGCGCCCGACAGGTTCACGTCGGAGACGAGGGCCATCCCCGCTCGCGCGGGGAGCACCAGGTCGACGGGCAGCCCGAGCTGCTCGGTGAGGGGCCATCCCCGCTCGCGCGGGGAGCACTGGCACCCGTACCTAGAGGCGGCGGTCACGGCCGGGCCATCCCCGCTCGCGCGGGGAGCACGTGCTGACGGCGCTCCTGTACCTGCCGAAGCCGGGGCCATCCCCGCTCGCGCGGGGAGCACCTCGACCTCGAAGGCCTCGTCTCATGACCCCGCGGGCCATCCCCGCTCGCGCGGGGAGCACCAGGGATGACCCGACGGTGGCAGAGCTGGGCCGGGGCCATCCCCGCTCGCGCGGGGAGCACTCGGAGGCGCGGAAGGCGCGCGAGCGGACGTACGGGCCATCCCCGCTCGCGCGGGGAGCACGGCTGGGCGTGGGTGCAGGGTCTCGCGCACCGGGGGCCATCCCCGCTCGCGCGGGGAGCACCCCCTCTGCTATTCGTATCCTTCTGGGAGTCGGGGGCCATCCCCGCTCGCGCGGGGAGCACTTCGTGACCTCCGACTTCGTTGCCGCGCACGCCGGGCCATCCCCGCTCGCGCGGGGAGCACTGGGTCGCGGTTCATCGCCTCGTGCTCACGGCGGGGCCATCCCCGCTCGCGCGGGGAGCACTCCTCCGGCTTCCCTGAGCGGACAGGCAGCCCGGGGCCATCCCCGCTCGCGCGGGGAGCACCAGCGTCACCAGCGGCGAGGCGTCCCATACCCCGGGGCCATCCCCGCTCGCGCGGGGAGCACAATGGCCAAACAACCACCTGTGTAGGCATACGGGGGCCATCCCCGCTCGCGCGGGGAGCACGCCTTCGACGGCATCTCCGTCGTGGCCGGCTGGGGGCCATCCCCGCTCGCGCGGGGAGCACCGACGAGTTCAAGACGTCCCTGGTCGGCGGCGGGGGCCATCCCCGCTCGCGCGGGGAGCACCACACGTCGGTGACGGTCATCGCGTACTCGTTGGGGCCATCCCCGCTCGCGCGGGGAGCACACCACGCTCACCGACCTCACCGACATCTACCTGGGGCCATCCCCGCTCGCGCGGGGAGCACTCGGTGAAGGACTTGTCGAGCTCGACGGAGTCGGGGCCATCCCCGCTCGCGCGGGGAGCACCGGAACGTGCAGATGCACGTCTGTCCGTTGCAGGGGCCATCCCCGCTCGCGCGGGGAGCACGCCCCTTGCTGACCGCTGTCGACCCCTCGGTGGGGGCCATCCCCGCTCGCGCGGGGAGCACCAGGGCATGGGCCGCCCCCGGTACCTCGAGGAGGGGCCATCCCCGCTCGCGCGGGGAGCACATCGTGCCCCCGGCTGGCACTACAGCGAACGCCGGGCCATCCCCGCTCGCGCGGGGAGCACCGCGCGGCCCACCAGGCGTCGATGAGGCGGATGGGGCCATCCCCGCTCGCGCGGGGAGCACGTGGTGGGTGGAGCCGGTCGAGGACCCCGCCACGGGCCGGAGCACGCACGATGCCCAGAAGTCCGAGCGAGGGATTGAGGGCCATCCCCGCTCGCGCGGGGAGCACGCTCGCTGGGAGGTGGTGGCCATGGGGTCCTCCGGGCCATCCCCGCTCGCGCGGGGAGCACCCCCCACCGGAGAGCGCGGCACCTACCGCCTCGGGGCCATCCCCGCTCGCGCGGGGAGCACCGGATGTCGGCGAGGGTGAAGGGGGCGCGGCCGGGGCCATCCCCGCTCGCGCGGGGAGCACTGGCCCGGCGCCCGCACCGCATGGGTGAGCGAGGGGCCATCCCCGCTCGCGCGGGGAGCACGCGTCCTGGCTGTCGAGGACGTCCAGGGCCCGCGGGCCATCCCCGCTCGCGCGGGGAGCACCGCAGATCCACGTTGCGCCGAGAGCGCGGCTGGGGGCCATCCCCGCTCGCGCGGGGAGCACCGCTTGTTGCCGTACGACAGGTCCGCGGGCGGCGGGCCATCCCCGCTCGCGCGGGGAGCACTCCGGGGGTAGGGATTGTGCTGGTTGGGTTGGAGGGCCATCCCCGCTCGCGCGGGGAGCACGGTGTCTCCTTTCATGGGTCGAGCTTTCGAGGGGGGCCATCCCCGCTCGCGCGGGGAGCACACGGCGCGTCACGGAATCAGTCCCTGGCGACGGGGGCCATCCCCGCTCGCGCGGGGAGCACCTACACGTCTGACATTCTCGACTACTGGGACGGGGGCCATCCCCGCTCGCGCGGGGAGCACTGACGATACGGACTCTCATCCGTAGCCACATGGGGGCCATCCCCGCTCGCGCGGGGGAGCACTCATTTACTTTTGTCAGTCCTTCACTGAAGTCGGGGCCATCCCCGCTCGCGCGGGGAGCACGTACGGCGCCCGACAGGTTCACGTCGGAGACGAGGGCCATCCCCGCTCGCGCGGGGAGCACCAGGTCGACGGGCAGCCCGAGCTGCTCGGTGAGGGGCCATCCCCGCTCGCGCGGGGAGCACTGGCACCCGTACCTAGAGGCGGCGGTCACGGCCGGGCCATCCCCGCTCGCGCGGGGAGCACGTGCTGACGGCGCTCCTGTACCTGCCGAAGCCGGGGCCATCCCCGCTCGCGCGGGGAGCACCTCGACCTCGAAGGCCTCGTCTCATGACCCCGCGGGCCATCCCCGCTCGCGCGGGGAGCACCAGGGATGACCCGACGGTGGCAGAGCTGGGCCGGGGCCATCCCCGCTCGCGCGGGGAGCACTCGGAGGCGCGGAAGGCGCGCGAGCGGACGTACGGGCCATCCCCGCTCGCGCGGGGAGCACGGCTGGGCGTGGGTGCAGGGTCTCGCGCACCGGGGGCCATCCCCGCTCGCGCGGGGAGCACCCCCTCTGCTATTCGTATCCTTCTGGGAGTCGGGGGCCATCCCCGCTCGCGCGGGGAGCACTTCGTGACCTCCGACTTCGTTGCCGCGCACGCCGGGCCATCCCCGCTCGCGCGGGGAGCACTGGGTCGCGGTTCATCGCCTCGTGCTCACGGCGGGGCCATCCCCGCTCGCGCGGGGAGCACTCCTCCGGCTTCCCTGAGCGGACAGGCAGCCCGGGGCCATCCCCGCTCGCGCGGGGAGCACCAGCGTCACCAGCGGCGAGGCGTCCCATACCCCGGGGCCATCCCCGCTCGCGCGGGGAGCACAATGGCCAAACAACCACCTGTGTAGGCATACGGGGGCCATCCCCGCTCGCGCGGGGAGCACGCCTTCGACGGCATCTCCGTCGTGGCCGGCTGGGGGCCATCCCCGCTCGCGCGGGGAGCACCGACGAGTTCAAGACGTCCCTGGTCGGCGGCGGGGGCCATCCCCGCTCGCGCGGGGAGCACCACACGTCGGTGACGGTCATCGCGTACTCGTTGGGGCCATCCCCGCTCGCGCGGGGAGCACACCACGCTCACCGACCTCACCGACATCTACCTGGGGCCATCCCCGCTCGCGCGGGGAGCACTCGGTGAAGGACTTGTCGAGCTCGACGGAGTCGGGGCCATCCCCGCTCGCGCGGGGAGCACCGGAACGTGCAGATGCACGTCTGTCCGTTGCAGGGGCCATCCCCGCTCGCGCGGGGAGCACGCCCCTTGCTGACCGCTGTCGACCCCTCGGTGGGGGCCATCCCCGCTCGCGCGGGGAGCACCAGGGCATGGGCCGCCCCCGGTACCTCGAGGAGGGGCCATCCCCGCTCGCGCGGGGAGCACATCGTGCCCCCGGCTGGCACTACAGCGAACGCCGGGCCATCCCCGCTCGCGCGGGGAGCACCGCGCGGCCCACCAGGCGTCGATGAGGCGGATGGGGCCATCCCCGCTCGCGCGGGGAGCACGTGGTGGGTGGAGCCGGTCGAGGACCCCGCCACGGGCCATCCCCGCTCGCGCGGGGAGCACGCGTCGGAGACGACCTCCGCGATCATCGGCGGCGGGCCATCCCCGCTCGCGCGGGGAGCACCCGCGGGTTCACCCGGCCGATCCCCGACTCGAGGGGCCATCCCCGCTCGCGCGGGGAGCACCACCCCTGCCCCGACGCCTCCACCCGCTCCACAGGGCCATCCCCGCTCGCGCGGGGAGCACGTTCGGGAGACACCGAGCGGCCGGGCCGCTACGGGGCCATCCCCGCTCGCGCGGGGAGCACTTCACGGTCGTCATGGCCGGTTGCCTGTACTGGGGGCCATCCCCGCTCGCGCGGGGAGCACCAGCAAGGCACGCCGGCGTGGAGGCAATGTGGGGGGCCATCCCCGCTCGCGCGGGGAGCACTCGGAGAGGTCGCGCTGGCTCACGCCGGCGGCCGGGCCATCCCCGCTCGCGCGGGGAGCACCCTTTTCCCAGGCCCGGCCCGGGGACGGAGAAGGGGCCATCCCCGCTCGCGCGGGGAGCACTACTGCCCGTCGCGGTGCTTGACCGAGAGGGTGGGGCCATCCCCGCTCGCGCGGGGAGCACTCAGCCTGCTGAGTTCTCGCTGGCTGGTGCAGGGGGCCATCCCCGCTCGCGCGGGGAGCACGCCCTTCCCTGCGGACGGGTGGACCCCGGTCGGGGGCCATCCCCGCTCGCGCGGGGAGCACGCCTTGAACTGCATCGTCGCGCCGTTCGCGAACGGGCCATCCCCGCTCGCGCGGGGAGCACCGGGAGTGCATCGGGACGATCCTGCCGGTCGCGGGGCCATCCCCGCTCGCGCGGGGAGCACGCGTACGACCGAGGGTACTTGAGGGGAGGTTGAGGGCCATCCCCGCTCGCGCGGGGAGCACGAGATCGAGGAGTACGCCCGGATCGACCAGCAGGGGCCATCCCCGCTCGCGCGGGGAGCACATCGCGGACGTCGTCGACGCACTCCTGGACCTGGGGCCATCCCCGCTCGCGCGGGGAGCACGGAAGGGGAGTTGCCTCACCCTTCGCGGAAGGGGGGCCATCCCCGCTCGCGCGGGGAGCACCCTGGGTCGAGCGGGTGGTCGAACCGGCCCTGGGGGCCATCCCCGCTCGCGCGGGGAGCACCGCATCTTCCGCAGGGCCGCCAGCGCGTCGACCGGGCCATCCCCGCTCGCGCGGGGAGCACGCGACGAAGGTCGCAATCCGGGCCGCTCAGATGGGGCCATCCCCGCTCGCGCGGGGAGCACGGGTCTCCGATGCCGACGCTGGGCGCGTATCGGGGGCCATCCCCGCTCGCGCGGGGAGCACCGCGTGCGGCGGTGATGCTGGCGCGGATGTGATGGGCCATCCCCGCTCGCGCGGGGAGCACATCTGGGGCAACGTCGACTACGGGGTCCGCGAGGGGCCATCCCCGCTCGCGCGGGGAGCACACTTGCTGACCTGCGACCTTACTTCGCGGCCGCTCCGCGCGCGATCACTTCCCAGCGCGCGGACCCCGCAGTCGCCGCTCGGCGTAGCTCCAGTTTCGGGGGGCGGTCCCTGCAGCCGAAGAGTCGACGCGGACCGACGCTCGCGATGCAGGGCCCGATCTAGCGGCGTCCGCCCCGCGCCGTTCGTCGTGGGGCCGCAGCATCAGGCTGATCCCGTCGTAGTCGACCGTGTGCCACTCGTGGTTGTGGACACGGAAGTCGAGGCCTTGCTCGTTCCTCGCGGAGTGAACGAGGATCGCTCTTCCCCGCCCGACGCCGTCGACGACGCGCTCCCACAGCAGGTCGCGCACCCTCGCGGAGACCTTCCCCACGAAGACTCCGGGCGCGATCTCGATGAGCCACCGGGTGAGCACGCCACGCAAGGAAGGCGGGACAGCGGTGAGCACCAGCACGATCACCAGTCGACCAGCTCGTCCTCGATGCCCTGCCCATAGTTCGTGCCGCCGCTGACCGTTCCCGATCCCCCGTCCCACAGCGCCACCACGTTGCGCCACTCGTCGTCGATGGCCGCCTCAGCGTCGCTCAGGATCAACCGGCGAACGTCGGCAACGCACCGCTCGAGCACCTTCGCCTCGACCATCGCGTCACGCATGGATCGCCGAGCGTGCGCGGCGACGTCGCTCGGCTGGGCTGCCACGACGTCGAAAGCCACGGGGATGGACGTTTCCGCCTTGTAGAGATCCGCGACATCGTGGACGAGCGCGAGGTCACCGCCCGTGTGCACGAACCCCAGGCCGGGAGCGCATCCCAGCGCGACGAGCACGGCGTGCACGACGCCGTAGAGCGCGCTGTTGGCGGCCGAGAGAGCCTTGTTCACATCGTCGGAGGCGTCGAAGTCATCGGGGCGGTAGTCGCGACGGTTCCAGGGCACGCCGGTGCGCACAGACTCCTGGCGGTAGATGCGCCGCACGCGTGCCCCCTCACGTCCGCGGAGCTGCTGCATCGTGAGCTGAGAGACGTCTTCGTCCGGGAAGCGCATCTCGTACATCCGACGAGCGACGGCGAGGCGCAGTCGGGTGTTCGTCACGAGACGAGCCTGAGCCTCCACCATTCGACTCGACCGTGTGAGCCCACGCCCCGCTGCGTAGAACCGCACACCGCGCTCCCCCACCCACACCGCGCTGGTCCCCGAGTCCGCGATGAGCATCACCGCGTGATGTGTGACGCGACATCCCGGCCCGATGAGCAGGCACGTCAGCTGTGCTGCCGGCACGTGAACGACGCCGTGATCGCTCGTGAGCGTGATCGCAGAGTCCTTCCGACTGACCAGCGCGTGCTCGACGTACAAGAACGTGATGCGCTCCGCGACGCGAACGAGCTCCTGGGGCGTCGGCGGCCGCGCGCCCGGAATGTTCATGTCACGGACGGTGGGAGTCGGAGGGAGCCAGCGTCAGCAGCCCGCACCCGTACGCCTTCGCGTGGCCGAAGCCAGTCACCAGTCGCCGACGGAGCTCGCCCTCGTCCGTCACCGTGAGCTCACCCTCGAACACGGCGGTGCCAATCGTCACCTTGCGTCCCTGACGCCCGAATGTGAGCAAGGCCCGCTCGACGATCTCCACCGAGGGCGCGTCGTCGTCACCGACCGAGATGCCCCAACCCTGCGCGCGCTCCGTGAACCATTTCAGCTGCTGGGTCGCCGTCACGTGGGAGAGCCGCGTGGTCCGCTGCGGCTCGGGCTCACCCGAGCGACCCGGCATCCGGACGTTGTGCACGGGATTCGCAGTGAGCCGGAAGGCGAACTGACGTCCGTTCCGCACGGCGTCCAGCACGACAGCGTAGTCCCGAGTCTCCCACCCTCCCGCCAGCGGCCATCCGTACTCCTCGACGAACGACGTCGGGTCCGGCGCGACGTCACTCACGAGGTAGAGGAACACGCCCTGGGTGGTCCGGTCGACTCGCCACAGCGGACGCTCGGGAGGTGCCGTGGGCGCGAAGCAGCTTCCGACGGCACCGTGCATGAAGTGTGGAGAGCCCAGGACTCGGTGGGAGCCGCGGCGACGGGGGTTGATGGCGATCCTGGTGAAGTACGTGCTCATCGCGGCAGCCACCAGTCCGTAGGGGAGTGGGTGGTGACTCGCCGCTCACTGCTCCGGCCACCCGACCGGGCGCTCGGCGCGGGGTGGACGTCCGGAGGCGAAGTCTCCGCCCGCGCCGTGCCCCCGTCCGCACCACCCGCAACGCACCACTCGCGCACGACGGCGCGAGAGGTGAAACGTCGGTGGCTGGGGTCGTACGTGACCGGGGTGTCGGCAACGAACCCTGTGGCGGACTCGCCCTCCTCGGCGTCGCGCACGATCTCGACCCGGTGCTCGCCGTCGCGCAGCTTCCTGCGGTACCACGGCGACGCCTCCCACTCCGCGGCGACGAGCGCCTCCCGCAGCGGCAGCGCTGTCGTGCCGATCACGAGCGGGCGGCTCGGCGGGCACGAGCGTCGACCGAGGTAGAGCGGGAACGAGGGCTGCCTGACGACCTGGGCGAGCCGTCGGACGAGCGCGTCGGGACCCTCCACAGCAGCGACGAACACCGCGTCACCCAGGTAGAACCGGTAGGTGAGCGGGAGCGAGTAGCTCTCGTCGAACGCGCGTGCTGTCTGAAAGTCCCGTACCGCCGCTCCTGGCTGGTCGCAACGCACGCCGAACTTCAGCCCGAGCAGGTCCTCGATGTCGTCCGTGCGTCGTCGCCCGTCCGCAGCGGCCAGCAGCCCGAGGACTGCACTCTTCGACGGCTGTGGGTCGGTGAAGCGGTACGCGAACTTCGACGAGGTGCCCCATGCCTGGAGCGGCCCCGCGAGGCGGAGCAGGAGGGTCGTCACACGGACTCCCTGACCCGCGCGACGGCAGCGTGCGCGACGGCGTCCGGAAGCTGCGCGAACGGAAGTCGCTCGCCGAGCCCGGCCAGCGAGTCCCCGGCCGCGCCCACTCCGACCACCCACGTCGCCACCGGATCGACTCCGTAGGCCTCGGACGTGTCGGTGGCCCAGTCCCGCAACGCCGCGGCGGCCGGCACCACGTAGCCGGTCCTCGACTCGATCGGAGTCTCGAACGCGCCCACGTACGACACAGGCTGGTCTTCGCGGATGCTCACGACCACCGCCTCGGGCAACGTCCGGTTGCCGAACGTGTTGATCTTCCCGGTCGGCATCGACGTGACGAACGCCTGAAGGAACGCGGCGATCCCGCGCTCTGTCATCTCGGCGTCGCCCAGCGCCTCCGCGAGATGCACGGCGTCGATGCTCGCGTACCGGTACAGCGTCGCGGACGTGAACTCGACCGTCCCGATCATTCCTGCCCCGGCGTCGGCCGCTCCGTCCGGGTCATCGGCGCCGACCTTCAGGTCGTCCACCGCTGTGAAGTAGTCGAACTCCGAGTCCGCAGCGTGGACCGACAGGGCGTGCGCCACCTGGCAGGTGGCGTCCACGTTCAGGTCGGTGTCGTTGGCGACCATGCGGCCGAACAGAGCAAGGTCGAGGGAGTTGCCCTGCTGCAGGATCCTCTTGGCCGCACGCTTCCCCTCGGCCGACTTCAGGTCGGCCAGAGCGCCGGTGATCTCACCGCCGGCCGACTCGAGTGCGGCGCGAGCGAGACCGGCGAGAGCCTGCGCCTGCTGCCAGGACACCAGGACGAGGAACTCGGTCTCCTGACGTGTTCCCTTCCGGGCCTTGGTCAGCTTGAGCCCGGAGGACAGCACGGCCGCGGTCGCGAGGGGCTCCGCGTCCTCCGAGGAGACGCCCGACGCGACGAGGTCCTCGGTGACCATGTCCACCACTCTCTTGGTGCGGACCCCGAGATCACTCGCCTCGAGCAGGTCGTCGAACGCCTTCCGAGTGGCTCGCTTCCAGGCCTGCGAGGACACGCGGGCGCGCTTCACACCGCCGTAGCGCGCGCTCTTCGGGCTTCCTGTGTCGTCGCGGTTGACACAGCTCGGCGGAACGGTCTGCAGGATGTGCACGTCGATGAAGGTCCTGGTCATGTCACTCCTTGGTCGCGGTGGTCGAGAGAGCAGTCGGGGTGTCCTCGCCGGTGGCGGTCGAGCCGGGGAGCGTGATCTCGCCGAACCCAGCGGCAGCGCGATACTGCCGGGCCCACCGAAGCCGTGTCCTGTTCTGTCCGTGCACCGACCAGAGGTCGGCGAGGTCCTCGGCGAGCAGTCCGTAGTCCAGGCCGATGTCCTCAGCACGCAGCAGCTGAACAAGTCCTCGTAGATGGCCGGCCGACTCCGCGGAGGTCGGCGCCGTGACCATGGCGTCGAACCGGCGCCGCACGCCCTCGGACTCGCCGTCGGGGCCCCGCCGCGCCCACGCGGCACGCGCGAAGGCGATCCCGGGCGCCGTGCCGTCGACGTGTGCGCCTTCGACCCGGCCCTGCCGGTGCAGCGCGAACAGGGTCATGGCGTGGTGCGCGGCCAGCTCCGCTGCGCTCGGCTCGTCGCTGCGTGGGTCGAACGCACTGTCAGGGACGAGGCCCAGCGTGTCGCTCCAGACCTGCGGATCGGCGCCGGGTTCGGCACCGACGGCACGTCGCAGCACGGCGAGTGTCGCCACGGCGCTCGGCACGTTCTCGTTGCTGAGACGCTGGAGAAGGCGTGTCCGGTCGGCCACCGCGTGACCGAGCGCTGTGCGGCGGGGCGTGGGCTGCGGGGGGCGAGCGCCCTTCGGTGACTGCGTCACGCCGTCGGGCGTTCTCTCGGTCACGACTCCTCCTCGGTGAGTAGTGGGGCGGGCGCTGAGCCGACGTGTGCGTAGGTCTCGCCACGCGCCGGCCACGCATGAGGGAGCGCGGCGCCGAGTCCGCGTTGGAACCGCCGGTAGACGGCTCCGACGTCGTCACGCTTGCCCGCACCGCCGAACCCGAGCCAGGCCTTGTCGGGTGCGCTCGCCACAAGCGTGTGGCCGATCCCCGCGAGCGTCTGCCACGCAAGGCGGTGCCAAGCGCCTTGCGCAAGGAGAGGTTCGTCGACGGAGTGCGCGAGCGTCTCGACCAGCCATCGCCGGTACGGCTCGTCCAGCGCCGACCATCCGCTCTCGAATGCGCGCTCGCCTGGGCCGACGGCCTCGTCACGCCCGGCCCCGGCTGCCGTCGCCAGTCCACGCGCCAGCCGCGCGAGCGCGATCACGCCCTGGTTCGCGGCATGGACAGCGTCGAGTGCGACGCCGCGCAGCGCATGCGCCTGGCGATCGAGCACCGCGGCAGGCAGATCCAGAGAGTCTTCGACGACCTCGTCGATGACTGACTCCTGCGCCCCGTACACCGCTCCCACCGCTCGGTAGCGCACCACCCGATCCGGAAGCAGCCCCGACCCCACCAGACTCGCCGCATGCTCGACGAGGAGAGTTGGCTTATCCTCGTCGGCGCCGCGCATGTTCTCGCGAGGCACGACGGCGGCAAGGCCACGCCACAACGCAACCCCTTCTCGATGCTTACGGGGCATCTGCACCGAGTACTTGTACTTCGCTGTCTGCGGTTTGGAGTACCGCCACAGCGACATGGGCTCCAGATCGGTCACGCCTTGACGCTCCTGGATCAGGAATCGGTCACCGTACGTGACCAGAACCCCGGTCACCCCGTCGGGTCCGCCCCGCAGGAGGGCCCGGCGGGACTGCCACGTGTAGAGGTCCACCGGACCGGTCGGGCGCTGCAGAAGGTCAGGCGTCGGCTCCAGGGCGGCGACCGGACGCTCCCAGGGCGGCAGGTCTCGAGCTCGGGTCTCGGGATCGAGGCGCACGGCCCAGAGGTTCAGCAGGAGGGTCTGCTGGATCGTCCCACCCAGCAGGTGCACGAGACCCAGCTGGCCGGTCCAGGCCACGCCCTCCGGGTACACCCTTCCGCCGTTCGCGCGCGGGTGCCCCACGACGCCGGTCTTGATCCCGGACGGATCGAACGCCTGAAGGTGCACGAGCCAGCGAGCCGCCTCCGCGGGCGTGATGAGACGCGCGGCCGTGGCCGAACGCGAGGTGAGAAAAGGCTTGCCTGCCGGCATGTCGAGAATGAGCTTGTTCAGCTCGGAGAACTCGCCTTTCGTGGTGTGCATTCCGGCGACCTGGAAGAAGGGCGCGAACGGGTCGAACAGATCGAACCGGCTCGCGTGGCTCTCCAGGTAGCCCAGCACGGCAGGGACGACCGTCGAGTCCCATTCGTCGTCCAGCCTCTCGAGGACCTCGGGCACGTCGTCCGCGCGCTCGGGATACTCGTCGTCGAGTGCACGCTGAAGGATCGCCAGGCAGAGGCGGAGAACCGCGACGTCCTGCGTAGCCAGCTCTCCGGAGAGCGTGCGGAACGAACCGGCCTCCTCGAAAAGCTGCTGGAGCGAGACCTCCCGCGACCTGCCCCGGTTGTCGAGCACCGCCATCCACTGTTGCGTGACAAGGCTGAACGCGCCCCCGCCGCTCACCACTGAACCCCCAGCCCGACCTCGTCGTGGTACGTCACTTGGAATGGACCGAGTGTTCCACAATTGCTCTCGTCCAGCAGGAGAATGAGCTGCCCACCGAGCACCGCATCTCGCTGCCAGGCGCTGAAATAGTTCCGCGACAGATCGTTCAGCACCCGGTCCGTCCACTCCGGCCGCGACGTCACGACAGCTGGCACGCGCACCATGGAGCGAGCCAGCAGCCGCACGACGTCGCGCTCCGGCACCCGGTCGGTCGGGATCCGCCGCGTGTCGCCCAGGTGGGGCAGGAACGAGAGCCCGTCGACGGCGTAGCGCAGCAGGACCACCTCGAACCCACCGTCGGATCGCCGCACCTGGCGCGCGACGTCCGTTGACGTCTCCGCCTCGCCGACCGAGACCGAGAGCGTCCCGATCAGGCTCCGGCGCTTCCCCGGCCCGACCAGACGATAGACACCGGCGGCCGACACGAGGGCGGCCTGCTCGGTCTCTGCCCTCGACCTCGCGGCATCGAGTGCGAGCTGCCATACCGGGGGGCCCACCGGCTCGTCGCTGTAGCAGCGACGCACGAGGCTCGGCACGTCACTCGGAAGGGTGACGTGACCGCCCGCGGCGACGATCTCGTCGAGTAGCGCTGCACTGCGCAGCAGCCGGTACTCCCCGTAGACGTACGCGGAGCCGCGGTCGACCTCCGGGACATCCCCTCTCTCGCGCGGTGCGACGCCCGTGACGAGGCAACGGGGCGTCTGCGCCGCCGTCGGGCGCGTGCGCTCGAGGTGTCGATGCACCCGCCCCACCCGCTGCAGGATCAGGTCGATCGGCGCGAGATCGGTGACGAGGAGATCGAAGTCGATGTCGAGTGACTGCTCGGCCACCTGGGTAGCGACGACGATCCGACCCGAGCGATCGCCGTCGCCCCTCCCGAAGGTGCTCCGCAGCCAGTCGTCCTTGCGTAGCCGGTCGAACCCGATGAACCGCGAGTGGGCGAGGGTCACCGCCTCACCCCAGACCGGCTGCAGCGCGCGGTAGGTCTCCACCGCGCGACGCACCGTGTTGCGGATGACGAGCACGCAGCCCCCGGCCGTGACGACGGGCTCGATCTCGCGGACGAGATGGTCGACGTCGTCGGTGAGCCATGCCATCGACACCGGGCGCGGGGTTCCTGGGTCGGCCGACCGCTGCGTGACGCAGGCCGCGCTCAGCGCCGTGACGAGCGGGTACGCGTCGTGAACGGGCACCTGCGGAAGCTCGCCGAACGTCTCGCGCCGCTCGTGGGACGGCGGGACCCATCGACGGCCGTTCTCATACGCGTCCACGAGGCGCTGGCGCTGATCCGGGGGGAGCGTGGCAGACATCGCGATGACGGGGACGCCGTAGCGGCCCAGCCACTCGAGAGCGCGCTCGAGGTAGACGAACATCCAGGTGTCGGCCGCATGCACCTCGTCGAGGACCACTACTTGACGAGCGAGGCCGAGGTGCCGCAGCACCACGTGTCGCGACCGGAGCGCCGCGAGGAGCTCGTGGTCGATGGTTCCGACGACGGTGTCGGCGAACGCAGCCTTCTTGCGGCCGCTCGTCCAGTAGTGGGCGACGGCGGTGCCGTCCATGGTTCTGCGCCCGTCCCACAGCGGGGTGCTGGGCTCGTCGCGTCCGACGTCGAGGATGTGGGAGCCCTCGAGCGGCGCCTCCTCCGGGACGCTCGAGGCGATTGAGTTGGTCTCGTCGCGCCGGGATCGCCGCGGCAGACCCCGGTAGGTGTCGTTGAGGCCGGCGTTTCCGTGCCGCAGCGCGATGTTGCGGTCACCCCGGTCGAGTCCGGGCACGTTCTGCCACCAGACGAGGACGCGGTCCAGCATGGCGTCCGCGGTCGCCCGGGTGGGTAGACCGTAGAAGACTCCCGAACAGCCGAACTTCGCGGCGAAGACCTCCGCGGCGAGCAGGGAGGCCTCGGTCTTTCCGCCCCCCATGACGGCCTCGATGAGGAGGAGCCCGGGTTCCGCCATGCCGCGGGCCGCCTCCAGCACCGCCTGCTGCAGCCGGTTCGCCTCGTAGTCGACGCCGAACCGGGCGCGCAGCAGGGCGGTCGCGTCTGCGGTCAGCGCCTCGGTGGTGGGCAGCCACCGTTCTGGGAAACCAAACTCGCGCCAGGCACGAGCGGCCCGCTCGGTGGGATCGCCTTGGCAATGGGTGCCGATGGGGACGAGCGGGAAGAGGTCCGCGTTCGAGGCGATCCAGTCGGCCATCACGACGAGGGCGGTCAGCAGGATCTGGCTCGCGTCGGAGAGTCGAACGGTCGCCAGGGAGTCGAGAGCAGCCTCCAGACCTAGAGTCTGCACGACGTCCTCGACGAGCTCTACGCGAGCCTCCCGCCAGGCGCCGTCGCCCAGCAGATGGGCGCGATCGAAGACGTCGTTCAGTTCCGACTTGGTCGGCGGAACGCCGTGATGGCCTCCGATGATCACGGCGAAAGCCTCAGCGCTGACCTTGTCGACACCTCGCCCGATCAGCATCTGCTCGACGAGGTGATGGCCCGCGACGGAGTGTGGGAGATCGCGCGAGTGCGCGCTGTCGTAGCCGGCGGGCCAGCGATAGCCCTGGCGTTCGAGCTCGATCCGCAAGGGTTCGACCTGGCCCGCGAAGGCCGGTGTCCCCTTGCCGATGTCGTGAAGGCTCGCGGCAAGCACGGCGACCTCGCGCGCGGCCGTGTCATCGCCGGCGGCGTCGGCGGCGATGACACGGCGAACCGGTGCGCCCGCCCAGTCCCAGAGCAGGCGCATGACGGCGGCGGTGTCGGTGAGGTGCGTCCACAGTGACGACCACCGCCACGGGCCACCGTCCTCGGTCCTCAGCGACTTGGCCCAGAGGTGGTGATAGGCCCCCGCGCGTGCTGACGTCGTCGTCACGAGCGAGAGGCTAGTGGCGGACCGGGCCCGACGCGCGGCTAAGAGCGCCGCGCACAGTTCACGCACAAGCGTCGGGCATCACGCGACCGTGTGCAGCTCGAAGCGGAGCCCGAGGGCCCGGGTCACCTTGAGGATCGTCGACCAGGTGGGGATGCCGTCCCCAGTGAGTGCCTTGTACAGCCCGTCGCGACTCACGCCGACCCGACGAGCGAGCTCACTCATGTTCCGAGAGCGAGCGATGATTCCCAGAGCGTGGGGCAGCGCCGTGGGGTCCTCGTCGGAGTCCTCGAGGGCGGCCCGAAGGAACGCCGCCACGTCGTCGAGACTCTCGAGACAGTCCGCCGCGTCAAAGGCCCGGCTCTTCTCACGTGCGTTCACGTGCACTCCTCGGGCGCCTCGGCGGCACACACCATATCGACCGACTACCAGAGAATCGGCTGGCATCGCCGCGAGTCGCCGGACTGTCGGATCCGTGTCTTTCGGGAGCTCGCCCGCCTCGACCGCCCGGTGAGATGCCGACTGTAGTCGACACCTCATCGGGCGCTGCGGAGAAGATCTCGCGAACGACAGAAAACCCCTCGCAGGCTCCCGGGATCCTCTCGCGAACGACAGAAACCCTCTCGCGGACGACAGAAAGCACCTCGCGAACGGAGGACCGGAACCTCAGCACAGCCGGCAGGGCGATCCTGCCGAAATCCTGAGGGAACGCTGCTCCTTCGCCGGGTGGCCGCTGAGGGCCGCTCCCTAGCGTTCAGAGCACACCGCAGACACGAGCTCGTGGCTAGCGGGGGGGACCACCAGCACGCCGGGTCAGCCGGCCTACCGAAAGTGTCGTGATGATCAAGCTCCGCAAGAAGAACACCGTCGCCATCCTCGCCGGCGTGGCCGTCGCCGCCGCCGTCACCGCGTCCGCCGCATCGCTCGGTGGCCTCACCACGCAGTGGATCGGCGCCAACAGCAACGTCGTCGCCTCGCCCGTCACCGGCGGCGTCGACGTCACCTGGGACACCGCCTACGACGCGAGCCTCGGTGCCTACGTCGTCTCCGGCTTCGAGCTCACCACGGCCGACGCCACCGAGACGCTGCCCGTCGGCGCCGAGGTCAAGCTCACGCTCGACCTCACCGACGGCACGCCGCAGGAGTTCACGGGCGAGGTCACCGCCGACCACACGGTCGACCTGGACGCCACGCTGCCCGTCATCTCGGCGCACGACGTCGAGGGCGTCTCGGTGGTCGTGACCGGCGGCGGCACCGCCAACGGCGACACCGCGCGCGACTGACGCACCGCAGACACGCCAGCACCACCACGCCAGCACCACCACGCCAGCACCGCGACGGCACCGGGGAGGGACCGTGACCACGCAGCACACGCTCGAGACGCTCGACCCGGTCGACGCACTCGACGCGCCCGCTGACCCCGTCACGGACACGCACCACGCCGACCACTCCGCCGCCCCCGACACCACGGGGCGCGGCGGGGTGGCGCGGCGGCTGCGGTCGGCGGCCGGCTGGCTGCTGATCGCCGTCGCCGCGGTGCTGCTCTGGCCCGCGCAGTGGGGCGGCCTCACCGGCCTGACCGTCGTGAGCGGCCACTCGATGGAGCCGACCTTCCACACCGGCGACCTCGTCGTCACCTGGCGCGCCAGCGGCTACGAGGTCGGCGACATCGTCTCCTACACCGTGCCGGCGGACCAGGCCGGCGCAGGCGGCCGCGTGATCCACCGCGTGAGCTCCGTCGAGCTCGTCGACGGCGAGACCGTCTACACCACGCGCGGCGACAACAACCCCGCCGACGACCCGTGGCCCCTCACCTCCGCCGACGTCACCGGCACGGTCCTCGTGCACGTGCCCGGCGTCGGCGCCCTCGTCGGCACCAGCCTGCTGCCGCTGATCGCCGCCGGCGCGCTGGGCGGCGTCGTCACCGTCCTGCTCTGGCCCACGCGCCCCGAGGACGACGAGCCCGCCGCCGACGGCGAGCCCACCGACACCGACGGCGAGCCCACCGCATGACTCGCCCCGCCCGACGCGCCGCCGCGTTCGCGGCGGCGTTTGCCGTGGTCGGCGCGCTCTCCCTCGGCCTCGCCCTGCCGGCCTCCGCGGTCGCGAGCGTCTCGCCCGCCCCGTGCGCCGGGACGCCCCTGCGCTCGAGCTTCGCCAGCCACTAGGTCGACGGCCGCTACGAGCTTGCCTCGGTGACGCTCGACGGCCTGCAGGCGTGCGCCCAGGCGGACGCCCGCGTGACGATCACATCGGCGTCGGGCGACGAGTGGGTCGTCGAGACCGTGGTGCCCGCCGACGCCCTGGTGCTCGACGTCCGGACGCTCGAGGTTCCGACCGCCCAGGTGGACGGGCTCGGCGTCACCCTCACCGCCTTCACGACGACGGACCCGCCCGTCACGGCTCCCCCGGTCGGGGCCGACGCCGGCTCCGCCGCGGCCGACGCCGGCTCCGCCGCCACCGCCGGTGTCGCGGCCGCCCGCACCGGCCTCCTCGCGACCACGGGCGCCCCCACCCTCTCCTTCGCAGCCGCCGCCCTGGGGCTGCTCCTGCTCGGCGTGCTGCTGCGCCGCCGGGCCGACCGCGAGGACCGCAACAATGTCTGAGACCCGTCGCCCCACCCGCAGCCGGGCCGCCCTCGTCGGCGCGGCGGGGCTCGGGCTGCTCGGGCTGCTCGGCTCGCTCACGTTCTCCTCCGCGGCCGCCCTCGGCGGCCTCGCCACCGAGGACCTCGGTGCCGCCGACGGCGATCCTCACCTCCTCGACGACGTCACGCTGGCCTGGACGCCCGAGTGGACCGACGGCGCCTGGCGCCTCGCGGACCTCACCGTCACCGCCGACGCGGACCGCGGCTTCCACACCGGCGACATCGTCGAGGTGACCCTGGCCGGCGACGCGGACTGCGAGCTCGCGACCCAGGTGACCGGTGCCGAAGCCGACGTCCGGTTCGACCGCGCCACTCTCGCCGACGCGTGCGGCGCCCTGCCGGCACTGGCCGCGACCACGGGCGTCGCCGTCGCCGTCACCGGGACCGACGACGTCACGGAGGTCACCGACCTCGGCCCGCTGCGCGGATCCGTCGCGGGCTTCACCGGCGACGGCGTGCTCACGACCGACGCGACCGTCACCTCCGCGGACGACGGGATATCCGCCGTCGTCGCCGTGCTCCCGGCCGATGCCGGCCTGTCCGCCGCCGACCTCGACGGTGCGACCGTCACCGCCGTGCTGACGGACGAGGACGGGGCGGACCCGACCACGTACGCCACGACGGCGAGCGTGACGTCCGACGGCGAGCTCACCTCGGTCTCGGCCGACCTGTCGGGCGCGGGCTGGGTCGTGGACGAGCCGTCACTCGTGCACCTCGCCGTCAGCGTGCCGCAGGTGCTGGCCCCGACCGGCGCGGCCGGCGTGGTGCTGGCCGAGGCGACGGCGTCGCCCGAGGGCACGGATCCGGTGGACCCGACCGACCCCACCAGTCCGACCGACCCGGTCGACCCGACGGACCCCACCGACCCGGTGGACCCCACCGACCCGGTGGACCCCACCGTCCCGACCGACCCGAAGGGTCCCACCGTCCCGACCGGGACGACGGACGGCCTCGACGCCGTCGCCGTCAGCGCGGGCATCGCGTACTCGCGGCCCATGCCGTGGACCGGCGAGCAGACCAACAACCTCACCTTCTGCCACTCGTTCACCGTCACCAACACCACGGGTGCGGCGCTCGAGGACTGGACGGTCACGTTCGACACCGACCTCGCGCCGATGTGGGGCCTCAACCCCACCGCCGGCACCGTCTCGCTGAGCAACATCGCGACGCGCAGCTTCGACGCGTCCACCGGACTGTGGGTCGTCGGCGGGTCCAACGAGTGGGCCAAGCGGATCGAGGCCGGCGGGAGCCGCACGGTGCAGTTCTGCGCGACGTCGGTGCCCACCCCGGCCGCCAACCCGGACCTGTTCGACGTGGCCGTCCGCGTCGTCGCCCACAACGACTGGTACGTCACGTTCGAGGTCACGGTGACCTCGGCGAGCCAGTACTACGTGCCCTGGAAGGAGGAGGTCGACCTCGCCCAGCTCGTCTGCGGGACGAGCCTCACGAACCACCCGCTCTCCTTCCAGCAGGTGACGGCGACACCCGTGGCCGGAAGCGGAACGAGCTACGTCATCGAGGGCACGCGGGGCAACACCCAGCTCGTCTCGGTCAACCACCCGCGGACGTTCACGTTCGCCTCGTACAGCCCCGGAGCCGGCTGGCAGCTCCCCTGCGGTGGCTGACCACCGCCCGAGTGCCGGCGACGTACGGGACGCGGGCTCGCCGTCGTCCGCGTTCCGGACGGTGTTCTGGGATATCGTGACGGAGGCCCGGGACGGGCCGCGAGAACGTCTGCACCTGGAGGGCGACCCGATGCCCCTCACCGCCGAGACCGCCGTGGTGATCGAGGACGACGAGGACATCCGCAACCTCATCGCGCTCGTGCTCGAGCAGGCGGGCTACACCGTGCACACCGCCGGTAACGGCCCGGACGGGCTCGCGCTCGTCGCAGCGCACCAGCCGGTCGTCGCCACCGTCGACGTCAACATGCCCGGCATGGACGGCTTCGAGGCCGCCAAGCGGATCCGCGCGATCAGTCCGGCGTACGTCGTCATGATCACCGCCCGGACCGACGAGATCGACACGGTGCAGGGGCTGCAGTCCGGCGCCGACGATTACGTCACCAAGCCGTTCCGGCCACGCGAGCTGCGCGCCCGGATCGAGGCGATGCGTCGGCGCCCGCGGATGCCTGTGGCCACGGCGACGGTCGACGTGCCGCCGGCCGGCGCCCCGGCGCCCGACGTCCCGACGGCGAGCCCCGCCTCCGCAGCGCCGTCGGGACGTCGGAGCCGTGCAGCCCGGCCCAGCACCTGCCGCGCCAGCCGGTCCGCCACGCGCATCGCCGCAGCGCCGGTCGCCTGCGTGTGACAGATGAGCACGCGAGCGCCACCGTCGGCCCCGAGCAGCGTCGCCGCCGGCGCCGCCTCGCGCACGACGGCGTGCAGGTCGTCGACCAGCCGCCTCGCCTGCGCCCCGCCGAAGGCCGCCCCGACCTCGCCGAGGCCGTCGAGCTGCAGGGCGATCACGGCGGTGCTGCCGCGCTGCGGCTGCGCGCGCTCGATCACCGCGGCGACGACGCGCACGAACGAGGGGCGGTCGAGGAACCCGTCGTGGCTCAGGACGAGCACGGACGCGCTGCGCGCGGTCGAGGCCGACTGGTACTGGATCCGCAGCACGACCATCGAGGTGGCGGCCGCGATCGTGAGCACGATCGTCGCGATCGAGGTGCTCGCGGTGCCGAACCACTCGACGAACAGCGCCGAGCTCGGCCCGGCCACCACGAACACCATCGTGCGCATCGCGTAGTACAGCGCCACGGCACCGAAGACGAGCGTGAGCGTCGTCGCGGCCGGGAACTCGGCCATCGGCCGACGGCGCGCCTCGCGGCACGCGAGCCCGGCGAGCGCGGCCAAGCTCCCGAGCATCACGCTCGCACCCGCCCAGGCTCCGCCGTCGGGCCCGGGGACGATCGCGGCGACGAAGGTGCCGCCGACGGCGAGCACCAGCACCCAGATCGCTCGCGTGAGGTCCGGGCCGTTGAACCGACGGCAGCCCAGCCAGAGCAGGCCGATGCTGGCGACGAACGAGGCGTTGCCCACGGCCACCGCGATCCACCCGTCGGGGGTCACGGTCCAGACGAGGTAGGCGAACGCCGTGAGGGTGCCGCACGCGAACGCCACCGCCCACAGCCGGGCGGCCGCGTTGCCTGCGTACCCGACCGTGTCCACGAGGTAGAGCGCCGCGCACACCGTCACGACCAGGGCCGTGACCGCGCTCATGGTCTCCGGGTCGAGCACGTTCATGGCTGCTCTCCGTCCTCGGTCGGGTACTCGGGCTGGTACTCGGGCTGGTTCTTGGTCTGGGTATCGGTCTGGGTCTCTGCCGGGCCCTCGGTGGGGGCGCGCAGCGGCAGGCGCACCACGAAGGTCGCACCGGTGCCCGGGCTGCTGCTCGCGGTGATCTCGCCGCCGTGGGCTCGCACGATGTCTCGGCTGATCGCCAGCCCGAGGCCGCTGCCCGTGGTCGAGGACATCCGCACGCCGTCGGAACGGAAGAAGCGGTCGAACACCCGGGGCAGGTCGACGTCGGCGATGCCGGGGCCGTCGTCACGCACCACGACCCAGGCGTGCCCGCCCTCGGCGGTGCAACCCACCTCGACGTGGCCGCCCTCGCGCCCGTACTTGATCGCGTTGCCGAGGAGGTTGTCGACCACCTGCCGGATCCGGTGGGAGTCGACGACCGCCGTCGTGGGATCGACGCCGGAGGTGTCGACGGAGACCTCGCGGGCGGCGGCGCGGGGCTGCGCGGACTCGACGGCGGCGCGCACCACCTGAGCCAGGTCGGTCGACTCCGGACGGATCCGCAGGTCGAGGCCCATCCGCGACGTCGCGGACTCCGAGAGCACGTCGGTCACCAGCGCGAGCAGCCGTTCGGCGTTGCGCTCGGCGACGCCGAGACTGCGACGGGTGGAGTCGGAGAGCGCGGGGTCGCCGGACGCGAGGTCGAGGTAGCCGAGGATCGACGTCAGGGGCGTGCGCAGCTCGTGCGAGACCGAGCCGACGAGGTCCGCGCGCGAGCGCAGCGCGAGCATCTCGTCGGTGACGTCGCGCGTGACGACGATCCGGCCCTCGCCCGTCGCCCCGACCTCGCTGCGCGCCGTCGACATCAGCGCGCGCCGCTGCGGCGACCCCGGCTCGCCGTACCAGACCAGGGCGCCCTCGAAGGTCTCCCCGCGCAGTGCCCGCGCCGTGGGGAGGTCGTCGGGATCGAGCGCCGTGAAGCCGTCCGGCCCGTAGGCGTCCGGGCCGGCCTCCGCGCAGGCGGCCTCGAGCCGCTGCTGAGCGTCGTTGGACAGCGTGACCGTGCCCTCCCCGTCGAACCCCACCACGCCGAAGTCGACGGCGTCGAGCACGGCGGTGACGAGCGCCTCCTGACGGTGCGCGCGCGCCATCGCGGCACGCAGCGCGACGGACTGGCGTTCCAGCAGGGTGCGCTGCGAGCTCGTGAGGCGTCCGACGACGGTCGTGACGGCGGCGAGCACCGCGACGGTGGCCGGGAACACGAGCGCCAGGTCGAGGCTCACCGGGCCCGAGTTGACGACCCCCTGGCCCCAGTACGTGAGGCTCGCGAACGCGACCGACAGGCAGGCGCCCGCCGTGCCGAACACCCACGCCGCCCACATGACCGGGAACGTCCACAGCAGGCCGAGCCCGGCCGGCGGACTCGCCTCACGGAGGAACCCGACCGCGACGACGTCGAGCAGCTGGACGACGGCGAGCAGCACGACGGGCGCTCGACCCCAGGGCGCGAGCATCGCGAGGGCCGTGGCGACGGCACCGATCATCAGCCCCCACACGAGCATCGCCGGCTCGGGTGCGGTGCTGGCGACCGCCACGAGGCCCGCGCTCACGACCATCGCGCCGGCGAGGAGGAGCTGGATCGACCGGATCGTGCTCGGCAGGATGGTTCGGGCGCCGGCGCCCCCACCGGCGCGGTACCGCCGTCGGGGCGCTGATCGGGCTCGTGAGCGGGTCCGTGATCGGCCTCGTGATCGGGTCCGTGATCGGGTCCGGCGCGCTCGCGTTCGCGCGGGGACGGGCGGGGGCCATGCTGCGACGTTAGCGAGCCGGCGAGCGCCGCGCAGGATCATCGGGTTCGAGCACGGCCGCCACCGCCCGGCACGCGAGTGCGGCAGGATCGGACCATGACCGAGCCGGCCGCGACCCCCTCGACACCGAGCCCCGCAGCACGCGACTTCCGCAACCTCTACCGGCACGGGTTCGCGCGCGTCGCCGCCGCCACCGTGCCGGTCCGGATCGCCGACCCGGCCACCAACGCGACCGCCGTGATCGCCGAGGCGAGGCGCCTCGCGGACGAGGGCTGCGCCGTCGTGCTCTTCCCCGAGCTGTGCCTGACCGGCTACGCGATCGACGACCTCGTCCTCGCCGACGCCGTGCTGGACGCGACCGAGCGCGCCGTCGCCACGATCGCGCGGGCGTCGGCCGACCTGCTGCCTGTCCTCGTGGTCGGCGCGCCGCTGCGGAAGGGCAACCGGATCTACAACAGCGCCGTGGTGATCCACCGCGGTCGCGTGCTCGGCGTCGTGCCGAAGTCGGCGCTACCGAACTACCGCGAGTTCTACGAGCGCCGCTGGTACGCGCCCGGCGACGACCAGCGCGGCGGCACGATCTGGCTGCGCGGGCTCGCAGCGGGACCCGACGAGGCGCCCGACGGCGGGCCCGACCTCGGCACGCCCGTCCCGTTTGGTCCGGACCTCCTCTTCGACGTGCTCGACGTGCCCGGCCTGGTCGTGCACGTGGAGGTCTGCGAGGACATGTGGGTGCCGATCCCGCCGAGCGCCGAGGCGGCGCTCGCGGGCGCGACCGTGCTGCTCAACCTGTCCGGCTCCCCCATCACGATCGGCCGCGCCGACGACCGGCACCTGCTCTGCCGGGCCGCGTCCTTCCGCTGCATGGCCGCGTACGCGTACGCCGCCGCCGGCGTCGGGGAGTCGAGCAACGATCTGTCCTGGGACGGGCAGACGATGATCTACGAGAACGGCGACCTGCTCGCCGAGACCGAGCGCTTCCCCCACGGTGCGCGGGCCAGCGTGGCCGACGTCGACGTCGCGCGGCTGCGCACCGACCGGCTGCGGCAGGGCTCGTTCGACGACAACCGCCGCACCCACGCGGACCGCATCGCGCAGTTCCGCACGATCCCGCTCACGCTCGACCCGCCGTCGGGCGACCTGGGGCTGCGCCGCGCCGTCGACCGCTTCCCCTTCGTGCCCGACGACGCCGCGCGCCTCGCGCAGGACTGCTACGAGGCGTTCAACATCCAGGTCTCCGGGCTCGAGCAGCGGATGCGCGAGATCGGCCTGCCGACGCTCGTCATCGGCGTCTCCGGCGGCCTCGACTCCACGCATGCGCTCCTGGTCTGCGCGCAGGCGTGCGACCGGCTCGGCCTGCCGCGCAGCCACGTGCTCGCGTACACGCTGCCGGGGTTCGCGACGTCGGACCACACCAAGTCCAACGCGTGGGCCCTCGGGCGCGCGCTGGGGGTGACGTTCGACGAGCTCGACATCCGCCCCGCGGCCACCGAGATGCTGCGCCGGATGGGCCACCCGTTCGGCGCCGGCGAGCCCGTCTACGACGTCACCTTCGAGAACGTCCAGGCCGGCCTGCGCACCGACTACCTGTTCCGGATCGCGAACCAGCGCGGCGGGATCGTGGTCGGCACCGGCGACCTGTCCGAGCTCGCGCTCGGCTGGTGCACGTACGGCGTCGGGGACCAGATGTCGCACTACGCGGTCAACACCGGCGTGCCCAAGACCCTCATGCAGCACCTCATCCGCTGGGTCATCAGCACCGAGCAGTTCGACGGCGAGACCGACGCCGTGCTGCAGTCCGTGCTCGACACCGAGATCACCCCCGAGCTCGTCCCCACGGGCGAGGACGGCAAGGTCCAGTCGACCGAGTCGACCATCGGGCCGTACGCGCTGCACGACTTCGCGCTGTTCCACACGCTGCGCGCGGGCGCGCTGCCGTCCCGGATCGCGTTCCTCGCCGAGCAGGCCTGGGCCGACCCCGACCGCGGCGCCTGGCCGCCGGGGTTCCCCGAGGAGGGCCGACCCGCCTACGCGCTGCCGGAGATCGCGCGCTGGCTCGAGGTCTTCCTGCGCCGATACTTCGCGTTCGCGCAGTTCAAGCGGTCGGCGATCCCCAACGGGCCCAAGGTGTCCAAGGGCGGGTCGCTCTCGCCGCGCGGGGACTGGCGTGCGCCGTCGGACGGGAACGCCGACGTGTGGCTCGCCGAGCTGCGGGCGGCGCTCGAGGGCGTGATCGACGCGCCTCACGACTCCCCGGGCGCGTAGCGCGATGCCCGACGGCGAAGCCCGGGCCGGGCACGACGGCCTCGCCGAGGCGCTTCTCGCCTCGCCCGCGGGACGGCGCATGCTCGCGCGCTACGCCGAGGTCACGAGCGTGCCGGGGTGGTGGCAGCACCGGCCGGATCGACCTGGCACGTCGACCGTGTTCGCCGTGTTCGTGCCGACGTCCGAGGTGGACGACGACGGCGACGTCGCCGACGAGGGGAGACCGTTCGTCCCACCGCCGCCCGAGCCCTGGCCGACGATCGTCGAGGGGGTGGCTCGTCGTTGCCGCGACGTTGCCAGCCAGCCGGTCGACCAGGCGCGGCTGTGCGGGGCGATCGCCTACAGCGTCGACTTCACGATGCCGTGGCAGGAGGTCGACGCCGACGACGAGCTGACCGCGCGGGCCGAGGTCCGGGCCGCGCTGCGACCCGTCGCGGAGGTGATCGTCGCCTCACCGGCGGCCGAGGGGTGGACCCGGACGCTCGCCGTCGGCGACCAACGGGTGACGCTGTTCCACGACGATCAGGACGGCAGCGTGCCTGCGCTCGCGCTTTCCGGGCTGGACGCGTGGGCCCAGGCGTGGCACGCGGCCACCGCGGGCGCTCCGTCGGTGTCCGAGGACGCGCTCGCGGAGCTCGCGCGCTCGAACGAGAGCGGGATCTGGTGGTCCACGCCGACCGGGCCGTTCATGTGCGCGAGAGAGGAGCCCCCGCCGCACCCGACCGCAGCGCCGCGCACGACGCCGACGTCGCGCTGGGGCGAGCACCCGCTCGGGGCGAGCGAGCTCGCGTGGATCGAGGACTCGTTCAGCTGGCGCGAGGCGACACTCGTTCCTGTGACGCCGCGGCGCACCCCGCGGGTCTTCGAGGTGACCGGACCTGCCGCCTGGGCCGAGCTCGTGCGGCGCTTCCCGCTCGACGTCACCCTCGCCCGCGCCCCCGACTGGTACCGCTGCACGGGGCGGATCGGTCGCTGGGCAGTGCCCGACTGGCGCGCCGCTCGCCAGGAGTACGACGCCGTCCACGTCACGATCGCGGGATACCTCACCACGGTGGGGCTCGCCGTCGAGGTCGGCGACCGTGACGGTGACGGCGTCGGCGGGGACGGCGTCGCGAGCGTGCTGGCCGGGTGGGCGCCCGACCTGTGCGTATGGCTCACGGACGTGCTGGCGGAGTCGGGACCGCGCGAGCGGTGGGTCCGAGGCGACGTCGACGACGACGACCACGGCTGGCGGCGCGTCGAGGCGTGAGGCGAGCTCGCCGTCGGACGATCCGGAGCCCCGACCGTAGCGGAGCCACGCGCGACGGGCCTCCTGCGCATGTTCCTGCGTGAACGGCACGACGACGGCGCCGACGGCTGACAACCACGTCTCGAGCGGTCCTCCGGCTCGGACGCTGAGGACGATCCCGCACTCGACAGCGGTCGGCGCACCGATGAGCACCTCGTCGGCGGCCGCGATCACGTCCTCGAACGGCGCGGACTCGGGTTCACCGAGGGCGATCGCCACCACGGCCGAGGTGTCCAGCACTACCACGGCAGACCTGTCTCGGGGTCGTACAGCGCGTCGTCTGTCAGCGGTCGCGCGTCGCGGCGACCACGGCGCCGAGCACCGCCTGCAGCGCGGGCGAACCCGCCATGCTGCGCCGGTGCACGGCGGCGACGTCGCGCGTCGAGGCGGGCTGCGCCGTCGGGACCGCGACCAGGCCCTCCCCGAGCGGACCGCGGCCCAACCGCGGGACGAGCGCCACGCCGAGTCCCGCGCGCACGAGCTCGAGGTGACTCGCGAACTCCATCGACTCGTGCACGACCCGCGGCGCGTTCGCCACGCCGTCGAAGAGCCGGCGCAGCCACTGGCGGCAGATCGTCGAGTCGAACGTCGCGATCCAGTCCTCGTCCGCCAGATCGGCCGGGGTGAGCGCAGCACGGCCGGCGAGCCGGTGCCCCGCCGGCAGCACGACGTCCGCGACGTCCGTGAACAGCGGCGTCGCGACGAGGTCGTCCGGCATCGCGAGCGCCACCCCGCCCCACCGGTGCACGATCCCGAGGTCGCGCTGCCCGGAGGCGACGAGCGCGATCGTCTCCCACGGCTCGCTCTCGCGGACCGGCGTGCGCAGCCCGGGGTGGCGCGCCCTCAGGGCGGGCAGCGCCTCGACGAGCACGCCGCGGACCACCGTGGAGAACGCCCCGATCCGGACCTCGCCCGTGAGCCGGCGGACAGGCGCACCACCCGGAGCCGCGCCCGCCCCCGCGCCGACCTCCGACCCGGCCGCAAGCTGCAGGTCCGCCTCGATCCGTTCGAGGTCGGCGAGCACCACGGCCGATGCCGCGACGAGGTGCTGTCCCGCGTCCGTGAGCACCACCCCGCGCCCCGCGCGCTCGAGCAGCGCCACGCCGACGTTCCGCTCCAGTCTCTTGACCTGCTGTGACACGGCCGACGGGGTGAACCCCAGTGCCTCGGCCGCGCTCGCCACGCTGCCCCGGGTCGCCACCGCGCGCAGCGCCACCACGCCCTCGAGATCGATCATGAAGCAACGCTACTGAGTGAACGCGCGAAATGATCGCTGGTGCTACCGGGTCCGAGGTGGTCGGCTGGGCCCGTGAACCGACGCGACATGCAGCTCGCGGCCCTCGTGGCCACCCTGTGGGGCTTCAACTTCGTCGTCATCGACTGGGGGCTCGAGGGCATCCCGCCGCTGCTGTTCGTGGCGGTGCGGTTCGCCGTCGTCGGCCTCGCCGCGCTCGTCGTGCCACGCCCGACGGCGAGCCGGCGCACCGTCGTCGGCGTGGGGACGTTCATGTGCCTGGGTCAGTTCGGGCTGCTGTACACCTCGATGGCGCTCGGCCTGCAGCCCGGGCTCGCGGCGCTCCTGCTGCAGGCGCAGGTCGTCGCGACGATCGCCGTCGCCGCGCTCGTCCTGCGCGAGCGGCCGACCCGGGCGCAGCTCCTCGGCGTCATCCTCGGCACGGCCGGCCTGGCGATCGTCGCGCTCGGGCGAGGCGGCAGCGCACCGGCGCTCGCCGTCGTGCTCTGCCTGCTGGCGGCGCTGTCGTGGGCGATCGGCAACGTCATCGCGCGGCGGGCGGGGCAGGTCGCGCCGGACCGGCGCGGCGGCGCCCTCTCGCTCACCGTCTGGTCGGCGCTCGTGGTGCCGCTGCCGGCCCTGGGGCTCGCGCTCGCCGTCGAGGGCCCCGACGCCGTAACCGCCGGACTCGGCGCGCTCGTGGGTTGGCGGCCCGTGCTGTCGACGCTCTACACGGCCGGGCTGTGCACGCTCGTGGGGTACGCGGTGTTCAACGCGCTCCTCGCGCGGAACGCGTCGGCATCGGTGGTGCCATGGGTGCTGCTCGCGCCGGTGGTCGCGATGGCGTCGGCCGCTGCGCTGCTCAGGCAGGTGCCCAACGCGGCCGAGGTGATCGGCGGGGCGACCCTCGTGGCGGGGGTGCTCGTGGCGTCGGTGCGGTGGACCGCCCGCGGGGCGCCGCAGCTACGGTCGGCGGGCGAGCCAGAGAGTGCGGCCGCTGGTCAGCTCGAGGTCGGCGACGGCGAGCGGGCCGCGTCCGGCGGCGCCGTCGGCCAGGACCGCGTCGAGGTCCGCGACGAGGCGGTCCCGCTCGGCGGGCTCGGCCAGCGCTGAGGCGTGCCGACGCAGCCGAGTGAGCCACGCCGTCGCCCACGCGCGGGCAAGCTCGGGCGACGCACTGGTGTCGAGGATCGAGCGCTGCTCGAGGAGCTCGAAACCAGCCCCGCGCAGCGTCGGCGCCCAGTCCTGGTGCGAGCTCCAACCCGCGCTGAGCGCCGCGAGCCGCTCGGACAGACCGTCGGGGCCGGCGCCGGGCGGGAGTGGCTGGGGCAGGTCGTCCATCTCGAGCACCGCGAGCAGGCCGCCGGAGCGGAGCGCGGCGTGGACGCGCGCGAGCAGCGCCGCCGGGTCGGCCGCGTGGTGCAGCGTGCCGGAGGACCACATGACGTCCGCGGGTGCGGGCAGGGGCGGCTCGTCGGCGTCGAAGTCGCCTCGCTGTGCAACCACCCGCGCACCCAGACCGTGCTCGGTCGCCCGCTGCGCGACGGTCGCGAGCATCGCGGGATCGACGTCGACGGCGTGCACGGTTGCCTCGGGCATCGCCTCCGCCAGGGCGAACGTGCCGGCGCCGGTGCCCGCGCCGAGGTCGACGACCGTGCGGGCGTCCGGCGCGAGGCGGGCGAGGTCGGCGGCGACCGCCTCGAGGTAGCCGCCCATGGCGGCCGCGTCGAGGTCGAGCATCTCGGCGAGGTCGTCGGGGGCGGCGCCTGCGGCGTGTGCGTGGCCGGCGTGCGCGCCGGCGGCGCGCGCGTGGCCGGCGTGTCCGTCGGCGGCGTGGGCGTGGCCGTCCGGGCCGTGCTCGCCGTCGGGGCTGTGGTCGCCGTCCGGGCCGTGCTCGCCGTCGGCGCTGTGGTCGCCGTCGGGGCTGTGGTCGCCGTGTCCGTCGCGTGGCATGCCGCGACGCTAGCGCGGCCGGGCGGCCGGGCGGCCGGGCGGCCGGGCGGCCGGGCGGCTGGGCGGCTGAGCAGCCGAGCAGGCGGCGGGCGCAGGGCATCCCCCGCCGCACCGGTCCGACACGTGGCCATCACAGCGCTGTGACCGGGCCAGCCTCCCCGAACCGCGTCTGGCACCCGCTCCGAGCCGCGAGATGACGCGGAAGATGGGCCCGGGCAGAGAGAAGCGGGCTCGCGTGCGCCGATACTGCACAGCCACAGCGCTGTGGCTCTGTAGTGTCGGCGCACCTTCGCCAGGACGCACGGCAACGTCGCCCACGCGCACCGACGCATCCGCAGAATCACGGGGAAGACGCGCGCAGAGGCGCGGGTTGGCCCCGGCCGGGCGAGTCCGTGCAGGGCCGACGCCGGGCTCGGCGGAGCCACAGCGCTGTCAGCGGCGCGGAAATCCTCTCGCGACGAGGCACTCCCTCGAAGAGCATCGTGGCCATGACCACGACCGCCGACCCGCCCGCCGACCCGCCCGCCGACCCACCGCTCCCCGCCCTCCCCGACCACCCCCTGCTCACCATCGAGCGGCGCGATGCCCTGGCCACCGCCCTGCAGGAGGCGGCGGAGGAGCCGAGCGCCGGCGTCGTGCGCATCGACGAGGAGGGCGAGACCGTCCTCGAGCACGCGTGGGGCCTGGCCGACCGCCGCCACGGGATCGCGATGACGCCGGAGCACCGGATCGCCGTCGCGAGCGGGGCCAAGGGGTTCACCGCCCTCACCGTGATGAGCCTCGTCGCCGACGGCACCCTGACCCTCGACACGACGGCGCGCTCCCTCCTCGGCGACGACCTTCCGCTGATCGCCGGAGACGTCACGATCGAGCACCTGCTCGCCCACCGCTCCGGCATCGGGGACTACCTCGACGACGACGCGGACTCCGCCGAGTACCTGCTGCCCGGCGCAATGAGCGGCTACGTCGACCCCGAGGACTACCTCGACGTGCTCGGCGGGCACGACCCCGTGTTCGCCGCGGGGACCGACTTCCTGTACTGCAACGGCGGCTTCGTGGTGCTCGCGATCCTGGCGCAGCGCGCCTCGGGCGTGCCGTTCCACGACCTCGTGCGCACGCGCGTGATCGAGCCCGCCGGCCTCACCTCGACCGCCTATCTCCGTAGCGACGAGCTGCCTGGCGATGCCGCCGTCGGCTACGTCCTGGTCGACGGCGTGTGGCGCACCAACGTGCACCACCTCCCCGTGATCGGCGGCGGCGACGGCGGGATCTGGACCACGGCGGCCGACCTCGTGACGTTCTGGGACGCCCTGCTCGACGCGCGGATCGTCCCGCGCGAGCTCGTCGACGACATGCTGCGCGAGCGCTCCGCGGCGTCCGAGGACGAGAACGCCTACGGCCTCGGCTTCTGGCTCCCGGCTCCGGGGGTGGTGGAGCTCGAGGGGATGGACGCGGGCTCGTCGTTCGTGTCCCGCCACGAGATCGCGACGGGCCGCACGGCGAGCGTGCTGACGACGACGGCGGACGCGGCGTGGGAGGTGGCGCGGGCGATACGTTAGGGCGCCACTGCGTGCGGACCCGCCTGGCCCACCGCCGCCCGGCGCCGGCGCACGCCGCACCCACCGCGACGTCCGAATCCCGCTAGTGCTCCGCCGTCGGGCACCGCAGACTGGTGACCGTGCACCTCCCCCTCGACCCCACGTCCGCGTACGGCGCCGTCGCCGGCCGCGACGCCCGCTGGGACGGTCGGCTGTACCTGGGCGTGGTGACGACGGGGATCTATTGCCGGCCGTCGTGCCCGGCGCGGACCCCGCGGCCGGAGAACTGCCAGTACTTCCCGACGGCCGCGGCGGCGGTCGCGGCCGGGTTCCGGGCGTGCCGGCGCTGCCGCCCCGACTCGCTGCCGGGCAGCCGGCATTGGGACGCGCGCGGCGACCTCGTCTCCCGCGCCGTCCAGCTGATCTCGGGCGGTGCGCTCGACGACGGTGGGGTCCCCGGCCTGGCCCGACGCCTCGCGGTCTCCGAGCGCCACCTCACCCGGATGCTCGTCGCAGAGGTCGGCGCGGGGCCGCTCGCGCTCGGCCGGACGCGTCGCGCGCACACGGCCCGGCTCCTCATCGAGCAGACGACGATGCCGCTGGCCGACGTCGCGTTCGCGGCCGGGTTCGGCTCGATCCGGCAGTTCAACGACGTCATGCGGGCCGAGTTCGGCTGTGCGCCGCGCACGTTTCGCAGGCCGCAGGCCGAGGCGGGGAGCGGGCGCTCGCCGTCGTGCAGGGCGGTGGGCGCCGCCGTCGACCCGGGCGACCGCGTGGGCGTCGGCCCCGCCTCCCTCGTGCTGCGCCTCGCGTACCGACCGCCGCTCGCGCTCGCGCCGCTGCGGCGCACGCTGACGGCGCACGCCGTCGCCGGCGTCGAGGCCGTGGTGGGCACCGCCCACTGGCGGGTGGTCGACGCGCCGGGTGGGCCCGCCGTCGTGCGGCTGTCGCTCACCGGCGGCGACGACGCGCCGGACGCGCCGGACACCCCCGGCACGCCGGACGCTGCCGCGCACCACGCGCGCGACCTGCCGCACCACCTCACCGTCACCGTGCGGCCGGCCGACCTCGCGGACCTTATGCTCGTCGTCGCGCGGGTGCGGCGCTGGCTCGACCTCGACGCCGACCCCGTGCAGGTCGGCGAGCACCTGCGGGACGCGCCGCTCGTCGGCGACCTCGTCGCGCGGCGGCAAGGCCTGCGCGTCCCGGGCGTTCCCGACGGCGCCGAGCTTGCCGTCTGCGCGGTGCTGGGGCAGCAGGTGTCGCTCGCCGTCGCGCGGACGTTCCAGGGCCGCATCGCGCGGGCGTTCGGGACGCCGGTCACGGGGGGTGGCCCAGCGGACGTTGCGGCCGAGCGCGCGGCGCAGGGCGCGGCGAGCGAGCACGCGCAGGCGCTCGACGGCGAGCGTCCGCCCACGGACCTCGTCACCTTCCCGAGGGCGAGCGTCCTCGCGGAGGCCGGGCCGCAGGCAATCCGCGACGCCGCGAACCTCACGCAGGCGCGGGCCCGTGCCGTGCACGCCGTCGCGACGGCGCTGGCCGACGGGCTGACGCTCGAGCCGGGGGTCGACGTCGCGGCGACGCGCTCGGCGCTGCTCGCGCTGCCCGGGATCGGGCCGTGGACCACCGACTACCTCACGCTGCGGGCGCTGCGCGACCCGGACGCGTTCATGCCGAGCGACCTCGTGCTGCGCAAGGCGCTCGCCGCGCGGACCGGGGTCGAGCTCGGGAAGGTGACGTCCGCCGTCGCCGAGGGGCTCTCCGCGCCGTGGCGGCCGTGGCGCTCCTACGCGTTGCAGCACCTGTGGACGGCGGAGGTCTACGCGTGAGCGCGACGGAGAACCTCTCGCGAAAGGACGAAGAACCACTCGCGAAAGGACGAACATCACCTCGCGAGACGACGGACTTCCTCTCGCAGGCATCAGAAGCCCTCTCGGAGACAGCCATGACCACGACGACCGCCCCACCCGCCCCAGCGTCGGCGACGACCACCCAGCCGCTGCTCCTCATGACCCTGCCCACGCCGGCCGGGCCCGCGCACGCCGTCGTGACGCCCGAGGACGGCGTGCTGCACCTGTTCGGCTGGCACGACCCGGTCAACAACCTGCCGCGCCTCGCACCGCACCTGCGCGACCGCGGCGTGCAGACCGCGAGCGGACCGGAGCGGGTGCGCGACGCCGTCGCACGCTACGGCGACGGCGAGCTGGCCGCCCTGGACGAGCTCGCCGTCGGGCAGCCCGGCGGCGCGTTCTTTCAGGCCGCGTGGCTCGCGATGCGGCGCATCGCCCCCGGGCACCCCGTCACCTACACGACGCTCGCCGCCGACGCCGGGCGCCCCGCGGCCGTCCGAGCGGCCGCGAGCGCGTGCGCGCGCAACCTCGTCGCGCTCGTCGTCCCGTGCCACCGGGTGGTCCGGACCGACGGCGGGCTCGGCGGCTTCTACTACGGACTCGACGCCAAGCGCGCGCTGCAGGCGCACGAGGCACGCTTCGCCTGAGCAGGCGGGCCGCACCGCCCGCCGAGCCTGTCCTGCGGCTCGCGGAATCGCCGCCCCCAAGGCCAGCCGCGGGCTGGCACGCTAGCCCCATGACGGGGAGCAGGGGCGAGGCACGTCCTGCGCGCGACCGGCCGCGTCCGTCGCACCTGCCGCTCTCGGCGCACCACCTCTCGCCCGTCGTGCGCGAGGCGCGGCCGCTCGCCGTCGACCTGTGGGACGCCGTCGCGTCGCTCGCCGCGACCGTCCTCGGCCTGTCGGTGGCGATCGCGCTGCTCGACCCGATCAGCGTCACGTCGCTGTGGTCGATCCCGCTCGCGGCGCTCGTCGTCTCGCTCGTCACGTGGGTCGTGGCCGCTCCCCTGCGCATGGTTGCCGACCGCCTCGGCGGCATCGTCGCGTTCGTGCTCGGCCTCGCCGCCCAGATCACCGCGATGTGGGCGGCCCTGCGCTGGCTGCCGGGTCTGGTCGTGACGAGCTGGTGGGCCGCCGCGCTCGCGCTCCTCATCACGGCGCTCGTCGTGGCCGCCACGTCGTGGGTGGCCGGGGGCAGCGACGCGGGCTACGTCGTCGGCGACGTGCTGTGGCGCGGTCGACGGCGAGCTGCCCAGCGCCGCCGCGCCGACCGCGCCGGCACGCCGTTGGCCGACGACCGCGAGCCCGGCCTCCTCCTCGTGATCCTCGACGGCGTCGCCGAACCCGTGCTGCGCACCGCCGTCGAGGCCGGCATGGTGCCGACGATCTCGCGCTGGCTCACCGACGGCTCCTACCGGCTGGAGTCCTGGTGGGCTCAGGTGCCCAGCACCACCCCGGCCTCGACGGCCGGCCTCCTGCACGGCGCCGCCGACCACATCCCCGCGTTCCGCTGGTGGGACGAGGCGCAGGCGCGTCTCGTCGTGGCGAACCACCCGCGCGACGCGGCGGCGATCGAGTCGGCGATGTCCGACGGCGAGGGCCTCCTCGCGCACGGCGGCGCCGCCATCGGCACGATGTTCTCGGGCGACGCCCCGGCCACCCGCCTCGTGATGAGCCGCCCCGCCGGCGCGACCGGGCGACGCGACGGCGGCGTGTACGTGCGCTTCTTCCTCCAGCCGCTCGTGTTCGCGCGCACCCTCGTGCTGACGATCGGCGAGATGGTCAAGGAGCTGTACCAGGCGCGGCTCGCGCGGCTGCGCGGCGTCGAGCCGCGGATCTCCCGCGGCGGTTGGTACGTCGTGCTGCGCGCCATGAGCAACGTCACGCTCCGCGGTCTCAACACGGCGCTCGTCGCCGAGCACATGGAGCGCGGCACCCCGACGATCGCCGTGGACTACGTCGACTACGACGAGATCGCGCACCACGCCGGGCCGCTGCGCGCCGAGTCGCTGCGCTCGCTCGAGGGACTGGACGCGGTGCTCCGCGCGCTCGAGACGGTGAACGAGGTCGCGCGCCGGCGCTACCGCATCGTGTGCGTGTCTGACCACGGCCAGGCGCTCGGCCCCACGTTCGAGCAGGTCGCGGGCGTCAGCCTGGAGCACCTCGTCACGACGCTGATGGGCAAGGACCCGCGCAGCGCGCTCGCCTCCGGGGGCGGTGAGGAGTGGGGGCCGGTGAACGCCCTGCTCAACGAGCTCGTCCGACCGATCCGCAGCCCCCGCAGCCCCCGGGCGGCGCGCGGCTCGGGCTCGCGCGGATCGGGCGGATCGGGCGGCTCACGCGCAGCAGACGACGCCCGCACGGCGGGCGTCACCGTGACGGGGCCCGAGCGCGAACAGGTCGGCCTCGCTCCCGGGACGGCCGCGGAGGACTCGGTCGCCGTCATCGCGTCGGGCAACCTCGGCCTCGTCTGGTTCACCGGCCGCCCCGGGCGTCTCACGCTCGCCCAGACGCAGGAGGCGTGGCCCGACCTCGTCGCCGGGCTCGCGACCCACCCCGCGATCGCCGTGGTGGTGGTCGACTCGGCGCAGGGACTGCTCGCCGTCGGGCCCGCGGGGCTGCGCCGTCTCGAGCCCGAGCGCGCGGCGGGCCGTTCAGCCGACCCCGCGTCCGGGGGCGACCCCGGCCGTGCGCTCGTCGAGGGCGAGGACCCGCTCGCCACGTTCGAGGACCCGGACGCCGCGGCCCGTGACCTCGCCCGCGCCGGGCGCCTGCCGCACACTGGCGACCTCCTGCTGGTCTCCACCGTCCGGGACGGCCGGGTGTGCGCGTTCGAGCACCAGGTGGGCTCGCACGGCGGCCTCGGCGGGGACCAGAACCACGCGCTGCTGCTGCACCCCACGTCGCTCACGCGGCCGGACGACGCCGAGCCGCTCGTCGGCGCGAACGCGGTGTTCCACCAGCTGGTGGCGTGGCAGCGCGAGCTGGGGCTGCGACCGTGAGCGCGACGCCGCCGCCGGCCCGTCGTCGCGAGCGGCCGGAGCCGCCGCACCGGCGCGGGGCGCCGGTGCCGCCGGTCCGGCCCGGGAGGCTCGAGCCGCCGGCGCGCCCCGACGCCCTCGCCTGGCTCGGGCACGCGACGTGCGTGCTCGACGTCGGCGCCGTCCGGCTGGTCACCGACCCGCTGCTCGGCGCGCACGCCGGGATCCTGCGGCGGCTCGGCGGGATCGCGCCGTCAGCGGAGGACTGGTCGGGCGCGGACGCCGTCCTCGTCTCCCACCTGCACCACGACCACGCGCACGTGGCCTCGCTGAGGTCGACGCACGCCGTCGTGCTCTCCGCCCCCGCGAACGCGCGGTGGCTCGGCCAGCGCGGGCTGCCGACGCGCGGCCTCGGGCCCGAGGAGTGGTGGCGGCCGTCGTGGGCGCCGCAGGTCGCGGTGCGGGCCGTGCACGCGGTACACGGGCACCGGCCGATGCCGCACCGGCCGAACGCGACGGTGGGGTTCCTCGTCGTGCGCGACGCGCCCGGCGATGACGACGCCGCGAACGGTGGCTCGGCGTCGGGCACGAACGCGCCTGGCGCGGGCTCGCCGTCGGGCGCGTCGGGCGCCTCAGCCGACGGCGCGCTGCGGATCTGGTTCGCGGGCGACACCGAGCTGTACCCCGAGCTGGCCCACCTGCCCGACGTGGCGGGCGGCCCGATCGACCTCGCGCTCGTGCCGATCGGCGGCTGGGGGCCGCGGCTGTCCGGCGGCCACATGGACCCGACGCAGGCCGCGCACGCGTGCGCGCTGGTCGGGGCGCGGCGCGCGGTGCCCGTGCACTGGGGCACGCTGCACGCACCGCTCGGGCGAAACCTCCCGCGGGGGTGGATGGAGCACGGCGGAGCCGCGTTCGAGGCGGCCGTGCGACGTTTGGCTCCGGACTGCGAGCCGGTGGTCCTCGCGCCGGGCGAGCGTCTCGCGCTGTAGTCGGTGTGGCGCCCGCGCGTTCTCGTGACGCCGCAGCGAGTCGCTCTCCCGTCAGCCGTGACGCCACAGCGACTCGGCGTGACGCCACAGCGACCGAGACGCCCCGCGACGGCCTCACCCGGCGCATCGCCGCAGGTCAGCGCCTTGCGACCTGCTGAGAGGCTGCGACGAGTCGCTCTCCCGTCACGACGAGTCGCTCTCCCGTCAGCCGTGACGCCACAGCGACTCGTCCGCGCCGGCGGCGCCGCGGCGACGCCGGCGCCCCGCTCACACGGCGACGACGTGCAGCAGCACCGAGTGCTCGGGATGCTGCAGCGGCGCCTGCAGCCCCACCTCGGCCAGTACGCGGCCGCTCAGCGTCACGCCCTCGGCCCACCACGCGGGCTGCCACAGCGGCCCGGGCGCCACGATCGTGTCGCCCGGCGGCAGCGGCGTCACGCGGTACGCCCGTCCGGCGACCAGCCCCGGCAGTCGCACCCGGCCCGACGGCGAGCTCACCGGAGTGGTCCGCTGCACGATCGCGAAGATCGCCTCCCCGCCGTCGTGCGCCACCACGCCGTGCACCCGCAGCGCGGGATCGGGGTCGTCCGCCCGGACGACGCGGCCGTGGTGCAGCAGGTGCCGGTGCTCGCGGTAGGCGGCCACCCACCGGGCGAGCTCGTCGAGCTCGGTCTCGCTCGCCGTCGTGAGGTCCCACTCCACGCCGAGGTGACCGAACAGCGCCGTCGCGGCGCGGAAGCCCAGGTCGTGGCGCCGGCCCGTGGTGTGCGAGTGCGGCGAGGCGACGTGCGAGCCCATGAGCTCCGGCGGCACGAGCAGCCCGGTCCCGGCCTCGATCATCTGGCGCTCGAGCGGGTCGATGCAGTCCGAGGCCCAGATCCGGTCCGTCAGCGCGAGGATCCCGAGGTCGGCGCGCCCGCCGCCGCTCGAGCACGACTCGAACTCGACGTCCGGGTGCGCCGCACGCAGCGCCGCCAGCAGGCGGTAGCTCGCGAGCGTCTGCTCGTGCACGCCCGCGGTGCCGGTCGCCTGACGCCCGGCGTCGAGCAGGTCGCGGTTGAAGTCCCACTTCACGAAGGAGACCGCGTACTCCGACAGGATCGCGTCCATGCGCTCGAGGACGTACTGCCACGCCTGCGGCACCGTGAGGTCGAGGACCTGCTGGCGGCGGTACTCCAGCGGCATCCGGTCCGGCACGCGCAGGATCCACTCGGGGTGCGCGCGGGCGAGGTCGGAGTCGGGGTTGACCATCTCCGGCTCGAACCAGAGACCGAACTCCAGCCCGAGACCCGTGACGTGATCCACGAGCGGCGTGAGGCCGTCGGGCCACACCGTCTCGTCGACGTACCAATCGCCGAGGCCCGCGGTGTCGGTGCGGCGGTGCCGGAACCAGCCGTCGTCGAGCACGTAGCGCTCCAGGCCCACGCGCGCCGCGGCGTCCGCGAGCGCCGTGAGCCGGTCCAGCCGGTGGTCGAAGTACACCGCCTCCCACACGTTGATGAGCGCCTTGCGCGGGGTCTGCGGGTGGGTGGGCCGCGAGCGCAGGAAGTCGTGGAAGCGCGCCGAGAGCGCATCGAGCCCGTCGCCGTAGGAGAAGTAGACCCACGGGCTCTCGTAGCTCTCGCCGTTCGCCAGCCTGACCTCGCCCGCGAGCAGCAGCTCCCCGCCACCGAGCGTCGCGAGCCCCTCCGGCATCTCGCGCTCCACCAGCGTGCGCGTGTTGCCCGACCACGCCACGTGCGTGCCCCACACCTGCCCGTGCCGGTGCGCGAAGCCCGCCTCGCCCGCGAGCATGAGCAGCGTCCCGTCCAGCGTCCGGGCGCGACGCGTCTCCCGCAGGTGCAGCCCCGCGACCAGCGGGTGGCGCTGCGGGCTGCGCTCGCGCATGTGCCGCCCCGTGAAGTCGAGGATCTCGGTCGCCTCGCGCGGCAGCGGCAGCAGCGCGTCCACGCCCCCGACGGCGAAGCTCCCCTCGCGCGTGCTCGTCACCGTGGTCCTCGTCCGCACCAGGCCGCCGACGGCGAGCTCGAGCCGCCAGGTCAGCGCCAGCCCCGCGGCGTCGTCCGCCGCGGACACGGTGACCGCACCGGCGAGGGGGGCTGCGCCGTCGGGCGAGGTGAGGTGGACGGGCGTGTCGGCGACGACGGGTGCCGTGTCGTGGACGTCGACCGACGTGACGCGGAACGCCGTGGAGAACGCGCGACCGTCGCGGTGGCCGGTGACGCCGGGCGTGCCGAACCAGCCGGCCGACTGCTCGGGCAGCACGCTGAGGAGCACGCCGGAGTCCGGCGAGCTGCTGGTGACGGGGCGGACCGAGGCGCGGACGAGCTCGGCGACGGCGTGGTCGTCGAGCTCGCCGAGGTCGCGTCCCCAGTGCAGCACGCGGGGCAGGTGGGGGCCGGTGGTGTCGAGCAGCAGGCTCACGCCGGCGGAGCGCAGGTACGCGTACATGGTCGTCCTCGATCGGTGCGTGGGACTGGGGCTGGCTGGTGCTCGGTCGGGCGCTCGTGCTCGGTCGGGCGCTCGTGCTCGGCTCGGACGTGGCCGTGACTCGGACGGCGCTCGGGCTCGGGCGTGGTGACGTCGACATGTGACCCTACCGGCCCGGCCCGGGCCTGTCCGGAGCGCGGGCGCCGGGCGGGCGCCGGGCGGGTCGCGGCCGCGGTCGACCCCCACGTACGCACCAACGGAGCCCCAACCGAGATGTAGACGAATGTTTCTAGTGTGTTAACGCGCACGCTGGTTACGGTTCTCGGGTCCGGAAATGGAAGCGCTCTCACCGCGGAGGGGCGCCCATCCCCGGGCCGGCCACGACTCCGACGTCAGGCGATGCCCCCTGCCTTGACGCGGGTCGGACCGACCGAGCAGCGCGGTCCGCCGCGCCCGTCGAGAGGAGCACCCGGTGCCTGACACACCCCGCCCCCAGCCCCGCCCCACGCCCGACAGCATCGACACCCCGGCGACCACAGCCACGAAGCCCGCCGGCGACGCCGGCGCCACGGGCCGACCCGCTGGTCGACCCCTTGGCCGACCCGCGCGCCCCACACCGCGACCGGCCCGGGCGAGCCTCACCGCGGTGGCGGCGCTCGCCGTCGCCGGCCTGGTCGCGGGCGGCCTCGCCGTCGGTGCCGCCGCGGCGCCCGAGTCGCAGCACGCCCCCAGCACCCCTGGCGCCCCTGGCGCCCCTGGCGTCGCAGCCGCAGCCCTCACCGCGGCGGACCTGCCCGAGCTGCCCACCCGCGTGCCGCAGACCCCGCGCGTCGACGACGGCGTCGCACCGCCCACGAACTCGTGGATCTCCGGCGCCGTGTACGACATGGCCGACGTCGACGCGCCGACGTGGGTCGGCGGCGGGCTGGCGTTCCGCGCGCACGACACGAGCGTCGGCGTCGCCGTCCCGGACGTCACCGGGTATGGCGACTTCGCGATCATGCAGACCTGGGAGAACCGGGCCACGCCCGAGGACCCGGAGTCGCAGGTGATCGAGCTCGCCCCGCCCGGCGCGGTCACCTACCGCCTGTCCGCCTGGGACGACATCTCCGCGGACCTCACCTGGTACGCCGCCGACGGCACCGCCGTCGGCACGCTGCGCGCCGTCGAGGGCTGGCCCTACGTCCAGTACACGGCGGCCACGGACCAGACGCTCGGCGTGAACCGCGAGCTCGCGGCGAGCTCCACGCCGTCGCGCTACACCTGGACCGGCGCGACGGGTCAGGAGCTCAACGTCGTCACGGCGGGTTCGGTCTCCGGCACGGGCGTCGCGCTCGACGCCGGCCAGGCGGTCCACGTGTTCGGCACGCCCCAGGGCGCGACCGCGCAGGACCTCGCGACGCTCGTCGCGGGCGCCGTGGAGGTGAGCGGAACGCACACCGAGTGGTCGGTGAGCGGCGCGGCCGACGGTGGCACGGCGTCGGCCACGTTCGTCCTCGACACCGCGGGCGGGGCGGACACCGTCCTCGCGCAGATGCCGCACCAGGACTACGGCCTGCCCACGCTGACCGGCAGGTGGGAGAACGCCACGGGCTGGGCGACGGGCGCGGTCGGCACGAGCTTCACGACGACGGCCCCGACCTGGGACGTCTCCAGCGCCCTGGACCTGAGCGGACTCAGCGAGGCCGAGCTCTCGCTGCTGCGCGACCAGGTCCGCGCCGACCTGCCGAGCACTCTCACCTTCCCCGAGGACACCTACTTCGGCGGCAAGGCGCTCTACCGCGCCGCGAACCTCTACACGCTCGCGAACCAGCTCGGGCTGACCGACGAGGCCGCGACGATCGCCGAGGCGATGCGCGCGCAGCTCGCGCTGTGGTTCGACCCGGACGGCTGCGCGTCCGCCGTGCCCGCGCAGTGCTTCGGGTACGACGCCGTCAACCACACCGTGGTGCCCGACACCGACGGCTTCTTCGTCTCCTCGATGCTCAACGACCACCACTTCCACTACGGCTACCTGCTCTACGCGGCCGCCGTCCTCGCGCAGGACGACCCGAGCCTCGTAGCGCAGTACGCCCCGGTGGCCGACGTCCTGGCCGCGGACATCGCCGCCGAGCAGACCACGGACGACACGATCCAGCGCCGCAGCTTCGACGACTGGCGCGGGCACTCCTGGGCCAACGGCCTGGGCGGCGGGATGGACGGCAACGACCAGGAGTCGACGTCGGAGGCCATGAACGCGTGGGCCGGCCTCGAGCTGTGGTCACGCGTGCGCGGCGACGAGGCGATGGAGCAGCACGCCCGCTGGCTCTTCGCGTTCGAGGCCGAGACCGCGGCGCAGTACTGGTGGAACCCCTACCGGGGCACGCCGGCCACGAACACCGCACCGATCGCGTCGATGGTGTTCGCCGGCAAGATCACCTACGAGACGTGGTTCTCCCCCGAGGCGAGCGCCAAGACGGCGATCGAGGTCATCCCCATGGGCCCGAGCCAGCTCGCGTTCCTGCACTCCCTCGGCACCGAGCGGATCCTCGAGATCGCCGAGCCGCTCTTCGCGGGCGAGTACGCGACCAAGCCGCTCATCGACTGGAACACCGCGCTCCTCGGCGTGGCCGACCCCGACCGCGCCCTCACGATCGCCCAGGGCCTGCCCACCGTCGACGACGGCAACACCCGCGCCTACCTGTACGCGCTGATCCTGTCCGGGAAGGCCCTCCCGAGCGACGGCGGGACCTCGCCGACGCCCAGCCCGTCGCCCTCCCCGACGGCGAGCCCGAGCCCGACGGCGAGCCCGAGCCCGACGGCGAGCCCGAGCCCGACGGCGAGCCCGAGCCCGACGGCGAGCCCCAGCCCGACGGCGAGCCCCAGCCCGACGGCGAGCCCGAGCCCCAGCCCGACGCCCAGCCCGACGAGCGAGCCCACGCCGTCGGGGCTGGACCCCTTCCAGGCGGTGGCTGTGACGAGCGCGGTCGAGACCCACGGCCTCGTCGTGACCGACGGAGCGGCGAAGGTCGGCAACGGTGACTGGCTCGCCTTCGACGCGGACTTCGGCACCGGCGGCACGCGCGACGTGGTGCTGCGCTACGCGGGCGGGGCGGACGGGGCGATCTCGGGCCTCGTCGAGATCCGGCTCGACTCCCCGACCGCGCCGGTGATCGGTTCCGGTGCGGTGTCACACACCGGCGGCTGGGACGCGTTCCGTGAGGTGCCGTTCAACGTGGACCCGATCCGCGGGGTCCACCGGGTGTACGTGACGTTCACGTCGGGCGTCGGCGAGGACTTCACGCGGGTCGCGAGCCTGCGGTTCCGTCCGTGAGGCCCGACCTGCACTGCGGTCTGAGCCGCCCTCACCCCCACCGGACGGGCGTCGCCCGCGAACCTGCCTCGCGGGCGACGCCACCGGTGCGAGCCGGATCAGCGGGTGGCGGCGCGGATCCGCTTGGCCTCGCGCTTGCGGTCCCACCAACGGGTGAGGATGAGCCAGCCCAGCAGCCACCCGCCCAGGGCGAGGGTGAGCCAGACGACGAGGGTGGCGCCCGCCCAGCCGGCGGCGCCGGTGATCTCGAGCCCGCCGTCGAACAGGCTGGCGATCCAGAGGGCGAGCAGTGTGGAGATGAGTCCCACTCCCCCGAGCACGGCCGACGCGTACTTGCGGGCCATGTTGAAGACGAACGGCGCGAGCACCGCCTGAGCGACGGCCACGATGAGCACGGCCACGACGAAGCCCGAGGCGTGAACGGTGACGTCGTCGAAGAGCGCGTTGGCCAGCAGGAGGCCGAGCGCCGCGAGCACCAGGTTGATGGCGAAGTTCAGCAGAAAGCGGATCATGCCGCGAGTGTGCCACCGCCACCCTGGCGACGCACCGGAACGCGCGCGGCGCTCGAGGCGCAGATGCTGCGCGGATGCTGCGGCCCACGACGACCCGCATCGGACGACCCCGCCCGGCGCAGATCCGCTGTCACGGCAGCTCGCACCCCCGACTCGCGAGCCGTCAGCCGATCCGGCGGACGGGGTTGAGCGAGCTCGCGGGGTGCTGCGGCACGAACGCGAGGGTCCGCCCGATCAGTAGCCGAGGAACGTGTCCGTGCGCACCCGGGCGGCGCCGAGCGAGCGTGCCGCGGTCCGCAGGGCGTCCACCGAGGCGGGTGACCCGGACACGAGGACGGTCCGCGCGCCGAGGTCGGGCACGGCACGGCCGAGCACCGCGGCGTCGGTGACGGCGCCCTCGAGCACCTCCCAGCGCCCGTCGAGCCCGACGCCGTCGGGGCCGCCAGCCGTGCCGCCCGAAGCGCTGGCCGCCGTCCCACCCGCCACGCCGCCGGCCGTCCCCGGAGGCACCACGAGCACGAGCCGAACGCCGGCGGGAAGCGCGTCGCCCGCGGAACCGGGCAGCTCGAGGACGTCGGCGCGGGTGCGCACGCCGTGCACGAGCACGACGTCGCGCGCGGCGGCGAGCTCGCCGTCGTGCCCGTGGCGAACGCCCGAGGCGCCGCCGGGCGCCGCACCCGACCCGCGAACCAGCCCGTCCAGGTGCGCGAGGAACGGCGTCACGCCGATCCCCGCGCCGACCAGCGCGACCGGGCCGGACGGCAGCAGGAAGTCCCCGCCCACGGACGTGACGCGGAGCTCCTCCCCCGGCGCGAGCGCCGCGAGCGCCCGCTTGACCGGGCTCGGCTCGCTGCCCTCGGCACCGGACAGCCGGGTGACGAGCCGGACGTCGCCCGAGGCGGGGTCGCTCGCGAGGCTGAGCACCCGCCGTCGGCCCCGCGGGTCCCAGCGCGCTGCGGCGCCCGCCTGCGGGACGTCGATCTCCACGTACTGGCCCGGCAGCGCGCGCACGGGCGACGACGGCGCCAGGTGGAGGTCGAGCACGTCACCGGCGAGGGTCGCGCTGCTGAGCCGCAGCCGCACGCCACGGCGCAGCCCGAGGCCGAACGCGACCGCGTTGCCGACGATCAGGGCCAGCTCGGGCGAGAGCCAGCCCCACTCGAGGAACAGCGGCGCGGCCGCGAGCACCGCCACGAGCGCGCCGACGAGCAGACGCTGGGGGCGCCGCGGCGGGCTCGTGAGGGGTTCGGTGAGCATGAACAGCGCGAGGAACGCCACGGGACTCGCGGTCAGCGCCCACCAGAGCGCGTCGTTCGCGGCCACGCCGAGCGTGAGGTAGCCGACCGCGGTGAGCACGAACGCGGGCACCGCGTAGGCGAGCACGAACGCCACGCGCCGGGTCCGCCACGCGACCACGCCGCCCGCCACCGCGACGGCGGGCAGCAGCGCTGCGGTGCCGACCCACCAGCCGCTCGTCGCGAGCCCGGTCCAGCCCACCACGACGAGCCCGACGGCGGCCGGGTTGAGGACGTGTCGCCCGCGCCACGCGAGGAGGTACTTCGAGGCGCCCGCGGCGGCCCCCGCGACGGCCGCACCCGCGAGCGTGCGCCCGTCGGTGCCGGGCAGGAGGACGAGGGCGAGGATCGCGCCGGTCACGAGGCTGGACGCGACGTGCGGCCGGCTGCGGGTGACGAGGCCGCCGACCCACGTCGCGGCGAGCGTGCCGAGCGTCCCGACGGCGAGCACGGCCACGATCCCGAGCGCCGGGTACCCGAGCGTGCCGGTCGCGGCGAGCACGAGCGCGACGGCGAGCACCACCCCGAGCGCGGCGAGCACCAGGCGGTACATCGAGACGCGGCCGAGGCCGGCGTCGAGGCGGCGCAGGGGCGAGCGTGGCCGGGCGGGCGCGACGGGGCCGGCGGGTGAGGCGGCCGGCGAGGGGGTCGGACGCGTCATGGGGGGATCCTCAGTCGAAGAGCCGCGCGGACCGCAGCGCACTGGTCGGGGCGGTGTCCAGGCCGGCGGCGCGCAGGGGGCCGTGCGGACCCATCGACACGACGGCGTACACGCCGTCGAGCGCGTCGAGCACCGCCTGCGGGGCGAGGAAGAAGGCGGCCGTTGAAGCCGCGTCGGCGAGCATCGCGCTGCGCGCCACGGCCCAGGTGGCCACGATGTCGCGCACCGGCTCGCCGGTCCGCGCGTCGATCACGTGGTGCAGGCCGTCCGCCCAGGCGCGCCGGTTCGTGGCCGAGGCCGCGAGCCCCGCCTTGCCGAGCTCGAGGACGCCGACGGCACGGCTGGGGTCGAAGGGGTGCTCGAGCGCCACGCGCAGCACCTCGTCCCCGACGTGCCGCATGTCACCGCCCGCGTCGACGGTGAAGTCCGCGATCCGTGCGCGGCGCAGGATGCCGGTCACGATGTCGACCAGGCGGCCCTTGCCCACCGCGCCGACGTCGAGGACGGTGCCGCGCGGCAGGGTGAGCAACGCCGTCGTGCCCCGGAACCTGCCCTCCCAGTCGGGGATCGGGTCGGGGGCGCCGGGCGCCTCGGTGAGGCGGTAGGACCGGTCGTAGCCCAGGTGCTCGAGCCGCGCGCCGATGAGCGGGTTCACCGCGCCGTCGGTCGCCGCGGCGAGGCGCGTGTAGAGGCGCATCATGGCCTCGCCGTCGTCGCCGACGGGCACGGTGCCGCCCTCACGGCCGACCACCGAGACGAGCGAGTCCTCCCGGAACCGCGACCACTCGTGGTCGAACTCCTCCACCGCCGCCATGATCCGGGCCTCCACGCCGAGCGGCAGGTCCTCCGGGGTGTCGATGACCCAGCGGGTGCCGATCCCGTCGAACCGCATCCCCGGCCCGCCGTCGGCGGGGAGGGCGGCGTAGGAGCCCGGCGAAGTCACGAGGGTGACGGTAGTGGGCTCCGGGCCCGCGCGCGTGACGAGCGTGGCGCTCATCTCACGCCAGCGCCTCGGCCTTGATCTGCTCCACGGCATCGTCGAAGCCGCCGGAGGTGAGCGAGGAGCCAGCCACCTTGTCGACGTCGAGGTCGTCGATCGCGACGCCGACCACCTCGGCGGCGATGCCCGAGATGAACTTGTCCTGGTAGCCCTCGGACTGCGGGTCGCTGGCGCCGTTGACGATCTCGACGTCGGTCACGACGTCGGAGACGAGCGTGAGCGTGACCTCGACGCTCTGCTGGCCGCCCGGAGAGACGTACTCACCGGTCGCGGTGTAGGTGCCGTCGGCGTAGGTGCTGCCGGCGGCCGCGGCGCCGGAGTCCGAGGACGCCGCGTCGCTGGTGGCCGCGCCGTCGGAGGTCGCGCCGTCGGACGCGGCTGCGTCGGTGCTCTCCGACGCGGGCGCGCCCGTGTCCGACGCGTCGGGTTCCTGAGCCGCGGCCTCCTCCGTGCCGCCACACGCCGCGAGCGTGCCGACGACGGCGAGCGACGCCGTCGCGGTCGCGACGGTGCGGACCGTGCGGGCTCGGACGGACGGGCGGGCGGTCGTGGTGGCCATGGCGGTCTCCTCGGCTCGGAAATTGGTTGACGGGTCAACCTGCTTGATCCAGTGTCACCCATGCGCGCCCGTCTGCACCCGTCAGTGCGCTGTGACCTTTCTGAGAGCGGACTCGAGACCGGTCGTGGGGTCTAGGTTCTGGTCATGACGAAGAAGTCCGAGAAGCGCGACGACAAGCCGGCGAAGCGCAAGGCCGCCAAGATCCCGAACGCGATCTACGAGGCCGAGCTGTTCCGGCTGCAGACCGAGCTCGTGAAGCTGCAGGAGTGGGTCAAGCTCAACGGCGAGCGCGTCGTCGTGATCTTCGAGGGGCGGGACGCGGCCGGCAAGGGCGGCGCGATCAAGCGGGTCACCGAGTACCTGTCGCCCCGCGTCGCGCGCATCGCGGCCCTGCCCGCGCCCACCGAGCGCGAGAAGACGCAGTGGTACTACCAGCGCTACGTGCAGCACCTGCCCGCCGCGGGCGAGATCGTGCTGTTCGACCGGTCCTGGTACAACCGCGCCGGCGTCGAGCGGGTCATGGGGTTCTGCACGCCCGAGGAGCTCGCGCGGTTCATGCGGGAGACCCCGATCTTCGAGCAGATGCTCATCAACGACGGCATCCACCTGCGCAAGTACTGGTTCTCCGTCTCCGACGAGGAGCAGCTCAAGCGGTTCCGCTCGCGACTGGACGACCCGGTCCGGCGGTGGAAGCTGTCCCCGATGGACCTGGAGTCGATCAACCGCTGGGAGGAGTACTCCCGCGCGAAGGACGACATGTTCGTGCACACCGACGTGCCGATCTCGCCCTGGTACGTCGTGGAGTCCGACATCAAGAAGCACGCGCGGATCAACATGATCAGCCACCTGCTCTCCACGATCCCCTACGCCGACGTGCCGCACGACAAGGTCGAGCTGCCGACCCGGCCGACCGGCAGCGGGAACTACCGTCGCCCGCCGCGCGAGCTCAACAAGTACGTGCCCGACCACGTCGCCGAGCTCGCCGGTGACCCCGAGCGTGACCTGTAGCGCGCCCGGGCGCGTGGCGACGGGAACGCGCGGGCCACAATGAGCGCATGAGCGAGAACACCCGCCTGCACCAGGCCGTCGCGAGCGCGGCGAACCACGAGACGGCCCGCGCGGTCCTCGACCGGCTCGACCTCCGCGGGCCCAACGCCGCGTTCGCCCTCCTGGACGCCCTCACCCGGACCGTGGCGCGCCGCGTGACCAAGGCGGACTCCGCCGTCGTGCTCCGCGCCGGGGACGTGACGCTCGAGGACGAGATCGTCGACGGGGAGGCCGAGCGCGCCCGCGACGTCGACGCCGAGGAGGCGTTCCTCGACGTGCTCGCCGGCCCCGAAGGCGCCCGGGTGACCGCGGCGCGCGTGGGCGCGGACGGCACCGTGCACGAGGTGCTCGCGTGGGACCTGCTCGACGGCTGGCTGTGGCCCGCGCACACCGACCTCGACCACGCCACCCCCGGGCCGGAGGTGTGGCGCGTCGTCCTGGAGGACCAGCGCGAGGAGCAGCGCCGGACGAACCGCGCACTCGAGGTCGGCTCGGCGATCCTGCGCACGATCCTCTCCTCGCTTCCCGAGGGCGAGAGCACGCTGCGCGTCGTCGACGCCGGTCCGGACCGCACGTACACCGTGCTGCGCGACGCCGCGGGCGCGCACATCCCCGCGACGCCCGCGTCGCTGCAGGCCGAGGCCGCGCTCATCGGCGGGCCGATCGCGTACGGCGCGGGTGCCGTCACGCTCGTGCTGCACACCGGCGAGGAGCACGCCGGCGGCGCGCAGCTGCGCTCGTGGCGGGTGGGTCCCGAGCGGGTCGAGCCGCTCGACGCGCACGAGACGCGCTCGGAGTTCGGGCCGCGCTGGTTCGACCGGCACCACGGGCTGGAGTACGTGGACGCCGAGCCGATCGCCGTCCCGGGCGCCTGAGGCTCGGGGTACGGGCAGCTGGGGCAGGCAGACCGATGACCACGGTACGGATCCGGCTGCGGTTCCCGATCGCGTGCCCGACCGAGGTCGCCTGGCGCGCGCTGCACTCCCCGCGCGTGGCCGGCTCGCTGTACGCGCCGGTCGTCGTGCTGACGCCGGCCGACCCGGACGCAGCGCTCCCGCCGGCGTGGCGGCCCGGTGACAGCCTCGAGGTCACGGCCCGCATCCTGGGCGTCGTCCCGTTCGGTCGGTCGGTCATCCGGGTGCGGCGCGCGCACGTGACGCACGACGGCGTCACTCACCCCGTGTTCGTCGACGCCGGGTCGCCCGTGAGCGGGCCGCTCGCGCTGCTGGCGTCGTGGGACCACCGGATGTGGGTGGAGCCAGGGGACTCCGGACGAGCTGTGGGTGGCGCTGCCTCGACCGGTCAGGCCGAGGGCGCGATCTGGAACGACCGGCTCACTGTCGGCGGCTGGGCCGCGTGGCTGCTCGGCCCCGGTCTGTGGGTGGCGTGGCAGGTCCGGGGCTGGCGGCTGCGCCGCCTCGCCCGGACCTGGCCCGACCAGCCCGACCTCGCCGCCGGGTAGCGCCCGCCGCTGTCGCCCCGGCCGACGCCGAGCGCTGAGGTCTGGTCAGGCCGATGCAACCCAGCGCTCGGCGCGAGGCGAGACGCCTACGAGAGGTGATGCTCGCCGTCGGGCATGGCGCTACTGACGTGGACTCAGGTGACCGGGCCGCGTCGCGGGGATGAGCAGCGCGGTGAAGAAGCCGATGACGAGCACGGCCGTCACGACGATCATCGTGTCCGTGACGGCGCTGGCGAAGCCCTGGTGGATCACCGACGTCACGACGGCGTCGATCTGCTGCTTCACGGCGTCGGGCACGCCGTCAGGGAGCGGGAAGCTCGCCGCGCCGCCGCTCTCGCCGCTGAACGAGCCGGCGGACGCGGCCTGCGTGATGCCGTCGACGAACGACTGACGGTAGTCCGCGGGGAGCTGGCCGGACGCGGCCTCCGCCGCCTCGGGCAGCCGGGACGCGAGGCGCGAGGTGAGCGCCGAGACGATGACGGCCGAGCCGAGCACGCCGCCCACCTGACGCGTCGTGTTGAAGGCGCCCGCGCCGGCGCCGGCCGTGCGGCCGTCCAGGCCGGACGTCGCGAGGTTCGCCAGCGGCGAGAACACCGAGCCCGTCCCCGCTCCGAACAGCAGCATCGGGAAGATGAGGTGCCAGGCCACGAGGTCGGGCTGGATGAGCCACGCGATGACGCCCACGCTGATCGCGATCATCGCGAAGCCGGCCGAGACCACCCACTTGCCCGGGACCCGGTCCGAGAGCCGGCCCGCGAGCGGCGCCACGACGCCCGAGATGAGCGAGCTCGGCAGGTTGAGGAGCGCCGTCTCGATCGGGGAGAGCCCGAGGATCGACTGCAGGAAGATCGTGAGCGGGAAGAAGATGCCGATCATCGCGAACGAGATCGTCATCCCGGACACGTTCGCCAGGGTGAACGTGCGGTTGCGGAACAGGCGCAGCGGCAGCAGCGCGGCCTCGCCGAGCCGGGCCTGCCACCAGAGGAAGACGACGAGGATGAGCACGCCCAGCCCGATGACGCTCCACACGGAGATCGGACCGGCGATCGTGCCCCAGTCGTAGGTCGAGCCCTCCTGGATGCCGAACACGAAAGCGCCGAGGCCGAGGACCGACAGCACCACGCCGACGACGTCGAAGCTCGTCCGGTGCCGCTCGAGCTTCGGCAGGTTGCGCAGCGCGAACCACAGCGCCACCACGCCGACCGGCACGTTGATGAAGAAGATCCACTCCCAGGACATGTACTCGACGAACACCCCACCGAGCAGCGGGCCGGCGATCGTCGCGACGCCCGCCGTCGCGCCCCACAGGCCCATGGCCGCGCCGCGGCGCTCGGGCGGGAAGACGCGGGTGATCATCGCCATGGTCTGCGGCGTCATGAGCGCCGCGCCGATGCCCTGCACGGCGCGCGCCGCGATGAGCAGCGCGATGTGTCCGGCGAACCCGCAGGCGGCCGAGGCGACGGTGAAGACGACGAGGCCGCCGATGAAGACGCGGCGGGAGCCGAAACGGTCGCCCAGGCGGCCGGCGAGGAGCAGCAGCGTGGCGTACGACAGGAGGTACGCCGAGGTCACCCAGCCGACGGCGACGAGGCTCGCGTCGAGGTCCTGCACCAGCGTGGGGACCGCGATGTTCACGATCGTGGTGTCGAGCATGATCATGAAGAAGCCGAGGATCAGCGGCGGCAGGATGCTCCACGGGCTGCGTCCGTGGAGGTCCACCAGGGGGACGATCGGGGATCGCCGGGCCGTGGCGGCGTCGGTCTGGGCCGTGGCGTCGGTCTTGGCCGAGGCGTTCGTAGCGGGGGTCGGGGCGGGGGCGGGGGCGGGGAGAGGCTGCGACCGGAGGACGGCCCGCCGCCACCGCTCCCGTTCGCGAGAGACTTCCCGTCCTTTCCCGAGAGACTTTCCGTTGAGAAGCCCGTCCAGGATCCTCTCGCGAAAGGACCAACTTCCTCTCGCGAAGGGTTAGTGGGTGCCGTCGCGGCGGCGGCCGGGGGCGAGCAGGGCCATGCCCGTCAGCCACCAGGCCACGGCCGACACCGCGGCGGCGCCCAGCACGCCCCACCACCCGACGTCCGGGGCGCGCAGGAACGGGTACGGCATCGTGACCAGCCCCGTGGCCTCGGCGACGAGCGCGAGGGCGAGCCACGCCGTCGGCCACCCGAGCCACGCCGCCGCGACGCGCGCGGCGCGACCGAACCCTGCGCCCGAGTCGCCCGAGCCGCCCGCTCCGACCAGCACCACGCGGTCCCCGTCCGCCCGGCACGCGACCACGGCCAGCACGGGCGCCGCCACGTGCAGCAGCACGCTCGCCGCGAGCGCGCGCGGGCTGTCGAGCAGCCAGTACCCCTCGCCCTCCTGCGGCGCGATGAGCAGGAGGTAGCCGACGCCCGAGGCGAGCGACGCCGTGGTGAGCATCCCGCGCGCGAGCACGAACGCGCGGCGGCGCTGCGCCGTCGTGCCCCCCGCGCCCTGCGCGGACCCGCCACCCGCGAGCGCCCACCCGCTCACCGCGAGCAGCCCGAGCGCCGACAGCACCGTGAGGTAGCTGAGCGTGACGGGCGGGGCGGCGTCGTTGACGGCCTGGAGCGCGAGCCCGACGGCGAGGCACGGCACGAGCGCCCACGTCGCCCGCCGCGCGGCGGCGTTCACCGGGCCCCCCGGTAGGCTCTCCCCGACCCGAAGGGCGGACCATGGACAGAGCACACGTCGTGGCCGCGGTCGACGACCATCCCGTGATGCTGCGAGGCCTCGCGTCGTTCCTCGGCGAGGAGAGCGGCATCGAGCTGCGCCTCATCGCCGCGACGTGCGACGAGCTGCTGGCCCTCGACCTGGCTGATGTTGACGTGGTCCTGCTCGACGTGGACCTCGGCGACGGCTCCGACGTCGAGGACAACGTCACGCGCATCCTTGCCGCCGGACCGCGCGTCATCCTCTACACCAACGAGCACCGCCCGGTCGTGGTGCGGGCCGCGCTCCGCGCCGGGGCGCTCGGCCTCGTGCTCAAGGGCGATCCCGAGTCCCACGTGGTGGAGGCGATCGAGAGCGCGGCCGCGGGCGAGCACTACGTGTCCTCGCGCCTGGCGATGCAGCTCGTCAACGACCCCGCCGGCGCCGTGCACCTCTCCCAGCGCGAGCAGGAGGTGCTCGAGCGGCTCGCTCTGGGCCTGCCCTACCCGGCGCTGGCCGCGGATCTCGGCATCGCCGTGACGACCGCCCGCACCCACGTGCAGCGCGCCATGGACGCCTACGCCGAGGCGGGCATCACGCTGCGCGGCGGACCGCGCGAGGCTGTGGCCCGCAGCATCCGCGCGGGCCACATCGACCCGTTCCGGCCCTGACGCCGGGCCCGTCCCCCGCACCGACCCCGAGCCCGCCGGCCGATGACGACCACCCGCAGGACCCGCACCGACCGCGTCGACCTCGCGCTGCGGCGCGCGTTCGCCGCGTTCGCCCTGGTGGTGGCCGTCTTCCTCGCCGGCACGCTGCTGCCGGGCACCACGACCCCGCTGCGCGTGGCCGCGCTCGCGTTCGTGGTCGGCATCCTCGCGCTCGGCACCGTCTCCTGGCTGCGTCCCGCGAGCGGCTGGCTCGTGGCGGTGGTCGCCCTGACCGGCGGGGCGCTCCTGCTCGCGGGCCGGCTCGCCAGTCCCGAGGCGTTGCCCGAGGCCATGGCGATGGTGGTCGCGTACCTCGCCGGGCTCGTCGCGGTGTTCGCGCGCCGCGCCGTGGTGCTCGCGCTCGTCGGGCTCGTGGTGTGGGTCGTGGGTATCGGCGTGGTCCGGCCCTACGACATCGACACGCTCGCTGCCCTCGGCCCCGCGGTGGCGGCGGCCGTCGCGATGGTGCTCTGCGTGCGCCTCATGGAGCGCATGGACGAACGCTTCGAGCGCGCCCGCGCCGACCACCTCGCGGCGGTGCGCGACGCCGTCGAGCAGGAGGCCCGCCTCGCGGCGCACCACCGTGCGCAGGCGATCCTGCACGACGACGTGCTCGCCGCTCTGCGCGCGTGCGGCACCGCGGCGGTACCACGCGAGGACGCGGCCGCCTCGGCCGAGCGCGCCTGGTACGCGCTCGTCAGCGTCGACGACGAACGGCACGCCACGCGCGACCTGGTCGCCGACCTGCGCGAGGTCGAGGTGCCGGGGCTCGCCGTCGACCTCACGACGGCGCAGCCCGAGCTCGCGCTGCCCGCACCGGTCGCGCAGGCCGTGCGCGACGCCGTCGCCGAGGCCCTGCGCAACGCGCGCCGGCACGCGGGGGTCGAGACCGCGACGGTCCTCGTGCGCGGCGACCGCCGCGCGCTGCGGGTGGCCGTGGCCGACCGCGGACGCGGGTTCGACCCCGACCGCACGTCGCAGTCCTACGGGCTGGAGCAGTCGGTGCGGCGCCGGATGAGCGACGTCGGGGGACGCGCCATCGTGGTGTCCGCGCCGGGAGCGGGCACCCGGATCGAGCTCGACTGGCGCGAGCGGGACTGGGTGGCCGACGAGGAGGAGGCACTGCTCGCCGTCGAGGAGGGTGTGCTGGGCGGCGCCCCGCACACGCCGCTGGTCAGAACGGCCCTCCGCGACGAGAACGGCCCCCCGGGGGCCGTGCTCGGCGCCGGAGGCTGTTCTCGACGCGACGGGCGCGAGTCGGACGGTGCAGATTGGGGTACGGGCGGCGCCACCCCGCGTCCCCACCCGCATGCCCCCGAGACGACGCTCACGAGCGTCATCGGTGATCCCCGCCTCGCGGCCGTGTGCGCGATCGCGCCGTTCGCGGCACTCGCACTGATGTGGGCCGTGATCGGGTTGGCGGGGGGCCAGCCGTGGTGGCTCGGCGGGTGGGCGCTCGTGCTCACCGGCTACGGCGCGTACGTGCTGTGGCGCGGCGAGCCGGGTGCCGTGCCGCCCTGGCACGAGCTGCTGCACGTGCTCGGCCTGACCGGCGTCGTCGCGTTCCTCGCGCAGGCGCCGCCGGGCACGTTCGAGACGGAGCTGGGCTGGCCGGTGTCGTTGGCCGCGCTGGTCGCGGCACCGACGGCGATCTACCGCGGCGGCTGGTCGGTGGTGGGCGTGACGGGCGCGTTCGTGGGCGTCGTCACGCTCACCGCCGTGCTGACCTCGCCGGATCCCGCCGGGTCCGCCCTCGTCGCGGCCCTGCCCGCGATCCTCAGCACGTGCTGGCCGCTCGCCGTCGGGGCCACGCTGCGCGCCGTGGTCATCGCGCTCGGCGCCCGCGCCGAGGCGGAGGCCGCGCTGACGCGCGAGACCGTCGCGCGCGAGGGCCTGGCGCGCCGACGCACCGCGGCGCTCGACAATCGGCTCACCCACCTGCGCACGCTGCTCGACCCCACGCTGGGCCGGATCGCTCGCGGCGAGGCCGATCTGTCCGACCCGCGGGTGCAGCGGGAGGCGCTCGACGCCGAACGCACCGCGCGCGACGAGCTCACCCTGCCGTGGTCGCTCACCCCCGCGCTCATCCGCGTGATCCGCTCCGCGCGCGCGGCCGGCGTGGAGATCACGCTCACCACCACGAGCGACCTCGTGCGCACGCCGCCGGCCGCGAGGCTGCTGCTGCAGACCGTGCTCGAGGAGGCGCACCCGCGCCGGGTCACCCTCACGGTGGCCGCCGACGACGCCCCCGTCTCGCTCGTGGCCGAGGTGGCCGACGACGCCAATCGGGCCGCCGTGATCGACGCGTTGCGCTCGCGCGGCATCGACGTGCGCGACGTGGCGGGGACGGTGCTGGCGCAGGCCTGAGGGCGCCGTGGGCGCTGGGTGGCCGGGCGGTGGTGCCGGCGCAGACGGCGGTGACGGCGGCGCAGCCGGTATATGCGCACCAGCCGCTGTGCGCACAGCTCTCGGTGCCGGCGAGGCCGTCGACCCAGCTGTCGGTGCCGGCGAGGCCGTCGACCCAGCCATCGGTGCCGGCGAGGCCGTCGACCCAGCCATCGGTGCCGGCGAGGCCGTCGACCCAGCCGTCGGTGCCGGCGAGGCCGTCGACGTGGCGGGGTGCGGCGCGGCAGTCGGTGCCGGCGCGAGCCGCACGTCGGGCAGAGAGGGACGGGCCGGCGGCCGAGCACCACGATCGCGGGGATCGCACTCGCTCGCCGCCGGCCCGTCCATCGCCCTCCGCGCTCGTGCGGGCGAGCCCGGGATCCGCGCCTGCTGCAACGGTAGCCCCCCGCTCGCGGCATGCCCCGGGGCTCGCCCGCACGCTCCACGGTGCCAAACCCGGGCGACGTCCAACAGTCGTTGTTTTCGACCACGCCCTCAGCGCAGCTCGGGACGGCGCCGGCGACCGACCGCCCTTCGGACCGCGACCGACCTCGCCTTGGCCGGCAGGCGGGCCGGCAACCGCGGGCGCTCCGGACGCTTCGACTGGTCGCCCCGACGGATTGACTGTCCAGACCGCAGATCGCACCGGGCGCGCCCGCGCAGACGCTCCTGACCTGCAGCGACGCCGGGCGGCTGACGCACTCGCCGATCTGACCAGTCAACGTGCACGGCCCACCAGTCAAAGCGCACACCTGCGGGGCCGCTCGCCCTCCGCCCCCGCCGTCAGCCCGGGAACAGCACCACCGGCACGGGCGCATGCCGCAGGATCTTCGCGGCCGTCGATCCGAGGAAGACGCGGCGCAGCACGCCGCCCCCGTGCGACCCGACGGCGAGCAGGTCGCCCGGCTCCCAGTCCACGGCGTCGACGGCGTCGAGCCAGTCCTCCCCGAGCGCGAGCGACGCGTCGCCCTCGTCGAGGCCCGCGGCTCGGGCCGCCGCCTCGAGCGCCTCGCGCGCCTGCGTCTGCCACGCCTCGAACACCTCGTCCTCGACGTCGAGGCCCACCTCCGGCGGGTACATCCCGTGCGGCGCGCGGCCGAAGGTTACGGCTCGCACGCGCAGCCCCGCCTCGAGCGCGAACTCAGCCATCTCGGCCAGCAGCTCGGGCGGGTCGGCGGGCGACCAGGCCGCGACCACACGGTCGAGCGTGACGGTCCGGTGCCCGCGCGGGGCGACCAGCACCGGGACGGGAGACGAGTGCGCGAGGGCGTTCGCCGTCGAGCCCAAAGTCACCTGACCGAGCGCGCCGTGCGCACCCGACCCGAGCACGAGGGCGCTCGGGTGCAGCGCCTCGATCGCCTCGTGCAATGCGGCGACCGTCGAACGCGCCTCCACGGTGTGGGTCCGCGCGACGACGTCGGGCGCGAGCAGGGCGAGCTCCTCGAGCCCGCGCCGGGTCGACTCGTCGGCGCTCTCGCGCGCCCACTGCCGGAACTCCCCGTCGCCGGCGCCGGGCGTCGCGGGCCAGCTGCGCACGACGGCGTGCACCAGCTCGACCTCCTCGCCCCGCGCGCGGGCGAGCCCGGCCGCGAGCGCCAGCGCGTGCCGCCCGGACCGCTCGGGCGCGCAGCCGACGAGCACGCTCATCGTGCGTCCCTCCCGTCTCCCGCGCCGGGCGCGTCCGCCGGGTCGAGCTTGGCGTCGTAGGGATCGTCCTCGCCGGCAACGGTGCCCGCACCCTCGAGCAGCGTGCCGTCCGCCGCGAGCAGCGTGTTGAGCCGCGAGTGCCGCCGGCCCCACAGGAGGTAGAACGCGAGCACGACCGACAGCCACAGCAGGAACCACACGTACGTGTACCAGTGCAGCCCGGTGAGCACGTAGCCGCACGCGATGACCGACAGGATCGGGGTGACCGGGTAGCCCGGCACGCGGAAGCCGCGCGGCAGGTCGGGTCGGGTGCGGCGCAGCACGAGGACCCCGATGCTCACCACGATGAACGCGACGAGCGTGCCGATCGAGACGAGGTCCCACAGCGAGTCCAGCGGCACGAACCCGGCGAGCAGCCCGACGACGATCGCGACCACCACGGTGTTGCGCACCGGGGTGTGGGTCCGGGGGTTCACGACGGCGAACGATCGCGGGAGCAGCCCGTCGCGTCCGATCGCGAACAGGATCCGCGTCTGCCCGTACATGGTCACGAGCGTGACGGAGAAGATCGAGATCACCGCGCCGGCCGCGAGCACCGTGCCGGGCCAGGTCTGACCGGTGACCATCTCGAGGATCTTCGAGAGGCCGGCATCCCCCTGGTCGGCGTCGGAGAACGCCGTCCACGGCTGGGTGCCCAGGGCCGCGACGGCGACGAGCAGGTAGATCGAGATGACGATGAGCAGCGCGGAGATGATCGCGACGGGCAGGGCGCGCTGCGGGTTGCGCACCTCGTCCCCGGCGGTGGAGACGGCGTCGAGACCGATGAACGTGAAGAAGATCGACCCGGCCGCGAGCGTGATGCCGTGCACGCCGTTCGGCGCGAAGTCGGCGAAGTTGTCGGCGTTGAACGCGGTGAACGCGACCGCGGCGAAGAACACCAGCACCGCGAGCTTGATGAGCACCATGATCGCGTTGGCGCGCGCCGACTCGCTCGCTCCGCGGATGAGCAGGAGGCAGCACATCGCCACGAGGATCACCGCGGGCAGGTTGATCACGCCCGGGGTGTCGGCGAACGGGCCGGCCCGGACGACGTCCGGGATCGCCCAGCCGGTGAGGTTCTGGATGAGCAGCGCGAGGTAGTCCCCCCACCCGACGGACACGGCGGCCGTGGAGACGCCGTACTCCAGCAGGAGGCACGCGGCGACGCCCATCGCGACGATCTCGCCGAGCGTCGCGTACGCGTAGGAGTAGGTCGAGCCGGAGACCGGGACCGTCGAGGCCATCTCCGCGTAGCAGAGCGCCGAGAGGCCCGCCGCGACGCCCGCCAGGAGGAAGGCGACGATGACCGCGGGCCCGGCGTCGGGCACCGCCTCGTGCATCACGAAGAAGACACCGGTGCCCACCGTCGCCCCGACGCCGAACATCGTGAGCTGGAACGTGGAGAGGTTCCGGGCGAGACCGCCGCTGGAGCTCGCGGGGGGCGTGATCGGCTTGCGGCGCAGGAGCTGACCGGAGAACGACGCGGGACCTGCCACGGGGACCTCCGAGGGAGGGGCGGGCCGGCAGTCGCCGGGTGCGCACACGATAGCGCCTGCGGCGTTCGCCAGGCTCGACCTCCTGGCTCGAGTCGCGTCCGGCGGACCTCCGAGGCGGCCCAACGGCAAAGTTGGGACCAACGGCCCATCCCGCTCGTACCAAGCGGCCCGTAGCGTCGCCACGTCACCCCGATGAAGGAGCCCGCGATGACCGCTGCCGTCAGCCCCACCGCGCCCAGCCCCACGACCTCGGCCGGCCCGCGCGAGAGCGCGCGCCGCCCCCTCGACCTGCTCGCGCACGTCGCCCTCCCGCCCGAGGTGCGCGCCGCGATCGAGGCGAGCCCCGACGTCGTGATCCCCCGTTCGCGCGAGGAGCTCTACGCGCTCGCGCTGGGCCCGGCGAACGGCCCGACGTTCGTCGTCGCGTACGACGTGCCCACGCCCGACGGCGACCGGACCCGCCGCATCGTGGAGGCGACCGTGGTCCGCTGCCGCAACGGCATGGCGGTGAACTACCCCGAGGACTACATCCGTCGCCGCGACCCAGACTGCATGCGGATCGCCGACGACCTGCCGACCGACAAGCCGCGGTACGCCGACCGCGAGGGCGGCCCGTTCGATCCGGTGCGGACGCAGACGCTCGAGTGGCTCGCGACGCAACCCCTCGCCGTCGTGCCCTTCAAGGCCGGCGGCAAGGCGTACGGCTACCCGAGCGTCGCCGTCGTGCCGCAGAACGCGGCGTTCTTCGCGCTCGCACTCGTGGACCTGCAGGGCTGGGTGACGTTCGAGGAGCTCGGGGCGTTCACGCCGCGCAGCCTCATGTTCGTGGCGCCGCCGTTCCGGCACACGCACTTCGAGGGCCGCCAGGTCGTGGTGCACAACCGCTCCGACGAGCGGCACGAGGTGTGGGCCTACAACCTCTACCCGGGTCCGAGCGCCAAGAAGGGCGTGTTCTCGGTGCTGCTCGACATCGGCGAGCGCGAGGAGCGGCCCTGGTACACCGCGCACGCCTCGTCGGTGCTCGTGACGACCCCGTACGACAACGAGGTCGTCATCATGCACGAGGGCGCATCGGGGGGCGGGAAGTCCGAGATGACGCAGGAGCTGCGGCGCATGGAGGACGGCCGCATCCTGCTGGGCAGCAACGTCGTGACGAACGAGCCGTACATCATCACGCTCGCCGAGTCCTCGACGCTGCGGCCCGTCACCGACGACATGACGCTGTGCCACCCCGGGCTGCCGGCCGAGCAGGGCAAGCTCGGCATCGCCGACGCCGAGGACGGCTGGTTCATCCGGATCGACGGGCTCAAGGCGTACGGCGACGACCCGCAGCTCGAGCGGATCTGCATCCAGCCGGGTGAGCCGCTCGTCTTCTTCAACGTCCAGGGCGTGGCCGACGCGACCATCCTGCCCTGGGAGCACACGCCGGACTCGAACGGGAAGCCGTGCCCGAACCCGCGGGTCGTGGTGCCACGGCGCCTCGTGCCGCGCGTGGTCGACGAGCCCGACCAGGTGGACATCCGCACGTTCGGCGTGCGCATGCCGGCGTGCACCCGTGACAAGCCGACCTACGGGATCATGGGCATCGCGCACATCGTGCCGCCCTCGCTCGCGTGGGTCTGGCGCCTCATCGCGCCGCGCGGGGACAAGAACCCCTCGATCGGGGAGTCCGCGGCCGAGAAGAAGACGCTGCGCCACGGCGGCCTCGTGGCCGAGGGCGTCGGGTCGTACTGGCCGTTCTCGACCGGCACGAAGGTCGGGGCCGCGAACCTGCTGCTGCGCCAGATCGTCTCGGCGCCGCGCACCCGCTACGTGCTCACGCCGAACCAGCACATCGGCGCCTACCACGTGGGGTTCGCGGCCGAGTGGCTCACCCGGGAGTACCTCGCGCGCCGCGGTGTGGCCCGGCTGCGGCGCGATCGGCTCACCCCGGCTCGCTGCTCGCTGTTCGGCTACTCCCTCACGGAGTTCGTCATCGACGGCCAGACGATCCGACCGACGCTGCTGCGCCCGGAGTTCCAGTCGCAGGTCGGCGAGGAGGCCTACGACGCCGGCGCCAAGATCCTGCAGGACTTCTTCGCCGCCGAGCTGTCCGCGTTCCTCACCGACGAGCTCGACCCGCTCGGGCGCTCGATCATCGAGGCCGTGCTGCGCGGGGCGACCGTCGCCGAGTACGAGGAGCTCACCCCGATCGTGACGTGAGGCGGTCGCGGCTTCGGGGTGGTGCCCGACGGCGTGGCTCGCGTCGCACCGTCGGCCCCGTTCGCGAGAGTTTCTCCGTCCTTTCGCGAGAGGTTCTCCGTCCTTTCGCGAGAGGTTCTCCGTCCTTTCGCGAGAGGGTTTCCGTCCTTTCGCGAGAGGTTCTCCGTCCTTTCGCGAGAGGGTGGTGGGCACACGGCGTCCCCACCACCCTCTCGCGTTCGTGCGAGCAGACCGCGCCCGACGGCGAACGGTGCGTGACGCCGTCGGGCGCGGTGGGTGGGGCGGGTCGCCTCGCCCGCCCCACCACCGCCGAACCCGGCCGCTCGCGGTCTCGATCAGGAGGCGCCGCCGCGGGTCCTGCGCCGCCTGGAGAGCGCCACCGACGTGGCGCCCAGCACCAGGAGCACGGCCGCGAGGGTGACGAACAGCCCTGGGCCGTCGCCGCCGCGCTCGTCCCGCACGACGGCGGACCTCCCCCGGGTGACGAGGACGCGGCGCGGGTGGTCGACGCCGTCGTGGTCTCGTCCGCGATCGCCGAGCTCGGCGAGCCGCAGGCGACGATCATGGCCCTGGCGTTCTACGACGACCTCACCCAGCAGCAGATCGCCGCGCGCACCGGCCTGCCGCTCGGAACGGTCAAGAGCCACATGCGCCGCAGCCTGATCCGACTCCGATCCAGCCTGGAGGTGACCGATGGGACACCTTGACGAGGAGGACCTCGCGGGCGCAGCCCTCGGCGAGGAGCTCCGTCCGCCCGACGCCGAGCACCTCGTCGGGTGCGCCGCGTGCCAGGCCGAGGTGGCCGCGTTCCGCAGCGTGCTCGCGGCGGGGTCGGACGCCGGCGCTCGGTCTGGCGCGGGCGCGGGCCTCGAGGCCCCTCCCGCTCGGATCTGGGACCGCGTCGCTGCCGAGGCGGGGTTCGACGAGCCTGCGATCGCCGGGGCTGTAGCGGGCAGGGCTGGAGCGGGCGAGGAGGCCGGGGCTGCCGCCACACCCGCCCCGGCTCCGCCCGCCCCGACCGACTCGGCCGTCCCGAGCGCAGCCTCGCCGTCGTCCCCGCGTCGCTGGCGGACCCGCACGATCGTGTGGACGGCTGCCGCGTCGATCGCGGTCGGCGCGGGTGTGGGAGCCGCCGTCGCCCAGGTTCTGAATGGCGACGACGACGCGCGCCCGCTCGCGAGCGCCGTGCTGGAGCCGCTCCCGGGGTGGTCCGTGCCCGGCACCGCCGCCGTCACCGAGCGCGACGGACGCCTGAGCCTCACGGTCGACTTGCCCGACGACACCCAGGCCGGCTACCAGGAGGTCTGGCTCATCTCGACCGACCTCACGCGTCTCATCAGCGTCGGCGTGCTCGACGGCGACTCGGGCACCTTCACGCTGCCCGCCGGCATCGACCTCGCCGACTTCGCGATCGTCGACGTCTCGGACGAGGCGTTCGACGGCGACCCCGGCCACTCCGGCGTGAGCATCGTTCGGGGTGAGCTAGCACCCCCGGTCGTCTAGCCCCCCCCTTCGCGAGAGGATCTTCGTCCTTTCTCGAGAGGATCTTGGCGACGTCCAGTCAGCACGATTCTCTTGAGCAGGCGCAGAGATCCTCTCGCGAAAGGACGGAGATCCTCTCGCGAAAGGACGAAGATCCTCTCGCGAAAGGACGGGAATCCTCTCGCAGACGGGGGTCGACGGCGGGCTCACAGCGAGCGGTGAGTTCCGCCGTCGGGCGCGGTCTGTCCTCGTGAGCGGAGGCACCGGGCCGCCGCGCCAGGAGGATCCCCATGTCGACGACGTTCACCACGTGCCTGTGGTTCGAGGGCAACGCCGCGGAGGCGGTGGACTTCTACGTCTCGGTGTTCGCCGATCTGCCAGGCGGCACCCGCATCACCGACACCGACTACTACCCCGAGGGCAGCCACCTGCCGCCGGGCACCGTGCTCACCGTCTCCTTCGAGATCGGTGGCCAGAGCTTCGTCGCACTCAACGGTGATGCGTCGTTCCCGTTCACCGAGGCCGTCTCGCTCCAGATCCCGTGCCGCGACCAGGCCGAGATCGATCGCTACTGGGACGCCCTCACGGCCGACGGCGGCGAGGAGTCACAGTGCGGCTGGCTCAAGGACAGGTTCGGGTTCTCGTGGCAGGTCGTTCCGACCGAGCCGATCTTCCGCTCCGCGGACGGTCCCGAGGCGAATGCGCGCGTCAACGAGGCGCTCATGCAGATGAGCAAGCTCGACCTCGCCGCGCTCGAGGTCGCTCGGCGTGGAGACTGAGCGGGAGCCGACGCAGGCGCCAAGACCCAGGACCGGCGGACGGCCCGCGCCTCAGGCCTCGAGCGTCTCGGGCAGCCCCAGCGCGCGGAAGATCTCCGGTCCGAGAAAGACCGTCTCCTCGGCGACCTCGCCGTCGCGGACCACGACGGCGTGCACGCCCCACGCGCGAAAGCCCCCGCGCGGCTGGCGGCGCCACTGGGCGAACCCGGGGCCGCCGTTCACGTCGACGGCGCGCACGCGCGAGCCCTTGCACTCCGCCCCCGGTCCGGAGAACCACGCGATGAGGTCCTCGCGGCCGCGCAGGTGCAGCCGGAACGGCGGCATCGACATGAGCGCGTCCTCGGCGAGCATCGAGGCGAGCGCGGTCATGTCGTAGCGCTCGAACGCCGCGACGTACCGCGCCAGCAGGCGCTCCTCCTCCTCGCGCGACCCGCGCGGGCGCGCACTGCGTGAGGACTCACGCACCGCGCGCATCGTCTCCCGAGCCCGCTGCAGCTGGCTATTCGCCGCCGCGACGCTGATCTCGAGCAGCGCGGCGACGTCCGAGGCAGGCCACGCGAGCACGTCCCGCAGGATGAGCACCGCCCGCTGGGACGCCGGCAGGTGCTGCAGCGCGGACAGGAACGCGAGCCGCACGCTCTCGCGACCCACCACGACGTCGGCCGGGTCGACGACCAGGTCGTCCAGCACGGGCTCGACGAACGAGCCGGCCGGCAGCGGCGCGCCCAGCGACTCCACGACCGGGCGGGAGGCCTCGTCCTCGAGGTCGACCGGGAGGGCCCGGCGCTTGCGTGCGTTCAGCTCGTCGAGGCAGACGTTCGTGACGATGCGGTAGAGCCACGTACGCACCGAGGACCGGCCGTCGAAGCGGTCGGCCGAGCGCCAGGCGCGCACCATCGCGTTCTGCACCGCGTCCTCGGCGTCCTGCGGCGAGCCGAGCATGCGGTAGGCGAAGCCTCGCAGCTCCCTGCGGTAGCCCTCGAGCTGGTCGACGACGGTCGGCGCCTCGGCGGTCATGGCACGTGCCTACCAGCACCCTCCGACAACACGCCAGAGCCGGGGCTCGCCGACCTCAGGACCGACCGCGCAGCCGGTCGATCTCGCGTCGCTCACGCTTGGTCGGCCGCCCGGCGCCGCGGTCGCGGATCACCACCGGCGCCACCAGCTCGCGCGGTGGCGGGGGCGGGCTGTGGTCGATGTAGCACCGCTGCGCCTCGGGCGCCCCGACCCGCTTGACCAGCACGCCGGTCACCTCGAGCTCACGCACGCGGTCGCCGACCCGGGCCGTCACCCGCGACCCGATCCCGACGGTTGTGGCCGGCTTGGCGCGCTCGCCGTCGACCTCGACGTGCCCGCCGCGGCACGCCGCCCCGGCCGCCGACCGCGTCTTGTACATCCGCACGGCCCACAGCCAGCTGTCGACCCGGGCGGAGGCGCGTTCCATGCTCACGGAGGCTACGCCGTCGCGCGTCGTGCCCGATCGGGCAGCAACACGCGCCCGATCGCGTGCCCGCACACACGGCGCCCGACGGCGAGCCCAGGGTCACGCTGGGCCCCTGCGGTCCACGCGGGGAGGGTCGGCATGAGCGAGCGCCGTCGTCGATGAGTGTGAGGACGCACGCCCCGGCCGGCACCGCCGCGCACCGCACCGCCACGGCGCCGCGCGCGGTGGCGGCGCGGCCGCAGGTCCGCCCGAGCCCCGTGGTCCCCCGCGCGAACGCCCTTCCGCTGGGGGCCGCCGGGCTGGGTGCGCTGCAGCGCAGTGCGGGCAACGCCGCCGTCGCGGCGATGCTCGCGGGTCGCGTCGCGCCGGCGGCGCAACGGGAGCTCGTCGGCGTGCCGACGCGGCCGCCGATCGACGCGACGCGGCCACCGGGCGACGTCGGTGGCAGTCCCGTGAGCGGCGAGCACGAGTCCGAGGATCGCCCGCACGTCCGCCCGAACCCCCGGCCGACTCCCGGTCCCGTCACACGTCCGGAAGCCCCCACCGCCAAGGCGGCCCCGGACGCCAAGGCAGGCCCGGCCGGGGCCGCGCCTCCCGCGAAGGCAACGGGCGCACCCGCCACGCCCGCGTCGACGACGGCGCCCAGCGCCTCAACCGCGGAAACGGCCGTAGGCCCCCGCCCCTCCGCAGGCGCCGCCGGTCCTACCGCGGGCGCCGCCGCAGGCGCCGCCGGTCCCACCGCTTGCGCCGCCGCAGGCGCAGCCGCAGGCCTGACCGCCGGCGCGGCCCCGGGCCCGGTGGCCGGCCCAGCGGCGACGCCCGCCTGGCCCCCGCCCCGCCCGCAGCCCGCGAACCCGACCACCGATCCCGCGCTCGCCGGCGTCACCGCGCAGATCCACGCGGCCGGCCACGCCGCCGCCACGCACCCGACCCCGCAGGCGCAGGTCGGCCTCGCCCAGGCGGCCGCAGTCCCACCGGCTGGCGACGCGATGGCGCAGGCGCACGCAGCGCACGTCGAGGGCATGGCCGCCACCAAGCCCGGTGGGTTCGACAAGGCGGCGTTCGTCGCGGCGGTGCGTGCCGCCGTCGCGAAGGCCGCGCCCACGAACCTCGACGAGGCGGACACGTTCGCCACCTCCGGCCGCGCCGACGGCATCCGGAACGAGGTCAAGGGACAGGTCGCAGGCGGCAAGCAGGCCGCGGCCGGACCGGTCGAGGCCGCGGTGCGCACGCCGTCGGACCCCTCGGTGGCGACGCCGAAGGAGGTCACGCCCCTCCCGCCGGCGCGCGCCCCGCCGACCCCGCAGGTCGACGCAGCGGCGGGCATGCCGCGGCCGGCACCGGCCGAGCAGCTCGCCCTCACGGGCGGTCCCGCGCAGGCGGACCGCGCGATGACGGACGCCCAGGTGACCCCGGAGCACCTCGAGCGGTCGAACGAGCCTGCCCTCCAGGAGGCGGCCGCCGCGCGCAACGCCGCGCACGAGCACGCAGCGCAGGCGCCCGCGCAGGTCCGCGCGCAGGAGGCCGCGACCCGCGCCGGCGCGCGCACCGGTGCGGCCGGCCAGGCCAGCGCCGGCCTCGCGGGCCTCGTCGGTGCGGCCACGGCCGCGCACGGCGCGGTCGCGGGCACGACGGCGAGCACCACTTCGCGTGACGAGGCCGAGCGGGCGCGAATCACCGCCCAGATCACGGCCACGTTCGAGGCGACGAAGACCGAGGTCGAGGCGATCCTCGGCGGGATCGACGCCAAGGTCACGACGGCGTTCGACGCCGGCGAGGGTGAGGCGCGTCGCGAGTTCACCGCTCGGCACCAGGCCGACATGGCGGCCTACAAGGACGAGCGCTACTCCGGGATCACCGGTGCTGCGCGGTGGGCCGAGGACCTCTTCACCGGGCTGCCCCCGGAGGCGGACCGAATCTTCCAGCAGGCCCGGGCCGGGTACGAGGCGCGGATGACCGAGGTCATCGGCACGGTCGCCGACGTCGTGGCCGGCGAGCTGGAGACGGCGCGCACGCGCATCGAGGCGGGCCGGACCAAGGTCCGCGAGCTCGTCGCCGAAGCGCCGCGCGCCCTGCGGCAGGTCGCGCAGGACGCGGCCGCCGAGGTCGGGGGCCGCTTCGACGAGCTGACCTCCGCCGTCGACGCCAAGCAGCAGTCCCTCGTCGACGACCTGGCGGCCCGGTGGACCGAGGCGAGGAACGCCGTCGACGCCGAGATCACCGCCGCACAGGAGCAGAACCGCGGGCTGGTGGACAAGGCGATGGACGCCGTCGGCGGCGCGCTGCGCACGGTGCTCGAGCTCAAGGCGATGTTCGTCGGGATGCTGGCGCGGGCTGCGTCGGCGTTCACCCGGATCCTCGACGACCCGATCGGCTTCATCGGCTCGTTCATGACCGCGGTGAAACAGGGCTTCCTGCAGTTCGGCGACCACATCCTCACGCACCTGCAGAAGGGCCTGACCGGCTGGCTGTTCGGCGCGCTCGCGGAGGCCGGGATCGAGATTCCTGAGTCGTTCGACCTCAAGGGCATCCTCACGCTCGTCGGCTCGCTGATGGGGCTGACGTGGTCCGCCGTGAAGGCGCGCATCGCGAAGCTGGCGCCCGGCGTCGCTGCGGTGATCGACGCCGTCGAGAGCAAGATCGAGGTCTTCCAGCTGCTCGCCACGCAAGGGCTGGCCGGGGTGTGGGGCTGGATCAAGGAGAAGGTCACCGACCTGAAGTCGCTGATCATGGACCCGATCATGGACTTCGTCCGCGAGCGGATCGTGATGGCCGGGATCTCCTGGGTGATCGGCGCGCTCAACCCCGCGGGCGCGCTCGTCAAGATCGTCCAGGCGCTGGTCGGCGTCGTCACGTGGATCAGCGAGCGCGGGGCCGCCCTGGTGGACCTCGTCAACACGGTGATCGACGCCGTCGTGGACATCGCGGACGGCGGCGCGGGCGGCGTGCCGGGCAAGATCGAGGCCGCGCTCGGCAAGTCGGTGCCGCTGGTCATCTCCTTCCTCGCCAACCTGCTCGGACTCGGCGGGATCTCGGAGAAGATCCGCTCGATCGTCCAGCGCGTGCAGGCGCCGGTGACGCGAGCGCTCGACGCGGTGATCAAGGGGGCGCTGAAGTCCGCCGGGCCGATCATCCGGGCGGCGTCCGCCGTCGCGGGCACGGTGAAGGCGAAGGTCGCGGCGGGGAAGGCGTGGGTAGGCGAGAAGGTCGCTGCCGGCAAGGCTTGGGTCGGGGGGAAGGTCGCGGCGGGAAAGGCCTGGGTCGCACGGCTCCTGCGGAAGACCTTCACCGTCGGCGGCCAGTCCCACACGCTGAAGGCGGCGCAGCGGAGCCCCGGAGCACGAGTGGCGCTCACCGTGGCGAGCGAGGAGAAGAGCGTCGAGGCGCACCAGCAGGCGGCCGCAAAGGTCGCGACCGCAAGGAATCGGCCCGAGCTCGCACAGGAGGCGATCGCGCTCATCGTGCGCGCCGCTCAGGTGGAGGGACAGGTGGCCGCGGGGCAGGACGCAGCGGGCGCCCACCCGGCGCTCGCCGAGCTCGCCGCGATGATCCAGCGGGTCTGGGCACGCATCGGCTACCAGGGGGAGCCCCCGCGAGAGTCGTTCGCGGATGACGGACGGGCCGGCGTTCTCGGTGAGGTCGGTCGCCACGCGGACCAGGGCTCTCGCGGCTACCGCGGCAACGACACACGGGAGGAGAAGGACCGGCTCGAGAGCGAGCACGTAGTCCCACGGGCCTGGATCCTGGCCTTCGTCGACAACTTCCTCGGCCTCGTCCGACGCGGCTCGCGCGCCGATCGCAGTCTCTACCGCTCGATGACCACCGTGATGCTCTACAAGGGCGCTGCGGACTACAAGACGGAGCGGACCAAGCGCAGCGACAACACGGCCATCGCCAAGCTGAAGGCGCTCACCAGCACACAGGTCGGCACTAACCCTGGCAAGAACCCCGCGGCTGTCGCTGCCGCCGTCCGGTCGTGCTTCGACGGACCTATCGCGAGTCGGATCCAGCTGACGAAGCAGGCACGCGACGCCGATCACGCCCAGCACGCTCGGCCCGGTCCACCGGCGCCCGCCGACTCGGTGATCGAGGGGGCCGCGATGCGGCAGCTGCTCGACGTCCTCGAGTTCGTGGCTCGCAGCCTCGCTGCTGTTCCCCAGACGACGAGCGCGACCAGACCAGGCGGACGGAGCGGCGAATGAACCACGGCGGAGACTGAGCCGGAAGAGATGCGCCCTCGCAGGCGTCGCCCTCGAGTACCCCCGTCTCACATCCCGGCCGATTCGTGACGATTCGACCGGAGGGTCGAAACAGGGCGCACAGTGGAGAGCAACCCTGCCCACCCCGAAGGGACGAGCTGTGTCCTCCACCACACCCACGGAGCCGACGAGCGAACGCGTGACCGCGCCCGCCGCCTCCACCGCCAGCCCCAAGCGCTCCGGCTGGCACCGCCTCACCGGCTTCGGCACCCAGATCGTGATCGCACTCGTGCTCGGCGTCGCGCTCGGCTTCCTCGCTCGCGAGATGGGCCCGCTCGAGAGCGGCGACCCGAACTGGCTCACCGACCTGCTGTCCACGATCGGCGGCACCTACGTCTCGCTGCTGCGCGCGATCGTCCCGCCGCTGGTGTTCCTCGCGATCGTCGCCTCGATCGCGAACCTGCGGAACGTCACCAACGCGGCCCGCCTCGCGTGGCAGACGCTGCTCTGGTTCGCGATCACGGCGCTCGTCTCCGTCGCCATCGGCATCGGGCTCGGGCTCATCCTCCAGCCGGGCAACCACACGTCGGTCACCCCCGACGCGGCCGCGGCCCCCACCCACGGCGGCTCCTGGCAGGACTTCCTCCTGGGCCTGTTCCCGAGCAACATCCTCGGCATCGGCGGCAGCGCACCCGAGGGCGGCGGCGACATCTCGATCAGCTTCAACGTCCTGCAGATCGTCGTCATCTCGATCGTCGTCGGGCTCGCCGCGCTCAAGGTCGGCCGCCAGGCCGAGCCGTTCCTCACGTTCGCCCAGTCGGCGCTCTCGGTCATCCAGAAGGTGCTGTGGTGGATCATCCGCCTCGCACCGCTGGGCACCGTCGGCCTCGTCGGGCGCGCCGTCGCGACCTACGGCTGGGACCTCCTGCCGACGCTCGGCGTCTTCACGATCGCGATCTACACGGGCCTGGCCATCGTGCTCTTCGTGCTCTACCCGGTGATCCTGCGCACGAACGGGCTCGGCGTCGGGCACTTCTTCCGCGGCGCGTGGCCGGCGATCCAGCTCGCGTTCGTCTCGCGCTCCTCGATCGGCACGCTCCCCCTCACGCAGCGCGTGACCGAGCGCAACCTTGGCGTTCCGCGCGAGTACGCCTCGTTCGCCGTCCCGCTCGCCGCGACCACGAAGATGGACGGCTGCGCCGCGATCTACCCGGCGATCTCCGCGATCTTCGTCGCCGAGTTCTACGACATCCACCTGTCCGTCATGGACTACATCCTCATCGCGTTCGTGTCCGTCGTGGGCTCGGCGGCGACGGCGGGCCTCACCGGCGCGCTCGTCATGCTGACCCTCACGCTCACCACGCTCGGCCTGCCGCTCGAGGGCGTCGGCCTGCTCATCGCGATCGACGGGATCCTCGACATGGGCCGCACCGCGGTGAACGTCGCGGGCCAGGCCCTGGTGCCCACGATCGTCGCCAAGCGCGAGGGGATCCTCGACGTCGCGCAGTACAACGCGGCCTCGGCCGAGGACCTCTTCCGCGACGTGGACGACGTCACCACCGAGACCTCCAAGACGCCCGACGGCGAGCTCCAGCCCGCAGGCGCCCGCGCCTGACGCGTCGCTCCAGCACCCGAGAGGGCCGGTCCGATCGAACCGGCCCTCTCGTGCGTCGGGTGGGCGCCCTGTCCCCGCTCAGGGCGCGAGGTCGCCCATGGTGATCGACGGATCGATGAACTGGTTCGTGTAGAGGTCCTCGGGATCCACCGAGGCGTCGGCCGCGAGCGACCCCGTCGCCTGCAGCACCGGCGTGAACGTCGAGACGATCTCCGCCATCCGGTCCCCGTCCATCTGGCCGAACACCCCGGACGCGGGGTCGTCGAACACGAGCCCGTCGGACAGCTGGGTCGCCGCCGAGAACGCCGCGACGCCCGCCGAGTACGTCCACGAGGTCTGGTACTTCTCCACCAGCTCGACGATGAGGTCGTTGGTCGGGCCCGGGTCGGCGAGGTAGTCGATCTGCGACTGCTGCAGGATCGGCACGAGCTTGGCGAGGCAGTCCGCCTCGCCCTCGACGTCGGCCGCACGGACCGTGATCGGCTCCGGGTAGATCGAGTACCCCAGCTCGTGCAGGTACTGGAAGGCCACCGGCTTCATCCACTGCGGCACCTCGTTCTCGTACACGTACGGCTCGGAGGTGCCGAACCCCTGCTGCATGATCGACGGGTCCGTCACGAACCGCTGCGGCGTGCCCTCGTAGGACGGGTCGATCTGGTCCATCGACACGATGCTCTGCGACGCGAGCAGCGACGGGATGATCTCGCCCGACGTCACGATCGTGGCGCCCGTGGCGGCGACCTCGGCGATCGTCGTCGCGTCCGGGTACGTGGCCGGGTCCCACATGTAGATCTGCGGCGACCTCGTCATCTGGCTCGTCACCGCCACCACGGGGCGGCCGTCCGCCGCCGCGTTGATCGCCTGGTCGGAGTTCACCGCGCCGACGAGGATCGAGGTGTCCAGGTACATGAGGTCGCTCACCCGCTGGAACCCGACGTTCGCCCCACCTGGCCGCACCTCGACCTTCACCCCCGTGTCGACGCCGTGCGCCACGAGCGTCCCGGTCACCGACTTGGCGTCCTGGTCGACCGTGTAGTCGGGCCCGACCAGCGCGTACATCCCGCCGTGCTCGGCCTCCGGCTGCCAGTCCTGCTGCATCACCACGGTCGCGGGGCAGACGTCGGACAGGTCGAGCGGTCCGCCGGCTTCCGCGGCCGGCAGGCCGGTCGCATCGTTCGTGCCCGACGGCGAGCCCCCGTCTCCCGTCCCCCCGCCCGTGCAGGCGGCGAGGACGAGGCAGAGGGCGAGCGCCGCCGTCGTGCCTCCCGCTCGGGCGGACCGACGCCCGACGGCGAGGCGTCCGCGAGTGGAGAGAGCAGGGTCAGGGGTGCGCACGAGACGCGTGGGTCGCATGGGGATCCGTTTCGGGCTCTGGGGAGCCCGAGGCGGGCTCCTGGCAATTTCAGCGGGTAGCGGCAGTCTCAGGCGCGGGGTGCGGACACTCCGGGCGGCAGGTGCGCTCGGGTGAGCGTACCGCCGTCGCCCCCGGGGAGTTCTACGCTCGGAGCGTGAAGATCCTCTCGATCCAGTCCTCGGTCGCCTTCGGTCACGTCGGGAACTCGGCTGCGGTGTTCCCCCTCCAGCGGATCGGCGTGGAGGTGCTGCCCGTCTACACGGTGCACTTCTCCAACCACACGGGCTACGGCGCCTGGCGCGGCCCGCTCCTGAGCCCCGACGACGTGCGCGAGGTCATCACCGGCATCGAAGAGCGCGGCGTGCTCGGCCAGGTCGACGCGGTGCTCTCGGGCTACCAGGGCGGGGAGGGCATCGGCGACGTGATCCTCGACGCCGTCGCGCGGGTCAAGGCCGCGAACCCCGCCGCGATCTACGCGTGCGACCCCGTCATGGGCAACGCGAAGTCCGGCTGCTTCGTGGCACCCGCGATCCCCGTGCTGCTGCGTGACCGCGTGGTCCCGGCCGCCGACCTCATCACGCCGAACCAGTTCGAGCTCGGCTTCCTCACGCGCACCGAGCCGCGCACCCTCGAGGAGACGCTGGAGTCGGCCGACCTCGCGCGCGCGACCGGGCCGAGCTCCGTGCTCGTCACCTCGGTCGAGCGACCGGACCGCCCCGAGGGCACCATCGAGATGCTCGCCGTCACGCCCGACGGTGCGTGGATCGTCCAGACGCCGCTGCTGCCGTTCAAGGCGAACGGCTCCGGCGACGTCACGGCGGCGCTGTTCACCGCGCACTACGTCCGCACGGGCGACGCCGCGTTGGCGCTCGCCCGCACCACGTCGTCGGTGTTCGACCTGCTCACCACCACCTACTCCTCGGGCGAGCGTGAGCTGCAGCTCGTCGAGGCGCAGGACTTCTACGCCGAACCGCGGATGCAGTTCGAGGTGACGCAGGTCCGCTGACCGGGCCGGCGGGCGATCCGGGCGGGCGATCCGGGCGCGCGGGCGGGCGATCCGGGCGGGCGATCCGGGCGCGCGGGCGGGCGATCCGGGCGCGCTCACCGGGCGGCCGCCGGACGCTTTGACTGGTCGGCGTGACGCATTGACTGGCTAGATCGGCGCGGCCCGCACTCGCAGGGCTGTGACCTGCGGCGACGCTGAGCGGGACGCGCCGAGAAGGCATCTGACCAGTCAATGTGTCGCGGCCACCAGTCAGAGCGTCGGGCCGCGCGGCGCCGGGCGATGCCAGGCGGCGCCAGTGCGAGCGCTGACGCCGGGCAAACGGGCCTCGAACGGCCGGGCGAGGCCGTACCGCGGCCCGTTGGCGGTCAGGCCCAGCCGAGCGTCTCGGTCACGACGTCGAACGCCCGGCTCGGGAAGGCCGCCCACCCAGGCTCGAGCTCGGCCCTTGCCAGCGCGACCAGGCCGCGGGCACACGCCTCGGCGTCGCCGTCGAGCAGCGCGCCGATCCGCGCGGCGACGTCGGGCAGCACCCGCTCGATCCGTCGGAGCGGGTCGAACGGGCTGCGCCGCGCGTCGGGGGCGAGCCGCTGGCGCAACGCCTCGCACAGCGGGGTGAGCGCGTACGTGCGCACGAACACGCTGCCGGAGATTCGCTCCCCGCGCCGCAGGCGGCCGACGCCGATCGCCGTCTTCACGAGGAACACGCCGATCTGGTCGGCCGGGTCGGGCAGCGGGTCGGGGTCGGCGGTGACGACGTCGCCGCCGTCGAGCAGCACCTCGCGGTCGGGGTCGCGCACGACCCACGGCAGGCCGGCACCGAACTCGGCGACGAGCCCGTCGTCGTAGAGCGCGACGCCGCCGGCCCCACCCTCGACCGCACGCAGCACCAGCCGATCGGGGTCGGGCAGGAACGCCCAGCTCGCGCGGAGCTCGTCCGCCCGATCCGGTGCGAAGAAGACGTTGAAGTCGAGGTCGGACCACTCGTCCCGGCGCCCGGCCGCCGCGCGCGTCGTCGAGCCGAAGACGATCAGGCTCGTGACGCCGTCGGTCGCGGCGCACGCGTCTCGCAGTGCGGAGGTTCGGGGCTCGAGGTCACGGGGCGTCGGCACGCGGCGATCCTCCCGCATCGCGCGGCTACCTCCCTACCTGAGCCAGCCACGCGGCTCACGATCCCGGGCGGACGGCCCACTCCGACGGGAGAGCGACTCGTCGTTTCGCCAGAGCGACTCAGCACCTGCTCGCCGCCGGACTCAGGCCTGTGACCTGCGGTGACGCGCACCGCGCTGCCGGCGAGGGGCGAGTGAGTCGCTCTGGCGTCACGCGCAGTCGCTCCGCCGTATGGCACCGTCGCTCTAGCGTGACGCACGGTCGCTCTGGCGTCACGACCAGTCGCGGTTGACCAAGCGCGATCCCGCGGGCCGTCAGCCCGTCCCACCCGTCCCGCCGGCATCGGCCGCCTCGCCATCACCCGGCGCGATGCCGTCACCAGCAGCGGCACTGGTACCGCCCGGCGCCGAGGTCGAGCCAACACCCACCGGCGCACCCGCACCCGCACCAGCCCCTCCAGCCTCACCCCCACCAGCACCAGCACCGTCACCAGGACCCCCAGCACCACCAGCAGCACCAGAACCCGCCCCGGCCACGCGCGCGATCTGGTCCGCGAGCTCCAGCCCGGCAGCCGCGTACACGTTGAACGCGGTGTCCACCCCGTGCTCGCGTGCCCAGCGCACCTCGTCCTGGTAGCGGGCCACGGCGGCGACCTGCCCGGTGAAGCCGGACTCGCGCAGGCACTCGAGCGCGGTGACGTTGGCGCCGTGCCGCGGCATCGCGAGCACCGCCATCCGCACCGAGGAGTTGCGGCGCAGCCGGTTCCAGAAGTCCAGGTCGGTCGCGTCGCCCTCGATGACCCGCCGCCCCTCCCCGACGAGCGTCGCGACGCGCGGCCCGTCGTAGTCCACGCCGACCACGCGCAACCCGTAGGAGCTCACGAGCCGGTCGTACGCCGCGATGCCGACGCGGCCCATCCCGAGCACCACGACCTCGGCGTCGCCCGCGTCGCCGGGCCGCTCCTCGATCTGCAGCCGTGACTCGTCCTGCGCCGGCAACCGCAGCGCGATCTTCTCCACCATGAGGTGCCCGCGCCCGTTCACCAGCGCCGAGAACACGAACGACAGGGCGACGGCGATCGCGATCTCCACCAGCCAGCTCGGCTCGAGCAGCCCCGCCGTCACGCCGACCGACACCACGATGAGCCCGAACTCGGAGTAGTTCATGAGGCTCAGCCCGGCGAGCAGTGCCGTGCGGTACCGCAGCCGCGCCAGGACGAGCAGCCCGACGTAGCCCGCGCCCTTGAGCGGCAGCAGCGCAACCATGAGCAGCGCGACGCCGATCGTCGGCAGGTCCGGCAGCCCGGTGAGCCCGATCGAGACGAAGAACCCGACGAGCAGCAGCTCCTTGACGTGGAACAGCGAGCGCGCGAGCTCGGAGGACGCCGGGTGGGACGCGAGCAGCACGCCCATGACCAGCGCGCCGAGGTCGCCCTTGAGCCCGACGGCGGTGAACAGCACGTACCCCGGCACGATCGCCATGACGATGCCGAACAGCGACTGCATCTCGCCGTGCCCGAGGCGGCTCCACACCCGGCGCAGCAGCCGCGTCAGCGGCCAGAGCCCGACGAGCGCGAGCGCCCACGGGCTGGGCGGGTGGCCGCTCGTCGCGGTGAGGAACACGACCGCGGCGAGGTCCTGGACGACGAGGATGCCGATCGCGATCCGGCCGTACAGCGAGTGCGACTCGCCGCGCTCCTCGAGCACCTTGACCACGAACACCGTGCTGGAGAACGAGAGCGCGAGGGCGAGCAGCGCGACGGTCCGCACGTCCTGGCCCGCGAGCATCGCGATCCCGACGGCGCCGCCGCACCACAGCACCGCCCCCACCACCACGACGCTCGCCACCAGATGGGCCGACGCCGTCAGCCAGACCTCGCGCCGGACGAGCACGCGCAGGTCGAGCTTGAGCCCGATCGCGAACAGCAGCAGCGTCACCCCGAGGTCGGCGAACACGTCCAGCTGCGGCAGCTCGCCGACGTGCATCGCGTTGAGCGCGAAGCCCGCGGCGAGGAACCCCACGAGCGGCGGCAGCCGCAGCAGCATCGCCAGGCCGCCCAGCCCGAAGGTGACGACGAGGTAGATCGCCGCGGTTGTCACGGGCGGCCCCGCCCGTACCAGCGCCCGACGACCCAGCCCTCCAGCGCCGCGAACACCGAGAACACCACGACGCCGAACAGCGCCGTCAGCCCCACGGCCGTGAGCAGCGCGTCCATGTTGAGCCGCAGCGTGTAGATCCGCAGCAGCCCGCCGATCCCGGCCGCGCCCTGCTGGAAGAAGAAGTCCCCGACGATCGCGCCGATCACGCTCAGGCCCGCCGCGCTGCGCAGCCCGGTGAACACCGACGGCACCGCGGCCGGCACCTCGAGCCGGCTCAGCCGCTGCCAGCGGGTCGCGCGGGCGAGGGTGAACAGGTCGTGCGCGGCGCGGGTCGGGCCGGACGTCAGCCCGAAGAACGTCGTCGAGATGACCGGGAACACCGCGATGATGACCGCCACGACGATCCGCGCCGGGATCCCGTACCCGAACCAGATCCCGATGAGCGGCGTCAGGGCGAGGATCGGCACCGTCTGCAGGATCACGGCGTACGGGTAGAGGATCCGCTCGGCCCATCGCGACTGCGCCATGACCACCGCCCACCCCGTCCCGATGACGAACGCGAGCGCCAGTCCGGCCAGCGCCACCGTCGCGGTCCGCCAGAGCGCCTGGAGCATCGGCGTCATGATCGTGGCGTCGCCGAGCGTCGCGAGCACCTCCCACGGTGGCGGCAGCAGGAACCGCTTGCTCGGGTCCAGCACCACGAGGCTGACGAACGTCCACACCGCGAACAGCCCTGCCGCCGCGATCGCGACGGTGAGCAGCGTCGTGACGAGGCCGGAGCGGCGCCCGCCGGCGGGCCGCGCCCGGTGCGGACTCACGGCTCGCCCCTCGCGTCGGTCACGCCCGACGGCGAACCCTCGCTCGCCGTCGTCGGCTCGCCCCTCGCGTCGGTGACGCCCGACGGCGAAGGCTCGCTCGCCGTCGTCGGCTCGCCTCCCGCGCGCTCGAGGAGGCGCGAGACGTCCCCGGTGAGGGCCGCGAACTCGGGCGTGAAGCGCAGCTCGGGCGGGCGCGGGTGCGCGAAGGGGACCGCGACCTCGGTCTCGACGCGGCCGGGGCCCATGACGAGGACCCGGTCGGACAGGTAGACCGCCTCGGACACCGAGTGCGTGATGAAGAGGCCGGCGAAGCGGCGGCGCGCGAAGATGCCCTGGAGCAGGGTCTGCAGCGAGAGCCGGGTGATCTCGTCGAGGGCGCCGAACGGCTCGTCGAAGAGCGCGAGCTCGGGGTCCGCGACGAGCGCGCGGGCGATCGAGACGCGCATCCGCATGCCACCGGAGAGCTGTCGGGGGCGCTTGTCGAGCGCGTCGCCGAGGCCGACGTCCTCGAGCGCGCGGTGGGCACGCTCGGTGCGTTCGGCGCGGGTGACGCCGCGCAGCTCGGGCACGAGGGCGACGTTCGAGGTCGCGGTGCGCCACTCGAGCAGCGTCGGGTCCTGGAAGACGAAGCTCACGGCGGCAGGGTCGGTGTCGAGGTGGACCGACCCGCTCGTGGGGGGTTCGAGGCCGGCCGCGACCCGCAGCGCCGTCGTCTTGCCGCAGCCGGAGGGGCCCACGAGGGTGACGAGCTCGCCGCGTCCGACGGTGAGGCTCACGCCGTCGAGCGCTCGGGTGCCGTCGCCGAACACCTTGGTGACGCCGTCGAGCACGAGGGCGGGAGGCGTCACGGACGGGAGCCTATCGGCGCGCTGTTTCGCGGCGGTCACCGGGCGTGCTGGCGACCTCAGCGCAGGAACGCCGCCACGTCGTGGTCGAGCGCGACGTCGCCGGCCAGCTCCGCTGGCGTTGCGAGCGCGCGCAGCCGCCCGGCGATCATCACGCCCACGCGGTCGGCGACCGAGAACGCCTCGGCGTGGTCATGGGTCACGTACAGCGCGGTCGTCCCGGAGGCCGCGAGGACGCGGCGCACCTCCACGCTCAGCTCCTCGCGCAGCCGACGGTCCAGGGACGACAGCGGCTCGTCGAGCAGCAGCAGCCGCGGCGCAGGAGCCAGCGATCGCGCCAGAGCGACGCGCTGCTGCTGCCCGCCCGACAGCGACCCCACGGCCCGCGCGCCGTACCCCGCCAGGCCCACCAGCTCGAGCATCTCCGCCACGCGCTCGGCCCGGGTCGCGCGCGTCGCGCCGAACGGCGTCCCACGCAGCCCGTAGGCGACGTTGCCCGCGACGTCCCGGTGACCGAACAGCTGCCCGTCCTGGAACATGAGGCCGAACCCGCGCCGGTGCACCGGGACCGGCGCGACGTCCCCCCCGTCCCAGCGCACCTCGCCCGCGGCGAGCGGCTCGAGCCCGGCGATCGCCCGCAGCAGCGAGGACTTGCCGCACCCGCTCGGCCCGAGCAGCGCGACCACCTCCCCGGGTGCCACGTGCAGATCCACGCCCGCGACCGCCGTCGTCGGCTCCGAGCCCCTGCGCGAGGAGGGGTAGCGCACGACGGCGCCGCGCACCTCCAGCCCGCGGGCCTCGCCCGCACTCGGGCTCGGTCCGCGCTCGTCCGGTCGGCCCACGCTCACCACTCCCCCGCGTGCGGCGGGCGCAGTCGCTCCGCCGTCGTCATCACCAGCGCGACCACGACGGCGAGCAGCACCGACGCCGCGAGCGCCATGCCGTAGTTGCCCTCGCCCGGGCGCCCGAGCAGCCGGTAGATCACGACGGGCAGCGTCGGCCGGTCGGGCCGCGCGAGGAACGACGTCGCGCCGAACTCCCCGAGCGAGACCGCGAACGCGAACCCCGCGGCCAGCCCGATCGACCGCAGCGCCATCGGCAGCTCGACCGTCCAGAGCACGCGGCCCGGGCCCGCGCCGAGCATCGCGGCAGCCTGGCGCAGCCGGGGGTCGATCGCGCGCAGCACGGGCAGCACCGTACGCACCACGAGGGGGATCGAGACCATCGCCTGCGCGATCGGGATGAGCACGAGCGAGGAGCGCAGGTCCAGCGGCGGGCGGTCCAGCGCGATGAGGAACCCGAACCCGACCGTCACCGCGGACACGCCCAGCGGCAGCATGACGGCCGCGTCCAGCGCGCCGAGCGCACGGCGTGCGGTGCGGGGCCGGGGCCGGCGGGACAGCACGAGCGCGAGCACCACCCCGACGGCGAGCGCCAGCACCGTGGCGTCCGTCGCCGTGCGCAGCGAGATCGCCGCCGCGTCCCAGGCGGTGACGGTGAGCGCGCGGTCCCCGGTCGACCCCAGCGCCACGTAGTGCTCGAGCGTCCACCGCCCGTCCTGACGCAGCGACCGCACGAGCATCGAGCCGAGCGGCAGCGCGAGCGCGGCCACCGTCAGCGCGGTCACGCCCACGGCGACCCGGTCCACGGCGCAGGCGCGCGCACCCAGGCGCAGGGGCGCCGTCGCGCGTCGTGCCTCGACGAGGGCGAGCGACCGCTCGCGCCGCGTGCGCAGCCGACCGCTCACCACGAGCGTCGCCGCGACGATGACGAGCTGGAGCACGCTGAGCACGGCCGCGGTGCGCAGGTCGAGGAACTGCGTGGTCTGCAGCCAGATCTCCACCTCGACCGTGGCGTAGCGCTGCCCGCCGAGCACGAGGACGACGGCGAACGCCGTGGCGCAGAACAGGAAGACCAGCGCGGCGGCCGACGCGATCGCGGGTGCAAGCGCCGGGAGGGTCACGGTGGCGAACGCGCGCGCGGGCGACGCGCCGAGCGTGCGTGCGGCCTGCTCGGCGCGCGGGTCCAGCCGCTCCCAGACCGACCCGACGACGCGCACCACGAGGCCGTAGTTGAAGAAGACGAGCGCGGCGACGACGGCCACGAGGCTGCGGTCCCAGCCCAGCGCGCCGAGCGGTCCGCCCGCCGCGAGCAGCGAGCGGAACGCGACGCCGACCACCACGCTCGGCAGCACGAACGGCACCGCGACCAGTCCCCGGACGAGCGCGCGACCGGGGAACGTGCAGCGGTAGAGCACGTACGCACCCGGGATCGCGAGCCCGACGGCGAGCCCCGTGCCGAGCGCCGCCTGACCCAGGGTGTGCCCCACGACGCGCCAGGTGCGCGGGTCGGCGAGCACCTCGGCGAAGCCGCCGAGGTCGAGGTGGCCGTCCGTGACCACGCCGCGCGCGAGGATCGCCGCGACCGGGTAGGCGAAGAACGCGAGGAGGAACGCGAGCGGCAGCGCGACGGCGAGCGCCCACGCGCCCGCCCGCACCGCGGTCCAGCCGCGCTCGCGCGGCGCCGTCGTCAGTCGAGGACCGTCTGGGTCCACTGGTCGATCCAGGTCGAGCGGTTCGCGGCGATCTCGTCGGCCGGCACGGCGAACGGGGTGGTCGCGAGCGGGGCCCACTGCGCCCAGTCGTCCGGCAGCGCGACCGTGTCGTCGACCGGGTAGACGTACATCGAGCCGGGCACGTCGGCCTGCACCGCCGGCGAGAGGAGGAAGTCGATGAAGGCCTGCGCACCCTCGGGGTTCGCGGCGCCGGTGAGCACGCCGGCGAACTCCACCTGCCGGAAGCAGGTGTCCAGGAGCGCCGCGGTGGTGGGCTCGCCGTCGTCGCCCACGGTGTAGGGCGGCGAGGACGCGTACGAGAGGACGACGGGCCGCGTGCCGTCGCCGCCCCCGCCGCTGAAGTCGACGTAGTAGGCGTCGGACCAGCCGTCGACGACGAGCACGTCGTTGTCCCGCAGCCGCTCCCAGTAGGAGAGCCAGCCCGTCCCGTCCCCCGTCGTCGAGGACCCGTCCGCACCGCCGAACGCCGCCACCGTCGTGAGCAGGAACGCCAGGCCGGGCGAGGACGTCGCCGGGTTCGTCACCACGAGCTGGCTCGCGTACTCGGGCTGCGTGAGGTCCTCGAGCGACGCGGGCGGCGTCTGGCCGTTCTCCTCGTACCAGGCGAGGTCGACGTTGAGGCACACGTCGGAGACGTCGACCGGCGTGAGCGCGTCGCCCAGCAGGTACTGCTCGGCGCTCGCCGGCAGCGCCGGCGACGTGTACGGCGCGAAGACGCCCTCGTCCATCGCGCGGCTCGCGAACGTGGTGTCGACGCCGAACACGACGTCCCCGAGCGGGGAGTCCTTGGTCAGCACGAGCTGGTTGACCAGCGCACCGCCGTCGCCCGGCGCAACCACCGTGACCTCGATTCCGGTCTGCTCGGTGAACGACGCGAGCACGTCCTCGCTCAGCGCGAACGAGTCGTGCGTGACGAGCGTGATGGACGACGGCGACGCTCCCGTCCCGGCGCTCGCCTCGCCGTCGGCGGTGGTCGCCCCGTCGGAGGTCTGGTCGGCGGTGGCGCCCCCCTCGTCCGAGGCACCGCCCCCGCCCCCGACGAGCGAGCAGGCGGTGAGGCTCAGGACCGCGGCGAGCGCCGCCGTCGGGAGCAGGGTGCGGCGAACGCGAGCGCGACGCGAGGGACTGGTGCTGGTGACGGTGCTGCTGGACATGCGTGGCTCCTCCCGAGGGAGGGGCGGCGGACGGGTGCCCGCCGGGAGTTCCCGACTTCCTTCGCCGGTGCTAACCGGAGCAGGTTCGAGGGTCTGCGGCGAGCCGCACTCTCAGCGCCCGTCCCACCCGGTCGGGGTCGGTGGCGCTCCCCTGTCGTTTCGCGAGCGAGCCTACCGCGCCGGGGGCGGGCCGACGGTGGAGGGCGGGCTCGCCGTGCGCCGACGGACGGACGGGGCGCGAGATGTCACCCGGCGGTGTCGCCGTCGCCGTCGTCGGGCGGCTCCGCGGCGGACATCTGCACGTCGGGCCCGCCCCGATCCTCGCCCCCACCGCCGGCACCCGCGGCCATCAGCGTCGCGGCGCGGCGCTCGAGCCGGTCGGCGAGGGAGTCGATGTCGTCGAAGACCGCGGGGACGGAGGCCCAGACGTCGCGGAGGTCCTGGATCTTGAAGGCCGGCGCCCCCGTGAGCTGGGCCACCTGGCCGATGATCGCGTCCATCGCGCTCTCGAACCCGGTGGTCTGCGCCATCGCGGCACGCAGGCCGCCGACGAAGGCCTGCACCTGCGCAATCTGGCTGTCGGTCATCTCCGCGGCGAGGGCGAGGAAGTCGCCGACCTCCGTCGCGTTGTCGCGCACCGTCTCGACCGGGGCGCTCACGGCGCCCTTGGCCGTGTCGACGGCGCTGCGCACGCCCGCGACGGCGAGCTCGAGTCCGCTGTTCACCACGCCCGCACCGGTGTCGACCACGGACTCCGCGAGGTCGGCCAGGGCGCCGTCCCCGAGCTCCGTCCTCGGGATCTCGACGTCCGGAACGGTCAGCGCGTCCACCTCGGCCAGCACGTCCGCGGCGCCGGTGCGGACCGCGTCGGCGTTGGCCTTGCCGTCGCGCGCGGTGGCCTGGAACTGCTGGAGTGCGGCGATCCGGTCCTCCATCGAGGCCAGCGCGGTGTCCGTGGCCTCCTGGATGACCTGGAAGCTCGACTTCCCGTCGAACAGCTCGGCCGAGATCGCGTCCATGTTGGCCAAGGACTGCGCGGCGGTCGCGCTGGCCAGCCCCAGCTCGGCGTCGACCCCGGCCCACGCGACCCGGCCGGCCGCGGAGGTGGTGCGCAGGTTGGCGGCCTGGGCCAGCAGCACCGGCACCGCCGCGAGGCCCGCGAGGTCGCCCGCACCGATGGCGCCGGTGCCGCTGCCGTCGTCCGCATCGCTGTCGCCGCCCGCGGCGAGGCGCTGCACGGCGGGCTGACCGGCCGGCTGCGGCCCGGCCTCGTGGCCCGAGCCCAGCACGTCACCGCCCCACACGTTCCACAGCTTCTGCGCCCAGTCGAAGATGTGCTTGCTCGCCTCCTTGATGAAGGCCCACAGCGCCTTGAGCGCCCCCTGGTTGGCGCTGACGATGCCGGTCTGCGAGACGCCGGCCGAGGCGAGGGCGATGACGTCGAGGACCCAGGAGACCGTCGACCCGATCGCGTTGGCCGCATACCCGTCGGCGAGCGCGGCCCAGGCGGTGTGCTGCTCGGGGTTCTTGTCCGCGTTGTAGGCCGCCCCGACCATGAGGCCCGTGTCCAGGAAGACCAGCACGGTGGAGTTGTAGGCCTTGACCAGCGCGAACACCTGGTGCGCCGCGGCCGACACCGGGATGAACGGCGCGCCGATCACCGAGCCGACGAGACCGTCCTGGACGAGCTCGTTGACGTAGACCACGTGCCCGACGGCCCCGTTGAGCACGTTGACGCCGTTCCGGACCAGGAGGAAGGCCGAGAAGATCGGGTGGTCGCTGAGCTTGCCCGGCACCGCGTCCACGTCCTGCGCGAACTGGATCGAGTCGGCCGCCAGCCCGCTGTAGAGCCCGAGCCCGGGGATGAGCCGGCCGAACTCCAGCGGTGTCCGGATCGCGTTGCCGTGGTCGACCACCCAGCTGCCGAAGTCGAACGGCGGTGACGGTGCGGTCGAGCCGGCACCGGGCGCGCCGCCCGCTCCGCCGGACCCGTCGGTACCACCGCCCCCTCCACCGCCGCCGCTGCTGCCGTCCATCGAGGGGCCGGCCGGGCCTGCCGGCGTCTCCTGGGGTGCAGGCTCCTGGTCGGGCGTCGGCTCGGCGGGTGCCGACGGGCCCGACGTCGACGGTCCGGTCCCCGGGGAGGCCGGCTCGAACGAGGCCGGGACCTCCGGTCCGCTCTGGTTCGCCTCGGGTGCGGGGATCGAGACCGCGGGCTCGGGCTCCGACATCGGGCCGGGTGTCGAGGCACCGGCGCCCGACGGCGTCCCTCCCCCGGGCGCGTCGGGTGCGGCGGGCGGGGGCGCACCGTCGGAGGTCGGGCTGCTCGACGCCTCGGGCGAGGCCTCGGGCGCCGGCTCGGAGGTTAGCGTCTCCTCCGACTCCTCGAGCAGGCTCGCGGGCGCCTGACGCTGCAGGCTGTGCACGACGGCTCGGTTGCCCGCCAGCCGCTGCATCGAGACGAGCTGCGCGGGCGAGACCGGCGGCCGGCGGGTTTCCGGCGCGGTCTGGGTGCCCGCGACCGTCAGCAGAGACGGTGCTGCGCCGGACGCATGCGGACGCGGACCGACGAGCCGCTCGGGTGCGTCAGCCTCGTCCGCATGCAGCGTGCCCGTCATCAGCTCCCCTCCGCCGGCGGAGTGCCCGTGAGCGCGCCGGGTTCGGGCATCCACTGGCATCCTCCCCGGCCCGCGGACACGGCTCGAGCCCAGGCCCGCGGTCCGATCGGGCGGGGCCAGCTGCCCGATCGGGCAGGTCGCAGGGTTGGCGACTCGCTAGGCTCGCCACCGAACGCTGAGTTGCGGTCACGCCTCCCCACCGAATGCTGAGCTGCGGCCACTAGAGCGCCCGCTGGTGTGCATAACCCAGCGCTCGGCACACCCCCATGACCAGAACCCAGCGCTCGGCACACCCGCCCGACCACAACCCCGCGCCCAGCGGGGGCGGCCAGGCGTCAGCGCAGGTCGACTGGCACGAGCCGCGCTCGGAGCCCCGCCTGCACCGCGGGCCACTCCGGCGCGAGCACCGAGTAGACGGCGGTGTCGCGCCACGTCCCGTCGGCGCGCGGGTTCGTCCGACGCAGCACACCCTCGAACGTCCCCCCGAGACGCGAGATCGCCGCGCGGGACCGGTCGTTGCGCGCGTCCGCCTGGATCTGCACGCGGTGGAACCCGGAGGCGAACGCGTGCTCGAGCAGCATCAGCTTGCACGCGGGGTTCACGGTCGTGCCCCACACCGACGGCGCGTACGCCGTCCACCCGACGTGGAGCGACTCGCACGCGAGGTCGACGTGGCCGTAGCTCGTGGTGCCCACCACCTCGGGTACGGCGTCGAGCGCGACCGCGGGCTCGCCGTCGGGCACGCGCACGACGACGTAGGTGAGGCCCGCGCGATGCGGCACGTAGTCGAGGAACCAGGCGGCGAACGCGTCGGGGTCGGCGGCGCGCTCCGGCGTGAGCGCCGCGGCGCCGCCGCCCCAGCCGCCGGCGAACACCTCGGGGCGCGCGAGCGCGCGGTGCAGCGCGGGCAGGTGGTCCGGGCGCAGGGGCTCGAGGCGCAGCGCGCCGCGCGCGAGCGTCGTGCGCTCGAGGGGCTGCGCGGTCACGTGCGGCTCACGGCACACGCGGAAGGCCGAGGAAGCGCTCGAGCGCGCCCACGATCGGCAGGTCGGCGGCGAGCCAGGGCACGGACCGCCAGTCGCCGACGTCGAGCCAGCGCAGCTCGTCGTGGTCCTCCAGCGGGAGGGGCACGCCCTCGGAGACCACCGCGAGCCACACGAGCATGCGGTGGCCCTGGTGGATCGGCCAGGTCATGAGGGTGAGGTCGGAGCCGGTGCCGACGTCGTCGGAGTCGACGCCGGAGTCCTCGGCCCGTTCGCCGTCGGGGCCGGGCACGATGCGGCCGAGCTCGACCGTGACGCCGAGCTCCTCGCGCAGCTCACGGACGAGTGCGGCGCTGGGTTGTTCGCCCGGCTCGACCTTGCCGCCCGGGAACTCCCAGGCGCCGGCGAGCGTCTTCGGAGCGCTGCGGCGGGCCGCGAGCAGCCGCGTGGGCTGCTCGAGGTCATCGAGGATCGCAGCGGCGACGACGAGGGGCACACGCCGATCGTAGGCGGGCCGCCGTAGGCTGGGAGGCGTGATCGAGCTCAAGACCCCCACCGAGGTCGCGCAGATGCGCCCCGCCGGCCGCTTCGTGGCGTCCGTCCTCACCGCGCTGAAGGACAAGGCCGCCGTGGGCGTGAACCTCCTGGAGCTCGACGAGCTCGCCCACCAGATGATCCGCGACGCCGGCGCGACGTCCTGCTACATCGACTACCACCCGAGCTTCGGCGCGATGCCGTTCGGCAAGGTGCTGTGCACGAGCGTCAACGACGCCGTGCTGCACGGCCTGCCCTACGACTACGTCCTGCAGGACGGCGACCTGCTCTCGGTGGACTTCGCGGCCGACCTCGAGGGCTGGGTGAGCGACTCGGCGCTGTCGGTGATCGTGGGCACGGAGCGGCCCGAGGACCGCCGGCTCATCGAGGCGACCGAGGTCGCGCTCGCGGCCGGCATCGAGGAGGCTCGGGTCGGCAACAAGCTGGGCGACATCTCGTGGGCGATCGGCGAGGTCGCGCACCAGTACGGGTACCTCGTGAACACCGACTTCGGTGGCCACGGCGTCGGGCGCACGATGCACGGTGAGCCGCACGTGCCCAACGACGGTCGCGCGCACCGCGGGCTCAAGCTCAAGGCCGGCCTCGTCATCGCGATCGAGCCGTGGTTCCTCGCCACGACCGACGAGATCTACACCGACCCCGACGGGTGGACCCTGCGGTCCGCGGACTCCTCGCGTGGCGCACACTCCGAGCACACCGTGGCAATCACGCCGAGCGGGCCGCTCGTCCTGACCGCGCGGGACTGACGCGCACGGTCAGTGTCCGGAGCCGCTCCCGGGGCCGGTGGCTCCCGGCGGCCAAGGCCGGTTCACGACGGCGTCGCTCGCCTCGCAGCGTCCCTGTCGGTTCGCGGACCCTCGGTCAGGTCACGGGCGCTCGATCAGTTCACGACGGCGGGCAACCGGTCCAGCGTCGAGCCGTTCGCCCCGAGGTAGGCGCCGAGGTCGTCGTTGCGCCACGCCTCCATGAGCGGCGCCAGCGCGGCGTCGTCGAGCAGCACGATGCTCTGGCCGTCGTCGCTGCGCCCGGTTCCCGAGTAGGGCGCAGTGAAGAACGTGATGTCGCCGGTCGAGAGGCCGCGCAGGTCCAGCGCGAGGTTGCGCAGGACGTCGGACGTCAGGCCGTCGTCGGCAGAGATCGACGACGAGAGCGTCGTCAGGAGCGAGGTGAGCTGCACCGGGTTGGTGAGCACGCCGGAGTTGCGGACCTTGGCGGCGATCGCGCGCATCCACGCCTGCTGGCGCTGGACCCGGTCGAAGTCGCCGCGCGGGAGCGAGTACCGCTCACGCACCCACTTCAGCGCCTGCGCGCCGTCGAGCGTCTGCTGCTCCCCGGCCGGGATGGTCACGCCGTCGACCGTGAAGTCCTCCTTGAGATCGAGGACGACGCCGCCGAGGTCGTCGGTGATGTTCTTGAACGACTCGAAGTCCGTCACGACGAAGTGGTCGATGCGGACGCCCGTGAGGTCCTCGACCGTCTGGATGAGCAGCGGCGGACCGCCGTACGAGAACGCGGCATTGATCTTCGCCTCGCCGTGGTCCGGGATCGGAACCCACGAGTCACGCGGGATCGACATCACGTACACGTGCTTCCGGTCGGCGGGGATCTGCACGAGCATGATCGTGTCGGTGCGCTGCGCACCGTACGTCCACTGGGTGGGGTCGCCCGCCGAGATCCGCGAGTCCGAGCCGAGCACCAGGAAGTTGATCGTGGACGCGGCGTCGTCGGGGACGTCAGTGGAGGTGGTCGGGACCGGTCGATCGGTGACACCCGCGAACGGGTCACCGAGCGACTCGATGTTGTTCATCAGGCTGCGCTGGAACAGCCACACGGCCGACGCGCCGCCGACCCCGAGAACGAGGAGCACGCACAGGACACCGATCAGCGCCTTGCGGGCGCCCGAGCGGTTCGTGCGTCGCTCGTCCGCCGGGTCGGCCGTCCGGTCCTCGTCGAGGTCGAGCCGGCCCTCGTCGGGCTCGGACGGGACGTCGGCGGACGCGTCGTCGTCGAAGTCGTCACGCGGGTTCTCGGGCACCCCCGAACCCTAACGACGGCGCCGCGCGAGCGCCCGGTGTCCCCCGACGTGTGCGCCTTCCCTCCATGCTGTCCCCACGAGGTGCACGGCTCGTGCACACGCGGGCGGCGGACGGCGCGGGCCCGGGTGTGTCCGCGCCGTGCGTTCCAGGGGCAGGATCGGGACGCGGCCCACCCCCGCAGCCGCCACCTCGACGACGAGCGCACGCGGTCGGGCGGGCTACCGGCGCAGCGCCGACAGCCACGCGCGCGGCCCCGCGTGCTGCACCCGCTCGGCCGCCACCTCGACGCCGAGCCGCGCCGCCTCCACGGCACCGGCCCCGTGCGCGACGGCGAAGGCGTACGCGCCGTGGAACGCGTCGCCCGCCCCGAGGGTGTCCACCGCGGGGACGGTCGGCACCTCGACGAGAACCGCCATGTCGGCGAGGTCGAGGCCCGAGGCGGGCTCGCCGTCGGGCATCACGGACCACAGGCGGACGGGGCCGGCGCCCGCGGTGGCGACCACCACCGGGACCCCGCGTCGGCGCAGGTGGGCGGCGGTGTCCGCGGCGGAGGTGGCGCCCGGCGGGCGGACGCCGGCCGAGCAGACGGCGTGGGTGGTGAGCGGGGCGAGGTCGTCGAAGACCGGCTTCCAGCGACCGAGGTCGACGACGACGGGCACGCCCGCGTCGTGCGCGGCCCGGGCGATGCCGACCGCGAGGCGCGGGTGGTGCCCGTCGAGCAGCACGACGTCCGCTGCGCCCGGGCGCGCGAGCAGGTGGGCGGACGGCTCGACGTCGGGCGCACCGCGGGCGTCCGACCCGACGACGCTGCGCTCGCCCGTGCCCGCCGTCACCGTGATCGCCGAGACGGGTGGGGTGAGGGCCGTGCCGGGAAGGGCGAGGTCGAGGACCTCGACGCCATAGCGCAGCAGGTCCGCCCGGACGAGGTCGGCCACGGCACCGGACCCCAGCACGGTGGCGAGCACGGCCCGGCCACCCAGCGCCGCGAACGTGACGGCCGCGTTGGCCGCGGGTCCGCCCGCCGCGACGTAGGTCGCCGTCGCCGTGACCTTCTCGTCCGGGCCGGGCGGTCGGTGGACGTGGTGCACGACGTCGAGGGTCGCCAGACCGGCGAACAGTCCGAACGGGGTCGCGGCCACGGGGCCATCCTGCCGCGCACGCCACCTGCAGCGTGACGCCACAGCGACTCCGCGTGACGGGAGAGCGACTCAACGGCTCTTCGCGCGCGGTCCCATGGCAAAGCCACAGGTCAGCGCGTCGCGACCCGCGGTCACAACGTGTGGAGTCGCTGTGGCGTGAAGCAGAGTCGCTCTCCCGTCACGTGCCGGTTCGATCGACCTGACGCTCACACCGGCCACACGACAGCGGCCCGAGCTGCGCCGGTCAGGTGCCGGGCTCCCACCACCCGGTTCCGCGGCTCGACCGCAGCGCTCCTCAGCGCCTCGACGCCGGCACGCAGCTCGTCCGAGACGTGCTCGGCGAACGGCAACGGTCCCGTCATCGTCACGAGGCGACTTCTCGTGCGCGCGAGCACGGCAAGCGGGTCGCTGTCCTCCCACGCGTACCGATGCGTGAGCAGAGTCAGGTCCAGCGCCGTGCGGTCGCGCCGTCGGTCCTTCCGGTACGGCACGCGATCGCGGTGATACGCGAACCCGTCGATCTCCGTGATCAGCAGGCCGTCGACGAGCATGTCCACCTCACCGACGGTCGGGATCTCGATCTCGGGTGCGACGGCGAGCCCACCCCGCCGCAGCACGAGCCTCACCTCGGTCTCGCGCAAGGCGCGAGCGCGCCGGTCGATGTCGTCGTCGAGTGCCCGAGCCAGCGCGACCGACGTCCGGGCAACCTGCGCGAGAACGGAGCGCCGCACCGCGCCCACCTTGCCGGGCGGCACCCGACGGAGGCTCTGGTCGACGACTCCGACCGCGAGGTCGTACGTCCCGGAGTGCACGAGGCACAGCACCGCGCGAACGACGGCGTCCACGAACCTCGTGGCGCGGAGCTCGCCGTCACGCTGGGCCTCCTCGTGATGGCGCACCACGCCGTCGGGCAAGGCCTTGGCGTGACCCCGGTGCGTGGGCACGGAGACGTGGACGACGTCCGGATCGCCCGGAACCTGGACGCCGAGCAGGTGCAGCCGAGACACGCACGAGACGAGGCCGTTCTGCTGGGCGGCGAGCGCGAACGCGCGCGCGGCGTCGGGCAGCGCCACACAGCCGCGCTCGATGCGCACGAGGTCACCGCGCGCGACACACAGTCGGATCAGATGGGGCGTCGCCGCGAGCTCGTGCACGCGCGCGGCGCCCCCGCGTCGACGCAGCTCGCCGAGCACGCCCTGCTGTTCTGCGGAGTTCATGGCTTCAGCACACCCGCGACGCGCGCGGACCGCGGCGGCGAGCCTCAAGTCTGTGGATGACCGGTCCCGCTGCGGTTGTGGGGACAGTCTGTGAAGCACACGGGCCGACGGGAGCGCCTCCAGCCCGAGGCAGGCGGGGTGACAGATGCGTCTCCAGTCCGACGGCAGATGGGCCCGCGCGTGACGCCACAGCGACTGGCCGTGACGCCACAGCGACTGACCTGGCACTGCTGGGCGCACAGCGGGCATCGCCGCAGGTCACAGGCCTGAGCGATCGGACGGTCATCGCTTAAGTCGCTGTGACGGAACGCAGAGTCGCTCTCGCGTCACCGCGGTCGCACCCACGGCTACCGCCGCGCCACAACCCCAGCCCTACCGCCGCGCGCGCGCCGCCCCGACCCCCGCCGCAGCCGTCGCCGCGTGCGAGGACCGCACCTCCTCGAGCTCCTCCTGCGTGAGCTCCATGAGGTCGACCCCCACCGACAGCGACGACCCGCGCCCCTCCGTGAACACGATGCCGCGCAGCGGTGAGACGTCGCGGTAGTCCCGGCCCCAGCCGAGGACCACGTAGCGGTTGTCGATGAACTGGTCGTTCGTGGGGTCCACGTGCAGCCAGCCGCCGCCCGGCACCCACACCGAGGCCCACGCGTGCGAGGCGTCCACGCCGCGCAGCTTCGGCCGCCCGGGCGGCGGGTTCGTCTCGATGTACCCGGAGACGTAGCGCGCGGCGAGTCCCATCGACCGCATGCAGCCGATCATGAGGTGCGCGAAGTCCTGACAGACGCCCTGCCGCTGCGCGAGGAGCTCGGGCAGCGTGGTGCGCACGGTGGTCGAGCCGGACTTGTACTCCAACTCGTCGTGGATCCGCGTGCACAGGTCGGCGATCACGTGCGCGAGCGGGGTCCCCGGCCCGAACGACGGCGCAGCGAACTCCCGCACCTCCTCGGTGACGTCCACCATGTCCGAGGCGAGCGTCGCCTCCGACACCGCGATCACGGCGTTGCCCCCGATCCCGTGCGACGCCGCCGAGCTCCCCCGCCCGGGTGAGCCGAGCGTGTGCGTGACCTCCGCGGCCTGGGACCACGAGATCATCGGCATTCGGTCGACCTGCGCCTGCTTGCGCGTCACCGTCAGCACGGACTCCGCCAGCACCTCGAGCACGGTGTGCTCGGTGTCGACCACGAAGTAGGAGGACCTGTTGCCGTGGAAGTCCTTGTGCTCCCCGATCTCCGCCGCGGTCGGGGAGATGTGCAGCGCCGACGTCACGACGTGCTGCCCGCCGCCCTCGCGCGGCAGCATGACCGCCCGCCCGTACGAGCTCGTCACGACCTCGGGGTAGGTGTACGTCGTGCGGTGCGCCAGCCGGTAGTGCCGCGGGGTCTGCACGTCCTCGCGCCTGCGGATCACGACTCCCCCCTCCCGCGGCCGGGCTCGCTCCAGACGGCTTCGCCGTCGTGCCCGACGGCGGAGCTCGCCGTCGCGGGTCCGGCTCCGGCCGCGGTCGGCGCGCCCGCGCCGGCGGTGACCGTCCCCACCGAGGAGCCCGTCGCGCCGCCCGACCCAGCGCCGGCAGTGGCGCCGTCGGGCCCGACGGCGAGGCTCGCCGTCGTCCGTCCGTCGCCCGCCGCACCGGCACCCGGCAGACCGCCCGGAGAACCCCCCGCCGACCCGCCCGGGACCGGCGCGAACGTGCCGGACGCGTCGAGCCACGGCACGGGCACCGGGTGGGTGAAGTGCACCCGCGCGATCTCCTCGCCCAGCTCCCGCAGGCGCCACCGCATCGACTCCAGGCTCTCGGCCAGGCGCGTGCGGTGCCCCTCGCCGTCGGGCTCGGACGCCGCGCCCGTGTCCATCTCCTCGAGGAGGTCCTGGACGTCGGCGAGCAGGGAGTCGCGGGTCGACGTCGAGCGCGCAGACGCGGGGACCTGCGCCAGGGCGTCGGCCAGCTTGCGCAGCTGGAACCGCAGCGAGCGCGGGTTCGTCGCGTCCTTGAGGAGGAGGTCGAGCACCGTCTCGACCGAGGCCGTGGCCTGGTAGCGGCGGCGGTAGGTGATGACGCTCTCGTGCGCGATCAGCACGGACTCGAGCACGAGCGTGTCCACCGCCGCGTCGCGCTCGACCCGGAAGGTCGCGAGCAGCACGTCGAGGAGCTGCTGGGCGCGCTCGAGCCGGCGGCCGGCGTCCATGAGGCACCAGCCGACGTCGCGCACCATCGACTCCGCGAGGATGCCGGCGATCGCGAGCAGCCCCTCGAGCAGGCGGGCCGTGATCGCGGTGACGTCGGTGTCGGTGCCGAGCGTGCCCTCGCGCTCCTGCCGGCGCCGTTCGGTGGACAGCGCACGTTCGAGCGAGGACAGCGCGGTCCACGTGTCGGTCGACATCTGGTCGCGCACCGAGTTCGCGCACCGGGACATGCGCGCGACGGCGTGCCCCACCGACGGCGCGGCGCGCGCGTCGAGCACGAGGTCGGACAGCGAGTGCGGCCCGAGCACCTCGATGAGGGTGGTGGACAGGACCGCGAGCGCCGCCACGCCGTCGGAGGACTGACGCCCCGCGTGCCGTCCGCCGTGCGAGGCGGCCCACGCCGTCGCGCTCGGCTGCGAGGGTGCGGCGAAGTCGTTGAACCGGTCCCCGACGGCGCGCACCAGGCGCGTGACGCCCTCGGCCCGCTCGGTGTAGCGGCCGAACCAGAACAGGTCCTCGGCGGCACCGGGCGAGATCGACGTCGGCACGCGCGCAGGGCTCGGTCCGGCGTCCTCCGAGACCCACGGGTCGGTGACGGTGTACGGCTGGGAGGAGAGCACCCAGACGTCCTTCGCGGCGTCGGTGGGGCTGGGGTCCACGACGTCGCTGCCGGCACGCGCCACGCGCGCGACCCCGCCGGACATCACCTGGTAACCCTCGCCGCTCGCGACGGCGTAGGTGCGCAGCTGCGTCGGCCGCGCCTCGAGCGCCACGCCGTGCACCGCGGGGGTGGTCGACGCCTCGACGCGCTCCTGGCCCACCCACAGGTGGGGCTGGCCCGCGATCTGGACCGCGAGGTCGGCCCGCTGGGAGATCGTGAGCTCCCAGCCGCGGACCGCGGGCTGGGACCCGTCCGTGGAGCGCACCACGAGCCGGTCGAGGTTGGCGATGACGTGCGAGCACATCGACCGCTCGCCGCACCAGTACGTGACGGTCGAGGGGATGAGCAGCTCCTCGCCGAGCACCTGGCGCGCGATCCGGGGCAGGTAGGTGAGCAGCCCGGGGTTGTCCAGGACGCCCGAGCCGAGCGGGTTGACGATCGTCACCACGCCGTCGCGCGCCGCCTGGACGAGGCCGGCGACGCCGAGCCGGGAGTCCCCGCGCAGGTCCAGCGGGTCGCAGTACTCCGCGTCGAGGTGGCGCACGATGACGTCGACGGGCTCGAGCCGGCCGAGCGAGCGCATCCAGACGCGGCCGCGCTCGACCACGAGGTCCTCGCCCTCGACGAGGGGGTAGCCGAGCATCGTGGCGAGGTAGGCCTGGTCGAACGCGGCGGGCGAGAACGGACCGGGCGTGAGCAGCACGGAGCGCGGGTTGTGTCCCGCACCGGCGGGGGCGGCCTCGCGCACCGCGCGGCGCACGGCCTGGAAGAACGGACCGACGCGGCGGATCCGGGCTCGGCGGTAGAGCCCGGAGAGCACCTCGGCGATGATCCGGCGGTCCTGCATCGCGAAGCCCATGCCGATCGGGACCTGGGCGCGGTCGGCGAGGACCTGCCAGGTGCCGTCGGCGTTGCGCGCGAGGTCGGTGCCCACCATGAACAGCTGGTGCGGCCCCGGGTTGCGGATGTCGTTGACCGCCCGGACGAACCCGGGGTGCCCCAGCACGAGGGCGGGCGGCACCACGCCGCTCGTGAGCAGCGTCGCCTCGCCGTACAGGTCGGTGAGCAGGTGGTCCAGGAGCAGCGCCCGCTGCTCGAGACCGGCCTCGACGTGGGCCCACTCGTGCTCGTCGAAGAGCACGGGGATCGGGTCGAGGAGCCAGGGTCGCTCCTCAGGGCCGGCGCCCTGCCGCACACCGCTGTCCTGCAGCAGCCCGGCGACGTCGCGCGCCCGGTCCGCGAGCTGCACCCCGTCGCTGAGCCCGGCCAGCTCGGCCATGAGCGCCCACGCCTCGCGCGCGGCCCCCGTGGACTGGAGCATCTCGTCGTGACCCGGACCCGCGGCGCGATAGCTCGCGAGCAGATCGGTCATGGGGACCTCGCGGCTTCGTCAAGTGTGGCGACTGGCGCCGTCGCCTCGGGTCGGGCGACTTGGTGAGTGTATTACCGACGCGAGGGCGGACGTGGTTCATCGAGGCGGGGTCGGGCGGGCGTTCGCTCACCGCGCAGCACGCATCTGCGCCGGGCGGGAGGGCGGACGCCGAGAAGGCGGCGCCGCGAGGGCGTGCGCCGAGAGGGCCGTGTATCAGGAAAGGCCTGGCGCCCTCACCACTACCATGACGACAATGTCGACCGTGGGCGACGAGCGCGCGCCGAGCGGCCACCCGCCCTCCGTCTGGGAGCAGGCCGCCGACGCGTTCACCGCATGGCGCGACGGGACGGCGAGCGCCGACGAGCTCGTGCGCCTCATGACCCCCGTGCTGTGGCACGTGGCCCGCGCGTGCCGCCTCGACGAGGACACCGCGCGTGACGTCATCCAGGACGTGTGGGTGGCGCTGGTCCGCCGTCGGGCGGAGATCGAGAACCCCCGCGCCGTCGGGTCATGGCTGGTCACGAGCACCCGGAGGGAGTCGTGGCGGCTGCGCCGCGAGGCCGACCTGGCCCGCACGGCCGTCCCCGCCGACGACGCGGCGTGGGACGCCGTCCTGCCCGCGAGCGAGGCCGCCGAGGACCTCGCCGCCCAGCGCGAGGACCACCGCTCGCTGTGGTCCGCCGTCGCTTCCCTGCCGGAGCGCTGCCAGCGGCTGCTCCGCGTCGTCGCGTTCTCCGACCGACCCGACTACGCCGCGCTGTCGGAGCACCTCGGCATGCCGGTCGGCAGCATCGGGCCGACCCGCGCCCGCTGTCTCACCAAGCTCCGCGCCGCCCTCGAGGCCGGCGCCGGTTCCACCCAGGGAGGTGTCGCATGACCACGTACGAGAGCGACGAGGCGCTGTTCGCCCGGCTGGCCCTGATGTGGCAGGACCTCGATCCGATGCCCGAGGGCCTCGACCGCGAGATGGCCGCCGTCGTGGAGGCCGCCCGCGCCGCCGAGGACCTCGAGACCGAGTACGCGCTGCTCACGCTCGTCGCCGAGGCGGACGCGCAGGCTCTCGGGGTGCGCGCCGCGGGAGCCGAGCTCACGGTCATCGAGTTCACCGGCCGCGGGCTGGACGTCATGCTGCGGATCGCGCCCGGCCGGATCGACGGCTGGGTCGCCCCCGCCGCGGCCGGCACCGTGCGCCTCGTGGTGCCCGACGGCGAGCCCGCCCGGGGCGGTCGGCCGCAGGTCCCGCTCGCCACGGCCTCGGTGGATGCCGACGGCCGGTTCGCGCTGCACGACGTGCCGGCCGGCATCGCGCTCCTGCGCTTCGACCTCGAGGGCGGCCTGCGCCACGAGACGCCGGCCTTCTCCGTCTGAACGTGACGGCTGACCTCTGGTGGCTCTGGTGATCTCTCTCTGGTGAGCCGGACGCACGACGGTGTGCTCGCCGTCGTGCCAGAGTGAACCCCGTCGTTCCGCCCCGCTCTGTGCGCCCTCCGCCCTCCGGAAGGAACCGAGATGCCTGACGAGAAGCCCGACGAGAAGCCGGGCGACGAGCCGCTCCGGCCGAGCGTGCCGTGGGCCGTGCTGGACCCCGCCCAGGCGCGGACCGGTCGCGCCCTGCCCACGGTGTACGCCGCGGACCGGGTGCTCCTCATCGGCGCGGACGCGGAGCGGTATCGCGACGCGCTCAACGCGCGCGTCGAGCCGCTGGGCTGGTTCCTCGAGGTCGACCGCTCGTTCGGCGACGGCGGCCGGGTCGTCATCCCGCCGAACGACGGTGAGCAGGGCGGGGAGGAGGTGGTCACGCGGCTGAAGATCGTCCCGCTGCCGGGCATCGCAGGGATCACGACGCCCGACGCCTTCACCCTCGTCGAGGCCGTCCGCAGCGAGCGCGAGCCCGACCCACGCGTGCGGGACCGGCGCCGTCGGGGCCTGGACACCAGGGACGTGGACACCGGGGACCTCGGCAACGGGGGCCAGCCGGACGTTGAGGTGGGTGGCGACGCCTCGGCCCGCGCGGACGCCGACCTTCCACGCCTCGCGCTCGACCACGCCGTCTTCCTCACCACGCCCGTGCCGACGGCACCCGCGACCGGACCGACCGGCTCCTTCTCGGCCAATCCGAAGGGGTTCTACGGGACCAACGGCCTCGGCTTCTACGGCACCAACCCCAAGGGCTTCTACGGCACGAACGGCCTGGCCTCCCCCGCCGACAGCTACGTGCTGCCGGGAACCGGCGGACGCTCGCCGGTCGCCGTCGTGCTCCCGCGACCCTCGCGCGGCCCGGACCCGAAGCGCGGGCGCCGCCCCGTCGTCGCGATCGTGGACTCCGGCGTGGGCGACCACCCGTGGCTGCGCACCGGCGTCAAGGACATCACGCCGCTCACCATCGGCACGCTCTCTGCGGAGGCGGATCCCGGGCAGTACGAGCCGTTCGACGGCGTGCTCGACTCCGTCGCCGGCCACGGCACCTTCATCGCGGGAATCGTGCGGCAGGTCGCACCGCGCGCGGACATCCTGTCCTGGCGCGTCGTCGCGGGCGACGGCGCGGTCGCGGAGAGCGACCTGTACGACGCGCTGCACACGCTCGCCGTCGAGATCGAGAACGGGACCTACGCCGTCGACGTCCTGTCCCTGTCTCTCGGGTACTACCACGAGCGCCCCTGGGACGACGACGGCACGGTCGACCTGCTGCTGCGGCCGGCGATCGAGGCGTTCTCCCGCGCCGGGGTCGTCGTGGTGATGTCGGCGGGCAACGAGTCGACCAACCGCGAGCTGTCCCCTGCGCGCTTCGCCAAGGACCCCGCGCCGGGCGCGCCGTGGTTCTCCGTCGGCGCGCGCAACCCTAACGGCACGCTCGCGCTGTTCTCCAACTTCGGCGACTGGGTCACCACGTGGATGACCGGGGCGGCGATGGTGAGCGCGACACCGCCGTTCCGCGGCGGGCTCGAGCCGGTGGCGCGGGTCGACGAGGAGGACGACTGCGGCGGCGTGGTCAAGGGACGGCACCGCGAAACCCTCGACCCCGACGACTACCGCGGTCACTTCGCGATCTGGAGCGGGACCTCGTTCGCCGCGCCGCACCTCGCGGCGCGCCTGGTGCGGGCGTTCGACGATGCGCCCGAGGCGTGGGACGCCGGCTTCGGCACCGAGCGCGCCGCCAAGGTGTGGGCGAACCTGCAGGGGCACCTCATGCACGACCCCGCCGACTGCGAGGAGGGGCTGTGCCTGGGGCCCGAGGCGGACCCGGGTGTGGATCGGGGCGACGCCTAGCGTGCTGAGCACCCAGGAGCTCCTGGACCGCGCGGTCGGGCACGCGAACGCCGGCCGACTCGGCACGGCGTCGCGGCTGCTCGACCTCGCGGCCGCGCGCGATCCCGACGTCGACCAGGCTGCGCTCGTCGTCGGCACGCGTGCCTACGTGCTCGCCGCGCGAGGCGAGGCGGCTACGGCGGCGCAGCTGTGCCGCGACGCACTCGCCACCCCGGGGCTATCCTCGCGCACCACCGCGGTGCTCGCGGGCCAGCTGGGGCTCGTCCTCATCCACCTCGGCGACTTCGCCGAGGCCGCGCCGATGCTCGACGTCGCCGCGCGCGGCCTCGACCACGAGCCCGGCCGCCTCGCCAACGTGCTGCTCAACCGCGGCATGCTCGCGGACGAGTCCGAGGACCTCGCGCTCGCCGAGGCGTGCTTCTCCCGCGCCGCGGACGCGTTCCGCCGGGCCGGCAACGACGTCGGGGCGGCCAAGGCGCAGCACAACGCAGCGCTCGTCCTCCTGGCGCGCGGGGACCTGGTCGGCGCGCAGCGCGAGATGGCCGAGGCGCGCGCCGTGCTCGCGCCGCTGGGCCCCGAGCTCGCGGCGACGTGCGACCTCGCGCACGCCGAGCTACTCCTCTTCGCCGGGATGCCGCGCGAGGCGGTGGGGCTGCTGGAGGGGGCGGCCACGGCGTACGGCCGCGCCCGCTGGCGGCGGCAGCAGGCGGAGGCCGAGCTGTCGATCGCGAAGACCTACCGGTTGTACGACGTCGAGCGTGCGCTTCCGTACGCCCGCGCGGCGGCGCGCCGGTTCGCCCGGGTGGGCGACGCCGTCGGGAACCTGCGGGCGCAGGCGGCCATCGCGCGGCTCGAGCTGGCGGGGACCGCCGGCCCGTCCGGGCCGCCGACGCGTACGGCGCTGCGGCACGCCGTCGAGGTCCGCGACGCGCTCGCCGCCGGCGGTCTGCGCGACTCGGCGCGCCAGCTGGCGCGCTACCAGGCGTCGGCGCTCGCGCGGGGGGGTGACGTGGCGGGCGCGCGAGCGCGGCTCGCGACGGCCAGGCCGCGCGCGAACGAGAGCGTGGTGGACCGCGCGCACTACCAGGAGGTGAGCGCGGAGGTGGCCGCGGCGGACGGGCACCACCGCACTGCGCTGCGTCGGGCGCGCGCGGGCATGGACCTCGTCAAGGCGTGGCAGGAGCGGTACGAGGACGTCGACCTGCGCACCTCGATGTCGGTGCACCGGCTCCGGCTTCTCGTGACGGGCACGACGTCGGCGGTGGCCCTCGGCGACGCCGAGGCGGTGCTCGCGTGGTCGGAGCTGACGCGCGGCCTCGTCTCGCGGACCACGCCCGTGCAGCGGTCGGCGGAGCTCGACCTGGCGGCGGCGCGGCGCGGCGAGACCACCGACCGTCCGCTCGCGGCGCCGGGGTCGGACTGGCGCGAGCGTTCGCCCTGGTCGGGGCCGGCGTCGCAGGTCGGCGGCGGGCTCGACGTCGCGGGGCTGACCGCAACGCTCGCCGCGCAGGAGGCCGTGCTCGTCTCCTACCTGCGCACGGACCAGGAGATCGCGGCCGTGGTGCTGGACCCGGCCGCGGGTGGGCCGCGCCTGGTCCGGCTCGGGGCGTGGTCACCGATCGCCGCGGACGTCTCCGCGCTGCTCGCCGACCTCGACATGGCCGCCGCACGTCTGCGGCCCGCGATGGCCGGCGCGGTGCAGGCGTCGCTGCGGCGGCGGCTCGCGACCATAGCGGATGCGCTGCTCGCGCCGCTGGGGCTCGGGGGGGTCTCGTTCGGGCGCGGGCCGGTCTCGCTCGGGCTCGGGCTCGGCAAGCGCGGGCGCGGGCGGCTGCGGCGGCTCGTCGTGACGGCGCCGCCGGCGGTGTCGAGCCTGCCGTGGAACCTCATGCCCGGGCTGGAGTCGGTGGCGGTCTCGGTGCCCGAGACGCTCGAGGACTGGCTGCGGCGGGCGCGGGTGTGGGCCGGTGCTGGTGCTGACGGTGGTGGTGGTGTTGTTGGTGGTGTTGGTGCTGCGGGCAGTGCTGCCGAGGCCGGTGCCGGGGCTGCTAGTGCTGCTGGTGTGAGTGCTGCTGCTGTGAGTGCTGGTATCGGTCCTGCTGGGGGGCCGGCCGGCTCGCTGGCCCCACCCGCGTCGGCGGGGCTCGTGGCGGGCCCGAACCTGGCGGACGCGGCCGCCGAGGTCGAGGCGTGCGCCGCGGTCTGGCCAGTCGCGCAGACGCTCACCGGTGACGGCGCGACTGCGGCCGCCGTCACCGCCCTCGCGGACAGCCACGAGGTACTGCACATCGCCGCACACGGCCGGCACACCGCAGACAACCCGCTGTTCTCGGGCTTCGAGCTCGTCGACGGGCCGTGGTTCGGGTACGACATCGAGCTGCTCGCGCACGTGCCCCGCTACGTCGTGCTGTCCTCGTGCGAGCTCGGCCGCTCGTCCGCGGTGTGGGGTCAGGAGACGGTTGGGATGGCGCGCGCGTGGCTGCACGCGGGCGCGCGCTGCGTGGTCGCCGCGCCCGCACGGGTTCCGGACAGCGCGGGCGAGCTCGTCGTCGCGCTGCACCGGGCACTCGCCGACGGCATCGGGCCGGCCGACGCCCTCGCCGCACTGGGCGCGACGTCCGGCGCGCGGTCCGCAGGCCCCGACGGCGCACGCCCCCCGGGTGCATCGCCCGCGGCCGCCCTGGTCTGCTTCGGCAACGGCTGGTAGCCGCCGCGGCGCCGGTACTCGCGGGGTCCGAACCTCGCGAATGCCGAGCGTGCACCCAGCGATTTGCACCGGCTCAAGGCCCCAACCCGGCACAAATCGCTGGGCTCACGCTTCGGTGCGTGGCGATGCCAGCGATCTGTACCGGTCCCGACCCCGAACCCGGCACACATCACTGGGCTCACGTTCCAGTTCGTCGCGATGCCAGCGATCTGTACCGGTCCCGACTCCGAACCCGGCACAAATCATGGGTTGATCCGGGCTTGTGAGCCAAGCCAGCGATCCGTTCCGCGCTCGAGGTCCCGCTGTCGCGTCAGCGAGCGACGAACGCGCCCCCGCGCAGCACCGGCACGACGTCGGTCGCGTCGATCGCGGCGGCCGCACGCACCTCGTCCCCGAGCCCGCGCTCGGCGAGCTCGAGCCCCGACCCACTCGCAGTGAGCAGGTGCGCCACCGCGCGACCCAGCCCGACGTACGCCTCGCACGCCGCGGCGGCATCGGGCGACGTGTGGTCGGTGCCGAGTGCGCTGAGCGCCGCGACCACCGCGCCGGCCCCCAGCAGGTCCTCGACGGCGAACCGCAGCGTCGCTCCCGGCTCGCGGCCCGTGAGCTCACCGGCGGGAATCACCGCGACGCTCGTCCGAGCGGCGCGCTCGTGCTGGATGGCCAGGCACGCGCGCGCGACGGACGTCGCGTTGCGCACGCCGCCGAGCAGTACGACGGCGCCGCTCGCCTCCGCAGCGCGGGCCAGCGGGGCGCCGTTGGTCGACATGGCGTCGGCGTCGGCGTCCAGGGACACGGCATCGGCGGAATGCTCGAGGCGCCGCGTCACCGTGGTGGAGAACCGGAGCACGTCGACCACCACGACGACGTCGGCCGGCGCGAGCCGGGCGAGTCCGTCGACGCCCCAGTCGAGGCGCACCTGGTAGGAGCGCTGGTCGAACGGAGTCGGCTCTGGTGCTGAGCTCGTGCTTGCCTGCGCGGCGCGCACACCGGACGGGGCGGCAGGCACGGTCGGCGCAGAGCCGGACGACGGGTCGGCGGTCACGGCCCACACGGTAGGCGGTCCCGATGGGCGCTGCCTGCCGTCGTCCGCGCATCGAGCCTGGGAGACTGAGCCGGTGCCCGCCTCGATCGCCCTGCCGCGCGCGCTCGCTGTGGCGCTGGACGAGGCACTGAGCCAGGCCAGCCGCGGAGGAGCCAGGGGCAGCACCACACCCACCAGCACCACACCCACCAGCACCACACCCACCAGCACCACACCAGGCGGCACAACGACCGGCACCGCCGCTCGAGCCCAGCGGCTCTCCCGGCGCTACCTCGCCGACCACCCGGCGGACGCCCCGATCATCGCCGACGCGCCCGACGCCGCCGCCTACCTGACCACCCGCATGCCCGCCACGTACGCGGCCGCCCGGTTCGCGCTGGGCGAGCTCGCCGCCGCAGTGCCGAGCCTCGAGCCGGTGAGCCTGCTCGACGTCGGGGCCGGGACCGGCGCCGCGACGTGGGCGGCGTGGGACACCTGGCCGAGCCTCGAGCGTGCCGAGCTGCGCGACTACTCCGCGCCTGCGCTCGCCGCGGCCGAGCGGCTGCTGCGCGCGAGCGGGCTCGCCGTCGAGACCCACCTCGGCGACGCCGCGCGCCCAACCCCGACGCACGCGGCGCCTGCGCCTGAACGCCGGCCCGATGAGTCCGCAACACCCGGGCCTGCAACGCCGACATCCACGGCGTCCGAGCCCACGGCCCCCCGGCCCGCACCGCCAGCCCCCGCCCTCGACGTCGACGTCGACGTCGCCCTCACCGCCTACGTCCTGTCCGAGCTCACCGAAGCCCAACGGGCCGCCGTCGTGGCGACGCTGACGGCCAGGGCACGCGACGCCGTCGTGATCGTCGAACCCGGCACGCCCGCGGGCTACCGCCGGATCCTCGCGGTGCGCGACGCGCTGCTCGCCGCCGGCTGGACCCTCGCCGGCCCGTGCCCGCACGCCCTCGCCTGCCCGGTGGCCAGCCGCGAGAGCGACTGGTGCCACGCCGCCGTCCGGCTGCCGCGCACCCGGGAGCACCGCGTCGCCAAGGGCGGCGAGCTCTCCTACGAGGACGAGAAGCTCGCGTGGGTCGCCGCCGTCCGCGACCCCGCGCGCCATCCCGTGCGGCACGACGCCCGCGTCCTGCGCCACCCGGCCACGCACCCTGGTCACGTGCGGCTGGAGCTGTGCACGCCGTCGGGCGAGCGCGTCGAGCGCACCGTAAGCAAGCGCGACAAGGCGGCGTTCCGCGCGGCGCGCAAGGTCGAGTGGGGCGAGACCTGGGGCGAGACGCCCGCCGCCGTCCAGCCCGACGGCGAGCAGCCCACCACGGCGGCGCTCACCTCCACCGGGCAGGGCGTCGTCGGGACCACCACCGCCGTCCAGCCCGACGACGCGCAGCCCGCCACCGCGCACCCCGCGACCGCCCCCACCGCCTCGAGCCAGGTGCCCCCCGCGTGATCCGGCTGACCCTCCCGTGGGCCGACGCGCCCTGGTGGCGCGCCGTTGTCGAGCGCACGACGGCGGGCCCCACCGACCCGGTCACCCACGTGACCACCTGGGACCCGACGTGGCTGCCGTGGGCGGTGCTCGCCGTCGGGCTGGTGCTGGTCGCCGTGCCCGAGCTGTGGCGTGCGACCCGCATCCTCGTGACGTTCGTGCACGAGCTGGGGCACGCCGCCGTCGGGATCCTGGTGGGCCGCCGGTTCACGGGGTTCGTGGTGCGCGCGGACATGTCGGGGCACGCGATGACCGTCGGCAAGCCGCGTGGCCCCGGCCTCGAGCTCACCACCTGGGCGGGCTACCCCGCTCCCGCCGTCATCGGCGCGGGACTGGTCTGGACCGCGCTCACGGGCTGGGCGCCGGCGGCGCTCGGCGCCGTCGCGCTGATCTGCCTGCTGAGCCTGGTCTTCGTCCGGTCGTGGTCGACGGCGGGCACCACGCTGCTGGTCGGCGCGGTCGCCGGCGTGCTCTGGTGGTGGCGCGGTGACGCGCGCTCGGCCGGGGTGCTGCTCGCCGTCGCCGTGCTGCTCCTGCTGGGCGCCTGGCGGCACTGGTTCGCGGTGGCCGGCTCGCCCAAGGGCAGCGACCCCGCGGTGCTCGCGCGGCTGACCGGCTGGCCCGGCTGGTGGTGGGTGGGGACGTTCCTGCTCGTCATCGCCGGCGCGAGCGCGGCGGCCGGCTGGCTGATGTGGCCCGTGCTGCGGTGGTGATCGGCGCGCCCTCCGCTCCGAGCTGGCGCGCTTTGACTGGTCGCCCGTGCACATTGACTGGCTGGGTTGCGATCGCTCGCCGGACGCGTCGGACCATGGAGCGCTGACCTGCGGCGATGCGGAACGCCATCTGACGCGGAGCGATCCAACCAGTCAATCCGCACGCGCGACCAGTCAAAGTGCACGGCCCTCGTCTCCGTGGCCGGCGCGCGCGACCGGACCGGGCCGACGCAGGGCCGACGCCGGGCGGGAGCCGGGCCGACGCCGGGCCGACGCAGGGTGGGAGCCAGGCCGACGCCGGGCCGACGCAGGGTGGGAGCCAGGCCGACGCCGCGCGCGCTACGGCGCGCGCAGGAACGTCGTCTCGTGCATCACCTGGATCCACACCGTCCACACCCACGCGACCTGCGCGACGGCGAGCCCCACCAGCAGGACCGCGAGCCACGTCCGCGCGGCCCACCGCGGCCGGGTGACGAGCCCCACGAGCGCCGCCGCGAGCGGGAACGCGAGCAGCAGGAACCGGATCTGGCTCGAGATCAGGTCCCCGACGGCGGCCAGGTAAGCCACGTACGTCGCCGACCACGTCCACAGCTCCGGCCCCAGCCGCCGGCCCGCGGGCAGCACGAGCAGCGCCACGACGAGCCCGACCGACGCCACCGTGATGGCCACGCCGAGCGGGGAGAAGTCCTCCACCCGCACCCAGCCCGCGAACAGGCCGAGCCCGCGCGCCGGCCGCCACGCGGCCTGGGTGTCGAGGTAGGCGGTGGGCCGACCGGTCACCCAGCCGGCGATGAGCGGCCAGATCCCGCCGGACAGCCCCGAGACGCCGAGCAGCACGACGCCGAGCACCGCCTCGCGGCGCGGCCACGGCTCGCGCGCTGGCCCGCTCGCGCGCGAGGCGCGCCAGCGCAGCAGCAGGTGCACCGCCACGACGGCCGCCATCGGCAGCGCGACCGCGCGGCTGAAGCCGAGCAGCCCGACGGCGAGCATCGCCCAGGCGTAGCGCCGCCGCACGATCAGGAGCAGCGAGGTCGCCACGAGCAGCAGCGCGAGCGACTCGGTGTACGCAGTTTGGAACACGACGGCGGGCGGAAAGAACGCGACGACGGCCACCGTGGCCAGCGGCAGGCCTGGCCGCGCCTGGACCGCCCGGGGCGCCGCCACCTCGACGACCCGGTGCACCACCAGCAGCGCGGCCGCGCCGAGCACGAGGGCCACGAGCGGCGCGACGACGACCCACGTCCCGCCGGTGACCGCGGTGACGGCCTTGACGAGCATCGGGTAGAGCGGGAAGAACGCCCACTCGTTCAGGTCGACGACGCCCGCCGGGAGCGCAAGCGAGCCGTCCGAGATCGGCAGCGTCGAGGGGTAGCCGTGCGCCCAGATCTGCTCGTACCACCAGCCGTCCCACCACCGTGAGACGAACACCCCGTAGGGCGGCCGGGGGTGCCCGCCGAACCAGCTCTCGATCGCCTCGCCCTGGAAGTTCCGGGCGATGAGCAGCGCGGTGGTCGCGAGCACCCGGCTCGCGGCGTAGACCGCGAGCACGCGCCACGCCCAGACCGGGACGCGGAGCCAGGTGGGGCGAGGCGGTGCTGTCGTCGGCGCGGGAGCCGCTGCCGTCTCGGCCGTCACGGGCACACGGTAACCGGTGCCGGGTGCCGAGTGCGTCTCGCTACTGTGACGCTGTGACGAGCCCTGCGCCCGACCGCTCCGCCGCCCCCGAGACGGGACGGGTCGCACGCTCGCCGCTCTCCCCCACGATGACCGTCCTGCTCGGCACCGCCGCCGCGATCATCGTCTTCGCCGGCATGTCCGCGGCCCGCGAGGTGATCGGTCCCCTCGCCCTCGGCGCCGTCGTGGCGATCATCTGCCACCCTGTGCGCCACCCGCTCGAGCGCCGAGGCTGGCCGAGCTGGCTCGCCACGACCGCCGTCATCGTCACCGCCTACCTCGTGCTCGCGGCGCTCGCGCTCATGCTCGTCTTCGCGGGCGCGCGGTTCGTGGACCTGCTGCCCGAGTTCGGCGACGAGCTGGTCGGCACGGCCCAGAGTCTGCAGGACTGGCTCGTCCAGGTGGGTCTGGACGAGCCGGCGTCGGACGCGATTGCCTCGTTCCTCGATCCGGGCAGGATCGCCGGACTCGCGCAGTCGCTCGGCGGCACCGCGCTGTCCGTGCTCACGTCGTTCTTCTTCGTGCTCGCCTACGTCATCTTCATGGCGGCCGACGCCGCGCGGTACTCCCACGCCGAGCACACCTACGGCCCCGGCGCCCGCCGCCCGCTCGCCCGGTTCGGCGCCTACACCACCAACGTGCGGCGCTACTACGTGGTCAACGCCTCGTTCGGTGCGGTCGTCGCGATCCTCGACGGCATCGCGCTGTGGCTGCTCGACGTGCCCGCGGCGATGGTCTGGGCCATCCTCGCGTTCGTCACCAACTTCGTGCCGAACATCGGGTTCGTGCTCGGGCTCGTCCCACCCGCGCTGCTCGCGCTCGTCATCGGCGGGTGGCCGCTGGCCCTCGCCGTCGTGGCCATCTACTGCGTCGTGAACGTGGTGCTGCAGGTCCTCGTGCAGCCGAAGTTCGTCTCCGACGCGGTGAACCTGAGCCTGACGCTCAGCTTCATGTCGGTCATCTTCTGGTCGTTCGTGATCGGCCCGCTCGGCGCGATCCTGTCGATCCCGCTCACGCTCCTCGTCCGCGCCGTCGTCCTCGAGGGCGACCCCGGCGCGCGCTGGCTGCGGTGGCTCACGGGCGATCGCGACGCCGTCGAGGCGGGCGGCTGGGTGGGCGGCGCGAAGAACGCCGCGGGCGAGCCCTCGCCGTCGGGCACCACGAGCGAGGCGCACGACGGCGAGCACCCGCTCGCGCCGTCGGGTGCGGTCTCGCAGGGCGAGCCCCCGAAGGACGCGGCCCGCGAGGGCGCGGCGACCGCGGGCGAGCCGACCGCGCAGGGCGAGCCTTCGCCGTCGGGCACGCGCGAGGTCAGTGGCTGAACAGCGTCGTGTCGAACGTGTAGCGCGAGGCCCGGTAGACGTGCCGGCCGAACTCGATGACGGCGCCGGACTCGTCGTAGGCGGTGCGCTCCATCGTGAGGAGCGCGGCCTTGGCGGGCTCGTGCAGGGAGCGCGACTCCGCCGTGGTGGCGGCCCGCGCACCGATCCGCTGCCGCGCGACCTTGGCCTGGATCCCGCGCAGCCGCAGCGCGTCGTAGAGCCCCGACGTCGAGAGCTCCTCGGCCGACGGCGCGATGTCCGCGCGGAGCACGTTCGCCATCAATGCGAGGGGTTCGCCGTCCGCGCTGCGCAGCCGGTGCACCCACACGACGGGCGTGTGCACGGGCACGTCGAGCAGCCCGGCGACCTCGGCGTCCGCGTCGACCTGCTCCCACCCGAGCACCTCGGTGCTCGGTGCGCGACCGGCGCGCTGCAGGTCGGACTGGAGCGAGGTGAGCTCGACGAGGCGGCGGATGCGGTCGGGCGCGACCTGCGTGCCCACCCCGCGCTTGCGGATGAGCCGGCCCTGGTCCACGAGCTCCTGCAGCGCCTGGCGCGCCGTGGGGCGGGAGATCCCGAGCCGGGCGGCGAGCGCGATCTCGTTCTCCAGGAAGGCCCCGGGGCGCAGCGTGCCGTCCTCGATGTGCGCCTCGATGGCCGTCGCCACCTGGTGGTAGAGCGGCACCGGACTCGATCGGTCGAGATCGATGCGCAAAGGGTCGGCCACGGCAACCTCCGTCGGTCGTCGGTGTGGGGTCAGCGTAGAGCAATCGGACCTCAGGTTGAACACACGTCCTGACAAATCCGGGGAATCATCACGATACCGCTTCCCTTGCATGGATGTCCTGACATATGCTGTGCAGGCGCGCAGAACCGGCGCGCGCCCAGGAGCCTGGACGAAGGAGTGCCATGCAGGCGGACCTCGACGTGCTGACGATCGGACGCAGCAGTGTCGACATCTACCCCCTCGAGATCGGCGTCGGCCTCGAGGACGTCACGACCTTCGGCAAGTTCCTCGGCGGCAGCCCCACGAACGTCGCGGTCGCCGCAAGCAAGCTGGGCCGACGCTCCGGCGTGGTGACCGGAGTCGGCCAGGACCCGTTCGGCCGCTACGTCGCCCGCGCGCTGCGCGAGTTCGGCGTGGACGACGGCGGCGTCCTCGCCCTCCCGGACGTCGCCACGTCGCTGGCGTTCTGCGAGATCCACCCGCCGGACGACTTCCCGCTCTACTTCTACCGCGCCGAGCCCTCCCCCGAGCTGCGCATCGGCCCGGACGACCTCGATCTCGACGCCGTCCGCGGCGCCACGCTGCTCTGGGTGAGCGCGAGCGGGCTCAGCCGCGAGCCCAGCGCGACGATGCACCGGGTCGCGATGGCCGAGCGCGCCGGGCACCCCGGTCGCACGGTGCTCGACCTGGACTACCGGCCCACCTTCTGGGACTCCCCCGCTGCGGCGCACGACGGCGTGGGACGCGTCCTCGCGACGGCGAGCGTCGCCGTCGGGAACCGTGAGGAGTGCGAGGTCGCGGTCGGCGAGACCGATCCGGACCGCGCGGCCGACGCGCTGCTGTCGGCCGGCGTCGAGATCGCGATCGTCAAGCAGGGGCCGCGCGGCGTGCTCGGCAAGACCGCGCACGAGCGGGTCGAGGTCGAGGCCACCCCGTGCGAGGTCGTCAACGGCCTCGGCGCCGGGGACGCGTTCGGCGGCTCGCTCTGCCACGCGCTGCTGGCCGGCTGGTCGCTCGAGGAGACGCTGCGGTTCGCGAGCGCCGCGGGCGCGATCGTCGCGTCCCGCCTCGCGTGCTCGACCGCGATGCCCACCGAGTCCGAGGTGCGCGAGGTCCTCGCGCTCGGCCGCGTCCCGGCGGGGCTGCGATGACCGCCGCGCCCCGGACGCACCTGTCCACCCGCGACCTCACCGCCCTGCGCTTCGCCGACCCGGGCGCCTTCCGCGCGCTGCTCACCCAGCGCCGGCCCTTCGCGGGCGTGCCCGACGGCGAGAAGCTCCTCGTCATCGCGGCCGACCACCCCGGCCGGGGTGCCCTGGGCGCCGGCGGGGACCCGATGGCGATGGCCGACCGGCTCGACCTGCTGGACCGGATCGTCGTGGCGCTCGGCCGACCCGGCGTGCACGGGTTCCTCGGCACCGCCGACCTCGTCGAGGACCTCGCCGCGCTTGGCGCCCTGGACGGCCGGCTCGTGCTCGGCTCGATGAACCGCGGCGGCCTGCACGGCGCGACGTTCGAGCTCGACGACCGCTTCACGGGCTACGACGCGCCCGGCATCCTCGCGGCGGGCCTCGACGGCGGCAAGATGCTGCTCCGGCTCGACCTCGACGACCCGGGCAGCCTCGCCACGCTGCACGCGTGCGCGGACGCCGTCGACGCCCTCGCGGCCGAGCGGCGGATCGCGATGGTCGAGCCGTTCCTGTCCCGCCGCGTCGACGGCCGGGTGCGCAACGACCTCAGCACCGACGCCGTGCGCACCTCCACCGCGATCGCGTCGGCTCTCGGCAGCACGTCCGCGTACACCTGGCTCAAGCTGCCCTACGTGCCCGAGATGGAGCGCGTGATGGCGGCGACCACGCTGCCCGCGCTCATCCTCGGCGGCGAGGTCGGCGCGGACCAGGAGGCCACCCTGGCCGACTGGCAGGCGGCGCTCGCGCTGCCCGGGGTGCGCGGGCTCGTCGTCGGGCGCTCGCTGCTGTACCCGCCCGACGGCGACGTGGCGGCCGCGGTCGACGCGACCGTCGCGCTGCTGTAGCGAGCTACCGGCGGCATCAGGCAGATCCAGCAGCAACACCATCAGTGACCACCATCAGTGACGAGGTGAGGATGAACGACACCGACCGGTACGTCCGGCGGGCCGGCGACGGGCCGCAGGTCGTGGACGTCACGCCCGAGTCCGCGGGCTGGGCGTGGAGCGGGCTGCGCGTGGTCGAGCTCGGCCCCGACGCCCCGAGCGTCACGTGGGCCCTGGACCGCGACGAGGCGCTCGTGGTGCCGCTGCGCGGCGGGGTGATGCTCGCCGTCGAGCTCCCCGACCCGAGCGCCGCGGAGGCGGACCGGACCAGCAGCCGAACCGTCACGCTGACGGGCCGCGCGTCGGTGTTCGCCGGGCCGACGGACGTCGCGTACCTGCCGCTCGGGGCCGTCGTGACGGTGACGGCGGCGCCGGGGGCGTCAGTGCAGCACGAGTCGACCCAGGAGCCGCCGGCTGAGCCGAGAACAGTGCGGGTCGCCCTCGCGACGGCGCGCGCGAGCCGCGCGCTCCCGCTGCAGGTCCTCCCGGCCGCCTCGGCGCGGGTGGACCTGCGCGGCGCGGGGGACGCGAGCCGTCGGGTCACGAACTACACGCTCGACACCGAGGTGGCGATCGACCACCTCCTCGTCTGCGAGGTCGTCACGCCGGGCGGGAACTGGTCCTCCTACCCGCCGCACAAGCACGACGTGCACTCCGACGCCGACGGCTCCGCCGAGCGCGAGCTCGAGGAGATCTACTACTTCGAGGTCGCCGACGGTCCGGACGGCACGCCCGGCGTCGGGTACCACCGCACCTACGGGACGCCCGAGCGCCCGATCGACGTGCTCGCCGAGGTCCGCACCGGCGACACCGCGCTCGTGCCGCACGGCTTCCACGGCCCGTGCACCGCGCCGCCGGGCTTCGACCTGTACTACCTCAACGTCATGGCCGGCCCGGCCACGGACGGCCGCTGGCTCTCGACCGACGACCCCGCGCTCGCCTGGGTGCGCGCGACGTGGCCGGACCAGCCGGTCGACCCGCGGCTCACCCACCAGCCCACGTCCGATGTCAAGGAGTCGAGATGACCAGCGCCACCGTCCGCCTCACCACGGGCCAGGCGCTCGTGCGCTTCCTCGCGCACCAGTGGACCGAGCGCGACGGCGAGCGCCGCCGCCTCTTCGCCGGCGTCTTCGGGATCTTCGGCCACGGCAACGTCGCCGGTCTCGGGCAGGGCCTGCTCCAAGCGCACGTCGAGGCCGTCAAGGCCGGGTACGCCGGCGAGGAGCACGGGCCGGACGAGCTGCCCTACCTGATGGCGCGCAACGAGCAGGGCATGGTGCACGCTGCCGTCGCGTACGCGCGCACGACCAACCGGCTGCAGACGTTCGCGTGCACGGCGTCGATCGGCCCGGGCTCGACCAACATGGTCACGGGCGCGGCGCTCGCGACGATCGACCGCATCCCCGTGCTGCTGCTGCCCTCGGACGTCTTCGCGACCCGGCTGCCCGACCCCGTGCTCCAGCAGCTCGAGCACCCGCTCGGGCCGGACGTCACCGTCAACGACGCGTTCCGCCCCGTCTCGCGCTACTTCGACCGGATCTGGCGCCCCGAGATGCTCCTCGCGTCCGCGCCGCAGGCGATGCGGGTGCTCACCGACCCCGCGGAGACCGGCGCCGTGACGCTCGCGCTGCCGCAGGACGTGCAGGCCGAGGCCTACGACTGGCCGCGCGAGTTCTTTCGCGACCGCACGTGGCACGTCGCGCGGCCGGTGCCCGAGCCCGCGGCCCTGGCGCGCGCCGTCGCGACCATCCGCTCGGCCCGGCGTCCCCTGCTCGTGGCGGGCGGCGGCGTCGTGTACTCGCAGGCGAGCGACGCGCTGCGCGCCTTCGCCGAGGCGACCGGCATCCCCGTCGCGGACACGCAGGCCGGCAAGGGTGCTCTTCCCTGGGACCACCCGCTCGCCGTCGGCGGGGTGGGTGCGACCGGGAACGACGCGGCGAACGCGCTCGCGGCGAGCGCCGACGTCGTGATCGGCGTGGGCACCCGCTGGACGGACTTCACGACGGCGAGCCACACCGTCTTCGCGCACGAGGACGTCCGCTTCGTCAACCTCAACGTCGCGGCGTTCGACGCCGCGAAGCACGCCGCCGACATGGTGGTCACGGACGCCCGGACCGGGCTCACCGCGCTGGCCGACGCGCTGGCCGGGTACCGCCCGGAGGACGGCTACGGCGACGAGATCGCCGAGCGCGTCGCGGCGTGGCAGGGCGTGACGGACGCCTGCTACGACGGGACGTTCGAGGAGGCGGGCCAGGGCGAGGGCGGCGACGACGCTGTCGACGAGACCGGCGCGCCCCGCCGGGAGCGCACCGCGATGGCGCAGACTCAGGTGTTCGGCGTGCTCAACGAGCTCATGCGCCCCACGGACGTGCTCATCAACGCGGCCGGCTCGATGCCCGGGGACCTGCAGTGCCTGTGGCGCGCGAGCAGCCCCGAGCAGTACCACCTCGAGTACGGCTACTCCTGCATGGGGTACGAGATCCCCGCGGCGCTCGGCGTCAAGCTCGCGCGGCCGGACGCGACCGTCGTCGCGATCGTCGGCGACGGCACGTACCAGATGGCGCCGCAGGAGATCGCGACGATCGTGTCGGAGGGGCTCGCCGTCGTGCTCGTGCTGCTGGACAACGGCGGGTACGCCTCGATCGGCGCGCTGAGCGAGTCGCGCGGCTCGCAGCGGTTCGGCACGCGCTTCCGCACCCGGAACGCCGGGACGCGGGCGCTCGACGGCGCGCCCACCCCGGTCGACCTCGCCGCCAACGCCGCGTCGTTCGGCGTCCGGGTGATCCGGGTGACCACGCCCGAGGAGCTCCGCGCGGCGTACCTCGAGGCGGCCGCTGCCGACGAGACGACGATCGTCCACGCCGTCACCGACCTGTACGGCCCCAACCCGCCGGGCTCGGCCTGGTGGGACGTGCCGGTCGCCGAGACCTCCACCTTGCCCAGCACGCAGCGCGCCCGGGCGGAGTACACCGCAGCCCGCGCCGCGCAGCGCACCTACCTGTGACCCGTCCGAAGGAGCCCGCCATGACCGCGACCACGCCCACCACCTCCGCTCCCACTGACTCGACCGCGACTGCGAGCACGACCGTGACGCACTGGATCGACGGCGCCGAGCGCGCCTCGACCGGCGACGCCGAGCAGCCGGTCTTCGACCCCTCGACGGGTGAGGTGATCGGCGCAGTGGCGCTCGGCAACGTCGACGACGTCGACACCGCCGTCGCCTCCGCGGCCCGCGCGGCGGAGAGCTGGGGCCAGCTGTCGCTGGCCAAGCGAGCCGGCGTGCTGTTCCGGTTCCGCGAGCTGCTCGTGGCGCACACCGACGAGCTCGCGGCGCTCGTGAGCCGCGAGCACGGCAAGACGATCCCCGACGCCAAGGGTGAGATCGGCCGCGGGCTCGAGGTCGTGGAGTTCGCGTGCGGCATCCCGCAGCTGCTCAAGGGCGAGCTGTCCGACCAGGCCGCGACCGGCATCGACGTGTTCTCCTGGCGCGAGCCCCTGGGCGTCGTCGCCGGCATCACTCCGTTCAACTTCCCCGTCATGGTGCCGCTGTGGATGGCGCCCGTGGCGATCGCCACGGGCAACGCGTTCGTGCTCAAGCCGTCCGAGCGCGACCCGGGCGCCTCACTCTTCCTCGCGCGGCTGTGGCAGCGGGCCGGGCTGCCCGACGGCGTGTTCAGCGTGGTCCAGGGCGACAAGGTCGTCGTGGACGCGCTGCTGCACCACCCGGACGTCGCGGCCGTCTCGTTCGTGGGCTCGACGCCGATCGCCCGGTACGTGCACGACGTCGCCGCCGCGCAGGGCAAGCGCGTGCAGGCGCTCGGCGGCGCGAAGAACCACGGCGTCGTGCTCGCCGACGCCGACCTCGACGACGCCGCCGACCAGCTCGTCGCAGCGGGGTACGGCGCCGCGGGCGAGCGGTGCATGGCGCTGTCGGTCGCGGTGGTCGAGGAGTCCGTCGCGGACGCGCTCGTCGAGCGCCTCGCGGCGCGGGCCCGTTCCGTGAAGGTGTCGGCGGGCGACCAGCCGGGCGCCGAGATGGGCCCGGTGATCACGGCCGCCGCCAAGGCGCGGATCGAGGGGCTCATCGACTCGGCCGAGGCCGAGGGCGCGACGCTCGTCGTCGACGGCCGCGGGTACGTCGTGCCCGGCTACGAGAACGGCTTCTTCGTGGGGCCGACCCTCGTGGACCACGTCTCGCCCGAGCACACCGTGTACGAGGAGGAGGTCTTCGGACCGGTGCTCGACGTCGTGCGCGTGTCCGGCCTCGCCGAGGCGATCGAGGTCGTCAACGCGAACCCCTACGGCAACGGGACCGCGATCTTCACCGCCTCCGGCGAGGCGGCGCGGACGTTCCGGCGCGGCGTGAAGGTCGGCATGGTCGGCGTCAACGTGCCGATCCCGGTGCCTGTCGCGTGGCACAGCTTCGGCGGCTGGAAGGACTCGCTGTTCGGCGAGAGCCACGTGTACGGGCCCGAGGGGATCCGGTTCTACACGCGTGGCAAGGTGGTCACGCAGCGCTGGCCGCACCGGGACGCGGGGCCTGCGGCCGTGTCCTTCCACTTCTCGGGCGACGCGCAGAAGTAGCCGCGGCGCCGCGCCCTCGATCTTTCCAACCCCTGCCCACCCGTTCGACCAGCCTGGAGACCCTCATGCTGAGCTTCGCGATCATCGGCGCCGGCCGCATCGGCGCCGTGCACGCGCGGTCCGTCGCCGCCCACCCCGCGGCGCGCCTCGCGCTCGTCGCCGACCCCGACGGCGAGGCCGCCGCCCGGATTGCCGGCTCGGTCGGCTCGTCGGGCGTCCGGTCCACGACCGACGTGGCCGACGTCTTCGCCGCCACCGACGTGGACGCCGTCATCGTCGGCTCGCCCACCCGGTTCCACGTCCCGCAGATCGTGGCCGCCGTCGAGGCCGGCAAGGCCGTCCTCACGGAGAAGCCGGTCGACCTCGACCTCGCGCGGGTCGACGAGTGCCTGGCCGCGGTCGGCGACCGCGCCGACCGGGTGATGGTCGGCTTCAACCGGCGCTTCGACCCCGGGTTCGCGGAGATCGCGCGGCGCGTGGCCGACGGCGAGATCGGCGCGCTCGAGCAGCTCACCATCATCAGCCGCGACCCGGCGGCGGCACCCGCGCCGTACCTCGTCGGCTCGGGCGGGATCTTCCGGGACATGACGATCCACGACTTCGACATGGCGCGGTTCCTGCTCGGGGAGATCACCGAGGTGTCCGCCGTCGGGCAGAACCTCGACCCCGACATCGCGGCGATCGGCGACTTCGACGCGGCCGTCGTCACGCTGCGCGGCGCCAACGGCGGGGTCGCCACGATCATCAACTCGCGGCACTGCGCGGCGGGCTACGACCAGCGGCTCGAGGCGTTCGGTCCGCTCGGCTCGCTCGAGGCGGCCAACCACACGGCCACCGCGGTCCGGTTCAACGGGCGCGGGGTCTCCGGCTCGTCGGGCCCGTACCTGGACTTCTTCCTCCAGCGCTACGAGCACGCCTACTCCGCCGAGCTCGACCACTTCATCACGGCGATCGAGTCGGGCGTGGCGCCGAGCCCGTCGCTGCGGGACGGGCGCGAGGCGCTCGTGCTCGCGGACGCCGCGACCGTCTCGGCCACGACGGGCGAGCGGGTGCGCCTCGGCGCGCCAGTCTCCGCCTGACCCCCAACCCTTTCGCGAGAGGATCTTCGTCCTTTCTCGAGAGGAAGTTCGTCCTTTCTCGAGAGGAAGTTCGTCCTTTCTCGAGAGGAAGTTCGTCCTTTCTCGAGAGGATCTCCGTCGGCTCGGAGCCTCCGAGATCCTCTCGAGAAAGGACGGAGATCCTCTCGCGAACGGGGTGGCGGTACGCAGGTCCGACGGCACTAGTTCCACCCCTCACATGCAGGTCCACCACCGAACGACAACGAGAGAGAGACCATGAAGATTGCCGGTGCCCCGATCAGCTGGGGCGTGTGCGAGGTCCCGGGCTGGGGCTACCAGCTCGAGCCCGACCAGGTTCTCGCGGAGATGACCGAGCTCGGCCTTACCGCCACCGAGTTCGGCCCGCAGGGCTGGCTGCCCGAGGCTCCCGCCGACCGCGCCGCAGCCCTGAAGCCCTACGGCCTCGCCGCCGTCGGCGCGTTCGTCCCCGTCCTGCTGCACGACCCCGAGCACGACCCCCTGCCCGCCGTCGACGCCGAGCTCGACTCGTTCGAGGCCGCCGGCGGCGACGTACTGGTCCTCGCGGCGGCGTCGGGGCTCGACGGCTACGACGAGCGCCCCGAGCTCGACGACGCGCAGTGGGCCACCGTCTTCCGCAACCTCGACCGCCTCACGGCGCTCGCCGCCTCACGCGGCATCCGCGCATCGCTGCACCCGCACGTCGGCACGATGGTCGAGACGCGCGACGACGTGCTCCGCGTCCTCGAGGGCTCCTCGATCGCGCTCACGCTCGACACCGGCCACCTCCTCATCGGCGGCACCGACCCCGCGGCCCTCGTCGACGACTGGGCCGCGCGCGTGAACCACGTGCACGCCAAGGACGTCCGCGCCGACCTCGCCGCGAAGGTCCGCGCGGGCGAGCTCACCTACACCGAGGCCGTCCGCGAGGGCATCTACGTGCCGCTCGGCGAGGGCGACGTCGACCTCCCGCGGATCGTCTCGGCGCTCGGCGCGGCCGGCTTCGACGGCTGGTACGTCCTCGAGCAGGACACCATCCTCGACGGCGCCCCCGCGGGCGAGGGTCCCAAGGTCGACGTCCGGACCTCGAAGGCCTACCTCGAGTCCCTCGCCTGACACCCACCCTCGCGAGTGCCCGACGGCGAAGCCCACCCTCCGTACGGAGGGTGGGCTTCGCCGTCGGGCACGTGTGCGAGGTCTCGGGGCGCCGCGGCGCGGACCGGCACGAGACCGGCCGCGGCTACGGTCGTGCGATGGCGACGCCGTCGGGACCGTGCCCCCTCTGCGAGAAGCACCGCGGGGTCGGCGCGCTCGTGGGGCCGGTGCTGTGGGCGGACGAGCAGGTCGTGGTGAGCCACCGACCGCTCTCGCGCGAGACCGGCTCGGTCGTCGCCGGCTACCTGTTCGTGGAGACCCGCGACCACGTCGCGCGCTGGCAGGACCTCGACGCCCGACAGGCGGCCGCGGTCGCCCGCGCGAGCTGGACCGCGGCCCGCATCCTCGCCGACCGGTTCGCCAGCGAGCACGTCTTCACCGCGATCGTGGGGCTGGGCGTCGCGCACGTCCATCAGCACGTGTTCGTGCGGCATCCGGGCACGCCCGCGACGATGCCGTGGCACGACCCGGAGTCGTGGGACGACGCGCCACGCCTCGACGCACGCGGGCTCGACCACCTGGCCGACGCGTTGCGGGCCCGGTTCGACGCGTTGATGTAGCGGGTAGCGGGCGCCGCGCCGTGTCGGCCCGGCCCCGGGGTCAGCCCTGCGGACCCCGGTAGGCGATCCCCTCGACCATGACGAGGCAGTCGGCGTCGAAGAACTGCGTGGTCGCGGTCATCCGCGCGGGGTACTCACCGCCCGGGAAGTAGCGCTCGAACCGGTGCTCCATCGCGGGCAGGTCGGCGATGTCCCGCAGCCAGACGTTGACCTTGACGAGCGAGGTCAGGGGCACGCCGTAGCCGCTGAGCGTTGCGGTGACGCCCTCGATCGCACCGTCGAGCTGCGCCACGAGGTCGTCGCCGAAGCCGCGGTGCAGGCCGAGGAACACGAGGTCGCCCGCCGCGACGGCGGCGGAGTAGCTGAACGGCGTGGCGGTGCGCGTGATGTCGGTCATGGCTACTCGCAGACCCTTCCGTCGCCGTCGGCGTCGCGGTACCAGTCGTACTCGGGGTCCACGCCCTTGACGTAGGAGCCGTAGCCGTTGGCCTTCGCCTCCTTGCAGGTGCCGAACCGCGGGTTGGTGCTGCTCGCGGGCGCCGCGGCGGGGGCCTCAGCGGCGGGGGCGGCGGCGGCCGGTGCCGCGGCAGCCGGAGCGGCGGCGGCCGCTGCGGCGGCTGCCTCCTGCGCCGCGACGGCGTCCTCGCGGGTCTGCACGTCGGTCTCGCGCGTCTGCACCGCGGCCTCGCGCTCGGCGACCTGGGTCTCGCGGGCGGCGAGGTCGCCGGCGGTCGTCGCGGCCGCCTCGAGCTCCGTGATCCGGTCCTCGGCGGTGGTGAGCTCGTCGTTGGCCTCGTCGAGGTCCTCCTCGAGCCCGTCCCGCTCGGCCTCGGTCGAGGCGAGCGTCGCGGCGACGGCCTGGTACTCGGTGCTCTGCGTGGGGTCGGGGTCGGCGCCCGCAGCCGCGGCGCCGAAGCCCATCCCGACGAGCAGACACGTCACCCCGGTCGCGATCGGCAGCACCCACGCACGACGGCGTCGCCTCGGTTCGGCGGCCTGCCCGCCCTGGTCCTCGGTGACCTCGGGCGGGAGCGCGCCCCACGCCGGTTGCGCAGCGCCGGAGTCGGCGCCTCGGATCGCGGCCGTCTGGGCAACCGCGGTCTGCGCGGCCGCGGACTCGGCGGCGGCGCCGGACTGCGCGGCCGTGGCGGCCCGGGTGTGCTCGGTCCACTGCGTGCCGTCCCACCACCGCTGGATGCGTGCGTCGGTCGGATCTGGGTACCAGTTCGGTGCTGCGGTCATGGGAGCCCCCGTGCTCGAGTTCGATGCCCGTCCCCTGCGACGGACCGATCGACACTATCCGCGGGGACGCGGCCGCACGTGGGACGTTCGGCCCGCCGCCTCGGTGGCCAAGGCGGAACACCGGGCCGATCGGCGCGGCCGACCATCGTCGCGATCCGAGAGCCGCAGGCGTTACGCCGAGGCGCGCACGGAACGACCGAGATGGAACAACGCATACTCCACGACGTGGGTCGGCTCGTTCGGCACCCACTGATCGCGAATCTCGCCGGCCAGCTGCAGGTACTGGTCGTACTCCTTCGGGCTCCACCCGGTGCGGAGCCGAGATCCGATCGCGGTCGCCACCAGAGCGTCCAGGATCAAAGGCTGACGATCCAGGTCAGCCCCCGCGAAGTAGAGCCACTTCGTGAAGAACGCAGGTCCGAAATACTTGATGCGGTCCTGATTCCCGGGCAGAAGTCGGCGGTACCCCTCCACCGCGTCCTTGGCCGAACGGAGGTGCTCGACGGACTGCATCAGTCGCTCGGGAGCGCCGGGCTCGTGCAGCGGCCGTCGGGCGCGGGCAGTCGGTCGCGCCTTTGTTCCGGCACCCCAGGCGGCCATCATGACGTACAGCTCGATCGCATCCTCCTCAGAACGGATCGTGCGCGCCCTCTGGAAGACATCAGCACGCGTCACGTGTCCGCGCTCGAGATCGAGAAACGCAGGGCGCGGAAGGTGAGAGGGCCAACGCTGATCAGACGTCCACTGCCGACCGATGTAGTCGAACCCCTGACCACGCACCTGATGATCGGTGGGAGGTACGGGAAAGCGCTCGCCAAGTTCGCTGACGAGTTGGCCGACGTCCTTCATGAAGCACCTCTCGGATCCGTGGAAGAGCACTGGTACTGGGCCGCAGTGCTGGAACTGCTGTCAGTGCAGCCAAAGTCCGGGGTGGGCGGAGTCGTCAACAACGTCGATGGCGGCGATCGAATCGAACCACAGATCGATCGAGATGCGCAGCGAGACGTCTCGGGAGACCGATCTGTCGACACGAAAGTGTTTGCTGGCGGGGTGCCAACGCTCGACAGCGAGGGACGTCCCGCACCACTGATGGAGCATCGACTCGTTCACGAGCCAAGACACGGTGCCTGCAACCATCGCCGGAATGTGAGGCTCGCCGTCGGCACGGACGTAAGGCGTCTGCCACGACGGCACGAGCCGGAGATCCGACTCGAGGAGCGATCCGCCTCGTCGCGCTCCCTCATCTCGCAGGCGGGCCAGGAAGTGCGTCTCGATCCAGGCGTGCGTCAGATGGCCGAGATGCGCCGGGCTCGCTCGCGTGCTCCATGGAACTTCGGGAGTCTCGCACAACGGCTCCTGGGCCCTCGGCGAGGTATCGCACCGCCGGGTACTCGCAAAGAGCGTGACCGGGAAATGGGAACTGGGAGCAGCCCGCACGTCGAGGCCGACGTCCAGGAGCCCACGGCGATCGAGTGATGTGCTCATCGCGGCGAAGGTGCGAAAGATCTGCTGCGGCCATTCGCAGCCAAGACCAAACTCTGATGCCACCGCCCGAGCAAACTCCTCCACCGGGTGGTGTCCGTGGGCGAGGACGAAGGTGGCGTCGGCGGCCGTGACCATGCGCATTGCCTCACGGACAGCCGGCGTTCCCTCGCCGACGGCGAATGGCTGGGTTCCGGCCATGTGTTCCGTCACGTCCACACGTTCGCACCAGGGACCGACACGTCCCGGCCGGCCCCACCCGCACCAGGGCGGGCTGCGCAATCCATTCCTCAGCAGCGCCTGCGGTGACGCACCTCCGGTTCGGAGCCCTCGCTCGAACGGCCGGGTGCCACGAGCCGGTCGGCGTCCGACGTCTCGCGGCTCGGGGCTTCGCCGGCCATCGTGCTGCTCGTGGTGCGGTCGACCCGCGCAGCAGAACGCCGCGCGCGTTCCGCCAGGTGGGTGCCGTCCCACCGGCGCCGCAGCGGCGGCTCGGTCGAGTCCTGATACCAGCTCGGTGTTGCGGTCATGAGAGCCCCCCAGCTCCGTGAGACGCGCCGTCCCCCCAGACGACGGGCTCATCGTAGACCCGCGGACCGACTCGCTCGATCCGACGCTGTTCCGGTCCGAGCGCCGGTGGTCAGTCGTACGTGACGACGCTCGCGCGCCGCTCGACCCCCGCCGGCGCGAGGAGCTCCAACCGGGCCGGCCGCTCGACGTCGGGCTCCCCGTCGATCCGCTCGAACAGCACCCGCATCGCGAGCCGCGACAGCTCGCGCGGCTGCGGCGACACGTGCGTGACGGCGGGCTCGAGCGCCGCTGCGGTGACGTCGGTGCACAGGCTGACCAGCGACACGTCCTCGCCGACGCGCAGCCCGCGGGTGTGCGCGAGCTGCACGAGCCACTCGGTCACCTGGCCCGTCCGCGCGAGGAGCCCGAGGCGGTCACCGCGGTCGGCGAGGATCCGATCGGCCGCCGCCTCGACGCCGGCCCACCCCGCGCGCTCGCGCGACACGAGGTCGAAGCCCAGGCCGCGCCGGGCGGCCTCGGCGCGCGCGCCCTCGTGGAAGTCGCTGAGGAACCGCATCGTCTCGGCGTCGACGTCCGGCGTCTCCCCGACCGCGACGACGTGCCGGTGCCCCGTGTCGGCCAGCTCGCCGACGAGCAGCGCGGCCGCGGCGCGCGTGTCGAAGTCGACCGCGTCGAGTCCGTGCCGGTCCGCGGGCCGACCGACCAGCACGACCGGCAGCCCGAGCGACGCCGCCGTCGCGAGCCGGGGGTCCTCGGTGTGCACGTCCATCAGCACGAACGCGTCCGCCACGCGTCGTCCGGCCAGCCGCTCGAGCCCGCTCGGGCCGTCGTCGGTGGTGCTGAGCACGACGTCGTAGTCGCGCGCCCGCGCCTCCTCGACCACGGCGTCGATGTACGGGACGGACTCGGCGACCTCGGCGTCGTGACCCAGGCGCACCGCGAGCGCGATGACGTTCGTCCGGGCGCCGCGCAGCGCGCGAGCACCCGCGTTCGGGTGGTAGCCCAGCAGCGCCATCGCGTCCTCGACCTTGCGGCGCGTCTGTGCCGAGATGGCGCGCCTGCCCGTCATCACGTACGACACCGTGCTCTGCGAGACACCCGCGAGCGCCGCGACGTCCTTGCTGGTGGGAACGGGCTTCTGGGCGCGTCCGCGGGCCTGCTCCATTGCGGCACTCTAGTGACAGGGAGCGGTCACGGCGCGTTGCTACGAATCGCTCGCCCTTGTGCTGTGAACATCGAGGCCCAGCGGTCCGTGCACCGATGCACCGCGAAGGCCGGCATTCTCGCTGCGGATACGTATCGACAATCGCGGGAGTTCGCCGTAGCGTCTCCCGCGCACGACGGCGTCGCTCGCCGTCGTGCACGACCCAGCCTTCGCCGTCGCGCACGAGAGAACGGAAGCCCCTGTGACCACCGACGCGCACGCCGCGCCCCCGCTCGAGACCTCCCCCGACCCCGACCGCGCGGCGTCCTCGTCCGCGACCCGGCTCGAGCTGGAGCTCGAGCCGGGTGAGCGGTGGTGGGGCGGCGCCGTGGAGGACGGCCGGGCGATGCCGTTCGGCGCCTCGCCCTTCCGCCGCGACCTCGGCGCGACGTCGGACGAACGGGTGAGCGACGGTGACGCAGCGGGCGAGCCGTGGAACGCCCCGGCGAAGAACCAGGCCGCGCCGCTGCTCGTGTCGACCCGCGGGCGCGTCGTGTGGTCGGAACGACCGTTCGCGTTCGAGGTCACGGGCACGCACCTGGTCGTGATCGGATCGGACCTGACGGCTTTCCGGGCGGGCGAGACGCTGCGCGAGGCGTTCCTGGCGGCGTCGCGGCGCTTCTTCGCGCCGTCGGGTGTGCACCCGGCGCTCGAGCTGTTCACCGCACCGCAGGTCAACACGTGGATCGAGCAGCCCTACACGCCCACGCAGGAGTCGGTGCTGGCGTATGCGCGAGGCGTCCTGGACTCCGGGATGCAGCCCGGCGTGCTCATCATCGACGACTGCTGGTCGCCGGACTACGGCACGTGGGAGTTCGATCTCGGGCGCTTCCCCGACCCGGTGGGCATGGTGCGCACGCTCCACGACCAGGGCTTCCGCGTCATGCTCTGGCTCGTGCCGTGGGTGAGCCCCGACTCGGCGGTCTTCCGTCGGCTGGAGTCCGACGGGCTGCTCCTGCGCGACCGCGACGGCGAGACCGTGGTGCGGCGCTGGTGGAACGGCTTCAGCGCGCTGCTGGACATCTCGAACCCCGCGGCCGTCGCGTGGCTCACGGAGCGGCTCGACCGCCTCGTGCACGACGTCGGCATCGACGGGTTCAAGCTCGACGGCGGAGACGTGGGCGACTTCCGGACCGACGACCGCACGACCGGCGGGCTCGTTCCCGCGCAGATGTGCGAGGCGTGGGCCGCCGTCGGGCTGCGCTTTCCGCTCAACGAGTACCGCGCGTGCTGGCGGATGGGCGGACAGCCGCTCGGTCAGCGCCTCCACGACAAGCCGCCGAGCTGGGGTCCGGACGGGATCGGCTCGCTCGTGCCCGAGATGCTCGCGCAGGGCATGATCGGGCACCCGTTCGTCTGCCCGGACATGATCGGCGGCGGCGAGATCGGCGCCGTCTCGGGGCAGGCGGGCGTCGACCAGGAGTTCTTCGTGCGCTACGCCCAGGTCGCGGCGCTGTCGCCGATGATGCAGTTCTCCATCGCGCCAGCGCGCGTGCTCGACGGCGAGCACCGGTCCGCGGTCGACGAGGCACTGCGCGTGCGGGCCGAGATGATGCCGGTGATCGTCTCGCTCGTGACATCGGCCGCGCACACCGGGGAGCCGGTCATCCGCCCGATGGCCTATCACGCCCCGGAGCTGACGGACGTGCACGACCAGTTCTTCCTCGGGCCCGACGTCGTCGTCGCGCCCGTGCTCGAGCGGGGAGCGACGGTGCGGACGGTGGTTCTGCCCGAGGGGCGCTGGACCGATCCGGACGGGGCCACGGTGGTGGGGCCCGCCGTCGTGCACGTGCCGTGCACACTGGCGACGATCCCGCGGTTCGTGCGGGCCGGGGGCGCTGGAACGAGAGACACGGCGTGACCCCGCCCGGTTCCCGCGGCCTGCCCGACGTCCAGCGCCGCGACGAGGGCACGCGCGTCGTCGCGCTGCACTCGCAGTACCCGGCCGACCTCGTCGGCGTGCCCGGCGACGACGTGCGGCTGTCGTGGGCCGCGGAGTCGACGACGGCGACGGCGCAGGTCGCGTACCAGGTGAGGTGGCGGGACGACGGTGAGCCAGCCCCAAACGACCGCGGTGAGCCATGCCCAGACGGTGACCTCGGCGAAGGCGAGTGGCACGACGGCGAGCCCGTGCTCGACGACCGGTCGCTCGCCGTCGTGCCTCCCGGCGGCGCGATCCCGCCGGGCCGCGCGCGGTCGTTTCGCGTGCGGATCGCGACGGCGCACGGGTGGACGGCGTGGAGCGCACCGCTGCGCGTCGAGGCGTACGCGGGAGGCTTCACCGCGGGGCGGGTGATCGGCTCCCACGACGGCGTGCCGATCGGCGGGCCGGCGCTGTACCTGCGGCGCGAGGTGCACGTCGACCGACGGCCGGTCCGGGCGCGGCTGCGCATCAGCTCGCTCGGCGTCCACGACGTGCTGCTCAACGGCGAGCGCGTCGGCGCGGAGCACCTCAGCCCGGGCTGGACCTCCTACGAGCACCGGATCCTCGTCGCGACCCACGACGTGACCGCGCAGCTCGAGCGCGGGACGAACGTGCTCGCCGTCGTCGTCGGGGACGGCTGGTACCGCGGGCGGCTCGGCTGGACGGGGTCCGGGCTGTACGGCGCGGACCTCGGGCTCGTCGCCGAGCTCGTGCTGGAGCACGCCGACGGCGCACGCGAGGTCGTCGGGACGGACTCCTCCTGGCGGGTCGGGCTCGGCGGCGTGCAGTGCCACAGCCTCTACGACGGGTACGAGGTGGACCTGCGGGACGAGCCCGACGGCTGGAACCGCGCGGGCTTCGACGACTCGGGGTGGGCGCCGGCGCGCGTGCTCGACGTGCCGATGTCGCGCTTCGAGCCGCGGATCGCGTCGCCGGTGCGAACCGTGGCGGAGGTGCCGGGCGTGGTGTCGGTGGGTTCGCCGTCGGGCACTGGGTCGGGGGCGGCGGTGACGCGCGTCGACCTCCCGCAGAACATCACGGGCTGGCTCCGGCTGCGCGTGCGCGGCCGCGCGGGCGAGCGGATCGAGGTGCGCCACGCGGAGATCGTCGACGACGCGGGTGCGCTGCGCCTCGAGCCCCTGCGGACCGCGCGCGCCGTCGACGCGTACACGCTCGACCACGACGGCGAGCACGTCCTCGAGCCGCGGCTCACCTACCACGGGTTCCAGCACGCGGACGTGGTCGGCGGCGAGGTGCTCGCGGCGGTGGGCGTCGCGATCAGCTCGGCGCTGACGCCGCGCTCCGAGCTCGCGACCGGCCGCGCCGATCTGGACCGCTTCCACGAGAACGTCCGCTGGTCGCAGCGCGACAACTTCACCTCGCTGCCGACCGACTGCCCGCAGCGCGACGAGCGGCTGGGCTGGACCGGTGACGCGCGGGCGTTCGCGGCCACGGCGAGCACGCTGTTCGACTCGACGGCGTTCTGGCGCTCCTGGCTGCGTGACCTCGCCGCGGACCAGCGCCCCGACGGCGCGGTGACGACGGTCGTGCCGAACCACCTCCTCCTCGGCGGCGCCGCGCCCGAGACGTACATGCAGGGCCGCGCGGGCTGGGCGGATGCGACGCTCGTGGTGCCGTGGGCGGTGTACGAGTCGACGGGCGACGAGCAGGCCCTGCGCGAGCAGCTCACGACCGGCCGGGCCTGGGTGGGGTATCTCGCCGACCGGCTCGCCTCGACCGGCACCGGCTTCCTGCCCGAGGAGTTCCAGTACGGCGACTGGCTCGACCCCGCGGCGCCGCCCGACGAACCGCACCTCGCGACGACGTCCTCGGCGTTCGTCGCGCACGCGTTCCTGGTCTGGAGCGCACGGCTGCTGGGGCGCGTCGAGCGCGTGGTGGGCGACGTCGCGCTGGCCGTGGCCGCCGAGGCGCTGGCGGAGGAGGTCGCCGCGCGGACGTGGGCTCGGTGGCGCGATCACGCCCTGGGCACGCAGACCGGGTGCGCGCTGGCGATCGAGCTGGGCGTCGCGCCCGAGGCGGAGCACGCCGTCGTGGGCGACCGGCTCGGCGCGCTCGTCCGGGCGAGCGACGGGCGGATCGCGACCGGCTTCCTCGGCACGCCGCACGTGCTGCCCGCCCTCACGCGGACGGGGCACGACGCCGAGGCGTACCGCATGCTCCTGCGTGACGAGCCGCCGTCGTGGCTCTACCAGGTGCGCCAGGGCGCGACGACGGTGTGGGAGCGCTGGGACGCGATCCGCCCGGACGGCTCGATCCACGACGGCCGGATGGCGCAGGGCGACGTCATGCTCTCCTTCAACCACTACGCCTACGGCGCGGTGATCGACTGGGTGTATCGGCACGTCGCGGGCCTCGCCCCCGACCCCGCCGACCCCGGCTACCGGACGCTCGTGGTCGCGCCGCGGCCGGCGCGGGCGCTGGGGCGGGCGAGTGCGTCGGTGCTCACGTCGTTCGGGCGTGCTTCGGTCGCGTGGTGGGTCGACGGCGACGACCTGCTGCTCGACGTCGAGGTGCCGTTCAACGCGCGGGCGCGGCTCGATCTGGCGGTGGTCGAGGGGTCACGGGTGGAGGTCGTGTCCGGTCGCGGCGGCGCGGTCGACCGGCGGGCGATCGGCCCCGACGCCGTGCTTCCGGCCGGCGCGCACCGGATCGTGGTCCGGCGTGCGCGGTTCGCGGATGTGTCGGTGGGTGGGGGTGCGGGGGGCCGCGTCGTGAGCGGGGGCCGCGTCGTGAGCGGTGGGGCGCGCGACGGCGGGGCCTGAGTCCTGCGGCCAGCTCGCCTCGCGCGGAGGTCCGGACCGCGACGGATGGCACGGTCTGGCCCTCGGCAGCACGGCGGCGCAGGCGGAGCCTGAGTCCGCGGCCAGCTCGCCTCGCGCGGAGGTCCGGACCGCGACGGATGGCACGGTCTGGTTCTCGGGAGAACGGCGGCGCACGACGGCGCACCTGCGTGGGTGGCCCCTGGTGCGTCGCGAGGCGGTTCAGTCTGCGACGGGTCGCACCGGCTGGCTCTCGGGTGGCGCGGCGGCGGACGACGGCGAACCTTCGTGGGCAGCACCGGTGCGTCGCGAGGCGGTTCAGTGCGCGACGGCTTGCACCATCTGGGCCTCGGCGATCGCCGGAAGGGTGTCACTCGTGAGCGTCGGCGCAGGGAACGACTACGGGCATCCCGCGGACGACGTCGTCGCTCGGCTCTCGCAGATCGGGATGGTCGCGCGCACCGACCTCTGCGGGCGGATCTCGGTCAGCGCGCGGACTGATGGTGCGCTCGTGGTCACGGGTTGTCCGTGAGGAGGGTTGCTCGGGCATCGGTCATCCCTCCGACGGCGTCACGTGGCGCCTTCTTGTCGTGATCCAACGAGGCCCTCGCTCGTCGTCGGTCGCCTGTCCCACGGTCCTCGGTTGTCCCCAGGTGGGGTGGGGTGTCGCAGTGTCCACAGGCGCGTGTTGGGTGGTGCGTTTGTCGGTGCTCGGATTTACTCTAGGTACACGCGTTCGATTAGCGTGGGGTCGGCTGACGAGGGGGTGAGCGGGGTGGCGGCAGAGCCGGTTGGTGCTGGTCGTGGGCCGCGCCGTTCGCCCGCTCGGGCGTCGGCGCGGGCGTCGATGTCGATGTCGATGGCTGTGGCGCCCGACGGTGGGCGGCCCACCGCCGTGCCGGCCCCGTCCCTCGCGCCCGAGTCGTCCCGCGCCCAGCGGCCCTCGCTCGTCACAGCGACACCGCCGGTGTCGCCGTCGTCTGCGCTGCCGTTGCCCAGGTCGTCGGCGTCCGGTGCCGCGTCGGGTGCGCCGGGTGCGTCGGGGTTGTCTGAGTGTGTGTCGCGGTTGCGGGTGGTGGTGGGTGAGGTCGTCGCCGCGGCGGGTGCGGCGCGTTCGGCTGCGGCGGCTGATCCGGGTGTGGGTGCGGCGGCGGTGGAGGTTCTCGGGGTGCTGGATGAGGTCGCCACGGTCCTGGGGGTGGCGCGGGCTGAGGTGGCGGGGGTGGTGCGGGAGTCGGGGTCGTGGCGGCGGACGCCGGCGGGTCGTCGGGTGGGGGACTTCACGCGGTGGCGGGCGGAGGCCTCTCGTCAGGGCGTGGGGGTGGCTCGGGGTGAGGAGCAGGCCGGGGAGGTTCTGGAGCTGCTGCCCCGGTTGCGGGACGCCGCACAGCGGGGTGAGGTGACCGAGGGTCACATCCAGGTCGTCGCGACCGTCCTGGCCGGTGTCGATCCTTCGACGCGGGAGCGCCTTGCGGGGCGTGAGGTGGAGATCGTGGCTCGGGCCAAGAGTGTGGCGGTGCCGGTGCTGCGGCGGGAGCTGCAGGGTCAGGCCGCCGCCCTGGAGGCGGAGAAGACCGACGCGTCCTACGAGGCTGCCCGCAAGGCGCGGTTCCTCCGCCTGACCGCGCGGGGTGAGGTCGTGCGGGTCGAGGGCGCGTTGGATGTGTTGTCGGCGGCGACGCTGCGCACCGCCCTGGACGCGGTCACCCCGGTGCCGGCGGACGGGGATGAGCGCAACCCGGATCAGCGTCGCGCTGACGCGCTCGTCCTGCTCGCCGACCGTGCCCTGGGGGTCGGGGTCGACAAGGCCGGCGCCCAGGTCCGACCCCACCTGAGCATCCTGGTCCGCCAGGACACCTGGCTCCTCCTGCACCACCTGCGCCGCACCTACACCTGCGCAGCAGACGGCGGGGCTGCCGCAGCGGCATCACGGTCGGACGCCTTCGGCCGCTCCGGCGGTCCTGGCGCGACGACTGGCTCGACAGGGTCGGGGTCGGGGGCGGGGTCGCGGTTGTCGGAGGCCTACGCCCGGTCGGGGCTCGAACGTGAGCCGGTGTTGGCGGAGCTGCTGGACGGGACGCTGGTTCCGTTCGCGGCATTGGATGCGGTGGCGTGTGACGCGATGTGGCAGCGCGTCGTCCTCGACCCTGAGGGTGTGCCGTTGGATGTGGGGCAGACGGAGCGGACCTACACCCGGGACCTGCGGCGCGCGGTCCTGGTGCGGGACAGGCACTGCCAGTGGCCCGGCTGCGTCTTGCGGGCGGCGTGGTGCGAGGTGCACCACGTGATCGAGTGGAACCAGGGCGGCGACACCAGCCTGGTGAACGCGGTGACGCTGTGTCGTGAGCATCACCACCGCCTCCACCGCGACCACACCCGCATCACCCCGGTCCGGGGCGGGTTCACCTTCGCCACCGCCGACGGACAGCGCATCGGCGTCAGCACCCGCCTGGACGACGAGGTCCTCGTCCCCAAACGCCGACCCACCGGCGAGGGGAGAACTCTGCCCACCGCCGGACCCGGCGACGGACGCGGCGGTGGCGGCGGGTCCAGCGGAGGTGACGCACGAGGTGGCGCAGCTCCTGGCGGAGCCCTGCCCACCGATGACGGGGGTGCAGGTCTGCCCACGAGCGAGCCTCCGGCCGGGAAGGGCTCCACGCTCTGGTGACCCAGCGGCAACGGGCCGGACGAGTCGTCCGGTGACCGCGCGCGTGCGTCGCCTGTGCGAGCTCGCCTGAACGGCGCGCGGGCCGGCCAAACGACTCAGAGCCCCGACTGGGGCGCGCGACGCGGGTGGGCGACGCGGGTGGGCGACGCGGTTGGGCGAGCAAAGGTGAGCGACACGAGTGGCGACGAGGGAAAGCCAACGGCTGAAGGCGCGCGAGCGCTAGAGTCGTGACATGTCCGGACATTCGAACGAGGAGCGCGCCGTGGCGACCCAGACTCCGAGCGGGCGGACCGATGTGCGCGACCACGGCGCGGTGGGCGACGGCATGACCCTCGAGACGGCGGCCTTCCAGAGCGCCGTGGACGCCGTCGCGGCGGCCGGCGGCGGCACCGTGACGGTGTCGCCCGGGCGGTACCTGCTGGGCGGCCTCGTCCTGGCGAGCGACATCCACCTCCGGATCGAGGCCGGCGCGGTCGTCGTGGCGAGCCCGAGCTACGACGACTTCCGTACGCACGAGGCCGTGACGCCGGCCGAGGAGTCCTGGCACGCCCTCCTCTACGCGCGCGAGGCGACCCGCGTGACGATCACCGGACCCGGGCGGATCGAGGGGTCGGGTTATGCCTACGCCGTGGGCGAGGTCGACGAGAACGGCTACCGCGCTCCGGCGGACCGGCGCCCCCGGATGATCCTGCTCGAGGACTGCACCGACGTGAGGGTGGCCGGCCTCACCATCGTCGACGCCCCCATGTGGACCGTGCATCTCGCCGGCTGCCGGCGCGCGGCGCTGACCGACCTCGTGCTCGACGCCTCCATGACGCTGCCCAACACCGACGGCATCGACATCGACGGTTCGAGCGATGTGCGGGTCATCGGCTGCTCCATCACGGGCGCCGACGACGCGGTGTGCCTCAAGACGACCCGCAAGCGCGCCTACGCGGCGCCCACCGAGCGCGTCGTGATCTCCGGATGCACCCTCGAGTCCCGCTCGTGCGCTCTCAAGATCGGCACCGAGACCCACCTGCCCGTGCGCGACGTCGTGGCCACCGGGCTCGTGATCGGCCCGACCAACCGAGCGATCGGCATCGTCTCCCGGGACGGCGGTGGGATCCACGACGTGGTGGTGTCCGACGTCGTGCTGCGCACCACCATCGGCACTCCCGCCTACTGGGGCCGCGCCGAGCCGATCCACCTCTCGGCCCTCCCGCGCGTCCCCGGCCGCGAGCCGGGTGTCATCCACGACGTGCGCATCGCGGGCGTGCGGGGCGAGTGCGCGGGACCGGTGCACCTGCACGCGTGGCGCCGGGGCGCGGTGCGCGACGTGACCCTCAGCGACGTGCGACTGCGGCAGACCGTCGCAGGTGGGCCGTGGGACGGGCTCCAGGGCGAGCTCGACCTGCGACCCCCGGTGAACCCCGACGCGCCCGAGGGGATGGGACGCGACAACGCCTACCAGGTCAGTGAGGACGGGATCTACGGCGTCTCGCGCGTGCCCGGCGGGATGCCGGGGTTGTATGCAACGGGAGTGGAGGGACTCGAGCTGCGCGACGTCGTCGTGACCCGGCCCGACCCGCTGCCGCAGGGCTGGCACCCGGACGTGATCGTCACCGAGTGAGCGTGCCCAGCACCGCCGCGCCCGCGAGCACGGGCGCGGCCCGGTTGCTGGTGAACCGCACCTCGACCGCGTCGACCTCCCCCGAGACGGGCAGGATCCGCTGGTAGCCCACGCACGTCGTCCGCGCGAGCTCGCGCCACTCCCCCGCGGTGCGCCCGAGCACCACCACGTCCTCGACGCGCTGACCGTGCGCGATCGCCTCCTTGAGCACGACGGCATGCACGCGCGCGGGTGCCTCGAGCACCAGGCGCAGGGTCGGCTCGGGATCGGCGGGGTCGGCCGCCCACCAGGGCTCGGTGCCGGCGACGCCCGGTGACCAGCGCTCGCGCGTGTGGTGGGATGCACTCGCGACGGCGGGTACGCCGTCGGGCAGGGGTGTGAGCGCTCGACGACGCCGTGACGGACGCGGTGAGCACCGACGCGCGCAGCGCGCGGATCCGGCGACCGAGGTCGGCGAGCGCCTCGACGTCCGGAGCCGCGAGACGGCCGTGCCGGTCCGGCGGCACGTTGAGCAGCAGCGTCGCGTTGCCCCCGACGGCGGCGAGGTACAGCTCGAACAGCTCCGCGCCCGAGCGGACGAGCGCGTCCTCGGCCGGGTGGTGGAACCACCCTGGCCGGATCGAGGTGTTGACCTCCGCCGGGTACCAGACTAGGTCGGTGACGCCCTCGAGCGCGGCGCGCGAGCCGAGATCCTCCTCGTCCGAGCGCACGAGACGCGCGAACGTGCCGTCGTCGGCGGTCTGCGAGCGGCTCGCGGTGCGTTCGGCGTCGCGCAGCGCGGCGGACACCACGCTCCACTCCTGCGGCCGGGTGTGGCCCGCCTCGTTCCCGCACCAGCGCACGTCCGGCCCGCAGACGCTGATCACGGCGTCCGGCTGCAGCTCGCGCACGCGCGCGTAGTAACGGTCCCAGTCGTACGTCTGCGGCGTCCCGCCGTTCGCGCCGTCGAGCCACACGGCGAAGATCGGGCCGTACCCCGTCAGGAGCTCCGTGAGCTGCGCGAGGTACACGTCGTCGTACGCGGCGCCCTGGCCGTAGGTCGGGTGATGGCGGTCCCAGGGGGACAGGTACACCCCGAAGGCGAGGCCACGCCGTCAGGCCGCGTCGGCGACCTCCCGCACGAGGTCGCCCCGGCCCTCGCGCCAGGGCGAGGCGGCGACCGAGTGCGAGGTGGTGGGAGTGGGCCACAGGCAGAAGCCGTCGTGGTGCTTCGCGGTGAGGATGACGCCGGTCATCTCGGCGTCCGCGAGCGCGTCGATCCACGCGTCGGCGTCCAGGTCGTCGGGGTCGAACCACGCCGGGTCCTCCGCGCCGGTGCCCCACTCGGCGTCGGTCATCGTGTTCATCCCGACGTGCAGGAACGCGTACGTTTCGCGCGCCTGCCACGCGACCTGGCGCGGGTGCGGGCGGACGTCGACGAGACTCACGGGTGGGCGAACCGGAGCGCCACGCGCTGGGTGCCCGGGGAGCTCCACGTGACGTACAGCCGGGTCCCGCCCACCGCGTCCGTGCCGCCGAGGAACTCGTAGGCCTCGCCCGGGCTGTAGACCGCGGGAAGCGCGTCATCGCCGTCGGGCGAGGCGTGCACCGTCAGCACGGTCGCGCCCGTCGACACCGTGACGTCCGATCCGCTCAGGCGGAACGCGTCCGGCCCGGCCGGGGCCGCGCTGTCGATGCGTACGTCGCTCGAGAGAGCGAGCTCCAGCGCGTGCGGGGTGGCCGGACCCTCGGTGTCGATCACTAGGTCGACTCCGCCGAGGTCGGTCTCGGACGCGGGCACGACGGCGACGCTCACCCGGGTGGTGAGGTGCAGCAGGTCCACAGCACGGTCCGAGAACGCCATCGCGGCCGCGAACCGGCCCTCGAACTCCAGCCGGTAGTCGGCGTCTGCGCGGCGCAGGGCGGGCGGCAGTGGCTGGTAGTAGCCCGCCGCGAGCGACTCCTCCAGGGCGAGGCCGTGCTCGTTCGGGTGGGCGGCCTGCGCGCGGAACGGGCCGAGGCCGAAGAAGTCGCGCGCGAGTCGCACCGAGACCTCGAGGTCGCCCCGGGCGACGCGCAGGAACGTGGGGTTGCACGCGAGGCCCGACGCGACGCGGCCTGTCGCCGGGACGTCCGAGCCGCCGTAGGCCAGCGTCCAGCCCTCGGCCGACCACTCGCGCAGCAGGCGGGGGCCGGCCCACCAGCGCCGGCCCTCACCGAGGGCGCGGCGGGCGAGGTCGGTCGGAGTGGCGCCGGAGCGCGGCGCGGCGTCGGCGGCAAGGGCGAGCCCCGCGGCGACGTCCGCGTCCACGAGGGCGTGCGCGAGCACGTCCACCGGGTCGACGCCCGGGAGGTCGCGCACCCAGGCGGCCGCGGCACGGCAGCGCTCGCACGCCTCGGCGAAGACGGCGAAGTGGCCGAGGAACGGGCCGAGCGGGAACGGTCCTGACTTCTGGTCCTGCCGCCGGGAGTGCACCGTCTCGGTGCGTCCGTCGGGCGTGGCGAGGTCGAGCAGCGTGTGCAGGTTGGTGTGCACCACCTCGCGCAGGTCGGCCCGATCGAGCGTGCGGGCGAGCGTGAGCAGCGACGGGTTCGACACGTGCGCGGCGTAGTTCGGGCTGCGCTCGGAGTAGAGGCCGTCGGCGTCGGCGTCCACGCCCTCGGTCAACCACTCCTGGGCGCGCCCGAGCGCCGCCGCGCCCTCGGAGCCGCCGAGCAGCTCGCCCGCGCGCGCGAGCGCGCCGGAGATCTCCCACCGGTGGTTGGGGGTGTGCACGCCGCCGGTCGTGACGGCCGGGAGGGCGCGGCGCAGGACGCCCTCGAGCCGCTCGGGCAGGTCGTCCGGCCAGCGCCCGACGGCGCGCAGCACCGCGAGCGTGAGGCCGACGTCGGTCAGGGTGAAGGCCGAGTCGGGCGGCGACGCGAGGTTGTCGCCCGAGGAGAACAGGCCCGACGGCGCCTGGAGCTCCTCCAGGCGCGTGAGCCACCGCGACGCCGCCTCGACGGTGGCGACGGGGTCGCCGTCGGCGCGCGGGGCGGCCGAAGCACCTCCGCCGTCGGCGCGCGTGGCGGCGTAGGCAGCCTCGCCGTCGGGCACGAGCGTCGCGACCACCGCGGCCTTGACCGCCGCCATCACGCCCCGGTGACCGGTGAGCCCGCCTCCGCCGCCGACCGGGCCGTCGGCCTCGAGGTAGCGGGCGAGCACCGCGCGGGCCGCGGCCGGCAGACCGAGGCGATGCGCGCCGTCGAGCACTCCGTGGTGGGCAGTCGGCACGGCGTCAGTCCTTGAGCCCGGAGTTGATGTCCGCGCTCACGATCTGCCGCTGGAAGACGGCGAACAGGATGACCATCGGGACGAGCGAGATGATCGACGCGGAGAGCAGCACGGACCAGTCCACGTTGTCCGCGCCGACGATCGAGCGCAGGGCCACCTGGAGCGTGTACTGCTTCGGGTCGGTGAGGATGATCAACGGCCAGATGTAGTCGTTCCAACGCCACTGGAACGAGAAGATCGCGAGGACCACGGCGATGGGGCGGGCGAGCGGCAGCATGATGCTCCAGAAGAGCCGGAACTCCCCCACGCCGTCGATGCGGGCGGCCTCCATGAGCTCGTCCGGCACCGTGGAGAAGTACTGCCGGAACATGAAGATGCCGGTCGCCGTGATGATCGACGGGACGATGATGCCGGCGAGGGTGTTGTAGAGGCCGAGGTCGCGGACCACCACGAACGAGGACGGCATGATGACCTCGGTCGGCAGCATCGTCGTCGCGAGGATGCAGATGAAGAACACCCTGAGCCACCACGCCTTGTACTTCGCGAAGGCGTACCCCGTCATCGCGCTCACGATGACCGTGAGGATCGTGGTGACGACGGCGACGATCGCCGTGTTGCGGAAGTACCGCGCGAAGTCGAACCGGTTCCACGCGGTCTCGTACCCGCTGACGGTCCAGTTCTCCGGGAAGAGCCGCAGCGGGAGGCTGAACAGCTCCGAGCCCGGCTTGAACGAGCTGAGGAAGAACCATGCCACCGGGATGACGTAGAGCAGGGCGACGACCCAGAGGATGACAGTGCTGGGCATCCAGCGCACGGACTTCACGCGAGGTCCCGCTTCCGGTCGAACCGCATCTGGATGAGCGCGATGATCACGAGGATCACCATGAGCACCATCGACGCCGCGCTGGCGTAGCCGATGTTCGCCCGCTCGAAGCCCGTGCGGTAGATGTACTGGACGATGAACATGTTCTGCGTGCCCGGACCACCGCCGTTGAGGGCCTGGATCATGGCGAACTCCTTCATGCTCCCGATCGTGGTGAGCAGGATGACCATGAAGGAGGTCGGGGCGAGCAGCGGCAGTGTGATCCGCCGGAACCGCTGCCACGAGTTCGCGCCGTCGAGCTGCGCGGCCTCGAGGTAGGAGCGCGGCACGTTCCGGATCGCGGCGATGAACAGGAGCATGTTGAACGCGGTCGAGCCCCACGTGCCGACGATGACGATGAGGATGAGCGCCGCCGTCGCGTCGGTCTCCCAGTGGATGCCCTCACCGCCGAGCTGCCGCAGGAGGTAGTTGACCAGGCCGAAGTTCTCCCCGAACAGCCAGCGCCAGATGACACCGGCGACGATCGGGGAGATGAGCCACGGCAGGAAGAAGATGATCCGTGCCGACGTCTTGCCCTTCGCGAGCGAGGACGCGAGCAGCACGGCGATCGCGAGGCTCACCACGTAGTGCGCGGGAACGGACAGCAGCGCGTACAGGAACGTCCGGCTGAGCGAGGAGTAGAAGGTCTCGTCCGCGAAGAGCTTCTGATAGTTCTCGAGCCCGATGAACGTGAGCGAGTTGCCGACCCCGCGGTAGTTGGTGAACGAGTAGATCACCGCGAGCGCGCCGGGCCAGACGAAGAAGAGCAGGAAGAGCACGACGGCGACGGCGATGAACACGGCCGGCGCAATCGTCATCGCCCGGTTGCGGCGCGGCTTGCGCGGCGAGCCGGACGTACCGGGTGCGGTGGCGGCCGCGGCGGTGGTCGGCGACGTCGACGATGACGGGGCGCTCATGGGACCTCCGGGGGTGGGTGGGTGACCGGGCAGAGGCTCGCCCGCCCGGTGCCGAGGGCACCGAGCGGGCGAGCGTCGATCACGGCAGGGCGCCGAGCTGCTCGGAGAGCTGGCTGTTGATGTTGTCGATCGTGGTGTCGATGTCCTGCTCGTCGTTGAGGTACTTCACGGTCTCGTCGCGAACGGGGTCACCGTCGGTGGCCAGGCCGGCAACCTCGAACTTGAGGTCGTTGGCCTTGATGAGGCCCACCACGTCCGGGGAGGCCGCGATCTCCTGGTTGTAGAGGTCGAACGCCTCGGCGTGCTCGGCGTAGGTGATGTCCAGGCCGGTCACGGCCGGGAGGAACCCGGAGGTCTCGGCGAGCTCGGTGTAGTTCTCCGGCTCGTAGAGCCAGCTCACGAAGTCGAGCGCGACCTGGGACTGGTCGCCGTCGAACACGACGATGTTCGCCGCGTTGCCGTAGTTCGTGGCGCGGACCGGCTGCTTGGGCAGGTACACCGACGCCCACTCGAAGTCCGTGATGTTCGCGGAGAAGTCCGCGATCTGCCACGAGCCCGACATGTACGCGACGAGGTCGCCGGACTTGAACAGCGCGTTGCCGTCGCCGTCGGCCAGCCACACGGAGCGGGGCATGAACGAGTCGTCGTTGAGGCTCTTGAAGTACTCCAGGGCCGTCTTCGTCTCGTCGTTGGTCGCCCAGTCGCCGTCGTCGTTCGGCTGCCACCACTCGGAGCCGAACTCGTAGACGAACGCCTTGAGGCGGTGGCTGGAGCGGTCCATCGCCATCCCGTAGGTGGCCCCGGTCTTCTCCTTGACCTCGTTGACGGCAGCGACGAACTCGTCCCACGTCCAGATGTCGTCCTCGGACGTGGGGTAGGCCACGCCGGCCTGGTCGAACAGCGTCTTGTTGATGAACATGCCCACGGCGGTGACGTCGGTCGGGACCGAGAGCACCTTGCCGTCGGGGTCGACGGCGGACAGGTCCATCATGACGTTCTTGCCGTCCACCGCATCCGCGAGGTCGACCGTCTGGTCCTTCCACACCGGGTCCACGCCGCCGACGCGGGCGAGCGCCGGGAGGTCGTTGGCCTGGGCGGCGTTCTTCAGCTTGGTGGGGAGGTCGGCGTTCGCGATGTCGACGATCTCGACCGTGACGCCGGTCTCCTCCTTGTACTTCTCCGCCATGTGGGCGAACCCGCCACCCTGGTTGGCGTCGCCGGACAGGAAGAACTGGATCGTCTGACCGCTGGCGCCACCGCCGCCCGTGGCATCGCCGCCCGAGCCGTCGTCGGATCCGCCCGATCCGCATGCGGCCACCAGCGTGAGCGCGAGAGCGCCCGCAACTGCCGCTCCGAGTCGCTTGCGCGACACTGTCAGAGAGCGCTTCATCGTGTCTCCTTCGTGGGTCCTCGACCACGAGCGACCCCGTCGTCGTGCCTCCGCCCCTGCGAGCGGCCGTGTCCGTAAGGCTGGCATCCGGCCGACAGTTTGTCAACACAAACGGACATATGCTCCGCGGCCCGGAGGAGGCTGGAAGCACGACGGCGAGCGGCGCCGTCGGAGGGGCGCTTCGCGGTGGCGCATCGCGCACGACGGCGAGCGGCGCCTTCGGTGGGGAGCTCGCCGTTCGCGCGGCGTGCGCCGCCGGCGCGCCACCCACGACGGCGAGCGGCGCCTTGGGTAAATCGCGCGGCATCGAGAGTGGCGTGCGGCCCACGTGTCGCGGCCCGCGGCAGCGCGACGGGGCGGTCGTCGTTCGGGCGACCGCCCCGTCGTGCCAGGCAGTGGCGCGCTACGCGAGCAGCTTGGCCTTGGCGGCGGCGAACTCGGCGTCGTCAAGGAGCCCGGCCTCCTTGAGCTGACCGAGCTTCTGCAGCTCGGCGACCACGTCGACGCCGGCCGCCGGAGCAGCGGGCGGGACGGGGGCGGGAGCCACGGGCGCGGACTGTGCGTACTGCGCGGCCGCAGCCTGGGCCGCGGCGTCGATCTGCGCCTGCTGCTGCGCGGCGCGGTACTGCTCCTGCTCGTACTGGGACTGCGCGCGCTGCTGCTGCTTGCGAGCGGAGGCTCCGGTCACGGCACTCGCGGTTCCGGCGACGACGGCGGTGCGGGCCGCCAGGCCGATCAGGCCGGGGCGTCCGACGCGACGAATCGGTGGCATGGGCGTGCCGGCGTGCGGCCGCGGGGGCGGACCCCGCAGTTCCACGTGAACGGGCGCGAGACGTTCGTCGTGGGGATCGACTGGGTGGACGGCTGGCCGGTGGTCGACGAGGGGTGGTTCGCGGTGCCGCGGGTCGACACCGCGTTCGTGGACACCTTCTCGGGTGAGCTCGACCTGCGGTGGGTGTCGCCGGGTCGGACTCACTGGGATCTGGTGTCGGCTGCGGCGGGCGGCGTGGGTGGCGTGGTGGTGGCGCCCGCGATCATGGGTGCGTCGGGAGACGGCGTTCCGGGCGACGGCCAGGGCGGCGGCGACGGCGGGGTTCGACCGGCGCTGTGCGTGCGGGCGCGGGATGCCGGGTGGCGCGCGAGCGCGCGCTTCGCGGGGACGGATGCCGTGCACGGGACGTATCTCGACACCGATCACTGGGTCGAGCTCCGCGTCGCCGGCGGGCGCGCCGTGGCGGAGGTCGGCGTGGCCGGGCTGCGGCACGTGCTCGCGGACGTTGCGGTGGATGACGGCGCGGCCGGCGACGGCTCACCCGTCGACGGCGAGGCGGGCGTCAGCGAGGCGCGCGACGGCGAGCTCGACCTCTGGTGCGCGGCTATCCCGTTCTCGGACTCGCCCTACGCCCAGGGCGGGCCGGACCAGGTCGTGCTCGGGCTGCGCACGGGCGACGGCGTCGACGTCGAGATCGCGCGGATCGACGGTCGACTGCTGTCGACCGAGGTGGCCGGCGGGTTCACGGGCCGGATGATCGGCGTGCGCGCCGCGCCCGGCGGCGCCCCGGTGACGCTCACCCGATTCGCGTACGCCCCTGCCGACGACTGAGACCATCAGCGGACTGGTACCCACCGGCGCGCCCGGGCCAATCCCTGCTGCCATGGTCGACGCATGACCGACGCCCCCGTCTCCCACCTCAGCCGACCCGGCGACCCGTGGCGGCGCTTCTGAAAATGAGGCACTTGGTGGGAGGCCCTGATCGCTGCGGTGGGGTACCTCGTCCTGTACGACGGGTTCTCCGCGCTCGTGGTGGGACCGCCCTGGGGTGATCGGGTCAGCGAGGACCTGCTCGGCGACCCGTCGAGCGTGTTCGTCGTGCTCCTCGTGCCTATCCTCTTCGGAGCGTTGGTTCTCCTCGCCTTCACCGCGTGCCTGGGCTGGCTCGAGCAGCTGCTGGGTCGCCAGCCGATCGGCGGGCCACGCTGGATGTGGGTTGCCGTGGTGCTCACGGTCGTCCCGATCGCGCTGCGCCTGGTCGGCATCAACTACGCCGCGTTCGACCCATCGGTCATCGCGCTCACCTTCGCCTCCGGCCTGCTGATCGGGTTCACCGAGGAGCTGCTCACCCGCGGCATCGCGGTGCGCGTCCTGCGCAGCGCGGGCTACCGCGAGCGGGCGGTGGCCCTGATCTCCTCGGCACTGTTCGCGCTGCTGCACTCGTCGAACGTCTTCCTCGGCCAGGCGCCGCTCACGGTCGCCCTGACCGTGGTGTTCGCCTTCGGCTTCGGGATGATGATGTACCTCGTGCTCCGGGTGACCCGAAGCCTGGTCTGGCCGATCCTCATTCACGGCCTGACCGACCCCACCACATTCCTCGGCTCCGGCGGGGTCGACGTGGCGACCACCGACCCGAGTCCGTTGGTGGCGCTCGCCGGACCGTTCAACATCGTCTTCATCGCCGTCGCGCTGATCGCGTTGCTCCTCGTCCGCGGGCGGGTGGGTGCTCCCGCGCCGAGCGCGGAGCTCGGCCGCTGAGGCGGCACGACCGACGCGGGCCGAGTGCCGCGGGCGATGACCGGGAGCCGCAGGGGATTCGGAGAAAGAAGGTGGCTGGTCGACGCCGACCGGCTCATGGGAGCGGGTGACGGGAATCGAACCCGCGCTATCAGCTTGGGAAGCTGAAGTTCTACCATTGAACTACACCCGCGCTGCCGCCGTTCCGGGGCTGTGAGGCGTCCGGCCTGACGACGACGTCGATCCTACCTGCTCCTCGCCGTCGTGCGTGCCACCGCCCGATCCGCGCACGAGCGCGCCGCGCGCCCGCCGGGTCATGATGGACCCATGAGCAGCGACGGCAGCAACGACGGCGAGCACCGGACGAGCTACACCACGGCGGGCGCGGGCTACACCCGCGACGCGCGCTACATCACCACCCGCATCACCCGCGACGGCGAGGACGGGTATCCGGTCGAGCCGGGCCGCTACCGGCTGATCGCCGCGCGCGCGTGCCCGTGGGCGAACCGCACACTCATCGTGCGCCGGCTCCTCGGACTCGAGGACGCCTTGTCGGTGGGCCTGCCCGGCCCGACCCACGACGACCGATCCTGGACCTTCGACCTCGACCCGGGCGGCGTGGACCCCGTCCTCGGCATCCACTTCCTCCGGGACGCGTATCTGCGCCGGGATCCCGGGTATCCGCTCGGGATCACCGTGCCGGCCATCGTGGAGGTGAGCTCGGGCGCCGTCGTGACCAACGACTTCGCTCAGATCACCCTGGACTTCTCCACCGAGTGGACCGACTACCACCGCGACGGCGCGCCCGACCTCCTGCCCGAGGCGCACCGCGACGAGATGGACCAGGTGATGCGGCGGATCTACACCGAGGTCAACAACGGGGTCTACCGGTGCGGGTTCGCCGGCTCCCAGGCCTCCTACGACGAGGCTTACGACCGGCTCTGGATCGCACTCGACTGGCTCGAGGAGCGGCTCACCAGCCGGCGCTACCTCGTGGGCGACACGATCACCGAGGCCGACGTGCGCCTCTTCACCACGCTCGCGCGGTTCGACCCGGTCTACCACGGCCACTTCAAGTGCAACCGGCAGAAGCTCACCGAGCTCCCGGCGCTCTGGGCCTACGCGCGCGACCTGTTCCAGACCCCCGGCTTCGGCGACACCATCGACTTCGAGCAGATCAAGCAGCACTACTACGTGGTGCACCACGACGTGAACCCCACCGGCATCGTGCCCAAGGGGCCGAACCTCGCCGGCTGGCTCACTCCGCACCACCGCGAGCAGCTCGGCGGTCGCCCGTTCGGTGACGGCACCCCGCCAGGACCCGTGCGCGACGGCGAGCGCGTCACCGCGGGGCACTCGCCCTTGGCATGACTCGCCTCGGCGCGGCTGCGCCGGTGGGTGAGTTCGCCCAGAACGGCCCGTGGCGTCGAGAACGGCCCCCGGCGGACCGTTCTCGACGCCACGGGCCGTAGTCGGCGCAGCCCCTGCGGCCCGAGCGCCTCGGAAACCCGAGGCCCCCGGCGGCACTCAGGCGTCACCGGGGAAGAACAGCTCCTCGATCCGCGCCTCGAACACGGCGGCGATGCGGAACGCGAGCGGGAGTGAGGGATCGAAGCGTCCCCGCTCGATCGAGATCACGGTCTGACGCGAGACGCCGAGCTCGTCGGCGAGGCGCTGCTGGGACCAGCCGAGCCGAGTGCGCGCCTCGAGCACGGAGTTGCGCACGTCAGCCCTTTCGCCGAGCCACGAGGTAGCGCAACGCGCAGGACGCCGCTGCCACCCCGATGAGCACGACGAGCACCAGGCGCAACGGCAGGTCGGCGATCGCCGGCACGAAGGTCGCGACCACCAGAGTCAGCCCGGCGAGCACCACGATGTCGCCCAGCGCGCCCGCCGCCGCGCGCTCGTACCACCCCGACTCCACCGACTCCTCGGGACGACGCGTCGCCCCCGCGATCGTGTCGCGATCGACCACGAGGAGGTAGCCGAGCGCGGCGCACGGCCCCACCGTGCACACGGCGAACACCACGCCGCCGAGCAGCGGGTGGTCCGCCACGACTCCCGTCGCCGCCGCGAGCGCCCCGAACCCCGCCGCGAGGACCACCCCGATCAGGAGTGCGACGGCGAGTGCCGACCAGCGGCCACCACCCAGTCGCGATCGACCCCACCTGCTGCGTGCCACCCCATCGCCCATGGCCTGCTCCTCGTCCGAGTCCGTCGGCCGCGCGGCGCGCGACCCGCTGTAAAACGGACTTTACATGTCAAGCGCACTTCACACAACGGAGGGGGGCGACCTAGCCGTGACCCGCGCGACCGTGCGGTGGGAGTACACCGCGCGATGACGTGGCTGGCCGGACAGTCCATGAACGAGAGGAGCTCCTCGGCACCTCGCAAGGGTCCGTGTGCGACGGCGAGCGGGTCACTGCGGGGCACTCGCCGCACGCGGGCCGAGCGCAAGCCGGCCGTCGCTCAAGCCGGCGCACAGCAGGCTTTCAGCCGAGCGACACCCCCCGGACGTCCCGCGGTGGCCAGTTCGAGGCGTCGAGAACCGCGCGGCCCCCCAGAGGCTCGGCCAGGACGACGGTCCGCTCGACGATCGGATTGCTCGACCAGGTCCAGCGCGGCTCGTCCGCATCGGCTGGCGGTTCGCCCACGAAGTCGCCGCTCACCCACCAGATCGTGACGGAGTCGGCGGTCACGACCACCACGGGCTCGCGCAGGTACGGGGAGGGGTCGCGGCCGCCCGTGCACGCGGTCTCGGTGACCTGGAGCCGAAGGGTGGTGTCCTAGGCGGCTGCGTCGGGGGCGCCCAGGTGGGCCCAGAAGGTCCAGGGCTCCGGCGGCACCGGGGCGAGCGAGCACCCTCCCCAGCCCAACGCCTGCAGACCGTCGGGCGTCCTGGCGAAGGTCACGATTTCCGCCGCGTCGTCCAGCGGACCCACGGGACCCCAGGCGCCCAGCCCGACCAGCACCTCGTCGCCGGTCTCGCGCAGCACGATCCACCGCGCGTCAGCCACGGGCGCATCCTGCAGCTCCTGCGGCGCGTCGATGCCGCCCTCGACGGGCGAGCGTCTCCAGCGCCGCGAGAACCGCGTCCGGATCGCTCGGCTCGAGCCCGCCGTCGAACGCCGCTGGGGCGAACGGGAGGCCGCCCCAGCACGCGACGGATCGGCGCTCGCGCCCTGACCCGCGGGTGCGGCGCAACCGCCGAGCGCGAGGGCGGCCGCCGCGACGAGCAGTGCGGTCGGCACGCGGTCGACCTCGCGTGAAGCCATCATGACCCCATCGTGTCTCGAGCCGCGCGGGGCTTGCCCCCGACCCGAGTCTCGTGCCGCACTACGGTGGGCGGGTGCTGCTCTCCGACCGCGACATCCGCACCGAGATCGCCTCGCACCGCGTGGTGCTCGAGCCGTTCGACGACGCGATGGTCCAGCCGAGCTCGGTCGACGTGCGCCTGGACCGGTACTTCCGGCTCTTCGACAACCACAAGTACGCCGTCATCGACCCGGCGAAGGACCAGAGCGACCTCACCCGCCTCGTCGAGGTCGAGCCGGACGAGCCGTTCGTGCTCCACCCGGGCGAGTTCGTCCTGGGCGCCACGCACGAGCTCGTGACCCTGCCCGACGACGTCGCGGCCCGCCTCGAGGGCAAGTCCTCGCTCGGGCGCCTCGGCCTGCTCACGCACTCGACGGCGGGCTTCATCGACCCCGGGTTCACCGGCCACGTCACGCTCGAGCTGTCCAACGTCGCGACCCTGCCGATCACGCTCTGGCCCGGCATGAAGATCGGCCAGCTCTGCTTCTTCCGCCTCTCCAGCCCCGCCGAGAAGCCCTACGGCTCCGGCGCGCAGGGCTCGCGCTACCAGGGCCAGCGCGGTCCCACTGCGTCCCGGTCGCACCTCGGGTTCCACCGCACCCAGGTGCCGTGAGCGGTGCCGTGCCCGGTGCCGTGAGCAGGGTGAGGCGCCCTGGCATCGCCCCCGCCGTCGCGCACCACCACCACCTGCTGCTGCTGGCCGACGACGTCGAGAGCGACGAGGTCGCCTCACTCGTCCTCTCCCACGTCGCGGGCTCGCAGTGGACCGCGCTGCCCACGCCGCAGCTGCCCGGCGTGCTCGACCTGCTGCCCCGGCACCAGCGCGGCAGCACGCACGGGGCGGGCGACCTGCCCCCCGCCCTCACCGAGCGCGCCACGCTCACCGGTCCGTGGCGCGTGGACCTGCGCACCCGGCACGCCCTCGCCCTCCCGGCGTGGGTGACGCAGGCGTGGGTGGTCGACGTCGAGCCCGACCGGTCCGGTCCCGCGCCCGCGCTGCCCCACGGGTACGGCCCGCTGCTCGACGCGTTCGGCGCCCACCACCCCGACGGCGTCGAGCGACAGGTGCTCGACGTCGTGCACGCGTGCGCGCGACGGCTCGCCGGGATCCTGCGCACCACCACGGGCGTGCTGCTCGAGCCCGACCCGGACTCCGCCGTCGACCTCACGGTGCACGCCCCGGTGTGGCTCACCCCCGAGGCCATGGGCCACGTGCTCGGGCCCGTCCTGCCGGGGGTGACGGTCCTCGACGGCGCGGTCCCGACCGCCGAGCTCGACGGGTACCACGCGTTCTGGCGGCCGTCCGAGCGCGACGACGAGCCGGGCGTCCTCGTCGAGGCCGAGGGCGCCGAGGTGCTGCCCGCCCCCCTCGCGGACGCGGCGTGGACCGGTCAGGGGGTCGTGACCTACCGCCTGCGCTGGCTCGCGGAGGGCGCGGAACGAGAGCCGACGACACGAGGTGCGCTGCGCCGTCGTGCATCGGTGCGCGAGGCGATCGAACGCGCCGCCGCGGCGCTGCGCGCGGTGGTGGGCGGCGAGGTGCTCGACGAGGACGGGTTCCTCGTCGACCTCGCCTGACCGCTGCGCGTCGCTGAGCCGGCCGCCCGCTCAGGGCAGCGCGTAGAACGCCATCTCGTCGTAGCCGATGGACACCGCGCGGCGATCCCCGGCGGGTGTCGCGCCGTAGCCCTCCGGAATGGACCCCACCGGTGCACCCGTGGCCGCGTCGAGCACGTCCACGCGGTCGTCGGCGGCGGCGAGGATCCGGTCCCCAGCGACGCCGACCGCCCAGGGCCGGCCGTCCTTGAGGTCGTACTCCCAGATCAGCGCGTCCATCTCGGCCGAGATGCCGATGAGCCCGGTCTCGAGGGCGAGGAGCGGGTGCTCGGGGGACCCGACCACGTACGGGTACTCGTCCGTCGCGTACAGCGGGTCGCCCACGTCGCCCGTCGCGGGGTCGAACGGGGAGTAGACCGAGCCAGAGGACTCGTAGGAGCGGCCGAGCGGGATCGTCGTCCAGCGGCCCCAGCCGCCGGCGAGTGAGGTCATGTCGTCGTAGTCGATCGTCCAGAGCTCGTCCCCGGCCGCGTCGAACGCGGTGATCGGGTAGGAGTCGCACACGTACCCGGTCTCCCCCACGTACGCCGAGTAGCACTCCAGCGGACCGCCAGCCTCGGCCGCGGTGAGCGGGTAGGTCGACGAGCCGACGCCGAGCAGCACGCCGTCGGCGAACCGCCCCCAGGACGCGTCGTAGATGATCGCCTCGTCCTCGTAGGTCACGTCCTCGGCGAAGTCGGGGTCGAGGTCGACGAGGTCGGTCACCCAGGCCCGCGTGCCGTCGACGTCGTACCAGGCCAGCGACGTGCTGGCCGTGTCGATGTCCGTCTCGCCGAGCAGCGCCACGCCGGCCGTCGTCGCGGCGATGCTCGCCGTCGGGGTGTCGACCTCGACGTCGAGCACCTCCGCGCCCGAGGCGACGTCGAGCTGGACGAGGTGCTCGCCGCCGGCCCGCGCGCCCGCGCACACGACCACCTCGCCCGACGGCGCCGCGTCCGTGGCGATCACGTCCTGGGCGCACACGACGCTGTCCAGCGTGGCCGTCCACACCGTCGAACCGTCTGCCACGGACAGCGCGCGGACCTCGACGGGCTCGTCGCCGACGAAGTCCCGCGTCATCGCGGAGACGAGGACGTCCTGGGCCGCGACGACGCCGGCCTGGTAACCGCCGAGCCCGTAGATGTCGCGGTTCGTCGGGTACCCGGTCGAGTCGTCGAAGGCGAGCGTCCAGGTCGGGGCGAGCTCCGCCGTCGAGCCCGCGGGTGCGGCGGGGATCGACGGGTTCGCGATCGTCGGCTGCGGGTCGGAGCCGGTCGGGGCGTCGGGACGGCTGTTGTTGATCCCCGCGATGACGAAGCCGAGGACGACGATCGCGCCCACGACGATACCGACGCACCCGCCGTTCCGCTTCGGGGTCGGGCGGGCGGGGCGCCCGAACCCGACCGGGGCGGGGGTCGAGGGGCCGTAGCCGCCGGGCCGGGAGGGGGCCCGGGTCCCGCCGGGGGCGGCGGCGTAGCCGCTCGTGCCCTGCTGTGCCGGCCCGGCACCGGCCGGGGGCGCGCCGGCCGGAGTGCCCCAGGCGGGCACGCCCGACGGCGCGGCGTAGGGCGCGGCGCCGTAGCCCGGCGCGGAGGACGGCGCGGCGCCCGACGGCGAAGGTGGCGTCGCCTGCCACGGCTGCGGCAGGTAGGGGTTCGCGTGCGAGGGCGCCGTCTGGCTCGACGAGGCCGGCGACGCCGCCGCCGACCCGGCGCTCGACGCGGGCCACACGGGCGAGGTGGACTGGGGCGGCAGGCCGAGCTGCCCGGGCTGGCCCGGCTGGCCGGGCGCCAGCGGGTAGCCGCCCGTGCCCGACTGGTGGGCCGGATAGCCCGGTGCCGACGTCGCCGACGAGTACGGCGTGGCCGGGCCGCCAGGAGCGCTCGGCGCCCACGAGCCGGTGCCGGAGGCGGGCGCACCCGGCGCGGCCGACGGAATCGCCGGGGCTCCGGGAGCCCCCGGCGCCGGGGTCGCGGTGGACCGCTCGAAACCGAGCGTCAGGTCGTCGGACAGGTCGTACTCGGGTGGCTGCTCGCCGTCGCGCTGGTCACCGGGTCCGGGCATGGGCCGACGATACCCAACCGGTTCGGCCCCCTCCGGCCGCGTCCGGCGGACTCAGGGCAGCCGGACCAACGACACCGAGTGCGCCCCCCGCTCGAGCACGAGCCGGTCGCCGACCGGGATCGCGTCGTACAGGTCCAGGCGCGCCACCCGCTCACCCGTGGCCAGGTCGAACACCGCGGTGAGGTCCCACTGGACCACCGCGACTCGGTCGCCCGCGACCGACACCCGGGACACCCACTGGTCCCCGAGCGGCGCGCTCCAGCGCCGCGCGCCGTCCGGGGCGAGCGCCAGCAGGCGGTCGCCCACGACCACCAGGGGGTCCCCGGGCGTGCCGGCGAGCGCCGGCGACACGTCACTGTCGAGGTCGACCTCGCCCAGCGTCGCGCCGTCGTCGAGGCCGACCATCGCGTACGTGTCGTCACCCACGGCGTCGTGCCGCGTCACGAGCACCGGCACCGCCCAGCCCGCCTCGGCGCTCAGCGCGGCGTCCGGGACCGTCCACTCCACGGCACCGTCCGGTCCGTAGCGCACGGTCTCGGTACTCCCGGAGCAGACGAACGCGTCGCCGTCCACCAGCACCGACCAGCACCGGTCGAGGAGCGAGACGCCGTCGGCGTCGACGCGCATGCTCGCGTAGTAGGGCAGGTCCAGCAGCACCGCGTCGCCCGCTCGCAGCCAGTCCGCCTGCCGCAGGTCGGCCACGCCGTCGCTGTTGCGCAGGTCCTCCTCGAGCTCGGGCTCGACGTCGAGCAGGTCCGTCTCCCACGCCGGCTCGACGGCGAGCCCACCGTCGTCGAGCGCCCACCAGGCCAGCGGGGTCGCCGCCGTCGCCGGGTCGGTGGGGCCGACGAGCGCGACGCCGTCCGTGCCGGCGCCGATGCTCACCGGGTCCCAGGGGAGCGGTGCCTGCGCCCGTACGCTCCCGTCGGCGACGTCGACGACGAGAAGCTGCTGCTCGCCGTCGTGCACCCCGGCGCAGACGACGGCCGGCGCGCCTTCCCAGCTGATCGCCTCGTCCGCGCACACCCCGCCCGCGAGGTCGAGGCGCCAGGCGGGTGTGCCGTCCGCGAGCGCCAGGGCGGCGATCACGCGCGTGGTGTCGGGGTAGGTCGTCTCCCCGAGGCGCAGCACGACGAGGTCACCGGACACGAGCACGGCGTCGAGGTCGCCGAGCCCGGCGAGCGGCCCGGGGCTCGCGGCGAGGTCCTTGAGGTCGGTGCGCCACACGACGTCGAGCGCCGTGTCCGGCTGGACCGGCCGGTTGGCCTGCACGTACGTCAGCACGCCGCCGATCACCAGGAGGGTCAGGAGCGCGGCGGCGGCGACCACGAGGCGCGTGCGGCGCAGCCACGAGCGAGGACCGCGTCTCGAGCGTCCCGCGGCGGCGCGTCCCGCCGAGCGGCCGGGGGCGGGTCTGCGGCTCGGGGTGCGGGGGCGCGCCGGCTCGTCGTCGGGACGGGAACCGGCGTCCGTGGCGGGAGGGACGTCGACGGCGCGGACGCCGTGCGGCGTGGGCTCGTCGTCGGTGGGTGCGTCCTGCGGCACGGCGCCGGGCTCGGTATCGGGGGCGGAGTCGGGCCCGGCATCGGGGTCGCGCTCCGCCTTCCGCCGACCGAGGAGCGCGCCGAACCACGCACCCCAGGAGTGCGAGCGGCGACCGCCCGCGCGCTCGGCGGCTGCCCGGCGGGCGGCCAGGCGTCGCCGCGACCGTCGCTCGGCGTCGCGCGCCCGTCGCAGCTCACGCTGCGCGTCCGGGGGGAGGTAGGGGTTGGGCTCGTCGTCGGCCGGCTCCTCGCGATCGGGCACGGGCGGCCCGAGCCCCCACTGCCGACGCGCCACGGGGCGACCCTACCGGCGGGCACGGGGCCACCTGTGGCAGCCGGGGCACCGGGGGCCGCCGAGCGACCGGGACGGGTGCGCTACCCGAGCGCGCGCGCCACGTGCGCCGCGACCAGCGGATCCGCGAGGTAGTACTCGATGGCGTGCCGGCCGTCCTCGGGGTTGACCACGCCCGTCTCCTCGAGGACGTCCGGCAGGCCCGCGCCGACCGGCAGCAGCGACCCGACGAGGTCGCCCCCGATCGCGACGGCGTCCTGCGGGTCGCGCGCGTTCACCCAGTTCACGACCGGCCGCGGGAACTGCCGGATCTCGAGCCGGCCGAGCGCGGTGATGACCGCCTGCCAGGCGAGCGGCGCGCCGAGCGTCACCAGGAGCGGGATCCGCCACGACTCCCCCGCGGGGTGGGCACGCAGCACGTGGTAGGCGATGACGGCGCCCAGCGAGTGGGCGAGCACCACGGTGGGCTCGCCCGCGCGCACGACGCCCGCGACGCCGTCGTCGATCATCTGCCGCAGGCGAGTGTCGGTGAGGTAGCCGTAGCACTCCCGCGCGACGAAGGCGACGGTCGCGCCCGTCATCCCGGGGACGTAGCGGTCGACGGCGGCGAGCACCGTGCGCACGTAGCCCCACGACGGCGGGGCTGCGCCCTCGTCGTCAGGTGCGGCCACCGCGGCGAGCTGCGCCGCGGAGAAGTTGTACGCGCGTGCGACCTGGACCACGACGTCGAGCACGAACTCACGCTCACCCGCGTGCAGGTGCCCGCGCAGCGAGACCCGCTCCGCCTCGGCGCGCGTGACGCCACCGACGAGGTGCGTGAGCGAGTCCCCGTACCACGGCAGTCGGACGTCCTCGTCGGCGAAGGGGGCGTCGATGCCCGCCGCCTCGAACCCGGAGCGCAGCGCCACGAGCCATTGCTCACGCATCTGCGCGGGACCGAACAGCGGCCTGCTGCGGCCGTGGACCAGAAGGATGCTCGCCATCGAACGTACCTTTCGGGAGGAACTCCACGTGACGCTCCCATGGTGCCACGACCGCGCCCGGATGGCCGCCTGTTGACCTGTGCTTGACGGGGAGACCCGCGGGAGGCCGACGATGCGTTGCCCGCGGGCAGGCCGGCCCGGCGACGGCGCCCCGGGGCGGGGCCATCGGCGGACCACCGGCGGACCACCGGCGACCCACGGGACGCCGTTAAGATGGGCACGCCCGCCCTCCTGACGACGGGACCCCCATGCTCCAGATCCTCCTGCTGCACGTCGCGGCCGCCCTCGTGGCTCCCGTTCTCGTGCGCCGGTGGGGTCGTCGCATGTTTGCGGTCCTCGCTCTCGCGCCCGCCTCGGCCGCGGTCTGGGCGCTCACCCTCACCTCCGACGTGCTGGCCGGCCGCACGTGGGTGCAGTCGATCCCGTGGGTGCCGGGGCTGGATCTCACGATCGACTTCCGGATCGACACGCTCAGCTGGTTCATGGTGCTGATCGTCGGCGCCGTCGGGGCCCTCGTGCTGCTGTACTGCGCGTGGTACTTCGCCGAGAGCGCCACCGGCAAACCGCGCTTCGCGGGCGTCTTCGTCGCCTTCGCCGGCGCGATGCTCGGCCTCGTCAGCACCGACTCCACGCTCCTGCTCTACGTGTTCTGGGAGCTCACCACCGTCTTCTCCTACCTGCTGATCGGGCACTACTTCGAGCGCAAGGTGTCCCGCCGCGCCGCGATGCAGGCGATCATCGTGACGACGTTCGGCGGCCTGGTGATGCTCGCCGGGATCATCCTGCTCGGCGAGGCGCCAGGGGGGGCCTACTCACTCTCGGCCCTGGCCGCGGCGCCGCCCGAGCTGACCGGCGTGACCTCCACCGCGATCGTGTGCGTGCTCGTCGGCGCCGTGAGCAAGTCCGCCCTCGTCCCGTTCCACTTCTGGCTGCCCTCGGCGATGGCCGCGCCCACGCCGGTCAGCGCCTACCTGCACGCCGCGGCCATGGTGAAGGCCGGGGTGTATCTCGTGGCACGGCTCGCCCCCGGCTTCGCGACGTGGGACGCCTGGTCCTGGCCGCTGCTCGTGCTCGCGACGATCACGCTGCTCCTGGGGGGGTATCGCGCGCTGCGGCAGTGGGACCTCAAGCTCGTGCTCGCCTACGGCACGGTGAGCCAGCTCGGCCTGCTCATCCTCCTGGTCGGGCAGAGCGACCGCGCCGTCGCGCTCGCGGGCATCGCGATGCTCGGCGCGCACGCGATGTTCAAGGCGTCGCTGTTCCTCGTCGTCGGCATCGTCGACGCGGCCACCGGCACGCGTGACATCCACCAGCTCTCCGGCCTGCGCCGGACCATGCCGTTCCTCGCCGTCGTCGCCGCGCTCGCGATCGCCTCGATGATCGGCATCGCGCCGTTCGCCGGGTACGTCGCGAAGGAGGCCGCGCTCGAGGGCCTCTGGCACGGCGTGACGCTCGACGGCGCACCCACCTCGGTCGCACTGCTCGCCGTCGTGGTGCTCGGCTCGGTCCTGACGGTGGCCTACGGGCTGCGGTTCTGGTGGGGCGCGTTCTCGACGAAGCGGGGGCTGTCCGACAACGAGGTCGACCGCGAGGCGTGGCCGATGTTCCTCCCGCCGACGGTGCTTGCCCTCGGCGGCCTCGCGGCCGGGCTCGTCCCGGGCCTCGGCGAGCGACTGCTCGGCCCCTACGCGGAGACGTACCCCACGGGCTCCGCCGGGCACCTCGTGCTGTGGGGCGGGTTCGGCGTGCCGCTGCTGCTCACCGTGGTGATCCTCGCGTCGGGCGCCGCGCTGTTCTGGTTCGGCGGCCGCGACTCCCGCCTGCAGGCGCACGACGCCTTCGTGCTCGACGCCGAGGACACCTACCGCCGGTTCATGCGCCAGCTCGATCGGGGCGCCGGGTTCCTCACCTCGCTCACCCAGCGCGGGTCGATCCCCGTGTACCTCAGCGTCATTCTCGTCACCGCCACGGTCGCCACGGGCACCGCCATGCTGCTCGGGCACGGCGGCGGCGCGTCGATCGGCTCGGTCCGGTTGTGGGACAGCCCGGTCCAGCTCGTGGTGGGCGTGTTCGTGGTGGTGGCCGGCATCGCGGCGGCCCGCTCACGCCGCCGGCTCAAGGCCGTCCTGCTGCTGGGCATCTCCGGCTACGGCGTCGCGGTGCTCTACGAGCTCCACGGCGCCCCCGACCTCGCGCTCACCCAGGTGCTCGTCGAGACCGTGACGCTCGTCGTGTTCGTGCTCGTGCTGCGCCGCCTGCCCGCCTACTTCTCCAACCGCCCGCTCGCGTCGAGCCGCTGGTTCCGCGCGGCGCTCGGGATCGCCGTCGGGACGGTTATCAGCATCGGCGTCCTGGTCGCGGCGCAGGCGCGCGTGGCTCAGCCCGTGTCGGTGGACTTCCCCGACGAGGCCTACGCCTGGGGCAACGGCCGGAACATCGTCAACGTCACGCTCGTCGACATCCGCGCGTGGGACACCATGGGCGAGATCTCGGTGCTCCTCGTCGCGGCCACCGGCGTCGCGTCGATCGTCTTCCTCCGGGTCCGCACCGCCCGCGTGGAGCGCGCCGCCGACGCCGGTGACGCGCGCGGCGCCGTCTGGAGCGAGAGCGCACACGGCTCGCCCGCGCTGGCTCGCCTCGGCGAGGCCGGCGGGCAGGACCTCGTGGGCAACGCCGCGCCGCGGGCGCCCTACGGCGTGGGCAGCCCGGGTCGGCGAGGCAGCGGGTACGACGGCGAGCCCGCGTCGAGTGCACGCAGTCGCCACGGCGACGACCACGCGCACGACGGCGAGCACTGGTCGGACGCGCAGGTCGCGGGTGGCGGCGGCGCGGGACTCGTGGGTCCCCGGGGCGCGGACTCGCGCGCCGAGGACGAGCCCGGCGCAGCAGGTGGCCTCAACCCCGACGGTCTGCCGTCCGACGCCTCGGACGGTGCACGGTCCACCGCCGGCTCGCTCGGCGCCACCCTGCGCAACCAGCGCTGGCTGTCGGCTGGGGCGACCCTCGCGCCGCAGCGCCGCTCGGTCATCCTCGAGATCGCCACGCGCCTGCTCTTCCACACCATGGTCGTCTTCTCGGTGTTCCTGCTCTTCTCCGGCCACAACGCGCCGGGCGGCGGGTTCGCGGGCGGCCTGGTGGCCGGGATCGCGCTCGTGCTGCGGTACCTCGCCGGCGGTCGCTACGAGCTCGGCGAGGCCGCGCCCGTCAACGCCGGTTTCCTGCTCGGCTCGGGCCTGTTCCTCTCGGTGGGCGCCGGGCTCGTGCCCCTCCTGTTCGGCGGCTCGATGCTCGAGTCCGCGGTCGTGGAGCTCGACGCCGGACCGCTCGGCCACATCAAGCTCGTCACCACGCTCTTCTTCGACATCGGGGTGTACCTCGTCGTGATCGGTCTCGTGCTCGACGTCCTGCGCTCGCTCGGCGCCGAGATCGACCGGCAGGGCGAGCAGGAGGGCATCAGCGCCCCGGACATCGCCCACGACGCGATCCGCGACGGCGTCGCCGCGCGGGTCCCGGTCGCCGTCGGGGCGGGCGGGTCCGGGTCCGGGTCGGACGGGGGTCTCGACGACGGCCCCGGCCGGTCCGGCGGCTCCTCGGGACACGGCTCCGGGGGTGAGCGCGCGTGATCGTCACCGACAACAGCCCCAACCTCGTGCTCGTCGTGGTGATGGGCGCGCTCATCGCGACCGGCGTCTACCTGCTCCTGGAGCGCTCGCTCACCCGGGTGCTGCTCGGCGTCGCGCTGATCGGCAACGGCGTCAACCTTCTCATCCTCGTCGCGGGCGGCGCCGCGGGCGGGCCGCCGCTCATCGGCGACTCGGACGAGCCGATGAGCGACCCGCTCCCCCAGGCCCTCGTGCTGACGGCCATCGTCATCACGCTCGGGTTCACCGCGTTCATCCTCGCGATGGCCTACCGCTCGTGGCAGCTGCACGGCCACGACGAGATCCAGGACGACGTCGAGGACCGCCGCATCGCCCGGCGCGCCGAGCGCGGTGAGCTCGACACCCGCACCGACGAGGCCGGGCCGAACCGCGCCCTCGAGGCCGCGCAGGTGCGCGACGAGACCGAGGAGCTCGCCCCCGAGCTCGCCCCCGAGGCCCTTGGGACGAGCCCGGCCGAGGGGCACGAGGAGCACCCCGTGCCCGAGGCGCACGCGAACGACCCGAGGCACGCCTCGCCGTCGGGCACGGCTGACGACGACGAGGGCGAGGGCGAGGGCGACGCAGCGGGCGACGGCGAACCGACGCAGGGTGAGGCGCCCGGCGAGGCAGCCGACGGCGAGGCCGGCCACGAGACGACCGAGGGCGAGGCCCCGCACGAGGCAACCGACGGCGCGACCCGCCCGCACGAGGCGCCCGACCGCGAGACCGCCGACCGCGACGCGGCCGACCGCGGGGCGGTCGACGGCGAGACGCCCGACGGCGGGCCGCGCCCGGGCGGTGACACGCGATGACCTGGCTCGTCCCGCTCCCCGTCGCGATCCCGCTCGTGTGCGCGGGCCTCGCGCTCACGATGGCCCGCAGGCCCAGGCTCCAGGCCGCCATCTCGGTGACGGCGGTGTCGGCGATGCTCGCCGTCGCCATCGCGCTCCTGGTGCAGGCGAACAGCGGTCCGCTCGTGATGAACGTCGGCGACTGGGCGGCGCCGGTGGGCATCGCGCTGGTCGTGGACCGCCTCTCGGCGCTCATGCTCACGGTCTCGAGCGTCGTGCTGCTCGGCGTGCTCGCGTACTCGATCGCGCAGGGCGCGAACGACGAGACCGACTCGGACAAGACCCCGGTCTCGGTGTTCCACCCCACGTACCTCGTGCTCGCGGCGGGCGTCGCGAACGCCTTCATCTCGGGCGACCTGTTCAACCTGTACGTCGCGTTCGAGATCCTGCTGGGCGCGAGCTTCGTGCTCATCACGCTGGGTGCGACGGGCGACCGGATCCGGTCCGGGACGATCTACGTCATCGTCTCGCTGCTGTCGTCGGTGCTGTTCCTCGTGGCGATCGCGATGATCTACTCCGCCACCGGCACGCTCAACCTCGCCCAGCTGGGGCAGCGACTGCCCGAGCTCGACCCCGGCACGCAGCTGATCCTGCAGGTCATGCTGCTGCTCGGGTTCGGGATCAAGGCCGCGATCTTCCCGCTCTCGGCGTGGTTGCCGGACTCATACCCGACCGCGCCCGCACCGGTCACGGCGGTGTTCGCGGGCCTGCTCACCAAGGTCGGCATCTACGCGATCATCCGCACCCAGGTGCTGCTGTTCCCGTCCGGCGCCCTGAACGACGCGCTGCTCGTGCTCGCGCTGCTCACGATGGTCGTGGGCATCCTCGGCGCCGTGGCGCAGGACGACCTCAAACGTCTGCTGTCGTTCACGCTGGTCAGCCACATCGGGTACATGCTCTTCGGCATCGCCGTGGCGACCGACGTCGGGATCGCCGCGACGATCTTCTACGTGGTGCACCACATCACCGTGCAGACCGCGCTCTTCCTCGTCGCCGGCCTCATCGAGCAGCGCGGCGGGACCACGTCGCTGGACCGGCTCGGCAGCCTGGTCAAGGTGGCGCCCGCGCTCGCGATCGTGTTCTTCGTGCCGGCCATGAACCTCGCGGGGATCCCGCCGCTCTCGGGGTTCCTCGGCAAGGTCGGGCTGCTCCAGGCCGGCGTCCAGCTCGGCACGCCCCTGGCGTACGCCGTCGTCGCGGCAGGACTGCTCACGTCTCTGCTCACGCTGTACGCCATCGTGAAGGCGTGGAACAAGGCGTTCTGGCAGCCCGCGCCCGCGCCGCTGCCGGACGTGCGCACACCCCGGACCACCTTCGGCGCGGCGACGGCGATCGTCACCGTCTCGTGCGCGCTCACCTTCCTCGCCGGTCCGCTCTACGGCTACGCGCAGAACGCCGCGCACGACCTCACCGCCCGTTCGCCCTACATCGACGCGGTGCTCGTCAACGGCGACCGCGGCGAGGGCCGCTCGCCCGAGGTCGCCGACGAGACCGGCGGTGCGCCGGACGACGCCGACAGCGCCGGCGGCGCCGACGACGCGAGCGGCGACGATGGCACCGGCGGCAGCGACGCCCAGGGCACGACGGCGAGCGACGCGGTGGGAGCGCCGTCGAGCGTGGCCGCATCGCGGCACGGGAGCGCGGGATGAGCAAGCGACCGTCGAACGATGCCGTGCGGGCCGACGCCCCTCGGACTGACGCCGCTGCGACCAGCGGCGTCGCGGGGGGTGCCGCGCAGCCCGGCGTGACGCCGCGCCGGCGCCCCTCCGTCACCGCGGTGGTGTGGCTCGCCGTCGTGTGGGTGCTGCTGTGGGGCGACCTCACGATCGCGAACGTGCTCGCCGGACTGGTGGTCGCGCTCGCCGTCGCGTGGTTCCTCCCGCTGCCGCGCGTGCCGTTCGCCGGCCGCCCCTCCGGGTTCGGCCTGGTGCGTCTGTTCGGCCGGCTGGCCGGCGACATCGTCGTGGCGAGCGTGCACGTCGCGGCCGTCGCGCTGCGCTTCGGTCAGGAGCCGCGCGGGGGCGTGCTGCGGGTGCGGCTGCGCTCGCGCAGCGACCTGTACCTCACGCTCACGGCCGACCTGTGCTCGCTCGTGCCCGGGTCGATCATCGTCGAGGCGCACCGCGCCACCGGCACCCTGTACGTCCACACGCTGGACCTGAGCGGGCCGGGCGCCGTCGAGCACGCCCGCACCGTGGTGCTGGACCAGGAGGCGCGGGTGCTCTACGCGCTCGCCTCGGACGAGGAGATCGCTGCCGCCGGGCTCCCGCCGCGACGGTTCGGCGGGCCCTCCCGCGCGCGGGGCGGCGCGGCCGTCGCGTCGCGTGCGGTGCCCGACCAGGGTGCGCCCGGGTCGGGCATGTCGGGCTCGAGCTCCGGCTCGAGCTCAGGCTCGAGCTCAGGCTCGAGCTCAGGCTCGAGCGAGGTCTCGACCGCAGGTGGCCGCGGTACGCGGTCTCGGCGACGCGACGAGGGAGGCGACGCGCGATGACGCTCTGGGTGGCGGTGGCCTGCGGGATCATGCTCACGATCGGGGCGGTGTGCGCGTTCGTGCGCGCCGAACGCGGGCCGAGCATGCTCGACCGGGTGGTCGCCGTCGACGTCGTGGTGGCGAGCGTGCTCGCGACGGTGGCGCTCGTGTCCGCCTGGACGGGACGGGTGGACCTCGTGCCCGTGCTCGTGGTGCTCGCTCTCGTGGGGTTCACCGGCTCGGTGACCGTCGCGCGGTTCGCCGCGGCCGACAGTGACGACGACCGCCGCATCCTCTCCCGCGAGGAGGCCCGCGAGCTCGAACGCGCCCGGCGCGAGGCCGAGCTCGCCGAGGCAGAGGAGCGTCGCTCCGGATCGGGCGGGAGCTCGGCGACGGTGGGCCGCGAGCAGCAGGAGGGCGGATCGTGATCGCCGAGGGCAGCGTCCTGGACACCGTGCTGCACGTGCTCGCCGCCGTGCTCTTCCTGGCGGGGTCGTTCCTCGCGATGGTCGCCGGGCTCGGGATCGCGCGGTTCCCCGACCTGCTCGCACGCATGCACGCCGCGACGAAGCCGCAGGTGCTGGGCCTCGGCATGCTGCTCACGGGACTCGCGCTGGAGATCCGGACCGGGGTCGTGATCTGGACGCTCGTGCTGGTGCTGCTCTTCCAGCTCATCACCGCGCCGGTGTCGGCGCACATGGTGGGTCGCGCGGGCTACCGCACCGGACGGGTGCGCGACGACCTGCTCGTGGTGGACGAGCTCACGGACGACCTCGCCGCGGTGCGGCGGACCGAGCACGTTACCGACATCGACGATGCCGACGACGCGATGGTGCAGGCGCTCGCCGACACCGAGAAGCGCGGCACCGACGCCTGAGGAGGCGGTGCCGGGCAGGCCGGTCGGTCAGTCGCGCGACTCGGCGAGCGACTTGTCCGTGAAGCGCACGGCCGCCTTGGTGGCGCCGGCGCGAGCGAGGGCGGCGATCGCCCCGGAGACGGCCGCGAAGAGCACGATCTCGCGAAGGCTGGAGTCCTGCTCGTCGTCCACGGTGCCCGGCGGCTTGTGACCGAAGACGCGCTTCCAGACGAGGTTGAGGACCCGGGTCGCGACGAAGCCCGCAGCCATCACGGCGACCGTCTGGACGATCTTCTGCTGATTCACGGGTGCCTCCTCGTGTCGGCCGCGCCCCCGGCGACCACGTCACGACCCTACCCCGGCCCACCGCGCGCGAGACATACGCCACACGGCCGTCGATCTGACACGTGGGCGGGCCCAGTCAGATCCGTGGCATAGTGAGGAGGTGCCGAAGATCATCGGGGCCACGCTGGCCGAGCACCGCGAACAGGTGCGCCTCCGACTCTTCACCGCGCTGTCCACGCTCATGGAGCGCGAGGGGTTCGACGCCATCACGCTCGCCGACATCGCCGCCGAGGCCGGCGTCGGGCGTACCGCGGTCTACAACCACTTCCCCGACAAGGAGTCCCTCCTGCTCGGCTTCATCGAGCACGAGACGACCTCCTACATCGCGGCGCTCGAGGAGTCCCTGGCCGGCCTCGAGGACCCGGTGGAGCAGCTGCGCACGTACGTGCAGCAGCAGATCCACCTCAAGCGGGTCTACCACCTGGCGCCCGGCCCGGACCTGCGCACGGTCGTCTCGCGCGCCACGATGATGCGCCTGCGCGAGCACATCCAGCAGGTCGAGGCGCCCCTGCGACGCATCCTCGTGCTGGGCATCGCGACCGGGCGCTTCCCGCGTCAGGACCTCGACGCCGTCGTGCCCCTCATCAACTCGTGCCTGTCGGCGCGCAACGTGCCCGAGGACGGGCCCGGGCGTACCCGCGCGATCGACGAGACGGTGGCGTTCGTGATGCGCGCCGTCGGCGTCGACCCTCACCTCGTGGGACGCCGCACCGCCTGAGCGTCTCAGGCCGGGACGACCACGGGATCCGCGGCGGGGAACCGCGCGCCGAGCTCTCTCGAGGGGCGGGCCGCCGTCGTGCGCGGGTCGGGGCCGCGCAGGACGGTCGCGCCGACCGACCGTCCGGCGCGGCACGATGTCGCGGTGAGCACCCCCGCCGGCACGCCCGCGATCCTCGCCCTCACTGCGGCATCGATCCCGTTCACGCAGCACACCTACGTCCACGACCCGCGCGCTGCGGCGTACGGGCTCGAGGCCGCCGAGAAGCTCGGCATCGCGCCGGAGCGCGTGTTCAAGACGCTGATGGCCGACGTCGACGGCGAGCTCGTCGTCGCCGTCGTGCCCGTCGCCGCGCGCCTGGACCTCAAGCGGCTCGCCGCGGCCGTCGGCGGTCGGAAGGCTGAGATGGCCGACCCGGCCGTGGCGCAGCGGCGGACGGGGTACGTCGTGGGTGGGATCTCGCCCATCGGGCAGCGCACGGCGCACCGCACCGTGCTGGACTCCTCCGCGATCCTGTGCGAGCAGATCCTCGTCTCGGGCGGACGACGCGGGCTCGACGTCGAGCTCGCGCCCGACGACCTGCTCGCCGTCACCGGGGGCGAGTACGCGGACATCGCCCGCGGCTAGGTACGGTCAGGCCATGAGTCGCCACCCCCTGCGCGCCGTCGGAGTCACGGCCGGCATCGTGCTGCTCGCCGCCGGGGCCGCGATCGCGGCCGATCGCGTGGCCGCCGCCGTCGCCGCGATGCGGATCGCCGACGGGCTCGCGACCGAGGTCGCCGGCGAGGGCGTCGACGTGACCGTGGGTGGCTTCCCGTTCCTCACCCAGCTCGCCGCAGGCGCGATCGAGGACGTCTCGTACTCCCTCGACTCCGTGACGCTCGAGGGAATCGCGCTCACCGACGTGTCGGGCACGGCGTCCGGCGTCGCGATCGACGGGTCGGGCATCGACGCCCTCACCGTGTACGGCACGCTCCCGACGGCGAGCCTTCAGCAGGCGGTCGACGACCGCGTCGCCGGGCTCGGGTCCGTGGCGGACGCCCTCGGCGGGGTGACCGTCACGCCGCACGACGGCGGCATCACGGCCTCGGTCGACGTGCTCGGCCTCACCGCGGTGCAGGCCGAGATCACGCCCGAGCCCGCCGGGCGGGAGATCCTGCTGTCGGTCTCGGACCTGCGGGTCGCCGGGATGAGCGTCGACCCCGCGGACCTTCCGTTCGGTCTCGGCGACAGCATCCAGCAGGCGCTCGACGGCGCCACGGTGTCCCTCGAGGGACTGCCGGCGGGCACCGAGGTCACCGCGGTCACGCCGTCGGACGCGGGCGTCGAGCTGACGGTCGAGGGGACCGACGTCGTGCTCCCCTGACTCGGCGCGAGGCGCCGACGGCGGACGCGCTCCCTGCGTCGCGCCCGACGGTCACGACCACCTCACCGGCTGTTCGAGATCGCTCCGCCCGCGGGCTACCGGAGTGGGCCCCGTCCTCGAGGAAGGGGCCCACTCCGTCGGCCGGGTTCGACCTCTGCGCTCAGTCGCGCTCCGTCCGGCGGCGCCTGCTCGCCAGGACTGCGCCCCCACCAGCCAGCAGGAGCAGGAGCGCGATACCAGCGGCCCCGCCGACGGCCGCGCCGGTGCCCGGAAGCGGCTTCGCGCTCGCGCTCGCGCTCGGGCTCGGGCTCGGCGACACCGTCGGCGGCACCTCGTGGGTGGTGGTGCACGCGTTGGTGCACTCGCCGCCGCCACCCGACGGCGTCACCACATTGGTGATCGTGACTCCGGCGGCGGTCCCCACCTCGACCGTGTACGACACCGACACCGGGTCCGAGCCGGCCGGCATCGTCGGGATCTCCCACGTGAGGGTCGTCCCCGACAGCGTCAGGCCCGCCGGAAGGTCGCCCACGAGGCGGGCGTTCGCGAGCACCTTGCTCAGGTCGTCCACGGCCGTCGCACCGGTGATCTCGGCCTCGGAGGTGTTCGCGGCCGTGAGCGTGTACGTGATGTGCTGGCCCACTGCCACCGTGGCCCCGGTAGCGGGGTCGGAGTTCTTCTGCAGGGTCCACGCCGGTGTGTAGTGCTCGGTCGTCGTCGGGCAGAGCTCGGGATCCGCGACGGCCCCGGGCAGCGCCCGGCCCTCGGAGTCGGGCGCGACGCAGGGCGAGCTTCCCGGCGAGGTCACGACGTTGCGGAGGGTCGCTCCAAAGGCGCCGTCAGCAACGGTCACCGTGTAGGAGACGGTCGAGGGAGCCGAGCCGGCGGCCATCTCCGGAATCGCCCAGGTGAGCACACCGGTCTCCGCGTCGAACGTGAGGCCGTCGGCGAGGGGTTCGGTCAGCGTGGCGTCGTCGAGGACGTCGGACAGGTCGTCGACCGCGGTCCTGCCCGCGACCACCGCGTCGGACACGTTCGTCGCGGTGAGCGTGTACGTCACGCTCTGGCCCGGGAGCACGGTGCTGCCCGAGACCGGGTCCGAGGACTTCTCGATCGTCCATGCCGGTGTGGGGTGCTGCGTGGTGCAGCTCTCCACGCAGCTGCCACCGGTCGCGGGCGTCACCACGTTGCGAATCGTCGCGCCCGTGGCGTCGTCGTTCACCCGCACGCTGTAGCTCACGCTCACCGGCTCCCCGCCGGGCTCGATGGTCGGAATCGCCCACGTCAGCGTCGTGCCGTCCAGCGTCAGGCCGGCCGGGAGCTCACCGACGATCGCGGCGTCGTCGAGAACGTCGGACAGGTCGTCCACCGCGGATGCGCCGAGGACCGCCGCCTCCTCCGACTCGTTCGTGGCGGTCAGCGTGTACGTGATGGTGCTGCCCACGTCCACCGTCCTGCCCGAGGCCGGATCGGAGGTCTTGGCGAGCGACCAGACGGGCGTGTAGTGCGTCGTCGTGCAGTCACCCTCGACGCACTCGCCACCGGGACCCTGCGGCGTGACCACGTTCGTCAGCGTCGCACCGACCGCGTCCGGGTTCACGGTGACGGTGTAGCTCACGCTCGCCGGGGGTGCACCGGCGGCAATCTCCGGAATCGTCCACGTGAGCACGCCGGACTCGGCGTCGAACGCGAGACCCTCGGCCAGCGGCTCGACCAGGGCGGCATGCGCGAGCAGACCGGACAGGTCGTCCGTCGCGAGGGCCCCACGGACGACGGCATCGGAGGTGTTCGCCGCCGTGAGGGTGTAGGTCACCTGCTGCCCGGGCACCACGGTCGCGCCCGTGGCCGGATCGGAGGACTTCGCGAGAGTCCACGCGGGGGTCACGTGCGTCGTCGAGCACGCGCCGAGGCACGATCCGCCCGGGCTGTCGGTCGTGACGACGTTGAGGAGAGTGGCACCGTCCTCGCCCGCCCGGACCCGCACCGTGTACGAGACCGATGCGGGATCGGCCCCGGGTGCGAGCGTCGGAATGGACCAGGTGAGCGTCGAGCCCACGAGCGCGAGCTCCGGGGGCAGCGTGCCGACGATGTCGGCGTGCGACAGCACCTGGGTGAGGTCGTCCACCGCCGTCGCGCCCTCGACCACACCGTCGGAGGTGTTGGTCGCGGTGAGGGTGTACGTCACGACGTCGCCCGGAACCACGGTGGACCCGGAGGCGGGGTCGGACGCCTTCGACAGCGTGAACCCTGGGGTCGGGTGCTCGGTCGAGCACCCGCTCTCCTCGACGCAGGTGCCGCCAGGGCTCGACGGCGTCGCGACGTTCGCGAGGGTGACCCCGATCGCGTCGTCGTCCACGGTCACCGTGTAGGACACCGAGGCAGGTTCGCCACCCGCGAGGATCGTCGGGACGTCCCACGTCAGCGTCGACCCGTCCAGAGTCAGGCCCGCCGGCAGGGTGCCGGCGAGGCTCGCGTGGTCGAGGACGTCGGACAGGTCGTCCGTGACGACCGCGCCCGCGACCGTGGCCTCGGACGTGTTCGTCACGGTCAGCGTGTACGTCACGTCCTGCCCCGGAAGAACCGTCGAGCCCGTGGCGGGGTCAGCAGACTTCGCGAGTGTCCAGGCCGGCGTGACGTGGGTCGTCGAGCAGTCGCCCTGGCACTCCTGCGGCGGGTACTCGCCGGTGGCGGTGACGACGTTGGTGAGGCGAACGCCGAACGCCTCGTCGTTCACCTTGACCGTGTAGACCAACGTGAGCGGCCCGTTCGCAGCGTCGACGGTGCCGACGCTCCACACGATGTGGTTCGTGGCGTCGTCGAAGACCGCCGAACCCTGCGAGGGCTCGAGGTCCTCGGTCGACAGGGTCGCGTTCGCCAGCACGGCCGTGAGGTCGTCGGTGACGACGACGTCGTCCACGAAGCCGGCCCCACCCGGCGTCACGGTCATCGTATAGGTGATGGGGTCGCCGGGCAGCACCGTGGAGCCGGTCGGCGGATCGCTCGTCTTGCTCACCGAGTAGCTCCCCGGAGTCCGGGTGAGCGTGTTCGTGAACTCGGCGATGACGACGTCGCTCGGCCCGCCCGTCTGGAACGTCGCGGTTTCCGTCCCCGACCCGCTCTCGTCGCCGTTGGTGAGCACCGTGTTCGTGGTGCTCCACGCGAACGACGGGTGGTTCGGCGTCGGCAGCCCGGCCTCGATGACCGTGCAGGAGCTGTCGTCCGGAACCGCCGCCGGGGAGTCCCACGTCTCGCCGCTCGCGAGCGTGAATGTCCCGGGCCCGGCGTCCGGATACAGGTCGCCGTTCTCCGCCTCGCACTGCCACTCGAACGTGAAGCGGGCATCCGCGGGGACACCGCCCTGCTCGTCGAGCACCGTCTTGCTCACAGCGAACGACCCGAGCACGCGATCGACCGGGTTCGCCACGGTGACGACCGGCGCTGTCTGCACCGAGTCGACGCTCACCGGACCGTCGGAGGTCCACGGCAGCCAGACGAACGAGACGTCCTGCTCGACCGGATCGGCCGGCCTGGTCTCCGCGGTGACCTCGCACGAAGAACCCAGGAGCACACCCGGCACCGAAAACTCGGCCCCGTCGAGGACCGGACCCCACGTACCGGTGACGGGCTGAGGGACGTCGGTCTCGCCGTCGAGCGTGCACCGCCACGTGCCCGAGTAGGTGAGCGCTGCCATCGCGGACGCCGCCGTGGTGGCGTTCGCCGAGAGCTGTACGTCCTTCGTGATCGTGAAGGTGCCCGTCACGCGCTGCGTCGAGTTGGTCACGGTCACGCCGACCGCCTGGCCGGCAACGGTCGTGACGGCGCCCGAGGCGCCGTCGCTGCCAGCCGGGGCATAGGCCGGGGTGGTCCAGGCGTAGGAGGAGTTGACGAGGTTCGCCTGGTCCGGCGTGTTCTCCCGGATCTCGCACCGGGACTCAGCGGGGACGCTGTCGCCGTCGTCGCCGGCGTCGGCCGTTGCCAGCACCGCCGAGCCACCGCTCGCCGGAAGCGTCCACGTCCCGCCGGCCACCTGGGAGCCGGGATCGGTGGCGTCGGCGGGGTAGAAGCACGCCCAGGACCCGTCGACGGTGGCGCCGTCGACGAGCGCTGCCGAAGAACCGGTGAAGCTCTTCGTGACCTGGAGGTCCGTGAAGACCCGCGTGGCCGTGTTCGTCACGGTGACGGTGGGGGTGACGCCCGGCGCGATGGTCACCGCCTGGCCGAGGTCCGCCGGGGACCACGCCCACGAGGTGTCCGGCAGGAACTCGTTCGTTCCGAGCGCGGCCTCCGAGGTGACCGCGCAGCTCGTGCCGATCGGGAAGGTGGTCGGCCCGTCGTCGTCCGGCGTCAACGTCGCCGCGCCGGTGCCGTCGACAGCCCACGTGCCGGTGTACGTCTCCCCGGGGGTCTCGTCCCGGGTGTAGGTGCACTGGTAGCTGCCGGAGAACTGCGCGTCGTCGGAGAGCTCGGGCGTTCCGGCCCCGAGCGCCTTGACGATCTCGAAGCCCGAGCGGACGCGGACCACGCCGTTGGTCACCTCGACCTGAGCGGTCTCGTCCGCCGTGACGACCACGTCGACGGTGTCCACGCCGTCGACGCGGATCGTCGTGGCTCCCCACGCGTACGACGCGTCGTAGAGGGGCGGACCGTCGGGGTTGCTCGCGACCCCCTCGGACACCGTGCACGTCCAGCCGGCCGGCACGTCGGAGATCAACGCGACGGGGTCCGCGCCTGCCGTCACGTTCGCACTGCCAGTGAACGTGCCCTCGACGCCCTCGTACCCACACACCGCGGACACCGGGAACACGGTGCCTGAGGTGACGCCGTCGGTCTCGCCGGAGAGCAGCTTCGAGACCACCAGGTCGCCCGTAGTGCGCTCGAGCGTGTTGACCACCGTCATGGTGGAGAACTCCGGCGTCGCCGTGACCGTCACGGGGGTGACCACCGGATCCGCCCACACGAACGACGGATCGTTCGACGGGTCGTCGAGCGGATTCTCCGTCGGCGTGCACACGGAGCCGACGAGCACCTCGATTCTCGTCGCGGGCTCGCCGCCGGCAGGCGTGAGGGTCTGCAGCGAACCGGCGTCGTCGGTCGGGGTGGCGTCCGTCCCGGACCAGCTGCCCGTCACGGTCTCGTCGTCGCCTGCGCCGGAGTACGTGCACTGGAAGGAGCCGTCGTAGGTCGCAGCCGGGTCCACGACCCCGGTGTAGGTCCCGATCCGGACCTCCTTGGTCAGCTGAACCGGGGCGTAGACGCGGACGATCCGGTTGGTCACGGTGATTGTGCCCGACGGCGTCGAACCCTCGACGTCGACGGTCACGGATTCTCCGACGATCGGCGACGCCCAGGCGAACGACGCGTCGGCGAGACCACCGGAGAAGCCACTCTCGCTCGCGGTGCAGGCGGCACCGAGCGGAATCCCGGAGAAGACCAACGACTCGCCGTCGGCGACATCCTGCGTCCCGTAGGAGACGCCGTCGCAGGTGAGGCCGATCGGGAAGATCGCGTCGGAGCCCCCGGTGAAGCCTGCGGTCTCGCCCGTCACTGCCTTGGTCACCGACACCGATCCGGACCGTGCGCTGATCGCGTTCGTCGCGGTCACCGCGACCGGGGTGTCCGACGACGGGGTAGTGAAGGTCCAGGCGCCGGCCACGAGCTCACCGCCACCGCCGGAGAACGTCACGCCGTCCCAGCGGAACGGGTCGATCGGGTCGGCCGTACCGGTCTCGCGTACCGCGCAGGTGCTGCCGAACGGGATGTCGGCAACGGACTGCGACCCACCTGCCGACATCGTGAGCGTGCCGCTGATCGGATCGCCGGTCTGCGGCGTGCAGACGTAGGCGAACGTGAACGCCTCGTCCTCGAACGCCGTGCCGGCCGCGCCGCCTCGCACGCCCTTGGCGACGCTGAAGGAGCCAGTGGAGCGGTTGAGCGTGTTGGAGACGGTGGCCTGAGCCCCCGTCACGGCCGTCACGGACGTCGCGCCGGGAACGGTCTTGGTCCAGCTGTAGGAGGGGTCCGGCGGGTTGGTCGGGTCGGCCTCGGTCACGGTGCACGAGGAGCCGAGCAGAACGGACGCGACGGGCGACAGCGTGGCGGCTCCGCCTCCCGGCGGCGCCGTCCAGGTTCCCGAGATCGTCTCGGCCGAGGCGCCGACGCCGTAGGTGCACGAGTACGTCCCGTAGAAGATGGTGGCGCCCGGTGCGCCGTCCGGCTTCTGGACGTCCTTGACGATCGTGAAGGGAGCGCGCACGCGCGTGATGTCGTTCGTGACCGTGACCCCGACCGGGTCGAGGCTCGACGGCACCACGACCGTCTGCGCGCTCGGAACCGCGCCCCACGCGTAGCTGGCGTCCGGAAGCCCGCCCGTCGGCTGGTCCTCCGTCACGGTGCACGAGGTACCGACCGGAAGGAGTCCGGAGGTCCACGTGGAGGACGCGCCACCCGACCATGTGAGCGTCGCCGCGAAGGTGCCTGCCGTGCCACAGCTCACCTGGACGGCGAACGTGGTCCCGTTGGCGACCGCCGACCCGAAGTGGGCGATCGCCTTCGTCACCGAGACTCGGCCCAGGTCGATCACGGTGGTGTTCGTGACGCCCACCGTCGCGGAGGAGTTCGCCGCAACCGAGACGACGCCGTTGGTCAGCCCGGTGTAGGAGGGCGCCTGCCAGGCGTACTCGGCGGACAGGAGGGACTCGGACGGCGTCGTCTCGACGACGGTGCACGCGACGCCCGCCGGCACGCTGGCGGTCTTCGAGCCGGTCGAGCTCAGGGTCAGTGTCCGCACCACCTGGCTCTCACCGGAGCCGCACGTGACCACGACCTGGAACGGCTCGCCGGTGCCGATGTAGCCACCACCGACCACGGTCTTCGTGACGGTGAGGCTCGCATACACCCGCGTGAAGTAGTTCGTGATCGTGCCGCCCACGTTGCCGTTCGCGGGCACTGCGCCGAGGGTGAGCGCACCCGAGCTGCCGTCCCACGCGTACGAGGCGTCCACGAAGTCGCCGGACTGAGTGGTCGGCGCCGTCTCGGTGACGACACACACGGAGGTGGCCGGCACCCCCGTCACCGTCAGCGGTGTCCCCACGCTGATCACGCCGGTCCCCGAACGCGTCACGGTCCCAGCGATGGTGCACTGGTAGGTCACCGCGAACGTGCGCGCCGCGCCTCCCGCGTAGCCCGAGGCGGGCACACCGGAGCGCGGCGTGATCGCCTTGGCGATCGTGAACGAGCCGAACTGCTGCACGGTCGGGTTGGTCACCCCGGCGCTCGCGCTGCCATTGGCGGGCACCACGGCGGGGTTGGGTGAGTAGGTCGTGGTGGGCGTGCCCCAGATCCACGACGAGTTCACCAGACCGCCACTCGGTGCGGTCTCCGCCACGGTGCAGGTCGAGCCGGCCGGGACGTTGGACACGGTGATCGCCGACCCCGGCTGGCCGTTGGTCGCGTTGGGTGCAAGCGTGACCGTTCCGGTCACGGTGCGCGAGTCCGTGGTGGTGCAGACGTACTGCACGGTGAAGGACTTCGTCGTGCCGCCCGTATACCCGGCCCCCGTGACCGTCTTGGAGAGCACGAGACTGCCCGTCTGGTACACGTTGCGCACGGTGCACGTGGCGTTCTGACCCTGCGTGAGGGTCACCGAGGTGACGCCGTCCGTCGTCGACACGGTGCCGGCTGTGCACGTCCAGGCGCCGCTCTGCTGGTACCCGCCCGTGTTGGTACCGGAGGCGGTCTCGCTGAGGACGTAAGTGCCCGCGGCAACGCTCTGGTTGGTGATCGCGGCGGTGGCTCCAGCCGTCGCCTGACCCACGCCGGAGATCGAGGAGACCGGGGTCGCGACACCGGCAACGGGATTCCGCGTCGCCGTCAGCGTCCAGTTGCTGGCGACGGCCTGCGGGGCGGGCTGGCCGGTCGACGTCACGCTCTTGAGCAGAGTGAGCGTCGCGGTGGGCCGCACGGTGTTCGTGTAGGTGCAGGTGATGGGCACGGCTGCAGCGCTCGTGACGGCCGGCGCCGTCGTCTCGTTCAGCGTCACCGTCGCGCCGCTCTTGTACCCGGCGGGAAGCTCGACGCCGCTGCCGTCGCGGCAGACGACGTCAGTGAAGCCCCACGGGCTCGTCGGGGTGGTCTCGGTGATCGAGACTGTCTGCCCCGTCGTGTACGTGCGGGTCACGCTCGCCGTGCCCGATGCGCCGATCGCGGTGGGCGTGAGCGAGAAGCCGGTGGCCCACGGCGACCCCGCGAGCGAGCTGGACGAGGTGAACGTGGAAGCGGGAATCGTGGCGCCGTTGAGGCCGTAGGGCGCCTCGGCCTGCTTCACCACCGTCACGGTCCTCACCTGCTCGGCCGAGGCCCACAGGCACCCGTAGGTGCTCGTGCCCTCGACTGTGGAGAACTGGTTCACCGGAGTGGCGGCACCGCTGAGCGTGGCGAGGCAGGTGTTGTTGGTGCCGTTCGGTGCCGTGAACCCCTCGACGACGAGGGTGTAGACGAGCCCGCCGACGGTGAACGTCTGGTCGGTGGTCTGGTTGAGGAAGTCGAGGATGTCATTGTTCCGCGGATCGGACTGCGGAGAGTAGTTGTTCGGCGTCTCGTCCATCCGCCACCGGAACGTCATGTCCATACCCATGAACTGGAGCCCGATGTCGCCTCGGAACCACTCGTTCACGACGTTCACAGGGTTGTTGCGGTGCACCATCCGGCCGAGGTTGAACACCGCACCGGTGTCGAACGTGGAGACGTCGCGGGGAGAGAACCCGATCGCGCTCTGGTTCGAGAGGCTGACGCTTCCTACGTCTGTGCCGCTGATGGTGGAGCACGAGTTGTTGCCGTGCGCCGAATACGCGGTGGTACCGGCCGAGACCCAGGCGGTGGAACCGTCGGTGCGTGCGGCGGCGGCGGTGCCACCCGATCCGCCGGTGTTGGAGGCCGTGCCCGACGTCGTGGCGTCCGGCGCGATGCCGAACCTCGAGCAGTCGTTGCTCTGCGGGTTCGCGGTTCCGTTGGCGGCGGTCCACCCGATGTGGTTGATCATCCGCGCCTGCGGCCGCTGCGCGGCCGGGACGGTGACGGTCGCCGCCTCGGCGCTCGTCGCGGAGGCGACGAGCCCGGCGAGCGTCGCCACGGGCAGAGCTCCGAGCAGCAGCGCAAGCGTGACGAGAGCCGAGACGAGACGCGTACGTCGCTCCCGGATCGTCGCCCTGCGGCTCGCGTGACGCGGCGTGACACCCATGATCGATCTCCTCGGCCTCGCAGCGAGCGATCGAGGGTGCCCGACGTGCGGTCGGTGTCCCTGGAGCCCCCTGCTTCTGGTGCTCGGACGCCGCGGCCGCGACACCATGGTCGCGTACGCAGTCCGCCACACCCCCAGATGGTGGACACGTCCGTGCGAACGTACCTTGGCACAGAAGTGACCCTCTTGGGGAGGGTTCAGTGGAACGACAGTAGAGGTCGCGTGTTCTGCCCGGTCACTCGGCGTAACCGACCAGCGTGTGCACCACGTCGATGCCGTGCCGCGCGAGCAACGCGCGGGGCTCGAGAAACGCCAGCTCCATGACCACGTCGACCGCGACGAGGGCCCCCCCGAGCCGCCGGACCAGATCGGCCGTGGCGGCCACGGTGCCGCCCGTGGCGAGCACGTCGTCGACGATCAGCACGCGGTCGCCCTCGTCGATCGCGTCGGAGTGCACGGCCAGCGTCTGAGTGCCGTACTCGAGGTCGTACGTCGTCTCGACGGTGTCGCGCGGCAGCTTGCCCGACTTGCGCACCGGGACGAACGACGCGCCGAGCGCGAGCGCGACGGGCGCGCCGAAGATGAATCCGCGCGCCTCCATCCCGCACACGACGTCGATGTCGTCCGGCGCCGCCGCGACCAGCAGGTCCACCGTCTCCTGGAACGCCTGCGGTGACGCGAGGATCGGCGTGATGTCCTTGAACCCGACGCCGGGCTTGGGGAAGTCGGGCACGTCGCGGATGAGGGCACGCAGGTCGAGGGTCATAGGTCCACTTCCGTCGGGCTAGATGGGCGTTCGGTGTGGGATGTGCCGGCCATCCGCGCGAGCATCGCGTTGTACGCCGCGAGATCGGCGTCCCCCGAGCGGTCCGCGGCGCGGTCCAGGCGCCGCGCGGTGCGCTCGTCGTCGCGAATCCAGGCCAGCCCGAGTGCGATCGCGAGCACGAGTGACGGGATCTCGCCGAACCCCCACGCGAACGCACCGCCGAGCCGCTGGTCGGCGAGGGCGTCCACCCCCCAGGGCAGGCCGAGCGCGCCGAACCATCGCGCGGCCAGGAGCTGCGTGCCCTCCGTCAGCGCGAGGCCGAAGAACGCGTGGAACGCCATCGTGGCGAACAGCAGGAGGAGGCGCAGCGGGTAGGACGGTCGCCTCGGGCCGGGGTCGATCCCGATGAGCACGTTGACGAACAGGTAGCCCGCGAGCGTGAAGTGCACGATCATCCACAGGTGCACGAGGTGGTTCGTGAGTGACAGCTCGAACAGCGGTGAGTAGTAGAAGAGGATCATGCTGCCGGCCACGTTCACGGCCGCGACGATCGGGTGGCCGAAGAACGCGGCGACCTTCGAGTGCACCACGGCGAGCAGCAGCTCGCGCGGTCCCCGAGAGCCGTCGTCGCGGCTTGGCAGAGCGCGAAGACCGAGGGTCACCGGGGCGCCGAGCACGAGGAAGATCGGCGCGAGCATCACGAGCACCATGTGCTGGACCATGTGCCCGCTGAACAGCACGTGCCCGTACACGGCCGCGCCGCCGCTGCTCGCCCATGCCACGAGCAGGAGGCCGACGAGCATCGACGCTCCTCGCCCGGCGGGCCACGCGTCGCCGCGGCGGCGCAGCCGCAGCGTCCAGCCCACGATGACGACGGCGGCGCTCACCACTCCGGTCAGCACCAGGACGTCGGGCTGCACGAGGGTGAACCAGCCGGCCACGGTCGGCTCGGCCGGGGGCGGGTAGCCCGTGATCGCCTCGGCCGGCGAGGGAGCCGTCGGCGGGGTGTCGGGGACCGGAGGCGACGTGCTCGACAGCGCGACGGCGAGTCCCATGACGGCGCCGGCCAGCACCACCTCCGCTGCGACGAGGCGCCAGAACGGCGCGGTCCGACCGCTCGTGAGGCGGGGGATCGTGCGGCGGCGGTGCCACCAGCCGGCGACGCCGAGCAGCACCGCGCAGGCGACCTTGAGCAGGAGGATCGCGCCGTAGGGCGTCGCGAGCCCCGCGAGCGATCCGATCCGGACGTACGCGTTCACGACGCCGGACACCGCCACGAGCGCGTACGCCCAGATCGCGAGGTGGCTGTAGCGGGCGGCCACCGGCCGCAGGTCGCGGCCGAGCGCACCCGCGACGACGACGAGCACGGCGAGCCCGCCGATCCACACCGTGACGCCCGCGAGGTGCAGCCACAGGCTCCCGACGGCGAGCGTGTGGTTCGTGGCGCCGGCGGCGTGCCCTGTCTGTGCGACGGGCGCCAGCGCCGCGAGCGCGAGGACGGCGGCCCACGCCGCGCTCGCGTAACCGGTCGCGGCGACGGCGAGCAACGACGTCAGCGCCGTGAGCGCGAGCGCCCACAGGCCGGCCTGACCGAGCCCGATCTGCGTGAGGTAGACGCCCAGCTCGTCGCCGAACGTCGGGCCGCCGATCGGGCGTCCCGACACGCTGGCGTAGGTGAGCACCAGTTGGACCGCGACGGCGAGCGTCCACACGACGCTCGCGACGGCGGCGGTGCGCTGCGCGAGGACCCAGGCTCCGCCGTCGGGCGTCACGCGCGTTCGACGGCGAGCAGACGGCTGTGCGTCACCCGCCCGCGGCAGCACCACGGCGGCGAGGACCAGCGCGCCGATCGTCACGGCGCACGCGAGGTCGACGACGAGCTCGACGACCGGCAGTCCCCACCTGACGACGGCGCCGGGGTCCGCGAGGATCGTCGGGGTCGCGGCACCGGTGAGCGCGATCCCGGCCAGGGCGGCCACGGCCGCGAGCACGGCGCCGGCGCCGAGGGTGCGCCAGCGCGGTGGCTCCCACGCGGCGACGGACCTCACGGGTCCAGGGTAGGCGCGCTACGGGGCGGCCCGGGTCGGTCCAGCACCAGGCCGGGGTGCGGGATCACGCGTGGCGGCGACGGCGAGGGGCCGGGACGCGTCTGCGCCCCCGGCCCCTCGCCGTCGTGCGTGGTTGGGCCTACGTCAGGCGGCGTTCCTGCGACGGACCAGGAGATCACCGAGCCCGATCAGAGCGGCTGCGCCGGCCAGCACGCCACCGACCGCGGCCCCGGTCGACGGCAGGCTCCCGCCGCCACCAGCCGGGGCGCTCGCCGAGGCACTGGGGCCGGCCGTGGTCGGAGTCGGGGCAGGCGTGGGCGTCTGGGTGGCTGTCGGCGTCACCGTCGGCTCCGGCGTCGGCGTGGGCGTGACCGTCGGCTCCGGCGTCGGCGTGACCGTCGGCTCCGGCGTCGGCTCGGTGGCGCAGGGCGCCGCACCCTTGAAGAGGTTCGTGTGGATCTCCTCGCCACCCTGGAGCGCGGTCAGTCCCTCCGCGATGATCTGGCCCTCGAACTGGCTGCCTCCGGCCGGGAAGGTGACGTGCGCGTTCGGCGCGTACAGCGACCCGCGGACGCGGTTGGCCGTCGAGACCACCGTGACGTCCCCGTCGAGTGCACTGAGGTCCCAGAGGAGGTAGCTCGAACCCTCGTCAACGTTTCCTGCCCCGGCGTACGTCGGCAGGGTGAGCACACCGTTCACGACGTCGGACGGCGAGACCGTCACGACGAGGAACGACGTCTCCGAGTAGTCCTGGAGGAACAGCTTCTGCGCGCCGGCAAGGTCGGACAGCGTGATCCGGCTGGGACCGTCCACGCTCAGCACCACGCGGGCCTCCTGACCGTTCGTGACCACTGCATCCTGGTAGTCGATGCCCTCGAGGATCGCCTCGCCGTCGTCGGCCGGGAAGTAGGCCGCGGCCGAGGCGAGCTCGGTGCCCATCTCTGCCTGCGCCGTCGTGAGGTCGACCCAGGGGGTGACCTGCGACTCGATCTGCGGGCTCTGGTTGCTGCCGCCGACCGGGTAGAAGGTCGTGCCCGACCCGCCGAACTGCGGACCGAAGGTGTAGCCGTCGGGCGAGGTGGGGTCGGCGAGCTTGAAGCCCGCGGCCACGCCTGCGGGGTCGCCCTGGTTCTTGACCTGCACGACCTTCGTGGCGTCGGCGGGCGAGCCCGCGTACCGCTGGAGGAGCACCCGGGTGGGGTCGCCGTCGATGGTCGGCACGGAGTAGGCGCTGTTCCCCGCGATGCTGTGCACGATCGGGTACTGACCGCTGCTCTGTCCCCGCGAGTCGCCGAACGTGGCGGACCCCAGCACAGCGAACGAGCCCTCGAGCTCGCTGTTGGCGAGCACCGCGTCGCCCGTCACGAAGATCGTGAAGCCGTCAGCCGAGCCGACGGGCGTGGCGGCGCCCATCGGGTTAACGGTGCAGGTCGGCGCAGCGGCAGCGGGTGCCGCTCCACCGGCGGCGAGGACCGCGCCGCCGCCGAGCACCACGAGCGCCAGCGTGGCGATCGCGGCGCCGGCGCTCCGGACGGATCGCCGCGGTCAGATCGCACGCCTCGCGCGCTCACCGGGTGCTCCGTGCCCCTCGGGCCGCCCGGCGTCTTCCGGCGCAGCAACATCTACGGACGTGGTCATGAGCAGGCCCCGACTGAATGTCTTCCCACCACGAGAGGCCAGCGCCGATCCGGTCGGACGACCGTGGCGCACGAGTCACGCAACCTGCGCGGTACCTCCCAGTACCCTTCGACCCTACACGATCGTTGTGGAATCGCTGGAGGGACCTTGTATCTCGGGGCTCACGTGGTGACCACCCTCACAGCAGGCCCGACCGTCGTGCTCCGGTCGTTCGAGAGGCCCCTCACGAGGCGCGCGTCCGGCCAGCCGTCGCACGCCCGTCGCGCCGCTGTCACGCGTGACCCGACGCCCGGGATGGCAGAATGACCGGGTTCCGCGTGGACCGACCTGGTTCGGCCCGGCCCACCACCCCGGTAGGCCGCCGCCCAGACGCCACGACTGCCGAGCTGAAGCGGGGAAACCTTGACCACGCACCTGGCGCCGAAGACGAGCCCCATCTCCTACGACGACGGCGAGCGAGCGCGCGAGCTGCTCACCCGGATCGGGCGCGTCTTCGACCAGCGGATCGTGGGCCAGCAGGGCCTGCGGACCGCGCTCGTGACGTCGCTCCTGGCCGGCGGGCACGTCCTGCTGGAGTCGGTGCCAGGCCTGGCGAAGACGCTGTCCGCGCAGACCCTGGCCGCCGGCGTGAGCGGCACGTTCCACCGCATCCAGTGCACCCCGGACCTGATGCCGAACGACATCATCGGGACGCAGATCTACAACTACGCAACCGGTGAGTTCTCCACCCAGCTCGGCCCGGTGCACGCCAACCTCGTCCTGCTGGACGAGATCAACCGCTCCTCTGCGAAGACGCAGTCGGCGATGCTCGAGGCGATGCAGGAGAAGCAGACGTCCATCGGCGGCGACGTCTACCCGCTGCCCAAGCCGTTCATGGTGCTCGCGACGCAGAACCCGATCGAGGAGGAGGGCACCTACGTCCTTCCCGAGGCGCAGATGGACCGGTTCCTCATGAAGGAGGTTCTCACCTACCCCGCTCCGGACGAGGAGGTCGACATCCTCGACCGGATGGCGTCCGGCGCCCTCACCGCCCCGATCACGGCGCAGCCGATCGGCCTCGACGACACGCTGTTCCTGCAGCGCCTCGTCGACAAGGTGTACGTCGACACCGCGATCCGGCAGTACATCGTCGCGCTCATCAACACCACGCGCGGCGGCGGACCCCGCCCGCTGCCCGGGTTCAACCAGCACGTCCGAGTCGGGGCGAGCCCGCGTGGCTCGATCGCGCTCATGCGGGTGGCGCAGGCGCTCGCACTGCAGGCCGGCCGCGCGTACGTCGTTCCGGACGACGTGAAGGCGCTGCGCCACGCCGTCCTGCGTCACCGCCTCGTGCGCACGTACGACGCGCTCGCCAACAACGTGCAGCCGGAGTCCCTCATCGACGCGGTGTTCGCGGCGGTCCCCAGCCCGTGAGGCGCGATCGATGACGTCACCGCGCACGCCGTCAAGCGCGCCCGACCCGCAGGCCAGCCAGGCGCACTCCCGGCTGGCCGCGGTCCGTGCGCGCCTGGAGCTCCCGCTGGTGCGGCGCGCGTCCGGCATGCTCGACGGCCGGCACCGCTCCGTCTTCTCCGGCCACGGCCAGGACTTCGACGAGATGGCGCTCTACCTGCCCGGTGACGACGTCGGCGACATCGACTGGAAGGCGTCCGCGTCCTCCGGCCACCCCGTCATCCGCCGGTTCGAGCGCCAGTCGAACCTCGCGATGGTGCTCGCCGTCGACACCGGCCGCACCATGGCCGCGCTCGCGCCCGACGGCGGCACGAAGGCCGACATCGCCCGTTTCGTCTGCGACGTGATCGGGTACCTCGCGCGCGGGCGCGGGGACACGCTCGCTCTCGTGGCGGGCGACGCCGAGCGGATCGTGCAGGTCCCCGCGCGAGGCGGCACGGAGCACATGGAGATGCTGCTGCGCCGCATCGACACGATGCTCTCGCTGGAGGCCCCGCCGTCGAACATCACCCACGTGCTCGACCGGGTGCTCACGTGGTTCACCCGACGCAGCCTCGTCGTCGTGGTGACGGACGAGGTGCGGCCGCCGCTCGAGGCGGAGCTCACGATCAAGCGGCTGCGCACCCGGCACGAGCTGCTCGTGATCCAGGTCGCCGACGCCCTGCCCACCGACTTCGGGACGGACCCCGTCGAGGACGTCGAGACCCCGCTGGGCCTGCCCGAGTTCCTGCGCGCCCGAGGTGACATGGCCGCCGAGGCGCGCGACGCCGTCGCCCGCCGCCGCAGCGACGTCGCCGCGATGCTGCGCCGCTACAACGTGCCGACGGTGACCGTGGCGAGCGAGAGCGACGCCGTCGACCGCCTGGCCGACCTCCTCGCGAGGAGCCGCCGTGCGCGTCACTGAGACCGGCGGGTCGGCCGGCACGCTCTGGGCCGGCGGCACCGCCGACGGCGCCCTGCTCGCGCTGCCCGCCGAGGCCCAGCCGCCCACGCAGTACTCGTGGTGGGTGTGGGTGCTCGGCCTCGTGCTGCTCGCGCTCATCGCGGGCTGGTACTGGTGGGTGCTGCGGTCCACCCGCCCGCACGCGCCCGGCCGCAGCCGGCGCGGCGACCCGTACGCGGCGATCCGCACCCAGCACCTCGCGCTCCTGGACGAGGCGCAGCAGCGGTTCGAGTCCGGCGAGTCCGACCTGCGCGCCCTGCACCTCGACCTCAACCACGTGATCCGGCAGTTCGCCACCGCCCGCACCGGCATCGACACGTCCTCGCTCACCGTGGCCGAGTTCGGCCGGATCGAGCACGGGTCGGCGCTGTCGGTGCTGCTCGGGGACTACTCCGAGCCCGCGTTCGCCGCGGTGTCCGACGCCCAGGCGGCCTCCGCCGTCGACCAGGCGCGGGAGGTGGTGCGCGCGTGGTGACCGAGAGCGTGCTGCTGCACCCCTGGTTCATCGTCGGGGCGATCGTCGTGCTCGTGGCGGCGTTCGCCGTCGGGTACCTCACGCGCCGCGGTTCGCGGACGCCCGACGACGTGCGCTGGGTCGCGAATGCGTCCTACCTCACCGAGCTGCCCTCGTTCCGCAGCCGGCTCGCGCTGTTCCGCGGTGGCCTCGCCGCGGCCGCGGCGCTCGCGCTGGTGGGTGGCGTGGCGGCCGGCGTGCTGCTCGCCCGGCCGGTGGACCGGCAGACGCAGAGCGCGGAGCTGTCCACCCGCGACATCGTGCTGTGCCTGGACGTGTCCGGCTCGATGGTGGGGTACGACGCCGAGATCGTCGACCGCTTCCTCGAGCTCGTCGAGGGGTTCGACGGCGAGCGCATCGCCCTCTCGATCTGGAACCAGACCTCGCGTACGGTCTTCCCGCTCACCGACGACTACACGCTCGTCACCGAGCAGCTCACGGCCGCGCGCGACGCCCTCGATTTCGACGTCTCCTCGCTCGACAACGGGTCCTACGACCCGGCCGCGCTGGACCGCCTGCTCGCGTTCGTCGCGGGGACCGAGGGCGGCGACGAGAACTCCACGTCGCTCATCGGCGACGGGCTGGCCAGCTGCGGGCTGCTGTTCGACGAGAACGAGACCGAGCGGTCCCGCTCGATCGTGCTCGCGTCCGACAACCAGCTCATCGGCACCCCGATCTACACGCTGGCCGAGGCGGCCGACTTCGTGACCGCGCGGAACATCGGTCTCATCGGCATCTACTCCGGCGAGGTCACCGACACCTCGGCCGCGGAGCAGAAGGAGTTCGAGGACGTCATCGCCGCTCACGACGGCCTCTACTTCGAGGCGTCCGACCCCGCCGCGGTGGACGCGATCGTCGACCGGATCCAGTCCCAGCAGGCGGTGGACCTCGAGGCGAGCCCCGAGACCGTGGTGACCGACCGGCCCGCGGCCGCGCTGACCGTGCTCGGGCTCGCGTTCGCGCTGCTCGTCGTCGCCGTCTGGAGGTTGCGGACATGAGCCTCCACCCGGTGTGGCCGCTGTGGGCGGTCGTCCTGCTCCTCGTGCCGCTCCTCGTGTTCTGCGTCTGGCAGCTCGTGCGCCAGCGCTCCCGGCGCAGCGCCTGGGCGCGGCGCACAGGCATCGCGGCCGCCATCGCGCTCATCGCCATCGGCCCGTCGGTCACCGAGACGGCGGCCACCACGGTGCAGAGCAACGCCGAGATCTTCTTCGTCGTCGACCGCACCGGCTCGATGGCTGCGGAGGACTGGAACGGCGCGCAGCCTCGGCTCGACGGCGTGCGCGCCGACATGAACGCGATCGTCGACGCGTTCCCCGGTGCGCGCTACTCGGTCATCGCGTGGGACTCCCAGGCGACCCAGCAGCTCCCCCTCACCACGGACGCCCGGGCGGTGAAGTCGTGGGCCGAGACCGTGCGCACCGAGCTCACCTCGTTCTCGACCGGGTCGCAGGCCGACCGGCCGCTCGCGGCTCTCACCGAGGCGCTCACGGGCGCGGCCGAGCGCCGGCCCGCGAACGTGCGGGTGGTCTACTTCCTGTCCGACGGGGAGAACACCAACGGCGAGAACTCCTCGGTGAACGCGCAGCTGGAGTCCTACGCCGGGCTCGCACCCCTGGTCGACGGCGGCGCCGTGCTCGGCTACGGCACGCCCGAGGGCGGCCGGATGCGCGTGAACGACGGCGTCACCGCCGCCGCCGACGCGCCCTACATCCAGGATCCGGAGACCGGCACCGACGCGATCTCCCGGATCGACGAGGTGACGCTGCGGACCATCGCCGAGCAGCTCGGCGTGGAGTACGTCCACCGCATCACGCCCGACACGGTCGAGCCGTTCACGTCCACGGTCGACGTGGCGGACATCGCCGGCGACGGCCGGCGCGAGCAGGTCGTCCACCGGCCGATCGTCTGGCCCGGCGCCGCGATCGCGCTCGGGCTCCTCGCGTGGGAGGTCTTCTCCCTCGCCCGCACGTTCCCGACGCGACGGGAGGTCGCGCGATGACGTCCACGCTGACGCCGTCCGGCTCGCAGCCGGGCATGTTCGAGACCATCGAGCAGGCTCAGGAGGCGCGCGCCGTCGCCGAGGCCAAGGCTCGCCGTCGCCGGCTGCTCGTGTGGTCCTCCCCGGTGGTCGCCGTGGTGGGCCTCGCGGCGCTGTACCTGCTGACGATCACGGTCGTGACCGCGTTCGGCGGCCGGTCCTACGCGACCCAGGCCTACCCGACGGCGGTGCGCCAGTTCTCCGCGATCCAGCACCTCAACGCCGTGGAGACGTGGAAGGCGTACTACAACGCCGGCACCGCGGAGTACTCCCAGGGCGCCTTCTTCCGCGCGACCCAGGAGCTGGGCGAGGCCATGGAGCGCGTCCCGCGCGCCGCCGACGGCGAGCCCCGGACCGGCGAGGAGTGCCTCGTCGCGACGAACCTGTCCCTGGCCTACGAGGGGCTCGGCGACGAGGCCGCCCGGGGCGACGACCACGCCACCGCGGTCGACTACTACGCGCAGGCCCAGGCGACGATCGAGGGCTGCGGGAGCGCCGGCGGCGGTGGTGGCTCGGACGAGCAGCAGGAGAGCGCGGACCAGGCGCAGGACCGCCAGGAGCAGAAGCAGAACGAGCAGCAGGACCAGCAGGACCAGCAGGACCAGCAGCAGGGCGAGGGTGGCGAGGACCCGTCGCAGAACCCCTCCCAGGACCCGTCCGCCGACCCCTCCGCGTCGCCGTCGCAGGGCCCGTCCGCGGACGCCTCGGCCTCGCCGTCCGAGAACCCCTCGGGCGACCCGTCCGACGGCGGGCAGAACCCCTCGGAGTCCCCCTCGGTGAGCGACCAGCAGCGCGAGCTCGAGGAGCGCAACCGCGGGGCGCAGGAGGATCGCGACCGCGAGCAGCAGGAGTCCGGCGGCGGGTCCGGCGGCGGGCAGGGCTGGTAGTCGCAGGGCTGGTAGTCGCAGGGCTGCGCCGCGGGCGCCTGCCGAGCGGGCGCGCGTCCCTTCGCCCGCCCTCAGCGCGCAACTGCGGATGCTGCGTCGCACCTGCGGACGACCCAGCCGTGGGGCTCCGGGCAGCGCCGCAGCCACTCGCATCGTCGCAGGTCAGCGGCGCTCACCGGCAGTCGCTCTGCTGTCGAGCCGCCAGTCGTCCGCGGTTGCGTACATCTGGTCCGTAGTTGCGCGCTCGGCCTCGATCGAGCCGGCCACGAGTCGCGCCGGTCTACCGCACCAGAGACCTCAGGGCCTCGACCCGGCGCTTCGCCGTCTGCAGGTCGGCCCCCGTCAGGTGCCGCCACCCTTCAGCGCGCATCTCGGGCACGGAGCACCGCGTTCGGACGTCCGCAATCCTTTCGAGCACCTCGGCGGGCGTTCGCGGGTCGGCCGGCGCCGGCTTGCCCGCCATCGCGCGCAGCACGCTGAGCATCTCGTCGGCGACCCCAGGTCCCGCGTCCTCGTACGCGAACCGAACCGTCGGGACTCCCAGCCGCAGTGCCGCTCGATCGCGGCGCCGATCAGCGGCGAACTGCGGTCGAGGGTGATGGAACTCGTACCCGTCGATCTCGACGTCAAGCACACCGTCGACCAGCAGATCGACCTCGCCGACTCCCGGCACCGACACGTTGGGGGCGACAGCCAGCCCCACCCGGCGCAGGTCGAGACGGACCTGCGTCTCGACGGCCGACCTGCTGCTGGGGTCGACGTCGACGGCGAAAGCTCTCGCCCTGCTCGGACTCGTCCGCCGCACCATCGCGAGCACCTCGTCGCGCACGGTGTCGGGCCGCTGGTGCAGCGCACGGTCGAGAGTCGCGACCGCGGAGTCGTACGGCAGGCAGAGGGCGGCCCGAGCCGCCGCAGCGACGAAGGTGGTGACGGGGAGCACGGGGTGCCGAGCCGCGTCCTCGTAGTGCCGCCGGAGCTTCGCCGCGCGCACGGCTCCCGCGCGGGTCCCGCGGCCACGCGGTACGGAGACGTGGACGACGGACTCGCCGCCCGGCACGTCGACCTGCCAACGGCGCAGCGCCGACACGCACCCGAGAACCCCGCCTGCAGCGACAGCCGTCCGGACGTCGTGGTCGACGTCCGGCAGTGCGTACGCACCTCGCCCGATCCGCACGATCTCCCCGGTAGCCAACGCGCGATCGAGCTCCCGCCGCGACACCGACAGATCCCCCACCTGTGCCGCGCCACCGCGTCTACGGAGTTCACGACGTAGATCAGTCATGAGTGTCATCATGACATCGTTTGACCGTGTTTGGCCCGCTTGTGGACGGGTGGCGTCGCGGGGCCCTCAGTGCGCAGCCGCGGACAGCCGGTGCACAGCCGCGGACACCCGGTGCGCAACCGCGGACGACTGGGGGGTCAGACGAGACCCTCGGCCCCAGCGGCTCCGCGTCCGTGCAGGTCAGCGCCACATGCTGGCCTTCGGCCCAACGCCGAGCGAGCAGACGTCCGCAGATGCGCACCACCGGTCCGCAGCTACGTTCCGGACCGCGGACCGCGGACCGCTGACGGCGCGTCAGCCCCAGACGAGGCCGCGGCTGGGGTCCTCGAGCACCCGGGCGACGTCGGAGAGCACCCGCGCGCCGAGCTCGCCGTCGACGAGGCGGTGGTCGAAGGACAGCGCGAGCTGGGTGACCCAGCGCGGCTTGACCTTGCCGTGGTGCACCCACGGCTGCTGCGTGATCGCGCCGAACGCGAGGATCGCGGACTCCCCGGGGTTGAGGATCGGCGTCCCGGTGTCGATGCCGAACACGCCGACGTTGGTGATCGTCACCGTGCCGTCGGACATCTCGCCCGGCTGCGTGCGACCCTCGCGCGCCGTGCGGGTGAGCACGGCGAGGGCGTCCGCGAGCTCGCGCAGCGTGAGCGCGTGCGCGTTCTTCACGTTGGGCACCACGAGCCCGCGGGGCGTCGCCGCCGCGATGCCGAGGTTGATGTAGTGCTTGTAGACGATCTCCTGGCGCTCCTCGTCCCACGAGGCCGAGATCTCCGGGTGCCGACGGATCGCGAGGATGAGCGCCTTCGCAGCGATGAGCAGCGGCGTCACCCGGACGTCGGCGAACTCGCGGTCCTCGCGCAGCCGGGCGACCAGCTTCATCGTGTGCGTGACGTCGGCCGTGTGGAAGACGGTCACGTGCGGCGCGGTGAACGCCGACGCCACCATCGCCTCGGCCGTGCGCCGACGCACCGACTTCACGGGCACCCGGGTCTGGCGACCGTCCGCGGACACGACGCCGTCGGCGAGCCACGGCGAGTCGTCGCCAGGGTAGGTCGCCAGGGTGCGCGCCTCGCCCTGGCGCGCACGGGAGATCACGTCGTCGCGCGTCACGATGCCGCCCGGCCCGGACGGCGTCACCGTCTCCAGGTCGATGCCGAGGTCCTTCGCGAGCTTGCGCACGGGCGGCTTGGCCAGCACGTGCAGCCCGGACGACGTCGGGGTAGACACCAGGGCGGAGGGGCCGTGGCCGGCCGAGGCGAACCCGGCCGACGGCGCAGGTGCGGCGGGCGCGGGGGGTGCGGCGGGCGGCGGTGCGGCCGGGGCAGCGGGCGCGGGGGCTTGCGCGGCAGCGACCGGGACAGCGGGCCGGGCAGTGACGGGCGCGGGCCGGGGCGCGGCGACGGACGCTGCAGCCCCGGAGGCCGGCGACGCGGCGGAACCTGCGCCCTCGTGCCGACGCGGACGCCGCGCCGTGGGCGCGTGGGCCGTGCCGTACCCGACGAGGACGCCGCCGGAGGTCTCCTGCTCGCCGTCGGACGCTCCGTCGGACGTACCGCCGGACGCACCCGCCGCACCCGCGCCGGCGTCCCCGCCCGCCGCGCCGGGCGCGTCCTCGGTCTCGACGACGAGGATCGGCGTGCCGACGTCGACGGTCTGGCCCTCGGCGACGAGGAGCTCGCGCACGACGCCGTCCCAGGGACACGGCAGCTCGACGAGCGACTTGGCGGTCTCGATCTCGACGATCACGTCGTTGACCGCGACGGTGTCGCCGACGGCGACGCGCCACGTGACGATGTCGGCCTCGGTGAGGCCCTCACCGACGTCGGGCAGGGCGAAACGCTGGAGCTGGGGCACGGGTCTCTTCCTCGGTGCAGGTCAGGCGGTCGGACGTGTCAGAACGTGAACGTGCGGTCGACGGCATCGAGCAGCCGGTCCAGCGAGGGCAGGTACTCCGACTCGACGGCGGTGGGCGGGAACGGCGCGTGGAACGCCCCGACGCGCAGCACGGGCGCCTCGAGGTGGTGGAAGCACCGCTCGGTGACGCGCGCGGCGATCTCGGCGCTGGGACCGAAGAACGTCGGCGCCTCGTGCACGACGACGAGCCGGCCCGTGCGCTCGACCGACTCGACGATCGCGTCGACGTCTATCGGCGAGACAGAGCGCAGGTCGATCACCTCGACGCTGCGCCCCTCCTGCTCCGCGACCTGCGCGGCGGCGACGGCGACCGGCACCGTCGGGCCGTACGCGACGATCGTGACGTCCTCACCGGCGCGCACGGTGCGGGCGCGGTGCAGGTCGGCCCAGCCGTCGGGACCGAGGTCGGGGGCGGCGTCGTCGGAGAGGTCGACCTCGGCCTTGTCCCAGTAGCGGGCCTTGGGCTCGAGGAAGATCACGGGGTCGGGCGAGGCGATCGCCTGCTGGATCATCGTGTAGCCGTCCGCCGCCGTGGCGGGGCTGACGATGCGCAGGCCCGCGGTGTGCGCGAACAGCGCCTCCGGCGACTCGCTGTGGTGCTCGACGGCGCCGATGTGGCCGCCGTAGGGGATGCGGATGACCACGGGCATCGGCAGGCGGCCGAGGGTCCGCGCGTTCATCTTGGACAGCTGGGTCGTGATCTGGTCGAACGCGGGGAACACGAAGCCGTCGAACTGGATCTCCAGCACGGGCCGGTACCCGGCCATCGCCAGGCCGATCGCGGTACCGACGATGCCGGACTCCGCGAGCGGGGAGTCCACCACGCGCAGCGGACCGAACTCGGCCTGCAGGCCGTCGGTGACGCGGAACACACCCCCGAGCCGACCGATGTCCTCCCCCATCAGCAGGACGCGGTCGTTGGTCGCCAGGGCGCGCCGCAGGCCGGCGTTGATCGCCTTGGCGAGCGGCAGGCGCTGGGTGGTGCGCGCCGTCGTGCCCGACGGCGTGGGCAGGGTGGTCGTCATCGTTGCCTCGCTCTCGGGTGCTCAGTGCGCCGACGGCGAGGAGCTCGCCACCGGACCGTCGAAGGACGCCGCGTACTCCTCGTACCACGCGCGCTCCTCGGCCACTAGGGGGTGGGCGGCGGCGTACGCGTGGTCGAACATCACGGTCGCGGGCGGCTTGGTGAGCGCCCGGCAGTAGGTGCGGACGGCGGCCGCGAGCTCACGCGCCTCGCCGTCCACGCCGTCCAGGAACTCCTGGGTGGCGAGTCCCTCGGCGAGCAGCAGGGTGCGCAGACGGTCGATCGGGTCACGACGACGCCACGCCTCCTCCTCGGCACGCTCGCGGTAGCGGGTGGGGTCGTCGGACGTGGTGTGCGCGCCCATCCGGTAGGTGACCGCCTCGACGAGGACGGGCCCGGCACCCGAGCGGGCGTGCTCGAGTGCGACCTCGGTGACGGCGCGCACGGCCACGACGTCGTTCCCGTCGACGCGGAACGCACGGATGCCGAAACCGGCGCCACGGTCCACGAGCGGGACGGTGGTCTGCACAGTGGTGGGCGCGGAGATCGCCCACTGGTTGTTCTGGCAGAAGAAGACGACGGGTGCCGAGACCGTCGAGGCGAAGACGAACGCCTCGTTGACGTCGCCCTGGGCGGTGGCACCGTCGCCGAAGTAGGCGACGACGGCGCGGTCGCGCTCGGGGTCGCCGGTGCCGACGTCGCCGTCGCGCTGGATGCCCATCGCGTAGCCCGTGGCGTGCAGCGTGTGCGAGCCGATGACGAGCGTGTACAGGTGGAAACCGTGCGCAACGGGGTCCCAGCCGCCCTGCGCGATGCCGCGGAAGATCGGGAGCAGCTCGCGCAGGTCGACGCCGCGCACGTGCGCGACGCCGTGCTCGCGGTAGGACGGGAACACGTGGTCGCGGGGGCGCAGTGCGCTGCCGGACCCGATCTGGGCGGCCTCCTGGCCCCGGCACTCGGGCCACAGCCCGAGCTCACCCTGCCGCTGCAGGCTCGTGGCCTCACGGTCGAACTCGCGCACCAGCACCATGTCCCGGTACATCGCCCGCAGGTCCTCGCCCGTGAGGCGGTCGGCCTCGGCGCGGACGGCGGGATCGACGACGGCGAGCATCGCCTCCGGCACCCGGCTCCCCTCGGGTGCGACGAACCGGATGGTGCCGGCGACCTCGCAGGGATCGGGCCACGGGACGGCGGTGGTGGTCGGTGTCGCGGTCGTCCCGCGGCCGGCGGGGGTGGTGCCGCTCGAGGTGGTGGTCGCGCCTTCGGCGGGGGTGGTGCCGATGGGGCTGGGGCTCGTGCTGCCGACCGGGGTGGTGTCGGCGGGGAGCGCAGGGTCGACGGTGCTTGCGTCGACCTGCTCGACGTCGGTCTCCAACGGACTGGTCTCCTCTCGCGCCTACCGCCGTGGGGCGGGTGGGAGGGTGCGGCGCCGAACCTACGCTCCCGTAACCTACGTCATCGTAGCCTACGGCACCGTAACCACGGCCAGGACCTATGGTCAACGGCACACCCGGCGTGTCGGCCCGATCTTGTGGGCCGCGCTCGGGCCGCGAAGGCCGTCGGGGCACGCTCTCACTCCGAACGCCGACTTGCGGCCACGCGCCGCCACCGAACGCCGGGTTCGGGTCGGTGGTGGGCTGGTGCCAGCGATCTGTGTCGGCATCGGGCGCCAGACCGCGACAAATCGCTGGGTTCACGCCCGCAACAGGGACGAATCGCTGGGTCCGGCTCGGTGGTGGGCTGGTGCCAGCGATCTGTGTCGGCATCGGGCGCCAGACCGCGACAAATCGCTGGGTTCACGCCCGGAACCGGGACGAATCGCTGGGTCCGGCTCGGTGGTGAGCTGGTGCCAGCGATCTGTGTCGGCATCGGGCGCCAGACCGCGACAAATCGCTGGATTCACGCCCGGAACCGGGACGAATCGCTGGGTCCGGCTCGGTGGTGAGCTGGTGCCAGCGATCTGTGCCGGCATCGGGCGCCAGACCGCGACAAATCGCTGGATTCACGCCTGGAACCGGGACAGATCGCTGGGTTCCGGTCATGAGAGCGGCACTGCGTGCGCGACCGCAACCCAGCCCTCGGCGACACAGCGCGACCGCAGACCGGCACGTCCAACCGAGCCGGCCCGCCCAGCAAGCCGGGCCGCACCGCCCACGGAACGGGTCAGATCGCGGAGCCCCGGAACTCGGCGGCCACCGCGAGCACGATGTCGTTCGCCTCGCGCTCGCCGATGCTGACGCGGACGCCGTCGCCCGCGAACGGCCGCACCAGCACCCCAGACTCCGCGAACGCCCGCGCGAGCACCCCCGCCTCGTCGCCCACCGGGAACCACACGAAGTTGCCCTGCGCCTCGGGGATGTCCCAGCCCTGGGCACGCAGACCGGCCACGACGCGCTCGCGCTCGTCGACGATCGCGTCCACTCGCTCCATGAGCTGGTCGTGCGCCCGGAGCGACTCCAGCGCCGCGACCTGGGCCAGCGCGTTCACGCCGAACGGGGTCGAGGTCGCGCGGAACCCCGACACGAGCCGCGAGCGCCCGAGCGCGAACCCCACCCGCAGACCCGCCAGCCCGTAGGCCTTGGAGAAGGTGCGCAGCAGCACGAGGCGAGGGTCCTCGCGAAGGATCGCGACGCCGTCGGCGACGGGCTCGTCCTCGTCCTGCGTCCGGACGAACTCGATGTAGGCCTCGTCGAGCAGCACCATGACGTCCGGGGGCAGCGCGGCGAGGATCCGGCGCACCTCGGCATCGGTGAGAGCGGGTCCGGTCGGGTTGTTCGGCGAGCACAGCAGCACGGCCTTCGTGCGCGGCGTGATGGCGGCGATCATCGCGTCGACGTCGTGCCGCCCGTCGGGCAGCAACGGCACGGGCACACCGGTGGCGCCCGCCACCGCGACCGCGATCGGGTACGCCTCGAACGACCGCCACGGGTACACGACCTCGTCCCCGCGCTCGCAGAGCGCGGCGAGGATCGACTCCAGGACGGCCACCGACCCGTTGCCGACGACGACCTGGTCGACGTCGAGCCCGAACATCGCGGCGATCGCCTCGACGAGCTCGCCCGCGAGCATGTCCGGATAGCGGTTGAGGTCCGCGGCGGCATCGGACACGGCAGCCACCACCCGCGACAGCGGCGGGTACGGGTTCTCGTTCGACGACAGCTTCTCGTTCATCGTCCCGCGCGGGCGCGCGCCGGGGACGTAGGCGGGCAGCGAGATCACCTGGTCGCGCAGTCGGACCTTCTTGGCAGCCATGGAGCAAGGATGCCCGACGGCGAGCACGCCTCGGGCGGGTCTCTCGCCGCCCGGAGGGGCCGGGTGCGAGGATGGCTGGCATGAAGGAGTTCCTCTGGCGCGTCGGCGTCACCGCGGTCGCCGTCTGGGTCGCCGACCTCCTGGTCCGCGGCATCGCGGTGACGCAGGTCGAGGAGTGGTGGCAGCAGGTTCTCGTGTACGTCGTGGTCGGAGCCGTGCTCGCGATCGTGCAGATGATCGTCAAGCCGATCCTGCAGGTCCTGACGTTCCTCCTCTACATCCTCACGCTCGGCCTGTTCGGGATCGTGGTCAACGCCCTCATGCTCATGCTCTGCTCGTGGCTGACGCAGAGCTTCTCGTGGGGCATCACCGTCGACGGGTTCTGGCCCTCGGCCGTGCTCGGCGGCATCGTCATCTCGATCGCCACGATGATCCTCACCGCGGTGCTGCCGCGACCGCGCCGCGACAACCGCTGACACGAGCCGTACCAACCACGCGAGCCTTACCAACCACGCGAGCCACACCGGCCACGCCAACCACTCCAGCCACCGCACCCACACCGGCCCCCCAGCACCCGCACCTGCGCACCTCGGGAGCCGGTCACAGCCACCACGGCCACCAGATCGGGGAGAGCCACGAGTTCTGCGGCGCCCCGAGCTCGGCCCGTGAACCGCGATAGGTCGTCGCGGTGACGACATCGCCCTCCTGCGCCCACAGGCCCGCGGTGTCGCGCTCCCAGGCCAGGGTCGCGGGCTGGTCGGACTCCGTCGCGAACCGCGCCGTCTCGGCGTAGTCCTCGATCCGGTGCTCCGAGAGCAGACCCGCGCGCTCGCCGTCGGACCCGAGCTCGCGCACCACGATCACCTCCCCCGGCGCTGGGCCGCCCGGCCGGGCGCCGACCTGCCCGCTCAGCGCCGGGACACCGTCCTCGACGTGCTGGATCGTCATGGTGGGGACGTCGGGTGCCCGCAGGTGCGTGACCGGCGCGCCGTACGTGACGACGGCGGCGACCGAGAACCGCTCGCGGACGGCGGGGTCGAGCGCGAGGTTCGTCGCGACGATGCCGCCGAGCGAGTGCCCCGCCAGCACGACCGGCTGGCCCGGCCTGATGCCCGCCGAGGCCATGGCCGAGATGACCAGCGCGTCGACGGCGGTGGACGTGCCGACGAAGGCGGGCACCGTCGAGTCCCACGACATCGGCACGCCGTCGGGTCCCGCGCCGTGCACCCCGCCCTGCAGACCGGGGACGGCCACGGTCCAGCTCACGCTGCCGTCGGCGTGGTCGATGCGCTGCACCTCGACCGCCGCGTCGGACGGTCCCGAGGCGTCGTAGGCGATGCCGATCCGGTCGGCCAGGTCGGCGACACCGCCCGCGGCCGCCGGCGCGGTGGAGCGCTCGCCCGGGCCGACCGGGACCTCTCGCTCCGCCGTTGCGACGGGATCGTTCGGCCGCGCGTCGAGCACCGAGAAGAGCCCGAGCGCGCCGTCGAGAACCCCGGCCAGCGGTCCGGCGGCCGCAAGCCCGGGCGCCGCCGAGCGCACGGCTCGCACGGCGTCCTCCGCCTGGGCGGCGCCCGGCGTGGCGAACACCCGTGAGAGCGTGCCGCCGAGCGCACCCATCCTGCTGCTGTCGGAGAAGGCAGCGGCGAGCCAGCCCGGCAGCACCGACGTCCCGGTGATCGCGCCTGCCGCCGCGCCACCCAGCACGAACGGAGACGCGCCGAACGGACCCACCACCGACCCGGGGAGCGGCGTGGCGAGCAGGCGGCCCAGCACGTTCGACTCCGCCTCGTCGTACCCGCGGGTGGCCTGGCGCAGCGCGTCCGCGCGCCCGGCGACCCGGCCGACCGCGTCCTCGCACGACGCGCGTGCCGCCTCGATCGCGGCCGCCGCGATCGCCCCGGTCACCAGCGGCGGGTAGGCGCCCCCATCGCGCAGCGCCGCGGCCGCCGCCCGCAGCCGCAGCAACGCCAGATCGAGCTGCCGACGCGCCTCGTCGAACCCGGCCGCGATGCCCTCGATCTCCTCGGTGTCGGTGCTCACCCACAGCCCCGTGGTCATCCCCGCCCTCCCGTCGGTGCGAGGCCCGGGAACAGGTCGGGCCGTGCCGCCCACGCGGGCGGTGACGGCGGCCCGAGCAGCGGGTGCTGCCCGCTGGAGCCGAGGCCGCCCGTCGGGCCGAGCGCCGCCGTGCCCGACGGCGAGCCCAGCGCGAGCGCGAACGCTGCGGTCGCGCGGTGGTGCGCCGCAGCCGCGGACTGCGCCGACTCGACCTGGGTGAGGAGGGCGTCGAGCGCCGCAAGGTCCTCGGCGCGCGCCACGAGGAAGCTCGTGGCGCCACCGTCGGACCAGGCTCGCGGCTCGGCGCAGGCGAGCGCGGCGCGCGCGAACGTCACGGCGATCTCGGCGGCGGCGAGCGCGACAGCGACCGGGTCGGCGGGGAACAGGAGCGAGGGCATGGCGCGACGCTAGGTCGGCGGACCGCGGATTCTCGCGCCCCGTGTGCACGACGCCGAGCGCCCCCTCGCCCGGCCGGGCTGGGGACAGCCCGCGCCCCGTGTGCACGACGCCGTCGGCCGCCGTCGCACCCACCGTCCCACCACCAGCCGCACCGCGGACGCGACACACGCCGTCCGGCGCCGTCGCACCCACCACCCCACCACCAGCCGCACCACGGACGCGACACACGCCGTCGGGCGCTCGCCACGCACGCACGACCCGACCGCCGCCCGTCCCGCGGACGCGACGCCGCGCCGTCGGGCGCATGCGGGAGAATGCCGCCATGCCCGACGCGACCCGACCCTGGGTGACCCTCGCCGACGACTCCGCCATCGCCCTCGGCCCGCTGGACGGGCGCTACCGCGGCGACGTCTCGCCGCTGGTGGACCACCTCTCCGAGGCCGCGCTCAACCGGGCGCGGCTGCACGTCGAGGTCGAGTGGGTGATCCACCTGTGCGCCGCCGGCGCGATCCCGGGAGCGCCCACGCTGAGCGACGCCGAGGTCACGTACCTGCGCGACGTCGTCGCCACGTTCGGTCCCGCCCAGATCGCCGAGCTCGCCGCGATCGAGGCCGAGACCCGGCACGACGTCAAGGCGGTGGAGTACTTCCTCAAGCGCCGCCTGGGCCGCGCCGCCGACGCCCTCGGCGACGGCACCTCGCTACCCGCGGCGAGCGAGCTCGTGCACATCTTCTGCACGAGCGAGGACGTCAACAACCTCTCCTACGCCCTCACGATCCGCTCCGCGGTGCACGAGGTGTGGCTCCCGGCGGCCACGGCGCTCGCCGACGCCGTCGCCGACCTCGCGCGCGCCGAGGCCGCCACCCCGATGCTCGCCCGCACGCACGGCCAGCCGGCGACGCCGGTCACGCTCGGCAAGGAGCTCGCGGTCCTCGCGCACCGGCTGCGCCGCCAGCTCGCCCGGATCGAGAGCGACGAGACGCTCGGCAAGATCAACGGCGCGACGGGCACCTACGGCGCGCACGCGATCTCGGTGCCCGACACGGACTGGCAGGAGGTCGGGCGCACGTTCGTCGAGGGGCTCGGACTGACGTGGAACCCGCTCACCACGCAGATCGAGAGCCACGACTGGCAGGCCGAGCTGTACGCCGACGTCGCGCGGTTCAACCGCGTCCTGCACAACCTGGCCACGGACGTGTGGACCTACATCTCGCTCGGCTACTTCGCGCAGCGGCTGTCCGCCCAGGGCTCCACCGGGTCCTCGACCATGCCGCACAAGGTCAACCCGATCCGGTTCGAGAACGCCGAGGCGAACCTCGAGGTGAGCAACGCGCTGCTGGACAACCTGTCCGCGACGCTCGTCACCTCGCGCCTGCAGCGCGACCTCACCGACTCCTCCAGCCAGCGCACGATCGGCGTCGCCTTCGGCCACTCGCTCCTCGCGATCGCCAACGTCACGCGCGGCCTCGCGGGCCTGGACGTCGACGCCGCCGCGATGGCGCGCGACCTCGACGCCAACTGGGAGGTGCTCGGCGAGGCCGTCCAGTCCGCGATGCGCGCCGCCGGGATCGCCGGCGCGACTGGCATGGCCGACCCCTACGAGCGCCTCAAGGAGCTCACGCGCGGACGTCGCGTCGACGGCGCCGGGATGCGCGCCTTCATCGCCGACCTCGGCCTGCCGTCCGACGTCGAGCAGCGCCTCCTCGCGCTGACGCCCGCCTCGTACACGGGGTACGCCGAGCGCCTCGTCGCGCACCTGGACTGACGCCGGCGCGTCACGCCCGACGGCGAGCCTCGCCTCCGGGCGGTCGGCTCACGCCCGACGGCGCGCACCCCGGCGGGCGGTGGCCACCACGAGTGCGACGATGCCGCCCGCCAGGACGAGCAGTCCGACCACGACGAGCACCGGTCCGGCGTAGAACGGTCCGATCATCCGGTCCACCACGACCACGACGTGCTCGCGGTGGTCCCCCGCGCCGTCGGGCGGGGCGTACGTGAAGTCCTCGACGATCTCGGTCGCGGGATCGCCGAAGTACTGCTCCTCGGTCGTGACGTACGCCTGGTCGCCGAACGGCTCGGCCCAGGCCGCGAGCGCCGGGTAGCGCGCCGCGTCGAGCGGCCCCGCGAAGACGACCTCGGACCACAGCGCCGCCTCGTCCGTCCGGTCCATCCGCGTGTCGGCGACGACGTACGTGCGCGCCCGCTGCGGCTGCGCCGCGGCCGCCGACATCCGCATCGGGTAGACGAGCTCGTCCGAGGGGAACGTGAGCTCCAGGGGCGGGAGCTCGCCGTCGAGCGCGTCCTGCTCCGGGGCGAGGCGGACCGCGACGAACGCCCAGCCCTCCTCGACGTACTCCTGGACCGGCGCGGCGAGCGCGGTCGAGAGCTGGTACCCGTTCTCCGCCAGCCAGTCGGTGAGCGCCTCCGGGGTCGTCGGAGCGGATGCTCGCGGCCTGCAGCGGCCCGAGCGTGACCTCCTCGAACACCTCGACCGGCGAGGCACCGTCCGGTCCGGCACCCGCACCCGCCGAACCGGCGAGGATCGGCGGGAACCAGCGCGACTCCTGCGTGACCACGGGCGCCGAGAGCTCCTCGAGCGCGTCGAACACGTCCGTCGAGCCCAACGCGAGCGTCGCCGGCTCGGGCGTGGGCACGAGGAGCGCGGCGTCGGGAGCCTCGCTCACGGCGTCGAGCCCGATCAGCACGCGCTCGGTCCCGTCGGCGAGCGAGACGACGGCGCGCTCGCGCTGGACGTCCACCGCGTCCTGCGCGACGAACCCCCCGCAGCCGCACGCCGACGCGGGCGGCGCGACCACCAGTCCGACGGCGAGCACCAGCGTCGCGGTCGAGAGCGCGGCGGTCCGGGGCAACAGAGGGCGGGGCACGCGGCGGGACACGACGACCTCCGGGAGGTGAGGGACGGGTGCTACCCGAGGTCGAACGTGACGAGGCCCGGGTAGCCCACCGCGGCATGCCGGAGCGCGTCGATGAGCCCGGTGTAGGTCGACCAGGGGGTCTCCTCGTCGCTCCCGTTGCGGCCGAGCGACCAGCTGCGGGTGCCGCCGTCGCTCGCCCGCACGGTCAGCGTGCGGCGGTCGTACGCCGGGGGCGTGAGCTGGATGGAGCGCAGCGCGGCGAACGGGAACTGCTCGCCGTCCACGACCAGCAGACCCGCGGAGACGTCGATGCGCTCGGGGACCTTGCGCCCGGAGCCGCCGGCCCAGTCACGACGTGGCGCGAACGAGCTCGGGGTGGCACCCGCCGGCTGTCCCGCGCCGGGCTGGGGAAAGGCGGGCTGGCCGCCCGGCTGCTGCTGCGGCGTCGCGCCGGGGGCGGCCCACGGGGCCGCCGCGGGCGACTGGGACTGGGACTGCGACTGGAGCTGCGACTGGAGCTGCGACGCCGGAGCGCCCCCCGGCGCCGCCCACGGTGCGGCCGGCGCCTGCGCCTGCGACGGCGACGCCGGCACGCCACCCGGCGCGGCCCACGGGGCGGCCGGCGCCTGCGCCTGAGCGGGCGCATGCGGCACGTCGAGCGGCACGAGGCTCGCGTACAGCTCGTTGAAGTCGTTCTTCGACAGCCCGGGAACGGTGACCTGCACCGGCCTCGACGCGCCCTGCGGCATCGCCACGAGGCTGCGCACGGCGCCGGTCTTCATCCCGTAGGACCGCCGCTGCGTCACATGCGAGCCGAACCGGGTGGTGGCGCGGTCGAACTGCTGCCTCACCTTGCTCCCGCGCCGCACCTCGACCGCCGTCGGCGTCACCGCGAGCGAGCGGTTCTGCCACACGAGCGTCCACCAGGCGACCAGCGCAACCGGCACCAGTGCGATCAGCAGGGAGATCAGCCGGCGCTGGTTCAGCCCGCCGAGCGAGCGCGGCAGCTCCTGCGGCAGCGCATTCACGCAGATCAGGACGATGACGAACGCTCCCGCCACGAGAAGGATCAGCCGCGGCAGGAGCGGCGCCTTGTACACCTTGGTCATCGGGGCAGCGTAGGCCCTGTGGTCAGTCCGCCCGCCGGAGCACGAACAGGCGTGGCCGGTGGCCCTTGGCGAAGAACTGCGGCATCGCGACGACCCGCCAGCGCGGATCGTCGGCCAGCACCGCCTCGAAGCGCCGGATGTCGTGCGTGAGCACCCCGGCACGCACCTCGCGCGTCCCCAGGCGGTCGACGGCGTCCAGCAGGTCCGCGTACAGCGTCGCGTTGGTCGCGTGCTCGCCCCACAGCTCCCCCCACGGCGGGTTCGCGACGACCGTGGTGAACGCGCCCGCGAGGGTGGGCTCGCCGTCGGGCGTCCCACCGTCTCGAGCGAGCGCGGCGACGTCGCTCACGCGCGTCTCGACCCGGCCGCGCACGCGGGCGCCCCGCAGGTGCCGCTGCGTGGTGTCGATCGCGTGCGCCGAGGCGTCGGCGGCGAGCAGCCGAGCCGCGGGTCCGCGCGCCATCCGCTCGATGAGCAGGGTCCCGGAGCCGCACATGAGGTCGGCGAACGCGTCCGACGGCGAGACCCCCAGCTCGTCGACCGCCGCCGCCGCGATGGTCGCGTTGAGCGCGCCGGGGTAGGACTCGGTGCGCCAGGCGCGCGTCGCCAGCGGGCGGGGGGTCGTGCGCACGAGAAGCTCCCACCCTCGATCAGGCGCACGCCGGACGCGGACGACGAGGTCGCCGTCGTCGTCGTCGACGGGCACGTCGGCGAGCTCGGCGAGCTCGGTCGCCAGGCGCCCCATCTCGGGCGTGTGCGCGCCCGCGGCCTCGAGGCGCAGGCCGTGGAAGCGCACGCGGGGGCGCTGCCAAGCGATCGCCTCGAGGGCCTCGGCGAAGGCGCGAACCGCGGCGGTGGCGAGCAGGCCGGTGGGGCGGGGGGCGGGCGAGGTGACGACGAGGAACGCGGCGACCACGGTGCGCAGAGCCTGGAGCGCAGCCATCGTCTCGGCCGAGCGCGGGAGGGTGACGCGCAGCTCCTCGGCCGTCGCGACCGGTACGGCCGTCGCGACCGGTGTCCCGGTGGGCTGCGGCCCCCACCCGAGCCGCTCGAGCTCGCGCTGCGCGGCCGGGGCCACACCCGCGAGCACCGTGAGCACGACCTCGGTCACGGCGTCGGGACTACCGCTCGTCGTCGCGTGCCTGCAGGACGCGGGACACGACGATCCCGACGATCGCGAGCACGACCATGCCGCCGAACACGAGCACGGGACCGGCCGGCATGCCGAGGAGGATCTTGCGCTCGGCCACCGTGACCGGCTCGGGCGTGACGTCGCCGTAGCCCGAGGTGGCGAACCGGATGTCGGAGGAGATCCGGGAGGGGCTGGTGAAGGTCTGGTCCACGGCCGTGATGTAGCCGCTGCCGCCGAGCGGGTCGAGCCACGGCGCGAGCCCGGGCTCGACGGAGGTGCTCACGGCGCCCGCGAAGGAGACCTTGGACAGGCCACGCATCGGGTCGGTGCGGTCGAGCCGCTCGGCGCCGAGGACGTAGGTGCGCAGCTCGAGCGCGTCGCTGCTGTCGGCGGACAGCAGCATCGGGTAGACCAGCTCCCCCGTGGGGAAGACGAGCTCGACGGCGGGCAGACGCGCCTCGACCGTGCGGTCGTCCGCCTCGGCGCCGTCCGCGAGGTCGACCGCTCCGGTCGGGCTCGCCGTGAACCCGATCGCGGTGAAGTACCAGCCACCGGCCGCGTACGCGTTGATGGCGTTGAGCATCCCCTGCGAGACGGCGTAGCCCCGCGCGGTGAACCACTCGGCCACGTCGTTGCCGCCCGCGGGGCCCAGGCCGTACACCCCGCCCGTCTCGTCCGCGACGAGCGGGAGCACCGGCTGATCGCCCGGGTCGACCTCGTCGGCGGCTCCGGAGAAGCTCTCCAGGTCCGGCCACCACCGCTCCTCGACGATCTCCACCGGCGCCGTGGCGGACCGGAACGCGTCCAGCAGGGAGTCGTCGGCCAGCGGCGTCACGGTCGGCTGGGAGGGGGTCGCGACCAGCAGCATCCCGCCGGTGCCGGCGTCCAGCTCGCCCGTGACGTTGAGATCGATGACCAGGTGCTCGTTGCCGTCGACGAGGGCCATCGCGGCCTCCTGGCGGATCACGCCGAGCTCGCCGGCGGTGGTGGTGACGCCGCCCGCTGCCGCGGCGGGGCCGGCGAGCGAGCCGCCGAGGACGGCGACGGCGCCGGCGACGGCCGCCGCACGGGCGATCCCGTTCGGGCGCCGCGCGCGAGAGACACGGGCTGCAGCGGCGCGGCGGGCTGTCATGCGGACACGCTATTGGACGTCACAGGTGGGCCCGAACCGCAGCCGAGGCGGCCTCAGGATCTTCACCAAATCGTGACGGCTGCCGCCCGAGGACGCGGATCGGGCGCCGGCGGCCGGCCGTTCACGCCCGCCGTCGCCCTTGAACAATACCCCTGGGGGGTATATGGTGAGCGGGAGCGAAGGAGGTCCGATGCCCGGCTACAGCGGCACCAAGGACGAGTACACCCGCCGCATGCGTCGCATCGAGGGCCAGGTGCGCGGGATCGCCCGGATGATCGAGGAGGACGTGTACTGCATCGACGTGCTCACGCAGGTCGCCGCGGTGACGAAGGCGCTCCAGGCGGTGAGCCTCGGCCTCGTCGAGGACCACCTCGGTCACTGCGTCGTCGAGGCGGCGCGCCACTCCACCGCCGACGGCGAGGCGAAGGTCCGCGAGGCGGCCGACGCCATCGCGCGGCTCGTCCGGAGCTGACTCGGCCACCCCCCACCGGCACACCCGCACAGAACCATCCCCACGAACAGGAGCACATCGTGTCCACCACCCTCACCACCCTCGACGTCACCGGCATGACCTGCGGCCACTGCGTGAGCGCCGTGACCAAGGAGCTCGAGACGGTCGACGGCGTCACCCGCGTCAGCGTCGAGCTGCACAACGGGGGCACGTCCCGCGTCACCCTGCTGTCCTCCGAGCCGCTGCCGGAGGACGCCCTGCGCAGCGCGATCAACGAGGCCGGCTACGACGTGACCGGCGTGGACGTGCGCACCCCCGAGGAGGAGTTCGCGCAGCTCGCCGACGCGCGCGAGGAGGTCTACGGCACCGCCGACGGCGGCCAGGGACCGCAGCGCGTCGAGCTCACCACGCGCGAGGCGGTCGAGCGCGGCGAAGGGGCCGACGGGAGCGCGGTATGACGACCCACGCCGACCCGCACTCGTCCGCCGGTACCAGCTCCGCGACCGCCGCCGAGCCGGCGCCGGTCGCCGAGGTCGAGCTCGCCGTCGAGGGCATGACGTGCGCGAGCTGCGTCGCACGCGTCGAGCGCAAGCTGGGCCGCCTGCCCGGCGTGACCGCCGAGGTGAACCTCGCGCTCGAGACGGCGCACGTGGTGCTCACCGCGCCGACCGACGACGCCGCCCTCCTGCGCGCCGTCGAGTCCGCGGGCTACACCGCGCGCGTCACCGAGCGCACCGATCTCACGGGGGACGCCGACGGGGCCGGCGATCACCACCACACCCACCACGACCACCCGCACGACGGCGAGCCCTCCTCCGCCGCCGACGTCGAGCACGCGCTCTCGGGCCACGGCGACCACGCCGGCCACACGGGCGACGCCGACACCTCGGCCCCCACGCCCGACCGCGGCCACGTCCTGCGGCCCCGGCTGATCGCCTCGGCGATCCTCACGGTGCCGGTCGTCGCGCTCTCGATGGTGCCCGCCCTCCAGTTCGCCGGCTGGCAGTGGCTCGTCGCGGCACTCGCCCTGCCGGTCGTGACGTGGGGCGCCTGGCCGTTCCACACCGCCGCGTTCCGCGCGGCGCGCCACGGGTCCTCGACGATGGACACGCTGGTCTCGCTCGGCGTCGTGGCAGCGACGCTCTGGTCGCTCTGGGCCCTGCTGCTCGGCGGCGCCGGCGAGATCGGCATGCGCATGACGCCGACGCTGATCCCGCGGTTCAGCGACGCGCACGGCGCGGGCCCGGAGCTGTACTTCGAGGTCGCCGCCGTCGTGACGACGTTCCTGCTCGCGGGGCGGTACGCGGAGTTCCGCGCGCGCCGCGCCTCGGGCGACGCGCTGCGGTCGCTGCTCGAGCTCGGCGCGAAGGACGCGACGCTCGTCCTCGTCGGACCCGACGGCGCGCGGACGGAGCGCTCCGTGCCCGCGGCGTCGCTCGCCGTCGGCGACCTGTTCCTCGTCCGGCCGGGCGAGAAGGTCGCGACCGACGGCGAGGTGGTCGAGGGCACGTCCGCCGTCGACGCCTCGCTGCTCACGGGTGAGCCGGTGCCGGTGGACGTCGGGCCGGGCGACGCCGTGACCGGCGCGACCGTGAACACCGCGGGCGCGCTGCTGGTGCGCGCGACGCGCGTGGGCAAGGACACCGCCCTGGCGCGGATCGGCCGGCTCGTCACCCGTGCGCAGACCGGCAAGGCGCCGGTGCAGCGGCTCGCGGACCGCATCTCGGCCGTCTTCGTGCCGGTGGTGATCGCGATCGCGCTGGTCACGCTCGGGGTGTGGCTCGCCGTCGGGGCCGCGTCCGGCGGCCTGGACACGGGCGAGGTGCAGGCGGCGTTCACGGCCGCCGTGGCCGTCCTCATCATCGCGTGCCCGTGCGCGCTCGGCCTGGCGACGCCCACGGCGCTGCTGGTCGGCACGGGTCGGGGCGCCCAGCTCGGCGTCCTCATCAAGGGTCCGGAGATCCTCGAGGCGACCCGCCGGGTCGACGTCGCCGTGCTGGACAAGACGGGGACGCTCACGCAGGGCCGGATGAGCCTGACCGAGGTCGTGCCCACGGAGGGCGCCGAGCCCGAGGTGGTGCTCGCCGTCGCCGGCGCGGTCGAGGCCTCGTCCGAGCACCCGATCGCGCGTGCGATCACGGCGGCCGCGCGCTCGGCCGCGACGCAGTCGGGGTCCGCCTCGCGCGCGCTGCCCGAGGTCACCGACTTCCGCAACGAGGCCGGGTTCGGCGTGCGCGCGAGCGTCACGCTGGACGGCGTCGCGCTGCCCGTGGTGGTCGGGCGGCCCTCGTGGGTCGCCGCACAGGGCGGCGGGTCGGGTACGGACGCCGTGGCCGACGCGTCCCGTTCCGACGCGGTGCGCGACGCCGTCGCGCGCCTCGAGGCCACGGGCGCGACCACGGTGGTGGTCGCGTGGGCGGACGCCGCCTCCGGCGCGAGCGCCGGCGCGCCGATCGTGCGCGGCGTGCTCGCGCTGGCCGATGCGCTGAAGCCGACGTCGCGCGAGGCGGTCGAGGAGCTCCGGGCGCTCGGCATCACGCCGGTGCTGCTCACGGGCGACCAGGAGGCGGCCGCGCGTGCGGTCGCGGCGGAGGTCGGCATCGACGAGGTCGTCTCGGGCGTGCTGCCCGAGGGCAAGGTCGAGCAGGTGCAGCGGCTGCAGGCGCAGGGGCGCGTGGTGGCGATGGTGGGCGACGGCGTCAACGACGCCGCCGCCCTGGCGCAGGCCGACCTCGGGCTCGCGATGGGCACCGGGACGGACGTCGCGATCGAGGCCAGCGACCTCACGCTCGTGCGCGGCGACCTGCGCGCCGCGCCGACGGCGATCGCCCTGTCCCGCGCGACGTTGCGGATCATCCAGCAGAACCTCTTCTGGGCGTTCGCGTACAACGTCGCGGCGATCCCGCTCGCGGCGCTCGGACTGCTCAACCCGATGATCGCGGGTGCGGCGATGGCCGCCAGCTCGGTGATCGTGGTGGGCAACTCGCTGCGGCTGCGCCGCGCCCCCTGACGCCGGTCAGCCTTTCGCGAGAGGGTTTCCGTCCGTTCGCGAGAGGATCCTCGTCCTCTCGCGAGGGGTCGGGATCGGGGGGCGCATCCAGGCGACGTCGAGTCGACAGTGGTAGAACCCACGCATGACGACGGCGAGCCCACCCTCCCCCGACGGCGCGCCTGCGCGCGGGGTCGCCGTGCCACCGGGAGAGGCGCTCGCCGCGCTGGCACCAGGGCCGTCCACCGGGGCGCAGCGCCGCCGCTGGACCTACGAGGTCTGGCTCGTCCTCGGCGTCACGGTCCTGGGCAGCGCGACCTACGCGATCCTCAACCTCGTCGACCGTTACACGATCGACGTGCCCCTCGGCGAGCAGACCGCGGCGATCAACACCACGATCAACGCGCGCCCGTGGCTCGACCTCCTGTACCAGCTGCGCCGCATCGTCTTCCTCGCCCTGCCCGCCCTGCTGGCGCTCTACCTGCTGTCTGCGAACGGGCGCTCGGCGATGCGGCGCATCGGGCTCACGTTCGCGCAGCCGGGCCGTGACCTCCTGCACGGGATCGGCCTCGCCGCCGCCGTCGGCATCCCCGGACTCGGGGTCTACCTCGCCGGTCGCGCACTCGGCATCACCGTCGAGGTCCAGCCCGCGGCGCTCGGCGCGTTCTGGTGGACCGTGCCGGTGCTCGTCCTCGCGGCCCTCGCGAACGCCTTCCTCGAGGAGACGGTCGTGGTCGGCTACCTCGTCGAGCGGCTCAGGGACCTGCGCTGGGGCGTCGTGGCGATCATTGTCGCGAGCGCCCTGCTGCGCGGCAGCTACCACCTCTACCAGGGACCGGGGATGGCGATCGGGAACGTCGCGATGGGCGTCCTGTTCGCCTGGTACTACCTCGTGCCGTCCTGGGGCCGACGCGTGCTGCCGCTCGTGATCGCCCACACCCTCATCGACGTCGTCGCGTTCGTCGGCTACGCCCTCGCCCCGCACGCGTGGCTCGCCGCGCTCGGCCTCGCCTGAGTCCGCCGCGCACCGCGGTCCACGGTCGCCTCCGACGGCGCGAGGAGACGCCGACCTACACTCACCAGGGTGAGCCACGAGCCGGAGAGCGACCGGACCTCCGGCGTCCCCGGCTACCAGCCGACGGAACGGCTCGACCGCGCCGCCCTCGAGGCGTCGATCGGCGCCGCCGGTTCGCACCCCTCGGTCCGGCGCCCGACGGCGAGCGACCCGTCGGCGACCACGCCCACCTCTCCCGGAGCCGAGACCGAGCCGGACCCGCAGGACTCGCCCGAGCCCGAGCCCCAGGGCGGGGCGATCAGCGAGCCCGAGCCTGAGCCTGAGCCCGAGCCCCGGGGCGAGCCCGAACCCCAGGCCGACGCCGCCGGCGAGCGCTCGGAGCCCGACGCGGACGCCGACGCGGACCCCGACGCGCCCACCACCCCCGAACCCCCGCTCGAGCGCGAGACCGCCGAGATCGTGCGTCGCCTCCCGCAGCTCTCCACCGGCGCACCCGCGCCCGAGCGCGAGGTGACGATCCTCGACCTGCCCGTCTACCGCCTGCGACGACCCGGCGACCTGGTCGCGGCCGTCGTCGCGGTGGTGGGGATCGCCGTCGTGCTCCTGCTCGCGGTCTTCGCGCACGCGACGACCGAGGGCGTGACCCAGGACGTCCAGAACGCGCTGCCGGCGGCGCTGCGCGCCGTCCTGCTCGCCCCGGTCAACTTCCTCGAGGGCGTCGTGACGGTGCTGCTGCCGGCCGCGGTCGTCGTCGAGCGCCTGATCCGCCGCCAGCCGCGGCTCGTGCTCGAGGCGATCGTCGCCGCGACGATCGCGGCGCTGCTCACGGTCGCCGCGATGTGGGCCCTGACGACGTTCGGCTCGCAGGCGCTCATCGACGGCGTCACCACCGTCACGACGCCGCGCACCTCGTTCGTCCCGGGCATCGCGGCGCTCGCCGCGCTGCTCACCGTCACCGGCTCGACCGACCATCGCCGCCTCGTCGCGTGGACCTGGAACCTGCTCTGGGTCACGCTCGTGCTGCAGGTCCTGCGCAACGGCATGACGCTGCCGGGCGCCCTCACCTCGGTGCTGGTGGGCCGCACGGTCGGGATGGCGGCGCGGTACCTCACCGGCGTGCTCGGCGACCGCGCCTACGGCGAGCACCTCGTCGGTGCGCTGCGCCGCTGCGGCATCGACCCCGTGCGCGTCCTGCGCATCATCGACGGGCGCCCGATCGAGGGCGCCGAGCCCGTCGTCGTCGTCACCGACGACCCGATCGGGTACGTCACCGACAGCGGCGTGTCCGCCGACCTCGCGCCCGACGGCGAACCCGAGTCCGCGTCGTGGGCCGGCGGTGAGCAGCACGAGGACGCGCCCGACGGCGAGCGCGCCCCTGCGCACGACGCGACCCTGCGCGAGGCGAGCCACGGCACGGGCGACCCGACCGCGGCGGCGCGCCCCGCCGTCGTGGGCGCGCCGGCGAACGAGCCGCACGCCGCCGCGGCCGGCCCCACGACGGCAGCGAGCGCCCGCGAACGCCTCACCACGACGTGGGACTTCTCCTCCGAGATCCCCGTGATCACCGAGGAGATCCCGCCCGCCGCGACGCAGGCACAGACGACCCACGGCACCCGGTCCACGTCCGCCGAGCGCGGCCGCCCGCCGCTGCGCACCGCGACCGCCGTGATCGGCGAGGAGGAGGGGGAGAACCGGATCTACTCGGTGCGCGACTCCTCCGGCCGCGTCTGGGACGTCGGGGTGCTCGACGGCGACCGGCAGGTCGTCGGCGCGCTCGCCGCGTTCTGGTCCGCGATCCGCCTGCGCGGCCTGCGCACCCGCACGGTGGTGTCGCTGCGCGCCGCCGTCGAGCGCGCCGCACTGATGTCCTACGCCGCGGACGCCGCGGGCGTGCGGACGCCCACGCTGCGCGGGCTGACCACCGAGCAGGACTCCGCGATCCTCGTGTCCGAGCACGTCTCGGGCACGCGCACGTTCGCCGACGTGCAGACGCGCCACCTCACCGACGAGGTGCTGGACCGGATCTGGGCGCAGGTCCGGGCCGCGCACGCCGCCGGCCTCGCACACCGCAACCTCGACGACCAGGCGATCCTGCTCGACGCCGACGACGAGGTGCTCCTGACCGGCTGGACCCAGGGCGAGGTGTCCTCCCCCGAGCTCGCGCGGAGGCTCGACCTCGCGCACCTGCTGGCGCTGCTGGCCCTGCGGGTGGGCGCCGAGCGCGCCATGGCGAGCGCCGCGCGCACGCTGACGCGCGAGGACCTCATCGCGATCGCGCCGATCCTGCAGCCCGTCGCGCTCCCCGAGCGCACGCGCGCGGAGGCCCGCAAGAACAAGAAGGTGCTCGCGGAGGTCCAGGAGATCCTCGTCGGCGTCATCCCGACGGTCGCGGACGTCCAGCCGATGCAGATGCGCCGGTTCTCGGTGCGCACGATCGTCACGGTCACGGTGGCCGCCGTCGCCGGCTGGCTCGTCCTGACGTCGTTCAACCTGCAGCAGATGGTCGAGTACGTGCAGGAGGCGAACCCGGCCTGGCTGGCCGCGGCGTTCGTGCTCGGCCTGCTCACCTACGTCGGCTCGGCGATGGGCCTGGTGGCGTTCGCGCCGGTCCGGCTGTCGCTCTGGCGCACGTCGCTCGTCCAGATCGCGGCCTCGGTGGTCGCGCTGGTCGCGCCCGCCGGCGTGGGGCCGGCCGCGATGAACCTGCGGTTCCTGCAGAAGAACCGGCTCGACACCCCGATGGCGGTCGCCACGGTCGCGCTGGTGCAGGTCTCCCAGTTCGTCACGACGATCCTGCTGCTCATCGGGATCGCCCTGGTGACCGGCTCCTCCGGTGCGCTGGACACGCTGCCGTCGGGCGCCGTCGTGATCGGGGTCTCGGCGATCGCGGCCGCGGTGGGCGTCGGCCTGCTGCTGCCGCGCGTGCGCACGTGGGTGTTCGCGAAGATCCGGCCCACCCTGCAGCAGATCTGGCCGCGGCTCGTGTGGGTCGTGGGACAGCCCGGCCGCCTGCTCATGGGTCTGGGCGGCAACCTCGTGATGACCGTCGGCTACATCGCCGCGTTCGGCTGCACGCTCGCGGCGTTCGGCGAGAGCATCCCGCTCACGTCGCTCGCGATCGTCTACCTGGCCGGCAACGCGGCCGGGTCGGCCGTGCCGACCCCGGGCGGCATCGGCACCGTCGAGCTCGCGCTCAGCTCGGGCCTGCGGGCGGCCGGCGTGGGCGCGGCGGCCGCGCTCGCGAGCGCGTTCGTGTTCCGGCTGCTCACGTTCTGGATCCGCGTCCCGCTCGGCTGGCTCGCGCTGCGCTGGTTGCAGAAGCGCAACCTGGTGTAGGGGAGAATGGCGAGGATGTCCGTCTCCTTCCGCGCCGCCGCGGCCACCGACCTGGGGACCGTGCGGACCAACAACGAGGACTCCGCGCTCGTCAGCGCGCGCCTCGTCGCGCTCGCGGACGGGATGGGCGGGCACGCGGCGGGCGAGGTCGCCTCGGCGGTCGTGATGCGGGCCCTCACCGAGCTGGCGCGCAGCGGGCGGCTCGCCGCGGTCACTCTGACCGACGCGGTGCAGCACGCGCGCGACACCCTGCGCGCCATGTCGCACGCCGATCCCGAGATGTCCGGCATGGGCACCACGCTCGTCGCCCTCGCCGACACCCCCGCCGGCATCAAGCTCGTGCACATCGGCGACTCCCGGATCTACCGCCTGCGCGACGGCGTGCTCACGCAGCTCACCACCGACCACACGCACGTGCAGCGGCTCGTCGAGACCGGCCGGCTGAGCCCGGACCAGGTCCGCAACCACCCGTTCCGGTCGGTCATCCTGCGCTCCATCGACGACACCGGCGACGACCTGCCCGACGTCGGCCGGACCGCGGAGGTCGCCGTCGGGGACCGGATCCTGCTGTGCAGCGACGGGCTCTCGGACTACGTCACCGAGGAGGCGTTCGCCCCCGTGCTCGCGTCCGGGGACGCGCACGAGGCGGCGGAGGGGCTGGTGGCGCTCGCGCTCGAGGTCGGGACGCGGGACAACGTGACCGCGATCGTGCTGGACGTCGTCCCGCGGGACGAGGGCGAGCTCGCTGCTGCCGACGGCGCCTCCCCCCACATGCCCGACGGCGTGCTCACGCTCGGCGCGGACCTCACCCCCGAGCACCTCACCGACCAGGCGCGCGCGGTGCTCGAGGCGTCCTTCGCCGCGTGGCAGCCGGGGCAGGTTCCGGCGCCGCCGACGGCGACCGAGCCGGCCGGACGTCCGGTCGACGCCGCGCACGCGTCCGACGGCGGGGCGCAGCCAGGCGACGACGTCGCCGTCGCGTCGGCGTCGGCCGCGGCGCCGTCGGCTGACGTGGCGGGCGGTGCCGCCGAGGCGGGGGACACGCCGTCGGAGGACCCGGCCGCCGACGGGAAGCCTGACGTTGCCGCCCGCGAGCGCGATGGGGACGAGGGCGACGACGCGCGGGCCCCCGGGCCGATGACGATCCGCGAGCGGTTGTGGCTCGGCCTCGTGCTGGTCGCGTTCGCCGCGACGGCGGTCGGGGTCTGGGTCACGCAGTCCTGACCGGCGCGCCGCCGCGGCCGAGCCGATGCGCGGACGGGTGCTCGCCGTCGGGCACGGCCCACGCGTGCCGCGGCCGAACGTCCCTAGCATGTCGGGGTGGACGTCTTCCCTGCCTACACCCCTGCCCCCGACCGGTACCTCGCGATGGCGTACTCGCCTTCGGGGCGTTCGGGTCTCCGCCTGCCGCGCGTCTCGCTCGGCCTGTGGCACAACTTCGGCGACGCCAACGACCGCGTGACGCAGCGCGACATCCTGCGCACCGCGTTCGACCACGGGGTGACGCACTTCGACCTCGCGAACAACTACGGCCCGCCGTACGGCGCCGCGGAGGAGAACTTCGGCCAGCACCTCGCGCGCGACTGGCGCCCGTTCCGCGACGAGCTCGTCATCTCCTCGAAGGCGGGCTACGACATGTGGCCCGGTCCGTACGGGGACGGCGGGTCGCGCAAGTACCTCGTGGCGTCGCTGGACCAGTCGCTGCGCCGGATGGGCCTGGACTACGTCGACATCTTCTACAGCCACCGTCGCGACCCCGACACCCCGCTCGAGGAGACGATGGGCGCGCTGGACGCGATCGTGCGCGCGGGCAAGGCGCTGTACGTGGGGATCTCGTCCTACAACGCGGCCGACACCGCCCGCGCCGCCGCGATCCTGCGCGAGCTCGGCACGCCCCTGACGATCCACCAGCCGCGGTACTCGATGCTGGACCGCTGGATCGAGCAGCCCGGCGCGCACGACTCCGCCGACGAGCGCTCGCTGCTGGACGTGCTCGACGCCGAGGGGGTCGGCTCGATCGTGTTCTCGCCGCTCGAGCAGGGGCTGCTGACCAACCGATACCTCGACGGCGTGCCGGAGGACTCCCGCGCGGGCCACGACGGCCGGTACTTCCGCAGCGAGCACCTCACGCCCGAGCGGCTGGCGAAGGTCCGCGCGCTCGGGCCGATCGCCGAGGGGCGCGGGCAGACGATCGCGCAGCTCGCGATCTCGTGGGTGCTGCGCGGGGGCCGGGTGACGTCGGCGATCGTCGGGGCGTCCTCGAGCAAGCAGCTGCTCGGGACGGTGGCCGCGGCGTCGGCGCCGGACCTCTCCGCGGACGAGATCGCGGCGGTGGAGGCCGCCCTCTCCGCGAGGTGATCTTCGTCCTCTCGCGAGGGTGGCCCGGCGGGTCAGGCGGCGGTGAGCCCCGCCGTCGTGCCCGCGTCCCGCACCAGCCGCGCGTAGGCGCCGCCCCGCGCGAGCAGCTCGGCGTGCGAGCCGTGCTCGACGACGCGCCCGCCGTCCAGCACCGCGATCACGTCCGCGTCGCGCACCGTCGAGAGCCGGTGCGCGATCGTGATCGTCGTGCGCCCCGCCCGGGCCGCGTCCAGCGCGACCTGCACGGCCCGCTCGGTCGTGTTGTCCAACGCCGAGGTCGCCTCGTCGAGCACGAGCACCCGCGGGTCCCGCAGCAAGGTCCGGGCGATCGCGACCCGCTGCCGCTCGCCGCCCGAGAACCGGTGCCCGCGCGCGCCCACCACGGTGTCGTACCCCTGCGGAAGCGCAGCGATCACGTCGTGCAGCTGCGCCGCGAGCGCGGCCGCCACGAGCTCGGCGTCGGTCGCGTCGGGCTTGGCCATCCGCAGGTTCTCCGCGACCGTGGCGTGCAGCAGGTAGGACTCCTGCGACACGACGCCGACCACCGCGGCGACGTCTGCGAGCCGCACGGAGCGCACGTCCACGCCGTCGATCCGCACGGCGCCGGACGTGACGTCGTGCAACCGCGGGACGAGCGAGGACAGCGTGGTCTTGCCCGATCCCGTCGCCCCGACCAGCGCGAGGTGCCCGCCGGCCGGGACGGCCAGCGACACGTGGGACACGGCGTCGCGCTCGGCGCCCGGGTAGCGGAACGTGACGTCGTCGAACGTCACGGACCCGCGCACCCGGTCCGCGGGGAACGGCACCGGGTCGGCCGGGTCGTCGATCTCGACCGGCAGGTCGAGGTACTCGAACAGCCGCGAGAACAGCGCGGTGGAGGCGGTGAGCTGGACGCCGACGTCGAGCAGCCCCTGCAGCGGCCGGAACAGCCCGCCCTGCAGCGCGGTGAACGCGACGAGCGTGCCGATCGTCATGCCACCGGCAGTGGCGGGCAGCCCGGCGGCCAGGTAGAGCAGCGCCGGCATCGCGGCGAACACCACGGTCATCGTGGCCATCCGCCACCGACCCGCGAGCTGCGCCGCGACCTCGAGGCCGAGCATCCCGCGGCTCGCCTCCGTGAAGCGGGACGCGAGCGAGGGGCCCGAGCCGAGCGTCTTGGACAGCAGCACGCCCGAGACCGACAGCGACTCCTCGACCTGACCGTTGAGGTCGGCAAGCGCGGCCTGGCGCCGCGCGGTGACGTCACGGCGCAGCGCCGCGACCTTGCGGCTCACCACGATCGCGACGGGGAGCACGAGCAGCGAGATGAGCGTGAGGCGCCAACTCAGCGCGAGCATCGCGACGAGGGAGCCGATCACGGTGGTGACGTTGGCGGCGGCGGACGTCGCGCTGGAGGTCACCACGCCCTGCACGCCGGCGACGTCGTTGGTCAGCCGACTCGTCACTTCACCCGCACGCGTGCGGGTGAAGAAGTTGAGGTCCTGGCGCTGCAGGTGGCCGAAGAGGCGGGTGCGCAGGTCGTGCATGATGCGCTGCCCGACCCCGGTCGCGAGCCACGTCTGCAGCACCCCGATCACGGCGGTCACCGCGGCGACCGCCACGAGCGCGAGCACGCACCGCACCAGCAGCGCGAGGTCCTGGTGGGGCAGGGCGTCGTCGATGACGGCCTTGGTGAGGAACGGCGTCGCGAGCCCGATGAGCGACGACGCGACGATGAGGAGCACGACGACGGCGAGCCGCCCCCGGTGCGGAGCGAACAGTCTGGCGATCCGCCGGTAGGAGACGGGGTGCGCTCGGAGCTGCGCGAGGTCGGCGGGATCACGCCGGAGCGGCTCACGCGTCATCGGGTTGCCGCGGCCGGGGCCGCCGTGCGCGCCGCCGGAGCCGCCGGAGCGAGGGCCGGCCGAGACGCCGGGGGCGTGGGACGCGGGAGAGGAGGAGGTCGGGATCGTGGGCGCTGTCATGGCGCATCACCAGGCTTTCGAGTGTGGGAACGTGTCATCGTTCGGGAGATATATCCTGAGGTTACCTCACAATGAGGCAGAGTGTCAATGCTCTGACCCGTCCCGGCCAGGGTCCGCCGACCCTAGGCTCGGCTGCATGACGGTCCACGGCCACACCGGCGTCCCCGAGACGGACCTCGTGCTCGCCGTCGCCCGCGCCCTGCGCCGCTCCGCCGGTGACGGCCTCGCCGCGCTCGACCTCACACCGCACGAGGCGCGCGCCCTGCGCGCGGTCGCCGGTCACGGACACGGCGGCGGTCGCGGGCCCGGCCGGCACGCGCCCGACGGCGAGCTACAGCCAGCGCCCGACGCCGAGGCCCAGTCAGCGCCCGACGGCGCACCCTCCCCCGCCCCCCGCCTCGCCGACATCGCGGCCGCCCTGCGGATCGCGCCGCGCTCGGCGACCGAGGTGATCGACCGCCTGCAGGACCGCGGCCTCGTCCAGCGCCGCCCGAGCGCGACCGACCGCCGCGCCGTCGAGGTCGTCCCGACGCCCGAGGGCCGCGCGGTGCTCGTCGATGTCGAGCGGGTGTGGCGCACGTCGGCCGAGGCGTTCCTCGCGCCGCTGGACCGGGACGAGCGCACCACCCTGGCGGACCTGCTGCGGCGGCTGCTGCCGGAGGACCCGCGCCCGTAGGTCTCTCGACCCGGATCCGCCGGTGTGGTGGGTGGGTCGTGAGACGCGAATGCCCCTCTGGCCTGGGACGATGGGACTTGTCGACGGTCCTGTTCGTGCCTGGAGAAGGGCATTCGGTAAGTCAGAGTCTGTCATGTGAAGTCCGCGGTCTTCGGTGTCCGGTTGCGCGAGGGCAACTGCCCTTCGCAGTTGAGGGTGTAGTGGGCGCTGGCGTGGCGGTTCTCGCCCTCGTCGGCGCGAGCGACCCACGGTGCTTCAGGTTCGCTCCCCCGTCACCGTTGCCGAGCTGCGCGGCGAGATCGTGGGTGACCTCGCCTCCTTCGGCCGAGGTCTGCTCCTCCTCGTCCTCGGCGCCGGCACACTCCTCGTTGCGGTCGTCGTGCTCGCCGACACGCTCGTCCGCCGCACCGACATCGGACGCCGCCGCGCCCTCGGTGCCCCCCGCTGGGCCGTCGTCACGATCGTGGTCGGCCGCACTACGACCGCCGCGGTCCTGGGTGCTCTGGTGGGCACGGGCGTGACGTCGTTCTGGCTCCAGGTCACCGGCACGCACGTGAGCGTCGAGTTCACCTCGGCGATCGCGATACTCGCAGTCCTGGCAGCGACGGTGGGTGCGCTCGCACCCGCGATGTCGGCCGCCTGGCAGGACTCGGTCACAGTCCTGCGAACCCCGTGACGGCCGGCCCTCGACCGTGGTGGACGGGACGCCTCCCGCTGCGGACGACCCAGCATCGCACCTGCCGCCGCACCACCAGGCCCGCCCCGTAGGGTGGACGGCATGGTCGCGATGTCCGACGGGCGCCCCGCGCCCGCCCACCCCGACGCCGTCGTCACAGGCCCCACCTACCGCTTCACGGCGCTGACCAGCCGCCTCATCCGGATGGAGTGGCACCCGGACGGCGTGTTCGTCGACCGCCCGACGCAGGCCGTCGTGAGCCGCGCGTTCGACCCACCGTGGCTCGACGTCGACGACGACGGCGAGCGCCTCAGCATCCGCACCGAGCACGTGCAGCTCGTCTACGACAAGGAGCGGTTCTCCACGGCCGGCCTCTCGGTCGCGCTGCACCGCGGCGCCCCCGACGCGCACTACGCGACGTGGCGCTACGGCCAGGAGATCCCCGGCACGCTCCCGCTGCGCGGCAACCTCGGCGGCACGGCGCGCACGCTCGACGAGGTCGACGGCGCGTGCCCGCTCGAGCCCGGCGTGCTCGCCGCCCACGGCTTCACGGTGCTGGACGACTCCGGCTCGGTGCTCATGTCGCAGGACGGCTGGATCGAGCCGCGCACGGGCGGCGGCCTCGACCTGTACCTGTTCGCGTACGGTCGCGACTTCCGCGCCGCGCTCACGGACTACCACCGCCTCACCGGCCCGGTCCCGCTGGTGCCGCGGTTCACGCTCGGCAACTGGTGGAGCCGTTACTGGCCGTACTCCGAGCCCGAGTACGTCGCGCTGATGGACGACTTCCGCGACCGCGGCCTGCCGTTCTCGGTGGCCGTCATCGACATGGACTGGCACGTGGTGGACGTCGACCCCGAGCTGGGCACGGGCTGGACGGGCTACACGTGGAACCGCGACCTGTTCCCCGACCCCGCGCGCTTCCTCGGCGCGCTGCACGAGCGTGGCCTCGCCGTCACGCTCAACGTCCACCCGGCCGACGGCATCCGGCGGCACGAGGAGGCCTACCCCGCGGTGGCCCGCGCGCTCGGCCTCGATCCCGAGTCGGGCGTGCCGGTGCCGTTCGACATCACCGACCGCGCTTTCGTCGACGCCTACTTCACCCACGTGCACCACCCGCGTGAGGCCGAGGGCGTGGACTTCTGGTGGCTGGACTGGCAGTCCGGCGGCGTCACCAACATTCCCGGCCTCGACCCGCTGTGGATGCTCAACCACCTGCACTTCACCGACTCCGGCCGCTCGACCCCGCAGCACCCCGAGGGCCGCCGCCCCCTCACGTTCTCGCGCTACGGCGGCCTCGGCAGCCACCGCTACCCGGTCGGCTTCTCCGGCGACACGATCACCACGTGGGCCTCGCTCGCGTTCCAGCCCTACTTCACGGCCACGGCCGCGAACATCGGCTACACGTGGTGGAGCCACGACATCGGCGGCCACATGTTCGGCGTGCGCGACGTCGAACTCGCCGTGCGCTGGTACCAGTTCGGCGTGTTCTCGCCGATCAACCGGCTGCACTCCTCCGCGAGCGCCTTCAACACCAAGGAGCCGTGGCGGTTCGGCCCGCGCGCCGAGGCCGTGATGTCGCGGTTCCTGCGGCTGCGTCACCTGCTCGTCCCGGCCCTCTACTCGGCCGCATGGTCCGCGCACACGGACGGCGTCGCCGTCGTGCGCCCGATGTACCACGACGCCCCGAACGTCGGCGCGGCGCTCGAGGCCCGCGACCAGTACCTGCTCGGGCCCGACCTGCTCGTCGCGCCCGTCATCACGCCCGCCGATCCGTCGGCGCACCTCGCCGCGACGGGAGTCTGGCTGCCCGACGGCGAGTGGACCGACCTCTTCACCGGCGCCACCTACGCGGGCGGGCGCCGCGTGACGATGCACCGCGGGCTCGACACGATCCCCGTGCTCGCCCGGACCGGGACGGTGCTCCCGCTCGCGGCCGACCCCCTCGCGCCGGTCGACCGCAACCCCGAGGCGCTCGTGGTGCGCGTCTTCCCCGGCCGGGTCGGGACGTCGGGGCGCGGCACCTTCGTGCTCGTGGAGGACGACGGCGCGGGGTCGCCCACGGCGGACGACCGCCAGCAGACGCGGTTCGACCTCGCGTGGGAGACCGTCGACGACGCGCTCGACGTCACGCTGAGCATCCCGGCGCCGACCGGACCGGGCGTGCTGACCCGACGCCGGATCACGGTCGACCTCGTCGGCCCCGCCGGCGCGGACGCCGTCGAGCTGGCGCGCGCCGGGGGTGAGCGGATCGACGGACCGCTCGAGGGCACCGGCTCCGTGGTGGGCGGCGGCGCCGCGGTGGGCGCTCCCGCATCGCTCGCCGCCGAGGACCCGACGGCGATCCTCGGCCCCGCGCTCCGGCTCGACCTGGGCGAGCTCGACCTGGGCGACGGCGTACGCCTGCACGTGCGCGGCGTCCGCCCCCGGCGCAACTCGCTCGCCGACGACGCGTTCGCGCTGCTCGACGCCGCCGAGATCCCGTTCCACGCGAAGGAGCGGGCGTGGTCGGCGACGCAGCGGCTGTCGGGCGTGCCGCTCGTCGAGGAGCTCTCGACCGTGCCCGATCTTCCCGACGTGCTGCGCGCCGCGATCGTCGAGCTCGCGTCGGTGCACGCGGCGCACGCCGACTGACGCCCCTGGCGATCAGCCGAAGATCGCCTTCCCGGTCTCGAGCTCGATCGGCGCCGAGGTGTGCTCGTGCACGATGCGCCACACGCCGTCGTCGCCCTGGCGGACCACCCACGTCAGGCGGTTGATCATCGCGAAGGCGTCCTCGCCGTCGCCGGCCTCGCCACCCTCGACGGCGTAGCGCGCCCGGGCGTGCGCGGCCACGACCGGGCCGTCGCCGAGCACGGTGACATCGGTGATCTCGGCGATGTTCCGCTGCCCGGGCTCGAGCATGCCGAACCAGGACTCGACGCCGCGGCGCCAGGAGTCCAGGCCGACGCCCGACGCCGACATCGCGAGGTCGAAGACCACGACGTCCGGGTCGTAGAGCGTGAGGAACGCGTCGACGTCGAGCGCGCCGGCGCGCTCGGAGTAGGCACGGGCGAGCTGCACGACGGCGTCGCTCGCGGTGTCGGCGCGGATCACGTGGTCGGGTGCGGGGTGGTCGCTCATCGTGGCTCCTGCGTCTCGTCGGTGTCGGGTGCTCCCCCGGTTGACCGGCTCGCGCGCACGGACTCATCGGTCGAGCCGGCCGGGTTCGCCGAGAATGCGCCTGGCAGCTCGAACGCGCCCGTCGAGCACACCACCGCATGCTCGCGGAGGAGGGCTGGAAGCGGCCGGAAGGGGCCGGACGGGACCGAACGGGACGCCCGGAACGCGACGAACCCCGGCGCGCCGTGCGCCGGGGTTCGTGCTCTGCCGTGCGGCAGCGGGTGGTCGTCGGACCACCGGGGGTCTACTCGCCGAGCATCCGGTAGAGCTCGCGACGGAGCTCGTCCATCTTCTCGGCGGCGGCCTTGCGCTGCTCGGCCGTGCCGTCGGAGGCCACCTGGCGCAGCGCCGTCATGAGCTTGCGGCCCGAGACGAGGATGTCGCCCATCTCGGCCCAGTGCTCCTCGACCGGCGTCCACATCCGCTCGACCTCGGCGGCGTGCTCCGCGAGGTACGCGGTGCCCGCCTCGGTCACGGTGTACTGCGTGCCGCCGCCGCCGGAGCCGTTCTCGACCGGGGCGATGAGGCCCTCGTCGACCAGCTGGGCGAGCGTCGGGTAGACCGAGCCCGGGCTGGTGCGCCAGACGCCACCGCTGCGCTCCTCGATGCCCTTGATGAGGCCGTAGCCGTTGGACGGCGCCTCACCGAGCAGCGCGAGCAGCGCAAGCCGGACGTCACCCTTGCGGGCGCGGCCACGTCGGGAACCGGGTCCCCCGGGTCCGCCGTGCCCGCCCCGCCCACCGGGGCCGAAGCCGCGGTGCGCACCGGGGCCGAAGGCGGGGCCGAAGCCGGGACCGAACGGTCCCACGCCGGGGACGAACCCCGGGCCGAACGCCTCGGGGTCGAAGCCGAACGGGCCGCGGCGCCCGCCGCGGCCGGCCCGCTCACCGCGCTGGCCTCGGTCGCCTCGGTCGCCCCGGTCGCGCCCGCGACCACCGCGCTCGTCGGCGTCACGGACGTCCTCGAACCCCTCGCCGCCGGGCTCACCGTGCTCACCGGGGGTGCCCCAGTCCGTGTCGTCGGGTCCGAACCCGCCGCGCGGGTCGCCCGACTGCGGGCCGTACGCCCGCATCCCCGGGCCGCCGGCGAAGCCGCCGCGCCGTCCCGGTCGGCCCCCGCGTCGGGGGCCCTGTTCCGGGTGCTCACCCGGGTACTGACTCATCGTGTCGTGGTCACGCATCTCGTTCTCCTTGGATCGTCTGATCGGCTGTCCGATCGGTACCGACATATCGTGCGCCACCACTCACCCGACTGTCAACGATGTATCGCTATTGAGTCTCCGAGCGCGCGGAAGCCTCCTCCCCGCAGGAAAGCGGACCGCTCAGCGCGTCCGCACCACCTCGATGAGCTCCGGCAGCCGCGGCGCGTACCGCTGCGACCCCGGCAACCCAGCCGTCGCGTCCCGCCGCGCAAGAACCGACTCGTGGACGTCGTCGCCGTCGAGCACCACGCGCGTGCCCCAGCGGAACCCACCGAGCACCCACCAGACGGCGGAGTTCGCGTGCAGCGGCGCCGACCAGCGCTCGCGCGGCAACGGCGGCAGGTCGGGCCCGCCGCGCTCGCGGGCGACACCGATCGCCTCCCGGTACTTGCGCGCGTCGACAAGCAGCCCCGCCGCGACGGCCTCGCGCACCATCCAGTCCAGCGCGATGTCGGCGACCTCCGCGTCCCCGCCCACGTCGCCGTGCGTCCCCGCGAACCACACCTCCTGCAGCCGCGGCAGCGGGCCCGGGGCCACCACGGGCGTCCCGTCCTTGAGCACCGCGGGCGTGGGTGCGGAGTCTGCCGCGAACCGCGACACCGGGAAGTGGAACCGGCGCTCGCCGAGCGCCATGGCGTGCCGCGCCGTCGTGACGTTGACGAGGTCGCGCGTGTAGGGCCAGCGCGCCTGGACGAACCCCGGCCGCCAGCCCGCCCAGCCGAACACGCCGGCCGTCTTCACCGTGTCCCACACGCCGAGGAACCGCACCTGGCGCTCGACGGTCTCGAAACGCGTGGTGAACTCCGCCGTCGGGCGGCCGAAGGTCCGCGTGAACCGCCGCGTGGTGTCCCAGTACGCCTTGCGCTTCGGGCTCGCCTCGTCGGGCGGCGTCTTCGCCCACAGCTTGACCGCGTACGGCACGAGGTTGCGCGCCGACGGACGCAGCAGGCCGACCGTCGCGAGCATCCCCGTCACCGCCCGGGCCGTGTAGGCGCCGCGCGAGAACCCGAACACGAAGATCCGGTCGCCCGGCTCGTAGGTGTCCACGAGCCAGCCGTACGCCTCCTCGACGTTGTCCTTGATCCCGTGACCCATCGCCATCTGCCCGAGCTTGGAGAAGAACCGGCCGAGCCGCGTCCACGCGCCGCGCGAGCCCATCGTGCCCACGCCCGGGTCGTAGTGGATGAGCTGCCGATCGTCGCGCTGCAGCACCGAGTACAGCCGCACGACGTTCGTCCACGGCTTCTCCGGCTCGTTCGTCGTGCCGTCGAGGCACAGCACGAGGTTGCGGCCCGACGGCGAGCGCGCACCTCCCACGTTCGGCCCACCGACACCCACCGTCTCGCTCATCGCGTCCTCCCGCTGTTCTCGCGACCTCATCCGACCAGCACGAACGGCGCCCAGTAGCGCTCGGCGTCGCCGCCCAGCGCCTCGGGCTCGTCCTCGTCCCGCAGCGACGGGTCGTCGAGCAGGCCGCGCAGCAGCGCGGTCCCGGCACCGACCCCAGCACGGGTCCCGGTCCCGAGCCCGGCGCCCGCTCCCGCGCCGACCCCGGCGCCCGCTCCCGCGCCGACCCCCGCGCCGACCCCGCCACCCCGCCGGACGCCCCGCCGCTCCGCCACGTCGACGCCCAGCCCCTGGGCCGCCCCGCGCAGCGCATCGGCGTCGAGCGAGGCGACCTCACGCCCGGCGAGCGCGAGCGCGCGGGCGGGTGGCTCGCCGTCGGCCAGCCTGCGGTAGAGCGCGTGCACGAGGACGGGCGCGACGACGTCGTCGACCGGCCACATCGAGACGATCGCGCGGCGCACGCCCGAGCGCAGCAGCGCCCGCGTGAGCCCCACGAGGTCCCCCCCGAGCGTCGCGGTGCCGCGCGCGGTATCGCACCCGGTGAGCACCGCGAGGTCGGTGCCGAACCGCTCGCCCGCGATCTCGGACACCGTCAGCTCGTCCGGTCCGGCGAGCACGAGCGCGGACGCGAACGGCGAGAGCTCGTCAAGCCGGCCGTGGCTCGCGACGTGCAGGAGGTCGCTCGCGTCCAGACGCGCGGTGACGGCAGCCTCGGTGGCGGCGTCCCCGAGCAGCAGCGCGCCGGGCCCGAGCCCCAGCGCGGCGGCCACGGCGCGCGCCTCCGCCTCGGCGCCTGGCAGGCGCCGCAGCCCCGGCCGAGCGGCCGGGTCGAACGCGGGATCGCCGACGACGAGCGGCCGTCGCGCGCGGACCGGTGCCTCGGCGTCGGGCCCGAACGCATCGGTCGCGCGCAGCGCGTAGGACACCACGTGCGTCGCCGCGAGCGGCACGCCGCCCGTGCGCAGGACGTGGAACGGCACGACGGCGAGCGATCCGAACGGCACGACGACCACGCGTTCGTGCGTGTCCAGCTCCGCGCGCCAGGGCCCGAGCACGAGCTCGGAGACCTGCGCGAGCGCCGCCGGGTCGGCGTGCCCGGCCGCGCACGACGCGTGCAGCCGACGCGTGAGCTCGGCGAGCTCGCGCCGCGGACACGGGGTCGTCGTCGTGCGCACCCCCTCGCGCGTCACGGCCCACCCGAGGACCTCGTCGCTCGTGGTGAGGTACTCCAGCAGCACGGTGTCCGGCGGCATCCGCGCGCGGATCGCGTCGGGGTCCTCGGGCTGCCGCGGTGCCGCACGGCGCAGCAGGATGCCCGGACGACGCGCGTCCAGGTCGCGCTCGGCGCCGGCGAGCGCGGCGTCGGCGGCGTCGAGGTCGGCGAACGCGTCGTCCGCGACGCCGGCTCCGGCGACCCGCGCGAGGACGCGACCGGCCGCCACCGAGTAGTCGGCCGCCGCGCGCCGCCAGCGGTGCAGGGTCACGTCGGCGTCAGGAGCGCCGTCGGCATCGGCACCAGCGTCGGGAGCGCCGTCGGATCCGCCGCCGGGTGCGCGACCGTCGCCGTCGCCCTCGACGCCCACGCCGGCGCTGAGCAGCCGCAACCGCTCCACCGACATGAGCGCGAGCGACGGCGCCTGCGGTCCGCCCACGGCGAGCGCCGCCCGGGCCAGGACCCCGTACAGCGCGGCGACGTCGGGCTGGTCGCACGCGTCGAGACGGTCGGGGTCCCGGACGAGCTCGGCGACGAACGCCTCGAGCTGCGCGACCCCGGCGCGCGCGGTGTCCCACGCCTGCGCCACGCGACCGAGCGCGAGCTCGACCTCGGCCCGCGGCAGCGCGTCCTGCCACGTGAGCGGGCCGACAGCACCTGCGGCGTCCATCGCCTGGAGCGCGGCGGCGGCCCGCTGGTGGTCGCCGGCCGCCGCCGCGAGCGTGGCGACCACCGGGAGCGGCAGGCTGCCCGCCGTCGCCCGCTCGGCGATGACCTCGCGCGCCCGGTCCAGGCGGCGCGAGCGGACGAGCACCACGGGCAGCAGGTAGGCGGGCGCGTCGGGGTGTACCGCGGCCACCGCCGCGGCGTCGAGGTACTGCTCGGCGACGTCCGGCCGCCCCGACCCGAGCGCCACCTCGGCGCACGCGAGCGGCGTGAGCGCCTCGGCGAGCCGGGTCGCCTCGCGCGCCGAGCGCCGCACCATCCGCGCCGTGAACAGGCGCATCGCCGCGGGGTCCGCCGCCCCGACGCCGCCCGCGGTCAGCTCGGCCCAGCGCCGCTGCAGCTCCTCGGGCGTGGCCGGCAGGGGCGCGTCGTCGGGAGGCACGACGGCGTCGATCGCCTCGACCACGGCGCTCACCTGGTCGCGGAGCAGGGTCAGGCGGTCGGCGACCTGCGCGGCGGACGGCCCGCGCAGCCGGCGGTTGAGCGCGTCGACGAGCACGGTCGCGGCGCTGCTGCGCTCCTCGACGGCGGCGACGAACGCGTCGTCCAGCACGGGCGCCGTCGGCGGATCGGCACCTGGCGCCGCCGCGGCACCGCTCGCGGACGAGGCGCCGGCGGGCGCCGGCGTCCGGTCGCCGGCAGCCGACCCCGCAGCAGCGGACACGCGAGCCGCCGCGCCGGACGCCGGCGGCGCGGAGAGCATCGACCCGAACGCGCGCTCGAGCCGCAGCTGCGCGTTCACCGCGAGGTTGGATGCCGAGTCCGCCTGCGCCATCGCACCGAGCACCTGGCGCGGGGAGAAGTCCGGATCCACGGCGCGCACCACCGCAGCCGCGGTCGCCGCCACCCGGCCGCGCGCCGGGCTGCCTCCGGCATAGCAGGAGCCCGCGAACCGTTCCAGCAGCAGCGAGAGCCCCACGCACCAGCTGCGGCTGCCGACCGAGCCGCCCCACGCGACGACGTCGGCGATCGGCCCGGTGGTCGGCGGCCGCCAGCCACCACCGAGGTCGACGGCGTGCTGGGTGAGGCGCCCGGCGTCGACGTCGGCGATCACGCGGTGCACGAGGACGAGGCGTTCGAGCGCGCCGTCGCCCGCGGCCCGTGCGCACGACAGCGCGGTGTCGAGCTCGGCGAGGCGCTCGCCGTCGCGGCCCGCTGCCCGCGCGAGCAGCGCGTGCCGCAGCGCGATCGCGGCGGACAGCCGCGGGACGTCCTGGCGCGCACCGAGGAGCGCGCGGGCCGCTCCCCAGCACCGCGCTGAGCCCAGCAGGTCGAAGGCGGGCGGTGGGGTCGGCTGCGGGGCGAGGTCCCAGCCCATCGCCTCCGCGGACGACCCGGGTGTGCCGTACGCGTCGCCCTCGACGAGGAAGGTGAGCGAGGTCTGGACCGGGTCGACGGCCGACGAGCGCGCGACCTGGAGCCGGTCGAACCAGCCCGGGTCCCGGGCGCGGCGCAGGAGGTCGGCACCCGCGAGCGCCGCCCACCACGCCAGCGACTGCTCGCCGCGGCTCGACGCCCACGAGGCGAGGTCGTCGAGCTGTCCGAGCGCACTGCCGAGCACCTGGCCCAGGACCGGGTCGCCCGAGCGCACCGCGCCCTCGACGAGCACCCGCGCGGCGAGCAGGGCGGGCGGCCCCTGGGCGACGACGCGCTCGAGCAGCTCCTCCTCCGGAGTGCCCGGGGTGGGCACGACCACGCTGAGCTCGTCCAACCGTCGGAACACCCCTCCGACGTTGCCGGGGTACCAGTTGGCCTCGAGCTGCTGCGCCCACGCAGTGAGCGCCGCGACGACACGCGGGGAGAGCGACGAGCGCGCCGGCGCCCCCCAGCGCGGGGTGGTCGGTACCGCGTCCGCGCTCCCCGCGGACCGCAGCAGGGCGAGCGCACGGCGCGGTTCGCCGGCCAGGAGCGCGGCGACGACGGCGTCGCGCCGGGCGGCGGGGTCACGAGGCTCGACGGCGAGCCTCGCCAGTGCGGCCTGCAGCGTCGGCCCGGGCACGGCGCGCAGGTCCTCGCTGACGAGCGACGCCAAGGGGACCATCTGCATGGCGCCCCGCGGCGTCAGGCCCGGCGTGTGGTGAAGGTCCGTCGCAGCGGTCGGGCCCGCGGCCGCGCCGCCTGGCAACGGCCCCCACGCGCGGGCCGCGTCGGGCGCCCCGGACGGGTCGGCCGGGGGGATCGGTCCCCACCCGCGCGGGCTGGTCACGTGCGCTCCGGAAGCTCCACGACGATGCCGTGCTCGCCGTCGCCGGTGTGCTCGTCGTCCGCGCCTGCGGCGGGGAGATGCGCGGTGAACCCGTACCGCGCCTGCAGTGCGGGCTCGGCCCACCGCTGCGTGCGCGGCGTGCGGTAGTTGAACCACAGCTCGGCGCCGCGGGGCGCGCCGAGGACGACCCGTGCGAGCGCGGCATCGTCGGGGTGGTTGAACGTGTCGCCGTTGGTCGAGACGAGGTAGTGCCGGGCGGGCGCCGCCTGCACGAGCGCCGCGAGCACGTTGTTGACGCTGCCGTGGTGCGGCAGCTTGACCAGGTCCACGGGCACGTTCTCGCTCCCGCGCTCGACGGCGAGCATCGCCAGCGAGAGCGCCAGCACGTTCCCGAACGCGTCGCCGGACAGCACCGCGCTCGCGCCGCGGTGCTCGAGCAGGAACGCGATGCTGCTGCCGTTCGGGGCCGAGGGGTCGCGCGTGGTCGGGCCGGGCAGGAGGTCCTCGAGGTCGCCGAGCGGGGGCGGCGCCATCGGCGGGGCCACGCCGAGCTCGGGTCCGCGGTGCAGCTCCTCCTCGACCTCGTTCCACTTGCGACCGAGCACGCGCAGCCGCGTCGGGGTGGGCGAGAGGATCGTGAGGCGCGGGCCGCCGGGGACCTCGATCACCGGGAGGGGCGTGCCGGTGCGGCCGGCGTCGGGCGGGTCGGGGCAACGCACGGGTCCGCCGCCGAACGCCACGTTCCACGGCAGTGGCGCCGCGCGCAGCCCGGGGGTGGCGCCGGTGAGCGCGCTGACGACGGTGTCGCCCTGCGCGGTGCTGCGCATCTCCCCGGCCGGGACGAGGTGCCGCGCCCCGTTGAACCAGAAGTCGCCCACGTCGCGCGCGTGCGGGCTGAGCACGAACGGGATGAACCCGCCGATGTGGTCGGAGTCGATGTGGGTGACGACGGAGACGTCGATCGCCGGGTCCGGCAGCGCCTGCAGCCGCGCCTCGAGGCGCGGCCAGGTGTCGGGCGGGCCGCCGTCGACGAGCATCCGCCAGGGCCGCGTCCCCTCGCGCGGGCACTCCACGAGCAGGCAGTCGCCCAGCCGTGCGGGCAGCGCCTCGATGCGGATCGCGGTGGCCATGCGACCTCCCCCGGTGGCGGGCACGGCGACGTCGTGAGCACACCGTAGCGACGCACCCGCACGACGGCGAGGACCGGTCGGGCGGACCTTCTCGCCCGATCGGGTGGGTCGACCCGGCGGCCGGGCGCGCGCCCGCGTGGATCTGCCGTCAGGGGTGGGCCGCCAGGTGCGGGCCGTCAGGGGCCCGCCGTCACCAGCCGCGCAGGACCGGCTCCGCGTCGGTGTGGGCGGCGAGGACTGCACGCTCGTCCTCGGCGAACGGCTGCGGGCGACCGCTCGCGCGGTCGACCTGCACCATGCGGGACCGCGCCAGGAGGTAGGTGCGGGGCTCACGGGCGCGGGTTGCGCCGTCGGGGGCCGCGCCGTCGGGGGCCGCGGCGTCGGGCGCTGCGTCGTCAGAGCCCGCGCCGACGGGCGTCCCGCGATCGCTGGCGCCCCCGGTGACCTCGTACCCGAAGTCGACCGAGGACGAACCCACCCGGCTGACCCAGACCTCCACGGCGAGCGGGTCGGGTGTGAAGGGGACCGGAGCGAGGTAGTCGATCTCGTTCTTCACGACGACGAGCACGGCGTCCGTCACGGTGCCGGAGCCGTCGACGCCCATGAGCGGGAAGGCCGCGAACCGGGCGTCGTCGAGGAAGCGCAGGAAGGCGGCGTTGTTGACGTGGCCGAAGAGGTCGATGTCGGACCACCGCACGGGCAGCACGACGCGAGCGCGGGAGGTCATGGGCCATTGTGCGCCGCCGCGGGTGGCGGCCGGGTCATATCGGAGCGGCCGAGGTGGACGACCGGCTGCTCCGTCGCGACCTAGCCTGGCTAGACCCGGACGATTCCGGGACCCCCGACGGAGGCGATGACGTCGTAGTCCGAGTCGTGCGTCACGACGTCGAGTCCCTCCGCGAGAGCGATCGCGGCGATCCACAGATCGTTGACGTTCGCTCGGCGACCTTCCTCCGCCAACCGGACCCGCAGCGTCGCCCACGCGCGGGCGGCCTCGACCGTGATCGGCAGCGGGGTGACCTGGGACGCTGTCGCGAGCGTCGCCATCCGCCGGGCACGCACCTCGGTGTCCGGCGCCGAGAGCACGCCGACCTGGAGCTCCGCGATCGTCACCACGCTGACAGCGGACTCGGCCGGGAGAGCATCGACGTCGAGAGGTCGACCGTCCTCGCGGGCGATGAAGACGCTGGTGTCGAGGAGACCGGGCCTCGGCACGGGGCTACCGGGCAAGGGAGTCGTCGAGATCGTCGGTGCCGTCGCCGGCCAAGTGCCGGAGGGTCTCCCGGAGGGCAGAGTCGGCCTGGGTGGCGCCCAGGCCCTCGACCAGGTCGGCTCGGCTGAAGAACGTGGGACGAGAGGAACTCACGGGATGGAGCTCGGCCACTGCGGCGCCGTGCACCGTGATGGTGACCGACCCGCCCGATGTCACGCGTCGAAGGATGTCCGCCGTGTGGTTGCGCAGGTCTCGAGCCGTGGCCGTGGACATGTGCGCTACCGTAGCACCTTTGCCACACTCAGGAGCAACGCCTCCGCGCGGCTACGGTCGGATCCATGCCGATCGCCGGACTGCTGGTCTACCCGGGCGCGAGCGCGGGTCGGGACAACCGCACCCTCATCGCCCTCGAGCACGGCCTGGCGCCCCTGCCGGTGCGTCGGTCGGAGTTCGCCAATCGAGCTGCCGGCCGGGGCGGACCGGAGAAGCCGGAGCTCGCCGTCGCGCACGTGGTCTCCGAGGCGTACGCGTTCGCGGCCGAGCTGGGCGTCCCGCTCGGCCAGCTCGCGGTCGGCGGACGCAGCTTCGGCGGCCGGATGGCGTCCGTCGCGGTGGCGCAGGGCCTCGCAGTCGGGGCTCTCGTGCTGCTCTCCTACCCGCTGCACCCACCGGGCCGGCCGGAGCAGCTCCGGATCGCGCACCTGCCACAGGTCGCCGTCCCGACCCTTGCGGTGTCGGGCGCGGCCGACCCGTTCGGGACGCCCGAGGAGCTGCGCACGCGCCTGGGCGAGGCGCCCGGACCGGTGACGTTCGCCGTCGTGCCGGGCAACCACTCCCCCGCCGACGGCCGGGTGGTGGAGCTGGTTCGGGACTGGCTCGTCAGCCTCGAGTGAGCGACGGCTTCGACCGGGCGGAAGGGCGTGCTCAGCAGGACCCCGACCAACCGCGACGGTCGCTGAGCGACGCCCCCGACCGAGCCTCGACGGTCGCTCAGCGACGCCCGAACAGCGCGGTGCCGACGCGCACCGTGGTGGCGCCCTCTGCAATCGCAAGTGGGAAGTCCGCAGACATCCCCATCGAGAGCTCCGCAGAGTCGACGCCGTCGATCGCGGCGTCGCGCAGTCGCTCCCGCGTCTCGGCGAGCGCGCGGAAGCAGCGCCGGGTCTCCGCTTCGTCGCCACCGAGCGTCGCGATCGTCATGAGCCCGCGCACCCGCAGTCGGTCGTGCGCCGCCACGACGCGGGCGAGCGCCACGGCCTCGTCCGGCGCCACACCCGACTTGGCCTCCTCGCCCGAGGTGTTGACCTGCACGAGCACGTCGAGCGTGCGGTCGACGGCGTCGAGGCGGCGCTGCAGTGCGTCCGCGAGCTCGACGCGGTCCAGCGACTGCAGCTCGTGCGCGTAGCGGGCGACGTCGCGCGCCTTGTTCGACTGCAGCGGCCCGATGAAGACCCAGCGCGGGACAGGGTCCCGGTCCGCGAGCGCCTCGGCCTTCGCCACGAGTTCCTGCGCGCGCGACTCGCCGAGGTCGCGGCAGCCCGCCTCGAGCGCCGCACGCACGTCCTCGACCGGGAACGTCTTGCTCACCGCGACCAGCCGGATCTCCGCCGGATCGCGCCCGACGGCGAGCGCGGCCTCCGCGATCTGCGTGCGGACGAGGGCGAGCCGGGCGGCGAGGGACATGGCCCCAGGATCCCACCGGCTCAGTTGAGCCGCCCGCGGCCGACGCGCGGAGGCCGGCTACGTCCGTCGCGCCAGCGTGCGGTCGCGACCATCCGACGCGCGAACGCCGGCCACGTCCGACGCGCTGACGCGGGCTGGGGCGGACGCGCTGGCGCGGGCTGGGGCGGACGCGCTGACGCGGGCTGAGGCGGACGCGCTGGCGCCTCCTGCGGCCGGCGCGCCAACGCTCGCTGCATCCGTGGCGCCCGCCCGCGGCCGCGATTGTCCGACGCGCTCCCGCACGGACGCGCCTGACAGCCGCGCCTGAAAGCACTGTCACTGCCCTCCGCAGCCCTTCAGCACCCTTGACGGCTCACCAGTCGCATGATTCCGCCACTTGTGAGCGCCGAGGAGCGAAGTGCCCGAGCCGTTCGATCGACTACACAGCCACAGCGCTGTGGCTGTGCACTTCACGGGGAACGATCGCAGCTCGCACGGTTCGGGCGACAAAGTGGCGCGATCCTGCGGTTCCTGCGGCGGTCCGGCGGGCTCTCAGTCGACCCGTCGAGTAACAGCGCTGTCAGTCGCCCGGTGGTTGAGCGGCACCACCGCGGTTGTCCCCATCCGAACGGGGTGCGTCTGATCCAGGGCCCGTCCACAGCGGGGTCGCCCGGGCGGGTGGCGACTCCGTACGGTCGGCGCAGGCTGGACGCTCAGCGCAGGCTGGACGCTCAGCGCAGGCTGGACGCTCAGCGCAGGCTGGACGCTCAGCGCAGGCTCGCACGGTCGTCGCAGGCTCGCACGCTCAGCGCAGGCTCGCACGGTCGTCGCACCCGCGTCCCGCCGGAGCCACCGAAGATGGGAGGACCGATGACGACGAAGCCGGGACGGAGACCGCAACCGTCCGCCGCGCGAGGGCCGAGCGACGCCGAGAGCCCGCGCCACGCCGTCGGGCAGCTGGCGTGGACGCCCCTGTGGGAGCAGCTCGCGGCGCTCGAACGCTCCCTCGACGATCTGCGCGACGTGGTCGACCTCCCGGCACTCCGACCACGTTTCACGCGCGCCCTGATCGTCCTGCGCCACCACCCGGGAGCCGCCGTCCGAGACGTCGCGGCGGCGCTGGGTGCGACGCACTCCGCGACGTCGCAGACGCTCGCGGTGTTGCGCTCGCTAGGCCTGGTCGACGGCGAGCTCCGGACCAAGCCCGCGTGGATGCAGGGCGGGGTGAGACCTGACGGGACGCCGGAGTCGCTGTATCCGCGGCGCCGAGAGCACTACCTCACGGAGGCGGGCGTAGGGGCCGCCGAGCGCGTCGAGGAGGCGCTCACGGCCCGACTGTCCGCTCTGGCGGCCCTCTTCCACGAGGTGCGGGCGCCAGCGTTCGCAGCGCGACTGGACCACGCGCTGTGCGGGCGGACGCTGACGGATCGCACGTGGGACGCACTCCCCCGCCCGGAAACGGCCGCCTGAGCTCTCCCGACCCAGACGCTCCCAACGCAGACAACCCCGGCCCCGCCGCTCCCGACCCAGGCGTCCTCAGCGCCGCAGGCCGTATGTCGCTCGGGACTGACGTGGAAAGGCTCAGCCCGCGACGGTGAGCACCACGAGCGCGACGTTGAGAGCCACGACGAGCGCGACCACCACCCACGCCGCCGCGAGCAGCCAGCCGGTCACCCGCCACGCGCCCATGAGGTCGCGCGCGGCCACCAGGCGCAGCAGCGGGACCAGCGCGAACGGGATCCCGAGCGACAGCACGACCTGGGACAGCACGAGCGCCCACGTCGGGTCGATCCCGACGGCGAGCACCACCACCGCGGGCACGATCGTCACCGCGCGGCGCACCACCAGGGGGACCCGCACGTGCAGCAGGCCGCCCGCGATCGAACCTCCCGCGTACGCCCCGACGGCCGTCGACGCGAGTCCCGAGGCCAGCAGCCCGACGGCGAACGCGGTCCCGATCCCCGCGCCCAGCGCCTGCGCGATCACCGCGTGCGCGCCCTCGATCGTGTCCGTGCCGGGCTGCCCGGGCAGGCTGGCTGCGGCGAGCACGAGCATCGCGACGTTGACCGTGCCGGCGACGAGCAGCGCGACGAGCACGTCCCACCGGGTCGCCCGCAGGAGCTGGGCGAGTCGGCGGTCTCGGCCCGCGCCTCGGAGCGCGTCTCGCGGGACGTGACGGTCGCGGGCGAGCGCCGAGTGCGCGTAGATCGCGTGCGGCATCACGGTCGCGCCGAGCATCGACGCCGCGAGCAGGACGGTGTCGGGCCCCGCGAACCGCGGCACGAGCCCGGACGCGAGGTCGCCCGCGTCGATCGGCGCGACGAACAGCCCTGCGAGGAAGCCGACCGCCAGCACGGCGAGCAGCGCCACGATGACGCCCTCGAACGCGCGCTGCCCCCGACGGGTCTGCACCGCCAGCAGCCCCATCGACGCCAGCCCGACGATCACCCCGCCGAGCGGCAGCGGCACGCCGAACAGGAGCTGCAGTGCGATGGCGCCACCGATCACCTCGGCGAGGTCCGTCGCGACCGCCACGATCTCGGCCTGCAGCCACGCGGCGCGCCTCGGCCACCGGCGGTAGCGCTGCCCCATGAGCTCGGCGAGCGAGCGACCCGTCACCAGGCCGAGGCGTGCCGTGAGGTACTGCACGAGCACGGCCATCGCGCTGCCGGCCACGAGGACCCACAGCAGCAGGTAGCCGTAACGCGCACCCGCCGTGACGTTCGCGGCGACGTTGCCCGGATCGACGTACGCCACGGCCGCCACGAACGCGGGTCCGAGCAGCCGCGCCAGCGCGGCATACCCGCCGCGCGGGGTCCGACCGGGCGCGCCGTCGGGAGCAGACGCCTCGGCACCGCGGCTCACGCCGTCATCGGCACCGGCACCGAGGCCAGCACCGGCACCGAGGCCGGCATCGGGGCTGAGACCGGCCCCGCCGGACAGCGGTGCGGGCGCGGGTGAGGTCGAGCGCTCGGGCACGAGAGTTAGGCTAGCCGAACTCTCACTGTCCTATCCCCGAAGTCAGGTGCCGAGGACGCGAGCGAACGTCTCCAGGGCGCCAAGCCGGTCCTCGCCCACGGGCGTGAGGACGACGCTCGTCGCACCCGCGTCGTGCCGCGCCGCGACGCCCGCGCGGACCTGATCGGGCGTCCCGGCCAGTGCCAGGTCCGCCAGCCACTCCGACGGCAGCGCGGCCCCGAACGCCTGCGGCGACCCGGCGCGCTCGCGCAGCGCGGCGAGCTCAGCCGCGAACGGCAGGCGCGCGACGTGGGGCGTCCAGTCCGGCTCGCCGATCCACGCCAGAGCGGGACGCACGACGGCGTAGGCGGCCTCGGGTTCGTCGGCCACCGCCGCGACGTCGTACGCCATGACCTCACGCCGCACGCCGTCGGCGCCCACCGGACCGCCGAGCTGCTCGATCGCCGCGGCGACGTAGGACGGCGGGGACGGCTCGGCCAGCAGCACGCCGTCGGCGACCCGACCCGCGACGGCCATCGACCGCGGACCGCGCACGCCGAGCACGACCGGCGGCGCGACGTCCGGCACCTCGCCGATCTGCACGTCGTGCAGCGTGACGTACCGGCCCTGCGTGGCGACCCGCTCGCCTCGCAGCAGCGCCCGCAGGGCCGTCGTGTACTCCGTCAACAGGGTGACAGGGCTCGCGGGCCACGCGTCGACGTCGCGCATCCACCCCGGCATGCCGTGGCCGATGCCCGTGACGAGCCGCCCGGGGAAGAGGTGCGCGAGCGTCGCGAGCTCCATCGCTGCGAACGCGACGTTGCGCGCGCCGGTCGGCAGGATCCCGAGGCCGACCGTGATCCGCTCGGTCGCGGCCAGCACCGCGCCCGCCTGCGCGATCCCGCCGCGGAACCCGAGGTCCTCGACGACCCAGAGCTCCTCGAAGCCGAGCTCCTCCGCACGGCGGACGAACGGCAGCACCTGAGCGACGGGGAGGTCGCGCGGGAGCATCGCCCCGACGCGCCGGGGTGCGGCTGGAACGGGTGGCACGGCGGGGCGGGCTGAGCCGCCCGGAACGGTCGTGGCGCGCGCGTCGCTCGCCTCGTCGGTGTCGGTCATGTGGTCCTCTCCGGGTCGTCGAGTGCTGCGAGGTCCTGGGCCGCGCCGCCGGGCAGCCCACCACCGGGCAGCCCACCACCGGGCAGCCCACCACCGGGCAGCCCACCACCGGGCAGCCCACCGTCGGGCAGCTCGCCGTCGCGCGCCTCGCCGTCGGACAGCTCGCCGTCGGGCGCGGCGCCGTCGTCGGGCACGTCCTCCGGAGCCTCGCCGGTCTCCTCCTCGGCCTCGCGCACGTCCGCCTCGCGCTGCATCTCCAGCGCGATCTGCTGCGCGTCGAGCGCCGCGAGCGCGTGGGTCAGGGTGCCGGACGAGAAGGCTCCGGCGTCGCGCGCCTGCACGAGGCTCTCGCGCTGCGCCTCGATCATGTGCAGCCGCACCTCCTGCACCCGGGCGCGCGACGGCGCGGCGGACTCGGGCCGCGCGATGCGCCCGACCTGTCGGCGGATCTGCTCGGCGACCTCCGGGTCGGCCGCCTCGGTGAGCGCGGCGAACGCCGCGGCGCGCAGGTGCCGGTCCAGCCGCTCGTTCTCGGCCGCGAGGTCCTCGGGCGAGACGCGCGCGGGCCGCAGCAGCCGCACCACCAGCCCGAGCGTCCCGCCCTGAAGCAGCAGCGAGCTCGCCGCGACCACGAACGCGACGAAGACGAGCAGCGAGCGGTGCGGCACCGACGTCGGCAGCGTCTGCGCCGCCACCACCGTGACCACGCCGCGCATGCCGGCCCACGTGAGCACCCCGCCCTCGCGCCAGCCGAACGGCGCGGCGTCGAAGTAGTCCAGGTCGTACTGCTTGCGGGTGACCCGCAGCCGCATCGAGGCGAAGGACCGCGGTCCACGCCGGTGCCGGTCGTCCTCGTGCGGCTCGCGCGCGGCCGCCTCCTCCAGCTCGGTGAGCCGGGAGTCGATCGCCGTGAGCCGCTCGCGCAGGTCGCCGCTGCGCCGCTGACGCCGGTTGAGGGACACGAGCACCGCGGTCACGTACACGAGCCGCACCCCGAGCACGGCGACCAGGCCGACGAACGCCACCCACAGCCCGGTGACGGCGAGCGAGGAACCGCCCAGGTCGGCCACGATCGCCGTCATCTCCAGGCCCATGAGGAGGAAGACCGACCCCTCCAGCACGAGCGAGATCGTGCGCCACGACACCGCCTCTGCCGCGCGGTGCGCAGGCCGGATGTGGTGCACCGCGCCGTGCCCCGTCACGAGCCCGGCCACGACGGCGGCGACGAGCCCGGAGGAGTTCAGCAGGGTCGCCGGCACCGACGCGAGGAACGGCACGGCGAACGAGAGCACGGTGTTCGCCGAGGCGTCCGAGACGCGGGCGCGCACGAGCAGGTTGAGCCGTCCCACGACGGCGCCGATCACCACGGCCACCGCGACCGACCAGACGAAGTCGCCGAGCACCTGGCCCGCCTCCCGCTGGCCCACGAGCGCGACGGCGACGGCGGAGCGCAGCAGCACGAGCGCCGTCGCGTCGTTGAGCAGGGACTCGCCCTCCAGGACTGAGGTGATCCGAGGCGAGACGCCCACCTCCCGCACGATCGAGGTGGCGACGGCGTCGGTGGGGCTGACGATCGCGCCGAGCGCGATGCCCGCAGCCAGCGGCAGACCGGGGATGAGCGCGGTGAACAGGAACCCGAGCGCCACCGCGCTCACGGCCACGAGCAGCACCGACATCCCACCGATGAGGCGGAAGTCGCGGCGGAAGTCCATGGTCGGCGTCGAGACGGCGGTGGCGTACAGGAGCGGCGGGAGGATGCCCTCTAGCACGACGTCCGGGTTCAGCGTCACCTCGGGCACCGCGGGGATGAGGCTCACCGCGAGCCCGAGGATCACGAGCACGAGCGGCGCGGCGATCCGCAGCCGCGGCGCGAGCGAGGTGGTGAAGGCGATCGTCAGCAGGCCGACGACGGCGACGACGAGGATCTCCACCCCCTCACCCTGGCACGGGGGCGGGTGACGCGGGCCGCGGGCCGCGGGCTTGCGGGCGCGGGGGCGGGTGACGCGGGCCGCGGGCTTGAGGCCGGAGGGCACGGGGGCGGCGAGCACGGAGCCGGGGAGAATGGCCGGGTGACCCCCACCCCCGATCCCGCCGACATCCGACTCGTCGCCGTCGACCTCGACGGGACGCTGCTCGACCCGCACAAGCGCCTGGACCCCGACTTCCCCGCCGTCGAGCACGCCCTCGCGGAGCGGGGCATCACCCTCGTCCCCGCCAGCGGGCGTCAGCTCGAGAGCATCCGGCGCACGGTCTGGCCGGACGGTGCGGGTGGGGTCGACGACAGCCCGACCGGCGAGCAGCGCACGATCATCGCCGAGAACGGCGCCCTCGTGGCGCGCGGCACCCAGCCGATCGCCGTCGACCCCGTGCCGCGCCACGCCGTCGGGCACGTGCTGGCGGCGGCTCGTGACTACGCCCGCGCGGGCGGGCACCCCGGGATCGTGGTGTGCGGCCTGCGCAGCGCCTACGTCGCGCTCGACGCGGTGCACGACGACGAGGCGATGGCCGAGCAGTTCCTCGCCGCGTCGCGGCCGTACTACCCGCTGCTCGAGGAGGTCGCGGACCTCGCGGCCGTCGAGGACGACGTCCTCAAGGTCGCCGTGTGGGACCCGGCCGGCGCCGAGCGAGGCGTGGGGCGGAGCATCGGCGAGGTCCCCGGCGCGCGCGTGGTCGCGTCAGCGGGCGTCTGGGTCGACGTCATGAGCCCGACGGCGGACAAGGGTCGCGCGCTCGCCACGCTCCAGGCGGAGCTCGGGGTGTCGCCCGACCAGACCATGGCGTTCGGCGACTTCCCCAACGACCTCGGCATGCTGGCGCGCGCCACGTGGTCCTACGCGATGGCGGACGCGCACCCCGACGTGGCGGCCGCGGCGCGCTACCGTGCGCCGACGAACGCCGACCGCGGCGTCACGCGCGTGCTGCGCGCGCTCCTGGGTCGCTGAGCGAGCCGGCGCCTGCCCCCGCGGGACTGGTGGCGCGCAGCGGCGCGCCGACCACGGGGACGGACGGCTCGACGTCGTCGACCGCGGGGAGCTCCCGGGTGCGGGTGAGGCGCGCGTACCAGTGCGCGGAGTCCTTCCACGTCCGCTCCAGCGTGTCGTAGTCGACCCGGATGATCCCGAACCGGCGCGCGTAGCCCCAGGCCCACTCGAAGTTGTCCAGGAGCGACCAAGCGAAGTAGCCGCGCACGTCGGCGCCGCGCTCCCGCGCCGCCGCGACGGCGGCGATGTGGTCGTGCAGGTAGGACACCCGCCGCGGGTCGTGCACGCGACCGTCGGGCGAGACCTCGTCCTCGAACGCGGCCCCGTTCTCCGTCACGACGGTCGGCAGCGTCGGGTAGCGCCGGTGCAGGTCGAGCAGCAGCTCGGTGAGCGCCTCGGGCGCGATGTTCCAGCCCATCGCGGTGTAGGGGCCGGGCTCGCGGACGAACGCGACGCGGTCGGCGCCCACCCACGGGGAGGCGGCGGACTCGCGGTGGCCGGAGTTGTCCGACGTCGCATCCCCCTCGGGAGCGCGGCGCACCATCGTCGTGGAGTAGTAGTTCACCCCCAGCGCGGTGAGCGGCTGGTGCACGATGGCGAGGTCGCCGTCGCGCACGAAGGACCAGTCGGTGATCGCGGCGGTGTCGGCGATCAGGTCCTCGGGGTAGGCACCCTCGAGCATCGGACCCGTGAAGGCGCGGTTGGCGACGGCGTCGATCTGGCGCACGGCGTCGGCGTCCTCCGGGTCGGCCGGGTCGGCGGCGCGGAGCACGTGGAAGTTCAGGGTGACCGAGCAGCGGGCCTCCGGCAGGACCTCGCGGATCGCCTGGACCGCGAGGCCGTGCGCGAGGTTGAGGTGGTGCACGGCGGCCAGCGCGGTGGCCGGCTCGGTGCGGCCGGGGGCGTGCACGCCCGAGGCGTAGCCGAGGTAGGCGGTGCACCACGGCTCGTTGAGCGTGGTCCAGGTGTGCACGCGATCGCCGAGCTCCTGGGCCATCGCGCGCGCGTAGTCGGCGAAGGCGAACGCCGTGTCGCGGTTGGCCCAGCCACCCGCGTCCTCGAGCTCCTGCGGCAGGTCCCAGTGGTAGAGCGTGACGAGCGGCTGGACGCCGGCGGCCGTGAGCGCGTCGAGCAGGTCACGGTAGAACCGGACGCCGGCCGGGTTGAGCGGGCCGCGACCGGTGGGCTGCACGCGCGGCCACGCGATCGAGAGGCGGTAGGCGTCCAGGCCGAGCGCGGCGATGTGGCCCACGTCCTCGCGCCAGCGGTGGTAGTGGTCGCACGCGACGTCGCCCGTGTCGCCGTACTCGGTGGCACCGGGGGTGTGGGAGTAGGTGTCCCAGATCGACGGGCCGCGGCCGTCCTCGGCCACCGCCCCCTCGATCTGGTAGCTCGCCGTCGCCGAGCCGAAGAGGAAGTCGGGGCCGAACGTGGTCATCTGCGAACTCCTTCGTTCACCGGGTGGGGCCGGACGTCGACACCGTGGAAGCGCTGCCACGATAGCGGGTGCGGCGCGTGCGCAGGAAGCGGGGGCAAACGGCGAGCGGCACGGCCGCGACTCCTCGCGGATGTCGGCCCCACCGGGCACGATCGGGGTGGACGAGGGAGGCAGGCGATGGTCGGCTCGACGGGCGCGCACGCGCCGCGGCACTCCGAGACCAGCGAGGCGACGCTGGACACCTACCGCGCGCTGCGCGTCGCGCTCGTCGGCGCGGGGCTGCTGCTCATCTTCTCCGTCGTGCTGCAGTCGGTGCGGGTCGGCGCCGTCCCGTCCTCGATCTCCGCGACCTTCTACTCGCCCGTGCGAGGCGTCCTCGTGTCGGTGCTGCTCGCCGTCGGGCTCGCGCTCGTGGCGATCAAGGGCCGGCCGGGGCTCGAGAACGGACTGCTCGACCTCGCGGGACTGCTGGTGCCGCTCGTCGGGTTCGTGCCCACGCCGATCGTGCTCGCGACCCTGCCGGCGGTCGACGCGGCCGACTTCGTCTGCCCCGACCCCGGCGTGGCCTGCGTGCCGGCGGACGTCGTGCCGGGCGTGGAAAACAACGCGGCGGCGTACGGGCTGCTCGGCGTCGTAGCGCTCGGGTACGTGTGGCTGCGCCTGCTCGCGGCGGCGCGCGCCGGACAGGCGTGGCGCTCGCGCACGACGCGGGGCGTCGCGACCGCGACGCTGGCCTGGGCGGCGCTCGGCGCATGGTTCCTGTTCGGCCGGACGAGCTTCCTCATGCACGCGCACTACGTGTGCGCCGTCGGGTTCTTCGCCCTGCTGACCGCCGTGGTGTGGCTCAACGGCCGCAACACCCAGCCGGGGGCCGACCTGCTGCGGATGTCCGAGCGGGGCTACCGCCGGTGGTACTACGGGATCGCGGTGACGATGGCGGCCGCGGTGATCGTCGCGATCGTGGTGTTCCTCGTGCGCGGCGACGGCGCGGTCCCCGAGACGCTCCCCGTGACGTTCTGGCTCGAGATCGTGCTGCTGCTCGCGTTTGTCGCGTTCTGGGTGCTGCAGACCGCGGAGCACTGGAACCACACCGCGCCGCCGGCGGACGGGGCGGACGCGATCCCCTGGTCGTGAGTCCCGGCGTCCCTGAGCGCGCGGACCGTGGCGAGTCCCGCGAGCGCGCTCAGGGCACGGCGCGCCGCAGCAACGGGAACGCGACGAGCGCGACCACCACCGTGATCCCAGCGAGCACCGCGGTCAGCCCGCCCACGCCGCTCGTGAGCAGCCAGCCCATGACGTCCGACCACGCCCCGGCGCGCGTGACGAGCCACGCGGCCGCGATGAGGACGAGCACGAGCCCCACGGACACGACGACGAGCCAGAAGGCGCCGAAGCGCTTGTAGAGCGTCGCGCCCGTGAACCCCGCGACGAAGGACAGCATCGAGAGGACGAAGTAGAACGCCGCCGCGACCGGCGCGCCGGCGTCCCAGATCCACGGGAACGTGAAGAAGTACCCGTTCATCCCCCAGCCGTCCGTGGCCTGCTCGACGAACCCGCCGACGAGGAACACGACCGTGAGCACGGCCGCGGCCAGCGCCGCCGTCAGGAGCGTGCCCAGGTAGAACTCACGCCGCGTCACGCTCATCGCCTGGGAGAACGGGAACGTCAGCGTGAGGGCCTGCACCCCGATGACGGCGAAGTACCAGAACGGCGCCTGCGCGCCGCCGCTGTACAGCGCTCCCCCGTCCGGGACCATCGCCCAGATCGCGAGCGTGACCGCGAGGGCGCCCACGAGGATGGCCAGGGGCACCCAGCCGAACGTCTGCTTGTTGACGAGCTGCATGCGCACGACGTTCACGGTCCGACTCATCGGAGTGCTCCCTTCTCGGCGGTGCGGGTGGTGTCGGGTGTGGCGCCGCCGTCGGCGGCGCCCTCCGCGGCGGCGTCGCGTGCGCTCTCCATCCCCCAGGCGCCGGCCTCGGTGTCCCCGGCCGCTCGCCGTCGGGCCGCCGCCTGGGTCGTGCGCACCACGAGCTGCTGCAACGACACCGGGGCGACGTCGAGCCTCGCCTCGGCGAGCGCGCGGCGGTCGGCGTCGGTGAGCGTCCCCAGCACGGTGACCGAGGCGACCCGGCCGAGCGACTCGCGGTGCAGGACCTCGCGCCCGACGACGAAGCGCTCGACAGCGTCGGCGTCGCCGACCACCGTGCTCGCGAGGTCGCGCACGGCGTCGGTCTCGGCGTCCATCACGATCCGGCCGGCGTCGATCACGACGACGCGCTCGAGGAGGTTGGCGACCTCGTCGATGAGGTGGCTCGACAGCAGCACCGTGCGCGGGTGCTCGGCGTAGTCCTCGAGGAGGCGGTCGTAGAAGATCTGGCGCGCGACGGCGTCGAGGCCCAGGTAGGGCTCGTCGAAGAACGTGATCTCCGCGCGGGAGGCGAGGCCGATCACGACGCCGACGGCGGACAGCTGACCGCGCGAGAGCTTCTTGATCGTGCGGTTCATCGGGAGCTGGAACTGCGCGACGAGGGAGTCGCACACGTCCTGGTCCCAGTTCGGGAAGAAGAGGCGGGCCATCCGGAACGCGTGCCCGGGCTTGGCGTCGTCGGGGTACTTCTGGCCCTCGCGGACGAAGCACATGCGCTGCAGCACGGCGGCGTTCTCGTACGGCCGCTGCCCGAAGATGCTTACGCTGCCCGAGGTCGCGAAGCCCTGGGCCGTGAGGATGGACATCAGGGTGGTCTTGCCCGCGCCGTTGCGGCCCAGGAGGCCGTAGATCGCATCCTTCTCGATGGCGAGGGAGACGTCGTCGACGGCAAGGGTGTCGCCGTACCGCTTGGTGAGGTGCTCGACCTCGATCACGCTGGTCATCGCGCTCCTCCGAAGGAGTCGGGGGTGGTCTGGGCGGGGATGGTCTGGGCGGAGATGGTCTGGGCGGGGATGGTGGACGGCGTCGGACCACCTGCTGGCGTGGCGGCGGCCGCCGATGCCGCGCGGTCGCGGACGAGTGCCGCGAGCTCGTCCGGGCCGAGCCCGAGCGACCGCGCCTCGGCGAGCAGGGGGTCGACGAACCTGTCCGCGAAGGCCGCGCGGCGCTCGGCGAGGACCGCCGCGCGTGCTCCGGTCGCGACAAACATGCCGATGCCGCGCTGCTTGTAGATCACGCCCTTGTCCACGAGCAGACCCACTCCCTTCGCGGCCGTTGCGGGGTTGATCCGGTAGAACGCGGCGAGCTCGTTGGTCGAGGGTGCGCGTGTCTCCTCCGGCAGGCTGCCGTCCAGGATCGAGTCCTCGATCCCTTCGGCGATCTGCAGGAACAGCGCCCGGCCCTCTTCGATCACGAGTCCTCCGCGGTTCACCGGTTAGTTACCTGAGTAGGTAACCATAGAAGCCTGGCCTCGATCAAGGGGTTCGCATGACGTCGCCACCCATCGTCAGCGCTGTGGCCGCGACGAGCCCTGGGCTGTCGGGGGTGAGGAGCGCGGGAGCCGCACGAATCCGCGGATCACGACGCGGGTCGCGGTACGACGGGCGACGACGAGCCGGGAGGCGCGGACGCTGCACAGCCACAGCGCTGTGGCTGTGCAGCGTCAGAACCACCGTGTCCGTGCAAGGCGCCAGAGGCTGGGAATCCGCAGAATCACGCCGTTTCCGAGACGCCATCCGGGTCGCCGGCCGCGCCAGTGGGGCAACAGCGCTGTGGCTGTGCAGCATCGGCGCCACGGTGGCCGCGCAGGGCGCCAGGAGCTGGGAGCTGGGAGCTGGGAGAGCCCACGGGACACGCCGTTCTCGAGGCGTCATCCGGGTCGCTGACTGCGCCCGTCGAGCCAGAGCAGCTCGAGGTCCATCGGGGCGGCTGCGGGCGCTCGGGCAAGGGCAAGGTGCGTCGGGACGCCCCGGGACGAGCACCTGTGGTCGCCGCTAGGCAGGCCCGACCATCTCGGCCACGATCCGCGCCGACAGCATCACGAGCGGCAGCCCGCCGCCCGGGTGTGCGGACCCGCCCACGAGGTGCAGGCCCTCGACCGGGCCGCGGTTGGCCGGCCGCAGGAACGCCGCGAGCGGCCCGTTCGAGGACGTCCCGTAGATCGAGCCGCCGGGCGTGAGGGTCGCGCGCTCGAGGTCGGCGGGCGTGCGGACGAACCGCTTCACGAGGTACGGCCGCACGTCGAGCCCGCGCGAGGCGAGGACTGCCAGCACGTGGTCGGCGTAGGCGTCGGCGAGGCCGGGTGCGCGCCAGTCGCACCCGCGGGCCGGATCGTGCCGCGGCGCGTTCACGAGCACGAACCAGGCACCCGCACCCGCCACGCCGTCGGGCAGCACCGCAGGATCCTCGGGGGCCGTCACGTACACCGTCGGACGCCGCACCGGCCGCGGCCGCCCGATCGCCGCGACACCAACGCGAGCCCTCGGGCCGCGCGCGCCGCCAGGAGGCCCCGCGAGCCGTCCTCCGGCCCGCCCCAGCGCCCCCACCGCGCGCGCCCCGAGCGACGGGAAGATCGCGTCGAACTCCCCGTCGTAGTCCTCGGCGAACAGCACGCGGTGGTGCACCCCTCGCAGCTCCGCGGGCAGCCCTTCGAGGGCGAGCAGCAGCACGAACCCGCCGAGCGACGGGGTCGCGAGTCCCACCCGGACGCGCGCCGCGGCCGTGGCGAGCCGGGTGCGCAGGGGGGCCTCGCCGTCGAGCATCCCGTAGGCCGAGGCGGCGTCCGCGTTGGCGACGACGACGTCGGCGCGCATCCGCTCGCCGTCGGACGTCACCACGCCGCGCACCCGCCCGTCCGCCTGCTCGATCCGCGCGACCCGCACCCCCGTGTGCACCCGCGCACCGAGCGACTCGGCACGCTCGCGCACCGCGCGCGCGATCTCGCCGAGCCCGCCCGGCACGTACCAGGACCCGTACTCCTGCTCCGCGAAGGGCACCGTGACCAGCGGTGACGGCGCCTGTCGCGGATCGCTGCCGGTATAGGTCGCGTAGCGGTCGAGCAGCATCACCAGGCGCGGGTCTCGCAGGCTGCGCGCCCCGTAGGCGCGCAGCGAGAGCCAGGGCGCCACCTCCGCGAGCCCGACGCCGGAGCTCACCATCGCCGGCAGCGTCGCGGCCGTGATCGGCGAGGAGAGGAACGGCTCGCGCACCACGTGCCACATCCGCTCGGCGCGGGCGAGCAGGTCCGCCCACTGCGCGCCGCGGCCCGGCCCGAGCGCGGCGTCCAGCGCCGCGGGGATCTCCTCGCGCCGGCCGGGCAGGTCGAGCACGGTGCCGTCGCCGAACGTGTAGCGGCAGGCGGTCTCGAGCCGCTCCAGGCGCAGCCCGGCCGGCGGCCCGCCGGTCGCCTCGAACAGCTCGCTGAGCACGTCGGGCATCGTGAGCAGCGACGGTCCCGTGTCGAAGGAGTAGCCCCGCCAGCGCTCGACGGCGAGCTTGCCACCCACGCCGGGCGCCTGCTCCAGCACGGTCACCTCGTGGCCGCCCGCGGCGAGACGCGCAGCGGCGGCGAGGCCTCCGAGGCCGGCCCCGACCACGACGACGCGGCTCATCGGGGATCTCCGCCGCCCGGAGTGCCCCGGGTGTCTGGAGTGCCCGCGGTGTCTGGAGTGCGCTGGTTGCGCGGGGTGTCCGGGGCACGCGGCCCGAACCGCAGCCGCCCGCGCCACAACGTGACGAGCAGCGGCACGGCGATCACCCCCATCGCGAGGCCGCCCGCGAGCGCCACCGAGGGTCGCGGCCAGAACGTGAGGTTGCCCGCGACGCACGTGAGCCACGTCCACACGTAGACCGCGTAGGGGATGGCGTCCGGCCACTGCGTAGCGCGGGTGCCGACGTCGCCCGCCCCCGGGGTCGCCGCGCGCCGCGCCCAGGTGTAGGACGCGGAGATGAGCACCGCCATCGCGAACGACACCCCGAGCCAGCCCGCGTAGTTGGTGAGCGGGATGCCGGGTGTGCCGGGCAGCGACGGTTCCGGGTTGGCCCAGCCCCAGTTGCCGGCGTCGACCATCTGCGGGTCGAGAAACACGTCCCACGCCGTGAGCGCCCACGCCGCCACCAGGTGCCGCGCGACCCAGCGCCACCACGCTTCGCGTCCCGTGCCCGGCACTCGTCGGACCGGCACGAGCCGGCGCGCCACCACCCAGGCGGGGTACGCGAGCGTCGTCCAGGCGAGCAGCACCAGCGCCGAGACCCCGAGCACCGAGGGCCCGAGCCCGCCCGTGTAGGCATACTCGCCGAACGGGAAGCCGGTCGCGACCCCGACCGCCTCCGCGACCAGGCCGAGCGCCGCCACGCCGCCGCCGACGCCGAGCGCGAACCGCCAGCCGCCCACCGACGCGGCGTGCAGCACCGCGGTGAGCGCCATGAGGCACACGCTCGCCACGGTCTGGCGCAGCGTGCCGCCCCACGTGATCGCGAAGCTCGCCTGCACCGCGAGCGCGGCCAGCAGCGCGATCCACGCCACCTGGCCCGCGACCACGCGCCCCATCGGCACGCGGTGCGCGGCGGGCGGCCGGACCGCGGTCGACCTCAGCATGCGCGGCTCACGACGGCGGACCCGCGTCCGGCTCGACGCCCGCCTCGCGCGTCGGCTCGCTCGCGAGGCCCGGCGCCGGACGATCGCTCGACCCGGCCCCCGGCTCGCTGGACTGCGCGGGCGCCGGCTCGGGCAGCGGCCCGCCCGAGGCGTCCCCGCGCACCAGCTTGAGCACGAGCTCGGCCGAGATGAGGCACATCGGCACGCCGACCCCGGGCGAGGCCGTGCCGCCCGCGTAGTACAGCCCGCGCACGCGCCGCGAGCGCGGGCCACGCCGGAACATCGCGGACTGCGCGAGCGTGTGCGCGGGCCCGAGCATGCCGCCGCGCCAGGAGTGGTAGTCGTCGGCGAAGTCGGCGGGCCCGATCGTGTGCCGCACCACGACGCGTTCGGCGAGGTCGGTCACGCCCGTCCAGCGCGCGATCTGCTCGACGGCGAGGTCGGCGATCCGCTCGACGCGCGGGTCCGCGCGGCGAGCGCCGGTAGACCCGGCAGACCCGGCAGATCCGGCCGACCCGTCCGACGCGGTCGACTCGTCCGACCCGACCGACGCGTTCGGTGCGATGGTGGCGTCCGTGCGCTCGCCGTCGGGCGACTCGCTCTCGGAAGGCGCGCCGTCGCGCACGAACGGCGCCGGGTACCCGGTCCCGTGCCCCAGCCCGACGTCGCCCGAGACCGGGATGAGCACGAAGAGGTTCTCGTGCCCGGGGGGTGCGACGCCGTCGTCGGTCGCGGACGGCCGGCAGACGTACAGCGACGTCGGCGAGGGCAGCTCGCCCCCGCCGAACACGGCGTCGAGGCTGCGCTCCCAGTCCTGCGTGAACGCCAGGGTGTGGTGCGGCAGCTCGGGCAGCGCACCGCGCACGCCGAGCATCACGAGGACGGCGGAGGGCCCGGGCGTGACCCGCCGCCAGGAGCGCTCGGGGTAGGTGCGGTAGGTGGGCGGCACGAGCCGGGTCTCGGTGTGGTGCAGGTCGGCGGTCGAGACGACGACGTCGGCCGGCGTGCGGTGCGCGCGCCCGCGGACGTCGGTCCACTCCACGCCGCGCACGTGACCGCGGCGGCCGCGTCCGGTGACCGCGAGGGCGTCGACGGTCGCGTCGAGCGTGATCCGGACCCCGGCCGTGCGGGCGAGCCGCTCCAGCGCCGCCACGACCCCGGTGAACCCGCCGACCGGGTAGCGCACGCCGTCGGACAGGTCGACCTGGCTCATGAGGTGGTAGATGGCCGGGGCGCGCCGCGGGTCCACGCCGAGGAACACGGCGGGGTAGCTCAGCACCTCGCGCAGCACGGGATCGGCGAACCGCCGTCCGGCGTGCCCCGCGAGCGAGGTCACGAGCCACCGCGCGAGGGCCGGCGCCGCGCGCCGGACCTCGGGGTCGAGGAACGGCTGCACCGAGGTGAACGGGTTGTAGAGGAACGCGGCCAGCGACAGGTCGAGGGCCTGCCGCGCGGTGGCGAGGTACTCCGCGAGCGCCGCGCCGGCGCCGGGCTCGCGCGCCTCGAACGCGGCGCGAGCGGCCGGTTCGCCCCAGGGCACGTCGAAGGACTCGACGTCGTCGGGGCCGACGCGCGAGAGCGGCCCGCCCTGTGCGCCGGGCCCGTGCAGCACGCGGTAGCCCGGGTCGAGCGTGCGCAGGTCGAGCTCGGCCTCGGCGCTCGTGCCGAGCATCCGGAAGAAGTGGTCGTACTGCGCGGGCATGAGGTACCAGGACGGACCGGTGTCGAACACGAAGCCCGCGTCGTCGATCCGGCCCGCGCGTCCGCCCACGCGGGAGCCTCGCTCGAGCACGTGCACGTCGTGCCCGTCGCGCGCGAGCAGGGCGGCGGTCGCGAGGCCGGCGACACCCGCGCCGATCACGATCACGCGCGCCACGGGTGCCACCCCCCGTCCAGCAGCGCCGGGTCGGCGAGGACCGCGCGCGCCACGAGCCGCAGCTTGACCGGCGTGGGGACGCTCACCCGTTCGCGGTACAGCTCGCGCACCGGGGTGGCCGCGATCCGCGCGGTGAGCTCGCCGAACAGCAGGCGCGCCGCGCGCACGGCGGGGCGCACGTCGGCCGGCAGGAGCGCGAGGCCCTCGTCGGCGGTGCGCAGGTCGGCGCGGATCCGCCGCACCCACGCGCGCTTGCCCGCCTCGTCCAGCGGCGCGTCCTGCGGCGCGTCCAGCGGCGCGTCGAGCGGCCCGTCCGGCGGCTCGTCCGGCCGGCCGGCGCGGGCGCCACCCGCGCTCGGCGCGCCGCCGTGCGCAGCACCAGCACCAGCACCAGCACCGTTCCCCTCACCCACCGCCGGCAGATACCCCCGCCCCAGCCGCCCTGCGTCGTCGGCGAGGTCACGAAGGAAGTTGACGTTCTGAAAGGCCGCCCCCAGCGCCCGGGCACCCCGCACGAGAACCGCGTGCTCGCCGTCGGACACGCGATGCCCGTCGAGGTAGATCGGCAGGCACATGAGGCCGACCACCTCGGCCGAGCCGTACACGTACCGCGCCTGCTCGGCGGGCGTGAGGGAGCGCGGGTCGAGGTCCATCCGCATGGACGCGAAGAACGGCTCGACCACGTCGCGCGTGATGCCGCACGCGCGGGCCGTGGCGGCGAACGCGTGCAGCACCAGGTCGGCCGCGAACCCCGTGGCCATCGCCTCGTAGGTCGCGGCCTCGTAGGCGTCGAGGGCGGCGCGCTGGGCGTCAGCGTCGAGGCCGGCCTCGGCGGCCACGCCGTCGACGATCTCGTCCGCGACGCGGACCATCGCGTAGACGGCCCGCACGTGGTCGCGGCAACGGTCGGGCAGCAGCGCGGTCGCGAGGCCGAACGAGGTCGAGTAGCTGCGGATCACGCCGTCGGCGGCCACCCGTGCGGCACGCGTGTAGAGCGCGAGGCGGGCGGCGTCGGGGGCCGTCACGACCTCCGCTCCGCGATGGCGCGCGCGACGCCCTCGAGCACCGCGCCGAACGCTGCGTAGCCGGGCTGCTCGCCGATCCGGGCGGCCTGCGCGAGCGCGTCGGCCAGGTGCATCGCCGCGTCCTGCTCGACGGCGGCGCGTGCCCCGGAGGACTCGATGAGGTCGACCGCCTCCTGGGCCTCACGCGCCGTGAGGTCGCCCCGGCCGAGCAGCGACGCCAGCCGCGGCCAGTCCGCGCCGGCGCGCACCCACGCCACGAGCGCGGTGACCTTGCCCTCGCGGATGTCGGAGTAGGGGTCCTTGCCCACCTCCTCGGGGTCGCCGAACACCCCGAGGACGTCGTCCTGCAGCTGGAAGGCCAGGCCGAGGGACGTGCAGTACTCCTCCAGGCCGGTCGGCACCCGCGCGCCCGCGACGGCGAGCGCCAGCAGGAGCGGTAGCCGGACCGTGTAGACGCCCGTCTTGCGCGCCGACATCGCGAGCACGGCCTCGACGTCGGGCGAGGTCTCGGGCAGCGAGTACAGGACGTCCGCGAGCTCGCCGGCCACCGACTGCGCGAGCGTCTCGCCGAGCACGTCGAGCATCCGCAGCCGTACGTCGTGCGGCACGTCGAGCCGGGCGACGAGCTGGTGCGCGTCCGCGAGCAGCACGTCCGCGGCGAGGATGCCGGCGGCCTCGCCGAGCCGCCGGTGCGACGCGCGGCCCAGCTCCTGCCCGGCCACCTCGTGCGCGCGGCCGATGAGGTTCGGCTCGCCGCGGCGCAGCACGTCGTGGTCGATCACGTCGTCGTGCAGCAGGAAGGCGGAGTGCAGCAGCTCGACGGCGACGGCGAGGTCGAGCCTGGCGCCGGAGTCGACCGCGCGGTGCTCCTCGCCGTCGAGCGCCTCGGCGGCGACGAGGAGGATCGCGGGGCGGACGAGCTTCCCGCCGCGCAGGCTGTCCCCGGCCACGCGCCAGAGCCGCTCCGACTCCGGACCGCTCGCACCCGCGACGCAGCGCGCGACGTACTCCTCCAGCCGAGCGCGCACCTGGGCGAGCGCGCTCTCCGTCGACACCGGCAGGGGCAGTGTGGGCACGCAGTCCACCTCGCTAAGTTGATTAGCGAAAACCTACCCCGTCAGCGGCGCCCGCGCACGCGTCTTCCGCACGAGACCTCCCACAGCACGGGGAGCAGGAGCCCGACGGCGAGCACCGGCGTCGCGAGCAGGTGACCCACCGCGGCGAGCGCCACAGCGGCCAGCGCAGCCGACGGCGCGGCCGTGAAGCCGAACGCGGAGGTCTGCCGCCAGATCCCGACGGATTGACTGGTCGCCCCGCCGCATTGACTGGTCAGATCGGCGGAGCGCACGGCGACCTGCGTGAATGCACCCACAACAGGGCCCCGAGACGATCTGACCAGTCAATGCGGCGGGGCCACCAGTCAAAGCGCCCCGACGGAGCCCGGGAGGGCCCATCCGGGGTCGGGAGCGGCGCTCCCCCGGGCGTGGGAACCGGCGTTCCGAGCACCGCGCCGGGCGGCACGGCCGGCAGCGCGGTGGACCACACCCCCACTCACAGTGTCCTGACAGGTTCCGCTGAGAACCGCGCCAGAGCACGCCCCTAGCGTCCCGGCCCGTGAGACTCCACCTCCCCCGACCCCGCGTCCTGGTCGCCGCGGGCGCTGTGCTCGTGCTCGCCGTCGCCGCCGTGCTCTGGTTCGCCGTGATGCGGCCCGCACAGGCGGCCACGACGAGCGCGACGAGCCAGACGCTCACCGCCCAGGCCACGCTCACCACCTTCGAGCAGTCCGTCACCACCTCGGGCACGCTGACGCCGGCCGTCAACGAGACAGTCTCGTTCGCCGCCACGGGCACCGTGCAGACCGTCGACGTCGCCGAGGGCGACACCGTCACGGCCGGTCAGACGCTCGCGACCATCGACACCCTGCAGCTAGACGCCACCCGCACCGAGGCGCTCTACGACCTCGAGGTCGCGAAGGCGGCGCTCGAGGAGGCGCAGGACGCCGACGACGACAGCGACGGCGCGAACGCCCTCGTCGAGTCGCGCACCGCCGCGCTCGCCGTCGCGCAGAGCGCCTACGACGACGCCGAGGCCGCGATGGCCGACGCGACGCTCGTCGCACCCGTGGCGGGCCTGGTGACCAGCGTGGGCGTCGCCGTCGGGGACGCGGTGTCCGGCTCGTCCTCGGCGAGCGCCGGCGGCGGGACCACCGGCGCGACCGGCGCCGGCGGTTCGACGGGTTCGAGCACCACGACGACGGCGAGCGGCGCCTTCACGGTCGTCGGCACCGACGCGTGGACCGTGTCGGTCTCGGTGGGCGAGTCGGACGTCGCAGACCTGGCCGTCGGCAACCAGGTCGAGATGACCTCCGACGACGTGAGCGGCACGATCTTCGGCGTCGTCACCGAGATCGGGAAGCTGCCGAGCTCCTCCTCCGGATCGGTGACCTACCCGGTCACGATCGAGGTCACGGGCGACGGCGAGGGCCTCTACGACGGCGTCGCGGTCGACGTGAGCATCATCTACTCCCGCCGCACGGACGTCCTGGCGATCCCGTCGGCCGCAGTGACGCAGAACGCCGACGGCACGGCGACCGTCGAGCTCGTCACCTCGAGCGGGACGTCCGACGGCGCAGCGAGCGACGGCGCGACGCCCGGCGGTGACAGCACGGCCGGGTCCGCCGACGCCGACTCGGCGAACGCGGTCGAGACCATGACGACCACCGTGGAGCTCGGCGAGACGTCGGGCTCCACGGTCGAGATCACGTCGGGCCTGTCCGAGGGCGACACCGTGCAGTACACGGTCGCGATCGCGTCGCAGGACACGTCCGGCACCGGAACGCAGGACCAGCAGGGCCAGCTCCCCGGCGGCGGCGAGCTCCCCGGCGGAGACGGCCAGATGCCGGACTTCTCCGGCGGGTTCCCCGGCGGTCAGGGATGAGCGCGCTGCTGCTCGGCCACGACGACGAGCCGGCGCTCGCCGAGGAGGACGTCCCTGGTCCGGTCATCGACCTCGTCGACGCGCGGAAGACCTACACCACGGGCGCCATCACGTTCGAGGCGCTGCGCGGCGTCACGCTGCGGATCGACCGGGGCGAGTACGTCGCGATCATGGGCCCCTCGGGGTCGGGCAAGTCGACGCTCATGAACATCCTCGGGTGCCTCGACGTGCTGACCAGCGGGTCGTACGCGCTCGCCGGGCACGACGTCGCGGACCTGGACGAGGAGGACCTCGCCGACATCCGCAACCGCGAGGTGGGGTTCGTCTTCCAGCAGTTCCACCTGCTGCCGTCGCTCTCGGCCAAGGGCAACGTCATGCTGCCGCTGACCTACCGCCAGAACCCCGGGCAGAGTGCTCGCGCGGCCCGCCGGGCCCGCGAGGAGGCGGCGGTCAGGGCGCTGGACCGGGTCGGGCTCGCCGACAAGGCGCCCAACCGGCCGGGCCAGATGTCCGGCGGTCAGCAGCAGCGCGTGGCCGTCGCGCGTGCCCTGGTGGGCGAGCCCGCGCTGATCCTGGCGGACGAGCCCACGGGCAACCTCGACTCGTCCTCGACCGACGACGTGCTCGCGCTGTTCGACGAGCTGCACGCCTCCGGGCGCACCGTCGTGCTCATCACGCACGAGGACGAGGTGGCCTCGCGGGCCGCGCGCGTGGTGCGGGTGCGGGACGGGCTCATCGCCGAGGACACCGGGGCTCGCTCGTTCCCGACCGCGGTCACCGAGCGGGGGGCCACGGCATGAGCTGGCGCGAGACCCTCCTCACCGGCTGGAGCTCGATCCGCGCGCACTCGATGCGCTCGCTCCTGACCACGCTCGGGATCCTCATCGGCATCGCCGCGGTGATCCTCACGGTCGGGCTCGGCCTGGGCACCCAGAAGGACGTCAGCGCGCAGATCAGCTCGCTCGGCTCCAACCTCCTCATCGTCACGCCCGGCTCGAGCACCGACTCCTCCGGCATGCGCGGCGGGTTCGGCTCGGCCGCCACGCTCACCACGTCCGACGTCGAGGCGCTGGACTCCTCGGTCGCGACGCCGGACGTCGACGCCGTGGCCGCCGAGCGCTCCACGTCGCTGTCGGTCGAGGCCGGCGACACGAACTGGACCACCACGGTCACCGGCGTGACCGCCGACTGGCTCGAGGTGCGCTCACGGACGCTGTCCTCGGGCGAGTTCGTCGACCCCGACTCCACCTCGCAGGTGGTGCTCGGGTCCGAGGCCGCGACCGAGCTGTTCGGCAGCACCGACGTCGTCGGACGCAGCGTGACCATCTCCGACCTGCCGTTCACGGTAGTCGGCGTGCTGGACTCGGCCGGGTCCTCGAGCGAGACGAACCTGGACGACCTCGCGGTGCTGCCTCTCGCCGTCGTGGGCTCCGACCTCATCGGGACGAACCCGACCACGGTGTCGACGATCTACCTCAAGGCTGTGGACACGACCGTCATCTCGGCGGCGTACCAGGAGGCCGAGACGCTGCTGCTCAACCTGCACGGCATCACCAACGCCGACTCGGCGGACTTCTCGATCTCCAGCCAGGACGCCCTCGTGGAGACGGCGACGTCGGTCTACCGCACCCTGACGGTGCTGCTGACCGGAATCGCTGCCCTCTCCTTGCTGGTCGGTGGGATCGGCGTCATGAACATCATGCTCGTGTCGGTCACCGAGCGGACCCGGGAGATCGGCCTGCGCAAGGCGCTCGGCGCACCGCCCCGCGTGATCCGGCGGCAGTTCCTCACCGAGGCCTCGATCCTCGGGCTGGCGGGCGGCGTGCTCGGCGTCGGGCTCGGCGTGGTCGCGGCGCTCACGCTCCCGAGCGTGCTCGGCTCCTCGATCGTCGTCTCCGGCGTGGCGATCGCCGGATCGATCGCGGTGGCCCTCGGCATCGGCCTCCTCTTCGGCACCTACCCGGCAGCGCGGGCCGCACGGCTCGCCCCCATCGACGCACTCCGCAGCGAGTGACCCACCCGAAAGGCTCTTCATGCGTGCACTCACTCCCTCCCGCTCGCCACGGGCATCGCGGCGGGCATCCCTGCGGCCCTCCCGCCTCGTCGCCCTCACCGCGCTCGCGGCAGCCACCGCGCTCGTCGCGTCCTGCTCGACCGGCACGTCCGAGGCCGCGGGCAACTCCGACGCCTCCGCGGCGCCGTCCGTGGACGCCTCCGCGGCGCCCGACGGCGGGCAGGGCGCGCTCGGCGGCGGTGCGGGCGGCGACGCCGATCGCGGCGGCGTGTCCGGCGAGATCGTGCTCGTCACCGGCAGCACCGCGCAGGTGCAGGGCGACGACGAGCAGACGGCCGTGACCTGGACCGACGACACGAGCGTCACGCTCGCCGCCGACGGCACGATCGCCGACGTGGTCGCCGGTCTGTGCGCGACGGCGCAGCTCACCGACGACGTCGCCGTCTCGGTCGCGCTCACCCAGCCGGGCGACGACGGCACGTGCGCCGCCGGGTTCGGCGGCGGGATGGGCGGCGGGATGCCGGGCGGAGGGCAGCTGCCCGAGGGCGGCGAGACGCCGACCGACCTCCCGACCGACATGCCGAACGGCGGCGAGATGCCCACCGACATGCCGAACGGCGGCGAGATGCCGACCGATATGCCGCAGGGCGGCGGTGCGGGCGGCGGGTTCGCCGGCGGCATGCCGACCAGCGGCACCGTCACCGCCGTCGACGGGACGACGATCACCGTCACCACCTCCGACGGCGAGACCGCCACGATCGCGACCGACGACGCGACCACCTACACCGTGACCGCGACGGCCGCGACGAGCGACATCGCCACCGGGCTGTGCGCGACGGCCTTCGGCGACGCCGACTCCTCCGGAGCCGTCACGGCGAGCTCGATCGCGCTGTCCCAGCCCGGCGACGAGGGCTGCTCGACCGGTTTCGGGGGCGGCGGCTTCGGCGGCGGTGGCTTCGGCGGTGGCCCGGGCGGGCAGCGCGGCCAGAACGGTCAGAGCGGCGCCGGCGAGGAGAGCACGAGCGGGAGCGGGAGCGGGAATGCCTGACCAGCGCGCGGTGAAGGGCACGGGTCCAGCGGAGGAGGCGGGGACGTCGGGGACGTCGGGGACGTCGGGGACGTCCGGGCTCACCTCCGAGACGACGGGCCCGGAGGCGGCAGCCGCCACAGGGACGGGCACCACGGGGACGGTGGCCGCGCCCACGGCGAGGCCGACGACCACGGCGACCGCTCGCCGTCGGGCCCGGCGCCGCAGGCGCGTCGTGACGATCGCCGCCGGCACGGCCGTGGCGCTCGCGGTGGCGGGCGGCGCCGTCGCGCTGACCGTACGGCCGGCCGAGCACTACCGCACGGCCGAGGCGAGCACCGCCGACGTGAGCCAGAGCATCGCGGCCACCGGCACGCTCACGTCGGTCGACCGCGCGGACGCGGCGTTCTCGACGGCGGGCACCGTCGCGAGCGTCGACGTCGCCCTAGGCGACACGGTCACGGCCGGACAGCAGCTCGCGACGCTGGACGCGGACGAGCTGGCCGACGCCGTGGCCGACGCGCAGGACGCGCTCGCCACCGCGCAGGAGACGCTGTCCTCCGACCTCGAGGCGCAGACCGCAGGCGACACCGTCAGCTCGATCACGTCCTCGGGCGGATCGGGTGGTTCGAGCGGGACGTCCGGCGGGTCCGGCGGCGCACTCGTGGTGACCGGGCTGCTCCGGCCGCTCGTGGCGACCGTGCTCACGGTGGCCGAGGCGGTTGCCGACACCTCGGGCGACGACGACAGCTCGAGCGGCACATCCAGCGACGTCGAGGCGGCGTGGGCGGCGGTCGACGCCGCGCGCGCCGACGTGACCGTCGCGCAGGACGCGCTGCTCGCGCAGTACGACACCGTGAACGCGGCGCTGGCCGCGGCGACGGGCTCGGGGACGACGTCGACCGACACGTGCGCGCCCTTCCTCGCGGCCACCTACGACGGCACGGGCGAGGACCCGGGCGCCGACCTCGCCGCACTGCAGGCCGCGCTGGTCGCGTGCCAGGGCGCCGTGACGCTGTCGCTCGCGGACCAGGCGACGGTCGCGACCGAGCAGCAGGCGCTGCTGGATCGCGCGAGCGAGCTCGACACCGCCGTGGCCACGCTGAACGACGCGGTCGACGCCGCAAAGGCGGCCGACGAGGCGGCCGGCACGGACGACCCGACCACCGAGCCGACCTCTGAGCCGACAGACGAGCCCACCGCTGAGCCGACCACCGAGCCCACGACTCAGCCCACCGGCCAGCCCTCTCAGCCGACCGACCAGCCGACGAACGGGACCGGCGGCCAGACCGGGGGCACGGGCGGCACGGGTGGCTCGACGTCGGGCGGCATGTCCGGCGGTTCGACCACCGGGAGCGCTCCGTCGACGGGCGGCACGGGCGCCTCCGGTGCGACCGGAGGCACGGGTGGCGCCGCCACCACGGGCGGGACGGGCAGTGGCACGGCCGGTGCCACGGGCAGCACCGGCTCGTCCGGCGTCGAGGTCACGGCCCAGCGGATCCTCGCCGACCAGGCCGCGGTCGACGTCGCCCAGGCCGACCTCGCGATCGCCGAGGCCGCCGCGGCGTCGGGCACGCTCACGAGCCCGATCGACGGCACGGTCGCGCAGGTCGCGCTCGCCGTGGGCGACGAGGTGACGGCGTCCTCGACGACTGCGGTCGTCACGGTGCTCGGCGACGGCGGCTACGTCGTGACGTCGACGTTGGACCTGTCCGACGTCAAGCAGCTCGCCGTGGGCCAGACCGCGAGCGGGAGCGTGGGCGGGAGCGACGCCGTCGTGGCCGCACACGTCGCGAGCATCGGGGTGACCGACGTGTCCGAGACGACGACGCCGCAGTTCACCGTGGTGCTCGCGGTCACCGACCCGACGAGCGGGCTGCTCGAGGGCGCGACCGCGGACCTCGACGTCGACGTGGCGCAGCGCACCGGGGTGCTCACGGTGCCGACGTCCGCGGTGCACGTGTCCGGCTCGACGACCACCGTCGACGTGCTCGAGGGCGGCGAGGTGACGTCGCGCGAGGTGACGGTCGGCGCCGTCGGCGCGGAACTCACCGAGATCACCGACGGGCTGACGGCCGGCGACGAGGTGGTGCTCGCCGACCTCACTCAGGCCATCGACACCGGTGACGAGGACTCCACCTCCTCCGGTCTCACCGGCCTCTCCGGCGACTCGCAGCAGCAGGGCGGTGGCTTCCAGGGCGGCCCGCCGTCCGGCGGGGGCGGCTTCGGCGGCGGGGGTGGCCCACAGGGCTGACCGCCCGTGGCGGGGTCCGCGGCTGCAGCTGTGCGGCTGCGGACCCCGCCGACCGCGCGCCCCAGGTGGAGACCGCCACCGCCACGTCCACCCCACACGCGGCACACGCCCGTCCGGCGCGCCCCACGTGGAGACCGCCACCGCCACGTCCACCCAGACCGTGGCCGAGCTGGCCGACGACGCCGACCAGTCAGCGCAGCCCGGCCAGCAGGCTCGCCGCGACCGCGACCATCACGACGGCGATCACGGTGTCGAGCACGCGCCACGCGGACGGTCGCGCGAACACCGGGGCGAGCAGGCCGGCGCCGTACCCCAGCGCGGTGAACCACGTGATGCTCCCGATCCCCGCCCCGACGGCGAATAGCCACGGCTGCGCGTAGCTCGCCGACACCGAGCCGAGCAGCACCACCGTGTCGAGGTACACGTGCGGGTTCAGCCACGTGAGCGCGAGCGCCGTCAGGACCGCGACGCGCAGGCTGGGGCGGGCGGGCCGCGCGGCGGCAGGCCCCGAAGGCGTGAGAGGAACGGCAGCCACCGCGGCGACGGCGGAGCCAGTGACCGTGGAGCCGGTGACCGCGGAAGGAGCGGCGGACTCAGGAGCGGCGGAACCAGGAACCGCAGAACCACTGCCGGCACCGACTCCGGGTCCCGAGTCCAGCGCCGCACCGCGACCGCCGTCACCCGCACCCGGCGACGAGCCGTCGCCCTGGGCCGCCCCCAGCTCGAGCCCGTGCACAGCCGGCCGCCAGGCCCGCCGCGCGGCAAGCCACCCGTACCAGAGCAGCACCGCGGCGCCGAGGACCGTGACCACGGTGAGCACGCCGTCGTGCGCCGCGATCACGCGCCCCAGCCCGGCGGCGCCGATCCCGATGAGCACGAGGTCGCTCACCGCGCAGACGGCGACGACGACCCCGACGTGGGAGCGCGCCACCCCCTGCCGCAGGACGAACGCGTTCTGGGCGCCGATGGCGACGATGAGGCCCCATCCGAAGAGCAGGCCGGCAAGCACAGTGGTCACGCTGCGACGCTACGAACAGCCAGCAAGACAGTCCAACGAATGTTTCTTCGGTTTCCTTAGCAGCGCTTACGATGGCCGGATGTCCACGGACCCAGGTGCGGTCACTCAGCACCGCGCCCCCGACTGGGACCTGCCCCAGCTGCGCGCCCTCGCGGCCGTCGTCGACCACGGCAGCCTCGAGGCCGCCGCGCGAGCACTTTCCGTGACGCCGTCGGCGGTCAGCCAGCGCCTCAAGGCGCTCGAGCGCACCGTGGGTGCGGTGCTGCTGCGGCGCACCCGACCGGTGCGGGTGACCGCCCAGGGCGAGCCGGTGCTCCGGTTCGCCCGGCAGGTCGACCTGCTCGCCGCGGACGCGGAGCTCGCGGCACAGGACGCCGGCGCCGCAGGACCCGTCGGCGGCACCACCTCGCGCCCGACCCTCCGCCTCGCCGTCAACGCCGACTCGCTCGCCACCTGGGTGCTCCCGGCCCTCGCCCCCCTCTCCGCCGACGTCGATCTCGTCTTCGTGCGCGAGGACCAGGACCACACCGCCGAGGTCCTGCGCACGGGTGACGCCACCGCGGCCGTGACGTCCGTGAGCACGCCCGTCCAGGGCTGCACCGTCACCCCGCTCGGCGCGATGCGCTACCTCCCGATGGCCTCGCCCGCGTTCGCGCGCCGGCACTTCCCCGAGGGACTCACGACGGCGTCGCTCGCCGTCGCGCCCGTCGTCGTCTTCGACGATCGCGACCGCCTGCAGCACCGCCTGCTCGAGGACTGGGGCGTGCGGTCCGCGCCGCCGAGCCACGTCGTGCCCGCGTCCGCCGAGTTCGTCACCGCCGTCCGGCTCGGCTACGGCTGGGGCATGGTGCCCGAGCTGCAGGTGCCCACCTGGACGGCGGCCGACGCCGTCGTGCTCACGACGCCCGACGGCGCACCCTCCCCCGCGATCGACGTCACCCTGTTCTGGCAGCAGTGGTCGCTGCGGACCGCCACGCTCGACGCCGTCGCCTCGGCCGTGCGCACCGCCGCGGCGGACGCGCTTCGTCCGATGGCGACGTCACCGTCGGCGAAACGACGCGGATCGTCGGGACGCCGAGGCGGGCCCGCTCGGGTAGGGTCCGGGCCATGAGCGAGCAGCCGACCGCGCGGCCGACGCCGGTCCGGCGCGGCTCCTCGGCGCCCTCGATCGGGGACGTCGCCCGGCGCGCGGGCGTCTCGCAGCAGACAGTCTCGCGAGTGGCCAACGGGTCCGACGCCGTGCGCCCCGCCACGCGGGACAAGGTCCAGCTGGCGATGACGGAGCTGGGCTACACCCCGAACCGGGCGGCGCGTGCGCTGCGGTCGGGCTCCTTCACGACGATCGGACTCATCGCGCACCGGCTGTCCCGCACGGGTGAGTCCCGCACGGTCGAGGCGGTGGTCGCGGCGGCCCGAGCCGAGGGCTACACCGTCAACCTCGTCGACCTCGAGCAGGCGACGACGAGCGAGGTCACCGCCGCCGCCGTGCGGCTCGAGCACCAGGCCATCGACGGCCTCGTCATCATCCGCGCCGAGGACGCGACGCCCGAGACGCTCGCGCTCGCGCCCGGCTTCCCCGTCGTGGTCGCGGACTCCCGCTTCGTGGGTCACCTGCCCTCGGTCGGGATCGACCAGGCGGCGGGCTCGACCCTGGTGGTCGACCACCTGCTCGACCTCGGGCACCGCACGGTGCACCACGTGCGCGGCCCGCTGGACTCCGGGCCCGGCAACCAGCGCGCGGACGCCTGGCGCGAGGCGCTGCTCGCGCGCGGTGCGCCCGTGCCCGAGCCCGTCGTGGGCGACTGGACGATGGCGTCGGGCTACGCGGCCGGACGGGCGATCATCGCCGCGGGCGCCACGGCGGTGTACTGCGCCAACGACGAGATGGCCGGCGGCCTCCTGCGGGCCGTGCACGAGGCGGGGCTGCGGGTGCCGCAAGACCTCTCGGTGGCCGGCTTCGACGACATCCCGATGGCCGAGTACCTCTGGCCGCCCCTGACCACGGTGCACCAGAACTTCGCCGAGACGGGGCGCACCCTGGTGGCGCTGCTCATGCGACAGATCCGCGACCACGAGGCGCTCGAGCCACGCGCCCACCTCATCCCCGCCACCCTCGTGGTCCGCGCCAGCACGGGTGCGCCACCCGCCGCGCCGCGCGAGTGACCTGTCGCTGACGCGCGTGACCAGCGCTGACGCGCTCCTGACCCCCCTGTGACCCACGACTGACCGACGATTGACCCGCACCTGACAGCGACTTTCGTCTGACGTACCCACGCCCCCCTGCCGCTCGACGCCCCGCCGGGCCTACTGTGCGTACGTGGCCAGCGACGACGCACGGATCGACGACTCCATTCCCGAGAACACGTTCTCGATGAAGAGCCCGTACGGGCGCCGCGCGATCGGCCTGTCGGTCGCCGCCGCCGTCGGCGGGTTCCTGTTCGGGTTCGACTCCTCGGTGATCAACGGCGCCGTCGACTCGATCTCCGCCAACTTCGAGATCAACGACACGCTGACGGGCTTCGTCGTCGCCGTCGCGCTGCTCGGCTGCGCCGTCGGCGCCATGGTCGCGGGCCAGCTGTCGGACCGCTGGGGCCGCCTCAGGGTCATGATGCTCGGCGCCGCGATGTTCCTCATCAGCTCGATCGGGGCCGGCCTCACGTTCAGCGTGCCGGACCTGCTGCTGTGGCGCATCCTCGGCGGCATCGGCATCGGCATCGCGTCGGTCGTCGCACCGGCGTACATCGCCGAGATCGCGCCGCGTCAGGTGCGCGGCGCCCTCGCCTCGCTCCAGCAGCTCGCGATCACGCTCGGCATCTTCGTGGCCCTCCTCAGCGACGCGCTGCTGGCGTTCCAGGCAGGCAGCGCCTCGGACGACCTCTGGCTCGGCCTCGAGGCGTGGCGGTGGATGTTCCTCGTCGGCGTCATCCCGGCTGCGGTGTACGGCATCCTCGCCTTCACGCTGCCGGAGTCGCCGCGCTACCTCATCGCCAAGGGCCGCACCGAGGAAGCGCGGGAGATCTTCGCCCGACTGGTGCCCGAGGTCGATCTGCCCCAGACGATGCGCGAGCTCACCACCGCGATCGAGACGGACCGCAGGAACGCGAACGTCTCGCTCACGGGTCCGGTGCTCGGCCTGCAGAAGATCGTCTGGGTCGGCATCATCCTGTCGGTCTTCCAGCAGTTCGTGGGGATCAACGTGATCTTCTACTACTCCACGAGCCTGTGGAAGTCGGTGGGGTTCACCGAGGACGACTCCCTCACGATCAGCGTGTTCACGTCGGTGACCAACGTGCTGGTCACGCTCGTGGCCATCTGGCTCGTCGACCGGGTCGGCCGCAAGCCCATCCTGCTCACCGGCTCCGCGATCATGACCGTCTCGCTCGGCGCCATGGCGCTGTGCTTCATGTCGGCGACCGGGACGGGCGACAACGTGACGCTCGACGACCCCTGGGGCACCATCGCGCTGATCTCGGCGAACCTCTTCGTGATCGGGTTCGGGGCGTCGTGGGGCCCGCTCGTGTGGGTGCTGCTCGGCGAGATCTTCCCCAGTCGGATCCGCGCGAAGGCGCTCGGCGTGGCCGCCGCGGCCCAGTGGATCGCCAACTTCCTCATCACCGTGACGTTCCCGCCGATGTCGGCGTGGTCGCTGCCGATCACCTACGGCATGTACGCGGTGTTCGCCGCGCTGTCCTTCTTCTACGTGTGGGCCCGCATCCCCGAGACCAAGGGGATGGAGCTGGAGAAGACCGAGACGCTCTTCACCAACCCCGTGCAGCACGGCAGCGCCGCTCGGCAGTAGCCGCTGGCGCAACTCGCCACGAAGGCACGACGGCGTACGCGAGGTTCGCGTTCGCCGTCGCCCGGGTGCGCCTCGCCCCTACGCACGACGGCGTACGCGAGGTTCGCGTACGGCGTCGCCCGCTGCGAAGGACCGGACGTCAGGGCGCGGTGGCCGCCGCGTCCGCCGCCCCGCCCTCGACGATCGGCTTCTCGGCGTGGCCGCCGAACTGGCTGCGCTGCGCGGACTGCACCTTGTCCTGGAACTCGTTGAGGTCGCGCGAGGAGAACCGCGCGTTGAGCGCGGCCTGGATGACGTTGGCCGGCACGCCCTCCTCGACGGCGGCGATCACCGTCCACCGGCCCTCGCCTGAGTCGGACACCCGGCCGCCGAACGAGGACAGGTCGGGGTCGGCGGCGAGCGCCGCAGCCGTGAGGTCCATGAGCCACGAGCCGATGACCGACCCGCGCCGCCACACCTCGGCGACCTCGGCGATGTCGATCTCGTACTGGTAGAACTGCGGGTCGCGCAGGGGCGTGGTCTCGGCGTCGATCTCCTGCGTGTGCAGCCCGGCGTCGGCGTGCCGGATGATCGACAGGCCCTCGGCGATCGCGGCCATCACGCCGTACTCGATGCCGTTGTGCACCATCTTCACGAAGTGGCCGGCACCGTTGGGCCCGCAGTGCAGGTACCCCTCCTGCGCGGTGCCACCGGGGTGGCGCCCGGGCGTGGGCTCGGCGTCGCCCGCACCCGGCGCGATGGTGCGCCAGATCGGGTCGAGCCGCGCGACGACCTCGTCCTCGCCGCCGATCATGAGGCAGTAGCCGCGGTCGAGGCCCCACACGCCGCCGGACGTGCCGCAGTCGACGTAGTGGATCCCCTTCTCGCGCAGCTGGGCCGCACGCGCGATGTCGTCGCGGTAGTAGGAGTTGCCACCGTCGATGACGGCGTCGTCGGGCGAGAGCACCTCGGCGAGGCCGTCGACCGTGGACTGCACGTACCCGGCGGGCACCATGACCCAGATGTTCCGGGGTCCGGTCAGCCGCGCGGCGAGGTCCTCGAGGCTGGTGGCCGCCACCGCACCCTCGGCCGCGAGCGCCGCGATCGCGTCCGCGTTGACGTCCCACACCACGCACTCGTGCCCGGCGCGCATGAGGCGGCGCACGAGGTTGGCGCCCATCCGGCCCAGACCGATCATTCCCAGCTGCATGTCTCTCCTCGAGTCGGCCGACCGCAGGGGGTCGGCGGGGGGTCGTACCTGGCTACACCTGGTCCAGCAGCTCCTGGACGAGCCGCGGGAGCTCGACGTCGATCGGTCCGCGGCGCACGTCGGCGGCCAGCGGGTCGTAGGGGGTCGGGTCGCGGTTCACGACGACGAGCCGCGCCCCCGAGCGCACCGCCTCCACCGCAAGGCTCGCCACGGGCTGGACGGTGAGGGTGCTGCCCACCGCGACGAAGACGTCGCACGCGCGCGTCGCGCCGACCGCCCGCTCGAACGTCCCGCCCGGCAGCATCTCGCCGAAGTAGACGACGTCGACCTTGAGCACGCCGCCGCACGGGCAGTGCGGGTCGGGGTCCTGGCCGAGCCGGGCGAGCACCTCGGGAGTCTCCTGCGTCGCGCCACAGGCGAGGCACGACGTCGTGCGCAGGCTGCCGTGCACCTCCGCGACGAGATCGCTCGCCGTGCCGGCGAGCTGGTGCAGCCCGTCGAAGTTCTGCGTCACGACCCCGCGCAGCGCGTTCGCGCCCTCGAGCGCCAGCAGGGCGCGGTGGGCCGGCGACGGCGTCGCGCGCCAGGCGGGGTGGCTCGCCCAGGAGGCCCAGCCCGCTGTGCGGACGTCGACCTCGGCGACGTAGGCGTCGATGTCCAGCAGTCGCTCCGCCGTCGGGTCGCGCGTCCACACCCCGTCCGGTCCCCGGAAGTCCGGGATGCCGACGGAGGTGGAGATGCCGGCGCCGGTCAGCACCGTCACCCCGCCCACGTGCGATGTCCTCACGGGTGAAGGCTACGCAGCCTCGGCGGGCGGTCGGGGCCGTCCCGGCCACGAGTCTCGCCCGAACGGGCGGGGAAGACGCAGGCGACCGGGGGCGGCGTACCCCTAGGCTGCCCCCGTGCCCCGTCGCCCGAGCGGTCGTCGCGAGCGGATCGGCCAGACCGGCCTCACGATCATCGCGTCCTCCGGCCTGCACGCTCTCACCCACCGCAACGTCGACGCGGCGCTCGCGTTCCCGCCCGGCACCACCTCGTACTACGCGCGGTCGCGGCGGGAGCTCGTGGCGCTCGCCGTCGAACGACTGGCGGCGCGGCTCGACGCGCTGCCGCTCGGGGAGGCCTCCTCCGTGAGCACCGAGCCGGAGGCCGTGGCCGCGCTGACGTCGGCCGTCGAGCTGCTGCTCGCCGAGCACGGCACCGACCAGCTGGCGCGTCTCGTGCTGCTCATCGACCTGCGCGGGGACCCGGAGCTGCTCGACCTGCTCGCCGAGTCTCCGATCCAGGCGGCCGTCGTCGCTGCGGTCGAGACGCTGCTCAGCCAGATCGGAGCCGCCGACCCCACGACGGCTGCGGCAGGGCTCCTCGCGCTCATCGACGGCCTCATGCTCGCGAGCTTCGTCTCCGACCCGCCCGCCCCGGTCCGGCCCGCGATCGCGGCGTACGTCGCGGGGCTGCCGCGGGTCGGGGCCGGCGGGGTGGGCGGGCCGGACGTGGCGGGCGAGGTCGACGGCGCCTGACGAGCCCATCGCTACACGACGAGCCCGAGCAGGAGGACGCACGCCAGTCCGGTCACGGACAGCACGGTCTCCATGAGCGACCAGGTCTTGAAGGTCTGACCCACGGTCATGCCGAAGTACTCCTTCACCATCCAGAAGCCGGCGTCGTTGACGTGGCTGAGGAACACCGAGCCCGCGCCGATGGCGAGGACCAGCAGGGCGGTGTGGCTCGGCGAGAGACCCGCGGCGAGCGGCGCCATGATGCCGCCGGCCGTGATGGTGGCGACGGTCGCCGAACCGGTGGCGAGGCGGATCAGCACGGCCACGATCCAGCCGGCCAGCAGCGGTGGGATGGCCGCCTGGGCGATGCCGGACGCGATGGCGTCGGCGATGCCGGAGTCGACGAGAGTCTGCTTGAATCCGCCGCCGGCGGCCACGATGAGCAGGATGCCGGCGATGGGGGGCAGGGCGGAGCCGACGAGCGAGCCGACCTCGGCGCGCGACCGACCGACGTTGAAGCCCATGAGGAACATCGCCGTGACCACGGTGATGAGCAGCGCGATGAGCGGCGTGCCGAGGAAGACGACGGCGCGGCCGATCTGGCCCTCCTCCTGTCCGGCCATCTCGACGACCGTGCGGGCGAGCATGAGGATCACGGGGAGCAGGACGACGAGGATCGCGGCGCCGAACGACGGGCGGCGGTCCGACTGACGGGTGTTCTCGTCCGAGCCGAGCAGCTCGCGGGCCGGGATCGGAACCCACTTCGCCTGCACCTTGGCCAGGAGCGGGCCCGCGATGACCACGCAGGGGATCGCGACGATGAGGCCGAGGCCGAGCGTGAGGCCGAGGTTCGCGCCGAGCGCGTCGATCGCGATGAGCGGACCGGGGTGCGGCGGCACGAGACCGTGCAGCGCCGAGAGGCCGGCGAGGGCGGGGATGCCGAGCAGGATCACGGGGAGGTTGGCGCGGCGCGCCGCGTACATCACGACGGGGATGAGGATGACGACGCCGACCTCGAAGAACAGCGGGATGCCGACGACGAACGCGATGAGCGCCATCGCCCACGGCAGGCGTTGCAGGGGCGTCTTGTCCAGGATGGTGTCGACGATGACGTCGGCGCCGCCCGAGGAGATGAGCAGCGTTCCCACGATCGAGCCGAGCACGATCAGCAGGCCGACGCCCGCCACCGTCGTGCCGAACCCGGTGGTGAAGCTCGTGAAGAGCTCGGTGTACGGCATGCCGGCGGCGATCGCCATCACGCCCGCGCCCGCCATCAGCGAGAGGAACGGATGGACCTTGAGCCAGACGATGAGGGCGACGATCACGGCGATGCCCGCAAGGGCCGCCAGGACGAGCTGAGTGGTCATGGGTGACTCCGGTGTCGGTGGTGCATCAGGGGTGGGGTGCAGTGCGGGGTGGTGCGGGGTACGACGAGTGGTGCGGGCCGTGCGTCAGGCGGTGAGTCAGGCAGTGCGGTCAGGCAGTGCGGTCAGGCAGTGCGGTCAGGCAGTGACGGGCTCGAGCCGCAGCCGCCGGACGATCTCGCGGGCGACGTCCTCGGGCGTGCCGAGCACGTCCACGACGATCCCGTCCTCGTCGTCCTGCAGGGGCTCGAGCGTCGCGAACTGCGAGGGCAGCAGAGTCGTGGGCATGAAGTGGTCCGTGCGCGCGGTCATCCGCTCCTCGATGAGCCCGGTCGTGCCGGCGAGATGCGCAAAGATCGTGCGGCCCGGGGCCTGGCGCAGCCGGTCGCGGTAGGCGCGGCGCAGCGCCGAGCAGGTCACGAGCGTGTCCCGGCCTGCGGCGTCCTCGACGGCGGTCCAGGTCACGATCCGGTCCAGCCAGGGCCAGCGGTCCTCGTCCGTGAGCGGGGTGCCCTCGCTCATCTTCGCCACGTTCGCCTCGGGGTGGAACGCGTCGCCCTCGGCGACCGACCAGTCCAGCAGCTCGCCGAGCCGGTGCAACACGGTCGTCTTGCCCGAACCGGCCACTCCCATGATCACCAGATGTGTGTGCGTCATCATCGACCCTCTGTTCAGGAGCGCACCGCTGCGCTCGTGGGATGACCATAGAGCCCAATCGGAGTACGAATCAAGAGTCAGATCACAACTCACTTCTCGAACCGCATCCCTGATGGCTGACGCGTACGCTCAGTCGCACGACGTCACGGCGGGGAGGCTGGAGTGGTCGACGCAGGAACGGGGACACCAGAACCCGTGCGGCTGCACGAGGAGTGCGCGCGCACGCTCGGCATCGAGGTGATCGACGGGGAGTGGCCCGTCGGCGAGGCACGCACCCTCGAGGACGTGCAGACCCGGTTCGGGGTGTCCCGCACCGTGGCGCGCGAGGTCGCGCGTCAGCTCGAGGTCATGGGACTCGTCCTCACGCGACGCCGGCACGGGATGCTGCCCCAGCCGGTCGAGCGGTGGAGCGTGCTCGACCCGAAGCTCATCGACTGGCGACTGCGCTCGACCCGGCGCGCGGACCAGCTGCGCTCGCTCACCCAGCTGCGCCTCGTCGTCGAGCCCGAGGCCGCCGAGGGCGCGGCGCGGCACGCGTCGGTGCACACCCGCGCGCGCCTGCTCCCGCTCGCGGCCGAGATGCGCCGCACGGGCGAGGCCGGGGACCTGCAGGACTTCCTGCAGCACGACATCGAGTTCCACCGTCTGATCCTGCGCTCGAGCGGGAACGAGCTCTTCGCGGCGCTGAGCGACCTCGTCGCCGTCGTGCTGTCGGGCCGCACCGACCAGGGCCTCATGCCGGCGCAGCCGCAGCCCGAGGCGCTCGACGGACACGAGGCGGTCGCCCAGGCCGTCTTCCGGGGCGACCCGGCCGCGGCCCGCGCCGCGATGCAGCTCATCCTCGACGAGGTCCGCTCGGCCGTCTCGCCCCCCTAGCCCGCACCCGCCGCGGCCTCACCGCGCGAGGCGCGCTCCGCCGTCGTCCATCGGCGTGCCCGCGGCTTCACCACCGTGCCGGCGAGGAACGTCTCGAGCGCGGCGACCCGCGCCCCGAGCAGCTCGTGGTGCTCGCGGCCGAGCGCGCGCGGCAGCGCGAGGTCGAGGCCGACGGTGCCGTCGTCGCGCACCGCCCAGCCGCCCACGACGCGCCCGTCGACCCAGACGGTCGGGCCCGCGTTGCCCACGGTGTCGAACACGCGCGGGCCGAGGTCGCCGAGGTGGAAGCCACGCTCGCGCCAGCCCATGGCGGACGGATCGAGGCCGGGCAGGAGCGCGACGGTCGGCTCGACCTCGGGCGTGGGCTCGGCGTCGCCCTCGAGCACGAGTGCCGGCCCGCCTTCGGTCTCGACGCTCTCGGTTCCCACGCCCGCGAGCGCCGCCGTGGTCACGCCCTTGGTCCAGCCGGTCCACCACTGCAGGTCCGCGGGCGTCGCCGGCCCGTACCGGGCCAACCACCGGCGCGCGACGGCGGAGCTCGCCGTCGCGGCGTCCGGCACCGGGGGCAGTTCGGGCAGCCAGTGCGCGCGCCCGGCCCAGCGGAACCGCACCGAGGTCCAGTCACCGACGACGGACGCGCGCAGCACCGTCCCGTCCGCCGAGAGCATCGTGAGGAGGCGGCTCGCGACGGACTGGCTCGCACCGGCGCCCGCGGGGACGAGGGTGAACCGCGTGGCGAGGATCGGGTCGGCGGCTGCGAGGTCGGCGCTCGTGAACTCCCCGGCCTGGGCCACGAAGTCCAGCGCGGCCCGTTCGGCGCGCGCGAGGACGTCCTCGACGTCGCCCTCGATGCCGCCGTCGCGGAGCAGCTTGACCGTGACCCGGCGCTGGTTGGCGGCCATCGCCCGGGTCGCGCCGAGGACGTCCGGCACCTCGTCGACAGGGACGGCGAACACCGTGCGCCGCATCGCGAGCAGCCGCACGAGCGTCCGGTCGCGGTAGAGCGCCCGGTCCAGCGGCTCGGACGTCGCCGCTCCGGTGCGGGCTGCGACGGCGAGCGCCATCGCCACCGGGTCGGTGGAGTGCAGGGCGACGACGGCGAGCGCCGCCTCGTGCGGGGAGTGCGCGTCACCGCGGTGCGCGTGCCGCACCACGAGGCGACGGCGTCGCTCGGCGTCGTCGAGGTGCCTCACCGTCAGCACTCCACCACGTTCACCGCCAGCCCGCCCGTCGACGTCTCCTTGTACTTCGTCGACATGTCCAGGCCGGTCTGCCGCATGGTCTCGATGACGGTGTCGAGCGACACCACGTGCAGACCGTCGCCCTGGATCGCGAGCCGCGCGGCCGACACCGCCGTGCACGCGGCGATCGCGTTCCGCTCGATGCACGGCACCTGCACCAGACCACCGACCGGGTCGCAGGTCAGCCCGAGCGAGTGCTCCATCGCGATCTCGGCGGCGTTCTCGACCTGCCGCACGTCCGCGCCCTGCAGCGCCGCGAACGCACCCGCCGCCATCGAGCCGGCCGACCCGACCTCGCCCTGACACCCGGCCTCGGCGCCCGAGATCGACGCGTTGCGCTTGTACAGCGACCCGATCGCGCCGGCCGTGAGCAGGAACCGGCGCATCGCTCGACGGCGGGCCTCGCCGTCGAGCCCCGTCAGCCGCAGGTGGTGGCGCCCCACCGCCGGGATGATGCCGGCCGCCCCGTTCGTGGGCGCCGTCACCACCCGCCGCCCGTCGGCGTTCTCCTCGTTCACGGCCATCGCGAACGCCTGCAGCCACTCGATCCCGCGGTCCAGGATCGGCCGGCCCGTGGCGGCGTCCGTGCGTTCGAGCGCCTCGAGCCGCTCGCGCTGCGCCCGCGCGCGACGCCGCACGTGCAGCCGGCCGGGCAGCACGCCCAACCGCTCGAGCCCCGCGTCGACGCAGTCGCTCATCGCCTGCCAGATCCGGTCCAGCCCGGCGTCGACCGTCTCGGCCGGCCGCAGCGCGCACTCGTTGGCGTAGGCCACCTCGGCGATGTCGAGCCCCTCCCGCTCGCACGTGGCCAGCAGGTCGGCGGCCGTGGCGAAGGGGTGGGGCACGACGGCGAACGCACCCTCCGCCGTCGGGCTCGCCTGCGCCTCGGTCACCCCGAGCAGCTCGGCCTCCGTCACGACGAACCCGCCGCCGATCGAGTACGCGACCTCCTCGAGGACCACCTCGCCGGCGGCGTCGAGCGCCACGAACCGCATGCCGTTCGAGTGGCCGGGCATTCGCGTGAGCGGGGCGAGCCGGACGTCGGCGCTGGTCATCCGCACCGCGCGCCGGCCCAGCAGCAGCACGTCGACGCCGTCGCCGAGCTTCTCCCAGCCGCGCGGCACGTCGTCGCAGTCGCAGGTCTCCGGGTCCAGCCCACGCAGGCCGGCGACGACGGCGTCCGGCGTGCCGTGCCCCTCCCCGGTCGCGCCGAGGGACCCGCACAGGACGACCTGGACGCGCTCGACCTCCTCGAGCCGGTCCGCGGCCGCGATCCGCGCGACGAAGGCGCGGGCCGCGCGCATCGGCCCGACGGTGTGCGAGGAGGACGGTCCGATCCCGATCGAGAACAGGTCCAGCACGCTCACGTAGCCGCTCACTTCACCACTCCCCCTGCGCCTCCAGGCCGGCCGGCTCAGCGCAGCGGCGGGTAGGCCGCGGGCGGCGCGCCGTCCGGCGGGTCCTCGCCCACCACACCGTCGACCGCCTCGCGGATGAGGTCGGCGTGCCCCGTGTGCCGCGCGTACTCCTCGATGACGTCGGCCAGCAGCCGACGGACGCTGACGTCCTCGTCCCACTCGACCCGGGTGAGCGCGGCGGGTCCGCCGTCGGCCAGCACCTGCGCGTAGGCGGCACGGGACCGCAGCACGGCGCCCTGCCACAGTGCGATCAGCGACTCGGGGGTGTCCTCGTCCGTGATCCGCCAGGGGATGGAACGGTCCTCGCGGATCGCGTACCAGTCCCACGGCCCGCCGTACTCGCCGGTGAGGAACGTGGCGATCTTCTCGTCCTCGACGAATGCGAGGTGCTTGACGAGCGAGGCGAGCGTCAGCTCCGAGGCCCCGACACGCATGCGCATACCCGCGGCGTCGACACCGGAGGCCTTCCAGATGAACGTGGCGCGCTGACGCTCCAGCGAGCCGAGCAGCGTGTCCTCCTCGCTGCCGTTGAGCGCCGGTTCGGGCCACCCCTGCTCGCTGATCTCCATCATGGGCCGACCGTACGCCGCACCTGCGACACGGCGACAGGGCGCCGTCTGAGGTCTACCGTGCGGCCATGGCGCACGAGGGCAGCGACGGCACCGGCGACGTGCCTGGCGGCGCGCCCGGCAGCGACGCGACCGGCAGCGACGTCGCCGAGATGATCGTCGCCGTCGCCGCTCCCCTCGCCTCCGTGCGGGCGGCGTGGACGAGCGAGGGCATGGCCTCCTGGTGGTGGCCCATGTTCGGCGACACGACGTACGACTTCGCGCCCGCCGTCGGGCGCTCGTGGCGGATCGCGACCGCCGAGGGCGGGTTCGGCGCACGCGGGGAGTTCCTCGACGTCGACGAGGACCTGATCGTGCTCACGTGGTGGTGGGAGACGGACGAGGACCAGACCGAGGCGGACACGGTGACCGTGTCGTTCGCGCTCGGGGTCGGCGAGACGCAGGTGCACGTGGCGCACCGCGCTCGGCCTGCTGCGCTGGCGGACCTGCGCGAGGGCTGGCTGGACTGCCTGGAGCGGCTGGCCGCGCAGTACTGAGGCGGGCCCTCGGCGCCACCGCGCCGCACCGCGCCGCACACCGCCATCCTTCCGGGCGTAGCGCCGGCGGCGGGGCGGGCCGCATCATGGGAGACCCGACCCTCGGAGGCACCCGTGCTGCAGCGCATCGGCTTCGACATCCACCTGGCCGTGTCCAGCCCCACGATGCTCGTCGCGAACCTCCTCGTCCGGCCCGAGTTCCAGCGTGATCTGCGTGCTCTCGAGCACCTGTCGATCTCGCCGGAGCTCGTCTCCGAGGCCTACTCCGACCCGTTCGGCAATCGCGCCGTCCGGGTGGCGATCCCCGAGGGCGTCGACCTCGTCGAGCTCTCCCTCGACACGGTCGCCTACTACTCCGGCGAGCCCGACCCCGTCGTGCCCGACGCCGAGCAGCACCCCCTGCACGAGCTCCCCGTCGAGGTGCTCCAGTTCCTCCTGCCGAGCCGGTACTGCGAGGTCGACTCCGAGCTCATGGACTACGCGTGGCAGACTTTCGGCTCGGTCCCGCCCGGCTGGGCGCGCGTGCAGGCGGTGGTCGACGCCGTGCACGAGCGCATCCGGTTCGACTACGCCAACGCGCGTCCCACCCGCACGGCGCTCGAAGCGTTCCGCGAGGGCACGGGGGTGTGCCGAGACTTCGCGCACCTCGCCGTCACCCTGTGCCGCTGCCTCAACATCCCCGCGCGCTACGTCAACGGCTACCTCGGCGACATCGGCATCGAGCCGCTGCCGGACCCGATGGACTTCTCGGCCTGGTTCCACGTCTACCTCGGCGGACGCTGGTACGCCTTCGACGCGCGGCACAACGAACCTCGGATCGGCCGGATCGAGATCGCCTACGGCCGCGACGCCGCGGACGTCGCGATGACCACGGTCTTCGGCTCGCACGAGCTGCGGCGCTTCGAGGTCACGACCTACGAGCTTCCCGACGCCTAGGTGCCCGACGGCGAGCCCGCCCCCGGCGGTGCGGGCACCTCCGCGTCGGCCGCCTGAGCGAGGGTCCGCGCCGTTCCACGGACGGCTCCCGCTGCCCACGGGGGGGACGGCATGACCGCCGGCTCTGGCGAGCGGCGTGAGCAGGCTGCACCCCGCCCGACGCCAGCGACCCGTACCGGCAGCCCCCGCGATGCCAGCGATCCGTGCCGGCAGCCCGCCCGATGCCAGCGACCCGTACCGGCAGCCCCCGCGATGCCAGCGATCCGTACCGGCAGCCCGCCCGATGCCAGCGATCCGTACCGGCAGCCCGCCCGATGCCAGCGATCCGTACCGGCAGCCCCCGCGATGCCAGCGATCCGTGCCGGTTCGGGGCACCGGCCCGCGACAGATCGCTGGGTCCACCGTCGGATGCGCGACAGACCGCTGAGCTCGCCGGCCGACCGACTGCTCAGCCGAGCGATCGATCGCTGGTGACCGCGAGGTAGAACCACTCCTCGCCGGGGTCGGCGTCGTCGTCGGGGAACATGATCGCGCCGTCGACGCTCGCGCGAACCTCGGTGCCGTCGGCGCGCACCCCGATGAGGTCGCCGGTGCGGACCGGCTCGAACGGCTGCCACGGTCGCACGAATCGGTCGGCCGGGTCCTCCTTGTCCACCACCACAGCGGTGCGCAGCACGCGCGGCGCCGCGCCGGGCGCTGCAGGCGCCGTGGCATGCGGCCCCTGGGGCGCCGCGACCAGTCCGAGGTGCGCGAGCGCGCGGCGCGTCACGGTGAGCGCGACGGCAAAGGCCTCCGGGTCGTCGTGTCCGCCGCACTCGACGGTGAGCGCCCATCCGCCCCGCTCGCGCAGGTACTCGTTCGTCCCCGTCCCCACCGCCCGGTCCTCGGGGGTGACCGGGACCCCGGCGCGCTCGGCGTGCTCCTCGAGCCGAGCCTCGTAGACGTCCTGCCAGCCCTCGACCACCACGTCCAGGCCGAGCGCTCCCGCGAGGGCGGCCTCGTGCTCGGCGTGACGGAAGGGGACGCCGTCCGGCTCGGCGAGCTCGATCATCACGAAGGGCACGGTGTCGGAGGTCGCCGAGTGCAGGTCGAGCAGCACGTCGTGGGCTGCGAGGACCGGCGCCAGCGCGGCCACGACGTGGTCCTCGTAGTCCTGCCGAGCCTCGGCCGGGCGGGGCACGAAGGACCGGTTGAGGTTGCGCTCGCCCGCTCGGGTGCCCTGCGCGCACGCGAGCGGGTTGGCACGCGGCACGAGGGTGAGGACCCCACGCTCGAGCACGAGAGCCCCTGCGTCGATCTCGGCCTCGAGCGCCTCGAGGGCCCGGGTGCCGCACGTCTCGTCGCCGTGCACTCCGCCCAGGACGATGAGGCGGGGTCCGGGGCGCAGCGTGTCCCAGCTCCGGAAGCTCAGCGTCGAGGTCACCGGCCTACCGTGGCGCATCCCGGGCGCCGAGGCCAGAGACACGCGGAGCGGCCTGCGCCGATCGGCCGGCGCGAGCTCACCCCCGCCCGAGGTGCGTCGAGGCGCTCAGGCCGGGTGCTCGCCGTCGTGCGTCCCGCTCACGTCGAACGACGTGAGGGTGAGCCACACAGCGACGGCGACGTCGTCGGAGGTGTTCACCACGCGGTGCGGCCGCGTGGCCGCGAACGACAGGGAGCCGCCGGCCTGCAGCGTCACGGACCCCTCGGTGAACTCGAACGTGAGCTCACCGCGCAGCACGTGTCCCGACTCGTAGCCGGCGTGGACGAGCATCGCGCCGTCGACGGACGACGACGAGCCGGCCGGGTAGGTCGACTCGAACCAGTCGACGCCGGGCAGCGCGGCCGGTGAGAGGCGGCGGTAGGTCACCCCCTGACCGAGGTGGGCAGCGTCGGTGACGTCGGGCCGCGCGACGAGCACGCCCTCCACCGGCTCGTTCACCGCGCCCGCCTCCCCCTCGAAGTGCGGGGCGAAGGGCTCGTGGCCGTCGAAGATCGTCGACACCGGGACGCCGAGCACGCCGACCAGCTCGACCAGTCGGTTCACGGACGGCTGCATCGCCCCGGTCTCGATCTGCGAGAGCGCGCTGGAGGAGATCCCCATCGCCTGCGCGACGGAGGCGAGCGAACGACCCGAGGCCTGCCGCACGCTGCGCAGGCGCGCTCCGATCTGCGCGGACGGCGCTGCGTCGCTCATCGGACCTCGTCGTTCACTCGTTCTCCGGGTGGTGCCGCCCATCGTAGGCAGCGCGCTCCGACGAGGGACGCCCGCGCGGGGGTGTGCGGGGCGGCCGAGGCGGCGGCATCATGGGCGGATGATCCGGGTGCGCGCCGTGGTGTCGGGCCTCGTGCAGGGCGTGGGGTTCCGCTACTCCGCGCAAGAGCAGGCGGCGCGACTCGGCGTCGCCGGGTGGGTGCGCAACCTGCCCGACGACACCGTCGAGTGCGAGGTCGAAGGGCCCGCGGAGGCGGTCGGCACGATGGTCGACTGGCTCCGGCACGGACCGCGGCACGCCCGCGTGGGCGGCGTCCACGTGCAGGACGTGCCGGTGACCGGCGCCGAGGGTTTCCGGATCACCTGAGCAGGCCCGGCGCACTCACCTGACGGAGCGACTCGACCAGCGCTCCCGATCGCGGCGCCCGCCCTCACCACGCGAGCGCGCTCACCTCGTCGATCGGGCGCGGGGCGGCCGGTGCGGGGCCGGCGAGCGAACCGTCCGGCGGGACACCCTCGCCGCCCGCCACCAGCCCGTCGAGCCCCGGGAACGTCAGGCCGGTCCGTCCGGTCAACGTCGCGAGCGGCACCTGATACGTGCGGAACTCCTCGAGGAAGCCGCCGGCCAGCACGCCGCGCTCGAGGTTCTGGGTGAGGAGGAAGGCCTGGAAGCGGTGCTCGCCGTCGAGCTGGTAGACCACGACCTTCCAGTGCTCGCGCGGGACCTGGACGATCCCGCGGTAGGGCGGGTCGTCGTCGGCGAGCACCGGGCCGGCGAACACCGCGAGGCGCCGGTCCACCAGGCCCTCCTGCGCGAGCAGCGCGTTCTCCAGCAGCCCCCACACGCCGCCCTTGCTGGACTGGTTGAAGTCGTCGACCTGCGGGGTGATGTTCGTGAAGAAGAAGGAGTCCGCGTTGGCGTCCTGTGCCTCGGCGAGCGCGCCCCACAGCAGGTCCGCGCGGCGTGCGAGATGGCCGCGATCGAGCCGGTTGCTCCGGTAGACGGTGTCGTCGGTCTGCTCGTCGTCGGGCAGCCGGGGGTCGGTGCGGAAGGCGAGGCCGTCCCGGTCCAGGCCGTCGCCGGTGAGCAGCCGCAGGCCGTCGATGTTCCACGCGGACCACCAGGCGAGCCGCCGCGTGCGGTTCATCGCGACGGTGAAGTGCGTGTAGTCGAGCACCGGCACCTCGCCCGCCTCCGCGCCGGCCGAGCCGGCGGGCAGGCCGACGGCCGGCGGCGCGACGTCGATCCCGAGGAACCCGGGGTCGTAGGCGGGCCAGTCACCGGTCGGCATGCGCCCACCCTGTCCCGGTCACGGCTGCGGCGGAAGGGCCGGATGGGGAGGCCGAAGGGGCGGCGCCACCGCCACCTCGCCGTCGGCCAGCGGGATCGGCGGCGTCCCGGCGGCCACGACGTCCGCCCGCTCCCACGGCCGGTCGGCGCGCAGGTGCTCACGCTCGTGCGCCATCCAGGCGTGCCAGAACGCGATCGTCTCCTCGACGTCGCCGTTCTCCCCCGACGCGATGTCCCGCGCGATCCCGCGGCGCTCGGCCTCGGCGTCGTCGGACTGCACCCACACGACGGCGTCGAGCAGGTCGGCGACCTCCCGCTGCGCCGACCCGACCCCCTCGATCACCACGAGCTCGAGGTCTTCCGGCAGCTCGATCGCGCCCTCTCGCCCCCGCTCGGCCCAGGCGGGCGGCCGCAGCCGCACCGGGCCGCCGGCGCGCACCGCCTCGAGCAGCGCGCGCTCCACGGGCGCCCAGCCGAACATCGGCTCGTGCCAGGCCAGGTCGTCCGCATGCACGACGGCGGAGCGCCCCACCGCGTCGGCCACCCGTCCCGCGAGGGTCGTCTTCCCGCCGGCGGACCGTCCGTCGACGGCGATCACGACCGGGCCGGCCACTCGGCCGACCTGGCCCGCCCGACGCGCCCGCGCGAGCTCGAGCAGCTCCCGGGCCAGGTCGGCGACCGGTCGCGCCGTCCACGGCCCCGCCGGCGGCTCGCCCGGCCCGAGCGCGAACGCCCCGATGCCGTCGCCCCCGACGGGCTCGGCGCCGCTGCTCACGCGTCGACCACCGTGAGCGCGAGGGTCACGTCCGAGCGCAGCGAGTTGGCGATGTAGCACTGCCCGTGCGCCTCCTCCGCCAGGCGGTGCACGAGCGCGTGATGGGTGCCCGGCGCCACGGTGACCGTGACGTCGAGCGCGATCGCCCCGATCCGGATCGGCGCGTCCCGCAGGTCCATCGTGCCGACGGCGTGGTCCGCGTACCCCACGACGTCCACGCCGGCGCGCGCCGCGACCGCGAGGAAGGACAGCAGCTGGCACGAGCTCGCGGCGGCGACCACGAGCTGCTCGGGGTTGAGCCGCTCGGCCGCCCCGCGGAAGTGCGGGTCCGCGGACAGGTCGAGGCTCGCCGTCGCCGGGGGCGCCTCGACCCGGTGCTCCCGCGGGTAGGCCGCGTAGCCCACGCCGGTGGCGCCGGTCCAGGTGAGGTCGGTGCGGTAGGTGTGCGTCGTCACCGGGCCATCATGGCGCGCTCCGCCGACACGCTCACCCGGGAGCGGTCTGCGTCAGCGCAGATACTCCGCGAGCCGTCGCAGCGGAGGCTGGCTCGCGGGGTGCTGCACGGCGTCGGCACCCACCGCGCACGCCGCCGCGAGCGCCCACTCAGGGTCCACCCCGGCCGCGAGCGCCAGCGTCAGCGCCGTGCCGAACGCGTCGCCCGCGCCGACCGTGCTCACCACCGGCACGTGCAGCGCCGGCGCGCTCGCCACCTCACGCCCACCCGAGAGCAGCAGCGCGCCGTCCCCGCCGTACGTGACCGCGACCATCCGGACGTCCCGCAGCCACGGCTGCGCCGCGTACTCGACGGCGTTGACCACCACGAGGTCGACCCGCTCCACGAACGAGCGCGGCATCGAGCTCAACGGGCGCGGCGTTGACCGCGAGGAAGCCGGGCACCACGTCCGCGAGCCCGGCCACCACCTCGACCGGGATCTCGACCTGCGCGAGCACCACCTCGTCGGGCCCGAACTCCACACCGTCGGTCGTCACGAGCCGGTTGGCGCCGGGGCAGACGACGATCTGGTTCTCCCCCTCGGCGTCGACGGTGATGAGCGCCGTCCCCGTGTGGTCCGCCGCGCGCCGGACGTGCGCGACGTCCACACCGGCCGCCTGGAGCGTCGCGAGCATCCACGTGCCGTCCTCGTCGTCGCCGACGGCCCCGATCATCCGGGTTCGCGCGCCGAGCCGCGCCGCGGCAACCGCCTGGTTCGCGCCCTTTCCTCCCGGGTCGCGCCGCAGCCGCCCCGGCCCGACGGTCTCGCCGGCCCGCGGCAGGTGCTCCGTCATCGCCGTGATGTCGACGTTCGCGGAGCCCACGACGGCGAGCGCCGGCAGGGCGCTCAGCTCACCCCCGGCGAGGCTCACGCGAGGCGTGCGGGGAATCCGCCGGTCGCGACCGGACCCCACCGCCCGATCGTGAGCCGGATGAGGCACTTGCCCTGCGCGACCATCGCCGCGCGGTACTCGTCCCAGTCCGGGTGCTCCCCGCTGATGACGCGGAAGTACTCCACGAGCGGCTCGACGGCCTCGGGCAGCTCGATCAGCTCGGCCGCGCCGTCCACCTGCACCCACGGGTCGGAGAACTTCGGTCCGAGGGAGAGCAGCGAAGCGCGCTCGTCGCGACGCACGTTGGCGGCCTTCGCGCGCTCGGGGTAGGTCGACACGACGACGCGACCCTCGCCGTCGACCCCGTACGTCACCGGGCTGAGCTGTGGCGAGCCGTCGCGGCGGGTGGTGACGAGGATGCCGTCGTGCCGTGAGCGCAGGAGGTCCAGCAGCTCGGGGCGCTCGAGGCGCGTGCTCGTGGCGATCGTCCGTGCCATGGGTTTCTCCTATGTCAAGCCGCGGCGGCGACGGTGGTCGTGGTGGGCTGGTGGAGGGGTTGGGTGGTGGTCTTGAGGGTGGTGAACACGACTCGGATGAGGTGCCGCTTCAAGCAGCGCAGGGCCTCTCGGTTCGACATGCCTTGGGCCTTCTTCTTGTCGTAGTACGCCCGCCCGAGAGAGCGGGGCAGCCTGATCTGGGTGACGGCAACGCGGTGGACCGCACAGTTGATCTGGCGGTTCCCGCTACGGGTCATGCGGACTCTGCCCTCGGTGCTTCCGGACCAGACCGGGATCGGCGCGATGCCGGCGTGGCGGGCGAGCTGGGCGTCGGTGCTGAAACGTGCGATGCCACCGATCTCCCCGACGAGCTTCGCGGCCGTCAGCTCCGCGCACCCAGGCACCGCGACCAGGGCCGGAGCCCGAACGCTCACCAACGCAGCGATCCGCTTCTCCAGGTCCTTGATCCGCACACTCACGGCGCAGATGTCGCTCAACTCATCCAGGGCGAGCTCGACCACCACACCCTCGCCTCGACCCTCCAACCACGCCTGCAACGCACGCTGATGCTTGATCCGGTCCATCGCCCCGGCCGGGATCTCGTGCTCGGGGTCGAGCTCGTGCACCCGCCACAACAGGCTGTTGATCGTTGCCGTGCGCTGCTTGACCAGCGTGTCGCGCCGATCCACCAGCAGCTTCAGCTCACGAGCCTGCTCATCGTGCACGGCCCGGGGAAGACCGGGCTCCGCCAACGCGGCACGAGCCACCGCCAGGGCGTCGATCGGGTCGGACTTGCCGCGGGTGCGCGCGCTCGCACGGGCGTGCGCCATCATCTTCGGCGGAACCCGCACCACGACCTGACCAGCCGCGAGAAGATCCATCTCCAGCCGGGTCGAGAGGTGACGGCAGTCCTCGATCGCCCACTCCAGCTCATCACCGAACTGGCGCCGCGCCCACCGCAACGCCTCCCGGTGACCAGGAGTGGTCGCCCTGACCGTGAACTGCCCGATCTTGCGGGCCCGCTCATCGACCGCGACGAACGTGTGGCTCTTCTTGTGTACATCGGCTCCAACGACAACCATGAGGGTTGCCTCCTTCCACCCGATCAGTGCAGGGACGGTTGGGCCGGCCGGCGGACACATCTCAGTGGGGGCGATGCCACGCTCCTATCAAGTCACGCCGGCCGGTCCGTCACACCAGACGCCGACAAAACCCATGCACGCCACGAAGGCAGCGACCCTACGAGTCAGACGACTGGTGATCAGGACCCAACCACCGCGAAGCGGCACTGTCACCCTGACACTGAGACAACCGTAAGGCGCGCGGCGCGCCGCAAATACGATGGACGCCGTGACCCACGGCACGCTCGACCACCTGACCGCCGGCACGCTCGTGCCCTTCGGCGGGGACCGCTACGCCGTCGTCGACGAGGCCCTCGCCGCCGCCTTCGCCCCTGGCGACGCGCTGCACGTCGACCCCGGCACGGGCGCCCTGCTGCACGTGCCGGCCGCGGTGCGCCGGGTGGTCGCGGAGCAGATCAACGCCGCGGTGGCCGCGTTCGGCGTCGTCCGCGCGGCCCCCCGCGCCACGATCGAGGCGTTCTTCACCGCCTTCGCCGACCGCCTCGCCGACGACGCCGTCTGGGCGGGGATCCGGGCGGCGAACGCGGCCGACGTCGAGCGCGCACGGTCCGCCGGGCGCACCACGACCCGGCTGACCGTCTCGGACCGGATGCGCGCCGACATGGTCGACGGGCTGCGCGAGTGGGCGGGGATCCTCCTGTCCCGCGGCTCAAGCGTCTCCGCCGACGAGCGCGTGCGCCACGCGGACTGGGAGGTCGAGCTCCAGGCCGCGCCGCTCGGCGTCGTCGCGTTCGTGTTCGAGGGCCGGCCCAACGTGTTCGCGGACGCCGCGGGCGTGCTCGCGACCGGGAACACGGCCGTGCTGCGCATCGGCGGCGACGCGCTCGGCACGGCTGAGGCGATCCGCGACGGTGCGCTGCGGCCCGCGCTCGCCGCGGCCGGGCTGCCCCAGGGCGCGGTCAGCCTGCTCCCGGTGCGCGACCGCTCGGCGGGCTGGGCGCTGTTCAGCGACTCCCGCCTGGCGCTCGCCGTCGCGCGCGGCTCGGGGCCCGCCGTCGCGCAGCTGTCGGGGGTGGCGCGCTCGGCCGGCGTCCCCGTCAGCGCGCACGGGACCGGCGGGGCGTGGCTCGTCGCGGACTCCGCGGCCGACGTCGACCGGTTCGCCGGCGCAGTGCGGCACTCCCTGGACCGCAAGGTCTGCAACACGCTCAACGTCGCGGTGCTCGTGGCCGACCGCGCCCAGGAGCTCGTGCCCGTGCTGCTCGCGGCCGCCGACGAGGCGGCGGCGACGCGCTCGGGCACGGCCCGCGTGCACGTGGTGGAGGGCAGCGAGGGCGCGCTGCCCGACGGCGAGCTCACCCGCCAGATCCCGGTGCACCGAGCCGACGGCGTGCACACCGAGCCGCGCGCGTCGCTCCTTCCCGTGGAGCGCCTCGGGCAGGAGTGGGAGTGGGAGGACACCCCGGAGCTCACGCTCGTGGTGGTGCCCGACCTCGCGGCCGCGGCCGACCTGTTCAACCGCTGGAGCCCGCGCTTCGTGGCCTCGCTGATCAGCGAGGACGCCGCGGCGCACGCGTGGTTCCGCGACGCCGTGGACGCGCCGTTCGTGGGCGACGGGTTCACCCGGTGGGTCGACGGCCAGTACGCGCTCGCGCAGCCCGAGCTCGGGCTGTCGAACTGGGAGCACGGGCGGCTGCTCGCACGCGCCGGCATCCTCACGGGCGCCGACCTCACCACCCGGCGCGTGTTCGCCCACCACGACTCGGCGCAGCAGCACCGCTGAGGCGCACGCATCTGCTTGGCCGAGGCGCGCGGTCGGCGTGCCGACCGAAAGCGCCGGGCCGGCGGCCAGCAGCCGGGCAGCGCCGGTCAGGCGGCTCAGCCGCCGGGTGTGACCGGCGCGAGCGGCTGCCCGAGCGGGATCGGGCGCGGCAGCCGCTGCGCGAGCAGCCGCTCGGCCTCGGCGGGGTTCGGCGCTGTGGCGACGATGCCGAACGCCATCCGCCAGCTCACGAGCACGTCCTCGAGCGTGAGCGCGGGATCCGCGGTGCCCGCCGCCTGCGCACGCCCCAGCGCGAGGCTGACGAGCGCGGCGAGGCGAGCGTCGCCGTCGTACGTCACCTCGAGGCGCTGCGCCTCGACGGCCATCTCGACGAAGGCGGCCTCGCGCACGGTCTGCGCGAGGAGGAGGCGCCAGAGCCGGTCGAAGGCGTCCGGCGCGGGGTCGGCGGCGGCCGCCTCGAGCTCGAGGAAGTTGTCGTCGAAGACCTCGATCGCGAGGTCGAGGCGCGAGCGGAAGTGCCGGTACAGGACGCCCTGGCCGATGCCGGCCTCGCGCGCGATCGCGCTGAGCGGAACCTCGAAGCCCCGCTCGGCGAAGAGCCGGCGCGCCGCGGCGAGGATCGCGCGGCGGTTCTCCGCCGCGGCGGCGGGGCCCCGGTTCGTGCGCGCGGAGGCCGTCCGCCCCGAGGCCCGCCCCGAGGCCCGCCTCGAGGTCGGCTCCGAGGCTCGCGCCGGTGTCCGAGCGGCGCCGAGCGTTCCGCTTCCGATCTCGCTCACCGTCGCATACTATCGATCCGGACAAGGTTGTCCGGATGGAAGGGGAGCTCACATGAGCAGCACGACCACGGAACTCGCCTACGACGTCGTTGTCGTGGGGTCCGGGGGCGCCGGCCTGGCGACAGCGCTCGGCGCGATCGACGCGGGACTGTCGGTCCTGATCGTCGAGTCGACCGACAAGTGGGGCGGCAGCACCGCCATGTCCGGGGGCGGCATGTGGCTGCCGGACAATCCGCTGATGGCGCGCGACGGCGTCGGCGACTCGCGCGAGGAGGCCCTCACCTACCTCGACGCGTGCGTCGGCGAGGTCGGCGAGGCGGCCAACCGGGCGCGCAAGGAGGCGTTCGTCGACGGCGTCGACGACTTCGTCACGACCGCCGAGCGGTACGGGGTCGTGTTCGCGCGCGCGACCGACTACCCCGACTACTACCCCGAGCTGCCGGGCGGGAAGATCGGCCGCTCGATCGAGGTCAAGCCGCTGGACTCCAAGGTCCTCGGACCCTGGTGGGACACGCTGCGTGGCGCGATCCCGCTGCCCGCCATGACCAACGACGTGTGGCTCCTGGGCCGCTCGTGGTCGACGGTCGGCGGCATGGTCCGCGGCGCGCAGGTGGTCGGCCGGATCGCCGGCGGGGTCGTCACGGGCAAGCGTCTGGTCGGGATCGGCAACGCGTGGGCGACGGCGTTCGGCAAGGCCGTGATGGTCGACCACGCGACACCCGTCTGGCTCGACAGCCCGCTCGAGGACCTCGTCGTCGAGGACGGCCGCGTCGTCGGGGTGCGCGTCACGCACGAGGGCGCCTCCGTCACCGTCCGCGCGGACCGCGGCGTCATGCTCGCCGGCGGCGGGTTCGAGGGCAACCGCGAGTGGCGGCAGAAGTACCAGGGCATCGATGGCGACCCGTCGGGCAACCTCGGCAACCTCGGCCACCCGATCGACGTCGCCCGGCGCGCCGGTGCGGCCCTGGAGCTCATGGACGACGCGTGGTGGGGCGCCTCGCTCGCCGCTCCGCCGGGGGGGCGCCCGTCGTTCCTCGTGGGCGAGCGGTCGATGCCGTACTCGATCATGGTCGACGCCGCCGGGGAGCGGTTCGCCAACGAGTCCGAGTCCTACGTGGACCTCGGACACCACATGCTCGAGCGCGACCACGGCGAGGGCCCCTACTGGCTCATCCTCGACGGCCGGTACGCGAAACGGTACTTCCGCACGTTCGCCATGGACCCGCGCGCGATGAAGGCGATGAAGGAGGCCGGGATCGCCGTCAAGGCGAAGACCCTGCCCGAGCTCGCCCGCGCGATCGGGGTCGACGCGACCGTGCTGGGCGCGACCGTCGAGCGGTTCAACGGCTTCGCCCGCTCGGGCGTCGACGGCGACTTCGGCCGCGGCAACTCCGCGTACGACCGCTACTACGGCGACCCGACCGTGCGTCCGAACAACAACCTCGGCCCGATCGAGAAGGGTCCGTTCCTCGCGTACAAGGTGGTCCTCGGCGACCTCGGCACCAAGGGCGGCGTGGTCACCGACGCCGACGCCCGCGCGCTGCGCGAGGACGGCTCCGTGATCGAGGGCCTGTACGCGGCGGGCAACACGTCGGCGTCGGTCATGGGGCACACCTACCCCGGTCCGGGCTCGACGATCGGCCCCGCGGCCGTGTTCGGGCTCCGTGGCGCGCGACACATGGCGCGCGCGGGGGGCTGAGGCGCGCTCGTCGGCTCACTCGGCTCGACCAGCACGACCAGCACGACGCACCGCCCGCGCGGTGCACCCCACCCGGTGGGGCGCACCGCGCGGACCTTCCGCCCCGAGTCACCTCGGGGCCTCCGGCGCACAGCTCGAGGCGTTCTTCCGTCGGCGCCGCCGACGGGCAGGAGAAGGAGAAGGAGAAGGTGGGAACGATGACACTCACGGCGGACAGGACCGTGCAGGAGTGGCAGGAACGGATCACGCCGGACCGGTTCGCCGGTCGCACGGTGATCGTCACCGGGGCGGGGTCCGGGATCGGGCGCGCGACGGCGTCGCGCATCGCCCGCGAGGGCGGCCGGGTCGTGGCGGTCGACGTCGCCGCGGACCGGCTGGACGCGGTGGTGGGCGAGCTCGGGGAGGCGATCGTCGCCGTCGGGGGCGACATCACGTCCACCGAGGACGTGGCGCGGATCGTCGCCGCGGCCGGCGAGCAGATCGACGGACTGGCGAACGTGGCCGGGATCATGGACGACTTCGCACCGGTGCACGAGGTCACCGACGCGATGTGGCAGCGCGTGCTGGCGGTCAACCTCACGGGATCGTTCCAGCTGATGCGCGCCGTGCTGCCCGCGATGCTCGCGGCTGGGCACGGGTCGATCGTCAACGTGACGTCCGAGGCGGGGCTGCGCGGCAGCGCCGCCGGCACCGCGTACACGACGTCGAAGCACGCCGTGATCGGGCTGACGAAGAGCGCGGCCGTCATGTACGCACCGCACGGCATCCGGGTGAACGGCGTCGCGCCGGGTGGGGTGGCGACCAACATCGCGATCCCGGCGATCAACCCGACCGGCATGGGCCGGCTGCAGGCGTTCCACGCGATCCTGCCGCCGCCCGCGCAGGCCGAGCACCTCGCGGCCGCGATCACCTACCTGCTCAGCGACGACGCGATCAACGTCTCGGGCGCGATCCTGCCCTCGGACGGGGGGTGGTCGGCGCAGTAGGCGGGCGGCGCGCGGCTGGCCGGCCCAGCGGGCGGGCGGCGCGCGGCTGGCCGGCCCAGCAGCCCGGCCCAGCACGGCCGGCCGGCCCAATCGCCGGGCACCGCACGGCCGGCCGGCCCACTCGCCGGGCACCGCACGGCTCACGGGTCCCGCGCGGTGCCCGTGGGCCCGGGGAGCTGTGCGCTTTGACTGGAGGCCCCAACGAATTGACTGGCTGGATCCCCCGGCGCCGAAACGGCGTCCAGGCGCAAGCCTGTGACCTGCAGCGATGTCAACGCGGGCCACTCGCGCCGCGGCTCGGGCCGGTTCGACCAGTCAAAGCGCACGGGCCACCAGTCAATGCGCACGGCGACGGGCCGCCCGCAGCCGACCGAGGCGCCTTCCGGCCATGCAGGCGCGCACGAAGGCGGCCCTGAGGCGCGCGCGAGAGCGAGCCCGCGCTCCACGCGCGAACGGCGTCTCCCGCCACCCGGCGGGCGGGCAGTCGTCGTCGCTCCCGACAGTCGGCACCCGGCCGGCGGGCGCCTACCGGAGGACGCGTTCGGCGTCGAGCAGCTCCCACGACCCGTCGGCGCGGCGGCGCGTCACACCCTCGCGCTCCAGCCGGGCGAGGTACGCCGCCTGCCCGCGCTCGCCCCGACGCCGGAACAGCCGCATGAGGCGCGGCAGCGCGTTGGGCACGAGCAGCGCCGCCTTGACGAGCCACGCCTCGCTCGGCCGGGGGTAGACCTCGAGCCGCGGCGAGTCGAGCAGGCGCAGCATCGCGCGCGCGACGACGTCGGGCGACTGCGGAGGGTCCTGGAACTGCAGCGCGTTGCCGCCCTCGACCGCCTCCCGGCGCAGCATCCGGGTGTCCGTCGCCGACGGCAGCACCGACCCGGCGCGGATCCCCTTGTCCCGCAGGTCGAGGCCGATCGCGAGCATCGCGCCCCGCAGCCCGAACTTCGAGGCCGTGTAGATCGGGGTCTCGCCCAGGGGGAAGATGCCGCAGAGCGACACCGTCGTCACCACACGCGGATCCGCCGACGCCCGAAGCAGTGGCACGGCCAGCCGCGTGAGCACGAGCGGCGAGAGCAGGTTCACCTCGAGCTCGGTGCGGATGCTCGCGACCGACCGCTCGTCGAACCGTTCGCAGCTCGTCATCCCGACGTTGTTCACCAGCACGTCGATCCGGCCGTGGTCCTCCTCGATCCGGCCGATCAGCGCCCGCACCTGCGCCTCGTCGGTGAGGTCGCAGCCGTACCCGCGGTGCCCGACGCCGGGCAGCGCCTCGGCCGCGTCCTGCGCCGCCTCGCCGCGCACGTCGACCAGCACGAGCACCGCGCCGCGCTCGGCGGCGCGCGGCGCGAACGCCCGCGCGATCCCGCCCGCGCCACCGGTCACCACGATCACCCGGCCGCGGTGGTCGAACCCGCGCCGCGCGTTCACGCGCAGCCCGCCCTCGTCACCGCGCAGCCGGCCGCACGGCCCGCCGCGACCACCGCCGACGACGAGCCGACCTCGGCAGCCTCGCTCGCCGTCGGGCCCGCGTCGCCACGCGCGAAGCGCCCGCCGCGCCCGCTGGACGCCGCCGCACCCGCGGCCGGCGACGTGAGTGCCCAGCCCAGCATCCGGCTCACCCGGCGCAGGTAGCGCGTGTAGCCGTCGGAGTCGACGTACCCGGTGTGCCGTGGCGAGGAGTCGAACGTGAGGCCGGCGGACAGGTCGGGCCGGTCGGTGCGGATCATCGCGGCGAACCGCGCGGCCTGCGGCGTGCGGTGGGCGCGCCCGTCGAGGTAGGCGGCGATGAGGTGGGCCTGCTGGTCGTACAGCGTGAACGCGCCCGAGTTCGTCTCGATGTAGCCGACGCCGAACAGCCCCGTGTGCTCGCGCGAGGCGAAGTTGAGGTACAGCTCCGGGTGCTGCGCGTTGCCGAACAGGTCCTGCGCGACGGGCACCCGGTGCTCGTAGCCCGTGGCGAGCACCACGACGTCGAACTCCTCGCTCGTGCCGTCGGTGAACGTCACGGTGCGCCCGGCCGTGTCCGCGATGCCCGGTCGGGCCACGATGTCGCCGTGCTGGAGGTGGTGCAGCAGAAGCGAGTTCACGATCGGGTGGGTCGCGAACAGCTTGTGGTCCGGCTTCTGCAGGCCGAGCCGCTCGGTGTCCCCCACCAGCAGGCGCAGGAGCGGCTGGATCGCCGCGCGCTCCACCTGCTTGGGCAGGAACGAGCCCTTGCCGCCGACCACGTCCGAGGGCACCCCGAAGACGTGCTTGGGGATGAACCAGTAGCCGCGGCGCATCGAGATCGCGGCGTAGTCGGCGTTGCGCGCGGCGTCGCACGCGATGTCGCAGCCGGAGTTGCCGCCGCCGACGACGAGCACCAGCTGCCCCGCGAACTCCCGCGGGCTGCGGAACGTCTGGCTGTGCCGCACCTCGCCGTCGTACGTCCCGGGGAGCGCGGGCAGGCGCGGGTGCCACTGCGAGCCCGTCGACACCACCACGGCGCCATGCCGGGAGCTCGTGCCGTCGGTCCGCGTCACGACCCACGCGCTGCCGTCCCGCTCGACGCTCTCGACGCACACGCCGGTCTCCACGCGCTGGTCGAGGCCGTAGTGGGCCGCGAAGGCGCGCAGGTAGGCGAGCACGTGGTCGTGCCGCGGGTAGTCCGGGTAGCTCGCGGGCATCGGGCAGCCGCTGTAGCCCGACGTCGTGCGGCTGGAGATCAGGTGGGCCGACTCGTAGATCGGCCGCCCGGGTTGTCGATGTCCCAGACCCCGCCCACCCCCGTGTGCCGCTCGAGGTGGGTGTACTCGATGCCGCGCTCGGCGAGGGCTCGGGCCCCGGCGAGGCCGGCCGGACCGGCTCCGACGATGCAGACGGGAGACGACGTCACGGCGCTCCTTCGGCTCGCGAGGGCGCACCGGTGCGCCCTCATGCGTTCGGTCGGTGCCGCTTCCCCGCGGAACCGCTTCGATCCCCCCGCCAGCGATGCTAGGGGTCCGACGGCGAACCCGAGCGGTCCTGTCCTGCCAGGATCGGGGACCTCACCGGCCAGGGCGGCTGGCCGGTGTCCGATCTGAGCGGTCGCTGTGCGCGGGCTAGGTCACCCTGTGCGTCTGCTGGGCGCGCGACGACGAGCGCGGCATCCACGAGCGCGCACCTGCGAGCTCGCCCCCTACGAGCACGTCACCTCGCCGCCGGCAGGTAGCGCACCAGGTGGGGCGCGAGCGTCGCGGACGTCGGGCTGGGCGGAACGGCGGGGAGCATCCGGCCACTCTAGGTGGCTCACCATGTCCGGTCAGTGCACCCCGCGGACCCTCCCGAGCGCCACCGCTCCCCCCGCCGCGCACGCCGCGGCGAGCAGGAACAGCGGCCGGAAGCCGCCCGCCGCGGCCACGAGCAGCGCGCCGAGCAGCGGCGCCACGGCCTGCGGCACCGCGAGCGCGACGTTCATGATCCCCAGGTCCTTGCCGCGCGCGGCCGGGTCCCTGCGCCATCCAAACGCCGAGCCAGGCGAGGGCGAACGCGCCGATCCAGCCGCCGGTGACGCGGCGCGTGGGGTCGGCGAGCGACGCGACGCGGGCGCCGGCCACCGCCCCGACGACCACCATGTCCTTGCCGTCTGCGCCCATAGCGCCCCTTCGCCGTCGTGCACCGTGCTGTGCCGCCGTCGTGCACCCCCGTGCCGGCCCCACGCGCCGAGGCGTGCCCGGCGTCGCGCTGGGAGGACTGTAGGCGACCGCACGCCCCATCGGGCAGCGCCCCGACGCTGCCGTATCAGCGCGCCGGGCGGGCGCCTCATCGTCGTCGAGCTCGGATCGCCCGGGCGACGGCGACGCGGCCCGGGGAGGTCGCGCGTACGGAGGGAGCAGCGATGACGTGGTTGGGCTGGGAGAGCCTGGGCGGAGGCCTGAGCTCGGGACCGGCTGTCAGCTCGTGGTCGAGCGGACGGCTGGACGTGTTCGTGCGCGGGACGGACAACGCCCTGTGGCACAAGTGGTTCGCGGGCGGCTGGTCCGGCTGGGAGTCCCTCGGCGGAGTCCTCACCTCGGACCCCGCGGCCGTCTCGTGGAGCGACGGCCGCATCGACGTGTTCGTCCGGGGCACCGACAACGCCCTGTGGCACAAGTGGTTCGACGGCGGCTGGTCCGGCTGGGAGTCGCTCGGCGGGATCCTCACGTCAGGTCCCGCCGTCGCGTCGTGGGCGCACGGCCGGCTCGACGTGTTCGTCCGCGGGACAGACAACGCGCTGTGGCACAAGTGGTTCCGGCGTGGGACGTTCGGGATCGGCGGCGGCTGGAGCGGCTGGGAGTCGCTCGGCGGAGTCCTCACGTCCGACCCGGCGGCCGTCTCGTGGAGCGAGGGTCGGATCGACGTGTTCGTCCGCGGCACCGACAACGCCCTGTGGCACAAGTGGTTCGCGGGCGGCTGGAGCGGCTGGGAGTCCCTCGGCGGAGTTCTCACCTCAGGACCGGGCGTGTCCTCGTGGGCGCCGGGCCGGCTGGACGTCTTCGTCCGCGGGACCGACAACGCGATGTGGCACAAGTGGTTCCAGGCCGGCTGGTCCGGCTGGGAGTCGCTCGGCGGGGTCCTCACCTCCGACCCCGACGCCGTCTCGTGGGGGCCGAACCGGATCGACTCGTTCGTCCGGGGAACCGACGGTGCGCTGTGGCACAAGTGGTGGGCCCTCGTGCCCACGGTGCGGCTGCACGCGAAGATCGTCACGAACCCGAACGTGGCGCTCGCCACGAGCGTGGCCAACATGGTGAACGTGTATGCCACGCGCGGCATCCGCGTGCAGCTCGCCTCGGTGGAGTCGATCTCCGTGCCGGCGTCGCTCAACACGGTCGACGTCAACCCGTGCGTCCAGGGCAACGCGACGGCGGAGCAGCTCGCGCTCTTCGCGTTCCGCAACGGCGTGGGCTCGCTCGACGTCGCCGCGTACTTCGTGCAGGCGACGAACCCGCCGCTGAACGGTTGCGCGTCGCACCCGAACGGGCTGCCCAGCGTGGTCGTCGCCTCGGGGGCAAGCCAGTGGACGCTGGGGCACGAGGTCGGGCACGTGCTCGGCCTGCCGCACGTCAACGACAACAACCGGCTCATGACGGGCAACGGCACGTTCAACATCACCAACCCTCCGCCCGACCTCGTCGGGTCCGAAGGGGCGACGATGGACGCCAGCGCGTTCAGCCAGAACATCTGAGAATCCGGAGAGGTGGGAGAGATGACTGTGTCACTCCAGGACGTGCGGGCGCTGCTCGACGTCGACGAACCCGACTACGTGTTCGCGAGCCTGCTCGGCCCGGCCGCGCTGCCGCACCTGCACGAGCTCGTGACGACCGGGGAGCCCATGCTCGCCTCGAAGGCGGCCTACCTGGCCGGCCTCATCGAGGGGGGCGGCGAGGTGGTCGCGACCGCGGCCGCGAGCGAGGAACCGCTCGTGCGCATCGCGGCCGCTGGCACCGCGGTCAACCTGTCCGCGCACGAGGCCGAGCCGATCCTCGCCTCGCTCGTGGACGACGGCGAGCTCGGCGTCCGCGTCACGGCCGCCAAGGCGGTGCTCGCCGAGACCTCGGCGGTGTCGGCCGAGTCGGCACCGGCGCTCGTCGCGCGGGCCAACGAGGTCGGCGTCGAGCGCGAGCTCGAGCCGGTCGAGGTGCCCTCGCTCGAGGTCGCCTACCCGCACGGCGGGCCGCTCGGTGGTGCGCTCGGTGGCGCAGGCGACGGCGAGCCCGGTGGCGACGGCGCAGAGTCGTCGAGGGGTCCGGGTGGCATGCCCGAGGCCGCCGACGGCGTCGAGGACGTCTCGAGCGCGAGCAAGCTGTCGACGCAGGACGAGGAGGGCGGCGAGTCCGAGTGACTCCGACTGACTCGACTGATGCCGAGTGACTGGAGTGACTCCGAGTGACTCCGAAGCGGGAGGGGTCCGGTTCCGACCGGCCCCTCCCACTTCGCGAGGGCGTTACGACCCGTCCGCGAGGGCGTTGCGACGCGCGCGGCCCGCCCGCCCGCCCTACAGCCCGACCATCGCCATCCCGGCGTCGTTGTAGCGGTTCCCGGCGACGCCGACCGTGCGGGCGAGCGCGTTGAGGTCGGCGACCTCGTCCGCGGACAGGGCCAACGCCGTCGCCCCGTTGTTCTCCTCGATCCGGGCGAGTCGCCGCGTGCCGGGGATCGGCACGATCCACGGCTGCTGCGCGAGCAGCCATGCGAGGGCGACCTGCCCGGGCGAGGCGTCCTTCGCCGTCGCGAGCGTGCGGACGTGCTCGACGAGGCGCTCGTTGGCCGCGAGGTTCTCCGGCGCGAAGCGCGGCACGCGGGTGCGGATGTCACCCTCGGCGAAGGACGTCGAGGTGTCGACCGTGCCGGTCAGGAACCCCTTCCCGAGCGGGCTGAACGGGACGAACCCGATCCCGAGCTCGGCGAGCGTCGGCAGGATCTCGGCCTCGGGGTCGCGCGTCCACAGCGAGTACTCGCTCTGCAGCGCCGTGACGGGGTGCACGGCGTGCGCGCGACGGATCGTGCCGGCGCCCGCCTCCGAGAGCCCGAAGTGGCGGACCTTGCCTTCGGCAACGAGCTCGCCCACCGTCCCGGCGACGTCCTCGATCGGCACCTGCGGGTCGACGCGGTGCTGGTAGAAGAGGTCGATGACGTCGGTGCGCAGTCGCCGCAGCGACTCCTCCGCCACCGCACGGATCCGCTCGGGGCGGCTGTCCGGGCGGGGGAAGGAGCCGTCGGGCTGGATGTCCCAGCCGAACTTGGTGGCCAGCACGACCTGGTCGCGCAACGGCTCGAGCGCCTCGCCGACGAGCTCCTCGTTGACGTACGGGCCGTAGACCTCGGCGGTGTCGAAGAACGTGACGCCGCGCTCGACGGCGCCGCGCAGCACCGCGATCATCTCCTCGCGCGGTCCGGGGTTCGGTCCGTAGCTCATCGACATGCCCATGCAGCCGAGGCCGAGCGCCGAGACCTCCAGGCCGTTGCCGGGTCCGAGTCCGCGGCCGAGTGTGCGGGTGTGCATGGCGGGGCCTCCAGTCCTCGCCGCGCCGGTCGCGCGGCCCGCCGCCGACGCTACGACGCGCACCCTCGGCGAGACAGGGACGCTCAGTACACCCCAGCGACGGGTGACGCGCCCGCGCGTTCGACCCGTCGTCTCGGGGCCGACGGCGTGTGGGGCCGCTCGCCATGGGCCTGCGAGGGACGCGGCCCCGGCTCCGGCGCGGACGGCGTCTGGGCGGCCACTGCGTGACGAGGAAGCGACTCACCATCACGCCAGAGCGACTCACCATCACGCCAGAGCGACTCACCGTCACGCCAGAGCGACTCACCGTCACGCCAGAGCGACTCACCCACCCGCTCGCGCGACGCCCTCGCGCATCGACGCAGGTCAGAGACCTGCTGCCGGCGGACCAGTCGTGGCGAGTCGCTCTCGCGCCAAGCAGAGTCGCTCTCCCGTCCCGCAGAGTCGCTCTCGCGTCAGGCGGCGGGTACCCGACGCCGCAGTCGCCGGTCCCGTCAGCGACCCGGCGCCGCAGGCGGAGCGCCCAGCCGGCCCCAAGGCGGTCGACGCGCTGCTTCGTGCCCGGCCCGGGGACGCTCGGCGTAGCCTCGAGCCAGTCGGCCGACGCCCGAGGGCCGCCCCGATCACCGCGACGGCGCGACGGCGCGACCACGCCCGACCCGCCGCCCCGACCCACCTCGCCCACCGACCACGCCAGCACCGCCCCCGGACCGCACAAGGAGCCCCATGAACAGCACCGACGTCCTCGCCGACGCGTTCGGCCGGATCCCCGACCTGCTCGCCCGCGCGCTCGACGGGCTCGACGGCGAGGACGGTCACGCCGTCCTGACCCGACGCGTCGACCCGGCAGCCAACACGCTCGCGTGGCTCGCCTGGCACACCGGCCGTGAGCAGGACGCGCAGCTCGCCACGCTCGCCGGCACGCCCGAGGTGTGGGTGAGCGACGGCTGGGCCGCTCGCGCCGCGCTCCCCTTCCCCGACTCCGAGATGGGCTACGGCCACACCGCCGAGCAGGTCGCGCTCGTCGACGTGCCCGTCGACCTCCTGCTCGGCTACGCCGACGCCGTGCACCGCGCCGCGCGCACCTATCTCGACCTGCTCACCGACGAGGACCTCGACGTCGTGGTCGACGACTCCTGGGACCCGCCCGTGACGCTCGGGGTGCGCCTCGTGAGCGTCGTCGGCGACGCGCTCGAGCACGCCGGTCAGGCGGCGTTCCTGCGCGGCGTCCTCGACCGCACCGCCTGATCTGGCACCTCACCAGCCACCATGCGCCTGTTCGTCGCCCTCCGCGTCCCCGACGCCGCGCGCAAGCACCTCGAGGAGTTCCTCGAGCCGCGACTCGACGCGTTCCCCGTGCGGTGGACGCCACCCGAGCACTGGCACCTCACGCTCGCCTTCGTCGCCGACGCACCCGAGCGCACGCTCGACGCGCTGAGCGAGAACCTGCGCTCCGCCGTCGGGCGTCACCGCGCGCTGCCGACCCGCCTCGCCGGCGCGGGCGCGTTCCCCGACCCGTTCGCCGCCCGCGTCCTGTGGCTGGCACCCGAGCTGGACGACGGCGAGCGCCACGAGCTCCTTCGACTCGCCACCGCGTGCCGCACGGCGGCAGCGACGGCGGGGATCGCCGTCGACGGCGCCCGGTTCGTGCCTCACCTCACGCTCGCACGCACGCCGCGGCCGACGCCCGCGCACCGCTGGCTCCAGGTGATGGAGACCTACTCCGGCCCGGCGTGGACGGCGACCGAGGTCGAGCTGGTCGCCTCGCACCTGGGCGAGGCGCGGCGCAACGCCCGTCGACACGAGGTGCTGGAGCGCTTCCCGCTCGGGCCGTCGGCCGGCTGAGCCGGCACGACTCGTCCCAGCCGCCGCTACCCCCGAGCCAGCCCGACCCCACCGGGCGTCGAGCCACTCCCGACCCCCGCTGACCCCACCCGCGCCTGGGTCGGCCGCCGGCTGCTCGACCCGCTTCTTGACCCGCGTGCGGTTTCGCCTTGTGAGAAGTGCCGCACACCCTTGGAACAAGACACCCGGCCCTCTACGTTATGACGGGCGAAGGGAAGGTGAGGCATGCCTCAGAGGCGGCGTGGCAAGGTCGAGTTCGAGAACGAGCGCGGCGAGCTGGTCAGGTACCTGGAGCACGAGAACGGTGGCGGGTTCGTCTCGCCGCAGGCGCACGTGCCCGCGGACGCCGTGGTCGCTCGCGGTGCGTTCGTCGAGGCGGGCGCCGTGATGGCGCCCGGATCGCGGCTCGGGGTCGGCAGCTGGCTCGACTCCGGCGCGGTGCTCGGCGTCGGCGCGGAGGTCCGCGGCTCGGTGCACGTCGGACCCGGCGTGCGAGTCGGCGACGGCGCGCGGATCGGCAGCCGGGTGAAGATCGGCGCGAACGCGGTGATCGCCGCGGGCGTCCGGATCCCCGACGACGAGCGCATCGACGACGGGGCCCGCGTGGATCAGGAGTCCTTCACCACCGCTGCGTGATCCGCCGCGACCTCACGACAGCCGAGCGATGCTCGCTCAGTCGACGGCACCCAGCAGGGTCGCGCGCTCCTCGTCCGTGAGGTTCGTGGTCACGAGGTGCCCCCCGAGCCCGTGCACCCGCTCGACCAGCCGGTCCAGGTCCGCGCCGTCCGTCACCGCGAAGAGCGCCGACGACCCGGGCGTGATCGACTCCCGGATGCGTTCGAGGTCCTCCTTGCGGATCCCGACGCCGTTGAGCGCCCCGGCGCTGCCGCCGATCGCCGCACCGGCGGCCGCGCCCAGCAGCGGGGCGAAGAAGAGCAGGTCGAACAGGAAGCCCCAGGCGGCGCCCCAGCCGGCGCCGCGCCCGGCGTCCTGACGGCGGTGGTGGGTCTCGGGGCGCTCGTCGCCCTGGGCCCACGAGACGGTGGTGCTGTCGTGGATGGTCACGAGGCCCTCGCCGGCGGCGGAGCGCAGGATGTCCTCGGCCTCCTGGGCGCGGGCGGGGTCGTCGTACTTCCAGACGGTGAACGTGGTCACGGGCTCTACTCCTCCGACGGTGCAGGGGTGCGGGACGCCGCATGGTCCCGCCCGCCACCCACGCCCACGGCGGTGAACGTGCGAGGGCCCGACGGCGAGCGTCCGTCGGTCGGTACGCTCGCCGTCCCGCACGTGACCCCACGGGCAGGCCAGCGCCGGTCGGTCTTCGCCGGACCGGCTCACTCGCCTGGCCCGGCGGCATCGCTGGCCGGGCGGCCCGGTCAGGCGGGCTGCGCCGCCTCGGCGTCGGCGAGGCCGTCGAACCCCGCCAGCCGCACGGTCCACTCGACCGTGCGCTCGGTGAGGTTGCCGCCCGAGGCGCGCTCGCCGTCGACCATCGCGCGGTAGAGCGCGAAGGTGCGCGCGGAGTAGGTGCCGAGCTCGCCGCGCAGGTAGGTCTCGAACGAGGTGTCGGTGCGGGTGTCCTGCGAGGTGCGCAGCAGGCGCATCCCGGCGCCGAGGAGCGGATACCTCTCGCGGAACTCCGCGGCCCAGCGCACCTGCACCGCGATGACGGCTTCCTGCGTGGCGCGGCGGGCCTCGCTGAGCACGGGCAGGTGCGGCGCGAGGTCGCGGGCGTAGCGCGCGGGCGAGGTGGACGCCATCATCCGGGCGTACTTCTCGGTCACGAGGTTGCGGCCGACGGCGTCGGCGTCGTCGAGGTCGTCCGCGTAGCTGCGCTGCAGCGCCTCGGGCCACGTGAGCACCTGCGCCAGGCGCATCTCGCGGAACGTGCGCCAGTCGTCCTGGCACGAGGCGCGCCCGCCCTCGTTCTGGGTGCGCTGGAACTGGGCCCACTCGTGCGCGACGACGGCGTCGGCGAGCTCGCCACTCACGCCACTCACGCCACTCACGCCACTCACGCCACTCACGCCAGCCTCCGACACCGCTCGTCCACGATCAGCTCCTCGACGTACGGACGTTGCCACTCCAGGAACGGCGCGTCGCTGCGCGTGAGCCCGCGCGCGAGGAGCTCGGCCACGATCTCGCCGCACATCGCCTCGATCACCGCCACCAGGCGCTCGCGCGCCGCCGTCGAGCTGGTCGAACCGGTCGAGCCGGTCGTGCCGGCCGCCCCGGGGAAGCACGCCGCCGAGGCGAGGCGCAGCACCTCCTCGAGGTGGTCCACCGTCGCCGGCAGCCGCGACCCCAGCCGCGCGCGCAGGCGCCGCAGCGCCGCGAACTGCCACTTGTAGTACGGGAGATACCCCACGGACGTCGGCTTGTGCAGGAGGAAGACGAGCGACGCCGTCGCGCGCGTCAGCTCGCCGATCGCGAGCCAGGCGGCCGCGCCGTCGCCGCGCGCGAGCATCCGCGGGACGTTGTACTGCCCGGCCTGGGCGATCATCCCGAGCCGACGCGAGACGAGGGTGAGCCGGACGTCGTTCGGCATGCGCCGGAACCGCCCGCGCACCCCGCTGAAGGCGCCGAACGGATCGGCGAAGACCGCGCCGTTGGTCGCGGCGGCGAGCGTGGCCTCCTCGAGCAGGAGCCACTCGTGCGGGCGGTCGACGGCGGGCGCGTCCGGATACCCGGTCAGCGAGGCGTAGAAGGCGCCGATCTCGAAGACGCCCACGCGACGCCCGGCGCCCTGCGCGCGGCGGGTCTGCACGTCCGCGCGGGCCGGGAAGCCGGCGAACGCGCCGGGCAGGGCCTCGTAGTCCGCCTGCAGCGCGGCGCCGATCCGCGCGTGGTCCTCCGCGGTGAGCCAGAGGCAGAACCCCGGGCCGAAGTCGTGGTCGCGCGAGGCCTCGTCGTCAAACCCGTAGCACTCCGACCCGTGCCCCACGAGCCCGACCGCGATCCGGCCCCGCTCCTCGGGGTACCCGGCCAGCAGCTCCCGGCCGTACGCCTCCCAGTACGCGCGGGCGAGGTCGAGGCCGCGCGTCACCGGCGACGAGCCAGCCGACGACGGCGAACCCGCCCCCGCGGGCCGGCCCGCCCCGGGCGTGGGTCGGGTAGGCGGCGAGCTCGTCGACGAGCCCGTCCCTTCACCGGCAGCCGACCCAGCGGGTCGGCCCACCTCGCTCCCGGCCCCGGTCGGGACGTTGCCGACCGCCACATCCGCGGCGGCGCGCACCTTGGCACCGGGGTGGGTCGCGGCTCTGCTGGTGCGCCCTGTCCGGCGATCGCCGACGCCGGCGTCTGACCCGGCCTGCGTACCGCCTTCGTCCTGGGCGCCGGCGCGGGCGAGCAACGCCTCCGCCTCGGCAAGGTTTCCGGCCGTCACGACCGCGGCGTCCGACTGTGCCCCGAAGCACGCCCGCACGGTCGCGAGGGCTGTGCGATACCCGTCGACGGCCTCGGCGTAGCGCCCGGCGCGCACGTCGAGACCCGCGGCGGCCGCGAGGGCGGCGGCGTAGTGCGGGTCGTCGGTGCGCCCGAGGCGCTCGTAGGTCGCGACGGCGAGCCGGGCGTGCCGGACGGCCTCCTCGGCGTCGGCGGGGTCACCCGTCGCGGCGAGGGCCAGCGCGAGGTTCCCGTGCGTGGCGGCGAGCTCGCCGTCGGGCTCGGCGTCGGGCGCGGTTCCGTTCCCGGCCGCAAGCAGCGCGAGCGCGGCGCGCAGCTCGCGCACCGCCCCCGCGCGGTCGCCGGCGTCCCCGAGGGCCATCGAGAGGTTGTTGTGCAGCGCGGCGATGCGCCGGTCGCCGGGCGGATACGCGGCGCTCGCTGCTGCGAGTGCCTCACGGTAGGTCGCGAGCGCGGCCTCGGTGCGCCCTGCCGCGCGCTGCGCCGTCGCGACGTTGACGAGCGTCGTCGCGCGGGCCTCGGCGCCCGCCGGTCCGAGCCGGTCGGCCAGCTCGTCCGCGAGCAGGCGAGCCTCGTCCGCGACGGCGAGCGAGGCCTCGTGCGCGCTCGTCACCCGAAGCAGGCCGAGGAGCTCGTTGAGCACCGTGAGCCGCGCGGGATCGTCGCCGAGTCGCATCGCCTGGGCGAGCGCGTCCCGCAGGTGCGCCTCGGCGCGCTCGGGACCCGCCTGGGCTGCGAGCAGCGAGTCCAGGTCGCGCAGCACGCGGGCGACGTCGAGCGTCCCGGTCATGTCGTCCCCTCCCCACACGTCGCAGGTGCGGCGCGCGCCGTCCGGTCGCGCACGTCATGCCGGGTCGTGCTTGCCGTGCCGATCACGCCGTCCACGCCGGTCGTGCTGGCGGTGCCGATCACGCCGTCGTGCTTGCCGTGCCCGTCGTCCCGAGCGCGCCGGCCGTGCCCGATCGCGGACAGTCCGCGACATCTCGACCCTGCCGCACCGCGACCGCCACGGCACGGGACCTAGGTACCGCGAGGGCGTGACGAGGCGCACGCTCGGAGGCAGGATCGTGGCATGGCGAGCTACGAGGTGAACGACGCGGCCGTGACTCACTGCCGGAAGCTGATCGCGGCCCATCGGTACGTGGTCGACAGCGACTGGGGCGACGCCCAGCCCGACGCCGAGCGAGAGAACACCTACCTCGAACGTCACTCCTGGGTGGAGTACGGCGCGTGGCACCTCGGCCTCACCGAGGGTGCGAGCGACGAGACCAAGGCGCGGTACGCCTTCGTCCTCGGCGACTTCAGCCGCATCCACCGCTCGGCGCTCATCGCGTGCGTCTACCGAGCCGCCGAGTGGCAACACAAGGCGGTCGAGCTCGCCGCGCACGACCTTCTGCAGGAGCTGGACGCCGCGATCGAGGGCTGACCTCGGTCGCAGTGGCCGGCGCTCCGGCATCGGTCCCGCTGACCTCGGTCGCAGTGGCCGCCACCTCGGCATCGGCCGCGCTGACCTCGGTCGCCGTAGCCGCCACCCCGGCATCGGGCGCGCTGAACCCGGTCGCCGTAGCCGCCACCCCGCTGACGACCGCGCATCTCTTTGGCCCGCACCAGCGCCCTCGTCGCGTCGTGGCTGGCGCCCACCCGTCCCGTTCCCGGAGCGCGCACATCATCGTCACGCGCGCACGTGCCTTCAGCCGCGCTCTCACCACAGAGCAACAGGGCCGTTAGGAGAGGGTTCTTCGGGACGACCTCCGTCTCGTTCGCCGCTAGGAATGGCTCCGCCACGAGCCGCTCTACCGCCGGGCAGACCTGCACCCCGCTCACCGCCGGGCAGACCTCCACCCCGCTCACCGCCAGGCGAGCCTCCACCCGGAGCCGCGCCGCTGGGCAGACCTCGACCTCGATCATCGATGGGCAGGGCTCCGCCTGGAGCCGCGTCGCCACCGTCACCAGCGCCGCCACCGCCTCGACCGGCGCCGGGTCCTCGTGTGGGCAGAACTCTCCCCTCACCCGTCGGTCGGGGTCTGGGGACGAGGAGCTCGTCGTCCAGGCGGGTGGTGGTCCCGATCGTGTGCCCTTCGGCGGTGGTGAAGGTGAACCCGCCCCGGACCTTGGTGATGGTGGTGTGCTCGCGGTGGACGCGGTGGTGATGCTCGCGACACAACGTCACGGCGTTCACCAGGGACGTGTCACCACCCTGGTTCCACTCGATCACGTGATGCACCTCGCACCACGCCGCCCTCAGGGTGCATCCGGGCCACTGGCAGTGCCGGTCCCGCACCAGCACCGCGCGGCGCAGGTCCCCCGTGTAGGTGCGCTGCGTGCGCCCCACGTCCAGTGGTTCACCCTCGGGGTCGAGGACAACGCGCTGCCACATCGCGTCACACGCCACCACGTCCAACGCCGCGAACGGCACCAGCGTCCCGTCCATCAGCTCCGCCAACACCGGCTCACGTTCGAGCCCCGACCGGGCGTAGGCCTCCGACAACCCCGACCCCGACCCCGCCGACCGCGACCCCGCCGAGCCAGTCGTCGCGCCAGGACCGCCGGAGCGGCCGAAGGCATCCGACCGTGATGCCGCTGCGGCAGCATCGCCGTCTGCCGCGCAGGAGTAGGTGCGGCGCAGGTGGTGCAGGAGGAGCCAGGTGTCCTGACGGACCAGGATGCTCAGGTGGGGTCGGACCTGCGCGCCGGCCCTGTCCACCCCGACCCCCAGGGCACGGTCGGCGAGCAGGACGAGCGCGTCCGCGCGACGCTGATCCGGGTTGCGCTCATCCCCGTCCGCCGGCACCGGGGTGACCGCGTCCAGGGCGGTGCGCAGCGTCGCCGCCGACAACACATCCAACGCCCCCTCCACCCGCACGACCTCACCCCGCGCGGTCAGGCGGAGGAACCGCGCCTTGCGCGCAGCCTCATAGGACGCGTCGGTCTTCTCCGCCTCCAGGGCGGCGGCCTGACCCTGCAGCTCCCGCCGCAGCACCGGCACCGCCACACTCTTGGCCCGTGCCACGATCTCCACCTCACGCCCCGCAAGGCGCTCCCGCGTCGAAGGGTCGACCCCGGCCAGGACGGTCGCAACGACCTGGATATGCCCGTCGGTCACCTCACCCCGCCCCGCGGCGTCCCGCAACCGGGGCAGCAGCTCCAGAATCTCCCCGGCCTGCTCCTCACCCCGAGCCACCCCCACACCCTGGCGGGAGGCCTCCGCCCGCCACCGCGTGAAGTGTCCCGCGTCAAGTAGTTGGCAGGGTTTCTTCGATTTCGAAGTTGGGTGTGGTGGGGTCGGCGGTTCCGGCGTAGACCTCGGCGGGTCGGTTCCAGGCGATCGCTTCGTGCGGGCGGACGTGGTTGTAGTCGTGCCGGTAAGCGTTCACGTGCTCGACGAGCTGAAGGCCGTCGTCGATCTCTTCCCGGAACAGCCACTCGTATTTCATCGTCCCGAACCCGCGTTCGCGAGACCCGTTCTGCCCCGGCGTGCGGACCCTCGTGCGCACGTGCCGCAGCTCGGGGTGGGTGGCGATGAACGCTTCGAACGTGAACGACCGGAACGGGCCACCGTTATCGGTCACGATCGTCAAGACGGGCAAGATCTCCCCGGTCTGCTCCTCGACCTGGCAGTCGTCGATCAGCGGGTGGCCGAGCAGCGTCTCCGCCTCAGCGAGGGCGAGCTCGACCGCGGCGACGGCGTCGTGCATGTTCGCGGTCGGGGACACGTGCGCGTCGAACTCATACTTCGCCCAGTAGTCCCGGCACGACGCGATCCGCCACGTCCCGCCGGTCGTGGTCTCGTACTCGGAGAAGTCGAGCTGCCAGACCTGGTTCGGGCCCGTCGGTTCCTTCGCGAACGCGGCCTTGCGCCTCTCGGCGAGGCGGCGACGTTCCCGCTGGTAGTTCGCGCCCAGGATCAAGCCCTCGTCCCGCAGCAGCCGCAGCACGGTCGCCTGGGAAACCGGGTGCCCGTCGTGACGTGTCATCGCCCAGACCTTCCGGTGCCCCCACGCCGGATGCGCTTTCGCGTGGCCGACGACGGCGTCGCGGACCGCGTCACGGGTCGGCTGGGGCCACGGCCCCTTCGGCGGCCGATCAGTGCGAGCCTTGGCCTGCCAGCGCCGCCACGTCCGTTCGGGCATGTCGATGAGATCGCAGAACCTCGACGTCGACATGCCCGCCTCGGTGCGGATCACCTCGAGGTCCTCGAAGGGCCCAGACGACCCTCGGCGCTCTTCTTCCACACCCGGATCTCGACCGCGGCCTCACCGAGAGCCTGGGTGAGTTCGGCCACCTCATCCTCAAGCTGCTGCTCGCGGGACGTGGGCTTGGACTTGCCTGCCTCGATGCCGGCCTTGCCGCCCTCGAGGAACTGGCGTTTCCAGTTCCCGATCGCCTGCTCGGACACCTTCTCGCGACGGGCAGCCTCGGCGATCGAGATCTCGCCTTGGAGCACGCTCAACACGATGCGGATCTTCTTCTCCGCCGGAATCACCGGGGGACGACTCATAACTCTCAGACCTTCCAGTAGGGGCGTTGCCTCAGCAACTAACAACCCCTGCCACTAAGTCTGACGCGCGACAGAAGTCCCCCACCCGACGACCCGCCGGAGTCCGCCGCCACGACCCCGAGAACCGCACCACCCCCGCCACCTCAGCCCGCGCCACCCCCAGGACCGTGGCGACCTCATCCAGCACCCCGAGAACCTCCACCGCCGCCGCACCCACCGCTGCAGCGCCGACACCCGGATCAGCCGCCGCAGCCGCACGCGCCACACCAGCCGCGGCGACGACCTCACCCACCACCACCCGCAACCGCGACACACACTCAGACAGACCCGACGCACCCGGCACCGGCGTGGGCAGCGGCAGCGGGGACGCCGGCGACGGCACCGGCGGAGGCGTCGTGACGAGCGAGGGCCGCTGGGCGCGGGAGGACTCGGGCGCGAGGGACGGGGCCGGCACTGCGGTGGGCCGCCCACCGCTCGGCGCCACAACCATCGACATCGACGCCCCCGCCGACGCCCGCGCGGGCGAACGGCGCGGCCCACGACCAACACCAACCGGCTCTGCCGCCACTCCGCTCACCCCCTCGTCAGCCAACCCCACGCGAATCGAACGCGTGTACCTAGAGTAAATCCGAGCACCGACAAACGCACCCCCCACTACGCACCTGTGGACATGGCGACACCCCACCGGCCTGGGGACAGCTGAGCAAGGTCGACGCGACGACAAGCAGCGCCCTCACGCCCAGGACGAAACCAATCGAGGTCGCTTGCCGCACCCTTGCGGTGCCACGGGACGCACGAGGCGACGTCGTCGGGAGCCTCACCGTTCGCCGTCGTCCGTTTGCTTGCTCAGCCGGCCTCCCCGCTCAGCCGCCCTCCCCGCTCCGCCGGCCTCCCTGCTCAGCCTGCCTCCCCGCTCAGCCACTCTCGCTCAGCCCAGCCCTGCTCAGCCCCCCACCGCCCGCCGCACCAGTGCGCGGAGGCGCTGCTCGACGTCGTCCGTGATCTCGGGGACGGCGTACGACGCCGGCCACATCTCGCCGTCGTCCAGCGCCGCGACGTCGTTGAAGCCGATCGTCGAGTAGCGCGTGTCGAACTTGCTCGCCGGCTGCAGGAACGTGAGCACCTTGTCGTCCTTGGCGTAGGCGGGCATGCCGTACCAGGTGCGGGGCGCGAGGTCGGGCGCCTCGGACCTGACGATGTCGTGGAACCGCGTCGCGAGGGTGCGGTCGGGCTGCGGCAGCGCCTCGAGGGCGTCGATGAGGGCCTGCGCCTCGCGCTCGCGCTTGGCCGCACCCTTGCCGCCGGTGGCCTGGGCCTTCAGCTCGGCGGCGCGCTCCTTCATCGCGGCGCGCTCGGCAGCGCTGAACGTGTCACCGGATCCGGTGCGGGTGTCAGCCACGGTGCTCGTCTCCTTCGGCCGTGTCGGACGCTTCGCCCGTGGCGGCCGTGGCGGCCGTGTCGACGCCACCAGCCGCCCCAGCCGTGCCCACCTCCTGCAGCCGGATGAGGTTCCCGGCCGGGTCGCGGAACGCGGCGTCGCGCACGCCGTAGTCCTGGTCGATCGGCTCCTGGACCACGTCGGCCCCCGCGGCCACGATGCGCTCGAACGCGGCGTCGAGGTCGGGCGTCGCGAGGTTGACGCCGAAGTAGCTGCCCTTGGCGATGAGGCGGAGCAGGAGCTCCTTCTCCTCCTCGGTGACGTCGTAGCCGACGCCGGGCGGATGCAGCACGATCGCCGTGTCGGGCTGGTCGGGCGGCCCGACGGTGATCCAGCGCATGTCCCCGTACCCGACGTCGAGGCGCACCTCGAAGCCGAGCACGTCGCGGTAGAAGGCGAGCGAGGCCTCAGGGTCGAGCTGCGGCAGGAAGCTCGAGTGGATCGAGATGGTGGTCATGCGGACACGCTAGGTCTGCGCCTCGGCGGGGCGCTTCTCGATTCCTGACCGATCACCTGACCAACCACCCGACCGATCACCTCACCGGCCTCCGGACCGGCCTGGTGACCTGCCGCACCACGCACGGCGGCATCCCCGGCAGCGGGTCGGCGCCGCGCTCGCGGTACACACGCGGAGCCACCCCGACGAGCTCCTTGAACCGGGTGCTGAACGTGCCGAGAGACGAGCAGCCGACGGCGAAGCACACCTCGGTCACGGACAGCTCGGTCGTGCGCAGCAGCGTCATCGCCCGTTCGATCCGCCGAGTCATGAGATAGGAGTAGGGCGACTCCCCGTACGCCGCCTTGAACTGCCGGCTCAGGTGCCCGGCGGACAGGTGCACGTCGCGCGCGAGCGACACGGCGTCGAGCGGCTGGTCGAACTCCCGGTCCATCCGGTCCTTGACGCGGCGCAGCAGCACGAGCGTGCCGAGGTCGGGGCCGCGTGACACCAGATCGCCCTGGTCAGCCCAGCGCCGTCAGCAGGTCCGCGACGAGAGGCACCGAGCGGTCGTCCGCGGCCGGGGTGAACCCCATCCGCACCACCACGAGGTCGGCCGACGGCACCACGTAGACGGACTGCCCGTCGTGCCCGCTCATCCAGTACGCATCGGCGGGCAGCTCGGGGTAGCGCAGCGTGCCGTCGGCCAGCTGGTTCACCCACCAGCCGAGGCCGTACCCGTCCTCCTGGCCGTCGACGTCCGTGTCGACCACGGACTCCGCCACCCACCCCTCGGGCAGCAGCCGCTGGCCGTTCCACACGCCGTCGTCGAGCACGAGCTGCCCCACGGCGGCCCAGTCGCGCGGCGTGCCCCAGCCGTACGAGGCGCACACCGGTGTGCCCACGCCGTCGGGCTCGAGCACCATGGTGGACAGCCCGAGCGGCGCGAACAGCTCCTGGCGCGGGAAGTCGGCACCGCCGTGGTCCGGGGCGATCACTGAGCAGAGCAGCGTGATCGAGCCGCTCGAGTACTGCTGGTACGTCCCCGGCTCGTGCGCGAGCGGCAGCGACGCGACGTACGAGCCCATGTCCGGCTCGAGATACAGCATGCGCGTGATCGGCGTGCCGAGGTCGTACGTCTCGTCCCACCGCAGTCCGCTCGTCATGTCGAGCAGCTGACGCACCGTGATGTCGGCCCGCTCGTCCGTCCACTCCGGCCGGAGGTGATCCTGATCGAGGGTGAGCTCGCCGTCGTGCACGAGGCGCCCGACCAGGAGGTTGGTGAGGCTCTTCGACATCGACCAGCCCAGCTGCGGGGTGTCGGCGGTGAAGCCGTCGGCGTAGCGCTCGGCCACGAGCTCGCCGCCCTGCAGCACCACCACGCCGCGCGTGCCGAGCGCGGTGCGCGCCTCGCCGTCGAGGTCGACGCCGAACGCGGCGTCCAGCGCGACCGTCACCTCGGGCGAGGCGTCCGGCGCCGACGGGAGGGCCGACGTCGAGAACGGGTTCGCGGCGTCGCTCACCTCGGTCGGGGTCGGGAGGACGGGGGCCGCGTCGGCGAGCGTGCAGCCGAAGCCGGGCGTGAACCACGCGCGCTGGCGGGCCAGGACGCCGAGCACCGAGCCGGAGGCGCCGTCGTCGGTCACGCTCGAGCGCAGCACGGGTACGAGGGGGTTCGGCGGGAGGTCGGTCTCGGGATCGTCGCGGCCGGCGACATGCGTGACCGCGCACGCGTTGTGCGCGGCATACCCGGTCCCGGTCAGCAGCAGCGGTCGCTGCCACCAGTACGCGCCGACGACGGCGAGCACCACGACACCCAGCACCACCAGCACGATCCACCTCGACCTGCGCACGCGCAGACTCTAAGCGACGCCTCGACGTCGCCTGTCGGTGCCCCGGCGTAGCGTCTGCGGCGTTCGCACGTCCCCAGCGAAGGAGACCGCCATGCGCGTTCTACAGACCGTCGTCGCGTTCGACGCGCCGGACCTCGAGGCCGAGAGCACGTTCTGGGCCGCACTGCTCGGTGGGACCGCCGAGGTGGAGGACGAGAACTGGCACATCGTGTCGGTCGACGGCGAGGCGAAGGTCTGCTTCCAGCTCGCCCCGGACCACGTGCGCCCGCAGTGGCCCGACGGTCCGCAGCGGCAGCAAGCGCACCTCGACGTGTACGTCGACGACCTCGCCGAGGCGGATGCGTTCGTGCTCGCGCGCGGCGCCTCGTTGCTCAAGGCCAGCGACGATCCGACGGCGAGCGAGGGCTTCCAGGTCTACGCCGACCCCGCGGGGCACCCGTTCTGCCTCTGCTGGGGCTGAGCGACGCCGTGAGCACACCCGCCGCCGCGCTCCGCGCCGCCCTGGCCGGCGCGCTCCTCGTCAACGCAGTGCCGCACGGCGTCGCCGCCGTCCAGGGCAGACCGTTTCCGAGCCCGTTCGCCGATCCGCCCGGCGTCGGGCTGTCGCCGCCACCGGTCAACCTCGCCTGGAGCGCGGTCAACGCGTTGGCGGGCGCGACGCTCCTGCGCCGCTCGGCCGGCACGACGGCGGAGCGCACCTCCGCGGTCGTCGGCGGCCTCGCCATGGGTGCGGTTCTCGCGTTCCACTTCGGCAGCGTCCAGGCGGGCGGGACGGGTCTGCGCGGGCTGGGCCGCTGACCTCTGGGTCCGTTGTCGGCGCGGTTCGCGCGCTCGGGGCAGGAAGGGCACACCCCCTCGACCCGGGCGACGAGATCGAGCCTCGCCCCGCCGCTACACCGCCCATGTCACGTCGTGGAGCTCAAAGGGGGGCACTCGTCAGCCCAATCCCGAAAGTCCGCAAATGGTCCGTGGACGAGTGCGCCCCCCGCTCGGTAGTAGAGCGCACGACCCGGTTCGGGGATCGACTCGAACACCGCAGTCGCGATCATGCCGAGCTCCGGAGCGAAGTAGGCGCCGGCGAGCGGAGCATCCTCGAGGTCGGCTACGACCACGCCGTTCAGGTCGACGCTGAAACCGGGTGCTGGGTCACGTACCGGGACGAGCAGGACATCGCCGTTGAACGGCTCCAGCGGGGCAAAGGAGGCACCATCGAACACGTCTCTGAAGTCGTCGGACGGCGCAACACGCACCTTCTCGACGGTGTACCCGCAGGTCGCGACCGCGATCCACAGATCACCCGATCCGTCCGAGACGAGCGCGATCACAGGCGACTTGGGCTGCTCCCGGTACACCTCGGGGACACACGCGGTACACACGAGAACGGCGCACGCCGCCACGGCGAGCACCGCTCGTCGGCCCCCGGTCGACCAACTCTGCACGCGTCATCCCCCGTTCCCGGAGCCGGCCCGCTTCGCGAGGCAGGGCATCGTCGCCCGGGTCGGAGCGTCGCAGCATTCTGCGAATGCGTCCAGGGACCTGTCCGACCACGGTCAGCGCGGCAGGCGGGCGCGCACGCCGTCGACCACGAAGCCGAGTGCCGTGGCGAACCGCTCGTCGCCGGGGGCCAGCATCGGGGCGCTCGCGGCCGCGGTGAGCGGGTGCCGCTCGGCGTCGACGAAGGCGCGGCGCGCCTCCGGGTCGTACGCGCCCGACTCCCCCGAGTCGCGGTGCTGCTCCTCGATGACGAACCCGACGGTCAGGTCGGCGACGGCCTGCAGGGCGGTCACCGCCACGCCGAGATCCAGCCCCGCCGCCGTCATCGCCCGCAGGGGCGCCTCCATCGCGGTCGCCGGCCCGACGTCGCGCAGGCGGCGGCCCGCGTAGAGCCGGCCTCCGTCGCGGTGGGACAGCAGCACCGTGCGGATCCGATGGCCGGCCGCCGTCAGCATCGCCGGCCAGTTGGCGTCGAGCGCCAGCGATCCGGCGACGTCCGCGCCTCCCTCACCGTCCCCCTCGCCTCCGCCTTCGCCGGCCTCGCCGCCGCCGGCGGCCTCGCCGTCATGGAGGCCGGCGCCTGTCCCCGTACCCGCGGGCGACTCCGCCGGCAGGGCGATCTCACACGCCATCGCCGTCGCCATCTCGTCGTACAGCGTCGTCATGTCCTCGACGTGGTGGTAGAGCGCGCCGGCCCGCACGCCGAGCTCGTCCGCGACGGCCCGGGCCGTCACTCCTGCCAGGCCCGCCCGCTCGAGCACCACGAACGCGGCCTCGACGATCCGTGCCCGCGTGACCGTTCCCCGCACCCTTGCCTCCTGAACACTGTTCAACTACTCTCCTGAACATTGTTCAGCATACTCATCGACACCCAGACCAGGAGAACGACCATGAAGGCAGCAGTCGTCACGACGCCCGGCGAGACTCCGCAGTACGGCGACTTCCGTGAGCCCGAACCGCGGGAGGGCGAGGAGATCGTGTCCGTGCTCGCCGCCGCGGTGCACCGGATCGTGCGCAGCCGCGCCGCCGGCCAGCACTACTCCTCGGGCACCGAGCCCCCCCTCGTCCCCGGCGTCGACGCCATCGCGCTCACCGCGGACGGTCGACGGGTCTACACCGGCGGCAGCCCCGAGCCGTTCGGCACCCTGGCGGAGCGCGCACCCGTGCCCGCCGGCTGGGCCGTCCCGGTTCCCCACGCGCTCGACGACGCGCGCGCCGCCGCGGTCGTCAACCCCGGCACCTCCTCGTGGCTGCCGCTCGCGGACCTCCTCGGCGCGCGGAGCGCCGCCGGCGCCCCGCCCGCGACGGTGCTCGTGCACGGCGCGACGGGGATCTCCGGCCTGCTGGCCGTCCAGGTCGCACGGCTCCTCGGCGCCGGACGGGTCGTCGCCGCCGGACGCAACCCCGCGGCGCTGGCGACGGCGCAGGACCGCGGTGCGGACGCCGTCGTCCACCTCGACGACGACCTGCCCGCCCAGCTCGCGGACGCCGCGCCCGACGGCGTCGACGTCGTCGTGGACTACCTCTGGGGCGAGCGGACCGCCGCACTCCTCCCGGCGCTGCTGCGCGCGGAGCGCGGCCCGGACCGGCCGCTCGACGTCGTCGAGATCGGGACGCTCGCCGGGGCCGACCTCACGGTCCCGGGGGCGTGGCTGCGCAGTCGGCCGCTGCGCCTGCGCGGCAGCGGGCTCGGCAGCGTCGGACCGCGCGCGATGTTCGCGGCGGCCGCCGGTGTGCTCGAGGCGACGGCGCGCGGCGACCTCACGATCGACGTCGAGACGCACCCGCTCGCGGACGTCGCGGAGGTCTGGGACACCCCGCGACGGCTGGTGCTCGTGCCGTGACGGGGAGGAGTCGATGGTGACGCGTGGTCGGCCGGGCTCGGCCCGACGTCATACAGGAGCTACATCGACGCCGCGAGCCGCTCCTCGACGCGCGCCACCTTGCCGGTCAGCTCACCGGACCGGCCCGGCCGGATGTCGGCCTTGAGCACGAGGCTGACGCGGGAGCCGTACCGGCCCGCCGCCTCGGTCGCCGCCTTCACGACGGCGAGGCACTCGTCCCAGTCGCCCTCGAGCGTGGTGAACATCGAGTCGAGGCGGTAGGGCAGCCCGGAGGCGGCGACGACCGCGAGCGCCGCGGCGACGGCCTCGGACACTGAACCGTCGTCCCCGGTCAGGGGCAGCTCACCGGTTCCGGACGGGGCGACGGAGAAGGCCACGAGCATGCCCCCGACCCTACGCGCCCGACGCGCACCGCGGTCGGCACCGCGGCCGGCACCGCGCTCGGCACCGCGCTCGGCACCGCGCTCGGCACCGTGCGCCGCCGTCCGGTCGTCCGAGCGCTACCGCCCAGCGCCGCCGGTCCCCGCCTACGGCAGCGCGGCGATCCCGGCCGCGATGTGCTGCAGCGGCTCGCGCAGCGCCACGGGATCGAACCGCACCGGGGTCTGTCGCAGCCGGGACGCCAGACCCACGATGTCGCCGAGCCCGATGACCCGCTCCGTCAGCCCCTCCTTCGCGGCCTCGACCAGCCCGATCAGCTCGGGCCCGTCGTCGCCGAACCGGCCCTCCTCGACGGCCGCGAGCAGGCGCCTGGACCACCCGTCCGCGCGGATGAGCGTGAGGTCCACGCTGCGCACGGCCAGCTCGGTGAGCTCCGGCACGATCCGCAGCAGGTCGACCACGCGGGTGGTACCCAGCTCGGCGCGGTCCACCTCCTCCTCCAGCGCGGTGTGCAGCAGGCGCAGCTCGGTGCCGCGCGGTGCGCCGTCGGGGCCGGCCTCGATGACCTCGCTCGTGAACCGCGTGACCATCTGGTTGAGCAGCCCGACCGTCGCGATCCGCAGCACGAGGTCGCGGATCGCGACCTGCAGGCGGTCCAGCGGCAGGCTCTCGAGGCCGTCGAGCGCGTCCTCGCACGAGGCGTCCATCGCCCGGGTGAGGCTGACGAGCTCGGGGAGCTCGGCGTCGTCGGGGTGCTCGTGCGCGGCGGTCGAGATGATCCCGGCGATCCGCGCGAGCTCGATCCGCAGCGCCATGAGCTCGCCCATGGCGGGCGTGAGGGAGTCGTGCTCGAGCACGATGCGCTGCGCGGTCTCCTCGAACCCCTCGAGCAGGCCGATGAACGACGTCATCGACCGGCCGATCTCCTGCCCGGCCTGCAGCACCGAGCCGAGCGCGCCGGCCCGCGGTCCCGGTGCGACCGCCGGCGGAAGCGCCGCGACCAGCGCGTCCACCTCGCGCGGCAGCACGCTGCGGGTGAAGCTCACCATGGAGGCGAAGCCGAGCGCGTGCAGCGCTCCGCCGAGCAGGGACGCCCCGCGCTCGGCCGCGCTGTGCCGGCTCGCACCGGCGCGCCGCACGGCGGCCTCGCGCTCGGCGACGTCGTCGTAGGCCGCGAACACCTGGTCCTGCAGCTCGGTGAGGCTCGGGCGCAGGCGCACCGAGAGGTAGCCGCCGTCGATCGGGAGGATCGTCGCGAGAACGTCGTAGCGCACGCCGTCCTTCGCCTCGTTGGCGATGTAGAAGCAGACCGGCCGACCCGCCTCGAGCTCGTCCCACACCAGCCGGAACGCGCCGCCGGGCATGTCGGGGTGACGGATGAGGTTGTGCGGCGAGCCGACCGCCTCCTCCTCGGTCAGCGCGGCGAGGCGCAGGAACGTGTCGTTCGCGTGCCGGATCACGCCCTTGCGATCGGTCGTGGAGAAGAACACGTCGTCGGGCGCGAACGTGCGGCGCGCGGCCAGCGCGGCGGGATCGGTCAGGGCCATGGGCTCCTCCTTCGGGCGGTGCACGACGGCGACGCAACCTTGCGCGGCAGAGTCACCCGGGCACGGGTCGGCTCGATCATGGCAGGGCCGGTGCGGGGCGGGGCGGGACCTTCGGCTCGCACGCTGGCGCGGTCGCACCGGCCCTCCCCCGCGCGGCGGCCCGCGAGTAGCCTCGTGACCGCCCGCGCTCGCGGGGGCCGAGCGAAGGAGCCACCCGTGTCGTTCAACGCCTACCTGTTCTTCGGCAGGACGTGCCGCGAGGCGTTCACGTTCTACCGCGACGTCTTCGGCGGCGAGCTGGACCTCGTCACCGCCGCGGACATGACCGGGGTCCCGCCCGGGATCGACCCCGCCGCGATCATGCACGCGTCGCTCACCACGCCCCACGGGCAGCTCGTCGGGTCGGACGACCCGTTCGCCGACCCGTTCGGCCCCGTCTCCGGCATGCGCGTGTGCGCGACCCTGCCGGACGCCGACGCGGCCCGCGCCGCGTTCGACGCGCTCGCCGACGGCGGCGAGGTGCACCAGCCGTTCGCCGCCACGGAGTGGTCGGCCGGCTTCGGGATGCTGCTCGACCGCTTCGGCACGCCGTGGATGATCGACACCGCGCGGGGCGCGTAGCGCGGCTCGCGCCCAGCGATCAGGACCGCCAGAACGCCTCCGCGACGCGGCTCAGCGCGTCCAGGTCGCTCGTTCCCGCGAGCTCGCGCGCGGAGTGCATCGACAGGATCGGGATCCCGACGTCGACCGTCCGGATCCCCAGCCGGGTCGCCGTGATCGGGCCGATCGTCGACCCGCACGGCACCGCGTTGTTGCTCACGAACGCCTGGGTCACCACGCCCGCGCGCTCGCACCAGCCACGCCACGCAGCCTCTCCGACGCCGTCGGTGGCGTAGCGCTGGTTCGCGTTGATCTTGAGGATCGGCCCGGACCCGAGCACCGGCTGCACTACCGGGTCGTGCTTGCCGGGGTAGTTCGGGTGCACCGAGTGGCCGACGTCGCTGGACACGCACCACGAGTCCGCCAGCGCGCGCTGCTGCTCCTCGGGCGTCGCGCCGAGCGCCGCACCGATCCGCGCGAGGACGTCGGCGAGGAACGGCCCGGCCGCGCCGCTGCGCGTCGCCGAGCCGACCTCCTCGTGGTCGAACACCGCGAGGAGGGGGATGTGCGCGAGGTGAGCGGCGCCGTCGCGCTCGGCCCCACCGACTGCCACGAGGCGCTCCAGCGCGGTGAGGCCCGCGTGCACCGACGCGAGGTCGTCCAGGCGCCCGACGGCGAGGAACGCCTCGTCCTTGCCGAACACCGTGCCGCGGGCCGAGTCCGCGAGGACGAGGTCGTAGCCCCGCACGTCCTCGACTCGGACGTCCGCGGCGGCGGCGACCTCGGCGAGCAGGTCGGCGCTCGCAGCGTCGCCCAGTCCCCAGACGGGCTGGGTCTGGGTCTGCTTGTCCAGGGCGAGGCCGTCGTTGGCCGTGCGGTCGAGGTGGATCGCGAGCTGTGGCAGGCGCAGGAGCGGCGGCGTCGCGACGAGGTGCGTGGCGCCGTCGGACGTCACGAGGCGGCCGGCCAGGCGCAGCTCGCGGTCGAGCCAGGAGTTGAGCAGCGGGCCGCCGTAGATCTCGACGCCGGCCTGCAGCCAGCCGTAGCGGCCCGTGGTCGGCTCGGGCTTGAGCCGGAAGCCCGGGGAGTCGCTGTGGGCTCCGAGCACGTGCACGCCGGTCGTCGCGGTGGCGTCCGCCGGGATCACCCAGGCCAGCACGGCGCCGTCGCGCACCACGAGGTAGCGCCCGCCCGGCTCGAGGCCCCACGCCTCGGTCTCGCCGAGGCGGGTGAAGCCGGCCGCCGCGAGCCGGGTGGCAACCGCCTCGGCCGCGTGCAGGCTCGAGGGTGACGCGGCGACGAGGTCGACGAGGTCCTCGGCGTGGGCGCGGATGCTGGCAGGCGTGTTCTGCGGGCTGGTCACCCCTCGATCGTAGGGAGCGTCAGCGGGCGTGCAGCGCGGCGCGGACGAGCGGAAGCTGGACGGGCAGACGCACGACCGAGACGACGAAGGTCGCGATCGAGGCGGCGTCACCCTTCTCCAGCGCGCGACGGCCGAGGTCGACGCTCATCTGGACGTTCGCGGGCCAGACCGCGAGCAGCAGCGCCGCACTCGCCTTGCCGGCCACGCGCCGGGTCGTCGGCGCGAGCAGCCCGACGGCGCACGCGAGCTCCGCGACGCCCGACGCCACTACGACGCCTCGCTTCCAGGCGATCGTGCTCATGAACGACCCCAGCAAGCGCACGATGGCGGGCGCGCTGCAGAACTTCGTGGGGCAGTACACCACCGACGGCGTGCTGCTCAACGCCGGTTCGCTGCTCACCATGGCGCGGACGATCCTCGTGTTCCTCGTCTTCCAGCGGCACTTCGTCAAGGCGCTCATCGCCGGCGCCGTCAAGGGCTGACCGGCCCTCCGCACCGACAGAACGGACATCCGTGAACGAGGCACAGTGGTGGCGCGACGCCGTCGCCTACCAGGTCTACCCCCGCAGCTTCGCCGACGCCGACGGTGACGGGATCGGAGATCTGCGCGGGGTGATCGACCGGGTGAAGTACCTGGCGGACCTCGGCGTCGACGCCGTGTGGAGCCCGTTCTACCCCTCGGCCCTCGCCGACGGCGGGTACGACATCGACGACCACCGAGCCGTGGACCCGCGGCTGGGCACGCTCGACGACGTCGACGCGCTCGTCGCGTCGCTGGCCGAGCACGGCATGCGTCTCGTCGTCGACATCGTGCCCAACCACACCTCGGACCGGCACGTCTGGTTCCGCGAGGCGCTCGCCTCGCCGCCGGGCTCGCCCGCCCGAGCGCGCTACCACTTCCGCGACGGACGGGGTGCGAGCGGCGAGCTCCCGCCGGCCGACTGGCGCTCCGGCTTCGGCGGGTTGATGTGGACCCGCACGCCCGACGGACAGTGGTACCTGCACATCCACGCCGCCGAGCAGCCCGACCTCAACTGGGCGAACGAGGAGGTCCGTCAGGACTTCCTCACGACGCTCGCCTTCTGGGCCGACCGCGGTGTCGCAGGCTTCCGCATCGACGTCGCCCACCTGCTGGCCAAGGACCTGCCCGAGGTCCTGCCCGCCGAGGTGGAGCTGGCGGCGGCCGCACCCGGACGTCACCCGTTCATCGACCGTGACGAGGTGCACGACGTGTACGCCGAGTGGCGCGCGCTGTTCGACCGGTACTCCCCGCCCCGCACCGCCGTGGCGGAGGCCCCCAGGGTTCCTGCACCTCGAGCGCGGCGGCGGCTGGCACTGCCTCACCACCTTCTCGGAACCCGCGCCCGGTGGCACGGTCGTGCTCGCCAGCGCGCCCCTGGCCGACGACGGCACGGTGCCGCCGGGGGTCGCCGTCTGGTTCCGTCAGGGTTGAGCCGTCAGTCCTGCTCGCGGAAGGCGCGCGCCCGGGCGTAGGCGTGCAGGCGCTCGATCGTCTCGATCTGGTGGTCGGTCCGCTCGACGAGCGCGACGAACCGGTCGGGGTCGAGGCCGAGCTCCTCGGCGTGGTCTGCGATCGTCTGCCAACCGGCCTGCTTGCCGACCAGCGCCGACCGCATGAGCTCGGCCTCGAGCAGAACCGTGAGCGGCGAGCGCTCGACGACGCGGCCGTTCAGCTTGAGTCGGCCGATCCGCTCCGCGACCCCCGACAGCAGCTGCCGGTGGCGACGTCGGGGCAGGTGCAGGTAGTCCAGGAGGACGCGGTACAGGTCGCGCTCGCCCCGGACCTGCTCCGCGAGCTCGGCGAGCTCCCCGTGCAGGGGAAGGTCCTGGTAGGCCTCGGCCATCCGCTCGATGCGGCCCAGGCCCGCGGTGGCGCCCGTGAGGTGGTCGCTGAGGTAGAGGCCGAGCAGCTCGCTGTCCAGCGTCGGCGGGACCGAGACGTGCCGGGCACGGCGCGGCAGCGCCTCCTCCCCCAACGCAGGCGTGGACGCGGGGTGCAGCGGGCCGGACGGGACGCCCTGGCCCTGGCCCATCCCCTGGAGCAGCTCCTCGAGCGCCTCCGCGGACGTGCGCCGCGGCGTCCAGCCGAGCTCCTCGGTAGCCCGCGTCGTGTCGAGCAGCGGCGCACCCATCGCCATGTCCAGCCACCCGGGGTCGGCCACGACCAGGTGCGTGTCGTACGCGAGGGCGAGCGCGGCGCGCACGACGCCCGGCGGGACCTCGACGAGCCGGTCGTTGCCCACGATGCGCGCGAGGTCCTGCGCGCGCAGCACGTCCGGTGCCGCGACGTTGACCGCGCCACGGGGGCGGCGCAGCAGCGCGAGCCGGTAGGCGTCGGCGAGGTCGTCGGAGTGGACCGCCTGCAGCCGCAGGCCCGCGGGCACCGTCAGCGCCGGCAGCCGGCCGTGGCGCAGCAGCCGGACCGGGATCAGCGGGCCGAGGAACAGGCGGGGGATCTCCGCGCCGGCGTCGGCCTGGAACACGAGCGAGGGCCGCACGCGGGTGACGATCACGTCGGGCCGGTCGCGCTCGAGCTCGTCGAGCGCGGCCTCCTGCGCCGCCTTGTCGACGCTGTAGTGCGAGGTGGAGATGCCGTCGGTGGGCCAGGACTCGTCGCGGGGCTCGTCGTCGTCCACCGGGGCGTAGGCGCCCACCGACGAGGCGACGACGAGGTGCGGCACCCCGGCCTCGGCCACGGCGCGCGCCACCCGGCGCGTGCCCTCGACGTTGGCGGTCCGCAGCAGCTCGCGGTCGCGGTTGGGCTGGATCAGCCAGGCCAGGTGGACGACGGCGTCGGCGCCGCGGAACAGCCGCGTCAGCTCCTCGACGACGGCGTCCTCCTCGCCCGTGAGGTCCAGCGCCGCCCACTCGGCGGCACGGTAGGGCTCGGCCGTGCGGTCCGGCAGCCGTCGGGCGATGCCGAGCACCGAGCCGATCGCCGGTTCGGCGCGCAGGGCGCGCAGCAGTGCGGTGCCCGCGTTGCCGGACAGCCCGGTCACGACGACGCGCAGCGCGCCGCTCTCGGCCGTGCCCTCAGGGGTGGTGATCGATGTCATCGTCCGTCCTCTCTCATGGTCAGGCCCGAACCGCTCCCGGAGGTACCCCGCGTACCCACCCGGCGTCCGCCCGACCCGGCGGCCCGACGTGAGCACGTCGACCTCGTCCGAGGGCACCTCGCGGACGCCGCCGAGGCGCCGGGCGCGCGCCACGAGCTCGACGTCCTCATGCTCGCTCGCGGGCCCGAACCCGCCCGCGGCCAGGTAGACGCTCGCGCGCACGCCGAGGTTCGCGCCGTGCACGTGCCCGTTCGGCCGGCCGGCCACCCGCGTGGCAGCCCACGCCGCCAGCTGCTCGGACGTGAGATCGGCCGGGTCCGGCCGCACGGTGCCGATCACGAGGTCGGCACCGTCGTCGGCGAGTCGCGCGTGCGTGCGCAGCCAGGTCGCCGGGACCACCGAGTCGGCGTCGGTGCACGCGAGCCACGTCGCGGACGGGGGCGCGGGGCTGCGGCGCAGCGCCGCGGCCACGCCCTCGGCCCGCGCCCGCCCGACGTCGCCACGGGCGTCGGCGTCGAGCGCGAGCACCCGGACCCGCGGGTAGCGCGACGCGACGGCGGCGCTCCCGTCACGACACCGGTCCAGCACGAGCAGGAGCTCGACGCCCACGCCCGGTGGCTCCTGGGCGGCCACGAGCGCGTCGAGGCACCGCGCGAGCAGCGCCTCCTCGTCGCGCGCGGGCACCACCACGGCCACGTGCCGGATCGGCAGCGGCTCGGGGAACGCACGCACGACGGCGGGCGACGCCGACAGCGCGTCGCTCGCCTCGACGTCGGGCACGCGTTCGGCGCTCACGGAACCAGCCCCGTCCGCTGCGCGACGGACCGGGGGTCGGCGCACCACACCTCGAGCAGCAGGTCGTCCTCCTCGTGTCGGACCAGGCGGCGCAGGGAACCGGCGAGCTCCTCGGCGAGGATCCGGTGCACCTCGTCTCCGGTCAGGGGGTAGTCGGTCACCGGGTGGCGCCAGTGGCAGGCGAGCAGCGTGCCGCCGGGCTCGAGCGCCGCGAGCAGCCGCCGCACCGCGCCGCGCAGCGCGGGCCGGGACAGGTAGTAGCCGACCTCGGAGAGCACCACGAGGTCGAACGCACCCGGCGGCAGCGGGTCGCGCAGGTCGTGCTGGAGCACGTCGACGCGCGCCGAGGCGGGTCCGAGCCGCTGCTGGATCCGGTGCCGGGCGCGCTCCACGGCCGCGAGCGCCGTGTCGGTGGCCACGAGCTCGCCGCACCGCTGCGCCAGCTCGGCGGTGAGCACCCCGATCGAGGCGCCGAGCTCCAGCGCGCGGCGGTACCGCGCGGCGGGCAGGGCCGCGAGCGTGAGCGCGCGCTTGCGCTCCTCGTACCAGCGGTCGACGAAGCCCCACGGGTCCTCATGCCGGGAGTACGTGCCGTCGAAGTAGTCCGCGGGAAGGCCGGCGTCGGGCGCGGCGGTGGGCTCGCCGTCGGGCACGACGACGAGCGCGACGTCGCGGTCGAGGCCCGCCACGAACGCGGGGTGCAGCGGCGCGGCGTCGCGCGGGTCGGCCGACAGCGGGACGACCTGGCTGGCGTGCGCGCGCGTGGCGCGCACGGTGCGCAGGGCGGCGGACGCGCTCAGCGGCAGGGCCCGCAGCCGCGACCAGGGGACGAGCTCGTGCGCGGGGTCGGCCCAGTGCCACAGCCAGATCGGGTACTCCCACAGCGGCACGCCGCGCTGCTCGGCAAGCTCGGCGGCGACCTCGCCGACCACGCGGTGGTCGCGGTGCGCATCGCCGCGGTAGGGCGCGAGCACGAGCGCGAGGTCGCCGACGGCGTCGAGCGCGGCGGCGAGGTCGGTGCGGATCGCGTCGCGCACCTCGTCGGTCGCGCCGTCGGGGTGGCCGAGCAGGGTCACCGGGGAGTCCGGCGAGAGGTGCCCGACGGCGTCCCTCACCTCCGCTGCACGCCTCGCCACGAGCGCGGCGGGGGTCAGCGTGGGCGAGTCCGGGTGCGAGGCGGCGCCGTCGGTGACGACGACGACGTGCGCCGGTCGACCGGCGTCGGCGAGCGTGGCGACGAGGCCGCCGGCGCCGAGGGTCTCGTCGTCGGGGTGCGCGGCGATCACCACGACGGTGCCCGTCAGCGGCAGGCGCGGCGCGGGCAGGTCGGCCCAGCGCGGGTCGGTCTGCCACGCCTGCGCCGGCGTGCCGGGGGCGCGACCGTCGAAGGCGGGCGGCCGGGCGGCGCCGGCCGGGGCGGTCACCACGGCGCCGCCTCGGGTGCGGTCTGGGCCTCCGTGGCAGCCTCGGCGACGAGCTTGCGCCCCAGCGCGGCGTCGTCGCGCTCGGCGTGGTGCTGGCGCACGTAGAGCTGCAGGTCCGCGACGCGCTTGGCGTGCTCGGCGTCGGTCGCGAGCGGGGCCGGGCCGAGCGCGTGCCCGACGGCGGAGATCACGTCCTCGCAGACCTGCGCCACGGTGCCGCGCACCCGCAGGGCGAGGATCGGGCCGGCCGTGTCGGCTGCGCCCGCGTCCACGGCCGCGGCGGCCTCGGCGAGCACGGCCCTGGCGGCGTGCAAGCGCCGGTCGACGGCGCCGAGCGCGGCCGCGAGCAGCGCGTCGTCGAGCGACGTGCCGTCGCCACGCGCCGCGGTCTCGGCCGCCCGCCGCCACAGGGCGCGGGCGACGCCCACCGTTCCGCCGTACCAGCACGCGGCGACGCCGAGCCCACCCCACCAGAAGCCGGGTCGGCGCAGGTACCAGCCGGCCTCGCCCACGGCGGTCGCTGGGACGCCCTCGAATCGCAGGCCGGTCGAGCGGATCTCGGTGAGCCCGCGGGCGGCCCACTGCGTCCCGTCCGGGCTGACGCCCGGGTGGTGCAGGTCGACCGCGAACAGGCCGCGACGGTCCCCGTCCAGCCACGCGGTCACGAGTGCGGCGTCGAGCCGGTGCCCGAGCGAGCACCACGGCTTGGTGCCGTCGAGGCGGACGGCGTGCTCGCCGTCGGGCGTGGGCGTGGCGACCACACGCACGCCGGGGCCTTCGGCGGCGAACACTCCCCACGAGGCGTCGGCGCGCGCGGCGCCTCCGGGCAGGGTGTCGCGCGGGGTGCCGGCCTGGTCGAGGATCGCGGCGGCGTCCAGGTGCGGCTCGACGGCGCGCGCGACGGCGAGGTCGCGCGCCGCCAGGGTGGCGAGCAGCTCCCAGAGCGCGAGGGTGCGGCCCTCGCCGGGCCGCCAGCCCTCGCTCGCCCACGCCGGGACGAGGACGAGCGCGTCGTCGACGGTGTCGGGCAGGCGGTCGGGCAGGTCGGTCGGGAGGTCACCCGGATGGTGGCCGGGCTGGTCGGCGGACGTGCCGGCGCGGCTCGGAGCGAGCCGGACGACGGCGTGGCGTGGCATCGCGAACCTCCTGGCGCTCGTGGAGGGCCACCTCGTGCACTCCCGGTGGTGACGTCCCAGCGCACCGCGCGGACCTGTCGGCACGCTACCTCCACACGGGTGGCACGTGACAAGGGCCACCGGCGCGAGGTGCCGACCGGCCGCCGCCGGCGCGAGGTGCCGGCCGGCCGCCAGGCCGCTGGAGGCCGGGTCACAGGGCCCCTCGACCACCGGGTGGCTGTCGCTTTGACTGGTCGCTCCGACGGATTGACTGGTCCAGAGCCCCATGACTGCGCGCCTCACCGCGTCACCGCAGGTCACAGCCCTGGAGCTAGGAACAGCGGCCGTTCGCGAAGATCTGACCAGTCAACTCGTCGGGGCGACCAGTCAATCCGTCCGGAGCGCCTGACCTCCGCAGGTCAGTCGCCGTTGCGGGGGCGCCGGCGGTCGCGCTTGACCGAGCCGCGCAGCTTCTTCGCCTCGAGCCGGCGTGCCTGCGAGCCACGGGTCGGTCGGGTCGCGCGTCGAGCGCGCGGCGGCGGCGCGACGGCCTCGGCGACGAGCGCGGCCAGCCGGCGCCGCGCCGCCTCACGGTTGCGCAGCTGCGCGCGATCCTCGGACGCCACCACCGTGAGCACCCCGCGCACGAGCCGGCCCGCCAGCCGCTCGAGCGCTCGGTCGCGCTGGAGCTCGCTCAGCGCACTCGACGCGGCGACGTCCCAGGACAGCTCGACCCGCGAGTCGGTCGTGTTGACGCCCTGGCCGCCCGGACCCGAGGCGCGCGAGAAGCGCCACCGCAGCTCGCCGTCGGGAATCGTGAGCGCGGCCGTCACGCGGAGGCCGGGCGATCCGGCGGCGTCGGGCACGCCACCATGGTCCGCCATCGGGGCGCTTCCGCGGGAGCGCCCGACGTAGGCTCGCCGGGTGGAGCGCGCATGAAGGTCCTGGTCATCGGCGGCACCGGCGCGTTCGCCTCGCGGGTCACCGCGGCGTGCCTCGCCTCGGGCGACGACGTCATGGTGGTCTCGCGGGGGCAGCGGGCCACGCCGGCCGACCAGCAGGCCGGCCAGCGGGCGGACCGGACTTCGGATCGCACGGATGCCGGGGGACCCGGCACCCTCAGCTGGCTCCAGGCCGACCGCGCGACCCTCGCGAGTCACCAGCGCGAGATCGAGGCGTTCGCGCCGGACGCCGTCGTGGACGCGATCTGCTTCGACGCCGCGGGCGCTGACCTCCTCGCACAGGTCAGCGCGAGCGCGCGCCGCGTCGTGCTGATCAGCACCGTCGACGTCTACGGCGAGGAGGTCGGCGCCGCGCCGGTCACGGAGGAGCGCGAACCCGCGCCCGTCACGCCGTACGCCCGCGGCAAGCTCGCGGCCGAGCACGCGCTGCTGGACGCCGTCGGGTCGCGCGCGACCATCGTGCGCCCGAGCCACATGCTCGGCCGCGGGTTCCGCACCGCGGGGCTGTGGGGGCGGACCGAGCACGTGGTCGCCCGGCTGCGCGCCGGGCGCCCGGTCGCGGTGCTGGACGGCGGACGCGGCGTCATCACGCCGGTCTGGGCCGGCGACGTCGCCGCCTGGGTCCAGGCGAGTCTCACCGCACCGCGGGCGGACGGCGAGGTGTTCAACGCCGTCGGCGGCGAGATCACCACGATGCGGCGCTACCTCGAGGCGATCGCCGCGCACCTCGGCGTCACACCGCGGCTGCTCCCGGTGCCTTCGACCGTGGTCCGCGACGCCCTCGGGACCGCGGCACAGTTCGCGTTCCACCGGCCCTACTCCTGCGCCAAGGCGGTGCGGCTGCTCGGGCACGAGCCGGCCGGCACCCTCGCGTCCATGGTCGCCGAGACCGTCGACGCGATGCCCGTGCGGCGGCTCGGCGTCGACACCGACCTCCCGCCCGAGCTGCTCGCGGCCGATGCCGCCGAGGACGCGATCGCGGAGGTGGTGGACCGGCAGGCGCGGGAGCTCGCCGTCGTGCTCGCCGCGAACGACCCGCGCTGACCAGCGCCGACCATCGGGCGAGCGCCGCGCCCGCTACTCGTGGAACCCGACGAGCCAGCGGATGCCGAACCGGTCGGTCACCTGGCCGTCGTGGTCGCCCCAGGCGCGGCGCTGCAGCGGGTCGGTCACCGTGCCGCCCTCGGCCAGGGCGGCGAACCAGGCCCGCATGGTGGCGGGATCGGCGGTGCCGAGCAGCGCGAACAGCACGCCTGAGGGCACCTCGGCCGGCTCGTCGACCGCGGCGTCGGAGGCGAACAGCTCCACGGGGCCCTGGAGCATCCCGTGCGCGATCGCGTCCGGCGGACCGTCGGTGCGCCCGAAGTCCTCGTAGGTGTGCAGCACGAGCTCGCCCCCGAACACGTCGCGGTAGTGCTCGAGGGCGCCGCGGGCGGTGCCGGGCAGCGACAGGTAGGGCGTGAGGCCGGTCATGCGGGAGACGGTAGATGCTTGGTCGCCTCGCGACGCGACAGCGGGCTCAGCCCCGGGTGCGCCTCGACGAACGCCCGCACCCAGTCCGGGTCGGTCCTGGAGTACTGGCGCAGCGCCCAGCCGATCGCCTTGCGCAGGAAGAAGTCGGGGTCGGCCTCGTTCGCCTCGATCACGGCGGTGAGCAGGTCCGTGTCGGTCGCCGCCTTCTGCTCGAGCTGCGCGATCACGGCGCTGCGCCGCAGCCACCGGTTCTCATCCCGGCTCCACGCGAGCAGCACGGGCGTCATCTCGGCGCGGTGCGCCACCAGCAGCTCCCCGATCCGGTGCATCGCCTCGTCGGTGTGGTCCCACCAGTCCCCGGTCACGATGATCTCGCGGTGCAGGTCGAGCCAGTCCAGCCGCGCCCGCGCCACCGGCAGCGTGAGCAGCGCCTGCGCCGCGTAGCGCTCCTCGCGCCAGTCCGCGCCGCACCACAGATCGACGACGGCGTCGCGCGCCTCGTCCGCGTCGGGCGCCGGCTGCGCGGCTCGCGCGATCGCCAGGGTGATCTTCCGGGTGTCCCACAGTCCGACGCCGAGGAACGGCATCGTCGACTTCATGTACGCCTGCATGCCGGGTGCCTTCTCCGGGTTGCGCGCGTCGACCAGCGCGGCGCGGATCGTGTCAGCCAGCGAGGACGGCAGCGGCGACGGCGGGGTCATGACCGGACGGTAGGGCAGAGGCTGGGCCGCGCGGGCGGAAACGGCCACACTGGGCCGATGACCGAGGGCGACGTCGCGAGCGGGGGCGCGCTCGACGTCGCACGGGCGCTCGCCTGGCGGCTGGAGCGGCACGCCCTGGCGCCGGTCGCCGGGACGGACGCCGTCGACGTCGTGCGTCGCGTCGTCGCGCAGCGCGCCTGGCCGCGCGAGGCCGCCGAGGCGTCGGTCGCGGTGCGGCTGGCGGTGCGGCCGACGGTGCCCGCGGGCGATGACGACGGAGCGGCCGACGCCGGCACGCTCGATCGCGCCCTGCCCGCCGGCACGCTCGTGCGGGCGTACGCGTTCCGTGGCGGCTCCTACCTCATGGCGCCCGACGACGCGGCCGACCTCCTCACCGTCCGCTGCACCACGCGGGTCTGGGAGACCGCGCGCTACCAGGCCCAGGGCCACTTCGCCCTCGCGGACTGGGCGCCGCTGCGCGCGGCGGTGCGCGACGCGCTCGCCGACGGGCCGCTCACCCGGCCCGAGCTCGCCGACCACCTCGCGCGCACGCCTGACCTGGCGCATTTGGCGCAGGCCGCGGCGAGCGGGGCCGGCTCCGACGCCCTGATCAAGCCGCTGCACTGGTGGCGCGACGTCTGCTTCGGCCCCGACCGCGACGGCCTCACCACCTTCCGGCTCGCCGCGACGGCCGCGCCGGACCTCGAGGAGTCGCTGTCGGACGCGGCGATCGACGCCGCGGGCCGCCGCAGCGTGCTGCGCTACCTCGCCTCCTACGGCCCCGCCACCTGGGCAAACGTCGACTACTGGCTCACCGAGGGGCTGAGCGTGCCGCGCCGCCGGCTCCGCGCGTGGGTCGCCGAGCTCGGCGACCAGGTCACCGCGGTGATGCTCGACGGCGAGCCTCGCCTCGTGCGGTCGGCCGACCTTGAGCAGATGCGTGGGGTTGCGGGCGTGCGCCCCGCCGACTCGGGCGGCTGTGGCGGTACGACTGGCCCGGGCAGCAGGGCCGGCGGGGGCTGCACTACGGACCAGAGCTCCGCCGTCGTGCGTCTCCTGCCCGCGTACGACCCGTGGACCCTCGGGCCCGGGACCGCGGACGCCCTCGTCGTGCCTCCCGCCCGGCGCGCGCTGGCCACCCGCGGCAGTCCGCTCGTGATCCGCGACGGCGTCGTCGCGGGAGCGTGGCGCCGCGTCCGGGAGCGGGGTCGGACGCGGATCGCCGTGACCTGGTTCGCCGAGAGCGGCCGCTCTCCGGAGGCCGCGCTCGCGGCGGAGGTGGCGCGACTCGGCCGCGCCCTGGGCGAGACGTCGGAGCTCGAGCTGGAGCTCGCCGTCGAGCCCTGAGCGCGGACCGCCGCGCGTCGCGCGGCCTCAGCTCCCGTCGATCACCGGCGAGAGCGCCGCGACGTCGGCGAGCAGGTCGACGTCGGCCACCGTCTTGTCGTCGCGGTAGCGCAGCACCCGCGCGAACCGCAGCGCGACGCCGCCGGGGTAGCGCGTGGAGACCTGGACGCCGTCGATCGCGATCTCGGCGACGAGCGGCGGGTCGACGAACACCGTCGAGGCGGTCCGCCGCGACTCGCGCGCAAGCAGCTCGGCGGTCTGCCACGTCAGCATCGCGTCGGTGAGCCCCTTGAAGGTCTTGCCGAGCATCACGAGGTTCCCTGCGCCGTCGCGCGCCGCGAGGTGGAGGTTCGAGAGCCAGCCGGTGCGCCGCCCGTACCCCCACTCGGCGCCGACGACGGCGAGGTCGAACGTGTGCCGCGGCTTCACCTTGACCCAGGCCGAGTCGCGGCGACCGGCCGCGTACGGCGCGTCCCGGCGCTTGACGACCACGCCCTCCCAGCCGACCCCGACCGCGCGGGCGAAGACCTCCGCGGCGTGCTCCGCCGTCGTGACGACCTCGCGCGGCACGGTGAGCTCGGGCGGGACGAGGGCGGCGAGGGCCTCGGCGCGCACGTGCAGCGGCTCGTCGAGCAGGTCGCGGCCGGCCACGTGGAGCACGTCGAACGCGTAGAGCGCAACGGGCATGCCCGCGGCCGCCTCCGCGTCGGTCGTGGCGGTGCGCGCCGCGATGAGCTGGAAGGGCACGGGCCGACCGTCGGGCCGCAGGGCGATCACCTCGCCGTCGAGCACGAACGTCGACTCCGGCAGCGCCCGGGCCTGCGCCACGACCTCCGGCAACCGGTCGGTGATGTCGTCGAGGCTGCGGGTGAACAGCCGGACCTCGTCAGCGCCGGCTGCGCCAGTCGTGCCCTCCCCCGGCCAGCGGTGGACCTGCACGCGGATGCCGTCGAGCTTGGCGTCGACGAACGCGGGCAGGCCGGACTTCGCGACGGCGTCGCTCGGGTTCGGCGCGGCGGCGGCCAGCATGGGCTCGACCGGGACGCCGACGGTGAGCCCGATCGCCTCGAGCGCGGCCTGCCCGCCGGCCGCGACCGCCCGCGCGGCGCTCGCCGTCGAGCCGGCGAGCATGGCGGCGCGGCGCACGGCGGCGAGCGGCACCTCGAACGCGGCCGCGAGCGCGTCCTGGACGAGCGACGCCGAGGCGCCCTGGCGCACGTCGCCCAGCAGCAGCGAGCGCAGGTACTGCTGCTCCGCCGGGGTCGCAGCCGCGAGCAGGTCCGTCAGCGCGGCGTCGCGGCGGGCGCTCGAGCCCCCGCCGGACTCGGCGGCGATGCGCTCGAGCCGGGCGTCGACGTCGCGAATCTCGAGGGTGGGTTCGGGCGCGGGGTCCGGCAGCGCGGCGAGCGAGGCCCAGCCGACCCCGGTGCGGCGCTGCCGCAGCGACCCCGCGAGGTAGGTGGCGACGAGGTCGATCTCCTCGGGCTCGGCCTGGCGCAGGACGTCCGCGAGGATCGCGCGCTTGGCCAGGCGCGACCGCGTGGCGGCGACGGCGGTGGACGCCCGGACGATCGCGAGGAGGAGCACGCGCGCGAACGTACCCCGGGGCGGCGGGGCCGGGAAGGGCCGGGGTGGGTGGGCGCGCGTCCCCGGCCGCGAGCTCTGGTGCCCTACCGAGGCCCGACGGCGTGGATCGCCGCCGCGTACGGCGCTCGCCGCGCAGGCTCGTCGCTGAGCACGCGGAACACCAGCGCGCGCAGCATGGCCTGCCGGGGGCGGCCGGACCGCCACGCGCGCAGCGCCGCGACCGGGGCGCCGAGCCAGGTCACGGAGTCGAGCACGCAGATCGCGTCGGCCCACAGCGCGGGGCGCCAGGTGGGCGCGAGGTCGATGACGAGCGCGGATCCTCGGGCGTCGAGGAGGACGTTCGAGGCGAGGTCGCGGTGCACGAGCTGGTCGGGACCGAGGGACACGTCGGTCATCAGCGGCGCGAGGTCGGCCAGCGTCGCCGGGAGGAGGTCCGGGAGCGCGGCAGCCGGCGCGAACGCGACGGCCTCGGCGCGGTCCCACCGGCTCGCTCCCGACGCGGGGGGCAGGGACAGGGCGGGCAGCGGGGCGCCGTCGGGACGGGCCGGCACGGCCGAGGCGAGGTGCGCGTGGAGGAGGCGACCCGCGGCGAGGGCGACGTCGAGGTCGTGGCACGGCTCGGCGTCGGGCTCGAAGCGCGTGGCCGCCCAGCCCTGCACGACCCACTCCCCGTCCCGCGCCGGGACGGGCATGGCGAGGCGGAGCGGACGACGGCCGGGGGCCAGGTCGAGCTCGTAGGCCAGGCGTGCCTGGATCGGGCTGAGCCAGGACTGCAGGGCGGGATCGCGGTCCGGGCTGAGCGCGAGGTCGCCGGCCCGGACCGTGCCGCCCTGACCGCCGGGGAGGCGCTCGACGTCGTCGGGCACCGCGAACCGGTCCAGCACCTCCGGCGAGGGCAGCGCGGGCAGCGGGAGCGGGAGCGGTGCGGTCACCGTTCCAGCATCCCTCACCTGCGGGCGTGGGTCGTCGCGGATGGAAGACTGCAGAGGTCAACTCACCGTCCCCCCGACCGGAGGCCGCTCGTGCTCGCTGTCGCTCTCGTCCTGGGCGGTCTCGCCGCCGCGCTGCACGTGTTCATCTGGTACCTCGAGAGTGTCGCGTGGACCGGACCGCGCGCCCGCGCCACGTTCGGCACCACGCCCGAGCAGGCGGAGGCGAACCGCGAGATGGCGTACAACCAGGGCTTCTACAACCTCTTCCTCGCGGTGCTCGCCATCGTCGGCATCGTGCTCGCGGCCTCGGGACGCACGACGGCGGGCCTCACCCTCGTGCTCGCCGGCACCGGGTGCATGCTCGCCGCCGCGCTGGTGCTGCTGCTCTCCTCGCCCGACAAGCGCCGCGCCGCGGTGATGCAGGGGACGCTCCCGCTGCTCGCCGTCGTGGCGACCGTGGTGGCGCTGGCCGCCTGAGCGGACGGGCGAGCGGCTCGCGCGGTTCTTCGCCGGCCGCAGCGGGAACAAGCGGCGCTACGGGGAGCTGCTCGCCCGCGCCGTGCCGGCGGATGTGCCGGCGCCGCTCGCAGGGCTGCTCGCGGCCCTGTCGGGGCCGTCCGACGGCCGGCCTGGTGCTGACCGCCGTGCGTTCTGACTGGTCGCCTCGGCACATTGACTGGTCAGATCTCGCGCGCTCCGACGCCGTTCTCGCGACAGGCCCCTGACCTGCGGCGATGCTCGGGGCCGGAAACACCGTCGGCGCCCGGACCCCTCTGACCAGTCAATGTGCACGGGCCTCCAGTCAATCCGTACCGCACCGGCGGGGGAGGCGCCCGTCCGCTGCCTGACGAGGCACCCGAGCGTCCCCCGAGCACGCCGGAGCCGGGTCAGCCGAGCTCCTGAACCTCCGCGGTCCGCTCTCCTCCGGCGTCTCCGGTGTTCATGGTGCCGCGCGGCTCGATGAGGATCGCCTGCACCTCGCTCTCGGCCTTCGGGCAGTGCTCGACACCGCGCGGCACCACGAACACGTCGTTCGGGTTGAGGACGACGTCGCGGTCACGCAGCTGGATCGTCAATTGCCCGCTCATCACGAGGAACAGCTCGTCGGTCTCGGGGTGGCTGTGCCAGACGAACTCACCCAGCAGCTTGACCACCTTGACGTCGTAGTCGTTGACGCTGGTCAGCCGGTGCGGCTGCCACGGCTCGGTGAAGGCGGCGAGGGCGTCGTGCACGTTCCGGACATCACTGGTCACCGGCCCAACCTAGCCTCGCCGTCCGTTCCGACACGGCCCGCCCGGTTCGGGCGGGCCCACAGTGCCCGGCCCCGCAGCGCCCCACGCGCCCGGCGGGTCTCGCGGCTAGGCCGGCTCCCCCCGCGACGCGAGGCAACCCGCCACCGCCTCGACGCACTCCTCGAGCGACGCCTCGGACGTGTCGAGCCGCAGGTCGGCCGGCATCTCCTCGCGCACCCGATCCCACCGGTCGTACTCGCGGCGCAGGAACGCCGGGTCGCGCGAGATGCCGCGGGTCGGGTCGGCGAGCGCGCGCTCGAGGGCCGTGGCGTACGCGACGGTGAGGACGACCGAGAGGGTGGGTTCGCCGTCGGGCGGGGCACCGCGAGCGTCGGCGACCGCCGCGTGCAGGGCGGCGGCCTCCTCGGGGCTGCCGACCCCCTCGGCGACGACGACGTCCAGCGGCGTGCCGAGCCACTGCGCGACGACCGAGCAGAAGATGCGGTGCGCGTCCGCCCAGTCCGGGAGGGTCGGCAGCGCCATCTCCGCGATCTGGTCGAGCTCGACGAGCGCCACGCGGGCACCGTCTCGCCGCAGCCGCGCGGTCAGGGCGCGGGCGAGCGCGCTCTTCCCGACCGCGATCGGCCCCTGCACCAGGACCAGCCGGGCGGTCACGCCTGATCGTCGGGCGAGGCGTCGGGCCCTGCCTCGGGCTGCGCGTTGACCTGCGCGAGCTGGAGGAGGTTGCCGCAGGTGTCGTCGAGCACCGCGACCGTGACCGGGCCGAAGTCGGTGGGCGGCTGGGTGAAGACGACGCCGAGGGCGGTGAGCCGCTCGTGCTCGGCAGCGAGGTCGGCGACGCCGAGCTGGCAGCAGGGGATGCCGTCCTCCAGCAGCGCGGCGGCGTAGGCCGCGGCGGCGGGGTGCCCCTTGGGCTCGAGCGAGATGTTCGTGGCGCCGGGGTTGCCGGGCTCGGCGACCGTTAGCCAGCGTGCCTCCCCCAGCGGGACGTCGGCGGTGACCTCGAAGCCGAGAACGCGGGTGTAGAAGTCGGCGGCGTGGGCCTGGTCGTCGACGAAGATCGTCGCGGCCTGCAGTCTCATGGGTGCTCCTGGGGTGACGGGGGTGACGGGGGTGGTCCGGCTGAAGGCGGCGGCGGGCTTGCGGGACCCGTCGGCGGCCACCGCGCCGAGATCTCCCGGAGCGGTGCCGGCGTCAGCGTGTGCAGCTTGTACCGACCGCGCCGCTCGGTCCGGACGAGACCGGCGCGTTCGAGCGCGTCGAGGTGCTGGGACACGCCCTGACGGGAGATCGTCAGCGCGTGGTTCATGACGAGGCGCGAGCAGATCTCGAACAGGGTCTGATCGGGACGCTGGGCGAGCTCGTCCATGATCAGGCGACGCGTCGGGTCTGCCAGGGCCCGGAACAGCTCGGCGTCGTCGTCGACCACATCTCCACGATAGGCAAGTCCATGCTTGCCTGTCCAGCATCGGCGTGATCGTCGAGCGAACACGGGACGGGCGCCCGTCCGCGGTGCGAGACTCGAGCGGTGACGGGCGTCCCCCTGACGTGGTCGGAACGCGCGGAGCTCGCTTCGGACGTCGGGCCCGATCCTCGCCTCGTCGGCGCGGTTATGTCGCTGGCGGACGCCGTGCCCCTGGCTCGCCTGCGCGAGCGGGTGACGACGCGAGCGCTGGACGTGCCGAGCCTGCGACGCGTGCTCGTCGACCCGGGTGGTCGACCGCACTGGCTCCCGGCCGCGGGAGACCTCGGGTCGCACGTCGACCTCGCCCCTCTCGACGGCGGTCCCCTCGCCGCCACCGCGGGCCTGCTGTGCCGCGACCTCGATCCCCGCCGCCCGCTCTGGCAGCTCACCCTCGTCGCCGACCCGGACGACCCGCCGGGCGCGGGGCGGTGGCTCGTCGTGCGCGTCCACCACGCGGTGGCCGACGGCCCGACGGCGATCGCCGAGATCCTGCACCTCCTCGCCGACATTCCGGTCCGCGCCGTCGACGACGGCGGGGCGCTCTCCTCGAGGCACCTCGGCACAGCAGGCTTCGGACGCTCGGCACGGTGGATGCCGCCAGGCGTCGGACTCGTCGCCGCTCTCGCGCCACGCTCCCCCCGGACCTCGCTGCTGCGTCCCATCGCGCCCGGGTGTGAGCTCGTGGTGCTGCGCCTCGACCTCGAGGCCGTGCACGCCGCCGGACGCCGCGCGGGCGGCACCGTGAACGACGTCCTGCTCGCCGCCGTCGCGCTCCTGCACGGCGCACTAGCCCGGGAGCGCGGCGAGCGCCTTCGCCACGTCACGGTGTCGGTCCCGGTGATGTGGGGCGGGAGTCGGCGACGCCGCAACACGGTCGGGCTGCTGCGAGTCGCGGTACCGGCGCCGGCGACCGGCGAGACGGCCACGTCGTACATCTCGCGGATCGCGGCGCGGACGCGCCGGCGCAAGGCGCTGCTCGTCGACGACAGCCCCGCCCGGCTCACGGCGCCGGTGACGGTAGCGCTTGCGCGCCTTGGGCTGCTCCGGCCGCTGATGGCGCGTCAGCGGCAGATCACGACGCTGCTCACCAACGTCCACGGGCCGGTGGGCTCGGTGGAGGTGTGTGGCTCGCGCGTGCGGACGATCGTGCCCCTGACTCCCGCGGCAGGGAACATCCCGGTGGTCGCCGCGGCCCTCAGCTACGGGACGCAGCTCGTCCTCACCCTGCGGATCGACCCGACGGCGCTCTCCGCCGAGGGTGTGCGCCGCGTCGCCCGCGCGGCTGTCGAACGCGTCGCGCCGGGGAGCCTCCGCGACGACGACTGGTGAGCCGACCGCGCTGCGGTGGCTCGCCGTCGTGCGCGGTATGCGCCCGAAGAGGTGGTGCGTGACGCCGCTGGGGGTGGGGATCGCCTCGTGGTGGAGTCGGTCGTCGAGCTCGTCGGGCGAGGCCGACAGGCGTGAGCCGCCGCCGACCGCGACGTCGCAGACGGCGACAGCGCGACGGACGCACCGGCGTCATACTGCGCGGATGAGCGCACTCCCCGTCGCGTCCTCGGGCCGACGATGGCTGGTGCTCGCCGCGGCGTGCGGCCTGGTGCATGCCGCGTTCAGCGCGTACTGGGCCTTCGGCGGCACGTGGCTGGCCGAGACGGTCGGGCAGTGGGCTCTGGACTGGTACCGCGCGGCGCCGACGACGGCGATGGTGGCGCTGCTGGCGATCGCCCTGCTGAAGGCCACGGTCGCCGTCGGGCCACTGATCAACGAGTCGCACCCGCTGCCCGGATACCGCTGGTGGCGCGCGCTGTGCTGGCTCGGGGGCACGGTGCTGCTGCTCTACGGCCTGGCCAACATGGTCGGGGCATGGCTCGCCATGGCCGGCGTGGTCGACTCACCCGCCGCGTCCGACCGTGCGGCGCTGATCGGTCATGCAGCGCTGTGGGACCCACTCTTCGCGCTCTGGGGCGGGTTCCTGCTGGCGGGCTTGGTCGCGACGCGGGCGGCTCGTCGCCGCCCGGGCGCGCCGTAGCGGCCGACTCGTCCGGTCGCTCGCCGTCGTGCGCCGTCAGCGCCAGAAGAGGTGGTGCGTGACGCCGCTGGGGCTGGGGATCGCCTCGTGGTGGAAGCGGTCGTCGAGCTCGTCGGGCGAGGTCCACAGGCGCGAGCCGCCGCCGATCTCGACGTCGCAGACGGCGACGTGCATCGCGTCCACGAGGTCGGCGTCGAGGAACTCGCGGACGGTCTGGGCGCCGCCGCCGAGTCGGACGTCCCTGCCGTTCGCCGCCGCCTTGGCGAGCTCGAGGACGGCGGCGGGCTCGTCGTCGACGAAGTGGAACGTGGTCTCGCCGCGGCTGAACGAGGGTCGCAGGTGGTGGGTCAGGACGCAGACCGGGGTGTGGAACGGCGGCTCGTCGCCCCACCAGCCGCGCCACTCCTCGTCGGGCCAAGGACCGCGCAGGGGTGCGAACTCGTTGCGGCCCATAATCTCGGCGCCGATGTGGTTGCCGAAGTCGCGGGTGAAGTAGTCGTCGAGGCCGCGGCTGCCGCCCGGGTCGGTGCGGTTGGGCCAGCTGGCGGTCGCGCCGGCCCACGTGAAGAAGGCGGCGGGATCGGCGGTGCCGAAGGGGTGCTCGAGGCTCTGGCCCTCGCCGGCGCCGTAACCGTCGCGGGAGACGGTGAAGTTCTGGACTCGGAGCAGCTGCGTCATGGTGGGTGGACCTTCGCTCGGGGGCGGAGTCATCGGCTCGACGGCCATCATCGGCTCCTCGCGTTCTCCAGCGCGCACCGGAGGTAGTGCTCGACGGCGGAGATCATCTCGTGGGCAACCGAGCCGTCGGAGTGGCCTGCGTCGTCGAGCTCCCCGTCGAGGATCCCCTCCCCCTTTGCCCGCCGGCCGGCGCGCGGCTCGGCCACCGTTACGGGCGTGCGTCGGGGCAGCGCGAGTGCGGCTGGCCTCGGCTGGTCCACGGCGTCGCGCTTGGTCGGGGCCGCCGGGACTCGGCGCTCGGCGGCGACTGCGGTGTCGCACCGGGGGCCCGACAGGCCAGGCGGCTCCGGCTGCCGACCTGCTGGTTCGCGGTCGCGGTCGCGGTCGCGTTTGCGGCCAGTCGGACCACGCCGTTCAGCCCTGTCTCCCGGCTCGGCGTCCAGCCGCGGTCGAGCGTCAACCGTTCCCCCGGGCAGGGGTGGGGCGGTGGAGTAGTAGCGGTGGCCGGTGGGGGTGCGGGTCTCGACGGTGTGGCGGGTCGTCGTGTCGGGTGCGTCGCTGCGGCTGCGCATCGACGCTTCGCCGCTGTCGGGTGTGCTGCGGCTGTGCGCCGACGCTTCGCCGCTGTCGGGTGTGCTGCGGCTGTGCGTCGGAGCGTGGGCGGCGTCGGGCATGTTGGCGGCTCGGGGTGAGGCTCCGTCGCCGGCCGTGACGCGTTGGGTCCAGTCGGGTGCTTGTTTGGCGTGGTTGCAGTGTCCCGCGTCAAGTAGTTGGCAGGGTTTCTTCGATTTCGAAGTTGGGTGTGGTGGGGTCGGCGGTTCCGGCGTAGACCTCGGCGGGTCGGTTCCAGGCGATCGCTTCGTGCGGGCGGACGTGGTTGTAGTCGTGCCGGTAAGCGTTCACGTGCTCGACGAGCTGAAGGCCGTCGTCGATCTCTTCCCGGAACAGCCACTCGTATTTCATCGTCCCGAACCCGCGTTCGCGAGACCCGTTCTGCCCCGGCGTGCGGACCCTCGTGCGCACGTGCCGCAGCTCGGGGTGGGTGGCGATGAACGCTTCGAACGTGAACGACCGGAACGGGCCACCGTTATCGGTCACGATCGTCAAGACGGGCAAGATCTCCCCGGTCTGCTCCTCGACCTGGCAGTCGTCGATCAGCGGGTGGCCGAGCAGCGTCTCCGCCTCAGCGAGGGCGAGCTCGACCGCGGCGACGGCGTCGTGCATGTTCGCGGTCGGGGACACGTGCGCGTCGAACTCATACTTCGCCCAGTAGTCCCGGCACGACGCGATCCGCCACGTCCCGCCGGTCGTGGTCTCGTACTCGGAGAAGTCGAGCTGCCAGACCTGGTTCGGGCCCGTCGGTTCCTTCGCGAACGCGGCCTTGCGCCTCTCGGCGAGGCGGCGACGTTCCCGCTGGTAGTTCGCGCCCAGGATCAAGCCCTCGTCCCGCAGCAGCCGCAGCACGGTCGCCTGGGAAACCGGGTGCCCGTCGTGACGTGTCATCGCCCAGACCTTCCGGTGCCCCCACGCCGGATGCGCTTTCGCGTGGCCGACGACGGCGTCGCGGACCGCGTCACGGGTCGGCTGGGGCCACGGCCCCTTCGGCGGCCGATCAGTGCGAGCCTTGGCCTGCCAGCGCCGCCACGTCCGTTCGGGCATGTCGATGAGATCGCAGAACCTCGACGTCGACATGCCCGCCTCGGTGCGGATCACCTCGAGGTCCTCGAAGGGCCCAGACGACCCTCGGCGCTCTTCTTCCACACCCGGATCTCGACCGCGGCCTCACCGAGAGCCTGGGTGAGTTCGGCCACCTCATCCTCAAGCTGCTGCTCGCGGGACGTGGGCTTGGACTTGCCTGCCTCGATGCCGGCCTTGCCGCCCTCGAGGAACTGGCGTTTCCAGTTCCCGATCGCCTGCTCGGACACCTTCTCGCGACGGGCAGCCTCGGCGATCGAGATCTCGCCTTGGAGCACGCTCAACACGATGCGGATCTTCTTCTCCGCCGGAATCACCGGGGGACGACTCATAACTCTCAGACCTTCCAGTAGGGGCGTTGCCTCAGCAACTAACAACCCCTGCCACTAAGTCTGACGCGCGACAGCAGGCTTCGCAGAGGCCTTGGAGGTTGGTGGCGGTGGTGGGTCCGTCGACGTTGGCGGGGGTGATGTGGTCGATGTGGCGGATCGGGGCGTCGCACCAGGGCGTGCGGCAGGTCGTGTCGCGGTATCGGATGAAGCGGGCGAGGTTGGGTGGGGCGCAGCGGGATCGGGAGTCCATCGCGGCGAGCTCGCCGGTGCTGGGGTCGCGGAACAGGCGGCGTAGCCACACCCCGACCTCCCGGTCGTTGCAGCCGCCGTTGGCGGCCGCGGTGCTGCTCTCGGCGTCGCCGGTGCTGGTGCTGCTCTCGGCGTCGCTGGTGCCGTTGCTGCTCGAGCGTGGGCTGGTGAGGGTGGTGTGGATGAGGGTGCGGGCCCAAGGGGCGGGGACGGGTGTGCCGGCCAGGCCGGGGGTGGTCAGGGTGGCGGGTTCCTCGGCGCCGGGGGTGCCGTCGGGTGCGAGGAGGATGGTGTCGGTCATGACGAGTCCGACGTGCACGGGGACGGGGTCGGTGGGGGCGCGCCCGGTGAGGCGGGCGACGAGGGTGTCGGCCATGGCCTGGCCGCGGCTGGTGGCGTGTCCGGTGCTGACGGCGGTGTCGGCGGCGGCGCGCAGGGCGGTGTAGGCGGCGATGCCGTCCTTCATCGGCAGCAGGGCGGTGAGGTAGGTCATCAGGTCCGGGGCTGGGCGCAGGGTCACGGTGCGTTCGGTCTCGGCGCGGCGGGCGCGGCGGACCAGGGCGGCGGCGTCCAGGCGTTGCGCGAAGGTGCGGGCGCGGGCGACCAGGCGTCGGTCCCCGACGCCGCGTAGCGAGTGGTGGTCGCCGCTGATCTGCTGGTCCAGGAGGGCGCGGTCGGTGCGGGTGAGGCAGGCGCTCTCGCGGATCAGGAGCATGGCGCGCCACTCGTTGAGGCTGCCGTGGGCCAGGGCGGTGAGTGTGTGCGGCATCTCGGTGAGCAGCGCCTCGGCGGCGCCGAGGAGCTTGCCGCCGTGGTGGGGTGACTCACCCCTGGCCAGGGCGACCTGGGCTGCGACACCACGCCCGCACTGCTTCGCCGGGACGCCGGCGGCGCGCTGGTGGGCGCGTTGGGAGGAGGCCAGCTGCGCGGCCAACCTCGCTTGCGCGGCACAGATCACAGACTTCAGCGCCTCCAGCTCGGTCAGCATGCCCACCCGCCACGCATCCACCTCCTCCGCGTCGGGTCGGGTCGAGGCCGCCGCGCTCGTGGGCGCTGTGCCCGGCTTGTTCGTGGGTGCCGCGGTTGTGGTGGTGGCGTTGATCCCGGCGAGGGTGAACGCGCGCAGCCGCACCGTCAACGCCTGCACGCCGCCCTCGAGGACGCTCCGCTGCGCATCCACCCCAGCCGCGACAGTCCCCGCGGCGACCGACGCACCAATGCTCGCCCCGGTCGGGGCTGCGGTCGAGCCCACAGACGGCGTGATGGCGCCGCCACCAGCGGTTTCACCGCCTCGCGACACCCCGGAATCGAACATGCGTCTAGCGTCTCACCCACCACCGACATCGAGACTTCCGGGCGCTCCTGGGCGGCCGCATCCCGTCCGGCGTGGCCGGGCGTCGGCCGGGCGATCGGCCGCACGTGGGGCCGCCGATCGCCCGCACGAAAGCCGGGCGTCGGCCGCAAGCCAGCCGGGCGTCGGCCGCAAGCAAGCCGGGCAACGGTCCTGCGGCACCCGCACGTCGCCGTGGCGAGCGGACGGAGGTTCCCTAGCTCGCCGTCGGGCCTCGGGGCGAACGTCCTGACCGGGTCCCGCTCCGCGGAGAATCGCCGATCCGACCTACCATCGCGGCGTGACGCAGCTGATCCTCGTCGTGGGGCACGTCGGCGCGGGCAAGACCACCCGCGCGATCGAGCTCGCGAGCGCCACCGGCGCGGTCCGGCTCACCCCCGACGAGTGGATGATGCCGCTCTTCGGCGAATCCGACCCCGACGGCAAGCGCGACGTCCTAGAGGGGCGCCTGGTCTGGACCGCCGCCCAGATCCTCCGGTCCGGCGCGTCGGTCATCCTCGACTTCGGCCTGTGGGGCCGCGACGAGCGCGCTGCGCTGGCGTGGCTGGCCGGCACCGTGGGGGCGACGGCGCGCATCGAGTACGTCCCCGTCGACCGAGCCACGCAGTCGGCGCGCGTCGCTGCTCGCCGGCAGGAGAACCCGCACTCGACCTGGGCCGTCACGGACGCGCAGCTCGAGGAGTGGCGCCACCTGCTCCAGGAACCCGACGCGAGCGAGCTCGCGGGCACCTACCGCGCAGAACCTCCCGAACCGGGCGGCTGGGCGCCGTGGATCGCGCGGCGTTGGCCGACGGCGCTCGGCACCTGACGCGCTCGCGTGTCGCCCGCCACCGCCCGCACGACGGCGCACGACGGCGCACGACGGCGCACGTCGACGCGCGCGTCACACTGTGGCCGGTCCCTGGAGAAGCAGCGAAAGGACTCCCGTGTCCGACTCGATCCTTCGATCCCGGCTGCCGATCGTCGCCGCCCCGATGGCGGGCGGCCCGTCGACCGTGGCGCTCGGCCGCGCGGTCGCCTCCGCGGGCGGGTTCCCCTTCCTCGCCGGCGGCTACAAGACCCCGGGGGCGCTTGCTGCCGAGATCGCCGAGCTCCGCGCGAGCGCGCCCGAATTCGGCGTCAACCTCTTCGTCCCCTCGCACGACACGCCCGACGGCCAGGCGTTCGCCGCGTACGCCGCGGAGCTGGCCGACGAGGCGGCGGTCTACGGACTGACGCTCGACCCCGCCCCGACCAGCGACGACGACGCGTGGGACGCGAAGCTCGCGCTGCTGATCGCGCACCCCGTCCCCATCGTCTCGTTCACGTTCGGCCTCCCGGAGCCCGCCGTGATCGCCTCCCTGCAGGCCGTAGGCACCCGAGTGCTCGCGTCGGTGATCACGCCGGAGGAGGCCGTACTCGCGCGCGATGCCGGGGTCGACGCCCTGGTCGTGCAGGGCCCCGGCGCCGGCGGGCACAGCGCGACGTTCGATGCCGTACGTCCGATCGACGGCGTGTCCGCAGTCGACCTCGTCAGGGCGGTGCTCGCCGTCGTCGACCTTCCCGTGGTCGCCGCCGGGGGCGTCGACGGGCCCGACGGCGTGCGTCACCTTCTCGAGGCGGGCGCGGTAGGCGTCTCGGTCGGGACGATGCTGCTGCGCACCGACGAGGCCGGGACCTCACCCACGCACCGCGCGGCGCTGGGCGACCTGAGGTTCACCGAGACGGTCGTGACGAGCGTGTTCACGGGTCGGCCCGCCCGCGCGCTGCGGAACGGATTCGTCGACCGCCACCAGGGCACCGGCGTGCTCGCCTACCCGGCCGTCCATCACCTCACGCGCGCGCTGCGCCAGGCCGCCGGCCGCGCGGGCGACGCCGAGCGCCTCCACCTGTGGGCGGGCACCGGGTGGCGCACCGCGCCGACGGGCCCGGCGGCCGCCGTGATCGACTGGCTCGCCGGCGGGGTCTAGGTGGCGCGGCGTGCTACCCGACGGCGGTCGGCGGCGCGACCGATCACGAGGCTTGAGGTGGTTTGATAGGGTTTGTGGGTGCCCGACGCAGACGTGAGCGCTCCCTCGATCCTGGCGTTCTGGCGCATGCTCGAGCTCCTGAATCCCCAGCCTCTCCCGGCGCTCACTCCCAGGGCGACCTCGCGTGACAGCCGGGTCGTGGTCGAGCTGTCACCGCGAGGCCCTGTGCCCTGGGAAACACTCCGCCCTCCTACCCCGCTGAGGGGAAAGCGTCGGCTGTGGCGTCACACGGTCTACCTCGGGCTCTACTCCGTGCAGGACACCTACGAGTTCCTGCACCGCGCGTTCTACGACGAGCGCGACAGCTACGACGAGCGACCGGCCGGGCGGTCTGCGTGTGCTGCGCTCCTGCTGGACGAGCGCGGTCGCGTGATTCCCGAAGCGACCGTCCTCTCGTCGGCGGCGTGGGCCGTGGGACGTCTGCGAGATCCGGGTCCCTCTGACCCGAGCTGGTCGATCGGGTTCACGGACTCGCAGCGCCGTTTCGTCGACGAGGTGCAGCAGCTGGAGACCACTCGCCAGGAGCGGGCTGGTCAGGAGCACCCGCTATCCCTGGACCGGCCTGCCTTGTCGGCCCTCCTCCACACCGCCCACCGAGCGGCGGGCGTCTCCGGCATCAGCTCACTGGCAACAGCGCACGTGCTCGTCGCGTCGACGGTGATCACAGAGAACGCGGCGGCGAACCCGGGGATCGACTTTCTCAACAGCTTCCATCTCAGTGACCTCGAGGCCGTGCACGCGGACGTCGTCGCGCATGGCCCGCGGGGGCCACTGGCCGCGTACCTCACCCCGGACTCGGTGATCCGGGCATCGCAGCGAGTCGACGTCGTCGCCTCGCCGGAGGTCGTCGACCACGGGCTCCGTGTCGAGCGGCTCCCGAAGGGGAGGTGGCCGACCGATCCCAGGCATCACCTGGCACGAAGCCAGCAGTTCGCCGTCAACGAGGCCCTGGGCACGCTCGGGCCACAGGGAGGGCTCCTCGGCGTGAACGGCCCGCCGGGGACTGGCAAGACGACGATGCTGCGAGACGTCCTGGCCGGCAACGTGGTCGAGCGCGCCTGCGTCCTCGCTCGGCTCGAGAACCCTCACCAGGCGTTCCGGGCCGAACGTCACCAGTGGAACCAGGAGGGCCGTCCTCGGAGCGTCCGGCAGCTCATTCCTGAGCTCACCGGCTTCGAGATGGTGGTGGCGTCGTCCAACAACGCTGCTGTCGAGAACGTCTCGACGACGCTTCCGAGGAGAGGCGAGCTCGGTGAGCGTTGGCGAACCGACGCAGACTACTTCGGTGGCCTCGCCAGCCTCGCCCAGACGGTCGTCGGCAGCTCCGAGGACGAAGGGGCCAACGACACCCTCGCCGGCAAAGACGACCTGCTCGAGGCACCCGCCGCTCTGTCGTCCGCCTGGGGACTCGTCGCTGCTCGGCTCGGTCGGAGCGCGCACCGCGCCTCGTTCCGGTCGATCTTCTGGTTCGGGAGAGGCGATGGGGCGGACTCGGGCGAGGACGTCCAGAGCATGCAGCAGTGGCTGCAGGACAGGGTTGCTGAGCATGTTCCGCGGTCGTACTGGGCCGACGCGCGCACCCGCTTCACCTCGAGCCTGGAGACGGTAGAGGCCATGATGGCGGCCCGAGCGGCTGCGGAGGCAAGACCCGCCGAGCTCAGGAGCGCGACTCGGAGCTACCGAGAGCACTCGGACTGGATCGAGCACTCTGGCGCTTGGCTCACGCGGCTGCAGGCGGACGTGGCGGCCGCCCGGGCGAACGTCGACGGGGCGAATCACGACGTCGACCTGCTCACGCGACGCCGTTTGGACCACGTCGCAGTCCGCCCCGGATTCTGGGAGTCGCTGACGTCGTTCGGGCGTTCGCCTCGAGAGTGGCGCTCGGTGCTCACGGCACACGACGAGGCGATCGCGAGCGCCGTTGACCGCGCCTCTGCTGCCGCCGCTCGCGAGGAGGCGGCTGACCGCGAGCTGTCCAGGTATACGCATGAGGTAGAAGAGGCCAGGCTGCGACTGACTCGAGCTGGCGAACTGGTCGCCGAACTCGAGGTTAGCTGTGCACAGGACCGCGAGCGGTACGGGGACGCCTACCCGGACATCACGGCGTCTCCCGAGCAGCGCGAGCTACGAGCGTCGTGGCTGGACGAGGAGCTCGACACGGCGCGCAGCGACCTCTTCGTCGCGGCGATGAACCTCCACCGGGACTTCTTCGCATCCGTGGCCAAGGACATGCTCACCGGTCTACGCGCAGCGACGGAGGTGGTCGCGGGCAAGGCTCCGCCCGCACTGGAGCCGGAGAAGGTCCGCGCTGCCTGGCAGCTGTTCTTCCTCGTTGTTCCCCTGGTGTCCACGACCTTCTCCTCACTGGGCCGGATGTTCGACCGCATGGGCCGCGACTCGATTGGCTGGCTCATCGTCGACGAGGCCGGCCAGGCCTGCCCGCAGCACGCCGTCGGCGGGATCTGGCGGGCTAGGCGTGTCCTCGCCGTCGGAGACCCGCTGCAGCTCGAGCCGGTCGCCACTGCCCCACGCAAGCTCGTCGGCGACATTGCGGCCACGTGGGGGGTCTCGTCGGACTGGATCCCACCGCTCGCCTCGGTGCAGACGCTCGCCGACCGCGTGACACGGCACGGAACCACCCTGCCTCAGGGCGAGAACGACGTGTGGGTGGGAAGCCCGCTCCGGGTGCACCGGCGCTGCGACGACCCGATGTTCACCCTGTCGAACACGATGGCCTACGACGGCCTCATGATTCACGCCACGCCCAAACGTGGCAGAGCGGCTGCACCCGGTGGAGAGGCCGACCCCTTCGACGATGCGTTCGGGCCGGTCGTGGCACCGAGCTATTGGGCGGACGTCCCTGCCGTGACGAGTGGATCGCATCTCCAGCCCACGGAGATCGAACGGGTTCGGAGGGCGCTGGACTGGCTCGATGGTTGCGGTGTCCCTTCGTCCGAGGTGATCGCGATCTCCCCCTTCCGTGCTGTCGCCGACGCTCTTGAGCGGCTCTCGCACGAGACGCGCTACTCGCGACTCACAGCAGGAACGGTCCACACGGCGCAGGGCAAGGAGGCCCCCGTCGTACTGCTCGTGCTCGGCGGCGACCCGGGGCGCCCCGGCGCTCGCGCCTGGGCCACCTCGCGGGTCAATCTGTTCAACGTGGCGGTGAGTCGTGCGCAACGTCGGCTCTACGTCATCGGTGATCACGCCTTGTGGAAGAGGTTTCCCTATGCCGAACTCATAGCCCGGACGCTTCCCGTTCGACGTCTCGGCACGTTGGCAGGGGAGGAAGAAGAGCCGGCGCCGTGAGGACGTGCGTCGACTCGCAGGCGAGATGGTCCGCATCAAGACGGACGAGTCTCCACGCCCGACCGACGCCTCTCAGGTCCCGCAGTAGGTGATGTACGGCCCGGAGCCCTGCGGAGCCGGTGCCGCGTAGCGCTCGAGACCCGGTCGCTCGTCGTAGGGCGCGGAGACGACGTCAAGCAGTCGCCTCAGCGGGTCGAGGTCGCCGTCGCCGTCGGTTGCGGCCGCGAGCGCCTCCTCGACGAGGTGGTTGCGGGGGATGTACACGGGGTTGACGCCATCCATCACCTCGGCGTCCGGCATCAGCGCCAGCCACCGCGCCACCCACCGGTCGAACCCGTCGGGGTCCGCGACCATGCCGCGCGCCGGTTCGGCGTCGCCCCGTGCCGCGGCAACCAGCGCGCGGAAGAACGACGTGTGATCAGCCCGGCTCGCACGCATCAGGGCCAGCAGCTCGTCGGCGAGCGGCGTCAGCGCTGCGTCGTCGACGTCGCCGCTCACGCCCAGCTTGGCGCGCATCCCGGACGACCAGGCGGCCTCGTACCGCGGGCGGAACCCGTCGAGGGCCGCGACGGCGAGCTCGACTGCCCGCTCGCGGTCGTCATCGAGAAGCGGGAGGAGCGCCTCCGCGAGCCGGGTGAGGTTCCACTGCGCGACGACGGGCTGGTTGCCGTAGGCGTAGCGCCCGCCGGCGTCGATGGAGCTGTACACGGTTGCCGGGTCGAACGCCTCCATGAACGCGCACGGCCCGTAGTCGATGGTCTCGCCGGAAACGGTCATGTTGTCGGTGTTCATCACGCCGTGCACGAAGCCGACGAGCATCCACTTCGCGACGAGCGACGCCTGGACGTCGATGACCGCGCGCAGCAGCGCCAGAGGCGGGTTCGGATCCGCGGCGGCCTCGGGATGGTGCCGTCCGATTGCGTGGTCGGCGAGGCGGCGCAGCAGGTCGAGGTCACCGGTCGCCCGCGCGTACTGGAAGGTGCCCACCCGCAGGTGGCTGCTCGCGACCCGGGAGAGCACGGCTCCGGGCAGCCAGGTCTCGCGACGCACCTGCCGACCCGTCGCGACGACGGCGAGCGACCGGGTGGTCGGCACGCCCAGGGCGTGCATCGCGCGGCTCACGACGAGCTCGCGCAGCATCGGCCCGACGGCGGCGAGACCGTCGCCGCCGCGAGCGAACGGCGTGCGACCCGAGCCCTTGAGGTGGAGGTCCCACTCGCTGTCGTCGGGGCCGATCAGCTCCCCGAGCAGCAGTGCTCGACCGTCACCGAGACGCGGGACGAAGCCGCCGAACTGATGTCCGGCGTAGGCCTGCGCGACGGGGGTGGCGCCGTCGGGCACGGCGTTGCCCACGAGGAACCGCACGCCGGCGGGGCTGCGCAACCACTCCGGGTCGAGGCCGAGCTCGGTCGCGAGGGCGTCGGCGAGGTGCAGGAGCCGAGGTGTGGGCGCGTCCTCAGCCCGCCACGGGACGCCCAGCTCGGGAAGCTCCCGAGCAAACCTGCCGTGGAGGACGACCGGTACCGGCGGTGCGGGGCTCACCTTCTCGAGGGTACGTCGGCGCGGGATCGGCGCAAGCAACTCGTAGCGCTTCGGTCCTGGAGCGCGTCTTGTTCGCCCCCCGGGGGGCGAACGCGAACGACTGCGGCTACCTCACTTCGGCGGCCCACAAGGGGAACGCGCCCGCCGGCGCAGGCGGGTCGACGCCGCGCAGGCGAACGATGCAGGCCTGCTCATCAGCACCGGTGGCCGCCCACAGGCTGTGCGTGCGACCTGCCGCGTTGCTCGAAATCCATGACAGCGCGTCGTCGAGGTCGGTAGCGGTTAGCCTCGTGATTTCACGCCGGTAGTGGGTTGGAGACGGCGAAGGTGCCCCTGACCTGGGATGATGTGTCTTGCGACGGACAGATCAGACCAGAACGAGGAGCACCTTCGTGGTGAACGCTACCCGCCCGTATCCGAGTGTTCGAGTCGATGCCGCGCCGGTGGCCGCGGTCGGTTCTGCGGGCGGGGTGCTGCTGACGGAGGTCCTCGCAGTCAGCGGCCTGTCCTCGGCGCTGTCAGCCGGGCTGGAGCGCTGGCGCAGACCGAGCGCTGTGCATGACCCGGCCAAGGTCCTGACCGACCTCGCTCTCACGCTCGCACTCGGCGGGGACTGTCTCGCGGATGCTGCTCTCCTGCGCGGGGAGCCGGAGGTGTTCGGGCCGGTCGCTTCGGAGGCGACGGTCTCGCGCACGATCACGGCCCTGGCAGCGGAACCGGGCCGGGTCCTGCCAGCGATCGCGAAGGCTCGTAAGGCGGCCCGGGCCCGGGTCTGGGAGCTGGCGGGCCAGGCGTCCCCGCTGCACGGGATCAGTGATGCGAACCCGTTGGTGATCGATCTGGATGCCACGATCGTCATCTCCCACAGCGAGAAGGAGGCGGCCGCGCCGACGTTCAAAAGGACGTTCGGGCACCACCCCCTGCTCGCGTTCGCCGACCACGGCCAGGCTGGCAGTGGCGAGCTCCTCGCTGCCCTGTTGCGGCCGGGGAACGCCGGGTCGAACACCGCCGCCGATCACATCGAGATCACAAGGCAGGCGCTGGCGGCCGTGCCAGGGATCAACGCCTCCCGCCCGGGAAGGAAGGTGATGATCCGCACCGACGGCGCCGGAGCGAGCCGCGAGTTCCTGACGTTCCTGACCCGCCGCGGACTGTCCTACTCGATCGGGTGGACCCTGCCCTGGGCCGAGATGGGCGAGATCTACCAGGCCGTCACGAGGGCTGGCGGGTGGACTCCGGCGCTGACCGCGGCCGGTGAGGTCAACGAGCACGCCGACGTCGCCGACATCACCAACCTGCTCACCCAGCATGGGCACCTGACGGGCTGGCCGGCCGGGATGCGTGTGATCGTGCGCCGGGAACGGCCCCACCCCGGCGCCCGCGTCGCGCAGGACCGGCTCGATGACGCCGAGGGCTACCGCCTCACCGCGTTCACCACGAACACCCGCCGAGGCCAGCTCCAAGTCCTCGAGCTACGCCACCGCCGACGGGCCCGCTGCGAGGACCGGATCCGCTGCGCGAAAGACACCGGGCTACGCAACCTCCCCCTGAAGACCCTCGCGCAGAACGAGATCTGGCTGGCCGCCGTCGCTCTTGCCACTGATCTCCTGGCCTGGCTCGGCCTCCTCGGACTCGACGAGGACAGCGCCCGGGTCTGGGAACCCAAGCGGCTCCGGCTACGCCTGTTCACCGCCCCTGCCACGATCGCCCGACACGCCCGCCGCGTCATCCTGCACGTCAAGGAGACCTACGCATGGGCTGAAATCGTGCTCGCCGCGCACCGGCGCCTCAGGGCCCTGGCTGCCGCACCGACCTGACCCAAGGACCCCCGACCACCCACGACCCCGAGGAACCCCGACCGGCCGGAACCGGCGCCCACCGCGAGCGACACGCGGCACGACGTCACACCCACAGGGCAGAATCACCACCAGGAGCCGGCACCGACGCCGACAAGTCCACCGAGCCCGCCCGATGAAAGATCGAGGTTAGCTCCCACTCCTCGCAGGTCGTCGCGTTCGCCCAGAACAGGACGCGGTAGGTCGGCGCGACGTCCTCGGACCTGGCGTCGCGGGGATCGATCAGTCGCGCGCGCATGCAGAACACCATAGCGTCGGACCGAGGTGCTCCTGTCGACGGACGAACCATCACCCGAGAGCCAGCCGCCGGAGTGATAAAGAGTGCGGCTAGAAGTCCTGCCTCAACATCGCACCCAAACTTGCCCGAGCCTCGGCGACCCGCTCCTCGTCTGCCCCAGCAACAACCGCTCCGTCACAGACCAAGTCCCAGTGGACATGATCAGGGAGATTCAGTAGCTTCCGACGGCTATCAGCATTATCTCGAGCAACGTCGAAACCATAGCATATTGCGTCGATATTGAATCGCACCTGTTCGTCCAACAGCGCGACCAACGGCACAACCGGTTCATGCCGGCTAGCCCGTTCCGAGCCCACCAGCACCTGGAACTTGACTCGTAGGTTCGATGCCGCCCACAAAATCGGGAGTTCTTGATAGTACGTGAAGTACACCGCCGTGTTAAGGCGCCCAAAGTCGCTGTACTCCAGGGGTATGTCGCCCTCATCGAATCCCGCTGGAAACGGGATCCTCGCACCCCCTTCGTCCAACTTGTAAGTCACTGTCGGATGAGACCTGTTCTCACTTCTGAACACACTACACCTGAGAGATGATCGGTGTTTGTCATCATTGTCGTAGATGCTCAAGAGGTTGACCACAGAGGTTTCGGACCACTCCCGCGACGGTTCCCTACCGTCGACCGGTCGGTCCGCGAAGGGCTGAAGGCGACGTACACGCTCGACGATGTATTCGGGCAACTGCTCCAGGCGACGACTCCACCGGTTCCACTCGCTCGCAGAAACTACGTTTGGGTACTCGAGTCTGGCAATAGCACCTTCGCTAGCTCCCGCATCTCTCGCAGCTCCATCACAAGGTGGTTCAGGGCGGACCTCAGATTGTGCACGTAATCGCCGATCAGTACCGCGAGTCGGCCAAGTGACAAGGTGGGCGAGAACTTCAGGCGAACCTCGAAAGCATGACGCTCAAGCACCAGTCGGCCCTCACAGCTCATTCCCGCGTTGGTCGACCATTCCGCTATCAGTGATTCAATTTCCCTCCGAAGAGTCTGGGCCCTACGGTATTTGGCTTCAACGGACGCAGGGCTGCCGCGCCCAGCGCGAACAACGGGATCCTCGCGAAAGAAGCCCGCCCCGAAATTGGGAAGAGGCATCGAGACCTCCCACTCCTGCTCTCAGCTCGCTGTGGACCGGCTCAACTTGGTCGACTACCGGTCCCACGAGTCAACTCGGCTGCATGTCGACATGGACAGGGCCTACCAGGCCCCGCCGCCCCCACCCGTGTCCTGCGCCATGTCGACGAACCGCGCGTAGTGGCCCTGGAACGCGACGACGATCGTGTCGGTCGGACCGTTGCGGTGCTTCGCCACGATGAAGTCGGCCTCGCCCTTGCGGGGCGTCTCGCGGTCGTAGGCCTCGTCGCGGTGCAGCAGGATCACCATGTCCGCGTCCTGCTCGATCGAGTTGTGGACCGCGATCCCGTTGGCGACGAAGTTGTGGCCACCGACCACGGTGGCGTCGAAGACCTGCGCCTCCCCCATCGGCTCGATCGCCACCACCTCGTCCCAGAGGACGTCGTTCACCGCGTACATCTCGAGCTCGGAGTCCTGAAGCAGAGCCGCCACACGACCGAGTCGCTCACGTGACGGGCTGCGCTTCCACGCCGCGGAACCCGCGAACTGCGTGCCCATCGCGCTGGCGAACTGACGGTGCGTGATGCCCTGCTCGGCCAGCACCAGACGCACACGGTCCCAGACCTGAGCCGGCACCGTGTCCACATTCGGGTTGCTCGTCGTCGAACGCACGATCTCGAGCAGACGGGCGCCCGCGTCCCCGCGAGCACCGTGCACTCCGATCTCCTGCAGGAACCGACGCTGGCTGTCGGATCCCGACACGTCCAGCGTGTAGCCGTCCCGGTAGCCCTGCTTGCGCACCGTACGCACCCGAGTGGAGATCCCGAACCTCAGAAGCAGCCGCGAGAGGTCGTCCACCAGGCGTCGCGACGTCGACGAGTAGTAGACGCGCCCACCTCGACCGTCCTTGCGCACCGTGACGGAACCGTCGGTCGCCCAGATGTGCCGAACGAAGAGGGCGATCTGGTCCTTCGGAAGGGAGAAGATCGCCGTCGGCACGAACTTCTCGTGCGAACGCGCGCCGAACAGGCCCAAGTCGTCCAGCCACGCCGCGATCGGGTTGCGCCGCCCGTGCGTCAGGTGGAACGGCGCAGGAAGCCGCAGCGTGGAGACGCGGGCGGCCGCATAGTCGTCGCGAACCGGCTTGACGCCCCAGCGAGTAGCGGCGTCTCCGACGGCCGCCAGGTTCGCCTCGTCGATCGATGCGTAGCGCAACGGCTGTCGCTTCACGAAGGATCCGTCACCCAACAGGTGCGCCAGCATCACGACCTCGCGGTCGTCCCATGCCGGCACCTCGCCGACGCCCGCGCACCGCTCCGGCCCGGGGACGTGCCGCGGCACGCCGACCCGGGAGCCCACGGCGAGGTCGCCGAGCGATGTCCAGCCCTCGTAGGTGAGGAACGGGTGGTTCGCCGTCGCCGTGATCTCCTTGCCGGACGCCAGCCGCAGTCGGAAGGTCTCCTTCACGCCCGTGGGGAACACGTGCGTGAGGTGGCGGCGCACGTACTGCAGCCGGTCGTTGAGCGTCCACACCGGGATGTCGCGGGCGTTGAGCGCGAACAGCTCGCCCATCGTGGTCTCCGCGCCGGTGTCGGCGCGCAGCACCCGGGTGTCCGCCGCCAGGCAGCCCGACTCACGCAGGTCGCTCACCTGCGGCCGCTTGTCCTGGCGCTGCTCGGCACCACGGTTCAGCTGGGACACCGCGATGACCGGCACCTCCAGCTCCTTGGCGAGCAGCTTGATCGCGCGGGAGAACTCCGAGACCTCCTGCTGGCGCGACTCCACCCGCTTGCCCGAGCTCATGAGCTGCAGGTAGTCGATCACGACGATCTTGAGGTCGTGGCGCTGCTTGAGCCGGCGGCACTTGGCCCGGATCTCCATGAGGGACATGTTGGGCGAGTCGTCGATGAACAGCGGCGCGTCCGAGATCGCACTCACCGTGCCGGCCAGCTTCTGCCAGTCCCGGTCGTCCATCGGCCCCTGCCGCAGCCGCTGCAGCGGCACCTGCGCCTCGGCGGCCAGCATCCTCATGACGATCTCGTTCGCGCTCATCTCGAGGGAGAACACCGCCGCCGTCATGCCGTGGTGCACCGCCGCTGACCGCACGATGTCCAACGCCATCGTCGACTTGCCCATCGCGGGCCGGGCCGCGACCACGATCATCTGCCCCGGGTGCAAACCGTTCGTGAGTCGGTCCAGATCGGTGAACCCGGTCGGCACCCCGACCATCTGGCCGTCGCGGCTGGTGGCGTGCTCGATCTCCTCGACGGTGCCGGTGATGATCTCCCGCAGCGCCTTGTAGTCCTCGCTCGTGCGCCGCTCCGTCACGGCGTAGATCTCCGACTGCGCCGAGTTCACCAGCTCCTCGACGTCGCCGCCGTCGGCCGCGTACCCGAGCTGCACGATGCGCGTGCCGGCCTCGACGAGCTTGCGCAGCACCGCTCGCTCACGCACGATCCCCGCGTAGTAGCCCGCGTTCGCGGCCGTCGGGACGGACGAGATGAGCGTGTGCAGGTACCCGTGCCCGCCTACCCGGCCGAGCTCACCGCGCTTGGTCAGCTCGTCGGCGACTGTGATGACGTCCGTCGGCTGACCACGCCCGTACAGGTCGACGATCGCGTCGTAGACCATCTCGTGCGCCGGCCGGTAGAAGTCCGCCGCGCGGATCTCCTCCACGACGTCGGCGATCGCGTCCTTGCTCAGCATCATCCCGCCGAGCACGCTCTGCTCCGCCGCCGCGTCCTGCGGCGGGGTCCGCTCCCCGAGTGCACTGAAGGCCCGAAGATCCGCCTCGTCCGTCGCCGTCACGCTCCACCTCTCCGCCCCGTCGCTGTTCTCCGACGAGTGCACACCCGGCCACCGACATCGCCCGGACGAACGCGTCGGCTCCGGGCCAGCGGCACACGCTACGACCTCCCCGACCCCTCCGGACGCCCTGGGACGAACCCGCCCCGGCTTGACATCCACGCGTGTTCCGGCGGGGTGTGGACCGCCTGTGGAAAGCCTGGGGACAGGGTGGGGACGACGACGTAACCGCAGTGTGGACGACACTCCGCCCCGATCCCCAGGACTGTGGACAACGTGTGGAAACCACGCGGGAAACGGCGGGATCTCAACGATTCCCGCTGTGGGTTCACCCCACGCCGACGCGACGGCGAAATCCACCGACCCGACACGCCGCGCCACGCCGTCGGACCCGTCTGGCAGGCTTGGCCGGTGAGGGAACCCCGAGGAACGCCGCTGGACCGCAGCATCCTCGCCCTCGCGATCCCCGCCTTCGGCGCCCTCGTCGCCGAGCCGGTGTTCGTCCTCGTCGACTCCGCGCTCGTGGGCCACCTGGGGACGGCCGAGCTCGCCGGCCTCACCCTCGCCTCCACCCTGCTGGTCACCGCCGTCGGCCTCTTCGTCTTCCTCGCCTACACCACCACCGCGAGCGTCGGCCGCCTCCTCGGGGCGGGCGAGGAGACCCGCGCCCTGCGGGCCGGGATCGACGGGCTGTGGCTCGCGCTCGCCGTCGGGCTCGTCGTCGCGGCCCTCGGCCTCGCCACGGCGCCGTGGGCGATCGGCGCGATGGGCGGCACGGGCGACGTCGCCACCCAGGCCGTGACCTACCTGCGCTGGTCGCTGCCGGGCCTGCCCGGCATGCTCGTCGTCCTCGCCGCGACCGGCGTGCTGCGCGGCATGCTCGACACCCGCACCCCGCTCGTCGTCGCCGCCGCCGGCGCCGTCGCCAACGGCGCGCTCAACGCCCTCTTCATCTACGGCTTCGGCTGGGGCATCGCCGGCTCCGGCGCCGGCACCGCCCTCGTGCAGCTCGCCATGGGCGCAGTCCTCGCCTGGCGCGTCCTGCGCGGTGCCCGACGGCGAGGGGTCGCCCTCTCCCCCACCCTCACCGGCCTGGGGCGCGGGATGCGCGACGGCGGGCCCCTGTTCGTCCGCACCCTCACCCTGCGCGTCGCGATCCTCCTCACGGTGACGACCGCCGCCACGCTCGGCGAGGTGCCGCTCGCCGCGCACCAGGTCGTCAACGCGCTCTGGGGGTTCGCGGCGTTCGCGCTCGACGCGCTCGCGATCGCAGCCCAGGCGCTCGTCGGGCACGCGCTCGGCGCGCGCCGGCCCGAGGACGCGCGCGCCGTGCTGCGCCGCACCCTGCAGTGGGGAGCCGGCGGCGGTGCCGTGCTCGGCGTCGTGCTCGCGCTCCTCGCCGTGCCGCTCACCGCGCTGTTCACGTCCGACCCGCTCGTGCGCGGCGCCGCCGCGGCGGGCCTGTGGGTGGTCGCGGCCGCGCTGCCGCTCGCGGGCGTGGTGTGGGTGCTCGACGGCGTGCTCATCGGCGCCGGCGACGGCCGCTTCCTCGCGTGGGCCGGGGCGGCTTCGCTCGTCGTCTACCTGCCGTTCCTGTGGATCGTGCGCACCGCGGCGCCGCGCGGGGCGGGCGAGGCGCCGTGGTCCGTGGTGTGGCTGTGGCTCGCGTTCGGCGTCGTGTTCATGCTCGCGCGCGGCGGGGCGACGTGGTGGCGCTCGCGCGGCGACGCGTGGCTCGTGCTGGGCGCGCGCTGACCCGGGTCGCGCGCCCTGCCTCGCCGCCGACTCCTCAGCGCGGACGATTCCGGAGCCATACGCTCCGGAAACGTCCGCACTGAGGGGGGGGCGGGCAGGTCCCACCACGGGATGACCCCGCCGGCAACGCGGGACCGTGGGCCGAACGTCCGCCGGCACCTCGGCTCCTAGCGTCGGGGGCATGACCTCCACGAGCCCCCTGCCGCCCGACGCGCCCCAGCCCTACCCGACGAGCCCGCGGGCCGACTCGAGCCCGACGCCGTCGACACACGCGACGCACCAGCCACACCAGTCCCACCCGGCACATCAGTCCCACCCGGCGCACCACGCCGATCCGACCTCCCCCGCCCCGGCCGTGCGCGCCGTCGGGCTCACGAAGACCTACGGCACCGGCGGCGCGGCCGTGCACGCCCTGCGCGGCGTCGACGTCGCGTTCAAGCGCGGCGCGTTCACGGCGATCATGGGCGCCTCCGGCTCCGGCAAGTCCACGCTCCTGCACCTGCTCGCGGGTCTCGACTCCGCCACGGACGGCCACGTGCTCCTCGGCGACACCGACCTGTCCACCCTCGACGACCAGGCCCTCACCCTGCTGCGCCGCGAGCGCGTCGGGTTCGTCTTCCAGGCGTTCAACCTGCTGCCGATGTTCACGGCCGAGCAGAACATCACCCTCCCCCTCGAGCTCGCCGGCCGGGTCGGCCGCGGCGGCATCGACGCCGACACCCGCGCCTGGTTCGACCGCCTTGTCGACGTCCTCGGCCTGCGCGACCGCCTCGGCCACCACCCCAGCGAGCTCTCCGGCGGCCAGCAGCAGCGCGTCGCGATCGCCCGCGCCCTGCTCACCCGGCCCGACGTGGTGTTCGCCGACGAGCCGACGGGCAACCTCGACTCGCGCTCGGGCGCGGAGGTGCTGGAGCTCCTGCGCACCAGCGTGCGCGAGCTCGGCCAGACGGTCGTGATGGTGACGCACGACGCCGCAGCGGCCGCCTACGCCGACCGGGTCGTCCTCGTCGCCGACGGACGGATTGCGGGCGACCTCGAGCACCCCACCCCCGAGCAGGTCACCGCCGCGCTCGACGCGCTGCGCACCGCCAGCCTCGCCGGCTCCGTCGTCGGGGCACGCTGATGTGGCGCCTGACCTGGGCGCAGATGCGCCGCACGGGCGGACGACTCGTCGCCGTCGGGATCGCGATCGCGCTGGGCACCGGCTTCATCACGGCCGCGTTCCTCGGCTCCTCCACGCTCGAGGCGACCGCGCTGGCCACGGCGCGCGCCGGCGTCGGCGACCCCGACCTCGTCGTCCAGACCAGCATGACGACGGACGAGGTCGCCGACCTGGCCGCCATCGACGGCGTCGCCGCGGTCCAGCCGATCGGCTTCGTCGGCCGGGAGGTCGGCACGGGGCAGGGCTCGGAATACCTCCTGCTCGCCCCGCCCGCCACCGACGACCGCCTCGCGCCCGCCGCCCTCGCCAGCGGCGAGGCGCCGGACGCGCCCGGCGAGATCGCCGTCCCGGGCACGACGGCGCAGCGACTCGGGGTGCAGGTCGGCGACACCGTGCAGGTCGTCTCGCAGACGTGGACGGCGGACTCGGACGAACCCACGCGCGAGGTGAGCGACGCCGTCGTCGTCGGCATCACCGCGGACGGCTCGGGCCTCGGGTTCGGTCTGCCGCTGGGGCTGGCGGACGCGACCGACGTGGCCGCGTGGCAGGCGTCCGACGGCAGCACGTGGTCCGGCGCGACGCTCGTCCTGGCCGACGGCGCCGATGCGGGCGCGGTGCGCGACGCCGTCGCCGGCTCCGTCGACCCCGACGCCACCCTGCAGACGGGCGAGGAGTACGCACGAGAGGTCGCGTCCTCGTTCACCGACGGCGTCGACGTGTTCCGCTCGCTCGTGCTCGCCTTCGCGGGCGTCGCGATGGCCGTCGCGGGCATCGTCATCGCCAACACGTTCACCGTGCTCGTCGCGCAGCGCACCCGCACGCTGGCGCTGCTGCGCTGCGTCGGTGCGACCGCGTCCCAGGTCCGCGCGTCGGTCCGGCTCGAGGCGCTCGTGCTCGGCGTCGTCGCGTCCATTGCCGGCGTGATCGGCGGCGTCGCGCTCGGCCAGGTGGTCCTGACCATCCTGGGGCGTGCCAACGCCGGGGTGCCGCTGCCCGCCGTCGTGCCCGTGTCGGTCGCCGCCGTGGTGGTGCCGATCGTCGCCGGCGTCCTCGTGACGCTGCTCGCCGCGGGCGGCGCGGCGCGGCTCGCCACCCGGGTGGCGCCGCTCGCCGCGCTCCGCCCGGTCGACCTCGCGTCCGGTGCCCGACGGCGCAGCGTGCGTCCCGCGATCGGCTGGACGCTCGTGGGGCTCGGCCTGGCGGGCATGGCCGGTGCTCTCGTGGTGAGCGCGGGCGGGAGCTTCGACCTCGGCCTCGCCCTCGGGGTGCTGGGCGGGATCGTGTCCGTGGTGGGCGTGGTCGTCGCGGCGATCACCTACGTGCCGGGCCTCACCCGGGTGCTCGGGCGCACGGCGGCGGCCATCGCGCCGGACCGCAGCCGGGTGTCCGCGCGGCTCGCGGCGATCAACGCGGCCCGCAACCCGGCCCGCACCACGTCCACGGCGACCGCCCTGCTCGTGGGCGTCGCGCTGGTGGTCATGATGTCGACCGGCGCCGCGATGGCCCGGTCCGCGCTCGACACCGAGCTCTCGGAGCAGTTCGCGGTCGACGTCACCGTGAGCGGCACCGCGCTGCGCCAGGCGACGATCGACGCCGTGCGCGCCGTCGACGGCGTGGCCTCCTCCGTCGTGATGGACGGGGCCAGCGCCGAGGTGACCACGGACGACGGAACGTCCACCGTCACGGCGTACTCGGCGTCGGACATCGCGGCGCTGGCCGACGTGGTGGCGACTCTCCCCGCCTGGGGGCGAGGGGTGTCGATGGCCGACGGGTGGGTGCTGGCGAAGGACGGGCCCCTCACGGTGAACGGGCTGACGACGTCCGGAAAGCTCGTCGAGGGACTGCCGAGCAGCACCGTGCTGCTCGACGCCGAGACGTTCGCCTACGCCTCGCTCACGCCGGACTCGCGGACCGTGTGGCTCGCCCTGACGCCGGGCGCCGATCCTCGCGCCGTGGCGAACGCCGTCACCGACGCGGTCTCGGACACCACCACGGGGACCGCCGGAGCGACGCCGGTGGTCGCCGGGGGCGCCGTCGAGCGCGCGGGGTACGGGCAGATCGTCGACACCATGCTGCTCGTGGTGGTGGGTCTGCTCGCCGTCGCCGTGATCATCGCGCTCATCGGGGTGGCGAACACGCTGTCGCTCTCGGTGGTCGAGCGGCGGCGCGAGAACGCGCTCCTGCGAGCCCTCGGGCTGACGCGCCGGCAGCTGCGGGCGACGCTCGCCGTCGAGGGCGTGCTGCTGGCCGGGGTCGGTGCGCTCGTGGGGATCGTGCTCGGCGTCGGGTACGGCTGGCTCGGCTCGATGCTGCTGCTCGGGCCGACCGTCGGGCTCGGCGTGGGCGACCTGGCGGTGCCGTGGTCGACCGTGCTCGTGATCGTGGCGGTCGCGGTGGTGGCCGGCGTGCTCGCGTCGGTGCTCCCGGCGCGCGGCGCGACGCGGACCTCGCCGGTGGCGGCGCTGGCGACCGAGTAGGCCAGGATGGGCCGGTGCCCGTCGAGATCCGCTACGACCGGTTCCTGGTGGCGGGCGCTCCTGCGGGAGCGCTCGTCCGCCACCTGGAGCCCGGCCGGCTGCGCACCGTGCTGGCGTACGCGAGCGCGGACGGCGCCGTCGTGCACCACACGAGCGAGATCGACCACCCCGGCGACGTGCGGCACTGGACCCGCTCGCGCTACACCGAGACGGAGAAAGGGCTCGACGTCGAGCACCGCCATCTCGGGTCCGCCGCGCCGAGCGTGCCCACGTACGCCGACGTGCTCGTGGTCGAGCGACTCGCGCGCCTGCGGGAGGACCGCCTCGACGTGCCCGTGCTGCACGAGCGCGACGGCGACGTGGAGGCGGGCGCGTTCGTTCGGCACGCGCGCGACCTGGCCGCTCCCCGCGGCCTGCAGGTCGACTCGCGGGTGGACGTGCTCACCGGCGTGGCGCTGCACGCCCGGCACTGGTGCCTCGGCCCCACCCTCCTCGCGTCGGACTGGATGGGGGCGTTCTCGTTCCGGGTGCGCACCCTCGACCTCGCGCTTCGCGGGGTGCCCGACGGCGTGGCAGCGCTCGTGCGCGACGCCGTGCGGTAGGCCGCGGCGCGGGTGAGGCGGCGGCGGGGTGCGGCGGCGGAGCAGGCGAGGCGGCGGCGGGCGGCCCGCAGCGCAGCTGACGTGCCGAACGAGCGCAGGCCCGGTCCCCTCGGGGACCGGGCCTGCGTCGTGACGCGAGCGGGAGCGTGCTCAGGCGGGGACGACCTCGACGGTCACCTTGGCCGAGACGCCCTCGTGCAGGTGCACCACGACCTGGTGCGTGCCGAGCGTCTTGATGTGCTGCTTCGACTCGATCTTGCGACGGTCGACCGAGGGCCCGCCCGACGCGAGGACCGCCTCGGCTATCTCCTTCGTCGTCACGGTGCCGAACAGGCGACCACCGGCGCCGGCGCGCGCCTTGACCGTGTAGCGCGAGCCCTCGAGGGCGTCGCGCACCGCAGCCGCAGCCTCGACGGAGTCGTGCGCGCGCTTGCTGCGCGCCGTGCGGATCGCCGCGATCTCCTTCTCGGCACCCTTGGACCAGCCGGTCGCCAGGCCACGCGGGACGAGGTAGTTGCGGGCGTACCCGTCCTTGACCTCGACCACGTCGCCGGGGGCGCCGAGGCCGGTGACCTCGTGCGTGAGGATGAGCTTCGTCGTCATGATGTCTGCCTCCTCGTGGCTCAGCGAGCGGAGCTCGAGTAGGGGAGCAGCGCCATCTCGCGGGCGTTCTTGACCGCCTTGGCGATCTTGCGCTGGTCCTGGACGGAGACACCGGTCACGCGGCGGGCGCGGATCTTGCCGCGGTCGGAGATGAACTTCCGCAGCAGAACGGTGTCCTTGTAGTCGATCGTGCCCTCGACCTTGGCGGCCTTGAGAGGGCTGACCTTCTTCTTGGGCTTGCGAAGAACGGGCTTCGCCATGGGGTACTCCTTGGGGTGTCGCTGTCTGTGATGTCGAGTGGTCCTGCGGGCGCCGGTCGTGCGTCAGGCACGCACCGGGCGGTCCGTCAGAACGGGGGCTCGTCCGGGTAGGAGCTGCCGCTCCCGCCGGTGGCCCAGGGGTCCTCGTTGCCGCCGCTCGAGCCGCCACCGGAGTAGCCGCCCGAACCGCCGGAGCCGCCGGAGCGCGAGGACCCGGAGTCGCCGTACCCGCCGCCGCCACCGGAGAAGCCGCCACCACCGCCACCGCCGCGCTGGGCACGGGCGACCTTCGCCGTCGCGTACCGCAGCGAGGGGCCGATCTCGTCGACCTGGAGCTCGACGACCGTGCGCTTCTCACCCTCGCGGGTCTCGTAGGAGCGCTGCACGAGCCGGCCGGAGGCGATGACGCGGGTGCCCTTGGTGAGGGACTCCGCGACGTTCTCAGCCGCCTCGCGCCAGATGGAGCACCGCATGAACAGGGTGTCGCCGTCGCGCCACTCGTTCGACTGGCGGTCGAACGTACGCGGCGTGGACGCCACCGTGAAGTTGGCCACGGCGGCCCCCGACGGCGTGAAACGCAGCTCGGGGTCGGCCGTGAGGTTGCCGATCACGGTGATGACGGTCTCGCCTGCCATGGATGCTCCTCGTCTCGTCTGGGTCGAGTGAAGTCGGTGCGAGTGGGTGAGGCTCGGTGGAGCGGGGGTCAGCGCTCGTCGGCGCGGAGGAGCTTGGTGCGCATCACGGCCTCGTTGAGGCCGAGCTGGCGGTCGAGCTCCTGGGCGAGGGCCGGCGTCGCCGTCATGTTGACGACGGCGTAGATGCCCTCGGAGCGCTTGTCGATCTCGTACGCCAGCCGGCGCTTGCCCCAGATGTCGACCTTGTCGACGGAGCCACCACCGGTGGTGATCACGGACAGGAACTTCTCGAGCGACGGAGCGACGGTGCGCTCGTCCACCTCGGGGTCGAGGATCAGCATCAGCTCGTAAGGACGCATGTGTCTACCCACCTCCTCTGGACTGTGCGGCCACGGACGTTCCGTGACAGGAGGGCAATGCGTGTGCGTCGTGCGCCCCGAGGACCGGAGGTCCGCCGGGCACACAACCGCACCAGTGTAGCCGACCGGGCTATCCGTTCCCGCCCGCGTCCTGCGTCGGCTCCGGCGTGGGCGCGGGAGTCGGCGTCGACGTCGGCGAGGGGGTGGGGCTCGGCGTCGGCGAGGGCGCCGGGGTGGTGGGTGGCGGGGCGGCCGGTCCGGTGGAGACGACGATCGTGACGATCGTCGACTTCGACGCGCTGCCGGCGCCCGGCTCGGTGCGGATGACGGACCCCGCCGGCACGGTGTCGGACGCCTCGGACGAGGTGGCGACCGAGAACCCGGCCGCCGCGATCGCAGCGCGCGCGGCGTCCTCGCCCTGCCCGACCACGTCGGGGACGTCCCCGGTCTCCTCGGCGGTCGCCGTCGGGCTCGGGGTCGCGGTGGGCTCCTCGGTGGCGCCGCCGATGTAGGTGCGCGCCGGGAACTGCTCCACGGGCATGCCCTCGGTGACCTTCTGCATGTACGCGAGCCACATGTCGGCGGGGACGGAACCGCCGGCCACCGGGTTGGCGCCGCCGAACGGCGTGATCGTCTCCTCGGTGCCGTCGGCGCCGGTCTGGTACAGCGCGACGACGGTCGCGAGCTGCGGGATGTAGCCCGCGAACGAGGCCGACTTGTAGTCCTGCGAGGACCCCGTCTTGCCGGCGACCGGACGGCCCAGCTCGGCGATCTGGGGTGCCGTGCCGCCCCGCGCCGGGACGTGGGTCATCGCGAACGTCGCCTCGGCCATGACGTCGGGGCTGACCACCTGCTCGCCCTGGGTCGGACCGGTGTAGACGACGTTGCCGTCGGCGTCGAGCACCGTGTCCACCACGTGCGTGGTGTGCTTCATGCCCTGCGCCGCGTAGGTCGCGAACACCGACGCCATGTCGATCGCGTGCGGGGAGGCGTTGCCGAGCACGTTGGACAGCACCGGGACGAGCCCGACCGTGTCGGTCGGCAGGCCGACCTTCACGGCGGTGTCGACGAGGGCCTGCCCCGGCGCGCCACCGGCCGAGATCGCCTTGTTGAGCTGCGCGTAGTACGTGTTCACCGACCCCGCGGTCGCGGCGACCATGTCGATGTCGCCCTTGTTGCGCCCGTCGAAGTTGCCGACCTTCCAGCCGTCGATCTCGATGGAACCGGGAGAGTTGTAGGTCTGCTCCAGCGACATGCCCTGCTCGAGCGCCGTGATCATGGCGAACGGCTTGAACGTCGAGCCGCCCTGGTAGACCGCCTGCGTCGCGCGGTTCAGGCTCTCGGTGAGGTAGTCGGTGCCGCCGTACAGCGCCTTCACGCCACCGGTGGCCGGGTCCACCGACACGAGGGTCGCCTTGAGGTTGTCGGCGTGGTCGCTCGGCAGGTCGTTCTGGATCGTGTCGACGGCGGCCGCCTGCATCGTGGCGTCGAACGTCGTGATGATCGAGAACCCGCCGCGGTTGAGCTCGTCCTGCGTGTAGGGCGCGTCGTCGCCGGAGGTGAGCTCGGAGATCGTCATGGCCAGCAGGTACCCGTTGGTCCCCCCGAACCGGTCCGACTGCACGGGCTCGATCGTCGTGGGGAACGTCTGCGCGTCACGGTCGGCCTGCGTGATCATGCCCTCCTGGACCATGTAGTCCAGCGTGCGGGCCCAGCGCACCTGCGCCTGGTCCGGGTTGATCGCGGGGTCCCATGCGCTCGGCGCCGGGATGATCCCGGCGAGCATCGCGGACTCCGACAGCGTCAGCTCGCTCGCGCTCTTGCCGAAGTACGCCTGAGCCGCGGCCTCGATGCCGTAGGCGCCGCGGCCGTAGTAGATGGTGTTGAGGTAGGAGTCGAGGATCTGGTCCTTGGACAGCGACTGCTCGACCTTGACGGCGAGGATCGCCTCCTTGAACTTGCCCAGGTACCCCGTGGTCCGGCCCAGGTAGTAGTTCTCGACGTACTGCTGGGTGAGGGTCGAGCCACCCTGGCGCTGACCGCCCGTGAGGTTGTTCCACAGGGCGCGCGCGATGCCGACCGGGTCGATGCCGGAGTTGGAGTAGAACCGGCGGTCCTCCGAGGCCACGACGGCGCCCGCCACGTAGTCCGGCAGCGCGGTGGTGTCGATGATCGTGCGGTCGACCTCCTGGAGCGTGCCCAGCGGCGTGGTCCCGTCGGCGAAGTACACGGTGCTGCTCTGCGCGAGCGCGAGCTCCTCGGGCTCGGGCACGTCGGTGCGCACGTACGCGGCGGCGACGACCCCGACGACGACAGCCACACCGGTCACGACGAGGCCGAGCAGGAAGCGCCAGCTGGGCAGCCAGCGACGCACCGGACCCTTGCCCCGGCGGGGGTAGTTCCAGAACCGGCGCTTGGCCTTGCCCTTGGCCGGCTTGCTCTTTCGTGACGTGGCCACGCGTGCTGCTCCGATCGGGTGGGTGCGGGGGACGGCGGGACGCACCGTCGCGACCGCCCTCCAGTATGGCGAGCCGGTGCCGGGGCGCGGGGGCAGCGCTGGGCAGGCGCGGCGGGAGGTTCGTGTGCGGGTTGTGGAGGCACACGCGTCGCAGTGGCTCACGTCGATGTATCCATGCGATACATTCCTTGCTGACATACACCCACGCTTGTCAGGTCGGGAGCACCCGGCCCCGCGAGCACTGCCGGACCGACGCACCGCCCGCACCACGACCGGCACCACGAGAGGAGGCCTCATGCGCGACCGCACCGAGGTCCTCGAGCTCGCCGTGCTCGGCCGCCTCGCGGACGGCCCGCTGCACGGCTACGAGCTGCGCAAGCGGCTCGTGACCGACCTCGGCGTCTTCCGCACCCTCTCGTTCGGCTCGCTCTACCCGCGCCTGCGCTCGCTCGCGGACCGCGGCCTCGTCACGGCCTCGGGCACCGCCGAGCTGCCGCACCCCCTCGCGGGTCGGCGCTCCCGGGTGGTGTACGAGCTCACCCCCGAGGGCAAGGAGCACCTCGCGGCGGCGCTCGCCGTCGCCGAGCCGACGGCGTGGGAGGACGACGCGTTCGACGTGCGGTTCTCCCTGTTCGCGGCCACCGAGCCGAGCACCCGGCTGCACATCCTCGAGGGCCGGCGCACCCGCGTCCTCGAACGTCGCGAGGCCTACCGCCTCGCCTCCGCGCGCGGCCGTGAGCGCCGCGACGCCTACACGCTCGAGCTCCAGCGCCACGGCCTGGAGCTCCTGGACCGCGAGCTCGGCTGGCTCGACGGTCTCATCGCCTCCGAGCGAGCCGGCTCCGAGCGAACCGGCTCCGAGCGAACCACCCCGAACCCCAGCACGCCCCCCGCTGCTGCGCCGTCGTCCGACGGCACCACCTGAGAAGGAGAACCCATGAGTTCCATCCGCGTCGCGATCGCGGGCGTCGGCAACTGCGCGAGCTCGCTCGTCCAGGGTGTCGAGTTCTACAAGGACGCCGACCCGACGGGCACCGTGCCCGGCCTCATGCACGTGCAGTTCGGCGAGTACCACGTGAGCGACCTCGAGTTCGTGCTCGCGTTCGACGTCGACGCCAAGAAGGTCGGCCAGGACCTGTCCGCCGCGATCACGGCGTCGGAGAACAACACGATCAAGATCACCGACGTGCCGCCCACCGGCGTGACCGTGAAGCGCGGCCCGACCCTGGACGGCCTCGGCAAGTACTACCGCGAGACCATCGAGGAGTCCGCCGAGGAGCCGGTCGACGTCGTCGCCGCCCTCAAGGAGGCGCGCGTCGACGTGCTGGTGTGCTACCTGCCCGTCGGGTCCGAGGAGGCCGTCAAGGCGTACGCGCAGGCCGCGATCGACGCGAAGGTCGCGTTCGTCAACGCGCTGCCCGTCTTCATCGCCGGCACCAAGGAGTGGGCCGACAAGTTCGAGGCCGCGGGCGTGCCGATCGTCGGCGACGACATCAAGTCGCAGGTCGGCGCCACGATCACGCACCGCGTGCTCGCCCGCCTGTTCGAGGAGCGCGGCGTGGTCCTGGACCGCACCTACCAGCTCAACGTCGGCGGCAACATGGACTTCAAGAACATGCTCGAGCGCGACCGCCTGGAGTCCAAGAAGATCTCCAAGACGCAGGCCGTCACCTCCAACATCTCCACCGGCCCGCTGGCCGGCAAGAAGGCCGACCGCAACGTCCACATCGGCCCGTCGGACTACGTCGCGTGGCTGGACGACCGCAAGTGGGCCTACGTGCGCCTCGAGGGTCGCGCGTTCGGCGAGGTGCCCCTGAACCTGGAGTACAAGCTCGAGGTCTGGGACTCCCCCAACTCCGCCGGCATCATCATCGACGCCGTGCGCGCCGCCAAGATCGCCAAGGACCGCGGTGTCGGCGGCCCGATCCTCTCGGCGTCCTCCTACTTCATGAAGTCCCCGCCGGAGCAGTACGACGACGAGACCGCGCGCGCCAAGGTCGAGGCCTTCATCGCCGGTGACGTCGAGCGCTGATCGGCAGCACGACCCCGTCGGACCACCTTCCGACCGGGTGCGGTGCTGATCCGCAGCACCCACACGCACACCCACGACGGCGAGGGGCCGGGTTCCGTACGGAACCCGGCCCCTCGCCGTCGGGCGGACGGGCACCTGGCTTCCCGAACCCAGCGGTTCGTGCCGCGTCCGGCCACCAGACCGCGACAGATCGCTGGCACCCCCCGCCGGACCGGCACCAGTCAGCGCCGTTCAGCCCTTCTCCGCGCCGGCGCTCGCGTTCATGATCCGGCGCTGGAAGACGAAGAACAGCACGGCCACCGGGATCGTCATGATGACGGCCGCACCGAGCTTGAGCGGGTACTGCGTGCCCTGGCTCAGCGCCCCGGAGGACAGCTGCGCGACGCCCTTGGTCAGGGTGTAGAGGCCGGGAGACTGGGACGCCACGATGAAGTGGGACAGCTCGTTCCACGAGCCCTGGAACGACAGGATCACGATCGTGATGAGCGCCGGCGTCGCCATCGGCAGCACCACCGACCAGAACACCCGGAACGTGCCGGCGCCGTCGAGCCGGGCGGCCTCTTCCACCGAGGCGGGGATCGACTCGAAGAAGTTCTTCATGATGAAGATTCCGGCGGCGTCGGCCAGCAGCGGGATGATGAGGCCGGCGAAGGAGTTGTAGATGCCCAGGGTGTTGATGACGAGGAACTTGGGGATCAGCAGCACCACCGACGGCACGGCCATCACGGCGACGAGCCCCGCGAACACCACCCCGCGGCTCCGGAACGGCAGGCGCGCGAGCGCGTAGCCGGCGAGGGAGTTGAAGAAGACCCGCCCGAGCGTCACGGTGACCGTGACGATCACCGAGTTGCGGAACCACAGCGGGAAGTCGGAGTTGAGGAACAGGCGCGAGTACGCCGCCGTGGTGAAGGTCTCGGGAATGAGCGCGAGGGGGTCGGCGGCCGCTTCGGCGTCGGGCTTGAACGACGTGGCGACCGAGATGAGGAACGGGTACACGTACACGATCGCCAGCGCCACGAGCAGGGCGTACGTGAGGACGGCCCCGACGACCAGGCCGGATGGCCGACGGCGTCGCTCGCGTCCGTCGGCGGGCGACGGTCGCGTAGGCAGCGCGTCGGCGCTCGTCGCGGCGGCGGTCATCGTCGCCACCCCCAGCGGCGCCGGAGCGGGACGTCGCGCTCGGCGAGCGCGACGCGCTGGAGGATCGTCAGCACCACGATGATCGCGAACAGGATGAAGGCGATCGCGGCGCCCTGACCCCAGTTCTGCCCCACGAACGAGGTCTGGTAGGACAAGTAGGCCCTCGCCTGGCTGCGGGACTACGGCGACGCCGACGGCGACGGCTTCCTCGACTACGTCGACGCCACCGGCAGCGGGCTCAGCAACCAGGGCTGGAAGGACTCGGGCGACTCCGTGCAGTGGCGCGACGGGCGCCTGGCCGAGGGTCCGATCGCCCTGAGCGAGGTGCAGGCCTACGCGTACGAGGCCGCCGTCGGCGGCGCCGCGCTGCTCGACGCGTTCGAGCGACCAGGCGCGACGGCGTGGCGCGCCTGGGCGGCCGGCCTCGCCGACCGCTTCCGGGCCCGGTTCTGGACCGCCGACGACGACGGCCCCTACCTTGGCATCGCGCTGGACCGCAGCGGCGCGCTCATCGACTCCGTCGCCTCGAACATGGGGCACGTCGTCGGCACGGGGATTCTCACGCCCGAGGAGGAGCGCGTCGTCGCCGACCGCCTGGTCTCCCCCGAGCTGTCCTCGGGGTACGGCCTGCGCACGCTGTCGGACCGGATGGCCGGCTACTGGCCGCTGGGCTACCACCGTGGCTCGGTCTGGGCGCACGACACCGCGATCGCGATCTCGGGGCTCGCCCGCGCCGGGCTCGACGAGCAGGCGGCCGTGCTCGTGCGCGGCGTGCTCGCCGCCGCCGAGAGCGTGCGCTACCAGCTGCCCGAGCTGTACGGCGGCGCGCCACCGGAGTCGACGCCGGGCGTGGTGCCCTACCCCGCCGCCTGCCACCCGCAGGCGTGGTCGGCGGCGTCGGCTGTCGCAATCCTGCAGGCCTGCCTCGGGCTCGCGCCCGGCGTCGAGCGGGGCGGGCCGCCGCGTGCGCTCGGGTCGGGGGCGGCACCGGTCGGCCGGGTCGACGTCGAGGGTGTCGTCGCCGGCGGGCGGGTGTGGCACGTGAGCGCGCCCGTGGGCGGGACGCCGACGGTGACGCCGGCCGACGGCGACGGCGACGGCGACGGCGCTCGCTCCGCCGTCGGGCGCGCCTGAGCTCGGGTGGCCCGAGGCGCCGGGCTGTCTGACACGAGAGCCCGGCGATCGGTGCCGGGTCAGAACGCGAAGCCAGCGATCTGTACCGGGTTCGACCCGCGAACCGGGACAGATCGCTGGCACCGCCCGCAACCCCCCGACGGATCGCTGGCACCGCACCCACGCACGCACGCGCGCCGGGTCTGGATCGGGGGCTCCCGCCCCGCCCCGTCAGTACCCGAACGTCAGGTGCGCCGGGCGCGACGGCGTGAACGCCAGGTCCAGCGCCTGCGCCGTCGGCTCGCTCGCCGCGACCCGGCCGGCCGCGCGCAGCGTGCTCCACCGCGCCGACCCCAGCCACAGGCTGGCAAGGTCGGCGACGCCGAGGCGCGCCACGCCGTCGGGCACCTCCGCGTCCGGAGCGGCGTCCGACTCGCCCGACGGCGAGCCCACCCGCTCGACCGTCGCCGCACCGTTCGCGTCGGCCACCAGGCGATAGCGCCCGCCCGCGATCCCGACCGGGTCGGAGACCTCGAGCTCGACGTCGAGCGCCGTGCGGTAGCGCCGCGCCTCGAGGCAGCGCCGCACGTCGAGCAGCCGGAGCCAGTGGTCGTCGCTGTCGCGCACCCGGATCGCCCGGACGTCGCGCACGAGCCATCGCAGCGGCGACTCGAGCGGCGCCCACGCCTTGACGGTGCCGATCAGGTCGTGCGTGAGGACGTAGTGCCACAGCGCCGCGTACGCGTCGGGCGTGGTCGCGGCCAGGTGGCGCACGGACAGCTCGCTCGCCGTGTAGTCGGTCTCGTTGCCCTTGATCGCGTAGGTCACGAGCCCGGCGAGACGCCCGGCCGCGTCGGTGTAGCGGACCGCGCGCAGCTCCTTGCGGTGCTGGTCGGGGTGCAGCCCGGCGGCCTGGCGCCAGAGCGTGGGCCAGCCCGCGACGTCGCCCGGCTGGCTCCCGACGAGCTCACCGTGCAGCGTGGCGATGTCCCGCATCGCGTCCTCGCGCTCGACCTGGTCGAGGCGGCCGCGGCCCTGCGCCACGGGGTTCGGGCCGACCCACCCCGCGCGACGCGTCTGGATCTCGTGCACGCCCTCGCCGGCCGCGGGTCCGAACCCGTAGCGGCCGTAGATGGTCGCCTCGGACACCGTCAGCCCGGCGACGGGCACCCCGGCCGACGCGGCCGCGCGCAGCTCGCCCTCGAGCAGGGCGCGCGCCACGCCGCGCCGGCGGTGCGTCGAGGACACCGTGACGCCGCTGATCGCCCACATCGGCAGCACGGAGTCGAGGTCGACCGTGAGGTCGGTCGTCCAGCACACCACCGTCGCGACGGGCGTCTCCGGGTGCGCGCCGGCGGGGTCGTAGACGCCGATCGGGCGCGTCGTCGTCTCGCCGGTCCGCCAGGCCTCGCGCGACTCGGCGCTCTCCCGCTCGCCGAGGAAGCCGCGCTCCATGGCGTGGCAGAACTGGGCGAAGGCCTCGGCGTCGTCGGGCACGACGCGGTACTGAAGGCCCGCGGCCGCGAGCGCCCGCGTCGACGTCGCATCCAGCGGGACGTCGGCGGCCACCGGCAGGTGGGAGCGGTCGGGCAGATCGAGGAGCTCGACCTCGGGTGTCGCGTCCTTCCTCTTCTCGTCGGTCGAGTCGGTCGCGTCGGCGGCTGAGGCGGTCGCGGGATCGGTCGGCTTGCTCGTCTGCTCACTCACCCGAGGCACGCTACCGACGCGCGGGCTCCGAGGACGAGGCGATATCGCCCGCCCCCGCGTCGTGCGCGACGAGCAGCCGGCTCGACACCCCGCCGAGCGCCACGAGCGCGCACCCCACGCCGACCATGATCGCCAGCGGCGCCGACCAGCCGCCGCTCGCGTCCCGGACCGCACCGATGAGCACCGGTCCGACGGCGGCGCCCGCGAACCCGACCGTCTGCAGCACTGCCTGGATGCCGCGCGACTGCGTCTCGTCCGCGGCCACGTGCACGCCGAACGTCACGATCACCGTGAAGCAGGCACCCTGCGCCATGCCGCCGACGAGCACCGCGGCGAGCCACGCCGTCGGCGCGAACGCGAGCAGCAGCACGCACGCGAGCCAGCCGAGAGTCGTGAGCGTCATGAGCATCCACAGCCGCGTCCCGGGCAGCCGCAGCAGGAGCGGCAGCGCGAGCGGCCCCACGATCCCCAGCGCCATGAACACGGACACGCACGCCCCCGCGGCGCCCGCCGTCAGCCCCGACCGCTCCTGCAGCAGCGTCGGCAGCCACGAGGACACCGCGAAGTAGCACAGCCCGTGCATCGCGAACGTGAACCCGAGCACCCACGCGATCGGCACGCGCAGCCCGGAGACAGCGCGAGGCACAGGGCGCGCCGCCAGACGCCCGCCACCGCCCGAGGCTTGATGCGCGACGGCGAGCGACCCTCCCGAGGTCGGCTCCCCGTCGGGCGCGTGGGGCCCGGCCACGACGACGCCGGCGGCGACCTCGCCGGTCGCCCCGACCTCGGGCACGCCCACGAGGTCGGCCGGGGCGAGCGGACGACGGCGAGCCATCGCGTCGCGGTTGGCCCACCACCACACGAGCGCGGCGAGGAAGGAGGTGGCCGACCAGACGGCCAGGCCGACCTGCCAGCCGAGCAGCGCGACGACGGGCGCGGACACCGCGGCCGCGAGCGCCGAGCCCACGTTCGTGGCCGAGGTCTGCACCCCGTTCATGAGCAGCGCGCGGTGCCGGTAGCGCCGCGTGACCAGCGTGGGGATCGCGATGTTCGCGACGGCGATCGCGCCGCCCAGCAGCACCGAGCCGGCGAAGAGGGCGGCGACCGAGCCGGTCGAGCGCGCGAGGACGCCCGTGCCGATGAGCAGCGAGGCGCCGACGAGCGACCGGTTGACGCCCGCCCAGCCCACGATCCGCGCGGCGAACGGGGTCAGCAGCGCGAAGCAGAACACCGGGATGCTCGTGAGGGCGCCCGCGGCGGCGCTGTCCAGGCCGACGTCGGCCTGGATCGTGCGGATCACCGGCCCGAGCGCGACGGTCGGGATCTGCAGCTGCAGGCAGACGAGGGCGAACGGCAGGAGCGCCGTGCCCGCGCGGACGAGGTCGGGGCGCCGGGCCTCGGGGCGCCGGACGCCGACACCCCCGGGATCGGCCGGGCTCACGGCCGGGGCATCTCGCGCGCGGCCCACCACGCGCGCAGCCGCTCCTCGGCGTCGGCCTCGTTCAGCTCCCCCTCGTCCAGGCGCAGCTCCATGAGGAAGCGGTACGCCTCGCCGACCGTCGGCCCCGGCGGCAGGTCGAGGATCCGCATGATCGCCACGCCGTCGAGCGCCGGACGCAACGAGGCGAGCGACTCCGCCTCGGCGAGCTCGGCGATCCGCTTCTCGAGGTCGTCGTAGGCGTGCGCGAGGCGCTCGGCCTTGCGGCGGTTGCGCGTCGTGCAGTCCGCGCGGGTGAGCCGGTGCAGTCGCTCGAGCAGCGGGCCCGCGTCGGTCACGTAGCGCCGCACGGCCGAGTCCGTCCACGCGCCCTCGCCGTAGCCGTGGAAGCGCAGGTGGAGGGCGATGAGGTCGGTGACGTCCGCCGTCGTGGCCTTGTCGAACGCGAGCGCCTTGAGGCGCTTGCGGGCGAGCTTCGCGCCGACGAGCTCGTGGTGGTGGAACGAGACGCGTCCGCCCGGTTCGTTGCGGCGGGTCGCGGGCTTGCCGACGTCGTGGAGCAGCGCGGCGAGCCGGAGGACGAGGTCCGGGCCCGGCACGGGTCCGGCCGCGCTCGTCTCCAGGTCGATCGCCTGGTCGAGCACCGTGAGGGAGTGCGCGTACACGTCCTTGTGGCGGTGGTGCTCGTCGATCTCCAGGCGCATCGCGGGCAGCTCGGGCAGCACGACGTCGGCGAGCCCGGTCTCCACGAACAGCTCCAGCCCGCGCCGCGGCGCGGGTGCCATCAGCATCTTGACGAGCTCGGCCTGCACGCGCTCGGCCGAGACGATCGCCAGGCGCGGCGCGAGCGCGGACATCGCGGCCATCACCTCCGGCGCCACGTCGACGCCGAGCTGTGCGGCGAACCGGCAGGCCCGCATCATCCGCAGCGGGTCGTCGTCGAAGGACTGCTCGGGTGACGCGGGCGTGCGCAGCACGCCGGCGGCGAGGTCGGACAGGCCACCGAACGGGTCGACGAACGTGAGGTCGGGCAGGCGCACGGCCATCGCGTTGATCCGGAAGTCGCGCCGCGAGAGGTCGCCCTCAAGCGAGTCCCCGTACGCCACGACGGGCTTGCGGGACGAGGGGTCGTAGGACTCGGTGCGGTAGGTGGTGACCTCGACGACGACGTCGCCGCGCCGGGCGCCGATCGTGCCGAACTCCCGGCCCATGTCCCACGTGGTGCCCCAGCGGGCGAGGATCGCCTCGGTCTCCTCCGGCCGCGCCGAGGTGGTGAGGTCGAGGTCCTGGCTCGTGCGCCCGAGGAAGGCGTCCCGCACGGGCCCGCCGACCACCGCGAGCTCGTGCCCGGCGTCGGCGAACATCGACCCGAGCGGCTCGACGTCCTGCGCCATCGCGCCGAGCACGCCGAGGGCCGTGCGCATGAGCTCGGCCGGACCGGGTGCGGGGGAGGTGGGTGACTGCGGGGGCATGGGTCCCAGGTTCCCACGCCTGCTCGCCTATGGTGGGGGGCATGTCCACCCCGTCGCCGGCTCGACGCGTCCCGGGTCGGCCTGCGCCGCCACCGGCACCGTCGGCGCCACCGGGTGGGCAGCAGCCGGGGCGCACTCCAGGCCCGCCGTCGGGCCATCAGCCGGGGCCGCCGGTCCAGCCCTCGGGCCACGCCCCGCACCACTCGGGTCACGTCTCCCCAGCCTCGCGCGGGATCCGCCCGTCGCCGCCCGTCGTGGACGAGACCTCCGCCGGCGGCATCGTCGTCGACGTGGTCGACGGCGTCGCGTACTGCGCCGTGATCGCGCGCCGCAACCGCGCGGGCCGGCTCGAGTGGTGCCTGCCCAAGGGCCACCTCGAGCTCGGCGAGACCGCCGAGCAGGCGGCCGTGCGCGAGGTCGCCGAGGAGACCGGCATCACGAGCCAGGTCGTGCGCCACCTCGCGACCATCGACTACTGGTTCGCCGGCCACGAGCGTCGCGTCCACAAGGTCGTGCACCACTACCTCCTCGCCGCGCTCGGCGGCGACCTCAGCATCGAGAACGACCCCGACCACGAGGCCGAGCAGGTCGCGTGGGTCGAGCTCGACGTGCTGCCCAGCCGCCTCGCCTACCCCAACGAGCGTCGTGTCGTGGCGATGGCGCGGGACGTGCTCGTCGGCCCGTCGTGACCCGGGGTCGCGCTGCGGCCCGCCTCGCCCGCGCGCTGCTGGGCCTCGCGGTGCTCGCGCCGGTCGCCGCGCTCACGCCCGGCGCCGCGCTCGCGGCGACGGCTGCGCCGTCCGCCGGCCCGACGGCGAGCCCCACGAGCGCCACCCCGAGCGCCACCCCGAGCGCCACCGCGTCCGCCACAGCGACCCAGCCCGACGACTCACCCGCCGTCCGCCTCACCCTCTCCGACCTCGCCCCCTCGGTCGCGCGACCCTCCGACACGCTGCGCCTGACCGGGACGATCACCAACGCGACCGACCAGGCCTTCGTCGACCCCGTGCTCACCATCGGCGTGCAGCAGGTCGTGCCGCGCACCCGGACCGCGCTCGAGCGCTGGTTCGCCGAGGACTCCGCACCCACGGCGCGGCTCGAGCTGACCCGGCAGGAGTCGCTGCGCGTGGAGGCCGGCGCGACGGCGGCGATCGTGCTCGACGTCCCGGTCACCGACCTCGGCTTCCCCATCCGGTTCGACAACTGGGGCGCGCGTGGCCTCGAGATCACGCTCACCAGCGGCGACGTGCAGGCCGTCGTGCGGACCGTCGGCGTGTTCTACCCCGAGGAGGGCGTCGAGGCCGCGCTCGACGTCGGCGTCCTGCTGCCCGTCACGCCCAGCGCGACCGAGTGGACCAACACCCTCGAGGCCGGCGGGAGCCCGGCGTTCGTGTCGACCGCGCGCACCCAGGCGCTGCTCGACGTCGCCGAGTCCGGCGCGACGCTCGCCGTCGACCCGGTCGTCCTGCCCGACTCCGACGGCGTGCTCCCCGCGACCGCCCCGCTCCTCACCCTCCCGTGGGCGGACGCCGACGAGGCGGTGCTGCCGGTCGCCGGCCCGGCAGGCGACGAGCTGCTCGCGCGGGCGCGCGAGCGCGCCGCCGCGAGCTTTGCCGGGACCCGGTGGACGCCGAGCTCGAGCGTCGCGTGGCCCGCGTCGCCCGGCGTGACCGCCGACCTCGTGCAGGCGCTCGTCGACGACGGCTACGACGGCCTCGTGCTCGCCGACGACGCCCTCCCGGCGGCCCCGCTCGGCACCGCCGACGCGCGCGTCGACCTCACCCTCGCGGGCGACTCGACCAGCACGGCCGGCTCGACCAGCACGGCCGGCTCGACCGACACCCTCCCCGCCCTCGTCGCCGACGCCGGCCTGTCCGACACGCTCGCGGGGACCGGAACCGTGCCGCACGCGGGTGTCACGGCCGCGCTCGCCCAGCGCCAGCTCGCCGTCGCGACCACCGCGGTGGTGGTCCAGGAGACCCAGGCGCCGACGGAGGTGCTCGCGCTGGTGGACCGGACCGCGGCCGCAGCCCTGACGCCTCAGGACGCGCGTGCGCTCGAGGACACGCTCGCGGCGCTCGCCTCGGCGCCGTGGGTGAGCCTGACCGACGTCCCGACGCTGCTGGCCCGCCCCGCCGCGGCCACCACGCCGGCGACCGACCTCACAGCCGCCTCCGCGCTGACACCCGACCTGCAGGGCGTGGTCGACGACACGGTGGTGCTGGCCGAGGAGGCACAGCGGCTGTCCTCGGCCTTCACCGATCCGGAGCAGCTCGCGGCGCTCGGCACCGGCGTGACCGACACCCTCGCCGTCGCGCCGTCCGCCGCCTGGCGGCTCGGCGGGCAGACCGGCGACCTCGCATTGCAGCGCGTGAGCGACGCGCTCGCGACGGCGTCGACCGGCGTCGCGGTCGCCGTGCCGCAGAGCCTCGTGAGCATGCTCGCGGAGGAGGGCGTGATCCCGCTCAGCCTCACCAACACCCTCGAGGAGACGGTGACCGTGCACGTGCACGTCCGTCCCGGCCAGGCGATCCTGCGGGTCGAGGACACCCCCGACGTCACACTCGCCCCCGGCCAGTCCGAGACCGTCCGGGTGCCGGTGACCGCGGTCGCGAACGGGCAGACCACGCTCACCGTCACCGTGACCAGCCCCGACGGCGCGCCCATGGCGCAGACCAGCCGGTTCACGGTGCGTGTCCGGGCCGAGTGGGAGTCGGTGGGACTCGGCATCGCCGCCGCCGCGCTCGCCGTGCTCCTCGTGCTCGGGCTCATCCGCACGATCCGGCGCGGTCGCCGTCGGGCCGACGGGGTGCCCCGATGACCCGCTCGCGCGGCATCGCCAGCGCGACCGCGACGATGTTCTCCGGGACCCTCGTCTCGCGCGTCCTCGGCTTCGTGCGCGGCGGCCTCATCGCCGTCGCGCTGTCGTCCGCCGGCGGTGCGGCGGCGTCGTTCGCCGTCGCGAACACGCTCCCCAACACGATCTACATGCTGCTCGCGGGCGGCGTCATCAACGCCGTGCTGGTCCCACAGCTGGTGCGTGCGGCGCGGCTGCCCGACGGCGGACGCGAGTACACCGACCGCCTCCTCACGGTGGCGACGGCCGGGCTGTTCGTGGTCACCGTGGTCCTCACGCTGGGCGCGGGACTGCTCGTGCGCCTGTACGCGAACCAGATGAGCGCCGACTGGCTGCCCGTCGCGTACGCGTTCGCCTACTGGTGCGTGCCGCAGGTCTTCTTCTACGGCCTGTACACGCTGCTGGGCCAGGTGCTCAACGCGCGCAGCGTTTTCGGGCCCTACATGTGGGCGCCCGTCGTCAACAACGTCGTCGCGATCGTCGGCCTCGTGGTCTACCTGCGCCAGTTCGGCGCGATGCCGACGAACCAGCTCACGGCCGCGCAGTTCGGCGCCGACCGCATCGTGCTGCTCGGCGCGACGGCGACGCTCGGCGTCGCGCTGCAGGCGATCGTGCTGGTCGTACCGCTCTGGCGGGCCGGGTTCCGCTACCGGCCCCGGTGGGGCCTGGCCGGCCTGGGTGGCGCGACGCGGATGGGCGGCTGGACGTTCGCCGCGCTCGCCGTCGGGCAGGTGGGGTTCCTCGCCGTCTCGAACGTCGCCGCCGCGGCCGGTGCGCGCGGCGACGCCGCGGGCTCGATCTACGCGGACAACGCGACCTACCAGCTCGCGTTCACCGTGTTCATGCTGCCGCAGTCGCTCGTCGTGGTCTCGCTCGTCACCGCGATGTTCACGCGGCTGTCGGAGAAGGCCGCGGCGCGCGACCGGTTCGGGGTGCGCAGCGACCTCTCCTTCACGATGCGCACGGTGAGCGTCTTCACGGTCATCGCGACCGCCGTCGTGATCCTCGGCGCGCACGACCTGGCCACCCTCATCACGCTCGGCAGCCAGGAGGCCGACCGGGTGAGCCAGCTCTCCCACGTGATCGTCGGGCTCGCCGTCGGGATCCCCGCCCTCGGGCTGTGGAGCGCGGTGCAGCGCGTCTACTACGCCTACGAGGACGCCCGGTCGCTGTTCTGGATCCAGGTCGTCATGGCCGTCGTCGTCGCCGGCGGGTCGTTCGCCGGGATGCTCCTGCTCTCACCGTCGACCTGGGTGGTCGGCGCCGCCCTGGCGATCGCCGCGTCGTACGTGCTCGGGTCCGTGATCGGCTACCTCGGGCTGCGCCGGCACCTGCCGAGCATCGACGGCGCGCGCGTCTTCCGCACGCACCTGCGGCTCGTGCTCGCCGTCGTGCCGCCCGTGGTGGTCGGCGTGCTGCTCGGCATCGTGTGGACGGGTGGCTCCCTCGCCGTCTCGGCGGTCCGGCTGATGCTCCTCGCGCTCGTGATGGGCGCCGCGTACCTCGCAACCGGCCGCGCGCTGCGGATCTCGGAGGTCAGCGGGCTCATGGACCGGGCGGCGCGCCTGCTGGCGCGCGTCGGTCCCCTGACCGACCGGCTGCGTACCATGGTCTCGGCGCGAACGTCTCGCGCGGGGACGACCGAACGGGGTGCGGTGACCCAGCTGGGGTACGACGCGGTGGCCGTGGGCCTGCTGCTCGCCGACCGTTACCGCGTGGACCAGCAGGTCGACTCCGCGATCCCCGGGATCGCCGCCTGGCAGGGTCGCGACACCATCCTCGAGCGCCGCATCGACGTCCTGTCCGTGGCCCCCGAGCGCGCGAACGCGGTGCTCGACGGTGCGCGCCGCGCCTCGCTGCTGTCCGACCCGCGCCTGCCGAAGGTGCTGCGCGTCGGCGAGCACGAGGGCACCGGGTACGTCGTCCTCGAGCCGTTCGCTGCGCGCACGCTCGCGCAGGTGCTCGACGGCGGAGGTCACCTGCCGCCCGACGTCGCCCGGTCGATCGCGGGCGAGGTCGCCAGCGCCCTGGAGACGGGGCGTCGCCGCGGCGTCCACCACCTCGGTCTCGTGCCCGAGCTCGTCGGGTTCACGAGCACCGGTGGCGTCCGGGTCGCCGGCCTCGGCCTCGTCGGGCCCGCGGGCGGGCTCGCCCCCAGCTCCACCGAGGCGGCCCGCGCCGACGCGCGCGCCGTGGCCGACCTCTACGCGACCATGACCGGCGCGGACGCGGCGCCCGTGGCCGACGGCGAGCTGCACACCGCGTCGAACGTCGTCGTCGCGCTCGCGCCGTGGGCCGCCGTGCCGCCGCTCGCCGAGCTCGGTGCGCTCGCCGCGCCCGCCGCCGGGAGCGGCGCCCCCGATCCGGCCGGTGCGACCCCCGCTCCCGGTCGCCCCGCCGAACCCTCGTCAGGGCGCCCGACGGCGGACCTCGCCGTCGGCACGCCGCTCGCCGGGGCGGTGGTCGGGTCCGTCGTGGAGCCCGAGCACGACGCCGACCTCGCCGAGCTGGCGTCCCTCGAGGGCGACGAGGTCGCCGTGGCCGACGTGACCGCGGGGGGCATCGGCGCTTCGGGCGACGAGGATGCCGAGGATCTCGTAGGTGTCGCCGGCGCCGCGGGAGAGCCCGGCGATGCCGCGGTCTCGACGGCGAGCGACGGCGACGAGGAGCTGCGCGAGCTCGCGGCGGTCGACGGCGCGCTCGTGGACGAGACCGCGAGCTTCGGCGACGCGTGGCAGCCGGCCATGAACGACCTGTCCGCTCCCCCGACCCTCGGCGCGGTGCTCGCCGGATCGGACGCTGCGGGGGCCGCTGGTGCTGCTGGCGCTGCGACCCCGACCGAGCAGACCGCGGGTGCCACCGACGACCCGACCACGGCGCCGTCCACCGTCGCGGCGGCTGGTGCCGGGCTCGCGGGGGTGGGCGCCGCCGTCGCCGGCTGGCTGCGTCGCCTGGACGCCGCCGTGCCCGCCGCCGAACGGCCCGCCCGCGAGGGCGGGACCGGTGCCGAGGGCGCGGCCGGCACGGACGCGTCCGCCCCGGGCGACCCCTCCCCGGCAGCCTCCGGCGCCACGGCCGCGCCCGTGACCCCGCCGGCACCCGTCGCCGACTCCTCGGCGTGGACGGTGCACCCGGGCGAGGGCATCGCGAAGCCGCCGGCTGCGTTCGACGAGGCGATCGGGCAGTGGGTCGACAACGAGGCGCCGGGCGAGCCGGCCGCTCTCGACGGCGTCGCCACGGCACGGCACGGCAGCGGCGCGGCGGTCGCCGCCGCGCTCGCGTGGTTCCAGGGTCGCCGTGAGGTCTGGGGCGAGCAGCGTGCGGACGCGGCCGAGCGCCGGGAGCTCGAGCGGGCCGAGCGTGAGAAGGCCGCCGCGGAGCAGGCCGAACGCGACCGCGTGGCAGCGGCCGAGCGCGCCGAGCGTGACGAGCAGGAGCGGATCGCCGCCGAGCAGGCAGCGCACGAGCAGGCCGAGCGGGACGAGGCTGCCGCCGCCGCGCTCGCGGCCGCTCCGCCCGCGGCTGCCCCCGACCCGGCGCCCGAGTGGGTCCCGACCGGGTCGGCGACCACCGTCCTCCCGGGCGAGCCCGTGGCGCCCACCCGGGCGATGCCTGCCGTCGCTCCGGGCGCGTCCGAGGGCGCCGGCGCAGCGCCTGCTCCCACGCCCACGCCTGTGCCCGAGGCCCCGGTGCCGCCCGCGCGGCCGGCCGACGACCGCGCCGAGCGGGACGCGGCCGCCTACCAGGTGCCCGTCCGCCGCCGCGGCACGTGGGGCACCATCAACGCCACGCCGTTCGTGCTGCTGCTCGTCCTGGCGGGCGTGGTGTGGGTGTTCTTCGCGGCCATCGGCTCGCTCGTCGACGCCGCGCGGAGCGGCGTGTCGGACGAGACTCCCACCCCGGCGCCCAGCCCCAGCCCGACGGCCGAGGCCGGCCCCGGATCGGACCCGTTCTCGGCCGGCGTGCTCGAGGCCGCCTCCGACGCCGCTGCCGGCACCACGACGCACGCCGCGAGCGAGCTCACCCCCGGGCACGAGCCCGGCCCCGCCGACCTGCCGGCCTGGCTCACCTCGTTCTGACCGCCACGCGCGAGGCCGGCCCGACGGCCGCCGGCCGCGCCGCTCGGGAATGCGCGCGACCTAGAATCGGTTCTCGTGCATGCCCGGCCCGTTCCGGCCGGCGACCCGAGGAGACAGCCCCACCATGACCGACACCCCCGTCGAGACCCCCGTGCGCGACGTCGTCATCATCGGCTCCGGCCCCGCCGGCTACACGGCCGCCGTGTACGCCGCGCGAGCGAGCCTGCAGCCGATCGTCTTCGCGGGCAGCGTGACGGCCGGTGGGGCGCTCATGAACACCACCGAGGTGGAGAACTTCCCGGGCTTCCCCGAGGGCGTCATGGGTCCCGACCTCATGGAGCACATGAGCGCGCAGGCCGAGCGGTTCGGCGCGGACATCCGCTACGAGGACGTCGCGTCCGTCGAGCTCGCGGGCGACGTCAAGGTCATCACCACGGCCGACGGCGACGTCGAGCGCGCCCGCACCGTCATCCTCGCCACCGGCTCGGCCTACCGCGAGCTGGGGCTGCCGGACGAGAAGCGGCTGTCCGGCCGCGGCGTCTCCTGGTGCGCGACCTGCGACGGGTTCTTCTTCCGCGAGCAGCACATCGTCGTCGTCGGCGGCGGTGACTCCGCGATGGAGGAGGCGACCTTCCTCACCCGGTTCGCGAGCAAGGTCACCGTCGTGCACCGCCGCGGCGAGCTGCGCGCGTCCAAGATCATGGCCGAGCGGGCGCAGGCCGACCCGAAGATCTCCTTCGCCTGGTACAGCGAGATCGCTTCGATCCAGGGCGCGGACAAGGTCACCTCGGTCACGCTGCGCGACGTGCGCACGGGCGAGGAGCGCGAGCTCGACGCGACCGGAGTCTTCGTCGCGATCGGGCACCTGCCCCGCACGGAACTCGTCGCGGGCCAGGTCGACCTCGACGAGGCCGGCTACATCCGCGTCGCGCACCCCACCACCGAGACCAGCCTGCCGGGCGTGTTCGCGGCGGGCGACGCCGTCGACCACCTCTACCGGCAGGCCATCACGGCCGCGGGCACGGGCTGCTCGGCCGCGCTGGACGCGGAGCGCTACCTGGCCGCGCTCGACGCCGGTCAGGACCCCGCAGAGGACCCGCTGCTCGCCGTCGACGGCGCACCCGGGCCCTTCGGAGACCAGGACGGGACGCTCGCGGGCGTACGCTGACCCACCGAGGGACCGCCGTCGCGGTCCCCGCGCGCCCCGCCGGTCCGCACCGGCGCGCCTCGGCCCAGGGCGCGGCCTCGTTCCCGACGTGCGGAGAGTGATGTGAGCATCATCAGCGACGTGACCGACGCGACCTTCGCGGAGGAGGTCCTGGCTCACGACGGCGTGGTCCTCGTCGAGTTCTGGGCGGCCTGGGCCGGCCCGTGCCGGCAGCTGCAGCCCGTCGTCGAGGAGCTCGCACGCGAGCTGTCCGGGAGCGTCAAGGTCGTGAAGGTGGACACCGAGGAGAGCCCCGAGGTCGCCCACCGGTACCGGATCTCCTCGATCCCGACGCTGCTCGTGGTGCGCCGCGGTGAGGTCGTGGCCACGCTGCTCGGCTCGCGCTCCAAGGCCGCGATCCGCGAGACGCTCGCCGGCATCGCGGCGGCGTGAGGGGAAGTCGATGACGTCGCACCAGCCGACCGGGTCCACCGGTCCGAGCGGTCCCACCGGAACCGTCGTGCCTGCCGCGTCCACCGGGACGCGGCTGGACCCCTGGTACGGGTCGTACTCCGCCCGCACCCACGGGATGCGCGCGTCCGAGATCAGGGCGCTGTTCGCCGTCGCGAACCGGCCCGAGGTGGTCTCGCTCGCGGGCGGGATGCCGAACATCGCCGACCTGCCGATGGGCCGCTTCGCGGACACCGTCGCCGACCTCCTGCGCACGCGCGGCACGCGCGCGCTGCAGTACGGCTCCGGCCAGGGCGAGCCGGAGCTGCGGACCCAGATCACCGAGGTCATGGCGCTGGAGCAGATCAACGCGCACCCGGACGACGTCGTGGTGACCACCGGCTCGCAGCAGGCGCTCGACCTCGTGGCGCGGATCTTCCTCGATCCGGGCGACGTCGTGGTGGCCGAGGCGCCGAGCTACGTCGGCGCGCTGGGGGTCTTCCGCGCCTACGAGGCCGACGTGGTGCACACACCGATGGACGCCGACGGGCTCGTGCCGGAGGCCCTCGACGAGCTGCTCACCCGGCTCGCCGCTCAGGGCCGGCGCGCCAAGCTGCTTTACACCGTGCCGAACTTCCACAACCCGGGCGGGGTCACGCTCTCGCTCGAGCGGCGCCCGCGGGTGGTCGAGGTGGCGCGCCGGCACGGCGTGCTCATCCTCGAGGACAACCCCTACGGCCTGCTCGGCTTCGACGGCGACCCGCTCCCGGCGCTCGCCTCGTTCGCGCCCGACGACGTCGTCTACCTCGGCTCGTTCTCCAAGACGTTCGCGCCCGGGTACCGCCTCGGCTGGGCGCTCGCGCCGCACGCCGTACGCGAGAAGCTCGTGCTCGCGAGCGAGTCGGCCATCCTGTGCCCGTCGGTCGCCGCCCAGCTCACGGTCTCGGCCTACCTCACGCAGTTCGACTGGCGTGCGCAGGTCAAGGAGTACCGCCTCATGTACGCCGAGCGCCGCGACGCCATGGTCGGCGCGCTCGCCGAGCACCTCCCGACCTGCTCGTGGACGACGCCGGAGGGCGGCTTCTACGTGTGGCTGCGCCTTCCGGACGGCCTCGACTCGCGCGAGATGCTGCCGCGCGCCGTCACCTCGCTCGTCGCGTACGTGCCGGGCACCGCGTTCTACGCCGACGGGCAGGGCAGCACGCACCTGCGACTGTCCTACTGCTACCCCACGCCGGAGCGGATCGTCGAGGGCGTGCGGCGGCTGGCCGGCGTCGTGAACGCCGAGGCCGACCTCGTGCGCATGTTCGGCACAGCCGCCTCGCGCCCCCACGGCGTCGAGTCACCTGCCACCGGGACGCTGTGATGGCGCTCGTGGATCCCGACGTCGTCGCGGTGGACCCTGCCGAGGCGGCGGTACCACCGAGCTCGCCTGCAGCCGCGGCGGCCTCTCGGACGGAGGCTCGCTCCCGCCCGCTCGAGGTGCTCGTCCTCGCGGGCGGCCTGTCCCACGAGCGGGACGTCTCGCTGCGCTCGGGTCGCCGGGTCGCCGACGCACTCGAGGACGCGGGCGTGTCCGCGACCGTGACCGACGTCGACTCCGACCTGCTGCCCACGCTCGATCGCCTGCGCCCCGACGTGGTGTGGCCGCTCCTGCACGGCTCGACCGGCGAGGACGGCTCGATCCGCGACCTCCTGGAGCTCGTCGGCGTGCCCGCCGTCGGCACCGGTTCCGCGGGCTCGCGCATCGCCTGGAGCAAGCCGGTCTCGAAGACCATCCTCGCCCGCGCGGGCGTCGCGACGCCGGAGAGCGCCACGCTGCCCGCCTCGGTGTTCCGGGAGGTGGGCGCCCGCGCCGTGCTGGACCGCGTCGTCGACCGCCTCGGGCTGCCGCTCGTGGTCAAGCCGGCCAAGGGCGGTTCGGCGCTCGGGGTGAGCGTGGTGACCGACGTCGACGCGCTGCCCCAGGCCATGGTCACGTGCTTCTCCTACGGCGAGGTCGCGCTCATCGAGCGCGCCGCCGTCGGGACCGAGCTGGCGGTGTCCGTGGTGGACCTCGGCGAGGGTCCCGTCGCGCTCCCGCCCGTCGAGATCGTCGTCGAGGACGGCATCTACGACTTCGACGCGCGGTACAACGCCGGCCGCACCGAGTTCTACGTGCCGGCTCGGGTGCCCGCGGAGCACGCGCGCGCGGCGCAGGACGCCGCCGTCACCGCGCACCGGGTGCTCGGCCTGCGCGGCCTGTCCCGGACCGACCTCATCGTCGACGACGACGGCGTGCCCTGGTTCCTCGAGGTGAACAGCGCGCCGGGCATGACGGAGACGTCCCTGCTGCCGCTGGCGGCCGAGGCCGCCGGTTACGCCCTGCCGGACCTGTACCGCGCGATCGTCGAGCACGCACTGCGCGGCTGACTCCGCGTCCTGGTGGGCCGGGACGCCCCGGCGGGCCCCGCCGTCGTGCTCAGGACGACGCAGCGGACTCCCCCGGTGCGAGCGACTCGAGGATCCGGTCGAGGTCCTCGGCGCTGGCGAACTCGATGGAGATCCGGCCCTTGCGCTGACCCATCGCGATCTTCACGCGGGTGTCCCAGCGGTCCGACAGGCGACGGCCGAGATCCTCCAGCACCGCGGAGCCCTGGCTGGCGCGCGGCCGACGACGCAGCTCGGGTCGCAGCGGCTCGTCATCCTCGCCCAGCGCGACGATCTCCTCGGTCGCCCGCACGCTGAGGCCCTCGGCCACGATCCGGTGGGCGAGGTGCTCCATCGAGGTGGCGTCGGACAGTCCGAGGAGCGCGCGGGCGTGGCCCGCCGACAGCACGCCGGCGGCGACCCGTCGCTGCACGGCGGGCGGAAGGCGAAGCAGGCGCAGCGTGTTGGAGATCTGCGGTCGAGAGCGGGCGATGCGCGTGGCGAGCTGCTCGTGGGTGCACTCGAAGTCCTCGAGGAGCTGCTGGTAGGCGGCGGCCTCCTCGAGCGGGTTGAGGTTCGCGCGGTGCAGGTTCTCCAGCAGCGCGTCGCGCAGCAGATCGGTGTCCGCGGTCTCGCGGATGATCGCGGGGACGTGGTCCAGACCTGCCGCCTGCGTCGCACGCCACCGCCGCTCGCCCATGACGAGCTCGTAGTGGTCGCCGACCGGGCGCACCACGATCGGCTGGAGCACCCCCACCTCGCCGATCGAGGCGGCCAGCTCGGCGAGGTCGTCCTCGTCGAAGACCGTGCGCGGCTGGTTCGGGTTGGGCACGACCGAGCCGACCGGTAGCTCTGCGAAACGTGCGGGAACGTCGCGAAGCCCTGTCGAACGGGTGTCCGACTCATCTCCTGCCAGAGCATCGTTGCGTGAGCCGGAGGGCGCGGTACGGCGACTCGTGACCTCGGGGTGCGGGGCCTGCGGGGTCGCGACACCCTCCTCCGAGTCGACCGCGGCGCGCAGCTCGGCGTTGGCCGCGGTGGCGCCGGGCCGGTGGCTCGGCTCGGACTGCTCCGTCCGCTCGTCGTTCGGCGTGGTGTCCGCACCCGGCCCGGCGTGGTTCGTCGTGGTCCCCGCACCTGGGTGCGCCACCGGGTGATCGAGGTGCGAGTGCGCGATGCCGTGCTCGTCGTCGACGTCGGCGCGCAGCTCGGACGCGCTCCGCTCGTTCTCGTCCGAGTGGGTGGTGCTCCGGTGTGCCGTCTGGTCCGGGAAGAAGACGTCGACAGGGCGTGCTGCGGTCGGCGAGGTCGGGATGAGGGCGCCGAGTCCTCGGCCGAGTCCGGTGCGTCGTCGTTCGCTCATGCGATCCTCCTGGCCTCGCGCGTGCTGAGCTCGCGGGCGGCCTGCGCGTAGGCGAGGGCACCCGAGGAGCTGGGGTCGTACTGGATCACGGTCTGCCCGTAGCTGGGCGCCTCGGAGATGCGCACCGAGCGGGGGATCACCGTGGGGAGCGTCTGCTCGGGGAAGTGGCTGCGGACCTCCATCGCGACCTCGCGGGCGAGGTTCGTCCTGGTGTCGCTCATCGTGAGCAGGATCGTCGAGACCTCGAGCGCGGGGTTGAGGTGCTCCTTGATGAGGTCGATGTTGCGGAGCAGCTGGCTCAGGCCCTCCAGCGCGTAGTACTCGCACTGGATCGGGATCAGCACCTCGGCGGCCGCGGTGAACGCGTTCACGGTGAGGAGGCCGAGGCTGGGCGGGCAGTCGATGAAGACGTAGTCCAGACGCGGCAGCCCGTTCTCGGCTCGATGGACGAGATAGCTGCGCAGCGCGGTCCGGAGGCGTGTTTCACGTGAATCCACCGACACGAGTTCGATCTCGGCGCCCGAGAGGTCGATCGTGGCCGGGACACAGAGCAGGTTCGGGGCGAACGTGCTCTCCCGCACGACCTCGTGCATCGCCGCCTCACCCAGGAGCACGTCGTACAACGACACGGCATCCCGGTCGTGCTCGACCCCGAGCGCCGTCGACGCGTTTCCCTGGGGATCGTTGTCGATCACGAGCACCTGCTGGCCTGCCCGTGCCAGCGCCGCGGCAATGTTGACCGCAGTGGTCGTCTTGCCCACGCCACCCTTCTGGTTCGCCACCGTCAGGACACGTGTTTGCGACGGAGGTTCGAACGTCACACCGCTGAGGGAGATCTTGCGGCGGGTGTCCACCGCCAGCTGCGCTGCCAGTGGGGTGTCCGCATCGAAGTCGGGCACGGACGAGAGCTGGGCTGCGCGGCGCTCCTCGTCGGGGAGCGGCAGAGGTGACGTCACGGAACGACCTTTCGTAGACCGCCTCAAGCCTACGTGCTAACCGGCGCTCGCCCGCCCACGACACCCGTTTCACGTGAAACGATGCGACGGGCGCGCACGCTCGCCGTGGATGCGGCCCTCGGGTCCGCACACCCGCGGATGCGACGGGCCGCTGGCTGCGTTCCCACACGAGCGACTCTTTGACGGCGCGACAACCGCGCGAGTTGGATCCTTGATGCGAGCGCGCACCGCGAGTTGGGCCGCTTGATGCGAGCGCGCACATCGGGGCACCGCGGGGCATAGTGCCCGGGCTCATGCGCGCGGCGGCACAGTCACGGGCACATCCCGCGGGTGGGGCCCCCGTGCACGCTCGAACCGCCGCAGCGAGGAGCACCGGCGACTCGGCTCAGGCGGCCGAGCGTGGTCCCCAGGTCGACGCGGCGCACCGCGCCCGTTGGTCGCCGGGTCGGTCGCATCGATCGACCGGGTCCCGCTGAGCGCTCGGTGCCGGCCCGCCCCCACGCAGGCAGTTCGGTTCGCGTGCTGACGGCTCCCGTCCGTTCCGAGGCTGGGACACCAAGCCGAGGTCGTGCGCGCGCCGTTTCACGTGAAACCTGTCGTGCGGCCGTGGTGGCTTGACGCGGGAGGTCTGCTGCCTGCCGCTCTGTTCGACAGCACGAGCGCGGATCACCCGGTCGCACGCGTGGCATGGCCGACAGCCACCGCCGCCCTTGCGCGACCCGTGCGTGCTGATACCTCGCTGTCACGGAGCTACTCGTCGTGCCGCGCGACGAGGGTGGGTGTTCCACGTGAAACAGCCGCCTTACGGATCCGACCCTGAGCGTCGTGCCTCCCGTTCTGGCCAGGTCCGACCAGCACCCCGGACGCGTCTGTGTCAGCCTGCTGCTGCGAACCCTCGTCGCCCGTCCACCTCCTACGCCGCCCAAAGACAGATCGACGTCCGCACTCCGTCCGAGCTCAACAGTCCGAGCGCGGAGGCCCACCAGTCGCACACCCCACGGCGGCGAGGCCCGCCGGTCGCACACGCCACGGCGATGAGCAGCTACCGATCTGCTGCTGCCGATGCAGCCGTCTTCCACCGTGAGCCGCACGACACTTCATCGTACGCGTGTACCCTTCTCGGACACTGAACGCAAGAGAGCCGCTGCAGAACCGGGTTCAGGATCCGTCCGTGAGCGGGTGGCGGCGGAGGCGGGTCTGCAGCAGCCGGCGCTCGGCGTCGTTGCTGGTCAAGGCCAACGCCTGCCGGTCGGCGGCCGCGGCCTCCGCGGGTCGACCCAGGAGCCGGAGCAGCTCCGCGCGCGTCGCGTGCAGCAGGTGGTAGCCGGCGAGGTGAGCACCGAGCGCCTCCACCTCGGCCAGCGCGCGTTCGGCCTGACCGGGACCCAGCTGAGCGAGTGCGATCGACGCGTTCAGCCGCACCACGGGCGAAGGGTCGATGTCGGTGAGGAGCCCGTAGAGCGTGGCGATCTGTCGCCAGTCCGTCTGTGACCACGAGGGCGCCTCGGCGTGACACATCGCGATCGCCGCCTGCAGCTGGTACGGCCCGGGCGAGCGCAGGGCGGCGGCGCGCTGCAGATCCTTGCCGGCCTGGTCGATCGCGCGGCGGTCCCACAGGGAACGATCCTGGTCGCGCAGCAGGACCAGCTCGCCGCGCGCGGTGAAGCGCGCCGCGGCTCGCGCATGCTGCACCGCGAGCAGCGCGGACAGGCCCCATGCCTCCGCCTTCCGTGGCAGGCTCCGCGCGACGACTCCGGCCAGCCACACCGCGTCCGCGCCCAGGTCGCGATCCTCCGAACCCCCGGCGGAGGCGACGTACGCCTCGTTGTACGTGAGGTAGACCACAGCGAGCACATCCGGCAGTCGGCCATCGACGTCGTCGGGGACCCTGAGGTCGATCCCGGTCGCGACGATCTTGCGCTTGGCCCGCACGATCCGCTGCGCGAGGGTCGACTCGTTGACGAGGAACGCGCGAGCGATCTGCGGTGTGGTCAGGCCCATCACGGCGCGCAGTGTCAGGGCCAGGCGCACCTCGGGCGCCAGCGCGGGGTGCGCACACGCGAACAGCAGCGGCAACCGGTCATCCGCATCGACTCCGACGGCCTCGTCCGCGGCCGGCACTGCCTCCTCCGTCGTCGCCGCCAGGCGCTCCGTCACCTGGCGCCGCCGACCTCGCCCGCGCAGCAGGTCGAGGGCGTTGCGCTGGGCCGCCGTCGTCAGCCACGCCGCAGGGTTGCGGGGAGGGCCGTCACGACGCCACTGCGTCACCGCCTCCAGCAGCGCGCCCTGCACCGCCTCCTCGGCGACGTCGAAGTCGCCGAAGCGGCGGTACAGGGCGGTGACGAGGCGGCCCGTCTCCTCGCGGGCGACGGCCGCCAGCGTCGCGTCGGCGCCGCTCACTCGAACTGGCTGTAGTCCACCACCATCGGGCGAACCTCCACCGCCACCCCGGGCAGCTCCAGTCCGGGCCACGTCCTGGCCACGGCGAGCGCCGCGTCCATGTCGGGCACCTCGATGACGCTGAATCCGCCGATCACCTCCTTCGCCTCGTTGAACGGTCCGTCGACGACGACGCCACCGGTCCTGACCGTGGTCGCCGTCTCGACGGGCTGCAGCTCGGCGCCCGAGTCGCTGATCACGGCGGCGTGCTCGCCGAACCAGCCGTAGATCCGACCGTAGACGTCCTGGGCCTGCTCCTGCGTCACGTCCGCCGCCTGCGACGGGTCGCTCGTGAACATCAGCACGTACTTCATGGGGAGTCCTTCCTCGTGGGTGGGTCCTTCACCTGTACGTCGCCGGTCGGGTGCGGAAATCGACAGCCGGGTCGCAGCAGATCTCGCGGGCCCTCAGGGCAGGAGCGCCAGGCGCCCTTCCACGCCCGCGGCTTGGCCGACAGTGTGGCGCACGGGCACGCTCGGCGCGAGGGCGCGTGGTCACGCGATTTCACGATACTGTGAAGCCGTGAATCCACCTGATGCGCCACTCTACGAGATCAAGGCCAACCTGTTCCGCGCCCTCGCCCATCCCGTCCGCGTGCGCGTGCTCGAGATCCTTGCCGCGTCGCCGCAGGAAGTCGCCGTCGCCGACCTCCTCACGACGCTCGGCCTGGAACCGTCCCACCTCTCCGGTCATCTCGCCGTGCTGCGGCGCCACGACGTCGTGACCTCCCGCCGGGTCGGCTCCACCGTCTACTACCGGCTGGGCCACCCTGCGGTGGCGGACGTCCTCGCGAGCGCCCGGGTCTTCCTCCACGACACGCTCGCCACGGCGGCGCAGCGGCTCGACGCAGCACGCGACCTTCCGCCGGTCGGCCGATGACCGCGGCCACGACGGCGTCGGCGACGAGCAGCGTCGCCCGGCACCTGCGCACGCTTCTGCCGGGACGGGCCGACCTCGCGCCCGTGCGGACCTCGTGGCGGCGCGACCTGCTCGCGGGGGTGACCGTCGCCGTCGTCGCCCTGCCGCTCGCGCTGGGGTTCGGCATCAGCTCCGGGATGGGCGCCGCGGCCGGACTGGTGACGGCCGTCGTGGCCGGTGTCGTCGCCGCCGTCCTCGGCGGCTCGCACGTCCAGGTGTCCGGTCCGACCGGCGCGATGGCCGTGATCCTCGCCCCGATCGTCGCCGCGCACGGGACGGCCGGCGTCGTGACGATCTCGGTCATGGCCGGGATCGTGCTCGTGCTCGCCGGGCTCGCGCGGCTCGGCCGGATCGTCGTCTACATCCCGTGGCCCGTCATCGAGGGGTTCACCGCCGGGATCGCGGCGATCATCTTCCTCCAGCAGGTGCCCCTCGCTCTCGACGTCACCGTCACCGGCGGGGAGCGCCCGCTCGCCGCGGCGCTCGACGCCGTCGGGCAGGCGGGCCTCGCGCAGAGCGGCACTGCCCTCGGCGTCACGGTCGGCGTCATCCTCGTCATCGAGCTGTGTCGTCGACTCCCGGGCAACGTCCCCGGCGCGCTCGTGGCGGTCGGGCTCGCGACGGGTGCCGCCCAGGTGCTGCACCTCGACATATCCCGGATCGGCGCCCTGCCCACGTCGCTGCCGGCGCCGTCGCTCGGCGTCGTCGACCCGGCAACCCTGGCGGGCCTCGCGGGGCCTGCGCTCTCGGTGGCGGCCCTCGCGGCCATCGAGTCGCTGCTGTCGGCACGCGTCGCCGCCGGCATGGCGCCGACCGGGCGGCCGCTCCCGGACCGCGAGCTCGTGGGCCAGGGCATGGCCTCCATCGCGTCCGGCGTCTTCGGCGGCATGCCCGCGACCGGCGCCATCGCGCGCACGGCGGTCAACGTGCGGGCGGGCGCGCAGAGCCGGCTCGCCGCCGTCGTGCACGCGCTGTGCCTCGCGCTCGTCGTGCTGGTCGGCGCGGGCCTCGCCTCGCTCATCCCGCTGGCCGCACTCGCCGGAGTGCTCATCGCGACGGCGTTCCGGATGGTCAACGTGCGCGAGGCGACCACTCTGCTGCGGCTGGGCCGCGGACCCGCGCTCACGTTCCTCGTCACCATCGTGTGCACCGTGGCGCTCGACCTCATCACCGCCGTAGAGGTGGGGATCGTCCTCGCGGGGTTCTTCGCGCTGCGACGGATGGCGTCGACCTCACGCGTGGAGCGCGAGGCGCTGCCGGGACCCGCCTGCCCGGGCGACGAGCACATCTCCCTGCTGCGTCTGGACGGCTCCCTGTTCTTCGGTGCCGCCGACCGCGTGCTCGACGAGATCGCCGACTCCCGCGCCTGGGTGGTGATCCTGCGGCTGTCCCAGGTCAACCTGCTCGACTCCACCGGGGCCCACCGCCTCATGGAGCTCATGACCCAGCTCGAGGCACGCGGCATCACGGTCCTCATCAAGGGCATCCGTCCGGAGCACCACGACACGGCGCTGCGCGCCGGTGTGCTCGGTGCGCTGCGCCACCAGGCGCACCTCTTCGAGGAGCTGCCGCCCGCCGTCGAGCACGCCCGCGACCACGTCCGGCGCGAGCTCGCACACCGGCCTACCACCGTGGACCGCGCGCTCTGACCAGACGCGAGGACTCCGAACGGCCCGACGGCGAAGGAGGGCTCAGCGCCCGCCCACGCGCCGGATCTCGACCACCCGGGTGACGTCACCGTCGCCCAGGACGTCGACGTCGTGCACGACCCCCGCGCCCGCGCCGAGGCGGCGCAGCGTGGACCCCGCGGCCTCGAGCTCGGCGGCGGCGCGCTGACCCTTCATGGCGAGCAGGGCGCCCCCGGGTGCGACGAGCGGCCAGGTCCACGTCACGAGCTTGTCCAGGGCGGCGACGGCGCGTGCCGTCACCGCGTCGAACCGCGCCTTGCCGTGCAGCTCCTGCGCCTGACCCTGCACCACCGAGACGTTGGTCAGTGACAGCTCGGCTGCGACGAGCTCGAGCCACTCCACCCGGCGCTCCATGGGCTCGATGAGCGTGACGGTGAGGTCCGGCCGCACGGCGGCCAGCACGACTCCCGGGAGGCCGGCTCCCGACCCGACGTCGGCGACGCTGCCCGACCCGGGCAGGTAGGGCAGGACCGCAGCGGAGTTCAGCACGTGCCGCGTCCAGAGGCGTCCGAGCTCACGCGGGCCGACGAGCCCACGCTCCTCGCCGTGGCGGCGCAGCAGCTCGTAGTAGGCGACGCACGCGTCGTAGCCGGCACCGAGGACCTCGCGGGAGCCGGGGGTGGCCTCGGGCTCGGACTCCGCCGCTTCCGTCGCGGACACGTCAGGCCGGGCGGATGACGACCCGGCGCGCCGGCTCGACACCCTCGGAGTCGCTCACCAGGCCCGCCGCCGCCACCCAGTCGTGGACGATCTTGCGCTGGTAGGGGTTCATCGCGTCGAGCGCGACCGACTCCCCGGAGGACTTCACGTGCTCGACCGCCTCGGCGGCCACCTTCTCCAGGGCCTCGCGCTGACGCGCGCGGAACCCGGCGACGTCGAGCATGAGCCGGCTGCGCTCGCCGGTGCGGGCCTGCACGGCCAGCCGCGTGAGCTCCTGCAGGGCGTCGAGCACCTCGCCGTCCTCGCCCACGAGTCGGTCCAGCGAACCCGGCGCCTCCTCGGAGACGATCTCGACCGCCGCGCGGCCGTGCTCGACGCCGAGGTCGATGTCGCCGTCGAGGTCCGCGATGTCGAGCAGCTCCTCGAGGTAGTCGGCGGCGATCTCGCCCTCCTCCTCGAGTCTCGTGGGGGCAGGAGTGTCCTGGTTCGTCATGTCGTTCTCCGGGGGTCTGCGAGGTTCTCGTGTCCTGCGGTGGGCGCCGGCGTCACCTGAGGGGCGACGGCGCGGCGTGCTGCGTCGGCGTCGATGCCGGGGTCAGCGCTTGCGCTTCGTTCTCTTGCCGGGCGTCGGTGGCTCGTCCTCCAGGACGCTCCCCGAGCCGGACGAGCCGGACGAGTCCGAGCGGCCGGACGAGTCCGTCGTGCCCACGGGGGGCGGAGCGTCGGTGACGTCGTCGGGCACGCTCGCCACGCCGTCGGGCGCCGTGGACGACGGCGTGCCCAGCGGGCGGGGTGCGCCGGACTTCTTCGCCCGTGCCTTGCTCTTGGGCTGCTGACGCTGGCCGGAGACCGGACGCTCGTCCTCGAGCAACGCGGTGCCGCCGGCCCCGGTCGTGACGGCATCCGAGCTGCTCGACGTGCCCTTGCGCGCGGCCTTGCGGGCCATCCGCTCCTGGTACTTGCGCTCCGCCTCGGAGCCGGGCGCCGGCATGTTGCGGATGACGTAGAACTGCTGACCCATCGACCACAGGTTCGTGGTGGTCCAGTAGATGAGGACACCGATCGGGAAGTTCACGCCCGAGAATGCGAATACGAGCGGGAGGATGTACATCAGCATCTTCTGCTGACGGGCCATCGGGTTGTCCAGCGCCGCCGCCGGCATGTTCTTCATCGTCAGCTGGCGCTGCGTGGTGAACGTGGTCACCGACATCGCGACGATGAGGATCACCGCGACGATCCGCACCGCGGCGGTGGCGTCGGGCATGAGGAACCACGACGAGAGCGGCGCTCCGAGCAGCGTCGAGGCCTCGGCCTGCGATGCCAGCTCACGCGTGAGCGGACCGATATGGCTCTGCGTGCCCGCCGCGATCTCGTCCAGGGAGGAGAGCACGCGGAACAGGGCGAAGAAGATCGGGGACTGCGCGAGGATCGGCAGGCACGACGCGAACGGGTTGGTGCCCGCCTCGCGGTAGATGGCCATCATCTCCTGCTGCATGGCCTGCCGCGACGCCGGGTCGGTCTTGCCCTTGTACTTCTTCTGCAGCTTCTGGATCTCCGGCTGCACGATCTGCATCGCGCGCGACGCCCGGATCTGCCGCACGAAGAGCGGGATCAGCACGATGCGGATCACGATCACGAGCACCACGATCGAGAGCACCCAGGACAGGCCGCTCTCGTCCATGCCGATGAACGTGAAGGCCTTGTGGGCGAGGACCATGATCCACGCAACCACCCACATGATGGGGGAGAGGATCGTGTCGAACCAGTCCATCGTCTCTGCAGAGCTCCTGTCGGGAAGGGGTCGGGCACCAGGCCCGAGTCGAGGGTACGAGACCGGGGCAGCGGCGACGAATCACAGGGCGTGACCGGGCCGGGCCTGGCCGGCCGGTCAGGCGGGGCCGGGTGGCTCCGGCGTCGGTGCCGGGGTCGTCGGAGTCGTCGGAGTCGTCGGAGTGGGAGCCTCGACCACCCCGTCCCAGCTTGCCCAGCGCTGGCCGCGCACCGGCACGTGATCGACGCCGCCGCGCGCCCACGGGTTGCACCGCAGCACCCGGTAGACCGCGAGCACGAACCCCACGGCGGCGCCGCGCGTGCGCAGCGCCTCGACGGCGTACGCCGAGCAGCTCGGGTAGAAGCGGCACCGCGGCGCGAGCCACGGCGACACGACGCCCTGGTAGAGGCGCACCAGCGCCACGAGCACGCGAGCGGCCGGCGACGGCGTCGCGTCCTTGGTCTGCGACCGCACGCCTCGCACGTCCGACGGCGCACCCGCGTCGTGCGGTTCGCCGTCGGACGGGTGGGCGGTCGCGTGGGGCATCCGGTCCTGCACCATGGTCACGACCGGGTCACGACCGGTGCTCGCGCGGTGCGGACACCGCGGCCACAGTGCGAGGCGACGGGGAGACCGCCGACGGACGCCCGCTGCGCTGCGACGCTGCGGCGGCGCGACGCTCGGCCTGCCGCCACGCGGTGTCGAGGGAGTCGGCCAGCTCGACGCTCGACGCCGTCGCGCTCGCCGGGAGGGCGCGCACCACGAGGCGAGAACCGTCCGGGAGCCGATCGACGCGTGCGCGCACCAGATGACGCAGGCGCCGCTTGACCCGGTTGCGCACGACGGCCACGCCGACGCTCTTGGGGACGACGAAACCCACCAGGGCCGCAGCCGCTGGTGGGTCGTCGGACGTCCGCCCGGTGGAGTCAGGCAGGGCGAGGTGCACGACGAGGTGCGAGGACCCTGTCCGAGCCCCCCGGCGCACCGCGACGCGGAAGTCCTCGGACTCCCGCATCCGGTGCGCCGCGCTCAGCACGGCTCAGGCGGAGAGCTCGGAACGCCCCTTGCGACGGCGCGCCGACAGGATCGCGCGGCCGGCGCGGGTCCGCATCCGGAGACGGAAGCCGTGCACCTTGGCACGACGCCGGTTGTTCGGCTGAAAGGTCCGCTTGGTCACGGGGGTGCTCCCACTCATTGCTTGGTCGGTCGGGCGCGCCACGCCCGATCCGCGGAGCAGACCGGTGTGCGCGACGCCCGAAGCAGTGGCCCGCGCGCTCGCAAGCGCGATCTGGGCAGGACGGACGGCGCGCGTGTGGCGCGACTGAAGAACGGTACGCGGGTTCGCTGACCCGGTCAAATGACGCGCACAAATGACGCGCGCGCTTCCGCGGCTGCGCCCTGCCCGGGGCACAGCCGGCCGGGGCGCGCTCGCTATCATCGGACGCGCGACCCGGCCAGCCTGCCCGATGCCGGTGCGCTGCCACGGGCACGACACGCCCGTCCCACCCACATCCTTGTCCACAGCCTGTGGGTGCACGGACCGCCACGGGCCGGGAACAGGGGACACTAGGCCGATGACCTCAGCCGACGACGCCACGTCCGACGACCTCACGTTCCAGTGGGACGCCGCCGTCGGACACCTGCGCGGTTCGCTGGCGACGTCGCACCTCGCGTTCGTCCGGCAGTCGCGTCCGCTGGGCGTGCTCAACGGCACCCTCCTGCTGGCCGTGCCGAGCACCTACACCAAGGACTTCCTCGAGACCCGGGCGCGCGAGGAGATCCTCGACGCGCTCGCCGTTGCGTTCGGGCAGACGCTCACGTTCGCGGTGACGATCGACCCCTCGCTGCAGGAGAACGACCCGGCGCTCGGCGCGCCGGCGCGCTCGGCCGACGAACGCACGGACTCGGCCTCCTCCCCTCGCGAGCTGCCCGAGACCCGGCACGAACCCAGCCACCGGCGCCCGCCGTCGCACGACCTCTCGGCCACCCCGCCGCGGTCCCCGGCGCACCGCCTCGACGAGGCGTCGCGCAGCTCCGCGGACGACGGCGTGGTCCCCGCACCGCGGCGCCCCTCCGTCGCCGAGCCTGCTCCGGGCAACGACCCCGCCCGGCTGAACCAGGCGTACACGTTCGACACGTTCGTGACCGGGTCGAGCAACAGGTTCGCCAACGCCGCCGCGTTCGCCGTGGCGGAGGCCCCCGCCAAGGCCTACAACCCGCTGTTCATCTACGGCGACTCGGGCCTCGGCAAGACGCACCTCCTCCACGCGATCGGCCACTACGCCCAGCGGCTCTACCCCGGCATCCGGGTGCGCTACGTGAACTCCGAGGAGTTCACGAACGACTTCATCAACTCCATCCGGGACGACAAGGCCGAGTCGTTCCAGCGCCGCTACCGGAGCGTGGACGTCCTCCTCATCGACGACATCCAGTTCCTGCAGGGCAAGAAGGAGACGATGGAGGAGTTCTTCCACACCTTCAACTCTCTGCACAACGCGACGAAGCAGGTTGTCATCACGTCCGACGTCGCGCCCAAGCACCTGGACGGATTCGCCGACCGGATGCGCAGCCGGTTCGAGTGGGGTCTCCTCACCGACATCCAGCCGCCCGACCTCGAGACCCGCATCGCGATCCTGCGCAAGAAGGCCGGTCGTGAGCACCTGTCCGCACCCGACGACGTGCTGAGCTACATCGCGTCGCGCATCTCGACGAACATCCGCGAGCTCGAGGGTGCGCTGATCCGCGTCACGGCGTTCGCAAACCTCAATGGTCAGCCGGTGGACCTGCCGCTCGCCGAGATGGTGCTCAAGGACCTCATCACCGACGACGGCGACACCGAGATCACGCCCGCGGCGATCATGGCGCAGACGGCGACCTACTTCGGCGTCTCGATCGACGCGCTCTGCAGCGCCGATCGCACCCGGGTGCTCGTGAACGCCCGGCAGATCGCGATGTACCTGTGCCGAGAGCTCACCGACCTCTCGCTGCCCAAGATCGGCCAGATCTTCGGCGGCCGCGACCACACCACCGTGATGCACGCCGACCGGAAGATCCGCGAGCTCATGGCGAAGAACCGTGCGACGTTCACGCAGGTCACGGAGCTGACGAACCGCATCAAGCAGCAGACGCGCGCCTGAGCGCGGTGACCCGCAGGTGAGGCGCGGGGGTGCTGCAGGCGTCTCGCGCGCAAACCTTCAGCCATGTGTTGAAGAATGCACAACTGTGGACAACCCTGGGGACGGCGGTGGACAGCCGTCTCGGACGCGTGGACAGCCGGCCGCGTCGACGTGGAATCCACGCCATGTGATTCGACGCGATCCACGACACCCGCGACGCGTCCACGGTTGGTCCAGCACCCGCGTCCACACCCGAGATCGGCAGCGGACCGCGCCGCACGGCACTTCTCCCCAGGATCCACACCGCCTACTACGACGATGACACCTAGATCGATGACGGGGTTGTGGAGGAACCACTGCCCGGCCGACCCGGTTCGGGCCAGCTCGATCCGGTGGTTCCCGGACCACGCACCGATCGCCGACGGGACGCCGTCTGCACGTCGGCGCGAGGGGTGAGCCACGGCGTCGGACACCACTACAGGCACGGACTAGGGTGAGGCCCCAGGTATCACCACACGACCGACCAGACCCCGAGACCAGATCCCCGGCAGGAAACGGCCACGAGCCGACGTCCTGCGCCCCCGGAAAGGTGACCGACGTGAAGTTCACCGTCGAACGCGACGTGCTCGCCGAGGCCGTCACGTGGACCGCCCGCTCCCTGCCGTCCCGACCGAGCATCCCGGTGCTCGCCGGCGTGCGGATCGAGGCGAGCGCCGAGGGGCTGGCGCTCTCGAGCTTCGACTACGAGGTCTCCGCGGTCAGCGAGATCACCGCCGACGTCGCCGAGCCGGGGTCGCTGCTGGTCTCGGGTCGACTGCTCGCCGAGATCTCCCGCGCCCTGCCCGCGCGCCCCGTCGAGGTCACGGTCGAGGGCACGCGAGCCGTCCTCACCTGCGGCTCAAGCCGCTTCACGCTGCTCACGATGCCGATCGAGGACTACCCCTCGCTGCCGGCCCTGCCGCCGGCGTCGGGCACGATCGACGCGCACGCCTTCGCCGAGGCCGTCGGCCAGGTGACCGTCGCCGCGAGCCGCGACGAGACGCTCCCGCTGCTGACCGGCGTGCGGATCGAGATCGAGGATGATCTCCTCACGCTGCTGGCCACGGACCGCTACCGGCTCGCGATGCGCGAGGTCTCCTGGAACCCGGCGACGCGCGGCATCTCCGCGACCGCACTGGTGCGGGCCCGTACGCTGTCCGAGGTCGCCAAGTCGCTCACGAGCGCCGGCAGCATCTCGCTCTCGCTGCCCACCGGGCAGGGCTCGGACATCGTGGGCTTCGAGGCCGGCGGCCGCCGCACCACCTCGCTCCTGGTCGACGGCGACTACCCGCCCGTGCGGCGCCTGTTCCCCGAGGTCACGACGTCCCACGCGGTGGTCACCACGTCGTCCCTCATCGAGGCCGCCCGCCGCGTCGCACTGGTCGCGGAGCGCAACACCCCGATCCGGCTGGAGTTCAGCGAGGGTCAGGTCGTGCTCGAGGCCGGTCAGGGCGAGGACGCGCAGGCGTCCGAGGCGATCGAGGCGAGCTTCGAGGGTGAGGCCGTCACCACCGCCTACAACCCGGGCTACCTCCTGGACGCGCTGGGTGCGGTGGGCAAGGAGTTCACCCGCCTGTCGTTCACGCACGGCACCAAGCCGTCCGTGATCACCGGCCAGACCGCGCTGGACTCGACGACCGACGAGGGCTTCCGCTACCTCATCCAGCCGATCCGCTTCGCGGGCTGACGCCCCGCGTCGGCTGCGCCACCTCCCGCCGTCGTCCTGGCTCCGTGCACGTCTCCGACCTCGCGCTGAACGACTTCCGGTCCTACCCGGAGGTGGTGCTCGCGATCCCGCCGGGCATCACGGCGTTCGTGGGTCCGAACGGCCAGGGCAAGACGAACCTCGTCGAGTCGATCGGCTACCTCGCGTCGTTCTCCAGCCACCGCGTCGCCAGCGACGCCCCGCTCGTGCGGCAGGGCGCGCAGCGTGCCGTGGTGCGGGCCCGCGCGCAGCTGGGTGAGCGGGCCCGGATCGTCGAGATCGAGATCAACGCCGGGAGCGCGAACCGGGCCCGGCTGGACCGTGCGCCCGTCGCGCGGGTGCGTGAGGCGGCCGGGATCGTGCGCTCGGTGGTGTTCGCCCCGGAGGACCTCGCGCTCGTCAAGGGTGACCCGGACGTGCGCCGGCGCTACCTCGACGACCTGCTCGTGCAGCGCACCCCCCGGATCGCCGCGGTGCGCGCCGACTACGAGCGCGTGCTGCGGCAGCGGACCTCGCTGCTCAAGTCCGCCGGCGCGCTCCGCTCGGGGCGGCGCTCACGCACGGCTGCACCGCCGGCTCCACCGCCCGATCCGGACGGCCCCACCGGCAGCGAGCCGACCGACGGCCGGTCCGGTGCCCTGCGCACGCTCGACGTCTGGGACGCCCAGCTCGCGGCGGCCGGCGCACGCCTGATCGCCGCGCGGGTCGAGCTGGTCCGGCTGCTGCGGCCCCTCGCGGCCGCCGCGTACGCGCAGGTCAGCAGCGCGCAGGGCGACCTCGAGCTCGGCTACCGGGCGAGCGTCGCGCAGGCGCGGCCCGGCGACGCCCCGGACGAGGCGCCGCCCGGGGGGTGCGAGGAGGAGCTGCTGGCGGTGGACCTCGTCGAGGCGCGGCTCCTCGAGGCGATGTCACGCCTGCGCCCCAAGGAGCTCGAGCGCGGCGTGTGCCTCGTGGGCCCGCACCGCGACGACCTCGAGCTCGTGCTCGGCGGGCTGCCCGTCAAGGGGTACGCGTCGCACGGGGAGTCCTGGTCGGTCGCGCTCGCGCTGCGCCTGGCCAGCTTCGACCTGCTGCGCGACGACGACGGCTGGTCCGGCGGCGATCCGGTGCTCATCCTGGACGACGTGTTCGCCGAGCTCGACGCGCGCCGCCGGACCCGGCTCGCGGCGCTCGTGGCACCCGCCGAGCAGGTCCTGCTCACCGCGGCCGTCGCCGAGGACGTGCCCGAGGAGCTCGACGGCGCCCGGTTCGACGTGATGGAAGGCGAGGTCACCCGTGTCCGGTGAGCGCGGGCACGACGGCGAGCGCACCTCGGGCGGGACGCCCTCCTCCGCACGGGAAGAGCGGGCGGGCGGCGGTCCGTCGCCGAGCGACGACTCGCCCGCAGGCATCGCCGACGGCGTGACCGACAGCGCGGCCGCCACGGACGACGGCACCGAGGACGACACCCCTCAGGGCGACGCCGCGATCGTCGCGCTGGCCCGCGCGCGCGAGGCGGCGCGCGCCAAGGGGCTGCGACCCGGCCAGCGCCCGAGGTGGCGCGGCGGCGCGAACGGTGGCTCGGCGTCGGGCACCGAACGCCTGGTCGACGGGACGCGTCGCCCGGTGCCGGGCACCGGACCCGGCTTCCCGCCGGGCAGCCGGCCCGACCCGCGGCCGGTGGGGGAGACGCTCGGCCGCCTCATGGCGCAGCGCGGGTGGACCGAGCCGGTGGGCGTGGGCGGCGTGATCGGACGGTGGCGCGAGGTGGTCGGACCCGACATCGCCGACCACGCGACGCCCGAGACGTTCACCGACGGGCGGCTCGTGGTGCGCACCACGTCGACGGCGTGGGCCACGCAGCTGCAGCTGCTCCTGCCGCAGCTCGAGCGCCGCCTCGCGGAGGAGGTGGGCGAGGGCGTCGTGGCGGAGGTCGTCGTGATCGGGCCAGGGGCGCCGTCGTGGGTCCGCGGGCAGCGCGTCGTGCGTGGCCGGGGTCCGCGCGACACCTACGGGTGACCCTGTCCGGTCCGGTCCGGGCCGCCTCGTGGAGGCGCCTGTGGGGCGTCGAACCACGCCGACCCACCCGCGGAGGTTTGGTTGTCCACATAACACGGTCTGAGGGCCGTTCAAGGGGCTCGACGGGGTAGAATTGACCACACGAGTCCGAGCGCCGAGATCGGCGTGTCAGCGGACGTGCACCCGAGACGCCTCGTGCTGTCGCGCGCGCACGCGAGCTCCCACCCCGCCCGGGACCGACGACTCGTGCGTGCGCCTGACCGGACGCGCGCCGGTGCGACAGCGAGGATCCCCGTGACAGAGCCGACGCCCGAGGTCGAGCCCACCCCGAACGAGGCCGTGGAGCCGGCCGTCGAGCCCGTCGCGGCCCGCCCGGCGAACGGCGGCTACGACGCCCAGAACATCACGGTGCTGGAGGGCCTCGAGGCCGTCCGCAAGCGCCCGGGCATGTACATCGGGTCGACCGGCGAGCGCGGCCTGCACCACCTCGTCTACGAGATCGTCGACAACTCGGTCGACGAGGCGCTCGCGGGCTACTGCGACACGATCGACGTCACCCTGCTGGCCGACGGCGGCGTCCGCGTCATCGACAACGGCCGCGGCATCCCTGTGGCGATGCACCCCACCGAGGGCCGGCCCACGCTCGAGGTCGTCATGACGATCCTGCACGCGGGCGGCAAGTTCGGCGGCGGCGGCTACGCGGTCTCGGGCGGCCTGCACGGCGTCGGCATGTCCGTGGTGAACGCGCTGTCCAGCCGGATGGAGTCGGTGGTCCGGCGCGACGGCTACACGTGGTCGATGGCGTTCGCCGACGGCGGCAAGCCGGTCGGCGAGCTCGAGCGAGGCGCGGCCACCGACGAGACCGGGACGCAGCAGACGTTCTGGGCCGACGCGAGCATCTTCGAGACCACCGAGTACGACTTCGAGACCCTGCGCACTCGGTTCCAGCAGTACGCGTTCCTCAACAAGGGCCTGCGCATCTCGCTCACCGACGAGCGCGCCGTCGAGGAGCACGACGAGGTCGCCGGGGCGGACGACGAGGTCGCCGTCGCGCCCAAGCACCGCAGCGTGACGTACAAGTACGACGGCGGCCTGGTCGACTACGTCAAGCACATCAACTCCGCCAAGAAGGCCGACCTCGTCAACCCCGAGATCATCGACTTCAGCGCCGAGGACACCGGACGCACGATCTCCCTCGAGATCGCCATGCAGTGGACGACGGCGTACACCGACTCGATCCACACGTTCGCCAACACGATCAGCACCCCCGAGGGCGGCACGCACGAGGAGGGCTTCCGCGCGGCGCTCACGAGCCTCGTGAACAAGTACGCCCGCGCGCAGAACCTGCTCAAGGAGAAGGACGAGAACCTCAGCGGCGAGGACATCCGCGAGGGGCTCACGGCCGTCGTCTCGATCAAGCTCGGCGAACCGCAGTTCGAGGGGCAGACGAAGACCAAGCTCGGCAACACCGAGGCGCGCACGTTCACCCACTCGGTCGTCTACGACCAGCTCGGCGACTGGCTCGACTCCCACCCCGCCGAGGCCAAGGAGGTCGTCCGCAAGGCGATCCAGGCCTCCGCCGCACGGATGGCCGCGCGCAAGGCGCGCGAGGCGACCCGGCGTAAGGGGCTGCTCGAGGGCGTCGGCATGCCGGGCAAGCTGCGCGACTGCTCGAGCCGGGACGCCTCGATCTCCGAGGTGTTCATCGTCGAGGGTGACTCGGCCGGCGGCTCGGCCGTGCAGGGCCGCAACCCCGCGACGCAGGCGATCATGCCCATCCGCGGCAAGATCCTCAACGTCGAGAAGGCCCGGCTGGACAAGGCGCTGTCCAACCAGGAGGTCCAGGCGCTCATCTCGGCGTTCGGCACCGGCATCGGTGAGGACTTCGACCCCTCCCGGCTGCGTTACCACAAGATCGTGCTCATGGCCGACGCCGACGTCGACGGCCAGCACATCTGCACGCTGCTGCTCACGCTGCTGTTCCGCTACATGCGCCCGCTCGTGGAGAACGGCCACGTCTTCCTCGCCGCGCCGCCGCTGTACAAGCTGAAGTGGACGAACGCGCCCCACGGCTACGCCTACTCCGACCGCGAGCGCGACGCGCTGCGCGATGCCGGGCTCGCGGCCGGCCACCGCCTGCCCAAGGAGGGCGGGATCCAGCGCTACAAGGGTCTCGGCGAGATGAACTACTCCGAGCTGTGGGAGACCACCATGGATCCGGAGACGCGCATCCTCAAGCAGGTCACGATCGGTGAGGCCGCGGCCGCCGACGAGATCTTCTCCATCCTCATGGGCGAGGACGTGGAGTCCCGCCGCTCCTTCATCCAGCGCAACGCCCGCGACGTGCGGTTCCTCGACATCTAGGCGTCCGCCCGGCCGCCCCGCGCGCACGGCGCGCGGACCACCCGGCCGGGTGACGCCGTCGGGAACCCCACCGCCACAGAAACGGACCACCGTGACCCAGCCCCCTCGCGACGACGAGCCCACCACCCCCGAGCCCGGCGACGGCGCGCCGCACAACCACGGCCGCATCGAGCAGGTCGACCTGCAGCTGGAGATGCAGCGCAGCTACCTCGACTACGCGATGAGCGTGATCGTGGGCCGCGCGCTGCCCGAGGTGCGCGACGGCCTCAAGCCCGTGCACCGCCGCGTGCTCTATGCGATGTACGACGGCGGCTACCGTCCGGACTCGGCGTTCTCCAAGTGCACGCGCGTCGTCGGCGACGTCATGGGCAACTACCACCCGCACGGCGACAGCGCGATCTACGACACCCTCGTGCGCCTCGTGCAGCCGTGGACGCTGCGCTACCCGCTGGTGGCGGGGCAGGGCAACTTCGGCTCGGCCGGCGACGACGCCGCTGCCGCGCCGCGGTACACCGAGTGCCGGATGGCGCCCCTGGCCATGGAGATGGTCCGGGACATCGACAAGAACACCGTCGACTTCGACTGGAACTACGACGGCCGCACGCGCGAGCCGGTCGTGCTGCCGGCACGCTTCCCGAACCTGCTGGTGAACGGAAGCGCCGGCATTGCCGTGGGCATGGCGACGAACATCCCGCCGCACAACCTGCGCGAGGTCGCGTCCGGGGCCCAGTGGTTCCTGGAGAACCCCGAGGCGACCAACAACGAGCTGCTCGCGGCGCTCATGCTGCGCATCAAGGGCCCGGACTTCCCCACGGGTGCGCAGATCCTCGGCGTCAAGGGCATCGAGGACGCCTACCGCACGGGTCGCGGCTCGATCACGATGCGCGCCGTCGTCGAGGTGGAGGAGCTGCAGGGCCGGCAGTGCCTCGTCGTCACCGAGCTGCCCTACCAGGTCAACCCCGACCGGCTCGCCGCCAAGATCGCCGAGCTGGTCCGCGAGGGCAAGGTCTCCGGGATCGCCGACCTCCGGGACGAGACCTCCGGTCGCGCCGGCCAGCGCCTCGTCATCGTGCTCAAGCGCGACGCCGTCGCGAAGGTCGTGCTCAACAACCTCTACAAGCACACGCAGCTGCAGGAGACGTTCGGCGCGAACATGCTCGCGCTCGTCGACGGCGTGCCGCGCACCCTCAGCCTCGACGCGTTCATCCGGCACTGGGTCGACCACCAGGTCGAGGTCGTCGTGCGGCGCACGCAGTACCTGCTGGACGCCGCCGAGAAGCGGATCCACATCCTGCGCGGGCTGCTCAAGGCGCTCGACGCCCTGGACGACGTCATCGCGCTGATCCGGCGCTCGCCGTCGGCGGACGAGGCCCGCACGGGCCTCATGGAGCTGCTCGACATCGACGAGGTGCAGGCCACCGCGATCCTCGACATGCAGTTGCGCCGCCTCGCCGCGCTCGAGCGCGCGCGGATCCTCGCCGACTTCCAGGCGCTCGAGTCCGAGATCCTCGAGTACCAGGCGATCCTCGCGAGCCCGGCGCGCCAGCGCACCGTGGTGTCGGAGGAGCTCGCGGCGATCGTGGACAAGTACGGCGACGACCGCCGCACCACGATCCTGCCGTTCGACGGCGAGATGAACGTCGAGGACCTCATCCCGGTCGAGGACATCGTCGTGACCATCACCCGTGGCGGCTACGCCAAGCGCACCCGCACCGACGCCTACCGTGCGCAGCGCCGGGGCGGCAAGGGCGTGCGCGGCGCACAGCTGCGCGAGGACGACGTCGTGGAGCACTTCTTCGTCACGACGACGCACTCCTGGCTGCTCTTCTTCACCAACCTCGGCCGGGTGTACCGCGCCAAGGGCTACGAGCTGCCCGAGGGCGGCCGCGACGCGAAGGGCCAGCACGTCGCGAACCTGCTCGCGTTCCAGCCGGGGGAGGAGATCGCCCAGGTCCTCACCATCTCCGGCTACGACGCCGCGGACTACCTCGTGCTCGCCACGCGCCGCGGCCTCGTGAAGAAGACCCGCCTGGCGGAGTACGACTCCGCCCGCACGGGCGGCGTCATCGCGATCAACCTGCGCACGGACTCGGGCGGCGAGGTGGACGAGGTCGTGTCGGCTCGCCTCGCGAACGCGGACGACGACCTGCTGCTCGTGTCGCGCGAGGGCCAGTCGATCCGGTTCACCGCCGACGACGACGCGCTGCGCCCGATGGCGCGGGCGACGTCGGGCGTGACCGGGATGAAGTTCCGGGCCGAGGACGAGCTGCTCGCGATGGACGTGGTGCGCGAGGGTGCCGCGCTGTTCACGGTCACCGAGGGCGGCTTCGCCAAGCGCACGCTGCTGTCGGAGTACCGGCTGCAGGGCCGCGGTGGTCTGGGGATCAAGGTCGCGAACGTCGTCGAGGCGCGCGGCCACCTGGTCGGCGCGCTCGTCACCGACGAGGCCGACGAGGTGCTCGTCATCATGGAGCGCGGCAAGGTGGTGCGCTCCGCGGTGGCCGAGGTCAACCTCACCGGCCGCAACACCCAGGGCGTCACGTTCGCCAAACCGGACGACGGCGACCGCATCATCGCCGTCGCGCTCGGTGAGCGGGCCGAGGTCGTGGAGGCCGAGGCGCCCGACGGCGAGGCGCCCGACGGCGAGGCGGTGGACGCGCCCGGCGCGGTGCGTGAGGATTCGGTGCAGGCTGCCGACGGCTCCACGCCGTCGCCGGAGGCGGCCGGGACCGATGGCGTAGCGTCGGCACCGACCGTTGCCGCGCCTGCTGGGACCGCCCTGACCGAGGAGCCCGCCGGCGCGGACGATGACGAGGAAGAGACGCGATGAGCCAGCCCACGTCCGGCCCCACCACCGGTGACGCCCCGACGGCGACCACCCCCGTGCGCACGTCCGCCAAGCAGAGCGTGCGCTCGGGTCCCGTGAGCGGGACCCTCGAGGCCGACCCGGCGACTGCGCCCGCGTCGTCGTCGACCACGAGCGACCGGTCGACCGGCGACCGCTCGACGGCCACGTCGTCGACCGGGTCGCGGCCCGCGCCCAAGCCGGCGCCCCGACCGGCTCCCGGCGGCCCGCGCCGGGTGCGCCTGTCGGTCTCCCGGGTGGACCCGTGGTCGGTCATGAAGCTCGGCTTCCTGCTGTCCGTGGCGCTCGGCATCGTGACGGTCGTCGCGGCCGCCGTCGCCTGGAAGGTCGTCGACTCGATGGGCGTGTTCGCCGACCTCGAGTCGCTCTTCACCGACCTGGACGCCACGAAGCAGTTCGGCGTCGTGCTGGAGTACCTGCGGCTGAAGAACGTGATGTCGCTCGCCACCGTGGTCGCGATCATCAACGTCGCGCTCATCACGGCGCTGACCACGCTCGGCGCCTTCATCTACAACATCGTGGCCGCGCTCGTGGGCGGGCTGCACATGACGCTGACGGACGACTGAGGTTCGCTGCGCCGTCGCGCGCGTGCTGTCGTCGAGGGCCGGCCACCGATGCGGTGGCCGGCCCTCGACGTCTCCGCGCGTGCGCACGGCCCTCGACGTCTCCGCGCGTGCGCACGGGCCTGGCGGGAGGTCTTGTCGGCGGAAGGGTGCGGGCGCAGGCTGGGGCCATGAGCGACGACGGCGAGCCCCTGTTCCGCGCGACGGCCGCCGTGCTGGACGCCCCCGATCCCGAGGCGCTCGCGCGCTTCTACGGCGAGCTGCTCGGGTGGACGGTCACCGTCGCCGACCCGACGTGGGTGACGGTCCGTCCGCCGTCGGGGATGGGGCTGTCGGTCCAGCGCGAGGAGCGGTACGTCGCGCCGGTCTGGCCCGCGGGTGAGGGCGACCAGCAGATGCAGCTGCACCTCGACGTCGAGGTGACGGACCTGGCGCGCGGCGTGGAGCGGGCGCTCGCGCTCGGTGCACGGCTGGCCGAGTGGCAGCCGCAGGAGGACGTGCGCGTGCTGCTGGACCCGGTGGGGCACCCGTTCTGCCTGTGGATCGAGACCTGACCGGTGCCGGGCGGGCCCGGGCGCGGCCGTCGATCCGGGAGCCCATCGCCGTCCTACGCGGCGCTCCGTGACGCCACAGCGACTGTCCGTTCCGCCACAGCGACTGACCCGCGAGCTCGGGCCGGCCGCCGTTGCGTCGGCGCTGGTCAGCGAGCGTCGAGCTCCGCCGACCCCGCGACGAGTCGCTCTCGCGTCACGCAGAGTCGCTCTGGCGTCACGGGGCTCGAGCGCGGCCCAGCCTCGCTCGCGCCTCCCACGAGCCCTCGGTTTGGGGAGCGGGCCCGGAGTGGGGTAATCTCGACCGGCGCGTGCGGCAGATGTCGAGCACGCCACGGGCCTATAGCTCAGTCGGTTAGAGCGCTTCCCTGATAAGGAAGAGGTCCCGCGTTCGAGTCGCGGTAGGCCCACACTCTCCCCTCCAGGAGGTCACGATGAAGCGTCTGCTCGTGCTGGCGGCCCTTGCCGGCCTCGGGTACCTGGTCTGGCGTGAGGTCTCGGCCGAGCAGGCCGAGCGCGACCTGTGGCGAGAGGTCACCGACCCGGTCGAGTGACGATCCACCGGCCCACCTCGGGCCGACGGGGCCTTGGCGCAATTGGTAGCGCACCTGCTTTGCAAGCAGGGGGTTAGGGGTTCGAGTCCCCTAGGCTCCACCCAAAGTGTCTTGCGGGAACACGCGACATCGGAAGATGTGGAGTGTTCCCGTTTGGTCTTCTTGCCTTCGGCTGCTTCGTTGATGATCGTTGCGAAGGGTTCCGCGAGGTGCGGGCGTAGTTGCTCGTCTTCGGTGATCTCGAGGCGCGTGTAGAACGCCTGGTTTGCGAGCCTCCGGTCGGCATCGCCGGATCGAGCGTAGGCATGTTGCGCGTTGGTCAGGAGCCGGAGTGAGTCGTGAAGGAACGCCCGCTTTCCGGTGTGCTTCTCATCGTGTTCATTGAGACGCTGCTCGATGTCTGTTAGGCCCGTGCGGATGCGGTCCTGGTGCCGTTTCAGCGTGGGTAGGTCGATTGCGTCAGCGAAGTGCGCGGCGAGGAGCTTGTCGGACTCGGCTTCAAGCCTGGCCCGGTTCGCCGTCAGATCAGCAAGTTTCTGATCCCTGCCCGAACTCCGCTTGTCGAACGCCGAGTCGACCTCGGCGGCAAGGTGGCGGTAGTCATCTTCGCTGATCGTGATGTTGGCGTAGGAGTCCGCTACGAGCCGTTCCGCGACCTGCACGGGCACGGCACGGCGGGTGCAGGTGGTCTTCTTCGCAGCCCGGCCTGAGCAGACGAAGTAGGCGTACGTCGTGCCGCGCGGGTTGGTCGCGAAGTCGAGCAGCATTCTCGACCCGCAGGTTCCGCAGTGCAGCAGCCCTTTCAAGTGGTGGGCGTGCTGGACGTGTCGGGTTGCGTGCGCGTTGCGCGCCTTCAACAGCGATTGCACCTGATCGAACAGAGCGGGCTCCACGATGGGCTCGTGCGGGCCAGGGTGAAGTGCTCCCTTGTAGCGGATGACTCCGGCATAGTAAGGGTTCGTCAACACCCGGTAGAGGGCATTCTTCCCCAGCGGCTTCGACGGACGCTTTGGCGACGGCACCGACACCAGGCCTCGCGCCGTGAGGTCGCGGAGCAGCGCAGTCACGGAACCCTCGCCCTTGGCGTACTGCTCGAACGCCCACGCGATCAGTGGGGCACGTTCGGGATCGACCTTGACTGTGCGCACCTCGCGGCCTTGTTCGTCGGTCCGGCGGACGTTAAGGTAGCCGACCGGTGCGCGCATCGGGGTGCCGCCCTGCGCGGCCTTCTGCGACAGGCCCTTGGTGACTTCGGTGGCGAGGTTGCGGCTGTAGAACTCCGCAATCGAGGACATGATGCCGTGGACGAGCATCCCCGAAGGCGTCTGGTCGATGGACTCCGTCGCCGACACGAGCGTGACACCTGCGCTGATGAGAGCTTCGTGAATCTTCACGTCGTCGGCGCGGTTGCGGGCGAGCCGGTCGAGCTTGTGCACGATGCAGAACTGCACCCGCGACGCGGCGATGAACGCCAGCATGTCCTGTAGCCCGTCGCGATCCGCTGAGCGCGCTGATTCTCCGGCGTCGATGAACTCGCGCACGATCCGCGCGCCCAGCTCGTCGGCCTTCCTCGCGTTGGCCTCGCGCTGGGCGGGGATCGAGAAGCCTTCCTCGGTGCCGCCGCGCTCGGCCTGCTCCCGCGTCGAGACGCGGAGGTAGGACACAGCCAGCATGACAGGGGTCTCGGCGGCCCGCTCGGACGTCGTGGTGTCGAGTGTCGCGGTGCTCATGGTGGGCCTCCTTGCCGGGGTGCTTCTTGGTGTCGATCCTCTCGCGCACCCCTGACAGAACGAAGAACTCAGTGGCGCGCAGACGCCAGGTCCTCGGGCGGTGGAAGCCCGTAGGGGTCGGGTTCGCCGTTCACCCAGGCGCGGTGACGAGCCTCGGCGATGCCCAGCACCCACTCGATCAGCGTGCCGAGGTCAGGCTCCTCGCGCCGCGTCACCCGCAGCCTCAGATTCCTCTCGTCGCCTCGCATGCCAGGCAGGTGCACGGGCCTCCACACGATGCACACCTTCGCCCGTCCGCCCGTCTCCACTTTGAGGTCACACGCATCTTGCAGATCGAGGACTGGACACTTACGTCGGTGACGAAACCCGACGTACCGTAGAACATGGCCACCAAACGCTACGACCCCTCAGCGACCGACTTCAACGGTCGCTACTCCCGCTGGGTCGCCGCGCTCGAATCGGGCGACGAGGCCGAGCTACTCGAAGCGACCCTGGCGCTCCCGACCCTGAACAGGCGCGTACTCAAGAAACTTGCCGCGGTCGATCGGGACGAACCTGACTCCACGGTGCGGGCGGAGCGGAAGCGCGTGATCGTGCTGCTCAGCGAGATCAACGCCAACCGGGCTGCACGGCTCCGTGAACGGAAGCAGGCGGAGCAGCGCCGTCGCGACCGAACCGTCCGGGTCGAACGTCGGGTCGAGCTGCCAACCACCTGCGCCAGGTGCGGCACCAAGCTCAAGGAAGTGAAGCCCACAGGCAGGCCGCGCCTGTACTGCTCGCCCGCCTGCCGGAAGGCCGCCTACGAAGACCGTCGCGCCCACCGAGACGGTGCGGTGAAGGTGCAGGTAGTCGAGAAGGTCGTCACCGAGGTGCGGGAGCGCCGCATCGAGGTACCTCATCCGAGGAGCGACTGCATCGATGCCGTGCTCTACGACAACGATGCTCTCGTCCAGGCCATGTGGGTGCTGATCGACAACGTCGCTGACCAGAACTACGAAGCGTTCAGCCCGGCTCAGTCACGGTTCTGGGATTTCTACAACAACGTCGAAGTCCTCTACGAGGCGCTCGTGAAGCGTGCAGCAGCCGATGACCGTCGCCCTGCTGCGCCCGACGAGTCGACGCTGAGGAACAAACACAGGCGCAACATGCAGCTCATGACCCGGCGGCATCCGCCGATGGGGAGCGATTGACCAGTAGCGCTCGGCGTGCTCCCCGGTCGCTGTCGGTGGTCCCAGATACGATGAGAGCGTGTTGGCGACAGACCTCCTAGGCATCGCCGAGGTCGAGCGAGTCACCGCCCTCGGCGGTCTCGACGCGCGCACGCAGAGCGACCTGGGACAGTTCTTCACCCCCGCTGCCGCCGCTCAACTGATCGCCTCCCTGCCGAGCCTGCCATCGACCGGCACACTGCGCGTGCTCGATCCTGGAGCCGGCTCCGGCATGCTCACCGCAGCTTTGGTGCGCCGCGTGTTGGCAGAACAGCCGGAGCTGTCGGTAGAGATCGTCGCGATTGAACGCGATCCTGCCGTGCTGCCACACCTTCAGGCAACCCTCGCCGAGTGTGAGCGCGCTGGGGAAGGTCGAGTAGTGGCCGAGTCTGTAGAGGCGGACTTCATTCTCGATTCCACTGGCTTGGATGCCTCACTCAATCTGGAAGCGCAGTTCGATCTAGTGATCGAGAACCCGCCTTACGGAAAGCTGGCGGTGTCAAGTTCACACCGAACCGCCATGCGGGCGGCTGGAGTCGATGCTCCGAACCTCTACGCTGCGTTCCTTGCCCTATCTGTCGCAGCACTGCGGCCCGGCGGGCAGATCGTCGCGATCACACCCAGATCATTCTTCAACGGCCCGTACTTCGGAGCGTTCCGCGCCCACCTGCTCGACTCGATCGCGCTCGACCGGGTACACGTGTTCGACTCCCGCTCTACCGTCTTCGCCGACACGGGTGTACTCCAGGAGAACGTCATCTTCTGCGGAACTCGGGGAGCCGCTCCCGGTGTCGTTGAACTCTCGGTGAGCCGCGACCATACCGACGACATCGCCTCTCGCGTCGTTCCCTACAACGACGTGGTCTTTCCTGATGATCCCAACCGATTCATTCGGCTGGCGACCGACGCAGACGACACCATGGTTGCCGAACTGGTGCTGGCTCAGCCTTGCACACTGACGGACATTGGTGTTCAGGTCTCGACCGGCCGGGTAGTGGACTTCCGTTCACGCCAGGCGCTTAGCGGCGTCGAACTGCCTGGCGCGGTTCCGCTGATTTATCCTGGCAATCTCCGTGACGGCGGAGTGCTCTGGCCGCGACCAATTCGCAAGCCACAGTGGTTCCAACCGACCAGTGACAAGGATCGGGCAATGCTTTTGCCGGAGGGCTGGTACACCGTCGTCAAGCGATTCAGTGCGAAGGAAGAGCGCCGACGGATCGTGGCATCAGTCTGGTCACCCAACGACAACCCTGGTGAAGTAGCTTTCGAGAACCACCTCAACGTGTTCCACATCGGAGGTCGCGGGCTGGACGAAGAGCTCGCAAGAGGCCTCGCTGTCTGGCTCAACTCATCCGTGATCGATAAGTTCTTCCGCACCTTCTCGGGCCATACGCAGGTCAACGCCACCGACCTGCGCACTTTACGGTTCCCTGCCATCGAGACCTTGCGTTGTCTCGGGAAGAACTCCGTCGTGTCGCAGAAGGAGGTCGACTCGCTTGTGAAGGAGCTGATCGCAGCATGAGCGAGCTGAGCAACGACGCCTACGAACGAGTCGAAGACGCCCGTATCGCCCTGGAGACGCTCGGCATGGATGCGGAGCGCAGCAACGAGCGTTCCGCGCTCGTGCTCCTGGCCCTCCTGCGGCTCACACCCGCTGAGTCATGGGCAGATGCAGCCAACCCGATGCTCGGAACCCGGGCGATCATGGACTTCATCCGCGACGAGTACGGCAAGGACTACGCGCCGAACACTCGTGAGACCGTCCGCCGGTTCACGCTCCACCAGTTCGTGGAAGCACAACTCGTCGTCCAGAACCCTGACGAGCCGCAACGCCCCGTGAACTCGCCCAAGTGGAACTACCAGGTCACAGGAGAGGCGCTGGACGTGTTGCGCGCCTACGGCACCGACGCCTGGCAATCTACAACCGACCGATACCTTGCTGACCTGCCCGGCCTCAAAGCACGCTACGCGGCCGCGCGCGAGATGGATCGCATCCCGCTGACACTCCCGGACGGCTCGATCTTCACCCTGACGCCCGGCGGGCAGAACGTGCTCCTCAAAGCCATGGTCGAAGACTTCTGCCCGCGCTTCACGCCCGGTGGGCAAGTGCTCTACATCGGCGATGCTGGCGACAAGTGGGCACTCTTCGAACGAGAGACGCTGTCCTCGCTCAACGTCGAGGTCGACGAGCACGGCAAGATGCCCGACCTCGTCATCTACCTCCCCGACCGCAACTGGCTCGTGCTCCTGGAAGCAGCAAGCTCACACGGCCCCGTCGACTCGAAACGCCAAGCCGAACTCGCCGACCTGTTCGCACAGTCAACGGCAGGCCTTGTCTACGTCTCGTGCTTCCCCGACCGGGCAGAGTTCCGCAAGTACGTCGACAAGATCGCCTGGGAATCCGAAGTCTGGTGCGCCGACCACCCGACCCACATGATCCACTACAACGGCGAACGCTTCCTCGGACCGTACGCTTGACATGTCGGTTGCAGATTCACCAATGCCAATCAACTACCCCGGCTGGGGATGAGATGTTCCTGCACGCTCCTTGCCCACAACGACTAGAGAACCTGTCACAAGGGCATCCCCTCTACGGACTCGATCTGCGAACGCTGAGTGACGAGCGGCTTGCGGACGCGGGCGCGCGTGCGATCATCCCAGATTGGGCGAGCGTGTGGCACCACCTTGACCACCAGAACACTGCACATAGTGAGATTGCGAATCTGGCGAGTTCGATCTTGCGACGAGTCACCCGAGTCATCGTGTGGAGCACCCGGCTTGCGCGGCTAACTGAGGACAGCGACTTCTCGCTTGACCGATTGGACGAACTTCTCGAAGCAACGACGCTAACCTACATCCAGATGGTCGGAGCGTTCGACGCCATTGCGATCATCAACGGGCTTCTCAGCGGCCAGACCAACTATCCGGCAATGGCGTGGCAGCGCAGGCGCTTCCGTGATTCAGTCCGTCTAGTCGCACCCCGCGCAGCGGAGCTCATGGACGACGGGACACCTGGCGATCTTTACTTCCAGGCAATTCGGGCTTTCCGCAACACCATCCATAAGCGCATGCCAGACGTCGGTACTTCAGCGCCCCACCAAGGAGACCCAGCTCACACTAAGGCAATCCTGACGCTCGAGTCGAATGGGCACCGAGAGATCATCGACACATTCACCGCTGCGGGCTGGACGAAGTTTGTTGGCATTGACCTTGCAGGACCGGACTGGCTATTCCTTCGACCGGAAACTGCTGTGAATCTCTTGAAAGCCGAGGGCATTCCTCTCCTCAATGAGCTTCTTGCTGCGACGCCAGCGGATCGCCTCGGCCCCGCACGATTCGCGCTGGATGACGATGCGACGCTGTACCCGCGGCAGATGCAAGACTACGCGCTTGAGTATCTTCATCTCGGACATCTCGTCCCGAAACCCCGTTAGTTGGACCGCGTCTTCGCCCAGATCGTGCCGCGGTGAACGCCGAAGCGGCGCGCCAATGTGGTCACGCTGACACCGGCAGCTCGGGCTGTTCGCATAGCGTCCACTTCGCTCTCCGTGAGCCGTGTTCGAGGTCGCTTCTTTGGTGGCTCTTCGGACATCCGGTGGGGGTCAGGGGGTGAGTCCGCCGGCGGCGAGGAGCATGCGTAGTCGGTAGTTGTCGCGGTTGCGGTAGCCGCGGGCGAGGCGGCGTGCGAGTTCGATGATCCCGTTGAATCTCCTATGTATGTCAAGCAGCCGCCGCAGGTGTGATCGTGGCGTTGAGTTGCCTGTAGATCTGACGGGCGAGGTAGCGCTTGAGCGAGCGGCGGATCTCGCGCGGGGTGCGCCCCTGCGCGGTGCGCTTGTCGACGTAGGCGCGGGTCTCGGGGTCCATGCGCATGCGGGTGACGACGGCCATGTGCAGGGCGCGGTTGAGGCGTCGGTCGCCGCCGCGGTTGATACGGTGTCGAACGGTGTTGCCGGATGAGGCCGGGATGGGGTTGACGCCGGCCAGGCTGGCGAAGGCGGCTTCGGAGCGGATCCGGCCGGGGTGCGACCACGCAGCGTAGGCGATCGCGGCGGTGACGGGTCCGATGCCCGGCTGGTCCAGCAGGCCCGCGGCGGGGCTCTCGTTCAACAGGGCGGTCATCTGGCGGGTGAGGTCGCCCAGCTCCCTGTCGGCTGTGCGGACACGCTTGGCGAGGCGGACGGCCTCGGCGCGGGCGACGCCGATGGAGAGCTCCTCGGCGCGGGCGCGCCACGCGGCGATCTCGCTGATCCGGCCGGTGTTGAGGGTGCCTCGGGCATCGATCCCCAGGTCGACGACCCGCAGCAGCGCGATCAGGGCGTTGATCGCGGCGGTGCGCTCGTTGGTGATGTGGTCGCGGGAGGCGATCAGGATCCGCAGGGCGGCCCGGGCTCCCTCGTCGGTGCGCGGCAGACGCAGCTGGGTGTGGTCGAGCGGGAGGGCTGCTTGAGCGATCCGGCGAGCGTCCAGGGGGTCGGACTTGCCCACGCCGCGGTTGGCGCGAGCGTTCATCCGTGGTGCCTCGGCCACGGCGTACCCAGCATCGGCAGCTGCACGCGCCAGGCGGGCGCCGTAGGTGCCGACGCCCTCGATGACCCAGAGCGCGTCGAGGTCCGCGCCGGTGCGGCGTGCGACCCAGGCGACGGCACGGGCAAGGCCGGCAGTCGTCGCTGGGAACTGTGCCTCATCGAGGACCTCTCCGGTCGGGCAGGCCAGCACGGCGAGTGCATGGGTTCGGGCGTGGGCGTCTACGCCGATGACGAATGGGCGGGTGTGCGCGACGATCGACATGGTGATCGACGTTCCTTCCTCGTGACGGGGATGTGATGTCTCGGTCGCCAAGCGGCCGGCACCGGCCCGGGTAGAGGTCACGTCGGGGCATATCTGTGATGGGCCACGACCCCGTGAATCTAGATGGGGTCGGACAGTCTCCTGATCAGGTCACCGAGGTGGGCCGGACGGTGCCGGCCGCGCTTCCCAGCGTGGACAATTCAACGGAAGAGCACCGCCGAAGCGGGCCAATTGCTTCGAGAGTCACACGCTGTTCAGCGCGACCGGAACCATCCTGACCAGCCGGTCCCGGACCAGCCAGGTAGACACTCACAGATGGCTTCGGTGCCGCCGTTGTTCGCGCGGCCGGTGGTGAAGTAGGCCAGGAACGCCTCGCGCCATCTGCGCAGGGTGCGTCCCAGTCGCGCGATCTCCGGGATTGGGCAGGTGTGGAAGGTGGTCAGGGTCTGCTCGGCCAGTGCCCGGCCGTGGGTGGTGTCCCTGGTGCGGTAGGCGGCTCGGAGGTCCTGGGCGCAGCGCCAGGCGATGTAGACCTCTTGGTGAGCGTCATTGGCCTCGATCGCGGCCGCGAGGCGGTTGAGCTGCTTGTCGGTGAGGTTCTCTGCCCCGGCTCGCAGCAGGCGCTGGATGCCGTAGAGCGGGTCGCCCTTGCGGCCACGATGCCCGGTGGTGTCTTGCTGGACCCTTCGTCGGACCTCGTCCACGGCCTGGGTGCCGAGCTTCACGACGTGGAAGGCGTCCAGGACCGCGACGGCGTCGGCGAGCTCGTCATCGATCGCGCTCTTGTAGCCTCCGAACGGATCCAGTGCCGCGACACCGATCCCGGCCCGGAATGCTTCTCCTCGTTGGGTGAGCCAGTCGGCGTAGGCCTTCTTCGACCGGCCCGGCACCAGGTCCAGCAGTCGGGCGTGAGGGCGGCCGTTCTCGTCGCGGGTCAGGTCGACCATCCCGGTCAGCTCCTTGGGGCCCTTCCTGCGGGGGTCGCCGTGGTGCCAGATGTGCTCATCGACCCCGAGCGAGGTGACCCCGGCGAACCGGGACTCATCAGCTGCCAGCCGCTCCAGCTCGGGCCTGATCGCGAGCCAGGCCGTCTTCCACGCGATCCCGAGCTGGCGTCCCAGCCCGCTGATCGTGGCGTGCTCACGCCGGAGCTGCTCGATCGCCCACCCGATCGCGCGGGTCGTGACCGATCCCCGCGCCGGGACCAGACTCGGGACCTGCTCGCTGAACATCCCGCGCGGGCACCCGAGATCAGGGCAGCGCCACAATCGTTGCCGCCAGAGCAGCTCCACGCGTGCCCCGGCGTGGGGAACATCGTGAAGGCGCCGCATCCGACGGCCGCGGCTCGCAGCCACGACAGCGCAGTCGGGACAGCCCATCAGACGCCACGGCGTCGAGACCGTCACCGCGAGCAGGTCTGCCTCGCGCTCCACCGCCTCGACCTGCACGCCCGGCAAGCCGAGCAGCACGTCACAGCGCGAGCATGGACCCGTGGTCGCGGGTGCCGCAGGGCACCCCGTAGCGTTGGTCAACGTCGAGGTCTCCGGAACGAACAGTTGCTTGGTCGCTACTGATCATCGGGGACCTCGACCACCTACCCCCGGACTACCGCGCCGACACCCCATCTCCCCACCGGATGTCCGAAGAGCCTCTTTGGTTCCGCCGACACCCCGATCAGCGGGTCGTCAGCCTCGCCGTCGGCCTCGGCATCCCCGCGAACGCCTCGACTCCACGCGGAAACGAGCCTCAACCCGTGGTCGCCTGTTCCCGCAACGCTCCATTGCTTCCACCCTTCTCTTCTCCGTCGCGCGAGCTCGACAGCCGCGGACGATGCCTCGGAGCCAGCCGCCGGGCGTGCTCGTCCGCCCGGGGTCACGACTCCCGTCGGTCCGGCGGCACCAGCGATTCGCCAAGCCCGGCCATCCGCAGCCGTCGTCGCGCACGGTGCGCGGCACGGGCCCGGCCCAGCAGCAGGAGCAGCTCCTCGCGCCGGCGCGAGCGCTGCTCATCGAGCGTGGGCAGCGCGGCGGGCCCGATCGGCGCGATGCTCGACGCCGGATCCTCGGTGGTCGTCATCGATCTCCCTCCGCACGTGGCCCGGCGGTCGACGGATGTCGTCCGGCCACACCCACTACGTGCCGTCAGCACTCCGGTTCGATACACCGGGGACCCGAAATGTGACACAGCTCACATCCAGCGGCGGGAGGCCACGCCGTCGCCTCTCCTATCCAGGCGACAGACACGCGCACGACGGCGAACGCCCCGCTCCGGAGGGAGCGGGGCGTTCGCGGATGGTGCGTCGGGCGAGGGCGTCAGCCCTCGGAGGAGGGCTCGCCGTCGCCCTCGGTGGACTTGCGGCGACGCGACCGGCTCGGCGGCTGCTCGCCGTCGCCCGTCTCGCCCTCGCTCGCGGAGTCGTCACCGGTCGAACCCTCGACGCCCTCGGCGGCCTCCTCGGTGATCGCCTCGGCCTCGGCGACGGCGTCCTCGGCGGCCGAAGCCGCGTCGGAGTCGGCCACCGCGTCGGCGACCTGCTCGGCGCCGGACTCGGCCTCCGCCTCCGCCTCGGCGACGGCGTCGACGAGCGCGTCGACGGCCTCGGACTCCGAGACGTCGCCGGAGTCGGCGTCCTCCCAGTACTCCTCGGCCCACGGGTCGTCGAGCGGCTGGGTGCGGCGCCACACGAGGTAGCCGGCGGCGGCGGTCGCGGCGCCCGCCGCGATCCAGCCGAGCGTCTTGCCCACGCCGTGGGTCTTGCGCGCGGGCTCACCGGCGGCGGCGACCTTCGCGGCCAGCTCCTCGGCCTTGCCGGAGAGCGCCGAGGCGGCGTCGCCGGCCTTGCCCGACAGTGCCGCGGCGGCGTCGTCCAGCTTCGCGGAGGCGGCGCCGGCCGCACCCTCGGTGGCCTCGGCGGCGGCGCGGGCGGCGTCCTGCATCGCGGCGACGATCTTCGGGATGATGATCTCGACGAGCGCGTCGTGCGCGGAGTCGGTGGCGACCTTGGTCTTGACGGCGGCGACGTCGGCGAGACCGGACGCCTTGGAGGCGGCGGTCTCCACCTTCGGCGCGGCGGCCTGGACGCCCTGGCGCCAGGCCTGCTCGATGCGCGGGGCGGCCCAGCCGACCGCGGCCTCGATGCGCGGTGTCGCCCACTCCACGCCCTGCTCGGCCAGCGCCTTCGCCTGACGGCCTGCTTCGTTGACCTGCTCGCGGACCTCGTCGGGATCGACGTGAACCTTACGTCCCATGTGGCTGCTCCTTGCTGGTCGAGCGTGTGGTGCGGGCGAGGAGACGCCCGCGGTACGCGTTCCGCGCGGGTGTGCGCGTGTCGTCTATCGTGCCACCCCACCTGCGCGCGTGCACACGGGAGGCGCCGCAGGACGCTCCCCCGTCGGGGACCCCGACGTGGGCACTGCCGCCCGGACCACGCTCCCGCACGCACCCACCGTCCTCCCTGAGGTCGTCGCCCGCCTCACCCGGAGGAAGAGTCTGGGAGAATCGCAGGATGCACGCGATCATTCACACGTCCGCAGGCGACATCACGGTCGAGCTCCTGCCGCACCACGCCCCGAAGACGGTCCGCAACTTCACGGCCCTGGCCACGGGCGCCAAGGAGTGGACCGACCCGGCGACGGGCCAGCGCACCAGCCGTCCGCTCTACGACGGCACGATCTTCCACCGGGTCATCCCCGACTTCATGATCCAGGGCGGCGACCCCCTCGGGTCCGGCCGTGGCGGCCCGGGCTACACGTTCGACGACGAGATCCACCCCGAGCTCACCTTCCGCGACCCGTACCTGCTCGCCATGGCGAACGCCGGTAAGGACCGGTTCACCGGCAAGGGCACGAACGGGTCCCAGTTCTTCATCACCACCGTCGCGACGCCCTGGCTGCAGGGCAAACACTCCATCTTCGGCAAGGTGACGGACGAGGCGAGCCGCGCCGTCGTCGACTCGATCGAGTCCGCGACCACGGGCCCCGGCGACAAGCCCGTCAAGGACGTCGTCATCTCCAGCATCGACATCGTCGAGGACTGACGCGCGGATGAGCGCGACCGGCGGCCCGCCCGGCGGCTACGGCCGGCCGTACCCCTCGGGCGGGGCCGCGGGCGGCTGGGGCCTGCCGGGCCAGCCCGGCCAGCCCGGCCAGCCCGGCCAGCCCGGCCAGCCCGCTGCCGGCCAGCCGGTCTGCCCGCGCCACCCCGACCGCGTCTCGTACGTGACGTGCCAGCGCTGCGGCCGGCCGGTCTGCGCCGAGTGCCAGCGACCAGCGACGGTCGGCGTGCACTGCGTGGACTGCGTGCGCGAGGCCGCCCGCAACCGGCCCGTCGCCCGCACCGTCTTCGGCGGGGTCTCCCGCCCGGGCCGGCTGGTCGTGACGCTCACGATCATCGTGGCGTGCACCGCGCTGGAGCTCCTGCGCTACCTCGCGCCGGACGTGTATGCGGAGGTCTTCCGACAGCTCGTGTTCGCGCCGCGGTTCGGGCTCACCGACCCGTACCGCTTCCTCACCGCCACGCTGCTGCACGGCGGGATCCTGCACCTCGCGTTCAACATGTACGCCCTGTGGCTGATGGGCACCCAGCTCGAGCCGGCCCTCGGCCGCCTGCGCTTCGCCACCCTCTACGTGCTGTCCGCCCTCGGCGGGACGGTCGGCTACCTCGTGATCGCGGGCCCGAACGCGCCGGCCGTCGTGGGTGCGTCGGGCGCGGTCTTCGGGCTGTTCGCCGCGTTCGCGGTGCTGCTGCGTCGCCTGGGCCGGGACGCCCGCGGCATCCTCGTCGTCATCGCGCTCAACCTCGTGCTGGGGTTCGTGGTCGCAGGCGTCGCGTGGCAGGCCCACCTCGGCGGGCTGGTCGTCGGCGCGGTCCTCGGCCTGATCTTCGGGTACCTGCCCGTGCAGCGCACGCCACGATCGTCCACGCGCCCGACGGCGAACCAGCCCGGCGCTCTCGCCTCACCTCGTGCGTCGCTCACCTCGGGTGCCACGCTCCAGTGGCTCGCCGTCGCCGGGGTGGCCGTGGTCCTGGTCGCCGTCGCCGTGCTCGTCTCGGGCTGACGCGCGTCCGTTCTCGCGCCGGCCTCGCGATCTGACGGACTGTGGGGCGAGGCGCACCGGCCGACCACGGACCCCCTCTGTCCACAGGGATGTCCCCATCCTGGGGAGAATCACATCCGTGTAGTTCTCCCCAGGTTCGTCCCCAGCTGGGGACGAACGCGTGTGTGGAAGGGCGTCAGCGCCAGCGCATCGTCATGCCGAAGCCGACGAGGATGAGGCCGAAGCCCACGCCGAGGTTCCACGAGCCGAGCGCTGGGATCGGGTAGCGCGAGCTCGAGACGTACGTGACCACGACCCACACCAGGCCCAGCACGAGCAGCGTGACGAACGTCGGCACGAACCACGGCGGGTTGGGCTTCTCGGCTCCGGGCGCGAGGGGCAGCGGCGCGGGCTTGGCCGCCTTCTTGCGGGTGCGCGACTCGGGCACTTCGTACTCCTGGGGTCGGGCGGCCGTGGACGGCCGTCGGGACGGGGCGAGGGGCGCGCGCACGGGCTCTCGACGAGCGCTCGCACGCGGTGGTCCGCGCAGACCACCAGGGTAGCCCGCGCCGCCCCGGACGGCGCCGTGCACCGCTGCTCAGGGCCGTGTCGCAGCCGTGTCCGGGCCGTGCCGGAGCCGTCTCGGTGCGGTCTCGGAGCCGCACGGTGACGAGACCGCAGCCCGACCCGTCCGCGGGGGCGCACCGTACACTGGACGGGTCGTCGGGGGGCTCGGAGGTGGTGCGCGTGGCTCGTCGTCTTCCGCGCGCGTCGCTCGCCGTCGGCGTCGTCGCCTTCGTCGCCGGCGTCCTGTTCGCGACCAACGCCTCCGTCTTCGCCGCCCAGGACACCTCGCGCCCCAACGACCTGCGTGGCCTCGTCGCCCAGGAGACCGAACGCCTGGACACCCGCAACGCCGAGGTCGAGGAGCTGCGCGCCGAGGTGGCCCAGCTCGAGGAGGACACCGCCGTGGCGCCCGCTGCGCCGTCCGCGGCCGAGGCGCTGGAGACCGGGCTGGAGGCCCTCACCGGCCCCGGCGTCCGCGTGAGCCTCTCGGACGCCCCGAGCGGCGCGACGTCGCAGAACCCCGACGACCTCGTGGTGCACCAGCAGGACATCCAGGCCGTGGTGAACGCCCTGTGGGCGGGCGGCGCCGACGCCGTCGCGATCCAGGGGCAGCGCGTCGTGGCCACCACCGCCGTGCGCTGCGTGGGCAACGTCCTCCTCCTGCACGGGCGCACCTACTCCCCGCCGTACGTCGTCGAGGCGATCGGCGACGTGGACGAGCTCACGCAGGCGCTCGAGCAGGATCCCGTGCTCGAGGTCTACCAGCAGTACGTCGACGCGTTCGGGCTCGGCTGGTCGGTCCAGGAGCGTGACGAGATCACGATCGACGCCTACACCGGCACCCGGACCCTGAGCCACGCGAGCCTCCTCACCGACGGCGACGGCCCCGCATGAGCGCGCCCGTCGCCCGCCCCGAGGCCGCCCGTCGGCCGCCCGGCCCGTCGGCCGCCTCCCGCGTGGTCGGCGTCGTCGGCGAGCTCCTCATCACGCTCGGCGTGCTCCTCGGCCTGTTCGTGGTCTGGCAGCTGTGGTGGACCGACGTCGAGGCCGGCCAGACCCAGCAGCAGCTGTCCGCCACGCTCGACGAGACGCTGCCGCCCTCGCCGGACACCGTGGCGCCGGCGGGGACCGGCGAGGCGCCGGTCGCGCTCGAGCCGCTGACGGGGACGACGTTCGCGCGCCTGTGGGTCCCGCGCTGGGACGACGGCGACACCCCCTTCGCGCGCACGATCACCGAGGGCGTGGACCGGGCCACGGTGCTGGACCCGTTGGGGATCGGCCACTACCCCGGCACCGCGATGCCCGGCCAGGTCGGCAACTTCGCGCTCGCCGGCCACCGGCAGAGCCACGGCAAGCCGTTCTACGCCGTCGACAAGCTCGCGCCGGGCGACGCGCTCGTGGTGGAGACGGCGGAGGCGTGGTACGTCTACCGCGTGACGACGAGCGAGATCGTGCCGCCCACCGACGTGGACGTGATCGCCCCGAACCCGAGCGACCCGGGCGCGGCCCCCACTGCCGCGACCATCACGCTCACCACCTGCCATCCGCTGTTCTCGACCCGCGAGAGGTACGTCGTGCACGGTGAGCTGGAGTCCTGGGTGCCGCGCGACGCGGGCCGCCCCGCCGAGCTGGCCGGGGAGGGCTGAGATGTATGCCGCGATCTGGCGGGTCCTGCCCGGCCCGCGCTGGCTCAAGGCGACGCAGGCGCTCCTGCTCGTGCTCGCCGTCGTCGCCGTCCTGTTCCTGTGGGTGTTCCCGGCGATCGCGCCGCACCTGCCCATCGACCAGCAGACCGTGGAGTGACCCCGATGACGCGCATCCTCGTGGTGGACAACTACGACAGCTTCGTGTGGACGATCGTCGGCTACCTCGAGCAGCTCGGCGCCGACGTCACCGTCGTGCGCAACGACGCCCTCGAGGGCACGACGGCGGACCTCGCCGGGTACGACGGCGTGCTGATCTCGCCAGGTCCCGGCGCTCCCGCCGACGCCGGCGCCTCGATGCGTACGATCGAGGCGTGCGCCGGGGCCGGTGTCCCCATGCTCGGCGTCTGCCTGGGCCACCAGGCGCTCGCCGAGGTGTACGGCGCGACCGTCACGCACGCGCCCGAGCTCATGCACGGCAAGACCTCACGCGTCGCGCACGGCGGCGAGGGGGTGCTCGCGGGCCTCGGCTCGCCGTTCACCGCGACCCGCTACCACTCGCTCGCCGTCGTCCCCGAGACCGTGCCCGACGTGCTCGAGGTGACGGCGTGGGTGGCCGGTCCCGGTGACGGCGATGGCAGCGGCGCCGATGGCGCGAGCGGCGGCGCCGACGGGACGACCGAGACCGGCGCCCGGCTGGTGATGGCGGTCCAGCACCGCGACCTGCCGCTGTACGGCGTGCAGTTCCACCCCGAGTCCGTGCTCACCGAGGGCGGTCACCGGCTGCTCGCGAACTGGCTCGCCGTCACGGGTGACGCCGACGCCGTCGCGCGCAGCGCGGGCATGCGCCCGCTCGCGGCGCTGTAGCGGCCGCGCGGGGCTCGACCGGCAGCCACGCACGACGGCGAACGACGCGAGCGACGGCGGACGACGGCGAACGACGCGAGCGACGGCGAACGACGAGAGACGCGAGGAGCCCGGGCCGCATCGGCCCGGGCTCCTCGTCACATCCGCGCGATCAGCGGCCCGTCGGTCACGGGTTCCCGCCGCCGGGCGGGTCGGGCTGGCCCGGCGAGGGCGTCCCGGTCGCCTCACCCGTCGGCGGCGTCGTCGGCGTGGCGACCTCGGTCGGCTCGGTCGCGATCAGCACGGTGATCTGCGACAGGCGGTCCACCGAGCCGGTCGGGTTCCACGAGATGACGGTGTCGGCGTCGTGGTCGCCGTTCGGCGTCTGCTCGAAGTTCCCGGTGAGGCTGGCGGCCTGCAGCGCCTGCTGCGCCTGCTCGCGGGTCATCCCGGTCAAATCCGGGACGTCCACCTTGCCGGTGGCGATGGTGAGCGTGAACTGGGAGTCCGGGGCGACGGACGTGCCGACGCCCGGGTCGATCGCCATCACCTGGCCGGCCGAGAACGTCGCGCTGTTGGCGGTCTGCTTGATGATCGTCTTCGGCGTGAAGCCGGCGTTGGTGAGCGCCTGCTGAGCCTGCTGGTCCGTCATCCCGAGCACGTCCGGCACCGCGAGCGCGTCCGGGCCGGTCGAGACGACGATCGTGACGTCGAGGCCCTGGGCGATCGAGACGCCCGCCGCCGGGTCGGTCGAGACGACCGAGCCCGCGGGCACGGTCGCGTCCGCCGCGGTCTGCGGCACGGCGACGAGGCCGACGTCCTGGAGGTCGCGGGTGGCCTGCGCCTCGGTCTCACCGACGACGTCCGGCACCTCGACCATCGTCACGGTGGGGGTGGGGCTCGGGGTGTCGTCGGGCTCGCCCGTGTCGCGCGTGAGGGCCCAGACGATCGCGGCCGCGAGCAGGATCCCCAGGACCACGAGGACCCAGACCCAGGCCCGACCCTTCTTCGGGTCATCCTCCGCCGGCGGGACCGGCGGCGTGCTCGAGGTGGTGGCGGTGGGCGGTCCGCCGAGGATCTGCGTGGGGGCGCCGCGCTGGGCGGCCGCGCTCGCGGCCGCCGCGTTGGCTGCCGCGATGACGCCCACGGCGGGTGCGCCCACGACACCGCCGCGCTGAGCCGAGACGAGGTCCGCCCGGAACTCCTCGGCGCTCTGGTAGCGGACCGTGCGGTCCTTCGCGAGCGCCTTGAGCGTGATCCGGTCCAGCTCCTCGGGGACGTCCGCCGCGACCGAGCTCGGCGTCGGCGGTTCCTCCCGCACGTGCTGGTAGGCGACGGCGACCGGGGAGTCTCCGACGAACGGCGGCCGCCCGGTGAGCAGCTCGAACAGCAGCGCACCCGTGGAGTACACGTCGGACCGGGCGTCGACCACCTCGCCGCGCGCCTGCTCGGGGGAGAGGTACTGCGCGGTGCCGACCACGGCCTGCGTCTGCGTCATCGTCGCGGCGGTGTCCGCGACGGCGCGCGCGATGCCGAAGTCCATCACCTTGACGTCGCCGGCGGTCGTGATCATGACGTTCGCGGGCTTGATGTCGCGGTGGATGATGCCCGCGTGGTGGGAGTACTCCAGCGCCTGGAGCACGCCCTCGGTGATCTCGACGGCCTCCTCGATGGGCAGCGCCGCACCGTCCTTGAGCAGCTCGCGGACCGTGTGCCCCTCGACGTACTCCATGACGATGAACGGGGAGTGCCGCACCGTGCCGTCGGGGAGGGTCTGGGTGTCCTCGCCCGTGTCGTAGACCGACACGATCTTGGGGTGGTTCAGCGCCGCCGCGGACTGGGCCTCGCGGCGGAAGCGCGCCTGGAACGTGGAGTCCTGGGCGAGGTCGGAGCGCAGCAGCTTGATCGCGACGCGCCGGGAGAGACGGTTGTCCCGCCCGATGTGCACCTCGGCCATGCCGCCGCGACCGATGAGCTCACCGATCTCGTACCGACCGGCGAGTACCCGTGGGATCTGATCCACCACTTATCGAACCTCTCGCATCATCCGACCGACCAGGGGTCGGCCGCCCGGGCCGATTGTCCCAGACTTCCCAGCATCAGCAGGCCCAGGGTGAGGGCCGCCACGACGAGCACCACCGCGACGGCGAGCCCCACGCGCCCCAGCGTCCCCTGCGGGAACGCCGGGTGCCAGGGCCGGCGCGCGTGCCGGTCGCGCCGCGTCGCCGACGGGTTCCGCACCGCCCGCACCGCCTGCGCGGCGGGGACGGCGGCGTGCGGAGCGCGGGCGGCGGGGCCGAGGGCGCGCGCAGGTGCGGCGACGGGCACGACCGGTCGCTCGCCGTCGGGCACGGCCTGCGACGGCGAGCGCCACCGTCCGGTGACGAGCGTCGGGTCCCACGCGGAGTCGAGGTCGGCGAGCAGGGCGCGCGCCCGCGCGGCGACCTCGTCCGCCGAGGCGGGCCGGTCGGCCGGGTCCTTGGCGAGCATCTGCTCCACGAGCGAGCGCAGCGGCAGGTCGAACCGGCCCGGCAGCGGCGGCAGGGGCTCGGTGACGTGCGCGAACGCGATGTCCACCTGGGTCGTCCCGGTGAAGGGGCGGTGCCCCACGAGCGCCTCGTAGGCGATGATCCCCAGCGCGTACAGGTCGCCGGCGCCCGTCGCCGGCCGACCCATGGCCTGCTCGGGCGGCAGGTACTGCGCGGTCCCCATCACCATCCCGGCGGCCGTCATGGGCGCCTGGTTGGCGCCGAGGGAGATGCCGAAGTCGGTGAGGGTGATCGCGCCGTCGGGTCCGATGAGGAGGTTCGCGGGCTTGATGTCGCGGTGGACCACCTGGGCGCGGTGCGCGACGGCGAGCGCCTGCGCGGTCTGCGCCACGACGTCGAGCACGGCGCGGGGGGAGAGGGTGCGCTCGCGCGCGAGGACGGCCGAGAGGGGCTCGCCCTCGACGAGCTGCATGACGAGATAGCCGAGCCCGCCGACCTCGCCGTGCGCGTAGGTGCGTGCGATGCCGGGGTGGTCGAGGTCGGCGGAGTTGCGCGCCTCGGCGGCGATGCGATCCAGGAACAGGCGCTCGCCCGCGAACTCGGGCCGCAGCACCTTGGCGGCGACCTCGCGGCCGGTGTGCACCTCGGTGGCGGCCCAGACCTCGCCCATCCCGCCGACGGCGATGCGCCGGGTGAGCTCCCACCGGCCGTCGAGGATGACGCCGGCGCGCGGCGTCACGAGCCGCTCCCGAGCGCGGCGGCCATGACCGAGCGGGCGATCGGGGCGGCGAGCGCGCCGCCGGTGTAGTCGCCGGCCGCGGGGTCGGCGCCGTTGACCACGAGGACCGCGACGGCGACCTGCGGGTCGTCCGCGGGGGCGAAGCCGGTGAACCAGGCGTGCGGGTTGGACCGGGCGGTGCCGTCGTCGAACCCGGACTCCGCGGTGCCGGTCTTCCCGGCCACCGACACCCCGCTGATCTGCGCGCGCCGGCCGGTGCCGCTCGTGACGACGCCCTCCATGAGCTGCGTCATGGTCGCGGCGACCTCGGGCGTGATCGGCGTGGACAGCTCGCTCGGGGAGGTCTTCGACACGACCGTGAGGTTCGCGTCGCGGGTGGTGGCGACGAGGTAGGGGCGCATCAGCACGCCGTCGTTGGCGATGGCCGAGGAGACCATCGCCATTTGCAGGGGGGTCACGCGGACGTCGCGCTGACCGATCGCCGTCTGGCCGAGGGCGGCCTCGTCGGCGATCGGTCCGAGCCGGCTCGGCGTGACCGTGAGCGGGATCGCGAGCTGGTCGCCGAAGCCGAACGCGTCGGCCTGGTCGCGGATCGCGTCCGCGCCGAGGTCGAGCGCCATCTGCACGAAGGGGGTGTTGCACGACTTGGCGAACGCCGTCGCGAGCGTGGCGGTCTCGCCGTCGTCGCAGCGCTCCCCGGCGGGGTTGGCGATCGTGGCGGTGCTGCCGGGCAGCGTGATCGAGTCGGGCGCGGAGATCCGGGTGTCGGGCGTGAGGGCCGCGTCCGCGGACAGCGCCGCCGCCACGTCGATGAGCTTGAACGTCGAGCCCGGCGCGTAGGTGTCACCGGCGATCGCACGGTTCGCGAGCGGCTTGCCGGGGTCGTTGAGAAGCTGCTGCCACGCGGCGTTCACGGCGGCGGTGTCGTGGCCCGCGAGCACGTTGGGGTCGAAGCTCGGCGTCGAGACGAGCGCGAGCACCTCGCCCGTGCGGGGGTCGAGCGCGACGACGGCGCCCTCGTGGTCGCCGAGCGCGTCGTACGCGGCCTGCTGCACGGCCGGGTCGATCGTGAGCTCGACGGCGCCGCCCTGCGGCTGGCGGCCGGTCACCAGGTCGCCGAGGCGCTGCTGCCACAGGGACGGCGACGTCCCGTTCAGCACGGAGTTCTCCGCGAGCTCGATCCCGGACTGGCCGAACACCACCGAGGAGTACCCGGTGACGGGCGCGTACAGCGGCCCCTGGGTGTAGGTGCGGAGGAACTTGTACGGGTCGTCCACGGGCTGGGAGAACGCGATCTCCGCCCCGGCCACGACGATCGGGCCACGGTCGCGGCCGTTCTCCCGGTAGGTGTTGCGCACATTCCGGGGGTCGCCGTTGAGCGAGGACGCCTGGAAGAACTGCACGGACGTCACCGCGGCCATCAGCACGAGGAACATCGCGATGACGACGGCGCTCACGCGGCGCAGCGCGGCGTTCACCCGGCCGCCCCGGCCACGGACGCGCGCGGCTCGCGCGGGTCGCGCGGCAGCGCCGGCTCGACCTCGGGTCCGGGCCGGCGCGCGCCGTCGGACAGCCGCAGGAGCAGCGCGAGGATCATCCAGTTCGCGAGCAGGGACGAGCCGCCGGCGGCGAGGAACGGCATCGTGAGGCCGGACAGCGGGATGACCCGGGTCGCGCCGCCGACCACGACGAAGCACTGGAGCGCCACGATGAACGCGAGGCCGCAGCCGAGCAGCTTGCCGAAGCCGTCCCGCACGCCGATGGCGGTCCGCATGCCGCGCTGGGCGAAGACCAGGTACAGCATGAGCACCGCGAGCAGGCCGGTGAGGCCGAGCTCCTCGCCGAGCGAGGGCACGATCATGTCGGCGTTGGCGGAGTAGGTGAGCTGGGGGTAGCCCTCACCCCAGCCGGTGCCCATGAGCCCGCCGGACGCCATGCCGAAGAGGCCGGACACGATCTGGCCCGAGCCGCCGGGGTTGCGGCTGTAGATCTCGGGGTCGAGGGCGTGCAGCCAGACGTCGATGCGGGCCTGGATGTACCCGATCCGCGACGCCAGCAGCAGGACGCCGCCGATCGTGAGGACCCCGCCGATGAGCACCCACGACAGCCGCTCGGTGGCCACGTAGAGCATCGCGATGAACAGGCCGAAGAGCAGGATCGAGGTGCCGAGCTCACGCTGGAACAGCAGCACGCCCACGCTGATCGCCCACGCGAACAGGATCGGACCGAGGTCCCGGACCCGGGGGAACGTCATCCCCAGCACCTTGCGCCCCGCGAGCGTGAGGGTGTCGCGGTGGGTGACGAGGTACCCGGCGAAGAAGATCGCGAAGCAGATCTTCGCGAGCTCGGCGGGCTGCAGCGAGAGCGGTCCGACGCCGATCCACAGGCGCGACCCGTTGATCTCCTTGCCGATCACGGGCGCGAGCGGCAGCAGCAGGAGGAAGAGGCCCGCGGCGAGGAACGTCCACGTGTAGCGGCGCAGCGTGCGGTGGTCGCGCAGCAGGAGCAGGACGGCGAGGCACGCCGTCGCGCCGACCGCCATCCACATCATCTGCCGGGTCGGGTCGACGTCCCAGCTGGGCACGTTCTCGCGCGCCTGGAGCGCGAGGTGGACGCGCTCGATCATGGCCAGGCCGAGCCCGTTGAGCGCGACGACGATGGGCAGCAGGACCTGGTCGGCGTACGGCGCGCGCAGGCGGAGCACCACGTGCACCGCGAGCGCGATGGCGGCGGTGACGAGGCCGAACGCGAGCAGGTCCGGGGGGACCGCGCCGTTCACGGCGAGCCCCACCTGGAGGTAGGCGTAGATCCCGACGGCGAGCGCGGGCACGAGCAGCGCGAGCTCGGTCCAGCGCCCGGCACGCGGGGTGACCTGGGAGACGGTGACCATCAGGGCGTCCCACCGGACGTGGGCTGCGTGGTGGGCTGCGTCGTCGGCTGGGTGGTCGCCGTCGCACCGGGGGAGGCGGACGGATTGGTGCCTCCCGTGCCGCCCGCTCCGCCGGTGCCAGTCGTGGCCCCCGTGCCGCCCGTGTCGGGGAGCTGGTCGCGCAGGGAGGCCACGACGTCGTCCGCCTGGGCCCGCGTGCCGTCCGCGGGCGTGATGGTTTCCTCGAGGCGGGTCTGCGCGAACGCGGGGAGGTCGGCCACGCGGATGTCCGTCGTCTCCACGACGTGCCCCAGCTCGAGCGGGCCGAGGGAGACCGGGATGCCCTGGTAGACGGCGACGAAGTCGCCCGAGGTGCCCACGTAGTACTGGGTCTGCGTCCAGCGGTGGCCGAACCAGCCGCCGACGGCGAGCGCGAGCGCGAGCACGGCCACGCTCGCCAGCCACCAGCGCCGACGGCGGTGACCCGGCTTCAGGGCGGCCGCCCGGCGGCCCTTGCCCCCGGCTGAACGCGGCCCGCCCACTCCGTCCGTGCTGGTGGGCTCGCCGTCGGGCTCGTCGTCGCCGTCCGTGCTCGCGGCTGCGAGCAGCGCGGCCGCTCGCGCCGCGGCGCCGGACCCGCCGCGGGTGGGGCGGCCCCACTGGGCGGCCGCGGCGCCGACGACCTGCGGTGTGGTGGAGGGGGCGGCGCCGTCGGGCACGTCGTCGAGCTCGACGACGTCGGCGACCACCGCGGTGATGTTGTCGGGCCCGCCAGCGCGCAGCGCGAGGTCGACGAGTCGCTCGGCGCAGGCCGCGGGGTCGTCCTCGTACAGCAGCGCCTCGTTCACGGTGTCGGCGCTGACGAACGAGGACACGCCGTCGGAGCACAGCAGGAAGCGGTCGCCGACGGCGAGCTCCCGCACGGACTCGTCGAGCTCGACGCCGAAGTCGTGGTCGCCGAGCACGCGCAGGATGACGCTGCGGTGAGGGTGGTTCTCCGCCTCGGCCTCGGTGAGCTGGCCGATGTCGACGAGGTGCTGTACGTACGTGTGGTCGGCGGTGAGCCGGCTGACCTGCCCGTCGCGCACGAGGTAGGCGCGCGAGTCGCCGATGTGCACCATCGCGAGGCGCTTGCCCGTGCGCAGCGCCGCGATGAGCGTGGTGCCCAGGCCCGCGAGCTCGGTGTCCTCGGCCGCGCGGGCGCGGAGCTCGGCGTGCGCGTCGGCGACGGCGGAGCGCAGCAGGGCGAGCGCGTCACCCGCGTGGGACTCGCCGTCGAGCGGGGCCAGGTGCGCGATCGCGACGGACGAGGCGACGTCGCCGCCGGCCGGTCCACCCATGCCGTCGGCGAGCACGAGCAGGTGGGGACCCGCGTAGCCGGAGTCCTGGTTGACCGTGCGCAGCAGGCCGACGTCGGAGCGCGCGGCGTAGGAGAACGCGAGCGTCACGGGCGCCCCCGCAGCTCCAGCACCGTGCGGCCGATCGTCACCTGCATGCCGAGCGGGACCGGGGTGGGGCCGTCGATGCGCTCCTCGCCCACCCACGTGCCGTTGGTGGAGCCGAGGTCCTCGGCGTACCAGCCGCCGTCGTGCGGGAAGATCCGGGTGTGCCGGCCGGACGCGTAGTCGTCGTCGACCACAAGCGTGCACGAGGGCGCCCGGCCGATGAGGACCGCAGACGTGCGCAGCTCGAGCGTCGTGCCCGCGAGCGGACCCTCGAGGACGACCAGGGTGACGGGCTGGGAGCGGACGTGCTCGCCGTCGGACGCCTCGGCGCCGGAGGCGTCGCCCGCCCCTGCCCGGCCCCGACGGCGGGCGGCGCTGCGGGAGGAGACCTTGGTGCCGAAGATGTCGCGGCGCAGCACGCCGACGCACGAGAGGACGAGCAGCCAGAGCAGGACGAGGTAGCTCAGGCGGAGCAGCGTGAGGACGAGCTCGCTCACGCGGTGCCGCTCTCGCCCGTGTAGAACAGCAGGCGCGTGCGGCCGAACGTCACGGTGTTGCCGTCGACGAGGGTCGCCGCGGTGATGCGGTTGCCCTCGACGAAGGTGCCGTTGGTGGAGCCGAGGTCGGTGACCACCACGCCGCGGGCGGTCCGGCGCAGCTCGAGGTGGCGGCGGGAGACCCCCGTGTCGTCGACCACGATGTCGGACTCGCTGCCGCGGCCGAGCACGGTGACGGCGGCTGTGAGGAGGTAGCGGCGGCCGTCGATGTCGATCACCGGCAGGCGCGGCGGCTCGGGCACCTCGGGGGCGGGACGCTGCGCGGGGGCGTCCGTCCAGCCCTCGGCGCGGACCGTGGAGGAGTGCACCCGGAAGCGGCCGGTGGCCAGGTCCGGGCTCGTGGCGAACGTGACGTCGAGCGGTCCGACGAGGGAGTAGCCCTGCTCGCGGGCGTGCTCGGCGGCGGCGTTCTGGATCTCCTGCGCGAGCGCGTCCTCGCCCCACTCGGCGATCCGCTCGTGGTCGTTCTCGCCGAGCTCGACGGCGAACGTGTTCGGCACGACGGTGCGGCCACGGAAGGCGGCGGCGCGGTCGTCCATCTCCTTGTGCACGGCGCTCGCGATCTCCACCGGCTTGACCTCGGAGCGGAACGCCTTGGCGAAGACGCCGGCGACGGCGCCCTCGACGCCCTTCTCGATGCGGTCGAGCAGACCCATCGCGTTCCTCCTTCTCGGGCGGTCAGGCCGGTGTCGACACTCGCCGGACGTCCTCGTGGTCAGTCCCGGTGGGGCCTGGTCTCGGTCCGGTCGAACGGCGGCGTGTCGTCGGGCGGGGGATGCCGACCTGCGCGAACGGCGCCGACACGGGCGATCGCCCCGCCAGTCATGGTAGTCACCGGGGCGTGGCCGGTTCCGGCGGCGCGGCGGTCGTATCGGGCGGCGGGTGTGGGGAGCGTGTGAAGGGTGGGCGGGTGGGGCGCCTGAGGGCTGGCCGGGGGCGTTGCTGGGTGGTGGCCGGGGCCGGTGGGCTTCTCACGCGCCGACTGGCGCCTGGTCGAGGGCCCTCGACGGCGGTGGTAGGCTGGCTCGCGCTGTGCCGCTCGTGCGCTTCTCACGATCGGCGCGGCACTGCGCAAGTGGCGGAATAGGCAGACGCGCACGGTTCAGGTCCGTGTGCCCGAAAGGGCGTGGGGGTTCAACTCCCCCCTTGCGCACGTTTCCCCCTCCGGGGGACGGCTCGCACCTGGTGTCATCCAGGTGCATTCAGGGCCTCTGACCTGCATGAACGCCTCCTCACGCCGACCATGGCGTAGGGGGCATTCTTGCATCCAGGTACACCGCAGTGCATCACGTGCAACATATGGACGACATATGAGGGACGGTGCAACGCACGGGTCGCACCGAGGGCCACGTACACGGCTGGACCACCCGCCACGGAGCACCCCGATGCGCACGCACAGCCACCCGATCCGAATCGACCTCAACTGCGCACGTCGTGGCGTGCGGCGATCGCTGACGCCGACCTTGCGTGGGGTGACGCCGCGAACCCTGCGACAGGCGGTGGCGACCCGGATGGCCGAGACGTCCGGTGGTGAGGCTGCGGCACGGCACCTCGGCCGTGCAAGCGTGGAGGTGGCGGCCCGGCACTACATCCAGCGCCGCCCGTGACGTGGACTACGCCGACATGCTCGACTAACAGGCCTGCCGCACACGGGAGGTGGCGACGGTCCGGCACACGGTTGGGCCACCACCGCGAGGAGCCACCGTGTCCACCAGCGTCCTGGACGAGAACGTCGTCTACCTGGCCTACGACCGTTGGGTCTGCGGGCGCCTGGACTGCGCCGGCTGGCACGCCGCGCGCACCGGACGCACGACCAGCGGGTACCGGCTCACCAAGGTGACCGGCGCCGACGTGGAGGCGTGGATGCGCGAGTTCGACGAGCCACTCTCCTGCGAGTGCGGCGCGATATCGCTGGACAACCCGCAGGCCATCGTCCAGTAGCACACGGCACCGACATCGAGCAGGGCGATCAGGACGCCAGCCGGCTCGACCCGTCCTGCCCCCGCAGCACCGACTCGCGGATGAGGCCACGAAGGTCACCACCCGTGGTCTGCATCGTCGACGACACCGCCTCGAGCACCGCCGCACCGCGTGGGTCCCGAACGAGCAAGTCCCCGTCACGTCGCATCTGTCCCAGGAGAGCCTGAGCCACTACCCCGGTGTTCACCCCGTTGCCGAGCTGCTTCCACGAGGCCGCGTCACGCTGCCCGGTGAAGTCGAACTCGTCCGGCAACCCCTGCAGTGAAGCGCCCCGGGTTTTGTGGAGGCTCGGTTATCTGGAACCGGCTCCGACGGGAACCTGTTCTTCAACGTAGCTGACGGGCTTGTGGGATGCCCAGTGGGCGGCCTCGAACTCGGCGGGCGGGATGTGTCCGATCTCGCCGTGCAGGCGCCGGTGGTTGTACCAGTCGACGTACTCGGCGACCGCGATCTCGACGTCGCGGACCGACGCCCACCCGCCCTTAGGGCGCATCATCGGGTTGCGGATGCACTCGGCCTTGAACAACGAGTTCAGCGCCTCGGCCATCGCGTTGATGCTCCTATAGCTCGTCAAGTCGATCAGGCCGCGATTTCGAGCTCTCCATTAACGGGCTTGGCGATGGCGTCCGGGGCCGGCAGCAGGCGGAAGAGCTCGCGAGCGAGGTACCGCTTCAGGCACCGGATGATCTCCCGCTTCGACATGCCCTCGGCGGTGCGACGGGCCACGTAGTCGATCGTCGGCTGATGCCAGCGCATGCGCACGATGACCACGCGATACAGCGCGGCGTTGGCCTGCCGGTTCCCGCCGCGGTATAGACGGTGCCGGCTGTTGGTCTTGCCGGATCCAGCCGGGATCGGGCACGCGCCACACATCTTGGCAAACGCTGCCTCGGACTTGATCCGGTTGGTGTTGTCGCCGGCGGTGATCAGCATCTGTGCCGCAGTGTCGTAGCCGACGCCGACGGCCTCGACGAGCTGGGGCGCAGCGGCCGCAGTGAGTGCCTTCAGTGATGCGGCGTGAGCCTTGGCCTCCTCGTGCAGCGCCAGCCAACGCTTCGCCATCGAGGACAGCACGTGTCGCATTGCCACATCCGGGTCGCCCGGGACAACAACGGCAGGTGCGCCACGGCGCACGGGCGGCAGTGGAGTCGGACCCTCCAGCGCCGCGCACGCGAGGATCAGCTTGTGGTCGGTGAGCGTCTCCAGCTCCGCCCGCAACGCCTCGCTCCCGGTCGCGAGGGTCGCCTTGAGCGTGATCATCGCGGTTGTCCGCGCTTGAACGGCACCGTCGTAGGCGATCTTGACCAGCCTGATCGTTTCGACCGCGCCGTCGGCGGTCTTGGGTGTCGACAGCCCGTGCCCAGCCAGGAGCTGGCGTGCAGCGTGCTCGGCATCGATGGTGTCGTTCTTCCCTGCGAGTCGACGTTCCGCGGCCCGTGCTGGGCGGGCGATCTCGTGGACGTCGTGACCGTGGTTGCGCAGGTAGCGCGCCAAGCCGACCCCGTAGGAGCCGGTGCCCTCGACGCCGAACCCGATCAGCCGACCGGCCGACCCGACGAAGGCCAGACAGAAGGCGAGGAGCTCCTCAAACCCGGCGATGGTGGTGGGCACGACGATGTCGCCGAGCCGGCCGCCAAAGCCGTCGATCGCGACCGCTACGTGGTTGTCCTTGTGGGTGTCGACGCCGACGATGACATCGTCACGCCGAAGCTGCATGCTGGGCATCGGGCTGTGGATCCTCTCTCGCACTTTCCGGGCGGGCTGTCCATGGCTCAGCTGGCCGGAGTGGGCGGACAGGACTGCGATGAGGCCCTGGTCGAGTCAGGCTCCTATCAGGTCACTGCCCACCCGGCCAGCAGCCTGGTGAACGCCACCACCCGGGGCCGACACGTCAACGCGAGGGCACCCGCAGGGCCGGTCATAAGCAAGGGTCAGACCCCAGATGGTGGCGCAGTCACGATGCTCGCAGTCGTAGCTGTCACCGACCGTTCCGACGGACGCGACGGCGTCGGCTTCGGCGAGGCGCTCGGTGTAGCGAATGGCTCGATACTGCACTCCGGCATCGCTGTGATGGATCAGCCCGGTGATGTCCTGCCCCGCTCTGCGACGCTCCCAGAGGCCCATGTCGAGCGCGTCGAGGGCGAGATCGGTGCGCAGCGACGTGGACACCTGCCAGCCGACGACACGGCGAGAGAACACGTCGAGGACGAACGCGGCGTAGGTCCACCCGGCGTGGGTACGGATGTAGGTCAGGTCCGCAACCCAGAGCTGGTTCGGTGCCGTCGCGGTGAACGCGCGCTTCACGAGGTCGGCGGGCCGGTCGGTCTCCGCGCCCTCTCCGAAGGTGGTCTTGCGGGTCTTGTCGCGCCGGATGCCCTGGATGCCCGCGGCGCGCATCAGCCGCTCGACGGTGCAGCGGGCGACCTCGACGCCTTCCCGGTTCAGGGCCGCATGGATCTTCCGGGCGCCGTAGACACCGAGGTTCGCCTTGTGGACCACCCGGATGTCCTCGGTCAGCTCCGCGTCCCTGACAGCCCGGGCAGACGGCGGCCGGCTCTTCGCGGCGTAGTAGGTACTCGGGGCGATCTGGACGTCCGTGTCACGCAGGACCTGGCAGATCGGCTCGACCCCGAACCGGTCGCGGTGCTCGTCGATGTACTCGACCAGCACCGCGGTCGGCACCTCGGCTACTTCAGCTTGCGGTCGAGCTCCGCCGCGGCGAAAAACGCGGACGCGGTCTTCAGGATCTCGTTCGCCCGCCGCAACTCCCGCACCTCGGCCTCAAGCTCCTTGATCCGCTGCGCCTCCGCGGTCGTCACCCCGGGCGCCTGCCCGGCGTCGATCTCGGCCTGCTTCACCCAGCCCCGCAGCGTCTCCGGGTTGATCCCGAGCTGCTCGCTGATGCGCTGGAGCGCACCGGCCTTCCGCGCGGGGTCCTGTCGTGCCTCGACCGCGAGCCGCGTCGCGCGCTCACGCAACTCGTCCGGGTACTTCTTCGGTGCTGCCATGACTCTCATCCTCCGTGAGTTGAGAGCCTCCACCGAACCCGGGGCGCTTCACGCTGGAGGGGTGATCGCACTGGAAGACTGGGCTGAGATCCGTCGGCTGCACCGAGCCGAGGGTGTTCCGATCAAGGAGATCGCGCGCCGGCTGGGGTTGGCGCGCAACACGGTCAGGGCGGCGTTGCGGGCCGGGGCGCCGCCGTCGCGCGAGCGTGGTCCGCGGGGCTCGGCGGTCGATGCGGTCGAGCCGCAGATCCGGGCGCTGCTCGCGGAGTTCCCGCGGATGCCGGCGACGGTGATCGCGGAGCGGATCGGGTGGACGCGGTCGCTGACGATCCTGAAGGACCGGGTCCGGGAGCTACGGCCGTTGTTCGTGCCGCCGGACCCGGCCGATCGGGTCGAGTACGACCCCGGCGAGGTCGCCCAGTGCGATCTGTGGTTCCCGCCGCAGCCGATCCCGGTCGGTGGCGGGGCCGAGCGGATCCTGCCGGTGCTGGCGATGACGTGCGGGTACTCGCGGGTCACGGACGCGGTCATGATCCCCTCGCGCAAGGCCGGAGACATCCTGGCCGGGATGTGGCAGATCCTGGCCGGATGGGGCGCCTGCCCGCGGACGTTGGTCTGGGACCGGGAGGCGGCCATCGGCGGCACGGGCAAGCCCACGATCGAGGCGGCGAGCTTCGCCGGGACGATCGGGGTCCGGCTCAAGCTCGCCCCGCCCCGGGACCCGGAGTTCAAAGGCCTGGTCGAGCGGCGCAACGGGTTCTTCGAGACCTCGTTCCTGCCCGGCCGGACCTTCACCTCGCCGCTGGACTTCACCGACCAGATCGGCGACTGGCTGGCGACGCGGGCGAACACACGGGTGCTGCGCTCGATCGGGTCGGTCAGCCCGGCCCAGCGGTGGGCCGCCGACCGGGCGGCGATGGTCGCACTGCCCCCGCTCGCACCGGCGATCGGGCTCACGCACCGGGTTCGGCTGGGCCGGGACTACTACGTGCGCATCGACGGCAACGACTACTCCGTCGACCCGCGGGCCATCGGCCGGTTCGTCGGAGTCGTGGCCACCCCGGCACGGGTCGTGGCGACCTGCGCGGGGCAGGTCGTGGCCGACCACGCCCGTGACTGGGGGCACGCGCGCACGATCACCGACCCCGAGCACCGAGCCACCGCGAAGCTGCTGCGCCACGACCTGGCCGCCCGTCGCCAGCAGCGCTCGACCCGCACCCACGGCGACGGGCACGTCGTGGCGATCCGGGCACTGCCGGACTACGACGCCCTGTTCGGCGTCGACTTCGACCCCCGCCCCGGCTCCGGAGCGGTGACCGCTGAAGGGAAGTAGATGACCACCATCACGAAGACCAGACCGGTCGGCGACCAGCTCGCCTCCAAGCTCGCCTACCTGACCCGGGTCTTGAAGACCCCGACGATCGGGCGAACCTGGGACACGCTCGCCGAGCAGGCGCGGGAGGCGAACTGGTCGCACGAGGAATACCTCGCCGCGGTCCTGGAACGCCAGGTCGCCGACCGGGAGTCCGCCGGGACCACGATGCGGATCCGCACCGCGCACTTCCCCGCGATCAAGACGCTGGAGGACTTCAACCTCGAGCACCTGCCCTCCCTCAGGAAGGACGTGCTCGCGCACCTGGCCACCGCCACGTTCGTGCCCAAGGCCGAGAACGTGATCCTGCTCGGCCCACCCGGCCTGGGAAAGACCCACCTCGCGATCGGCCTGGGCATCAAGGCCGCGCAGTCGGGTTGCTCAGTGCTGTTCGACACCGCGACGAACTGGATCGACCGCCTCGCCCGCGCCCACCACGGCGGCGCCCTGGAGGCCGAGCTGAAGAAGATCCGCCGCTACAAGCTGATCATCATCGACGAGGTCGGCTACCTCCCGTTCGACACCGACGCCGCGAACCTGTTCTTCCAACTCGTCGCGTCCCGCTACGAGACCGGCTCCATCCTCGTCACCAGCAACCTGCCGTTCGGACGCTGGGGCGAGGTCTTCGGCGACGAGGTCGTCGCCGCCGCGATGATCGACCGCCTCGTCCACCACGCCGAGGTCCTCACCCTCGCCGGCGAGTCCTACCGCACCCGAGCCCGCCGCGAACTCCTCGCCAAGGACCGCGACAAGTAGACCAACGAGCACGTCGGGGGGTCACTTCCAGTCCGACGACACGGGGTCAGTTCCAGTCCGACGTTGACACATGGTGCCCATGAGTGCGAGGTGGAAGAACCTGCGGTCGATGACGATGCCCGACTTGGACACGATCTCCCGGCCCTCGTTACGCCGACGGCCCGTGATGGCGGTCAGCATGTAGAGGGCCGGGACGTGAACCTCGTCCTCGTGCGGCATCGTCGGTCTCCTCGCCCCTGGGCTCAGACGCCGGAGGCGATCCCACCGATCATGTTGATGATGGCGTCCACGATCCGCAGGAACAGCGGGATCACGACGCTCGGCATGACGATGATCGCGGCGACCAGGAGCGCCCAGCCCAGGCTGCCCAGACCCTCGTTGCGACCCCGGAACTTGGCGAAGATCATCTTGACGATGACGAAGACGATGAACACCGCCGCCACGATGCTCAGGACCGTCATCAGGGTGCCGAAGCCGCCGGAGCCGGCCAGGCCGTTCCAGAAGGTGCTCCACCCGCCGGAGAGGTTGCTGTTCATGTCGTTCTACTTCCGCTCGAAGTTCTACCTACCCGGGACCATGCGGCACATGCGCCCCTGCACCAGGTGATGTGGGCGGGAGAGCGGAAGAACGTTCGAGGCGCTGACGGCGGGCCCAGGCTTGGTCGTCCCATCGCTCCACAATGGCCCGGTCGGCGTTCTTCGTCGTGCGGACAAGACGGGAGTCAACGACTCGGGCGGTCTCCCCGAGGACACCAAGACCCGCTCAGAGCCTGCACAGATGGTCCACGGCGCAGGGGAGCCCTGCTCGCTCGGCGCCGCTAGCGTGAGCCTGTGGACAATCCTGCGACGAGCATTCAGGAGCCCAAGGGGCGCGGGATACTCCTCAGAATCACGGTGGCGCTCGTTCTGTGTGCGGGGCTGGGTGCGCTCGTCGGCTTCGCGGTGCCGAACCTGCTCAGCTCTCGGCCTGACACTGCGAGTTCAGCCTTCCTTCGGGCCAACGGTGACCTGCCCTTGGCCGGGGGCCTTCACCTAGCCGGGGCCACGTCGGGCGACAACGGCTTCGCGGGAGCCGAGGGGCCGGTGACCCTGACCGTGACCCTTGAGATGGAGGGGCCTGCCACGTCCGTGTATGCGGAGAGCGCATGGGATGAGCTGCGCGAGAGCGCCGTGGATGTCGGCTTGCTCACGCAGGACATCGACCTCATCAAGGTCGTCGTGTACTCCACAACCCACGGGTACCCGACGGCGACGGCCACTCTTGCGCCCTGACCGGCTCAGGGGACCGGATTGCGCCCTGCGCGTGAGGCGATGATTGCGGACAGTCCGTGCCCGATGCCCCGGGCCTCACCCTCGGTGAGGTCACTGTAGGAGTAGTCCCGATCTGCCCCTTCGCGGATCAGTTCCATACGGGCGGCCGAGAGCGCGAGGTTCTCTGGGGTGTCCGGGGACAGCGTCAGGGCCATGGACATGGCGTTGGACATCGTGATGGTCGAGCTGCCGAACCGTCGGACGATGAAGGCCTCGTACCGCCAGGCCAGCCCGTTGACGTTGACCGTCTGCAGCGCCCAGGCCACGGCGGCGGCAACGTCACTGCCTGTGTCGACCTGGCGCCCCCGGGCATTGAACGCGTCGAGGTCCTGGTGCAGGTCGAGGCGGTCGAACGAGGCGACCAGGCCCGGGGCGCTCCCGGGAGCCTGGCCGATCCTCGTGAAAGCCCAGTCGTAAGCGGCTTGGTAGGTCTGGGGAAGGCCGTTCTCGCGACTCTGTCTCAGGTACTCTCCCGTCGCCGTCCACAGGTCCCCCAGCCATCCCCCGACGTCCGCGAGTGTGACCACACCGGGGAGTGGAGGCATGCCCTGGTGCACCAAGGCGCCCAGAGTCGCCATCAGGTGCGGGCTGTAGGCCGCCTTGCTGCCTCCCGGGTCGTCGTAGCGCAACGCGAGCGGCCATGAGCCCGGCTCGACCATCTGGGCTCGGGCGTCGTCGACGAAGGAGTCGTCCACAGGGCCAGCAAGAAGTCCCCAGTTCAGGCCCTCGTAGCGGCCCTGCCGGAACGGGTAACTCATCAAGGCAGAGGGGTCCTGCCCGGTCGAGGCCGACCACGAGTTCGCCAGCGCTTGCAGACGCGCCAGCGAACGGGTGAAGGCCTGGCTGACCCGAGCTCCGTCACTACGGCCTGACGAGGCGACACGGTCGAGGCCCAATGACACGATCCCGGTACCGTTGCTCACGCTCGCTGTGGTTTCCTGGATCTGGTTGAAGGCCCAGTCCCGAGGCAGGGGGAAGCCGAGATTGCCCGACCATCCGCTCGAGAGCCCCGCTACGTAGCTGGCAGTCGCGAGGGCGAGGTCGGACAGGGTCGTGCAGACGTTGCGGGTGCCGTAGGCGCCGAGGCGGAACTCACTCCCCGCGAGCGCGTCACGGACGCCTTCGAAGTAGGGCACGACGTTGGAGGCGATCTGGTCGTCCGTTGCGTCGAAGTCGACTGCGAAGTAGATGATCGTCGAGTTGCCGAACCCGAGCGCGCGAGCCGCTTCGATCGCCGTAGCTCCGTCGGTCAGGCCGCGAGCACGTGTGAAGTAGGAGGAAGCCGAGCCGGTGGTCTGGAAGAAGGGGACGACGCCCATCCCAGCGGCCGAGACCATGGCCAACTCGTCCACCCGCATCCGTTTGTCGAGCGTCCCACCGGGTGCGTTCACCAGGTAGCGACCTGCGATCGTGTACCCCTGCGCTACCAGCGACGCCGCCATCGGCGCGGCGTCGATCGTGTCGTTGTCCGGCTGTGAGGCCAGGATCAGCGGAGTCGCTGTGTCGATGGCGGTCACGGGCCGGGTGGGGTCGCCGGTGGAGACGAGGAGCTCTGCCCAGGTCTGGTAGTTGCCCGTGCCGGTGACCTGGAGTGCGGCGAAGTCCTGGAAGGTGCTCGTCTCGGTTGAAGAGGCCGGCCCGAAGTTCCCGTCGAAGAAGACGGGGTACCCGTTGAAGGTCAGCGCGGCCTGGAACAGATGGACGAACTTGGTGACGCCGTCGACCGTACCGACGACTAGGGGCGGGCGGGCGGACAGGAGCGCTCTGGTGGTGGGCCCGAAGGCGCCGTTCGGGTCGCATCGTTGAGGCCGAGTTCGAACTGCAGGGCGTACAGCAGCCCGGTCTGGACACCGCGCGAGAAGCGGCCATCGGTCGGAAGGTACTGAAAGTTGAGCCGGCCGATGTAGGTCGCATTGAGCCACTGCTGGATGGAGCGGATCTCGACCGTTCCCGCGCCGACTCGGATGTAGGCGTCCATGGTCAGCAGGGTTCGGAAGAGCTTGGCGTCTACGGTCCCGAACCCGGGCCTGGAAGCGACGCCGAGATCGGTCTGGACGTTGCGCACCGCAGCGGTGAGGAGAGCACCGAAGTCGCCGTCGATGTTGCCGGCGCTGTAGCCCTTGCACCACATCGCGCACTGAAGGATCTTGACGACGTTGACCGGTGCACCGCTTCCGGTCGCGATCGGGGAGATCGCGGACACTGCGGCGGTTGTGCCTGGCCCGAAGGCGTTGGAGGGCGGTGCGACGCCCAACTCGATCTGGAGTGCTCGAGTCAGCGCGTACATCGTGGACCAGCCAGTCTGCCCGTTCTCCGGCGCGTCGACGAACCCCGGCTTTCCTCTGTAGGTGTCGTTGACCCACTCCTGCGCTTCAAGAACCCTGAGGTCCACTGCCACTTTCGCCTCCTTCCGAGAACACCCGAGCGTCGTGACTGGTCTGGGCTAGCAGGCGATGGTGGCGAGACGCTCCAGGAGGGTCTCGGTGAGGTAGGAGTCGTAGCCCTCGGGGAAGGCTGGCGGGGGCTCGACGGCGGGGTAGGCCAGGACGGCAGCGAGGCAGTGGGCGTCAGGTGTCAGCGCTTCTGCGGTCATTCCCCATCCGGGTTCGCTCACCAGGACGGTCGAGCCGTCTGGAAGCGGTGAGCGGTCAGCGGCCTGGGCGCCCAGTGGAGTGTGGGTCAGTGGGGTGTCCGAGTAGGTGACGCGGAAGGTGAAGCCCAGGCCGGAGGGATCCTCGTACCCTCCGCCCCAGTATTGCAGGTCCGGGAGCGCGTCCTTGGTCAGCACCCCGATCGTGGCGAGATCGGGGAACGGGTCGCCGGGCAGGACGAGGGCGGCGAACCGCTCGGCATCCTTGTCATCGAGATCGACCATGCCGCCTTCTCGCGCTTGTTTGAAGAGTGTCGAGACGGTCGGCACCTCCCCAGTGTCGGCGGGTGCTCGTCCGGGGGTCAGGCCGTCCGTGTCGGCACTCGCCCGGTCCGCATCGGGCCCGGAGGCGGTCACCTCCGGTGTTCCGCCCGGAGCGGGATCGGAACTACCCTCGCCAGGTGGGAGCGAGCTGCAGCCCGAGGCAACGATCGCCACCAGACCGCCGAGCGCGACGAGGACAAGTGGGCGCGCTCCTAGCCCTTGTCGCGAGGGCAACAGGCCGAGAGGACGCGTCACTGCCCCGACCAAGATGCTGTCCCTCTTTCGGGGGCGCCCCAGAGGCTCTCGTTCTGCGTTGACAGCGGGGCCGAGGCCGGGCACACACTCAGTCCACAACTGGAGAGCTGGACAACGGTGATGATGATCGGGCTCGGGATGTCGGAGAAGTAGTAGCAGGTCGTCGATGACGACACCGGGCCCCGCCAGGCAGACCACCGAGGGGTCCAGTAGCCCGTGTTCGACCACCAGACCCGTCCTCTTGTCTTGGCGGGGCACACACCTGCGGCGGCGCTATAACCCGGGATCGTCCCTGTGGCCGTGATACTGGTCTGGTTGTCCCCGACAGCGGCGTAACACGATGCTCGAACATTGCTGTCGAAAGCCTGTGTCCAGAGAACTCGGTACCAGTAGACGCTGGAGCACGTTCCGACGGAGAGGGGGGTGACGACCTCTGACAGGGCAGTGAGTGTCGAGTCGATGGCCTCGACCTGTGAGCGGTCAATCTGCTGAAAGTCAGACTCGTCCGGCTCGATCGTGGGCATCCAGTCATCGATGGGCCCTGCCCACTCGATGTCTTCGAGTGGCACCCACGTCCACGAGACGGAGGATCCCTCTGGAGCGTTGAGAGCGCTCTGGAGCGTCTCTTCAACGGCGAGTCGCACGTCCTCGTCCTGGAGCGCTTCGTTCACTTCCGGGGTGCGCAGTACCTCGATCGCATTGGGGAAGTCCGAAGCCACCTCCTCAAGAAGCGTGGGTTCGAGGGCCGGATCTTTTGGCGGGGGAGCGGAACTCCCCACCGTGCCGAGTACGACCGCAAGGGCGATCGCACAGACTACTGGGGCCTTCTGCCAAGTGCGCACGAGTCCTCCGTAACACCGTGGCGCCCCGCAGGACGCAGCGGTGCGCCTTCGGGTTGCGACTGCTTCTTCGATCGTGCCACGCGATCTTCTTCCTGTCAGCGGATTGGCTTCGAGACGGGCCTCGTCGGGGCGCTCGGACGCGCGGTGACGGGCACTGGCCGCCCGACGTGGAACTTGACGGACCCTATCCGCGACGCGCAAGAGGTCGGTGAGACGGGGTTTGAAGCGCCCCAGGTTCTCTGCCGCTGCTATGCGGGTTGGAACTGCTCGGTGAGTGCAGCGTAGTGCGCGGCCTCGTACTCGGCGGGTGGGACGTTGCCGAGCGAGCCGTGCAGACGCCGGTTGTTGTACCACTCGACCCACGCGGCGGTCGCGAACTCGACGTCGGCGATGGTCTTGTAGGGGCCGGCGTGGAAGACGGTGGTGCGCACGCACTCGGCCTTGTACAGGCCGTTGATCGTCTCCATCAGGCCGTTGTCATACGCGTCGCCGACGGTCCCGATCGAGGGCCGGATGCCCTCGAGGGCGAGGTGCTCGGTTAGGCGCAGGCTCGTGTACTGAGACCCGGCATCCGAGTGATGGATCAACTCGCCCGGCACCGGCGGGTGCCCGTCGCGGTCACGCTGCCACAACGCGATCCGCAGCGGGACCATGACCAGGTCGGTGTGCTTGGACGTGGCCGCGTGCCAGGACACGATCTTCTGGGAGAACACGTCCACGATGAACGCGACGTAGACCCACCCGGCCCACGTGCGCACATACGTGAAGTCGGTGACCCACACCCGGTTCGGCGCGGCGGCGGTGAAGTCCCTGTTCAGCAGGTCGCCGGCCCGGATGCCGTCCTTGGCCGGGATCGTGGTGCGCACGTGCTTGTCACGGCGCACCCCGGCCAGCCCGAGCGCTCGCATCGCCCGGTCCACCGCGCCCGGCGAGGCGTCCGGCACGCTCGTGCGGCGCATCAGCGCGGTCATCTTGCGCCGCCCGTACAGGCCCTCGCCGGTCAGCCGACGCACACCCGCCTCGTCGGTGCGCCACGCCGCCGAGCGCACCGCGTCTTCGACCACGGCGTCGCTGATCGTGCGCGCCGCGACCCGCCGATGCGCACCGCGCCATGCCCGGTAGGTCCGCGCAGCCACCGGGCAGCCCTGCTCGCGCAGGACCCGGCAGACCGTCTCGACCGCGTGACCCTCGGCTCTCATGGTGTCGATGAACCCCATGATCAGCGGTTGCGGGGGTCGAACTCCCCGACGAAGAAAGACGTCGCGGCCTTCAGCACCGCCACGTCCTCGCGCAGCCGCTTGTTCTCCGCCTTCAACCGGCGGACCTCGGCCGACTCCTCGCTCGTCGTGCCCGGCCGGGTCCCGGCGTCGACCTCGTCCTGCGCGACCCACCGGCGCACCGACTCACGCGAGACGCCGAGCTGCTTGGCCACGGCGACCGACGCCGCCGTCACGTTCTGGTACTGCCCGGCGTGCTCTCGCACCAGACGCACCGCGCGCGCCTTGAGCTCGGGATCGATCTTCTTCGGCATGGTGGCCATCCTCCTGGACTCAAACAGGAGCGGCATCAAACCTCGGGCGCTTCAACCTGATCAGCACCACTCCCCCTGTTCTCGAGGCTGCGATCCGCTGGCTGACCGACCTCACCGGCTGGCGCGACCCCGTGAGTGGCGGGCTCGACAACCTACGGACCTGGACAAAGTTGACGGCGCCAACCAGAGGTGAGGTTCCGCTGGCACCATCGGGCACACGCCCACAGCCCGAACTCGATGCCTACGCGGCATCGATCCGGCTCGCCTCCTCGGCGCTCAACGCCAACTTCTACATGGGGGGACGCGCAGGCTCGCGATTCAACTGGGTGGGCGGCTGGTAGGTCGCTAGGCGGGGACACCAGGAAACGAAGCGGCGCCTGCGGGCGTCAGCCGCACAACAACACCGCCGGCAGGCGGCATCCTCTCGGTCACCGGATGGCTGTGCGCCGTGCGTTACGCAGCCAGCGGTAGTCCCATGTGTCACCCATGTGTCACACCACATGTATCTAGATGCTCCCGGGTGCCAAGATCGCTCTGGGGGTCACAACGTGCTTTTCGCATCGTCGCAGGTCAGAGCCCAAATCGAGGGCATTCCAGCCACTGGGGGCGAACCCAGGGCGTGTAGGCTCAACTCCCCCCTTGCGCACATCGACGAGAGGGCGGGTCCCGTCCGGGTCCCGCCCTCTCGTGCTTTCAGCGACGCGCTGCTCAGGCGGTGGCCAGCGCCGCGTCGAGCACGTCGGCACCGGTCTCGACGGCCGCCCCCGACTCCGCGACGCCCGCGAACTCCCTGCGTGCCGCGACGAACAGCACCGCGCCCAGCAGGAACACCACGAGCTCGGTGACCGTCATCGCCCAGATCACGCCGGTCATCCCGAACCACGCGTTGCCCAGGAGCACCACCGGCACGAACAGCACGCCCTGCGCGACCGACATGATCGCGGCGTCACGCATCTGCCCGGTCGCCTGGAACACCGCGATCACGAGCCCGGAGATCCCGTTGAACACCGTCGCCACGAGCATCGCGGTGAGGATCCGGGTGCCGTCCGCCAGCACGTCGGCGTCCGCGCTGAACAGCGCGAACACCTGCTCGCGGAAGAGCAGCACGAGCGTGGAGAACACGGCCGTGAAGCCGAGGATCGCCACGGCCGCGCCGGTGATCGCGCGACGCAGCCGCACGCCGTCGCCGGCTCCGTAGCCGTACGCGAACAGCGGGATCGCGCCGAGGAAGACACCCATGCAGATCATCTCGGGCAGCTGGGAGATCCGCAGTGCCACGCCCATCCCGGCCAGGAGCGCCGAGCCGTACCCGATCGCGACCCAGTTCATCACCACGGTGCTGACGACGAGGAATGAGGACTGCAGCAGCTCGGAGACGCCCACACCGAACACCGTGCGCAGCAGCTCCCGGTCCAGCCTGAGCCATCGCGGAGCGAGCGCGGCCGCCTCGCTGCGGCGGACCAACCACCACACGTAGTAGCCGGCCATCACGACGTTCGAGAGCCCGACGGCGATCCCCGCCCCGAGCACGCCCTGGTGCAGCACGAGGATGAAGAGGACGTCGAACGCGAAGTTCGCCGCCGTCGAGATCAGGACGCCCGTCATCGAGGAGACGGCGGCGCCCTCGGCGCGCACGAGCTGCTCGAGCGCGAAACTCGCGACCATCGCCGGCGCGAACGCGCACATCGCGGCGATGTACTGCGCCGTCGGGACGAGCGCATCGCCCGAGGCCCCGACCGCCGTCGCGATCGGCGTGGCGAGCACGAGCCCGACGACGCCGACCACCACGCCCGCAGCGACCGCCCCCCACAGGGTGAAGGCCGAGAGCTGCTTGATCCGCAGGGCGGTCTCGGCGGGTGAGCGCAGTGGGTCCGTGCCTCCCACAGGGTCCACGGCGTCCTCCGCGCCGATCAGGCGCGAGACGTACGTGCCGCCGCCGACGCCGAACACGCCGCCGACGGCCATGAGCACGGCGAACACCGGCATCGCGAGCGTCAGCGCCGCGAGCATCGGGGTCGAGTGGAGCGAGCCGACGAAGCCCGCGTTGACGATGTTGTAGACGGTGCCGACGGACAAGCCGGCGATCATCGGCACGCAGAGGTGCACGAGGGCGCGCCAGACGGGCGCCGTCGCGAGCGCCCGGCGGTTGCCGGAGGTGCTCCCGGACGCGGTCCCTTCGGACGCGTCGTCGGCGTTGGTGACAGCAGGAGTGGTGAGGTCAGCAGGCATGGCGGAGTCTCCGTTCACGAGACGGTGCGAGAGGGGAGTGGCCGGTCGGTCGGTCGCGGGCGACTCGTGGTCGCGCGCAGGCCGGGCACGACGGCGTGTCGCGCCTCGGCAGGCGCGTGGCGGTGGGGTGCAGCGGAGAGAGAGGACGGTGGAGAGAGAGCGGGTGGCGAGAGAGGGCGGGCGGCGAAGGAGCGACCCGACCGGCCGTGGACTACAGCGGTCGACGGCGAGGGTCGCCGGGCGGACCGCCAGGACGGCTGGGCACCTCGACGTTCTCGACCAGCCGCTCGAGGAGCGCCAGGAGCTGGTCCTGCTCAGCCTCGGACAGCGGCGCGTAGAACGCCTCGAAGGCCGCGCGCATCGCCTCGTCGAAGCCGGCGATGATCTGCTCGCCCTCGGGCGTGACGCGCACGACCTTGACGCGCGAGTCGTGCGGCGAGGACGTGCGGGTGATGAAGCCACGCGCCTCGAGCCCCTGCAGGAGGCTCGTGACGGAGGCCGGGGTGGTGCCAGTCCCGTGCGAGACTTGGCCCAGCGAGCGACGGAGCACGCCTCCACGCTCGGGGGGACCCGACGCAGTGACGGAGCACGCCGTGACCCAGGAGCAGACGGAGCATGCGAGGCCGGACGACGCCGGCGCGCGTGCCGATCTGATCCACGACCAGGCGCGCGGTCCGCGTTGGGCAGCCAGCCCCGGCGAGACGCCGCCCGTGGAGCAGGTCGCCGAGGTGGGCGGCCGGATCCAGGCCGAGGTGGCCCGCGTGCTGGTGGGCAAGGACGAGGTGGTGCGCCTCGCCGTCGTGTGTCTGCTGAGCGAGGGGCACCTGCTCATCGAGGACGTCCCGGGGACGGGCAAGACGTCGCTCGCCAAGGCGCTCGCGCTCGCGGTGGCCGCCGACGTCTCGCGCGTGCAGTTCACCCCCGACCTCATGCCGACCGACGTCACCGGCGGCAGCATCTACAACCGGCTGACCAGCGAGTTCGAGTTCCGCCCCGGGCCGATCTTCGCCAACATCGTGGTGGCCGACGAGATCAACCGCGCCTCGCCCAAGACCCAGTCGGCGCTGCTGGAGGCGATGGAGGAGCACCAGGTCTCGGTCGACGGGACCACGTACACGCTCGCGCGCCCGTTCCTCGTGCTGGCCACGCAGAACCCGGTCGAGATGGAGGGCACGTTCCCGCTGCCCGAGGCGCAGCGCGACCGGTTCCTCGCCCAGACGAGCATCGGCTACCCGGCCGCGGACGCCGAGCTGGAGATGCTCCTGGACCGTGACCAGGTCGACCCGCTCACGAGCGTCCGGCCGGTCACCGACGCCGCCGGCGTCCTGGCGATGGCGGCCGCGGTGCGCCGCGTGCACCTCGCGCCCCAGGTGCGCTCCTACCTCGTCGGCATCGTGCGGGCCACCCGCGGCCTGCCCGGCGTGCGGCTGGGGGCCTCGCCCCGCGCGGCGCTCCACCTCGCGCGCGCCGCGAAGGCCTCGGCGGCGCTCGCGGGCCGGCCCTACGTGGTGCCCGACGACGTCTCGGCGCTGGCCGTGCCGGTGCTCGCGCACCGGATGCTGCTGGGTCCGGCGACCCCGGGCTCGCCGCACCGCACCACGCACGAGCTGGTCTCCGCCCTCGTGAGCCGGGCCCAGGTGCCGCGTGGAACGCGCGGATGAGCGCGGCACCGTCCGCCGCGGGCTGACCGCTCGCGGCCGCTGGCTGCTGGCCGGAGGAGCCGCGACCGGCCTCGTGGCCCTCGTGCTCGACGAGCGCGACCTGCTGTTCGCCGCCGCGATCGGCGTGCTGCTGCCCGTGGTCGCCGTGCTCTTCACCGTGCGCCGGCCTCGCCTGGCCGTGCGCCTGTCGACGGCCAGCCCGGTGCTCCCGGTGGCCGGGGAGGGCACGGCCGACGTCCGCGTGGACAACGTGGGCCGCCTGCCCGGTCGCTCGCTCGAGCTGCGGCTGCCCCAGGCGCCGGGCCTGCTCGAGGAGCAGCGCCGCGCCGTGCCGCCCCTGCTCCCAGGGAGCGTGACGACGCTGCAGGTTCCGCTCGTCGGCGACCGCCGCGGTCGCTACGCGATCGGACCCGTGCTGCTGCGCTCGCACGACCCGTTCGGCCTGTGGGAGGACCGCCGCACCGTGCCCGGCACCCTCGAGGTGCTCGTCGTGCCCGAGGTCGTCGAGCTCGCGGGCCTGCCGCGCAGCGCGGCAGGACGGGGGAGCACGACGGCGAGCACCGGCACCACGCCGACCGGCGGTGCGCCCGACGTGGGTGTGCGGCCGTACCGGATCGGCGACGACGTGCGCACCATCCACTGGCGCGCGTCGGCCCGGCTCGCCGACGACGTCGTGGTGCGGACCGCACAGGTCCCCTCGCCCGCGACGGTGGCGCTCGTGCTGGACCACCGTCCCCGGGAACCGCGCACCGCGGGCGGCCTCGACGCGGCGGGCCTCGACGTCGCCGCGACCCTGGCCGCCTCGGTCGGCCTGCACCTCGCCGCAGCGGGCATCGAGGTGACGCTGACGGACCACACCGGCGCCGTGCTGCTCGAGCCGGAGGCGGTGCCGGGCACCCTGCAGGCACGCCTCGCGGACCTGGGGCGCACCGGCCACCAGTTCACCCCCGCCGTGCCCCACGCGCTCGACCTCGTGATCGCGATCGTGGGTCCGCTCACCGACGACGAGACCGCCGCCCTCGCGCGCGTGCGGCGCCGCGGTGCAACCGCGATGGCCCTCGTGCTGGACCCGCGCTCCTTCGTGCCGGCGCGGCTCGAGCACACCGTGCCGACCGCCGCGACGACGGCGCAGGCGTTGCGGGTCGCGGGCTGGCGGGTGGCCGTCGTCGACGTCACCGCCGCGCGCGGCCCCGGCGGCGCAGCCGAGATCGCCCTCGCGTGGCAGCACCTCACGCACCTCGGCATGCTGCGTGAGCCCACCGGGGGGCTCGACGGCGTGACACCCGTGCGCTCGGCCGTCCCCCGCACCGGGGTGGGCACGCGATGAGCGCGTCCACGTGGACGCCGCGGCCGCCGGCCAGCTCGCCGCCACCACCACCCCCACCGCCGCGTCGTGCGGTGCCCAGCCCTGGTCCCGGATCAGGCGCCGGGCCAGGTGCCGGAGCCGGTCCGGTCGGCTCCGGGCGCGCCGCGCAGCCGACCCGCTCGGCGTGGCCCGCCGTGCTCGGCGCCGTCACCCTGCTGACCTCGGCCGCCGGCTTCGGCGCGCTGCTCCAGGGCGGGTCGTGGTGGCCCGCGGCCGTGCTCACCGTCACCGCGGTGACCGTCGTCGAGGAGGTGTGCCGGGCGCGAGGCCCGCGCGTCGTCGTCGCCGTCGTCGCTCAGGTCGCCGCGCTCGCGCTCATGCTGTCGTTCGTCTCCGGCGTGACGACGCCCGCGGGGGCGGGCGCCCTGCTGGAGGCCGCGGGCGAGCACATCCGGACCTCGGTCGCGCCCGCGCCCGTCGTCCCCGCGCTGACCGCGCTCGTCGCGGGTGCGCTCGGCCTGCTCGCGATCGTGGTGAGCCACCTCGCCGTGCGCGCGCCCGCCCTCGTGGCGCTCCCCGCCCTCGGCGCGGTGCTCGTGGCGGCGACCTTCGCCGTCGGGCCCCTGCCCTGGTACGCCCTCGCGCTGCCGGCGGCGAGCTACCTGCTGCTGCTCGCCGTCGGGCGTCCGCGCTCAGGTGCCGCCGCCCGTGGCGGCGGGACGGCCGGCGCGGACCGGGTGGCCGGCACGGTCGCGATCGGCGCGCTGACGGTGGCCGCGGCGCTCACCGTGACCGGCGCGGCGACGGGCGTGGGCACCACGGGGCGGTTGGACCGCGTCGCGTACGAGGGACCGTCGCTGCTGACCAACCTCACCGGCGACCTCCTGCGCGGCTCCGACGCGCCGCTCCTGCGGGTGACCGGCCAGTCCGCGCCGGGTTACGTGCGCACCGCCGCGCTCACGGTCTGGACCGACGGCGTGGGCTGGTCGATGGGCGACGTCGAGAACGACCTGCAGCCGGAGGCCTCGCCCGCCGGGGTGCAGGGCGACGTGCAGGTGGACGCCGAGACGGGGGACGTGATCGCGTTCGACGGCGAGCAGCAGCCCACGGCGTACGACGAGGAGGCGCAGGTCGAGTCGCTCGGGTACACCGGGACGTTCCTGCCCGTGCGCGAGGGCACGGTCAACGTGGCGACCGACGAGCCGTGGTCCTACGACGCCGACCTGCGCGCCTGGCACCGCGCCGAGGCTACGAACCCGGGCGCGTACACGATCCGGGTCGACACCCGCGTCCCCAGCGAGGCCGAGCTGGACGCCGACACCGTGACCGCGGGCGGTCCGCTGACGGAGGTCGGGGACCTGGACCGCGCGGTGTTCCGGACCGCCGTCGACCACACCAAGGACGCGACGAGCCCGTACGCCAAGGCGGTGGCGCTGCAGCAGTGGTTCACCGATCCCGCCAACGGCTTTCGCTACAGCCTCACGGTGCCCGCCGGCAGCACCGGCGACCCGCTGCTGGACTTCCTCGCCGAGCGGCAGGGGTACTGCCAGCAGTTCGCTTCCGCGATGGCCGTGATGCTGCGCTCGCTCGACATCCCCGCGCGCGTCGTGGTCGGCTTCGGCGCGGGCACCGTGCAGTCCGACGGCTCGGTGGTCATCTCGAGCCACGACGCGCACGCATGGGTCGAGGTCCTGTTCGACGGCGCCGGCTGGGTCGCGTTCGACCCCACCCCGGCGGCGGCCGGTCAGGCCCCGCAGACCGTCGACGGCGCCCCCGTGCTCCCCGTCCCCGGGTCGACGGCGCAGGCGGGTAACCCGGACGACCTCGAGATCCCGGGCGGCGCGCAGCCGGTCGACCCCGCGAACCCGGTGGGCGGCTCCGAGGCGACCGCCGGGACGGACGTCGACACGGCGGCCGAGGTCGCCCAGGCGCAGGAGGCGGCCCGCTGGCGCGCGCTCGGGGTCGTCCTGCTCGCGCTCCTCGGCGGGGCGGCACTGGTGCTCGGCCCCGCGGGCGTGCGGTGGTGGCGGCGCCGGACGCGGCTGCGCCGCGCAGCGCGCGGCGGACCCGGCGCGGTCGAGGACGTCTGGGCCGAGCTGAGCGACCTCGCCGTCGACCACGGGGAGCCGCTCGACGACACCGCCAGCGTGCGCGGCGTGGCCGCGCTGCTCTCGCGCCGGGCGCGGCTGGACCGGGACGGGCGCGCGCGGATGGCGGCCCTCGTGCGCGCCAGCGAGCGCGCCTGGTACGGCGGGGCGGCCGGGGCGGCCGAGGAGGCCGGGGCGGCCGGGGCGGCCGGGGCGGCCGGGGCGGGCGGTCCGCCGCTCGTCGCCGACGCCCCCACGGCGGGCGGCGCCGACCCGCGCGAGCTCGTGCTCGCCGTCGGGCAGGTGCGTCAGGGACTGGACCGCTACGAACCGATCGGGCTGGGCGCGCGGTGGCTGCCGCGGTCGCTGCGGTCGGACGTCGCGCGGCGCGCGCGCGTCCGCCGAGCCGAGGGTGACCCGACTCACGCCGCCGATCCGCCTGCGCGGGTGGTCACCCGCTGACGCCTCGACTAGCCTTGAAGGCGCTTCCGCGACGACGCCCCGCGCTCGTCAGGCGGGACCCCGCGTGGAGTCGGACCGCACCCGGTCCGGTGTCTCTGCCCCTCCGCTACGAAACGGCGTGATCCCACCGCCACATCCGCGTGCCACCAGTCGGCGGGCATGCCCGCACCCTCCGCCCCGACCGCCGCGTCGACGCCGAGGGAATGCCGGTCCCGACCACTCGTGCTGGCGCTCGCCACATGCCTTCGCGTGCCGTCAGCGCACTCGCGTGCGCACCCGAGAGAACCTTCCACCCTCCTCACCTGAGAGCCTTGCCATGCCCTTTGCCTTCCTGCTCCTGCTCGCCCTCGTGCTCGTCGTCGTCGTGACCGGTGTCGCCCTGCTCGGGCTCGCCTTCGTCGCCCGCCTGGAGCTGCGGCCCCGCGCACGTCGTGCGGCCGACCCGCAGCTCAGCTGACCCGTCCGCCGGAAACCCCGGCGCCCGACGGCGAACGGCGCCACCCGAGGGGTGGCGCCGTTCACCGTTCGTGCGTGGTGCGTCGGAGATGCGTCAGTGGTGCGGGCCTCGCGTCGGGCTCCCGTGGGCCTGGTGTGCGACTGCGCTCAGCGACCCCGGCGCACCGTGTCCCACACGCCGAGCAGGTACTGGATGCCCAGCGCGCGGTCGTAGAGCCCGTACCCGGGGCGCGGCTTGTTCGTCGTGTTCTCGTCCCACAGGTGCCGCCCGTGGTCCGGCCGGATGTAGCCGGTGTAGTCGGCCTCGGCGTACGCCGCCATGATGCCGACCGTGTCGACGTCGCCCTCGCACGCGCGGTGGCCGACCTCGGTGAAGTCGCCGTTCGGGAAGTGCTTGATGTTGCGCACGTGCGAGAAGTGGATGCGGTCCATGAACGTGCGCACCGCGCCGACCGCGTCGTTGGCCGGGTTCGCCGAGAACGAGCCGAGGCACAGCGTGAGGCCGTTGTACGGGCTGTCGTTGAGCGACAGGATCGTCGCGAGGTCCTCCTTGGTGGACACCACACGCGGCCAGCCGAAGATGTCGAAGGGCGGGTCGTCCGGGTGGACGCCCATCTTCACGTCGTACTCCTCGCAGGTGGGGATGATCGCGTCGAGGAAGTACTTGTAGTTGCGGTACATGTCCTCGTGCGTGACGCCCTCGTAGGCGGCGTTGAGCTCGCTGAAGCTCGCAAGACGCTCGGGCTCCCAGCCCGGCAGCGTGAGCCCGCCGGAGTTCTTCTCCATGTCGGCGATGAGGGACTCGGGCGACATCTGGTCGACCACGGCCTTCTCGTAGTACAGCGCCGTGGAGCCGTCGGGGAGCGGGTGCCACAGGTCGGTGCGCAGCCAGTCGAAGACCGGCATGAAGTTGTAGCAGACGACCTTGACGCCCGCCCGGCCCAGGCGCTCCAGCGTGGTGACGTAGTTCTCGATCGCCTCGTCGCGGCTGAGGCCCAGGACCGTCTTGCCGAGCTTGATCGACTCGTGCACGTTGACCGACTCCACGACGTCGGCGTCGAGCGTGCGGGTGACCCCGCGGGCGGCCGCCTCGGCCGAGATGCCGGTGATCCGGGCCATCTCGGCCTCGATCTCCGCGGTCTCCCAGACCTCGCCGGCCTGCTTGTGGTGGAGGCTCCAGACGATCGTCTCGACCCCCGGGATCTGGCGGATCTGGTCGAGGGCGACGGTGTCGTTGCCCTCCCCGTACCAGCGGAAACCCATCTTCATCGGTGTCTCTCCTCGACTCTGCTGCTCTGCCGCGACAGCGCGGCGGTGGGGTGTGGTGGTGGTGGGGTGTGGTGGGGGTGGGTGGCGCGCGGCCGGGCGCTCAGAGCAGGCCGTCGCCCGCCTGGGTCAGATTGCGAACGTGTGCGAGTACGGCGTCGACGAGCCGGTCGTCGGTGCCCGCGTCCCCCGGCAGGAGGCCGGGCGTTGCGACGAGCGCGCGCGCCACGTCCTCGGGCCGGTCCTCACCGACCTCGTGCACGGTCGCGGTGAGCCGCTCGGCGCCGGCCGGGTCGCCCAGGTCCACGCCGTCGCGCACCGCACGCCGCACGAACTCGCTCCACGCCGCGAGGCCGTACGCCACGCCGTCGGGCACGCGTCCCTGCTCGAGGTTCCACGCGACGGCCTCGCCCCAGCGGAACGGGATCTTCTGGGTCCCGTCGGTGGAGACCTGGCGCGTGGTGTGGCCGGTGGCCGGGTTGGCGAACCGGACGAGCAGCTCCTCGCCGTAGGCGAGCAGGTCGGCGCCCGCGGGCGGGGTCAGGGTGGGCAGCGCGTCGTCGACCATGAAAGCGCGCGCGTGGCTCGCGATCGCGGGATCGGTGACCGCCTCGGCGAGCGTGGCGTGGCCGGCCAGCCGGCCGGCGTAGGCGAGCACGGAGTGGGTCCCGTTCAGCAGGCGGAGCTTGGCGTTCTCCCACGGCACGACGTCGGGCACCAGCTCCGCGCCGACGCGCTCCCAGGCGGGGCGCGGACCGGCGAAGCGGTCCTCGATCACCCACTGGCGGAACGGCTCGGCGACGATCCCGGCCTCGTCGCGGGCGCCGATCGCGGCCGCGACCTGGTCGAGCACGTCCGGTGTCGCCGCGGGCGTGATCCGGTCGACCATCGAGCCGGGGAACGTGGTCGACTCCTCGAGGTAGCTGCGCAGCGCGGCGCCGGCCTCGCCCGGCAGGGCCGCGTCGACGAGCTCGTCGACCACGCCGCGCAGCACGCGGCCGTTCTCGGGCATGTTGTCGCACGAGAGCACCGTGACCGGCGCCCCGCCGGCCCGACGGCGAGCGGCCAGTCCGCGGACGAGCAGCCCCATCGCGGTCGTCGCCGGTGCGGCGGCCGACACGTCGGCGTCGCCCGCGGCCTCCTCCGCGGCGAGCAGCGCGATGTCGGCGGCGGCCTGCTCGACGTCGAGGCGGCCGTCCGGCCGGCGCGCGTAGCCCTTCTCCGTCACGGTCAGCGTGACGACGTGCGTGGTGGGCGCGGCGATCGCGGCGAGCAGGCGCGGCGTCTCCTCGCCCGGGTAGGCGACGTCGACGACGGATCCGACGACCCGGGCGCTGCGCACGGTGTGCCCGTGCTCGTCGAGGCCGACCGTGAGCACGGTGTAGAGGCCGTCCTGCGGGCGGACCGCGTCGCGCACCTGGGGCGAGCGCTCGACGTCGCCGAGGATGCCCCAGCTCAGGTTGCCGGTCTCGGCCATCGCGTCCTCGGTGTAGATCGCCTGGTGGGCGCGGTGGAACGCGCCCCAGCCGAGGTGCACGATCCCGACGCCCGTCGGGCGGACCCGCGGGCCGCTCGCCTCGGGGGCGATCGGGGTGGAGCGGGTGAGGCGCGGCAGGTCGGGGGTGGGCGTGGTCATCGTGCTCCTGGGGTCGGTTCGGCGGGTGCTGGTGAGGTGGTGGGCGCCGGGACGAGCCGGCTGAGCGGGGGAGCCGTGGAGTCGCGCTGGACGAGCCAGCTCGGCAGCAGGACGAGCTCGCCGGGGGCGTCGGGCCGCTCGATGCGGTCCAGCAGGAGGTCGGTGGCGCGCCGGCCGACCTCGGTGACGTCGCCGTGCACGCTCGTGAGCGCCGGGGTGACGAGGGTCGTGAGGTAGGTGTCGTCGAACCCGGCGACGGACAGGTCGTGCGGCACGCGCAGGCCCAGGGCGATCACGCGGCGCATGAGCCCGACGGCGACCGTGTCGTTGAAGGCGAGCGCCGCCGTCGCGCCGGAGGCGATGACGACGCCCGCGGCGGCCGAGCCGCCCTCGACCGTGGGCGGGTACGGACCGAGGACGTGGACCTCGAGCTCGGGGTGGCGCTCGGCGACCGCCTGCAGCGCGTCACGTCGCCGCGCGTCCGACCACGACGTCGTGGGCCCCGCCACGTAGGCGATGCTGCGGTGCCCGAGGGACCGCAGGTGCTCGAGCGCCGCGACCGCTCCGGCGACGTCGTCGAGCGCGACCGAGGGGGCGGCGTCGAGCGCGTGGTTGACGAAGACCGCGGGGTGCGCGCCGAGCACGTCGGTGTCGCGGATGAGGGCGCGCGGGGAGCACAGCAGGACGCCGTCGGTCTGGCCGACGAGCCCGCGCAGCAGGTCGACCTCGGCCGCCGGGTCCTCCTCGGAGTCCGCGACGAACACGGCGACGCCGTGGCTGCGGGCGCGCTGACTCACGCCGCGGGCCACGACGGCGAAGTACGGGTTGGTGAGGTCGGGCACCAGGAGCCCGATCGCGTTGGTCCGTCCGGCTCGCAGGCCGCGCGCGGCGCGGTTCGGCGTGTAGCCGAGGGCGTCGGCCGCCGCGAGGACGCGGTCGCGGGTCGCGGCGGCGACCCGGTCGGGATCCGCGAGGGCACGGGAGACCGTGGCGATGGAGACGCCGGCGGCACCGGCGACGTCCTTGATCGTGACCATCGATGGCCTCCCTTCGTTGAAAACGTTAACAAGCGGAATGGGGAAGGTGGAAGTGGTTGCCGCGAAGTTGCCACACCGATCGGTCCTCATCCGCACACGCGGGCGGGAGCCGTGGGGCACGGGCGGCAGACGGCCTGCTGTAAACGTTATCCGGACGAGGGGGCGCGCCACTGCGGACTTCGGCACCGGGGCGCGGGAGACTGGAGCCGTGCCGGACCAGCCGCGAGACGCCCGTGACCCCGCCGAGGCGCGCGACGGCGTAGGTGACGACGCCGCGGACGGCGCGCTCGCCGTCGGGCACGCGGACCTCACCGCACTGCGACGCTGGCCCGACGTCGAGGCGCCCGACCTCGTGGCCGTCGACGCCGCCGACCGGCTGCTCCTCGTCGAGGCGGCCGGCCCGCTCGCGGCGCTGGCCGCCGCACCCGGCGGCCTCACGGCGTCGGACGTCGTGGTGGTCGGCGACCACTACGGCGCGCTCACGCTCGGGCTGCTGACCGGCGCCGTGGGGATCCGGCCGCCCCGCGTGCGCGTGCACCAGGACTCGCTGCTGTCCGAGCAGGCGCTGGTGGCGAACGCGGGCCGGCTCGGCGTCGCGCTCGCGGACGAGCGCGGCGACGTCGTCGCGCACCACGGCCTCGAGCCGGCGCTCGTGGCCGGCGCCCGGCTGGTCCTCGTCGCCCTGCCGCGCTCGCTCGCGGCGCTCGAGGAGATCGCGCAGGTCGTCGCCGCCGCGGCCGGGCCGGACGTGCTCCTCCTGGCCAGCGCCCGCGTCAAGCACATGACGCGCACCCAGAACGTGGTGCTCGGGCGCTCGTTCGCCGAGGTCGGCGCGTCGCTCGCGCACGGCAAGGCCCGGGTGCTGCGCGCGCGGGGACCGCACCCCGCGGCCGCTCGGACGTACCCGCTCGCCCGGCGCCTGCCGGAGCTCGACCTCGACGTCGTCGCGCACGGTGCGGCGTTCGCGGGCGCCGCGCTCGACGTCGGGACGCGCTACCTCCTGCAGTTCGTGCCGCAGATGGCGCCGGACGCCGTCGACGTGGTGGACCTCGGCTGCGGGACGGGCGTGCTCGCGGCGATGCTCGCCCGCTCCCGCCCGCAGGCGCGCGTGCTCGCGCTCGACGTCTCGGCCGCGGCCGTGGACTCGGCGCGCGCCACCGCCGCGGCCAACGGCCTCGCGCCGCGGATCGAGGTCCGCCGCGCGGACGGCCTGCGCTGCCTGCCGCCCGCGAGCGTCGACCTCGTGGTGTGCAACCCGCCGTTCCACGTCGGCAGCGCCGTGGTGCCCGACGTCGCGCTGCGGCTCCTCGCGAACGCCCGCACCGTGCTGCGACCGGGCGGGGAGCTGTGGACGGTGTACAACTCGCGGCTGGCGCACGCGGCCGCGCTGCGCCGGCTCGTCGGACCGACCCGCGTGATGGGCGACAACGGCGCCTTCACGGTCGCGCGCACCGTGCTGCGGCCGGCGCCGGTCCCGGTGCGAGACTGACGCCCGTGCTGCTCGCGAACGCCCGCCTCGTGGGGCGGCCCGACCTCGTCGACGTCCTCCTGGTCGACGGCCGGGTGGCGCGCATCGCGCCCGCTCCTGCGTCTCCCGCGGGCGTCTGCGCGGCCCCCGACGGCGAGCACGTCGACCTCGACGGCCGTCACCTTCTCCCGGGGTTCTGGGACGCCCACGTGCACCTGCTCCAGCAGGCGCTCGCGGCACGCCGGCTCGACGTCGCGTCCGCGCGCTCCGCCCGCGAGGCGGCCGACCTCGTCGCGGCCCGGGTGCGGCGGGATCCGCCGCGGCCGGGCGAGGTCGTCGTCGGGTTCGGGTTCCGCGCGGTGGGCTGGCCGGACCAGCCGACGGCGGCGCTGCTGGACGCCGCGGGCGGCGGCGCGCCCGTCGCGCTGACGAGCGGCGACCTGCACTCCGGCTGGTTCTCGACCGCCGCGCTCGCGCGCCTCGGCCTCACGGCCGACGCCAGCGGCCTCGTCCGCGAGGACGACTTCTTCCCCGTGGCGGGCGCGCTCGACGGCGGCACCCCGGCCGAGCGCGACGCCTGGGTCCGCGCCGCCGCCGCGCAGGCCGCCACCCGCGGCGTCGTCGGCGTCGTGGACATGGAGGCCGCGGACCCGCGCGAGTGGACGCGGCGGCTCGGCGGCGGGCCCGGCGAGGGCCCCGACGTCACGCGGTTCCCGATCCGGGTCGAGGCGGCGGTGTGGCCGCAGGACGTCGAGGCGGTGCTCGCGGCCGGGCTGCGCCCGGGTGACGCGCTCGCGGGGGCGCGGGACGCCGTCGGGCACGCGCTGGTGCGGCTCGGGCCGCTCAAGGTGATCTCCGACGGCTCGCTCAACACGCGCACGGCGTACTGCCACGACGCCTACCCGGGCGGGGGGCGCGGGACGCTCAACGTGGGGCCGGGTGAGCTCGCGCCGCTGCTCGCCCGGGCGCACGGGGCCGGGCTGCGGTGCGCGGTGCACGCGATCGGCGACGCCGCGGCGGCGCTCGCGCTCGACGCGTTCGCGGCGACGGGCGCCGCCGGCAGCCTCGAGCACGCGCAGCTGCTCGCGACCACCGACCTCACCCGGCTGGCGGCGCTCGGCCTGGTCGCGAGCGTGCAGCCGGCGCACCTGCTCGACGACCGCGACGTGGCGGAGGAGCTCTGGCCGGGCCGCACGGCGCGCGCCTACCGGTTCGCCGACCTGCTGGTGGCCGGGGTGCGGCTCGCGCTCGGTTCGGACGCGCCGGTGGCTGCGCTCGACCCGCTGCTCGCCGTCGCCGCGGCCGTGCGCCGGACCGGCGACGCGCGGCCGCCGTGGCATCCCGAGCAGCGCATCGGGGCCGTCGCGGCGCTGCTGGCCTCGACGGGCGGGTGCGGCGTGCGGCCGTCTGTGGGACAGGTCGCGGACCTCGTGGTGCTCGACGGCGACCCCGTCGCCTGGGCGAGTGAGTCGACGGCGGGGGGTCGCCCACGAGCTCTGGGCGTCGCAGGCACGCTGCTCGCGGGGGAGTGGACGCACCGATCGCTGTGAGGCGGCGTGGAGCCGCGTCGTGCGGCGGCGTGCGTGAACCGCACGTTTCGAGCCGGCCGCCGCGGGCCCTGCGGCGTGCCGCAACGTTTACCGGAGCGTCACCGGGCCGTCGCCCGGCCGGTTCCGACGGTCCCTAGCGTGGGCGCCATGACACGACACGAAAGGGCCGCAACGACGACGGCCGACGCCCAGGCGGCACCGGCCGCCCCGACCACGACGCTCACGCTCGTGCGTCACGGTCAGACCTACCTCAACGCCCGCCGCCTCATGCAGGGCTCGTGCGACTCCCCGCTCACGCGGACGGGCCGCCTCGGCGTGCAGTCGACGGCCCGCCACCTCGAGCCGCACTCCTTCCACGCCGCGTACTCCTCGCCGCAGGGCCGCGCGGTGATGACCGCGGTCGAGATCGTCCGTCGCCACGAGGGTCTGCGGCTGCGCACGCACGAGGGCCTGCGCGAGGTCTCGTTCGGGATCTACGAGCGCCGCCCCGAGCACGAGCTCGACCGGCACGAACCGTGGTCGCGCCTGGTCCCGGCGATGCTCGCCGGCACGCACCCGGGCCTGCCGAACGGGGAGTCGGGCGCGGACTACATGGCGCGCGTGCGGCGTGCCTTCACCGAGATCGTCGCGGCCCACCCGGGCGAGGACGTGCTCGTCGTCGGGCACGGCGTGACGCTCGGCGCGTACCTCTCGCTCGTGGGCCACGACGGGCTCGCCGCCCTGCCGAACGCATCGGTCTCGCGCGTGGCGGTGTCCGACGGCGTGGCCCGGATCCTCGAGGTCGGCACCGACGTGGCGGGACACGGGTCGCTCGCGGCGCGGCCCGCACCGGCCCCGGACGAGGTCGCTCCGGTGGCGGCGCCCCTCGCGCACGCCGAGCCGATCCCGGCCTGAGGCTGAGCCGGCGCACGGGAACACGCCGCCCTCGCCCGGGCGTTGCTGACGTGTGAGCCCGCTGCCCCGTCTCTCCTGCCCGACCACAGCACGTGGCCGGACGAACCGCGAACCGAGCCGGCGCCGTCGTGCCGTCGCCCTGCCGCTGGCCCTCCTGCTCGCGGCCGGAGCGCTCGGCTCGTGCTCGGTCGTCTCCGACGCCGCGCAGACCGCCGCGTGCGCCGCGGTGACGCCCGTGGCGCAGTCGGTCGGGGACCGGCTCGACGAGCTCGTCGCCGACATCGCCGTGGACCCGCAGGGTGCGGTGACCGGGCTGACGCAGCTGCGGGACAACACGGCCACGGCCGTGTCCGGCGTCGACGGGCGGCTCGGTGATGCGGGCGCGAGCCTCGTGTCCGCGCTCGACGGGCTCGTCGCGCTGGCCCAGCAGGCGGCCGACGGCGCCACGGTCACCCCGGCGGAGACGGCCGATCTGCGCGCGCAGACCGAGGCGGCGCTCACCTCGCTCGTCGGGGAGTGCCCCGACGCGTAGCGCCGCACCCACGTGCCCCTCGCTCCGGGCCGGATGTCAGTGGTCGGTGAGAACCTGAGTGCATGGCTGGTCTGCGGGGTGTGCCGGTGGTCCGGGACGTGGTCCCGGGCGCCTCTCGCGGTGCGCGACACGCCGAGCCGGCGCGCGTCGCGAACGACTTCGCGGAGTGTTGCGGGCGGCTCCGGCCGCGTCGTCCCGAGCGCGGTGCACACGCGGTCCACATCTGTGTCCACAGCCCGTGGACGGCGTCGAGGCGCCCTTCCGGGCCCGGTGGTGCGGGTCCCGCGGTCCCGCGTGCCGAGGGCCGTGGACTGTCCACACGCCTGGGGGTGGAGCCCTCGCACAGGGGTGGACGGACGTCGAGCACCGACACGCCGAGACACGACATCTGGTGGTGCCTGGCCCCTCCGACCACTAGGTGTAGTGTTCAGAGCCCGGGCAGCACCACACCCGGACCCGAACGACACGTGTGTAACTACACGCGTGGGCACGTCAGAACGAGACCGGCAACCAAGCCCGAGCGTCAGGGGAGAACGTGAGCATCACCGTCTTCAGCAAGCCGAACTGCGTCCAGTGCTCGGCCACGTACCGCGCGCTCGACAAGCACGGCCTGAGCTACGAGGTCGTCGATCTCAGCATTGACGCCGAGGCGCTCGAGTCGGTCAAGGCGCTCGGCTACCAGCAGGCGCCGGTCGTGCTCGCCAACGGTGACCACTGGGCCGGCTTCCGCCCGGACAAGATCAAGGCGCTCGCCGCCGCCGCGGTTCCGGCGGCGGAGGTCGTCGGGGCCTGACCCCGGCGTCGCCGTCGGCACCCGCTCTCGGCAACGGCACCCCCGCACCACACCGCACGGCAGGACCCACCTCGTCATCGTCCCGCGCACCGCTGAGGAGGAGCACATGGCACGTCTCGTGTACTTCTCCTCGGTCTCGGAGAACACGCACCGGTTCGTCGAGCGGCTCGGCCTTCCGGCGCACCGCATCCCGGTCCGGCGGACCGACCCGCCGCTGCACGCGGACGAGGAGTACGTGCTCCTCCTGCCCACGTACGGCGGCGGGAACGGCGAGCGGGGTGCGGTTCCCCGGCAGGTGATCGCCTTCCTCAACGACGAGGGGAACCGCGCCCTGCTGCGCGGGGTGATCGCGGCCGGCAACACGAACTTCGGCGAGGCCTTCTGCCGCGCCGGCGACATCGTGGCCGCGAAGTGCGGCGTCCCCTACCTCTACCGCTTCGAGCTTCTCGGAACCGACCAGGACGTGACTCGCGTCCGCGAAGGATTGGCACAGTTTTGGCAACAACGCTCGCAGATCCCGGCCTGACCGGCGCGCAGGTCCTCCACCACGACCCGCGGTTCGAGGGCATGGACTACCACGCCCTCAACGCGATGCTCAACCTGTACGGCCCGGACGGTCGGCTCCAGCTGGACGCCGACCACGCCGCCGCGCGGCAGTACTTCCTGCAGCACGTCAACCAGAACACCGTCTTCTTCCACGACCTCGACGAGAAGCTCGAGTACCTGGTCGAGGAGGGCTACTACGAGCCCGAGGTGCTCGAGCAGTACTCGCGGGAGTTCCTCCACCGCATCTGGGACCTGGCCTACGCCAAGAAGTTCCGGTTCTCCACGTTCCTCGGCGCGTTCAAGTACTACACGTCGTACACGCTCAAGACGTTCGACGGGAAGCGCTACCTCGAGCGCTTCGAGGACCGCGTCGTCATGGTCGCCCTCGCCCTCGCGGCTGGCGACGAGCGGCTCGCCGAGCACGTCGTCGAGGAGGTCATCTCGGGCCGTTTCCAGCCCGCGACGCCGACCTTCCTCAACGCGGGCAAGCAGCAGCGCGGCGAGCTCGTCTCGTGCTTCCTGCTGCGCATCGAGGACAACATGGAGTCGATCGCGCGCGGGATCAACTCGGCGCTGCAGCTGTCCAAGCGCGGCGGCGGCGTGGCGCTCCTGCTGAGCAACATCCGCGAGCACGGCGCCCCGATCAAGAAGATCGAGAACCAGTCCTCCGGCGTCATCCCCGTGATGAAGCTGCTCGAGGACTCCTTCTCCTACGCCAACCAGCTCGGGGCCCGCCAGGGCGCCGGCGCGGTGTACCTCAGCGCGCACCACCCGGACATCCTGCGGTTCCTCGACACCAAGCGGGAGAACGCGGACGAGAAGATCCGCATCAAGACGCTCTCGCTCGGCGTCGTCATCCCGGACATCACGTTCGAGCTCGCGAAGAAGAACGAGGACATGTACCTGTTCTCGCCGTACGACGTCGAGCGCGTCTACGGTGTGCCGTTCTCCGAGATCTCCGTGACCGAGAAGTACCACGAGATGGTCGACGACGGCCGGATCCGCAAGACCAAGATCAAGGCACGCGAGTTCTTCCAGCTGCTCGCCGAGATCCAGTTCGAGTCCGGCTACCCGTACATCGTGTTCGAGGACACGGTGAACGCCGCCAATCCCATCGCGGGCCGCGTCACGATGAGCAACCTGTGCTCGGAGATCCTCCAGGTCTCGACCGCCTCGACGTTCCGGGACGACCTGTCCTACGAGCACATCGGGCGGGACATCTCCTGCAACCTCGGCTCGCTCAACATCGCCAAGGCCATGGACTCCCCGGACTTCGGCCGCACGATCGAGACCGCGATCCGCTCGCTGACCTCCGTCTCGGACCAGACGCACATCCGGTCGGTCCCGTCGGTCGAGCGGGGCAACGAGGCGTCGCACTCCATCGGCCTCGGGCAGATGAACCTGCACGGCTACCTCGCCCGCGAGCGGATCCACTACGGCAGCGAGGAGGGCGTGGACTTCACCAACATCTACTTCTACACGGTGACGTACCACGCGCTGCGCGCCTCCAACCGCCTGGCCATCGAGCGCGGCACCGCGTTCGAGGGGTTCGCCGACTCGGCCTACGCGAGCGGGGAGTACTTCACGAAGTACACCGAGCGCACGTGGGAGCCGGCCACCGAGCGAGTGCGCCAGGTGTTCGCCGACGCCGGCATCGCGATCCCGACCCTGCAGGACTGGCGCGAGCTGCAGGCGCAGGTCCAGGCGCACGGGATCTACAACGCGTACCTGCAGGCGGTTCCGCCGACCGGCTCGATCTCCTACATCAACCACTCGACGAGCTCGATCCACCCGATCGTGGCCCCGATCGAGATCCGCAAGGAGGGCAAGATCGGCCGGGTCTACTACCCGGCGCCCTACCTGAGCGACGAGAACATGGAGTACTACAAGGACGCGTACGAGATCGGCTACGAGAAGATCATCGACACGTACGCCGCCGCGACGCAGCACGTGGACCAGGGCCTGTCCCTGACGCTGTTCTTCAAGGACACCGCCACCACGCGGGACGTCAACAGGGCCCAGATCTACGCCTGGCGCAAGGGCATCAAGACGCTCTACTACATCCGGCTGCGCCAGGCTGCGCTCGAGGGCACCGAGGTCGAGGGCTGCGTCTCGTGCACCCTGTGACGCTGCGCTGAGACCCGACCCACCGACCCCGCGAGACGAAGGAACGACGAACGTGATCAGCGAGAAGCTCAAGCTGGTGAGCCGGGTCCAGGCGATCAACTGGAACCGGATCGAGGACGACAAGGACCTCGAGGTGTGGGACCGCCTCGTGGGCAACTTCTGGCTGCCCGAGAAGGTGCCGGTCTCCAACGACATCCCGTCGTGGGGCACCCTCACCGCGCAGGAGCAGGAGCTCACGATGCGCGTGTTCACGGGGCTCACGCTGCTGGACACGATCCAGGGCACGGTCGGTGCGGTGAGCCTCATCCCGGACGCGCTCACCCCGCACGAGGAGGCCGTCTACACGAACATCGCGTTCATGGAGTCGGTGCACGCCAAGAGCTACAGCTCGATCTTCTCCACGCTGTGCTCCACGCGTGAGATCGACGAGGCGTTCCGCTGGTCGGAGGAGAACGAGAACCTCCAGCGCAAGGCCGAGATCGTCATGAAGTACTACCGGGGGGACGAGCCGCTCAAGCGCAAGGTCGCCTCGACCCTGCTGGAGTCGTTCCTCTTCTACTCGGGCTTCTACCTGCCGATGTACTGGTCCAGCCGCGCGAAGCTCACCAACACGGCCGATGTCATCCGCCTCATCATCCGCGACGAGGCCGTGCACGGGTACTACATCGGGTACAAGTTCCAGAAGGGCCTGCAGCTCGTCGACCAGGCCAAGCGGGACGAGATCCAGGAGTACACCTACGACCTGCTCACCGAGCTCTACGAGAACGAGGAGCAGTACACGGAGGACCTCTACGACGGCGTCGGGCTCACCGAGGACGTCAAGATGTTTCTGCGCTACAACGCGAACAAGGCCCTCATGAACCTGGGCTACGACGCGCTGTTCCCGAAGGACCAGACCGACGTGAACCCGGCGATCCTCTCGGCCCTCGCGCCGAACGCCGACGAGAACCACGACTTCTTCTCGGGCTCGGGCTCCTCGTACGTGATCGGCAAGGCCGTCACGACCGAGGACGACGACTGGGACTTCTGACCCGCCGTCGCCCCGCGATCGACCAGCACCGCACAGGACCGCCGCACCCTCCCGGGTGCGGCGGTCCTGCCGTTCTCGGGACGAGCGCCCGCGTGGGGCGCGGATGTCGTACGGCAGGCGCAGACTGAGCCCGACACGGGTCGAGACGAGCGAGGGAGACGGCGATGACCTTGACCGACGAGCTTCTCGAGCAGCACACCTGGCACTGGGACCACCAGCTGCGGCCCCGGCTGGAAGGGCTGACGGACGCCGAGTACCTGTGGCCGCCGGTCGCGGACTCTTGGACGGTCCGCCCGCGCGGCGAGCACGGCCCGTGGGGCACGATCGGCTCGGGCTCGGGCGTCGTCGACTTCGAGGTGCCTGAACCCGTCCCCGCCCCGGTCACCACCATCGCCTGGCGCCTGGCCCACCTCGTGGTCGGCGTCTTCGGCGACCGCAACGCGCGGTACTTCGGTGGCCCCGAGATCAGCTACGACTCCTACGACTACCCGCTCACGGCCGCCGCATCGCTCGCCGACCTCGACGCCGGCGAGGCCCGCTGGCGCGCCGGCGTGGCAGCACTCGACGACGTCGCGCTGGCGGAGCCCTGCCGCGAGCCGGGCCACGAGGACTCCTCCATGGCCGGGCTCGTGCTGCACATCCACCGCGAGGTCATCCACCACGGCGCCGAGATCGCGCTGCTGCGCGACCTGTATCTCCGACAGGGGTGAGACGTACGACGGCGGGCCCGCCGCGTGCTCAGCGCCGTGGCGGCGCGGTGCTCTCGCGCACGATGAGGTTCGCCGGGACGACCCGCCGTGTGGCTTCCGCGGGAGCCGCCTCGCCAGAGGGCCCGCCAGGCACCAGCCGGCCGGCCCCGCGCCGGCGCACCTGCGCGATCAGCATCTCGACCAGCGCCTCGCCCATCGCCGCGAAGTCCTGCTCGACCGTGGTGAGCGGAGGCTGCAGGTAGGCCGACAGCGGGATGTTGTCGAACCCGATGACCGACACGTCGCCCGGCACCGACAGGCCGGCGCGGGTGAGCGCGAGCAGGAGCCCCGCCGCCATCTCGTCGTTGGCGCTGAAGACCGCGGTGATCGGCTCGCCGTCGTGGATGCGCGCGACGAGCTCGGTTCCCGCGCGGTAGCCGGACGCGGGGGTCCAGTCGCCAGTGGTGAGCGGGGGGACCTGGCGCCCGTGCGCCTCGAGCGCCGCGACCCAGCCGGTCCGGCGCACCTGGGCGGGGTTCGACGTCGGGGGCCCGCCGACGTGGTGCACCGTGACGTGCCCGAGGCCGAGCAGGTGCTCGACGGCGGCCGCCGTGCCCGCGAGCTGGTCCGCGCCGACGGTGGCGTGCTCGCCGACGAACCGTGCGTCGGACACCACGAGCGGCAGGGTGTCCGGCACGCGCAGGTGCACGGGCGTCTCGGTCTCGTGCCGCAGCACGATGAGGCCGTCGATGAGCTGGTTCTGCAGGCGGGCGACGGCGGCCTCGACGTCGGAGTCGCCGGCGTGCTCGACGTCGACGAGCGTCACGGCGTACCCGTGCCGGCGTGCCGCGGCGACGATCGCCTCCACGCTGCGCGACTCCCCGGTCCGGGAGATCTGGTGGACGATGACGCCGAACGTGCCGAACGTGCCCGAGCGCAGTGCACGCGCCGCGGCGTTCGGGGCGTACCCGACGGCGCACATAGCCTCGAGCACCACGGCCCGCGTCTCGGGACGCACCTGGGTCGAGCCGGTCGAGACGCGGGACACCGTCTGTGTCGAGACGCCGGCGAGGCGTGCGACGTCGGCGAGCGACGGCGCGCGGCCGGCAGCGGCGCCGGTGCGAGAAGGGGAGCGGTCGTTCGCGGCACGGGCGGGCATCGGAGCTCCTCCTCTGCCCACTGCGGGGCGGTGACGACATCGTTACCGTTTCGAGACGTGTGTCCCGGCGATCCCATGATAACGTCACCATCGGTCGGCTGTTGACGTCAACATGACGCCCCGCCGGCCGGCCAGCGCAGGTCCGTGGTGAGGAGACGAGGATGTCGAGCGTGGTCGCCGAGCGGCCCGGCCAGGTGCGAAAGGTCAGGCGACGGTTGACGGGACTGTGGTTCACGGTCCCGTTCCTCCTGGTCTTCGTGTTCGTGTTCATCGCCCCGCTGGCGTACACGATCTGGCTGAGCCTGTTCCAGACGAAGCTGATCGGAGGCACGTCCTTCGTCGGTGCGGACAACTTCGTCGCCGTGTTCCAGGACCCGAAGTTCTGGGAGGGCCTGGGCCGCGTGAGCCTGTTCCTCCTCGTGCAGGTCCCGGTGATGCTGGCGATGGCGCTGGTCGCCGCCCTGGTGATCGACTCGGCCCGGCTGCACGGGATCCGGTTCTTCCGGATCGCGATGTTCCTGCCCTACGCGGTGCCCAGCGTCGCGGCGGTGCTCATGTGGGGCTTCATGTACGGCGAGCGGTTCGGCCTGGTCGGCAACCTCAACGGTTGGCTAGGCACCGACTTCTCGGTGCTCTCCCAGCAGTGGCTGCTCGTGGGCATCGGCAACATCGTGACCTGGTCGTTCATGGGCTACAACATGCTGATCCTGTACTCCTCGCTCAAGGCGATCTCGCCCGAGCTGTACGAGGCGGCCGCGCTCGACGGCGCCGGTCAGCTCCGCATCGTGCGGAACATCAAGCTGCCCGCGGTCCAGGGCTCCATCGTGGTGGCGGTGATCTTCTCGATCATCGGCTCGTTCCAGCTGTTCAACGAGCCGAACATCATGCAGAAGCTCGTCCCGAACCTCATCTCGACCTACTACACGCCGAACATGTACGCGTACAACCTGTCCTTCACCGGGCAGCAGGTGAACTACGCGGCGGCGCTGGCCATCATCATGGGCGTCGTCACGGCGGTCATCGCCTACGTCGTCCAGCTCCGCGGGAACCGGGAGGCCCTCAAGTGAGCGGCGACGTGAGCACCCACGCCGGCACGACGGCGAGCACCACCTCCGCGGGGACGCTCGCCTCGCCGTCGGGCACCAGGACCACGGGCGCGAGTCGAGCGAAGGGACGTCAGGGCGTGGCCCCGGGCTACGAGCACCTGCGCCCGGACCGGCACATCCACCGGTCGGTCGCCCTGACGGTCGTCATGATCTTCTTCGCGATCTACTGCCTGCTGCCGCTGTACTGGCTCGTCGTCAACTCGACGAAGGACTACGGCAGCCTGCTGAGCTCCTCCGGGCTGTGGTTCGGCGACAGCTTCCAGCTGTTCGCGAACATCGGCGAGGTGCTGACCCGCAAGGACGGGATCTTCGTCCGCTGGTTCCTCAACACGATCATCTACGTGGTCGTCGGCGCGGGGGGCGCGACCCTGCTGGCCACCCTCGGCGGCTACGGGATGGCGAAGTTCAGCTTCCCGGGCAAGAAGTCCGTGTTCGCCGTCATCCTGGGCGCGATCGCGATTCCCGGCACGGCCCTCGCGGTCCCGACGTTCCTCATGTTCTCGTCGCTCGGTCTCACCAACACGATGCTGTCGGTGATCATCCCGGCGCTGGTCTCCCCGTTCGGGTTCTACCTCATGTGGATCTTCGCGCAGGAGTCCGTGCCCACCGAGGTGCTGGAGGCGGCCCGCGTCGACGGGTCGAGCGAGATCCGCACCTTCGCGACGATCAGCGTCCGGATGATGGCGCCGGGCATCGTGACGGTGCTGCTGTTCGCCGTCGTGGCCACGTGGAACAACTACTTCCTGCCGCTGATCATGCTGCGTTCGGAGAGCCTCTACCCGCTTCCGCTCGGCCTGCAGGCCTGGAACCTCGAGGCCACGGGCGTCCAGGCGTCGCCGATCTACCACCTCGTGATCACGGCGTCGCTGCTCACGATCATCCCGATCGTCGTCGCCTTCCTGTCCCTCCAGCGCTTCTGGCAGAACGGCCTCTCGGCCGGCTCCGTCAAGGCCTGACCCGACCAGACCGGCCGGGGCGAGCCCGGCCGGTCCCCAGGAGTCCACGTGCCGGCCTCGGCCCGTGGACGACCACGCCACCCCCACCCGGCGCGTCACGCGCCACCACAGTGAAGTGAAAGGAAAGGCCATGGCCAGCTCCACCCGCCGAGTCCTCACGGTGACCGCGTCCGCGGTCGCCCTCGGGCTCGTCCTCGCCGCCTGCTCCGGCGGCTCCTCCGACTCCGGCTCCGGCGACGGGACCGCAGGCGGCTCCGACGGCGGCAGCTCCGACGCGCTCGACGCCGCGCTCGAGCAGGGCGGCACGATCGAGTACTGGACCTGGACCCCGCAGGCCGAGGAGCAGGCCGCGGCGTTCATGAAGGCCTACCCGAACGTCACGGTCAACGTCACCAACACCGGCGGCGCCGCGGACCACAACCTCAAGCTGCAGAACGCCCTCACGGCCGGCTCGGGCATCCCCGACGTCGCGCAGCTGGAGTACCAGTCGGTCTCCCAGTTCCAGCTCCCGGGCTCGCTCACCGACCTCACCGAGTACGGCTTCGCCGACCTCGAGGACCTCTACACCCCCTCCACGTGGGGTGCGGTCACGCAGAACGGCGGCATCTGGGGCCTCCCGCAGGACTCCGGACCGATGGCGCTGTTCTACAACGAGGAGGTCTTCACGTCCCTCGGCATCGAGGTGCCCACCACGTGGGACGAGTACATCACGGCGGGCGAGGCGATCAAGGCCGCGAACCCCGACACGTGCATCGTCAACGACTCCGGCGACGCCGGCTTCACCACCTCGATGATCTGGCAGGCCGGTGGCCGCCCGTTCGCCGTCGACGGCGAGAACGTGACGATCAACCTCCAGGACGAGGGCTCGAAGCTCTGGGCCGACACCTGGAACAAGATCGTCCAGGGCGGCCTCAACTGCGAGATCCCCGGCTGGACCGACGAGTGGTTCGCCGCGCTGTCCGACGGCACGATCGCCACGCTGCCCACGGGCGCGTGGATGCCGGGCGTGTTCGAGAACAGCGCGCCCGACGGCGCCGGTAAGTGGCGCGTGGCGCCCATGCCGACCTACGACGGCACGCCCGCCAACGCCGAGAACGGCGGCTCCACGGAGGTCGTGCCGAAGGGCGCCCCCAACCCCGAGCTCGGCGCCGCCTTCCTGCGGTGGCTGAACTCCGACCCCGAGTCGATCTCCGTGTTCCTCAACAGCGGCGGCGGCTTCCCGGCGACCGTGGCCGAGCTCCAGTCCGACGAGTTCCTCGGCTTCACCTCCGACTACTTCGGCGGCCAGGAGATCAACAAGGTGCTCGTCGAGGGCATCGACAACGTCGGCACCGGCTGGCAGTACCTGCCCTGGCAGTCCTACGCCAACAGCATCGTGTCGGAGACGCTCGGCCAGTCCTACCTCAACCGCACCGACCTCAACGAGGGCCTCGTGGCGTGGCAGGACGCGAACGTGAAGTACGGCGAGGAGCAGGGCTTCACGGTCAGCACCGAGTGACCTCCCGCTGAACCCACCGCTCGCGCACGACGGCGAGGCTCACCCGAGCCTCGCCGTCGTGCGTTGCGCGGTGCGTGCGTCGGCAGGCGCCCACCGACAGCACTGCTCACCGGCAGCAGTGCTCACCCGACACCCAGGCTGCTCCCAGCCGGCGTCCCTACGGTGAGGCAGCATGACGCTCCACACCCGACAGGGGCACCTGCTCGACGTCAACCCGGTCGCCCGCCTCCTGCGCGCGAGCGCCCACGAGCTCGACATCGACGGCGACGGGGTGCCGGACGGGCCCGCCGACCCCGGCGCGGCGGACGCGACCGCGCGGATGCTGCTGGCCCACCTCGTGCTCGCCAGCGGCGAGCTGTGGGTGACCGAGCGCGACGGTGAGATCGTGGCCGCGTCGGTGTGGGTCCCCGGCGGCGACGACGCCGCGAGCGTGCGCGCGGGCGCGCTCGACCAGCTGCTGCGCCGCGAGCTCAAGGTCGACCGGGTGGTCGACGCCGTCGGTCCCGCGGTGCACCTGCGACCAGCGCTCGAGTCGGCGATGGCCGAGGTGGGCGACCTCATCCAGCTCTCGAGCGCCCGGCTGGTGCTGTTCGCCGTCGCGGTCGCGCCGCACGTCGAGCGTCACGACGTCGTGACGATGGCGAGGACGGTCGTGGAGCCGGTGCTCTCGCGCGACGAGCCGGTGCTCGCCGTCGCGATCGACGACGGCCGCGGCGCGCTCCTGCGCCAGAGCGGCTTCGCCACCGTGGGGCGGGTGCCGCTCGGCGAGGGCAACGAGGTGTGGCTCGGGGGGCGCCGTCCCGCGCTCGTCGCCTAGGAGGCGGCGAGCAGCGGCGCCAGCGCCGGCAGCGCGCGTGGGTCGGTCTGCACGACGAGGGTCGTGACGCAGGTGCGCTCCCAGCGGGCCACCTGCTCCGCGATGTCGGCGGGCGTCCCCACGAGCGCGATCTCGCGCACGAGCTCCTCGGGCACGGCGGCCGCGGCACGCTCGCGGTCCCCGGCCGCGTAGTGTGCCGACACCTCCGCCAGCGCCTCGGCGTACCCGAGGCGGGCCATCGCGTCGCGGTGGAAGTTGGCGCTCGCGGACCCCATCCCACCCGCGTAGAGCGCGACGTGCGGGCGCACGAGGTCGACGGCCTCGGCGATCGAGCCGGCGACGGCGAGCGGCACGCTCGCGCACACCTCGAACTCGGAGGCGGGCCGCAGGGTCGCCGACCGGGCGGCGAACCCCTCCTCGAGCAGGGCCCGCGCCTCGGCGTCGAGGGCGGGGGAGAGGAAGGCAGGCAGCCAGCCGTCCGCGATCTCCGCCGCGAGTGCGGTGTTGCGCGGCCCCTGCGCCGCGAGGTGGATCGGCAGGTCGGCGCGCAGCGGGTGCACGGTGGAACGCAGGGCTTTGCCCTGGCCGGTCGCGCCCGGGGCGTCCGCGGGCAGCGGCAGCGAGTACGCAGGTCCGGGCGCGGTGACGGGCGCCTCTCGGCGCAGCACGTCCCGCACGATCGCGACGAACTCGCGGGTGCGCGCGAGCGGCCGGGCGTACGGCTGGCCGTACCAGCCCTCGACGACCTGCGGACCCGAGGCGCCCAGGCCCAGCACGAACCGGCCGCCCGAGAGGTGGTCGAGAGTGAGCGCGGCCATCGCCGTCGCGGTCGGCGTGCGGGCGGAGAGCTGGGCGATGCCGGTGCCCAGGCGCACCCGGGAGGTGGTCGCGCCCCACCACGCGAGCGGCGTGAACGCGTCGGACCCGTACGCCTCCGCCGTCCAGACCGAGTCCATGCCGTGCGCGTCGGCCCACGCGACCGCCTCGGCAGCGCCGGCGGGCGGTCCCGCCTTCCAGTACCCCGTGTGCAGGCCGAGCCGCATCGCCCCTCCTCGTCAGGTCCGGGCAGGGGGAGCCCCGGCGCTCGTTCTCCCGGTCACGCTACCCGGCACGCCGAATCCGGCTGGTCCGCGCCGAGTTGTTCGTATAACATACGAATATGTTGTGGCGCCTCGACACGCGGAGCGAGCGCACCTACGCCGACCAGCTCGCGGCGCAGGTGCGCCGCGCAGTGTCCGACGGCGAGCTCTCCCCCGGCGATCGTCTCCCGTCCGCGCGCGCCCTCGCCGCGATGCTCGAGATCAACCTCCACACCGTGCTGCGCGCCTACCAGGAGCTGCGCGACGAGGGCGTGCTGGACCTGCGGCGGGGCCGCGGCGCCACCATCGCGCCGGGCGCCTCGACGTCGCGCGCCGGGCTCGAGGCACTCGCCCGCGACTTGGCGACCGAGGCCCTGCGCACCGGCGCCGAGCTGCAGGAGGCGATCGACGCCGTCGTGCGGGCGTGGCCGGAGCGCACGGCGGGCGCCGCGGGCGCTGAGCGCCCGGCGCCTCCACCGACTCGTCCGACCGACCTGACCGACCCCGCACGCCCGTCCGACCACCCTGCAGGAGGCACCCGATGACCCGCCCGGTCGACCCGGCCCGCACCCCCGGAACGAGTGCGCCCTCGCGCGGTGGCGCGAGCCGGTCCGCCGACGCGACCGGCGACGCGCACAGCCCGCGGCCCACGCCGTGGTGGCGCCGGGCGCTCGCAGCGCTCGTCGTGGCCGCGCCGCTCGTCCTGCTGCTCACGTGGGGCGAGGTCCTGCTGGACCGGCTGCCGCCGCTCACGCCGACGCACTTCGGCGCGAGCGGAGCGGCGGACGCGTGGTCGGACTCCGGCCGCTACTGGCTCACGATCACGCTCGTCGTGGCCGCGCTCGCGGTGGTGGGCGTCGCCGTGCTGCCGCTGCGCCAGGCGTTCGCGCGGGTGTGGACACTCGTCGCGCTCGCCTGGGCCGCCGCGTTCGTGGCCGGACTGTGGTTCGCCAGTGCCCTGGTCACGCTCGCGGCGAGCGCTCCGGGGGAGGAGTCGCTCTCGTGGCAGGCGTTCGCCGTCGTGCTCCTCGCGTGCGGGTGGGGCGCGCTCGCGTGGGGGGCGCACGGCCCGGCGCGGCGCACGCCCACCTCGTCGGGCGCCGTGGCGCCTGCGCCGCTCGCCGCGGGCGAACGCCTCGCGGCCTCGGCGACGACGAGCGCCCCGATGTTCTGGTGGCTGACCGCAGCGACGGCCGCGCTCGCCGTCGTCGCCGTGCTCGTGAGCACCGCCGGCGGTGCGTCCCCCGCGACGGCGGCGCTCGTGGGCGGCGTGCTGGTCGTCGCCGCCGTCGCCGGGGCCTGGCTCGCGCGGATCACCGCCACGGTCGACGCCCGGGGCCTGCGCGTCACCTCGTGGCTCGGCCTCCCGGTCAAGCGCATCCCGCTGAGCGATGTCGCGGCCGTGCGGAGCGAGGACCTCGAGCCGACGCAGTGGGGCGGCTGGGGCTTCCGCTGGCTGCCGGGCCGCACCGCGTACGTCGCGCGGCGCGGCCCGGCGCTCGTCGTCGTGCGCCGTGACGGGCGCGAGTTCGCCGTCACGCTGGACGACCCCGAGCCGCTGGCGAGTGTGCTCGCGGCACTCGCCGCGGCGGACGGACGGGAGCAGCCGACGCGCGCACGATGACGCGGCGTACGTCTGAGCGCGTCAGAGCACGTCGGCGCCTCGGCGCGCCTCGGCGCACGTCAGGACACGTCAGCGCACGTCAGCGCACGTGCGGCAGCAGCTCCGCGGCGACCAGCTCGAGGTGATCGAGGTCGGCCAGGTCGAGCACCTGGAGGTAGACGCGGTCGGTGCCCCACTCGCGCAGCTGACCGAGCCGGTCCAGCGCCTCGGGAACGGTGCCCGCGATGCCGTGCTCGCGCAGCTCGGCCGGCTCGCGGCCGATCGCCGCGGCCCGCCGGGCGAGCTCGGTCTCGTCGGCGCCGACGGCGAGCACGAGCGCCGCGGAGTACGTGAGGGACTCGGGGTCGCGCCCGGCGGCGTCGCACGCGTCGCGGACGGTGGCGAACCGAGTCGGGATGTCGGCGATCTCGGGGAAGCTCGTGTTGTACTCGGCGCCGAACCGCGCGGCCAGCGCCGGCGTGCGGGACGGCCCGTTCCCGCCGATCACGACGGGCAGCGGCGCCTGCACGGGCTTGGGCAGGGCGGGGGAGTCGACGAGGGTGTAGTGCTCGCCGTCGTAGGAGAAGGTCTCACCGTCCGGGGTGGACCACAGGCCGGTGATCACCTCGAGCTGCTCGGTCAGCAGGCCGAACCGACGCGGGGGGAACGGGATCCCGTAGGCGGCGTGCTCCCGCTCGAACCAGCCCGCGCCGAGGCCGAGCTCGACCCGGCCGCCGGACATCGCGTCGACCTGGGCCACCTGGATCGCGAGCACGCCGGGGTGACGGAAGGTTGCCGACGTGACGAGAGTGCCGAGCCGGATCGTGGACGTCTCGCGCGCGATCCCGCCGAGGGTCACCCACGAGTCGGTGGGGCCGGGCAGGCCGTCGCCGCCCATGGCGACGAAGTGGTCGGACCGGAAGAAGGCGTCGAAGCCGAGGCGTTCCGCGGCCTGGGCCACGCGGAGCTGGTCGTCGTAGGAGGCGCCCTGCTGGGGCTCGATGAAGATGCGCAGGTCCATGGGAACCAGCCTGCCACGTGCCGCCGATGTGCAGCCGGACAGGCAAGAGCCCGCGGGCTGCCGGTGGTCGTGGACCGACCGGCCGTCGCGCTGGACGAGGCGCGACTCCCGCGGGCTCCGGTGATCGCCTGGTTCTCGCTCGCCGGGTCGGCGGTCGAGGACGAACCGTCCTGTGCGGTCCCCGACTAGCGGGCGACCACCTCACGCGTCCGAAGGTTCTTCATTGGCTCGGACCACCTCCTCTCCGTGTGGTGACACGGTAGGCACGGGGGAACCTTCGCGTCACCCCCTTTTTCGTCACCAACTCGCCACACCACCGGGGGCGCTGCGGCCCGCCGCACGGGGGGTCGTAGGGAAGAATTGCGGGCAGGGGGACGCGGGGCACAGGGCGCCGGCGCCCGGCACGAGCAGGAAGTACCACGCATGCGTCGTTCTCGCTGGGTCGCGGCCCTCGCCGTGCCGCTGCTGCTCGCCGCGTGCACCGCGCCGGGCGGCTCCGACTCCGACGCGCAGGCCGGCGCGAGTCTCGCGCCCACCGACCCTCCCGTGACGGCGGACCCCACCGCGGCCGGACTCGTCGCGGTGGGCGTGGACGGCTCCAGCGACGGCACGCTCGACACCGCGGCTCTCACGTCGTTCCCCCTGCTCGCCGCGAGCGCGCAGCGGTGCGACGGCGTGCCCGTCCCGCCCGACGCCGACCCGGCCTCCGTCGACGCGGCGCAGGGTGACGCGGCATCCGTCTCGATCGAGGTCGTCGCGGCCGACCGACAGGTGCTCGGCGTGCGGTGCGAGTCGACGGCCGGGGCCCGCACCGTGTACACGGACGCGGCGTCCGGGCGGGTGTGGCAGGGCGGCGAGCTGGTCTCGGACGCGGGACACGCGATCGTCTCGCCCGCGTTCGCCGAGGCCACCGGCGACGCCGCCGCGGACCCGTTCGCGGACGTCCGCTTCGACACCGAAGGAGATCTCGTGCTGGTGCACTCCGACGGCACCGCGTGGCGCCTCCAGGCGGACGAGACCGATGCGTTGCTCACGGACGCGGGTCGGGTGGTGCGGGGCTCCGTGCGCTCCGGCGGGGCGTTCGTCGGAGCGATCGCGACCACCGCCCAGGTGGTCCCGGCGCCGGCGAGCGCGCCCCTGCCGGCCCCACCCGTGCCGCCCGCGCCGGTCACGCCACCCGCCGCCGGCGTGGACTGCGCCGTCGCGAAGTGCCTCGCGCTGACGTTCGACGACGGACCCGGCCCGGACACGCCTCGGCTGCTGCAGGTCCTCGCGGACAAGGACGTGAAGGCGACCTTCTTCATGGTCGGGTCGAACGTCTCCCGGTACCCCTCGACGGTGAAGGCCATCGCGGACGCCGGCCACGAGCTGGCGAACCACACGTGGAACCACCCCAACCTCACGACGCTCTCGGCGGGCGACATGGCCTCCGAGATCCAGCGCACGTCGCAGGCGATCGTCGACGCGGCGGGGCAGGCGCCGGACGCCCTTCGCCCGCCCTACGGCGCGGTGGACGACGCGGTGCTCGCGGAGGCGGGCCGCGACGGCATGGCGGTCGTCCTGTGGAACGTCGACAGCGAGGACTGGAAGTCCAAGAACGCTCAGGCCACGCACGACCGCGTGATCACGACCGCCAAGCAGAACGGCATCGTGCTCATGCACGACATCCACTCGTGGACGATCGACGCGGTGCCCTCGATCATCGACGACCTGCGCGCCCAGGGCTACACGTTCGTCACCGTGGAGCAGCTGCTCGGCGGGTCGATGCAGCCGGGCACCAAGCACTTCTCAGGGGGCTGACGCGTGACGTTCTCGCTGATGACGGTCTGCACGGGCAACATCTGCCGCTCCCCGATGGCCGAGGTCGTGCTGCGCGACGCCCTCGAGCGCGCCGGCCTCGCCGATGTCGTGTCGGTCCGCTCGACGGCCGTGACGATCGAGGAGATCGGCAACCCGATCGACCGCCGCGCGCAGCGGGTGCTCGCCGACGCCGGGTACGCCGTGCCACGCCGCCGGGCGGTGCGGGTGCAGCGCTCCGACGTCGAGGCGACCGACCTCGCGCTCGCCATGACGGCGCAGCACGCGCGGGCGCTCCGCGCGCTCGGGTTCCCGGCCGCCAAGGTCGCGCTCTTCCGCGCCTTCGAGGACGGCGTGCCGGGCGGCGACCCGTCCGACCAGGACGCGCCCGACACCCCGGACCCCTGGTACGGCGGGCCCGAGGACTTCCAGGAGTGCCTCGCCACGATCGAGGCGTGCGCGCCCGGGATCGTCGACTACGTGCGCGAGCGCGTGGTCTGAGCCCGGCGCGGGCCCGGGGCCGCCCCGGGCGTCGCCGCACGACGTCGGGTCCGGCAGCGCCGGTCAGCCCACGACGCGCAGGCCCACCGCCGTCGCCAGCGCCGGCGCGAGCGACATGAGCTGGGCGGAGTCCACGACGGCGCCCGCGAGCCACCGCGGTCCGACCACCTCCTCGATGTCGCAGCCGCGCAGGTCGACGTCGACGAGCCGCGCATGCTGCAGGTCGAGCCGGCCGACGCGGGAGCCCGGCAGCGCCACGCGCTCGGCCGAGGCCTCGACGAGGTCGAGCTCGTCGACGATGCAGTCGCGCAGCTCCACGTCCGCGAGGCGGGCCGCCCGCAGGTTGAGGTAGCGCAGCCGCACCCCGACGAAGCGGACCCGGCGCAGCTCGCCGTCGTGCAGGTCGGCGGAGCCGAACCGACCGCCGAGGACCTCGGCGTCGCGCCAGTCCGAGGCGGGCGCGTCGAGCACCGTGACGTCCGGCTCGGTCAGGCGCGTCTCGCGCAGCCGTGCACCCCGTGCGGCGACCCGGGCCGCGCGCAGACCGCTGAGCTCGCTCGAGAAGATCTCCGCGTGCGAGGCGTCCAGCGCGTCGTCCGGGTCCAGGGCGGCATCCAGCGCGATCCGGACGCCCTCGAGCTCGGCGTGCGGGTGCAGCCCGGCCGGGTCCACCACGGTGAGGTCGGGCAGCAGCACGGGCTCGACCGCCGGGGGTCGCACGGCAGCGGGACGTCTCGGGGTGACCACAGCGCAACGGTAGCGGCGGCGGTCCGACGCTCGTCCACAGGCCGGCGGGCGCACGTCGCCCCCCGCGCCTACGGTGGGCGACATGACCGCACAGACCACCGACGGCACGATCCCGCCTGTGACCGACGTCGCCGGAGACCTCGAGTCCGCCGCCGGCGAGCCCGTCGCCGGCGAGCCCCTCGCCGACGCCGCGCCTCCCGCAGGGAGGCGGTGCTTCGGCGACGGCGACCCGGTCTACGAGCGGTACCACGACACCGAGTGGGGCGTGCGTCCCGAGCCGACGGTGGACGAGCGCGAGCTGCTTGAGCGCCTCGCTCTCGAGGGCTTCCAGTCCGGACTCGCGTGGATCATCGTGCTGCGCAAGCGCGAAGCATTCCGGGCGGCGTTCGCGGACTTCGCGCCGGACGTCGTCGCCGGCTTCGGACCCGACGACGTCGAGCGTCTCCTCGCCGACCCGGGCATCGTCCGCAACCGCCGGAAGATCGAGGCGACGATCCGCAACGCGCAGGCACTCGTGGCGCTGCGCGCCGAGGGCGGGCGGCTGTGGGACGTCCTCGAGCGGTACCGCCCGGAGCCGCGCGCCACCCCGCCCGCGTCCTACGCCGAGGTGCCGACCGACACGCCCGAGTCGATCACACTCGCGAAGGAGCTCAAGCGGCTCGGGTTCACCTTCGTCGGGCCGGTCACGACCTACGCGACGATGCAGGCGGTCGGCCTCGTGGACGACCACCTCGCCACCTGCCCCGTGCGGGCGGCGTAGTCAGCCGGGTGAGACGGGTCGGCCGGGCCACGGTTCACGCGGCGGCCACGTGACCCGGATACCCTCCGGAGTCATGACCCCGGACCGGTTCCCGACCGCCGCTGACCACCCCGACCGCGAGGTCCTCACCTGGGCGGACTTCGGCCACGCCGTGCGCGCCCTCGCCCGCACGATCGCGGCCACCGGCTGGGAGCCCGACCTCGTGGTCGCGGTCGCACGCGGCGGGCTCGTGCCGGCGGGCGCCCTGGCCTACGCGCTGGACCGCAAGGCGATGGGCACCCTCAACGTCGAGTTCTACAGCGGGGTGGGCGAGACGCTCGCCGACCCCGTGGTGCTGCCGCCCGCGCTGGACACGTCCGAGCTGCGCGGCCAGCGCGTGCTCGTCGTCGACGACGTCGCCGACTCCGGCCGCACGCTGCAGCTCGTGCTCGAGATGATCGGTGCGCACGGCGCCGACGTGCGCAGTGCGGTGCTCTACACCAAGCCGCGCTCGGTGGTGCGCCCGACGTACTCCTGGCGCGAGACCGACGCCTGGATCATGTTCCCGTGGTCCTCGCTCCCGCCGGTCACGGGCAGGGGCGCGCCCGACGCCTGACCGGTCGCGTCAGAACTCCCGCGAGGACAGCACGCAGAACTCGTTCCCCTCCGGGTCGGCGAGCACCGTCCACGAGACGTCCGGCGACTGGCCGACGTCGACGCGGGTCGCGCCGAGCGACTCCAGGCGGGCGATCTCCGCGTCGCGGTCGTCGCTCGTGTGCGGCGCGAGGTCGAGGTGCAGCCGGTTCTTCGTGGTCTTCTCGTGCTCCACGAGCACGAACACGAGGCCGGGCGGCTCGCGGTGGAAGGGCAGCTGCTCGCTGAGCTCGCGCGCCCAGCGCGGCACGATCACCACCTCGTCGTCGGCCTCGTACACCGTCTCCCAGTCCAGCGCCCGCGCCCACCAGTCCGCCAGGTGGCGGGGCTGGGTCGTCTCCACAACCACCGAGTACCACCGCAGTGCCATGACGCGCTCCTTCGTCCGGGCGGCGCCGAGAGCACCGCGTGCGCCGAGGGTAGGTCCACGCACCGACATGCGAGCCGGCGCGGTCCGCCGCAGGGACCGTCCGGGGCAGAATGAACCCTCGTGTCCACCGAACCGACGCCGCAGCCGGGCCTCGGCCTGCCCGTGGGCGCGCGCGTCGGCATCGTGTGCCTCCACACCGACCCCTACGCCGAGCCCGGCAGCGGCGACGTCGGCGGCATGAACGTCGTCGTGCGGCACGTGTGCACCGCGATGGCGGCGCTCGGGGTCGCGGTCGAGGTCGTCACGCGGCACGCCGACCCGCGCGTCCCGGCCCACGAGAAGGTGGACGGCGTCACGGTCCACCGGCTCGCCGTCGGACCGCTCGGCCCGGTCCCCAAGGGCGACCACGAGGCGTTCATGGCCGACTTCGGCGCCGCGCTCGCCGACCTCGGGCCCTACGACCTCCTGCACTCCCACCACTGGTTCTCCGGCATCGCCGCGCTGCCGGTCGCGCGCGCGTGGGGCGTGCCGCACGTGCAGTCCTTCCACAGCATCGCGGCACCGGCGCACACCGAGCTGGCCGAGGGTGAGCGCCCCGAGTCCCCGGGCCGCCTGGCCGGCGAGGCCGAGCTCGCCCGGCTCAGCGACGCGATCGTGGCGGTGAGCCACGCGGAGGCGCGCACCGCCGTCGAGCGCCTCGGCGCCGACCCCGCGCGGATCCGCGTGGTCCACCCCGGCGTCGACACCGAGCGCTTCCACCCCCTCGCCGCCGCGGCGCACGACGGCGAGCCCCCCTCGGGCGAGGATCCTCGCCCCTCGCTCGTCGTCGCCGCGCGGCTGGAACCGCTCAAGGGTGTCGACCTCGCGATCCGGGCGCTCGCCGCGCTGCCGCAGCCGCGCCCGGTGCTGCGGGTGGCCGGCGGTGCGACGTCGGACTCCGCGTTCGTCGCCTCGTTGGCCGACCTCGCCCGCGACCTCGGCGTCGAGCGCGACGTGGACCTCATGGGCCCCCTCGGGCGCACCCAGCTAGCCGACCTCATGCGCCGCGCCACCCTCGTCCTGGTGCCCTCGCACTCGGAGACCTACGGGCTCGTCGCGCTCGAGGCGTCGGCGAGCGGCGTCCCCGTGGTGGCGGGTGAGGCCGGCGGGCTTGTCGAGGCCGTGCTCGACGGCGTCACGGGCGTCCTCGTGCCGACCCGCGACCCGCAGGACTGGGCCGGGGCGATCGGCGGGCTGCTCGGGGACCCGGCGCAGCGCGCCCGGCTCGGCGCGGCCGGCCGGACCGTGGCGCTGCGGCGCACCTGGGCGACCGTGGCCGGTGCGACCGGCCGCGTGTACGCCGACGTGCTGCACGCGCACGAGCCCGCGTCGTAGCCGCCTGGCGGCGCTGGTGCCAGCGATCTGTGCCGCCCTGGAGCTGGTGCCAGCGATGTGTGCCGCCCCTGAAGCTGGTGCCAGCGATCTGTGCCGGTTGCGGGCGCTGAACCGGAACGGATCGCTGGGTTCGTGGTGGAGCAACTCCTGGTGCCAGCGATGTGTGCCGGTTGTTGGCGCTGGTCCGGAACAGATCGCTGGGTTCGTGGTGGAGCAACTGTGGCCCACAGGGATATGTGGCCGTAGATCACCTGTGCTCTGTGTCCGGGCACCTTCGCTCAGTGCCCGATGAGGAGGGCCTCGCGGGCCGCTTCGACGACCTCCGGTGTCACCGTCGGGAGGTGGTTGATCTGGCGGATGCGTTCAATCTGAGTGAGGAGTCGGTCGACGAGGCGGAAGTTGCCGCCGGTGACGCGGGCGACCGTGGTGATGGCGGCGGCCTGAGCCAAGTCGTCTTCGTCCGGGTGCTTATCTGATTGCCAGCGGCGGGTGAGGACGGCGGTGAGCTCGTCGGGCCCAGTGATCGGTACTCGTGGGCGAAGCCGATCCTGCTGTAGAGCTGGGGGTAACGGGCCAGGCGCTTCTCGATCCCGGGCATGCCGATCAGGATGACGCCGAGGCGGTGTCGGTCGTAGTAGTCGCGGACTTGCTCCAGCCCGACGGTTCTAAGCCGGTCGGCTTCGTCGATGATGAGCAGCTCGGTGAGCGCAGAGCCCGCTGAGGCCGGGTGCACGAAGGGGTCGACCTTGCCGTACTGGTGGTAGTCGACGGCGTAGGAGATCTCCTGGCACGCGCGGGGCAAGGCCCGGTCGACTTCGCGGGTGCTCGCGTTGACCGTGGGCGTCCAGAACGCGGTCCGCGCCTGCAGGACGCGTTCGGGCACGGCACCGGGATCGGTGCCGCTGGTGAGGGTGTGCTGCCAACGCGCCCAGTGATCCGTGCCGGCGTAGTGGCGAGCAGACAGGGTCTTGCCAACCCCGGGCGGCCCCCAGCACAGCCCGACGTGGCGGTGGCGTCGCACGGTGTCGGCGAACTCTGCGAACCGCCGGTGCTCCTTCGTGACCAAGAAGGAGACCTGCTCCTCACGCGGCGCCGGCGGGACAAGCTCACCCAGTCCTCTGGTCAGGAAGCGCCGGCCGTCGTCGTTCTTGCCGAGGATGCTCCGGTCGGGGGCAGGTTCAGTCGTTGGCATAGGTCCGCAGCCTGTGACGAGGGACGGGCGGCTCGGCCGGCGGACGCTGCCCGTCCACGCCCGGCAAGCCCGCGGGCTGCACCACGGCGTAGTGGTGATCCGCGGGCAAGGCGTCGGCCAGACTCCGACGCTCGCGCAGCTCCTTCTTCAGCGCCCGCCGTCTGGCGACGCGAGCGTCCTGCAGCTGCTCCAGCGTGACTGCTTCGCGGGCGAGCTCAGGTGCGATCGCCCGGCACAGGTACTTATCGCAGTAGTAGACGTGGACCTCGGCTGCGTCGCGGGGGTCGTAGCGGATGGTGACGCTCTCTCCGACGTAGGCGGCGAGCACCGGGCTGATGTACCGGGTGCCGGAGAAGCGGATCCCGTCACGTTGGACGATGCGGCTGGTAGCCGCCGTGAGCAGGAGCGTGTCGAGGTCCTCCGGGTGGGCTGGGCTGCGAGGGATCCAACCGTCGGCGAGCCAGCGGACCACGGGCGGCTGCCGGGTCTCGGAGTGCGGCCGGCTGTGATACTCCTCGACGACGAAGCGCTCGACTGCGCTGTCGAGCTCGGCGAGGGTGAGCTGCGGCGGTGTGGTGGGTTGCCCGCCGGTGCCGTGCGGGATGTACCCCGGCAGGTGCGGCAGCAGCTCGGTGGTGATGGTCCTGAAGAGGCGCTCGATCTTGCCGCGGCCTTGCGGGACCCCGATCCGGGAGTGGATCAGGCTGACGTGGGTGTCGAGGCAGACCCGCTCGAGCCGGCTGCTGGTGAAGTCGCTGCCGTGGTCGCTGTAGAGCACGTCGGGTAGGCCTTGGACCGGCCAGGCAGGGTTGCCCTTCGCGATGACGGCCTGGTGCAGCGCGAGGGCCGTCCGCTCGGCGCTCGGCGCGCCGAGGAAGAGCGTGTAGCCGGCGACGGCACGCGAGTAGTCGTCCAGCACTACCGTCAGCCACGGTCGTGCCGGGCGTCGGTGGGCATCGAGGATCTGCACGTCGAGCAGCGTGTGGTCGGCCTGCCACTGTTCGTTCGGGCGGGCCGCCGAGCGCCGGTAGACCAGCTCGAACCGATCCCGATAGGCGGTGTCGCCACCCGTCGCAAGGGTGCGCAGACCTGGGTCGATGCTGGTGACGATGTCGCGCACCGTGGAGTAGCTCGGCGGAGCCAGCCCGCGGTCGCGCGCCATGTCAGCGATCCGGCGGTGCACGAACGCGGTCGTCGGGGCGGGCCGGCGTAGAGCCAACGCCTCGACGGCCGCGATGAGGTCGTCGGGCAGCCGGCGCTGGCCGGCGTCGCTGCGCCGTCGACGTTCCAGTGAATCGACGGTCCCGTCGGCCCGGTAGGTCGTTGCCCACCGGCGCAGCGTGCGCTCCGGGATGCCAGCGTGCTCAGCCAGGCGGGTCAGCGGCACTCCGTCCTGGAGGTGCTGGCACAGCAGCAAGGCCTTCTGCTGGGCCGTCAACCGAGCCGAGACCATCGCTGTCTCCTTGCTACCTCGCGGACTCCGCTGCCGCCTGCTCGGTCGCCGGCGCAGCGGTGAGGTGCTCGACGGCCCGAGGCGGCAGGTGGCGGTACAGGCTGGTGCGGGCGATCCCCGTCTTGGCGACGATCTCCGCGATGGAGTGGCCGGCCTCACGCAGGTGGGCGGCGTAGGCGAGCTTGTCAGCGTCGACCAGGACGGGTCGGCCAATCCGCCGGCCCTTGGCTGTGGCAACAGCTCGAGCGTGGGCGGCGCGCTCGACGGTGTAGGTCCGTTCCATCTGCGCGAACAGGGCCAGCAGGACGACCGCGAGCTGTCCCATCGGGTCGCTGGGGTTCGCGGAGTCGACCTTGATCGGGTCCGCGAGGTTGCGGACCCCGACGCCGCGGTCGGTGAGGTCGTGGATCAGGTTGAGGGTGTCGCGCACCGTGCGCCCCAGGCGGTCCAGGGTGTGCACGACGATGACGTCGCCCTCACGGGCGTACGCCAACACCGCCCGGAGGCCCGGCCGGTCGGTGGTCGCGCCGGACTTCTTGTCCAAAAAGATCTTGTCCCGTGCGACGCCGGCCGCCACGAGCGCCTCGACCTGCCGGTCAAGGTCCTGCTTCGCCGTCGAGACGCGTGCGTAGCCCAACTCCACCGGCCCAACGTACCGAAGGTCGTCTCTGTACGGAACCAACGGGACGCGATTTCGGGACCTACTTCTGGCACGGCGCGTCAGCCGTGCCGCCTTGGCTCGAACAAGTCTTGGACCGCTCGTCCCACTTCCAAGGAAGTGGGACAGGCTCAACTCTGTCTGACGCGTTGACCCAGCCTGGCCCTGTGTCTTCTGGTGCGGGAGTGGGAGCATCGCGTGATGAGCCAGGACTCGAGGGAGTGCTCGTGCTGCGGGCGCAGCAAGCCGCGCCGCGCTCTTCATGCGTTGGACGGCGGGGCGTCGTACATCTGTCGGCCTTGCGGCCTATGGGTGGCCCTGAGGCTGAAGGGCGACACTGTCGGCGCGGGCTCGCACGAGCCGTGACGCGCCGGCTCGGGTGCCTATGCGCAGCAGCTCGTGGGCAGCGCTGAGCGGAACAAGCCGGCGGCGATGCGCAGGGCTTCGCTCATCGTTAGGTAGGGGGCCCAAGTGTCGGCGAGGTCGTCCACGGTGAGGCCGAACTTGATCGCGTAGGTCGCTGCGAGCATCAGTTCGCCTGCGCCGTCCAGGGCAGCGTGCACCCCGAGGATCTTGCGGCTCTCGGCGTCGATGACGAGCTTGAGGACACCGCGGGTGTCCTGGTTGACCAGGGCGCGCGGGATGTCTTGCGCTCCTAGGACGCGGCATTCGCAGGCGTGCCCAGCGGCGAGAGCTTGGTCCTCCGTCAGTCCCGCGCTGGCGATCTGGGGCGTGGTGAAGGTGACGCCGGGCAGCCCTCGATAGTCCACTGCTGAGGGCTGGCCGAGCGCGCCGGCTGCGGCGACGTGTCCTGTCTGGGCTGCGACGTAGACGTACTGCGGGACGCCGGACACGTCCCCGGCCGCGAAGACCCGTGGGTTGGTGGTCCGCTGGTTCTCGTCGACGACGACGAAGCCGCGCCTGTCAGTAGCAACACCTGCTGCATTGAGAGCCAGGTCGGACGTGTCGGCGAAGCGCCCGGTCGCCACGAGCAACCGCTGGCCCGTCAGCCGCCTCTCGCTCCCGGTCCGGACCTCAACGCCGTCGTGAGTCGCCCGCACCTCCGTCGCGCGCTCCTGCACCACGGTGATGCCCTCGTCCTGAAACACGCCGAGCAACACGTCTGCAACCTCCGGCTCCGCGTGGGGCGCGAAGCGTCCGACGATGGTGACGGCGACACCGAGGTGCGCCCACAGCTGGGCCTGCTCGAGCCCGACATACCCGGCGCCGAGCACCACCATGGATGCGGGTAGGTCCTGCTGCTCCATCGCGGTGGTGGAGGTCAGGTACGCCACGTCACCCAACCCCGGGAGGTCCGGGATGTGTGGTGCCACGCCGGTGGCCACGACGTACCCGTGCCGTGCTCGCAGGGCCTGGCCGTCGACCTGCAGTGTCTCTTGGTCGATGAAGCGTGCGTGGCCCTGCAGGATCGGGAAGCCGTGGGCGTCGGCGACGTCGGCGTACTTCGCTTGGCGCAGGCGGTCGATCAAGGCCTGCTTCTGCTCCATCAGGGCGCCCAAGGCGACCGGGCCCGCGCTGGTGGAGATGCCTTCAAAGGGGTGCGTGGCCGCACGGTGGCGCTGCCCGGCGGCGGCGAGGAGGATCTTGCTGGGCACGCAACCGATGTTCAGGCAGGTCCCGCCTAGCGGCCCGTGCTCGACGAGCAAGACGCTGTTGCCGCGGGACCGTGCCTCGATGCCCGCGGCCATCGCAGCGCCGCCGGTCCCGATGACGATCAGGTCGTACTCGTCCATGGCATTCTCCTCGCGCGCGCGGACAGGTCATCGGACGGTAGACGTTCCAGTGCGGGGGAAGGTCAAGGTCTACGGTTGACCATGCGCATCGGAGAGCTGGCCGCCACGGCCGGCGTGACGACCAAGACGATCCGCTACTACGAGAGCGCCGGCGTGCTGCCAGCGCCGGCTCGCCAAGCGTCGGGCTACCGGGAGTACGACCACCGGGCGGTCGACCGGCTGGCGTTCGTGAAGGCCGCGCAGGCGGCCGGGCTGACCCTGGCGGAGATCGTCGACGTCGTCTCTGCCCGCGAAAGCGCCGGCGCACCGTGCGCACACGTCGCGGCAGTGCTCGAACAGCACGCCCACGATCTTGAGCGGCGGATCGCCGAGCTCACGACTCTGTTAACCCAGGTGCGCCAGCTCAGCGCGCGGGCAAAGACTCTGCACCCTGACCAGTGCACCCCCGCCCAGGTCTGTCACCTCATCCCCACCGCCTGAAGCATCCGCCGTACCTGCGCGCGAACGCCGCAGCGCAGTCAGCCGCAAGGTGCACACATGATCACGGCGCCGCCGATGGCTGCCTCTGGGCCGTAGCCCCCCGTCGATGTCATGGGCCCAGCTCAACCGCCACATTGCGGCGACAGATTCCCGCCACCCAGCGCTGAAAGCCACAGTCGTTCCTCCCGATCAGCAGCGGTAGTGTCCGGTGAGCGTTCCCCTTACGGGCATGCGATCTGGGCTGACGCCTGTGACCGAGTGTTCAGTGCGCGCTGTATAGTTCAGTCCATGCTGACTATTGCTTCGCGTCTCGACGTGATGAACCGCCTGGGTCGTGCACTGGCCGACCCCACTCGATCCCGGATCATCTTGACCCTGCTCGACCATCCCGCTTACCCGGCGGAACTGGCCCGAGATCTGGACCTGACACGCCCGAACGTGTCCAACCACCTGGCATGCCTGCGCGATTGCGGGATCGTCGTCTCCGAGCCCGAGGGTCGTCGGACACGATATGAGATCGCCGATTCGCACCTGGCGCAGGCGCTGACGGCACTGGTCGATGCCACCCTGGCAGTGGACGAAGACGCCCCGTGCATCGATCCCGCCTGCTCGCTTCCCGGATGCGACGCAGCTGGGGAGGGCGCATGATCCTCACCTCGGTCTTGCAGGCGATGGGCCTGTTCGCAGCGACCAACATCGACGACATCATCGTGCTCTCCCTCTTCTTCGCGCGAGGGGCAGGCCAGCGCGGCACTACCGCCCGCATTCTGGCCGGCCAGTACCTCGGATTCGCCGGCATCCTCGGTGCCGCGGTCCTGGTGACCATCGGTGCCGGAGCATTCCTGCCCTCGGCAGCCATCCCGTACTTCGGTCTCATCCCTCTGGGCCTCGGCCTCTGGGCCGCATGGCAGGCCTGGCGCGGAGACGATGACGACGATGACGACGAGGCCAAGGTTGCCGGCAAGAAGGTCGGCGTGTGGACCGTCGCAGGCGTCACCCTTGCCAACGGCGGCGACAACATCGGCGTCTACACCCCTGTCTTCCTCAGCGTGGAACCTCTCGCAGTAGTCGCCTACTGCATCGTCTTCCTCGCGCTCGTCGCGGTCCTGGTGGCCCTGGCAAAGTTCGTCGCCACCCGCCCCCCGATCGCCGAAGTGCTCGAACGCTGGGAGCACATCCTCTTCCCCATCGTTCTCATCGGCCTCGGCATCGTGATCCTCGTCAGCGGCGGAGCCTTCGGACTCTGACGTAGCGGCAGCGATCCAAACGGCCCCGACCGGGCGCACCCCTCTCGGTTCAGACCGCGACACCTACCTGCAGCCAGTCCTGCGTGATCGCGGCAACAAGACCGCCACGGAGCGCTGCAAAAACCCCGCCACCAAGCGAACGAAGCCACAGGAGCAACTCCTGGTGCCAGCGATGTGTGCCGGTTGCGGGCGCTGGTCCGGAACAGATCGCTGGGTTCGCGGTCCCGCAGCCACCGCGACGGCAGGCGGCCCCCCGCACTCCGCGCTCGAGCTCCCGGCGAGTCCGGGCGGACAATGGAGACATGAGCCCCTTCCGGCGCACGCCCCCGCCCCCGGTGACGGAGCGCGGATCCGGTGTGCTCGCCGTCGAGCACGCGCAGGACGTGGCGATCGAGGAGGATCCCTGGGGCGTGTTGACCCCGCGCGTGGTGCGCGAGGGGATCGAGGCGATCCCCGCCGTCGGGCGCTACGCCGCGGCCGACGCCGCGATCGCCGCGGGTGCGGTGCTCGGCGGGCGGTGGTGCACCGTCGCGCTGCTGGGCCACTGGGCCGGGGGCGCGCCGCTCGCGAGCCAGTGGCGCGCGGTGCGCACCCTGGCCGAGGGCGACGGGTTCGTGGTGCTGCTGGGTGAGGACGCGACGCTCACCGTCACCGGGATCGCCGCCGCCGGTGTCGGCATCGTGCGGCGGCACGGCTCGGTCGTCCTCGAGGTGCCCACGGCGCGCTCGGCGGTGCTCACCGTCGGCGGCGAGGTCGCCCCCGGCTCGTTCGAGGTGCACGACGGCGAGCCTCGCGACCTGCGCACGGGTCATCCGGCGCGGTGGCGCGGTGGGCCGACCGTCGCGGGCGGCGGCGTGCGCGGCCTCGCCGAGCGGCGGATCGCGGCGCACGCCGGTCGGGGGACCGGGCCCGCGGTCCAGCTCGTCGCGGTCGTGTGACGTGCCCGGCGCTCGGGGAACAGATCCATTCAGTTGAATGTTGAACGAGCCATGAAGAAGATCGGGTTCCTCTCGTTCGGCCACTGGTCCGCCTCGCCGCACTCCGCCACCCGCAGCGCCTCCGACGTGCTGCTGCAGTCCATCGACCTCGCCGTCGCGGCGGAGGAGCTCGGCGCCGACGGCGCCTACTTCCGCGTGCACCACTACGCCCACCAGCTCGGCTCGCCGTTCCCGCTGCTCGCGGCCGTCGGTGCGCGCACGAGCCGGATCGAGATCGGCACGGGCGTGATCGACATGCGGTACGAGAACCCGCTCTACATGGCCGAGGACTCCGGCGCCGCGGACCTCATCGCGGGCGGCCGGCTCCAGCTCGGGATCAGCCGTGGCTCACCCGAGCAGGTCCTCGAGGGGTACCGCTACTTCGGCTACGGCGCGCCCGAGGGCAAGACGATGAACGACGTCGCTCGCTCGAACACCGAGGTGTACCTGCAGGTCATCGACGGCGCGCGGTTCGCGGAGCCCAACCCGCGGCCGATGTTCCCCAACCCGCACCCGGGTCCGCTGGCGATCCAGCCGCAGTCGCCGGGCCTGCGGGAGCGGATCTGGTGGGGCTCGGGCTCGAACGCCACGGGGGAGTGGGCCGCGAAGCTCGGGATGAACCTGATGAGCTCCACGCTCAAGGAGGACGAGAGCGGCAAGCCGTTCCACGTGCAGCAGCGCGAGCAGATCGACGTGTTCCGTGCGGCGTGGGCCGAGGCGGGGCACGAGCGCGAGCCGCGCGTGTCGGTGAGCCGGTCGATCTTCGCGCTCGTGAACGACCAGGACCGGGCCTACTTCGGCGCCGACCGCTCCAGCACCGACCAGGTGGGCGAGCTCGACGACTACCGCGCCGTCTTCGGGCGCTCCTACGCGGCCGAGCCGGACGTGCTCATCGAGCAGCTCGCGGCCGACGAGGCGATCGCCGCCGCCGACACGCTACTGCTCACGGTGCCGAACCAGCTCGGCGTGGAGTACAACGCGCACGTCCTCGAGGCGATCCTCACCCACGTGGCGCCGGGGCTGGGCTGGCGCTGAGCCGACCGCTCGCGCGGATCGCCGATGCTCAGCCGGCGATCTGCGCGAGGCGAGCCGACAGGAGGTCGCGGAGCACGCCGTCGGGCAGGGGGTCCGAGGGCTGGAACCGGATCGTGCCCTTCTCCGAGGTGACTCCGGGCAGCCCTGCCAGGTCGGCGGCGACGGTCGCGACCACGGTGCCGCTGAACGGGTAGAGCCCGATGTGCTTCTTCGCGCGCATCACCGAGACCAGCGGCTTGCCGCGCCAGGTCAGGGCGGGCATGCCGTAGCCCAGGCCCTGCTCGGCGTCGGGCGCGAGCTCCCGAGCGATGGCGTACACGTGGCCGATCGCGGCCGCGTCCGCCTCGTCGAGGCCCGCCAGGTAGTCGTCCACCGTGCCCATCGCGTCCACCCTCCGTCGGGTCCTGCCCGTGCTGACGCCGTCGCGCGAGACCCATCGTGCCGCTCGGGGGAGCGGCTGGCCACCCGACCGGTCGGCCGTCACGGCGGGCCGGGCCGAACGTCCCTGGCCCCGATCGCTCGGCCTCGCCACAATGACGGGATGACCGAGGCGGTCGACGACGACCCGTCCCTGGCGGCGTCCCTCGGGGCGCCGCGTGCGGCCTGGCTCTGGCAGCTGCCGCGACACCCGCGCGCGCTCGTCGACCACCTGTTGCGCGAGCGCGTCGAGGACGTCTTCCTCGGCGTGCCGTGGTCCGGGCCCGAGCCGGGCTGCGCGCCGACGCTCGCGGCGCTCAAGGGCGCGGGCATCCGCGTGCACGCCCTCGGCGGGGAGCCGCAGTGGGCCCAGGACCCGCTCCTCGCGCGCGAGTGGGCGGAGCGCCTGGGCCGCTCGCGCGCCTTCGACGGCGTGCACCTCGACGTCGAGCCCTGGGCGTCGCCCGCGTGGCCCGGGAACGAGGCGACGCTGCTCGCGGGCTTGGGCGACGCCGTCGGGCACGTGCGGGACGCGACCGGCGATCGCGAGGTGGAGGTCGACCTGCCGGCGTGGCTCGCCGTCGAGCGCCCCGAGGCGTTCCTGCGCCTCGCCGCGGACGCGGACGCGGTCACGGTGCTCGCCTACCGCGACCGGGCGACGGCGATCCTCGCCTTCTCGAGCCTCGCGCGCCAGGTGCTGGCGGAGGGGCGGCGCAGCTACCGGATCGGTGTGGACACGACGTGCTCACGGGACCCGGGCAGCTCGTTCTTCGACGACGGCCGCGCGGTGCTGCAGCGGGAGTCCGGCTCGGTGGAGCGCGCGCTCGGCGAGGACGTGTGGTTCCGCGGGATGGCGGTGCACGACGTCGCCGGGTGGCAGGCGCTGCGGCCCTGAGGTCGCGGCGGCGGCGGCCGGCTTCGGCCGGCGGCGCCGACCTGGCGCCGGGCCGGCCGGGTTCGGCCGCCGGGGTTCAGCCGGCCGGGTTCAGCCGGCGGCGCCCTCCTCCTCGGGCGGTGGCCCCTGCACCACCGCGCGGAAGGCCATGAGGCCCTCGGCGGGCAGCTCGAAGCCGATGTCGGTCGCGGGGTTGACCACGACGCCGACCTCCGGCGCCCCGGCCCCGAGCAGCACGCTCCCGGGCAGCGACGCGACCGCGCGACCCTCGCCGAACTGCGGGTGCACGCGATCGGGGTGGGTGAACGCGGCCAGGAACGGCTTGCCCTCGCGGTGCAGCACGAGCGGCTGGACGCCCTCGGGGGCGGGTGCACCCGACTCGGTCATCGGGGTCAGCACGAACACGGTCGCGACGTAGAGCGACCAGACGGCCACCTCGGTCGGGACGCGGCCCTGCGTGGCGCGTCGGATCGCCACCTCGAGCGGGGTGGCGCGGCGCGGTTCGGCCATGGCGGGGTCCTTCCGGGTGGAGGTCGGTGCTGGGGCGGGTATGACGCTGACGGGTTCTCGGACACCAGCCTCACACGAGAGCGCTGGCGAGCAGAACGATCGCGGCCACGAGCGACGCGGCGAGAGTGAGGCCCTCGAACATCTGCTGGCTCAGCCGGCGCAGCAGCCTGCGGCCCAGCCACGTGTCGACGAGGACCGTAGGCGCGAGCACTGCGGTGAGCACGAGCGTGGACGCGGGCAGCAGCCCGAGGCCCGCGGAGAACGGCAGCTTGGCCACGTTGACGAGCAGGAAGAACCACGCGTTCGTGCCGACGAAGCGCATCTTGTCCACGCGCGCGGCGAGCAGGTACAGCGCCATCACCGGGTCGGCCGCGTTCGCCACCATCGTGGTGAAGCCCGCCGCGACGCCCGCGCCGACCGTCGCTGCGAGGTGCGGCTCGACGTCGGGCGGCGGTGCGGGCCGGTGCCGCAGGGCGAGCTGCAGCGCGAGGGCCGCGAGGATGGACAGCCCGATGACGATCGTCATAGTGGTGTCGTCGACCACGAGCATGAGCAGCGCGCCGAGCACGATGCCCGGCAGCACGGCGGGCAGCAGGCGCCGCAGCATCGCCCAGTCTGCGCTGCGGCGGTAGGTCGAGACGGCGACGACATCGCCGATGATCAGCACGAGCAGTACCGCCGCCGTCGACTCCTTCGCCGGGATGAACAGTGCGAAGCCGGCGACGGCGAGCGCGCCCATCCCGCCGATCGACGTCTTCGCGATCCCCACCACGAGCGCCGACAGCGCCAGCACGATCCAGCCGATCGTGGGGAAGTCCAGGCCGAGCACGGCCCCGACCCTGCCACACGCGCCGTCGACCCAGCGATCTGGTCCGGGTCGGGGCGCGGGCCCAGCGATCTGTGTCGGCCCGTCCGGTGGACCCAGCGATCTGTGCCGGGTTAGGTCTAGAACCGGTACAGATCGCTGGCATCGCGCGGGTGGCCGGCACGGATCGCTGGCACCGCGGGGAGCACCGGCACGGATCGCTGGCATCGCGCGCATGAGCCGGCCGGTGCGAGCCCGCCCCACGCGTCAGACGGTGACGACAACCTTCCCGCGCACGTGCCCGGTCTCGACGAGCCGGTGCGCGTCCGCGGCGCGTTCCAGCGGGAACGTCTCGGCGATCTCGAGCCGCAGCACGCCGTCGGCCGCGAGCGCGCCCAGCTCGGCGAGGTCGGCGGCGTCCGGGCGCACCCACACGTAGTGCCCGCCGAGCTCGGTGCGTGCCCGAGGGTCGGCCACGGAGACGACCGTGCCGCCCTCGGCCAGCAGGGCCGGGGTCGCGTCGATCGCGGCGCCGCCCACGTAGTCGAGCACGACGTCGAACCCCTCCGGCACGACGGCGAGCGCCCGGTCCGCGAGCCCCTCGCCGTAGGCGACGGGCGTGGCGCCGAGGGCCCTCAGATAGTCGTGGTTGCCCTCGGACGCGGTGCCGACGACGTGCGCGCCCTGGTGCACGAGAAGCTGGACGGCGAGCGAGCCGACGCCGCCGGCGGCGCCGTGCACGAGGACGTGCTGACCGGCTGCGACCCCGGCGCGGCGGATGCTCTGCAGCGCGGTGAGCCCGGCGAGAGGGAGCGCGGCGGCCTCGACGAACGAGAGCGCGTCCGGCTTGCGGGCCGCGGTGCGGACCGGGACCTGGACGAGCTCGGCCAGCGTGCCGCCGGAGACGACGTCCTTGCGGGCGTAGGCCATGACGGCGTCACCCACCTGGAGCTCGGGGGTGTCGAGCCCGACGGCGACGACGGTGCCTGCGACGTCCCAGCCCGGGACGACCGGGAAGACGGTGTCGAGGAGGCCCGCGAGATGGCCCTCGCGCACCTTGTAGTCGACGGGGTTGACGCCGGCGGCCTCGACCTTGACGACGACGGCGTCGGACCCGATGTGCGGGTCGGGCAGGTCGGTGAGGTGCAGGACGTCGGCGGAGCCGAACTCGGAGTACGCGATGGCCTTCATGTCAGGGCCAACGCGCGAGCGCGGTCGGCGGATTCCCGCAGGGCGCGTGGTGTGACTCGGCAGACGCGTCGGCCGGACTCGAGGCGCCGGGCACCACGCGTCAGTCGCTCGGCGTGGCCGGGGCCAGCCGCAGGATCACGCGCGTGTCCGGCTTGCGGCGCAGGCGGCGCAACAGCCGCTCGCCGCCGATGAGGAGGCGGTACTGCAGGCCGTAGGTGCGGCGCAGCGCCTGCTCGCCGGCGATCGCAGCAGGGTCCTCGGCGGGCAGGATGCGGGCGGTGCCGTGCACCGTCGGGGCGTCCTCGGCCACCGCGCCCATCCGGCTGCAAGGCCGCAGCACGACGCGCGGGTCGTGACGCAGGCGCTTCACCTTGCCCGTCGTCCGGTCGGTCGTGACGACCATCTCGCCGCCCTCGAGCGCCACCCACACGGGGGTCTCGACGAGCTCACCGCTGCGCCGGTAGGTGCCGAGCGAGACGAAGGGCGAGCGCGCGACCTCGGTCCAGCTCGCCGTCGTCGGTGTGTCGTCCTGCGCCATCGCGACCCTCCTCGGGGAGCCGGGCTGCTCCACCCCGAGCGTACGTCGCGTGCGTCCGTGACCTGGGCGGCCTGCTACGCGAGCAGCTCCCGGACGTCCTGGGCCGTGAGGCGGCCCACCGCCCCGGCGTCCCCGCGCCGCCTGGGCGAGGCGACGCCGTCGGGCATCGCGTCGGTCCCGCCGAGCTCGCCGCTCGAGCCGAGCACGCCCGCGACGAGCGCGCGCTTGCTCTCCTGCAACGCCATGACCTTCTCCTCGATGGTGTCGGTGGCGACCATCCGGTACACGAGCACGGGCCGGGTCTGCCCGATCCGGTGCGCGCGGTCCACGGCCTGCGCCTCCGCGGCCGGATTCCACCACGGGTCCGCGAGGACGCAGTAGTCGGCCATCGCGAGGTTGAGCCCCACGCCGCCGGCCTTGAGGCTGATGAGGAACACGGGCTGGTCGCCCTCGGCGAACGAGCGGATCACCTCGGCGCGGCGCGTGGTCGAGCCGTCGAGGTAGGCGTAGCGCAGCCCGTCGGCGTCCAGGCGCGCGGCGATCTTGCCGAGGTAGCGCGTGAACTGCGAGAACACGAGGACGCGGTGACCCTCGTCGGCCGCCTCGCGCAGCAGGGGCATGAGCTCCTCGAGCTTCGAGGACGGGACGCCCTCGTACTCCTCGTCGACGAGCGAGGCGTCGATCGCGAGCTGACGCAGCCGGGTGAGCGCGCTGAGCACCTCGACGCGGTTGTGCTCCATGTCCTGCACGAGCCCGAGCACGCGCTGCCGCTCGCGCTGCAGGTGGCGCGCGTAGACGCGGCGGTGCGCGGGGTCGAGCTCGACTCGCAGCACCTGCTCCTGCTTGGCCGGCAGATCCGGCGCGACCTGCTCCTTGGTGCGGCGCAGGAGGAACGGCGCGATCCGACGGCGCAGCCGCAGCAGCAGGTCGGCGCCGTTGCCGCGCTCGATCGGGGCCGCGTAGAGCTCGTGGAACTGCTGCGGCGTGCCGAGCAGCCCGGGCGCCGCGAGCGCGAACATCGCCCACAGCTCGGTGAGGTCGTTCTCCATCGGCGTGCCCGTGACCGCGAACGTGACGTGCGCCGGGGTCGTCTTCGCCAGGGCGAACGCCTTGGACTGGCGGTTCTTCACGTTCTGCGCCTCGTCGAGCACGAGGCCCGCCGGCCGGAGCGCCGCGTAGTCATCGTGCTCGAGCCGGAACAGCGCGTAGGAGGTGACGAGCACGTCCGCGTTCGCGGCGAGCGCCGCGATGCTCTCCCGGCGGCGTGCGGCGGTCGCGGTCACGACGGCGACGCGCAGCCCGGGCGTGAACCTCGCCGCCTCCGCGGCCCAGTTGGGGACCACCGACGTGGGTGCGACGACGACGAAGGGGCCGTGCTCGCCGTCGGGCGCGGCGTGCGACCCGCGCGGTGGGGCGTCCGGCGACTCGTGGGGCGCGTTCTCCTTCCAGTCCTGGATCATCGCGAGCACCTGGAGGGTCTTGCCCAGGCCCATGTCGTCGGCGAGCACGCCGCCCAGACCGTTGCGGCGCAGGCGCGCGAGCCACTCGTAGCCGGTCCGCTGGTAGGGCCGCAGCTCGGCCCGCAGGCCGGCGGGCAGCGCGGGCGGCTCGCTCTCGTCAGTGGTCGCCGCGCGCAGCCGCCTCAGCCACTCGCGCGCCTGGCGGTCGATCTCGCCGAGCGCGAGCAGCTCCTCCCACCAGGACAGGTCGAGCCGGCTCATCCGCAGCGCGCCCGTGCGGCGGCGGTCCTGCAGTGCACGACCCTCCTCCAGCAGGGTCCGCAGCTGATCGAGCTCGGGCCGGTCCAGGCTGACGAAGCCGCCGTCCTCGAGGAACAGCGTCTTCTCCCCACGGGCCAGCGCCGTGATGACCTGGCCGACCGGGACCTCGCGGTCGGCCACCCGCAGCCGCACCTCGAGGTCGAGCCAGTCGCGGCCGGCGGGCGTGACGTCGACGGCGATCTCGGGCTCGCCGAGGTCGCGGAACGTGGGGAGGTCCTCGGGCAGGTCGAGCGCGACGCCGTCGACCGCCCTCAGCGCGGGGACCACCTGCTCCAGCAGGGTCACGACGGCGTGCCCCGAGACCACCATCTCCTCCAGGGGCGTCCGGTCGGGCGCGAGGAGCGGGGGCAGCGCCGTCATGGCGGCGCCCGCGCGGACGAGCAGGGCGCGCTCGGCCGCGGCGTCGCGGCCGGTGTCCCGCGGATCGGGCGGCAGAGTGAGCGTGCGGGCGAAGCCGTCGTCGGCGCGGCCGTAACGCCACTCGGCCTCGACGGAGGCGCGCGGCGTGCTGCCGATCGCGGCGAACAGCAGCCGGATGCGCACCACGAGCGTGGGTGCGGGCGGCGGGGCGGGCTTCCAGCCGCTCGTACGCAGCGTCGCGCGGGGCAGACGCGGCAGGATCGTGCGCTCGAACAACGTCCGCTCGGCCACCGGCACGGTCACGGCGCCGCTGCGCCACAGGTCCAGCCACTCGCGCGAGGCGGGGATCTCGAACGGGGCCAGGGTGAGCCTGCCGGCGTCGTCCCGACCCACGACCCCGTGCGGCGGCGTGCCCAGCAGGAGCAGCGAGCGCAGCGGGGTGTCGCTCGCGACGACGGACTCGACGAGGAGGTCGTCCGGGTGCTCGCCGTCGGCCACGGGACCATCGTCGACCTCGTCGACCTCGTCGACCTCGTCGACCTCGTCGACCTCGTCGACCTCGTCGACCTCGTCGACCTCGCTGTCCTCGCTGTCCTCGCTGTCCTCGCTGTCCAGTGTGCGGCGCTGGCCACGGGTTCCGACGGCGAGCTCCGCGCGAGCCGGCGCGTCCAGTAGGACGGCGGGTGCGCCGTCGGGCTCGATGAGCGTGACGCCCGCGGCGACGAGGTCCGCCAGGACCGGCCAGAGCGACCGGCTCGTGATCCGGTGCACGTCGACCCACGTGGTCGAGCCGTAGACGTAGTTCTGGGACGCCTGGTGCAGGCGGAACAGCGCGGCGAGGGAGTCGAGCTGAGCTGGGGAGGCGGTCGGGATCGCGGAGCGCTGCACGTCCGACCAGGACGCACCGGACGCGATCCAGGCCCCGCGCTTGCCCATCCGCATCGGCTTGGCCTGCAGGCCACCCTCGTGCACCACCTGCCACACGGTGCGCCGCACCGCGCTACCGCCCCTGCCGCGGCGTCCGTCGTCGCCGTCCGAGGGTGGCGGCTGGAAGTCGAGCGCGAGGGCCACCGGCTCGTACCCGGTGGCCGCGGGGTCGGGGAAGATCCCCTCGAGCCGGGAGCGCCAGGCGCTGACGACGGGTCGACCCTGCGCCGCGCGCTGCTGCTCGAGCGCGGTGATGAGGAGGGCGACGGTGTGCTTGCAGTCGGCCTGGACCGGACACGAGCAGCGGCCGTCGAAGGAGACGATCGTGCCGTTGCGGGTGAGGTCGTAGAAGGCGGTCGAGGAGTAGACGTTGCGCCCGCTGCCCTCGACGTTCCCCGTGACGACCCGCGCCTCGGCGTCGTGCCGCCGCACGACCGCGCGATGCTGCCGGGCGTAGGCGGTGCCCGCGTCGAAGGCGTGCCGGCCGACGATGCCGACGAGCTCGATGGGGGCGTGCACCCGACGAGCGTAGGTCGCACCACCGACGCGCGTGCGCGGCGGGTGGCGGGCTGTGGACAGGGGCGGTCGGGACGCCCTCCTGAGCACTTCCAGGGTAGTACCAGGGTAGTATCAAGAGTATGAAACTGAGTGTGAGCCTTCCGATCGCGGACGTCGAGTTTCTCGACGCGTTCACACGCGGGCACGGTCTAGCGTCGCGCTCGGCCGCGGTCGCGCAGGCAGTCCGAGCACTGCGCGCGGAGTCGCTGACCAGCGCGTACGAGCAGGCGTTCGACGACGGCGTCGAGGAGGCCGCGGCGTGGGACGTCGCCGTCGCCGACGGCATGAGTCAGGCGTGAACGGACACCTCGGGGCACGCGATGCGGTGACGCACCCTCCGCGGCGCGCAGAGATCTGGTGGGTCGACCTGGCTCCTGCTGTGGGCAGTGAGGCGGACAGTCGAAGACCCGCGGTCGTCGTGAGCAACGACGGCGCCAACTCGGCCGCCGCCTCGCTCGGCCGAGGCGTGGTGACGGTGGTCCCGCTCACCACGACGCTGACGCGCGTGCTGCCCTTCCAGGTCGTCATCCCGGCGAGTGAGGAGGTGGGTCACGGCCTTCGCCAGGACTCCAAGGCTCAGGCGGAGCAGGTGCGGTCCGTCGACGTGCGGCGCCTCGTCTCGCGGGCCGGACGCCTACGCCCCGACACGATGGCGCGGCTGGAGGACGCGCTGCGTCTGCACCTCGGCTTGTAGACGCGCACGGAGCACGCGAGGGCGCGCCGGGGACCACCCGCGAGTGCGGGGTTCGCTACCGCCCTCGTCCCGTTCCGATCAGCCGGCGTGCGGCGTCACGACCACCGTGAGCAGCACGACCGTGTCCTCGATCGCCGACAGCCCGTGCCGCTCGTGCGGGATTGCGACGAGCGCGCCGTCGGCAAGGTCCCAGCTCTCGGTGGCGGTGGTGAGGCGGGCGTGCCCGCGCAGGACCTGCAGCGTCGCCTCGCCGGGTGCGTCGTGGTCGGCGAGCGCGCTGCCGGCCGTGAGCGCGATGAGCGTCTGGCGCAGCGCGTGCCCGCGCCCGTGCGCGATCGACGTGGCCGACCGGCCCGCGGGGGCGCGGTGCGCGCGCTCGAGGTGCTCGACGGCGAGCGCCGCCAGGTCGTTGACCTGCGGTTGTGCGGGGGTGCCGTCGGGCGCTGCTGGCGTGGGCTCGGGTGACGTGTCCGCGGACGGCTGCTCGCCGTCGGGAGCGTCCGAGCGGGGATCGGGGTGGGCGAGGAGGTAGTCGCGCAGCACGACGGCGTGGTTGACGTCGAGGTCGCGCGCGCCGAAGAGCAGCGTGACGACGTCGTGCACGCGGATCGCGAGCCGCAGCTCGGCGAGGGCGTCGCGGGTGTCGGGCTCGCCGTCGAGCTCGGCGCGGTAGGCGTCGGCGAACTCCTCGAAGCGCTCGGGCTCGTGGTGCCACTCGGTGCGCAGCGCGGGCGTCGGGGCGACGTCCTTGAGCCAGAGGTCCAGGTCCGCGCGCGCGTGCGTGAGGCCGCGCGGCCAGAGGCGGTCCACGAGGATGCGGTAGCCGTCCTCGGGGGCCGGGTCGTCGTAGACCCGCTTGAGCTGTACGGTCGGCACGGCGTTTCCCTCCGGACGGACGACGGCGTCGCGCACCTCGGCCCAGTGGCTCGCCGGGGCGAGGCGGCGTCGAGCCGAGAGTAGCGGGGTGGACTTGATGCTCGCCGCGCCCTAGCGCTGTCGGACGGGAGAGATACGGTGACCGGCATGGCCGGGGAGCACGGGTTCGCGTCGGTGTCGTCGTCGCGCGAGGCAAGGGGCGCGGGACTCGACGAGACGCAGTGGGACCGCGCGATCGCCGTCGTGCTCGCGTCCGCGCTGGGTGACGCGCTCGGGGCGGGGTACGAGTTCTCGAGCGTCCCACCCGACCTCGTGCCGGACATGATCGGCGGCGGGCTCGGCAACTTCGCGCCCGGGGAGTGGACCGACGACACCGCACAGGCGGTGGCCGTCGCGCGGGCGGCGGCGGACCACGACCTGCGCACCGAGGCGGGACTCGACGCCGTCGCGGCCGGTTTCGCGCGCTGGTTCGCCGACGGGCCTGCGGACGTGGGCATCCAGACGCGGGCGGTGCTGTCACTGGCGGGACCCGACGCCTCGGCGGCCCGGATGCGCGAGGCGGCGCTCACGGTGCACGAGCGCACCGGTCGCAGCGCGGGCAACGGTGCGCTCATGCGGACCGGGCCGGTCGCCGTGGCGTACCTGGCGGATCCGGAAGGCGCTGGTCGACGCGGATGGGGGTAATGATCGGCCGGTAGACGGCAATGTCGTGGTTGTAGGGGATCGGCGGGCCTGGGAGGTGAGGCGAGGGTGGATGATGCGCAGGCGTGGATGCGCGCCCTATGGGTGGAGCACTCGGCGGATATCTATCACTTTGTGCATCGTCGTGTTCCCGAGCTTGCCGAGGACGTCACGTCCGAGACGTTCCTGACGGCCTGGCGCCGTCGCGAGGACGTCCCGGCGGAGCCTCGCGCGTGGCTGTTCGTGACGGCCCGGAACGTCCTACTGACTCAGTCCAGGGGGCGGACGCGTCACGACCAGTTGCTGGTCCGCGCCGCGACGCTCGCCGAGGAGGACCGTGTCGAGTCCGACGTGGCCGAGCAGGTCACCGAGCGAGCCGCGGAGAGGTTCGCATGGCTGTCTCTGTCCCCGAACGACCGCGAGGTCCTGATGCTCGTTGGCTGGGACGGTCTGAGCAACGCCGAGGCTGCGGCTGTCCTGGGTTGCACACCAGCCACGTTCGCCGTCCGGCTCTACCGGGCTCGGCGCCATCTGCTGCGAGCTCGTGCGAGCTCACCGGACTACCCCATCACCCCTCGCCCGGAAGGAGTTCCGAATGTCTCGTGACCGGCTCCCGCAGTGGTTCCTTGACAGTGACCCCGACCGGAACGTCCACCGTGACGCCCGCGAGGACGACGCCGCGCTGGTGGCAATCCTCAAATCCCCGCCTCTCACCCCCTCAGACGGTGCCGCACGGCCCGCCGCGGCTGGCTCCGCCCAGCGCGTGGCGGTCCTGCGCCGCGGCGCGTGGGGCGTGGCCGCTGCTCTAGTCGTTGGTGTCGTCGTCACGGTAGCCACCACGCTGGCCACGCCCACGCCGGCGTTCGCCGACTGGACCCCCTCACCGACCCCACCCACCACCGACCTCACGCAGCGGGCCATCGCGGCGTGCCCACTCCAGATCCCCGAGGTCCGGTCCAGCAACGACAGTGGCGGCGAGATCGTGACGCACGACGTCGAGCTCGTCACCATCGATGTGCGCGGATCCCACGCCCACCTCATCGCCGCCAACGAGTACGGCTGGCTGGACTGCTTCGTCGGCCTCGCCAGCAACGGCGTCGACGTGATCGCTGCCGGCAACGCCGGGTTCAACCCCGCACAGCCGCTCGCGACGCCCGCGGCCACCGGGATCACGGTTGTGGCCAACGGCACGACCAGCTGGGCCGCCGAGGGGTCCGAGCCCGCCGGCTCCTACACCTCCGCCTACGGTCGCGCGGGATCACAGGTGAGCGCCGTCACGCTGCTGACCACCACGGGCGACGCGATACACGCCACCGTCACCGACGGTTGGTGGTCCGCCTGGCTCCCCGCCACGACCACCCTCCAGGACGTCGCAACGCTCACCTCGACGAGCGGATCAACGAGCACCATAGATCTACGCATTGCCGCTTTCGAGGGGTAATTACACACTCATTCCGACTGATTGCCGCTGATCGTGTGAGTATGTTCACGAACGCCGCCGCAATAGGCGGAGATGAACTTACTCGAGCGATTGGATAGTGATGCGACACAGACAGCGATTCTTCGCAATGCTCGGTGTCCTCAGCGTGACGCTGATCGGAGCGGCAGTACCCGCCTTGGCGACGGATGAACCCGCCGCGAGCGTCGGGGCCGCCGAGGACGAGAACCTTCCCGGCGTTCCGAAGAAGGGAGCCCCTCGCGTGGAGTGGGAGGAGTGGGTCGAGCGTGACCGCGCCTCCGTGGAGGCGATGGACTGGGCGGGGCAGTCCGCGGCCAAGGGCTGCACGCTCCTGGAGGTCAGCATCGTCGACGAGATCGATCCCGGCTACAACCTCTCGATGGGCGCCCCCGCCGACCTTGTGACCGTCCGGGTCGACCTGAGCGAGACCTGCGAGGTCGCGGCTGGCGCGCGCCTCGTCCCGACCATCGCGCCCATGTCGGTGCCCGCTGGTCCGCAGCAGTGCAACTCACAGACGCACGGCCCGGGAACCATCTGCATCTACAAGTCCGGTGGACGCGTCTACTCCTCGTGGAACTACCGCGGCAGCGGGGCGGTCACCGGCTACATGCGCATCTACATGATCGACACAGCGGCGATCGGTTGCCCGACCGGGACCACCTGGCACACAGGCGCAGCGCAAGCATGGAGCACGAACACCACGAACACCACATCCAAGGCCCAGACCCAGAGCGCTGCCTACTCCGCTCACATCTGGAAGCACAACGGCGCCGCCTCCTACTCCGACTGGGGACAGACCTGCGCGGTCCTCTAGCCAACGAGAGACTCCTTCGCGAGGGCCAGTCCCCGGTCGGGGCTGGCCCTCGTACTGCTTCACACAGGTCCGTGCGGTCACGCGGACGCGTAGCCGCCGCTTCCTGGAGTCCGCCCTTGTCGGCGTCCTCACCAGCTTCGTCTAGAGGCTCGCGCCACGCACGTTCTAGGTGCGGGTGACGGCGTTTGGCCCAGACCCAGGCGTGGCCTTCGCGGTCGTGCTGGTCGAGGTAGCGGACCTGCACCTGGGGGCTGGTCCATGCGATCGCCCAGCCCTGCATGAGCTGGTAGCGCGACCGGTGGGAGTCGATCCAGACGCGTACCGGGATCGGGGTCTCTGGTCGGGTCTGGCGTTGCCCCTCGCGATGGGCTGCCGGCGCTTCCCGCGCGGCGTCGGCCATCGGAATCATCTCCTTACCCGAGCCCGGCGCCAGTAGCGGGCGTGTCCTTCACCTGTCACGGGACGAGGATGCTGCATGAGTCAGACATCCCGAGCGTCTTGCACTTCCCTGTTCGTGATGTGCGTCGCGTAGGAGCGCTCAGTCGCGGCCCGGGTAGAGCCGGGCATCTGCTCACCAGAGCGGGTGCTGCCCGCGGTCGACTGGGAGCAGTCCGAGTTGTGCGACGTGCTCGACGTCGCCGCCGGCGCGCGCGGCGTTGCGCAGCTGTGTTGCTCGTTCCCGTGACCCTCGTGCATCGCGCAGCGGACTGCCTGGGGTGTGTCGCCGCCAGGCCCACTCGGCGCGGTTGCGTTCGTTCGTGGACGAGCTGAGGTGGCCGGGGCTCGGGTTCTGGCAGAGGGGTTCGTCGCAGCCGTGCGCGAGCGTCGCCGGCAGGGCTCCGACGCCGTGCGCGAGGGCGTAACCGAAACGATGCGCGATGATCACGAACCCGTCCTCCACCCAGAAGCGGCCGTGGCCCCGACCGGATACGGCACCGGTCCAGAGCCAGCACTCGTCCTCATTGGCGATGCTCACCTTGGCCAGGTAGCGCTCAACCACGTCGCCGTGAGCGAGCGCTCGGCGCAGGCGCTCACTCGGCGCGGGTGGGCTCGCCATTGTGCGCCGGGATGGTCGGCGCCTCGTGCGCTGATGCGAGCGAGCGCAGGCGCTTGACTTCGGCTGCGTCGATCTCCAGCAGTGCCTGGGCGTCGCGGGCAGAGAGTCCGCCGTCGCTGATCAGGGACGCGAGCTTCGTCGCGAGCTTCGCGTCGAAAGCGGCGAGATCGGCGCGGACCGCCTCGCGCTGATCCACTGGGGCGCCGGTTCCCGGTGTTCCAGGCGCGGGAGGAGGACGTGTACCCCGCGCGTCTGGCTGCGGCGTACGCGGCCTTCGCCGCGGAGAACGACCGACCCCCGGAGCCGGGGTCCGAGCGCGATGAACTGCGGTGGAGGGTGGCCGAGGAGATCCTGACGGAGAAGGCCGACGGTCATGCGCCGCAAGCGGGGGACACGGCGCATTACCTCGCCACGCGCGGCGCGGAGAAGCGCGCAGCCGTCGCCGGCTACGACCTGGTCTTCACGCCCGTGAAGAGCGTCAGCACGCTGTGGGCACTCGCCGACGCCGGCACCCGCGAGCAGATCGGGCGGGCTCACACGGCAGCGTGGCGCACTGCGCTGGAGTGGGTCCAGAGCGAGGCAGCGCTGACGCGCGTCGGCGCCGGGGGCGTCGGGCAGATCGACACCAAGGGCCTCGTCGCGGCCGCGTTCGACCACCTCGACTCCCGAACCGGGGACCCGAACCTACACACCCACGTCGCCGTCTCCACAAAGGTCCAGGGCAGTGACGGGCAGTGGCGATCACTGGATGGCCGTGTGCTCCACGCCCTCGGCGTGGCCGCATCGGAGCGCTACAACACCCTGATCGAGGAGGAGCTCCGTACCCGCCTCGGCGTGCGGTTCGTGGAAGAGGGCCGCGAGGGCAAGCGACCCGTTCGGGAGATCGCCGGAGTCGACAGGGACGTCCGCGCGGCGTTCTCTCAACGACGCAACCAGGTCGAGGAGAACTACCGCACGCTCCTGGCCGAGTACCGCACCCAGCACGGGCGCGAAGCACCGCGAGCGGTGCAGTTCAAACTCGCTCAGCAGGCCACCCTGGCCACCCGCCAGGACAAGGAGCACGCCGTCGGGCTGGCCGAGCGCCTCCCGCAGTGGCGCGCCACGGCCCAGCGCGTCCTGGGGGAGCGGGAGAGCGTGGAGCAGATGGTCGCCCGAGCCCTCGCCGGAGACCTAGCCACGCTCGACCCCACTCAGGTCGAGGAGCGATCGGAGACCGCCGACGAACTTGCCGCGCAAGTGCTCGCCGGTCTGGGGGAGACCCGTTCGACCTGGAACCGGTGGAATCTGCAGGCAGAGGCCGAGCGTGTGGTGCGGTCCTCGCGACGAGTCGCCCGACCGGGCTGGGACCTGTCGGTGCGGGCGCTGGTCGCCGCGGTCGTCGACCGGGCACTGGCGTCCTCGATCGCGCTCACCCCGGCCGAGCTGAACCACTCGGACTCGCCGCGCACTTCGCCTGCTCCGGGCGGCGGCTCAGCGCCGGAATCGGGGCCGCGGGCACAGGGAAGACGACCGCGATGACGGCGTTCGCGTGCGCCCTGGAAGCCGCAGGAGGGCGCGTGATCGGTCTCGCCCCGTCCGCGGCCGCGGCTGCCGTCCTGGGGGCGGAGCTCGAAGTTCCGGCGGACACACTGCACAAACTCCTCGACGTCCACGCCCGAGCCAAAGCAGTCGCGGGACCGAACGGGAGAGTGCCCGATGGCGCCATCGAGCCCAGGTACGCACTCGACGCGCGCTCGGTGCTCCTCGTGGACGAAGCAGGCATGGCCGGCACCCCGGAACTCGCCGCCGTCCTCGAGCTCGCCGAGCGGTACGGAGCGAGCATCAGACTGCTCGGGGATCCCTCGCAGCTGGCCGCCGTCGGTTCCGGGGGAGCGCTGCGGCTCATCGACCACTACGTCGGAGCAGCCCACCTCGAGGAAGTGCGCCGCTTCCTCCTGGCCGACGGGAAGACGACCAACGAGAAGGAGGCGCGAGCCTCGCTCCAGCTGCGCAAGGGCAACCCGGTTGGACTGGACTACTACGTCGAGAACGACCGTGCCCGCGGCGGCACCCGAGAGGCGATGATCGAAGACGTCTACGCCGCATGGGCTACCGACATGGCCGCCGGCGACTCCGCCATCATGGTCGCCGCCACCAACGACGTGGTCGTCGAGCTCAACGCCCGCGCCCGACGCGACCGCGTCATCGCCGGCAGAGTGAAAGAGGACGGAGTCTTCCTCCACGACGGCGGAACCGCTGGCGTGGGCGACATCGTCGTCTCCCGCAGGAACGATCGCCGCCTACGAACCGGACCGAGCGACTTCGTCAAGAACGGTGACCTGTGGCGCGTCACCCGCCACTACCACGACGGCGCACTGTCCGTCGTGCACCGCGACACCAAAGCGAGCGTGACGCTCCCCGCCGGCTACGTCGCGGAATGGATCGAACTCGGCTACGCAGCCACCGTCCACCGAGTCCAGGGGATGACCGTCGATGCGGGCCACCTCCTCGTCGACGAGACCATGACCCGCGACCACCTGTACACCGGCGCCACCCGAGGCCGGTACATGAACCGCATGTACGTCGTGACCGACGCAGTGCTCGACGTCGACCTGCACGAACAACCCGACCCAGCCCGCGCCGTACGCCAGACCCTCGAACAGGTGCTCGACCGGACCGAGGGCGACCCAGCTGCGCTAGAAGCACTCGTCACCGAGTGGGACAGCGCGCACTCACTCGCCCAGCTCGTCCCCGCCTACGAGGACGCACACACCCGACTCCTCGAGCCCGACCGGGAACAGCGGATCGCTACCCTCCTGCACGAACAGATCCCAGCACACGCCGACCGAATCCTCACCGACCCGGCCTGGCCAGCGCTGCTGGCCCGACTGGCCCGGCACGAGAACTCCGGCAGCGACCTGCGGCAACTCCTGCCAAACGCTCTCGCGGAACGAGAGATCGGCACCGCCGACTCACTCGCCCAAGTCCTGCACTGGCGCATCGGCGACCCCGAACCAGAACCCGGGGAGAGCAACCTCCCCTCCTGGGTCACCCCAGCACCCCAGGAAGATCCCGAGCCCACCCAGGACCCTGCACCCCAGCCCCAGGTCGAGGCGGACCCAGCCGAAGACGAGACACTCGCAGACCAGAAGATCCCGGACGTCCGGGTCGACCCGGGGGAGCCGGCCTATCGGGAAGCCGTGGAGATCAACACCGCGGCGTGGACCTGGTGGAACCAGCAGTCCGACAGCTCCGACTCCTGGACGGCTACCTATCGGACGCCCGGGGTGTTCCCACGGCCGAATCCGGCTGGGCGCCCAACGGGTGGGACGGACTGGTCGGGCACCTACGCAGCCTCGGCTACCGTGACGACGCACTCCTGGACTCCGGAGTGGCAACCCGCACCCGTGATGGACGGCTGATCGACCGCTTCCGAGACCGCCTCGTCATGCCGATCCGCGACCCGGAGGGTCTGATCGTCGGGTTCACCGCCCGCGCCAACCCCGACGTCGCCGACGCCCGCACTCCCAAGTACCTCAACACCCCCGAGACCGCAGCGTTCCACAAGCGCGAGCTGTTGCACGGCTGGAGCCCCACCGCCGCTGCGCGGCTCGCCGCGGGTGCTCGTGCGGTCTTCGTCGAGGGCCCGCTCGACGTCGCCGCCGTCGCATCCCTGCACCGCGACGACTTGGTGCCCCTCGCCCCCTGCGGCACCGCCCTCACCGACGCCCAGCTCGACCTCATCCGCCGGGCCGGCGGCGATCTCGCTCGAGCCATCTTCCTCTTCGACGCCGACACCAGCGGCCCCCGAGCCACCGTTAGAGCATGGGAGCGACTCACCCCGACCGAAGCCCACACGGCTCGCGGCGCCGTCATGGTGGGAGCCAAGGACCCCGGCGAACTCATCCAGACCGGCCGGGGGGAGGACCTCGACGCCGCGCTGCGCCACGCCGGCCACCTCACCCACGACGTCATCGACCACTTCGTCGGCACCACCCCGACCGACACCCCTGAGAAGGCCGTCGCTCTGGCACGACGTCTCGGCGACGCGCTCACCCGACTCCCGGACGACCCCGAAACAGACGTCTACCTCGCTGGTGCCCTCACCGGACGGCTCGACCCGCAGACCGTGTACGACATCCTCGCCAACCTGCGCAGCCCGATCGGGGCGGACACCATCGTCGTCACCGACGACGGCGATCCCACCTCCTCGACCCGGCGAGTCGTCGACCCCGCGGTCCGCGACTGGCTGGAGCGACAGGCGATCCTCATCAGCGACCGGCTCGACGCCCTCGTCGCTGACATCGAGGGCGACACGCCACCGGCCTGGGCACGCAGTCTCTACCGGCCACCCGCCGATGCCCGCACCCTCGCCGTCTGGCGTGCTCGCGTGCGCGACGTCGCCGCCTACCGCGACCGCTATGCCATTACCGGCACCGATCCTCTCGGGCCGGTACCTCCACACGACGTAGGCGCGCAGACGTACGCCTACGAGACCGCGAAGACAGCGCTCAAGAAGCTCATTCCCACCCAGCCTCCGCCGGCGCCGACGGCCGAGCAGGCCGACCAGCTCGACACACTCCGCCGGCGTCTCGAGCTCGCCCGCGTCCAGGCCGTCCGAGCCACGGAGGAGTCCCCCCAACCGGAGATGACCACTCCCGACCCACACATGCCCGGCATACCAAAGCCCGGGATGTAGTCACCCTCAACAGCCGACTGATCCAGACGAACTACAGCAAGATGCTCTCGTGGACTTCGACGACCCGACTCGGCTCAAGCGGTCGATCGAGCGCGTCGTCGCCGGCGGGGACGACGACTCTGGTGACGACCCCGTCACCCTCGCGACGTTCCTGGACGCCTGGCGAGGGTGGCTGCAGGACGGCTACACCATCGCGTTACCCGATGGATGGCGCACTCGGATCACTGTTCTCGGAGAGGCAGGGCTCACGGCCCGGGAGATGCAGGAGGCGATCCGCGTCGCGATGAGCGCCGATCACCTCCGCAGCAGCATGAACCGGTTCTCGTACTTCGTCGCCGTCGCGTTCAACACGCTCACTCCTCGCCTCTACCCCCATGGAGACGAGGGAATACCCGAGACCCTCTACGACCTCGAAGCAGCCCAGCAAGCGGCAGAGCGCAGGTCGAGCGGTACTGGATCACGTTGGAAGGCGACGACGGAAGAGGAGTCTGCGTGGCAGCAACGAGATCGGCTCGCCTGGAAGAACCTCAGAGAGACGGCCAGCGCCACGGGGGCCCGCTACGTGTGGAGGCCGCCGGATGACCTCCATCCGGGATCGCGCGTACACCTCCTGGAGCATCTCTGCTCCGCAGGAGCGCACCTCTCCGCCGTGCACGCCGTCGTGGTGACCGATCTACCCGAAGAAGCAAAGGCATGCATCAACTGTTTCCCGGGGGAAGCGAGCAGGTCATGACGAGATCGGGCGGAAGCCAGATCCGGATAGGTACCGGCGCCAGGAGAACGGTGCTCTCCTACTGACCGTAACTGGAGCCTCGAACGGGTCCCCAGTAGCGCGGCTGCCACTGCGGCCCGTCGAGGGCTGCGGCATCGAGGACTGCCCCAACCCAGACGACCGGCTGCAGTGCCGCCGGTCTCCAGCCCGTTGCCTCCTGAAAGAAGCCCCCCTTGTTCGCTCGACCGTCTCGCCACAGCTTGTCTTCGACAGGCAGCCGGTTGAAGTTCAGCCGCTCGCCGGTAACCGGGTGCTCAGGCCAGGTGTAGTGCGTGAGGAAGTCTTCTTCGTCGGCTTGGTAGCGCCGCATCTGAAACGGTGCGGCTTCGAATGGTTTACCGGTGACGAACCAGCTGATGCCCACCGCGCCCGGGCCGAAAAGGGCTTCGGTGCGTTCATCCGGAAGGCTCTTGGTCCACTGGGCCAGCAGTTCCTCGGCCGTCGCTTCATCTGGCGTGTAATTGTCAGTGATCGGGTCGTTCCATATTTCCCACGTAAGGAACAGCGGGCACTTGAAGCGATGGTTCGTCCGGCGCACCTTCCAGGTCCAGAGGTTCTGTTCGGTCGTGTAGGTCGTCGCGCTCACCGCCTCAGCGTAGGGAGTGGGTGACCGTCGGTGACGTACTGGCGCGCCGTCGACGGCCGGGCTCCAGGCGTCAGGGACTCTGGGTCGCAGGTCCAGCCATGAACTAAAACGGCCCCGGCGGACTTGTCTTCAACCCTCAGCGATGCGACTGACCGCGCTAGCCTCGATGTTTCATCGTGAGGGGTCGGGGTGCTTGTCGGCGTCGGTGCCGGTGTCTGGTCGTGATTCTGCCGTGTGGGTGTGACACCTCGCCGCGTGTCGCTCGCGGTGGGCGCCGGTTCCGGCCGGTGGGGTTCCTGGGGTCGTGGGTGGGCAGGGGCGTGGGGGTCAGGTCGGTGCTGCGGCCAGGGCCCTGAGGCGCCGGTGCGCGGCGAGCACGAGGGGTGCCCAGTGGTAGGTGTCCTTGATGTGCAGGAGCACCCGGCGGGCGTGGCGTGCGATCGCGGCGGGGGCGGTGAACAGGCGCAGCCGTAACCGTTTCGGCTCCCACCGGCGGGCCTGCTGGTCGGTCAGGCCGAGGAGGCCGAGCCAGGCCAGGAGATCGGTGGCGAGCGCGACGATGTGGAGCCAGAGCTCGTTCTGGGCGAGGCTCTTCAACGGCAGGTTGCGCAGGCCGGTGTCCTTGGCGCATCGGATCCGGTCCTCGCAGCGGGCGCGTTGGCGGTGGCGTAGCTCGAGGACTTGGAGCTGGCCTCGGCGGGTGTTCGTGGTGAACGCGGTGAGGCGGTAGCCCTCGGCGTCATCGAGCCGGTCCTGCGCGACGCGGGCGCCGGGGTGGGGCCGTTCCCGGCGCACGATCACACGCATCCCGGCCGGCCAGCCCGTCAGGTGCCCATGCTGGGTGAGCAGGTTGGTGATGTCGGCGACGTCGGCGTGCTCGTTGACCTCACCGGCCGCGGTCAGCGCCGGAGTCCACCCGCCAGCCCTCGTGACGGCCTGGTAGATCTCGCCCATCTCGGCCCAGGGCAGGGTCCACCCGATCGAGTAGGACAGTCCGCGGCGGGTCAGGAACGTCAGGAACTCCCGGCTCGCCCGGCCCCGTCGGTGCGGATCATGACCTTCCGGCCCGGACGGGAGGCGTTGATCCCCGGTAGGGCGGCCAGCGCCCGTCTCGTCAGGTCGATATGATCGCTGGCGGTGTTCGAGCCGGCGTTGCCCGGCCGCAACAACGCGGCGAGGAGCTCACCACCCCCACCCTGGCCGTGGTCGAGGAACGCCAGCAGGGGGTGATGCCCAAAGGTGCGTTTGAACGTCGGCGCCGCCGCCTCCTTCTCACTGTGGGAGATGACGATCGTGGCATCCAGATCGATCACCAACGGGTTTGTCTCGCTGACACCATGCAGTGGTGAGGCCTGGCCTGCCAGGGCCCAGACCCGTTCCCGCGCCCGCTTGCGGGCCCTGGCGATCTGGGGCAGGACCCGATCAGTTTGCGCCGCCAAGGCGGTGATCGTGCGCGAGACCGTCGCCTCCGAAGCAACCGAGCCGAACACCTCCGGCTCACCACGCAGCACGGCCGCATCAGCCAGGCAGTCACCACCGAGCGCGAGCGTGAGGGCGAGATCGGTCAGCACCTTGGCCGGATCATGGCGAGCGGTCGGCTTGCGCCACCGCTCCAGCCCCGCCGACAACGTCGTCGACAGGCCGCTGACCGCGAGGACCTCCGTCAGCAGCACCCCACCCGCCGACCCCACCGCCGCGACCGGAGCCCCGTCGACTCGAACACTCGGATACGGGCGGGTAGCGTTCACCTCGAAGGTGCTCCTCGAACTGGTCCAGATGGTGCGTCGTAACACTCATCTTCCCAGTTCAGGGGCACCTTCACCGTCCCAGGCGCGCCACCCCCGTGAAATCACGAGGCTAGCCCAGACCCAGACCGTCTACTCCCGGTCATGCCGGTCGACGTATCGAACCTGGACCTGCCGTTCGGTCCACGCCAGGGCAACCCCTCGACACTTCTGGTAGCCATGCCGACCCGCGAGAATCCAGACCTCGACGGGGACCGGAGACTCCAGCTCCCGGCGGCGAGCCTCGCGGCGCTCCTGCTCAGCCATCGCCCGTGGTCGACGCGCACACCACGGCGATCCGGATCGGTCACGACACCGACACCGTCGCGGCGATCGCGGGTGCGCTGCTCGGGGCGCGGTGGGGGACCGGCGCGCTGCCCGAGCGGTGGACGCGGATGGTGCACGGCTGGCCGGGGCTCGACTGGTCGGGGCTGCGGGCGCTCGCGGAGCGCGTGGTCGCTCAGGGTGCCGATCGCCGGGGCGCCTGATGGGCCTGGGCAGTCAGAGGCGCAGGAGGTAGCGGAGCACCTGGTCGACGCGAGCGAGGTCCACGGGGCCCACTCGCCCGAGGACCTCCACCGCGCGGTCGGTCGAGATCGTGCGAATCTGCTCACACTGGACGTACGAGATCACCGGAAGCGCGCCGTCGAGCTCGACGTTCGTGGCGTACCCGCGCCGGGTGCGGGTGATCGGGAGAACGACGGCGAGGCCCACCGCCGAAAAGCGGGAGTCTGACACCACGAGCGCCGGTCGTCGCCAGGCGGCCTCATGCCCGATGGGATCACCGAGGTCGACCAGCCAGATCTCGCCACGCGCCATGGTCATCGCCGCACCGTCGGGCTCATCGCGGCGTCGCGCCGCCGCGGGCAGGTCTCAGGACGTCCTCCCACGACTCCGGCTCGAGCCCGTTCTTCGCAGAGGGCCCGGCAAACGTCTCGAGTTGGAACGCCCCGGCGAGGGCGTCCGACCGGACGACGTCCCAGAACGCCTCACGCTCGCGGGCGGCGATGGCTCGCTCGACCACGGCGGCGATGCTCGAGCCGTCGTGCGCCGCCAGCGCAGCCAGGCGGTCGCGGAGCTCCTGTGGGACGCGGATCGTCGTCGAGGTCACCCGGCAATGATACGAATATGTAGACGACTCCGTCTACCCGCAAGCTGCGCTCGTTGCGTTGCTCGCTCGGGACGCGACGTCACGCCGCACGTCGACGTCTCCAATAGATTGGCTGACGTCGCCGGGGGAGGGGTGCGCGTGACGGGGCAACCAAAAGCAGCGCAGGGAGGCCCGATGGAGTGGACGTTCGACGCCAACCCCGCCGAGACCGTCCTCGCCCTCGAGGCCACCCGCATGCAACAGGCTGCGCTGTTCGACCCGATGCTCGCCGTCGCCACCAGCAAGGTGGACCCCCTGCCGCACCAGATCCGCGCTGTCTACGGCGAGCTGCTTCCGAAGCCCGGCCCGCTGCGATTCCTCCTCGCGGACGACCCAGGCGCCGGCAAGACGATCATGGCCGGCCTCTACCTCAAGGAGCTCCTGCTTCGGGGCGACGTGCGCCGTTGCCTGATCGTCGCGCCCGGTGGCCTGGTGGACCAGTGGCAGGAGGAGCTCGCGGAGCGGTTCGACCTCGAGGTGACCATCCTCTCGCGCGCCCTCGCGGACGAGTCAGCCGATGGCAACCCGTTCGGCGACCCCGCCGACCGAACCCAGGCGCCCCTGATCCTCGTCGCGCGGATGGACCAGCTCTCCCGCGACGAGGCCTGGCTCGCCCATCTCGAGGGCAGCGAGTGGGACCTCGTCGTGGTGGACGAGGCGCACCGGATGTCCGCCACGTACTCGGGCGGCGAGCTGACCCGCACGCTGCGCTACCGGCTCGGCCAGCTCCTCGGCTCGATCACCCGCCACCTCCTGCTGATGACGGCCACGCCGCACGCGGGCAAGGACGAGGACTTCCAGGCTTTCCTCGCGCTGCTGGACCCGGACCGCTTCGAGGGCGCCTACCGCCGCGGCGTCCATCGCGCCGACTACTCGGGCCTCATGCGGCGCATGCTCAAGGAGGATCTGCTGACGTTCGAGGGTCGAAGCCTCTTCCCCGAGCGGATCGCCACCACCGTGCCGTACGAGCTCACCGCCGCGGAGCAGACCCTGTACGAGGAGGTCACGCGGTACGTCCGCGAGCAGATGAACCTCGCCGATCGCGTCGCGGCCGAGGGTGATGCCCGACGACGTACCACCGTCGGCTTCGCCCTTACCGTGCTGCAGCGTCGCCTCGCCTCCAGCCCGGCGGCGATCCACGAGAGTCTGAGACGCCGTTCCGAGCGGCTGCGCGCCCGCCGGACCGAGCTCTCGAGGCTCGGCGGCGCGTTGGAGGAGATCCACCACGCCGAGCTCGCCGTCGTCGACTCCACCCGTGTGACGCGGCTCTGGGAGGACCCGGAGGAGGTCGACGTCGAGGAGACCGAGGCCCTCGAGGAGCAGGTGCTCGACTCGGCGACGGCGGCGCGTACGGTCGCCGAGCTCGACGTCGAGCTCGCGGTTCTCGACGAGCTCACCGCGCTCGCGGCGCAGGTCCGCGCGAGCGGGACGGACCGGAAGTGGGGTCAGCTGCGCGATCTCGTGCTGCACGCGGGGGCGCGCAAGCTCATCGTCTTCACCGAGCACCGGGACACGCTGACCTACCTCACGGACCGGATCGCCACGGTGCTGGGGGACGCCTCCGCCGTCGTCGCGATCGACGGCGGGACGCGCCGGAGCGAGCGCCTTGCAGTCCGCGAGCGGTTCACGCACGACCCGACGTGCCGCATCCTCGTCGCGACCGACGCCGCGGGTGAGGGGCTGAACCTGCAGGCTGCGCACCTCATGGTGAACTACGACCTGCCGTGGAACCCGAACCGGCTCGAGCAGCGGTTCGGCCGGATCCACCGGATCGGCCAGCGCGAGGGGTGTCGGCTGTGGAACCTCGTGGCCTCCAACACCCGTGAGGGCCAGGTCTTCGAGCGCCTGCTGACGAAGATCGAGGAGCAGCGCACGGCGTACGGCGGCAAGGTGTTCGACGTCCTGGGTGAGCAGGCGTTCGGCGAGCGTCCGTTGCGCGAGCTGCTCCTCGAGGCGGTGCGGTACGGCGAGGACCCGGCGGTACGTGCCCGCCTGGACCAGGTGATCGACGCGAGCGTGGCGCACGGTCTCGCGGACCTCGTGCGCGAGCGGTCGCTGGCCACGCCGGAGATCTCCCTCGCCGATCTGCACGCGCTGCGCGCGGAGATGGACGAGGCACGGGCGCGGCGGCTCCAGCCGCACTACGTCGGCCGGTTCTTCGTGCACGCATTCCGCGCGGCGGGCGGATCGATCCATCCGCGAGAGTCGGGTCGGTTCGAGATCACGCACATCCCGTCGAACCTCCGGCTGGCCCGCGTGTCGCCTCGCTACGCCCGAGTCACGTTCGACCCGGCCACGGAGCGTGCGGAAGCCGAGGTCCTCGCGCCTGGGCACCCACTGTTCGACGCTCTCGTGGCCGAGACCCTGCGCCGCACCGCCCACACGCTCCGGCGGGGCGCCGTGCTCCTCGACCCCGATCCCGGTGCCTCGGCCCGCCTGATCGTGGCGGTTGCCGAGGAGCTGCACGACGGCGAGGATGCGATGGTCTCGAAGCGCCACTCGTACGTGGCGATCGACGGGGACGGCGGGCGGCTCGCGGGCCCGGCGCCGCATCTGGACCTGCTAGACCCGACGGACCCGGCCGCGGGCGTCGACCTGCGACGGCTGGCCGACGTCGTCGCAGCCACGCTGTCGCAGAGCTGGGCGGCACGCGTCGCGGGGTCCGCCCTGGACTGGTCGCGCGAGCACGGCCTGACGACCCACCGTGCGGAGGTCCAGCGCCGCGTTGCCCGCAGTTCGCTGCACACGCGCACTCTGGTCACGCAGCGGCTGCAGGCTCAGAGCAACTACTGGTACTCCGAGGCGGCGAGGCTGGCCGAGGACCAGGCCGCCGGCCGGCGGGTACGGGTCGCTCCCGCCACCGCTCGGGCGCGGGCCGAGGCGCTCGAGGAGCGGCTCGATGCGCGGCTCGCCTCGCTCGCTCGCCAGGAGGAGGTCCTGGCGGGCGAGCCCCGGGTGATCGGTGCCCTGCTCGCGGTGCCGCTGTCCGCCGTCGTGCCCGTGCCCGACGGCGAACCCGACGTTCCCGAGACCGCCGCGGACACCGCGGAGAGCGATCGTCGCGCCGTGGCGGCGGTGCTCGCGGCCGAGCGCGCGCTCGGGCGCGGGCCGGAGGAGCAGCATCACAGCAACCCGGGCTGGGACGTCCTCTCGACGCGGCCGGACGGCACCACGCTGCGGATCGAGGTGAAGGGCCGGCTACGCGGCGCCCACGACGTGCACCTGTCGATCCAGCAGATCATCACCGGGCTGAACTCCGGGGACGACTTCGTGCTCGCGCTCGTGGAGATCGATCCCGACGGCGACGCGTCCCGCGACCGCCTGCGCTACGTGTACCGGCCGTTCGAGGGGATGAGCGTGCACGTGCTCGACTCCTACCGCCAGCTGCTGTGGCGGCCGTTGTGGGAGCGCGGCGGACCGCCGCGGTAGCGTCCGGCGGCACGCAGGGAGCGGGTCAGTTGGTTTCGCGGTCGGCAGGTGCGCGCCGATGTAGCCGACGTAGACCACGCCGTCGATCGTGGTCGCGTCGAGGTAGTGCAGGCGCGGCGAGATGAGCCCGACGTTCGCGAGCTTGAAGTGTGCTCCCATGAACACGATGCCGCTCGGATCGATATGCGTCGGGACGGGCAGTCTCCGGGGCTGGCAGAACTTCGCGTTCTTCTTCACGTCCTCGCTCTCGTCGCGAGCGTGGCGGTTGGCGGAGAACCCGTGGCAGCCGTCCGGTGTGTTCTCGAGGAAGTGGTGGACCCCGCCGGTGAAGGTCCCCTCGGACTTCGCGCGGGCGTAGTCCTCGAGGGCCAGAAGCGCGTTCCATGCCTTGACCGACGAGCCACCGTAGGGGAGCGAGACGTCGAGATCGCTCGTGGTCTCGGCACTGCCTGTGAAGACGACGCGGTCGAGCTCTCCGTCGAGCCGCTCGAGGAGCTCCGCGAAAGACTCGGGAGCCTTGTCGCGCGGGCTGGCCTCGACGGGCGTCCAGGCGGCATCGTGCGCGCCGACGTCGAGCAGTCGGAGCCGGAGCCCCCGGACCTGTCGGCTCAGCTCCTCGAGTTGGTGGAGAGCGTCGGTCCACTCGAGCTCGATGTCATCCCGCTCCTGGCGCACCGTCAGCAGCTCGGCACTGACGTCTCGCGCCTCGCGACGGGCGCGCTCGGACCGCTCGCCGAGATCCTCGGCGCGGGCATAGGCCTCCAGGCGCTCGCGCGCCAGTGCCGAGTACCTCACCTGCATCGACTCGATCTCCCGGGCGCGGGCGTCGGAGACCTCACGCGCCGCGGCGAGCGCCCGCAGCAGCTCGGTGTCCAGGGGTGCCCCGAACAGCTCGAGCGCGAGCTCGTCGAGAACCGACGGAGCGGGAGACACCGTGATGAGCTCTGGCGCAGGACGAGTCTCGGTCTCCGGTCGGTGCGCCGCCGGCTGCGCGTCCTCGCGGAAGGGCTCCGGGTTGCGGAGGCGGTCCTCCTCGGCGATCTTCTCGACGCGCGAGTCGAGGTACTTCTCGTCCGCCAGCTTCTCGAGGCGATCGCGAGTGCTCCTCGCCCAGGACGGCACCTCGGCGGCGAGAGCGAGCTCCGCAGCGCGTGAACCGAGGGTCCGCGCGATCTGCTTCGGGTTCGTCGCGAGAATCGTCTCGGTGGTGAGGAACCGGTGGCGGAGGGCGTCGAGGTCCTCCGAGGGGTGCACCCCGGGAAGGAAGGTGCGCAGAGTCCCGGGCGAGACGGCGTGACGTGCCCCGAGCTCGTGTTGCAGAAGCTCGGTGGCCTCGGCGTCGAGCACGTACCCGGCCGCGAGGCCCACCGTGTCGTGGAGCAGCCTGCCGACGTAGTCCTGCCATTTCGGGAGCGGGAAGTCGGGCGTGCTCCCGGCGACGAACACGAGACCCCGACGTTCCTTGTCGAGCAGTGCCGCCAGCACGTCCTCGGCCTCGTCGCCACGAACGACCGTCGGATGCGCGGCGAGAGACGCGCGGCCATCCGTCGCCTCCAGCACGTCGAGCAGGTCGCGAGCCACCCGGGGGATGCCCGCCGGCCTCGGCCCGTCGATGTCGATCCACGCCCAGTCCTTCCGCCGATGGCCGTTGCCGGGGTCTTGCGCGATGACCTGGGTGGTCCATGTGCCGTCGGTGGTTGCCTCCTGCAGCAGGAACATCCCGGAGCGCGTGTGATCCCTGCCGGTATCGGTGACGAGCAGCGCCTCGGCGTTCTCGCCGATTCGTGCGATCGGGCCATCCCAGACCAGCGCGTCCGCGTCGTAGCGTTTGCTCCGCAGCCAGGCGTGGACCTGCGCGAACACGTCGTCCACGGTCGACTTCCTGTCGGCCACGGTGAACAGCGATCGGTACCTCAGCACGGAATGCCCCCTCGCGCGTCGAACTCTGCGTTCCCCCCATCACAGCGCATCGGTCCGACATCCGCAGGCGCTTCAGTCGTGCCCTCGGACCTCGAGCTCGTAGCGCGTGTCCCGCACTCCCCGACCTCCCAGCACGCGGACCTGCCCGGCCTGCTCCAGGCGGCGCAGCGCGTGCGACACCTGGCGGTCCGTGAGTCCGGTTCGGGACGCGATCTCGGCTCGGCTCGCTCCGTCGCCTCCGATTGCGCTCATGATGGCGCGTGCGTGACGCGTGGTCGGTACGAGGCCGGGGGATGTGCCCGTGGTGTTCGGGTCGGCAGGGGGTGGTGCCGGGCGGGTATCCGGGGAGCTCGCATGAGCGGGAGAGTCCGCGAGGGTCGAGTCGGTCGGGACGTCGACGAGCAGCGGCGGCGTGCGCATGGTCAGCGGCACAGCCGCCTCCGGATCGAGGCGGTAGGTGCGTGCTCCGCGCTCGCCGCGGGCCACGACCAGGCCGCGGTCGGTGAGCTCCATGAGCTGGGCTCGTGCCTGGGTGGAGTCCATGGGAAACGTTTCGCGGAACTCGCGGTTCGTCCAGACGGCCCCGTGCCGCATCCCGACGAGGGCGTGGCGCTGCGCGTCGGTGAGACCGGCGGTCCCGGGAAGACTCGCCAACCACGTCAGGTCGGACGGGTCGAGCAGCGCGTGCTGCGGGACGACTGCCGTGAACCTGATCCCGGCGTCGAAGAAGTGGGGCGGGCTCATTCCTGCAAGCCTCAGGGCCTCTCGGGCAGCCGCGATGCCGGTTCCGACGCCCTCGATCACCCGTCGCCCATCTGCGGTCCGGACGTCCTTGAGCATGTCGTAGAGGCTCTGATTGCGCGCGTAGCCGCCGTCGCGCTTCCCGAGCTGCTCCACGCTGAGGCCAACGAGACCGCCGGGGTTCGTGATGACGAGCCGGTTCGTCTCGAGCACCAGCTGGACGCGGCCTCCGAGCGCGTGGGGTCCGATGTCGCGATGGACGAGTGCGTTGGCGATCAGCTCGCGGAGAGCCTCTGAGGGGAACGCGGGTTCGTCCCTGCCGTGACCGTCGGGACCGAAGCGCACGCGAGTGGCGGTGTTGCGCCGCACCCACGAGACCGCCTGGTCGAGCAGCTCGGGAAGTGGGCCATCGAAATGCGCGAGATCAGAGCTTCGAGTTCCCGGTGGGTCGCTGGCGAGCGGCGCCATCCGGGCCGAGATCGAGAGCGTGGGCACGAACTCTTGCGGGTAGGAGCCGAGGGCGTAGAGCCCGCCGAGCGTGAGCGCCCCGGTTCGACTGACGACCCTGGTGTGCCGGAGGACCTCGTCGTCGGACATGGCCGCGAGGCGTGAGGATCGCGATCGGACGTTCACCAGGTACGCGGTCGTGAGGACAGGATCGAGGTCGGCGACCGAGGTTCCGATCGCGTCTTCTCGGTCGTACCGTGGGGTGGCGCGCTCCGCGATGAATGCTTGAACCTCCTGCTCCGACAGCGGATAGTCGCCGTCGTACGAGCGCAGGTACGCGCGGTGCGTCCCGCGGATGAAGCAAGGTTTCCGGGAGGAGGGCAACTCAGCGAGACGGGCGACGACGATCGTTCGTTCGTCCACCAAAGCGTCCTCGAACGTCGCCTGGAGCGAGGGCTCGACGGCGTCTCGCGCCTGGGCGGCGAGGCGACGCTTGGCGTCGGCGACGTCGTAGACGCCGGTCGCAGCGAAATCGTCCGCCTCACTGAGCCCGAGCACGATCACGCCACCACCGGGAAGATTCCCGAACGCCGAGAGCGTCGGTGCCAGATCGGTGGGGTACCCCTTCGAGGCGCGCTTCGCTTCGATGTCCGCGACGTCGCTGCCCTCGGCACGCAGGATGTCGACGAGTGCAGCAACGTCCAGATCAACACTCGACATGCACATAATGTACAACTCGGGCGCGTGTGAGTGTAGATCATGTCGATGTGGCCGATGCGACGTGTCGCCGCTGGTCCGACTGGGGGCCGGCGGCATGCCTGGCGTCGCTTCGTCGTCGACGTGGCACTACGTCCGACGGCGGGCCAGTTCTGTCGTCCCGGGCATGGGATGAGCGCGCACCGCCGTGTAGAACGCCTGGTCCAGCGGCCATGCGAGGTCGACCGAGGCGCCTGGGTCAGGCGGCGGCGGCTGGTCCGAGTAGGGGATCAGCAGGGAGAGCGGCACACCGAGTGCGCCCGCGAGCTTGACGAGCTGCCGCACCTGCGGACTGTAAGCAGAGTCCGAGGTCGAATCGCGGCTCTCGATCTTCTCGATGACACCGTCGCTCACCCCAGACGCCCTGCTGAGGGCGGCGCGGCTGAGCCCGCGATCGAGCCGGATGGCCTCCAACCGTCTGCCGAGGTGCTCGGCGAAGCCTTCCAGGAGCACGTCCTCGCCAGGATCGCGCCTCTTGTTGACCACGACTCGAGCGTTGGGGGCGGGTTCTGTCTCCACCTACCAATAGATTGGGTAGTCTCCCAATGGATTGCGACGTAGCCGTGCCCGGGCGCAGGTCGCCCGAGTTGGAGGACCGCCGTGACCGCGCCCCACCCCGCCCCGCCGGTCCGCAAACTCATCGAGGTCTCCCTCCCGCTGGAGGAGATCAACCGCGAGTCCGCGCGGGAGAAGTCGATCCGGCACGGCCACCCCTCCACGCTCCACCTGTGGTGGGCCCGCCGCCCTCTGGCCGCCGCCCGCGCCGTGCTGTTCGCGCAGCTCGTGGACGACCCGTCCTCCCACCCCGACCGCTTCCCCACCGAGGCCGACCAGCGCCGCGAGCGCGAGCGCCTGCACGGCCTCATCCGCCGCCTTGTGGTCTGGGAGAACGTGAACGACGAGCGCCTCCTGCGCGAGGCGCACGCCGAGATCGTGGCGTCCGCTCCCGACGGCGTGCCCCCCGCCATCCTCGACCCGTTCGCGGGCGGTGGCACGATCCCGCTCGAAGCCCAGCGCCTCGGCCTGGAGGCGCACGCCTCCGACCTCAACCCCGTGGCCGTGCTCATCAACAAGGCGCTCATCGAGATCCCGCCCCGGTTCGCGGGCCGCCCGCCCGTGTTCCCCGGTGCCGCGGAGGAGAAGCTGGGTGATTGGCCGCGTGCCACCGGCCTGGCGGAGGACGTGCGCTGCTACGGCGCCTGGATGCGGGACCGCGCCGCCGAGCGCATCGGCCACCTTTATCCGAAGGCCACCCTGCCCGACGGCTCCGAGGCCACGGTCATCGCGTGGATCTGGGCCCGCACCGTCACCTGCCCCAACCCGGCGTGCGGCATCGAGATGCCGCTGGTGCGCTCGTGGTGGCTGGGCAAGAAGAAGGGCAAGGAGGCATACGTGGTGCCGTCGGTGATTCCCGACGGCGCAGCCCCCTCCGGTCGCCGCGTCGCCTTCTCGATCGGTCACGATCCCGCGCAGGCGCCCACCAAGGACGACGACGGCACGATGTCCGGGCGCACGGGCGCGACATGCGTGGCATGCACGACGGCGGTGCCCGTCTCGCACATCCGAGCCGAGGCTGAGTCCGGGCGCATGGGCTCCCGACTCATGGCTACTGTGGCTGAGGGTCGTCGTCAGCGCGTCTACCTTGACCCCGATGGTGCCCAGGTTGAGGCCGCCGCGACAGCACCTCCGAACGGCGTCCCGGATGGCCGCATTGCCGACAATCCCCGCTGGTTCTCTCCCCCGGCTTACGGGTTGACCGAGTTCGGCGACCTGTTCACGGACCGGCAGCTCGTGGCGCTCACCACGTTCAGCGACCTCGTGACCGAGGCCCGCGAACAGGTGTTGCGCGACGCCCTCGCCGCGGGCCTCCCCGAGGGCAACCGCCTCGAAGTCGGCGGCGACGGCGCCGCCGCGTACGCCGATGCCGTCGCCACCTACCTCGGGATGGCCGCCTCGAACACCACTGACGACCACTCATCATTGGTCAGCTGGAGGTCGTCGCATGGGACCGGCGCGACCCGATCGACGTTCGCTCGGCAGGCGCTCCCGATGGTCTGGGACTACGCCGAAGCCAACCCTCTCTCTGGTACAGCGGGTGACTTCTCGAACACGATTCCCGGCGTCGTTGCCGTACTCGAGCGCGGGCCGGATGCAGCCGCCGCCCACACCGAGCAAGCAGACGCATCTACCCGGCAATACGGATCGCTGCTTCTGAGCACAGACCCTCCGTACTACGACAACATCGGGTACTCGGACCTGTCGGACTTCTTCTACGTCTGGCTCCGCCGCTCGCTGCGCGACGTTCACCCGAGCCTTCTGAGCACGATGCTCGTCCCCAAGGCCGAGGAACTCGTCGCCAACCCGTACCGGCACGGCGGCAAGGAGGGTGCGTCGAAGTGGTTCGAGGAGGGGTTCGAGCACGTGTTCGCCCGCGCCCGCGAGTCGGCACGGGACGACTACCCGATCACCGTGTACTACGCGTTCAAACAGGCCGAGCTCGAGTCCGAGGGCGTCGCGAGCACCGGCTGGGCTACGCTGCTGGAGGGCATGATCCGGTCCGGCTGGGCCATCACGGCCACCTGGCCCGTCCGGTCGGAGCGCACAGGCCGGATGATCAGCGTGGGCACGAACGCCCTCGCGTCCAGCATCGTCCTGGCCCTCCGCCCCCGCCACGCCACGGCACAGGCCACCACCCGCCGCGGCTTCATCGCCGCGCTCAAGGCCACGCTCCCGCAGGCGCTCACCGAGATGCAGCAGGGCGCCATCGCACCCGTGGACCTCGCGCAGGCCACCATCGGCCCCGGCATGGCCGTGTTCTCCGCGTACTCGCAGGTGATCGAGGCCGACGGCTCCCCAATGACGGTAAAGACTGCGCTCGCGCTCATCAACCAGTCGCTCGACGAGGTGCTGGCCGAGCAGGATGGCGAGCTGGACGCGGACACGCGGTTCGCCGTCGACTGGTACCGCCAGTACGGCTGGACCGCGCAGCAGTTCGGCGAGGCCGACGTGTTGGCCCGCGCGAAGAACACCAGCGTCGAGGGCCTGGCCCGCGGCGGGGTGCTGACCAGTGCCGCAGGCAAGGTCGCACTCGTCCAGGCGAAGGACCTCGACCCCGCCTGGAACCCCGCGAACGACGACCGCGTCTCCCTCTGGGAAGCCACACTGCACCTCGCGCAGTCCTATGCCACGCAGGGCGGAGAGACGACGGCGCGGCTGCTGTCAGCCGTCGGGAATCGCGTGGATCTCGACGCGGTGCAGCTGCTCGCGTACCGCCTCTACGAGATCAGCCAGAAGGATCGCCCGGCGGACGCGTTGCTTTTCAACGGCCTCGGCCAGGGCTGGTCCGACCTCACCTCGGCGTCCCGGCGGACCACCGCGCGCGCAACCCAGGGCACGTTCGACCTGGACGGGAGCGCGTGATGGGCCGCCACTCGGCTGACGCCACCGAGCCCGCAGTGGCCGCGACGTCGGCGTACGCGCACGCCGCCTACGGCCGAGCCCTGCACGACCTCACCGCGGAGCTCGCCCCCTGGGTGGACGAGCAGCTCACGGTCACATTCCCCGGCAGGGACTGGAAGGCCGCGCTCGGCGCGCGCGACGCCGCGAAGACCGGGCACGAGGTGCCGGTCGACCTTGGCGATCCGCGTCGGCTGATGCGGATCCTGCGGGACGACTACCGCGCCTTCACCCCACGCCTCACCCGGACCCAGGCGGCCTACGCCCACCTCGTGCTCGACCTCACCAACTCCTGGGCACACGCCACCGCCATGGACGGCCACACCGCTCGCCGGGGGATCGAGTACATGGTCGACCTGTTGCTGTCACTCTCCCGGCCCGACGCCGCCGAGCGGCTCCAGGTGCTCGCGGACGGCGTCGACGGCGGCCGGCCCACGATCGCCCGCGCCGAGGAAGCGCATCCCGCCACGGACGGGACGCGCGACGCCGAGCCCGACGACGCGTCGATCGCCGAGCGCGCCGACGTTGACTCCGGCGCCGGGATGGAGTCCGCCGTTCGCGTGGGCAACGACTCCACCGAGTACGTGCCGGCCGCTACCGAGCCGCGCCAGCACTCGTGGCTCCTGAACCAGCTCGACGATCCGGCATCCGTCGAGGTCGTGCGCGGCGAGATCGCCGACGTGATCGCCGCGGAGGCGCCGATCCTGCTGGACCGGCTGCTCGCCGTGGTGGTCTACCGCTTCGGGCTCCAGCAGGCGCACGACAAGCGGCGGCGCTCGATCGAGCCGTTCGTGCCCGCGCACCTCATTCGGGTGTCAGCCAACCGGGACCGAGTGGTGTGGCCCGAGGGCGAGGGACCGGAGGGCTACACGTCCTACCGAATCCCGCCACCGGGACGACGCCGGCCGGTCGCCGACATCCCGTACGAGGAGCTTCGGAACGCGATGGTGGAGATCTGCTGGGAGCAGCCCGACGGCGTGTCGCCCGGCCAGCTCGCCTACCTGGTCAACGCGGAGTTCGGCGGCCAGCGCGTCAAGGGTCCGACCGGGGACCGGTTGCAGGGCGTGATCGACGCGGCGCTTCGGGAGGGAACGCTCCATCGCCGCGATGGAGCGATCGTCGCCACCACGACGGAGGTCTGACATGGGATTCGAGACGCCTCAGCTGAAGCTGGCGGAGCTGCTGGCGCAGGTCCGGGACGGGCGCGTGCAGCTCCCTGACTTCCAACGCGGATACAAGTGGGACGACGATCGCATCCGCGAGCTCCTGGTGACCGTGCTCCGCGGGCACCCGATGGGAGCGCTCATGCAGCTCGCGCACAGTGACGGTGCCGGCGTGCGGTTCAAGCCGCAGCCGCTCGCGCGCGTGGCGGACGACGCCGCGCTCGAGCATCGGCAGCTCGAGCAGCCGGAGTACCTGCTGCTCGACGGCCAGCAGCGGATGACCTCCCTTTACCAGGCGCTGACCGGCAGCGGGGTCGTGGCCACCAAGGACTCGCGCGGCAAGCTCCTGACGCGTCGGTACTACCTCGACGTCGAGAAGGCCCTGGGGGATCCGAGCGAGCAGAACGACGCCGTGCTGTCACTCCCAAAGGACGGGGTGGTGCGGGACAACTTCGCTCGAGACGTGGTGCTCGACGTCTCGACGGCGCAGCTGCAGGCGGCCACGGGGATCATGCCGTTCACGGCGCTCTTCGACGGCACGGACACCAGCTGGTTGCTGCGCTACGTGGGTGCTCCGGACGCCGACCAGTCGGCACGGCTCATGGTGTTCGAGGCCTTCAACAACCGCGTCGGCGGAACGATCAAGGGATACGTCATCCCGGCGATCCGCCTCGACAAGCACACCACGAAGGAGGCCGTGGCCACCGTCTTCGAGAAGGTGAACTCCGGGGGCCTCCCCCTGAACAACTTCGAGCTGCTCACCGCGATCTACGCGGGCGACGCGGGGTACTACGCCGAGCACGGCGACGACTTCCGGCTCGGGGAGGACTGGGCCGCGCACCGGGGGGTGCTGCATCGCCACGCCGTGCTCCAGGGCATGCGGGAGACCGAGTTCATCCAGGCCGTGCTCCTGCTCGCGACCCTCGAGCGGCGGAGAGCGGACCTCGAGTCCGGGTCCACCAAGGTCCGCGCGGTGACGGCGCGTGGCGACGACATGCTCAATCTCACCCTGCGCGAGTACCTGCGCTGGGCGCCCGTGGCACGAGAAGGCTTCGAGTGGGCCGCCGGCTTCCTCCTGCGTGAACACGTGCACACCTCCGGCTGGCTCCCTTACCGCAGCCAGACCGTGCCGCTCGCGGTGTTCCGCGCTCTGCTCGGCACGGACATCGATGTGTACCCCGTCCTGGAGCGGATCCGGCGCTGGTACTGGGCGGGTGTCATGGGTGAGCTCTACGGATCGTCCACCGAGACGCGCTTCGCCCGCGACGTGGAGCAGGTACCGGCGTGGGCGCGGGCCGCGGTGACGGGTGAGCGTGCGGCGCGTCCGGGCACCGTGGAGGATGCGATCTTCCGCGAGTCCCGGCTGCTCTCGCTGCGCAGCTCGCGGTCCGCTGCCTTCAAGGGGATCTACGCGCTCCTGCTCAAGCACGGCGCGCGGGACTGGAAGCTGGACCAGGCCATCGACCACGCGAGCTATCTGGCGCAGGGCATCGACATCCACCACATCTTTCCCAAGTCGTGGTGCGACAAGCAGGGCATCGGCTACGACAATCGTGAGTCGATCATCAACAGGACGCCACTCGCCGCTGGGACGAACCGGCACGAGGTCAGGGGCGACTCGCCCGCGGTCTATCTGCCACGGCTCGAGCGGAACACCGGCATGTCGCCCGAGCAGGTCGACGCCCTGCTCACGGGCCACCTCATCACGCCCGAGACCATGCGTGCGGCCGACTTCGAGGCGTTCTTCGAGGCTCGTCGTGACGCGCTCCTCGACGTGGTCGGGGCGGTGCTGGACACCGAGGTTGTTCGCGACGTCGTGCGCGACGAGGTCGGCGCGCTGCACGGCGAGGAGGACGCCTCCGCCTACGAAGAGGAAGGGCCGGCGACCCGAGAGGGAGACGTGCCGGACCCCGACGTCGAGGACCCCGACGTCGACGATGCCGAGCTCGACGCCGAGGGCGAGCACTGAGATGGCACTGAGCAACCACGAGAAGATCCGCATCGCGCTCTTCGACCAGCTCGTGCCAGGGCTGCGACCCTTCGTCGACGCGCACCTCAACGCCAAGGTTCCGAACGGGGACTGGGTCTCCCTCTATGCCGCGCGCGAGCGGGCCAACGGCGGCCGCGGCGAGGTGAACCCGGACGATCCAGCGCTCCTCCTCAAGGTGCTCACCGAGGACTGGCGTGCCTTCGAGAAATCGCTCAACCGCGCGCAGAGCGCTCTCGCCACGGAGGTGCGCCAGGTCCGCAACGACTTCGCGCACAACAAGCAGTTCACGTCCGACGACACCTACCGCGCACTGGACTCCATCGAGCGGCTGCTGCTCGCCGTCGGCGTTCCGGAGCAAGCCGCGGCCGTCGGCAAGCTCCGTCAGGACCACCAACGCCAGGTCTACGAGGACTCCACCCGGCACCGGGCGAAGACGGCCGCGACGGTGGTGAACGTGCCGGGTGTGCGTTCGGGCCAGAGCATCAAGCCGTGGCGCGAGATCGTCACCCCGCACGAGGACGTCTCGTCGGGCCAGTTCAACGCCGCCGAGTTCGCCGCGGACCTGCACCAGGTCGCCACGGGACAGCAGAACGCACCCGAGTACGCCGACCCCCGGGAGTTCTTCGCCCGCACCTATCTCACGTCGGGTCTACGCGATCTGCTCGGCTGGGCCGCCCGGCGGATCTCCGGCGACGCCAACGCCTCCCCGGTCGTCAACCTGCAGACCCAGTTCGGCGGCGGCAAGACCCACTCGATGCTCGCGCTGTACCACCTGTTCTCCGGCGTCGCCCCGCAGGCGCTGCCGCAGGGGGTGCAGGAGGTGCTGGCGAGCGCGGCGCCCGAGGGTGCGGCGCCGTCGTGGCCGGCGGACCTGACAGTCAACCGGGTGACCCTCGTGGGGACCCACCTCTCGCCGTCGCAGCCGCTCGTGAAGTCCGACGGCACCCAGGTGCGGACGCTGTGGGGCGAGCTCGCGTGGCAGCTCGGCGGCCGCGACGCCTACGAGCGGGTCCGCGCCGCCGACGAGGCCGGCGTCCCACCGGGCGACGCCCTCGCCGACCTCGTCCGGGACCACGCACCGGCGCTCATCCTCATCGACGAGTGGGTGGCCTACGCGCGCCTGCTCGTGGACGCCGAGCGGGCGCTCCCCGGCGGCACGTTCGACGCGCAGTTCACGTTCGCGCAGCACCTCACCGAGCTCGTACGCGCCATCCCGGGCGTCATGCTGGTGGTCTCCATCCCGGCGTCGGACACGCTGGATGCGGGCGGTGTGGGCTCGGCGCTGGAGGTGGGCGGTCCGAACGGCCGCGTCGCTCTCGAGCGGCTGCAGCACGTGGTGGGCCGCACCGCCGACGACTGGCGGCCCGCGTCCTCGGCGGAGTCGTTCGAGATCGTGCGCCGGCGGTTGTTCACGGAGCCCGACGGCGTAGCCCGCGCCGACGTCGCCGCCGTCGCTCGGCAGTACGCGATGTTCTACCAGGAGCACACCGGCTCCTTCCCGCGCGAGACCACGAAGGGGGAGTACGAGGAGCGGATCCGCTCGGCGTACCCGATCCACCCCGAGCTGTTCGACCGGCTCTACCAGGACTGGTCCACCCTGGAGAAGTTCCAGCGCACCCGCGGCGTGCTGCGCCTCATGTCGGTCGTGATCCACAGCCTCTGGGCCTCGGGCGACGCCGCACCGCTGATCGCGCCCGGCACGGTGCCCGTCGCGGACTCGCGGGTGTTCAGCGAACTCACGAAGTACCTTCCGGACAACTGGAAGCCGATCGTGGACTCCGATGTGGACGGCGAGGGCTCCACGCCCGTCCGGATCGACGCCGAGAGGCCCGCGTTCGGCTCGCGCGCCCTGACCCGCCGGATCGCGCGCTCGGCGTTCCTCGCCTCGGCGCCGACGCTCGGCACCTCGCACCGCGGCGTCGACAAGCAGCGACTGTGGCTCGGGACCGCCGTGCCCGGTGACACGGTGGGCCACTTCGGCGACGCCCTTGAGCTGCTGGCACAGCGCGCGACCTACCTCTACGACGAGTCGGGCCGCTACTGGTACGACACCACGGCGTCGGTCACCAAGCAGGCCGCCGACCGCGCCGACCGGCTGCGTGAGGAGCCCGAGACGGTGTACGCAGCGATCGTCGAGCGGCTCCGCGCGAACGTCGCCGGCCGGCCCGGCCTGTTCGCGGCCGTGCACGTGGGCGTGCGGGACACCGGCGACGTGCCCGACGGCGAGGACGTGCGCCTCGTGCTCGCCCACCCCACGATCGCGCACGCGAAGGACGCCTCCACGGCGCGCGAGTTCACCGCCGAGCTGATGGCGACGGCGGGACGGGCCCAGCGGCAGCGGCGCAACACGGTGGTGGTCGTGGCCCCCGATCGAGCGCGGATGGAGGAGCTCGAGGCGGCGGTTCGCGACCAGCTCGCATGGGAGGGCATCGTCGCGTCGGCGACGTCGCTGGACCTGCGGCCGCAGCAGGTGGAGCAGGCGCGGGCGCGCGCCCGCACCGCGGCGGAGACGGTGGGCTCTCGACTCACCGGGGCCTACGTCCACGTGCTCGTCCCCGAGCAGCCCGATCCCGGCTCGCCGGCCACGGTCGGGGCGTCGCGGGTGTCCGACGGCGCAGGATCGATCGCGGAGCGCGTGGCGGACAAGCTGCGCCGCGGCGACCAGCTCGCCGACGTCTACGCGCCGGCCCGGATCCGGATGGCGCTGGAGGGCCCGCTCCAGACGCTCTGGTCACAGGGGCACGTCTCGGCCGGGACGCTCTGGTCGCTGTACACGACGTACCCGTACCTGGACCGGTTGCGGAGCCGACGCGTGCTGGAGGAGGCGATTCTCGCCGTCGCGAACTCGCTCGTCTGGCAGGTCGAGGGGTTCGCGCTCGCGGACTCGTTCGACGGCGAGCGGTACGTCGGCCTGTGGCTGCCCGGCGACGTTCCCGAGCCCGCCGGCGTGACCGACTCGACGCTGCTCGTGCGCGCCGACCGTGCGCTGGCGCAGCGGGCGGCGGACGAGGCCGCCAGAGCAGCGGCGCAGGCGGACCCACCCGATCCCCGCGGGGAGCCGTCCGCAGGCACGAGCGCCGCGGACGAGCCGCCGACCGGTCTCGGAGCGGCCGTCCCGCAGCCACCCGAGCGGCGCGTCGCTCCGCGTGCGGTGCCGCGCGGGTTCTTCGGCTCCAAGGCGCTGGACCCGCAGCGCTACGCGAAGGACTTCTCCACCGTGGTGGCGGAGGTGCTGCAGCACCTGGCTGCCGTGGACGGCGTCGAGCTCTCGGTGCGCCTGGAGATCTCGGCCACCGCGCCGGACGGGTTCTCCGAGCAGGTGGTGCGCACCGTGCGGGAGAACGCGAACCAGCTGAGGTTCGAGCAGTCCGGGTTCGAGGAGTAGGTCGGAGGCGGCGGCCGTGGTCGAGGCGATGTCCACGATCAACTGGAACGTCCCTGCGCACGCGGCCGCGACCTGGGTCGGCATCGCGATCGGCGTCACCGCGACGGTCATTCTGTGGGGGTTGTGGGAGCTTCGGAGCCGACGCGATCGGCGCCAGGAGCTGCACCGGGCCTGGTGGGACGGCCGGGCTACTGGTCGTGTCGAGTTGCGGGCGGAGATGCGGGCCGAGGTGCGGGCAGAGATGCGGGCCGCGGCGCCGCCTCCCGTGCCGGATTCTGCACCTCGGCCGCCTGCGACCACCGCGGTCTCACCCGCTGTCAAACCCGCTCCTGCAGCGCCTCCACCACAGCTCTCCGCCTTGTCGACGGCCACCGATCCGACGCCATCTGCGCCGCTTCGGCCGACATCGCCGCCGAGCAGGCGAACGGCGGTCGAACCGCACATCGTGACGCGTACGCGCGAGCCCAGCACGACTGCGCTCCGGGACGACTTCGCATCACGGCGACGGCAGTGGTCCACGGCAGAGACGTCACGCGCGGGTGAGCTGTGGGAAAGCGGCGAGACGGTGGAGCGCGTCGCGCTCGTGATGCGGATCGATCGGTTCGACGTGGCCGAGCACCTTGCCAGCCACTACTACCAGGTCCAGGGGCGCATCGGACAGGACGTGAGCCGACCACGCTACGGGCTCCGATACGAGCAGTGGGAGCTCCGCGCGATGGATCGCTTCGGACCGGCTGGCGCGACGTTCGACGAGCTCGTTGCTCGGCTCGAGCGAGACCGGCTCGGAGTGGCGATGCGCATGCTCGATCGGGGCGTCGGGCGCCCCGGCTGGCGCGAGGCGGAGCCCACGCCGCGTACTCCTCGCCCAGACCCCGAACGGCGAGTCGTGATCTTTGCCACCGCACCGGAACCTGCTTTGCGACATGCGCGCTCGACCTCACGCCGTCGGACGGCCGCTTCCCCATCGAGGATCTGTCCGACATGCCGCATCGAGCTACCAGCCACCGGAGTCTGCGACAACTGCTCGTGAGGGAGTCTCGGGTGGTGCCCGCACGACTCTGCCGGACGACGGCTCGGGCAGCGCCGAGCCGCAGCCCTGTGGCTGCGCACATCGGAACTGCTCCGAGCCGCGCCCCGTCCGCGGAGCATCGCGGGGCGGCGAATCGGCGCTTCTCCGCGCCTCACACCCCACCCGGCGGACACAACGCGAGGTCGACCACAGCCACAGCCCTGTCACGAAGCCTTGTCGGGTCGGAGTCCGTCGGCGAGCGGCGCACGGCCGCATCTCGTGCTCGAGCGCTGGGTGGACACGCGGATCACTCGGGCTGCTCGGACGCGGGGCCGCGGATCAGGGCAGCCAGCGTTGCCGTCACGAGCGAGCGGCACATCTCGTCGGGGGGATCGCGCTCGGCCATGGCGGCCAGCGTCGTCGCGCCGCAGATGACCACGAGATCGCCGAGCGCGACGGACCATCGAGACTCGACGTACTCGGCGCTCGCCGTCCCCACCCGCGACACGAGGCGCCACCGGTTGTCGACCACCGTGGCGCTCGCCGGAACGTACAGACCGAGCTCTGCGGGCGAGGGCTGAGTCACGACCGACGTGCCGCGGAACCCGGGCGAGAACCTGCCTTCGCCGCGGGGGGTCGGCGCGACGTCGAACGTGGGGTCCGCGGGCGACAGGCCGGCCTGCGGATCGGTCCAGGCGGCGTGGTCGACAGCGGCCTCGTCCGGGCTGGCGAACTGGAGGATCGAGAGGCCGATCGCCGGAGTGAGCCAGATGCCGCCCTCCGCGAACGGCGTGCTCCAGTCGCCGTCGTCGGACTCGGGCGGGTCGTCCACCGTGGCGAGCCCCACCCGTCCGCCGACGTACGCGACGGCGAGGGGCGTCGGGGACTCGACGGGAAGGTCCGCCTCGTCGGCTTCGTCGTCGCCGCACTCGGCCGCACCCGGGCACCGCAGGACGTCGACGAGACCGGAGGGCAGCTCGTCGTCGGTCGGCAGCGCGGCCTCGAGGTCGGCGAGCGTCCATGTTCGCAGCGTCGTCGCCGGCCCGAGCGAGGTCTGCCGTGCCTGTTGCTCACCGCCCGCGCACCCGGTGGCGGCGAGCGCAGCGATGAGCACGAGTATCGTGGTGTCAAAACGCCTCATACAACGTCACAGTAACGCTTGCGAGATCTATTGCCTAGTGAGTCGGGGGCCGGTAGCGCGGAGCCAGGGCGCAAGGGGGCCTGGACAGCGCTCAGCGGGTCGGCGGGGCCGGCGGGCGTGCGCGACTGCGGAACTGCGGCGGCGTGGGCGCGCTCAGGCCACGAGGGGGTTGCGCACGCGCTGCTGCGGGAACCACGAGAAGTCCCGGTCCGCCGACCACAGCTCGTCGATCCCGTGGGACAGACAGATCGCCGCGATACGGGCATCGTGCACCTTCGGGCCCGCGACGTCCCCGCGCTTCAGCAGCTCGGTCAGAACGTCGAGATGCTCGGCCGTCTCGCTCAGCAGGTGCACCTGGGGCAGGCTCGTGATAGCCCGCATCGCCTCGAGTGCCACCCCTTGCGGCGACGGCGGCGTGTAGATGCGGGGGTGAGTCACCACGGCGAGGAATTCGTGCACGCACGGCCACGGGACGGCCCAGGAGGCACCCGACGCCACCAGGTCGTCCACCACGGCGAGCGCTCGAGTGTGGTACGGGCTGTCCTCACGGTGCGCGTACACCAGGAGGTTCGTGTCCACTGCGATCACGGCGTCGAGATCCCGTAGGAGCGGATGATCACGTCGGAGGGGTCGACGTCGGACACGAGGCCGTGTCCGGCGACGGTCGGGAAGTGGAAGTCGATCGGCGGCGCGGCAGTGCGGCGATCGAGCTCGGCGGTGACCCCTGAGATGACCAGCTCTCGCAGCGTCGTGCGGTGCTCGTGAGCGACGGCGCGGGCGCGTCGCGCGAGCTCGTCCGGGATGTCGATCGTGGTCTTCACACCCCCATGGTAGGCCGGACCCGTACTCCCGCATCGGCATCGCGGCGAGCCGTATCGTGGGAGTGGGTGTGGTTGGTGCCGAGGCAGCTCACGCACGGAGGTACGCACGGCGGCGCGAGCTTCGTCCTCGATGTCAGGGGCAGCGGTTACCTTGACCGAGTCGGAACGGAGCGAGCGATGGAGGGCGAGATGAGCGGCACCGCGGTGCGACTCACGGCTCTGGAGCTGCGCCGTGTTCGAGACACCGAGCACCACCCCGGGTGGGCGCTCATCCGGGCCGAGAACGCCCCCGTCGCCGCGGCGATCCTCGGCACGTACCTCGCGGGGGACGTGCGGCGTCGGCCGGCCGCCGAGCTGGCCGAGCTGGTCGAGAGTGAGCTCGACGAGCTGCGCGAGGCTGGCTTCGACCTCCCACGTACCGCCCATGCCTACCTGGCCGAGTGGCGCGCCCAAGGACTGCTGATCCGCCGCGCTGCCGACGAGTCCCGGACGGAGACCTATGAGCTGACCGCCGAGGCGCTGGGGGCCCTTCGCTTCCTCGACCAGCTCCGCACGCCTCGGCAGGCCGCGACCCAGTCCCGCCTCGCCACTATCTCCGCTGCGCTGCGGTCGCTCGCCGTCGACACGGACCCCGACGTGACGGTCCGGCTCGCCGCCCTCGAGGAGGAGCGCGCGCGGCTGGACGAGCGCATCGCGCGCCTGCGCTCGGGCGAGGAACCCGTCGTGGACCGCGCGGCCGCGATCGAGCGTGCGCGGGACGTCGTGCAGCTCGCCGAGGAGGTGCCGGCCGACTTCGCTCGCGTTCGCACCGAGCTCGACGGCGTGAACCGCAGTTTGCGGGAGTCGATCCTCGACGGCGACACGGTGCAGGGCAGGGTGCTCGCGGAGGTCTTCCGCGGCGTCGACCTCATCGCCGAGTCGAACGCCGGGCGGACGTTCGCCGCCTTCGCCGAGCTCGTGCTCGACGCCGAGGCCGGCGCCGCGTTCGCGGACGCGGTGGGCCAGGTGCTCGACCGTGAGTTCGCTCGCGAGCTGAGCCCCGCGCAACGACGCTTCCTGCGCGGACTCCTTCCGGCTCTGGTCGACGCGAGCCTCGAGGTGCAGGTCACCATGGCCGCCTTCGCCCGCAGTCTGCGCCGGTTCGTGCACTCCCAGGACTACCTCAGCGACCGCGTGCTGCGCCGCGAGCTCACGCAGACGCTGGCCGCGGCCCTCCCCGCCGCCGCCACGACGCGACCGTGGGCGCCGTCGGGCATCGAGCTGTCGCTCACCTCGGTGCCCCTCGCAAGCGTCGGAGCAATCCAGCTGTACGACCCACAGGAGTCCGAGGTGAGCGGCGACGTGGAGGTGCACGAGGACACCGAGGTGGACCTCGACGCGTTGCGCGCGCTCGCCCGCGAGACCGAGATCGACATGGCCGAGCTGCGCGCGGCCGTCAACGACGCGCTGGCCTTCGCGCGCGACGTCACCATCGCGGAGGTGCTCGACCGGCACGGCGCCACCCAGGGCGTTGCGAGCGTGGTGGGACTCCTCGCGCTCGCCGCACGGCACGGCGTGGCGCATCCCGAGGCTCGCGAACGGGTGGAGTGGACGTCCGTGAGCGGAGTTCCGCGAGAGGCGCGCATTCCTGTCCACACCTTCACCGGGAGGGTTCCGTGACCGACACGACCTGGGGGCGCGTCGCTCCGCCGCCCGACGGCGCGCCCGCCGACGCGGCACCCGATCGCACCACGGAGCCGTTCGAGCTCGCCGACTCCTCACGGCCTGGGCTGTGGCCGGGCGACCGCGGGAGCCTCGACGCTCCGTCGCGGCGCGCGCTGCTCGCGCTGCTGCGCGGCCCGTACCTCTCCGCCGATCGCCACGGCGACCTCTGGAAGGCCCTGCTCCGTGACACCGACGCGATCGTCGCGCGCCTGAACGACGTCTACTGCGACCTGGTCGTCGACATCGACGTGGGCGTGGCGTTCGTCCGCAACGTCGAGCTGCCCGACGGCGGGGCACCCCGCGCGGTGCGCACGGCGCCGCTGACGTTCCTCGACACCGCGATGCTCCTCGTGCTGCGCCAGCACTTCCTGGCGAGCGACGGCGCAGACCGCGTGATCGTGGGAAAGGACGAGGTCGCCGAGCAGCTCGACGTGTACCGCGGGGCGATGGGCCGCGACGAGTCCGACTTCGCCCGGCGCGTCAACGCCTCCTGGACGAACATGGACAAGCACGGCTTCACGCAGCGCACCGACGTCGAGGGTCGCGTGGAGATCTCGCCGCTGCTGCGCATCATCGTCGGGCCCGAGCAGGTCGCGGCCGTGCGGGCGAGCTATGAGCGTATGGCGGCGGGCGGCGGGCCGGCCGAGACGGAGGTCGACCGCGAGGGGGACCCCCGGCCCGGCGGCGCCAGCAGCGAGGACGCAGGCGGCGGGGTCGACGTGAGCGAGACCGAGGAGGCCTCATGACCAGCGGGAGCGACGCCGTCGTGCACCCCGGGCAGTGGCGACTGAGCAGGGTCCAGGTGCTCGACTGGGGCACCTTCTCGGGCCTGCACACGGTGGACGTGGCCCGTCAGGGCCACCTGTTCGCGGGCGAGTCCGGTTCGGGCAAGTCCTCGCTCCTCGATGCGATCGCCACCGTCCTCACGCCGGCGAGGTGGCTCGCGTACAACCTCGCGGCGCAGGATGCGGGCGCGCAGCGACGCTCCGACCGCAGTCTCGTCACCTACGTCCGCGGCGCGTGGCGCCGTGAGTCCGACCTGGAGTCCGGCGGGACCACCGCGACGTACCTGCGCACGGGTGCCACGTGGAGCGGGATCCTCCTGCGCTACGAGAACGGCCAGGGCGACGTGGTCTCGTTGGTGCGACTCATGCACGCCCGCTCGACGGCGAGCTCACCTGCCGACGTCCGCCAGCTCCACCTCATCGTGCGCCGCGAGGTGGGGCTGCTCGACTTCGGCGAGCACGTGCGCCACGGGATCGACGTGCGTCGCCTCAAGCAGGCGTTCGACGCCCCGGGTGACACCGTGACCGATCAGCAGACCGTCTTCACGCAGCGCCTGCGCCGGGTCCTCGGGATCGGGCAGGGGAGCATCGCGCGCGACAGCGAGAACGCCCTCCTCCTGCTCCACCGCACGCAGGCGGCGCGCAACCTCGGCAGCCTCGACCACCTCTTCCGCACGTTCATGCTGGACGAGCCCCGGACGTTCGCGATGTCGGACAACGCGGTGGAGCAGTTCGACAACCTCGACCAGGCGCACCAGCGCGTCGTCGAGGCGCGACGCCAGGTCGAGCTGCTGCGCGTGGCCGAGGGTCCGGCCACCGCGTTCGAGCGGGCGACGAGCGAGGCCGCGACAGCGCACGAGCTGCTCGACGAGCTGGACTCCTTCCACGACCACCGCATCGCCGAGCTGCTCGAACGCAGCATCGCCGAGGACACCGCATTGCGTGCGACCCTGGCGGCCGCCATGGACGAGGCCACTCGGTCCGCGGTGCTGGCCGAGCGAGAGCTCACCGCGGCGCGCCGCGAGGTCGACGACCGAGGCGGGATCGGCGTCGCGCTGGCGCAACGGCGCGTGACCGAGGAGGCCGACGCCGCGGACCGCGTTCGGCAGCTCCACGAGCGCACCGCCAGCGCGCTCGCGTCCGTCGCGATCCCGATGCCCGACTCCTCGGCGGCGCTCGCCGAGCTGCAGGCCACGGCCCGGCGCACGCAGGACCAGGCCACCGAGGCGAAACGACGCACCGACCCCGACCTGTACGACGCGCACGACGCGCGAGCTGCGGCGCAGCGCGCGGTGGTCGAGCTCGAGGGCGAGCTCGAGGCGCTGCGCGGCCGGCGCAGCAACATGGAGCCGCGGCTCCTGGCGACGCGCACCTGGCTCGCGGACGTCCTCGGAGTCGCCGAGTCGGCGCTGCCGTTCGCGGGCGAGCTGCTGGACGTGGCACCCGAGCACGCAATCTGGCGAGGCGCGATCGAACGCGTGCTGCGCCCGCTCGCGACCACCCTGCTCGTGCGCGAGGAGCACCTGGACCGCGTCGTGCGCGCGGTCGAGGAGAGGCATCTGGGGACGAGGCTCGTGTACCAGGCCGTGCCGGCGCACGTGGGAGGGCCGCCGCCCGTGGCCACGGCCGACTCGCTGGTGCACCGGCTGAGCCTCGCACCGCACCCCGCGTCGGGCTGGCTCGCCGTCGAGCTCGCCGAGCGCTACGACTACGCCTGCGTGGCCACGCCCGAGGAGCTGCGCCGCGTGCGCCGCGGGATCACCGTCGCCGGTCAGGTCAAGGGCGGTCGAGGGCGGTACGAGAAGGACGACCGCCGCGAGGTGGGTGACCGCAGGTCCTGGGTGCTGGGCTCGGACAACGAGGAGAAGCGCGAGGCCGTTCACGCCGCGCTCGTCCAGGCGCGCGAGGAGCTCGCGCGCGCAACGGAGGTGGTGGCTGCGCTCCAGGGCCGCGCGGAGCAGCAGACCCGTCGGATCACCGTGCTCGCGGGCGTGGTCGGGCTTCGGTGGCCCGAGCTCGATCGTGACGGTGCCGCAGCCCGGGTGCGGGACGCCGAGGCCGACCTGGACCGCCTCGTCCAGGGCAACGCCGACCTCGCCACGGCGAGGGAGTGGGTCGAGCAGGCTCGGGCCGGGCAGGAGCGCGCCGCGTCCGCGCGCGATGACGCCGCCGGTGAGCTCGCCGTCGTGCACCACCGCCTCGCGGAGCGTGAGGGGGAGCTGCGGGTGGTCCGGGCGCGGGTGGCTGGGACCGCGGGGAACCTCGGGAGTACCGACGGCGTGGGCGGGTCTGTGGCCGGTCGGGACCCGGAGGCGCGTGCGGCGCTGTGGGCGTTGCTCGACGAGCGGTATCGCGCGATCCGTCGCAAGCAGACTCTCGACGGCGTGCGCGAGTCCCAGGCCAAGGTGCTGAAGGCGCTCACGGACGAACGCGTCGTGGCTGAACGCGAGGCACGCGACGCCGCGAGCCGCTACGAGGACGTCCTGCGGCGGATCCGCTCCGAGTTCCACGCCCTCGCTCCCGACCTCACCGTCTCGGTCGGGGACCGCGCCGGGTGGCGGCGCGTGCGCGAGCAGGTCGAGGGCACGGGTCTGCCCGAGCACGAGCAACGCTTCGCCGACCTCCTGCGAACCCAGTCCCGCCAGCTCGTGGCCCAGCTCCTCAACGAGCTGCGCGGTGCCCTGCGCGCGGTCCGCGAGCGGATCGACCCCGTCAACGCCTCGCTCGCGCGCTCACCGTTCGACCGGGACCGGCACCTGCGCATCGTGCCGAGCGAACGACGCTCCCAGGACGTCAACGCGTTCCTCGAGGACCTGCGCGCCGTCGCCGACGGCTCGTGGGAGGGCGAGGACCTCGCGGCCGCCGAGGTGCGCTTCGCGGTGCTGCGCCGACTCATGACCCGCCTGGGATCGGGCGAGGCGGCGGATCAGGCGTGGCGCCGCCGGTGCCTCGACACCCGCGAGCACGTCACGTTCCTCGCCCAGGAGATCGATCTCGACGGCGTGGTGGTCAACGTGCACGACTCCGGCGAGGGCCTGTCGGGGGGCCAGAAGCAGAAGCTCGTGGTGTTCTGCCTCGCCGCGGCCCTGCGCTACCAGCTGACCGACGGCGAGGAGGCCGTGCCCCGGTACGGGACGATCGTGCTCGACGAGGCATTCGACAAGGCCGACTCCGCCTACACCCGGATGGCGATGGACGTGTTCGTCGAGTTCGGCTTCCAGATGGTGCTCGCGACGCCCATGAAGCTGCTGCAGACGATCGAGGAGTACGTCGGTGCCATCACGTACGTGACGTGCCGGGACTTCAAGGAGTCGCAGGTCGGGACGGTGGCGATGCGCCGCCGCGAGGCACCCCCGCGCGTCGTCGCAGCGGGGCCCCTCGAGCCGAGCGCCCCGGTGGCCGGGTGAGCGACTCCCCTCGCGCAGGGACGCGCCGCGCCGGCGACTGGGTAACGCCGTCGGACGTGCGCGCCGTTGCGCAGCGCCGCTACCGGCGCGACCACGCGACCTGGGCGGCCGGCGGGCGGTCGGCGCGCATCGCCCCCGACGTCATCGACGTCCCGCTGCACCCGCCGAGCGAGCGCGTGGCGCTCGCCGATCTGCCGGGCGCGACGGCGTGGGCCGAGTCCTGGCGCGCCGCGCACCCCGCGATCGACGTGACGTGGCAGGAGCGACGATGGTCGGCCGTCGGGAACCAGCGCGTGCCCGTGCGTGCCCGCGTCGACGGGGCGGACGCGATCGCCGACCTCGCGGGAGAGGGAGCGCGCTGGCGGCGTCTCGAACGGCGCCTCGACGGACTGCGGGCCCACTGGTTCGCGCCGGGCGGCTCGAGCGACTCCGACGGGCCGAGCGTCGCCGGGCCTGCCGGGCTGGTCGGGGCACTGCGCCGGGTCGCCGACGACGTGGCGGGCCTGGACGAGGTCGACCTGGCGCGGGTGGTCACGGTGGTCGACTGGGTGCGCGACCATCCCGAGTCCGGCGCCTACGTCCGGTCGTTGCCCGTGCGGGGGATCGACTCCAAGTGGCTCGAGGGGCACCGGGCCGTCGTCGAGCGGCTGCACGCTGGGGTCACCGGACGGTCCGAGCTGGGTCTGCGTCGTCAGAACGACCTGATCCGCATCCGCATCCTGGACGAGGCGGTGCGGCCGGGCGGGATCAGCGAGCTCGCGCTGCCGCTCGCGGAGCTGGCTGCGGTGCGCTGGCCGATCGCGCCGCAGGCTGCCCTGATCCTCGAGAACGTCGAGTCGCTGGTCGCACTTCCGGACATCCCCGGAGCTGTCGCGGTGCACGGGGCGGGCCACGCCGTCGGGCGGCTCCGGGACGTGCCCTGGTTGGGCGAGGTGCCGCTCGCGTACTGGGGCGACCTCGACACCCACGGCTTCCGCGCGCTGCACCACGCGCGTGAGTCCCTCCCGCGGGTCGAGTCGGTGCTGATGGACGCCGAGACGCTCGACGCCCACCGCGACCTGTGGGGGACCGAACCGGCACCCCACACCGGTGAGCTCCCGCTGCTGACTCCGGACGAGCGGACCGTGCTCGAGGCGTTGCGCGAACACGGCAACGTCCGGCTCGAGCAGGAGCGGATCGCCTGGGCATACGCCCTGGCGAGACTGCGCGAGCGGCTGGAGGTGCTCACCGGCGAGCAACGACGGACCGGGTACACCTAGGCGGTCGGCCGCCCCTGCCAGGTGCACACGCAGGCCTCGTTGCCCTCGGGGTCCGCCAGCACCCAGAACGCCGGCGCGGCAGCGTCGGAGACGAGCCGCCCACCCGCCTCGAGCGCCGCAGCGATCCGCGGCTCGGCCTCGTCGTGGCCGACCGAGACGTCGAGGTGGATGCGGTTGCGCTGCGGCCGGGGCGCGTCCATCTGCTGGAACCAGTAGGCCGGGCCGAGCCCGTCCGGGTCGACCAGCTCCACGTCCAGCTCGCCGTCGGCCTCCTCGACGTGCGCGTCGTAGCCCAGGACCGCGGCCCAGAACGGCCACACGGCCGCGATGTCGAGCGCGTCGATGGCGACCTCCTGCACCGACATGCGCGGCGCGGTGGGCACCAGGCCCATCTCCTCGGCGATCACGCTCACCCGCTCGGCCAGCTCGACGTCGCGCTCGGTGAGGCCGCGCGCGTCGTGGCTGGTGGTGGTCACCGTGACCCGGCCCCAGCGCAGGTGCAGCTCGGGGTGGTGGTGCAGCTCCTGCGCGAGCTCGGTCACCGCACCCGCGAACTCCACCAGCAGGAGGTAGCTGTCGGACGTGAAGGTGGCGCGCAGGGTGCGCAGCAGCACACGCCAGTGCCGCTCGTCGACCGACGCCGTCACGTCCGCGTGCCCGAGTCTCGGTGGTCGGCTCCTGGCCGGCCGCCCGTCAGTCACAGCTGCCGCACACGCCGCTGACCGGCAGCTGCATGAAGCACGACGGGCAGATCGCCGGTGGCTCCTCGGCGCGGGCCGCGGCGGCCGCCTTCGCCGCGCGCGCCGCGGCCCGCTCCGACTTCTCCCGGTGCGGGCGAGGGCCCTCGCCGTACCGGTCCACCCACGCCGTCGTCATCCGCGGCTGCGCGTCGTCCGGGACGTCGTCGGCGTACAGGCGGTAGCACGTGAGCCGGTCGGCGGCCGCTGCGTTCTGGCGCGCGACGTCGTCGGTGAAGCCCCCGAGGTGGCCGTGCGTGATGTACCCGTCGCTCACGCTGCCGTCCGCGTGCACCACGAGCGAGGTGAGAGGCGGCCGGCCGTCGGTCGAGGTCGCACGCTGCACCGGGCTGAGCACCTTGCCCATCCAGTTGCCCGACAGCATGCGGGTGCGATACCCCGTCCGCTCGAACAGCTCGTGCGCGAGATCGCCGTACAGGACGTAGCCGCCGTAGCGTCCGGCGACCTCCTCCAGCAGGGGAACTGTCGCCTCCACCCACGCTTGCACGGCGACGTCGAACTCGACCTGGACCTCTGGTGCGGCGTCGTGCCACGTACCCGGACCCTGGGGCGTCGTCGTCATCGTCATCGCCTCCCGCGTCGGACCTCGAAGGGTTCCCGCCATTCCAGCAGCAGAACGGCCGATCCGCCAGATCGACCGTCCACCCGGCGAGTCACAGACCGATCCGGGGCGAAGTCTTGACGCCGACCGGGCCCGAGGTTGACTATCGGCGCCAGGTCTAGGCCTTCGTCTAGGTAGTTCTGCTGTCTTTCCGCGGAAATCTCATGTTGACTGGCCTTGGTTGCTGGACAACTCACGGTGCTGACTTCAAGCGCCGGCGCACAGCACAGAAACCGCTCCCCGAAGACTCGCCAGGAGGTGAACCCGATGTCCGGTCAGCCGCTCGACCGACGGAGCTCCGCCGTTGCCGCACTCCCCGCCGGGAACGTCGCCCGAGCGCTCGTCCACCGGACCTCTCCGCTGGTCCGCCTCACCCGCTCGACCGCCCCGATCATGCTGTCGCTCGTCGCCGTGTTCACGACGATCTCCCAGAACGGCAGCTACGGCACCGCACCGTTTTGGCTCGCGGTGGTCCTGACGGTGAGCGCGTACGGCGGCTGGTGGGAGACGGGGCTGCGTCGGCCCCACGCCGATCGCGTCGAGGCCGCCATCACCTGCGCCGCCCTCCTGACCTGCGTCTTCGCGGTCGTGCTCGCTCTGCTCGGCCTCTCTGCCTGACGCACGTCCCCCCACGCGCCCCTGACGCCTCGCACGTCCTCTGACGTCGTTCGACTTCCGACCCGCGCCCGACGGCGAGTGCACCGGCCCGCGAACCTCCCGTTCGCCGTCGCGCACGTCGTGCGGCCCGGGCACCCGACCTAGGGTGGAGCGCATGTCCGAGACCACGAACCCGACCCCCGACCGCGCCGTCCGCACCCACACCACCCCCGCCGGCTCCGCAGCCGGCTCGCCCCGACCCCGCGTCCTCGCGATCACCGGTGGCTACGTCGTGCCGGTGGCGGGCGATCCGATCGAGCGCGGAACGGTGCTGGTCACGGACGGGGTGATCTCCGCCGTCGGCGGCCCCGAGGTCGCGATCCCCGACGGCGCCGACCGCGTCGACGCGACCGGCTCGTGGGTGCTCCCCGGCTTCGTGGAGTCGCACGGCCACGTCGGCGTGCACGAGGAGGGCGAGGGCTGGTCCGGCAACGACACCAACGAGATGACGGGCCCCAACGGCGCCCGCCTGCGCGCGCTGGACGGCATCGACATCGAGGAGCTCGGCTTCCGCGACGCGCTGCGCGGCGGCGTCACCACCGTCGTGGTGAAGCCCGGTTCGGGCAACCCGATCGGCGGACGCACCGTCGCGATCAAGACCTGGGGCGGTCGCACGGTGGACGAGCAGATCCTCGCTGCCGACGTCTCGGTGAAGTCGGCGCTGGGGGAGAACCCCAAGCGGGTCTACGGCGACAAGAAGCAGACCCCGGCCACCCGTCTCGGCGTCGCCGCCGTGATCCGCGACGCGTTCGTGGCCGCGCAGAGCTACGCGGCCAAGCGCGACGCCGCCGCGGCCAAGGACGAGCCGTTCGAGCGCAACCTCACCCACGAGACGCTCGCGGCGGTGCTCGACGGCACGCTCCTGTGGGACCAGCACTGCCACCGCCACGACGACATCGCCACCGCGATCCGCCTCGCCGAGGAGTTCGGCTACCAGCTCGTGGTCAACCACGGCACCGAGGCGCACAAGATCGCCGACGTCCTGGCCGAGAAGGGCATCCCGGTCATCTTCGGCCCGATGCTCACGTCGCGATCGAAGGTCGAGCTGCGCGACCGCGGGATCGCCAACCTCGCGCTCATCGCCGACGCCGGCGTGACGGTCGCGATCACCACCGACCACCCCGTCGTCCCGATCGACCAGCTCGTGCTGCAGGCCACGCTCGCGGTGCGTGAGGGGCTCGACCCGGCCACGGCGCTCGCGGCCCTCACGCTCAACCCGGCGGCGATCCTGCGGCTCGACCGGCGCGTGGGCGCGCTGGAGGTGGGTCGTGACGGCGACGTCGTGCTCTGGTCGGGCGATCCGCTCACCGTGGGCTCGCGCGTGCAGCGCGTGTGGATCGAGGGGCGTCCGGTCCTCGAGCCGGGACCCGACGGCGAGCAGCGCGTCGTCGAGCGGTGGGAGCGGTTCGACCGGACCGGCTGGCGCTGACCGGCCGGCGCCGACCCGTCGGAGCTGCGCCGCGGCTCGGCTGATCGTGCGCCGGTCGCCGTCCCCGCGTCAGGGCAGCAGCCGCCCGAGGCGGACGGCGTAGCGCACGTCCTGGGCCAGGAGGAACGCCCCCTGGAGCACGACGGCGAGCCCGTCGCCCCGGCGGCCGGCGAGCCTCCCGCGGGGGTTGGCCAGCAGGGTGGTGCCCGTGGCGAGGTAGCCGACGTCGAGGGCGGCGTTGACCGCGAGCGAGCGGCGCAGCCGCGTGCCACGGCGCACGGCGGCGCGTCCGCACTCAGCGTCGGGACCACGGCTCGCGCGCGCGAACCGCACGGCGCCGACGAGGGCGATCACGCCGTCGACCACGGCCCACACGAGGGTCTGACGGCCGAAGTCCACCGCACGCGGGCGGCCCGTCCGCGCCCCGACCACCCACGTGGCCGCGCCGACGGCGGCCGACCCGGTCGCCCACGCGGCCAGGGCGCCGAGCAGCTGGCGCTCCTCCTGCGCGACCGCCTCGGCCAGCGTGACGCCCTCGGTGACGGTGAGGTCGTCGATCGACCAGGCGGCGTGCGGGGGCGAATCGGCGACCTGCGTCTCGTCGGGGTGGGGCTCGCCGGCCGGGTCGCACGGGTCGGGCCGCTCGACGAGCAAGGCCTCGTCCTCGGTCATCTCTGCCCCACTTCCGTGCGCCGGTGATCGGCCCCCGCCGCCATGTTCCTCTCCCCGGACGGCCCGACCTAGAGCCGAACGGACAGACCTGTGAGCCGAACGTCTACGGCGCCGGGCCGACGCGCACGACGTGCGCTGACGCCTGGGTAGCGTGGGCCGATGCGTCGGAACCTGGTGCTCTACGGGCTGCTCGCCGTCGTGCTCGGCCTCGCGATCGGTGTGTGGGTGGAGGCGGCCGGTGGCGGTGCGCTGCCGATCGACGACGTCTGGGCCGCGTGGATGCTCGACATCCGCGTGCCCGTCGGCGAGACGATCGCGCGCTTCCTCAACGACGTCGGCGGTGGCTGGCTCGGGGTGGTCGTGGTGCCCCTCGTGACGATCGCGGTGCTGCTCGGGCTGCGGCGCCCGTGGGCCGCGCTGTACTACGCCGTCGCGGCGGTGAGCAGCGTCGCCCTGGTGCAGGGGCTGAAGTGGCTCTTCGACCGCGCGCGACCGGAGGACATGCTCGTCACCAGCGACGCCGGCTCGTTCCCGTCGGGCCACGTGGCGAACGCCGCGACGATCGCGGTGACGCTCACGGTCATCGCCGCGCGCGCCTGGGTCGCGTGGCTCGGCGGCGTGTACGTGCTGCTCATGGTGGTGAGCCGGGCATACCTCACGGTGCACTGGCTCTCCGACACGGTCGCCGGCGCCCTGATCGGAGCCGGCGTCGCCCTCGCCGTCGCCGCGGCGTTCCTGCCGCGGCTCACGGCGGAACGCGAGCGGCACCGGGCGCGCGCCGCCGTCGGGTCTTGACGCCTTCGTAGACTGGATCGGCGGTTCGCCCGCCCTGCTTGCGTCCGTTCGCCCGTTCCGCCAAGGAGTCCCCGTGCTCGCTGTTCTCGTGGTGCTCCTCGGCCTTCCGCTCCTCGCGATCGTCTCGATCCGCGCCGAGCGCTGGCTGCGCGAGCGGGAGGACGCCCGCGGCGGCGCCGAGGTCTACACCGACGGCGGGCTCACGCTGTTCTCCCTCGGCTCGCTGAGCGACGGCGAGCTGGCCCACGTGCTCGAGGCGGAGCGGGCCGCGACGCGCGGCGGCGCGGACTCCGACGGCGCGCACGACATCCGCGACGGGCACGCCGCGCGCGACACCCTCGGCGCGCACGACGGCGAGCCCACCCTGGCCGCGAAGCGCCGCATGCGGCTCGCGCCCGAGCGGCCCTGGTCTCGTCAGGAGACCATCGAGCTGCTCTACCGCTACACCGACGGCGAGGGGCTGGGGCAGATCGCGACGGCGATCGGTCGTCCGTTGGAGGCGGTCGCCGGCCACCTCGGCGCTTTGATCGGCGACGGCGTGACGTCGCGCTCCGAGGCGGAGGCGGCGCTCCTGCGCCTCGTGGCCTGACGGCCCGAGGTCCCCGCCGGCACGCGCGGCCGGAGCTCTTCCTGCGAACCGAGGTCGTCGGTTCTCGCCCGGGGCTACCGTGAAGCCCATGGGCACGCCCCCGTCCGCCGGCCCCGCCGTGGAGGTCCGCGGGCTGAGCAAGCGGTTCGGCAAGCACGCCGCCGTCGACGACCTCGACCTTGCCGTCGCACCCGGCGTCGTCTTCGGACTGGTCGGCCCGAACGGCGCGGGCAAGACCACGACCCTGCGGATGCTCCTCGACGTCATCCGCCCCACCGCGGGCGTCGTCCGGGTGCTGGGGCAGGACCCGCGCCGGGCCGGCCCGGCGCTGCGACGCCGGATCGGGTACGTCCCGGGCGACCTGCGCCTGGACGGCCGCGTCACCGGGCGGCGCCTGCTCGCGTTCTACGCCGGGGTGTCCGGCGGCGTCCGGTCCGGTGAGGCGGACGCGCTGGCCGAGCGGCTCGGCGTCGAGCTGGACCGCCCCGTCCGCACGCTCTCGAAGGGCAACCGGCAGAAGCTCGGCCTCGTCCAGGCGTTCTGGCACCGGCCGGAGCTCCTCGTGCTCGACGAGCCGACGAGCGGCCTCGACCCGCTGCTGCAGCGTGAGTTCCTCGCGCTGGTGCGCGAGGCGCGCGACGCGGGGCAGACGGTGCTGCTCAGCTCGCACGTGCTCAGCGAGCTCCAGCAGGTCGCCGACGAGATCGTGGTGCTCGCGCACGGCCGCGTGGTCGCCGAGGGCGACGTCGCGTCCCTGCGGCTGTCCACCGTGCGGCACGTGCAGGTCGGGCTCGGTGATACCTCGGTCGAGGCGGTGCAGGCGGCGCTCGCGCCGATCGGCACGCTGCGCGAGGTGGACGTGCGGGAGCAGGGCGGCGCGGTGCGCGTCTCGGCCACGGCCGACGGCGAGATCGATCCGCTGGTGAAGGCCCTGGCACGGTTCCGGGTCCTCGACCTGTCCGCGCAGGAGCCCGACCTCGAGGAGTCGGTCCTGCGCCTGTACGGGCAGGAGGGGACCGGTGGCTGAGGGGGTGGTCGCCACGCCGCGCCGCCTGCCGGTGCTGCGGCGCGCGCTGGCGGAGTCCTGGCGCGCCGTCGTGGCGTGGGCCGTCGGCATCCTCGCGGTGCTCGCGCTCTACCTCCCGCTCTTCCCGAGCATCGGCAGCAACGGCGAGATGCAGTCGATCATCGACTCCCTCCCGCCGCAGCTCGTGAGCACGCTGGGCTACGACGACATCGGCACCGGCGCGGGCTACACCGAGGCGACCTTCTTCGGCCTCATGGGGTTCGTCCTGCTCACGATCGCCGGCATCTCCTGGGGTGCCTCCGCGATCGGCGGGGCGCAGGAGTCCGGGCGTCTCGAGCTGGACCTGGCCCACGCCGTCGGGCGCGTGTCGTACGCCCTCGAGCAGGCGCTCGCGCTCGTGGTGCGCCTGGCCGCCCTCGGCGCCTTCGCGGGCCTGGTGATCCTCGCGCTCAACGGGCCGAGCGAGCTCGACCTCACGGTCGGCGGGGTCGTCTGGGCCTGCGTCGCGCTCGTCGGACTCACCCTGGCGTCGGCGACGGCGGCGCTCGCCGGGGGGGCGGCGTCGGGTCGGCGCGTGGTCGGGGTCGGGACGGGGGCCGCCGTCGCCGTGGTCGGCTATCTCGCGAACGCGCTCGCGCAGCAGGGCGACACGTTCGCGTGGCTGCGGCCGTTCTCGCCGTACGCGTGGGCGTTCGACTCGCCGCCGCTCACCGATCCCGACCCGGCGTCGATCGGCCTGCTCTGGCTGCTCGCGGCGGTGTTCGCGGCAGCCGCGGCCGAGCTGCTGCGGCGCCGCGACGTGGGCTGAGGAGCGTCAGCGCTCGACGAGGATCCCGTCGGCGTCGCTCCACAGGTGCGCGCCCGGGCGGAACGTCACGCCGCCGATCGTCACCGGGACGTCGACCGTGCCCTCACCCGTCTTGCCGCTCGTGCGCGGGTTGGTGCCGAGCGCCTTCACGCCGATGTCCAGCCGGTCGATCAGCAGCGCGTCCCGGATGGCGCCGTGGATCACGAGCCCGGCCCAGTCGTGCGCCACGGCAAGTCCGGCGATGACGTCGCCCACGAGCGCCGTCGCGAGCGAGCCGCCGCCGTCGACGACCAGCACCGCGCCGTCGCCCGGCGTCTGCAGGACCTCCTTGAGCAGGGCGTTGTCCTGGTAGCACCGCACGGTGCGCACGTGTCCGGCGAACGCGTGCCGGCGTCCGAACGAACGCAGCTGGAGGCAGAGCGAGACGAGCTCGTCGCCACGTTCGTCGTACATGTCCGCCGTCGCCGCCATCACGCACCGTCCTCGACTCGTCCGACCGGGCACGCCCCGCTGGCTGGGAACCTAGCGCGCGGCGGGGCGGCCCACCCCCGGTATTCGGCGGCGAGATCGCCCGAATGGCACGCGTTCGTGCAGAGCGGGCGAAGTTCTGCGCCGATCCCGGCCCCGCCCGGGGGCGTGCGTCAGAACTCCTCCCACGTCGCGGGGTCCTGGTCGGGGTTCACGCGCTGACCGCGCCCGAGCGCCGTGATCGCGGCGAGGTCGTCCGCGCTGAGCAGCGGGGCGAGGTCGAGCGCGGCGAGGTTGGCCAGCTGGCGCTCGGCCGAGGACGCCTTGGGCAGCGGGACGACGCCGCGGGCGATCTCCCAGGCGAGCACCACGGTGCCCGGGCCCACGTCGTGGGCGCGCGCGATCGCGCCGATCACCGGGTCCTCGAGGAGGTCGCCCGCGCGACCCAGCGGACTCCAGGCCTCCGTGCGGACGCCGCGCTCGCCGTCGGCCGCGAGCTGGTCCACCTGCGGGAGGTAGGGGTGCAGCTCGATCTGGTTGACGCTCGGGGCGACGCCGTGGTCGGCGACGAGCCGGTCGAGGTGCTCGGGCAGGAAGTTGCTCACCCCGACCGAGCGCACCAGACCGTCGGCCTTCGCCTGCAGGAGCGCGCCGAACACCTCGGAGTACTTGTCCAGGCGGGGCAGCGGCCAGTGGATGAGCACGAGGTCGAGGTAGTCCAGACCCGTGCGGAACAGCGACTCCTCGACCGTCTGACGGGTGGCCCCGGCCTCCTGGTGGTCGCCCCGGATCTTGGTGGTGAAGCGCAGCCCCTCGCGGGGCACGCCGCTCGTCCGCAGCCCGGCGCCGACGCCGCCCTCGTTCTCGTAGCGCTCCGCGGAGTCGATCAGGCGGTACCCGTGGCCGATCGCCGCGGCGACGACGTCGCGGGCCTCGACGCCGCGCAGCGGCCAGGTGCCGAACCCGATCGGGGGGAGGGTGGTGCCGTCGTTGAGGGTGTGCCAGCCGGGAGGCACGTCGCGTGCCGACGGGATCGAGCCGGCGGTGGGGGACGTGCTGGTGGACGTGCTGGCGGGCGTCGTGCCGGCGGGGGTCGTCATCACCCCATCCTGCCCCGTTGTCCACAGAGACGGACGAGGACTTCCGCCGCTCGTGACTAGTGGCCGACGATGGCGCATGGCCCTGATCACCCTCCCGCCGCTGCCGCGTGGCACCGCGCCGCCGACCACGCGCGTCAGCGTCGGGATGCTCGTCGGGCCGGTCGCGGTCGCCTCGCTCGTCACCCCCGTGCTGGTGTTCATGGCCATCGCCGGGCTGGGATCGCCGTGGTGGGAGTACGCGCTCGCCTTCGTCGCCCCGAGCGCGATCTGGGTCGGCCTCTTCACCGTGGCGGCGTCGCGGCAGCTCCCCCGGCACGGCGTGGTCCCCGAGCTCGCGAGGCCCTCGGCCACCGCCGGGGTCGGGCTGGTGGCGGTCGTGGCCGGGTGCGGGCTCGCCGCCGTCGGGATCGCCGTGATGCAGGAGCTGCTCGCGTACGACCCGCAGGAGCTGTCCGAGGCGACGGGCGACGGTCTCTGGCTCACGTTCGTCGCGCTGTTCTGGGCGGGTGTGATCGGGCTCGTCGCGCTGGGCGGCGGCGCGCTGATCGTCGCAGCGCTCGCCTACCGGTTCGCGGGGGACCGACTCGCGGCGCGCGGCATCGGGCCGCTGCCGAGTGCCGCCGCGCTGCGCAACCCCGGCCCGTACGACGGGCGCTATCCCGGACCCGACCCCGAGCTGTTCCCGCGGTCCGCCCGACGGACCGGCACACGCTTCGAAGCCCGGTCCGAGGCCCGATCCGGAGCCCGGTCCAGCGAGCGGTCTGACACCCGGGCCCGTGCAGGCACTGACGCGCTGTCGGACGCCCGGCCGTTCGCCGGGCTGCTGACCGGGCCCGACGTACGGTGGATCCCGTGCCAGCAGCCGCGCGAGGAGAGGCCGCGCCCCGCCGCGCGCCCGCCACAGGGGGCCCGGCCGCACCCGTGACGGCGCGCCGCGCGCTCGTCGCGGCCCTGCTCGCCCTCGGCACCCTGGGAGCCCTCGGCGCGTGCAGCCCGTCGCAGCCGGACGCGACGCCGACCGAGGTCGCGCCCACGACCCCGTCGCCGGCCGTCTCGTCGACACCCGAACCGGCCACGGCCCAGACCGCGACCCCCGACCAGGGCGCCGCACCCTCGGACACGGCCACCGCCTCGGGTGAGCCGGACGCGCTGCGCGTGCTCGCCGTCGGGGACTCGATCTCGACGGGCTTCAACACGTGCCAGCTGCTCACCCGATGCGACTCGACGTGGCTGACCGGTCCGGACGGCGTCACCGAGCGGCTCGCCGGCGAGGGCTACGCGCCCACGCTCGTCCTCGCCGCGCTCGAGGGCGCCACCCTCGCGGACGCGCCGGCGCTGGTCGACCAGGCGCTCGCGGCCGACCCGGGCGAGGTCGACCTCGTCGTCGTGCTGCTCGGCGCGAACGACGTCTGCGCCGGGACCGACCCGAGCGCGACGTCGAGCGCCACCTCGCCCGAGGCGACGGCGGCCGGCACCGCGGCGCTGCTGGACCACCTCGCCGCCGTGGCGCCGCACGCCCCGGTCGCGTTCCTGTCCCCGCCCGACGTCGTGTCGGTCTGGGACGCCGCGCACACCGACCCGGTCGCCCAGCGCGCGTGGGCCCAGTGGCGGGTGTGCGCGTCCGCGCTCGGCAGCGACGACGCGGCGCGCCAGGCGACGGCGCAGCGCGTCGCCGACCTCACGGCCACCGTCGCGGCGGCGTGTGCCGCGCGCGAGCGCTGCGTGTCCGACGGCGGAGCGATCGCCGCGCTCGACCTCACCGCCGCCGACCTCTCGCCGAACGACTGGTTCCACCCCTCCGCGCAGGGGCAGCGCGACCTCGCCGTCGCGGCGTGGCCGACGGTGCAGGCCGCCGCGGCGCTCGTGGGGAACGCCGGCTGAGGGAGCAAGAGGCGCCCGCGGCGCCGGCGCGCGCCTCAGGCCTTCCGGTCGTACGCCACGTGCGCGACGGCGCCCGCCGCCGCGGCGACCGTGAACACCGACGGCCACGCACCGATCCTGCGCGCCAGCGGGTGCGAGGCGACGAACGCCCCCACGTACGCCGCCGACAGCGCCGCGGTCAGCGCGGGCCCACGCCGGAGCCACTCCCGCCCGGCCAGCACGCCGCCCGCGAGCAGCACCACGCCGCCCAGCGGCCGCCGCCGCGTCCAGCGCGCGACGGCGTAGCCCGCCACGAGCGACGCCGCCACGACGGGGGCGGTGGGCAGGACGAGACCGGTCGGCGCCGCGTGCGCGGGGAGGGTGTTCACGTCTGACGTTCTACACCTGCGGTGTCAGCCACGGTGTCCTCCTCGGGGTTCGCCGAGGTGTCTGTGCTGGTGTCTACGGCGGACCCATGACCACACAGATCCCCAGCATCGAGCTCACCACCGGCGTGACCTCGCCCGTCGCGATCCCCCAGGTCGGGTTCGGCACGTGGCAGGTCGAGGCCGACGTCGCCCAGGGCGTCGTCGAGAACGCGCTCGAGGTCGGCTACCGCCACATCGACACCGCCGCCGGGTACTACAACGAGGCCGAGGTGGGCGCGGCGCTGCGAGCGAGCGGCCTGCCGCGCGAGGAGCTGTTCGTCACCACCAAGCTGCGCAACGGCGACCAGGGCTTCGAGCAGGCGCTCACGGCGTTCGAGGCCTCGCGCGCCAGGCTCGGCGTCGACGTCGTGGACCTGTACCTCATCCACTTGCCCGTCCCGAGCAAGGACCGCTACCTCGAGACGTGGCGCGCGTTCGAGAAGCTCCTCGCCGACGGCGCGGTCCGCGCGATCGGCGTCTCCAACTTCCTCGCCCCGCACCTCGAGCGTCTCGTCGCCGGGTCGACGGTGGTGCCCGCGATCAACCAGGTCGAGCTGCATCCCACCTTCCAGCAGCCCGGCACCCTCGCGGCCGCGCGCGAGCACGGGGTCGCCATCGAGGCCTACTCCCCGCTCGGCCAGGGCAAGGACGTCAACCACCCGGTCGTGACCGCGATCGCCGAGCGGCTCGGGGTCAGCACCGGCCAGGTGATCCTGCGCTGGCACGTCCAGCACGGGCACGTCGTGATCCCGAAGTCCGTCACGCCCGAGCGGATCGCGGGCAACCTCGACCTGTTCTCCTTCGAGCTGTCCCTCGAGGACGTCGCAGCGATCGACGCCCTGGACTCCGGCGATCGGCTCGGACCGGACCCCGCGACGGCGTCCTTCACCCAGTTCCAGCACTGACCGCCCCCGGGGAGGCGGGCGGGACTGAGGGTCAGAGAGGGACAGGACAGCAAGACAGCGGCGAGGCAGCGCCCGTCTCCGCGAGCGCCGTGACCGCTCGCTGAGACGGGCCGCCTCCCCCCGCTGGGGTGCGCCGGCTGCTAGCATCCGGACCGTCCGCGTTCCCCGCGTCGAAGGGCTCCGCATGTCCACCGTCCAGCAGTCCCCGGAGGCGCAGATCACGAGCGCGGTGCGCATCGGTCTCGGCCTCCTCGGCCTCGTCGCGCTCGCCGTCGGGATCGCCATCCTCGTCTGGCCCGGTCACTCCGCGGCCGTGGTCACCGGCATCTTCGCGTTCTACGCGATCGTCGTCGGCATCGTGTACGCCGCGGTCGCCGTCTTCTCGCGGGGTCGGGGCGCCTGGTCCCGGATCGGGTTCCTCGTGCTGGCCGCCCTCTTCGTTGCCGCGGGCGTCATCGCCTTCGCCAACCTGAAGGCGACCACCGTGTTCCTCGTCACGTTCGTCGCGATCGCCCTCGGTGTGCTCTGGATCATCGAGGGGATCGTGTCGTTCTTCGCCCTCAAGAGCTCGCCGAGCAAGGGCTGGACGATCTTCTTCGCGATCCTCAGCATCGTCGCGGGCCTCGTGCTCGTCACGTCGCCGATCTGGAGCGCCGTGATCCTCTGGCTGTTCATCGGCCTGTCGCTCGTGGTCCTCGGCATCATCCAGGTGGTGCGCGCGATCTCGTTCGGCCGCCGCACCGTCTGAACCTCCGCCCGGACCCACCGGCTCAGCCCGAGCCACACTGGTGCCATGGCGCGCGTCGGGACGTCGGGGTGGAGCTATGACCACTGGGAGGACGTGCTCTACCACGGCGCGCCCGCGCGCGACCGGCTCGCACGGTACGTCGCCGAGTTCGACACCGTCGAGCTCAACGCGAGCTTCTACCGCTGGCCCCGGGAGGCGACGTTCGCCTCCTGGCGCTCGCGCCTGCCCGACGGGTTCGAGCTCACCGTGAAGGCGCCGCGCGGCCTCACGCACGCGCGGCGCCTGTTCGAGCCCGAGGTGTGGGTCGAGCGGGTCACCCGCGGGCTGCACGCCGTTCGGGGCCGCCGGGGTCCGCTGCTGGTCCAGCTGCCGCCGACGATGGAGCGCGACGACGCCCGCCTGGACTACTTCCTCCGCGTCCTGCCCGCCTGGACGAGGCCCGCCGTCGAGCTGCGCCACCCCTCGTGGCACCACGACGACGTCTACGCGCTGCTCGAGCGGCACGGTGCGGCGTACGTGGTGATGAGCGGCGCCGACCTGCCCTGCGTCCTGCGCGCCACCGCCCCGCTCGTGTACATGCGGCTGCACGGCCCGGACCACCACCACCTCTACGGCGGCAGCTACTCCGACGCCGACCTGCACTGGTGGGCCGACCGGGTGCGGGAGTGGGAGGGCGCGGGGCACCAGGTCGTCGCGTACTTCAACAACGACGGCGGCGGCCACGCCGTGCGCAACGCGCGGACGCTGCGCGACCTGCTGCGGTGACGCACCTGGAGCGCCCGACGGCGAGCCACCCCTTGCGGCGTAGACGCCGGGAACGCTCGGGTACAGACTGGCGGTGACGACGCGGCTCCAGACCGGTGGGCCCGTCCCCCTTCGTCGACGAAGGAGCACCCTGTGCCGAACCCGGACCGTCCCCACGTCGTAGCCAACCCGAAGCCTCGGGACCTGCCTGCCCCGAGCGTCGAGGAGCCGGTCGACCCGGTCCCGCCCCTCGACCCGCCCTCCGACGTCGCGGCCCCCGAGCTGCGCTCGGCCACCGGCCGTCCGGTGCGCGCCGCCGCCACCACCCGGGCCCAGCAGGGTGCGTTCCTCACGACGGCCACGGGGACCCGGCTCCGGGACACCGACCACAGCCTCAAGGCCGGCCGGCGCGGCCCGGTCCTGCTGCAGGACCACCACCTGCGCGAGAAGATCACCCACTTCGATCACGAGCGCATCCCCGAGCGCGTGGTGCACGCGCGCGGGGTCGGGGCCCACGGCGTGTTCGTCTCCAACGGGGCCGCCGCGAAGCTCTCGCGGGCAGCGTTCCTCCAGGCGGACGTCGAGACGCCTGTGTTCGTGCGCTTCTCGACGGTGCTGGGGTCACGCGGCTCGGCCGACACGCCCCGGGACACCCGCGGCTTCGCCGTGAAGTTCTACACGTCCGAGGGCGTGTTCGACCTCGTGGGCAACAACATCCCGGTCTTCTTCATCCAGGACGCCATCAAGTTCCCGGACATCATCCACGCCGGCAAGCCCGAGCCGGACCGGGAGATCCCCCAGGCCGCGAGCGCCCACGACACGTTCTGGGACTTCGTCTCGCTGCACACCGAGGCGCAGCACCACACGATCTGGAACATGTCCGACCGTGCGCTGCCCGCCTCGCTGCGCACGATGGAGGGCTTCGGCGTCCACACGTTCCACCTCGTCGACGCGGCCGGCGACACGGTGCTCGTGAAGTTCCACTGGAAGCCCGCCGCGGGCGTGCACTCCCAGCTGTGGGAGGAGGCGCAGCTCACCGCGGGCGGTGACCCGGACTTCCAGCGCCGCGACCTGTACGACGCCATCCAGAACGGCGCCCTGCCGTCGTGGACCTTCGGCGTGCAGGTCTTCCCCGACACCGAGGACGAGACGTTCGAGGGCATCGACCTGCTCGACCCGACGAAGATCGTGCCGGAGGAGCTCGCCCCCGTGCAGCCCGTCGGCACGCTCACCCTCACGGCGAACCCGACGAACTACTTCGCCGAGACGGAGCAGGTCGCCTTCCACCCGGGCCACCTCGTGCCGGGCATCGACGTGACGAACGACCCGCTGCTGCAGGGGCGGCTGTTCTCCTACCTCGACACGCAGCTCACGCGCCTGGGCGGTCCGAACTTCGACCAGATCCCGATCAACCGGCCGCACGCGGACGTCAACGACATGCTCCGCGACGGGTTCCACCAGCACGCCGTGCACACCGGGGTGGCGCCGTACAAGCCGAACAGCCTCGACGGCGGCTGCCCGTTCCACGCCGGGGTGGCCGACGGCGCGTTCCTCGAGGTGCCCTCACCGGTCGAGGGCGAGAAGGTGCGTGAGCACCCGGCGTCCTTCGACGACCACTTCTCCCAGCCCCGGATGTTCTTCCGCTCGCTCTCGCCGATCGAGCAGGAGCACGTCATCGCCGCCTACACGTTCGAGCTGTCCAAGGTCACGTGGCCGCAGGTGCGCGAGCGGCAGCTCGCCCACCTCGCGCTCATCGACGAGCGGCTGTGCGCCGAGGTCGCGGCCGGTCTCGGGCTGCCCGCTCCCACGCCCGACCCCGACGTCGAGGTGCAGGACCTCGCGCCGTCGCCGGCCCTCGCCCAGATCGTGCCCGGTGCCACCTACCCGGTGGCCGGCCGCACGCTCGGGGTGGTGGCGGACGCCTCGACGCGGACCGCGGACCTGCAGGCGGTGATCGACGCCGCGCAGGCCGCCGACCTGCTGGTGTTCGTCCTCGGCCCGCACGCGGGGGTCGCGGACGCCGCGGACGGCACGTTCGCCGTCGACAAGCCGCTCTACCAGGTGCGCTCGTTCGAGCTCGACGCCGTGGTGCTCACCACCGCCACGACACCCGCCGCGGACGTGCCGAGCAGGCGCGACGCGAAGGTCGGCTCGCCCGACCACCGGGATGTCGGCGTCGACCCGCGCACGCTTCTGCTGCTGAGCGAGCTCTTCCGCCAGGGCAAGGCGATCGGTGCGCTGCCGGACGCCGCGCCTGCGCTCGTCCAGGCCGGCATCGCCGAGGACGACCCCGGCGTGGTGGTGCGCGAGGACGCCGCCGCGGTCACCGAGCAGGTCCTCGCGCTCGTGGCGCAGCACCGGGTGTGGGAGCGGCTGGCGCCGTTGGGCTGAGACGTCAGTGTGCGGCGTAACTCGCGTAGGCGACGCCGATCGCGAACCGACGCGTGTCCAGCAGCTCCAGGTGCGGGATCTCGTGGCCGTCGGGGAACAGCCGACGGCCACGGCCCTGCACCACCGGGTAGGTGTAGAGGCGGTACTCGTCGACGAGACCGGCGGTGATGAGGGCGTGGCACAGCGTGATGCTCCCGGTCACCACGATGTCCTTGCCCGGCTGCTCCTTGAGCGCGGCGACCTCGGCGACGAGGTCGCCGCGCAGGACCGTCGTGTTCTCCCAGCCGGGCTCGGTGAGCGTCGAGGACACGACGTACTTGGCGACCTCGTTCAGGTATGCCGTGACACCCGTGGTGTCGTCGGTCTGCTGCGGCCAGTAGCCGCGGAAGTCCTCGAACGTCTGCCGGCCCAGGACGAGGGCGTCCGCACGGGCGTCGACCTCCTCGTTGTGCCCCTTGAGATCGGACGCGTCGCCGGCCTGCGGGTCGAACCAGTCGCCGAGCATCTCGATCGAGCCGTCGAGGGTGATGTTCTGCGTGATCGCGAGGGTGCGCATGTCCGAGTCGAGCACGGTGCGCCGGTCAGGACAAGGGCGGCGCCGTCAGTCGAGGTAGCCACGCGCCGCGTCGACGGCGTCGCGCCCGTACGAGGGTCCGAACAGCTCCGCGTGCACGAGCAGCGGGTGCAGCTGGTGGAGCGCGACGCGGTCGCGCCACCCGGGTGCGAGGGGGGACACGCCGTCGTACCCGGCGAGAATCTCGCCCAGGTGGGGCGCGCCGAACAGGGCGAGCATCGCCAGGTCGGTCTCCGCGTGCCCGCCGTGCGCGGCGGGGTCGATGAGCACCGCGCCGCCCGCGTCCCACAGCACGTTGCCCGACCACAGGTCACCGTGCAGGCGCGCCGGTGCGTCCGGCGCGAGGAGCCCGGGCTGCGGGTGGTCGAGCTCGCCGGCGGCGAGCCGGTCCGCGACGCGCTCGATCACCGCGGCGCCGGCTGCGGTCACACTCCCGCGCCCGACGGCGGAGCGCAGGTGGGGCAGCACGCGGCAGCGCGCGTAGAACGCGCCCCAGGTGGCGGGTGCCGTGCGGGCGTCGGCGGGCGTCGCGAGGACGGCCGCACCGATCCTCCCGTCGCCGCCGGAACCGGGCGGTGGCGCACCCCAGAACGCCGCTCCCGCGGCGTGCATGCGGGCGAGCGCCGCGCCGAACGAGGCCGCGGCGGAGGCGTCCGGGCGTCCGCCGTCGGGCACGCGCTCGAGCGTGAGGCGCGCGCCGTCGACGGCGTGCACGGCCACCACGCGCGGCCCGCCGTCGGCCGTGGCGAGCCACCGCAGACCTGCCGCCTCACGGGCGGCCGCGCTCGCCGTCGGGCATCGCTTGACCCAGTCCACACGAGAAGCATGCCTACGATCGAGGCCAGTCCGGTCAGGGTGGCTCGGCCGGCACGAGCCAGGAGGTGCACGTGAGGCTTGGCGACGACGTCTTCCGCAGCAGGTTCCGCGAGGAGTACGAGAAGCAGGACCTGGCGATCGGCCGGTTCAACCTGGCGATCTTCGGCAAGACCGGCGTGGGCAAGTCCACGCTGCTCAACGCGATCTTCGGCGAGGAGGTCGCGGCCACGGGAATCGGCGAGCCGGTGACCAAGGGGTCGCGGCTCTACCTCGACACGCACGGCCACCTCGGCATCCTGGACACGCAGGGGCTCGAGGTCGGCAAGAACACCAAGGAGCTCATCGCGGAGCTGGACACCGTGATGAAGCAGACCCGGTCACGGCCGCTGGAGGAGCAGCTGCACGTGGCGTGGTACTGCGTGCGGGGCATGGACCGGCGGTTCGAGGACTCCGAGGCCGACTTCATCGAGCGGCTGCGCGCCGTGGGGCTCCCGGTCATCCTCGTGTTCACGCAGGTGCCGATGCGCGACGGCGTGTACCACCCCGACGCGATCACGCTCGCCGACCAGGTGCTCGCGCGCGGACTGCCGATCGTGGACCGGCGGGTGTTCCTCACCAACGCGATGGCCGACCCGTTCACGGGTCAGCAGCCGCACGGCCTGCACGACCTGCTCGATGCCACCTTTCGGGTTGCTCCGGAAGGAGCTCACCTCGCGCTCGCCGCAGCCCAGGCGATCGACGCGGCTGCGAAGGCCCGGCTGGCTCGGCGGGCGGTGAGGACCGCCGCGGCGAGCGCCGCCGCTGCGGCCGCCGTGCCGATCCCGTTCTCCGACGCCGCGCTGCTCGTCCCCGTGCAGCTCGCGATGATGGCGCGGATCGGTCGGATCTTCTCCGTCCCGTTCGGCCGCGCCGCGCTCATGTCGACGCTCGCGACGACGGCCGCCACGCAGGGCGGTCGGGCCGCCTTCACCGGCCTGCTCAAGATGGTGCCTGGCGCTGGCAGCGTGACGGGCGGGCTCGTCGGGGCGTCGGTCGCGACGACGTTCACCTACGCCATGGGCGAGGCGTGGATCAACGTGTGCGCCCGCGCCTCCAAGGGCGAGTTCACCGATGTCACCGGCGCGCTGGACAACGCCCAGGTGAAGAAGGCGTTCCTGGACGTGTTCTCACGGTGGGTCAAGCTCGACTCCAAGCAGCGCAAGGAGCTGGAGAAGGAGCTGGACTGAGCCGTCGTGACGCCGGCTCGTGCTCGAGAACGGCGCCGCCGTTAGGGTCGGTCGTATGACGCGCACCGATGCCGAGATCGCCCGGCTCGCCCTCGAGACCATGGACCTCACCGACCTCAGCGACGACGCCACGCTGGAGGGTGCGCTCGCGCTCGCGCAGCGCGCCGCCGAGCACGGCACCGCCGCCGTCTGCGTGTGGCCCCGGTTCGTCGCGGCGAGCGCGCAGGCGCTCGCGGGGACGGGAGTTCGGGTGGCGACGGTGGTGAACTTCCCCGGCGGGGCAGACGCGGCCGACGACGTCGCGGCGCTCACGCGGCAGGCCGTGGCCGACGGCGCGGACGAGATCGACGTCGTGCTGCCCTACCGGGCGTTCCTCGCCGGGGATGTCGCGGGCGCCGCGGCCGTGCTCGACGCGACGCGCGAGGCGGCGGGAGACAGCGACGTCAAGGTCATCATCGAGTCGGGTGAGCTGCGCGAGACCGACGCCATCGAGGCCGCGGCGGGGCTCGCCGTCGAGCACGGCGCGCAGTTCGTGAAGACGTCGACCGGCAAGTCGCCGGTCTCGGCCACGCCCGAGGCCGCGCGCGCGATCCTCGGGGTGCTCGCGGACCTGTCCGACGGCGTGGAGCCGGTGGGGTTCAAGGCGTCCGGCGGCATCCGCACCGTGGCGGACGCGCGGGTCTACCTCGAGCTCGCCGACGAGATCATGGGCGCGGACTGGGTCTCGCCGTCGACCTTCCGGTTCGGTGCGTCCGGGCTGCTCGACGACGTGCTGCGGGTGCTCGGAGCCGAGAGCGAGAGCGGGGACGGCGGTGAGTCGGGTCCCGGCTCGGACGCGGACGCGCCCGCCGGCTCGTCCTACTGACTCGCCGGCTCGCGCGCCGCACCCGGACCCCTCGCACCCGGGACGCTCGCTCCCGGGACTTTCGTCCCTGGCCATCGACGGTGTGAGCCTCGCCTCATCGCAGATAGTTGATGAAAGTCAACCTCTCGACGCATAGTTGATCCAGATCAACAACTTGTCGAAAGGACAGCCATGTCATCCACCACCGAGCTGGACCGGCGTTCCGCCGGTGCCGGGGTCAGGGCTGAGGAGCCGAACGAGGCACCGCGGACGCAGGGTGTCCTGCCCGTGATGATCGCCCTGATGATGGCGATGTTCGTCTCGATGCTTGCGAGCACCGTGGTCGGGTCGTCGCTCCCGGTCATCGTCGCCGACCTCGGCGGCACGCAGTCCGCCTACACCTGGGTCGTGACCGCCACCCTGCTGGCCACCACCGTGAGCACACCGGTCTGGGGCAAGATCGCCGACCGGGCCAACCGCAAGATGCTCATCATGCTGGCGCTCACGATCTTCGTGCTCGCCTCCGCCGTCGCCGGCTTCTCGCACAACACCGAGATGCTCATCACGATGCGCGTGTTCCAGGGTCTGGGCGCCGGCGGCCTCGCCGCGCTCTCGCAGATCGTGATGGCGGACATCGTCTCGCCGCGCGAGCGCGGCCGCTTCGCCGGCCTGTTCGGCGCCGCGATGGCCGTCGGCACCGTCGGTGGCCCGCTGCTCGGCGGGTTCCTCACGGACACGCTGAGCTGGCGCTGGAACTTCTACATCGCGATCCCCTTCGCCATCGCGGCGCTCGCGCTGCTGCAGCGAAACCTGCACCTGCCGCCGCGAGAGCGCGTGAAGACGTCGATCGACTACCTCGGCATCGTCCTCATCTCGGCGGGCGTCTCGCTGATCCTGCTTTGGGTGACCTTCGCCGGCTCGGAGTTCGAGTGGAGCTCCTACGAGTCCTACGCCATGGTCGGTGGCGCCGTGCTGCTGCTGGCCGTCGCGGTGTGGTGGGAGCTGCGCGTGGAGGACCCGCTGCTGCCGCTCACGATGTTCAAGAACCGCACGTTCACGCTCTCGGTGGTTGCCTCGCTCGCCACCGGCGTCGCGATGTTCGCGACGTCCGTCTTCCTCGCGCAGTACATGCAGCTGGCACGCGGCGCCACGCCCATGGAGGCCGGCGTCCTCACGATCCCGATGATGGCGGGGCTGCTGCTCACGTCGACCGTGGTCGGCACGCTCGTGAGCAAGCGCGGTCGGTGGAAGGGCTTCGTCGTTACCGGCGCCGTGCTCATGATCATCGGCCAGCTCCTGCTCAGCCGCCTGCACTACGACACCACCTACTGGATCGTCGCCGTCTCGATGGCGGTCCTCGGCGCCGGGGTCGGCATGCTCATGCAGAACCTTGTCGTGGTCACCCAGAACTCGGTAGAGACGCGCCACCTCGGTGTCGCGACCAGCGCGATCACGTTCTTCCGCAGCCTCGGCGGCACGATCGGCGTGTCCGTGATGGGCTCGATCCTCGGAACGTTCGTGGCCACCGAGATGCGCAACTCGATCGCGACGCTCCCGGCCGAGCAGCAGGCCGCCGCGGCGCAGGCGCTCGGCAGCGGCACCATCCCGAAGATGGCCGAGCTCCCGGAGGCGATCCGCGTGATCGTGGAGTCCGCCTACGGACTCGGCATCGCCCACGTTTTCCTCGCCGTCGTGCCGATGGCCGTCATCTCGCTCATCGCGGTGCTGTTCCTGCCGAACCGTCCGCTCGGGGTCAAGAACGGCATCGAGCTCGCGAAGGCGGAGTCGGGTCGGAACGCCGGCCACGCGGCCGGCGTGCTGGGCGCGACGTCGGACACCGACGCCGAGTCCGACGCGGAGCGCGAGGAGCTGCAGCGCCTCGAGGAGATCGAGGATCTCGCCATCGAGGCCGCGTCCGCGGTCGGGGCCCTTCCGCCCGTCGGCTCGAGCCGACCGGGCGATGGTCCCAGCCGGTGAGGTCCGCCACCGTGGACACTAGGACCATGTCGCGTCCCGACGCCGCCGCCCGCGCACCCGAGGGTGCGCGCGGCGGCGGCGCCGCATCCGGGGCGCTCCCGGACGGCGTGCTCCGCGTCGAGGAGCAGATCGTGGTCCTCTTCCGGCGCGCGAAGGTGCTCTGGGCGAGTGCCGCGGCCTCGGTGCACCCCGACCTGCAGCCGGTGGGCTACCGGCTGCTGTCCACCCTCGTGCGGCTCGGACCCACGAACCCGGGTCGCCTCGCGGAGATCATCGAGACGGACAAGTCCGTGGTGAGCCGCCAGGCGCGCGTGCTCGAGGCGCTGGGCCTCGTGACCACCGAGCCCGACCCGCACGACGGACGCGGTCGTCTCCTGCGCGCGACGTCGTCGAGCAGCGAGCTCGTGGAGAGCACTCGCCAGCGCGTGCTCGAACACCTCAAGGCGGGCCTCGCGGGCCTGACGGACGAGGAGCTGAACCAGCTCGCGCTCCTCATGACGCGGCTCAACGACGCCGTCGAGTCCTCCGGCTTCGCGCTGGACCCGCCCGCGCGCTGAGCACGGCCACCCTGGCGGCCCCTCAGGCTCCGCGCTCACCCCGCGCCGTGACTCGCGCCCGGATCGCCGCCTCCTTGGCCCGGTAGGCCGGCGTCATCGGCGCCGGGTGGCCCTTGTACTCCCACGTGAGCAGGGCGTCCAGGGAGAAGCTCCGGGAGCACCGCGTGCACGACAGCGGCGCCTGGGGTCGCCGGTGCCGCTCCGCGACGTGGCCGGCCGGGCACGTGCCGATCCAGTCCCGGGCGGGCAGGTCCGGGGAGACCAGCGTCCGTGCCGCCGTCGACCCGATCCGGCGGGCCACCGCCTGCCACGCGGGGCCGTGACCCGCCCGCGGGCCGGCGAGCGCGTGCGCGATCTCGTGCAGCACGGTCTCGCGGACCGTCTCCTCGTTCTGCAGGAGCATCAGCGGAGCGCTGAGCGAGATCTCCCGGCGGGAGTAGCGACACTGCCCGGCCCTGGTCTTCGCGCGGTCGAAGACCAGGCGCCAGTCACCGACGCCGTGGGTAATCATGAGCTGGACCGCCAGCCGGCGGACGTCCAGGAGATCCATGTGCGTTGTCCTTCCTCGAACGAGTGTGCCATCTGGGTGCGAGGGTAGGGCGGACCTGTGACATCGACCTGCGAACCGGCTCGGTCCTACTGTGCCAGGTTGCGGTCGACCCACTCCAGAAGCGCGTCGCGGACCAGCTCGGGTCCGTGCGGGACCGCCTGGAGCGGGTCGCCCGTCCAGTTGCCGCGGAACCGCTCGTCGCCCGTGTACAGCTCGGTCAGTCCTCGAACGTAGGCGGCGAGCTGGGCCTCGTCGCCGGTGGCAGCCGGGGTGCCCGGGACCGAGCGCAACCACCGCACGTGGCGCGCCGCGAGCTCCTGGGCGAGCTCGCCGTCGGGCGCCTCGCCCTGCCGGGCCGCCTCGACCCAGGCGGCGTTGAGCTCGGCCGCGAGCGCCTGCACGTCGCGCTGCTCCTGCGGCGTCTTCGCCGACCACCATGCGGCCGAGCGCTCGTAGGCGTCCCGCCCCCAGCGGCGCGTGACCTCCTCCTCGTACTGCGCGTGGTCGAACCCGTCGAACATGTCCTTCGTCATTGCCGTGCCGTCCTTCCTGGCGGTGATGGTGCGACGGACCGCCGCGATCCGGCGGTCGAGAGCGTCGCGCTCGAGCTCGAGAAGCTCCAGATGGGCCCGCAGGTGGGCCGCCTCGCGGGCGTCCGCGCCCGCTCGGGCGGCGCGGGACGTGCCGTCGCCCGGATCGGCGAGCGCGTCGCCGATGGCGGCCAGGCCGAGGCCCAGGTCGCGCAGCAGCAGGATGCGCTGCAGCCGCACCAGCGCGGCGTCGTCGTAGCGCCGGATGCCGCCCGGCCCCGTCTCGGTGGCCGGCAGCAGGCCGATCGCGTCGTAGTGCCGCAGCGTCCGGCTCGACACGCCCGTCGCCCGGGCGACCTCCTGGATGGTCCACATGAGCAGCTCCTCTCGTTCGGGACCACGATGACAGTTGACGTCGCGTCAACCGCAAGTACCTGGGGGAGGATGGGTCCATGAGCAACCAGCACCTTCCGCCGGACGCGCTCGACGACTGGCTTGCGGGGGTCAGCGACCTCTACGGCCTCGGCGGCGTCACGACGGCGGAGACCACCGTGGTCCTCGACGTCGCCCGGGACGTCTCCCGCGGCGTGGCGCGCCCCGCCGCACCGCTGACGACCTACCTGCTCGGGCTCGCCGTCGGGCAGGCCGTGGCGGCGGGGGAGGACGTCGGCGCGGCGACGGCGCGGCTGGCTCGCGAGGTCACCGATCTCGCCCTGGCACGGCCCGAGGCCGGGGCGTCCGACCCCGGGACGCCCGACGGCGAGCGCCCGTGAGCGTCCGGGTGCGGCTCTTCGCCGGCGCGGGCGAGGCCTATGGCGAGAGCGAGGCGTGGATCGAGCACGCGGGCGACGTCGCGTCGCTCGTCGCGGCGCTGGTAGCCGCGGGCGGTCCCGGCACGGCCGAGGTGCTCGCGCGGTGCGCGCTCATCGTCGACGGCGTACGGGCGGACGCGCCCGACACCCCGGTGCGCGACGGGGCGCTCGTCGACGTGCTGCCGCCGTTCGCCGGCGGCTGAGGCGTCAGCCGCCGATCGCGTTCATGCCGCGGGCGGGCTGCAGGAAGCCGGGGTCGTCGATCCCGTGACCGGCCCGCTTGCCTGCGAGGCACACGCGAAGGCGCGCGTCGACCGCGGCCTGGCGCTCGCCGTCGGGCGTGCGACTCGATCCGTCCCCGCCGACCGTCCCCCGCAGCACACCGACGAGGTCCGTCTCGTCGGTCGCGAACAGGCAGCTGCGCAGCTGGCCGTCGGCGGTGAGGCGGAGCCGGTCGCACGCGCCGCAGAACGGCGCGGTGACCGACGCGATGACACCGACCGTGTGACCCGTGTCCCGCGCCGCCTCGCCGCGGCCCTCGAGCAGGCGCCAGCGCTCGGCCGGCGCGCCGCCGCGGCCCGGGATCGGCCGCAGCGTCCAGCGCCGCTCGAGCGAGGCGAGGATCTCCTCGCGCGTCACCATCGCACTGCGGTCCCACGTGTGGCCGGCGTCGAGCGGCATCTGCTCGATGAACCGCAGCTGCGCGTCGTGTGCGACGGCGAACTCGACCAGGTCGACGAGCTCGCCGTCGTTGACGCCGCGCATCGCGACGGCGTTGAGCTTGAGCGGGCGCAGGCCGGAGCGCTGGGCAGCAGCGACGCCACGCAGGACGTCGTCGAGCCGGTCGCGCCGGGTCAGGGCGGCGAACTTCTCGCGGTCCAGCGTGTCGAGGCTGATGTTGAGCCGCTTCAGGCCCGCGGCGACGAGGGCGTCGAGCACCTCGGGCAGCCGGATGCCGTTCGTGGTCATCGCGACCTGGGCTCCTGCGCCGTCGGGGCCGCGCAGGGCCGCGAGTCGCGCGACGACGTCGACGACGTCGGGCCGCAGCAGCGGCTCACCGCCGGTGAGGCGGAACGTGGTGATGCCCGCGGCGGCGGCCGCGCGGGCCACGGTGACGATCTCGTCGGTGGTGAGGACGGAGGAGCGCGAGAGCCACTCGTTGCCCTGCTCGGGCATGCAGTAGGTGCACCGGAGCGAGCAGCGGTCGGTGAGGGAGATGCGCAGGTCGCGGTGCACGCGGCCGAAGCGGTCGGTGAGGGGCTCACTAGGTGCGTTCGGGGCGGTCGGCACAGTCGGCACTGCTGAGGGGGTCGGCACGGCAGGAGCCGGCGCCGGGCGGCGCCCGATCGTCACCGGCACGGCCACCACGGCTACAGCCCCACCCAGTGCGACGCGCCGTCGGCGGTGCGCTGCTTCTTCCAGACCGGCAGCTCCGCCTTGACGCGCTCGACGAGCGTGCGCGAGAGGTCGTACGCCTGCGCGCGGTGCGCCGTCGCGACGCACGCGACGAGCGCGAGGTCCCCGACGGCGAGCGAGCCGACGCGGTGGCTGACGGCGATCCGCGCGGGGGGTGCGACGCCGTCGAGCACGTCGGCCACGAGGCGCGTGAGGACCGCGGTCGCGTCGGGGTGGGCCGAGTACTCGATGCCGGTGACCTCACCGGTCGCGCCCGGGTCGTGGTCGCGCACCTGGCCGAGGAACGTCACGACGGCGCCGCACGCGCGGTCCTCGACGGCGGCGAGGTGCGCCCCGACGTCGAGCGGCTCCTCGGTCACGGCGACCAGCGTGCCGCGGGCTGTCGTCGTCACCGGTGGTCACCCCCCGCGAGCTGCGCAACGGCGTGCGGCAGCAGCGGCAGCAGCACCTCGAGCGACTCCGCGACCGCGCGGGGCGACCCCGGCAGGTTCACCACGAGCGCGCGTCGACCGGCGTGCTCGACGACGCCCGCGACCCCGCGGCTCAGCGCCGCGGTCGGCGTGGCCTGCAGCCCCCGCGCGCGCAGCAGCTCGGCGATCCCCGGCACCTCGTAGCGCACGACGGCGTGGGTCGCCTCGGGCGTGTGGTCCCGCGGTCCGAGGCCGGTTCCGCCGAGCGTGAGGACGACGTCGGCCCCACTCTCGCTCGCCGCGACCGCGGCAAGGATCGCGTCGCGGACGGACGCCTCGCCGTCGGGCACGAGAGCGAGCGCGACGTCGTGCCCGGCGGCCTCGAGGAGGTCGCGCGCGACGGGGCCGGAGCCGTCCGGTCGGGTGCCCGCGGCGCTACGGTCGGACACGGTGATCACCGCGACGCGCACGCCGGTGGGCGCGTCGGCGTCGTCCGCGCCCGCTCGCACCTGTGCCACCGCCCCGGTCATCGCTCGAGCCTAACCCCGCGCTACTGGCGGTCCTTCGGGTCCGTGCCGGTCCGCGTGCCGTTCTCGAGCGTCGCGATCCGCGCCATGTCGTCCTCGTCGAGCGCGAAGCCGCCGAGGTCGAGGTTGAGCCGCAGCCGCTCGGCGTGCACGGACTTCGGCACGGCTGCGCCGCCGAGCTGGAGGTGCCAGCGCAGCACCACCTGGGCGGGCGTGACGCCGTGGCGTGCCGCGATCTCGACGATCGGCGGCTGCTCGAGGAGCCGGCCGCGGCCGAGCGGGCTCCACGCCTGGGTCACGATGCCGTGCGCGGCGTGGAACGCGCGCAGCTCGTGCTGCGGCAGCCAGGGGTGGGACTCGACCTGGTTGACGGCCGGCGCCACGCCGGTCTCCTCGATGAGCCGGGTGAGCTCCTCGACCGAGAAGCTCGCGACGGCGATCGAGCGGACCCGGCCCTCCTCGCGCAGCCGGACGAGCGCGCGCCAGGTCTCGACGTACGTGCCGCGCGACCCGCGCGGCCAGTGGATGAAGTAGAGGTCGAGCGGGCCGATGCCGAGATCGGTGAACGAGGTCTCGAAGTCCGCGAGCGCCGCGTCGTAGGACTGCACGGGGTCGCCCCAGAACTTCGACGCCACGAGCAGCTCCTCGCGCGGCACGGCCTGCTCCTGCGTGACCGCACGCACCGCGGCGCCGAGCTCGGGCTCGTTGCGGTAGAACATCGCGCCGTCGAGCAGGCGGTAGCCGAGCCCGACGGCGGAGTTCACCGTCGGTCCGACGTCCTGCGGCGCGACCTTGTACAGACCCAGTCCGATCGCGGGCAGGGTGGTGCCGTCGTTGAGGGGGATGTCGTCGAGCGGGAGGGACGGGGGCGGGCTCGGCGTGGCGGCGTGCGGGTCGGGGGCCATGGCGCCCATCGTGGCACCGACGCTCGTGGTGCTGTCCGCCCTCTTGTCCGGCGGCAGCTTCGCGACGACGATGCGACCCATGCCGCCCGCAGAGCCGGACCCCCGCCTGGCCGCCGCCGTCGCGTCGCTCACGGCCGGCCTTCCCGACGGCGCGCCACCCGTCCACCCCATGCGCGCCCTGTCCGCGGCCGGGTTCGGCGTCGGCGGGCACCTGTTCGCGTTCGTCGCCGGGGAGGGGAGGCTGATCGCGAAGGTGCCCTCCGCCGTCGTCGACGGGTACGAGCAGACGGGGACCGGGACGCGGATGGCGATGCGCGGACGGCCGATGCGGGAGTGGGTCGAGGTGCCGCCGGAGGCCGGCGACGCCGCGTGGGCCGAGGTCGTGGCGGCGGCCTACGCGTTCGTGTCCGGCGGCTGACGGCGCGAGGCGCGCACCGCGGCGACGAACGCCCGCGCGAGGTCCTCGTCCAGGACGGCGCGACCCTCGCCGTCGACGACGCGGTGCACCGTGACCTCGGCGCCGCCCGCGGCCTCGCGCATCGCGCCGATCGCGGCCAGGTCGAGGGCCGTGCCGGGGCCGGTGTCGGTGTCGCGGCGGCGGGCGGCCCCGACCACGACGCCGTCGGCGCCGCGGGCCACCGCCTCACGCACGTCGCGGACCATGACGTCGATCTCGTCGGCGTCGTGCACGAACGTGCCGGTGCGCGGGCGGATGAGCACGTGGACCGCGGGGCCTCCGGCGGCGCGGACGGCGACCGCGGCGTCGAGCAGCCCGATCGACGGCGTGAGGCCGCCGAGCGCGAGCCCGGTGCACAGCTCGATCCGGTCGGGGGCGACGCGGTGCGCGATCGCGAGCGCAGCCGGCTCCTGCACGACGAGCTCGGCGGTGAGCGGGCGGGGGCGCTGGCTGCTGGCTGGACGCGCGTCGTCGGAGGTCACGGCCCGAGGCCACTCAGCCGCCGTGCACGTGGGGCTCGTCCGCCGAGCGGCCGCGAATGGGTTTGAGCCGGCCTGGGAGAATGGACGGCGATGTCCGACCCCGCCGCCTCGACCGAGGCCACCTCCTCGCCCGAGCCCCGCCGTCGTCGGGGCTCGCGGCGCGGCGGCGCGCACGGCCGGGCGCACGGGACCCCCGGCGGCGAGCACCGCCGGGGCGGCGGGCCGCGGCGCGGACCGCTCCCGCCCACCCCCGAGCTGGTCGCCGCCCGCCTCGCGGCCGTCCCGACGATCAGCTTCCCGCCCCAGCTCCCGGTCACCGCGCGGCGCGATGACATCGCGGCCGCGATCCGCGACCACCAGGTCGTCGTCATCGCCGGTGAGACCGGATCGGGCAAGACCACGCAGATCCCGAAGATCTGCCTCGAGCTCGGCCGCGGCATCGCCGGGACGATCGGGCACACCCAGCCGCGCCGAATCGCCGCGCGCAGCGTGGCCGACCGCCTGGCGGAGGAGCTCGGCGTCGAGCTCGGCACGGCGGTGGGGTTCCAGGTGCGGTTCACCGACAAGGTGAGCGCGACCACGCTCATCAAGGTGATGACCGACGGCATCCTGCTCGCCGAGATCCAGCGGGACCCGGACCTCCTGCGCTACGACACGATCATCGTGGACGAGGCGCACGAGCGGTCCCTCAACATCGACTTCATCCTCGGCTACCTGCGTCGGCTGCTGCCGCGCCGCCCCGATCTCAAGGTCGTCATCACCTCCGCCACCATCGACTCCGAGCGCTTCGCGCGGCACTTCGCCCAACGTCCGGACGGTCGCGTGGTCCCTTGCGTGGGAGACGACGGCGAGCCCGCCCCGGTCATCGAGGTCACCGGGCGGACGTACCCGGTCGAGATCCGGTACCGCCCGCTCACGGCCGACCGGTACGAGGACGAGGACGACGACGACGGCGACGTGTCCGGCGGCGAGACCGGTACTGGTGCGCCGGCGCGGCCCTCCGCACGTCCGGACGCGCGCGGCTCGTCCGCACCGCCCGACCCGGCCGCCGAGGACCTGGACCAGCCGACGGCGATCTGCCGCGCGGTGGACGAGCTCCTCGCGCTCGGCCCCGGCGACGTGCTCGTGTTCTGCTCCGGCGAGCGCGAGATCCGCGACGCGACCGACGCGCTGCGCGACCACCTCGGCACCCGGTTCACCCACCCGGGCACGACGAACACCACACCGGGCGCCGTCGAGGTGCTGCCGTTGTACGCGCGGCTGTCCGCGGCCGAGCAGCACCGCGTGTTCGAGGACCACCGCTACCGGCGCGTGGTGATCTCGACCAACGTCGCCGAGACGTCGCTCACGGTGCCGGGCATCCGGTACGTCGTGGACACCGGCTACGCGCGCATCTCGCGCTACTCCGTCCGCACCAAGGTGCAGCGCCTGCCGATCGAGCCGGTCTCCCAGGCGAGCGCGAACCAGCGCTCGGGTCGGTGCGGGCGAGTCGCCGACGGCGTCGCGATCCGCCTCTACTCGGCCGAGGACTTCGCGAAGCGGCCCGAGTTCACCGAGCCGGAGATCCTGCGTACCTCGCTCGCGGCCGTCATCCTGCAGATGGCGGCGCTGGGGCTGGGGCGGATGGACCGGTTCCCCTTCGTCGAGCCGCCCGAGCTGCGGGCGGTACGCGACGGCGTCGCGCTCCTCACCGAGCTCGGCGCCATCGCGAGCGCAGCGGGTGGGGCGAGGAACGCCGCGCAGGCGACAGACAACGCCTCGCAGGCGACGGAAACCCTCTCGCGAAAGGACGAAGATCCTCTCGCGAACGGGGGGGCGGAGGAGGACGAGGACCCCAACAACCCCGGGGTCCGGCTCACCGAGGTGGGGCGCCGCCTCGCGCAGCTCCCGATCGACCCCCGCCTGGGCCGGATGCTGCTGGAGGCGGACCGGCTCGGCGTCGTCAACGAGGTGATGGTCATCGTCTCGGCGATGTCGGTGCAGGACGTGCGCGAGCGCCCGCAGGAGCGGGCCGAGCTCGCCGACGCGAGCCACCGCCGGTTCGCGCACGCCGACTCCGACGTGCTCGCGCTCGTCACGCTGTGGGACTACGTCTGCGACCAGCGCGACGTCCTCGGGTCCTCGGCGTTCCGCCGGATGTGCCGCACCGAGTTCCTGCACTTCCTGCGCATCCGCGAGTGGCAGGACGTGCACGGGCAGCTGCGCCAGCTCGCCGCCGCCATCGGCATCAAGCCCGAGCGGGTGAACCGGCTCGACGGCGCGGCGGAGCCCGGACTCGTGCGCCGCCGCCGGATCGACGCCGATGCCGTGCACCAGGCCGTGCTCGCCGGCCTGCTCAGCCACATCGGCTCGTGGGACGAGCGTCGCCGCGACTACGCCGGTGCGCGCGGCGCCCGGTTCGTCCCGTTCCCGGGCTCCTCGCTCGCGCGCAAGCCCCCCGCGTTCGTCATGGCGACCGAGCTCGTGGAGACCTCGCGCCTGTTCGGCCGCACGTGTGCGCGGATCCAGCCCGAGTGGGCGGAGACGCTGGGCGCCCACCTCGTCAAGCGCACGCACTCCGAGCCGTACTGGTCGAGCAAGCAGGGCGCCGCGATGTGCCACGAGAAGGTGCTGCTCTACGGCGTCACGCTGGTCGCGGACCGGATCGTGCCCTACGCCAAGGTCGACCCGGCGCTCGCTCGCGAGATGTTCATCCGGCATGCGCTGGTCGAGGACGGCTGGACCACGCACCACCGCTTCGCCGCCCGCAACCGCGAGCTGCGCGCCGAGGCCGAGGAGCTGGCCGAGCGCGTGCGACGGCGTGACCTGCTCGCCGACGACGAGGCGCTCGTCGACTTCTTCGACGAGCGACTGCCCGAGCACGTCACCACCGCGCGGGCGTTCGACGCGTGGTGGAAGGACCACCGGCGCGAAGAGCCCTACCTCCTCACCTACACGCTCGACCTGCTCGCCCCCGGCGCCTCGGGAGTAGACACCTCGGGCCTGCCCACCGTCTGGCGCCAGGCGCTCGCGGGCTCGGCCGAGCCGCTCGAGCTCCCGCTCACGTACCAGTTCACCCCCGGCGAGGAGGCCGACGGCGTCACCGTGCACGTGCCGCTCGCGGTCCTCCCGCGGCTGCGCCCGGACGGGTTCGACTGGCTCGTGCCGCAGCTCGTCCCCGAGCTCGCCACCGCGACGATCCGCGCCCTGCCCAAGCCGGTCCGCGTCCAGCTCGTCCCGGCACCGGACACCGCGGCGCGCGCCGTCGAGCACCTGCCGGACTGGCAGGAGGTGGCGCCCGCACCGCCCGGTGCGCCGTCGTTCGCCGAGGCGTTCGCGACGGCGCTGCGCCAGGTGCGCGACGTCGTCGTGCCCCCCGAGGCGTTCGAGGGCGTGCCCGAGAAGCTCCCCGCGCACCTGCGGATGACGTTCCGCGTCATCGGCGAGCGGGGTCAGGTGCTGGGCGCGGGCCAGGACCTCGCCTACCTCCAGCGGCGCCTCGCCGCGCAGTCCCAGTCCGCGGTGCAGAGCGCGGTGCGCCGTGCGCTGCGCGAGGCCGCCGCGCCGGCCACGCCGGCCACGCCGGCCACGAACGGGCGCGTCCGGACGGGCGGGGGTCCGGCCGCGGGCCCGGGCCCGGCCGCCCCGACGCCGCCGGGCACCGGGTTCACCACGGCGGACGCCGTCGAGCTCGCGCGGGTCTCCTCGTGGGAGGCGCTGCAGGGCCGCACCATTCCGACCGAGGTGAGCACCGTCGTCGGCGGCCTGGAGGTGCGCGGCTACCCGGCGCTCGTCGTCGAGGGCGACGGCACGGACCGCCGCGTCGCGCTGCGCGTGCTGGCCGACGCCGAGCGCGCCCCCGCCGCGCACGCCGCGGGCGTGCGCGCGCTGCTGCTCGCCGAGCTCGCGCTCGCCGAGAACCGCGTCACCTCGCGGTGGACGGGCCGGGAGGCGCTCACGCTCGCCTCGAGCCCGTACCGCACGACGGCGGAGCTCGTCCACGACGTGCAGGCGGCGGCGATCGCGCAGCTCACCACGGGGACGGACCTCGCGGCGGTGCGCGACGACGTCGCCTACCGCTCGCTGCGCGCCGACGTGCGCGAGCGGCTCGAGGACACGGTGTACGGCGTCGTCGCGCGGGTCGTGGACGCGCTGGTCGCGTTCCGCGAGCTCGAGGCGCAGGTGCGCGGGGCGTCCTCGGTCGCGCTGCTGGCCACGCTGCAGCAGATCCGGGCGCACGCCGCGAGGCTCGTGCACCCCGGTTTCGTCGGCTCGACCCCGCCCGAGCGGCTGCGGGACCTGCCGCGCTACCTGCGGGCCGACGGCATCCGGCTCGGCAAGGCGCAGGAGAACCCCGCGCGCGACGCGACCCTCGCGTGGGAGGTGACGCAGCTCGAGGACGCGCTCGCCGTCGTCGACGCCCCGACGCTCCCGCCCGTGCGGCGCGAGCGCGCCCGTGCGGTGCGCTGGCAGCTGGAGGAGCTGCGGGTGTCGCTGTTCGCCCAGCAGCTCGGGACGCGCGAGTCGGTCTCCGCCGCTCGGATCCGCAAGGCCATCGCCGCGGTCTAGCGGGGCCGGCCACGACCGGCCGAGCCGGACGCGCGAGCGCGGGTGCCGGGGGCGACCCCCGCCACCCGCGCTCGGATCGTTCTGGAGGCGCTGGTGCTGCTCGGTCCTACTGGCCGTTCGTGTCGATCTTCGCCTTCGCGGCGTCGGCGACCTTGTCGATCGTCGCGTCGTACTGGTCCGGCGCCTTGTCCTTGAGCAGGTTGGCCGCCTGATCGATCTTGTCCTCGGCGGCCTCCTCGCCGCCCAGCGCGTCCTTCGCCTTGTTCACGATGTCGTCAAGACCCACGATGACCTCCTCGTCCGGCGGGGGTGCGGGGCGCATCTCCCGTCCGCCGCGAGCCCAGGACCGTGCGGCCCGCAGCGCACCCCGGTCGGTCTCACCCGCCCAGCGGGACGGCCGCACTGCATGCGAGGCGCTGCATGAGGAAGCCGGTCTGCTGCTCGATCCACAGCCCGTCCTTGCCCGCTCCGGTGCCGTCGTCGTCGCTGGGGCGCCACTCGGGGTCGAACGCGGAGTCGGGGACGTACGCCACGCAGAGCCGCACCGACGACGGCGAGCGGGGCAGCGTGACCGCGCGGTCGCCGTCAAGATCCGTGAAGGACGCGAACGGGCGCTCCGCCATCAGCTCGCCCTCCTCGACCTCGCCGGCCACGAGCTCCGACACCTCGGAGTGCGGGGGGTACAGCCACTCGTGATCGGTGCGGACGGGGAAGAACGCGCGGACCACCGCCACACCCCCGCGCGTCGTGTCGTCCGGGACGGCGAGGCCTCGCTCCGAGCCACCGAGCCACACCGACTCGTGGCCACGATTCTCGAGGCGGTACGTGAACACCACCTCGTCCTCACGCACCTGCGTCTCGGCGGTGAGCACCACGTCGAGCGACGCGTCGCCCAGCTCGCTCACCGAGATCGGGCTCGGCACGCTCCGCGAGCAGGCCGCGACGAGGGCGCCGGCGGCGAGCGCGCCGAACGCGAGCGCCGCGCCGACCACCCGCCGTGATCGTCTCCCCGTCATCGGTAGCTCTCCCTCGTCGGCAGACCCATCTCCTCGCGCAGCCCGTTCTCCGTGACGTCGATCGGGTGGTCCGGATCGATGATCTCAGGGGTGGCCGGGTTGCCGTCGTGGTCGATGGGGAGGCCGGAGGCCTGTCGCTCGCCGACGCTGACATCGGGGTACCCGGGCCGTGGCGTGTCCCGGGTGTCCGAACCGGTGTAGGGGTCGCCGACGAAGGTGCCGTTCGCGTAGTCGTAGACGTGGGCGAGCTCGTGCTGCAGGACGACCACGGGCGGTGCCCCGCGGAAGTCGTCGATCGAGGGCAGGTACCGGACCGTGTCCACGTTGCCCTGGAACAGTCCGCCGTTGCTCGCCGTCGAGTTCTGGCCGAACGGCTGGTCGCTCGGCGGCTCCCACTCCCTGATCACGAGGGAGCTCTTGCCCATGCCCAGGAACCCCGACTCCTCGTACCGTTGCTCGAGGTTGGCCAGCAGCGCGGAGCCGGCGGGCGAGGACCCGAGGAGGTCGAGGTCGGCGCGCACTCGCGCAACGAACTCCGGCGATCCCTCGATCGTGATGTGCTCGAGGTCGGGCGGGAGCTCGACGGTGGTGTTGACCTCGTTGGTCGAGCCCTCGGCTCGGGCGTCGTCGATGCTCGTGTCGGTGCCCGTGCCACCGATGCTGACGTCGCGGCCGTGCCCGCCGTACGCCAGGTCGTCGCCCAGGCCGCCGTCGAGCGCGTCGTCCCCGCGGCCACCGGACAGGATGTCGTCGCCCTGGCCGCCGTCGAGCGCGTCGTCACCCTCGCCGCCCTCGAGGTAGTCCCTCCCGGTACCGCCCGAGAGAGCGTCGTCGCCGTCGAGGCCGTAGAGCGTGTCGTTGCCCGCGCCCCCGAAGACCGTGTCGTCACCCGCCTGGGCGTCGAGGTAGTCGTGGCCCGCGCCACCCGACACGTAGTCGGCACCACCGCCCGCGGTGACCTCGTCGTCGCCGCCGAGGCCGAAGATCCGGTCCTCACCGCCGCCCGAGCTGATCCGGTCGCGCCCGCTCCCACCCGTCACCGTGAACGCGATGGTCGAGTCCGTGGGCAGCGTGATGATGTCCTCACCCCCACCACCGCGTATCACGAGGTGCTTGCCGGCGGGGAGCCGGTAGGTCACGGGGTCACCCTCCACCACCGCGTTGTCGACGTACGTGTACGTCGTGACTGTCACGATCTGCTCGCCGGTGTCCGGGTCGATCGTCACGGTGATGCGCTCGTTGCCGTCGCCGCCGGAGAAGATCACCTGGCCGCCGACCACCACGACCCCCACGCGCTGGGTTCCGTCGCCCGGCCCGACGGGCACGTCGAAGGGAGCAGTGGCACCGTCGGCGACTGGACCCCAGTCGGCCACGAGGGACCGCCACACGGCAATCGCGGACCGCACGGTGGCGGAGTAGCCGAGGAGCGTGCCGGCGAGGGAGCTGCGCACGTCGGCCGCCGTGTCGGCCGCCGCCCGCGCGCGAGCGAGCTCCTCCTCGGTCTCGGTGGTGAACGTGATGCTGCCGTAGGGACCGTACGTCCGCGGGAGACTCATCACGCTCGCCCACGACGCGTCCAGCTGTCCCTGCGCGCTGCGGACGGCGCCTGCGGCGCTCTGCATCGCGGCGGCGACCCCGGCGGCCGTCTCGGACGCGGTGTCGAGACCCTCGAGGAGCGTCCGACGCACGACGTCGAAGGACTCCGCCGCCGCGCCCTCCCACTCCGACCGGGCGTCCTGACCGGCCAGCCGGTACGCCTCGGCGGCGGTGTCGAACGCCTGGCCTGCACTCGCCCACGCCGCGGCCGCACGGTCCAGCGCCACCGGATCGGCGTGCAGGTTCCAGGTGCCCTCGGTCATCGGACGCGGAACCTCTCTGCTGTGTCCTCGTCGGTGGTGGTGTAGGTGAACGCGCACGTGTACACCGCGTCCGAGACGTACTCGAGGGCTCCGGTCAGCGCTTCCGCCGCGGCCGACGCCGCCTCGGCGCAGGTTTCGTGATCGGTCACGAGGCCGGTGCCGCTCGGGAGGTCGCCCGCCGCGCGTCCGGCGGCGGCCGTGGACAGCGTCGCGAGCGCGGCTCGTTGGCTCTGCCACGCCACGGCGAGCGCAGCGGAGGCGTCGAGAATCTGACCGGCCGCCGTGCTCAGGACGGTGGGGGAGACGGTGACCATCCGGGCCTCCTCGGGGAGTGAACCGCGAAACGTAGCACACGCCGTCGGCGGGCTCGCCGCCCCTTGCGCGAGCTACGCCGCGCGGACCGCGAGCCGGTAGACCACGCTCTCCCACGGCCGCAGGGCGAGGTGCGCTCCGCCGTCGGGAACCGCGGCGTCGCCGTACGCGTCGGCGTGCGAGGCGACCAGCACGCTCGCCCCCTCGAGCACGACGGCGTCGCCCAGCTCCGCGGCGACGTCCACCTCGAGCGGTTCACCGCTCAGGTTCGCGACGACGAGCAGCGCCTCACGCGGTCCGCCCTCCGTCTCGAGGGTGCGGGTGAAGGCCCACAGCCGCTCGTGCTCCGGCGCGAGCAGCGCGAAGGCGCCGTCGATGACGAGGGCGGCCACGCCGTCGTCGATCCCGTCCTGCCCGGCCGCGGCGCCGCGCCGCAGGGCGACGAGGCGGCGGTAGTGGTGGAAAACCGAGTCCGAGTTCGCCCGCTCGGCCGCCGCGTTGATGCTCTCCCAGCCGGGCGCGAGCGAGAGCCACGGCGTTCCGGTGGTGAAGCCGGCGTTCGGGGAGTCGTCCCAGGCGACGGGCGTGCGCGCGTTGTCGCGGCTCATGTACGCCAGGCCCGCGAGCAGGCGCTCGGTGCTCATGCCCATGGTCTCGGCGTCGCCCGCGACGTTGAGCGACTCCAGGTCGCGGTACTGCGTCAGCGCGGTGAAGCCGGCGTTGCGCATGCCGAGCTCCTCACCCTGGTAGACGTACGGCGTGCCGCGGTGCAGGTGCAGGATCGTGCCGAGCGTCTTGGCGGAGGCGACCCGGTGCTCGCCGTCGTCGCCCCAGCGGCTCACGATCCGGGGCTGGTCGTGGTTGTTCCAGTACAGGGCGTTCCAGCCGGCCGTGGCGAGGCCGTCCTGCCAGCGCGCGAGGTTCGCCTTGAGGTCGGGCAGGTGCAGCGGGACCGGGTCGAACTTGCCGAGCACGCCGTGGTCCAGGCCCATGTGCTCGAACTGGAACACCATGTCCACCTCGCGCCGCTCGGGGTCGGTGTACAGCCGCGCCTCCTCGAGCGTGACCCCGGGCGTCTCGCCGACCGTGAGGTAGGTGCCGGGGAAGGGGTCGAACACCTCGCGATGCATCTCGGCGAGGAACTCGTGCATCCGCGGACCGTCGGTGTAGAACGGCGCACCGTTGCCCCAGCCGTCCGCGCGCGGTGCGCCGTCGGTCAGCTCGCCGTGCTCGCCGACGTGCTTGGAGATGAGGTTGATGACGTCCATCCGGAAGCCCGCGACCCCGCGCTCCAGCCACCAGCGCATCATCGCGTAGACGGCCTGGCGGACCTCGGGGTTCTCCCAGTCCAGGTCCGGCTGCTTGCGGGAGAACAGGTGCAGGTAGTACTCCCCGGTGGCCTCGTCGAGCTGCCACGTGCTGCCGGAGAAGAACGAGCCCCAGTTCGTCGGCTCGGCGCCGGGCGTGCCGGGCTCGAACCCCTCGCGGGCGGGGCGCCACCAGTACCAGTCGCGCTTGGGGTTGTCCCGGCTGGAGCGGCTCTCGGCGAACCACGCGTGCTCGTCGGAGGTGTGGTTGACCACGAGGTCCATGACGATGCCGATCTCGCGCTTCGCGGCCTCGGCGATGAGCTCGTCCATCGCGGCGAGGTCGCCGAACAGCGGGTCGACGTCGGTGTAGTCGGAGATGTCGTAGCCGTTGTCGTCCTGCGGCGAGCGATAGACGGGGCTGAGCCAGAGCACGTCCACGCCGAGCGCGGCGAGGTGGTCCAGGCGCGAGGTGATGCCGCGCAGGTCGCCCACGCCGTCGCCGTCGGAGTCGGCGAAGCTGCGCGGGTAGACCTGGTAGACGACCGAGCGGTGCCACCACGGGCGGTGCGTGCCGGCGTGACCCGCGCGGCGCTCGCGGCGGGTGGTCTCCGGCTGGTCGGGCGTGCCGCTGGTCTCGTCCATGCTCGGATCATGGCACCGACCGGCCGCCGCGAGGTCCTCGGGCGTGTCCACGTCGAGGCTCGCGCCGCCGCGATCGGGCACGCGCTCGAGCTCCAGGCGTGCCAGCGCCGCGCGCAGCGACGCCCCCTCCAGCGTGCCGCGCTCGGCCCGCACGGCGTCGATCGCCGCCCGCAGCGGCCCGACGGCGTAGCGCCCCGCGAGCCACTGGGTGCGGCCCGCGGCGTCGACCACGGCACGGCCCGCGCCGGGTGCGGCGGGGTCGGATCTCTCGGCCTCGTTCTCGAGCAGCAGCTCCAGCAGCGCGGGCGAGCGAGGCAGGTCGCATGCCAGGAGGACGACCTCGTGCTCGCCGTCGGGCACGAGGTCGAGGCCGGCCGCCACGGCGGCGAGCGGACCCGCGAACGGCGGGTCCTCGCGCGTCACCCGCACGCCGGGCCGCGTGGCGCGGTCGGGCGACGGCGGGTCACCCACCACGACGACGTCGCGCACCCCGGCTGCGGCCAGGGCGTCGAGCACGCCGTCCAGGAGCGCGACGCCGCCCACCCGCAGCGCCGCCTTCGACACCCCGCCCAGGCGCGAGCCGCGCCCGCCGGACAGGACGACGGCGCTCAGGCCTCGCCCGTGCGCCGCCACTCGCCCGACTTCCCGCCGGTCTTCGCCTCGAGCCGCACCTCGCCGATCCACGTGTGTTTGTCCAGGCCCTTGACCATGTCCAGGAGAGCGAGCGCGGCGACGGACACCGCGGTGAGCGCCTCCATCTCGACGCCGGTCCGGTCGGCCGTGCGCACCGTCGCGGCGACGCGCACGCCCTCGTCGGTGAGGTCGAGGTCGACCGCGGCGCCGTGCACGCCGATCACGTGCGCGAGCGGCAGCAGCTCGGCGCACCGCTTCGCGCCCGCGATCCCCGCGATGCGCGCGACGGCGAACGCGTCACCCTTGGGCACGTCACCCGCCCGGAGCGCACGCACGACGGCGGGCGAGCAGTGCACGAACCCGGTCGCCGTCGCGGAGCGCACGGTGGGCGACTTCTCGGTGACGTCGACCATCCGCGCGTGCCCGGCGGCGTCCAGGTGGGTGAGCTGGTGGGAGGCCGTCGGGGCCGGCTGGGGGGACGGGTCAGGCACGGGCGGGCTCCAGGGAGGTGAGGACGACGTCGACGACGTCGCCGGGGGCGACCGGCGCACCGCCGCGGGCCGCCTGGTCCGCGGTGGGCACGATCGCGTAGCCGTTCGCGAGCGCGAGGCTCGCGACGAGGTTGGACCGCGAGCCGAGCGCTGCGGCGGGGGAGACGAGCAGGCCGCCCGCCTCGCCCGGATCGCCGGGGCCGGCGGGCCGGATCCGGGCCGGCAGGTACTGGTCGCGCCCGCCGGGTGTGCGCCAGCCGGTCTCGACCACGGCGCGCAGGCGCGGAGGCGTGACGACGTGGTCGGGCGCCCCCGCCATCGTCAGCAGCGCGGGCCGGACGAACACGTGGAACGAGACCCAGGCGCTGACCGGGTTGCCGGGCAGCCCGAACACGAGCGCGCCGTCGCGCTCCGGCCCGGCGGGATCGCCGAGCCCGTGGTCCGGCGGCTCGCCGAACCGGCCGAACGCCTGCGGCTTGCCGGGCTGCATCGCCACCGACACGAACCGCACCCGGTCCGAGCCCGCGAAGGCCTGCTTGACCGGGTCGAACGCCCCCTGGCTCACGCCGCCGGTCAGCAGGATCACGTGGGGCCGGGCGCCGCACTGCGCGGTCGCACCGAGCACACGCGCGCGCACCTCGGCCGCGTCGTCGCGCACGCGACGCACCCCCTGCAGCTCCCCGCCCGCCTCGCGCACCAGCTGCGCGAGGAGCAGGGAGTTGGAGTCCGGGATCGCGCCACGCCTCAGCGGGGCGCCGGGCGCCGCGAGCTCGTCGCCGGTCGAGATCACGGTGACCCGTGGCCGCTCGCGCAGCCAGACGCGCGTGACTCCGGCCGAGACGAGGGCCGCGAGCACCGGGCCGGTCACCAGCGTCCCCGCGGGGACGAGGAGGTCCCCGGGCCGCCGGTCCTCGCCCGCGCGGCGCACGTGCATGCCGGGCGTCGGCGCGCGCAGCACCGTGACGGTGTCCGCGAGCGGCGCGACCGGGTCCGTCCGGTCGGTGTGCTCGAGCTGCACGACGGCGTCGCTCGCGCTGGGCAGCGGTGCTCCCGTCATGATCCGGGCCGCCTCGCCGGGGCCGAGCGCCGGGTCGAGGGCGGAGCCTGCGGGCAGGTCGGCGACGATCCGCAGGGTCACGGGATGCTCGGGCGAGGCGTCCGCGACGTCCGCGTGGTGCACGGCGTAGCCGTCCATCGCCGAGTTGTCCCACGGCGGCACCGCGATCGCCGCGCTGACGTCGCGGGCCAGGCGCCGGCCCGGGGCGTCGAGGACGTCGACCTCGAGCTCGCGGACCAGTCCGGTGCGGGACAGGACGTGCGCGAGGTGGTGGGCGACCGGGACGAGGCCCGGTCGGCCGGCGTCGTGCCCCGCGGGTGCGTGCGGTGCGTGCACCCTCAGCGCTTGCCGCCGCCGAGGAGCCCGTCGAGGAGGCCGCCGGCGCCACCTCTCCCGAGGACCCCGCCGAGCACGTCGCCCACGTCGCCGAGGCCCGAGGACTGCGCGGATCCGCCGCCGCCGAGCCCACCGAGCAGTCCGCCGAGGACGTCACCGATCCCGCCGTGCGCCGCGGTGCCGTTTCCCGCCGAGCCCGCCGGACCGGCGGAGGACGGGGAGTGGCCGAAGATCTGCTCGAGCACGCCGCTCATCGCCCCGGGGCCGGTGACGCCGCTCCCCGACTCGCCCGAGTCGCCGGAGCCACCGGTGAGGCGCCGCGCGAGGAAGGCGAGCACGATCGGCGCGAGCATCGGCAGGATCCGCCGCACGAGGCCGCTCTCCTGGCGGCCCGGGGCGCTGCCGAGCGCGGTGACGACGTCGTCGGTGCGCGTGCCGAAGATGTTGCGGACGATCTTCTCGCCGTCGGCCTCGTCGACGTCCGCGAGGCGGACCCCGCGCGGGCCCGCGTTCGCCACCAGCGAGGTGTCCTTCGTGCCGAGGGCCGACAGCAGCGAGGCGGCGCCGGCGGGGTCCTGGACGTTCGCCTCGAGCCCGCCGAGGAGGGCGGGCAGCGCGGCCGCGACGCCGTCGCGCGCCGTCGCCTCGTCCACGCCCAGCCGGTCGGCGATCTGGTCGACGGGGATGACCGCGAGCAGCTGCGTGATGTCGGACATGACCTTCCTCTCCGGCGCGCACCTCGTCGGGCTCACCTGTCGGTGGTGAGCGTAGTCGTCGGCGCTCAGGTCCGAGGGCGCATCCGGGCGACGTCGTCGGGCGACAGCGCGGCGACGTCGCGGTCGAGGCCGGCCAGGGTGCGCGCGGCCCGCGCCGCACGGACACCGGCCGCGCAGTACGTGGCGAGCGGCACGCCGTCGGGCACGCCGGCCTCGCGCAGGAGCGCGGCGGCGGCCCCCGGACCGGTGCGCGCGGCCTGCTCGAGCGCGCTGACGGGCACGTTGACCGCACCGAACAGGGCGTCGACGGCGAACTCGGCCGGTTCGCGCACGTCCAGGAGGGTCCGGCCCAGGAGGTCGGTGGCAGGGGGGTTCGCGGCGGGCTCGGCGGGGTTGCTCGCCGTCGGGACCGTCGCCCTCGCGAGCCCCGACGGCGGCGCACCGGTTCCCGCGAAGGCCACGTCGTGCACGCGCATGGTGGCGGCGTCCACCACGGCGACCCGCCCGAGAAGGACGTCGCCGAACCCGACGAGGAGCTTGATCGCCTCCATCGCCATCATCGAGCCGACGATCCCGCACAGCGGGCCGAGCACACCCGCCTCGGCGCACGAGGGCACCGATCCGGGCGGCGGCGGGGCGGGAAAGAGGTCGCGCAGGGTGACGGGGGCGACGTCGCCGGGCGGGTGGGACCAGAACACCGACACCTGACCGTCCAGGCGCAGGATCGAGCCCCACACGAGCGGGACGCCGAGGTCCGCGCAGGCGTCGGCGACGACATAGCGCGTGGCGAACGTGTCGGTGCCGTCGAGGACGACGTCGTAGCCGCGCAGGACCTCGGTCGCGGACCGCTCGTCGATCCATACCTCATGCTCCTCGATCACGACGGCGGGGTTGTGCTCGCGCAGGCGGCGTGCGGCGTGCTGCACCTTGCGCTCGCCGATGCTCGCCTCGGCGTGCAGGACCTGGCGGTGGAGGTTCGAGCGGTCGACCACGTCGTCGTCGACGATCCCGATCGTGCCGACGCCGGCGGCCGCGAGGTAGGCCAGCACGGGCGAACCGAGGCCGCCCGCCCCGATCACGAGGACGCGCGCGGCGGCGAGGCGGCGCTGCCCGGACTCGCCCAGCTCGGGCAGCAGCGTCTGGCGGGCGGTGCGCTCGCGCTCGGCCGCCGTGAGCGGCGGACCGGGGTCGACGAGCGGAGGCAGGTGCACGCGACCAGGGTAGGTCGCCCCGCCCGGGGACCTTCCGCCTGCCGCCGGGCCGGCGTCGGGCGGAGAATGGGGCCATGGTCGGTGCCGGCAGCTCCGCGAGCCTTCTCGCGTCGCCCAGCCGCGTGCAGCTCCTCCACCTGCTGCAGCAGGGCGGTCGCAGCACCATCGACGTGCTCGCCCGGGCCACCGGCCTGCACCAGAACACCGTGCGCGAGCACCTCGCGCGGCTCGCCGAGGGCGGCTTCGTGGTGAGCGAGCCGGAGGTGCGCAGCACTCGCGGCCGGCCCCGGATCGTCTACCGCACGACGCGCCCCGCTGACGTGCGAGAGGACCCCGAGGCCGCTCGACGTCTCGCGCAGGCGGCCCTGACGAGCGCGCTCGTGCGCGCGTTCGGCCCCGACGACCACAGCGGGGCCGCGGAGCGAGCGGGCCGCGAGGTGGGCGCCGCGCTGTCGATCCGGGAGGCGGACTCCACGCAGGACCTGGACGCCGGGCCGCCCGACCGGGAGCTGCTCGCGCTCGAGGCGCACCTCGACGGCTTCGGGTTCGACCCGGTGCTCGTCCCGGACGACCTGGGGGGTGGCGCAGGCGACGGGCGGAGCGGCGAGGACCGCGACGAGCAGCGCGTCGAGGAGCGCGCGACCTTCGAGCTGTGGCGGTGCCCGTTCCTCGTCCTCGCGCTCGAACGGCCCGACGTCGTGTGCTCGGTCCACGCCGGGCTCGCCCAGGGCGTCCTCGACCAGGCCGGCACCCGGTGGCAGGTCGACCGGCTCACCCCGTTCGTGTCGCCCGAGCACTGCACGCTCGCGCTGTGCCGCCGACACGCCGGGTCCTGAGGTCTCACGCGCCGCACGAGCGGCTGCCTCGGTTGCGCCTTCGAGCCACGCCAGACGTCGCACCTGCGGCTGTACGGGTGTTGAATCGACGCATGACCGCTCGCGATCTCAAGATGGCCGAGGCTGCCGCCCTGCTCGGCATCAGTCCCGACACCGTGCGGCGTCGCGCCACCGCGGCCGGCCTCGAGCCCGGCGGCTCGCCCGGCCACCAGACCCTGCCGGCCGAGGCTGTCGCCCGGCTCGCCACGCAGGAGGCGGCCGACTCCCACCTCGACGACCTCGGTGACCTCGCCCCGGCGTCCGCCCGCAACCGGCTGCGCGGCGTCGTCACGCGCGTGGTGCGCGACGGCGTGATGGCGCAGGTCGACGTGCAGGCCGGCCCGTACCGGGTCGTCTCCCTCATCTCGCGCGAGGCGGCCGACGAGCTCGGGCTCGAGCCGGGCAGCCTCGTCGCCGCCACCGTCAAGGCGACCAACGTGGGGATCGAGGGGATCCGATGAGCCGGGCGACGTCGCCCCGCGCGTCCCGGGCCGGCCTCGCGGCGGTGCTCGCCGTCGGCGCGCTCGCCCTGGCGGCGTGCGGGTCGGGTGACGCGGGCTCGGGGGCCACCGGGAACAGCGACGCCGCGACCGACGCCGGCTCGGGGGCCACCAGCGGGGCCACCGGCGAGGCCACCGACGACGCCACGGCGGGCGACCTCAGCGGTGACCTCACGGTGTTCGCCGCCGCGTCGCTCCACGGCGTCTCCACCGAGCGGGGCGACACGTTGATGGCCGCGAACCCCGACCTCACGGTGACGTTCAGCTTCGCCGCGAGCTCGGCCCTGGCCGAGCAGGTCAACTCCGGTGCGCCGGCCGACGTGCTCGCCACGGCGTCGGCGGCGACGATGGAGCAGGTGGGCGACCTCGTCGTCGACCCGGTCACCTTCGCCACGAACACGCTCGTGATCGTCACGCCGGCGGACAACCCGGGCGGCGTGAGCGGCCTTCCCGACTTCACGAACCCCGACCTGCGGATCGCGGTGTGCACCGAGGAGGTGCCGTGCGGTGCGGCGGCCGCAAAGGTGTTCACCGCGGCCGGGCTCACCCCCGCGGTCGACACGTACGCCGAGAACGTGACGGCGGCGCTCACGCTCGCCAGCACGGGTGAGGTCGACGCCGCCCTGGTCTACGCGACCGACGCCCTCAGCGCCGAGGACGCGGTGACGACCATCGAGTTCCCCGAGGCGGCCGAGGCGGTGAACGCCAACCTCGTCGGCGTGCTCGCCGACGCCCCGAACCCGGCGGCGGCGCAGGCGTTCGTCGACCTCGTGCTCTCGCCGGAGGGCGCGGACGTGCTCCGGTCGGCGGGCTTCGGCACACCGTGAGCACCGGGCGCCCGGGTCGGCGCCGGGTCCCGCCCGTTCCCCTGCTCGTGCCGGCGGCGATCGCCGCGGCGTTCCTGCTCCTGCCGCTCCTCGCGCTGCTCGTGCGGGCGCCGTGGGGGTCGATCGGCGCGCTCGTGACCGACCCGGCGACGGCGGGCGCGATGTGGCTGTCGCTGCGCACGGCGAGCGCGGCGACGCTCGTCGCCGTGGTCCTCGGGGTGCCGCTCGCGTGGTTGCTGGCGCGCGGCAACCTGCCCGGCGCCGGCGTGCTGCGCGCCCTCGTGACGCTGCCCATGGTGCTGCCGCCGGTGGTCGGGGGTGTCGCGCTGCTGAGCCTGCTCGGGCGTCGCGGGCTTCTGGGTCAGCACCTGCACGCCTGGTTCGGCCTCAGCATCCCGTTCACCACGGCGGCGGTGGTGATCGCGCAGACCTTCGTCGCCCTGCCGTTCCTCGTCCTCTCGGTCGACGGCGCGCTGCGCGCCGCCGGCGGGCTCGCCGAAGGCGTCTCCGCGACCCTGGGCGCCTCGCGCTGGACGACGTTCCGCCGCGTCACGCTGCCGGGCACGGCGTCGGCGATCGGCGCCGGCGCCGTGCTGTGCTTCGCCCGCGCGCTCGGCGAGTTCGGCGCCACCATCACGTTCGCCGGCAACTTCCCCGGGACCACCCGCACCATGCCGATCGCGATCTACCTCGCGCTCGCCCAGGATCCGGACACGGCGATCGCGCTCGCCGTCGTGCTCATGCTAGTGTGCGCCGTCGTGCTCGTCGCGCTGCGCTCGCGCTGGCTGACCGCGCTGCGGGGCGCGGAGTGACCGGGGCGGACGCGGAGGCGACGGGCGCGCTCGAGATGCGTGGCGCCGTCGTGCACCGCGGCGTGCGCCGCATCGCGGCGGACCTGCGCGTCGCGCTCGGGGAGGTCGTGGTGCTCGCCGGCGCGAACGGAACGGGCAAGACCACGGTGCTGCACGCCGTCGCAGGACTGCTGCCGTTGACGTCGGGCGAGGTGCGGCTCGCGGGCCGCACGCTCGACGGCGCGGACGCCTGGGTGCCGCCGGAGCGTCGCGGGATCGGCCTCGTGCCGCAGCAGCACGAGGTGTTCGCGCACCTCAGCGCCCTGGAGAACGTGGCGTACGGGCTGCGCGCCCGCGGGCAGCACCGGCGCGACGCCCGCGCTCAGGCGCAGCGGTGGCTGGACCGGCTCGGCGTCGGCGACATCGCGGAGGCGCGCGCGGGGCGGCTGTCCGGCGGGCAGGCGCAGCGGGTGGCGATCGCGCGGGCGCTGTGCGCGCGGCCGCGGGCGGTGCTGCTCGACGAGCCGTTCGCCGCGATCGACGCCGCGAGCCGGCCTCACGTGCGCGAGGTCGTGCGGGCGGCGCTCGAGGAGCTCGGCGTGCCGGCGATCCTCGTGACGCACGACGCCGCGGCCGACGGCGCGATCGCCGACCGGGTGGTCGAGCTCGCGGCCGGGCCGCCCGTCACGGGGTGACGGCCACGTACCCCGCGGCGCCCTTCTCGGCGTCGCTCATGAGGTGCGAGACGAGGGAGTAGCGCCCCGCCTCGGGGAAGGTGAGCTCGACGAAGCCGCCCTGCGCGGGCTGCAGCGCGAGCGCCTGCGAGCCGCCGGTGCCGGTCGAGCCGCCGTCGCGCAGGAGGTAGTCGCCCTCGGCGAACACGGTGTCGAACTGTCCGCCCACCACGTGGAAGGAGCTCGGGCGGTTGGGCCCGACGTCGAGCACCCAGATCCGCACCCGCTCGCCCACGCGGGCCGTGAGCGGGGCGTAGCGGTAGGCGTTCGCGTACCCGTTGAACACGACGAGGTCGGGGTTCTGGGTCGCGATCCGCGCGGGGTCGGCCTCCCCGCCCTGCGGCCCGAGGTAGTACTCGGACTGCACGAGCAGGTACTCCCGGTCCGCCGGCTCGAGCCCGGGCGGGTCGATCACCACGGCGCCCGCCATCCCGTTCGCGATGTGCATGCTCATCGGCATGGTCGAGCAGTGGTACATCCACACCCCGCTGCGCTCGGCCCGGAACGTGTAGACGAGCGACTCGCCGGGGTCGATCGTGCGCATCGGCTCGTCCGGCGCGAGCGCGCCCGCGTGGAAGTCGATCGAGTGCCCGATCGAGGCGTCGTTGACGAGCGTGACCTCGAACGTGTCGCCCACGGCGCCGTGCAGCACGGGCCCGGGCGCCTGCCCGTTGTACGTCCACAGCGTCTGCGTCACGCCGGGCGCGACCTCGACCTCGCGCTCCGCGACCGTCAGGGTGATCCGGTGCAGCGTGCCCGTGCCGTCCGGGTCGGGCTCGCTCGTCATCCCCTGCTCGTCCGTCCCGCTCGTCGCGACCGGCGCGAGGGTGGCGTCGTGCGGCTGCCAGCCCGCGTCCGGCTCGGCCATGAGGTCGATGTCGGCGGCGGCGCTGGGCGCATCGGGGGCGGTGGTGCCGGTGGCGCCGGAGCCGTGGTCCATCCCAGCGTGGTCCCCGCTCGCCTCGGCGCTGGTCTCGCCGGCCTGGCCCGCCTCGTCGGCGAGCGTCGTGCCGCCGGTGGCCACGACGTCGAGCGTCATCCCCATCAGCCGGTGACCGGCCACGGAGCACCAGCCGGCGACGTCGGCCGTGACGACGCCGACGTCGACCGTGGTGGACTCGCCCGAGGGCAGCCGGCCCGAGGACGCGCCCGTCGCGAGCACGAGATCGTGCACCTGGTCGTCCGCGTTGACGAGCTCGATGACGAGCCGGTCGCCCGCCGGCACCTCGATGCGCGACGGCGTGAAGCGCATGTCCTGCATCGTCACCTGGACGGTGGTCGTCTCCCCGGTAGCACCGGCAGCCGAGGCCACGCCCGCGCCCTGCGCGAGCGTGGCCGGCACCGCCACGAGGCCCGCGGCCGCGGGGTCGACCGCGACGCCCGCCACGACGGCGAGCGCCACCACCGCGACCCCCACAGCCGCACCGCCGACCAGGCGGACCGGACGCCAGTTCGGCGTGGTCGCGACGCCCGGCGCGATCGGCGCGAGCGTGCGGCGCGTGCGCTCGGAGCGCTGCAAGGCGATCGTCCGGAGCGCCAGCACGAGGAAGACGAGCAGCGGCACGAGGCCCACCATCGAGGCGGCCACCCGCACCCAGCTCGGCGCGGGCAGCAGGAATACTCCGAGCGCGAGGTTCAGCACCGTCCAGCGGGCCATCCCGGCCCGGTCCATCGCGGCGTTGCTCCACCGCGCCGCGCCGGGCCCGCCGCCGAGCACCACGGGGACGAGGTAGCTCATCGAGCCGAGCATCACCTGCGCCACGAAGCCAACCGCGAAGGGCGCCACCAGCCACGTGAGCCGATCGGGCACCGCGGTCCAGCCGGGCGCGGCGATCACGGTCACGCCGAACGCGAGCACGCTGGCGAGGAACCAGCCGCAGGACGCCGCGAGCGACCATGCCGCGAACGAGCCCGAGCCGTGCGTGCGCGCCGCCGCGCGGCCCTGCTCCACCACGTGCCACCCGATCCGGGCGAGCCCGGCCGCCACCACCACGGACCCGACCAGGACGAGGGGACGCCACCCGAGCGCCGGGCCGGCCAGCACGAGGAGGATCCCGACGGCGAGCACCACCAGCGCGTGCCGCCCCCCGGTCTCCGCGGCGGGGGACAGGCGGGTGCGCAGCGCCGTGGGCCACAGCAGCACGATCGTGCCGGCCACGGTGAGCCCGACCCAGCCGAGCAGCGTCGCCGCGACGTGCGCCACGTAGAGCCGGCCGGCCACCTCGGGCGAGACGTCGACCCGTGCGAGGACCACGCCGAGCGCGACGCCGAGTGGTAGGAACGCCGTCGCCGCCAGGTAGTAGCGCACGAGGTGCTCGAGCCGGTTGCCGAGCATCCGGCCGGAGCCCCGCCGCTGGAGCGCCAGCACGACGAGATGGGCGACGGCCACGGCCGCGAGCACCACCGCCCCGGCGACCACGAGCCGCGTCGAGGAGGCGACCATGCCCGCGGTGACGACGAGTGCGCCGGCCGACCAGCCCAGCAGCCGGGCCCAGAGCACGCGCGCCCCACCGGGCGCGGGCCGGCGCGTGAGGGTCTCGGCGAAGTGCTGGCTCCACAGCAGGATCGCCGTCGAGACGCCGCCGAGCAGCAGCAGGTGCACCATGAGCCACCCCGCGACCGGCACGAACCGGTGCCCGAGCGCCACCGCGGCGGCGCCGACGAACCAGGCGAGCACGAGCGCGTTGGCCGGGACGTAGAGCGAGCGGCGGTTCATGCGCGCACCAGCCCGGGGGCAGCGGCCGGGGTCGGAGCCCGCGCGGCGCGGGGTCCGCGCACCACGCTCACGAGCGCGAGCACCACGAATGCGAGGACCGCGACGATGTTGCCCACGCCGCCGACGGCGACGGCGACCGGCAGGTCCCACGCGTCGCCCGCGAGCACGCGCACTCCCAGCGTGACGTGCAGCAGCGCGAGCGGCCCGTAGAGCAGCGGCGTGTACGGCAGCGGTCGACGCACGACGGCCGGGAGGATCACGGGCGCGTGCGCCATGACCATCGAGATGACGAAGCCGAGGAACACGGCGTGCAGCACGGCGTCGTACCCGCGCCCCTGCCACTGCGGCCCGAGCAGGAGCCACGTCGCGCCCGCCACCGCGAGCCACGCGTACCCGGCGAGCATCGCCACGGCCATGTACCGCGGCAGACCCGTCGTGCGCACCGTGCGGCGTGCGACGTCGAGCCGGAGCACGACGGCGAGGCACGCCACGAGCGTCACGCCCAGCAGGCGGTAGCCCACCTCGGGTGCGATGAGGGCGAGGGCCGCGCTCGCGGCGTAGCCCAGCGCGAGGGTGAGGGCGAGCGCCTCGGGGCGACCCACGCCGTCGGGCGCCGTGGTGTCCGACGGGCCGAGCCGGCGCCCGACAGCGCCGAGCTCGATCCGCTCGCCGAGCACGGTGAGCACGAGGAACCCCACGAGCCAGGGTGCGAGGAACGGCACGGCGACGCCGGCGGGCCACAGGCCCGCGGCGCCGACGCCGAGGCTCGCCCCGGTCGCCTCGACGGCGAGCGGGAGCGAGGGCTGGCGGCGCCAGAGGGCCACGTAGAGCAGGCCGAGCGCCACCGCACCGGCGAGCAGCACGCCGCGGCTCACGCCGTTCGGCAGCGGGGAGAGCAGGAGCAGTCCGCCGAGGCCGAGCAGGACGGGGGCGGCGTACCCGAGGCGCGAGCGCAGCGCCACGGCGCGCTCGAGCGCGATGACGGTGCCGACGAAGCCGAGCACCATGAGGGGGCCGTGCACGTCCTCGAGCCGGTCCAGCCGCAGCGGCGCGGGCAGGCCGAGGAGCAGGAGCGCGCCGTCGAGCCCGGCGAGCAGCGCGAGGCCGGCGGGCACGAGCAGGAGGGTGCGCGCCGCCGGTCGAGGGTTTTGCACGGTTCGATCGTAGAAATCCGCGGGGGCCGCCGCCCGGGACGTAAGGCCCGCCGCCGTAGGCTGAGCCGATGCGCGCCACGCAGCGACGGCCCGTCACGCGGATCACGCTCGGCCGGCCCGCCGTGCGGCGTCCCGACACGCTCGTGGGCGAGGAGCCGCTGGAGATCCGGGTCGGCGGCGCCTCGCTCGCCGTGACGATGCGCACGCCGGGCCACGACGTCGAGCTCGCCCTCGGCTACCTCGTCGCCGAGGGCGTCGTCGCCACGAGCGAGGACGTGGTGACCTCACGGTTCTGCGCGGGGGTGGGGCCCGACGGCGAGAACACGTACAACGTGCTCGACGTGACGCTCGCACCGCACGTGCCGCCGCCGGGAGCCGAGCTCGTGCGCCGGGTGACGACCAGCTCGGCGTGCGGGGTGTGCGGGCGCACGAGCATCGACCAGGTCCGCACCGCGTCGCGGTACGCCGTCGAGGGCGACGCGACGACGATCCCCGTCGAGCGACTGCTCGCCTACCCGGACGCGCTGCGCGCGGACCAGGAGATCTTCGACCGCACGGGCGGGCTGCACGCCGCCGCGCTGTTCGACAACGCGACCGGCGAGCGGCTCGTGCTGCGCGAGGACGTGGGACGGCACAACGCCGTGGACAAGGTGGTCGGCTGGGCGGTGGCGAGCGGCCGGCTGCCGCTCGCGGGCTGCACGCTGCAGGTGTCCGGACGCGCGAGCTTCGAGCTCGTGCAGAAGGCGTCGACAGCGGGGATCCCCGTCCTGTCCGCCGTGTCGGCGCCGAGCGCGCTCGCGGTGGACCTCGCCGTCGAGGTCGGCATGACGCTCGTCGGCTTCGTGCGGGGGGAGTCGCTCGTCGTGTACAGCCGGCCCGACCGGGTGCTGCTCGACGAGCGACCCGGTGTCGCCGCGACTCAGCCGGGCCGCGGCCCGAACACGGCGACGCCCTCGAGCGCCCCGACGCCGTCCGTCAGGGCGGCGATCTCGAACGTCGTGCGCCGCGAGAACAGCACGCGCAGGAGCTCGTAGTCCTCGGCGGCGAACGTGAGCGCGGTCGTCGGAACGCCGATCGTCCAGGTCGACTCCGTCGTCGTGACATCGAAGCCGATCGCCGCGGGACGCCGGCCGAGCCGCTCCACCACTTCCGGCAGCAGCGTGCGCCAGGTGTCCTCGGGCGCGCGCTCGAGGTCGAGGGCCTCCCGCAGATCCTGCTCGTGCACGAGCAGGTCCCACCGCGGCGGGGCGCCCGGCGCGCCGACCACCGAGGCGGGCAGCAGGCCCGCGTACTCGCGCAGCTCGGCGCCCAGGTCCGCGGTGGGCGTGCGGCGGCGGTCCACGACGTGCCGGTTGGTCCACGCGCGGCTCGGGGCGCCGTCGGTCTCACCGGTGACGAAGTCGTGCACGGCGCCGGCGAGGTGCGCGAGCAGGTCGTGCACCGTCCACTCCGGGGTGGCCGGGACCACGCGCCCCGCCTGCGCGGGCGTCACGGTCGCGGCGAGCGTGGCGACGCGCGTCACGGCGTCGGCGTAGATCTCCTCGAGGCTCACGCGGGAGCAACGCGGGGCAGCGGCGTGCGACTCCCGAGCCCGGCGCGAGCGGCGATCAGCCGACGACGTCGAGCTCGGCCCGCAGCAGCGCCTCGGCCCGCGAGCTGGGCCCCACGAGCAGGGCGAACCGTCCCGGCTCGACGACGCGCTCGCCGTCGGCGGTCACGAGCGTGAGCGCCGCGACCGGCACCTCGAGGTCGACCACGGCCGACTCGCCGGGCTGCAGCGGCACCAGCCGGTGCGCCTTGAGCTCCTTGCCGGCCCACGTCACGGACGTCACGACGTCCTCGACGTACACCTGCACCGTCTCGATCACGGGCCGCTCGCCGGTGTTCGCGACGCGCACCGTCGCGCGCACCACGTCGTTCTCGCTGCCTGGCAGGCCGAGCACGGGCGTGCTCACCGCGAGGTCGGCGTAGGCGACCTCGGAGTAGGACAGCCCCTCGCCGAACACCCACTGCGGGTCCTGCGTGAGGTCGGCGTACCGGGTGCCGTGCTGGTGGGGGATCTGGTTGTAGAACACCGGCGTCTGGCCCACGTGCCGCGGCCAGGACAGCGGCAGCCGCCCGGTCGGCTCGACGTCGCCGAACAGCAGCTCGGCCACGGCCTGCCCGCCGCGCATCCCGGGGTTCGCGGCCCACACCACGGCGCTCGCGGCCTCGACCGACGGCGGCAGCACGAGCGGCTTGCTCGCCAGGACCACCACGACGAGCGGCACCTCGCGCTGCGTCGCGACCTCGGCCACGGCGTCGAGCAGCGCGATCTGCCCGCCGACCAGCTCCAGCGTCGCCGTCGAGCGACCCTCGCCGACGAGCTCGATCCGGTCGCCGACGACGGCGACGATCGCGTCGGCCTCGCGCGCGACGGCGACGGCCTCCTCGATGAGCGCGGCGTCCGGCGCGGCGGGCAGCACCACCGGCGGGCGGGGCTGGCCGTCGGGGAAGAAGGCCCCGAGCGGGTCCGGCCCGTGCGAGCAGATGTCGGCGCCGCGCGCGTGCGCGACGTCCCAGCCGTGAGTGGGCGCGACGGCGTGCAGCCCGTCCAGCACGGTGGTCGTCATCTCGCGCGGGTGCCCGTCGCTGAGCCACGGCGCCTGCCCGGACGCCCCGGCCCAGTCGCCGAGGATCGTGTGCTCGTCGTGCGCGTTGGGACCCACGACGGCGAGCCGACGCACCCGGGTGGGCTCGCCGTCGGGCGTGGTCGCCTCGGCGGGGGTGCTCGCGAGCGGCAGCGTGCCGCCGGTGTTGCGCAGCAGCACGAGGCTGCGCCGCGCGATCTCGAGGTTGAGCGCCGCGTGCTCGGCGGTGCCGATCGCGGTGGCCTGGAGGGCGACGTCGGGGCGGCGCGGGTCCTCGAACAGGCCGAGCCGGAACTTCAGGGTGAGGATGCGGCCCACAGCGGCGTCGATCGCCTCCTCCGGGAGCAGACCCTTCGCGACGGCGTCCTGCGCGCCGGTGAAGAACTCCGGTGTGGTCATCACCATGTCGTTGCCCGCGAGCACGGCGCGCGCGGCGGCGTCGGCGAAGTCGGGGGAGATCCGCTGGATGCGGACGAGCTGGCCGACGTTGTCCCAGTCGGTGATGAGCATCCCCTGGTAGCCCCACTGCCCGCGCAGCACCTCGTTGAGCAGCCAGTGGTTGATGGTGATCGGCACGCCGTCGAGCGCCTGGTAGCCGAGCATGAACGTCGCGCAGCCCTCTCGGGCGACGCGCTCGAACGGCGGGGTGTACCAGGACAGCATCTTGCGGTGGGAGACGTCCGCCTCGGACGCGTCGCGCCCGCCTTGCGTCTCGGAGTAGGCGGCGAAGTGCTTCGCGGTGGCGAGGATCGCCGTCGGGTCCGCGAGGCCGTCGCCCTGGTAGCCGCGGACCATCGCCGAGGCGAGCTCGCCGATGAGATGGGGGTCCTCGCCGAACGTCTCGCTCACGCGACCCCAGCGCAGGTCGCGCGCGATGCAGAGGACGGGCGAGAAGGTCCAGTGCACGCCGGTCGGGGCGACCTCGACCGCCGTCGCGCGCGCGACCCGCTCGACCAGGTCGGTGTCCCACGTCGCAGCCATGCCGAGCTGCGTGGGGTAGATCGTCGCGCCGCGGAAGAAGGAGTGCCCGTGGATGCAGTCCTCGCCCACGAGCAGCGGGATCCGCAGCCGGGTGGTGGCGACGAGGTCGTGCGCCTTCGCGAGCGACTCGGGTGAGGCGTGCAGGATCGAGCCGACGTGGTGGTCCACGACGAGCCGACGTACGAGGTCGGGGTCGTCGTCCCCCTGGTAGCCCCCGGCGGGGAGCTGCATCATCTGGCCGACCTTCTCCGCCAGCGTCATCCGGCCCACGAGGTCGGCGACCCGGGCGGCCACGGGCAGCGCGGGGTCGAGGAAGGGGGCGCCTGCGAACGGGTGGGCGGCGGGGGTCGTCGTCGACGTCATGGGACCAGCCTGCCAGGCACCGCTCGTTAGGGTGAGCCGGTGACCGGACTCGAGCTCGACGTCGTCGACGATTCCGTCCGCGCGCTGTTCCACAGCGCCGCCACGCTGGAGGAGGTGGCCTCCGGCGGCACGTGGTTCGAGGGACCCGCGTGGCTCGGCACGACGCTGGTGTGGAGCGACGTCGTCGGCAACCGCCTGCACGCCTGGGACCGCGCGCGCGGCGCGCGCGTCTGGATCGACCCGTCCTTCCACCAGAACGGCCACACCGTGGACCGACAGGGCCGGCTGCTGGCCGCGAGCCACGGTGAGCGCGCCGTCGTGCGGCGCGAGCACGACGGCCGGTGGACGATCGTGGCGGACCTGATCGACGGCGCCCGGTTCCACTCCCCGAACGACCTCGTCGTCGCGAGCGACGGCGCCGTCTGGTTCACCGATCCCCGCTACGGGCTCGACAAGCCGACCGAGGGGTTCGGCGGATCACCCGAGATCGACGGCACGCACGTCTACCGCGTGGATCCGCGCGGGATGGTCGGCGGGGTCCGCAACGTCACGCGGCACTCCCCGCCGATGCCCGCGCCGAACGGACTCGCGTTCGCTCCCGACGAGTCCGTGCTCTACGTCGCGGACTCCGAGGCCAGCCACATCCTCGGGTTCGTGGTGCGCATGAGCCTCGACGGGCCGGAGCTCGGCCGGCGCTGGGTGGTGCACGAGACGATCCACGGCTGGCCCGACGGCATCCGGGTCGACCCGACGGGTCGGATCTGGAGCTCGTCCACCGCGGGGGTGGAGATCCTCGCGCCGCCCTCGGCGGTCGGTCGCCCCGCGCGCCACCTCGGCACGCTGCACACCCCGTTCACGACGGCGAACCTCGCCTTCTCCCCGGACCTCGCGACCCTGGCGCTCACCGCCACGTCGTCGGTGTTCCTCGTCCGGCTCGGGGACGTCTCGGTCTGAGGTCTCCCGTGCCGGTCGGCGCGTGTGGGGTGGACGTGGCGGTGGCGGTGTCCACCGGGGCCGCGTCGGGCGGGTGGTTGCCGCGTGTGGGGTGGACGTGGCGGTGGCCGTGTCCACGTGGGACGCGACACTAGCCTGACCCGATGACCGAGCTCGTGATCGACGGCGCGCGCATCGACTCGATCGCCGACCTCTACGACCAGCTCGACGACCTGCTCATGACCGGCGAGGACTGGCGGATGGGCGCCAGCCTCGACGCGCTGAACGACGTCCTCTACGGCGGCTTCGGGACGCTCGCTCGGCTCGAGGAGGCGCCGACCTTCGTGTGGCGCGACTTCGCCCACTCGCGCGAGGCGCTCGGCGTCGACGCCACGATCGCCTGGTGGCGCGAGAAGATCGCCCGTCCGGGCTTCGACGTCGCACGGGCGCAGGCCGCGATCCGCGAGCTCGAGGCCGGCGCCGGCCCGACGTACGCCGACCTCGTGCTCGAGGTCTTCGCCGATCACCCCCGGTACCGCCTCGAGCTCGCCTGACTCGCGCAACCACGGCACCAGCCTGCGTACCCTGGCTCGCATGCCCACACCGGAGTTCGTCCTCGAGCTGCGCCGTCACATCGGGACCGCTCCGCTCTGGCTGAGCGGCGTGACCGCCGTCGTGCTCCGCGAGCGGCGGAACTCCAGCGACGGGGGCGTGCTCGAGGTCCTGCTCGTGAGGCGCGCCGACAACGGTGCCTGGACGCCCGTGACCGGCATCATCGACCCCGGCGAGGAGCCCGCCGTCGCCGCCGCGCGCGAGGTGCTCGAGGAGTCCGGCGTCGTCGCGACGGCGACCCGGCTCGCCTCGGTCTCGGTGACCGAGGAGGTCGTCTACGACAACGGCGACCGGTCTCAGTATCTCGACCTCACCTTCCGGTTCACCTGGGCGTCCGGCGACCCGCACCCCGCCGACGGGGAGAACACCGAGGCGCGCTGGTTCGCCGTCGGGAACCTCCCGCCGATGTCCGAGCGCATGCGGGCGCGGCTGGACTCCGCGCTCGCCGAGCGCGGCGAGGCGACGTTCCGGGTCTGAGAGCCCGCGCCGTGAACGACGCTCGCCCCGGACTCCTCGCCCGGCGGGCGAGAGGTCCGGGGCGAGGGGTCCGACGGCGAAGATCGCCTCAGCCGGTGACGCCGGCCAGCTCGTTGGTCGCGTGCGAGAGCTCGGCGGACCGCCACACCGTCCCGCCGACGCAGGTCACGCCGTCGGCGCCGCGTCTCGCGCCGCGTCTCGCGATGCGGACCGCGATCCGGTCCGTGGACGGGGGCGAACGCCCGCGCTAGGCTCGCCCTCACCATCCAGAGCGGCCGAGAGACCTGGCTCGTCGACGCCGCAGCAACCCCCCAACGGAAGCCTCCCGCGGGAAGGGTGCTCACGCCAGGATCGATGGAGACACCATGCGGGCACACCACCCGTGGCGCAGCGGGAGGCGACGATGACCACGTCGGAGCTCTACCGCGCCCCACGACCCACGATCAGCTTCGAGCTCTACCCGCCGCGCACTCCGCGCGGCGAGGAGCAGGTCCACGAGACGGCGGCGCGCCTGGCGGCCGGCGAGGCGGACTACTTCTCGGTCACCTACGGCGCCTCGGGCACCACGTCCGAGCGCTCGCAGGCGCTCGTCGAGCACCTGCTGGCCGAGACCCGAGTCCCCGTGATCGCCCACCTGACCTGTGTCGGGCGCAGCCGGTCGCAGCTGCGCAACGTCGTCGGCGGCCTGCTCGACGCGGGCGTGCGCGACTTCCTGGCGCTGCGCGGCGACCCGCCCGAGGGCGGCGAGTGGTCGCCGGGGGGTGACGGCCTGGCGCGCGCGTGCGACCTCGTCGCGCTCATCCGCGAGGTGGAGGCGGAGCGCTTCGGCCTGCCGCCCGCGAGCCCGGTCGAGCGCCTCGTCGCTCGCCGCACCCGGCGCGACGGCGTGAGCATCGCCGTCGCCGCCTACCCGGGTTACACCGTGCCCGGCCTGCCGGGCGAGTTCCAGGTGCGCGACGACGAGCTCACCGCCCTGCGCGCCAAGCAGGACGCGGGGGCGGACTTCGCAATCACCCAGGTATTCTTCGACGTCGAGGCGTACGTCGCGCTGCAGCGCGCCGCGCGCGCGGCCGGGATCGTCCTGCCGCTCGTGCCGGGCGTGCTCCCGCTCACCGACCCCGACCGGATCCGCAGGCTGTGCGCGCTCAACCGGATCCCCGAGCCCGCCGAGCTGCTCGCCGAGCTCGAGGCGGCCGGCGGCCCGGAGGAGGCGTACGCGCTCGGCGTGCGGCGCACCGCCGACCTCGTCCGCGGCGTGCTCGCCGCGGGCGCCCCCGGTCTGCACCTCTACACGTTCAACCAGCACGCCGCGGTGACGCGGCTGCTCGACGAGGTCCTGGCTCCGGCCTGACCCGCCTCCCTCAGTCACTCGACCTCACCCGACCAACGGCGAGCACGAAGCCTCTCCTCGCCACCGCCCGTTCCAGGAGAGCATCCATGACCACTCAGCCCACCCCGTTCCCCGCCGCCACGATCCTCGGCTACCCGCGCATCGGCCCCCGCCGCGAGCTCAAGCGTGCGCTCGAGGACCACTGGGCCGGCCGCACCGACAAGGCCGCGTTCGAGGCGAGCGCCGCTCAGGTGCGTCGCGCAGCCGTGACGCGCCTGCGCGACCTCGGCCTCACCGCGCCGGCCGCCGTCCCGCTGGACTTCGCCCACTACGACCAGGTGCTCGACGTCGTGCTCGCACTCGGTGCGCTGCCGGCGCGGCTCGCCTCCGACCCCGAGGTCGCTCCGCTCCTGACCGAGGGGGACGGCGCGACGGTGCAGCCGCTGCCGCTCGCCGTCGAGTGGGCGCTCGCTCGCGGCACGACGGCGCAGGGTCCGCTCGAGATGACCAAGTGGTTCGACTCCAACTACCACTACCTCGTCCCCGAGATCGGCCCGGACACCTCGCTCGCCTACCGTGGCTCGCGCCGCGCCGACCACGTCCGCGAGGCGGCGGCGCTCGGCGTCGCCGGCCGTCCGGTGCTCGTGGGTCCCGTCACGTTCCTCCTGCTCGCCAAGGCCGCGGCCGACGCCCCGGCGGGCTTCGACCCGCTCGACCGGCTCGACGTCGTCGTCGCCGGCTACGCCGCGCTCCTCGCGGACCTGCGCGCGGCGGGCGCGGAGTGGGTGCAGCTCGACGAGCCCGCCCTGGTGAGCGACTCCTGGGCGCGCACGACGGCGGAGCTCGCCTCCGCCGTCGGGCACGCGTACGCAGCGCTCGCCGCCGCGCAGGAGCGACCGGCGATCTTTGTCGCCGCGCCCTACGGCACGCTGCCCGGTGAGGCGCTCGCCGCGCTCGCGACCGCGGGCGTCGAGGCCGTGGGCGTCGACCTGGTCAAGGGTGAGGTGCCCGACGGCGAGGCGCCCGACCTCGGCGCGCTCACGCTGGTCGCGGGCGTGGTCGACGGACACAACGTGTGGCGCACCGACCTCGACGCGGCGGCCGCGCGGGTCGCCGCGCTGGCTGCGCTGGGCGCGGGCGCGACGACGGTCTCGACGTCGACGTCGCTCCTGCACGTCCCGCACACGGTGGCCGACGAGGCCGGCGCCCCGCTGCTGCCCGAGCGCGTGGCCGGCTGGCTGGCGTTCGCGGACGAGAAGGTGGCCGAGGTGCTCGCGATCGCGGCCGGCGCCGACGGCGCACCCGACGCGTTCGCCGCGGCCCGGGCCGCCCTGGCCGACCGTGCCGGCGCGCCCGGCGTGGTCCGGCCCGAGGTGCGGGCGCGGGCTGCCGCGCTCACGCCGTCGTCCTTCACGCGGGAGCCGTACGCGGTGCGCCGCGCTGCGCAGGAGGCGGTGCTCGACCTGCCGGCGCTGCCGACCACGACGATCGGCTCCTTCCCGCAGACCGCTGAGCTGCGCCGGGCGCGGGCCGCGCTGCGCCGCGGCGAGCTCACCGAACAGGGCTACGAGGACGCGATGCGCGCCGAGGTCGCCAGCGTGATCGCGCTGCAGACCGAGCTCGGGCTGGACGTGCTCGTGCACGGGGAGCCGGAGCGCAACGACATGGTGCAGTACTTCGCGGAGCAGCTCGACGGCTTCGCGGTGACGCAGCAGGGCTGGGTGCAGTCCTACGGCTCGCGCTGCACGCGTCCCTCGATCCTGTGGGGCGACGTCGCGCGACCGGCTCCGATCACGGTGCCCTGGGCGACCTACGCGGCGTCGCTCACGTCGGCGCCGGTCAAGGGCATGCTCACCGGGCCCGTGACGATCCTCGCGTGGTCCTTCGTGCGCGACGACCAGCCGCTCGGCGACACCGCGACGCAGGTCGGCCTCGCGCTGCGCGACGAGGTCGCCGACCTCGAGGCCGCCGGCATCGGCGTGATCCAGGTGGACGAGCCGGCGCTGCGCGAGCTGCTGCCGCTGCGCCGCGCCGATCAGGACGCCTACCTGGCCTGGGCGGTCGCGGCCTTCCGGCTCGCGACCTCGGGGGTGGCGGTGCGCACCCAGGTGCACACGCACCTGTGCTACTCGGAGTTCGAAGAGGTGTTCGGGGCGATCGACGCGCTCGACGCCGACGTCACCTCCGTGGAGGCGGCCCGCTCGCGGATGTCGCTGCTGCCCGCCGTCGCGGCGGCCGGCTTCGAGCGCGGCATCGGTCCGGGCGTATGGGACATCCACTCCCCGCGGGTGCCGTCCGAGGAGGAGGTCACCGAGCTGCTCCGGCTCGCACTGGAGTCGGTGGGCGAGCGCTCGCTGTGGGTCAACCCGGACTGCGGGCTCAAGACGCGCGGCTACGCCGAGACGACGGCGGCGCTGCAGGCGCTCGTCGGGGCGGCCCGGCGGGTGCGCGCGGAGATCGGGGCGACGACGGCGGTCTGACGCCGGTTGCGCGTGGCCCGTGGCGGTCCCCGCGGGGGTCGCCACGGGCGTGCGCGGGCCTGCGTGGGGCGCGTCACCCGGGGCTCTTGGTGCGTGCTGCGTGGACGCTGCGGTCGCCGTGTCCACCGTGGGCGCGGCAGCGGGGCTCTTGGTGCGTGCTGCGTGGACGCTGCGGTCGCGGTGTCCACCGTGGGCGCGGCAGCGGGGCTCCTGCCGCATGCTGCGTGGACGCTGCGGTCGCCGTGTCCACCAGGGACGCGGCAGCGGGGCTCTTGGCGCGCGCTGCGTGGACGCCGCGGTCGCCACGTCCACCAGGGACGCGGCAACGGGGCTCTTGCCGCGTGCTGCGTGGACGCCGCGGTCGCCACGTCCACCGTGGGCGCGGCAACGGGGCTCCTGGAGCGCGCCGCGTGGACGCTGCGGTCGCCGTGTCCACCGTAGACGTGGCCACGTGTCCGACGGCGCGCCCCACGTGGTCCCGGTGGCCGCCGCGTCGAACGCTCGCTCGCAAGGCACCGCAAGTCTTTACTGGATTCTTGCGATTCGACGGCGTCCGTTACGCAACCGTTACGGCACTGAATCGTTTCGTCAGTTGCGCAGCGCGCTGTCCCGGGGTTGTATCGGGCGGTCAGCCCCTTCGGGGGATCGCCGCGGCCTGACCGGGGGCGGCGAACCACGACGCTGTGGAGGAGCAACAAGATGACCTCATCGATTGGGATGCGACGTTTGCGTGGGAGCGCTGCCATCGTGGCTGCCGGCTCGCTCGCACTCGTTCTTGCCGCGTGTTCGAGCGGCGACGGTGGCGGTGGGGACGCCACCGGTGGGGGCGACACGACGGGCGATGGCGGTGGTGGCTCGGCCGAGGGGATCGACTGCGCACCGTACGAGGAGTTCGGTGACCTGAGCGGCACGAGCGTGTCGGTCTACACGTCGATCGTGGAGCCGGAGTCGGACCAGCAGATCGCGTCGTACAAGCCGTTCGAGGACTGCACCGGCGTCACCATCAACTACGAGGGCTCGCGCGAGTTCGAGGCGCAGCTCCTGGTGCGGATCCAGGCGGGCAACCTGCCCGACGTCGCGTACCTGCCCCAGCCGGGCCTGCTCAACACGATCGTCACGCAGTACGGCGACAAGATCGTGGCGGCGCCCGAGCAGACCGCCGCGAACGTGGACGAGTACTACGACCCGAAGTGGAAGGACTACGGCTCGGTCGACGGCACGTTCTACGCCGCTCCGCTCGGCGCCAACGTGAAGTCCTTCGTCTGGTACTCGCCCTCGATGTTCGAGGACGCGGGCTACGAGATCCCGGAGACGTGGGACGACATGATCACCCTGTCGCAGACGATCGCCGACGAGGCCAAGGCGGGCAACGGCGCAATGCCGTGGTGCGCCGGTGTCGAGTCCGGTGACGCGACCGGCTGGCCGGGCACCGACTGGATCGAGGACGTGGTGCTGCGCACCGCCGGCCCCGACGTCTACGACCAGTGGGTCACCCACGAGATCCCGTTCAACGACCCGCAGATCGTCGACGCGTGGGACACCGCCGGCGAGATCCTCAAGAACCCGGAGTTCGTCAACGCCGGCCTCGGCGGCGTCGACTCGATCGCCACCACGACGTGGACGGACGCCGGCTTCGGGATCCTCGACGGCACCTGCTGGATGCACCGCGCCGCGAACTTCTACGCGACGCAGTGGCCCGAGGGCACCAACGTGGCCCCCGACGGCGACGTCTACGCGTTCTACCTCCCGGGCGACGGCACGAGCAAGCCGGTCCTCGGCGGCGGCGAGTTCGTGGCCGCGTTCGCCGACCGTCCCGAGGTCCAGGCGTTCCAGACCTACCTGTCCTCCCCGGAGTGGGCCAACGCCAAGGCGAAGGCCACCGACACCGGCGGCTGGGTCAGCGCCAACAAGGGCCTGGACCCGGAGAACCTCGCGACCGAGTTCGACAAGCTCAACGCCCAGATCCTCCAGGACCCGGAGTCCGTGTTCCGCTTCGACGGCTCGGACCTCATGCCCGGCGAGGTCGGCGCCGGGACGTTCTGGACCGGCATCGTCAACTGGCTGACCGGCACGGACACCCAGACGGTGGTCGACACGATCGAGGCCTCCTGGCCCGCCAGCAGCTGATCGCCCGTCGAACGGCACAGCGCCGGCTGAGCGCCGGCACCCCGCTTCACCCGTAGCACCGGTTCGAGGGGGTCCACCTCCTGGTGGGCCCCCTCGTTCCACCTCGGCACTCGTGCCGAGCCAGTCTCGAGGTCCTGCTCGAGTCAGCCCACCTCTCCGGCCGCGAGGTCGGACACGCATCCGCCGGTGACGTCGCCGGCGGGAGGGAGCCCCTTCATGGACTGGTTGCTCCGGCCTGAGGCCGCGGGCGAGAAGATCGTGGTGATGGTCATCGCGATCCTCCTGTTCGCCGCCGTCATGGCCCTCATCCTGTTCGCCGTCGACCGCCCCAAGCGGATCAGCGGCACCGTCGTCGCCGTGGCCTTCGCGGGCCCGGCGATCATCCTCGTGACGATCGGCCTGATCTATCCCGCGATCCTCACGATCATCAACTCGTTCAAGAACAAGAACGGCAGCGCCTGGGTCGGCCTCGACAACTACTCTCAGGCGTTCAGCAACCCCGAGCTCCTGCTCGTGCTGCGCAACACCGCGATCTGGGTCATCCTCGTGCCGCTGCTCTCGACGGCACTGGGCCTGATCTACGCCGTGCTGGTGGACCGCACCCGCGGGGAGAAGGTGGCCAAGGCGCTGGTCTTCCTGCCGATGGCGATCTCCATGGTGGGCGCCTCGATCATCTGGAAGTTCGTCTACGAGTTCAAGCCCAACCAGCCCGGTGTGAAGCAGACCGGTCTGCTCAACCAGGTGATCGTGTGGCTCGGCGGCGAGCCGCAGCAGTTCCTCTCCACCCAGCCGTGGAACACGTTCTTCCTCATCGTCGTGATGATCTGGATCCAGACCGGTTTCGCGATGACCATCCTCTCGGCCGCGATCAAGGCGATCCCCGACGACATCATCGAGGCGGCGCGGCTGGACGGGCTCAAGGGCATGAGCATGTTCCGCTACATCACGATCCCGAGCGTCCGGCCTGCCCTCGTCGTCGTGCTCACGACGATCGCGATGGGCACGCTCAAGGTGTTCGACATCGTCCGCACGATGACCGGTGGTCAGTTCGGCACGTCGGTCGTGGCGAACGAGTTCTACACCCAGCAGTTCCGGCAGGCGAACCAGGGCCTCGCGGCCACGCTCGCCGTCATCCTGTTCGTCCTGGTCATCCCGATCGTCGTCTACAACATCGGGCAGATGAAGAAGGTGGAGGAGATCCGATGAGCTATCCCGCGATCGAGTCCACGACTCTCGTCGAGACGGCCGACGGCGGAGGTGACGAGCGGCGCCGTGGGCGGCTGCGTCGCTCGAAGATCGCCGAACGGTCGGAGTCCGCCGCCTCGCGCCTGTCCTCGCCCTGGGCGTCGGCCGTCGCGATCCTCGTGGCGATCCTGTGGACCATCCCGTCCGTCGGCCTGCTGGTGACCTCGTTCCGACCGGAGCTGGACATCCGCCGCAGCGGCTGGTGGACCGGCCTGACCGGTCCGTTCACCGTCCAGAACTACGAGACCGCCTGGTCCGGGTCCGGCGGTCTGGGGCCGTTCTTCGTCAACTCGTTCGTCATCACGCTGCCGGCCGTGCTCATCCCGATCACGATCGCGCTGCTGGCGGCCTACGCGTTCGCGTGGATCGACTTCAAGGGGCGCAACTTCCTGTTCGTGGCGATGTTCGCGCTGCAAGTCGTGCCGCTTCAGGTGGCGCTCGTGCCGCTGCTCAAGGCGTACGTCGACATGGGGATCAACGGCACCTTCTGGTCGGTGTGGATCTCGCACGCGATGTTCGGCCTGCCGCTGGCGATCTTCCTGCTGCACAACTTCATGAAAGACATCCCGCCCGCGCTGGTCGAGGCGGCCCGGGTGGACGGCGCCGGCCACGTGAAGATCTTCTTCCAGGTGCTGCTGCCGCTCCTCGTCCCGGCGATCGCCGCGTTCGGGATCTTCCAGTTCCTCTGGGTCTGGAACGACCTGCTCGTCGGCCTGACGTTCACCGACACCGGCAGCCGCCCGATCACGGTGGCGATCGCCGAGCTCGCGGGCTCGCGCGGCGGCCAGTGGCACCTGCTCACCGCGGGTGCGTTCATCTCGATGATCGTGCCGCTCGTGGTGTTCTTCTCGCTGCAGCGGTACTTCGTCCGAGGGCTTCTGGCGGGGTCGGTCAAGGGCTGACGCCGATCGCTGCCAGGAGGAGAGGAGGCCCCCCGCCCAGCAGGGCGGGGGGCCTTCGCGTGCTTGCGGTCGACTCGGCGCCCGCGTGCGGTGAGCACACGCTACCGGCGCCGGTCGAGACTGCGCGCCGCACCGGCGCCGGTCGAGACTGCGCGCCGCACCGGCGCCGGTCGAGCTTGCGCGCCGCACCGGCGCCGCACCGGCGCCGCGCCCGCTCCGCTATGCGCCGAGCGGCTGCGGCTCGCGGAGGTCGAGCACGGGTGCCCGGGCGCACAGGCGCAGGTAGGCGCCGAGGTCGGCGAGAGCGTCGCCGTCGAGCGGCACGCCGTCGGCGAGCGCGGGCGAGGCGACGAGCACCGCGGCCCACTGGCCGCGCGACACCGCCACGTTGAGCCGGTGCCGGTCCAGCAGGAACCCGACGCCGCGCGGGATCTCCCGGGCCGACGACGCCGCGAGCGTCACGATCGCGACGGCGGCCTCCTGGCCCTGGAACTTGTCGACCGTGCCGACCCGCACGCCGGGCAGGCCGGCGTCGTCGAGCATCGCCCGCACGAGGGCGACCTGCGCGTTGTAGGCGGCGACGACCAGCACGTCGCGGGACTCGGTGGGGCGCGGCGCGCTCTCGCCGTCGGGCCGCCACGGCCGGCCGATGAGGTCGCGCACCAGCCGGACGACCTCGGCCGCCTCCTCCGTGGACGCCGAGCTGTTGCCACGGTGCGCGACCGGCCGCCGGTGCACGCCCGGCGCGAGGCCGTCCAGGTGCCGGACGTCGGTGACGTCGACCTCCGAGCGCAGCCGGCCTGCGTAGGCCAGGTCGGAGACCGCGGCGCACAGCGCCGAGTGCATGCGCCACGAGCGGTCGAGGAAGTAGCCGTGCGTGGGCGGCATCACCGGCTCCCCACCGGTCACCCAGGCGAGCGCGGACTGGTCGACGGGCTCGTCGTGGTGGCCCTGGCTCACCTGCGGCAGCTGCTGCGGGTCGCCCAGCAGCAGGAGCCGCCGCGCCGACGTGGACGCGGCGAGCGTGTTCGCGAGCGAGAACTGCCCGGCCTCGTCGACGACGAGGAGGTCCAGCTCGCCGTCGGCGATCCGTGACCTGTTGGTGAAGTCCCACATCGTGCCGCCGATGACGCACCCGTCCGAGGCGTGCTGCGCGAGGAAGGTCGCGTGCGCGTCCGGCCCGAGCATCGTCCACGGCGGCGGGACGACGGCGGGGTCGGACAGGTCCGGCGTGGTGGCGGGCTTCTTGGCGACCTGGGCCGCGTCGAGCCCACCGGCGACCACCTGGTCGAGCAGGTTCTCCACCACGGCGTGCGACTGCGCGACGACGCCGACCCGCCAGCCCAGCTGCTGCACGAGCCGCGCGATGACCCGCGCGCCGACGTGCGTCTTGCCGCTGCCCGGCGGCCCCTGCACGGCCAGGTAGGAGCGGTCGAGCGCGGCGGTCGCCCGCGCGATCGTGGCGGCGCGGTCCTCCCCGAGCGGCGGCAGCGCGCCCCCGCCCGCCAGGCGCGGCGTGCGGCGTCGGAGCAGCTCGACCGCGGCGGTGTCCGACAGCGCCGGCGTGCCCGACGGCGTGGGGGCACCGGCGGGGAGCGCGTCCAGATCGCGCGGTGAGAGTCCCGCGGCGTGGGCCGCGACGTCGACGATCGCCGCGTGCGGGTTCTTGGTGGGCACGGGGGCGCCGGGCACGACGGCGACCGGGGTCGCGTCGACGCCGACACCCTCGGCGAACTCGGCCGGCGCCCGCTCGATGACCTCGAACACGGCGCGCGTGCCGTCGGGTGAGACCGAGACCTCGGCGAGGACCGCGTTCGTGGCGGCGTAGGCCGCGCCGGTGCCGATCCGCAGGCCCTCGGCGGCACCGGCGGGGTGCAGGCAGAAGACGTCGCGGCCGGCGTCGGGGGAGCTGGCCGGCCCGAGCGTGCCGGTCAGGCGCAGCCGCCGCCGGCGGTAGCGCCCGGCGGTCGACCACGGCTCGACCACCTCGACCGCCTCGGGCCCGTCGCCGACGCTGAGCACGTCGCGCGTCTCGGCCCACCAGTCGCGCGGCTGGGCGAGCCGCTCGAAGTGCTCGCGCCAGCCCGGAGCCTGCTCGCGCCGGTGGTAGTCGACGGCCGCCGCGAGGAGGGCGAACGCCTGGTCGTCGTCGGAGCGGGGCGACTCGCCCGCGGCGGCGAGGAGCGCGCCCACGAGGCGCTGCTCGCCGGTGGGACGAAGGCCGATCTCGGGGCTCGCCGTCGGGCCGGGCGTGGCGGGCGACGCGGGCAGGTCGGCGGCCGGGCCGGGTGTGCCGACGGGCGCCGGGCCGCGCGCCGAAGACTCCGCGGTCGAGACGGGCTGCGACGTGACGCCGGCTCCGGCGCCGGCCAGCGAGCGCAGCCAGAGCAGCAGTCGGCGGGTGGAGACGCAGTCGTACCGGTTGTAGTCGGCGATCTCCGCCATGGCCGCGGCAAAGGCCTCCTCGGCGCCCGGCTCGCCCGCCCCGCGCGCGGCCGCGGCCTCGGCGTAGGCGACGACGGAGTCGCCGCCGGTCGTCACGCCGCCCGCGTCGCGCAGCTCGGCGCCCATGTAGAGGGGCTCGAGCGACTTGAGGCCGTAGGAGGGCTGCGAGACGACGACGGCGTTGCGCACCACCGGGTAGAGGTCCACGAGGACGCCCTCGCGCACGAGCGTGAGCACCTCTTCCAGCCCCGCGCCGTGCCGCTCGGCCAGCCGCTCGAGCGCGGTCTTCTCGTAGGACGCGTAGTGGTAGACGTGCATCCCGGGAAAGCGCGCGCGGCGCCGCTGCAGCCAGGCGAGGAAGTCGACGAGCGCCGCCTTCTCCTGCGCTCGGTCGTGTGCCCAGAACGCGACGTACCGCTCCTGCTCGCCCTCCTCGACGAGCCCGAACAGGTACTCCAGGCCACCCTCGAGCGCGCCGTGCGGCGCCCACATGGGGTCGCCCTCGAAGTCGAAGTAGACGTCGCCCGGGTCGGGCGCGGGCAGCGCGGCCAGGACGTGCCGGCCCTCCCGCTGGAGCACCTGGAACCGCACGACCGGCTCGAGCGCCGCGGACGCCGCGGGGTCGACGTCGGCGAGCGGCTCGCCGTCGGGCGTCACGACCCGCGCGCCCGGACCGAGGGTCCAGCCGGCCGCCTCGACCGCGGCGATCCGCGCGCGCTGCCCGGCCTGGGCGGCCGCCTGGCGGACGAGCCGGTCCTGGACCAGCGGCGGGATCCGGGGCACCGGCGTGCGCAGTGCGCCGAGCTCGGCCACCGTGTGCACGCCGGCGGCGAACAGCCGCGTGCGGTGCACCGCCTTCATGCCGTGCACGAGCCGGACGTCGTCGGTCCGCTCCACCTCGGGCGTGCACGCCTCGCACCGGCCGCACGCGCGCCGACGGACGCCGAGACCGGCGGGCAGGAGCGCGAGCTCGGCAGGCTCGGCGTCGCCATCGCGCCACTCCTGCCACGAGACGGGACGCCCGAGCGCGACGTGGGCGTCGATGAGGCCCTCCACGAGCCGCCGCTCGCCGCGGTAGACCTCGAGGAGATCGGCGAGCAGGTGGTCGCTGCGCACGCCGTTGCCGTGGTGCAGCCACACCCGGTCGGTGATCGGCACGTCGAGGGCGAGGAGCTGGTCGGCGTACGCGGCAAGCTGGAGCAGGGCCGTGCCGCGCACCTTGGCGGTCAGCTTCGTGTCCACGACGGCGTAGCGCGGCCGGGGCGTCGAGCTCGCCTGGCGTTCGCCGCCGCCGTCGCCGTCCTTGACGAGGAAGTCGGCGCGTCCGTAGAACCGCCCGTCGAAGAACGTCGCCTGGAACACCACGTCGGCGCCGCCGCGCAGCGCCGCGATCGTCTGCTCCCTCGCGGTGGCGATCGTCGCCCGGAAGTCGCCCTCCGGCTCGATCGCCGCGACGCCGCGGGGGATCACGCCGTCGTACGTCCCGTACTGCTCCTCGTAGGCGAGCCGCACGCGCGCCTCGTGCGCGTCGCCGAGGAGGGCGGCTCGGCGCAGCATCGGGTCGTCCACCTCGGCCAGGCGCTCGGCGCGCCCGAGCACGCCGTCGAGCGTGCGCAGCAGGCGGAACGGGCAGTCCGCGAGCGTCACGTCCGTGGGCGAGTAGACCACGGTGGGAGAGTCGGCGACGGCGTCGCGACCGGAGAGGATGAACACCTCTTCACGCTAACGCCGACCACCGACGTCCGGGCGTGGGCCCGCAGCGCCGGGTGGCCGCGCGCAGGAGTTCGGCTCCCCGACACGTTGCGAGCGGCCCCAACGCGCCGTCAGGATGACCCGGTGACCTCCCCAGAGCCGGCGGCGGGGACGTCCCAGCCGTCCCCTCCCGCGTCGACCCCTGCCCCGTCGACGCCCCCCGCGCCGACCCCGGCCTCGCAGGGGACGGCCCCGCAGCCGCCCGCCCCCAATCTCCCCCCGCCGACCCCGACTCCGTCGGCCGAGGGCCTGCGGACGAGCGCGCGGGCCGCGGACATCCGGCGCTGGCGCGGCTACCTCGCCGACGAGCGCGCCGAGATGCAGATCTACACGGACCTCGCGTCCCGCCGCACGGGCGAGGAGCGGGCGATCCTCCTGGCGCTCGCCGAGGCCGAGAAGCGGCACGAGCAGCACTGGCTCCACCTCCTCGGCGAGCACGCCGGCGACCGGCAGCGGCTGCCCCTGCGCAGCCGGGTGCTCGGCTGGTTCGCGCGCCGGTTCGGGTCGGTCTTCGTGCTGGCGCTCGTGCAGCGCGTCGAGGCGCGGTCCACGTACGCCACCGAGCGCGACGCGACGCCGCAGATGGTGGCCGACGAGCGCATCCACGCCGAGGTGGTGCGCACGCTCGCGGCGCGCGGCCGCGCACAGATGTCGGGCTCGTTCCGGGCTGCGGTGTTCGGGATGAACGACGGCCTCGTGTCCAACCTCGCCCTCGTGCTCGGCATCGGCGCCACGGGCATCTCGACCGGCGTGGTGCTCGCCACGGGGCTCGCCGGCCTGCTCGCGGGCGCGCTCTCCATGGGTGCGGGGGAGTTCGTGTCCGTGCGCAGCCAGCGGGAGCTGCTCGAGGCCTCGACCCCGGACCCCCTCTCGCGGACCGTCTACCCGCACCTCGACCTCGACCACAACGAGCTCGCGCTCGTCTACCGCGCCCGCGGGGAGTCGCCCGAGGACGCGCGCGTGCACGCCGAGCGCGCGATCACGAGCTACCGGCCCGACTCGGTGCAGCCGCGCCACCTGCACACCGAGTTCGAGGAGATCGGCAGCGCCTGGTCGGCTGCGTTCTCCAGCTTCGGGCTCTTCGCGGCGGGCGCCGTCGTTCCGGTGCTGCCCTACCTGTTCGGCCTGACCGGCCGCTCGGCCGTGCTCGTGGCGGCGATCCTCGTGGGGGTCGCGCTGCTCGTCACCGGTGCGATCGTCGGGGTGCTCTCGGGCGGTCCGCCGCTGCGCCGGGCGCTGCGCCAGCTCGCGATCGGCTGGGGCGCGGCGGCCGCCACCTATCTCCTCGGCCTCGCGTTCGGCACGCAGGTCGGCTGACGCACGCCCGAGGGTGGACACGCTGGCCGCCCTACGGGTGCAAGGCCCGGCGGAGGTGCGACACAGACCCGGTATGAACCGGCCCGGCAGGAGAAGCCCCGGCACGAACGGCCCCGGCACCACGCGGTCGCTCGCCGTGCTCGCGATGCTGGGCACGGCCGCTCTGACCGGTTGTGCGACCGACGGCCCTGGCGGTGAGCCGGGATCGTCCTGCGCCGTCGTCGAGCCGGCCACGGACGTCACGCTCGACGGGCTCGGCGAGGCCGACGTCCTCGCCCTCGACGCCGTCACGAACTTCTCCCGCGTCGTGGTCTACGCCGACGGACGCGTCGCGATCATGGACGTCGAGGGCTGGGACGGCGAGCGGCCCGACGGCGAGCCCACCGCGAGCGCGGCCCTCACCGACGCACCGCCGGCACCTGGGTTCACCGCGGTGCTCGCGGCCGGAACCCTGCGGCCCGGCGCCCGGGCCGCCGAGATGGTGCCCGCGATGGCGTGGCCGTGGCCCGCGGTCCCGGACGTCCCCACGCTCTGGGCCGGGCAGCTCTCCCCGTGCGCCCTCGGTCTCCTGGCCGCCCAGGCCGCAGACCTCGCCCATCACGTCGGGGAGCTCGACGGCGATCTCGGCGTCTGGGCCACCACGGACCTCGCGACGACGGTCCTCGACTACCGGGGCGAGCCCGCCGTCGTCGCCTCCGCCTACGGTCTGGACGTGGACGCGGACGGCGACCCGGCCTCGCGCTACAGCCAGCGCCAGCGTGACGCACGCGAGCTCATGCGGCAGATGCAGGACACCGTCGTCAGGTACACGACGGGCGTGCGCGAGGTTCCCGTCACACGGCTCGAGGTCTACTGGCCGACGGACGCGTGCAGCGCGGTCACCGACCCTGACGAGGTCGCGCAGCTGCTCTCCGGAACGGCCGCCGACGACCACGGCCTCCTCACCAGGGCTCTCGCCCCCGGCGTCGAGGCGTGCGACGGCACCACCTGAGCCGACTAGCGTGGGTCGGTGCGCCGCCTGCTCCTGGACACCCGACCGCTCCACGTCTCACCCGCCTACCGCCGCCTGTGGTGGGGCCTCGGCCTCGCGCAGATCGGCACGATGGTCACGCAGGTCGCGGTCAGCCTGGAGATCTACGAGCAGACGTCCTCGACGTTCGCGGTCGGCATCCTGGGCATCGCGGCCCTCGTCCCGCTCGTGGTGCTCGGCCTGTACGGCGGCGCGCTGGCCGACGCGTTCGACCGGCGCACCGTCGCCCTCGTGTCCGGCGTCGTGATGATCTCGGCCACCGTGGGGCTCGTCGTGCAGGCCGCGCTGCAGCTCGAGCAGCCCTGGGTGCTCTACCTGCTCGTCGCGATCCAGTCGGCCGGCTCGGCGGTCAACGTCCCCACCCGGATGTCGATCATCCCGCGGCTCGTCGGGCGCGACCTGCTGCCCGCCGCGAACGCGCTCGGCACCCTCACCGGCTCCCTCGGCCTCACGGTCGGCCCGCTGCTCGGGGCCGTGCTCGCCGCGTCGGTGGGCTACGCGGCGACCTACGCGCTCGACGTCGTGCTCTTCGGGTTCGCGCTCTACGCGCTGCTCCGCCTCCCGGCGATGCCGCCGGGCACGCCGATCGCGGCGGCGCCCGGGCTCCCACCCCTGGACGCGGACGCGGACGCCGCCGCCGTGCTGCCGGCCGACCCCACGGCCGCCGACGGCGAGCCCGCCCCCCGCCGTCAGGCCGGCTTCGCGGCGGTGTGGGAGGGCCTGCAGTTCCTGCGCACGCGGCCGAACCTGCGCACGACCTTCGTGCTCGACATCATCGCCATGGTCACCGCCATGCCTCGCGTGATGTTCCCCGCGGTCGGCGCGGTGATCCTCGGCGGCGGCGAGACGACCACGGGCGGCCTCACGGCGGCCATCGCGATCGGGTCGGTGCTGGCGAGCGCGCTGTCCGGCGGCCTGGGCCGGGTGCGCCGCCAGGGCGTCGCGATCGTCGTGGCGATCGTGGCGTTCGGCGTGTGTGCGGTGGGGTTCGGCCTCTCACTCATGGCGGCCGGGCGGACCTCGCCGTCGTCGCTGCTCGTACCCGTCGCGATCGTCGCGGGCCTGTTCCTCGCCGGCGCGGGCGCCGCGGATGCGGTGAGCGCGGTGTTCCGCCAGACGGTGATGCAGTCGGCCACGCCGGACCACCTGCTGGGCCGCCTCCAGGGCGTGTTCATCGTGGTGGTCGCCGGCGGCCCGCGGCTCGGCGACCTCGTGCTCGGGTCGGCCGCGACCCGGTTCGGCGAGGCGTCGGCCGCCGTCGGCGGCGGGATCGTGTGCATCCTCGCGGTGCTCGCCGTCGCGTTCGGCCAGCGCGGCTTCCTGCGCTACGACGCGCGGCACCCGACGCCGTAGCGCACCCGGCATCGGCGGCTCGGCGGCGGCGCCGTCACGCACGTGCCCACCGCGCCGCGCCCTGGTGTCGGTGACTCCCGGCCGCGCGCGACGGGTTGCCCGGGGGCGGGAGTCACCGACGGTCTGGGACGCGTCGGGCGCTGGGCGGCAGCGCGGCTAGAGGTCGACCGAGCGGTTGGTCGCGACGTCGGGCTCCTCGCCCTTGACCATCGCGACGGCGTACTTGACCAGCGCCACCGGCTTCGGGTCGTCCATGGTCCAGTACTCGGCGGAGTCCGCGTCCACCTTGAGCAGCGCGACGGCCGGGTCCTCGCGGCCGCCCTCGAACCAGGCCTCCGCGTGCGGGTTCCACAGCTCGTCGATCTTCGCCTGGTCGCGCGAGACCGACGCGGTCCCGGCGATCGAGAGGTAGCTGTCGCCCGCGGTGATCGCGACGTTGACGTGCGGGTGCGCCTCGAGCTGGGCCGTCTTCGGGGAGGGCTCGGCGACGAGGAAGTACAGCGTGCCGTCGAAGTCCCGCTCGACGACGGCGAGGGGCCGGCTCAGCAGCTCGCCCTCGGGTCCGACGGTGGTGACGAACGCGGTCCGGGCCTTCTTGACGAGACCCGCGATGGTCTCCAGGTCCTCCTGAGATGCGGTCATGAGCGTGACGGTACGTCCGGGTCCCCGGGCGGGCCTCCCCCTTTCGGGTGGCTGAACGGGCACGGGGTCCGAGGCGACCTCAGGGGCCATCTCGCGAGCCGGCTCAGGGCCAACTCACAGGACGGCTCACAGGCCGAGGAGGCGCAGCAGCGCGGTCGCACCGGCACCGAGCAGCACGCTCACCACGAGCGGTGCGCGCACGGCCGCCGCGCCGAGCGCCAGCCCCACGCCCACGGGACGTGCCCACCCGTCCGGTGCGGCGCCGTCGTACACCGCGGCCGAGGCGGTGACGGCGATGAGGAGCGCGACGACGCCCTGCTCGAGCAGCTGCTCGACCTGGGCGGCGCGGCCGAGCACGCGGCCGCCGAGCTCGACGCCGAGGCGGCGCGTCGCGTACGTGCCGAGCGCCAGGAGCAGGCCGGCGGCGACGACGGCGCTCACGCGAGGCCGCCGGGTGCGTCGCTCTGGGCAGGCCACGAGCGGCCGGGCACGAGCACGACGGCGAGCGCCGCCAGGGCGAGCACCGGCGCCAGCCCGGCGGGCACGAGCGGCGTGGTCACCAGGGCGATGACCGCGGCGAGGACGGCGACGGCGAGCGTGCGGCCCGCGCGGATCGCCGGCACCGCGAGCGCGCCGAGCAGCGCGGGCAGCACGGCGTCCAGGCCCCACACGCGCGGGTCGGAGACGACGAGCCCGAGGCCCGCGCCCACCGCGGCGCCGACCGGCCAGCCGAGCGCGACGCCGATCCCGGCGACCCAGAACGTGGCGACCCGCCCGCGGTGGGCCGTGGGGACCGGCGCGGCTGCCGGTGCCGGCGAGGTGGCGAACGCGACGGTCTCGTCGTTCACGAGGTGCGCTCCGAGCGCCCGGCGCCACCCGCGCGGCAGCAGCGGCGAGACGGCCATGCCGTAGACGCTGTTGCGCAGGTTGACGAGGATGCCCGCCGCTGCCGCGAGCCACGGGCTGGCACCGGCGCCGACGAGGCCGACGAAGAGCAGCTCGGCCGAGCCCGCGAGCACGGTGAGCGCGAGAAGCAGCAGCTGCCAGGCGGCGAACCCGGCGCTGACGCCGGTCACGCCGTAGGTCACGCCGACCAGGGCGACGGCGAGCGACATGAGCAGGATCGGGCGACGCAGGTCGCGGGGCACGTCGTGCCACAGCGCCCGGATCGCTCGCAGTCCGTGGGCCATGCGGGGATCGTGCAGCGGTGACCGAACGTTCGTCAAGCCGAACGGACGGTCCGCTAGGGTGAACACATGAGCGGACCGACGTCGCCGAACGGAGCCGACCGTGAGGCTGCCCCGGACGTGCGCGCGCTCGTCGCTGCGGGCCTGCGCGCCGCGCGGACGCGCAGCGGCCTGAGCCTCTCGGAGGTCGCGCGCCGCGCCGGAGTGGCGAAGTCCACGCTCTCGGCGCTCGAGGCCGGTCAGGGCAATCCCGGCGTGGAGACCCTCTGGGCGCTCAGCGACGCGCTCGGCGTCCGGTTCTCGGAGCTCGTCGACCCACCACCCTCGCCCGTGCGACTCCTCCGGGCGGGCGAGGGGCCACGGGTCCCCGCGGGCGAGGCGACCTACGCCGCAACGCTGCTCGCCGCGTGCCCGCCGACGGCGCGACGCGACGCCTACCGCATCACGGCCGAGCCGGGCGTGCCGCGACGCTCGACGCCGCACGCGCGCGGGACGCAGGAGCACGTGGTGCTCGCGGCGGGTCGGGCGCTCGTGGGCCCGACGGACGAGCCGGTCGAGCTCGCCCCGGGGGACTACCTCGCCTACCCCGGCGACGTCGCGCACGTGTTCGAGGCGCTCGAGCCCGGCACGTGGGCGGTGCTGCTGTCCGAGCTGGGCTGAGCAGCGCTGGGCTGAGCAGCGCCCGGCGCCGACGCCGCCCGCTCACCAGCCGCGCGCGAGCCAGGCCGCGACGTCGGCCGCCTCCGCCCCGATGGTGGTGTCCTCGCCGTGCCCGGTGTGCACGGGGGTCTCGGGCGGCAGGACGAGCAGGCGCTCGCGGATCGACGCGACGATGCCCTCGAACGAGGAGTAGGGCCAGCGCGTCGCGCCCGGGCCGCCGTGGAAGAGGGTGTCGCCGGTCATCACGGCGAGCGGCCGGGCCGCCCCGCGCTGCTCCTCGCCGTCACCCCCGCCACCCTCCGGCCACGCGACCACGACGCACGAGCCGGGGGTGTGCCCCGGCGTGTGCCGCACCTCGACCTCGCCCCCGGCGACGGCGAGCCGCAGGCCATCGGTGAGCTCGCCGTCGGGCGCGTCCACGAGCGACTCGTGCCAGAGGGTGCGGTCGGCCGCGTGCAGGAGGACGGGCGCGTGCGTGCGGGCGCGCAGCCGCGGCGCCGCGCCGACGTGGTCCCAGTGCCCGTGCGTCACGAGGGTGGCCACGACGCGCCGGTCACCGACCGCGTCGGCGATCGCGTCGCCGTCGTGCGCCGCGTCCACGACGACGACCTCCGCGTCGTCCCCGACGAGCCACACGTTGTTCGTGAAGTCCGTGCGGCCCGGGGCCGGCACGACGAGCCGCTCGAAGCGCATCGCCCCACTGTGCCGCGCGGGGCCGCCCCGCGTCACCCTCGCCGGCCCGAGCGGCCCGAGCGGCCCCTCGGGCCCGTCCCGCCGAGCGCGTTGCCCACCCACGCCACCAGCAACGCCATGGCGAAGAACGCGACGGCCACGAGCAGGCTGCCCAGCACCACGGGTGCGTACCCGCCGTCGCGCGGGTCGAGGAACGGGTAGGGGTACCAGTCCACGATCGGACCGCGCACGAGGGTGTAGGCGAGGTAGGCGAGGGGCACGAGCATCCACGCCACCACGCGGCGCGGCGTGGTGCGCGTGCGCGGCGGGTCCAGCAGCCAGTCGGCGACCATGAGGATGGGCACGACGACGTGCAGCACCGTGTTCGGGAACCCCTCGGTCTGCACGTCCACACCGCGCAGCATCGTGTTGTAGACGATCCCGGTGAGTCCGAGGAAGGTCACGGCGGCGCCGCGGACGACGTCGGGCACGGGTGCCACGAGCGCCCACGCGCACACCACGGCGCCGAGCAGGTTCGAGAGCACCGTGAAGTAGGAGTAGTGGTTCGCGGGGGAGAACGCGTCCCCGAGCGACGTCACGAGGTACGTCTCCGCCGCCACCACGAGGGCCACGACGGCGATCCGCACCACCGCGCTCGCGCGCAGTCGCGCGGGGGTCACGCCTGCTCCAGCACGGCCTGCGCCGCGTTGTGCCCGCCGAGCCCCGACACCGCGCCGCCGCGCACCGCACCGGACCCGCACAGCAGGATCCGCTCGTGCGCCGTCGCGACGCCCCAGCGCTGCGCGGGGGAGCGCTCGCCGTCGGGCGCCGCGTCCTCGCGCCACGGCCAGGCGAGCGGCCCGTGGAAGATGTGTCCGCCGGGCATGCCGACGGAGCGCTCGACGTCGAGCGTGGTGCGCACCTCGACGCAGGGGTTGCCGTGGGCGTCGTGCGCGACGACGTCGAGCACCGGCTCGGCGAGGACGGAGTCCAGGGCTCGCAGGACCGCGTCCCGCAGCGCCTCGCGGAGCGCGTCGTTGCCGTGCGCCGCGACGAGCCGGTGCGGCGTGTGCAGGCCGAACACGGTGAGGGTCTGCGCGCCGGACGCCGCGAGCTCCGGCCCGAGGATCGAACGGTCGCTGAGGGTGTGGCAGTAGATCTCGCAGGGCAGCGGGTCGGGCACGGCGCCACCCGCCGCGCGCGCGAACGCGGCGGTCAGCTCGCTCGCGAGCTCGTGCACGTGGAACGTGCCGGCGAAGGCGGCGGCGGGGTCGACGCTCGTGTCCCGCAGGCGCGGCAGCCGGTCCAGGACGAGGTTCACCTTGACCTGCGCGCCCTCCGGGGCGGTCGCCGATGCCGGGTCGGTGCCGGCGTCCTCGGCCAGCAGGCGGTCCAGCACGGCCGGGGCGAGGCCCGCGAGCACGACGGCGCCGCTCACCTCGTGCGTGCGGCCCGCCCGGGTGAAGCGCACCTCGCCCGAGGGGCTGACCGCGACGACCTCGGCGCCGGTGAGCAGCTCGGCGCCCGCGCTGCTCGCGGCGCGGGCGAGGGCGCCGGAGACCGTGCCCATGCCGCCGACCGGGACGTCCCAGTCGCCGGTGCCGCCGCCGATCACGTGGTAGAGGTAACACCGGTTCTCCGCGAGCGAGCGCTCGTGGAGGTCGGCGAACGTGCCGATGAGGGCGTCGGTCGCGACGACGCCGCGGACCAGGTCGGACGCGAAGCGGCGGTCCAGGGCCTCGCCGAGCGGGCGCTCGACGAGGTCGCGCCAGAGCGCCTCGGCTTCGGCGTCGGCGTCGGCGTCGGCGTCGGCTCCGGGTTCGGCGTCGGCTTCCGTGCGTGTGATGACACCGGCCTCGGCGAGGAACCGCTCGCGCACCTCGGCCCGGGTGGGCAGCGGCTGGATGAGGGTCGGTGCCAGCGCCCGGGCGAGTGCCGCGGTGCCGGCGTACCAGCGCGCCCAGGGTTCGGCGTCGTGCTCCGCGCCCACGCGCGCGAACGCCGCCCGGTGGGCGACGGCGTCGGCGGCGGAGTCGACGAGCAGGCCGCGGGCGGGGTCGTGCGGGTCGGGCGTGTAGGAGGAGAAGCGGCGCCGGACGAGGGTGACGTCGAGGTCGAGGTCCCGGGCGATCGTCCGGGGCAGCAGGCTGACGAGGTAGGAGTAGCGCGAGAGGCGCGCGTCCACGCCGTCGAACGGTCGCTCGGACACGGCGGCGCCACCGAGGTGGTCGGCGCGCTCCAGCAGGAGGACGCGCCGACCGGCCCGCGCGAGGTAGGCCGCGGCGGTGAGGGCGTTGTGGCCGCCGCCGAGGACGACGACGTCGTAGCGCTGCACGACCCGAGCGTAGGGCGCCGCCGTCCGGAGGGCGGGCGCTCGAGCCGCCGCGCGGCTCAGGTGGCTCAGGCGGCCGTGGCGGCCAGCACGTAGCGGGCGGCGTCGGCGGCGGCCTGCGGCGTGAGGCGGCGCGTGGTGCGCACCGCCGTCTGCGCGCCGGGCGCGTCGCCGACGAGGTCGCCGTCCGTGTGCACCTCGACGCCCCAGGAGCGGGGCTGGTCGGCGGGACGGCCGGGGCCGTCGTCGACCACGAGGAAGACACGGCGGCCGTCGTCGAGGAACGCGATCGGCACGGGCCGGCTCGCGGTGAGGGTGGTCTCGCCGGCGAGCTCGCCGGCCAGGAGGCTGCGGACGGTCTCGGTGACGGCGAGCACGGCGGTGGCCTCGTCGGTCATGCCGGTGCGGTCGATCGGTCGGAAGGTCGGGATGGTGGTCATGGGTACTGCTCCTTGCGTGCATGCGGCCCGGTCGTCGGGTTCCGAGGAACGCAGCGGGTGCGCGCTCACGACGGCGCAGCTCGCCCAGGTGGGCGGCGCACCGTGCCGGTGACGTCCGGGAGGGGGCACGGCGACGATCCGTCGTCGCCACGCTCCCCGTGGGTGCCGGGCGGGTGCCCGGTCGACTCGTCCGGCCGGTGTGACCACGGCCGTGGACGAGCCGCCCACGTTACGTCATAACGCCGACAAGGGCCAACGCATTCCCGGTGAGGTGGGACGAGTCACGACGGCGAGGGGCCGCCGTCCGGGTGGACGGCGGCCCCTCGGGGGTGCTGCGAGCGCGGCGGGCGTCAGGCCCTGTACGCGGCGACTCAGTCGTTCGCGGGCGCGGCCTCGACGGCCTCGGCCTGGACGACGCCTCCGTCGCTCTGGCCGTGCTGCACCTCGATGCGACGCGGCTTCGCCTCCTGCGCCACCGGGATGGTGAGCGTGAGCACGCCGTCGTGGTAGTTCGCGCTGATCGCGTCGAGCGCGAGACCGCGGCCGACGGTGAGCTGGCGCGCGTAGGTGCCGGTCGGGCGCTCCTTGGCGAGCCACTGCACGTCGTTCGCCTCGGGGGCCGTGCGCTGCGCCCGGATGCTCAGCGTGCGGTCCTCGACGTTGACGTCGATCGTGCCCGGGTCCGCCCCGGGGATGTCGACCGTGAGCACGTAGTGGTCGCCGGACCGGTACAGGTCCATCGGCATCTGCGCGGCGGCGCGGTCGGCGTTGAGCATCTGTCCGACGAAGCGGTCGAGCTCGCGGAACGGGTCGTAGGTCTTGGCCATCTGTCGCTCCTCGTGACGGTGGGACTGCCCCGTGCGGTCCCGCTGATGTCAGTTTTAGCACTCGGTGGCGGTGAGTGCCAAGAGAGTTGAGTCGGGTTCACTCAAGGCGAACGATGGGAGGCACCGATCGAGGTCAGGGCGCCATCAGGCGGCCGGTCGGGACGGACCCGGCCCGGTCAGGGCACCGACGCGGGCGAGGCCGGCTCGTCGTGCGTCCCGCGCCACCGGGCCACGGACCGCATGAGGTGGTACACCGCGAGCGCCGAGAACGTGCCGAGCGCAATGCCCTCGAACGTGAGCTGCCCCGCGCTCCACGTGAAGTTGGCGATCCCGACGACCAGGGCGATCGCCGCCGTCGTGAGGTTGACGGGGTCGGCGAAGTTGACCTTGTTCTGGACCCAGATCCGGGCGCCGAGCACGCCGATCATGCCGTAGAGCACCGTGCCCGCCCCGCCCAGCACGCCGACCGGGATCGTCGCGATGAGCGCGCCGAACTTGGGCGACAGCGACAGCAGGAACGCGGTCACCGCGGCGACGTAGTACGCGGCCGTCGAGTACACCCGCGTGGCCGCCATGACGCCGATGTTCTCGGCGTACGTCGTGGTGCCGGACCCACCGCCGAGGCCCGCGAGGACCGTGGCGAACCCGTCGGCGAAGAGCGCGCGCCCTGCCATGGGGTCGAGGTTGTCGCCCGTCATGGCCGCGACGGACTTGAGGTGGCCGATGTTCTCGGCGATGAGCACGAGCACCACCGGCACGAACAGGCCGAGGACGGCCAGGCTGAACGTCGGCGTCGTGAAGTGCGGCAGCCCGACCCAGGCCGCGGCGCGCACCTCGTCGAACACGACCTCGCCGCGCACCAGCGCGACCGCGTAGCCCACGAGCACGCCGAGCAGGATCGACAGTCGGCCGAGGATGCCCCGGAACAGCACGGTCACGAGCACGACGGCGAGGATGGTCACCAGCGCCGTGACCGGCGCCACCTTGACGTTGTTCCACGCCGCGGGCGCGAGGTTGAGCCCGATCACCGCGACGATCGTGCCGGTCACGATCGGCGGCATGAGCACGTCGATCCAGCCGTGCCCGGCCCAGCTCACCACGAGGCCGACGACGGCGAGCACCGCTCCCGCGACCACCACGCCGCCCAGCGCGCTCGCCATCCCGCCGCTCTGGCTGGCGGCCGCGATCGGCGCGATGAAGGCGAACGACGAGCCGAGGTAGCTCGGCACCCGCCCCCGGGTGATGAGCAGGAACAGGAAGGTCCCGATGCCGGAGAAGAACAGCGTCGTCGCGGGCGGCAGGCCCGTGATCAGCGGGACGAGGAACGTCGCGCCGAACATGGCGACGACGTGCTGCATCCCGATGCCGATGGTGCGCGGCCAGCTCAGCCGCTCGCCGGGGCTGACGACGGTGCCCGAGGCCACCGTGCGTCCGTCGCCGTGCACCCGCCAGCGGAAGGGGTGGTTCGCGGTGGCGTCGGTGGAGGGGCCGGTGGTCGGGCGTGCGGGCATGCGGCATCCAGGGGGGTGACGGGGGGTCGGCAGGGTCGAGCACACCCTAGTGAGGCCGTCGGCCCGACGTCGCCGGAACGCCGCACGGCCCCGGGGCGAGGAGCTCCGGGGCCGTGCGGGTCGTGCGGGTCGTGCGGGTCGTGCGGGGCGTGCGATGGTGGGCGTCAGCTCGACGGCGGGCCCCACGGCTGCGTCGGCGGCTTGGGCTCGCCGTCGGGCTCCGTGGGCGTGGGCTCGCCGTCGGGCTCGCCGGACGTGGGCTCGCCGTCGGGCGCAGCGGGCGTGGTCGGCGCGGTGGGCTCAGCCGGACGGTCCCAGGGCTGGCTCGGCTGCGCCTGCGGCTCGCTCGGCGCGGGGGGCGCGGCGGGACGGTCCCAGGGCTGGCTCGGCTGCGCCTGCGGCGCCGCCGACTCGCTCGGCGCGGTGGGCGCGACGGGCTGCGCAGGCGCCTGCGGCTGCGCCCACGGCGCCGCCTCCGGGCTCGTCGGCGCGCCGGGCACCGCCGGCACGACGCCCGCCCCACCGGCGGCCCCGCCACCGGCGCCCGCGTACGCCCCCGCGTAGGCGGCGGCCGCGTCCGGGCCGCCGTTCTTGCGGTTGCGCAGCACGAACCACACCACCAGCGCGACCACCACGAGGAATGCGAGCAGCACGACGACGATCCAGATCGGGAAGCCACCCGCGGACCCGCCGGCCTCCGCCGTCGCGGTGAGCGCCTCGGTGTAGCTCGTGAGGTCCCACGTCGCGGTGTTGCCGTCGATGTCGGCGCCGGGAGCCTCGAGGACCTTGCCCGGGAAGGTCACCACGATGGTGCCCTCGTCCAGCAGGGTCGCGGGGTCGGCGCCCAGGTCGGTGCCGCTGGAGTCGAGGTCGCCGAGGGTGGAGGTGAAGCTCGGCATCGAGAACGTGATGGTGTCGTCGTCGTCGTTCTTGGTGAACGTGAACGACTGGCCCTCGTCGGTGCCCTGGAACTCGCTCGCGGGCACGTCGTCCATCACTACGCGCATCCCGACGTACTCGCCGTCGTCGATCTGCTCGACGGTGACGCCCTCGGGCGCGTCGTCGGTGCCGGAGGTCATCTGCTGGAGGAAGTCGTCCTTCGACATCCCCATCGTCTCCAGCGCGCTGGTCTGCATCGCGATCTCGAGCGTGCCGGTGACCTCGAGGTCGCCGTTCACGGTGAGGTCGGCGTTGTACTTCATGCAGCCCGCGAGCATCGCCACGGCGGCGATCACGACGGCGAGCCGCGGCACCCGGGACAGGATGCGGCGGGAGCGGGAACGGGGGGATCGGTGCGCGGGTGGGGCGGTCGGGCGGGAGGTGGCGGCACGGGTCAGGGTCGGCACGGGGACTCCTCGGAGGGGGACCAGCAGAACGGAGCAGCATAAGGGACGCTACTGGTCCCGGAGCCCTAGGGTGGGCGCCATGACCTCTCCGATCGACCCCACCACCACTGCGGCCTGGGCGGAGCTGGACGCCCTGCGCACCGCCTTCACCCCGGACCTGCGCGCCTGGTTCGACGGCGACCCGGGCCGGGTCGGCCGGTTCTCGCTGCCGCTGGCGGACCTGCACGTGGACCTGTCGAAGAACCTCGTGACGGACGAGGTCCTCGCCGCGCTCGTGCGCCTGGCCGAGCAGACCGGCGTCGCCGACCGCTTCGCCGCGATGCTCGCCGGCCAGCACATCAACACCACCGAGGACCGCGCCGTCCTGCACACCGCGCTGCGCCGCCCCGCGGGTGCGACCCCGCCGCTCGAGGTCGACGGCCAGGACGTCGACGCGGACGTGCAGGCCGTCCTCGACCGGATGTCCGCGTTCGCCGAACGGGTCCGCTCGGGCGAGTGGGTGGGCGTCACGGGGCAGCGCGTCACGCACGTGGTGAACATCGGCATCGGCGGCAGCGACCTCGGCCCCGTCATGGCCTACGAGGCGCTCAAGCCCTACGCCGACGCGGGCATCGAGGCGCGGTTCGTCTCCAACATCGACCCGACCGACCTCGCGCAGAAGGTCTCGGGGCTCAACGCCGAGACCACCCTTTTCATCGTTGCGTCGAAGACGTTCACCACGCTGGAGACCCTCACGAACGCGCGGCTCGCGCGCGACTGGCTGTGGGAGAAGCTCGGCGCGGCGGGCGCGATCGGGACGTCCGAGGAGGACCGGAGCAACGCCGTCGCGCACCACTTCATCGCGGTCTCGACGGCGCTGGACAAGGTCGCGGCGTTCGGGATCGACCCGGCGAACGCGTTCGGGTTCTGGGACTGGGTGGGCGGGCGCTACTCTGTGGGCTCCGCGATCGGCACGAGCCTGGCGATCGCGCTCGGCCCGCAGGTCTTCCGCGACCTGCTCGCGGGCTTCCACGCCGTCGACGAGCACGTGCGCACCACGCCGCTCGCGCAGAACGTGCCGGTCCTCATGGGCCTGCTCAACGTCTGGTACGTCAACTTCCTCGGCTCGCAGACGCACGCCGTGCTGCCGTACGCGCAGCAGCTGCACCGCTTCCCGGCCTACCTCCAGCAGCTCACGATGGAGTCGAACGGCAAGTCCGTGCGCTGGGACGGCTCGCCGGTCTCGACCGACACCGGTGAGGTGTTCTGGGGCGAGCCCGGCACGAACGGCCAGCACGCCTTCTACCAGCTCATCCATCAGGGCACGCGGCTCATCCCGGCGGACTTCATCGCCGTCGTGAACCCCGCCTACCCCCTGCGCGACGGCGAGCAGGACGTCCACGCCCTCTTCCTCGCCAACTTCCTCGCGCAGACCAAGGCGCTCGCGTTCGGCAAGACGGCCGAGGAGGTCGAGGCCGAGGGCACGACGGGCGCGCTCGTCGCGGCGCGGACCTTCGCGGGCAACCGCCCCACGACGTCGATCTTCGCGCCGGCGCTCACGCCGTCGGTGCTGGGCCAGCTCATCGCGCTGTACGAGCACATCACGTTCACGCAGGGCGTGGTCTGGGGGATCAACTCCTTCGACCAGTGGGGCGTGGAGCTGGGCAAGAAGCTCGCCCTGGAGATCGCGCCCGCGATCGAGGGCGACGACGCCGCGCTCGCCGCGCAGGACGCCTCCACCCAGGCGCTCATCGCCTACTACCGCGAGCACCGCGTGTAGTCACGCGAGCCGCGCGCTCAGACAGCGAACGACGGCGCGAGAACGGCCCTCCGCGACCAGAACGGCCCGCTGGGGGCCGTCCTCGTCGCCTCGGGCCGTTCTCGCGCCGTCGTGCGTCGTGCGGGTGGTGCGCTGCGCCGTCGTCCTGGTGAGGGTGGCGGTGCAGGTGGTGCGAGTGCGACTCGGTCGCGCTCGGCTCGGGCGCGTCAGGCCTGGTCGGCCGCCGCGCTCGCCTCCTGCTCGGCGATCTGGCGCCGCACGTCGTCCATGTCGAGCGCGTTGACCTTGCCGAGGAGGTCCTCGAAGGCCGCGGGCGGCATCGCGCCGGCGTTGCGGTAGACCAGGATCTGGTCGCGGAAGACCATGAGCGTCGGGATCGACGTGATCTGCGCCTGCGCGGCCAGCGCCTGCTGGTCCTCGGTGTCCACCTTGCCGAAGACGATCTCGGGGTGGGACTCCGAGGCCTTGCTGAAGGTCGGCGCGAACTGGCGGCACGGGCCGCACCACGAGGCCCAGAAGTCGAGCACGACGGTGCCGTTCTCGCTGATCGTGCTCTCGAAGTTCTCGGCCGTGATCTCGATGGTGGCCATGCGTGCTGCTCCTGTCTGCGGGATCGGGCTCCGCTACGACGTCGGGTGTCCATGCGCGTCAACGCCGAGCGGTGCGTCGGCATTCCGCCGGGCCCGCATCGTCCAGCCCGCGCCGAGCGTCACCACGACGGCGACGACGCCCGCCCCGGTCGAGACGAGGAAGCCGGTGTGGGAGCCGTGCGCGTCGATGAGCGGACCCGCGATCGCGGACCCCGCCGCGACCCCGACGCCGAGCGCCGTGCCCACCCACGTGAGCCCCTCGGTGAGGCGCGTGCCCGGCACGATCTCCTGCACGAGCGAGTTGCCCGAGACCAGCGTCGGGGCGATGGACAGCCCGACCACCACCATGACGCCGGCGAGCATGACGAGCGACGTCGTGAGGAAGAAGAGCGAGACGCCGACGGCGAGCACCACCGTGCCGATGCTGAACCGGCGCCACAGCGGGCTGGACCAGCGCCGCGCGCCGTACACGAACCCGCCCACGAGGGAGCCGGCCGCGAAGCACGCGAGGATCACGCCCGACAGGCCCTTGTAGCCGGACTCCTCGGCGAACGCGACGGTCGAGACGTCGGTCGCGCCGAAGATCGTGCCCATGCACACGAACACCACGACGAGCACGAGCATCCGGCGGTTGCGCAGCAGGGACTGCCGGGAGCCCGCGCTCGCGGCGTCGACCCGGCCGCTGGGCGGCGGCTCGGTGGCGCGCTGCGCGAGGAACGCGTAGCCGCCCAGCACCGCGGCGACGATCGCGACGGCGAGACCGGCCGCCGGGTGCACCCCGGTCGCGAGCACGGTCGCCAGGACGGGGCCGACGACGAACACGACCTCGTCGAGCACCGACTCGAGCGCGTAGGCGGTGTGCATCTCGTCGTGGGTGTCGGTCACGGCGTTCCACCGCGTGCGCACCAGCGAGCCCATGCTTCCCAGCGACGCACCGACGACGACGGCGAGCACGAGCAGGACGGGGACGGGCGCCATCGCGTTCGCCGCGAGGGCGAGGGCGGCGAGCGCGGTCATCGAGATCGCGATCGCCGGGCGCATGACACGCGCCTGGCCGTAGCGGTCGATGAGCTTGGCGATCTGCGGCGCGGCGACCGCCTGCGCGACGACGAACACGCCCGAGACCTGTCCGGCGAGTCCGTAGGAGCCGTACAGACGCTGGTCGGACAGCATGAGGACGATGCCGATGCCGACCATGGAGATCGGCAGGCGCGCGAACAGGCCGGCGAGGGAGAACTTCCAGGCGCCGGGCTTGCTGAGGACCTCGCGGTAGGGGCGGAACATCGCCCGCAGTCTCTCACCCGACCGGCCGGACGGTCGAATCGATTCGGTGCGTCCCGCCTCCGACGGTCGGCGGGAAAAGTTCATCGAAGCGTTACGCCCCGGGGTACCCCGCGTCGGTGGCTCGTCGTAACGTCACGAGGTCAGCCGTCGTACGGAGGGAACGCAAGGATGCACAGACGGACACGATTCGTCGCTGCGGCCGGAGCCGCAAGTCTCGTCACGGCGGGGGCGGTGATCGTCCCGGCTACCGCCTACGCGGACGTCAGCGCCGACGCCGCCGTGGTGATCAACGAGGTCTACGGAGGTGGTGGCGGGGGATCCTCCGTCTACCAGCAGGACTTCGTCGAGCTTCGCAACACCAGTGCTGCACCGGTCGACCTGACCGGATACTCGGTGCAGTACGCCGCAGCCGCGGGGACGAACTGGTCGGGTCGAATCGATCTCGCCGGCTCGATCGCCCCGGGCGACACCTTCCTCGTGGTCACGGGCACGGCCGGGTCCGGCACCCCGACGCCGACGGGAGACGTCACCGGATCGGTCAACCTGGCCCAGGCCAACGGCAACGTCGCCCTCGTGTCCCGTCAGACGGCGCTCACGTGCGCCACCACGGCCTGCGCCACCGACGACGCGGTCGTCGACCTCGTCGGCTACGGCACCGGCGCCGCCTTCGCCGGGTCCGGCCCGGCCACCGGGATGAGCCAGACCACCTCCGTCGCCCGCAACGCCGCGGGCACCAACACCGGCAACAACGCCGCGGACTTCGCGGCCGGCGCGCCGACGCCGCAGGCCTCGACGGGCACGACTCCGACGCCGGAGCCCACCACCGAGCCGACGGTGGCGCCGACCACTGAGCCGACCATCCAGCCCACCACCGGACCGACCACTGGGCCCACCACCGAGCCGACCAGTGAGCCCACGGCAGAGCCGACGGGCGGGCCCACGGCCCCGAGCTGGACCCCGATCGCGCAGATCCAGGGCACCGGCACCTCCGTCGCCGTCACGGGCACCGTGACGACGCGCGGCGTGGTCACGGCGGCGTACCCCACGGGCGGGTTCGCCGGCTACGTCATCCAGACCCCCGGCACCGGCGGGACCACCACCGGCCGGACGGCGTCGGACGCGATCTTCGTCTACTCCCCGAACACCGTGGCCCAGGTCGAGATCGGCGACTACGTCGAGGTGACCGGCGCGGCGGGTGAGTTCAACGGCCTGAGCCAGGTCGACCTGCGCAGCGGCACCCTCACGGAGCTGACCGACGAGGTCGAGCCGGTCGTCCCGCTCTCGATGGCCTGGCCGGCCACCGACGCCGAGCGCGAGGCGATCGAGTCGATGCTCCTCGCGCCCGCGGGCGACTACACGGTGACGAACACCTACTCCACCAACCAGTACGCCGAGGTCGGCCTCGCGAGCGGCACCACGCCGCTGCGCCAGCCCACCGACGTCGCGCGTCCGAACAGCGTCGAGGCCGCTGCGGTGGTCGCCGACAACGCCTCTCGCGCGGTCACGCTCGACGACGGCGCGACGACGAACTTCCTCGCTGCCGCCAACCAGTCGCAGACGCCGCCCTACGTCTCGCTCACCGACCCGGTGCGCGTCGGTGCCCCGGTGACGTTCACGCACCCGGTCGTCGTCGACTACCGCAACAACACGTGGAAGCTCGCGCCGACGTCGCAGGTCACCCCCGCGGACCCGGCCGCCTACCCCGCGACGTTCGCGAACACCCGGACCGCCGGGCCGGACGCCGCCGCGATCGGCGACGCCGACCTCACCCTCGCCTCGTTCAACGTCCTCAACTACTTCACGACGCTCGGCGCGGACACGCCCGGGTGCACCGCGTACACGGACCGGACCGGCAACGGCGTCACCGTGAACAGCGGCTGCGACCCCCGAGGGGCCTGGGACGCCGACGACCTGAAGCGGCAGCAGGACAAGATCGTCGCCGCGATCGGGGGCATCGACGCGAGCGTCATCGGGCTCATGGAGATCGAGAACTCGGCCAAGCTCGGCGAGACCCCGGACGAGGCCACGGCCACGCTCGTCGCCGCCCTCAACGCGGCAGCGGGCACCACGAAGTGGGCCTACGTCCCGTCCAGCACCGAGCTGCCGCCCGTGAGCACGCAGGACGTGATCACGAACGCGATCATCTACCAGCCGGCCGAGGTCACCCCGGACGGCGCCTCCCACGCGCTCGGCACGGCGTCGGGCACGAACCAGGCGTTCGACAACGCGCGTGAGCCGATCGGCCAGCGGTTCGTCCCCGCGGGGGAATCCGGCGACGACGAGGACGCGATCTTCGTCGTGGTCAACCACTTCAAGTCCAAGGGCTCGGCGGGACCGCTGCCGGGCGACGCGGACAGCGGTGACGGCCAGGGTGCGTCCAACGCCTCCCGCGTCGCGCAGGCCACGGCGCTGCGCGACTGGCTGCCGACGGTGACCGAGGAGGGCGACGCCGTCGCCCTCGTGGGTGACTTCAACTCCTACGGCACGGAGGACCCGCTCGAGGTGCTCTACGACGACGGGTTCACCGACGTCGAGCAGCACTTCGACGTCCCGGAGAGCTCCTACAGCTTCTCGGGCCTGTCCGGGTCGCTGGACCACGTCCTCCTCAACGAGGCGGCCCTGGCGCGCGCGACCGGCGCCGACATCTGGTCGATCAACTCGGGCGAGTCGATCGCGCTGGAGTACAGCCGGTACAACTACCACGGCACGCTCTTCTACGCCCCGGACGCCTACCGGTCCTCCGACCACGACCCGGTGGTCGTGGGCCTCACGGCCGACGGCGGAGCGGCCGAGCCGATCGAGCTCGACCTCGTCAACCTCAACGACTTCCACGGGCGGATCGACGCCAACACCGTGAAGGTCGCAGGCACGGTGGAGCAGCTGCGCGCGCAGAACCCCGAGGGCACGGTCTTCGTGTCCGCCGGTGACAACATCGGCGCATCGCTGTTCGCCTCGGCGCTGCAGCAGGACCAGCCGACGATCGACGTCCTCAACGCGCTCGACCTCGCCACCTCGGCCGTGGGCAACCACGAGTTCGACCAGGGTTACGCCGACCTCACCGACCGCGTGATCGGGGCCGACAAGCCGAACGCGCAGTGGGCCTACCTCGGTGCGAACGTCTACGAGAAGGGCACCCAGACCCCGGCGCTGCCGGAGTACGACGTCGTGGAGGTCGACGGCGTGCGCCTGGGCTTCGTGGGCGTGGTGACGGAGGAGACGCCGACGCTCGTGACGCCGTCGGGCATCGCGGACCTCGACTTCGGCGACCCCGTCGAGGCGCTCAACCGGGTGACCGGCGAGCTGCTCGACGGCGACGAGTCGAACGGCGAGGCCGACGTGGTGGTCGCGCTCGTGCACGAGGGCGCCGGCGCGGGCACGCCCGACGGCGCCACGATCGAGCAGGAGATCGCCGCCGGCGGCGCGTTCGCCGACGTCGTGACCGGCACCGACCCGCGGGTCGCGGCCTTCCTCACCGGCCACACCCACAAGCAGTACGCGTGGGACGCGCCGATCACGGGCACCGACCGCACGCGACCGGTCATCCAGACCGGCAGCTACGGCGAGTTCGTGGGGCACACCACGCTGCTCGTGGACCCGGGTTCGTTCGAGGTCGTGGACTACGCCGTGGAGAACGTCGCCCGGACGACCACCTCAGACGCCGAGCTCGTCGCGGCCTACCCGCGGGTGGCCGACGTCAAGACGATCGTCGACGCGGCGCTCGCCGAGGCGACCGTGATCGGCGCGCGGCCGGTGGGTGCGGTGACGTCGGACATCACGACGGCGTTCGCGGGCGGGTCGTTCGCGAACGGCGTCTGGACCGGCGGCACGCGGGACGACCGCGCGTCGGAGTCCGCGCTGGGCAACCTCGTGGCGAGCTCGCTGCGCGACACGCTCGCCGACGACAGCCGGGGCGGCGCCGACATCGGCGTCGTCAACCCGGGCGGCCTGCGGTCCGAGCTGTACTACGCCCCGGACGGCGTCGTGACCTACGCGGAGGCGAACGGCGTCCTGCCGTTCGTGAACAACCTCTGGACGGTCACGCTCACGGGCGCGCAGCTGGACACGCTGCTCGAGCAGCAGTGGCAGACGAACGACGACGGCGTGACGCGGCCCTCCCGGCCGTACCTCGCTCTGGGCCTGTCGGACAACGTCACCTGGGTCGCGGACACCGCCGACGGCAACGCGACGCCGGGCGACAACGTGTCGGCGATCTACGTGAACGGCGAGCTCGTGCAGCCCGACGACACGTTCACCGTGGCGACGTTCTCGTTCCTGGCGACCGGAGGTGACAACTTCCGGGTCTTCACGCAGGGCACCGGGGTGCGTGACTCCGGCCTCGTGGACCGCGACGCGTGGATCGACTACATCGCCGACAACAGCCCGCTGACGCCGTCGTTCGCCCGCACCCGCACCGTCCTGCCGGCCCTGCCCGGCACGGTCGAGGCGGGCTCGGACGTGACGCTCGACCTCGCCGGGCTCAACCTCACGTCGCTCGGGGCGCCCGCCAACGCGAGCGTCTCGGTGACGCTCGGGGGCACGCTCGTCGGCACGGCGCCGGTCCTCGCCGGGACGTCGTCGGTCACCGTCACGGTGCCCGCCGACGCCGTGGCCGGGGACACCGCGTTCACGGTCACGGTCGACCCGGCCGGGACGGTGGCGCAGATCCCCGTGACGATTGCGGCCGCGGCCGAGAAGACCGTGGACCTCACGCTGCTCAACGTCAACGACTTCCACGGCCGGATCGACGCCAACACCGTGAAGGTCGCCGGGACGATCGAGCAGCAGCGGGCCGAGGTCGAGGCCGCCGGCGGCGAGGTCGCGTTCCTGTCTGCGGGCGACAACATCGGGGCGTCGCTGTTCGCCTCGTCGGTCGCGCAGGACCAGCCGACCATCGACGTGCTGAACGCACTGGGCCTGGCGGCCTCCGCCGTCGGGAACCACGAGTTCGACGGCTCCTTCGCCGACCTCACCGACCGGGTGATCGGGTCGGAGGCCGACTCCAACGCGGACTGGACCTACCTCGGGGCGAACGTCTACGACGCCACGGGCAACCCGGTCCTGCCCGAGTACGAGCTGCTCGAGCTGGGCGACGTGACGGTCGGCGTGATCGGCGCCGTCACTCAGGAGACGCCGTCGCTCGTCTCGCCGGGCGGCATCGTGGGCCTCACCTTCGGTGACCCGGTCGAGGCGGTCAACCGCGTCGCGGCGCAGCTCACCGACGGCGACCCGGCCAACGGCGAGGCCGACGTCCTCGTGGCCGAGTACCACGAGGGGGCCGGCGCGGGCACGCCCGACGGCGCCACGCTCGAGGAGGAGGTCGCGGCCGGCGGCGCGTTCGCCGACATCGTGACGAAGACCTCGGCGTCGGTGGACGTCATCTTCACCGGCCACACGCACAAGCAGTACGCGTGGGACGCCCCGGTCCCGGGCGTGGACGGGGCGACCCGGCCGGTGCTGCAGACGGGCTCCTACGGGGAGTTCGTGGGTCGCGTCGACCTCACCTACGACACCGAGACCGACACGGTCACCGCCCACACGGCGACCAACGTGGCCCGCACCACGACGGCCGACGCCGAGCTCGTGGCGGCCTACCCGCGGGTGGCCGAGGTCAAGACGATCGTCGACGCGGCGCTCGCCTACGCGGACGTGATCGGCGCCGAGCCGGTCGGTTCGGTGACCGCGGACATCACGACCGCGTTCGCCGGCGGCTCGTACGTCAACGGGGTCTGGACCGGGGGCACCCGGGACGACCGGGCGTCGGAGTCGGCACTCGGGAACCTCGTGGCGAACTCGCTGGTGGAGTCGCTGTCGGCACCCGAGCGGGGCGCGGCGACGATCGGCGTGGTCAACCCCGGCGGCCTGCGGGCCGAGCTCCTGCGCGGGGCGGACGGGGTGATCACGTACGCCGAGGCCAACGCGGTCCTGCCGTTCGTGAACAACCTCTGGACCACGACGCTCACGGGCGACCAGGTCATCGAGATGCTCGAGCAGCAGTGGCAGACCACGGCGACCGGGACCGTGCCCTCGCGGCCGTTCCTCAAGCTCGGCCTGTCCGAGAACATCTCCTACACCTACGACCCCGACCCCGACGGTGACGGCGTGCTGCTCGGCGACCTCGACGACCAGGGCAGGCACATCACCTCGGTCACGGTCGACGGGGCACCGATCGACGAGGCCGGGCAGTACCGGATCGGGTCGTTCTCCTTCCTCCTGCAGGGCGGGGACAACTTCCGGATCTTCACGTCGGGCACCGACACGCGCGACTCGGGTCTCATCGACCGTGACGCGTGGATCGACTACCTGCGTGACGCCTCGCCGCTCTCGCCGGACTTCGCCAAGCAGGCGGTGGCCGTGGAGCCGGTGGAGCCCGTCGTGGCGGGCGGCACGCTGGCCGTGACGCTCTCCCGGTTCGACCTCACCTCGCTCGGCGCGCCGCAGAACACCACGGCGACCGCGCTGCTCGGTGGGACCGCGGTCGGGACGGCGACGGTGTCGGGCGGGTCCGTGACGCTGAACGTCGTGGTGCCGGCCACGACGCCCGTGGGGCAGCAGCTCCTCACGGTGCGGCTCGCGCCCTCGGGCACCGAGGTGACGATCCCGATCGAGGTCGAGGCGGCTCCGCCGGTGAAGGTGACGACCACGACGAGCCTGTGGCTGTCGCAGCAGGACGTGCGCAAGTGGCAGATTCTGCCGGTGCTCGCGACGTCCTACGTGCGGGCCTCGGACGGGTCGTTCGTGACCGGCACGGTCGAGATCCGGTCCGGTGACCGGGTCGTGAGCCGGGCACCGGTGTTCGCCGGGGTCTCGATCGCGCTGATCTGGCCCTGGCAGCAGCAGGTCGGCACACAGGAGCTGACCGCGACCTTCATCCCGCGCGACGGCGGCCCGGCCGGGTCGACGAGCGCTCCGGTGAAGTTCCGGGTCCGCTGACGCAGCAGAAGGGGGCCGACCGCGATGCGGTCGGCCCCCTTCTGCGTGCCCGGCGCCTGTGTGGGCGCGAGGCGTCAGGCGATCGCGTCCGCCACCACGGCGCGCGCCGCGTCCTGCACCTGCTCGAGGTGCTCGGGCGAGACGAACGACTCGGCGTAGATCTTGTAGACGTCCTCGGTGCCGGACGGCCGAGCGGCGAACCAGGCGTTCGCCGTCGTGACCTTGAGCCCACCGATGGGCTCACCGTTGCCGGGCGCCGTGACCAGCCGCGCGGTGATCTCCTCGCCCGCGAGCGTCGTGGCGGTGACGGCCGACGGCGAGAGCGCCTTGAGCGCGGCCTTCTCCTCGCGCGTCGCGGGCGCGTCCACGCGGGCGTACCAGGACTCCCCGTGCCTCGCCACGAGCGAGCGGTGGTAGGCCGACGGCGAGGCGCCGGTCTTCGCGGTGATCTCGGCCGCGAGCAGGTCGAGGATGAAGCCGTCCTTGTCCGTGGTCCAGACGGTGCCGTCGAGCCGGAGGAACGAGGCCCCTGCGCTCTCCTCGCCACCGAAGCCCATCGTGGTCTGCAGCAGGCCGTCGGCGAAGTACTTGAACCCGACGGGGGTCTCGATGAGCGGACGGCCGAGGTCGGCCGCGACGCGGTCGATGAGCGAGGACGAGACGAGCGTCTTGCCGACACCTGCCGACGCGGGCCAGCCGGACCGGTTGCGGAACAGGTAGTCGATGCAGACCGCGAGGAAGTGGTTGGGGTTCATCAGCCCGCCGTCGGGCGTGACGATCCCGTGCCGGTCGGAGTCGCCGTCATTCCCCGTCGCGAGGTCGTAGGGCGCGGAGCCGCCGTCGGGAACGGCCATGATCTCGCGCAGCGACGCCATCGCGTACGGCGAGGAGCAGTCCATCCGGATCTTGCCGTCCCAGTCCAGCGTCATGAACGAGAACTGCGGGTCGGCGTCGGGGTGGATGACCGTGAGGTCGAGCCCGTAGCGTTCGCCGATGACTCCCCAGTACTCCACGCTCGCGCCGCCGAGCGGGTCGGCGCCGATGCGCACGCCCGCTGCGCGGATCGCCTCGAGGTCGACCACCGAGGGCAGGTCGTCCACGAACGTCGCGCGGTAGTCGTGCTTGACCACGAGGTCGCTCGCGACGGCGCGCTCGTACGGCGTGCGGTCGATCGAGCCGAGGCCGGCGCGCACGAGCTCGTTGGCGCGCCGCGCGATCCAGCCGGTGACGTCGCCGCCGGCCGGGCCGCCGTCGGTCGCGTTGTACTTGATGCCGCCGTCGGTGGGCGGGTTGTGGGACGGCGTGATGACGATGCCGTCGGCGATCCCCGGCCCGGCCGTGCGCGGCCCCTCGCTGGTCGCGGCGCCGTTGTGCAGGAGGATCGAGTGGGACACCGCGGGCGTCGGCGTGTAGGAGCCGCGCGCGTCCACCCAGACCTCGACCCCGGCCGCCACGAGCACCTCGAGCACGGTGCGCTCGGCGGGCTCGGAGAGCGCATGGGTGTCGCGACCGACGTAGAGCGGCCCGTCGATGCCCTGCGCGCGGCGGTAGTCGACGATCGCCGCGGTGATCGCCGCGACGTGCGTCTCGGTGAAGCTGCCGTTGAGGCTCGAGCCGCGGTGGCCGGAGGTGCCGAAGACCACCTGCTGCACCGGGTCCTCCACGTCGGGCACGGTGTCGTAGTAGAGGCCGAGAACCTTCTCGACGTCGATGAGGTCCTCGGGCTGGGCGGGCTGGCCGGCGCGTGGGTGCATGGCCTGATCCTGCCAGCGCCGCGCACGCGACGACTAGGCTTCGCGGCCGCGACGCCCGTCACGCCGCCGGTCACCACGGCCCGCGGCGGGGGCGTCCGGCGACGCACTCCGACTAGGCTTGCTCGCCATGGCCAAGAAGAACCGCCGGTCCTCGGGCCCCGCGCAGCGCGCGGGCGGCACGCGCCCCGGAACCCGTCCCGCCAGCTCCCGCCCGGACACGCACGGCGCCGGTGCCGACGCCGGCGCCGCCACCGCTCCCGGCGCCGCGAGCGCCGAGGCGACCACGCGGCAGCGCCGCACCCCGGTCCCCTTCGTCGCCCGCCCGTTCGAGGGCCTCGCGGGCGAGGCCGACTGGGTCGCGGTGCGCGAGATCGTGCCGTCCGCGGTGGGCACGGTGCGCACGACGGCCGAGCACGGCGCCGTCGACGTCACGATCGTGAGCCTTCTGCCCGACCTCATGCCGGCCGTGCGTCGCGAGGACGGCCAGGTGCTTGTGGCCCTGCAGACGGTCGGCACGAGCGGCGACGCGAGCCGCGACGTCGCGGACGCGCTGCTGCGCGCCCTCGAGCTCGAGCCCGGGGACGCCCTGACCACCAACGACCTGCCCGAGCCGGGACCCCGGCTGCAGGACGTGCTCGACCCCGCCGTCCCCTTCGAGCCCGAGGTGCGTGACGAGTTCGACTTCTGGCTCGCGCCGGGCGAGCACGCGCACGAGGTGGAGGCGGCGCTCGAGAACGCCAACGAGCTCATCGTGCCGACGCGCCCCGTCGCCGTCCCGGAGGAGCTGGGCAAGGCGTTCTGGTGCCGGATGAACGGCAAGGAGTTCCTGCGCTGGGTCGTGGCCGCCGCCGAGGAGGAGACGCTCGACGCGCTGGCGCGGCTCGCGGCGCGGCGCACCGCGGCCCTGGAGGAGGGCGCACGGCTGATCGGGGCGTTCCGCACGTGCGGCGTGCTGGTCCCGGTGTGGGAGCTGGTCCGCGGCACGGAGGCCGACGAGCTGGCCGAGCCGGTCGCGGCCCTCGCCGAGCGGCTCGGGACCGCGCTGCGGACCACGGACCCGCTGACCTCCGACGAGCGCCGGGCCCGCGCGGGGCTCGTCTCCCGCCAGGTCAACCTTCGCTAAAGCACACGCCACGCACGACGGCGAGCCCGCAGTCCTCGAGGCGAGCGCGGCCACGATGGGCAAGTGGCGGGCAACCGACCGGCAACCGGTCGGCAAGCGATGAGCAACAGACCAGCAACCGACGAGCATCGTAAGGTAAGCACCGTGGACGGACAGGGCGCCTCGAGCCGGGACCCGCTGCGCGTCGTCCGCGCCCGTGGCGCGTCGCGTCCCGCACCCTCCGACACCGTGCGCCGGGCTCAGCGCGTCGCCGCCGTCATCCCCGCCAAGGACGAGTCCGAGCGGATCGCCGCGACCATCCGCGCCGCCCGCGCCATCCCGAGCGTCGACCTCGTGCTCGTCGTGGACGACGGCAGCACGGACGACACCCAGCACGTCGCCCGCGCCGCCGGTGCCGTCGTCGTGCGGCACTCGCACAACCGCGGCAAGGCCTCGGCGATGGAGACCGGCGCCGCGGTCGCGGCGATGCGCGACGCCGACGGCGAGCCGCCCCGCCTCCTGCTCTTCATCGACGCCGACCTCGGCGACACCGCGGTGAACACCGCACCACTCGTCCCGCCGGTGCTCGCCGGCAAGGCCGACCTCTCGGTCGCGATCCTCCCGCCGCAGGCGGGCGCCGGTGGTCACGGCATCGTGCTCGGCCTCGCACGTCGCGCGATCCAGGCGGTGTCGGGCGGTTGGACGCCCAAGGCGCCGCTGTCCGGTCAGCGCTGCCTCACCCGCGAGGCGTTCGAGGCCGCGACGCCGCTCGCGCGTGGCTGGGGCGTGGAGACAGGGATGACGATCGACCTGCTCGAGCAGGGCTTCGCCGTCGTGGAGGTGCCGTGCGACCTGCGCCACCGGCCCAGCGGCAAGGACCTACGGGGCTACCTGCACCGTGCGGCGCAGTACCGCGACATCGCCTACGCGATCTCGGTGCGCAAGGTCCGCCGGTACTGAGCGTCCGCCGGCACGGCGAGCTCAGCGCTCGCCGTCGCCCGCGCTCGCCTGCGCCGGTTCCTCGCTCGGCGCCAGCGTGAGCAGCCAGCTCGCGCACGTCGCGAGCAGCAGCGGCACCGCGAGCGCGACGCCGTAGGCCGGGATCGCGATCCCGGAGTCGTTGACGGCGAACCCGATGCCGAGCGCCACGGCGAGCGCCACGAAGCCGGGCCGCAGCATCGGCACCACGTCGCCGAGCTCGGACAGCCGCGCCCCCGCGCTCAGCCACGAGAACCGGCCCCCGCCGGGTGAGGTGATCGCCGAGCGCACCGGCCGGGCCAGCAGCAGCACCACCAGCGCGACGCCCGCGATCGCGAGGATCGTGAGCGGCCGGTTGTTCGCGAGGATCCGCAGGTTCGCCTCGAGCTTGCGGCCCACCACGTCCCACGCCCCGCCGTCGAGCACGGTCTGCACGAACCTGCCGAGGTGGGTGCGGTCCTCCGCCGGGCGCAGGTAGTCCAGGACCGCGAGCGCCGCGGTCGCGGCGACGGCGGCGCCGACGACGGCGAGCACCCGCCCCCACGTGATCCGCACCCCCGCGGCCATGAGGGCGAGCAGGGCGAACGCCGGGATGATCGCCGGCGGACCGCCGAAGTCGGCGCCGATGCCGGGGGCGCCGTCAAGCACGGTGGCGAGCAGACCGACGATCGCGACGATCGCCGCAGCACCGGCCCGCTGCCCGCGGCGCACGAGGTGGTTCGTGACGGCCAGGCAGAGGAGGATGCACGCCGTCGTGAACAGTGCGAACGCCGTGTTGTTGAAGCCGTAGAAGCGGCCGGCCACCAGCACGGGCACGCCCATCACGGCCGAGAGCTGCAGGCGCGCGCCGGTCGCGACGTCGACGGCGAGCACGAGCGCCGTGAGCCCGGCCACCACGCCCATCGGGACGAGCAGGCCGGGGATGCTCGGCGCGGGGCGCGCGCTGCCCGTGACGTCCGAGCCTGCGGCGGGCGCGGGCGCTTGCGCGGGCGTGGGCGCGGGCGCGGGCGCTTGCGCGGGTGAGCCGGCCACAGCGTCGACGGCGTGACGCGAGGCTCGCCGTCGTCCCGCCGCTGCGGCCGCGACCAGCGCGCCCGCGGTCACGACCGCGCAGATCGCCAGCGTGGCGACGGCCAGGGCCAGCCCCGCCGGCTCCACCCGCCACCACGGCAGGAGGTTGGCGAGGAACGTGGAGACCGGGATCGCGGCCATCGCGACGGCGACGACGCGCAGCGTGCGCAGGACCCGAGGCCGCTCGCGGGTCGGCGAGACCGTCGCCGGGTCGGTGCGCCGCCAGCGCGCGAACCACCGGCCGAGCCGGGTCGCGGTCTGTCGTGAGAGGCCGAGCGCGACCCCCGCGTAGAGGATGACGTTGAGGATGACGAGCAGGAGGTAGAACGGCGCGACGAGCGGACGCTGCGCCTGCGCGTGGTCGTTCGCGTCCACGAGGGCCGCGATGCGGTCCTCGCCCGCGTCGGTGGTCCCGGCGCCGCCGACGACGTACGGCGCCGAGCCCACGAGCGAGGCGGACGGCGTGGTGAGCCGCGCGATGCCGGCGGTGCGCAGGAACCACGGCGTGAGGTCGGTGGCCTGCACGTACCCGGGCTGGCGCGTGGAGGTCGAGGTGAGCGTGCCCGGGCCGAGCCCGTCGGCGGCGATGACCTGGAGCGCGGGGCTGGACCCGGAGTCGGCGAGCGAGGCGGCGACGACGAGCGGGCGGTCCCGTGCGTCCCCGGCGGCCTCCGCGACGCCGCTGAGCACCTCGCCGACGAGCGCGTCGACCACCGCGACCTGCTGGGCGCGGAACGCCGCCCGGTCCGCCTCCGACGGCTCGTCCGCGGCCGCCGATCCCGGCTGCGCCACCCAGTCCCGGACGGAGCCTACGTCGACGACGAGCACCGCGGAGTCCGCCATCGCGTCGCGAACGGCGTGCTCGAGCGCCGCGGCGTCCTCGGGTCGGGGGAGCGCGGTGCCGGCGACGGCACCGTTCGACGTGGCCAGCGCGATCGCGGCGCCGGGCCCGATCGCCGTCGCGGCCACACCCGCCGCGCGCAGCTCGTCGCCGAGGAGACCGGGGCGGGAGTCGTAGGAGGAGCTCGCGGACGCCGCCGCGTAGTCCGCCCAGCCGGGCACCGTCGCGCCGGTCGCGGCGCCGTCGGTCGAGGCCTCCTCGAGCGGCCGGCAGGTGAGGCCGGAGTCGTCGGTGGTGCGGTCCGCCGCCGCCAGGTCGGCCGCACGCGCGCCCGAGGAGACCGCGAGCCAGCCGTCCGCCGGGCAGGTGGTCGACCGGACGCTGCGCACCACGAGGTTGCCCACGCCCGTGCCCACGCCGAGGCGCCACAGCGACGGCGTCGCCTCCGGCGAGACGTCGTCCCAGCGCACGCCCGTGAAGCCGACGACCACGAGCGGGCGGGCCTCGTCCTCGCCGTCGCGGGTGTCCGCGTGCGCCGCGGGAGACCAGGGTGCCAGCGGACCGAGCACCGTCGTCAGAAGCGCTGCGAGGAGGGTCAGCGCGAGCAGCCGCGCCGTGGGAGGGACCGGTCTGTCGCCGCGTCGGCGGGGGCGTCGGGCGGCGGGTGCGATCACGCTGCCAGGGTAGGCGAGCGGATAGGGTCGCTCGGGGCGGAACTCCGCACCCGAGGTCGAGGCGAGACGGAGAAGTCGTGGAGAACGGGGCCCGGCCGCTCGTCGTCGCCGGGTTCGCTCGCGGCGCCGGCCCGTGGGTCGTCGAGCACCTCCTGCGCGGCACCGCCTGGTCCCGTGTCGAGGCGCTCGACGGCGAGCCGGCCTCGGCGGGTGCGCTCGCCGTCGCGCACGGTGGGGGTGGGCAGGGTGCCGCCGCTCCTGACGCCTCGGACGTCCCCGCCCTCCCGGACCTGCCCGCGCTCGCCGTGCTCGCCGTCCCCTCGGACGAGGTCGCCGGGTACGCGGCGCGGCTGGCCGGGGTGCTGCCGCCCGGGTCCGGCGTGGTCGTGGTGACCGCGGGCAGCATGGCGAGCCTCGCGGCGGTGACCGCCGTCGAGCCGAGCTGGCAGGTGTGCGGGCTGCACATGCTGTTCGACATCTACCGCACGGGTCCGCAGGGGCAGACCTGCTACGTCGTGGAGCGCACGAACCCGCTCGGTCAGTGGGTGGCCGCGCTCGTGGAGCGGGCCGGCGGCGTCGTGAAGTCCGGCCCCGCCGCGGTGCACGACGAGACGATGGCGCTGGTCCAGGCGCTGCCGCACCGCATGCTCACGGCGTTCGTCGACGAGGTGCTGCGCTCGGACGTGCACCTGGAGGACGAGCTGTGGGCGGCCCGCACGCCGCTGTTCGAGGCGTTGCTCAGCCTCGGCGTCGGCGTGCTCGACACCCGTCGGGAGAACTCCCTGGCCGCGGCGCAGGAGCTGCCCACCACGCCGGCCGTCCGTGCGGGCTACGACGCCGCGCTCGCGCGCTTCGACGCCGCGGCCGACGCGCACGCCACCGCGGACCACCTCGGCGTGGTGCGCGACGCGCTCACCGGCGCCGCCTACGACTCCCTGCGCCGGGTCGGCGCGAACGCCGTCGCGGCGGTGCAGGCCAAGCGTGCCGAGCTCGCGCTGCACCGCCGCACCGGAGCGCTCATCGGGCTGCGCACCGTCACCGACGCGGGCAGCCTGCGGGTGGGCCGGGTCGTCGGGATCGAGCCGAACACCGTCACGCTCGAGGAGCTGCTCGTCGGGCCGCCCGGGCGCGCGGCGCTGCTGGACGGGCCGGGGGTGCGCAACGCGCGCCGGCTCGGCGTCGCAGGCCGGGTGCACCGCACGACGTTCGCCCTCGGCCACGTCACGCTGCTCGAGCCGACCGCGCTGCAGGCCGAGCTCGACGCCTGGCTCGGGATCATCCACCGCGACGTGCGGCTGCTCGTGCCCGAGTCGGTCTCGGGGCTCGGCGTGCTGGCCGCCGTCGCGCAGCTGCCGCAGGTGCGCGACGCCGCGCACGTCGACGACGTCGTGCGGGTCGGCCAGCGGTCCGTCGTGCTGCGCATCGGCATCCGGGCCGACCGCGACCTCGAGGCGACCGTGGAGTCGGTCCGGGCGTACGTCGCGGGCGTGTACCGGTGGCCCGCGGGGGTGGCGCTCGCGCACGAGGCAGCGGGTGATGCAGCCACAGGGCCGACCGACGCCCCAGCACAGGCCCGCGTCCACTTCCTCGGACCGCGCGGCTCGTTCTCCGAGGTCGCGGCCGGCAGCGTCGAGCAGCTCGTCGCCGCGCGGCCGCGTGCGCTCGTGGCCGAACCGTCGTTCGACGCGGTCCTCGCGGGCGTCGCGGCGGGCGGACTGGGCGTGCTGCCGGTGTCGAGCTCGGCGTCGGGCCTGGTCTGGCGCGCCGTCGAGGCGCTCCTGGCCGCGCCGCCCGCCGCGGACGGCGGCCCGACCGCGGGCGGGATGATCGACGTCGCCGTCCGCTTCGACGCCTACGGCCGTCCCGGCACGTTCCTCGAGGACCTGCGCGGTGCCGTCGTGCTCAGCCATCCGCAGGCGATCGCGCAGTGCGGGGCGTTCATCCGGCGCTGGGGCCTGCGCCCGGTCCCGGTGTCCTCCACCGCGCGCGGGCTGGAGATCCTCGCGGACCCGGGGCTCGCCGTCGTCGACGGCCTCGCGGACGTGCCCGGCGTCGCCGGGGTTCTCGACGGCGAGCCCGCCGTCGCGCTCGGCGTGCAGGACCGCGGGGCGAACCTCGGCCTGGTGACGCTCGAGCGCGAGGTCGACGACCTTCCGGGCTCGATCACGCGGTTCCTCGTGGTCGGCCCGGCGGGCACGTTCGGTGCGGCGCCGGGCGGGGCGCGGCCGACGCTGCGCAGCGTGTGGGTGGGCTCCGGGCTGCGCGCGGGCGCGCTCGCGGCGACCGGCACGGAGGCGCGGTTCGACGAGCTGCTCTCCGACGGCGAGGGCCGGTTCCTCCTCGTGACGAGCGGGCCCGGGCCCGGGGGGATCGCGGGGACTGGGCTCGCGGCGGGCGGGGAGCCGTTCGCCGAGCGCGCGCGGCTGCTGGGAGAGATCCCGTGGAGCCCGCGCACTCCGGTGGTGCGGCCCGGCTGAGGTGCGTCTCCCGGCCATCGAGGCGCGGCCGGCCTGTGCCCGCCACGATGGGGGAGTTCGGTGCGCCGCGGCGGACTCGACGGCAGACTGCGGGGGTGTTCTTCACCTCCGCGTCCATGTCGCCCTCGCCCGACGATCGCCCTCGCCCCGACGGCTCCGGCGAGGAGCCGCCACCGCCGCCGGACGCCTACGCGGACAGTCGTCTGGACACGTTCCTCACGGCGTTCCACCGACTGTCCCAGGCGGCAGCGGCCCGCGCGGCCAGTGAGGCCGCCGGGGGTGTCGGACTGGTCGCCCGGGTCACCGACCACCTCGGCGTCAACCCGGGCACGCTGCCGGTCGTGACCGAGGCGGTCGCCCCGATGCGCGTGGTCGACATCGACGTCGCGGTCGCGCACGTCGTCGAGGCGCACGGTGGTGGCGAGCTGGTCGGTGTCGGGGGAGGCGACCAGCGCTGGCACATGTCGTTCGCCGACATGCTGCAGGAGAACGGGTGGGCACGACTGAGGGTCGGCGCCGTCGAGTACCGGCGCGAGTCGACCGGCCCGGACACCGAGCGCGACATCGTCGCCTACGGGCTGCACCTGTTCCGCCACGACGGCGTACCGGTCGCCCTGCTCCAGCGCGGCAGCAACCCGCAGTTCGGCGGTGAGCCCAAGCTGGAGGTGGTCAGCCCCGACGCGGACGCGGTGCGCCGGGTCCTGGCCGAGGTGCGCGAGGCGATGTCCACGCACTCGGTCCTGCGCGGGCAGGTCGTCGTCTTCACCTCCTCCCCGTTCGAGCCCGGCAGCGGCGGAGTCAGCTTCCTGGCCCGACCGCGGATCGAGTCGGGTCAGATCGTGCTGCCCGACGGGCTCCTGGCGCGGCTGCGGCGGCACGTCATCGGCATCGGGGAGCGGGCGAGCGAGCTGCGGGCGCTCGGTCAGCACCTCAAGCGCGGCGTGCTGCTGTACGGGCCTCCGGGCACCGGCAAGACCTTGACCGTTCGCCACCTCGTCGGGGAGTCGTCGTCGACGGTCATCGTGCTGACCGGCGCAGCGCTCGCGAACATCACGCTGGCGGCGCGGACGGCGCGTGCCCTCGCGCCCTCGATCCTCGTGCTCGAGGACTGTGATCTCGTCGCCGAGGAGCGCAGCACCTACACGAGCTCGCCGCTGCTGTTCGAGGTGCTCGACGCGCTCGACGGGCTCGATCCCGATGCGGACGTCACGTTCCTGCTCACCACCAACCGCGTCGACGTCCTCGAGCCGGCGCTCGCCCAGCGGCCGGGGCGCATCGACCTCGCGGTGGAGCTGCCGCTGCCGGACGAGCGGGCTCGCCTCGCCCTGCTCGAGGTGTACGCGCGACACCTCGATCTCGGCGCCGAGGCGCTCGCGTCCGCGGCACGGGAGACGACGGGTACGACGGCGTCGCTCGCCAAGGAGCTCGTCCGCCGGGCCGTGCTCACGGCCGCGGAGGAGGGCCGAGCCGTGGCCGACGAGGACCTCGCGGCTGCTGTCGCGGAGGTGACGCGTGAGGCGCGCGGGATCGGGCAGTCGATGCTCGGGGCGTCGCCTGCTCGCGCGGCCGCAGCCCCGGGTGACGCCGACGCTGACGCCGCGGCCGACGGCGGTGCCGACGCGCTCTGACGCGCGTGGCCGGCTGGAAGGACGGGGAGGGCGTCAGCGGCGCACGCGCACCCGCAGGCCGCCCGCCTGCACCCGCACGTGCACCTCGACGGCCTCGCCCACGAGGTCGCCGTCGACCTGCACCGGCCCGGGCTTGTCCAGCTGCACGGAGATCGACCGGCCGCGGAAGAACTCGATGCTGCTGGGGTTGTAGAGCACGGTGTGCCGCACCCCGATGCCCTGCAGCAGCACGCGCCACAGCAGCGACGCCCAGCCGATGAGCCCGCCGCGGGTGTCGATCGCGGCGACGTCGAGGTAGCCGTCGTCGAGGTCGGCGTCGGGCAGCAGCACGATGCCGGCCGGGAGGCGGCCGCAGTTCGCGAAGAGCAGGGTGCGCACGCGCAGCGCCTGCCACGCGCCGTTGCCCACCTGGAGTGCGAGGCGGGTGCGGCGCGCGTGCAGGTGCCGGACGCCCGCGAAGAAGTAGGCGACCCAGCCGATCCGGCGCTTGAGCGCGTCGTCGGCGCCGGCCACCATCTGCGCGTCGAACCCGGCGCCTGCCATGACGAGGAAGAGGTGCTCGGGGTAGCCCTGGTCGCCGGCGTCGCCCTCGGCTGGGATGGCGGTGAGCCAGCCGAGGTCCATCTCCACCTCACGGCCGGACAGGGCGGTGCGCACGAGCGGGGAGTGCCCGTCCACCGGCAGGTCCAGGTTTCGCGCGAGGAGGTTGCCGGTGCCGGACGGGATAAGCGCCATGGGCACCTCGCCGCCGGCCAGCGCGGTGGCCACCGACCGCACGGTGCCATCGCCACCGGCGGCCACGACGACGCTCGCCCCTGCCGCGAGCGCGTCCTTCGCCTGACCGACGCCCGGGTCGGCCACGGTGGTGTGGAAGATCAGCGGGTCGGGCAGGCCCAGCTCGCGTGAGATGGTGCGGGCCGCGGTCTCGAGCGCCTCGACGTCGGACACCTTGATCGGGTTGATGACGAAGGCCGCGGGCCCGACGGGACGGGGCGTGCCGTCGTCGTCGGTCGTGGCGCGCGGCACCGGGACCCGGCGAGGTGCGCGCATCGGGGGGAGCGTCGCCGTCGTCCGGTGCTCGCGGTAGGTCACGGCGGCGATCCACAGCGCCACGGAGGCGAGCACGACGGCGATGATGCCGAGGACGAGCGCCGCATGGACCACGCTCCCACGCTATCGGTGTCCGCTTCGTTGAGGAGTCCCGGGAGTGCCTCGTGCGCCGCAGTCAGATCGTGGTCGCACCACAAGGCTGCCCGAACCCGTCTTCGTTCCGTCGCACCGAACGCCGCCGCTTCTCGTGCGCCGGTGCTAGGTTGACCTCACGGATGGCAAACCAGCCGTCGTGCCCCAGAATGTCGTCATCATGAGATTGCAGAAGTCCCTGCCGGCAACCCTCTCAGTACTGATGCTTATTGTCGGCGGCTCCGCCGCAGGAGCAAATGCAGACGACTTGGCCGGTGTAGGGGATTCCGTGGCTGCCCAGATTGCCGAGGTAGCGCCCGAGGTGGGAGCGCTTGTGCCACCGTCGCCAGAGGCAGGTAGCCTCGTTGCGGTTTCCGACGATGTCGTCGTGACGGCACCGAAAGATGGCGTCGGAAGCGTCGAGTTGAGGAGTTCCACCGTCGGCACTCTCGATGCATCTCTGCCAAACCAGGCGAACCAGGATGCGCCGGTCGTTGCGAGTGATGGCACAGTGGTCTATTCGGGAGAGACGTCCAGCACCGCCCTGCAGGTGCTCACCGCAGGGGACGTGAGGCTGCAGAGCATTAGTGAGAATGAGGGAGCACCCAGCCGCTATTCGTACGAGTTCTCTGACTTCGTCGATCTAGTGTTGCGGGGCGATGGAGGAGCGGGCATCACAGAACGGACTCAAAGCGGTTCGGTCGTGAAGTATGGTGAGATCGATGCCCCTTGGGCGTTCGACGCGAGTGGAACGCCGGTGCAGACGTACTATCTGGTCGAGGGTAACCTGCTGACTCAGGTTATTATCACCGACCCCGGCACGACGTACCCAGTGATTGCTGACCCCAAGTTGACGCTTGGCAAGAGGATTTATTGGTCACTGACGCGAACGGAGCAGCGATACTTCGGGACGACGGGATCGGTGGCTGCCGCAGCGTATCTCTGTGGACAGACCGTCGGTCCCGGATGTGCGGCGGCATCAGCTGCTGCGGCTGGTATCGGCCTGTGCTTGAGTGACCGCGGAGGGCTCTGTCCCACGTCAGCCCCATGGTTGCAGGTTGGGTTCCCCGACGGATTCCCGGCCCAGATGTGGCCAGGGCCGTCCCTCGCCTGCCTGAAGACGGTCTGACATGCGCCGCCCCAACCTTCGAGCAGCCTGGGCTGTCACGGTGATGCTCAGCCTCGTCATCGGCGCGACGGGAGGATGGCGCCTCGGGCTGGCGTGCTTCGCGGCAGGCGCCGTCACCGTGATCCTCATGGCCTGGAGTGGCAGGAGGGCGAAGGCGCAGCGCAGGTAATCCGATCGCTCGTGGGACGTGTGGCCGGGTGGCGCCGATGCCCGGATACCCTCGGAGGGTGATCGACATCAAGGCGCTGCGCGAGGATCCCGAGGTCGGCCGGGCGAGCCAGCGGGCCCGCGGCGCGGACGAGACCCTGGTGGACCGCGTGCTCGCGGCGGACGAGCGGCAGCGCGCGATGCTCACCTCCTTCGAGTCGCTGCGCGCCGAGCAGAAGCAGGTCTCCCGCTCGGTCGGCAAGGCCGCCCCCGAGGAGCGGCACGACGTCCTCGCGCGGGCCAAGCGCCTGTCGGAGCAGGTGAAGGATGCCGAGCAGGCCGCCGACGAGGCCCGCGAGGAGCTCGACGCCCTCCTCGCCCAGCTCCCCAACATCGTGCTGCCGGGTGTACCCGTCGGTGGCGAGGACGACTACGTCGTGCTCCGCCACGAGGGCACGATCCGGGACTTCGCCGCCGAGGGCTTCGAGCCCAAGGACCACCTCGAGATCGGCGAGGGGCTCGGCGCGATCGACATGGCGCGCGGCGCCAAGGTGTCGGGCGCGCGGTTCGACTACCTCGTGGGGTTCGGCGCGCGGCTGGAGCTCGCGCTGCTCAACGCCGCGATGGACATGGCGATCGCGCGCGGCTTCACCCCGATGCTCACACCCACCCTCGTGAAGCCCGAGATCATGGCGGGCACCGGCTTCCTCGGCGCCCACGCGGACGAGATCTACTACCTCCCGGCCGACGACCTCTACCTCGTCGGCACCAGCGAGGTGGCGCTCGCGGGCTACCACGCGGGGGAGATCCTCGACCTGTCGAGCGGCCCGCTGCGCTACGCGGGCTGGTCCTCGTGCTACCGCCGCGAAGCGGGTGCCGCAGGCAAGGACAACCGCGGCATCGTGCGCGTGCACCAGTTCGACAAGGTCGAGATGTTCTCCTACGTGCGCCAGGAGGACGCCGCCGTCGAGCACCAGCGCCTGCTCGGCTGGCAGGAGGAGATGCTCACGCTCGCCGGCCTGCCCTACCGCGTCATCGACACCGCGGCCGGCGACCTCGGCTCCTCCGCAGCCCGCAAGTTCGACTGCGAGGCGTGGATCCCCTCGCAGGGCCGCTACCGCGAGATGACGTCGACGTCGAACTGCACCACGTTCCAGGCGCGCCGCCTCGGCGTGCGCGAGCGGCTCGAGGACGGCTCGACCCGCCCGGTCGCCACGCTCAACGGCACGCTCGCCACGACGCGCTGGATCGTCGCGATCCTCGAGAACCACCAGCGCCCGGACGGGTCGGTCGCCGTCCCCGAGGGCCTGCGGGGCTACCTGGGCGGCCTCGAGGAGCTGCGCGCCTGATGGGCGCGGGGCTCAAGGCGCACGACGGCGGATGGCTCGCCACGCCGTCGTTCTCCCGCTGGTTCGCGCGCGCCGAGGCGTCCGGGCGCGCGCGTGACCTCGTGGCGGGCCCGGACCTGCTGGTCTGCCTCGACATCGACGGCACGGTGCTCGGCCACGACGGCTCGCTCAGCCCGCGCGTCCACGAGGCCGTCGCGGCGCACGCCGAGGCGGGCACGCACGTGGTGCTCGCGACCGGGCGCAGCATCCCCGCCGTCGTGCCCGTGGCGCACTGGCTCGGACTCACCCGGGGCTGGGCGGTCTGCTCCAACGGCGCGGTGACGATCCGGCTCGACCCCGACCTGCCCGGCGGGTTCGAGGTGGTGCAGGTCGTGACGTTCGACGCCGGACCGGCCGTCCGCGCGCTGCTCGCCGAGGAGCCGGGCGTGCTCGTGGCGGTCGAAGACGTCGGCGTCGGGTTCCGCGTCACGGCGCCCTTCCCGGCGGGCGAGCTGCTCGCGCCCACCCAGGTCGTGGACGTCGAGGAGCTGCTCGCCGAGCCCGTCGCGCGCGTGACGCTGCGCGCGCCGGGGAAGGAGTCGCACCTCTTCCACGACCTCGTCGAGCGGTCGGGACTGCACGGCGTGGCGTACGCCGTCGGCTGGACGGCCTGGCTCGACCTCACCCCCGAGGGGATCTCGAAGGCGTCCGCGCTCGAGGGGATCCGGGAGCGGCTCGGGGTCGAGGAGTCGCGGACCGTCGCGGCCGGCGACGGCCAGAACGACCGCGAGATGCTCACCTGGGCGAGCCTCGGGGTAGCGATGGGCAGCGCCGACGCCGGGACGATCGAGGTGGCCGACGCCGTGACCGGGCACGTCGAGGAGGACGGGCTCGTCGACGTGCTGCAGGCGCTGCTGCCGTAGTGCTGCGCGTTCGTGGTGCGTGCTGCGTGGTGAGTGGTGCGTGGTCCAGCAGGCACCGCACCGACTCAGCCACGTCGGGTACTGCGCTCGTCAGTGCTGTGGCTCCCGTCTCGGCGGCGCGAGCCTCCGAACCGGACGATCAACCGCGTGGTTCCGCCAGTGTTTGCGCACACGGCGCAGCGCCCATCGCGGGTCGCGGCTGGTACAGAGCCACAGCGCTGTGGCTGTGCAGCGCGCGGGACCCTGGCCGCGGCGCCCGACGAGGCGCCGAGAAACGGCGGAATCAAGCCGATTCTCGGCCATGCTGCGGCGGCGCCGGCACCGCGGCCCAGCCACAGCGCTGACCATCGGCCGGGGCATGGTCGTGGCGCTTGGCCGAGCTAGAGGTACTGGCCGGGTGCGGGGTGGCGGCCCTCGCCGTCGTCCGACGCCACCGCACCCGCGGGGATGATCCGCACGCCCGGTGGCAGCTGGCGCGGCGCGCCGGCCTGCTGCTGCGCCTGGACCTGCTGCGCCACGAGCGCCGTCTGGATCCCGTGGAACAGCCCTTCGAGCCACCCGACGAGCTGCGCGTGCGCGATGCGCAGCTCGGCGTCGGTGGGGGTGTCGTCGGGGGAGAACGGCAGCGTGACGCGGTGCAGCTCGGCCACGAGGTCCTCCGACAGTCCGGACTCGAGCTCCTTGACCGACGCCTCGTGCACCGCCACGAGTCGGTCGCGCGCCGCCTCGTCCAGCGGCGCGGAGCGGACCTCGTCGAGCAGCTGCTTGATCATCGTGCCCAGGCGCATGACCTTCGCGGGCTCCTCGACCTGATCGAGCACGCCGCGGCGCTCGCCGTCACCCTCAGCGGGGCCGGGCAGCGTCTCGGTCTCGTGCGGGGTGGGCTCGGTCGCGGTGGGCTCGGGGGCGGCGGCCGGGCGATCAGCGTCGTCGGGCTCGTGCGACGGGGTGGTCGGCTCCTGCGTCATCGCCCCATCATGTCCCACCGGTGCGACGCCGCCCCCGGCCAGCCCCGCAGTGCCAGGATGGACGCCGTGAGCCTCGACGACGCCGTTTCCCCCGCCACGCAAGCCGCGCTTCCTACGCCCGCCACCTCCGACGGGACCGCAGCGGCCACGCGCGCCGCGATCGACGCCCCCCTGACCTGGCTCGGCAGCCCCGCGCACGCGCGCTGGCTCGAGCAGCACACCGACGACCTCATCGCCTTCGCCTCGGGCAGCGCGATCGACGCCGGCTTCGGCTACCTCGACGGTGACGGCGAGGTCCGCGACAGCGACCCCGACGGCGAGGCCGAGCTCTGGATCACGTGCCGGATGATCCACTCCTACAGCCTCGGCGTGCTCCTCGGCCGGCCCGGCTGCGCGGTCCTGGTGGACCACGGCCTCGGTGCGCTGCAGCAGACCTTCGCCGACGTCGAGAACGGTGGCTGGTACTCCAGGGTCACCGCCGACGGCCCGACGGCGAGCATCAAGGAGGCCTACGCGCACGCCTTCGTGCTCCTCGCCACCTCGTCGGCGCTGCTGGCCGGCCGGCCCGGCGCCGCCGAGCTGCTCGCGCAGGCGCAGGAGGTGCACACCACCCGGTTCTGGAACGAGGACGAGGGCATGGCGGTGGAGTCCTGGGACGCCGCGTGGACCGAGTGCGAGTCCTACCGCGGCGTCAACGCCAACATGCACACGGTCGAGGCCTACCTCGCGGTCGCCGACGCCACCGGCGAGCACGTCTGGCGCGAGCGCGCGCTGCGCATCCTGCGCCGGGTCCTCGGCTACGCGGCCGACTACTCCTGGCGCATCCCGGAGCACTTCTCCACCGACTGGGAGCCGCTGCCCGACTACAACACCGACGACCGCGCCCACCCGTTCCGCCCGTACGGCGCGACCGTCGGGCACTGGTTCGAGTGGGCGCGCCTCGCGCTGCACGCGCGCGCCGCGGAGCTCGCCCACGGCGCGCCCGAGGGTGACGTCGCCTGGCTGCTCGAGCCCGCCGTCGCGCTCTTCGAGGCGGGGGTGCGCGAGGGCTGGGCGGTCGACGGCGAGGACGGCTTCGTCTACACGGTCGACTTCGACGGGGTCCCGGTCGTGCGCGAGCGGATGCACTGGGTCGTCACCGAGGCCATCGGGGCGGCCGCCGCGCTGTGGCGGGCGACGGGTGAGGCCTCCTACACCGAGGCGTACCAGACCTGGTGGGACTACGCGCAGACCTACCTGCTGGACGGCAGCGGCTCGTGGGTGCACGAGCTCGACGTGCACAACGCGCCCGCCGACACCGTCTGGCCGGGCAAGCCGGACATCTACCACGCGATCCAGGCGTCGCTCATCCCGCGCCTGCCGCTGTGGCCGGCCCTCGCGAGCGCCGTGAAGGCGGGGCTGCTCGACAGCTGAGCGGGGGAGCGCCGGTGCCGGTGCCGGTGCCGGTGCCGGTGCCGGTGCCGGGAAGCATCGGCCCGCCGGCGCGGCACGGCTAGGCCGACGCGCGGCGTGGCCGGGCCCGCGCGTCGCCCCGGCCCGGCGAGACGCAGCACGCAGACACGGCGAAGGGCCCCGGGGGATCACCCCGGGGCCCTTCGTGGTCCGTGCCGGTCGGAGCGGGTGGTACCCGCACCGACCGGCGGCGCGCTCAGGAGATCAGCGCAGCCACTTGTTCTTCTTGACGACGTCGAGGCCGCCCCACCACTTGCCCAGGCCCCAGGTGTCACCTGCGAGGGTCACGGCGGCGATGAGGAGCAGGAGCGCCTCGTGCCAGTGGGAGTCGACGAACGGGTTGGTGTTGCGCTGGACGAAGAACGGCCACTCCGCCATGTACATGAAGATCATGAGCAGGGTGCCCGAGACGGCCGCGATGCGCACTCCGGCACCGAGGATCATCGCGATCCCGATGCCGAAGAGGCCGAACATGAACAGGAAGTCGCCGAACGGGTTGATGAACAGCTTGAAGAACCCGACGAACGGCGTGGTGGGCTCGCCGCCGAAGCCACCGGTAACGCTCGGTTCTCCTTGTGAGGTGGCCCGAGTGCGCCGGGCCCGACATGTGAATCGTTGCCGTCCGGCCACCCTAAGGCACGGGACGTAGGTCCTGCCTTCACAAAACCTTCACAGGATAGCGGGAACTCGACACTGTGGTCGCAGCAAAAACCGCAGCATCGCGCAGTAACGAGGAGTACGCGCGAGGTGACGCGGCGTCACGGGGGGCCGAGCCACGTCACGGGCGTAGGAGCACCGTGACCCTGTCCACGCCGCCGGGCACGTCGTCCTCGCCGACGTCCGACGGCGAGCGATCGGACACGAACACGCTCACCTCGAACGGGGCTCGCCTCGCCCCGGGCGGGTGCTCGCGCTCCGACACCCGCGCGCGGACCAGTGCGACCTGCTCTGCGAGCCGCGGCCCGAGGCCGCTCACGATGTTGACGCCGTCGGCGAGGTCGGCGGCGAGGGCGAGGGTCGCCGTCGCGCCTGCGCCCACCACGATCGGCGGCGCCGGTCGGGTGACGACGCCGGTCAGCCCGTGCGTCGCGACCGAGCCCGTGGCGTCCCGCCCGGCCCAGATCGCCCGCAGCGCCGCGACGTGCTCGGCGAGCAGCGCGCGCCGCGCCGCCGCGGGCTCCGGCACCCGGCCCAGCGCCGCGTCCTCGCGCGCGAACGGCGAGCCCGGCCCGGCGCCTGCGCCGATCCCGCACACGACGCGGCCCGGCGCGAGCGAGGACAGCGTGTCGACGGCGAGCGCGAGCTGCGCGGGGTGGCGGTTGTGCACGTTGGCGACGAGGACGCCGAGCCGGACCCGCTCGGTGCGCGCGGCGATCGCGCCCAGCATCGCGAACGGGTCGCGCGACGCGCCCGCGCCCGGGTCGCGCAGCGCCGCGAGCGAGCTGACGTGGTCGAAGGTCCACACGCCGTCGTATCCGTCGTCCTCGGCGCGGACCGCGGCGTCGAGGATCGCGCGGGCGTCGCCGCCAAAGGGGGACAGGACGAGGTCGCGCGCGAGCGTCATCGCGCCGCGGTCCAGCCGCTCGGTGCGCCCGGGACGAGCACGACCTTGCCGACCGCCTCGCCGTCGCGCAGCATCGCGTGGGCGCGCGGCGCGTCCGCGAGGGCAAGGACGGCGTGCAGCACGGGCCGGATGCGGCCCGAGGCGACGTGCGGACCGAGATGCGTGACGACGTCGTGCACGATCGTGGCCTTCTCGGCGGCGGGACGCGCGCGCAGGGTGGTGCCGTGCACGCTCGCGCGGCGCTGCATGAGGGTGAGCAGGTCGAGCTCGCCGCGGCGGCCCTGCTGCGTGCCGATCACCACGAGGCGGCCGCCGGGTGCGAGGCGGCGCACGTTCTCCGTGAGCGCGCCGCCGCCGAGGACGTCGAGCACGACGTCGACCCCGCGCCCGTCGGTCGCGGCCAGGACCGCGTCGGTGAGGGCGGCCGGGTCGAGGGCGTGGTGGTCGAGCACGACGTCGGCGCCCAGGTCGGTCACCACACGCGCCTTCTGCGGGCCGCCGGCCGTGGCGAGCACGCGCGCGTCGAGCACGCGGGCGACCTGGACCGCGGTGACGCCGATGCCGCCCGAGCCGCCGACGACGAGCACGCTCTCGCCCGCGCGCAGGCCGCCGACCGGCCGGTCGCCGACGCCGACGAGGTTGGACCAGACCGTCGCGAGCGCCTCGGGCAGGCTCGCGGCCTCGGGATCGGTGAGCGCGTCGGGGGTCGGCAGGAGCTGCGCGGCCGGCGCGATCACGTGGCTCGCGTAGCCGCCGCCGGCGAGGAGGGCGGCGACGCGGTCGCCGTCGCGCACGTCGGTCACGCCGTCCCCGACGGCGAGCACCCGGCCCGCGACCTCGAGCCCGGGATGGCGGGGTGCTCCGGGCGGGGGCGGGTAGTGGCCGGCGACCTGCATCAGGTCGGCGCGGTTGACGCCGGCCGCGGCGACCTCGAGCAGGACCTCGCCGGGGCCGGGGGTCGGGGTCTCGGCGGTGGTGGGGTGCAGGGCGCCGTCGCGGATCTCGAGGAGGTCCATGCCGCTCACGCTAACCCGCTCGGGCCGCCGGGCCCGGCGAGCACTTCGGCGAGCACCGCTCGCGCACAGCTGCGGACGCCCGCGCACAGCTGCGGACGCCCGCGCACAGCTGCGGACGGCTGGCGGCACGGGGTGAGGACCGACGGCGTGTCTGCCGCGACACGCCGACCGTCGGGTCAACCCGTCCGCAGATGTGCACGAGTCGTCCGCACGTGCGCGCCGGCCCCCGAGGAGCACGGACCGCGCGGTGGGAGCGGCTGGCCGCGAGCATGCGCCGGGGTGCCCGATAGCGATCCTCGGGCAGGCGCCGGGGTGCCCGAGAGCGATCCTCGAGCACCCCGGCGCACGCTGGCGGGCCGTCGCGTCCTTGAAGCCGCCTTAGTGCGCGACCGCCTTCTCGGCCCCGTGCCCGGTGAGCGAGCGCACCTCCATCTCGGCGGCGAGCTCGGGGTCCTCCGACCGCTTGTCGAGCACCGAGAACAGCCATCCGGCGAGGAACCCGAGCGGGATCGAGACGATGCCCGGGTTGTTCAGCGGGAACCAGTGGAAGTCCACGCCGGCGCCGAACACCGACGTCTCCTTTCCGGAGAACACGGGCGAGAAGAAGATGAGCACGAGCGCGCTGATCAGCCCGGTGTACATGCCGCCCACCGCGCCGCGCGTGGTGAACCCCTTCCAGAACAGCGAGTACAGGATCGTCGTCGGCAGGTTCGCCGACGCCGCGACGGCGAACGCGAGCGCCACGAGGAACGCCACGTTCTGCCCCTGCGCCCCGATGCCGCCGAGGATCGCGACGGCTCCGATCCCGATCACCGTGTACCGCCCCACGCGCACCTCGGCGGCCGGGTCGGCCTTGCCCTTCTTGATGACCGAACCGTAGATGTCGTGCGCGAACGACGCGGCCGCGGTGATCGTGAGGCCGGCGACCACCGCGAGGATCGTCGCGAACGCGACCGCCGAGATGATGCCCATGAGCAGCGACCCGCCGAGCTGGAGCGCGAGCAGCGGCGCCGCCGAGTTCACGCCGCCCGGCGAGGCAAGGATCGTCTCCGGTCCGACGAGCGCGAGCGCCCCGAACCCGAGCACGAGCGTGAACAGGTAAAAGATCCCGATGAGCGCGATCGCCCAGACGACGGACTTGCGCGCCTCCTTCGCCGTCGGGACGGTGTAGAAGCGCATGAGGATGTGCGGCAGGCCGGCGGTGCCGAGCACGAGCGCGAGGCCGAGCGAGATGAAGTCGACCGGGTTCGCGCCGTACTGCTTGCCGGGCGCGAGGATGCTGATGTCACCGCCCGCGGACTCCACGCCCGCCTCGAGCATCGCGGAGAAGTCGAACCCGAACTTGCCCAGCACCCACACGGTCATGATGAACGCGCCGATGATGAGCAGGATCGCCTTGATGATCTGCACCCAGGTGGTGCCCTTCATCCCGCCGATGAGGACGTAGACGATCATGAGCGCGCCGACCACCGCGATCACGATGGACTGCCCGAGCTTGGCGTCGACGCCGAGCAGCAGCGACACCAGGCCGCCCGCGCCGGCCATCTGAGCCAGCAGGTAGAAGAACGAGACGGCGAGCGTGGACAGCGCGGCCGCCATCCGGACGGGTCGCTGGCGCAGCCGGAAGCTGAGCACGTCGGCCATCGTGAACTTCGCGGTGTTGCGCATGAGCTCGGCCACGAGCAGCAGCGCCACGATCCACGCGACGAGGAAGCCGAGCGAGTACAGGAAGCCGTCGTAGCCGTTGACCGCGATGGCGCCGCAGATGCCGAGGAAGCTCGCCGCGGACAGGTAGTCGCCCGCGATCGCGGTGCCGTTCTGCGGTCCGGAGAACGAGCGCCCGCCCGCGTAGTAGTCCGCGGCGGAGGAGTTGTTCCGGCTGGCCCGGAACACGATCACCATCGTCACCGCCACGAAGAGCAGGAAGATGACGATGTTGAGCACGGGGTTGTTCTGCGCGGCGAGCTCGTCGTTCATCGCACACCTCCCACGGCGTCGGCCGCCGTCCCGCCGCCCTCCATGGCTTCCAGCTCGGCGCGCAGGTGCTCGGCGCGCGGGTCGAGCTCCTTGTTCGCGTAGTGGACGTACCAGGCGGTGATGCCGAACGTCGTGACGAACTGCGACAGCCCCAGCAGCAGGCCGATGTTGACGTGCCCGAAGACCTGGGTCGCCATGAAGTCCCGCGCGTACGACGCGAGCAGCACGTAGAGGATGAACCATCCGAACGCGGCCGCTGTCACCGGGAACACGAAGCGCCGGTGCTTGCTGCGCAGCGCCTGGAACTCGGCCGACTCCTGGACGGCGATGTAGTCGATCCCTGTCACGAGGCCTCCTTGCCCGTCATCGGTTTCGCGAAGTCTGTCAGCCGCTCCGAGCGCCGCGATAGAGACTTCGGTCGAGAACATCTCCGAAAGTTCTCGTCCGTTCGGCGCCCGACGGCGAGCCCGCCCTGGTAGGGCGCGCCCGACTCGGGTGTCGGCCAGGTCGGGCGGTGGGCCCGGGTGGGGCGCGCGACGGCGAGCGCCCCCGGGGAGGCGAGGTGCCGATCGTCGTTCTCACGACGGTCGGCGCGAAGTCGGGAAACCTGCGCAAGACGGCGCTGATGCGCGTCGAGCACGAGGGCGACTACGTCGTCGTGGCGTCCAAGGGCGGCGCACCCGACCACCCGCAGTGGTACTGGAACCTGGCGGCGAACCCGCACGTGGAGCTGCAGGACGGCCCGGTCAAGACTGACTACCTCGCGCGCGAGGTAGTCGGGCGACGAGCGTGCGACCTGGTGGGACCGCGCCGTCGCGGTGTGGCCGGACTACGCGAGCTACCAGATGAAGACCGACCGGCTCATCCCGCTGTTCGTGCTCGAGGAGATGACCGAGCCCGAGGGCTGATCTGGTTGACGGGCGGCGGTCCGTTCTGTCCGACGCTGCGCGGCCAACGCGTCTGGGCACGTGCCCGGGCCCGTGCGCGACGCGTCCGTCGCGCGAGCGCTGGCAGAATGGCCCCGGCCCTGGGCGGTGCCGCGGTGACGTGACGACGCCGCTGACGACCCGGGTCAGGGAGCGATGACAGAGCGGCCGAATGTGACGGTCTTGAAAACCGTTGAGGTGCAAGCCTCCGGGGGTTCGAATCCCCCTCGCTCCGCCATGAGCGGCTTGCTGGAACTCGCGCGGGAGGTCACCTCCCCCGGTTCGAGCGAGACGTTCGGCCCAAGCGCCTCGACCGCAAGGTCGGGGCGCTTTGCGTTGGCCGCCCGCCCTGCGGCGGTGTGTGCTGCCGCCACGAGCGACTTGAACGGTTCCTTGAGGTCGGCGCCTTCGACGTCGTCCTCGAGGTACAGCGCCTCGAACATCACGTGCGCTGATGAAGCCACGGGCTTCATCAGGAGCCTGCCGATAGACGGCAGCGAGGTTGCGCATGGCGGTCGTGGCTGTGGCGAGCGCCTTGGCACCGATAGCGAGCCTTGCGTCGGTCTCGGTTCGCTCTTGGGAGAGACGCTCCCGCTCGCGCTGGACCTTTCGTAGACGTTCACGCAAGCACGACGCAGGCGCGGCCCCCTCCTCGGCGAGATCGAGGATGCGCGCCTCGCGCACGTCCAGCTCAGCAAGCCGGCGCTTGACGGCCGCGTCGATCTCGGCGACCGTGCGCTGCGAGTCCCTGACGGCTTCCGAGATGGCGCTGTCGACTCCATCGGCGAAGTCGGTGGGGAGCTCGACTGAGGCGAAGTGGTCTGCGACTGCGGACTCCACGAGCGGGACTGGAAGATAGGGCAAGTCGCAGGTGCGGTCGTTGCGGCGCTGACACATGAAGTAGGCGTAGACCCCTCCTCTGCCCTGCGCCTCGGTGTAGACCATCCGGGTCCGCTGCCCACGTGCGCGGCAGCGCTGGCAGAAGAGTAGGCCCTTCAGGTAGTGGAAGTGGACGCGGTCACGCGAGCCGTTCTGGGAGCGCAGATGCAGAACCTCCTGCACTCGTTCGAAGAGTTCGGGCGTGACCAGTGCTGGGTGCCGACCGACGAACTCCTCGTCTCCGTAAGTGACCATGCCCGTGTAGTAGGGACCTGAGCGAGAAGAACGCTGCACAGCTCCGAGAAGCCGTCGCACCGTTCACTTCCTCCGGTCGCCGTAGCGGACGCGCACCCCGCGCGAAGGCCAACTCACGTGGCACCGGCGGCGACTATGACCCCAAGGCCGTCCGAATCTGGGCTGAAGCGAACGACGTCGACGTGCCCGCACGCGGCCGCATCCCCGCAGCAGTGCTGGGGCAGTACCGGGCCGCAGGCAACTAGATCCTCCTAACGGATGCTGGCTCCGTTGTCACCCGCGAGGTGCGTGGTGGGGCCAGCACCCGTCGGCCCATCTCGCGTAGAAGGGCAAGCTGACTCTTCGGACATCTGGTGGGGAGTGGGGGTCGGGGTGTGATCGGGGCTGGGTAGGGGTCGAGGTCCTCGATGATCGGTAGCGACCAAGCGACCGTTCGTCTCGAGGACCTCGACGTTGACCAACGCTACGGCGTGCGTGCGCGCGCCTTCCACAGGTGATCCCTGCCCGCGGTGTGACCTCCTGCTGGGGCTGGAGGGTGTGGTCCATGTCGAGGGCGTCGAGCGCGTCGACGGCCACATGCGCGTGGAGGTCTCCACGCCGTGGCAGTTGATGGGCTGCCCGGAGTGCGGTGTCCTCTCCCCGAGCCGGGGCCGGCGGGTCCGGCGGCTGCACGACGTGCCGCACGGGAGCGCGCGTGTCGTGCTGGTGTGGCGCCAGCGGGTGTGGCGATGCCCCGATCAGGGCTGCGCGCGGGGGACGTTCACCGAGCAGGTCCCCGACCTGGTTGCGGCGCGGGGATCGGTCACGACCCGAGCAGTGGCCTGGGCCATGGAGCAGCTACGGCGTGAGCACGCCACGATCAGTGGCCTGGCCCGCCAGCTCGCAGGTTGCGTGGAAGACGATGTGGCGCGCGATCGAGCCCGTCCTGGAACACCTCGACAGCCAGGAGTCCCGCTTCGCCGGAGTGAGCAGCCTTGGGGTCGACGAACACATCTGGCACCACGGCGACCCACGCCGGAAGGGTCCGAAGGAGTTGACCGGGATGGTCGACCTCACCCGCGATGAGCAGGGACGGGTCCGCGCCCGACTGCTGGACCTGGTCCCGGGCCGCTCCAAGAAGGCCTACACCGACTGGCTCACCGCCCGCGGCGATGCGTTCCGCGCCGGAGTCCAGGTCGCGGCCCTGGACCCGTTCGGTGGCTACAAAGCCGCGATCGACGCCGCGCTCGCCGACGCCGTCGCGGTCCTGGACGCCTTCCACGTCGTGAAGCTCGGCACCCAGGTCGTGGACGAGGTCCGCCGCCGGGTCCAGCAGACCACCCTGGGCCACCGCGGCCGCAAGGGGGACCCCCTCTACGGCATCCAGACCATCCTGCGGGCAGGGGCGGAGAACCTCACCGACAAACAGTTGGATCGCCTGGCGGAAGCTGTCGAGGCCGACCCCGCCCACGAAGAGGTGTATGTCGCGTGGCGCTGCGCCCAGGACCTCCGCGCCGCCTACCGCGACAAGGACACCGCCGCGGGCAAGAAGCAAGCCGAGAAGATCCTGGACTCCTTCCACACCTGCCCCATCCCCGAGGTCGCTCGCCTCGGGCGGACCCTCAGGCGCTGGCGCGAGGCGTTCCTGGCCTACTTCACCACCGGCCGCGCGAACAACGGACCCACCGAGGCAGTGAACGGCATCATCGAGCTCCACCGCCGCCTCGCTCGCGGCTACCGCAACCGCACCAACTACCGCCTACGCATGCTCCTCGCCGCCGGCGGACTCACCCCCTGATCCCCACCAGATGTCCGAAGAGCCATCAATGCAGCGCAATAGGCTCCGTCCATAACCAAAACCGTAGGAACTACTACACATTCAAGTACCGCAGCCCTCACTCATCGCTAGCATTCGGTGGAGTTATCATGATGCACCGCGGCATCTGGAAAGCAATGGACGTTGCCTAGAGGAGAACGCGGGACGACGGGTGCTTACATCCGACACTAATACGACTCCGGGGCGAACTCCTGATTTCTTAGCCGGGACCCCACCCCTCGACAAGCCAATCATGTCCGCGCATCGAACCCCTCGCACTCAAGGCAATCCGAGACTGGCGTGCTCGCCAACGGCTTGGCCGTCTCGATTCTCTTTGACGCTGCCCATCTCGTTACGCCGAACTGTTCCGCTATACGCGCATGCGTCCACCCCGCATTTCGTAGTTCCTGCATCTGCCTGACAGCCTCGTCGCTCAGCTTTCCATGTCGCCGTTTCACGCCGCTTCGTCGCAGGTGATCGAGGACTGCAGTCTCCGAGATGCCATACTCCACCGCAACCTGTGCAGCCGTCGACCCTGCTGCGTACGAAGCCGTCATCCCCTCGAGCTCACTGGCCGAGCGCCTTCCTGACACCGCGTGTGGCACCCAGCCCCTCGCCTCGCTAGGCCGTTGCTCACCCTTGCTCGCAAGCTTGATGATCTTGGTGAACACCGGAAGCTGGCGTTCGTACCTCCAGTAGCGCCGCATGACCTCCGCACGAGGTGACGACGCCGCAGCCGGCGCCCGGCCCCGCGAGGACGTCCGCCCGCACGTGGAAGCGCCCCGCCACGAGCCGAGGGGGACGACTCGCGGCGGGACGCTACGCGTTCCGCAGGTCGGGGACAGGCGGACCGCGAATGTCTTGGAGGTGCCGGGGGGGGCCGGGGGGGGGGGGGGGACGTTCGGTGCGGGCCGGCGATCAGCGACGCTGCCCGCCTCCCCCGCCGGGCGCCTGCCCGCCGCCGCCCATGCCGCCGCCGGGCCCACCGCCCATCCCGGTGAGCGAGGAGGTGCCGGCCGTCAGCGTGACGGAGGTTCCGCCGTCGGCCGTCACGGTGTAGCTGGACCCGGCCGCGACGTCGGCGGAGGAGTAGACCACCGAGGCGACGTCCTTGGGCGTCGTGAACGAGGTGAGCTTGGTGCCCGACGCGTCCGTGATCGTGACGGTCGAGCCGGCGGAGGCGGTGAGGTTGCCCGCGACCCAGCTCTGCGCCGACTCGGTGGACGGCGCCACGGCCATCCCGGCGGACCCGACGGCGAGCAGCGTGCCGCCCGAGATCGAGAACACGTCGAGGTCGAGCGGGCCGTTGCCGTCCATGGTCGGCCCGTAGACCACCACGTCGCCGCCGGTCATCTCGGCCGTCCCGTTGGAGTCGAGCCCGTCGCCGTCGGCGTTCACGAGGATCGATCCCGCCGAGATGAGCAGCCACACCTCCGACGCCGAGGAGTTGGCGGCGTTGACGCCGTCGTCGCTGGCGGTGATGTCGGCGTCGGTCCCGGAGAACGTGATCGTCGCACCCTCCACGCCCTCGTAGGACTCGGTCACGGTGAGCGTGCCGCCCGCGAGGGTGACCGAGCCGTCCGAGTGCACGCCGTCGTCACCGCTCGCGAGTGTCAGCGTGCCGCCCGAGACCGAGACGGCGCCGTTGCTGTGCACGGTGTCGTCGGTCGCGGTCAGCGTGAGCGTGGGGTCGCCGCCGACGACCACGGACACGTCCCCGTTGAGCCCCTTGCCCACGGACGTCGCGGTGATCGTGCCGCCCCCGACGATGACGTCGGTCGCCGCGGAGAGGGCGTCGTCCCCGGCGTCGACGGTGAGCTCGCCGTCGAGCACGGCGATGTAGCCGGCCGTGGTGTCCTCGTCGTTGTCCGACTTCAGGGCGTCCCCGCCCGCGGTGAGGTCGAAGGTGCCGCCCGTGATGACGAGGTAGTCCTTGCCGCGCACGGCGTCGTCGGCGGCATCGACCGTGACCGTGCCGCCCGTGACGACGAGGCCGTCCTTACCGGTGATGCCGTCGCCGGCCGCGGAGGTCACGGTGAGGCTGCCGGTGCCGCCGATGGTGAGGTCCGCTGTCGAGTACAGCGCGGCGTTGACCACGTCGGTGCCGGAGGCGTCCTCCTCGGGGATGGCGGTGCGCGCATCGTTCAGCGTGTTCGTCGAGCCGTCGGCCAGCACCACGACGACGCTCCCGGAGTCGGCGACCTGCAGCGGCATGGTCGTGGTGGACGTGATGTCGGCGCCGTCGAGCACGAGGGTGACCACGCCGTCGTCCGCCGAGTCGACCACGATCTGGCCGTCGGTGAGGGTGCCGGACACCACGTAGGTGCCCGAGGCGGTGATGGTCACGGTGGAGCCGTCGACGGTCACGGCGGCGGCGCCGTCGCCGGTCGCGCTCGCCGAGTCGCCCGAGAGCGAGATCGCGACGGCGGAGCTCACGTCCACGTCCGTCTCGCCCGTCTCGTAGGCGAGGTTCGCGGCGAGGGCCGCCTCGACGTCCTCGCCGGCGACGGCGTCGACCGGGGCCGCGGCGTCGGAGTCGGTGTCCGAGGCGTCGGCGTCCGTGGTGGCGGTGTCGCTGGCGGCCTGCGCGGTGTCGGAGTTGTCCGCCGCCGCGGTGTCGGTGCCGCAGGCGGCGAGGGCTCCCACGCCGAGCGTGGCGGCGACGGCCGCGGCCAGCGCCTTGCTGCGCAGCGGGCGAAGGGCGCCCAGCGAACGGGTCTGTCGGGTGGTGGGGGTGGGTCGCATCGCAAGGCTCCTTGGTTCGGGTCGCTCAGGCGGCCGCAGCGGGGACGACGGCGTGCTCGCGCAGCTGCGTCATGGTGCGGTGCCAGCGGTTGGTGGGGAGGTCGGCGTCGCCGGTGAGGGCGAGGCCGCACGTGTACTTCGACATCCGGCGCGGACGGATGCCGCAGTGCCAGAGCAGGTGGTCCAGCGCGCACGGGCGGCCGGTGGTCTTGGTCTCGACGACGGCCCAGCCGGGCAGCGCGAGCCGGCGCCCGGTGCGCACCTGGGTCCACTCGAGGTCGGTGTCGACCGTGACGCGGCTGTCGCTCGCCGGGAGCAGGTAGGTGGTGCGGGAGTAGGTCACGTCGAGCACGGGTTGCAGCGGGGACACCGCGGGCAGCTCGATGCCGGTGCGCTCGCGGACGGTGGCCGGGGCGAACCGATGCCGCTCGGTGCGGGACGCGTCTGCCAGCGGCAGCCGGTCCTTGACCGTCTCGCCGCGGACCGAGCGCGTCTTCACCTCGAGGAACTCCTCGCCGGAGTCGCGGTAGGTGCGGGTGCGCACCTTGTACCGGCGCGGCCGGCCGTGCGCCGCGAGGAGGTAGGACTCCAGGTCCGCGGTGTCGAGGTAGCAGGACGCGTACCGGTGGGACGTGCTGCCGGCGATCTCGAGGACGCGCAGGTCGGGGTCGGCGTCGTCGATGAGGGCGAGCTGCGACGTGGGGAGCAGGTACTTGCGGTCCACCCGGGTCTGCAGCTCGGCGACGGCGAGCAGCTCCTCCAGCGAGATCGGTCGCGCGGTCATCGGGTCACCTGTGGGGCGTACGACGGCGCAGCCTGGGCCGGGTGCGCGGTGTGCGGGGTGGCTTGGGTCGCCGTGGCGGTGGGGGCTGTCTGTGTCGGCGCGGCCGTGTGGGTGGACACGGCGGTCGGGGTTGTCGCCGCTGTCGCGGTGAGGACGCGGGGGGCGGCGGACTGGGCGTTGCGCGGCAGGACGTAGCGCACGTCGACCCAGGTGGAGTCGTTGACGAGGTCGAGACGCTGCACGTGGACCGAGCGGACCGAGGCGCCGAGCATCTGCTCGAGCACGTCGCGCAGCTCGTTCTCGTCAGGGATGGCGCGGTCGAGCACGATGAGCTGGCCGCGGGAGGTCGGGAACACGGCGGGATGGTCGACGACGAACATCACCGCGACCACCAGCGCCATGCCCGCCATGGCGAGCCAGATCGGGGTCGGGGCGAGGCCGCCGAGGAGGCCGATCGCCAGGGCCGCGAAGTAGTAGGCAACCTCGCGCTGGCTCAGCTCGTCGGAGCGGAGGCGGATGATGGACAGGACGCCGAGGAGCCCGAGGCCGAGGCCGGCGCCGACCGAGGAGGACGCGAGAGCCGCCGAGACCGCGAACACACCCACGTTGATGCCCACGTAGGCGACGACGAGGTCGCGGCGGTGGTGGCGCGGGTGGTACAGGCCGAGGACAAGAACGGCGATCGCGACCAGGTCGGCCGCGAGCAGCACAAGTGTCGTGGGGACGGACATCGGGGCTCCTTCGTGGGTTGGACTTCCCCTAGTCAGCCCGGTGCGCCTGTGCCCTGCCTGTGCCTGGCGTCAGGGGGCGCTTATGGTCCGTGTTCGGGTGGCGTTCACCGTGCGTTCATCCGTGCGTTCATGCGAGACGGGCACGGCCGGTGCGCCGTTGCTCTGCTCGCCTCCGAGTGACAGCGCTGTGGCTGGCGGATCCCCGTCCCGTCTGCACGGCTGGCCCTGCGTCCGTCTCGGCGAGGGCCCGATCGAGGTGGGGCTCGCCGGCGGACTCGCTTTGGCAGCAGGGTCGCAGGGCGGGTAACCTGCTTCGAGCCGGTCGCGAGCTCGTGGTCGGTGTTGGAGACGTCGCATAGTCAGGTCTAGTGCGCGGTCCTGCTAAGACCGTGAGGGTTAACGCCCTCCGTGGGTTCAAATCCCACCGTCTCCGCGTGACAAGCCCGGAACCCCAGTGGTTCCGGGCCTTTTCGCCTTCGAACTCGCCGCGCGCCAGTTCGACCACCTCGTGCCGAGCCCACCCGGCGACAGTGGGGGCAAGGCCCTCGCCGACCGCATTTCCACTCGCAGCACGGTGCTCGACGCTGGCCCGCACAAGGGTGACGAGGACGACGACTACTCGAAGTGGGGCTCGATCGATGAGCCAGGCGCGTGGCAGGTGCTGGCAAAACAGGGGGGCGGATCGAGTCGGTCACGGCCGAGGGCAAGCTGTTGGTCGCGGAGTCGCGGTGCAGCACGTGTGTCGAGCACGGGCCGTGGTGACGGACTGAGTCAGATGGCGTCGAGCATCCGCCCGGTGGTGCCCCCGCCGCGCGCGGACTCAGGCCCGCGCGCCCCGCACCCGCACCGCCGCCGTGTAGATCTCGCACCCGAGGCAGAACGCGAACACCGCGTTGAGGAACGCCGCCACGAACGCCAGTCCGGCGGCGACCAGCACCGCGTACGGCGCACCGAGCAGCCCCAGCACGAGCCCGACACCCGTGATCACGAATCCCACCAGCTGCGCGAACGTCGGCGGCCGCGGGTCCTCCCGCTCGGTCGGCGGCGCCAGCCGCGGCGCAACCAGCGTCCGGAACACCGCCGCCTGCCACGTTCGCTGCACCCCGCCGAACGCCCCGAGCGCGAAGCCCGCCACGACCACCGCGAGCACCACCAGCGCCCCGACGTTCCGGTCCGGCGACGTCCCCTGCAGCACCAGCACGACGGCGAGCAGCACCGCCGTCAGCGCCGCACCGAAGCGCGGCCCGCGCGCGTCGATGCCCCGAGTGGCCGACTCAGGCGCAGTGCCGGAGACAGACGAAGTGGGCTCGGTCATCGGGTGCTCCTCGGGCTCAGACGGTCCGCCGCCTGCGCGGCGAGCGGAGTGTCGGCGACGTCCGCGCCGGACGGGTGTTCGCCGTCGTACGCCCCGGCGGCGACGGCGCGTGCCCGGGCGAGGCTCGGCACGCCGTCGACGCGGGCGACGAGGCGACCTGCGCCGTCGAGAACGAACGACGTCGGCGTGCGCCACACCTGGAGGGCGGACGCGAGGTCGAGGTGCTCCTCGACGTCGAGCTCGACGTGCTGCCCGTCGGGCAGGACCGAGCGCCACACGCGCGCGGTGGCGCGGCACGGCGAGCAGACGGCGGCCGAGATCTGGACGACGGCGGGGCCGGCGGCGGCGTCGCGCTCGGGCAGGAGGGCGGCGAGGTCGAGGCGGTCGGCGGCGTCGCCGGCCGCGGTCGGCACGGAGCGGCTCCGGCCCTCACGACGGCGCAGCCACAGTCCCAGCGCGGTCGCGAGCACGAGCAGCACGGCGACGACCACGATCCCGCCCCAGCTCGGCATGTCGTCAGGCTATGTCGGGGTGGGGAGGCGCCGAAGGAGGAGCCGCGCCGTCTCAGCCTGCGGACGGCCAACGTCCGCGGCCGGCAACTACCAGCGCGGGTGGATGAGCTCGCGCAGGCGAGCGTCGTATACGCGGCGGATCACGCCGTCGAACGCCTCGACGTCGAACCCGGCGCTCGCCCCCGAGTCGGACAGCAGCTCCAGCGCGGAGGCGTTCGAGGCCGACTGCGCCGCCGTCCGCGCCCCCGGGATCGCGGCGCTCACGCCCGGGCGCGACGCGATCCAGGCCAGGGTCGCGGCGGGGAGGGACACGCCGTCGGGCAGGGCCTCGGCGAGGTCCGCGACGGCGGCGAGCCCGACGTCGTAGGGCACCCCCGAGAACGTCTCGCCCTGGTCGAAGGCCTCGCCGTGCCGGTTGTAGGTGCGGTGGTCGTTCGCCGCGAACGTGGTGGAAGCGTCGTAGCGGCCCGAGAGCAGGCCCGATGCGAGCGGCACGCGCGCGAGGATGCCCACGCCCGCCTGCTGCGCGCGCGGCACGACCTCCTCGAGCGGCTTGAGGCGGAACGGGTTGAGGATGATCTGGACGGATCCGACGCCGGGGTGCGTGATCGCGGCGAGCGCCTGGTCGCACGTCTCGACCGAGACGCCGTAGGCGGCGATCGACCCGTCGGCGACGAGCTCCTCGAGCGCCTCGTACGTGGCGTCGTCGGTGAGGACCGCGGTGGGCGGGCAGTGCAGCTGGACGAGGTCGAGGGTGTCGACGCCGAGGTTGCGGCGCGACCGGTCGACCCACGCGCGGAAGTTCTCCGGCGTGTAGCTCTCCGGCTCCTGCGGCAGACGGCGGCCCATCTTGGTGGCCACGAGCACGCCGTGGCCGGGACGGGTCGCGAGGAAGCGGCCGATGCGCTGCTCGGAGCGGCCGTCACCGTAGACGTCGGCGGTGTCGAAGAGAGTGACGCCGGACTCCACGGCCGCGTCGAGGACGGCGAACGCCTCCTCCTCGTCGACCGTGCCCCAGTCGGCGCCGAGCTGCCAGGTGCCGAGGCCGATCGCGGAGACGTGGCGGCCGAGGCTGGGGACGGTGTGGGTGAGCATGGTTCGACGGTACCCGGGCGCCACCGGCCCGCAACCTCCCGCCTACGCTGGCCCGATGCCGAAGACGATCGTCATCACAGGCGCGAGCAGCGGGATCGGCGCGGCGGCCGCGCGCCAGCTGACCAGAGCGGGCCACGACGTCGTGCTCGTCGGCCGTAACCCGCGCACGACGGCGGAGCTCGCCTCCGAGCTCGGCGCTCGCCACTTCGTGGCCGACTTCGCCGACCTGGCGCAGGTGCGGACGCTCGCGGAGGAGCTGCGCACCGCCGTCGGGCACATCGACGTGCTGGCGAACAACGCCGGCGGGGTGTTCGGGGACCCGACGCCCACCGTCGACGGCTTCGAGACGACCTTTCAGGTCAACCACCTCGCGCCGTTCCTGCTGACGACCCGGCTCATGGACGTGCTGACCGCGTCCCGGGCGTCGGTGATCCAGACCTCCAGCGTGGGCGCACGGTTCTTCGGTCACCTCGACCTCGACGACGTGCAGCACGAGCGCGACTTCAACCCGCAGGTCGCGTACGGCACGGCGAAGCTCGCGAACATCCTGTTCACGCGCGAGCTGCACCGCCGCTACCGCGACCAGGGCATCGCCGCCGCGGCGTTCCACCCGGGCGTGGTGGCCACGAGCTTCGCGACCGAGTCGGCCAGCGTCATGCGCCGCCTGTACGCCAGCCCGCTCGCGCGGTTCATCCTCTCGAGCCCCGAGAATGGCGCCTCCCAGCTCGTCTGGCTGGCGGAGGGGACGCCGCCCGAGGACTGGACGCCGGGCGTGTACTACGAGAAGAAGCGGCCGGCGCGGAGGGTGAACCCGCAGGTGCGGGACGCGGCGCTGGCTCGACGGCTGTGGGACCTCAGCGCCGAGATGCTCGGCACGGAGAGGGGAGCGGAATGAGCCGCACGAGAAGAGGCGTCGTGTGGCGCGCGCTGCTGGGAGCGGGGCTCGCCGTCGGGCTGCTCACGGCGTGCTCGGGAGCGGAGCCGTTCACCCTGGGCGAGGTCGTGCGGTTGAAACGGACACCTCGCTCGAGCCGACGCTCACGGTGACGAGCGTCGAGCGCGTGGGCGACGACGAGGGCCTGACCGACTTCGGCGGCGGCGCGCTCACGGGCGACCCGTGGCGGGTGAGCTACCGCATCGCGCTCGGCGACGGCGTGCGCCAGGACTTCACGTGGGACGCGATCCCGGAGCCCGAGCGCGTCGACGGCCGTCGCGGCGTGGCGTGGCGCCTCGTGAGAGGTCGCTAGCGACCATCCGCGACGGGTTGTTCGGAACCCGGTTCGAGAGAGCGGCGCGCCCGGAGGCAAGTCTGTGGTGAGCTGTGACGGTGGCGACGATGGACTCCGAGGTTGAGGCAGGGCTCCGCACCAGGATCATCAACGAGGTCATGCAGCGTGCGGAAGGCAACGGAGGGTTCCTCACGCGGCATGAGTTGCTCGAGTGGACCGTCGACGGGAGGAAGCTCCCGGTAATCGACTACTCCCGGGGTATCCGCAACCCGGCCGACTTCGGTTCGACTCTGTCGATTGTGTCCTCCGCAGGGGGTCCCTACGACGACGTCGAGTCGCCCGACGACGGGCTGCTCCACTACGCGTATCGAGACGGTGATCCGTGGACGGGCGACAACCGCAAGCTGAGGACCGCGCTCGAGACGGGGATGCCGCTGATCCTGTTTCGGAAGGAGACGCCCGGAGTTCTGACGCCGGTGGCGCCGGTGTACGTGGTCGACGACGAGCCCGAAAACCGCGCGTTCATCATCGCGCTCGACGAGGCGTTCCGGTTCATGCCGCGCGGCAGAGACATGACCGAGGATCAGCGGCGCTACGCGCTTCGACTAGCAAAGCAGCGACTACACCAACCGGCGTTCCGGACTCGGGTGCTTGTGGCCTACGAGTCCCATTGCGCGGTCTGCGAGCTGCGGCACGCGTCGCTCCTGGATGCGGCACACATCATCGCCGACGGCGACCCCCGTGGCCGTCCCACAGTCACGAACGGCCTGGCCATGTGCAAGATCCACCACGCGGCGTTTGATCAGCAGATGCTGGGGGTTACTCCCGACTACGAGGTGCGGATCGCAAAGTCGCTGCTCGATGAGATCGACGGCCCAATGCTGAAGTTCGGGCTCCAAGCTATGGACGGTCGCCGCATCTGGGTGCCTTCGCGCCGTAGCGATCGCCCCGATCCGGAGCTCTTGGCGGATCGGTGGAAGGCGTTCGCTCCGGGCATCTGACGCGCTCGCACGCATTCCCGAGGCCCACGCGATGCACGTCAACCCGACTGCGCCGTCAGGGCCCGGCCCCACCGAGACCTGACAGGCTCCTCCCGTGGAGACCTTCGCGCTGCGCCTCACGCTCGCCTACGTCGAGCCGCCCGTCTGGCGCGAGCTCCGCGTGCCGGCGAACCTCCCGCTCACCGAGCTGCACTACGCCCTCCAGGCGGCGATGGGCTGGGACGACGCGCACCTCTACAGCTTCAGCCGCGGCGAGCGGACGTGGCGCGACGCGCATCCGGACCTTCCCCTGGAGGAGGACGGCGCGACGGACCTCGAGGACGGCGTCGTTGCCGACCTCCTCGAGCGCGGCGGCGAGCCCGCCACCTACCTCTACGACTACGGCGACCGGTGGGAGCACGAGCTCACCCTGGTCGCGGTGATCCCCGACGGCGACCCTCGCGCCGTCCGCGTCCCGCACCTCGACGCGGGGGAGGGGACGTGCCCGCCGGAGGACTCCGGCGGAGCACACGGGTACGGGCGACTGGTCGCTGACGGTGTGTTCGACGGCGTGGACGCCCTCGACCCGTTCTCCCTCGACGGCGCCGCGCGCCGCGTCCGGCTCCAGGCCGCCCCCGAGCCTCCGCTGCGCCCGGCGGTCGCCGCCGTTCTGCGCCAGGCGCCGTGGCGCGGTCCCGGCAGTGTCTTCGAGCAGGTCCGCGTGGCCGCGGAGCTGGTGGACCGTCCGCTCGACACCCGCGACTGCATCGACCTCACCGTCCACCTGCGCTGGTTCCTCGCGCACCTCGGCCCCGACGGCGTTCCCCTCACCGCGGCCGGCTACCTCAAGCCCGCCGACGTGGTCGCGCTCGCGGAGGAGCTCGAGCTGAGCCGAGAGTGGATCGGGAAGATGACCCGTGAGGACTCCACGCCGCCGATCGGGCAGTTCCGCGAGCTCGTGCGCCGACTCGGGCTTGCCCGCGCGTTCCGCGGCCGGATGGTGCGCACGAAGCTGGGCGACCGGCTCGTCAACGCCCCGGTCGGCATGGTCGAGCTCCTCGTCGAGAGGCTGCCGTGGGGTGACGACGAGCCCGGTGTCGCCGCCAGCGCCCTCACGCTGATCGACCTTGCCGCGCTACCCCACCAGACTCCCGACGGCAACCGCTTCCAGCAGCTGAACGACCGTGACGCCCGGATCCAGCTGGGCATGGAGTCCCTCCGCTGGGAGCTCGTCGACGGCGACCCGCAGATGGCGTTGCGGTCCACGATCCGCACCACCGTTGCCCTGCTCACGCGGACCGACTCGCTGCGCCCCACCGACCGGGGCTTCGACTGGGTCCCGACGCCCGCCGGCCGCCGCCTCGCCGCCACGATCCTCGGCATCGTCCCGCTGGTCTGAGCGCGCCCGAGCAGGACGGCCTCACTCGTGACGGGAGAGCGACTGGGCGTGACGGCAGAGCGACTGGCCGCTGGCTCGGGCCGTACCCGCGCTGCGTCTCCGCAGGTCACGAGGCTGGCCGCGCCAGCACGACGCCGACGAGTCGCTGTGGCAGAACGCGGAGTCGCTGTGCGGAACGGGAGCGGAAGCACGCGGCGCCCCACGCCAGGGAATGCTCCCCGCCGGTGGCGCGTTGGACCTGGGACCGCCCGACCGAGGAGAGCCGTTGCCCGTCGCCCCCACGTCCGAGCCCACCACCACGCATCACGCCGCCGAGCCTGCCGTCGCTCCGCCAGCTCTCGCCCAGCCCACTCTCGCCCGGCACGCCCACGACGGCGCAGCCTCGCCGGGTGCACCGTCGCACCTCCCGCTCCCGCCGGTCGGCGAGCAGCTGGACCGGCTCCTCGCGCTCGGCCTCGCTGCGCTCGCGGGACGCGACGAGCGGGAGCTGCGCGACGCCGTCGGGCGCCTCGCGGTGAACTCGGAGGTGCCCGCGCTGCTGGCGATCCACCCCAGCCTCGTCCCGGCGCGCACGCTCGCGCCGCTGCTGGAGCGCGGCGGCAAGCCCGGCTTCGTGGTGGTCGACATGACCGACCTCGAGGACTTCACCACCGTCCCGGGCGTCGCGCTGCCGGACTCGCCGCTCTACCTCGTGCACGACGTCGAGCGCGGCGACCACCTGCGGGGCGCCTCGCCCGAGGAGGCGCTGGCGGCGCTGACCGCGGCCGAGCGCTCGCCGCTCACGCTGCACGAGGGGATCAGCTGGCTGCTGCAGCAGCCCGAGCGGCTCGAGCCGAACCACTGCTTCATGTGCCTCAGCACGCGCAAGGCGAAGCCGCGCGGCGGGTTCGACGCGCGCACCCCGGCGCTGTGGATCAGCGGCGGCACGGGTCGTGACGGGCGTGAGCGACGCGGCGCCCCGAAGGTCGGCTGGTGCTGGTGGCGCAACCGGCACGACTGGCTGGGCTTCGCGTCGGCGACCCGCCGCTCCGGCTGACGCCTCGCCGTCGGGCCGCTACCAGCCGACTGGCCGGTGGCGTCTGGGGGACTCAGCGACGGCCGCGTCGTGGTCAGACCGGGGCGCCACACGATGCGACGATGGGGAGATGGGAATGGTGGACGGCAGCGCCGTGATGGGCTGGGGCTACGAGGGCCGGACGCCGGCGGATCTGATCGACGACGCGCGAGCGTGGGGCGTCTCGACCGTCGTCGATGTGCGTCTCACCCCCCTGTCTCGTAAGGCGGGCTTCTCCAAGCGGGCTCTCGCTGCTGCGCTCGGAGCTGCTGGCGTGGCCTACGTGCACCTTCCGGCACTGGGAAACCCGCGAGACAACCGCGCCGGGTTTGCCGATACGGTCGGTGAGGTGGGGGCGAACGCGCGGCGTCGGTTCGTCGACGAGGTGATCGGCCAGCCGCCCGCTCAGGTCGCACTAGATGAGGTGGCAGCGCTCAGCCAGTCAGGCCGAGTGATTCTGCTGTGCTTCGAGGCGAGCGAAGGCACCTGCCATCGTCAGCTGGTGCTGGACGCGCTTCGCGACCGGGTGGCCGAGTCGGTGCCCGTCTAGAAGAGCGCGGGCCCTTCGACCGCCTCGGCCGGGGGGTAGTACGCGCCGAGCGTGACGAACGATCTCCGGCGTTGGACGTTCTCCTGGTTGCCGACGTAGATCAAGGGTCGTTTGCCGGGACCGAACATGTTCTCGTAGAAGTTCTTCTCGATCAGCGCCCGCAGCTCTGCTTCGGGGCGGTCGCGGTAGCGCCACTGGAAGGCGGTCAGCTCCCAGTCGATGTTTCGCTGCTTGTGGCCTCCGCAGCCCGGCTCCAGGCAGTGGTAGGGGACGTGGACTATCAGTCGCGGCGGCTCGAGCATCTTGGGATCACGGGTGCGAAACAGGTCGCCCTTGTCCGACCACGCACGAAACCGCGCGAGCTCGGTGTCCGACCATCCAGGATGGGGCTTGAACTCAAGCGGGTCGACGGCGCGAGGACGCACGGCAGCGAGCGAGATGCTGTTCATGTCCGCTCGTACAGCCCGGAGCACTTCGCACATAGTGGGGCCGACGGCCGTCTCGACCCAGGCGGACCTATTGCCCCATCCCTTGAGCACGGGGCCGAGCTCGATGGACTGAGCGTCGATCTTCAGGCTCTCGGCGCGCTTGTCGCCGCTGGCGTCGCGCACCGTCACGTCGATCATCATGTACTTCGAGAACTGGCGCTCGCCGTCCATGTGGCGGAACGGCACGGGATACAGACGGACCCAACGCAACGGGCCGGGGGAGATCGCGAGCCCGGCGACGCATACCGTGTCGCCGTAGGTCATCGAGAGCTGCGGCGTCGCCTTGACCAGGACGAGGACACGGATTCGACGTCCCGCTCGATCCAGACGCCGCGCCATGGAGAGGTCCGCCTCTGCATCGGTCACGCGCCCATTGTTGCCCGTGCGTCGCGCAAACGGGTGCTCCTGCTTTCAGTTGGTGGACAACCGTGTCGTGCGCTCGGAGGCTCCTCCACGATTGGGCCATGCTCGCATTCTTCGAGTTCGCGACCATTATTGTCGGCGTGCTGACGCTGGTCGGCGCCCTCTACACGTGGCATCACCAAGCGCGACTGACTCGAGAGCAGCGGGTTCGAGACCTCGAACTCGTCTACGTGCAGCGGTACTGGTCGATCCGTGAGCGCATGAGCATTGAGACGCGGAGCGACGCGTCCCGCGCGATCGACCCACGGGATCGGACGGCGGTGGCCGACTATCTGGAGCTGTGCGAGGACGAGATCGACGCCCGCCAGCGTGGGTGGATCTCTGACGACACCTGGAGTTCGTGGGCCGCCGCGATTCGTGGAGCAGCCGGTAACGAGGTCCTGATGGGGATGCTGGTCGAGCTCGACCGCGAAGAGCGTCTGTTCACGCACCTTCGATCCAAGAAGGCGAACGACGATGGCTGGGATCCGTGCACGCTTCCCAAACGAGACCGCCTACGCCAGGGGTTGATGCCTCAGTACCGCAACCATGTGGAGCGGCTTCGGATGCGCGTCACGTCCTCGAAGAGTCAGCGTCGTTCCGGGGCAGTCGAGGTGGGCGAGGTCGTGCGAGCTACGTCGTAACGCCCTCCTTCTCAGGAGCGGGACGACCGCTCGTCGCCCTTCGCGTCCTTCGCGGACCCCGTGACGCCCGCCTCGTCGGCGTCGCTCGACTCGCCCCGCGTGACCCGCAGCGCCCGGCCGCGCGCGACGTCCGCCTCCGCCTTGGCGGCCCGCTTCTCGGCCGCCTTGGTGTCGCGGGCGGGGAGCTGGAGGTCGCGCTCGGCGGGGATGCCCGCCTGCAGCTCACGACCGCGCTCGAGCTCGGAGTCCAGCTCCGCGCCGAACAGCAGCGCGAGGTTCATGATCCACAGCGCGAGCAGCAGGATGATCACACCGGCCAGCGAGCCGTACGTGGAGTCGTAGCTCGCGAATCGCGAGACGTACAGCGCGAAGCCCACCGATGCGAGCACCCACACGAGGATCGCGGCCAGCGCGCCGACGCTCACCCAGCGGAACTTCGGCTGCCGCACGTTCGGCGTCTGGTGGTACAGCAGTGCGACTGCGAGCACCACCAGCGCGAGGACGAGCGGCCACTTGAGGATGCTCCAGACCGTGACGGTCACGTCGCTCAGGCCCAGCGCGGAGCCGACGGACCGCGCCACGTCGCCCGACAGCACGAGCGCCGCGACGATCACCGCCGCGATGACCAGGAGCGCGAGCGTGACCAGGAGCAGCTGCGGGCGAAGCTTCCAGATCGGTCGCCCCTCCTCGACCTCGTACACGCGGTTCATCCCGCGTGAGAACGCGGCGACGTATCCCGACGCGGACCACAGCGCGGTGACCAGACCGATGACGAACGCGAAGCCCGCGGCCGACGCCTGGGTGAGGTTCTCGATGATGGGCTGCACCGAGGCCAGGGCCTCGGGCGGGAGCACACCCTCGAGCAGGTCCATCACCCGGGTGACCATCTCCTCCGGATCGCCCACGAGCCCGAGGATCGACGTGAGCGCGAGCAGCGCCGGCGCGATCGCGAGGACGGCGTAGTACGTGAGCGCCGCCGCGAGGTCGGTGCACTGGTCCTCCTGGAACTCCCGCACGGTGGTGCGCAGGACGTACTTCCAGGAGCGGCCCGTGAGGTCGTCGGGCGAGTCCGGCTTGCGCGGGTCGTCCGGGTTGGGGGCGTGGGTGGTGGTGGTCTCGTCCGAGCCGGTCGTCATCGTGTCGGATCCTCCTCAGCTTCGTCGGGCGTCGGGCGTCACGCCGCTGCGGGCGTCAGGCACGGTGCGCGACGGCGCCGCGTGCGAACGCGGCGACCAGCGCCTCGTCGAAGGCCGGGAGGTCATCGGGCGTGCGGCTGGAGATCAGCCCGTCGTCGTCCACGACCTCCTCGTCGACCCACGTGGCGCCGGCGTTCGTCAGGTCGGTGCGCAGGCTCGGGAACGAGGTGATCCTGCGGCCGGTGAGCACGTCGGCGTCGGTGAGGATCCACGCGCCGTGGCAGATCACCGCCACCGGCTTGTGCTGTGCGACGAGGTCGCGGACGAACGCGACTGAGGCCTGGTCGGTGCGCAGGTCGTCGGCGTTCACCACGCCGCCCGGCAGCACGAGGGCGTCGAACTCGGCGGCGTCGACGTCGTGCGAGGTGCGGTTCACCGAGGCGACGTGGCCCTTCTTGCCGGTGATCTCGCCGTCGTCGGGGGCGATGAGGACCGCGGTGCCGCCGTGGGCGACCACGGCCTCCCAGGGCGAGGTGAGCTCGGAGTCCTCGAAGCCGTCCGTGCTGAGGAACGCGACGGTCACGCCGTCGAGGCTGGTGTTAGAGGTGGCGTCGGCCGCGGCGCTGGGCTCGGCGGCGGGGGTGGTGTCGGACGTGGGAGAGGACATGACGGGCTTCCTTCCGAGAGTGCAGACTCTCGAACCCTACGGTCGCTCGGACCAGATCACTACCCTCCCTTGGGGTACTTGCGGCCCTTTCGTGATGCTCGGTAGACATTTCCCGTGAGGCAGAGCACACTGGCGATGAACCGTCGGCTCCAGACACGGGGTCGGCCCCGACGGGATGCCCCGGCTCCGCTCCTCGAACTGCAGGCGCGCCTGAGTCCGTCGGTGCGACCCGCTCCCCTTCCTCCGCGCCCGCCTCGGGTCGACGTGAGGACAATCCCGAAGAACTGCGCAGGTCTCGTCGCCCGCTTCGGTGCGGCGGGTGCTGGCACGAGCAAGGAGACACGATGAGCAGCCCCTACGCCCCGCCCGGGGCCACGCCCGACCCGTACGGCCGGCCCGGGGACGCCCCGGCGGGCCCCCTCGAGGACGACATCGAGCGCGGGCCGGAGAGCATTCCGGTCGCCGAACCGGAGGCGGCGACCGGCTATTCTTTCCCGCCCGAGACCGGTTCGGCCACGTCCCAGGGCGAGTCCGGCGGCGCCGTTGAGCAGGTGAAGGCGAAGGCCAACGAGGCGGCCGGCACGGCGAAGGACGAGGCCGCCGGAGTCGTCGAAGACGCCAAGGCGTCCGCGTCCGACGTGCTCGGGACCACGGCGTCCGAGGCCGGGAAGGTGGCCACGGAGGCCAAGGACCAGGCGGGTTCACTGCTCCACGAGGCGGCGCATGCCGTGCGGGAGCAGTCCGCCACCGGCAAGGATCGCGCAGCCAACGGCCTGCGCGCGCTGTCCGGTGAGCTCTCCTCGCTCGCCGAGGGCGCCCAGGAGCCGGGCATGGCGGCCGACCTCGCGCGGCAGGCCGGCGATCGGCTCGGTGGCGCGGCGAGCTGGCTCGAGGATCGGGACATCGACGGCGTGCTTGAGGACGTCCAGGACTTCGCGCGACGACGTCCGCTCACCTTCCTCGCCATCGCGGTAGGCGCCGGCGTCGTGGTGGGCCGCCTCGCCCGCGCCCTCAAGGACGCCCCGTCCACGCCTGCCGCTCGGCCCGCCGTCGACCGCTCCGCCGTCACGGGTGCGCGCACGCCCGGCTCGTACGGCACGCCCGCGGTGGGCGCCCTCGGTGTCGCGCCGCTGCCCGGTCGCCACGCGGTCGGCGACACGCTGTCGTCGCCTGCGGACGCCCTGGCGGTCGATCCGGAGACGGCCGCGCCGAACCGACCGGGCTCCCCGTGGTGACCGACCCGTACGGCGCGACGCCGCCGCCCGTCACCACCGACGACTCCCTCGGGTCGATCGTCGGGCGGCTGACTGCCGACGTCTCAACCCTCGTGCGTCAGGAGATCGCGCTGGCGCGGGCCGAGGTCACCCAGGACGTCAAGCACGCCTCCAAGGGCGCCGGGATGTTCGCGGGCGCGGGCGTGGCCGGCCACTTCGTGCTCATGTTCCTGTCCATCGCGGCGTGGTGGGGGCTCGGCTACCTCATCGGCAACGCGTGGTCCGCCGTGGTGGTCGCGGTGGTGTGGGCGATCGTGGCCCTCGTGCTTTACACGGTCGGCAAGAAGCAGCTCGCCGCTGCGGACGGCATCCCGCAGACCGCCGAGACCGTCAGCAAGATTCCGAACGCCCTCAAGGGACACCAGGAGACGTCATGACTACGAGCAACGACCCCGACGAGATCCGAGCGGAGATCGACCGAACGCGCCAGCAGGTGGCGAACGACGTCGACGTGCTCGGTGAGAAGGTGAGCCCCGCCGCCGTCGCGCAGCGCCAGGGCGAGCGGATCAAGGCGTTCGCCTCCGACGCCAAGGACGCCGTGTTCGGCTCGGCCGAGGACGCCAAGGCGCGCACATCCGACGCCGCGTCGTCCGCCGTCGACAGCGCCCGAGGCGTTGCCGACTCGGCCCGCGAGGCGGTGGGCAACGCGCCCGACGCCGTGCGCTCGCGGGCGCGAGGCAACCCCCTCGCGGTGGGCCTCATCGGCTTCGGCGCGGGCCTGCTCGTCTCCTCGCTGATCCCGGCGAGCCGCAAGGAGCAGGAGCTTGCGACGAAGGTGAAGGACAGCGACGAGGCGGCCGCAGCGAAGGACGCGCTCACCGACGCTGCCCACGGGCTGCTCGACTCCGCGAAGGAATCCGCGCAGTCCGTCGCCGAGCAGGCGAAGGAGTCGGTCGCCGTCGTGAAGGACCAGGGCGCCTCGGCCGCCCAGGACGTCAAGGCCAGCGCCCAGGGCGCGGCTGCGAGCACGAAGGACGCCCTCGCTTAACCGCCCGATCCGGGGCACGATCGAACCAGACGCAGCATCAGCAAGACCCGCAGGATCCGCTAGAGCACGTTGCAGTACCGACTGAGAGGAAAGAATCCATGGGACTCGACGACAAGATCGGCGCCGCCGCACAGGACCTGAAGGGCAAGGCGAAGGAGAAGATCGGCGACGCGACCGACAACGTGAGCCTTCAGGCCGAGGGCGTGAAGGACCAGGCGGTCGGCCAGGCCAAGAAGGCCGCCGAGGACGTCAAGGACGACCTGAAGTAGGTCTGTCGGCGGAGCTCACCGGAGTTTGGCGTCGCGCCGCTCCCACGCTGCGAAAGGGCGAGCGACCGAGAGGTCGCTCGCCCTTTCGCGTGCATGCCGTGCCTCGGCTAGTCGACCACCGCGCGAACGCGTGGTGAGGTGTCCGGGCGCCGCCGCTCGCCGTCGGCGCTCAGCGCGTGTACACGTCGAAGTGGTTGCCGACTGTCCCGCGGTCGTACACCTTGCCCTGCGCGCCGAACGGGGTGTCGATGACGGTGCCCTTGGGCGTGCTGGACGCGAGCACGATGTAGCCGTCCGCGTCGGCGACGTAGCCGTCCGCGTTGACGTGCCGGCCGGGGATGACGAGCCCGCCGCCCGGCAGCACGCTCTGGGAGTAGTAGGTGAACTTGTAGCCGTTCCAGTTCACGACGCCGGCGCTCATGAACTCGCTCAGCGTGTAGAGCTTGGTCGACGCGGTGGTCTTCGTGCCGACCTCCACGATCTCCGGCACCGCGGCCGTGAGCTGCGTGGAGACGAGCGTGGTGCGCGCCGTCTCGACCCCGTCGACCTTGGTGACCTGGCTCGTGGTCTGGGCGACGCCGTCGACGCCCTCTTGCACGACCTGCGTCTCGCCGAGGGCGAGCGAGTCGGTCTCGCGCTGCTCGACGGCGTGCGGCGTCGTGGTCTGCTCGGTGACGTACTCGATCGTGCCGCGCCCGATCGTGACCTGCTCGCCGGCCTGCGGCTGCGTGGTGAGGTCGACGGAGACGGTGTCGTCCCAGCCGAGCTCGATGTCCGCCTCGGCGAGCGCGTCCGCGAGCGTGTCCGCCGCCGTCGTGATCTCGCGCGTCTCGCCGTCGACCACGACGGCGAAGGTGACGGCATCGCCGTCGGCCAGCGCCGTGCGCGCCGAGCCTCGCGAGGCCGGGTCGGGCGTCACGTGCACGACGTCGTCGGCCGCGAGGGTGGTGTTGAGGAGCGGGATGTCGGCGCTCGTGGTGTCCTGCTCCGCGGCGGACTCGGCCGCCTGGTGCGCGATCCCGCGGACCACCACGCCTCCGGTCGCTGCGACGAGTCCGGCGACGACGACGCCGCCGGCGAGGGCCTTGACGGCCCGGGCGGAGGGGCGAGCGCTCACGGGTTCCTCGATTCGCGGGGGATCGGATCACGGTAACGAAATGATCACGACGCGGCTACTCGCAGTGACGCATCTCGCGCGACGTGCCCAGGTTCGCCCGCGGGTGCGCACACGGCGCACACGGGCTCGCTTCTCGGCGGGTGGGAACCGCGCGGCGGGCGGCGTCGGAGTCGTACCGTGTGCGCGTGAGCACCGAGGACTCCCCGCGCTGCCCGTGCCGCAGCGGGCGGCCGTTCGCCGAGTGCTGCGGCCCGCTCCTCGCGGGTGGGCTCGCGTCGACCGCCGAGGCGCTCATGCGCTCGCGGTACACCGCGTACGCCCTCGGCGACGAGGATCACGTGCTGCGCACCTGGCACCCGGGCACCGCGCCGAGCGTGCTCGACCTGTCCGACGGCGTCACGTTCGTCGGCCTGCAGGTCGTGGACACGGTGGCCGGGGGAGCCGACGACGACGCCGGCACCGTGCACTTCCGCGCTGCCTACCGCACCGAGACGGGCCGCGAGGTGCTCGAGGAGATCAGCCGGTTCGTGCGGCTGGACGGCGCGTGGCTGTACGTCGACGGCGACATCCTGTCGACGTGAGCCGCCTCGACGTGAGCCGCCTCGACGTGAGCCGCCCGTGGTGAGGCGCAGCGCCGCGCTGCTCGTCGTGCGCGACGACCCCGAGGCGGGCCCGCTCCTGCTCATCGGCCACATGGGCGGGTCGTTCTGGGCGCGCAAGGACGTGGGCGCCTGGTCGATCCCGAAGGGGGAGTACCTCGACGACGAGGAGCCGGAGGCGGCGGCCCGTCGCGAGCTCACCGAGGAGACGGGCTACGTCTGGCCGCCGGACCGGCCCGTGGTCGACCTGGGCGAGTTCCGCCAGACCGGCGGCAAGCGGGTGAAGGCGTTCCTCGCCGTCGAGCACGCGTTGGTCGACGGGAGCGAGCACCGGTGGGAGCTGGCCGACTTCCGGAGCAACACGTTCCCGCTCGAGTGGCCGCCGCGCTCGGGGCGGTTCGTCGACGTCCCGGAGATCGACCGGGTGGGCTGGGTCTCGACCCAGGTCGCACGGGAGAAGCTGGTGAAAGGCCAGCTCGCCGTCGTCGATGCCGCCGCGTCCCACGTGGGTGAGACGCGGCGGCCGGACGAGGCCCGCTACAGCGGGTAGCGCCGAGGTTCGGCCGATTTCAGCCCGCGACGCCGGCGAGCCGCGCGCCCTCGCCGAGCGAGGCGAGCTTGGCCCACGCGATGTCCGCGTGCACGCGGCCGCCGAGGCCGCAGTCGGTGGAGGCGATGACGCGGTCGGTGCCGACGATGTCGGTGAACCGGCGGATCCGCTGCGCCACGAGCTCGGGGTGCTCCACGACGTTGGTCGCGTGGCTCACCACGCCCGGGACGAGCACGAGGTCGTTCGGCACCGCGGCATCGGCCCAGGCGCCGAACTCGTGCTCGTGGCGGACGTTGCCCGCCTCGAACGAGATCGAGCCGACGTTCGCCTGGAGGATGACCGGGAGGATGTCCTTGAGCGCGACGTCCGTGGTGTGCGGGCCGTGCCACGAACCCCAGCACAGGTGCAGGCGCACGAGCTCCTTCGGCAGCCCCGCGATCGCGTGGTTGATCGCCTCGACGCGCACCGCGGTGAACGCCTGGTAGTCCTCGATCGAGGGCTCGGGGTTGATCTGGTCGAAGTTCTCCGCGAGCGAGGGGTCGTCGAGCTGGACCACGAGGCCGGCGTCGGTGATCGCCTTGTACTCCTCGTGCAGCGCGTCGGCCCACGCGAAGATGTGCTCGCGCTCGGTGGCGTAGTAGTCGTTGCGAACCCGCGCCGCGGACCCCGGGGCGATCGCCGTGAGGAAGCCCTGCTCGCCGTCGTGCAGCGCGGCCTTGAGGTTGCGGATGTCGGAGGCGACGGCGTCGTGGCCGCGGTAGGAGATCGGGCCCGTGGTGGTGGGGAAGGCGGTGGCGCCCGAGCCGACCTCGACGGCCTCGGCGTAGACGGCCGGGAAGAGCTGGCGGTCGCGGCGGTCGAGGAAGCTCGTGAGGCGGATCGCGCCGGGCTCGGAGCGCACGGGCGGCTCGTTGAACGCGTTGACCTCGGTGAGGGAGAGGCCGGCGGCGCGCTGGAAGGAGTAGGACCACCAGGCGCCGTAGTCCACGGCGTTCGACATCGCCTTGCCGAACTCGCCGTCGCCGACCAGCGTGATGCCGGCCTCGCGCTGGCGGGCGACGACGTCGGCCACGGCCTGTGCCGTGAGCTCCTGCACCTCGGGCGTCGAGCGGAGCGTGAAGCCGTCGTCCTCGAAGGTGCGCGCGGCGTTCGCGGCGATGAGGGCGTCGGTGCGCGGCAGCGAGCCGGCGGTGGTGGTGGCGATGGTCGTCATGGCGCGAGGCCTCCTGCTGTGGAGCGGTGGGGGTGGTAAGGATCGGTCCAGAACGACCCTAGCCACGACGGCGAGCCCCGGTCGCGCGGGCGGCGTGCGCCGTCCGCAGCGTGGGACGGCGGGTGCGGTCCGTACCGGGTCAGGGGAGGCCGCGCGGGGTCTGCGTCGCCGCGCGCGTGGGCAGCGGCTCGTCGGGGCAGGTGGCGAGGACGTCGGCCATCGCGTCGTGCTCGGACGGCGTGACCCGCAGGTCGTAGGCGTCCTTGACGGCGATCTGCCGCGCGACGTACGCGCACCGGTAGGCGGTGCTCGGCGGGAGCCACTCGCTCGCGTCGCCGGAGCCCTTGGCCTGGTTTGCGGGACCGTCAACGGCGAGCAGGTTCAGCGGGTCGTTGCCGAACTGCACCATCGTGTCCTCGCTCCAGCCCTGCGCCCCGGTCACCCAGGCGTTGGCGAGGGCGACGACGTGGTCGATCTGGATCCCGCCGTCGGAGGAGGGACCGGTGCCGATCACGAAGTCGATGCGCGTGCCGGTGTACGGGTCGGTGAGGAGGACGCCGGAGTCGACCTTGCAGTCGTTCGTGCCTTCCCGGATGTCGAGCTCGGTGAGGTCGCGACGCAGGACGTCGTTGCGGGTGTCGCAACCGTTGCGGTCGACGTCCTCGCGCCAGGCGAACGACTCGCGGACGTAGCCGTCGAACGGGTCTTCCGCGCCGACGTCGAGCGTGGCCAGGGCGGCGAGCGCGGTGCCGGGGGCCGGGGTGGGTGCGGTGCTGGTGGCGAGGCTCCGCCCGAGCGCGAGGCCGACGGCGAGGACTGCCACGAGCGCGACCGCGCCCGCCATGGGCCACCAGCGCCGCGACCGCCGCGGTCTCCGCTGCTGCGGCTGTCTCAGCTGCCACCGCTGCCGCGGAGGGCGGAGGGATGGCGCGGCGGGCACGCCCTCGATGGTTCCACGGTGCGGCCCGCGCCGCGGTGGAACTCAGAGCGTCCGCGGCACCTCCTCGTCGGGGAGCAGCACGTGGTACTGCTTCTCGAACTGACGGCGCCCGAACAGCCGGTAGGCGATCATCGGCTGGACGCTTTGACTGGTCGCCCGTGCACATTGACTGGTCGGATCCGATCACGCCGGAGGGGCGTCGCATTGCCGCAGGTCAGCGGCATGGGGGTCGGGCGCAGAGAGCGGCCAGGGGATCTGACCAGTCAAGGCGCACACACCTCCAGTCAATGTGCACACGCAGGCCGCCCGCGGGCCACCCCGTCCGGCACGACGGCGCCGGTGGGGGAGAGTAGGCCCATGCGAACGGTGGGGGTCGAGGAGGAGTACCTGCTGGTGGGGCAGCACGGCGAGGCGGTGGCCCGCTCGCGTGCGGTGCTCGCCACGCCCGCGGCCAGCGCCGTGACTGCAGACGCGGCCGAGGCCAACACACAGTCCGACGCAGAGTCGGGCGCCGACCCGAACCCCACCACGACCCTCGAGTCGGAGCTCCAGGAGCAGCAGGTCGAGATCTCCACACCCCCCGCGACCGACCTCGCGGCGGTCGCCGACGCGCTGAGGCTGGCTCGCCGTCGGGCGCAGGACGCCGCCGCCCAGGCGAACGCACGCATCGTGGCGATCGGCACGTCCCCGCTGCCCGCGACGACCGTGGGCAGCGCGGGCGAGCGGTACGGGCGCATCCGCGACCTGCTCGCGCTGACCGCGCGCGAGCAGCTGACCTCGGGCGCGCACGTGCACGTCGGGATCAGCGACGAGGACGAGGGCGTGCGCATCCTCGACCGCATCCGCCCGTGGCTGTCGGTGCTCGTGGCCCTCGGCAGCAACTCCCCGTTCTGGCAGGGCGAGGACACCGGCTACTCCAGCTACCGTTCGCTCGTCTTCCGGCGATGGCCGACGGCGGGCCCCACCGACGCCTTCGGCTCGCCCGAGGCCTACCACCGCACGGTCGAGCAGCTGCTCGCGACCGGCGCGATCCTCGATGAGGGGATGGTCTACTTCGACGCGCGCCTGTCCGCCCGCTACCCCACGGTCGAGGTGCGGGTGAGCGACGTGACGCTCGCCGTCGAGCACGCCGTGACGCTCGCCGCGCTCGTGCGCGCGCTGGCCGACACCGCCGCGCAGCCCGACGCCCCTGCACCCGACGTGCGGATCGAGGTGCTGCGCCTCATGGGCTGGCGCGCCGCCCGCAGCGGGCTGTCGGGAGAGCTCGTCTCGCCGGTGTCCTTCACGCCGTTGCCCGCCGAGGAGGTCGTGGGGCAGCTGCTCGAGCACGTCGACGCCGCGCTCACCGCGAGCGGCGACCGCACCCTCGTGCACGACGGCGTGGCGCACCTCCTGCGCGACGGTGACGGCGCGACGCGGCAGCGTGCGTGGTTCGCGGAGACGGGTTCGCTCGCGGAGGTGGTCGGCCGCGCGCACGAGGTGACGATGGCGTGAGGTCGAGATATCCCACTTGCGCGCTCTTGTTGGTATCATCGTAAGGTGAGTGGGACGTATGCGGTAACGATGGGAGACCGGGGCCGTCTCGTCGTCCCCGCCGAGCTCAGGGCTCGTAGCGGTCTCGCGGAAGGCACACCGCTTGTGCTCACCGAAACGCCCTTCGGGGTCGTCGTCATGACCCGAGCGCAAGCACGAGCACACCTGCGTCGCCAGATTGGTGACGCAAACCTTGTCGACACTCTGCTCGCTGAGCGACGGGTGGCCGCGGCGCGGGAGGACGGCGCGTGACCGTCGTGCTTGACGCGTCAGCAGTTCTCGCGTTCCTGGGCGACGAAGCGGGGGGCGGCGTCGTGGAGCGAGCTCTGGACGAGGGTGCGCGCTGCAGTGCGGTCAACTGGTCGGAAGTAGCGCAGAAGGTCTCGGCGGCGGGTGGCGACTGGGACGTGGCCGCCGCGCTGCTGGCGAGCTACGGCCTGGCCGTCGAAGACGCGTCGGCCGCCGATGGAGTCGAGGCAGCGCGGTTGTGGAAGCGTGGATCGGGTCTGTCGCTCGCTGACAGGTTCTGTCTCGCGCTGGGGGTGCGGCTCGGCGAGACCGTGCTCACCGCGGACTCGGCCTGGGGCTCGGGCGAAGCGGTCCGCCAGATCCGGTAGGGCACCGCCGCGGGGGCAGGATGAGCGCCGTGGCGGAGCTCGTGCTCGTGCAGGGCGACATCACGCGCCGGCGCGTGGACGTCGCGGTCAACGCCGCGAACCGGCGCATGCGCGGGGGCGGCGGCGTCGACGCCGCACGCCTCGCGGTGGCGACGCTCACGACCACGCCGGTGCTCGCCGTCGGGCGCGTCGAGCTCGTGGTGCTCGGCGACCGCGAGTGCGACGCCGTCCGGGCGGCGCTGGACGCGCTGCCGGTAGGTTCCTCGCAGGCGCCCGCGGCCCCACCGCGTGAGGGCGCCACCACGCGCGACGAGGGGACCACGCCGTGACCGCCGACATCCCACCCGTCGCGCCGCCCCCCACGCCTGAGAAGGCGGGCGGAGAGAGTCTCCTCACCGTGCTGATCGCGCTCGGCGCGAACGCGGTGATCGCCGTCGCGAAGTCGATCGCGGCCTCGCTCACCGGGTCCGCGTCTCTCGTCGCGGAGGCCGCGCACTCCTGGGCCGACACGGGCAACGAGGTCTTCCTGCTCATCGCCGAGCGACGCGCGGTGCGGCCGTTCGACGCGCGACACCCCTACGGTTACGGGCGGTCGGCGTACGTCTGGTCGATGATCGCGGCGTTCGGCCTGTTCGTCGTCGGAGCCGTGGTCTCGATCTGGCACGGCATCCAGCAGCTCGGCGCACAGGGCGAGGGCGAGGACTATCTCATCGGCTACGTCGTGCTGGCGTTCTCCGCCGCGCTCGAGGGAACGTCGTTCCGGCAGGCGTACCGGCAGACCAGGTCCGAGGCGCGGCGGATCGGTGTGCACTCGTTCCGCTACATCGGCGACACGTCGAACCCGACCCTGCGAGCCGTCTTCTTCGAGGACTTCGCAGCGCTGATCGGTCTCGTCATCGCGGCGCTCGGCATGGGACTGCACCAGCTCACGGGCTCGGCGGTGTACGACGCGATCGGGTCGATCCTCGTCGGCGTGCTGCTCGGCGTCGTCGCGGTGTTCCTCATCCGGCGCAACCTCGACTTCCTCACCGGGCAGGTCGTGAACCCGGCCGTGCGCGACTGGGTGCTGCAACGCCTGCTCGACACCCCCGAGGTCGAGGCGGTGACGTTCCTGCACCTGGAGTACGTCGGCCCCGACCGCGTCCTGCTCATCGCCGCCGTGGACCACGTGGGTTCGCCGAAGGAGGACGAGCTCGCGGTCCGCCACCAGGCGATCGAGGACCGGATCGAGAGCAACCCGAGGGTGGCGCGGGCGTTCCTCACGCTGTCGGCGCCGGGCGCAATGCCGATCCTGCCGGGGCAGGATCCGGGGTACTGACGCCGAGGTCCAACGTCAGCCCGGTCCACCCGCGCCGCAGCCAGCGGTCGTGAGACGCGACCACCACCGCGCCCGGATAGCGCCCGAGCGCATCCTCGAGCTGCGTGACGAGCACGAGCGAGAGGTGGTTGGTCGGCTCGTCCAGCAGCAGCACGTCCGGTGGATCGGCGAGCACGACGGCGAGCGCGAGCCTGCGCTGCTGGCCCACCGACATCGTGGCCACCGGGCGGTTCTCGTCCCGTCCCGCGACCAGGCCGAACGTCGCCAGCGGCACCGCCTCGGCGCGCTCCTCGCCGACGAGGTCGGCGTACGCCTCGCGGGCCGTCCGGCCCGGCCCGCGGCCGTGAGGATCCGGCAGCGCCGTCTCCTGCGCGAGCAGCCCGACGCGCAGCGCGCCGGCCGCGTGGCCCGAGCCCGACGACGGTGCCAGGTCGCCCGCGAGCACCGCCAGCAGCGTGGACTTGCCCGAGCCACTCGGACCGGTGATCAGCCAGCGCTCGCCGGCGCTCACGGTGAGCGACACCGGCGCGAGCCGGCCCTCGACGCCGACGCCGGTCGCGCTCAGCACCGGGCCGCTCCAGGTGCGGCGGCGCGTGGCGCGTGCGCCGCTGCCGCCACGCTCACGCCCGAGCCCGGCCTCGCCGTCGAGCCCGCGGAACGTGGGCCACGCCGGGGGCTTGCGTACCTGGTCGGCCGTCAGCGCGTCCAGGCGCGCCCGTGCGTCGTCCACGCGGCGCGACACGACGGCGGCGTTGCGGTCGGAGTAGAACTTCTTCGAGCCCCGCATCTCCGAGCGCGGCTCGCGCCCCGGGTGCCCCACGACGTGCGCCTCGCGCAGCGAGCCGCGCAGCCGCTTGAGCTCGGCCTGCTCCTCGGCGTACCGCCGCTCCCAGCGCTCGCGTGCGTCCAGCCGGGCGTTGAGGTAGTCGTGGTAGCTCCCGGTGAATCGCGTGACGCCGATCCCCGACCCGTCGCCGTCGGCAACCAGCGGGCCAGCCACGGCGTGCGGCAGCGGCACGGGGTCGAGGTCGACGAGCGCGGTGACGGCCTCCTCGAGGAATGCGCGGTCGTGGCTCGCGAGCAGCACCGGTCCGCGCCAGGGAGCGAGCAGTCCGGTGAGCGCCGCAGTGGCGGTGTCGTCGAGGTGGTTCGTCGGCTCGTCGAGCAGCAGCACGTCGGGCGCGCTGAGCAGCACCCACGCCAGGGACAGCCGGGCGCGCTGGCCGCCGGACAGGCCGTCGGTCGGGCGCGCGCGCTCGACGTCCGCCAGGCCGAGCGCCGCGAGCATCGTGGCGACGCGGGCGTCGACGTCCCAGACCTCGAGCTGCTCGGCGCGGGCGAGCGCGGTGGCGTAGGCGGTGCTCGCGGCGTCGTCGTCGTGCGCGACGGCGAGGGCGTGCGCCGCGTCGTCGAGGTCTCGTTGCGCGTCCCGCAGGTGCGCGACGGCGGACTCCAGCGCCTGCGCCACCGTGCTCCCGGGCGCGAACGGCGGCTCCTGGTGCAGCAGCCCGACCCGCGGAGTCGCGCCGCCGGGCGCCGTGAGCGCGACGCTGCCCGAGTCGGGCCGCAGCAGCCCGGCGGCGAGCCGCAGGAGCGTGCTCTTGCCGGTGCCGTTCTCGCCGATGAGGCCGACGCGCTCACCCGGCCCGACGGCGAACGACACGTCCGTGAGCACGCGGCGGTCACCGAAGGCGAGCGAGACGCCGTCGAGGCGGAGCTGGGCGTCGGACTGCGACGCGCCGGCGAGCGAGACGCCTGTTGAACCGGCGCCGGAGGAGGAGGGAGAGAGAGCTGACATGGGTCACCCGGGGGTCGAGTCGAGTCCCGCGGGCGAGGGCGCCGCGGCGGGAGGGGACGTCTCGGGTCAGCTCAGCACCGCTCGACCGTAGGCGCGCCGAGGGCTCTCGGCAAGGGAATTGGCGCGGCTTCGACCCCCGCGGCGCGTCTCACGTGGACATGGCGACCGCCGCGTCCACCTCAGGCGCGGCTACGACCCCCGCGGCGCGTCTCACGTGGACATGGCGACCGCCGCGTCCACCTCAGGCGCGGCTACGACCCCCGCGGCGCGTCTCACGTGGACATGGCGACCGCCGCGTCCACCTCAGGCGCGGCTACGACCCCCGCGGCGCGTCTCACGTGGACATGGCGACCGCCGCGTCCACCTCAGGTCCGCCCACGCGTACGGGACCCTGGCGCCGACCGCGCGGAGGCCCGCTCCGCTAGCCTGCGCAGCACGGACGTCACGGCCGTCGGGGGGCGGCCGTGCGGCGTCGTCGCGGGGACGGGGAGGCCAGGGTGCCGGACGCACGAGGCGAGGGAACGGACGACGGCGAGCTCGACGTCGGGCACGCACGTTCGCCACGGGCGAGCGATCCGCTGACAACGGGCCGGTCCCACGACCCGCTGGAGACCGAGGGATGGGCGCCCGTCCGGCGCGACCTGCGCCGGCGCGACGCCGGGGCGCTGCGCACGATGCTCGGGCGCGAGATCGACGACCTCGTCGACCCCGACGGGAACAGCGTGGTGAACCTGGTGCTGCGGCTGTGGGCGCGGTTCAGCCAGGCGGTCTACGACGAGGACGTCGACGTGATCTCCGCCGAGCTCGAGATCGCGCCGCCCGAAGGCGGCGACCCGGTGGACTGGGACACGGTCGTGGCGCACGTGTTCGACCGCATCGTGACGCTGCTCCCGCCCGCCGATACCGCGCGTGGCGCCCGCTGTCGGGCGACGTTCGCGGTGTTCGTGTCCTGCGAGACGGTCGTGTTCTGGGAGTACTCGGTGGTCGCGGCGGAGGTCCGCGCGATGCGGCGCGGCCTCGAGGCGGTCGGGGCGGGGATGCCCGTGGAGCCGGCCTCAGCCCCTGACGCGCTGATGTGCCACGAGGTCGTGGGGCTCGCCGTCGACCTCCTCGGGGCGGTGGAGCGCCAGCTCGACGTCGAGCAGGCGATGGCGGCGTGCGCGGTGACGGCCGTGCGGCGCACCGCCGGCGCGGCCAGGGCGGCACTCGCCGCGGCCGCGGAGGAGGCGGCGGAGTTGCGGGGTCGTGTGGCGGCGAGCGGCCGGCTCGGCGCCGACGGCGCCGACGGCGCCGAGTCGAGCGGCGGCCTTCCCGAGGACCTCGCGGCGCACCTCGACGCACTCCTCGCGCTCGTGCTCGACGACCTCACCGGCACCGTCCCGTACTTCGCCCTGCTCGCCGACGAGATCGCGCCCGCGAGCGAGGCGTTCCTGGCCAACCTCGGCACGCGCACCGACGACGCCGCCGTAGCCGACCGCCTGACCCGGGCAGCCGAGGCGTGCCGGGCCTTCGAGGACTCCGACGTCGGGCAGTGGTCGGTCTTCGCCACGGAGGTGCGCGCCCACCGGGCGCCGCTGGAGGCCGCCGCCGCGTACTGCGCGCGCCCGGACCTGGAGACGCTCGAGCTCGTCGCGGCCGACGTCACCTACCTCTACCCGTTCGGGCTCCCCGTCGCCGGGTCGGCCACGGACGTGCGCCGCGAGCTCATGGCCGCGCTCCAGGAGGCGGGCGGTGGCGGCTCCTCGCCGATCGAGACGCTCGCCGGGGTGCCGGTCGTCATCGACGACGCGCCGCGCTCGGACGGCTGGCTCGCCTCCACCTGGGTGCAGGACCGCGACTACCGCGCGTTCCGCGTCGTGTTCCCCGACCACGAGCTCGTGCTGGAGACGGCCGACGGTGTCACGATCGTCGGCCTCGACGTCGACCTGCGCCTCAGCGGCATGGGCAACCACTACGTGCGGATCCGGGTCGGCACCGACACCCAAGTCGAGGGCGCGGAGCACCGCCGCTGGAACGCGCACGACCTCGAGCAGGCCGTGCGCCGCGGCGGGCAGTTCGCGGGCGCCGAGCAGGTCCGGTTCCGCGCCCGCACGCCCGGCGCTCTCGACTCCGAGGAGTTCGGCACGCTGCTGAGCCTCGCGACGCGGATCGTCGGGGACGTCGCGCGCTCAGCACACCGACTCGTCGGCAGCCCGCCCGCCGACCTGGACCGCGATCTCGGCATCGTCGAGGGCTTCCTCGCCCGCTACTGCCAGGTGCTCGTGATGGTCGGCCGGGCCGAGGCGGTGACGGCGGGCGGTGGCCGCCGCGCCCTGGTCGACGTCGCCGCGCTCGACGGCGTGCTCGGCGTGACCACGGCCCTCACCGCCCAGCGTGCGCTGGCCCAGAGCGCGCTGGAGTGGGTGACGTACGAGTCGCCGTCGCCCGAGGTACGGGCACGCCGGACGCTGGCCGGGCGCATCCGGCGCGAGCTGATCTGGTGCGCGGGGGACCTCACCGCCGTGTTCGGGCCGACCGCGCCGCACTGGCAGGTGCTCGAGACGGAGGCGCTCGCGGAGTTCGCCTCGAGCCTCATCGGCGTGTTCTGGCGGCGGCAGCAGTGGCTGCGCAGCGTGGTGGACGACGCCGGGCGCCATCTCGCCGGCAACGATGCGGCAGGCGCCACGCACGCCGCGGTCGCCGACCTCGAGGACGCCGAGCGACGCCTCGGCGAGGCGATCCGGCACGTGCAGCTGCTCGTGGACCGCGCGAACGAGCACGTGCTGTCCAAGGACCAGCAGGGCCGCGAGGTCTGCTACCACCTCATCGGGCTCAACGGCGTCGCCGAGCTGCAGCGCTCGCTCGGCGCCACCGTGCAGGCCGCGCTCAGCACGCAGCGCTTCCTCCAGGAGCGGCTTGACGCCGAGCACCGGCACGAGCGCGCCCTCGCCGAGGAGGAGGGTCGCGCGGCCGAGGCCGAGCAGGCGGAGCGGGCGGAGAAGTCCCGGCAGCGTCCGCTCGAGGTGCTGCTCGCGGTGCTCGCCGTCGTCGGCCTCATCGACCTGTTCGGCTGGGTGAACGACGCGGTCGGGATCGTCGGGCTGAGCGTGTGGTGGGTCGCCGAGACCGTGGCGATCGTCGCCGTCGCCGGCCTGCTCCTCTGGCTCGGGATGCGCGCGTGGCGAGTGTCCGACGGCGAACGCGAGCGACGCCGTCGGGTGCGGTCAGTCCAGCGCGAGCGGGGCGACCTCGCGCCACCGGGCGAGCGGTAGCACCCGCAGTGCGGGCGCGGCGCCGATCCGGTCCAGCAGCGCGACGCCGCGCGGGTCCTGGGCCGCGTCGGTCGGTGCGTGGCCCTCGCAGACCTCGAAGTAGTCGCGCGCCCAGGCCAGGACCGGGGCGCTCGGGACCGTGGGCTCGGCGTCGGCTTCGGCGTCGCCGTCGCCGTCGGGCCGGTGCATGACGAGCAGGAGCATGTCGGGCACGCGCTCGCCGCGCGGGCCGAGCGCGGGCTGCACCCAGGGCGCGTCGAGCACCTCGGCGCCCGCGCGGCCGTAGAAGCGCAGCCGCGCCTCGGGGTGCTCGTCGGTGTCCTCGGCGTGGCCGCGCGGGTCGTGCACCTCGGCGAGCACGAGGCCGCAGCCGCGCGCCCGCCACAGCTCGCGCAGGTGCGCGAGCAGCGCACCGCCCGCGCCGAGGCCGCGGCTTGCCGGGCTGACGGCGAGGTACTCCAGGAGGCTCACGCCGTCGGGGTCGAGCTCGCAGAACGCGGCGCCGACGGGCTCGCCGGACGCGTCGCGCGCGACCGTGAGCACGTGGCCCCCGTTCGGCTGGACGCCCTCCGGGCCGGGCAGCTCGTCGAGCGTGAACGAGGGGCGCAGGACGCGCTCGTACGTGGCCGCGAGGAGCGCAGGGTCGTCCTCGAGCGTGGTGAGGTCGGTCAGGGTGAGAGCTGGCGCGGTCATCACGTGCACCTTACGGCGCCGGTGGCTCCTCGTCCTCGACGCGCACGTGCGGGCGCAGCGCATCGAGGTCCCACCAGTGCGCGACCACGGGCACCACGACCGGCTCGCCGGCCGCGACCCGCGCGAGCGCGCGCCCGCGCAGCCGCAGGAGGCTCGCGACCATGGCGAGGGTGGAGACCGCGGCGATCGCGACGACGGTGGCGAGCGCCCAGCGGTAGTCGTCGAGGTCCGGGGCGGCGCCGCCGGAGCGGGCGTCGAGCACGAGGCCGACCGTGACCGCGCCGACCATCGCCCCGAGGAAGCCGCCGGCGTTGACCAGGCCGGTCGCCGTCGAGATCCGGGTCTGCGGCGTGTAGTCGCGCGCGAGGTGGAAGCCGATCTGCGACGCCGGACCACCGGTGGCGATCACGACGAACGCGAGCGTCACCACGAGCTCCGGCGGCCGGCCACCCGGCCAGCCGAGCAGCACGAGCCAGGCCAGCAGGATCGCGGCGCACACGGCGATCGCGAGCGGCATCCGCGACCCGCGCCACCGCCCGGCCACCGGCCCGATGACGAGGCTGAAGGCGAGCGTCGCCACGACGAACAGCGACAGCTCGGCGGCCGCGCGCGCGTCCGGGTAGCCGAGCCCCTCGGTGAGGTAGGGGTAGCCCCAGACCATCGCGAGCACCGTGCCGGAGGCCATCGTGGCCTGGTGTGTCCAGAACCCCAGGCGCGCGCCGTGCCCGCGCTCGCCGCCGCGCCAGGACTCGAGCACCTGGCCGAGCACCGACCGCCACGCCGCGCGCGGCGTCCGGGCGTCGCCCAGCGCGTCCTCCGGGCCGGGCAGGTGCACCTCGCGGTAGGGCGCGGCGACGGCGGGCCGCAGCAGGAGCACCGCGTACAGCAGCGACGTGATGCCGGTCACGGCGAACGTCCGGGTCCAGCCGTAGGTCTGCAGCGCGATCGTGAGCGGGACGGTGGCCGCGAGGTTGCCCGCCATGCCGACCATGCCCGTGATCATCGTGAGCCCCGCGTAGCGCGTCGCGGGGAACCACTGCGCGGCGAGCCGCAGGCAGGAGATGTACACCGCCGCGTCCCCGACGCCGAGCAGCGCCCGGGCGCCGAGCGCCACCGGGTACGTGGTCGCGAACGCGAACGTGGTCTGTGCGATGCCGAGCACGAGCGTCGCCACGAGCAGCACCCGGCGCGGTCCCCAGCGGTCGATCGCGAGCCCCGACGGGATCTGCATCACGGCGTACACGCCGAGCTGCAGCATGACGAAGATGCCCAGCTGCGCGGACGTGATGTGCAGCCGTTCGACCGCCTCCGGCCCGGCGACGCCGAGCGAGGAGCGGTGCAGCACCGCGAGGAAGTACACCCCGCAGCCGGTGGCCCACACGATCCACGCGGAACGCCGGGCGCGGCGTCGGGCGTGCTGGAGGAAGGTCACGGTCCCTCAGTGTCGCACCGTGCGGCGGCACGGGGCGGCGCGGGTCAGGGTGTGGTCGGGCGCCGCAGCTCAGGCGCCCGACGCGAGCATCCGGTGCGCCACGCCGCGTGCGGCCGCCGCGCCGAGCAGCACGCACGCCACCGCGGCGGCGACCGCCCCCACGAACTGCAGCAGCACCGCGGGCTGCAGCCACATCCCGGCGCCGAGCAGCGGCACCATGAACATCAGCATCGTCACGGTCGCCGTCCCCACGGCCGCGACCAGCGGGATCACGGTCTCCCGGCCGCGGGCGGCGTCGAGCACCCGGGTGTCGGCGCCCGCGAGCGCGAGCGCGCGGTAGGCCGAGCGCTGGTCGATGACGCGGCCGGCCTGCATGACGCCCGTGGACACCCCGGCGAGGACGCCCGCGATCGCGAGCGTGAGCAGCCCGCCGGTCTTGAGGTCCTGCAGGACGATCGCGTCGCCCGGACTGCTCGCCATCGTCGTGTCGAACAGGGCGACGATCGACGTCGCGCCGGCGATGAACGTCGCGAGCGCGACCCCGCCGACGCTGCGCCAGGCGGTGCGCGGGTCGTCCGCGAGCCGGCGCCCCGCCAGCAGCGTCGCGGCCGACCGGGCGCGGGCCGCCGTCGCGCGTCCGACGAGGCCGAGCACGAACGGCCCGACGAGGTTGAGGGTCGCCATTCCCGCGGCGACCACGCCGACGACGAACACGAGCATGAGCATCCCGACGGCGTTCTTCATCACCGCCTGCACCACGGTGAGCGCGATCAGCGCGAGCACGACGGCGAGCAGCCGCATCGCGCGCAGCCCCGGCGGGGTGGTGCGTGCGGCCACGCCGATCGGCGTGATGACCACGCGGCGCAGGCCGAGCAGCGCGGACCACGCCGCAATGAGCACGACGGCGAGCACGGTCAGCGCGAGCGGACCCGCACCGACCCACAGCTCGGCGATCTCGAAGGTGCGGCCCTGGAACCGCAGCTGGGCGACGGCGGGCAGCAGCGCCGCGTAGAGCGCGACGCCGAGCACGGCTCCGACGACGGCCTGCGCCACGGCGTCGAGCACCGCGAGCGTGCCGACCTGGCCGCTCGTGGCGCCCGCGAGGCGCAGCGCCGCGAGGCGGGCGTCCCGGCGGGACACCGCCAGCCGCGCCGCCGCGCCGCCGAGCGTGGTGAGCGGGACGAGCAGGAGCAGCACCGCGAACCCCGCGAGGATCGGGTACAGCCCGGCGTCGTAGCTGCCGATGGCGGCGCCCGCCTCACTGCGGGCGAGGAGTGCGAGGAACCCGCCGAGCAGCACGAGCGCCATGCCGGTCGTCACGGCGAACGCGACGACGGCGAGCACGGTGGTCAGGCCCGCGGGGTCGTGGGTGTCGGTGCGGCCGCGGCGGCGCAGCAGGGCCCACAGGCGCAGCGTGGTCATCGCGCCGCCCCCGACCACGGCGCGGTGGGGAGGGCGACGGGGAGGGGCTGGCTCGCCGTCGGGCTCGGCGTCGGGCTCGCCGGGCCGGTAGTGCCGGCCGCGCTGGCCGTGGCGCCGGCGGCCGTGACGCCTGCGGCCGGCGCGACCGGCTGCGCGTGCGCCTCGGCGACGATGAGGCCGTCGCGCATGTGCACGGTGCGCGAGCACCAGTGCGCGACCTCCTCGTCGTGCGTGACGACGACGAGGGAGGCGCCCTGCGCGCGCGTCGCGGTGGTGAGCGCCTGCATGACCTCCCAGCCGGTGTGCCGGTCCAGCGCCCCGGTCGGCTCGTCGGCGAACACGACGCCGGGCCGCCCCACGAGCGCCCGCGCGATCGCGACGCGTTGCGCCTGACCGCCGGAGAGCTCCCCGGGGCGGCGCCGCTCCATCCCGGCGAGCCCCAGGTGGGCGAGCCACCGGCGGGAGGTGTCGATCGCCGTCGGGCGCGGTGTCCCCGCCAGGAGGAGGGGGAGGGCGGCGTTCTCGTCGGCGGGCAGCTCGGGCAGGAGCTGGCCGGCCTGGAACACGAAGCCGAAGTCGGAGCGGCGCAGCTGGGTGCGTGCGCGGTCGGGGAGCGTGGTGAGGTCCTGGCCGCGCCAGAGGACTGAGCCCGACGTCGGCGCGAGGACGCCCGCGAGGACGTGCAGCAGCGTCGTCTTGCCGGAGCCGGAGGGGCCCATGATCGCGACGGACTCGCCGGGGGCGACCACGAGGTCGACGACGGCGAGTGCGCGGGTGGCGACGCCCTGGTCGCCGTAGGTCTTCACGAGGCCACGGGCCTCGAGCGGTGCGCTGGTCATGCCTCCACGTTCGCGCACGACGGCGTCGCGCGCCCTCCCGCGTCGGTCGCCTCCGCGGGTGGTCGCGTGGGCCCACGGGCCGACGTCGGGGTCGGACCGTGGTCGCACGCGGGCGCTGCTCGGCGGGGCTCCTGGTGGCGCGCTTCCCGCTCTTCCCCCGCTCGCCCCCGCATGGAAGAGTCAGCGAGACACCGTTCCTGACCAGGAGGTTGCGATGTCCACCACCGAACCCGCCTACCCGCCCGCCACCGCCGCCGAGCTCACCGCGGCCGAGCTCGAGGAGACCGGACCCGTCACCGACCAGGCCACCGACGAGGACGTCGCGGAGGCCGCGCAGGCGCTCGACGCGATCAACGACCCGGCCAACGACGACATCTTCGAGCACCTGCGGCCGCACAAGGAGTGACCTCCAGCGGGCTCCTCGTACGGGGCTGGGCATCGCGGTCCGGCGCCGCGATCCTGCCGCGCGACGCCGCCGATTAGGTCCGTGCCGCGGGGCCGGGGTATGCTCTTCCCCGGCCTTGCGGCCACGCGCCCGTAGCTCAATGGATAGAGCATCTGACTACGGATCAGAAGGTTGGGGGTTCGAGTCCCTCCGGGCGCGCTCGTTGAGACAGCGACGCGGAAGCCCCGTCAGCCCCACGGCTGGCGGGGCTTCTGCGTTGTCCGGCCTGTGGCGCGGCTGCGGGCGCAGCACCCCGTGGGCGATCGACGACCTCGAGCGCCTCGACGAGAACACCACGGCCGCGCTGATCGACGATCTCGAGGCGCTGCGTGCCCACGTCGGCATCGACGCCTGGCTGGTGCACGGCGTGTCCTGGGGGTCGACGCTCGCGCTCGCCTACGCCGTCGCGCACCCCGCTCGCGTCACCGCACTGGTGCTGACGGCCGTCACGACCGGCGGTCGGGACGAGATCGACTGGATCACCGAGGGCGTCGGCCGCATCTTCCCGGAGGCGTGGGCGCGCTTCGCGGCGACAACCCCGCACGGCGTGCGCGTCGTCGAGCACTACGCGCGGCTGCTGCGCGATCCCGATCCGGCCGTGCGGGCGGCGGCCGCCGACGCGTGGGACGCGTGGGAGGCCACGCACATCTCCCTCGACCCGGCCTGGGTGCCCGGGCCGCTGCACGACGACGCACGCGAGCGCGCGAACTTCGCCACCCTGGTCACGCACTACTGGGCGAACGACTGCTTCCTGCCCGGCGCTGCGAGCATCCTCGCCCGCACGGACGATCTTCCGGACGTCCCGGCGGTGCTCGTCCACGGCCGGCGCGACATCAGCGGGCCGGTCATCACCCCGTGGCACCTGCACCGCGCGTGGCCGTCCAGCGAGCTCCACGTCGTGGAGTCCGAGGGCCACAGCGGCGAGGACGAGATGGAGCTGACGTGCCGGGCGATCGACCGGCTGGCGCTGGTGGTGCCTCGCGCGGGCGGCTGAGGCCGGCGAGTACCGTCTGCGAATGGCCGACCGCGCAGTCCCCAACCTGCCCTCGCGCGACTTCACGCGGACGAGCGCGTTCTACGGTTCCTTGGGCTTCCGCGAGACTTACCGCGACGACTCGTGGCTGATCCTGCGCCGCGGCACGGTTCAGCTGGAGTTCTTCCCGTTCCCGGACCTCGACCCTCTGGCCAGCTCGTTCATGTGCAGCATCCGGGTGGCCGACCTGGAGGAGCTGCACGCCGCCGTCGCCGCCTCCGTGCCGATCGACGACGGCGGGATACCGCGCTTGACCCCGGTCGCACGTCAGGCCTGGGGGCAGCGCGCCGGGTATCTCGTCGACCTCGACGGGACCCAGCTCGCTCTGATCGAGGAGCGCGGCCCAGACGGCTGACTCCGTCCCCGGGGCGACGCTCCCCGCGTGGAGCTCGTCTTCTCCGGGGAGATCGTCCACTGGCGCGGGCCCGCGCCGTACCTCTTCGTCGTCGTGCCCGAGCAGGAGGCCGCGCAGATCGCGTCCGTGGCGCCCGTGGTCACCTACGGCTGGGGGATGATCCCGGTGGCCGTGACGATCGGCGCGACCCGCGTCACCACGTCGCTGTGGCCGCGCCACGGCAGCTACGTCGTGCCGATCAAGAAGGTGCTGCAGGAGGGCGAGGGCGTCGGACTCGGGGACGTCGTGACGGTGCGGCTCGACGTCGACGCCTGAGGCCGCGGGCCGGTAGTCCTCGTGCTCAGGGCCGTGCCCCTAGGGTCGGCTCAGTGTCAGGGTGACAGTGCCGCTTCGCGGTGGTTGGGTCCTGATCACCAGTCGTCTGACTCGTAGGGTCGCTGCCTTCGTGGCGTGCATGGGTTTTGTCGGCGTCTGGTGTGACGGACCGGCCGGCGTGACTTGATAGGAGCGTGGCATCGCCCCCACTGAGATGTGTCCGCCGGCCGGCCCAACCGTCCCTGCACTGATCGGGTGGAAGGAGGCAACCCTCATGGTTGTCGTTGGAGCCGATGTACACAAGAAGAGCCACACGTTCGTCGCGGTCGATGAGCGGGCCCGCAAGATCGGGCAGTTCACGGTCAGGGCGACCACTCCTGGTCACCGGGAGGCGTTGCGGTGGGCGCGGCGCCAGTTCGGTGATGAGCTGGAGTGGGCGATCGAGGACTGCCGTCACCTCTCGACCCGGCTGGAGATGGATCTTCTCGCGGCTGGTCAGGTCGTGGTGCGGGTTCCGCCGAAGATGATGGCGCACGCCCGTGCGAGCGCGCGCACCCGCGGCAAGTCCGACCCGATCGACGCCCTGGCGGTGGCTCGTGCCGCGTTGGCGGAGCCCGGTCTTCCCCGGGCCGTGCACGATGAGCAGGCTCGTGAGCTGAAGCTGCTGGTGGATCGGCGCGACACGCTGGTCAAGCAGCGCACGGCAACGATCAACAGCCTGTTGTGGCGGGTGCACGAGCTCGACCCCGAGCACGAGATCCCGGCCGGGGCGATGGACCGGATCAAGCATCAGCGTGCGTTGCAGGCGTGGTTGGAGGGTCGAGGCGAGGGTGTGGTGGTCGAGCTCGCCCTGGATGAGTTGAGCGACATCTGCGCCGTGAGTGTGCGGATCAAGGACCTGGAGAAGCGGATCGCTGCGTTGGTGAGCGTTCGGGCTCCGGCCCTGGTCGCGGTGCCTGGGTGCGCGGAGCTGACGGCCGCGAAGCTCGTCGGGGAGATCGGTGGCATCGCACGTTTCAGCACCGACGCCCAGCTCGCCCGCCACGCCGGCATCGCGCCGATCCCGGTCTGGTCCGGAAGCACCGAGGGCAGAGTCCGCATGACCCGTAGCGGGAACCGCCAGATCAACTGTGCGGTCCACCGCGTTGCCGTCACCCAGATCAGGCTGCCCCGCTCTCTCGGGCGGGCGTACTACGACAAGAAGAAGGCCCAAGGCATGTCGAACCGAGAGGCCCTGCGCTGCTTGAAGCGGCACCTCATCCGAGTCGTGTTCACCACCCTCAAGACCACCACCCAACCCCTCCACCAGCCCACCACGACCACCGTCGCCGCCGCGGCTTGACATAGGAGAAACGCATGAGCACGGCGACCACGCCCGTGGCGGGCGAGCGGACCTTCTTCGGACACCCGCGCGGGCTGGAGACGCTGTTCTTCACCGAGATGTGGGAGCGGTTCTCCTACTACGGCATGCGAGCCCTGCTCGTGCTCTACATGACGGCGCCCCTGACCGGCGACAACCCCGGCCTCGGCATCGACGACGGCGTGGCCAAGGCCATCTACGGCACCTACTCCGGTCTGGTGTACCTCACGCCCGTCGCGGGCGGCTGGATCGCGGACCGCCTCATCGGACTGCGGCGTTCGGTGCTGTACGGCGGCGTCGTCATCGCCTGCGGCCACTTCCTCATGGCGATGCCCACGGAGCTGTCGTTCTGGCTCGGCCTCCTCGCGATCTCGCTCGGCACCGGTCTGCTCAAGCCGAACGTCTCCGGCATCGTCGGGCAGCTCTACGCCCCCGAGGACGCCAAGCGAGACGCGGGCTTCTCGCTGTTCTACATGGGCATCAACATCGGCTCATTCGCGGCCCCGCTGATCTGCGGCACGCTCGGCCAGGGCGTCGGCTGGCACCTCGGCTTCGGCGCCGCAGGCGTCGGGATGACGCTCGGGATCCTGCAGTACGTGCTCGGCCGCCGGTATTTGCACGGCGTCGGCGACAAGCCCGACGAACCCGCCACGGCCCAGGAGCGCAAGCACGTCCTGGTGATCGCCGCCGTCGTGGTCGGGATCCTCGCCGTCCTCATCACCGCGTTCGTGATCGCGGGCCAGTCCTCCGTGACGGCAGTGACGTCCGCGGTCACCGTCTTCATCCTCATCGTCCCCCTCTGGTACTTCCGCCAGGTGCTGCGGGGCACGTCCGGTGACGCTCGCGGGCGCTCGCGGGTGACCGCCTTCATCTGGCTGTTCCTAGGCGCCGCGATCTTCTGGATGATCTTCGAGCAGTCCGGCTCCACGCTCACGCTGTTCGCGGAGAACGTCACGAACCTCGCGGTCACGAGCGGCTTCTCGATCCCGGCGTCGTGGCTGCAGTCGGTCAACCCGCTGTTCATCGTGATCTTCGCACCCGTGTTCTCGGCGGTCTGGCTGCGCTGGGGAGACCGCGCGCCGCGGACGTCGGTGAAGTTCGGCGTCGCGCTCCTCATCGTCGGCTTCTCGTTCCTGCTGCTGACGATCCCGATGTCCTCCTACGCGAACACCGGGCACAAGGCGACCATCTGGTGGCTCGTCACGGTGTACCTGCTGCAAACGTGGGGCGAGCTGCTGCTCTCCCCGAACGGGCTCTCGGCGACCACGAAGCTCGCGCCGCACGGCGCGCTCGGGCAGTTCCTCGCGCTGTGGTTCCTCGCGACGTCGGTCGGTACCACCGTCGGCGGCCAGATCGCGCGCGTCACCTCGAACGACCCGGTGCTCTCGTTCGCGGTGTGCGGCGGCATGGCCGTGGCGTTCGGCGCGATCATGCTGTCCGTCGTGCGGAAGATCAACGCCCTCATGGGGGACGTGCACTGAGTTCCGCAGCCTCGGCGTGCGGGCGCCGCAGGCCTGAGCGCCGCAGGCCTGAGCGGCCAGCGCCGCGCGCCGCGCTTCAGTCCCGCGTCGCGGCCAGCCCGTCCGCGAGGGCGCCGAGGACGCGGACGGTCGCCTCGACGTCGGCCGCCGTCAGCGAACCCGCCTCGACGCCGAGCCGCACGCGCGCGGCCCACCGCCCCCGGATCGTGGTCCGGCTCGCGTGCGCCAGCGCGGTGAGGTGCAGGTGCACGACCCGGCCGTCCACGCCGTCGGGCCTGCGCTCCACGAAACCCTTGCGCACGAGCGCGGCGAGAGCCGCGCTCACGTTGCTGCGCTGCAGGGAGGTCGCCTCGGCGACCGCACCCGGCGTCGCGTCCGGCCGGTCCTCGATCGCCTTGAGCACCATCACCTCGGTGTGCGTGAGGGGGACGACGCCGTCGCCGTCGGGCCGCCCGACGTCGCGCGCGACGGCGTGCGCGAGCTCGGCGAGGTCGGCGAGCGTGTCGTCGGCCAGCGTGTCCTCGGCCACATCCGGGCGGGTCTCGGCAAGCAGGGCGTTGTCGGCCATGCGACCCAGCCTATATGGTGATGCGTCGATCATTATGGAAATATAAGTAAGGACAGTTGTGACGTCTCGCCCCCACCTGCTCACCACGCGCCTGCTGCTCGCGCTCGCGCTGCTCTCCGCCGTCGCGCCGTTCGCGACCGACCTCTACCTGCCCGCGTTCCCCGCGATGGCCACGGACCTCGGCACCGACCCGACCGCGATCCAGCTCACGCTCACCGCGTTCCTCGTCGGCATGGCAGCGGGTCAGCTGATCTTCGGCCCGCTCTCGGACCGCCTCGGGCGCCGGCTCCCGCTCGTGATCGGGGCCGTGGTGTTCGTGCTCTCGAGCCTCGTCGTCGCGTTCGCGCCGACGATCGGCGTGCTCGTCCCCGCGCGGCTCGTCCAGGGGCTCGCCGGCTCGGCCGGGATGGTGCTCGGCCGCGCGATCATCTCCGACCTCGCCCGCGGTGAGGTCGCGGCGCGCGCCTTCACGCTCATGATGATCGTGGGAGGGGTCGCGCCGGTCGTGGCGCCGGTCGCGGGCAGCCTGCTCACCGAGGCGCTCGGCTGGCGCGGCACGCTCGGGGTGCTCACCGGCATTGCCGTGCTCATGCTGCTCGCCGTGCTCGCGGCCGTGCCGGAGACGCTGCCGGCGCACGCGCGTCGAGGTCGGCGCACGACGGCGTCGCTCGCCCTCGCGGCGGACGTCGCCGACGTGCCGGCGTGGGGGTCGCCCGCGTCGGGCGCGATCGTGAATGGTCCCGCGGTCGAGCCGACCCTGCCGCTGTGGCGCAACCGCACCTACCTCCTGTGCACGGCCGTGTTCGTGGCGTCGTTCGCCGTGATGATGGCGTACATCTCGGCCTCCCCGTTCGTGTACCAGGAGCTGATCGGCCTGAGCGCGGTGACCTACGGGCTCGTCTTCGGTGCCAACGCCCTCGCGCTCATGGCGACCAGCGCGGTCGCGTCCAAGCTGCTTTCGAGCCTCGGTTCCCGGCGCGTCATGGCGATGGGCCTCGCGGGGCTCGGCGTCGGGATCGTGCTGCTCGCTGCGACGGCCGCGTGGCTTCCGGTGGCCTTCCTGCCCGTCCCGATCCTGCTCACGGTGGCGTCGCTCGGCTTCATCCTCGGGACCGCCACCGCGCTCGCCCTCGATGCCGTGCGGGGGCCCGCGGGTTTCGCGTCGGCCGCACTCGGCGCCGCCCAGTTCGCCGCCGCGGGCCTGGTGTCGCCGCTGGTCGGGCTCGGCGGCGGCGTGTCCGTCACGCCGATGGTGCTCGTCATGGCCGTGGCGGGCGCCATCGCGATCGGGAGCGGCGTGCTCCACGCCGTCGGGAGTCGGAGTCGTGCGGACGTGGGTGACGCTGATGCGGCCGACCGCAGCGCCGCGGTCGACGCGGCTGACGCGGAGCCGGGCGAGCTCACCCTGGCCGGCGAGGGCGCCCAGGCGTAGCCGACGGCCGCACCGACCCCGGGGTAGCCCGACGCATTGACTGGTGGCCCCGACGGATTGACTGGCCAGATCCCGTCCGGCGTGGCGGGCGCAGCATCGCCGCAGGTCAGAGGGTTGGCGGTCCGTGCGGTTTCGATCTGACCAGTCAATGCGCTCGGGCGACCAGTCACAGCGCACGGCAGTCCAAACCCACGCCCGCGGGCTCAGGCGCCTGCGCCCCGCAGCGCGTCAGGCAGCAGCGCGTCCCAGCAGACCTGGTCGTGTCCGCCGTCGAACTCGCGCCACGTGACGGTGGCGCGCCCGCGCAGCACCTCGCGCAGCCGCCGCGTGGGCTCGAGCAGCACCCACTCGCGCGTGCCGACCTCTAGGTGCACCCGGCCGAGGTGAACGGCGGAGCTCTCGATCGCCGTCGTGAGCCACTGCCCGGCTGAACCGGCTGTGCCGCCCGTGTTCGGCCACCAGAACGATCCCGACTGGCTCACGCTCACCCCGAACCGCTCCGGCGCCCGGCACTGCGCGTACACCGCGAGCAGGCCGCCGAGGCTGCGCCCGACGATGCTCGTGCGCGCGGGGTCGGCGGTGAGCGGGGCCCCGAGGAGCGCGGGGTCCGCGCCGTCGAGCGCACCACGCAGCGCGTCCACCATGTGCGGCGAGCACGTGAGGTCGCGACCGCGCGCGGCCATGTCCCCGCCCTCGACGAGCAGCGTCACGCGCCGCGGTGCGCCCTGCGCGGGGAGCGCGTCCAGCCGCGGGGCCGCCGAGACGGAGCCGGGAGCCGCAGGCTCGAGCCAGTGCTCGCCGTCGAGCAGCACCCGCACGTCCCATTCCGCCGGCGGCGGACCGGCCGGCACGTGCCACCATCCGCGCCGACCGCCCGGCAGTGCCGCTGGGACGAGCCGGCCGGGCGACACCGGCGCCGCGACCACCGGCGCACGCGGGGCGTCCGGTCCCCGCGCGACGGATGCTCCGCCGCCGTGCTCGCGCGCGAGCGGATCGGGCGCGGCGTGCGCGAGCAGGTTGAACCACGCCGCGATCGCCTCGTGGCGCTCGGGCAGCGACACGGCCAGCGCCCGCGCGCGGCGCGTCTCGAGCCCGCCGTGCTCGGCCCGCCCGCGTGTGCCGGCCGTCGCCTCGCCCGCGTCCACGGGCACGACGGCGAGCGCGTAGCTCCCGAGGAACGCTCGCCCCAGGCGGAGCGTGAGTGCCCAGACGTCGGTGTCCGGCACCGGCTCGAGGAGCGCGCTCTCGAGCGTCGAGGCGTCGGAGAGCTTGTTGACGAGCGCGGCGACGCGTCGGGCCGGGCCGCGCCAGAGGAACGTCACGAGGCAGTCGTGGGAGTCCAGCGTCTCCACCAGCGGGGTGCCCGCGCCGACGAGGTCGCGCCACTGGGCCTCGCGGGCGGCCACCGTCGTCGCGCTCCGCGCGGCCTCGGCGAACGCCGTCACGCGGGGTGAGACGCTGCGCGGCACGGGCTGCGGCCGGGCGTGCTGCGGCGGGACGCCCGCGGTGCGGGGGAGCGGGCCCGGCTCGGGGAAGGGCGCAGGGCCGCCGGCCGAGGTCGTGGACATCGCGTCGATCGTGGCACAGCGCCCCACTCGGTTGCGCCCGTCGGAACACGCCGGCGAACGCATTCGTTGACGCCTCAACCATCGTGGGTTTACTATCTACTTGTAGCAACAACTAATCAGAGGAGTGAGAGAGATGACCAGCGTCACCATCATCGGAACCGGCAACATGGCCAACGCGATCGGCGGCGTGCTCGCCAAGGGCGGCGCCTCGGTGGGCTACGTGAGCCGCGAGGAGGCGGGGACTGCGCCGGTGACGGGCGACGTCGTTGTGCTCGCCGTGCCCTACCCCGCCCTCGCCGGTCTGGCCGAGGCCTACCGCGACCAGCTCGCGGGCAAGGTCGTCGTCGACATCACCAACCCGCTGGACTTCTCGACGTTCGACTCGCTCGTCGTGCCGGCGGGAAGTTCCGCTGCGGCCGAGCTCCAGGCGGCCCTCCCGGGCGCGCGCGTGGTCAAGGCGTTCAACACGACGTTCGCCGCGACCCTCGCGAGCGGCCAGGTCGGCGCGAACACGACGACGGTGCTCGTCGCGGGCGACGACGCGGGCGCCAAGGCCACGCTCGTCGAGGCCGTGAAGGCCGGCGGCCTGCAGGCGATCGACGCCGGCTCGCTCGCGCGGGCCCACGAGCTCGAGGCGCTCGGCTTCCTCCAGCTCACCCTCGCCGCGGGCGAGAAGATCTCCTGGACCGGTGGGTTCGCCGTCGTCTCCTGACGGCTGAGGACACGCCCGACCACCGCGACCTCTCCGAAGCCGCCCGCCCCGCCCCTCACCGGCCCTCGCGTACGAACCGGTAGCCCATGCCGGGCTCCGTCACGAGGTGCCGGGGGTCCGCACGGACGGGACGCGCGACGGCGAGCTCGGCCTCGCCGTCGCCCTCACCGACACCCCGGGCGGGGTGGCCCTGCGCGCGGAGGTGCGCGACGCCGTCGGGCACCTCGTGGCGGGCGGGACGCTCGACACCCGATCGCGACGCTCCCGACGGCGAGCCCACCGTCGCGGGCCGGCTCACCATCCCCGACGTGCACGCGTGGGCGCCAGGTGACGGCTACCGGTACGACCTCGCGCTCGAGGTGCCCGACGGCGAGGGCTGCGTGCTCGACCGCTACGACCTCAAGGTCGGGATGCGCACGGTGCGGGTCGCCGGCGCGCGGCTGCTCGTCAACGACGAGCCGGTCCACCTGCGCGGCTTCGGGCGGCACGAGGACCAGCTCGTGCACGGCAAGGGGCACGACCCGGTGCTCGCGGTGCACGACCACGCCCTGCTCGCGTGGTTCGGGGCGAACTCCTTCCGCACCGCGCACTACCCGCACGCGGAGGAGGTGCTCGACCTCGCGGACGAGGACGGCCTGCTCGTCATCGACGAGGCGCCCGCGGTCGGGCAGAACGAGGCGTTCTCGGGCGGGCGGCTCGCACCCGCGACGTTCGGCGAGGGCCCCGGCCTCATCGGCGCCGCCGCACAGGAGGCGCACGCGCGGCTGCTGCGCGAGCTCGTCGCGCGCGATCGCAACCACCCGAGCGTGGTGGCGTGGAGCGTCGCGAACGAGCCGGCGTCGTCCGCGCCGCTCGCGGGGGAGTACTTCGGACCGCTCTTCGCGCTGGTGCGCACCCTGGACCCGACCCGGCCGGTGACCTTCGCGAACGAGGGCCGCCACCGCCCCGAGACCTGCCGGGTCACGCCGATGGCCGACCTGCTCCTGCTGAACCGCTACTACGGCTGGTACGAGGACAATGCCGACCTGGAGTCCGCGGAGCAGCACCTGCGCGCCGAGCTCGCGACGTGGGCGGCGCTCGGCAAGCCGATCGTGGTGAGCGAGAACGGCGCGGACGCGCTGCCGGGCACGCACCACGCCGACCCCGAGCCGTGGTCGGAGGAGTACCAGGCCGCGGTGCTCGAGATGAGCGGTCGGGTGTTCGACGGCGAGTCCGCCGTGGTCGGCGAGCACGTCTGGGCGTTCGCCGACTTCGCAACGGCGCCCGGCCTCATCCGCGCCGACGGCAACCGCAAGGGCGTGCTCACGCGCGACCGGCGACCGAAGGCGGCGGCGTGGGTGCTGCGGAGGCGGTGGCGCGCGCGGGCGGCCGGCGAGCGCGCTGACGGCGCGCGCGAGGAGGGGGCGCCGACGCCCGAGGGCGGTGTTGACTGGGGCGATGGAGGCAGGTCTGCCGAGTGACGAGTCGCACGAGCGGGCGCGCGACGGCGACGGCGAGGCGCCGGACGGCGCAACGCCCGACGGCGAGGCGCCCGACAAAGGCGCTGCGCCCGAGGACATCACGAGCGTCCCCGGCGCGCGCCCCGGCACCGCGATGTTCCCGCTCGCGTCCGTGCTCCTGCCGCACGTGCCGATCCGGCTGCGGATCTTCGAGCCGCGCTACCGCGTGATGCTCGGCCGCATCCTCGCGTCCGGCCGGCCGGAGTTCGGCGTCGTGCTCATCGAGCGCGGGACGGAGGCCGGCGGCGGCGAGGTGCGCTTCGGCGTCGCGACCATGGCGCACATCGTGCAGATGGCGGCGCAGGACGACGACGTGCTCGTCGTCGCGCAGGGCACGCACCGCGTCGAGGTGCTCGCCTGGGGCGAGGACGACCCGTACCCGGTCGCGACCGTACGCGCGCTGCCCGAGCTCGCCTGGGACGACGACCTCGAGCCGCTGCGCGAGCAGACCGAGCACCTGGTCCGCGGCGTCCTTGCGCGCGCCGCGGAGTTCGCCGAGACCGACTGGGACCCCGACGTCGGGCTGTCCGAGGACCCCGTCGAGGCCGCCTGGCAGCTCGCCGCTATCGCGCCGATCGGTCCGCTGGACCGCTACCGGCTGCTCCGCGCCGGCAGCGCCGAGGAGCTTCTCAGCACCACGCGGTCGCTCACCGAGGACGCGCTCGACACCCTCGAGCCCACCCTCGGTGGCGACACCGTCGACCAGGCCCTCTGGCGCTGGCTCGACGAGGACGGCGGCGCCTGAGCGCAGCACGCCCGCGCGGAGCCCGACGGCGAGCGCTCAGTCGTCCTGCACCGCGCCGCCGAGCAGCTGCGGTCCCGGCAGCGCGGTCGGCCCGCCCTCGGTGGGCGGCACGCCGGTGCGGCCCGACGGCGAGCGCTCGCCCGCCTCGACGGCCCACGGCAGCGCGTTGCCCTCGATCGGGCGCGGGCAGGTGCCGAAGTCGGTGAACGCGTAGGGGAAGTTGACGGTGCGGTTGAGGTCGACCTCGCCCTCGCCGTCGGCGGGGTCGCCGAGCACGGCGACGGCGCGCCAGGCCGAGGAGGTGACGCCCGACGTCGCGTCCGTGAACGCGACCGACCACGACGACGGCGAGCCGGTCGCCACGAGACGGACCTCCTCGCCGTCGCGCTCGAGGACGACCTCGCCGACGGCGTTCGCGCGCTGCGTGAGGCCCGGCGCGGCCGCGCCGACGACGACCGAGCGGGGCGCGGCGTACGGCTCGAGCCGGGCCGTGAGGCGCCAGGCGGGGTCGTAGTCCCAGGTCGGCACGCCGTCGAAGGACGTGCGGGCGGGCGCCTGCGGGTCGCGCAGCCGCAGCGCGTAGTAGCCGCCGCGGCGTAGCACCTCGATGCGGACCTCGGTCTCGTCGTCGTCGGCGCTAGCAGCGTCGTCGGCGGCGTCACCAGCGCCGGACCGGAACGCCGCGAACGGCACGGCGCCGGCCTCGCCGACGGCGACGGAGGCCTCGCCGTCGAGCACGCCGGTCGCGCGGCCCAGTGAGGCGGCATCGGCAGCGCCGGACGCAGCGTCACTCGACCCGAGGAGGCGCAGCCCGTCCGCGGTGCGCGCGGCGACGTGCGCACCGCCGTCAGCCACCCACCACGACCCCGGGACGCCGGGCACCGCGGCGGGCTCGTCGCCGAGCCAGACGAAGCCGACCACGCTGAGCCAGTCGTGCGGGCGGGCGAGGTCGGCCTCGCGGCGTGCGCGAAAGGCGAGCCAGTCCTGGACGTCGACGTCGGCTGAGACGACGCCGGGTGCGCGGGTGTCGATGGACAGCGGGGGACTCCTCGGTTCAGGTGAGAGCGAGCTGACGTGACGGGATGCGAAGCAGTGGCGAGCCGGGTGGGGCCGGTGGCTCGACCGGTTCCGCGGACGGTAAGCACGCCCGACGCCGCGTCACGCCGGAGCCCGCGACGTCTCGCCATCCGGACCGTCCGTCCCACCGCGAGCCCGGCGCTACAGCGGCCTCCGAGTGCCCCGTCTCAGCCCCTGAGACGCGCCGAGGCCGCCCGAGCCGCCTTCCGGCAGGTGGTTAGCGTCCCGGACCAGCACAGCCCCCCGAACCAGCACCGCCCGAACAGCCCAGCCCCGCTCTCACCCACGACCGCCCCCGGTCCCCCACTGCCAGGAGGTGCCCCATGGCGCACCAGCCCCTCGTCGTGGCCGTCGAGCTCGACGGCTTCGGCGCCCACCCCGCCGCGTGGCGGGCGAGCACCGAGCGTCCCCACGCCGTGCTCGACCCCGCCGCCCTGCGTCGCACCGTGCTCGCCGCCGAGAACGCCGGCTTCGCCTTCGCGACGTTCGACGACGCCCTCACCACGACCGACGCGACCGCGCACCCCGCCGAGGTCGCCGCGCGGCTCGACGCGATCGTCCGCGCGTCCTTCGCCGGCCCGCTCACGACCCGGCTCGGCCTCGCCCCGCGCGTCCAGCCGCGCAGCGTCGAGCCCTTCCACCTCGCCGCGCAGCTCGCGTCGCTCGACATCGCCACGCTGGGCCGCGCGGGCTGGGTCGTGGGCGACGACGACCAGCCGGGCCTCGCCGACGCAATCGACCGCGTGGTCCCCGAGACGCCCGAGGCCCGCCGGCAGGAGGTGCGCGACGTCGTCACGACCGTCCGCCGGCTGTGGGACTCGTGGGAGGACGACGCCGTCATCAAGGACGTCACCACCGGCCGCTACATCGACGCCGACCGGGTGCACAACGTCGAGGTCACCACCGCGACGTTCTCGGTGCACGGTGCGAGCATCACGCCGCGTCCGCCGCAGGGCCACCCCGTCGTCATCGCGCCGGAGGACGTGCTCGACCCGTCGCTCGCCGACGTCACGCTCGTCGCCGGGCCCGACGCCGAGGAGGTCGCCTTCCGCGCCGAGCGCGCCCGCCGCCAGGGCGCGACGCGCGTCCTGGCCGAGATCGCCGTCGTGCTCGACGACGACACCGCCCCGGGCGCAGGCGGTCAGGGGAACCGCGGCTCGGCCGCCCAGCGCCTCGCGGCGCTCGACGCGCACGTGCCGTGGCAGCCGGACGCACTCCGGTTCGTCGGCTCGAGCTTCGGGCTGGTGGCGCTGCTCGAGCAGCTCGCCCCCGCGGTCGACGGTGTGCGGCTGCACCCCGCGGTGCTCACCTCCGACCTGCGCGTGCTCACCCGGCAGGTGCTCCCGCGCCTGCACGCCACGCGGCTCGCGCGCGCCCCCCGTCTCGGCCAGAGCCTGCGCGACGTGCTCGGCCTCGACCGCCCCGAGAACGTGTTCTCCCGGAAGGACGTCGCATGACCACCGCCAACCCCGCCCACGCGGCAGCCACCGCGGGCGCCGCCCCGGCGCCGATCACCCGCCCCGACGCCCAGGTGCACTTCGGCGTCTTCTTCCAGGGCGTCAACCACCACACCGTGTGGTCGGACCCGCGCTCGGGCTCGCAGACCGACTTCGCCTCGTTCGTGCACGTCGCTCGGACCGCCGAGCGCGGCCTCTTCGACGCGTTCTTCCTCGGCGAGGGCCTGCGCCTGCGGGAGAGCCACGGGCGCCTGCACGACCTCGACGTCGTGGGCCGGCCCGACGCGATCACCCAGCTCTCGGCGCTCGCCGCGCTGACGAGCCGGATCGGCCTCGTCGCGACGCAGAACACCACGTACAACGACCCGGCCGATCTCGCGCGCCGGCTCGCGAGCCTCGACGTGCTCTCCGGCGGTCGCGCCGCCTGGAACGTCGTGACCACCGACAACGCGTGGACCGGGGCGAACTTCCGCCGCGGCGGCTACCTCGACCACGAGGACCGGTACGTGCGGGCCGAGGAGATCGTGCGCGCCGCGCAGGCGATCTGGGACTCCTTCGCCGACGACGCCGTGGCCACCTCGCGGGATGCGGCCAGCTGGGCGCAGCCCGGCTCGGTCTCGCCGGTGGCGCGCGAGGGCCGCACGCTGCGCGCGCACGTCACCCCGACCGTGCCGCGCAGCCCGCAGGGCCATCCGGTGCTCTTCCAGGCCGGCGACTCCCCGGCCGGGCGCACCTTCGCCGCGAACAACGTCGACGTGATCTTCTCGGCGCACGGCTCCGACCTCGACGACGCCCTCGCGTTCGCCCGCGACGTGCGCCGCCGCGTGGTGGCCGCCGGCCGGCCAGCCGACGACGTGAAGATCTTCCCCGGCACGTCCTTCGTCCTCGCCGACACCGAGGCCGAGGCGCGCGAGAAGCAGCGCTGGCTCGTGCGCGAGCAGGTCACGCCCGCCACGTCGCTCTCGCTCATCGGGCAGATCTGGGGCGAGGACCTGTCCCACCTCGACCCCGACGGCCCGCTGCCCGACCACGACCCGGTCGCGCGACCGATCGACGGCACGCGCGGTGCGGCCCGCCAGGGCGCGGACCCGACGGCGATCGCGCGCGCCCTGCGCACGCGCGCCGAGCAGGAGGGCCTGTCGATCCGCGAGGTCGTCATCGCCACGGACCGCGGCCACAACGGCTTCGTCGGCACGCCGGACTCCGTGGCCGAGCGGCTCATCCGGTTCGTCCGGACCGGCGCGGCCGACGGCTTCAACATCTCGCCCTGGCTCGTGCCCGACGGCCTCGACGACATCGTCGACCGGCTCGTCCCGGCCCTGCAGGAGCGCGGCGCCTACCGCACCGCGTACGAGGGCACCACGCTGCGCGAGCACCTCGGCCTGCGCGCACCGCTCACCCGCCGGCAGGCGAACGGCACCGAGCGCACGGCGGTCGGCGCATGAGCGTCGTCGTCCTCTCGGGCAACCCCCGCCCGGGCTCGCGGACCAGCGCGACGGCGCTCGCCGTCGCCCGTGCGGTGGTCGGCGCGGGCGCGGCCGACGGCGCCGACGCGTCGATCGAGACGGTCGAGCTGGCCGACATCGCCGGCGAGGTGCTCGTCGGCGGCGCCGGCCTGGAGGCCGCGCGCGACACGGTGCGCGCCGCGCGCCTGCTCGTCGTCGCGACGCCCGTGTACAAGGGCGCCTACACCGGCCTGCTCAAGGCGTTCCTCGACACCTACGACGGCGGAGAGCTCGCCTCGGTGACGGCGCTCGCCGTGGTCGTGGCCGGCCAGCCCGGGCACCTGCACGCGGGGGAGACCCACCTGCGCCCGGTGCTGCTCGAGCTCGGGGCACAGGTCCCGGCGCCGACGTTCGCGATCGCGCAGGGGCGGCTCGGCGACCTCGACGAGCTGCTGCCCGGGTGGGTGGCGCGGTACGGCCACCTGCTCGCACCCGCCGCGGTGCCCGCATGAGTGCGCAGCCCGTGAGCGCGCTGCGGCCGGACGGCGCACGCGGTGAGGGCGACGGGGTCGTGCGGGACCAGGCCCTGTTCCGCGAGGTCTTCCGGCGCCACCCCGCGGGCGTGGCGGTCGTGACCCTGCTGGACCCGGTGTTCGGCCGGCCGGTCGGGTTCACCGCGACGTCGGTCATCTCGGTCTCGGCCGACCCGCCGACGCTCGCGTTCTCGATCTCGCGCGGCTCGTCGTCGTGGCCCGCGCTGAGCCAGGCCGACGGCATCGTCGTGAACTTCCTGCCGTCGGGCCACACCGCGCTGTCGCAGCGCTTCGCCACGCACGGCATCGACCGGTTCGAGGGCGTCGCGTGGCGTCCGCTCGACTCGGGCGAGCCCGTGCTCGCCGGCACCACCTGGGTGCACGCACGCGTCGCGGACCGGCACCCGACGGCGGACTCGGCGCTCGTCGTCGCGCGCGTCGTGCAGGGGGCCGTGGGCGACGAGACGCCGCTGGTGTTCTTCGACCGCGGCTACCACGGCCTGTTCGCGCTGCCTCCGCTGAGCGAGGGGATCTCATGACCGACCTGACGCGCGAGCAGCCCGGCCGGGCCGTCCGGCACGTGCCGCTGTCCGTGCTCGAGCTCGCTCCGGTCAGCGAGGGCACCGGACCCGGTGAGGCGCTGGCGGCGGCGCTCGACGTCGTCGCGACCGTCGAGGCCGAGGGCTACGAGCGGATCTGGTTCGCCGAGCACCACACCACGCCGGGCGTCGTCTCGACGTCGCCCGCCGTGCTCGCGGCCGTCGCCGCCGAGCGCACGCGACGCATCCGCGTCGGCTCCGGCGCGGTGCTGCTCGCGCACACGCCGCCCGCGGTCGCCGTCGAGCAGTTCGCGACGATCGCGCGCCTGCACCCGGGCCGGGTCGACCTCGGCCTGGGTCGCGCCGGCATCCCCAGCGGGGGTGCCGCGCCCGGGAGCCGCGACGCCCGCGCCGGTGCGCCGGCGCCCGCGGCGCAGCCCGCGGCCCCCGCCGCACCGGCGCCCCCCGCGCAGGACCGCTGGGTCGAGGGCCTGCTCGTGCCGCCCCCGCCGCCGTTCTCCCTCACCGACCCCGGGATCCGCGAGCGGTTCGCCGCGCGCGCCGACGTCGTGGGCCGCCGCGCCGAGATCGGCGACTACCGCGACGAGCTCGCGGTGGCGCTGGACCTGCTCGGCGCCGGACGGCCGGCCCGCACCGGCGAGCGCGTCGTGAGCGGCGTCGCGGGCGGCGCGGACGTGCAGGTCTGGGCGCTCGCGAGCAGCCCCGGCGAGAGCGCCCGGGTGGCCGGCGAGCTCGGCCTCCCGCTCGCCGCGAACTACCACGTGAGCCCCTCCAGCGTGCTCGAGACGGTCGCCGCCTACCGCGACGCGTTCCGACCCGGCGTGCTGCCCGCGCCCTACGTCCTCGTGTCGGTCGACGTGCTCGCCGCCGCGACGGCGGAGCGGGCCGAGGCCCTCGGCCGCGGGTTCGACGCGTGGGTGCTCGCGATCCGGTCGGAGTCCGGCTCGATCCCCTACCCGCACCCCGACGCGCCCGAGCGCTCGTGGACGACGGCGGAGCGCGCCCTGGTCGCGGACCGCGTGCGCACGCGGTTCGTCGGCACGGGCGAGGTGGTGGCCGACGGCCTCGAGGCGCTCGTGCGTGCCACCGGCGCCGACGAGCTGCTGCTCACGACGATCGCCCACGACGTCGAGGCGCGCACCGAGTCCTTCCGCCTCGTCGCGCAGGCGTGGGCTCGCCGTCGGGCGCTGGACGTTGAGGGCGATGGCGACGAGACCGCCGGCGGCGCACAACACGACGAGCGCGCCGCCGACCGCGCGGACGCCCTGGTCCCGTGACGGCGACGACGGCGGCCAGCGCGACCGGCTCCGCCCCCTCGCGCGCGTACCTCGACCTCCTCGAGGCGACCACGCGTCGTCGGGCGCTCGCGTTCGAGCCGCTCACGTCGCCGCACACGGGCGCTCCCGAGGCGGCAGCGGCGGACGTGCGCCGCGCAGCGGCCGAGGGGCGGGACGACGTCGCGACCCTGGCGGGCGTGGTGCACGACCTCGCCGAGGTCGCGTTCGAGGAGCACGCCTCGGTCGCCGCGATCGCCGACCTGCTCACGCGGCACGGCATCGAGGTCGAGACCGGCACGCACAGCCTCGCGACGTCGCTGAGCGCCCGCGTCGGGCTCGCGCCGGGCGACGGCGGCACGGGCACGATCGCGATCGTCGCGGAGTACGACGCGCTGCCCGGCATCGGGCACGCGTGCGGCCACCACCTCATCGCCGCCTCGGCGACCGGCGCGTTCCTCGCGCTCGCGGCGCAGGCGCGCGACCTGCCGGGCGAGGTCGTGCTGCTCGGGACGCCCGCCGAGGAGGGCGGCTCGGGCAAGGAGCTGCTCTGGCGCGAGGGCTTCTTCGACGGCGTGGACGCGGCGGTCATGCTGCACCCGTTCTCCTACGACGTGGTGGACCACCCGTTCCTCGGGCGGCGCCAGCTCGTGGTGACCTACCGCGGCGTGGCCGCGCACGCGTCCGCGCAGCCGTTCATGGGCCGCAACGCGCTCGACGCCGCCGCGCTGAACTACCAGGCCGTCGGCCTGCTGCGCCAGCACCTGCCGCCGAGCGACCGCGTGCACGGCGTGGTCCGCGAGGGCGGCGACCGGCCGTCGATCGTGCCGGAGCTCGCGCGCCTGGAGTACTACGTGCGCTCGGCGCACCCGGAGACCTTGCGGGACCTGTCCCGGCGGCTCGAGGACGTCGCGGTGGGCCTCGCGCTCACGGCGCTGGACTGGCTGCACGACGGCGAGCTGCGCGCCGCGGCCGTCGCCGACTTCGAGGCGGCGGGCGGCGTGGTCGACGTCGAGGGGTACTTCGCGTGAGCGCCGCGCCGTCCGACGCGCAGCCCGTGGTGCACGCGATCCACGAGAACCCCGACTGGTTCGGGCCCTTCGCCGACGCGTTCCGCGAGCGCGGCATCCCCTACCGCGAGTGGCTGCTGACCGACGGCGGCGCCGTCGACCTCGACGAGCCGCCACCGCCCGGCGTGTACTGGTCGCGGTTCTCGGCGTCCTCGCACACCCGCGGGCACGCGCTCGCCAAGGAGCACACCCGCGCGGTCCTCGCGTGGGCCGCGGCCGCCGGCCGCCGCGTGGTCAACGGGCGCAGCGCGCTCGAGGCCGAGGTGAGCAAGGTGGTGCAGCTCGCCACCCTGCGCCGGCACGGCCTGGACGTCCCGCGCACGACGGCGGTCGTCGGCACCGCGGACCTCCTCGCCGCAGCACGTGGGCTCGTCGCGCGGACCGGGGGACCGTTCCTCACCAAGCACAACCAGGGTGGCAAGGGGCTCGGCGTCGCGCGGTTCGACGACGTGGACGCGTTCGCCGCGGCGATCGCGGCGGGCGACGTGCCCACTCCCGTGGACGGCGTGACGCTGCTGCAGGAGTACGTCCCGCCGGCCGACGGCACGATCACGCGCGTGGAGCTCGTGGCCGGCGAGCTCGTGTACGCCATCCGCGCCGACACGGTGCACGGCGGCTTCCAGCTCTGCCCCGCGGACGCGTGCGCGCTCGACCCCGTCACGGGGGCACCGCTGCTGCCGCCGGGGGCGCAGCTGCCGCCCGTGCCGGGGCAGTCGCTGTTCTCCCTCGACGCGGAGTTCGGCACCCGGCCGGGCGAGGACGCGCTGCTGGCGGGGTACCGCGCCGTGCTGGCCGAGCTCGGCGTCGAGATCGCGGGCGTCGAGCATCTGCGCGCCGCCGACGGTCGGGTGCTCACCTACGACATCAACACGAACACCAACTACAACGCCGACGTCGAGGCCGTGGCGCCGCGGTCGGGTCCCGGCGCCATCGCCGACCACCTCGGGGCGCTGCTGCGCGCCGAGGCGGTGAGCTCCGCCGTCGGGCACGCGGGCGTCGCACCGCCTGCGGGGCGCTGACCACGCGGCCTGTCTCCGTCCCTCGCTCTGTCTGTCCCTGCTCTGTCTGCTCCTGTGCTTCTCGTCCCCTGAAAGGCGGCCCGCCGTGCGGTTCCAGGTCCTCGACATCGTGTTCAACCCGCCCAACCCCGTGACCGGCCAGACGGTGCCGGCGGACGTGCGGCTGCAGCGCGTGGTGGAGCACGCGGTGCTCGCCGAGGAGCTGGGGCTGGACGCGTTCTCGGTGGGGGAGCGGCACGCCGGGCCGGTGCTGTCGTCCGCGCCGACCGTGATCCTCGGCGCGATCGCGCAGGCCACTCACCGGATCCTGCTCAACACGGGCGTCACCGTGCTGTCGCTGCTCGACCCGGTGCGTGCCGCCGAGGACCTCGCGACCGTGGACCAGCTCAGCCGCGGGCGGCTGGAGATCACGATCGGCAAGGGCAACGAGGTCGCGCAGTACCCGCTGCTCGGCAAGGACATCGCGCTGCAGTACGACTACCTCACCGAGAACTACGAGCTGCTGCGACGGCTGTTGGCCGAGGAGGACGTCACCTGGTCGGGCCGATTCCGGGCCGCGCTCGACGGCGTGACCACCCTGCCGCGCCCGTTCGACGGCCCGTTCCGGATCTGGCACGGCACCGCGACGTCCTCGACGGCGGTCGAGCTCGCCGCGCGCTGGGGCGATCCCGTCTTCACCGCCAACGCGCTGCAGCCGCGCGAGAACTACCTGCGCCACCTCGTGCACTACCGCGAGGAGTACGCGGCCGCGGGGCACGACCCGGCGCTCGCGTACGTCGGGTCGGGCTCGGGCGGGCTGTTCCTCGCAGGCACCACGGAGGAGGCCGTCGAGCAGTACCGGCCGCTCTACGAGGGCCAGGTCGCGCAGTCCGACGCCCGCGGGCACCGCGACGTGCTCGGCGTCGGGACGTCGTTCCGCACGCTCGCCGAGGCCGTCGAGCGGGGGCCGGTGCTCGTGGGCTCGTCCGAACGCGTCGCGGAGAAGATCCTCGACTACCACGGCACGTTCGGCCACGACATCCAGTCGGTCTCGATCAGCCCGGCGCTCCCGGCCACGCAGCAGGAGGACGTGCTGCGGCAGTTCGCCGAGGAGGTCGTGCCGCTCGTCCGGCGCGAGGTGAGCACCACGCTGTGGGGGCCGCAGGATCCGCTGCGGCCGGCGTTCCTGCGCCGCGCGGACGCGCTCGTCTCGGCCTGAGGTCAGGTTTCGCGGGGCTCACCGCGCTCGCGTTCGCGCTGCGCCGACGCGCTGACGGTGGCGACGGCCTCGACGACGGCGCGGTGCAGGGTGCGCGAGGCGAGCACCTTGAAGTGGCCGTCGATCGGCAGCTCGACGTTGGTCGCGCCGACGAGGACGCTGCCGTCCGGGACGTGCGGGTCGAAGCGCGCGTAGATCGAGTGGATGCGGTCGTGGGTGTCGACGGTGCGGCCGAGCGCGACGATGTCCGCGTCGACCGGGGAGAGCGCGCGCACGGCGCGGGCCGGGAACCAGCGCGCGAGGCGCGAGCCTCCGAACGGCGTGTTCACGGCGACGAGCCCGGCGACGCGGCCGGTCGACCACGCGGCCGCCAGGACGCTCTTGCCGATGAGGCCGCCCTTGCTGTGCGCGACGAGGACGGCGTCGCGCAGGTCGAGCGCGCGCAGGCGGGCCTCGACGGTGGTGACCGACTGCGGCAGCGTCGCGCCGTTGTAGCCGAGGCCGGGCACGGTGTGGACGGGATGGCCGGCGTCGTGCAGCGCGCGCGCCAGCGGCGCCATGACCTCCCACGTCTCGTAGATGCCGGGGAGCAGGAGGACGGGTGCGGCGCGGCCCGTGATGAGCGTGGAGGCGCGGTCGCCGGGTCGCAGGGCGGCCGTCTGGGCCAGTCCGATCCAGGAGTAGTCCGCGGCCCACGCGGCGCCCTTGTGCACGACCGAACCGAGGTCGCCGGCGCCCGGGATCCGGGGGAGCCGCGGCCGTCTCATGCGTCGCTGCCGTGCGGGACGCGGGTGCTGGCGCCGGAGTCCCGGGCGCTGGAGTCCTGGGCGCGCGAGTCCCGGGCGTCTGGCGCGCCCGGCGCGTGTGGTTCCCCCTGCGCGAGGTGGGTGTCCGCCGAGGCGGGCTGCTCGCCGTCGGGCGCCTCGCCGTCGGGCGCTTGCTCGGTGCGCTCACCGCGCGCCGGCCGCGCCGCGTGCTCGGCGATGAGGTCGGCGACCTCGCGGCCGTGCTCGTAGATGACGGCGTGGGAGGCGCCGGGGATCTCGGCCGACCAGGCGTCCGGAGCTCGGTCGACGAGCATGGCGGTCCACTCGCGCGGCGCGACCCGGTCGTACTCGCCGCGGACGACGAGGAGGGGGGTGTCGACGTCGGCGATGCGCTGCTCCACGGGGAACCGCAGCATCCCCGGCAGCACCTGGCGGAACCAGCGCACCGTGGTGCGGCGGTAGCCGGCCAGCGCCATCGCGCGCGTGCCGCGCGACTCCCGCACCGAGCTCTGCGCCAGGCGCACCACCTGCTGACCCACCGACCGCTCCTGCGCGTTGACGGGCGGCCCGATGAGGACGCCGTGCGTCGCGACGCCCGGGTCGCGCGCGAGCACCTCGGTGACGATCTGCGAGCCCATCGAGTGGCCCACGAGCACCACGTTCTCGAGTCGCTGCCGCCGCAGCCACCGGTCGACGAGCGCCGCGAACTCCTCGATCCCGGCCGCCTCGCGCGGCGGCGGGACCGCCGCGAAGCCCGGCAGGTCCAGCAGGTGCACCGTGCCGACCTGCGCGAGCGCGAGGGCGACGCGTCCGTAGTACGCCGAGCTCACCCCGAGGCCGTGCAGCAGCACGAGGTTGCGCGGCGCGTCCTGCGGCCCGGGTCCGCCCGCGGACTGCGCGAGCGACATGCGCCAGGCGCGTAGGCAGAGGTCGTCGAACCGGTAGCGGTCGACCCGCAGCTCGAGGCCGTCGGGCAGGTCCGGGTCCACGATCCGGCGGCCGTAGCGGCGGGGCCGCCTGCGGGAACGCTGGGCCACGCCGGGCACCGCCTCTCGGGAGGAGCGCGCGGGCTGGCGCCACGCGCGGGGTCGGCGCGAGTGTAGCCAGCGGGTCTGGGCGGTGCCCGGGCAGGGGCTGGTGCGGGGCTGGTGCGGGGGTGCGGGCTGGGGTTCGTGACGGGAGAGCGACTCTGCGTCACGCCAGAGCGACTCGTCCGGGCGCCGGCGGATGAGGCCCGAGCATCGCCGCAGGTCGCGGGGCTGCGGGTGTCGGTGTGGACGCGGCGAGTCGCTGTGGCGGAACGGAGAGTCGCTGTGGCGTCACGCGCGGTCGTCGACGGGCGGCACCGGAGCCGCAGGTGGGCGGCGCGAGAGCCCGCGCACGCCCCCCGTCGGTCCGCCGTGGTAGACCGGGAGGCATGGCGACGCCCTTCCACGACCTCGACGACTACATCGCGATCCCCCGCCTCACCTCGCTCGCGCTCGCGCCCGACGGGTCCCGCCTCGTGGCGACCCAGCAGGCGCTCGACGCGAAGCGCACCGGCTACGTGACCTCCCTGTGGGAGATCGCGCTCGACGGCGAGCAGCCCGCCCGGCGCCTCACGCGCGGCGCGAAGGGCGAGAGCGGCGCGGCCTTCACGGCCACGGGCGACCTGCTGTTCGTCGCGCGCCGCGCGGAGCCGGGCACGAGCGAGGCCGACGCCAAGGCGTGCGTGTGGCGGCTGCCCGCGGGCGGGGGCGAGGCCCACGTGCTCGTGCGGCGCCCGGCCGGTGTCTCCGGGGTGCTCGCGGCGAGCGCCGCGGAGACCGTGCTCGCCGTTGCGGACACGCTCCCGAGCGCCACCGACGAGGCGAGCGAGCGCGACCTGCGCACGAGTCGTAAGGACGCCAAGGTCGCCGCGATCCTGCACAGCGGCTACCCGGTCCGCTACTGGGACCACGACCTCGGCCCCGGCGCGCCGCGCCTCTTCGCCGTCGAAAGCGCCCCGCTCCCGCCGAAGGGCGAGCACCCCGAGCCCGACGGCGAGGCACCGGCCCCCGCGGACGTCGCCGTCCCAGGCCCGGACGACGAGCGCGGCACCCGCGACCTCACGCCCGACGCGGGCCGCGCCCTCGGGGACGTCGACCTCGCCGCGGACGGGAGCTTCGCCGTCGCGCAGTGGACGGTGCCCGAGGAGCGCGGTGCGTCGCGCTCGACCCTCGTCCGGATCGACGTCGCCACCGGCGAGCGCACGGTGCTGGTGGACGACGGCGTGGGCGGCGGCGACGCCGGGCACCCGCTGATCAGCCCCGACGGCGCGTGGGTCGCCTACGTGCACGACACGCGGACCACGCCGACCGAGGCGCCGCGCGTCACGCTGCGGGTCGTCGCCAGCGACGGCGAGAACGGGACCGGCGGCCGCACGCTCGTGCCGGACTGGGATCGCTGGGCCACCCCGGCGGCGTGGCTGCCGGACTCCTCGGCGCTGCTCGTCGTCGCGGACGAGACCGGCCACGCGCCGCTGTTCCGCGTCCCGCTCCGCGAGGGCGCGAGCGCGGCGGACGTGGTGCGCCTGACGGGTGAGGGCGCCTACTCCTCGGTCGTCGTGACGCCCGACTGCGAGGCCGCCCTCGCGCTGCGGGCCTCCTACCGCTTCCCCGCCGAGGTGGTCCGGGTCGACCTCGGCTCCGTCGGGAACGGCTCCGACGGCGGTGCCGACGCGGAGGCCGACGCTGCGGTGACGCCGCTGCGCGGCCCCGTCGAGCGGCCGACGCTGCCGGGGCGGCTCGAGGACGTCGCGACCACCGTGAGTGACCCGACCGATCCAGCCGGGACCGAGGTGACGGTCCGCGGGTATCTCGCGCTGCCCGAGAGCGCCTCGTCGGACGCGCCTGCGCCGCTGCTGCTGTGGATCCACGGCGGACCGCTCGGCTCGTGGAACGCCTGGAGCTGGCGGTGGAACCCGTGGCTGCTCGTCGCGCAGGGGTACGCGGTGCTGCTGCCGGACCCGGCGCTGTCCACCGGGTACGGCCGTGACTTCGTCCAGCGCGGCTGGGGTGCGTGGGGCGAGGCGCCGTACACCGACCTCATGGCGATCACGGACGCCGTGGAGCAGCGGGCCGACGTCGACGAGACCCGGACCGCGGCGATGGGCGGCTCGTTCGGCGGCTACATGGCCAACTGGGTCGCCGGGCACACCGACCGGTTCGCCGCGATCGTCACGCACGCGAGCCTGTGGGCGCTCGACCAGTTCGGGCCGACCACCGACGCGGCGTTCTACTGGCTGGGCGAGATGACGCCGGAGATGGCCGAGAAGAACTCACCGCACCGGTTCGTCGCCTCCATCCGCACGCCGATGCTCGTGATCCACGGCGACAAGGACTACCGGGTGCCGATCGGCGAGGGGCTGCGGCTCTGGTACGAGCTGCTGGCGTCCTCGGGTCTGCCGGCGGGACCCGACGGGACCACGCCGCACCGGTTCCTCTACTTCCCGGACGAGAACCACTGGATCCTCACCCCGCAGCACGCGAAGGTCTGGTACGAGGTGGTCGAGGCGTTCCTCGCCGAGCACGTGCTGGGCCAGACACGCGTGCTGCCGGACGTGCTGGGCTGAGTCCCAGCGACGCCCGGCAGCGCTGATCGGGAGCACTGATCGGCAGTGCCGATCCACGGCGCCTGTCAGAACACCGCGCGGCCCCCGGTGACGCCGAGCACGGTGCCGCTGACGTACGAGGCCTCGTCCGAGGCGAGGAACACGTACGCGGCGGCCACCTCGACCGGCTGACCCGGGCGGCCGAGCGGGGTGTCCTCGCCGAACCCGTCGACCTTCTCCTCCCCGAACGTGGAGGGGATGAGCGGCGTCCAGATCGGACCGGGCGCGACGGCGTTCACGCGCACGCCCTTCGGGCCGAGCTCGGTCGCGAGGTTGACCATGAGGTTGTTGAGCGCCGCCTTGGTCGAGGCGTAGTCCAGCAGCGGTCCGCTCGGCTCGTACGCCTGGATCGACGTCGTGATGATGATGCTCGCGCCGGCGTCGAGGTGCGAGACGGCCGCCTTGACGAGCCAGAACGTCGCGAAGACGTTCGTCTCGTAGACCTGCTCGAGCTGCGGCGTCGAGAAGTTCTCGATCCCGCCCGGCGTGCCGTTCTGGAACGCCGCGTTGGAGACCACGACGTCGAGCCCGCCCAGGCCCTCGACGGCGAGCTCGACGAGGCGCTGGTTCGCCTCCTCGGTCCGCTGGTCGGTGGGCAGGAGGAGGCACCGGCGGCCCTCCGCCTCGACCGCGGAGGCGACCTGCTCGGCGTCGTGCTGCTCGTCGGGCAGGTAGGCGATGGCGACGTCGGCGCCCTCCTTGGCGAAGGTGAGCGCGACGGCGCGGCCGATGCCGGAGTCGCCGCCCGTGATGAGGGCGCGCTTGCCGACGAGGCGCTCGCGCGGGGTCCACGACGTCTCGCCGTGGTCGGGCACCGGGTCCATCTCGTCGGTGCGGCCGGGCCACTCCTGCTGCTGTGCGGAGACGTGGGTGGGTCGGTCGGGGGTGTCGGACACGGTTCCTCCAGAGTGCGGAGCGCGTGCGCTCCGCGGGTGAGTAACGGCGGTCAGGGGCTGCGGCGCTGCGGCGCTGCGTCGCAGCCGTGTGCGGCGGCGTCCCGCACGAGGGTGCTCGGGTGGTCCGCGCACGGGCGCCGCCGGCCGTTCCACCGTAGGCAGGCCACACGTCCGGCGACAACCTCCCTTCGGAGGCGATCTCATGGCGCTGATCGACGGCACGTCCGCGGCGGGCGCCCTCGCCGACACGACGGCGGCCCTCGCCCTGACCGGCGAGCACAGCGGCCCGCAGCCGACGTCGCGGTGGGAGGATCGCGGGCGTGAGCGACACCGCACCCGTGCTGCCCCCGCCGGCGACGACGACCAGCACTCCCTCTGTTCGGCGTCGCGTCCTGCGCGCCGCGATCTGGCTGGTCGTGGCGGTGTTCGCCTGGGTCGCCCTGGACCGCCTCATCGGACGCATCGACTGGACCGCGGTGGGCAACGCGCTCGGCCGCGTCGAACCGTGGATGGCTCTGCCGCTCCTCGCGATGCTGCTCGTGCGGCAGGTGCTCAACGCCGTCCCGCTCGTCTACTACGTCCCCGGGCTCAGCTGGGGCCGCTCGGTGCAGAACGACCTCGCCGCGAACGTCGTGGCGACCTTCGCGCCGCCGCCGGGCGACATCGTGCTGCGGATCGCGATGTTCCGGTCCTGGGGGCTGGACCCCGTGCGCGGGATGACCGGCGTGACGCTCAACTCGTTCAAGTTCTACGCCGTGCGGTTCCTGGTGCCCGGTCTCGGCCTGCTGCTGCTCACCGGGTACGAGCTCTCGCAGCGCCAGTACGTGCTGGCGCTGGCCAGCCTGCTCGTGGCCGCGGCCATCCTCGGGATGCTCGTCGCCATCCTGTCCTCGCAGTCGCTCGCGCGTCGGGCGGGGTACTGGGCCGGCCGGCTGCTGCGGACGTTCCGTCGGAGCACCGACCCCGATGCGATCGGCGACCGGGCCGTCGAGCTGCGCCACCAGGCGGCCGACAGCCTGCGCCGCGGCCTCGCGCCCTCGCTCGTGGCGCTCGTCGGGATGACCCTCGCTGACGCGACCATCCTGCTGCTCGCCCTGCGCTCGGTGGGGGTGGGGCCCGACACGCTTCCCGTGACCGAGATCCTCGGGATGGTGCTGCTGACCTACCCGCTCACCACGCTGCCGCTGTTCGGGTTCGGCGTCATCGAGGCGATCCTCATCGCCGCCTGGACGCTCACCGCGGGCGTGCTCGTGGAACCCTCGCTCGTCGCGGCGACCATCGTCTGGCGGATCGTCACGATCCTCGGGACGCTCGCGATCGGGGCGGTCGTGCTCGTGGTGTGGCGGGTGCGGGCTCGGTCCGGGTTCGGTGCGTCGGTGTCTTGAAGCCCGATCGAGGCCGGGGGCGTGAGGCCCGGTGCGCGCGGGCCCGGGGCTCTGGGCCCGGGGCCGCGAGGCCCGGTGCGCGCGGCGGCTCGCCTCGCTCACGCTCGCTCGTTCCTCGCTCGCTCCGCTACGGCTTGACGGCTTCGCCGCCGCGCGCACCGTGCCTCGCGGCTTCGCCGCTCGTCCCGCCACTCAGTCCGGCAGGCACGGCCGCTCGCTCCGACCCTGGTGGGGGATGTCAGTCGGGGGGCTGCAATGAGTCAGGGCCCCCGGTACTGGTGTACCGGGGGCCCTGACTAGTGCTGTGGGTCGTGCTGTGGCTGCTCGGGTGCCGTCAGGCGGCGTCCGAGAGCGGGTGGCCGAGCGCGGCGACCTCGTACGAGACGCGAGCGAGGTCGTCCGGGTGGGGCAGTGCGTCGATCAGGTGCGTGATCGCGACCGCCGCGTCGACGCGGGTGCAGGTGTGCGAGTCGCCGGGGCTCAGCTCGCGCACGACGAGGGCGATCTCGCCGTCGGTCAGCCGGGTCCTCTCGAGCGCCTGGACGACGACCGGCAGGTCGTGACTGGCGCATCCCCCTGCGCCCTCCGCGCGAAGCCACGCGAGCACCGAGCGCGTGCTGTCAGTGAAGCTCATCGGTCCTCCCTGAGGTCTCCTGTGGGTGGGTCAGGATGTCCAGGGTACCGGGAGAAGTGCTGGTAGGCCAGGGTGGGGCGTCAACGGAGTGTTGCCCGGCGGGTTCGGGGTCACGTCAACGGACCATTGCCGCCGGTCGTCCGGGCGGCGGGGTGCGGCCTACGCCGGGGCGCCGGGCCCGTCGCCCGCGCCCGGGGCCGCGCCCGAGGCCGACCCCGAGGGCGCGCTCGAGGCAGCCACGACCTGCGGTGAGGCCGTCGAGGCGGCGCCGGACGGCTCGGAGTCCTGCGCGACCTCGGCCGGTGCAGCGCCGTCCGCTGCCTGCGTGGGTTCGTCACCCTCCGCTGCCTGCGCGGGCGCGTCGCCCTCGGCGGGCGCCACGGTCGACGGCCAGCCGTGCCTGGCCAGGATGGCCGCGACCCGGGCGACCTCGTCCTCGCTCGGCTCCTCGAGCAGGCGGGCCTCGATGAGCGTGACGAGCTCCGCGCGCGGGAGCGGCTCGTGGGCCGGGACCGGCGAGTCCGCCGGGTGCGCGCGCTGCAGGTCCTCGACGATCGAGGCGATCTCCGCCGTCGTGAGCTGCTCGCGCCGCAGCAGGGCGAGCACCGGCGAGTAGTCCTTCGGCGGGACGCCGTCGGGGTACCCGGCCATGAGCCAGCGCAGGACGGAGCGGAGCGGGTCTGGCGTGTTCATGGGGCGTCCTTGCCGAGGGCGAGCTGCGGTCTAGAAGAGCGAGATGCCGAGGTAGTGGTCCAGGCTCTTGCGCGTGATCCACAGGACGCCGATCAGCACGGCCACGATCACGACGGCGAACACCGCCATCGCCCCGGCACGGGCGCCGGAGCTGCCGTGGCGCACGGAGCCGTCGGCGAGGGCCTCGTCGGTGCCGCGGGACCACAGCACGATGCCGAAGGAGAAGAGCGCCGGGAGGCCGGCGCCGAACACCAGTCCGGCGGCGAGCACCCGCAGGACGGCGAGGGCGGTGTCTGCGACGTTCATGGCGGCTCTCCCTGAGCTCAGGCGACCGGGGACGGGGTGGGGGAGTCGGCGGCGACCTCGTCGCTGGCCCACTCCTCGTTGACGTTGCTCGCCGTGACCGCCTGACGGCGGCTGCGCAGCCACATCCACACCGCGCCGGTGACGAGGATGCCGAAGACCACGAGGCCGCCCGCGAGGTGCGGCAGCGCGTTCGCGATGAGGAAGCAGACCGCGCCGACGAACGCGGCGGCGGGCAGCGTGATGAGCCAGGCGACGGCCATCCGGCCGGCGACGCGCCAGCGCACCGAGGCGCCCTTGCGGCCCACGCCGGTGCCGAGGATCGAGCCGGTCGCCACGTGCGTGGTGGACAGCGCCATGCCGAAGTGGCTGGAGGTGAGGATGATCGCCGCGGAGGAGGCCTCGGCCGCCATGCCCTGCGGTGACTCGAGCTCGACGAGGCCCTTGCCGAGGGTGCGGATGATCCGCCAGCCCCCGAGGTACGTGCCGGCCGCGATCGCCAGCGCGCAGGTGACGATGATCCAGACCGGCAGGCCGTTCTGCTCGATGCCCGTCGTGGTGAGCGTGCCGTGCGCGATGAGCGCGAGCGCGATCACGCCCATCGTCTTCTGCGCGTCGCCCGTGCCGTGGGCGAGCGAGACGAGCGAGGCGGTGCCGATCTGGCCCCAGCGGAAGCCCTGCTCCTTGCGCGCGGCGGCCACCGAGGACGTGATGAGGTAGACGAGCCGTGTGCCGACCGCGGCGACGACGCACGCGATCACCGGCGCGAGGAACGCCGGCAGGATGATCTTGGCCGTCACGCCGGCCCAGTTCACGCCGCTCATGCCGAGCGCCACGATGCCGGACCCGATGAGGCCGCCGAAGAGGGCGTGGGACGAGGACGACGGCAGGCCGAGCAGCCACGTCGTGAGGTTCCACAGGATGCCGCCCACCAGGCCGGCGAAGATGATCATCACCGCGGTCTCCGAGCTCAGGCCCGCCACCAGCGAGCCGTCGTCGCCCTGGATCGTCAGGACGTCCTTGGTGATCGTGAGCGCGACCTCCACCGAGAGGAACGCGCCGACGAGGTTCAGCACCGCGGAGAGGCCGACGGCTACCTTCGGGCGCAGCGCCCCGGTGGCGATGGAGGTGGCCATCGCGTTGCCGGTGTCGTGGAACCCGTTGGTGAAGTCGAAGGCCAGCGCCGTGAGCACGGTCAGGCCGAGGATGAACAGCTCGACGTCCATGCGTCGAGTCTGACAGGTCGCGACCCGCCGCCGCACCCGTCGATCACCCCGGACGGTTGAACCCACAGGATGTTCACACCGAGGTTGGGAGCGCTCACGCAGGATGCGGCCGGTGAGGGGGCCGAAGGTCCCCTCCCGAATGTGGTGCGTGCCACCTAGCCTGGGTCGCACTCGGATCCCGGAGGTCGCCATGAGCGAGGCAACGATGCCCGTCAGAACAGACCGTGTCCGCAACGTCGCCCTCGTGGGGCACGCAGGGAGCGGCACCACCACGCTGGCCGAGGCGATGCTCGTCGCCTCGGGCGCCCGCACGCGAGCGGGTCGGGTCGAGGACGGCACCACCGTCTGCGACCACGACGCGGAGGAGATCGCGCGCGGCTCCTCGGTGACCCTCGCCGTCGCCGATCTCGCGTGGACCCCGCCCGGGGGCGAGCCGCACCACGTCACCCTGCTGGACACGCCCGGCAGCCCGGACTTCGCGGGTGCGGCCGACGCCGCGCTCGCCGTCGCCGACGTCGCGCTGCTGGCCGTGTCCGCCGTCGACGGCGTGCAGCCGGGCACCCTCGCCGCATGGCGGCGGGCGGCGGAGCTGGACCTGCCCGTGATCGCGGTGATCACGAAGGAGGACAAGCAGCGGGCCGACTTCCACACCGTGCTCGTGCAGCTGCGCGAGCTCGCGGCCGGCAGCGGGATGGCCGTGGTGCCGCTCGAGCTGCCGCTGGGGGAGGAGTCCGCGCTGCACGGCCTCGCGGACGTCCTCACCGACACCGGCGTGGAGTACGACGGCGCAGGTCACCACACCGTGGCCGTCCCGGCCGACGTGGAGCAGGAGGAGCGCGCCCTGCACGAGGAGGTCGCCGAGGAGATCGTGTCCCACGACGACGCGCAGCTCGAGCGCTACCTCGACGGCGACGAGCCCGCGGCCGCCGAGCTCGAGGCGACGCTGCGCCGCGAGGTCGCCGCACGGGAGGCGCTCCCGGTGCTGCTCGTCTCGGCGCAGACCGGGGTGGGGGTGGCCGAGCTGCTCACCTACGTCTGCGAGCTCGCACCCAGCCCGGCCGACCGGCCCGCACGGGTCGTGCTCGGCCGCGGCGAGGACGCCGTGCTGCAGGAGGTCGTCGCGGACCCCGACGGCGAGCTCGTGCTCCAGGTCTTCCGCACCCTCACGGACCCGTTCGTCGGGCTCGTCTCGTTCGTCAAGGTGCTCTCGGGGTCGGTGCGCGGGAGCGCGCACCTCGTCAACGCCGCGACCGGGGCGACCGAGCGCGTGCACGCGCCCTTCCGCCTGCGCGGGGCCGAGCACCTGCCGACCGACGCCGTCGTGGCCGGGCAGATCGTCGGGGTCGCCAAGCTCACCGACTCCCCGACCGGCAGCCTGCTGGCGGCCAACCCCGGCACCGCCCGGCCCCTGCTGCCGACGCCGCCCACACCGGGCTACGCCGTCGCGCTCGTGCCCGAGCGGCCGGGCGACGAGGAGCGCCTGCCGACCGCGCTGGCGCGGCTCGTCGCGGCGGACCCGACGCTCGTCGTCGACCGCCCCGACGGGCAGACGGTGCTGCGCGGGCTCGGCGACCAGCACGTGGCCGTGGCGGTCGAGCGGATGGCGCGCCTGCTCGGCGTGCAGGTGCGCACCGAGCCGGTCCAGGTGGCCTACACGGAGACCATCGCGCGTGAGGTCGAGGTCGAGGGGCGGCTGAAGAAGCAGTCCGGCGGCCACGGGCAGTTCGCCGTCGTCCAGCTGCGCGTCTCGCCGCTCGCCCGCGGCGAGGGTCTGCGGTTCGTCGACCGGGTGGTCGGTGGGTCCGTGCCCCGGCAGTTCATCCCGGCCGTCGAGCGTGGCGTGCAGGACGCGATGGCCGGCGGCGGTCCGCGCGGCCACCGCGTGGTCGACCTCCAGGTCGAGCTGCTGGACGGCAAGGCGCACTCGGTGGACTCCTCCGAGATGGCGTTTCGCACCGCGGCGGCGAGCGGGGTGCGTGCGGCGCTCGAGCAGGGCGGCAGCGTGCTGCTCGAGCCGATGGTCGCGCTCACCGTGCGTGCGCCGCTGGACGTGCAGGGCGACGTGATGGGCGACATCGCGGCGCGCCGCGGCCAGGTGACGGGCACGTCGATGAGCGAGGACGGCGGGGACGTCGTGGTCACGGCGCGGGTGCCTGCGAGCGAGCTCGACCGCTACCTGCTCGACCTGCGCGCCATGACGCACGGGCGTGGGGAGATGGTGACCGAGCCGGCCGGCTACGAGGTGTCCACCGCACAGGCGGGGTGACCGGCTCGGGCTGCGGCGTCCGGGCAAAGAAGGGCTGGCCCGTCGGCAGGGGGCGGTCGACGGGCCAGCTGGCGGAAACCATACCTCACCCGGAAGGGTGGCGCGCCCCCGTCTTCGGCGGCGCGCCGAGCTCGCTCGATGCGCCGCCGTTAGGCTTCGCTGCGATGTCCCACGTCACCCTGCCCGAGGCGCCCGCGCCGTTGCCGCCGGACGAACCCGCGCCCGACGGCGTGCGCTCGCTCGCGCGGCGCGTGCTGCGGTCGCGCTGGACGTGGGTCACGATCGCCGCCGTCGTGCTCATGGTTCTCGTGATCGGCCTGCTCGGCGGCTGGCGCCGGGTCGCGCCCGAGGGGCTGCCCGAGGTCGCACCGGGCGAGGAGGTCGACCTCGGCCAGTTCCGGATCGTGGCGACGGGCTGGACGGTCTACGAGCACGTCGACACCTGGGATCCGGACGAGGTCACGCCGATGCTCGCGCTCGGCCTCACCGTGACGAACACCGGCGGGTACACGGCCGGTCTTCCCCTGTCGATGTTCGAGCTGCCGGGCGTCGCGGTCGACACCGTCACGGGCGAGACGCACCGGTCCGGCGAGCTGGACGCGACCTGGACGCTCGCGCCCGACGTCACGCTCGACGTCGTCGTGCTCTACGAGATGCTCGACGGCGCGCAGCCGCCGAGCGGGGACGACCCGCTCGAGCTGGTGCTCGTCGAGTACGACTACCACCCGCACGCGCTCAACGGCGAGGAGGGCTGGTGGCCCGTGCAGGCGGTCGGCACCGTGGCGCTGCCACGCGACGACGCCGTGGCGGAGACGATGACCGCGGCCCTGGCGCGCGAGCTCGCCGGCGACGACGCCGGCACCGACGCGGACGACGCAGCCGGGAGCGACGGATGACCACCGCGACCCAGCCCGAGGCCCAGCCCGAGTCCCAGCCCGGCGCCAGCTCGCGCCGTCCCGCCGGGGCGAGGGTCGCCGTCGTCGCCGTGCTGGCGGCGCTCGTGCTCGGCCTCGGCTGGTTCCAGGGCAACCGGCCGGACGCGGTCGGCACCCGGGAGGTGCCCGGCGTCCTCGACGAGCCGGTCGACGCCGCCGGCGCCCGCATCGTGGTCGGCGCACCGCACCAGGCGGACGTCGTGCGCGTCACGAACGACTTCGACACGACGACCGAGCTCACCACGCCGGGCACGTTCCTGCTCGTGCGAGTGGCGTACCAGGGGGTCAGCCGACCCGTCGGGATGAAGAGGGTCGCGTTCCAGGCCGCCGACGGGCGCGTCTTCTACCCCGACGACCGTCAGCCGACGCCCTGGATCCTCGACGCGCAGGTGGGCCAGTGGTGGTTCACGGAGGTCGTGCTCGAGCTGCCGGCCGACGCCGTCGGCGACGGCCTCGTCGTCGTCATGCCGGAGAGCCCGACCACGGGCCTGCCGCTCGAGGTGGCGGTGGTGCCCGTGACCGACGCCGACATCGTCCGCGAGGACGGCCCGGTCGACGTGATCGAGCCGCAGTGGGTCCTCGAGGAGGAGGAGTGACCGAGACCCTGATCGAGGCCCTGACCCCGCCGGGGGCTGCGGCGCGGCGTTCCCCTGGCCGCGGCCGCACCGCGCTCGTCGCCGTCCTGTCGATCCTCGGCATCGTCGCGGGCGCGGTGAGCATCGCCTGGACGCCGGTGGAGAGCTGGCTCAACACCAACGGCGTGCGTCGCACGCCGATCCGCGACGACGGCGTCGGCTGGATCGGGTCGTTCGGCCTGCGGCTGGACTCGGTGGCGTCCGCCCAGACGGTGGTCGGCCCCTACGACGAGTGGACGGTCCCGGACGGCTTCACCGCGTGGATCGTCACGATCGCCATCGTCGGTCTGCCACCCGAGGAGGACGACGGGTCCTACCCCGAGGGCGAGATCAGCGGCTCGGCCGACCTCCTCGTGCACGCCGACGACGGCAACGCCTACTCCCAGCCGTCCTACCTCCCCTCGGGACTCACCTCCGAGGGTTCCCTCATGTACCTGCCGAGCGAGCTGGGTTCGTTCGAGCAGATCGTCGTGATGGCTGACGGCGTGCGTCCGGTCACGGTCGACGTGGTCCCGCGGTATCCCTCGAACCCCTACTGGTCGTTCCCCGTCCCGGAGAGCTGAGCCGGCGGGACACCGATCGGCTGGACGACCTCGACCTGCGCGTTCTCGAGCGTCTGGCCGAGGCTCGGTGGCCGCCCCTGGGTGAGGCCTCGCTGGAGCGCCGTCCCGAGCCCCGCGAGCCGAAGGGCTCGGTCCGCCGCCGCGGCGACGACCGCCACCGTGAGCGTCAGGGTCACGACCGTGATGCACGCCTCGACCAGCACCGAGACCGGCCCCCAGTCGGAGCGGCGTGTCAGCGGCAGGAGCTCCGCGAGCCACCAGATCGGGTACTGGACCTGCTGCACCAGCCCGAACGCGACGCAGTACACGAGCACCGGGACAGGTCCGAGGGCGAGGACGAGTCCGCCCGCTCCGCCGAGCGCGTCCCAGCGGCCCTCGGGCTCGGTCAAGCGGGCCCATGAGCGCTCCAGACGCGCGAGGTCCGTGCCGCGTCCGGTACCGCGGCGCAGGCGGACCACGCTCGTGACGCGCTGCTGCGCGGCGGACGTCAGTCGCGCGGCGCGCTCGGCGACGCCGGCGACGTCGCCGAAGCGGGAGCCGTAGACGATCGCGGCGAGCGCGAGCCACACGAGGGGCACGACCAGCCCGGCGACGACGGCGCCGACGAGCACCCCGCCCGCGGTGGCGAGCCCGCCGACCACACCCGTGACGTCGGGCAGGCCCAGCCCGGTCCACCACGCCGACACGGCGTGCACGACGGCGCGCTCGGACCACCAGGTGCCGAACTCGTCCTGGATCGCCGAGAGCGAGACGACGGCGAGCACGATCCAGACGATCTCGGCGTACGCCACGAGGACCCGCAGCACGCCGGCCAGCACGCGGGCCGGGAGCCCGGCCGGCTGCCCGCTCGACTCGCGCGCGTTCTTCCAGCGATCGAGCAGCCACGCACCGCCGACCCGGAGCAGGAACGCGACGGCCACGATCACCAGGACCGTGATCGAGAGGCTGTCCGGGATCGTGTTCCCGGCGTCGCCCGGGTCGTCCAGCGACCACAGCTGGGAGAAGAACGCCTGGTCGAGGTACTCCAGGCGCTGCGCGCGCAGCGAACCGTCCTGCTCGTAGATGAGCAGGTAGATGAGGAGGGCGCTGCCGAGCACACCGAGGCCGCCCGCGGACGCCGTGCGGTCGGCCCGTCGGCCCACCAGCAGCAGCATCGCGGCGACCGTGCCGAACGCGACGGCCGGGGCGAGCGCGAAGACGAGGATGCCCAGCACGGCGTCCACGCCCGCGAGGGTCGGCGCGAGGTAGATCGCGATCCGCTCGCGCAGCGCGAGCCCCACGGTCGCGACGGCGAGCAGGGGCAGTCCGTAGTGCAGCAGGATCCGGCCGGCCGTCGAGACGAGCGCGCGCGCCTCCGCGGCGGCGGTCGCGACTGCTCCGCGCGGGGGCGCGGCGGGCCCGGGCCCGAGGTCCGAGGCGTCGGGCTCGCCGTCGGGCGCGGTGCTGTGCGGGGCGTCCGGCCGAGGTGGGACGACGGGAGGGGCGGGCTCGCCGTCGGGCGCGGTGCTGTGCGGGGCGTCCGGCCGAGGTGGGACGACGGGAGGGGCGGGCTCGCCGTCGGGCGCTGGAACCTGGCGAGCGTCCGGCCGCGGCGGGACCACGGGGTCGCTCACGTGGTGCCCGGACCGTCGTCGAGGCGCGACGCGATCCAGCGCAGCACGGTGTCCTCGTACTCGGCACGGGGTCGGGGTGCGGAGAGGGCGAGGTCGTGCAGGCCGCCCGGCACCGTGCGCAGCGTGACGTCGCGAGCGAGGTGCGGCACCACGCGCCACATGTGGCGCACGTCGAGCACCGTGTCCGTGGAGCGCAGCTCCGCGGGGCTCGGCCGTCGCCCGGCGATGCCGCCGCTGCGGCTCGACGTGCACAGGAGCACCGGGAGGTTGAGGCGGAGTCCGCGCGCGACCTCGTGGTGGGCGCGGCGGATCGCGAGGAGCCAGCCGGCCCGCACGGGGAACCCCTCGACGGGCTTGAGCGTGAGGTCGAAGTCCCACGCCCCGCCCGTGCTCGCGTGGATCGACCGGCCGTAGTCGCTGCCGAGGCTGGCGACGACCCGCTCGGGTGCTCGGCTGGAGACCGCGGCGGCCAGCGGCGTGCTCGTGAGGCGGCGCAGCGCGGTGTCGTTGACGTCGAACCAGGGGCTGTTGAGGACGAGCGCGTCGACGGCGCCCGCGTTCCGCTGGACGAACAGGGACGTCACGAGGCCGCCGGTGGAGTGCCCGAGGAGTACCACCTGCTCGTGCCCCTCCGCGCGGATCACGGCGAGGGCGGCGAGCAGCTCCTCGTCGTACTCGGCGAGGTCGCGCACGTCGCCGGGCAGGTGGCCCGGGCGCAGCGACCGGCCGTACCGGCGCAGGTCGAGCGCGTAGAAGTCCAGCGCGCCGCCCTCGGCGATCCGTCGGGCGTGCTCGGCCTGGAAGAAGTAGTCCGAGAACCCGTGCACGTACAGCACGGCGCGGCGGTGCGTGGGGTCGCCGAGCCGGACGAGGGTCGCCTCGAGGTCCTGTGCGCCGCGGGCGTCGGGGCGCAGGGGGAGGCTCGCGCTGCGGAAGTCGCCGCCGAGCAGGTCGGGTCCGTAGGTCGTCGCCGGAGGGAGCGCCATGGACAGCGAGGGTATCGGCGACCGGCCGGGGCGTCGCGCCGCGTGCGGTCCGACGGCCGGTCGCGACGCCGTTCGTTCACCTGGCTCCGGCACAATCGCCCCGACACGAGGAGAACGGTGACCCAGGAACCCCCGGCCACGGCCGGAACGGCGCTGCTCGACGCGACACCGCTCGCGCCCGCCCCGCGAACCCTGCTCGACGTGCTCCGCGCGACCGCGGCGGAGCACCCCGACGCCCCCGCACTCGACGACGGCGGAGGGTTCGTCGGCGCCGGGAGTGGCGCTGCCGCGGGCCGTACCGGCCCGGACGGCGTCCCGGCCGTGCTCCCGCCGGGGATGTCGGGCGAGGTCGGCGAGCCTGCCACCGAGGATGCGCGCGCCTCCTATCTCACCTACACCGAGCTGCTCGACGTCGTGCTCGCCCGGGCGCAGGAGCTGCGCGCGGCGGGGGTGCGGCGCGGCGACCGCGTCGGTGTCCGGCTGCCCTCGGGGGACCGTTCGCTGTACGTCGAGATCCTCGCCGTGATCGCGGCGGGTGCGGCCTACGTGCCCGTCGACGCCGACGACCCGGAGGAGCGCGCGACGCTCGTGTTCCGCGAGGCCGACGTCGTGGGCGTCGTCGAGCGGCCCGGCACCCTGCGCCTGGTGCGCGGCACGCACGCGCTGACCGGCGCCGTCGCGGGGACGAGCGCGGGCGCGATCCAGCACGCAGCGCGCGCGGACGACGGCGAGCCCACCGTCGACGACGACGCGTGGATCATCTTCACCTCCGGCTCGACCGGCACGCCCAAGGGCGTCGCGGTGAGCCACCGCAGCGCGGCCGCGTTCGTGGACGCCGAGGCCGACCTCTTCCTCGCGGGCGACCCGCTCGGACCGGGCGACCGGGTGCTGGCCGGTCTCTCGGTGGCGTTCGACGCGAGCTGCGAGGAGATGTGGCTCGCGTGGCGCAGCGGCGCGTGCCTCGTGCCCGCCCCGCGCGCGCTCGTCCGGTCCGGCGAGGACCTCGGGCCGTGGCTCGAGCGGCGCGGCATCACCGCCGTCTCCACGGTGCCCACCCTCGCGGCGCTGTGGCCCGCCGAGTCCATCGAGAACGTGCGCCTGCTCATCTTCGGCGGCGAGGCGTGCCCGCCCGAGCTCGCCGCGCGTCTGGTCGGGGAGGGCCGTGAGGTCTGGAACACCTACGGGCCCACCGAGGCGACCGTCGTCGCGTGCGCCGCGCCGCTCGACGGAGCCGGCCCCGTACGGATCGGGCTGCCGCTCGCGGGCTGGTCGCTCGCCGTCGTGAACCGCGAGGGCGCGCTCGTCGGCGACGGCGAGGTCGGCGAGCTGGTGATCGGCGGCGTCGGGCTCGCGCGCTACCTCGACCCCGCGAAGGACGCCGAGAAGTACGCGCCGCTGCCGGCGCTGGGCTGGGAGCGCGCCTACCGCTCGGGCGACCTCGTGCGTTACGAGCCCGAGGGGCTGCTCTTCGTCGGCCGCGCCGACGATCAGGTGAAGATCGGCGGTCGGCGCATCGAGCTCGGTGAGGTCGAGAACGCGCTTCAGCGTCTGCCCGGGGTGACGGGCGCCGCCGCGGCCGTGCGGCGCTCGGCGGCCGGGACCCCGCTGCTCGTGGGCTACCTCGCCGTCACCGACGCGTTCGAGCGGCAGGCCGCGCGGGCCGCGCTTGCCGCGGAGCTCCCCTCCGCGCTCGTGCCGCTGCTCGCCGTCGTTCCCGATCTCCCGACGCGCACCTCCGGCAAGGTCGACAAGGACGCGCTGCCCTGGCCGCTGCCCGGCGTCGGCGCCGGCGCAGAGGGCGGCGCCGCAGGTGTGCCCGCGGAGCACGCGTGGCTCGCCGAGCAGTGGGAGGCGGTGCTCGGCCTGCCCGTGCCGAGCGTGGACGCCGACTTCTTCGACCTCGGCGGCGGCTCGCTCGCGGCGGCGCAGCTCGTCTCGCGCCTGCGCACCCGGCTGCCCGAGGTCACCGTGGCCGACCTGTACGACCGGCCGCGGTTCGGCGCGATGGCCGCCATGGTCGGCGAGCTCGACGCTGAGCACGACGGCGAGCCCGCCTCGTTCACCCGGCCCGCGCCCACGCCGCGGCGCACCCAGGTCCTGCAGACGCTGACGGCCGTCCCGCTGCTCGTGCTCCAGGGCGTGCGGTGGCTCATGTGGGTCCTGCTCGCGAGCAACCTCGTGGTGCTCGCCGGGCCGGACGCGCTGGGCCCCGACCTGCTGCCGGTCACGTCGTGGTGGGTGCTCGTGCCCGCGCTGCTCGTGCTCGGCACGCCGTGGGGCCGGATGGCGGTGGCCGCGGTGTCGGCGCGGCTGCTGCTCGCCGGGGTGCGTGCGGGGGACCACCCACGCGGGGGGCAGGTGCACATGCGGCTCTGGCTCGCCGAGCAGATCGCCCACCAGGTCGACGCCGTGAGCCTCGCCGGCGCGCCCTGGGTGGTGATGTACGCGCGAGCGTTGGGCGCGAAGGTCGGCAGGCACGTCGTGCTGCACACGCTTCCGCCGGTCACGGGCATGCTCGAGGTGGGCGACGGCGCGTCGATCGAGCCCGAGGTCGACCTCGCCGGCTACTGGGTCGACGGCGAGACCGTCCGGATCGGGAGCATCGAGGTGGGCCGCGGCGCGACCGTCGGCGCCCGCAGCACGCTCGCGCCCGGCGCCCGGATCGGCAAGGGCGCCCACGTGGCGCCCGGGTCGGCCGTCTTCGGCAAGGTGCGCGCGGGGACGACGTGGGGCGGGTCGCCCGCGATGCGGCTCGCCGACACCGGCGACGACTGGCCGCGGCACTCCCCGCCCTCGCACCAGGGCTGGCGCTGGGCGTACGCGGTGTCCGCCGTCGGGCTCGCGCTCCTGCCGCTGGTCTCGCTCGGCTCGGGGGGACTCCTCGTCGTCCACGGCGCGCGGGAGGCGCAGACGTGGGGCGAGCTCGCCGTCGCCGCCGTGCGGTGGCTCGTGCCCGCCACGCTGCTCGCGGGCGCGGTGTTCGCGGTGCTCGTCGTCGGGGCGGTGCGACTGCTCGCGATCGGGCTGGTGGCGGGCGACCACCCGGTGCACTCGCGCGTCGCCTGGCAGGCGTGGACGACCGAGCGGCTGCTCGACCTCGCGCGCACGATCCTGTTCCCGATCTACTCCAGCCTCGCGACGCCCCTGTGGCTGCGCCTGCTCGGCGCCAAGGTGGGCCGACACGTCGAGGCGTCGACCGTGCTGCTCATCCCCTCGATGACCACCGTCGCCGACGGCGCGTTCCTCGCCGACGACACCATGGTCGCCTCCTACGAGCTGCGCCGCGGCTGGCTGCGCATCGCCCCAGCGCGGATCGGCAAGCGCGCGTTCCTCGGCAACTCCGGGATGGCGGGTGCGGGCCACACGGTGCCGAAGGACGGCCTGGTTGCCGTGCTGTCGATCGCGCCCGCGAAGGCCAAGGCGGGCTCGTCGTGGCTCGGGTCGCCGCCGGTCCGGTTGCGCCGGGTGGCAGCCGCCGTCGACGAGCGCCTCACGTACGCCCCCGACCCCTCGCTGCGCGTGCGGCGTGCGCTGTGGGAGGCGTGCCGCGTCGTCCCGGTCCTGCTCACGTGCGGGCTGGGCCTCGCGGTGCTGCTGACCCTCGCCGCGCTGTCCGGCTGGTGGGGGTTCTGGTGGGCCGCCCTGGCCTCGGGCGTGGTCCTCACGCTCGCGGCCGTGGTAGCCGCGCTCGTCACGACGGCGGCGAAGTGGCTCCTCGTCGGCCCGATCCGGTCCGGTGAGCACCCGCTGTGGTCCTCGTTCGTCTGGCGTACCGAGGTGGCCGACACGTTCACCGAGATGCTCGCCGCGCCGTGGTTCGCGAACTCGGCCAGCGGGACGCCGGCGCTCGCGCTCTGGCTGCGCTCGCTCGGGGTGCGGATCGGACGCGGCGTGTGGTGCGAGTCCTACTGGTTCCCCGAGCCGGACCTCGTGGTGCTCGGCGACGGCGCGACCGTGAACCGCGGCTGCGTGGTGCAGACGCACCTCTTCCACGACCGCGTCATGAGCGTCGACACCGTGACGCTCGGCGAGGGCGCGACGCTCGGGCCGCACAGCGTGATCCTGCCGGCGGCGTCGATCGGGGCCCACGCGACCGTCGGGCCCGCCTCGCTCGTCATGCGCGGGGAGACCGTGCCGGTCGGGAGCCGATGGAGCGGGAACCCGATCGGGCCGTGGCGCTCGGTGCGCGTGCGGGCGTACCAGGAGGTGTGAGGGGCTCGGCTGCGTCGGGCTGCGTCGGGCTGCGTCAGGCTGCGTCAGGCGGCCACCGACGCGGCTGGTGACACGCGGCCGTCACACGCACCGCTTAGGCTCGGCGAGTCCCGCACCACCCGACCTCCTGACCGCTCCAGCCCGACCGCCAGCCGAACGGACCAGACGTACCGATGCCGAAGTCACGCGTCGCCCGCAAGAACGAGTTCCACACCGGTCCGCACGACCCCGCCTCGCACCCCGCGGGGATCGTCGCCGACGCGTACGCCCCCGACAGCGGCAACCCCGGCTACCACGTCGAGCTCTACGACCTCGAGCTGGACTACCGCGTCCGGACGAACCGGCTCGTCGGCGTCGCCGTGCTCTCGGTCGTGGCGACCGAGCACCTCGTGCGGCTCGAGCTCGATCTCGTGGGGCTCAAGGCGAGCGAGGTCCGGGTCAACGGCAAGCGTGTGCGGCACCTCGAGACGGCGACCAAGGTCAAGCTGGTGCTTCCGGAAGCGATCCCGGCCGGTACCCGGTTCACGGTCGAGGTCGACTACGGCGGCAAGCCGGTTCCGCGACGCACGCGCTGGGGCCGGATCGGCTGGGAGGAGCTCACCGACGGCGCCCTCGTCGCCTCGCAGCCGACCGGTGCTCCCACGTGGTTCCCGTGCAACGATCACCCGGCGCAGAAGTCCCGCTACCGGATCTCCGTGTCGTGCGAGCGCGAGTACCGGGTCGTCACGAACGGTGTGCCGGGCGGGCACACCGAGCGCGCCGGCCGGCGGACCTGGCGCTACTACCAGGACATCCCCGCCGCGCCCTATCTCGCCACCGTGCAGATCGGCCGCTACGACGAGGAGCACCTCGACCTCGACGGCGTGCCGGGGTCGCTCTACTACCCGCAGCGACTGCGCTCCCGCGTGCGGCACGACATCGCGCAGCGGGTGCCCTCGATGATGCGGACGTTCGTCGACGCCTTCGGGCCCTACCCGCTGGCCAAGTACGTGGTCGTCGTGACGGACGACGTCCTGGAGATCCCGATCGAGGCCCAGGGCATGGCGACCTTCGGCGCCAACCACGCCGACGGCAACGGCGGCTCGGACCGCCTCATCGCACACGAGCTCGCCCACCAGTGGTTCGGCAACTCGGTCGGCGTCGCGCGGTGGCAGGACATCTGGCTCAACGAGGGGTTCGCCTGCTACGCCGAGTGGATCTGGTCCGAGGCGTCGGGCGGTCCGACCGCCCACGCGCGTGCCCTCGCCTACTACGCGAAGGTCAAGGCCCAGCCGCAGGACCTCCTCGTCGCCGACCCGGGTGCGGCCCGGATGTTCGACGACCGCGTGTACAAGCGCGGCGCGCTCACCGTGCACGCGCTGCGGCGCACCCTCGGCGAGGAGGTGTTCTTCGCCGTCGTGCGCTCGTGGACGCAGGCGCACCGGCACGGGACGGCGACCACCGAGGACTTCGAGGCGTACGTGGCGCGGGAGACCGGGCGCGACCTCGGCGGGCTGTTCGACGCCTGGCTGCGGACGCCCGCGCTGCCGCAGCTGCCGTAGCTGCGGGGCCAGCGCCGACGTCTTCCGCCACAGCGACTCTGCGTCACGCGACAGCGACTGAGTCCCGACTGGCCGCGCGTCCCATCGCGCTGACCTGCGATGACGCCATGCGGCGCGGCCGTGCGAACCGCCTGAGTCGCTGCGGCGTGACGGACAGTCGCTGTGGCGTCACGGACCATGCCGGCGCGACCTGGCCACGGCTGCCCCGCAGTCGGCATCACGCTGGGCTGGTCGACCCCGCGCCGGCGACGGCGAGGCTCGTCACCGCGCCGGGCGTCGGCACGTCGTGCAGCACGTAGCGGGCGACGACGCCGGGCCCGTGCTCGACGACGATCCCCGTGCCCTCGGCCTTGGCGACCGCCTCGCGCTGCGTCCAGGCGCGCAGCGTCGCGACCTCGTGGCGGGTGGCGTCGGGCGGGACGGGTTCGGTGTCGACACCGAACGCCCGCGGCCGCGAGCTGTCGGTGGTGTTGCCGTCGACGGGGCCGCGCGCGGTGGGGGAGCAGGCGGCGACGACGAGCCCACCGGCGTGCGCCACGCTCACCTCGGGCGCGGGGAAGGTCGGGTGCGCCCGCAGGCCGGCGAGCGGCACCACGACCTGCGGCCGGCCGTGCTCGCGACCGCAGGCCGGGCACGTCGCCGTGATGACGACGGCGTCCGCTGCGCAACCCATCGCCTCGGCGGCGAGCACCCGGACCAGGTAGCGACCGAGCAGCGTCTCGTCGGCCGCGACGTCGGAGATCCCCTCGAGTCTGGCTCGCTCGGACGCGGTGAGCCAGGAGTATGCGCTCGAGCGGACCGGGTCGACGGCGGCGGTCGGCGCCCACACCACGGTGACGCCCGCGATCACGGCGCGGCCGGTGGGGGCCCAGCCGGCCACGCCCGCCGACTCCGTGACGCCGGCGCGGTTCGGCAGCTGTCCTTCCACGGCCGCAGCGTAGGCGTCGCGCGGCTGGGGGGTGGTGGGGCGCGGCGTGGGTGGACGCGGCGCTCGCGGTGTCCACGTGGGGCGCGGCGGCAGCGCGCAGGGTGCTGCGGCGTGGGCGCACCGGACGCGGCGGTCCGCAACCTTCGCCCGGTCGCTCACCCCGCACTGCCAGCTGCGATCGAATTACGACACACGAGTGACGCATCGGAATAGGTGCGGATGCCGTGCCGTAAATAGCCCGCCGAGTACCTCTATTAGGCCTCTGACCTGCGCAAAGGCATGCCTTACCAACGTTGCGATATTGCGGATGCCGGGTTTATGGTCATGCCAATTCCGACACGCGTCGGACGGAGGAGGAACACCATGTCCACGATCAACGAGATGCCCCACGTCGTCGAGTGCGCCGTGGCCGGCTGCTCCTACAACCACGACGGCTGTACCGCCTTCGCCGTCACCGTCGACCGCGACGCCGACTGCGCCACGTTCATCGACATCGGCACCCGCGGCGGCCTCGACCGCGTCGTCGCCCAGGTCGGCGCCTGCCAGCGCACAGACTGCATCCACAACGCGAACCTGGAGTGCACCGCGGAGGCCGTGCGCATCGGCCCCGGCGGCGGCACCGCCAACTGCCTCACCTACGCCAAGGCCTGAGTCCCGGAGCGAGGCCGAGCAAGGCACAGAGACCCCGCGCGGCAGCGCGCGGCTGCACCACCGTCCCCTCCTGCGCCGCTGGGAGGACGACAGCTGCGAGGCCCCCGGACCGATCGGTCCGGGGGCCTCGTGCTGTCTTCGGACGGCGACGTGTCTGCGACGGCGACGCGTCCGACATGTGAGACGACCCCGAAGGTCCCGATCGCCCCTCCCGCTGGCCGCTAGCGTCCTTCCCGTGACGAGCACCCAGCACCCGAGCGCAGCGGCGATGCCGCCCGCCGCGTGCTGCCCGCCGATGCCGGGGTGTATGCCCCGGCCCGGCCTCGCGTTCGTGCGGTAGTTCCCGCGAAGCGAGTCCGGGCGCCGCGACCCCCGACTCGTCCCCTCGCCGGAGCCTCCCGTGACCCTCGTCAGCACCCTTCCGTCCTCCGCGCCGCGTCCCGCGGCGCTCGCCGCCCCTGCGCCCGTGCCCGCTCTGTCGCCGGATCCGTCGACCGTCGAGATCGACGCCTCCGAGCCCTTCCATCGCGTCGTCGCCGCCGTCCAGGAGGCCGTGCGCGACGGCGTCGCGTCCGTCTGGCTGACGGGTCACGGCGCCGCTCCGGTCGCCGCACGCGTGCTGCGGCTGGTCCGCGACGTGCGGGTCGGCGCGGAGCTGGACCCCGCGGAGGTGGGCCTGGCGGAGGCGGCGAGCGACGCCGTCGTGCTTGCGGGGGTGGCCGGGGGACGCGCCCACGTGCTCGTGCGCGACCCGAGCGCGCGCGCTGCGCTGCGTGCGGCGGTGCGGCGCCTCGTGGCGCGCGGCCCCGTCGCGCTGCCGAGCCGGTTCGGCGGCGACGCGTGGTCCGCGACGGTGGCGCTCTCGTGGCCGGTCGAGGTCGTCGTGCACCCGCGCGTCGCGGCGGTCCTCGCCGCCTGAGCAGGACCGCACCGGCGCGGCGTCGGGGGGCAGGGGCAGGATGGGCGCATGAGCGCACAGCAGCCCCTGCGCTGGGGCATCCTCGGGCCGGGGCGGATCGCGACCAACGTGGCGAAGGACTTCCGGCACGTGGCCGACGGCGTGATCGCCGCCGTCGCGAGCCGCAGCCTCGAGCGAGCCCAGTCCTTCACCGCCGAGCACGCCCCCGACGCGACGGCGTACGGCTCCTACGGCGAGCTGCTCGCCGACCCGGACGTCGACGCCGTCTACCTCGCCACCCCGCACGCGCAGCACGCCGCACAGGCGATCGCGACGATCCGGGCGGGCAAGGCGGTGCTCGTCGAGAAGGCGTTCACCGCGACGTTCGGCGGCGCCGAGCGGGTGGTCGCCGAGGCCCGCGCGAGCGAGGTGTTCGCGATGGAGGCCGTCTGGACGAGGTTCCTGCCCGCCGTCGTGCGTGCCCGCGAGCTCATCGCCGACGGGGCGATCGGCGAGGTCCGCGCCGTCGCCGCCGACCTCGGCGTGCGCCGCGAGTTCCACCCCGACGACCGGCTGTTCGACCTCGCACTCGGCGGCGGGACGCTGCTCGACCTCGGCGTCTACGTGGTCAACGTCGCGCAGATGGTGCTCGGGGAGCCGCAGGAGGTGGTCGCGCGGGGATCGCTGCTGCCCACCGGGGTCGACGCCGAGGCCGGCCTGCTCGTCGACTTCGGCGAGGGCCGCACCGCCACGCTGCAGACGTCGTTCCGCGCGCCCACGCCCGGCGACGCCCGGATCTACGGCACGGACGGCTGGCTCGACCTGCCGCCGCGGTTCCACCACCCCGACCGCCTCGTGCTGCACCGGTACGGGCAGGACGCCGAGGAGATCGGCGCGCCGCACCGGGGCGCGGGCTACTCCTACGAGTTCGACGAGGTCGCGCGCTGCGTGCGCGCGGGACGCACCGAGTCCGCGGTCATGCCGCTCGCCGACACGCTCGCCGTGGCCCGGGTGCTCGGCTCCGCGGCCGAGCAGCTCGGCGTCGCGCTGACCGATGACCCGGACGCCGGCGTGGAGTCGGACTGACATGGTGCTGCCGCTGTCGCCGCCGATCGCGCCGATGCTCGCGCGGTCCGTCCCCGAGGTGCCCGACGCCGCCGCCGCGGGCGGGCCCTGGTCCTACGAGCCGAAGTGGGACGGGTTCCGCGCGATCGTGCTCGTGGACGCCGCGGCGGGCGCAGCCGGCAGCGCGTCCGACGGCGTGGAGATCCTCTCCCGCAGCGGCCGCTCCATCACGCGGTACTTCCCCGACGTCGTCGCCGCCGTCCGCGCCGAGCTCCCGGCACGCGTCGTGGTCGACGGCGAGATCGTGCTCGCGCGCGGTTCGCGCCTGGACTTCGAGCTGCTCGGGCAGCGCATCCACCCGGCCGCGTCACGCGTCCGGATGCTCGCGGAGCACGCCCCGGCGATGCTCGTCGTCTTCGACGTGCTCGCGCTGGGCGACGAGGCGCTCCTGGACCGTCCGCTGCGCGAGCGGCTCGACGTGCTCGACGGCCTGCGCCTCACCGGGCCGCGGGTGCACGCGACGCCGCGCACCACCGACGCCGACGTCGCGCGGCGCTGGTTCGCCGAGTTCGAGGGCGCGGGCCTGGACGGCGTGGTCGCCAAGCCGCTCGGGGAGCCCTACGCCCCGGGCAAGCGCACGATGCTCAAGATCAAGCACGCGCGCACCGCCGACGTCGTGCTCGCGGGCTACCGCGAGCACAAGGACTCCACCCCCGAGCGCCCGCTCGTGGGCTCGCTGCTGCTCGGGCTGTACGACGGCGAGCACAGCGGTGAGCACGACGGCGGCGGCAGTCGGTCCGACGGCGACGCGGGCGGCCCCCTGTGCTTCGTCGGGGTGTCGGCGTCGTTCCCGATGGCGCGACGTGCGGCGCTCGTCGAGGAGCTCGCCCCCCTCGTGGTCCACGCCGACGACGAGGCCGGTCTCGCGGCGCACCCCTGGGGCGACTGGGCCGACCCCGCCGCGCAGGCCGAGGGCCGCAGGCCGGGCGCGCAGTCGCGCTGGTCCGGCACGAAGGACCTGTCGTTCATCCCGCTGCGCCCGGAGCGCGTGCTCGAGGTGTCCTACGACCACATGGAGGGCAGCCGGTTCCGGCACACCACCCAGCTGCTGCGCTGGCGGCCCGACCGGGAGCCGTCCTCGTGCACCTACGCCCAGCTGGAGGAGGTCGTCGGGTACGACCTGGCCACTCTCCTGCCCGGCGGCCCGACCGCGGATCTGCCCGGCTGACCGTCCCCGGGCGTCGCCCGTGCCCGGCTCCGACACGTCCTCGCGACGGCCCGTGTCGCGGCGAAGGCCCGACCTCGGGCCCGGGATGGCGCGGGTTACGATTCACCGTGCGGTACCTGCAGGGGAGCGGCTTCGTGGTCGCGCGGGGGGGCGTGGTCGCCCTCCTGACTCCGCGCGCCCCCGAGGAGCTCGTCGCCGAGATCTGGGACCTCGCGGCCTCCGCCACCCGTCACACCGGCGTCCTCGGCGCGATTCTCGCCCGCGGCTTCGTCGCGGTCGGTGACTTCGCCGTTGCTGTCGCGCACGGTGACCAGCGCACGCTCGTCCTGCGCGGCGACGTCGGCGCCGTCGTGGGCGACGGCGAGGACATGGTCACGCTGACCGGTCGCGGGACCGACACCTGGCTCGAGCGGCAGGTCCCCGTGCACGCGACGGTGACGTTGTACGGCGGTTCGGCGCCGGCCGCGGGGGCCGGCCTGCCGCTCGTGGCGGGCGTCGTCCGCGCCCAGGGCGCGATGCTCGGACCGGCTGCCGGTGACGGCCCGACTCCGTCCGCGGCGGGGCGGGAGGCCGCCGAGGTGGCGTCCCTCGCGCCGGGGCACGGCTCGCCGTCGGTCTTCGCGCCGGGGCCCGGACCGCTGTCCACGCCCGCGCCGGTCCGCGTGCCGCACGCGCCGGCCGCCGCGTCCGATTCCGAGCTCGATGCGAGCCGTCGCCGGGAGCCGCAGGTCACGCCGGAGGCGGCGACCGACCCGTCACCCGCCGTCGCCCCTGCCGCGACCGGCGACGGCGACCTCGTCGACCGTGACCAGCACGGTCGGCCCGACCGCACAGGCGGGCGTCCGCCGGTCCCGCGACCGGACGGCCGGATCGCCGGCTCGTGGCGCAGCAAGCGGGCCGGCGCGCTGGACGGTGCGGCGACGGGCTCTGGAGCCGGCGCTGAGGCCGGCCCCGTGACGGGCCCCGAGGGCCGACGGTCGCAGCGGGCCCCGAGCACCGACGGGCTCCCCCTGGTCCTCACCGCCCAGGGTGCGGCAGGCGCCGCCGACGCCGCGGGCGCCATGCCGGGGACCCGGGTCGCGACGGCGGTGACCCGAGCCAAGCAGTCCGGGCAGCCCGAGCAGATCGGGCAGTCAGGGCAGGCTGGGCACCCCGCCTCGCCCTTCGCGGCGCCGGCGCCCGGCGCCGAGGAGGGCCCCGACGACGACACGCTGCTCGCCGCCGGCCTGCCCGCGCTCGCCTACGACCCGGCCTCGCTCGCGCCCCGCCAGTTCGCACTGCGCCTGGTGACCGGCGAGCGCGTCCCGCTGGACCGGTCGGTGCTCGTGGGCCGGGCGCCTCACCACGCCGCGACCGGTCCTGGCCGGACCCCGCCGCGCCTGCTCGTCGTGCCCAGCCCGAACGGCGACATCTCGCGCACCCACGCCCGGGTCGAGGTCGTCGACGGGAACGTCCTCGTGACCGACCTGGAGTCGACGAACGGCCTGCAGGTCAAGCACCGCTACCGCCCGCCCGTGCGCCCGCGCCCCGGCGTCCCGACCACCGTGGACGTCGGCAGCGTGATCGACCTCGGGGACGGGGTGCACCTGACCGTCGAGGTGCAGGCATGACGGCCCGCACGTCGGGCCCGCCGGCGATCGACGGGTACACCCCGATGGCGCTCGTGGGCCACGGCGGGCACGCCGACGTCTACACCTACCAGCAGCGCTCGCCCCGCCGCGTCGTCGCCGTCAAGGTCCTCGCCGCACCCGAGGGCGGGGCCGACACCGAGGCGCTCTCCGCCGCGCTCGAGGCCGAGGCCGACTACCTCGCCGAGCTCTCGCGCCACCCCTCGATCGTCACCGTGCACTCGGCCGGGGTCTCCGCCGACGGGCGGCCCTACATCGTCATGGAGTACTGCGCGCGGCCGGGCCTCGGCTCGGTGTACCGCCGCCAGCGACTCGGCGTGCCCGAGGTGCTGCGGATCGGCATCCGGCTCGCGTCGGCCGTGGAGACCGCGCACCGCGCGGGCGTGCTGCACCGCGACATCAAGCCCGCCAACGTGCTCGTGACCGACTTCGGCTGGCCCGCGCTCGCGGACTTCGGGATCGCCGGCGCCGTCGGGGCGGGCTCGGCCGCGGGCGTCTCCGTGCCCTGGGCGGCGCCCGAGGTGCTCGTGCGCGGCACCGCCGACGAGCGCTCGGACATCTACTCCCTCGGCGCGACGCTCTACGCCCTGCTCGCGCAGCGCTCGCCGTTCGAGGTGCCCGGCGCGGACAACGACCCGTACGAGCTCATGGCGCGCATCGAGCGCGGCAACCCGCCGCCGGTCGGCCGACCCGACGTGCCGCAGAGCCTCGAGTCGGTGCTGCACCGCGCGCTCGGCCCCGCGGCCGCGCGCTACCGCTCGGCCGCGGACCTCGGTCGTGCGCTGCAGCAGGTCGAGCTCGAGCTGTCGCTGCCCGTGACCGAGCTCGACCTGCCCGAGGTCCCCCAGCGCGGCGCCGCCTGGGTCGACCAGACCGGCACCTCGATCAACCCCGGCGAGGCGGCCCGGCAGGCCGGGCCGCTGCAGCCCTGGGACCCCACCCGGGTCCGGCCGATCGAGATCGCGGACGTCCCGGAGGCGGACCCGCGCGGAGGCCACGGCGACGGACGCGGCGCGGGGGAGGGCCGAAGCGCCCGGGTGATGCTCGCCGTCGTGCTCGTGCTGGTCGGCACCGTGGCCGCGGTGTGGCTGCTCTCCCGGCTGGGCTCCAGAGCCGACCCCACGCCCACGGCCCAGGCGACGTCCACGCTCGCGCTCGGCACCACCGCGCCGACGCCCACCGACCTCACGGCCACCCGGGTGCCCGGCGGCGTCGAGGTGACGTGGGTGAACCCCTCGCCGCGCACGGGCGACACCTACGCGTGGTCGCTCAGCGGCCCCGGCACCACCGGCGAGCGCACGATCGTCACGGAGCCGCGCGCCCTCGTGCCCGCCGAGGCGAGTGACCCGGTGTGCGTCGACGTCGTGATCGTGCGCGCGGACGGCGCCGCCTCGATGAACCCGGGGAACGTCTGTGTCCAGGACTGACGCCGCGCACGGGACGCCGGGACGCGGCCCGCTGGCCCGGTGGTGGGACGCCGTGCGCCCGCGGGGCGGCCGGTCGGGCGGCCGGGCCGACGCGGGGCGCGACGCCCGTGCGGGCCAGGGCCGGGGACGGGCCGGCAACCGTGGTCAGCACCGCGGTGGCAGCGGGCCTGTCGACCCGCGCGCCGCGCGGCGCACCGCGGCCGTGGCGGTGCCGGTGCTGCTCGCCGTCGGCGCGCTCGCCTACCCCGGCCTCACGACCACCCAGGTGCAGGTGGACGACGGCGGGGTGTGGGTCACGAACGGCAGCCGGCTCGTCCTCGGCCGGTACAACGTCACGATCGACTCCCTCACCGGCGGCCTGCTCGCCACCAGCCCGCGCCTGGACGTGCTGCAGCAGGGCACCGACGTGCTGCTCCTCGAGCCCGGTCGGATCAGCGTCGTGGACCCCACGATGGTCGTGACCACCTCGCGCGTCGACGTGCCGCCCGACGCCGAGGTCGACCTGCAGGACCGCACGGTCCTGGTCACCGACCCCTCCACCGGCAACGCGTGGCTGCGTCCGCTGGAGACGCTCGCGACGCTCCGGGTCGACGCCGACGAGCCCGACCTCACCGTCGGGCTCGGCGGCGCCGTGGCGCTCGGTGTCGACGGCGTGGCGCGCGGCCTCACGGCCGACGGCGAGGAGGTCGAGGCGCACGTCGACGGCGAGGAGGTCGTCACCAGCCACGTCCGGGACCGTGACCGGGCCCCCGGTGGGTCGTGGAGCACCGCGACCGTCGTGGGGGAGGACCTCGTCGCGACCGACGGCGCCGTGCTGTCCACGCCGGACGGCGCCGTCCCGGTGCCGGCGGCGGGCGTGCTCCAGCGCTCCGGCGACGCGGCCGACGTCGTCGCGCTCGCCACCCGCACGTCCCTCGTCCAGGTGGACCTCTCCGGCGGGGACGTCACCGAGACCCCGACCGGCGGCTCCGGCACGCCCGCCGTCCCGGTGCGGGTGGGTGCGTGCCTGCACGCGGCGTGGGCGTCCGCGACCGGGAGCTACGCCGTCGACTGCGGCGACGGACCCGCGGTGAGCGACCTGGACGGGATGGACCCGCAGGTCGCGCCCGTGTTCCGGGTCAACCGCGGTCGCGTCGTGCTCAACGACGCGACCGGCGGCTTCCTCTGGGTCCCGCAGGAGTCGTCCGAGCGGCGCGAGCCCGCGTGGGACACCGTGCTCGACTCCGACTCCGGGCAGGTGAACGAGGAGCAGGAGCAGGTCGTCACGAACGAGCGCACCGCCTGCACCGAGGAGGAGTCCGACCCGCTCGCGACCGCCGACCAGTTCGGCGTGCGGGCCGGCGCCACCGCGATCCTGCCGGTGCTGGACAACGACTCCTCGCGCGCGTGCGGCGTGCTCGCCGTCGCGAGCCTCACGGTGCTGCCCGAGGACTTCGGCACCGTCGTGCCCGTGTACGACGGCCGGGCCCTTCAGGTCACCCTCGCGCCCGGCGCGACCGGGCAGCAGACCTTCCGCTACACCGTGAGCGACGGCCGCGCCACGACCACGCCCGCCGAGGCGGAAGTCACCGTGACCGTCCGCGGGCCCGACGAGCAGGGCGCGCCCGTCCAGGTGCGCACCGAGACGCTCACCGTGGAGCAGGGCGGCGAGGCGCGCTACGACCTGCTCGGTGACCTCCTCGACCCGGACGGCGACGACCTGCAGCTCCTGAGCGCGACGTCCGACGGCGACGCGAACGTCTCGATCGACCCCGACGGTCTGCTCACGGTGCGCCCCCAGGGCTCGGCCCTCGGTCGCCAGACGGTGACCGCGATGGTCAGCGACGGCGCGACGCCCGTCGAGGCGACGCTCGCCGTCGACGTCGTCGCCGCCGCGTCCGCGCCCCCGCGCCTCGGCCCGGTGCACGCCGCCACCGTGGCGGGCACCCCAGTCACGCTCGACCCGCTCGGGGCCGTGCTGTCGCGCGGTGCCGAGCCCGCGCGGCTCGCGAGCGTGGGCACGACGGCGGGCCTCACCGTCGACGCCGACCTCGCCGCGGGCACGTTCACCGTGACGGCGCAGGCGCCCGGCAGCTACGTCGTGCCGTTCGTCGTGGTCTCCGCCGGCCAGGAGGCGCGCGGGCTCGCGCGGATCGACGTCGTCGCGCAGGAGGACGCGCCGTCGGCCCTCGTCGCGACCCGCGACGTGCTCTACCTGCCGGCCACCGGCGAGGGCACGCTCGACCCGCTCGCCAACGACGTGCTGCCACCCGGCGTCCCCGGTTTCGTCCTCGACGTCACCGGCCCGTCCGACGGCGTGGTCGAGGCCTCCGTGCACGACCACCAGCTCGTCACGGTGCGCCGGATGCGGTCCTTCGACAAGCCGGTCGAGCTCACCTACACCCTGACCGACGGGGTGACGGCGACGACGGGGACGATCGCCGTCGTGCCCCTCCCGGCGCCTGCCCAGGTCGGGCCGCCCGTGGTCGACGACACCGCCGCGGACGTGCGCACCGGCGGCGTGGTCACGCTGCGCGTGCTCGACGGCGCCCGCGACCCCGACGGGGAGGCGCTCAGTCTCGTGCCGCAGATCGTCGAGCAGCCGGCGGCGGGCACGCTCTACGTGACGGGCGACGTCGTGCGCTACCAGGCGCCGGAGGAGCCCGGCACCTACCAGGGCAAGGTCGAGGTCGTCGACGCGAGCGGCAACCGGGTCGGTGCGCGCGTGCAGCTCTCGGTGCACGGGGCGGACGCCGACGCCAAGGCGCCCGCGCGTCCGCGCGACCTCGAGGTGCGGGTGTTCGCGGGCGAGAGCGTGCGCATCGACGTGCCGCTCGTGGGGATTGACGAGGACGGCGACGGCGTGATGCTGCAGGGTCCGGCGACGGCGCCGACGCTCGGGCGGATTACCGACGTCGGCAGCACCTGGCTGGAGTACGAGGCGCTGCCGGGGGAGACGGGCACCGACACGTTCCAGTACGCCGTCGAGGACTGGACCGGGCAGCGCGCCCGGGCGCAGATCCGGGTGGCCGTGGTGCCGCGGCCCGACCCGACGAACACCGTCACGGCCGTCGACGACCTCGTCTCGCTCCGCCCGGGCCAGACCGTGCGGGTCCCGGTGCTCGAGAACGACTCCGACGCCTCGGGCGAGGCGCTCGTCCTGGGCGACGCCCTCGAGCCGGACGGGGACGGGATCACCGCGACGGTCCAGGACGGGGCGATCGACGTCGTCGCCGGCTCGGCCGAGGGGGTGGTCAACGTCCTGTACACCGTCACCACCGCGACCGGTGGCTTCGCGCAGGCGCTGCTCGTCGTCGAGGTCCGTGCTGACGCGGCGCTCCTGCCGCCGGTCGCGGCCGACGTCGTGGTGCGACCCGCGGACACCATCGGCCTCACTGAGGCGGACGTCGACGTGCTGAGCGTGGCCCGCAACCCCTCCGGCCCCGTCTCGGATCTCACCGTGTCGCTCCCGGCCGGGTACGACGGCGTCGCGCGGGTCGCCGGGAACGGCGACGTCGTCGTCACGCTGGGCCCGACGACGCGCACCGTGCCGTACCTGCTCACCAGCGCGAGCGCTCCGGACACCGCCGGCATCGCGTTCATCACGGTGCCCGCGCTCGGCGACTTCCCGCCGGTGCTGCGCTCGCGGGCGCCGGCGCTGTCGGTGGTGTCGGGGGAGACGCTGACGTTCGACCTGTCCGACCAGGTCCGCGTCGCGCCCGGCAAGGAGCCGCAGGTCGCCGACTCCACGACGGTGCAGGCCACCCGCGCCGAGCCGGGCGCGGCGCTGGTCGTCGACGCCGACACCCTCACGTTCACGCCCCAGGCGGGCTACGCGGGTCCGGCGTCCGTATCGGCCGAGGTCGCGGACGGACCGCTGGACGATCCCACCACCCGCGTCTCGCTCCTCACGTTCCCCGTCACGGTGCTCGCGGCCGAGGCCTACCCGCCCACGTTCACCGCGACGACGCTCGAGGTGGGTGCCGGCGACGCGGCCGTCTCCGTCGACCTGCTCAACCTGACCTCCTCCGTCGCCGACGGCACGGGGACGCCGCAGCGCTACTCCTACGCGCTCGACGGCGAGACCCCGCTGGGCTTCGACGTCACCCTCACCGGGTCGCGCCTCACCGCCTCGGCCGCCGCCGACGCGCCGGTCGGCACGCGCGGCTCGGTCGGGCTGGCCGTCTCCTACGGCGGCAGCGAGCCCGTGCTGGCCCGGGTCGAGCTGCGGGTGGTGCCGACGCGGCATCCGCTGCCGCGCGTCCTGGACCGGTCCGTCCCGGACGCCCGGGCGGGCCAGTCGCGCTCGGTCGACGTGCTCGCCGGCGCCTACAACCCCTTCCCCGAGACCCCGCTGCGCCTGGTCGGCGCGACCCTCGTCGCCGGGAGCGGCGACGTGGCCACGAGCGGGGAGTCCGTCGTCGTGACCCCCGAGGCCGGCCGCGCGCAGGTGATGACGATCCGCTTCCAGGCGATGGACGCGACGGGGGACGCGGCCCGGATCGCCGAGGGGACGCTCACGGTCACGGTGGTCGGCCCGCCCGACCCGCCGCCGGCTCCGAGCGCGGTGCCCGGCGACACGGTCGTGGACCTCACGTGGTCGCCGCCGGCCATGAACGGCTCGCCGATCTACGAGTACCAGGTCACCACGCAGCCGGGCGGGACCGTCACCGCCTGCCCCAGCACGGTCTGCCAGATCACCGGGCTCGTCAACAACACCGACTACACCTTCACCGTGATCGCGCTCAACGAGGTCGGCGCGTCCCCGCCGGGGGCGCCGTCCGCCCCGGTGCGCCCCGACGTCATCCCGGACGCGCCCGCGTCGGTTCAGGTGGTGCGGGGCGACGGCGCGCTGACCGTGAGCTGGGCCGCCGCCGTCACGCGCGGGTCGCCGGTGAGCTCCTACGTGGTCCAGCTCGAGCCCGGCGGCATCCGCGTCGAGGTGGCCGGCACCCTGCTCTCGCGCACGATCGACGGACTCGCCAACGGCACCGAGTACACCGCCACCGTGCAGGCCGTGAACGCCAAGGGCCCCGGGCCGGTGAGCGCGCCCGCTCGCGGGATCCCGGCCGGCGTGCCGCTCCCGCCCGGCCTGCCGACGGTGCCGAACGAGTACCGCCCGGACGGCAGCACGGCGCTCCAGGCGTCGTGGCCGGCCGCGAACGGCAACGGCGACGCGGTCACGCTCTACGAGGTGGAGGTCACCGGACCCGGGGGCACGCAGAACGCGACGGCGGCCTCGACGTCGTGGTCGATGGCCGGCGCCCAGCTCGGAGCGACCTACCAGATCCGGGTGCGCGCCCAGAACGGTGTGGGCTGGTCGGCGTGGGGTCCGCCGGCGACGGCGCGCGTGTGGACGGCGCCCGGCGCGCCCGGCGGCGTGCGGCTCGACGTCGGCGGCGGCGCCGAGCCCGGCCAGGGGTCGGTCACCGTCTCGTGGACCCCGCCCGGCGACGCCGGTGGCCAGGGCATCACGGTGGACCGCTACCGGCTCGACTGGGTCCAGTCGGGCGTCGCGCGCAGCACGGAGGTGGCCGGGACCTCGTACACGATCGGCTCCCTCGCGGGCGGGACGCAGGTCACCGCGTCGGTGACGGCGATCAGCTCGGTCGGTGCCACCGGGCCCGCGGCGAGCGCCGGCCCCGTCACGGCCGTGACCCGGCCGCAGGTCTACGAGCTGCGGGCGGAGCTCGGCTCGAACGGCCGGGTCACCGCGACCTGGCGGGTCAACGACGGCGGGTCGGGGATCACGGGGACCGAGGTGCGCCTCGACGGCGACCGCGGCGTCGTCGGCGTCGGGGACCTCACGTGGACCTCGCTGCTGCCGCTCACGCCCGGTGACCACGTGGTGCGCGTCGTCGTCGAGAACGCCCAGGGCGCCTCGGCGCCGGCCGAGGTCACCGTGCGCGTGCCGGAGCCGACGCCCGAGGCGACCCCGACCGCGAGTGCGACACCATGAGCACGCGCGGCCGGCGACCGCCGACCCAGCCCGCAGCACACGCACCGCACTCAGAGCACTCAGAGCACGCAGCGCACGCAGCGCAGACAGTCCAGGAGGACGCCCGGTGACCACGCCCCCCATGCCCGAGCAGGAGGCCACCGCGTTCGCGGCGACCTTCGACTCGATGGTGCTCAACGTCGGCCACGCCCTCCTGGGCAAGGAGCACGCGGTGCGCCTCGTGGTCGGCGCGCTCCTCGCGCGGGGTCACGTCCTGCTCGAGGACGCCCCCGGAACGGGCAAGACGTCCCTCGCACGGGCGCTCGCGGCGTCGGTCGACGGGAGCACGAGCCGGGTCCAGTTCACCCCCGACCTGCTGCCCTCCGACGTCACGGGCGTGTCGGTGTACGACCAGGCGCACGGCACGTTCGAGTTCCACCGCGGTCCGGTGTTCGCGTCGATCGTGCTCGCGGACGAGATCAACCGCGCGTCCCCGAAGACGCAGTCCGCGCTGCTGGAGGTGATGGAGGAGGGCCACATCACGGTCGACGGCGTGACCCACCCCGTGCCCGACGTCTTCATGGTCATCGCGACCCAGAACCCCATCGAGCAGGCCGGCACGTACCGCCTGCCGGAGGCTCAGCTCGACCGGTTCCTCGTCAAGCTCTCGCTCGGCTACCCCGACACCGAGGCCGCCCTGGACATCCTCGCCGGCTCGGCCGAGCGCGACCGCACCTCGCGGCTCACCCCCGTGGTCGGCACGGCGGACGTCGCCGCCATGTCGCGTGCGGCGTCGACCGTCTACGTGGACCGGGCGGTGCTGCGCTACGCCAACGGCCTCGTCGAGGCGACCCGCGCGGACCCGCGCTGCCGGCTCGGCTCCTCGGTGCGCGGCGGGCTCGCGCTCGTGCGGCTCGCCAAGGTGTGGGCGGCCTCGCAGGGGCGCAACTACGTGGTGCCCGACGACGTCAAGGAGCTCGCCCTCCCGGTGCTCTCCCACCGCCTCGTGCTGGATCCCGACGCCGAGCTCACCGGCACCGACGCCGAGCAGGTCGTCGCGGACGTCCTGGCCGCGCAGCCGCCCCCCAACCCGGGCCTCTGAGATGGCCGGCGGGAGGCGCGCGCACCGTCGACCGGGCGCGCCCGCACCACGCCGGGCGACGCCCGCGTGGCTCGCGCGGCTCGCGCGCATCCGCGCGGGGGGCGGCTCGGTCACGCCGATCGGCTGGAGCGTGCTCGTCGTCGGGGTCGCGGCGCTGGTCGCCGGGCTGCTCACGGACTGGGCCGAGCTGCTGGCGCTCGGCGCCTTCGCGCTCGTCGCGCTGCTCGTCGCGGGCGTCCAGGCGTGGGGCGCGTCGACGTACGACGTCGAGCTGGACCTGGCCGCTCGACGCGTCACCCAGGGCGAGCGCGTGCTGGGCCGGGTGCTCGTGCGCAACGCCGCGCGGCGCCGGCTGCTGCCCGCGCAGCTGGAGCTGCCCGTCGGCGGCAGCCTGGCGACGTTCCCCGTGCCCGCGCTCGGCCCCGGTGCGGTCGACGAGAACGTGTTCCGGATCCCGACCACGCGGCGCGCCGTGCTCACGGTGGGGCCGGCCGCGACGGTGCGCTCCGACGCCGCCGGGCTCGTGCGTCGCCGACGGACCTGGACACCCCCGATCGAGGTCATCGTGCACCCGCGCACGATCGCGCTCGGCCAGACCGCGAGCGGCCTGCTGCGCGACCTCGAGGGCGGCGCCACGCCGTCGCTCGCGGAGGTCAGCCTCGAGTTCCACGCGCTGCGCGAGTACGTCCCCGGTGACGACGTCCGGCGCATCCACTGGCGCTCGACGGCGCGGCTCGGCCAGGTGATGGTGCGTCAGGACGAGGACGTGCGGCGCACCCGCACCGCCGTCGTGCTCGCGACCGGGTCGGCCGGGTACGCGGGTGAGGAGGACCTCGAGCTCGCGGTCTCCGTCGCGGCGTCGTGGGTGGTCCAGGCGGTCCGCGAGGAGCGCGACGTCATCGCCCACGCGGGGCGAGCGATCCCGGTGGCGACGTCCGTGGCCGCGCTCGACGCGTTCTCCGCCGTCGAGGCGACGTCGGACGGGTTCGACGTCGCGGCCGCCACGGCGTGGGTGGCCCGGGAGGTCCCGGATGCGTCGATGGTCGTGCTCGTGATGGGGGCGCGCACGCGCGCCGCGCAGGTCCGGGCGGCGCTGCACGCGCTGCCGGTGGACGCCGTCGTCGTCGCCGTCTCGTGCGATGTGGGCGCCGAGGTCGAGGTCGCCACCGACGGGCACCAGACTCTCGCGCGGTGCGGCGACCTCGCTTCCCTGCCCGGCCTCGTCCGCGGGGCGCTGCCATGACCGGGCCGTCGGGGATCACGGGGGGCACGGCGCGCGTCGGCAGGACGGGGAGCGCACGGGCGGTGCGCCCGGTCGGGCGGCCCGGCGGCCCGGACGCGCCGCGGCCCGGCGGCCTGCGGCCGGACGGTGGGCGCCCGGGTAGCGGTCCCGCGGACGCCGGACGCGCCGATCATGGGCGCGCGGACGCCCCGGACGCGCGGCTCGTGGACGGGGCGCGCGGCTGGCCCCGGGTGGTCGCCGTGGCGCTGCTCGTGCTCGCCGTGCCGGCCGCGCTGCTGCCGCTGCTGCCCGTCGTCGACCCACCGGTCCTCGTCCGGGTGGGCGGCATCGGCGCCGTGCTCGGGGCGGCGTTCGCTCTGCTGACCACATGGCGCCGGTGGGGCGCGGCGCTCACCCTCGCCGCGCTCGTGGTGGGCTACCTCGGCGGGGGGATGATCGCCGTCGCGCCTCCCTGGCGAGCCGGCGGCTCGCTGGGCGCCTCGCTGATGGCGCTGCTCGGCGGGATCGTGACGTCCTGGAAGGACGCGCTGACGCTGACCCCGCCGATCGGGGAGGTACCGGGCGTGCTCGTCGCGCCGTGGCTGCTGAGCTTCGCGGGCACCGCGCTCGTCGTCGTGCTGGGCCTGCGGGGACGCGCGTGGGCGCCCGCGGCAGGGCTCGTCCCGCCCGTCGTGCTCCCGGCCGCGCTCGTGCTCGGGGACGCGCGGGCCGTGCTGCCGGCGGTGCTCGGGGTGGCGATCGGCGCCGTCGGGATCGTCGCGGCCGGGCTGCTGCGCGGCGCTCGGATGCAGCGGCCGGTGTCCCTCGCGGTGCTGCTGGTGATCCCGATCGTCGCGGGCCTCGCGACGCCGTGGGCGCTCGCGCCGCTGGACCGGCTCGTGGTGCGCGACCAGGTGGTCCCGCCGTTCGACCCCGCCGCCTACGAGAGCCCGCTCGCGACGTTCCGCAAGTTCGTGAAGGCCGACGACGACGTCGAGCTCGAGATCTCCGGCGACACCGCCGCCGACGTGGCCGGGACGCGGCTGCGTACCGCGGTGATGGACTCCTACGACGGGGTGGTGTGGACGACGTCGGTGAGCAGCGGCACCGGCGGGCAGTCCTCGGGCGACTTCCGGCGCGTGGCCGGCGAGCGCGCGGTGGTCGGCGACCCGGTCGCGCTGGACGTCACCGTGCGCGGGCTGACCGGTGTGTGGCTGCCCACCGTGGGTTCGATGCGGAGCTTCGACGCGACGCCGGAGCTGCGCGACGCGCTGCGCTACAACGACGCCACGACGAGCGCCGTGCTGGTCGACGGCCTCAGCGAGGGTGACACCTACCGGATCGAGGCCGCCGTCGAGCCGGCGGTCGAGGACGCCGCGCTCGCCGACGTCGGCGTGGCGGACGTGGACCTCGGGCCGGTGACCGGCGTGCCCGAGGTGGTCGGGCTCGTGGCGCGCGAGTGGGTCGGCGCCGCGGACACGCCGATCGTGATGGCCCGCGCGCTCGAGCAGCGCCTCGCGGGCTCGGGCTACTACTCCGACGGCCTGACCGAGGGCACGCCCGCCGGGCACGGCGCGGACCGCATGACCACGCTCCTGGAGTCCGACCTCATGGTCGGCAACGGCGAGCAGTACGCGTCTGCCATGGCGCTCATGGCGCGCGAGCTGGGCCTGCCCGCGCGGGTCGTCATGGGGTTCGACGTGCCCGTCGACGGCGAGGCCGGGCCGGACGGGTCCTACCCGGTGCACGGCAGGGACGTGGACGCGTGGGTCGAGATCGCGTTCGACGGCGTGGGCTGGGTGCCCTTCTACCCGACCCCGGACAAGTCGCGCACCCCCGACACCTCCGAGGTGGTCACCGACCCGGAGAACCAGCCGCTCGTGACGCAGCCGCGGCCCACGCAGCCGCCGCCCACGCAGGCGCCGACGGCGGAGCCGAACGACGTGCGTCCGCAGGACCGGCCCGACCCCGAGCCCGAGGACGCGGGCGCGGGCTGGGTGTGGGCGGTCGCCGGCGCGACCGCAGGCGGTCTGCTGCTGCTCGCGGTGCCGTTCCTCGTGGTCCTGGCGGCCAAGGCGGCCCGCGCCCGGGCCCGCCGCAGCGATCCCGACCCGCGCCGCCGGGCGGCCGGAGCCTGGGCCGAGGTGGTGGCGCTCGCGACCGACGTGCGGCGCGCGCCCCCTCCCACCGCGACGCGCCGCGAGGCCGCCGCCGACCTCGGCGCGTTCGCGCTCGCCACTGCTGCCGCGCAGGAGGAGGCGTGGGTCGAGGCGGGGGCGGGTCGTGGGGCCTCTGTGCGTCGTGGGGCCAGGGCCGGTGCGGCCGGTGCCGTGGGTGCCGGGACCGCTGCGGGTGCCGGGACCGCTGCGGGTGCCGGGACCGCTGCGGGTGCTGGCAGCGATCCGGGGGTCGGCACCGCGTGGGGACCGGGCGCGGCACCCGCGGATCCCTGGGCGGCACCAGCGGATCCGTGGGCCGCACCAGCGGATCCGTGGGCCGCACCCGCGGACCCCTGGACTGTCCCGCGTCCGCCCGCCGACGGTCCGGCCGCGCGCGCCGCGGCGACGGCCCATGCGCTCGACGTCGTCGCCGCCCGCGCCGACGCCGCGCAGTTCGGGCCCTCCGAGCCGACGCCCGAGCAGGGCGCCGAGGCCTGGCGCGCCGCGGGCGAGGTCCGCACGGGACTGCTCGGCCAGCTGAGCCGGTGGCAGCGGCTGCGCGCGCAGGTCTCGATCCGCTCGCTCCGCCGTCGCGGGTGACGTCACTCGTCTGAGGCGGCTGCGAGCGCCGCAGGCGCGCTCCACGTGGCCGCGGGGCGCGCCGTGTCCACGTCAGGCGCGCCGCGGCCATGCCCGCCGCGTGCCAGGTGGCCACCGCAGTCGCCTTGTCCACGTCAGGCGCGCCGCGACCATGTCCGCCGCGTGCCTGGTGGCCACCGCGATGGCCGTGTCCACGTCAGGCGCGCCACTGCTGCTCCTGGCGCGTGCCACGTGGCCACCGCCGTCGCCATGGCCACCGCACACGCGTGGTGGTGCCAGCGATCTGTGGCGCCGTCTCTGGTGGTGCCAGCGTTTCGTGCCGGTTGGGCGCCTGGAGTCGCTACAGATCGCTGGGTTCGCGTCGTGGGGCGGGAGGAATCACTGGGTCGGAGCTGTGGGGTAGGACGGACCGCTCAGCGGGGGAAAGCCGCGCGACCCGAGCGCCTACAGGTCCGACGGCGGCGCGTCCGCCAGCTGCACCACGCGCACCCCAGCGTCGCGTGTCACGAGCTGCGCCCGACCCGGGATCGCCCGCCGCGCCCGCACGGTCCCGATCAGCGGTCCCTCGCCGGGGTCGCCCGAGAGCAAGATGCCCGTGGCGCCGAGGTCGCGCATCGTCTGCAGCAGCGGCTCGAACTGCGCCCGCGCGGCGCCGCCCGAACGCCGGGTCACGAGGATGCGCAGGCCGATGTCGCGCGCGTGCGGCAGGAGCGGCACGAGCGGGGTCAGCGGGTTGCCGGTGCTCGTCGCCACGAGGTCGTAGTCGTCGACGAGCAGCGTGACGAGCGCCCCCGTCCACCACGACCGGTCCCGCAGCTGCGCCGGCGTGATGTCCGGACCGGGCAGGCGGGTGCGCAGGAACTGCGCGAGGCCGGCGATCTGCTCGGTGGTCTGCTCCGCCGTCGTGAAGTACCCCGCGAGGTACTCGGGCGGCACCTCGCCCAGCAGCGCGCGCCGGTAGTCGACCACGAAGATCTGCCCCTGCTTCGGCGTCACCGTGCGCTGCGCCTCGCGCGCCATGGCGCGCAGGAACGTCGACTTGCCGGAGTCCGACTCGCCGAACAGGTACGCGAACGGCGCCTCGTCGAGGTCGAGCGTGACCGGCCGAAGCGTCGCCTCGTCGACACCAAGCAGGAGGCCCGACGGCGAGCCCGCGTCCGCAGCGGCCGTCACCGCTCCCGTGCCCGCCTCGGAAGCGGCAGCCGTGGCAGCCGCCGCGCCCGCGCCCCCGGCATCGGCGCCGGCGCCAGCCGCATGCGCGACCCCGGCCATCTCCCGCACCCGCGTGAGCGTGACCCGCTCGGGCAGCAGCCGCAGCTTGGGCGGCGTCGGGCCGTCCCACGCGGCGGTCACGCTCTCGACGAGGTCCTCCACGCCGGTGGACAACGTGTCGGGCCGGGAGTCGCCGTCGAGCCGCGGCAGGGCGAGCAGCATGGGCCGGCCGGCGGGCGTGAGGCCGTGGCCGGGGCGCCCGGTGGGCACCGTGTCGGCGACGCGGCGCCGGTGCACCGAGTCCGTGGTCTCCCCGAGGCGCAGCTCGATGCGGGTCCCGAGCAGATCCTTGATCGCGGCGCGGAAGTCCATCCACCGCGTGCCCGAGACGAGCACGTGCACGCCGTAGGTGAGCCCGCGGCCCGCGATCGCCTGGATCTGCGTGGTGAGGTCGTCGTACTCGGTGCGCAGCGTGCTCCAGCCGTCCACCACGAGGTAGACGTCGCCGTACCCGTCGTCGACCGCACCCGGGCCGGTGCGGCCCGGCGTGCGCCGCCGGCGGTAGGTCTCGACCGAGTCGATGCCGGCGGTGGCGAACAGCCGCTCGCGCGCGTCGAGGATCGTCGTCACCTCGGCGACCGTGCGACGCAGGACGTCCTCCTCGCCGCGCACCGCGACCCCCGCGACGTGCGCGAGGTCCCGCATCGACGTGAACGTGCCGCCCCCGAGGTCGAGCACGAAGATCTGGGCCTCGACCGGCGTCCTGGTCAGCGCGATCGCGCCGACCACGGTGCGCAGCGCCGTGCTCTTGCCGCTGCGGGGTCCGCCGACCACCGCGAGGTTCCCGCCCGCGCCGTCGAGCGAGATCGTGAAGACCTCGCGGCGCTGCTCGAGCGGCAGGTCCGTGATGCCGAGCGGCAGCAGGCCCGAGGCGCGCCACCCGGGGGAGTAGAGCCCGAGACCCGGCTCGACGGCGAGGTCCGGCGCGAGGTCGTCGAGCGTCGCCGGCTCGGCCAGCGGCGGGAGCCACACCTGGTGGGCCGCGGGACCGCGCCCGGCCATCCGCTGCACCGCGATGTCGAACGTGGCGGGCTCGTCCGCCGCGGGCTGCTGTCCCTCCGCGCTCTGGCCGTCGCCGCTCGCGGAGCCGGCGTCCCGGCGCGAGGACGCCCCGGGCGGCAGCGGCACGGGAGCCGCGGTGAAGGGTGCGAGGTCCGCGGAGGCGACGGCGCGGGCCGGGCCCTGCGCGAGGCCGCGGGAGGGCGGCGGTGCTGAGACGTAGGCGGCTCGGAAGCGGATGAGGGTCGCGGGGTCCGGCCGCAGGTAGCCGACGCCGGGGACGGGCGGCAGGGTGTGCGCGTCCGGGACGCCGAGGACCTGACGGGACTCGCTCGCGGAGAACGTGCGCAGGCCGATCCGGTAGGACAGGTGCGACTCGAGGCCGCGCAGGCGGCCCTCGTCGAGCCGCTGCGAGGACAGCAACAGGTGGATGCGCAGCGAGCGACCCACCCGGCCGATCGCGGCGAAGAGGTCCGCGAACTCGGGCTTCGCGGCGAGCATCTCGGTGAACTCGTCGCACACGATGAGCAGCGTGGGCAGCGGCGCGAGGTCGGTGCGCCCCGCGAGCCGGGCCCGCTCGTACTCGGCGACGTTCGTGAACGGGCCCGTGGCGCGCAGGAGCTCCTGCCGGCGGGTCAGCTCGCCCTGGATCGCCTCCTGCATGCGGTCCACGAGCGAGAGCTCCTCGCTGAGGTTGGTGATCACGGCCGAGACGTGCGGCAGGTCGGACATGCCGGCGAACGTCGCACCACCCTTGAAGTCGATGAGGACGAGGTTGAGGTCCTCCGAGGAGTGCGTCATCGTCAGCGCGAGCACGAGGGTGCGCAGCACCTCCGACTTGCCCGAGCCGGTCGCCCCGATGATGAGCCCGTGCGGACCCATGCCGCCCTCGGCGGACTCCTTGAGGTCCAGCACGGCGGGGGCGCCGTTGCTCGTGACGCCGAACGGCACGCGCAGCCGGTCACGCGCGGTGCGGGGCGCCCACGACGTCGCGACGTCGAGCTCGCGCACGTCCGGGAGGCCGAGGAGGTCCGTGAGCTCGCCGCTGCGGGCCTCGCCCGACCCGCGCTCGTCCTCCGCGCTGGGCAGGCCGCGCCGGGTCAGTCGGCGTGCGGCCGCCTCCGCGTCGGCCACCGACATCGCGTCGGGACGCACGAGCGCGGCCGAGTAGCCGCCGTGCAGGAGCTCGGCCTGCCACTCCTCGCCCGCGCCGCGCAGCAGCAGTCGGGCCTGGTGCGGCCCGATGTCGGCCGTCCACGTGCGAGGGATCGAGACGACGGTCGCCCCCTGGACGCCCGTGACGAGGCCGTGGTCGGGGGGCAGGGGTACGCCGTCGAGCACGAGCAGGACGTGCGGGAGCACCTGGTCGGCGACCGGGGAGAACGGCCGTCGGCCCGCCGTCGGCAGCAGGTCGAGCACCTCGCGCGCGTCGGTGCCGACGAGGCGGACGGGGCCGCCGCCGTCGAGCTCGTCCGGCGACCACGCGTGGGGCAGCCACTTCACCCACTCCCAGTCCGCGGCGTGCTCGCCGTCGGTCACGACGGCGAGCCGCAGCGAGCCGGGTCCGCTGAAGGTCGCGAGGTGGACCAGCATGGCGCGCAGCAGCGCGCGTGAGCGCGCGCCGTCGCCGGCGACCTCGAGGTGCGTGAGCTGCTGCAGGTCGACGAGGGTGGGGACGTCGTGCTGCACCTCGTGGGTGAGCAGGAAGCGGTGCGCCGCGGACGCCGCGACGGGGTCCAGCTGGGCGAGCGGCGCTGTCTCGGGCGGCTCGAGCGTCACGGCCAGCGGCGCGTCGCCGGTGCCGATGCGCGCGTGCAGGAAGTCCGGGTCGGCGGCCGCACGCTCCCAGACGCGGGAGCCGTCCTCCGCGAGCAGGGCGAGCGCGGTCGGGTCCGGCAGCCGCCACTGCGCGTTGCGGCGCTGCCGGCTCGCCGCGTTGCGCACGCTGGTGCGCAGGTCGGCGAGGTAGGACAGGTACTCCCGGCGCGAGGCGTAGACGGCCGAGCGGTGCTGGGAGCGCTGGCGCACGAGGTTGACCGCGACGAACCCGAGCGAGGCGATGAGGATGCCCGCGCCGAGCATGATCCGCAGCGGTGAGATCGGCTGCTGCGCGAAGACGATGAGCGCGATCGAGCCGACCGATCCCACGACCGGCATCGCCGTCATGAGGACCGAGCTGCCCGAGTCCGCCCGGACGATCTCCGGCGGCGGCTCCAGCGTGATCGTCCCCTCGGGGACGGTCGGCGCCGGGATGCGCGTCGACTCCTCGTCCATGGCCCTCCGCCCTCGTGCGCGTTCCCGACGACCCTAGACTCATCGAGGGCTGGACATCGGCTCCAGACCGCGCAGCGGCACACCGGCGGGGGGTGGACGAGCAGATGGAGGCCGACCTCATCGCGCTGACCGTCCTGTCCCCGCGCGGGCGTCGGGACGTGGTCGTGCGGCCCGACGTCCGGGTCGGTCAGCTCTCCGACGCGCTCGACGCCGGGAACGCGCGCAGCGCCACGCCCCTGCGGACCGTGACGGGTGACCCGCTCGCGCGGGACGCACGGCTGGGCTCGGTCGTGCACAGCGGCGACACCCTCGTGACCGCCCCCGACGAGCCCGCCGCCGGCGCACCGAGAGGCCGCCCGGGTCGGCGTCCGGGGGGCCGACCGGGCGGCGCCCGGCCGGGTGGACGAGGAGCCCGCGCCGGCGCCGGAGTCGGCCCGTTCGGCCGTCGGACCGGCACATCCGGTGCGTCTGGCCTGTCGGGCGTGCTCGCGGCCCCGACCGTCCCCCTCGCCTGGGCGGGCGTCGGCCTGCTCGTGCTCGCCGTCGCCGCCCGGCTGCTGGACCTCGCCGCGCCCGGCGGGCCACGGCCGTGGCTCGCGGGCGGCGCGGGCGCGCTGGCGCTCGCGATCGCGCTGCTCCCCGTCCAGCGCGGCCCGGCCGCCGACCCGGTCGCCGCGGCGTGCTGGCTCGCCGGGACGCTCGCGGGCGCCTCGGTCGTCGGCCCCGACACCGGCGCCGGGCTCATGCTGCCCGTCACGGTGGGACTGCTCGCGGGCACGGTCGCGAGCGCGCTGCGCGTCATCCGGGCGGGCGGCGGGGGCGACGCGCTCGCCCGGGTGCTGCTCGCCGTCGGCGGCGTCGGCGCGCTGGGCGGCGTGGTGGCCGTGCTGCTCGAACGCCCGTACCCGGCCGCGCTCCTCCTCGGGTTCGTGCCGCTCGCGCTGCGCGCCGCGCCGGCCGTGAGCCTCGACGTCCCCGACCCGGTCCTGCTCGACCCGGAGCCCGCCCAGCGCACCGCGCTCGGGGTGCGGGAGCGAATCGACCCGGCGCCGGCGAGCGTGCGGGCGCGGACCGTGAACGCGGTCGTCTCCGACGCCGTGCACCGCCGAGCCGTCACCGTCGTCGTCCTCGCGCTCGCCGCAGCGCTGCTCGCGACGGTCGCCGCCGTCCTCCTGCCCGCGGGCACGCTCGAGCGGATCACGACGGCGACGCTCACCTTCGCCGTCGCGCTCGCCCTCGCGCTCGTGCCCCGCCGCGACCGGGACGCCGTCACGCGGTGGGCGCCGCGGGCCGCAGCGCTGCTCGTCCTCGCGGTCGCCGTCGCGGTCGCGCTGGTCTGCGGGGTGTCTCCGGTCGCGCTCGCCGTGGCCGCGCTCGTCGCGGCCGCCATCGCCGTCGGGGTCGCCGCCGCGAGTGCGCGCGACTGGCGCTCGCTGCGCGCCTCGCGGCTCGCCGACGCCGTCGAGTCGCTCGCCGTGGTGCTCTCGCCCGCGCTCGGCGTCGTCGCGGTGGGTACCGTCGGTCTTCTCATGGAGCTTCCCTCGTGACTCACACCCCGAGCACCCGGACCGCGTGGCTGCGCGGCGACGACACGCTGCCCGCGAGCGGGCTCAGCGGGATCGTCGCCCCGGCCGGCGACGGAGCCGGTGCGCCCCGCCCGCTGCCGGCCGCCACCACCGAGCGGCGGATCGGTGCGTACCTCATCGACCTCGTCGTCGTGGCGCTGCCCGCGGTGGTCGCGTGGTTCGTGTGGCGCTCGGTGCCGCTCGCCGTCGTGCTCGTGCTCGAGGTGGCCGCGGCGGGAGCGCTGGTCGAGGCGCGGACGGGTGCCACCGCGGGCAAGGCGATCCTGCGGCTGCGTGCCGCGCAGCTCGACCGGCCCTTCGCGCCCGGCCTGCGGCGCGAGGCGCCCCGCGCGGGTCTGCTGGGTGCGGCCCACGTCGTGCCGTTCGGGCCGCTCGTGCTGCTCCTCGTGCGCGACCGGTCCGGGCGGTACTGGCACGACGTCGTGGCGCGCACTCGCGTCGTCGCGCCGACGGCGGGTGCCTCGGTGAGGGCCGCGGGCGTCGGCGCGGCGGGCGTCGGCGGTGCCGTCGTGCCGGGCGGAGCGGGCACGGGCCGCGTGCGGGGTCAGGTGGGCGCTGCGCCGGGGGTGCCGGGCATGCCCGCTCGACCCGGTGTCGGCGCGGGCGCCGGTGCTGGGGCGTCGAGGGGGCCCGGCACGCTCGGGGCGGACGGCGTACCCGCCATCCCGGTGGCACCGGGCCGACTCGGGCCGATCGGCACGGTCGTGCCGCCGCGGCCCGGTTCGGCCACGATGGTGCCCGGCACGGCGGGGGCCGCGGTCGCCGGCGAGGAGTCCGTCTCGCTCGCCGTGTTCCGGCAGCAGCGAGGCGTCGTGCCGCCGCGCCCGACGGGCGACCCGGCCGCGCGACTCGCGCCGTCCTCGGCCACCGTGCCACCGGAGCACGCGCAGCGGGCCGCGCCGCCCGCCGGGCAGCCACCTATCGCGCAGCCGCAGCCCTCGAGCTCCACGGCGCCTGGCTCGCGGACGGTCGTGCCGCCCCGACCCGACGCGCAGCGGCCCTCCGGCCCCGCGACGACCCCCGCGACGACCCCCGGGACGACGTCCCCGACGCCGACGCCGGCACTGCCGCAGACCGGGAGCCGCCTCTCGCCCACCGCCGCACCGCCGCGCTCCGCGACCCTGCGCGTGCACGGCGACGGCACGTTCGTGGTGCGCACGTCCGCGGTCCTGGGCCGGCGCCCGGACCCCGCGGGCAGCGACGTCGTCGTGGTCCTGCCCGATGACACCCGTGCGATCTCGCGCACGCACGCGCGGCTGCGCGTGACCGACGCCGGCCTCGTGCTGGAGGACCTGGGCTCGACCAACGGCTGCGTGGTGCGCGGACCGTCCGGCGGTGCGGTGCGCGTGCCGTCCGGCGGCAGCACCCCGGTGCTCAGCGGCAGCGTGCTGGAGATCGGGCACGCCCGGATCGACGTGGAGGAGACAGCGTGAGCGTGGAGGACCTGGACCAGGCACCGGTCGTGGTGCGGGCCACGGTCACGCGCGGCGATCGCCGCGCGGACCTCGCGCTGCCCGGCACGATCCCGGTCGCCGAGCTGCTGCCCGGCCTGGTGCGCCGCCTCGGCGCGCTGGGGCTCGACGTCGTGCACGCCGACGTCCGCCTGCTCACGGCGGACGGCCAGCGGCTGCGCACCGACGCGTCCCTCGCCGTCCAGGGCGTGCAGGACGGCGCCGTCCTCGCGCTGCACACCGAGTCGGAGGAGGGCGAGCAGCGCTACGACGACATCGTCGAGGCGGTGGCCGAGGCCGTCGAGCGCGAGACCCCGCCGTGGTCCGTGCGCGACTCGGCCCGCACCGCCGTCGCCGCCGCGTGCGCCCTGCTCGTCACGGCGGCCCTCGTCCTGGTCGGTGCCGACCTCGACGCGGCGGCGAGCGCCGCCGTCGCCGGGTCGGCGACGCTGCTGGCGCTCGTGGCGGCCGCGGTGCTGGACCGCTCACCGGCACCGCCGGTCGCCGCCCGCTCGCTCGGCGTGCTCGGCTGCGCGCTCGCGGCGCTCGCCGGGTACCTCCTCGCGGGCGGACCGACCCGGCTGGGCGAGGGTTCGGGCTCGGCGACCGCGCTCGCCGCCGCGGGGGCGGCCGGGCTCGGTGCCGCCGTGGTCCTCGCGGTGACGACCACGCGCGTGCGCACGGCCGCCGTCGCGCCCGGAGTGCCCGCCGTCGTCGCCCTGCTCCTCGGCGGCGTGACGCTGCTGCTGGGCCCGTCGTCGGCGCCGGCCGCGACCGTCGTGACCTTCGCGCTGCTCGCCGTCGCGACGCTCGCCGTGCCGTGGCTCGCGCTGTCGGCGACGCCGCTGCGCGTCGTCGCGCCACGGGAGGACGCCGAGATCCTCGCCGACCCGCCTCCCGTGGACCCCGAGGCGGTGCGCGCGCAGGCGCTCGCGGGGCACTGGCTGGTCGTCGCGCTGCGCACGGGGATCGGCGCGACGCTCGTCCTGCTCACGCCGGCGGTGGTGGCGACCGGGCCGGCCGGCGGTCTGCTCGCCGTCGCCGTCTGGGTCGCGCTCGCGCTCGGCGTGCGGCAGAGCGTGGCGCGCACCGACGTCGCCGCCGCGCTGATCTCGTCGGCGATCGGCCTGCTCGTTGCGACCGTGACCGCCGCGCTGCTGCAGCCCACCTGGCGCGCCGCGCTGTCGGTGGCCCTGCTCGTGGCCGCGTTCGCCGTCGTGGTGGCCGCGTTCCTCGGGCAGTCGCGCCGGCTCCGCCTCGAGCGGGTGGGCGACGCGCTGCGCCTGCTGCTGCTCGCGGCGGTGCCGCCGCTCGCCGTCGTGGCCGCGGGCGGTCTCGGGTGAGCGGCGAGGTCGCCTGATGGCGTCGAAGAAGGAGCTGCTCGAGGCGCAGTCGTTCGCTCGGCGCCGCCTGCTCACCGCGTTCACCTCCGGCGCACCCGGTGGGCGCGAGCTCGAGCCGACGACGCCGGTGCGCGGCCTGGTCACAGGCGTGGTGCTCGCAGCGCTCGTGGTGGGCGGGTCGTTCGTGGCCGGGCTGTTCGACCAGGGCCTGGAGTCCGGGTGGGAGAACGGGAAGATCATCCTCGTCCGGGACAACGCGGCGCGGTACGTGAGCGCCGACGGCGAGCTCGTCCCGGTGCCCAACATGGCCAGCGCCCGGCTGCTCGCCCCCGCGGGCGCGGAGATCCTCACGGTCCCGGCCGACGACGTCGCCGACGTGCACCGCCGCCCGGTCGTCGGCATCGCCGGCGCGCCGGACTCCCTGCCCGAGGTGGCGGACCTCGTGACCGGCGGCTGGCTCGCGTGCGTCGCGCAGGACGGCACGACGGCGACGTCGGTCGTCGACTCGCCCGCGCCCGAGCAGGGCGGCCCGAACAGCCCGAGTGCCCTCGTCGCCGTCGTGGCGGGCGAGGAGCGGTCGCTGTTCCTGGTCCAGGACGGCCGGCGCTACGCGGTGCCGGGTACCGCGACGACCGACGGTGTGCTGCGCGCCCTGGGCTACACCCCGCAGGACGCCGTGACGGTGGATGCCCGCTGGCTCGAGCTGTTCCCCGAGGGTGGCGCCGCGACGCCGTTCACGGTGGCCGACGCCGGCACCACGCCGCCGGGCGACCTGGCCGACGTGCCCGGCGTCGTGGTCGGGTCCGTCATCGAGGTGAGCGGCCAGGCCTTCGTGGTGCTGCCCGACGGCGCGCTCGCACGCCTCGACCCGTTCGCCGACGCGCTCTACTCCGCCGGACCCGGTGGCCTGCTCAGCCGGGAGAGCGTCGAGCCGGCGCGCGTGGCGGGGGTGCAGGAGGTGGCCGTGGCCGACGGTCCGGTGGACGCGACCTGGCCGGTCGTGATCGCCGATCCGCTCGAGTCGGGCGCCGCGCCCTGCGCGCGCCTGGACACCGAGACCTTCGGCAGCGACCTCGTCGCGGGTGAGCCGGTCGCGACTGGGGGGATCGCCGTCGCCCCCGCGCGCGGTGCGCTCGCGCTGTTCGTGGCGACGGCCGACTCCGCGAGCGGACCGGTGCGGTTCATCGACGAGAACGGGATCTCCTTCCCGGTCGTGGCGAGCTCGGTCGACCTCACCGACACGCTCGAGCGCCTGCTCGGCGAGGGCGCCGACCCGGTCCGGGTGCCGTACGCGTGGGGCGACCTGTTCCCCACCGGGCCGACGCTCTCGGTCGACGCCGCGGGCACGCCGCTCGCGGCGGGAGGCGCGGCCGCCACGCCCACGGAGCAGCCGTGAGGTACGACGGCGAGCGCGCCTCGGGCGTCGTTCGTCGCGGACGCCGGGGTGCTTCGAGGCGGGGCGCTGCGGGGCGCGCTGCTGCGGGGCGCGCTGCCGCCGGCGGCCTGCTCGCCGTCGGACTCGTCGCCGTGCCCGCGTGGGCGCCCGTCTGGACGCCGCACTCGACGCACTCCTGGGCCCCGGTGGGCTCCGCCGTGGCCGCCACCGCGAACCAGGACGAGGAGTGCCCGGCGGGCGTGCTCATCCCCGAGCGCGGCTGGGCGCCGGACGCGCTCGCGCTCGACGCCGCGCACCGCATCGCGACCGGCGCGGGCGTCCGGGTCGCGGTGATCGACTCGGGCGTCGCACCCGTGGCACACCTGCGGGGTGCGCTGGCGATCGGCACGGACGTCGTCGGCGGCGAGGGCGCGGACGCGACCGGGCAGACCGACCTCACCGGGCACGGCACGGTCGTGGCCACGATGGTCGCGGCACGCCCGCTCGAGGGGTCGGGCCTGGTCGGGGTGGCCCCCGGCGCGCAGATCCTGCCGGTGCGGGCCTGGTACGCCGACGACGACGCGGCGCAGCGCGACGGCACCGCGCCGACCCCGCAGTCGCTCGCGGCCGGGCTGCGCGCCGCCGTCGCGCTCGGCGCCGACATCGCCGTGGTCGCCGCGTCCACGGCCGAGGACGCTGCGGACCTGCGCGACGCCGTCGCCCAGGCCTCGGCGGCGGGCGTGCTCGTCGTGGCGAGCGCGGGCAACCTGGCCGACGACGACGACCCGACGCAGCCGCGCTACCCCGGGGCGTACCCGGGCGTGCTCGCCGTCGCCGCGATGGCCGACGGGCTCGTGCCGGTGGCCGCGCACACCGGGCCGCACGTCGCGATCGCGGGCCCCGGCGCGCTCGTGCTCGGCGGGCTGCCCAACGGCGCGGACTGCGTGCTGGGCGCCGACGGCAACGCGACGAGCTGGGCGACGGCGCAGGTCGCCGGCGCGGCGGCGCTGCTGGCCCAGGCCTACCCGGACGAGGGGCCGGAGGGCTGGGTGTTCCGCCTCACCGCGACCGCGGCCCGCCAGGACCCCGACGCCCGCACCGACGACGTGGGGTGGGGGCTGGTCCAGCCGCTCGCGGCCCTCACCCTGGTGGACGACGGGACGGCACGCGGTGTCGACTCACCCGCCGTGGCCCGGCCGGAACCCGCGGCCGACGACGAGCCGCCGCTGCACGTGACGGTGCCGCCGGACACGTGGCTGCCCGCGCGCCAGGCGGTGCTGTGGTGGTCGCTCGCGGCCGCGGTTGCGTCGGCGGCCGTCGTGCTGGTGGGCCGACGACGCGGGCCGGCCGCGCCGCGCGCGCTGCGCCGCTGACCGCCTGCGCTCGTCGGCGGGACGAGGAAACCGGTCAGGAGGCGCGGCTGCGACGCACCGCGACGACGACGCCGCCACCGACGAGCAGCACGCCCACCACGATGCCCCCGACGAGCAGCGGGACGTTCGTACCGCCGTCCTCCGGCTCGGCCGTCGCGGTCTCGGACGGCTCCGGCGCAGCGGTGGTGCCCTCACCGCTCTCCTCGGCCGTGGGCTCGGCGGGCGTGGTCGCGGTCGTCGGCTCGGCGGTCGCGACCGGCTCGAGCTCCGCCGGTGAGGGCAGGCCGTCGGCGCGCACGAACGGGTTGGTGTCCGGCAGGCCCGTCGGGTCGGTGGCGACAAGAGCCGCGAGGTCGATCGACCCGAAGCCCGAGGTCGCGGTGCGCGTGCCGGCGGGCGACCCGTCGAGCGGGCGGGAGGTCGCGGCGAGCGCCTGCAGCACCTGGTTCGACGTCGCCTCGGGCCACGCCGACATCGACAGCGCGACGGCGCCGGCCACCATCGGGATCGCCAGCGACGTCCCGCTGGTCAGCCCGTACGTCGACCAGTACTCGGGGAAGGTCTCCTCCTGCAGCATCCGGATGTCGGTCCCGGGCGCCACGACGCCGAGGTCCGGACCGGTGTACTGCGGCTGGTCCACGGTGCCCGACGCGGTGAGCGCCTCGACGGTCACCGTGCCGTTCATGCCCGCCGGGAACCCGGCGACGTCGCCGCCGTCGTTCGCGGCACCGGTGATCACGACCACGCCCGCCTGCTGCGCGCGCACGATCGCGTCGTAGAACGCGCTCCCGACGTGGTCGGCGACGGCGGCCGGCGCCTCGGTGCCGTCGGTCCCGATCCCGAACGCCAGGGTGATGACGCGCGCGCCGTCGGCCACGGCCGCGTCGACGGCGTCGGCCTGGGCCTGGTTCTCGCGGTCGCTGCAGCTCGCGCCCTGCTGCGCGGTGATCTTGTACGCGCGCAGCGCCACGCCGGGCGCGACGCCGCGGATCCCGGGCTGGCCCCCGGCGCCCTGCTGGCCCGGGCCGACGACTAGCAGCGCCACCCCCGTGCCGTGCAGCGCCCCGCCGAGGTCGGCGTCGCCCACCGTGCCGCTCATGCCGGGCACGGTGACGTCGCAGAACAGCGTCGGGACGGCCGTCACGTCGGCGCCCGCGAAGTCGGGCTGGAGGAGGTTGAGGCCGGTGTCGATCACCGCGACGGTGACCCCCGCACCCGTCGTCGTCGCCTGCACGGCGTCAAGGCCGAGCGACGAGACGTACCAGGTGCCGTCGCCGGCGTTCGGGTCGACGGGTGCGGCCAGCGCGGCGGGCGCCGCCGCGAGCGGCGCCGCGACCAGCGCGAGCGCGACGGCGAGCGCCGCCTTCCGCCGCGACCTCACCAGGCGTCCTCGGCCGTCTCCACCAGCGGGATGCTCTGGTCCTGGGCGCCGGCCGTGGCCGTCGGCCCGTCGACCTGCTCCGTTCCGTCGATCTCGGGAGCCGCAGGCCCGGCGAGGCCGCGACGCCGGCCCTTGCGGCCCTCCCGCCCGGCCTGGCCGCCGTGCATGCCCGGCGCCATCGCGGACGTGCCCGGGGCGCCGGGCGTGCCCGCCGCACCGCTCGCCGCCGAGCCGCCCGCACCGGTCCCGCTGCCCGTGTAGCCCTGACCCGTGAGGCTCGTCGACGGGGTCGCGCCCGGGCCGCCGAGGCCGGCGGGCGAGGCGCCAGACAGGCCCGAGGCGCTCAGGCCGCGCGCGCCGAGCCCGCCCGATCCGCTGAGCCCGCCCGATCCGCTGCCGTAGGCGGTCGCGCCGGCGCCGCCGCCGCCGCGGACGCCGAGGCTGCTGCCGGCCGCCCCGGTGCCGGTGGTCGGCCCGCCCGCGTATCCCGCGCCCGTCAGGCCGGTCGTGCCGCCGCCGAGCCCGCTCAGGCCGCCGAGCGCGCCGCGACGCGCCACGAGGGCCGCCGCTCCGGCCGCGCCGGCACCGAGCGCCGCGGCGCCGGTCCCGCCGAGCGCCCCGGCACCGCCGCCCGCGCCGATCCCGAAGGCGGCACCCGCGCCGTGGCCGTTCCCGTTCGCGCCCCCGGTGGTCCAGCCGGCGCCGGCCGCGCCGGTGCCGGAGACCGACCCGTCAGGGGTGACCCACGAGCCGGCCGATCCCGTTCCGCCGGCAGTGCCGCCCGCCGGCCCGCCGGCCGGGCCACCGGCGGCTCCGCCGGACGAGCCGCCGGACGAGCCGCCGGGGTAGACGTAGTCGCCGGCACCCGGACCGGAGCCCGTGCCGCCGCCGCTGCCCGTGCCGGACCCGGTGCCGATCCCGACGTAGCTGCCCGCGCTCGGTCCGCCGCCGACGGCCGAGAGGGAGCCTCCGGTCACGGAACCGACCGAGTGGGGCGAGGAGACGGTGCTCGAGGAGCCGGTGGGGTCCGACCCGGGCGCAGACCCGTCGGTCGGGAAGACCGGGGTGGTCTCCTGCGGCAGCTGGCCCGCGGCGGCGTCGAGCTCGGCGGCGAGCGTCGACAGGACGCCGCCGGACTGCTCCTCACGCATCGCCTGACGCTGCGCGGTGTAGTACGCGACCGCCTGGCCGCCGGTCAGCGTGCCCTGCTCCGGCACGACGATCGTCTCGGCCTGAAGCGCGTTGCGCAGGCCCGAGGGCAGCTGGGGCGAGGGGAGCTCCTGGTAGGAGTCGCGCGCCCGGCGCAGCGCGCCGTCGGCCGTGGACAGGCTCGTGCGGACCTGGGAGAGCGCGGTCGCGACAGCGCTGAGCTCCGCGCTCAGCTCGGCGAATGCCCCGCTCGCGGCGTCGGCAGTAGCTCCCGTGATGCCGAGGTCGTCCGCCGTCTTAGCGATGTCGGTGGAGACGCCGTTCACGCCGGTCGACGCGATCGACAGGTCGAGGCCGCTCCCGCCGCGGCGGGAGGAGCCGTCGTCGGCGGCCTCCGCGACCCCGCGAAGCTGGTCGACGTTGTTCCCCATGGCGCTGTCCTCCGTGCGTTGCTGAGACGGGACTTCTCGGGTCTGTCGGGTCTGTCGGGTCCGTCAGGAGCTGTCAGGTGTGATCGGTGGTGCGGTCGGCGGATCGCCGCGACGGCGAGCCGGCGGACCGGCACGTCAGGGCGCGGGCAGCGTGCTGCTCGTGCCGAAGCTGGTGATCGACGCGAGGCTCGCGGTGATGGTGCGCATCGTCTCCGAGAGCAGCGGCACCCGCTCGGGCTCGGCGGAGAGGCGGGCGGTGAGTGCGTCCATCCGGGTCGCGACGTCCTCGTCCACGTGGTCGAGGCTGTCGACGCTCGCGCGCAGCGCCTCGCCCAGGCCACGGACCTGCTCCCGCGCGGCGGAGAGCCGCTGCATGAGGTTCTCCGTCGAGCCGACGAGCTGGGCCGCGTACGTCATCGCGGGCGGGAAGGAGGACCAGGCGCCGTTCTGCTGGTCGCGCACGTCGATCAGCGTGCTCCAGCTCGTGTCCAGCTGGTCGGCGAGGTTTCCCAGCAGGGTCAGTCGTGCCAGCACGACGTCCGGGTCGCTGGTGAAGTCGCTCACGGGTGCCCCTTATGCGCGTGGTCAGGTGGTTCTGGGGGAAGCTCGGGCGCTTGCAGGGCGCCCTGGTCCGCACCGCCCGGGGTCGCGCGCCGGCGCGACCCCGGGGGTGGTGTCGGGGTGACGCCGCTCGTGGCGGCGCCGGGTCACCGCCGAGGCGGTGGGAGTCACGGCGCGAGGTGCCGTGACGGGTGACTCACTCGAAGCGGGCCCGGTTGCGGGCCTCGGCGGCCTGGAAGTCCTGGCCGCCCTGGTCCACGGCGGTGCCGGTGGAGGAGAGGACGCCGTTCATCTCGACGAACGCCGCGTTCCACTGCCTCTGCGCCGCGTCGAACGCCTCCGAGGCGGAGCCGCCCCACCCGGTGCGGTAGCGGGTGACCTCGGTGGTGAGGTCCTCGAGCCGCTGCTGGATGCGGCTCGCCGTGGCGGCCATGTCGGACGCGGCCTGGGCGACGGAGCCGAACCCCATCGCGATGCGCTGCTGGTTCATCTCAAGTCCTCTCAGGCCAGCCGGCCGGCGATGTTGTTCATGATCGCGGCCTGGGCGTCGTCCTCACCGATGTACGTGGTGTTCGACCCCGTCAGGTTCGTCTCGAAGTCCGTGAGCGCCTGGGTGATCTTGTTGGCGCCCTGGAACCACTGGGACATGAGCCGGCGGACAGCGTCACCGGACGAGCCGTCCCACTGCAGCTCCTGCAGCCGGGTGGTGAGGTTGGTGAGCTCTGTGTTCAGGTCCGCCTGGGCCTGGTCGACGGCGGTCGCGGTCTTCGGGATCGCATCCGGGTCTACGTACACCTGGTCGGTCATCGTGCACCTCGCTGGTCGTCGTGAAGGCACGCACCCGGGTGGTCCGCGCCGCACCGCCGTTCGGCGATGGCCCCACGATAACCGGCCCTCGGAGAGGGAACCGGCCGCAGCGGAACAGGCGAACCTAGCACGCGAGGCGGCATGCGCCAACCCCCGTCCTGCGGCCGGTCGGTGCGAGTGCGAGGCCGGACTGGTGGAGGGCAGCCGGAGGGCATGCGGAGAGCAGCCGGAGGGCAGCCGGAGTCGGACCGCGCCGTCCTGGCGCGTCGCGCGCAGGGGTCGGCGAACCGTGGACAGCCGTCAGAGCGCCGCGCGCAGCTGCGCGAGCAGCCAGTCGATCTCGTCCCGCGCGACGACGAGCGGCGGCGCGAGCCGCAGAGTGCGTGTGTGGGTGTCCTTCGCGAGCACACCATGCGCGGCCAGCCGCAGCGCGACGTCGCGTGCGGTCCCGACGGCCGGGTCGATGTCGACGCCGGCCCACAGGCCACGCCCGCGGACCGCCGTGACGCCGTCGCCCACCAGCGCCCCCAGGCCCGCGTGCAGGTGCGCGCCGAGGACGCGGGAGCGATCCTGGAGCTCGCCCGTCGCCAGGATCGCGACGACCTCGGTCGCCACGGCAGCGGCGAGCGGGTTGCCGCCGAACGTCGAGCCGTGCGTCCCGGGGGTGAGGACCCCCAGCACGTCGGCGTCACCCACGACGGCAGACACCGGCACGATCCCCCCGCCGAGCGCCTTGCCGAGCGTGTAGAGGTCGGGCACCACGCCGTCGTGCTCGATCGCGAACGTGTAGCCGGTGCGCGCGAGGCCGGACTGGATCTCGTCCGCCACGAGCAGCACGCCGCGCTCGGCGGTGAGCGCGCGCACGCGCGGCAGGTAGTCGGGCGGCGGGACCACGACGCCGGCCTCGCCCTGGATCGGCTCGAGCAGCACGGCGGCGGTCGACGGCGTGAGCGCGGCAGCCAGCGCGTCCGCATCGCCGAACGGGACCGTGACGAAGCCCGGGGTGAAGGGGCCGAACCCCGCGCGGGCGGTCTCGTCGTCGGAGAAGCTGACGATCGTCGTCGTGCGGCCGTGGAAGTTGCCGGAGGCGACGACGATCTCGGGCGAGGCGATGCCGCGCACGTCGTGCGCGTGCTTGCGGGCGATCTTGATCGCCGTCTCGACGGCCTCGGCCCCGGTGTTCATCGGCACGACCATGTCCTTGCCCGCGAGCGCGGCGAGGTCCGTGACGAACGCGGCCATCCGGTCGTGGTGGAACGCGCGGCTCGTGAGCGTGATCCGGTCCAGCTGCTCGTGCGCGACGGCGAGCAGCCGCGGGTGCGAGTGGCCCAGGTTCACCGCGGAGTAGGCCGCGAGGCAGTCGAGGTAGCGCCGGCCCTCGACGTCCGTGACCCAGACGCCCTCACCGCGGGTGAGCACGACGTCGAGCGGGTGGTAGTTGTGCGCGGCGTGCTCCTCGATCGCGGCGATGTGCTCGCCGGCGCTCGCCGTCGCCGTCGTGGTCGTCGAGGCCGTGGCCGTCGGGCTCATCGCCGGACCTCCCTCGCCCAGCCCGGCTCAGGCCGCGGGCGTGGCGGGACGCAGCTCGAGCGTGCAGCACTTGATGCTGCCGCCGCCCTTGAGCAGCTCGGACAGGTCGACGGGCACCGGCACGTAGCCCGCGGCGCGCAGCTGGGCGATGAACCCGGTGGCCTGCGCGGGGACGACGACGTGCCGCCCGTCCGACACGGCGTTGAGTCCGAACACGGCCGCGTCCTCGGCGCTGACGTGGATGGCGTCGGGGTACAGCTCCGCGAGGCGCGCCCGGCTCTCGGGCGAGAACGCCGAGGGGAGGTAGGCGACGTGGTCGGCGTCGAGCACGGTGAGTGCGGTGTCCACGTGGTAGTAGCGCGGGTCGACGAGCTCGAGATCGACGACCTCCAGGCCCGAGAACGCCGCGAGCTCGAGGTGCGAGGCGGTGTCCGAACGGAACCCGCTCGCCGCGAGGATCCGCAGGCCGGCGACGAGGAAGTCGCCCTCGCCCTCGTTGATCGCGACGGCGTCGGTGACAGGGAAGCCGTGGTCGCGCAGCCACGCGGAGAAGAGGGCGGCCTCCGGGCGGCGCTGCTCGAAGTGGAAGCTCACCCCGAGCGCGCGACCGTCGACCACCGTGGCGCCGTTGGCGGCGTAGACCATGTCGGGCAGGCCGGGGGCGCCCTCGATGACCTCGACCTCGTGCCCGAGCTCGAGGTATGTGGCGCGCAGGTTCTCCCACTGGCGCATCACGAGGTCGTGGTCGACGGGGACGTCGGTGTGCATCCACGGGTTGATCTCGTAGACCACGTCGAAGTAGGTCGGGCGGCACATGAGGTAGCGCCGCGTGGTGGCGACCCGGTCGGCGAAGTCTGTGCTCGTCGTCGTGCTCGTGCCCGTGCCGGTGCTCGGGAGCGGGCTGGTCTGCGTGGTCGCGAGGGTCATGGTGGGCTCCTTGTCGCCGCGATGGCTGCTGCTCGAGCGTGCGGACCGCACGCGGCGACGCGTCGCCGGTGCGCGCCGTTGCTGCCTCTACGGTGACACCCGGGCCAGGCGTCCTCAATCACCGCCCGTTGCGTGTTGACGCAACGGATCGCCGCTCTGTTCGACTGGGAGCGCGATTCGTTGTGCAGCGGTGAGGGTGGTCACCCCGGCCCGTGGGCCGGCCCGAGCGACGCCGGCCGGCCCCGGCCGTCCTCCGACCAGGCAGACGACCCTCAGCAGCAGCCCTTGGGCGTCGCCTCGTCCTGGCGGGCGCGCCACCACTCGCGCTCGGGCAGGGGATCGTGATCGGCGTGCTCGACCCGGTGCCGGGCGACGTAGCGCTCGTAGGCCGACGCGCCGAGGACCCCGCGGAACCACCAGCGCAGCGAGCGCCCGCCCCGAACGGCGGCCGCGACGGCCGCGGCTGCGGCCGCGGTCGCGGTCCAGGGTCGGGGCTCGCTGCGCTGGGTCATGAGGAGGTCATCGGACGGTCAGGCGGCGTCGGCGCGCCGGTTCAGTGGTGCCCGCCCGCGAGGAGCTTCGGGTCGCCGACGATCGCGTACTCGGCCTCGACCTTCTTCTCCAGCGGCGTGGCGACGAGCAGCGTCTCGGGCGCGTAGAAGTTGGACTCCACGGGCTCGTCCTCGCTGGAGAACTCCTCGCCGGTCCGGCCCGTGCGCACCGCCTTCACCACGACCATGATCGCGGTGACCATGAGCGAGGCTACGAGCACGATGAACAGGATCGACAGCGTGCCCTGGATCGCGGTGTTGCGGACGGTGGCGTTCGCGTTCGCCAACGCGGTCTCGTCGAGGTCGCCGGTGGCGATCTTGGCCTTGGTCGCGTTGTGCAGCGCCCAGTACCCGAGCGCGACGTCGCTGGAGAAGATCTTCTGGAACGAGGCGGTGAAGGTGGTCGCAGTATCCCAGACGAGCGGGACCAGCGGTATCCACACCCACTTGAGGTAGCCCTTCTTGACCACCATCACCGTCACGATCGTGAGGGCACAGGCGGCGATGAGCTGGTTCGCGATGCCGAACAGCGGGAAGAGCATCCGGATGCCGCCGTTGGGGTCGGTCACGCCCATGAGCAGGAGCGAACCCCACGAGGCCACGACGACGGCGGTGGTCAGCCAGCCGCCGACCCGCCAGGACGGATCGCGGAACTTGGGCACGAGGTTGCCGATCGCGTCCCCCAGCTGGAACCGCGCGACGCGGGTCACGGCGTCGACGGCGGAGAGGATGAACAGCGCCTCGAACATGATCGCGAAGTGGTACCAGAACGACATCATCCCGGTGCCGCCGACCACCTTGTGCAGGATGTTGGCCATCCCGACGGCGAGCGTCGGGGCGCCGCCCGTGCGGGACACGATCGAGGGCTCACCGACGTCCTCGGCGACCGCCGTGAGCGCCTCGGCGCCGTAGAGCGTGACCCGCTCACCGTCCCGCTCGGTCTCCCAGACCGCCTCGACCTCGTCGCCGTCGCGGTTCACCTCGAGGTTGGGCAGTGCGGCGGCCGCGTTCTCCTCGGGGCTCGCGTCGGCCGAGTACGACTCACCCGCGGTGTTCTGGATCGAGGCGGCGGACATGTTCATCGAGAAGTACACGCCCTGGTTCAGGGAGACAGCGGCGGCCAGCGCCATGATCGCGACGAACGACTCCATGAGCATGCCGCCGTAGCCGATCATCCGGACCTGGGACTCCTTCTGCACCATCTTCGGCGTGGTGCCCGAGGAGACCATCGCGTGCATGCCGGACAGCGCGCCGCACGCGATGGTGATGAACAGGAACGGGAAGAGCGCACCGGCGAAGACCGGGCCCGCGGTGTTGAAGGCGAACTCGGTGAAGTCGGGCATCTGGGCGATCGGCCGGGCGACGAGGATGCCGATCGCGAGGATCACGATCGTGCCGACCTTCATGAAGGTCGAGAGGTAGTCGCGCGGCGTGAGCAGCAGCCAGACCGGCAGGACCGCGGCGAAGAACCCGTAGATCACCATGCACACGACGAGCGTGGTGGGCGTGAGGTGGAGGAACTCCCCCCACGAGGACTCGGCCACGTACCGGCCGCCGACGATCGCCGCGATGAGCGCGACGAACCCGATGATCGAGATCTCCATGACCTTGCCCGGGCGGACGAAGCGCAGGTAGAGGCCCATGAGCAGGGCGATCGGGATCGTCATGCCGACCGAGAAGACGCCCCACGGGCTCTCGGCGAGCGCGTTCACGCAGACCAGCGCGAGCACCGCGAGCACGATCATGAGCATCACGAACACGACGACGATCGCGACCGTCCCGCCGAACCGGCCCATCTCGTCTCGGGCCATCTGGCCGAGCGAGCGGCCGCCGCGACGCATCGAGTAGAAGAGCACGAGCATGTCCTGGACGCCGCCGGCCACGACGACGCCGAAGATGATCCACAGCGTGCCGGGCAGGTAGCCCATCTGGGCGGCGAGGATGGGCCCGACCAGCGGGCCGGCGCCGGCGATCGCGGCGAAGTGGTGCCCGTAGAGGACGCGGCGGTCGGTCGGGTCGAAGTCGCGGCCGTTGTTGACGCGCTCGGCCGGGGTGGCGCGCCGGTCGTCGGGGCGCATGATCCGGCGCTGGATGTACAGCGCGTAGAACCGGTAGGCGATCGCGTACGTCGCCACGGCGGCGACGACGAACCAGACGGTGTTGACCCGCTCGCCGCGGACGATCGCGAGCATCGTCCAGCCGAGCGCGCCGGCGAGGGAGATCGCGATCCAGACGGCGATCCGCACCGGCGTCCATCGTCGGTGCTCGGTCACCCCCACGGGGTGGCCGAGGGAGTTGCGGACGACGCTCCGCTCCTCCTCGTCGGAGTACTCGGGAAGGCGTTCGCTGGTGGTGGTCATGGTGGACTCCGTGGCTGCGCTGCCGGTCAGGGGTAGGTGCAGTCGGGACGCTAGCACCGGCCCCACCGCGCGCTAGGACCAAGGTCACGGGTGCTCGGCCGTCCGCGGCGCACGTACGCTGCCCCTACGCTGGCCGCCGTGGACGACATCGACCGCGCCATCGTCGGGGTGCTGAGCCGTCACGGCCGTGCGACGTACGCGGAGGTGGGCGCCGCCGTCGGGCTCTCCGCGCCCGCGGTGAAGCGGCGGGTCGACCGGCTGCTCGACGACGGCGTCGTCGTCGGCTTCGCCGCGGTGGTCGATCCCGGCGCGATGGGCTGGGGGATCGAGGCGCTCGTGCACGTCTACTGCCAGGGCCGGATCGCGCCGAGCGCGCTCCGGGACGCGTGGGAGCCGATCCCGGAGATCGTCTCGGCGAGCACGGTCGCGGGCACGGCGGACGCCGTGGTGCGGGTCCGGGCGCGCGACGTGCAGCACCTCGAGGACACCCTGGAGCGCATCCGTGGGTCGGCCGCGATCGAGCGGACGGAGTCCACGATCGTGCTCTCGCGTCTCATCGAGCGCGCCTGAACGAGCCCCACGGGCGCCTCGGCGTCGTGGACGATCCGACCTGCGCGGCTCCGATCGGGGCGAGTTGTGGTCGTTGTGGTCGCGGCGGTGTCTCGCATCGTGAGCAGGAGTGCGACCGCGACCCCGCGCCCGGACGCACGACGCCCGACGGCGCGCCGCACGAGGGACGTGCGACGCGCCGTCGGGCGTGGGTCGGGCGGATCAGGCCGCGGGGGTGTCCTCGACCGTGTCGTGCGCGACGGCGGAGGGCGCCTCCCGCACGACGGTCACCGAGACCGAGGTGACGAGGGCCGCGACGGCGCCGACGGCCACGAGGACCGGGGCGAAGACGGCTGCAACGGCCGTGACCGCGAGGCCGGCGTTGAGCGGGATCTCCAGGAGGGTGTTCCCGGACGTGGTGGTGAGGATGATCCGGCGGACGTTGCCCTCCGCGATGAGCTCCTTGACCTTCCCGAGGAGCTTTTCGCCGGAGACCGTGAACTGCTCGGTGCGGGTGGGGCCGGCCTTGTCGGTCGACTCGTCCGTGGGCTGCTCGGCCGGCTGCTCGGTGAAGGGCTGCTCGGTCTTCTGCTCGAAGGGCGGCGGGGTGGGCTGCTCGCCGAAGGGCTGGCCGTCCTGCGGCTGACCGTCGGTCCCGTAGTGCTCGGACATGGTGGCTCCTTCCGGCGCTGGTGGCGCCATGCGGTCGTAGTTCGTGTCTCGATTCTGCGCGCCCGACCTGCGCGCGGCCATCCTCCCGACGGCTGAACCTCGCCGCCTCGGCCTCGGGGTGCTCCCGGACCCGCGTCCCTGAGGGCGGCCGCGGCCGGTCCGGGCGGCGCGTCAGGTCGGCAGTGCGTCGGGCAAGCAAGGCGTCGGGCAAGCAAGGCGTCGGGCAAGCAAGGCGTCGGGCAAGCGGGGCGTCAGGCCGTCGGGTCGGCGGCAGCGGCGCCGTCGTCAGCGTCGTCGGCGTCGTGGCGTGCGCGGCTCGGCTGCACCCGCTTCGGCTCGCCCGGCATCTTCGGGTACTCGGGCGGGTAGGGCGCCTCGCCGAGCCCGTGGTCGCGCTCGTCGCGCGCGGCCCACTCCAGGAGCGTCTCGAGCCCGGCGCCGGGGTTCTCCGGCGTCCCGTTCGCCCCGGCGAACAGGTCCCCGACCTGCGCGAACCGCGCCGGCATCGTGCGGATCGTGAAGTCGTCCGGCGTGACCTCGGGGACCTCCTCCCAGCGCAGCGGCGCGGACACCGTCGCGCGCGGGTTCGCTCGCATCGAGTACGCGGACGCGATCGTGCGATCGCGCGCCATCTGGTTGTAGTCGATGAACACGCGCTCGCCGCGCTCCTCCTTCCACCACTTCGTGGTGACGCGCCCGGGGTCGCGGCGCTCGATCTCACGAGCGAGCGCGATCGTGGCGCGGCGCGCCCGGACGAAGTCCCACTCGGGCCGGATCGGCGCGAACAGGTGCAGCCCGCGTCCGCCCGAGGTCTTGGGGTGCAGCGTGAGACCTGCCTCCTCGGCGACCTCACGCACGAGCGGCGCGAGTGCGGCCGCGTCGGCGTAGTCGGTGCCCGGCTGGGGGTCGAGGTCGATCCGGAGCTGGTCGGGGGAGTCCACGTCCCCGCGGCGCACCGGCCACGGGTGGAACGTCACCGTGTTCTGCTGGATCGCCCAGACCACGACGGCGAGCTCAGTCGGGCAGACCTCGTCGGCGAAGCGTCCGCTCGGGAAGGCGATGCGGACCGACTCCACCCACTCCGGGGCGCCCTTGGGCACCCGCTTGGAGTAGAAGCCGTCGCCCTGCACCCCGGTCCGGGTGGTGAGCACCATCCCGCGGCGGTACCCGTCAGGCCAGCGCTCGAGCGCCGTCGGACGGTCCTGCAGCGCGGCGAGGATCCCGTCGCCGACGGCGACCACGTACTGCGCGACCTCGAGCTTCGTCACCGGGCCGCCCGGGACCTCGTCGAACACCACCTTGTCGGGCGAGGAGATCCGCACCTGCCGCCCGCGCACGTCCAGCAGCTCTGCCTCGCTCGCCCGCGCCATTCCTGCACAGTACGCAGGGCCCCGCGCCCCGGCTACGGCGCGTCGGGCGGATCGACCGCGGGCGACGACGCCGACTCGCCTCGGTCGGGACGCCATCGGCCTGAGCCGGCACGACGCCGTCGTCGGCATCGCCGCATCGGGCCGCACGCCCTACGTGATCGGCGGTCTCGACCACGCGAGGTCGGTGGGCGCGGCGACGATCTCCCTCGCGTGCAACCGCGGCGCCGAGATCAGCGACCACGCCGAGGTCGCGATCGAGGTGGACAACGGGTCCGAGGTGCTCACCGGGTCGACCCGGCTCAAGGCGGGGACGAGTCAGAAGCTCGTGCTCAACATGATCTCGACCGCGGCGATGGTCCGCATCGGGAAGGTCTACGGCAACCTCATGGTCGACGTGCGACCGACCAACGAGAAGCTGCGCGCCCGGGCCGAGCGCATCGTGCTCGACGCGACCGGGTGCACCCCGGAGCAGGCCCACGACGCCTACCTCGCCGCCGACGGGCACGCCAAGACGGCGATCGTCATGATCCTCGCCGAGGTCGGCGCCACCGAGGCCCGGGCGCGACTGCGGTCCGCCCGCGGGTTCGTCCGCGACGCGATCGGCTGACGCGGCGCCACCGCGGCTCGCGTCGTCGACCCGACGTCCCGACCGCGATCGGTCGAAACCCTTCCCGCGCGCCGTGTCGTGCTCCCGCACCACCGGCGCCACCGGTCGAACACCCGCCATCCGAACAAGGACGTCTCATGGACAAGACCACCCAGCTGGCGAGCGACCTGCTCGAGCAGCTCGGCGGCGCCGACAACATCGTCGCCGTCGAGAACTGCATGACGCGCATGCGGGTCACGCCGCGCGACCCGCGCGCATCGACGAGGCGGCGATCAAGCGGACCCCGGGTGTGCTCGGCGTCGTGGACGACGAGACCTACCAGATCATCCTCGGGCCGGGGGCGGTCAGCCGGGTGACCACCACGTTCCGCGAGCTGCTCGCCGCAGGCGGCGGTGACGGCGCGCGCGGCAGCACGGCCGGCAGGTCCGAGAGCGGTTCCGGCTCCGTCGGGAAGGCCGGCGGCGCGACGAGCAGGACGAGGTCTGACGCGGAGGCGCTCGCGGCGCGCGGCGCGGAGATCCTCGCCCCCGCACCGGGCGCCGTCGTCGACCTGGCGGACGTGCCGGACAAGGTGTTCTCGGGTCGGCTCATGGGCGACGGGTTCGCGATCGACCCCACGTCAGGGGACTTCCGCAGCCCGGTGTCGGGGCGGATCGCGACGCTGTTCCCCACCGGCCACGCGTTCGCCGTCGTGACGCCCGAGGGCCTGGAGGTGCTCGTGCACATCGGGCTCGAGACGGTGAAGCTCAAGGGCGAGGGGTTCACCGCGCACCACGCGGTCGGCGACGAGGTCCGGGCCGGCGACGTCGTCATCTCGGCCGACCTCGACGCGATCCGACCCCGTGTGCCCTCGCTGCTGACCCCGGTCGTGGTCCTCAACACCCCGGCGTTCCCGGTCGCCGACCGGTCGCCGCACGGCGACGCCGTCCTCACGGTGGCGCGCGCCGCTGCGGCGGTGCCCGCGGCCGACTGACCGCGCAACCACCCGACCTCCTCGCGGCCCGGGGCCGTCGCACGCCAGGATGGCCCCCATGACCCAGGTCCAGGTGGTGGTCGTCGGCGGCGGCGTGATGGGGGCGGCGACGGCGTGGAGCCTCGCCCGGCGCGGCACCGACGTGCTCCTGCTCGAACGCTTCGAGCCCGGTCACCACGAGGGCGCCAGCCACGGCGCGACCCGCAACTTCAACACCGCGTACTCCTCCGACCACTACCTCGACCTCGTCCTGCGCGCCCGCGACCTGTGGGCGGAGCTCGCCACGGAGGCCGCGATGCCGGTCCTCGACCCGGTGGGCCTCGTGAACCACGGCGGCGGCCTCGCCGGCACGGCCCGGTGGCAGGCGGTCCGGGACGCCCTCGTCGCCCGCGGCGAGCACGCCGAATGGCTCGCCGCCGACGCGGCGCACGAGCGCTGGCCGGCCCTGCGCTTTCGCGCCGCACCCGTCGGGGACGGGCGCGACGTCCTCTGGGTCCCCTCCGGCGCCCGGGTCCGGGCCGCGGACGCGCTCGCCGCGATGCACGACGGCGTCACGCGCCACGGTGGCGCCGTGCGGTTCTCCTCGCGTGCGCGGGCGGTGGAACCGCTGCCCGAGGGCGGCGTGCGGGTGGTGACGGACTCCGACGAGGTGACCTGCGCCGTCGTGGTCCTCACCGTCGGGGCGTGGACGGCCGGGCTCGTGGCGAGCAGCGGCCTGGACCTGCCGCTGCCGACGCTCGAGGTGACGCAGGAGCAGCCGGCGCACTTCGCCGTCGTGCGCCCCGACCTGCTGACGGGCGACCTGCCGGGCTTCAACCACGCGCCGGACCCCGACGACCCCGCGGACGCCTACTTCCGCTCGGACGTCTACGGCATGCACACGCCGGGCGAGGGGATCAAGGCGGGCTGGCACGGCACGGGCGCCGTGCTCGACCCGGACGAGCGGACGTACGCCTACGAGGAGCGGCAGATGGCCGACCTGCGGCGGTACGCCGCGGACTGGCTGCCGGCCGCGGACCCCGACCGGTTCGAGGCGATCTCGTGCACGTACACGTCGACGGCGAGCACGGACTTCGTGCTCGACCGGCGCGGGGACGTGGTGGTCGGGGCGGGGTTCTCGGGGCACGGGTACAAGTTCGCCCCCGCCGTGGGCGAGGTGCTCGCGGACCTGGCGCTCGGCGTCGGGCCCGGGCCGGCGGCGGCGTTCCGGCTGACCGGCCGCGCGGAGGCCGGCGCGCGGCGCGGGTACGGGACGTAGCCGTGCAGCTGGTCCGGGGGGAGTTCGAGCGGACGGCGAGCCACTGGTGGTGGCGGCCGGGGTGGGAGCGTGGTCGTCGCTACCTGACCGTGCACCTGACGTTCGGCGGCGCACCCGAGCTGGTGCGCGAGGCCGAGCGCTACCTCCCCGCGCTGAGCGGGCGCGCGGGGGTCGAGGTGGTGCCGCTGCCGTGGCTGCACCTCACGATGACCGGGATCGGGTTTGTCGACGAGGTGTCACCGCACGCGTTGGAGGAGGTGGCGGGGAGGGTGCTCGGCGCTGACACGGCGACGAGCTCGGGCGTCGGACCGCTCGTCCTCGACACGCTCTTCCTCGGACGGGAGGGGCTCGCGCTGACCGGGCCGCTGCCGGGCTGGCTGGCGGGGATGAAGGTCGCCCAGGAGCGCGTGGTCGGCGAGGTGCTGGGCGTCGAGCGGCCGGCCGCGGCGTTCCACCCGCACGTGTCGCTCGCGTACTTCGACGCCGAGATCGACGAGCCGGGACTGGTGGCGGCGGTGCACGAGGCCGGGCTGCGGGACGTCGGGGTGCGCACGCCGACGCTCTCGGTCCTTGAGCTGGGCCGGGACGAGCACGTCTACACCTGGCGGGTGATCCGCGAGCGGGTGCTCGATCTCGGGGGGTGAGGCGCGGTTGGGCTGTGCGCCGCGGCGGTGCGTGGCGGGTGGCGGCGGCGGTGCGTTGTGGGTGGCGCGTGGTGCTTGGTGCGTGGTGGGGCTGGGCGTGGGCGCACGAGGGGGCAGACTGGCCCGACCCGGAGTCGACGTCCGTGCCCCGATCGAGCAGGGCACGAGCGGCGTCGTACTCCGCGACTCGACCGGACGAGAGGGACAGACCATGGTGAGGATCGCCGTCACGGGGCACGCCGAGCGGGCGCTGTCGGCGGAGCGGGGAACGCTGCGCGTCGAGGTCTCCGCCGTCGGCGACGACCGGCGGGAGGTGCTCGAACGCGTCACCCGGACCCACACGGACTTGCGCGCGGAGGCGCAGGCGCACGTGGACTCGGGTGCCGCGACGTGGTGGGGCTCGCACGGGGTGTCCTCGGGTCAGCTCATCGACTGGGAGCAGCGCGACGGCCACCAGGTCAAGGTGCGCCGGTTCCAGGCGCGCGCCGACGTGCGCGTGCGGTTCAGCGACTTCACCGCACTCGCGGAGTGGAGCGTGGCGGTGGCCGAGCGCGAGGACGTCGAGGTAGCCGGGATCACGTGGGACCTCACGGACTCCCGCCGCGACTCGGTGATCGACGACGTCCGCGTCGACGCGACCCGTGACGCGCTCGCGAAGGCGTTCGTGTTCGCGCGCGCCGCGGGCCTGGGGTCGCCGCGGCTCGTCGCGCTGTACGAGGAGGGGCTGCGTCCGGGCGGGGATCGACCGCCCGTCCAGCCGGTGATGCGCTCCCTGGCGATGGACTCGGGTGGTCGCGGTGGCGGCGTCGAGCTGCGGCCCGACGACATCGAGCTCACGGTGTCCGTCAGTGCGGACTTCGAGGCCGACGGGGCGTAGGCGGCCCTGAACTCGGCAGTGGTCCGTGACCAGGACTCAGCGTTCGGCAGTGATCCGTGACCAGGGCTCAGCGTTCGGCGGGCCCGGAAAGCCAGAACCCGGCGCTCGGTGTCCGAGCGCCGGGTTCGGCGTGCCGATGGTTCGCGGCCTCTGGCGGTGACGCGAGGCCTGAACGAGCCCAGGATCAGAAGTTGATCATGTGCCCCGAGATGCCGTGCATGGCCTCCTTGACGGCCTCGCCCAGCGTCGGGTGGGCGAACACGACGCGCGAGACCTCGTCCGCGGTGAGGTCCCACGTCTGCGCCACGTTGATCGCGGGCAGCAGCTCGGTGACGTCCGGGCCGATCATGTGGGCGCCGAGGATCTCGTTGCGCTCGGCGTCGGCCACGATCTTGACGAACCCGACGCCCTCGCCGAGGCCCTGCGCCTTGCCGTTCGCGCTGAACGGGAACGTCGCGACCTTGATCTCGTGCCCGGCGTCCTTGGCCTGCTGCTCGGTGAGGCCCATCGAGCCGATCTGCGGGTGGCAGTAGGTGGCGCGCGGGATGAAGCGGTAGTCGATCGACATCGTCTCGGCGCCCGCGAGGGTCTCGGCGGCCACGATGCCCTGCGCCTCCGCGACGTGCGCGAGCATCATCTTCGCGGTGACGTCGCCGATCGCGTAGACGTTCGGGACGTTGGTGCGCATGTAGTCGTCGATCTCGATGGCGCCACGCTCGGTGAGCTTCACGCCGATGTTCTCCAGGCCGAAGCCCTCGGTGCGCGGCGCGAAGCCGATCGCCGACAGCAGCCGGTCCGCCTCGAGCACCTTCTGCTCACCGCCCGCGGAGACGGTGACCTTGACGCCCGACCCGGTGTCCTCGACCGACTCGACCTTGGTGCCCGTCAGCACCTTCACGCCGAGCTTCTTGTAGTGCTTGGCAAGCTCCTTGGACACGTCGGCGTCCTCGGTCGGGACCATCCGGTCCAGGAACTCCACGATCGTCACGTCGACGCCGAAGTTGGTCATGACGTAGGCGAACTCCACGCCGATCGCGCCCGAGCCGGCGATGATGATCGAGCCCGGCAGGTCGGCGTCGAGGATCTGCTCCTCGTAGGTGACGACGTTCTTGCTCACCTGCACGCCCGGGAGCATCCGCGTGACGGACCCGGTGGCGAGGATCAGGGTGTCGAACGTGACGTTCTCGGTCTCACCCGAGTTCAGGGCCACGTCCATCGACGTGGGGGACGTCAGCGTGCCCCAGCCGTCGATCTCGGTGATCTTGTTCTTCTTCATGAGGAAGTGGACGCCCTTGACGATGCCGGCGGACACCTGACGGCTGCGCGCGTGCGTCGGGCCGTACGCCATCGTCGCCTCGCCCTCGATGCCGTACTTGGCCTTCTCGTGGGTGAGCGTGTGCGCCAGCTCGGCGTTCTTCAGCAGCGCCTTGGAGGGGATGCACCCGACGTTGAGGCACACACCGCCCCAGTACTTCTTCTCGACGACGGCGACGGACTTGCCGAGCTGCGCTGCACGGATGGCGGCGACGTAGCCACCGGGGCCCGCACCGAGGACAACGACATCAAAGTGGGAAGCCATGGCCCTCAGCCTAGTTCCGCGGTACCCGCGATTCGACGCCGTGCGGCGTCGCCTCGGTCACGTCTCCCGCGGCGCACGACGGCGAGCCTCGCCTCCGAGCACCAGTCGCCACGGCTACACGTGCTGCGGCGCGGCTCACGTGGACATGGCCACCGCCATGTCCACACCTGACGCGGCTACGCCTGTTGCGGCGCGGCTCTCGTGGACGTGGCCTCCGCGGTGTCCACGCCTGACGCGGCTACGCGTGCTGCGGGGCGGCTGAGTCCTGACGTGGCGCCCCGACCGCCCCACCACCGCCGAACCGCGGCGACGAAGCGGGCGGCGTGGCTCGCCGTCGGGCACTACGATCGTCCGTGACCATCCAGAGCAGCCGAGAGACCTGGCTCGACGACGCTGCAGCAACCCCCCGCGACCTCACGCGGGAGAGGGTGCTCATGCCAGGACCGATGGAGGGGTGAGAGTGATGTACGAGGCCGACCTGACGCCTGCCGAGGCGTGGGAGCTGCTGGAGAACCACGAGGACGCCGTCCTGGTGGACGTGCGCACGCCGCAGGAGTGGGCGGAGGTCGGGATTCCCGACCTCGGGCCGCTGCACCGGCGCGTCGTGCTCGACCCGCTGCTCACGGCGGCGGGTCCTAACCCGGACTTCCTCACGGCGCTCGCCGACGCCGGGCTCAGCCCCGGCGACTCGCGGCCCGTGCTGTTCGTCTGCAAGGCGGGCGGGCGCAGCGTGGCCGCGGCGCGCCTCGCGACGCAGGCGGGGCTCGGCCCGGCGTACAACGTCGTCGAGGGGTACGAGGGCGCGACGGCGAGCGAGGCCGGGTGGGCCGGCACCGGTCTGCCCGTGGCCCGGTGGGACGGGGAGCAGGCGTGACCGACCCGCAGCCCCGCAGCGCCCTGCCCGACGGCCTGCGCCCCGCGACCCTCGCGGTGCGCGGCGGCCAGGAGCGCACCGGGTTCAAGGAGACCTCCGAGCCGCTGTTCCTCACGCAGGGCTACGTCTACCCGCGCGCGGCCGACGCCGAGGCGACCTTCCTGGCCGAGCTCGACCGGTTCTCCTACACGCGCTACGCCAACCCCACCACGTCCGCGTTCGAGGAGCGTCTGCGCCTCATCGAGGGTGCCGAGGCGTGCTTCGCGACGGCGTCCGGGATGGCCGCGGTGTTCGCCTCGATGGCGAGCCTCGTGCGCCAGGGATCGCGCATCGTGGCCGGCCGGGCGATGTTCGGCTCCACGCTCCTCGTGCTCGACGAGTTGTTCACCTCCTGGGGCATCGAGACGGTCTACGTCGACGCGCACGTCAACGAGCAGTGGGCGCAGGCGCTCGCGACGCCGGCCGACGTCGTGTTCTTCGAGACGCCGTCGAACCCGATGCAGGACATCGTCGACATCGCCGAGGTGTCCCGGCTCGCGCACGCCGCGGGCGCGACGGTCATCGTGGACAACGTGTTCGCGACGCCGGCCCTGCAGCGCCCGCTCGCGTTCGGCGCGGACGTCGTCGTGTACTCCGCGACCAAGCACATCGACGGCCAGGGGCGCGTGATGGGGGGCGCGGTGCTCGGCTCGCGCGAGTACGTGACCGGGCCGCTGCAGACGTTCCTGCGCAACACCGGCCCGACGATCAGCCCGTTCAACTCGTGGGTGCTGCTCAAGGGCCTGGAGACGATGGACCTGCGCGTCCAGCGTCAGTCCGAGAGCGCGCTCGCCGTGGCGCGGTGGCTCGAGAACCAGCCCGGCGTGGTGGGCGTGCGCTACCCGTACCTCCCCTCGCACCCGCAGCACGCGCTCGCCACCACCCAGCAGACGGCGGGCGGGACGGTCGTCGCGTTCACGCTCGACGGCCCGACCGACCCCGAGGGCGGCAAGGTGCGCTCGTTCGCGTTCCTCGATGCGCTGCGGCTCATCGACATCTCGAACAACCTCGGCGACGCCAAGTCGCTCGTGACGCACCCCGCAACGACGACGCACATGAAGACGGGCTACGCCGGTCGGCAGCGCACCGGCATCGCCGAGACGACGATCCGGCTGTCCGTCGGCCTGGAGGATCCCGCGGACCTGCTCGACGACCTCGCGCGCGGGCTCGCGGCTCCGTTCTGACGCGGGCCGGTCAGACGCGGGCCGGTCAGACGCGGGTGCTGGTGAGACAGGCCCCCACTAGACAGGCCCGCGGGGGTCCCCGTCGGCGTACCGTGCTGCGGGGGTCGGGACGGCCGACCCCGACCAGAGTCGAGGAGCAGGCCAATGTTCGTCTCCACCATGAACGACGTCCCGGGCGCGCAGGTCGTGCGCGTCCTCGGTGAGGTCTCCGGCATCACCGTGCGCGCGCGGCACATCGGCGCGCAGCTCGGCGCCGGCTTCAAGGCGATCGGCGGCGGCGAGCTCAAGGGGCTCACGCAGCAGCTCCAGGAGACCCGCGACGAGGCCTACGGCCGGATGTGCGAGAACGCGCAGGCGCTGGGCGCGAACGCGGTGCTCGCGATGCGCTACGACAGCAACGACATCGGCGGGTCCTACCAGGAGGTCGTCGCCTACGGGACGGCCGTCATCCTGCAGTAGGCGGTACCTGCGCGAGTACGGCCCCGCCCGCTTCGGGCCGTACTCGCGCAGGAGCTGGGAGGGGAGGGCGCGGCACGCCGTCGAGCCCGACGGCGTCGCTCGCCCCCCGCAGGTCCGCGGCGGTGACGCAGCGCTCGGCCGCGCACACCGCGGCCACCGTAGCGGTCTTCGGCGGCCAGGGTTGCGCGGTGTCCACAGGGTGCGCCACGCGCGCTCCGTGTGCGAGACGCCGGGCGCCGTACGAGGCACGACACCAGGTACGTCACGCGGCGGTGCGCCACGGGGCGGCGCGCCGCACGCGCAGCCAGGCACGCCGTCGCAGGCCGCACGAGTTGCGACCCCTGCGACCCGGCCGTCACGCCGCGGGCCGCGGCGTCAGTCGCCGAGGTCACCGCGCAGCACCTCGACGCGCTCACCCGCCGCGCCGGTCCGGCCGTCGCGCCCCGCGTCCGGGTTGCGCGGGTCCCAGCCCGGCACGTGCACGAAGCGGGAGATCACGGTGCCGATGACGAGCAGGATCACGGGGTAGACGGACAGGTAGAAGCGGAACGCCAGGTCCGGGTTGGGGCCTGGCGTCGCGCCGGACCGGTAGCCGAAGAACAGCGTGAGCGAGGCGAGCGCGGCGGCCACCACGAGTCCGTTGAGCCGGCCGAGCACCCCGAACGCCGACAGGAAGATGCCCTCGCGGTGCACGCCGTGCCGGGTGGCGTCGTCGTCGAGGACGCGGGCCATGATGAGGTCGTTCGTCGCGAGGACGCCGGAGTACCCGACGGCGACGCACAGGCCCGCGATCACCGCGCCGAGCAGGTCCTGCACGAAGAACAGCGGCGCGAACGCGACCGCCGCGATCGGCAGGGCGCGCTTCCACGTGCGCTCCGCGCCCCAGCGCCGCACGAGCCGCGCCCACACCGCGAGCATCCCGATCGCCCCGACCACGACGACGACCTGCAGGATCGTCGCGTCCAGCCCGCCGCCGCCGAGGGAGTAGCGCACGTAGAGCTGCAGGCCGTTGAGCACGAGCGCCATGGCCGAGCCGTAGCAGGCGTTGACCACGCCGATGGTCCAGAAGTAGCGGTTGGTGAGGATCTGCCGGATCGAGGCGAGGAACGGCGGACGCTCCTCGTGGGAGGCCTGCGGGTCCTCGTGCACGCCGAACGTCATGTAGAGGATCACGGCGACGCCGAGCACCGCGAAGATCACGGCCAGCCGGGTGTAGCCCACCGTGGGGTCGGCGCAGCCGGCGGCGTCCACGGGGCAGCCGAGCACGTTCTGCGCGAGCACCGGCGTCAGCCCGAGCGCGAGGATCATCGCGAGGAGCTGGCAGCCCTGGCGGATCGCGTTGGCGGACGCGCGCACGCGTTCGGCCGGGAAGAGCTCCGGCAGCAGCGCGCCGTAGTTGGCGTTGATGAGGGAGTCGGCCATCTCGGCCAGCACGGCGAAGATCGCGAACCAGACCACCAGCGCCGTCGCGGAGGAGGCCACGCCGCCGGGCACGGCGAACAGCGCGATGCTGGCGAGCAGCAGGACCGCCGACCCCACGACGAGGTACGGCTTGCGTCGGCCCCACCGGGTCCGCGTGCGGTCGGAGAGGTAGCCGAACACGGGGTTGTCGATCGCGTCGATGATCCCGTACACGGCGTAGACGCCGGCGAAGACCGCGGCGTCCATCCCGAGCAGGTCGACGTAGAAGAACAGCATCGACCCCTTGATGAGGTTGATCGGGATCGAGGTGCCGAACATCCCGACGCCGTAGCGCGCGGGGCTGGTGCGCGGCCTCGCGGGCGCCGTGCCCGTGGGCCTCGCCCCGGTCGGTGTCGTCTCTGCCGGTGTCGTCTCGGTCGTGACCGCCTCCCCGTCCGGGGCCTCGGGATGCGTCACACCGAACCGCCCGAAACCAGCCGCGTCGGCAGGAGGACGTGCTCGGGCGGCAGCGACGGGTCGGTCAGGCGGGCGAGCAGCATCGAGGTGGCGCGGGCCGACAGGTCGAGCACGGGGTTGGACATCGTGGTGAGCCGCGGGTGCATGAGCTCCGCGGTGCCGAGGTCGTCGAACCCGACGAGCGCGACGTCGTCGGGCACGCGCAGACCGCGGCGGTCCAGCGCGCGCCGCACGCCCACGGCCATCGTGTCGGAGGCGACGAAGATCGCGTCGACGTCGTGCGCGTCGAGCAGGCGCTCGGCCGCGGCCTCCGCGGCGGGCACGGAGAAGTCGGCGGCCTCGGCCGCGTCGTGCGGCAGGCCGGCCGCGTCCAGCGCCTCCTGCCAGCCGATGAACCGGTCCTGGCCGGCGGTCATGTCCGTCGGTCCGGCGACCGTGCCGATGCGCGTGCGACCTGCGCGGACGAGCACCTCGGTGGCGAGCCGGGCGCCGGTGACGTTGTCGACGTCGACGAAGCTGAGCCCGTTCATCTCGAACGGACGGCCGATGAACACGATCGGGCGTGACCCGCGCAGGCCCTCCTCGAGGTGGTCGCCGCGGTGCGGGGAGGCGATGATCGCGCCGTCGACGTGCCCGGCCTGGAGGTAGCGCACGAGGCGGCCGGGCGTGCGGTTGCTGATGAGCAGCACGAGCTGCAGCTCGGTGACGGCGAGCGCGCCGGACACCCCGCGCAGCACGCCGAGGAGGAAGGGGTCGTTGAGGAAGCGGTCGTCCGGCTCGGGGATGACGAGGGCGACCGAGCCGGTCTGCTGCGTCGCGAGCGCGCGCGCGGCCGGGTTGGGGGTGAAGCCGAGGCGCTGCACGGCGTCGTCGACGGCGGCCTGGGCGGTGGGGGAGACGCGCTTGCCTCCGTTGATCGCCCGCGAGGCGGTGGAGCGCGACACCCCGGCCTCGCGTGCGACCTCGTCGAGCGTCGGCGCGCGGCCGCTGATCGTGCTCATCCTGCTCCCTCGTCTCTCCGGCCGTCATCGTAGGCCGCCGCACGGGTGCGCCGCCGTCCGCGGACGCCTGCTCCCCAGGCGCCGGTGCCTGGAGAGCAGGCGGGGGTCCGCGAGCGTCAGCTCACCCCTTGACCGCGCCCTGCATGATCCCGGCGACGAGCTGCTTGCCGGTGAACAGGAACACGACGATGAGCGGGAGCGTCACGAGCAGCACGCCCGCCATGAGGAGGGAGTAGTCCACGAAGTACGTGGCCTGCAGCGAGCGCACCACGATCGGCAGCGTCGGGTTGGACTGGTTGAGCACGATCGAGGGCCAGAAGAAGTTGGTCCACTGGGCGACGAACGTGAACAGCGCGAGCATCGCGGCCGCGGGGCGCGCGGCCGGGAGCGCCACCGACCAGAAAGTCCGCAGCACGCTCGCGCCGTCGACCCGCGCGGCCTCGACGAGCTCGTAGGGCAGCGCCTCGCCGAGGTACTGGGTCATCCAGAACACCCCGAACGCGGTCACGAGCGCCGGCACGATGACGGCCTCGATCGAGCCGACCCAGCCGAGTCGCGTCGCGAGGATGTACATCGGGATGACGCCGAGCTGCGTCGGTACGGCCATCGTCGCGATGACGAACACGAGCAGCGGCCCGCGCCCGCGGAAGCGCAGCTTCGCGAACGAGAAGCCGGCAAGCGTGGAGAACAGCACGGTGGACAGTGACACCACCACCGCGATGACGACCGAGTTGACCGCGCCCTTCCAGAAGTTGATCGCGGTGGACCCCATGATCTCGGCGAACCGGTCGAACAGCGAGAGGTCCGGGAACAGCTGCGGGAACGGGTCGCGCGAGATCGCCTGCTGGTCGCTCGAGCCGAGCACGGCCGTGTAGTACAGCGGGAAGATCGAGATCACGATCACGACGGCGAGGATCACGTACGTGAACCAGCGCGGTCGGCGGTTCACCCCGCCCGACCCGCGACGGCGAGCGGCGGCCCGGGCCGCGCGCGGTCCGGCGGTCTGGGCGACGACGGGCAGGGAGCTCATGACGCGCTCCTCTCGGGGTCGGAAGTGGCGGGGCCGGCGTCGGGGTCGGTGTCGCTCGCGCCCGCCGTGCGTGCGGGGGGAAGTGCGGCGCTCGCGACCGCACTCGGGCGCGTGGGGCGAGGCTCGCCGTCGGGCACGGGCACGACTCCCCTGCGGCGCAAGGCGCGCCGACGGGCGGACCGGCCGCGCCCGCCATCGTCGGCGATCCTGCGCGTGAGCGCGAAGTTCACGAGACCGATGAGCAGGATGAGGAGGAACAGCAGCCACGCGATCGCGGCCGCACGGCCGAAGTTCTTCTGGTTGCCCCAGGCGACGTCGTAGAGGTAGAGGACGGTGGTCATCCACTGGCGGTCGGCGCCGCCGAGGCCCTGGGCGTCGAACATGCGGGGCTCGTCGAAGATCTGCAGGCCGCCGATCGTGGAGGTGATGACCACGAAGATCACCGTGGCGCGGATCTGCGGGACCGTGACGGAGAAGAACTGCCGGATGCGGCCGGCGCCGTCGATGATCGCGGCCTCGTAGAGCTCGCGCGGCACGGCCTGCATGGCCGCGAGGAAGATGAGGGCGTTGTAGCCCGTCCAGCGGAAGTTCACCATCGTGGCGATCGCGACGTGGCTGGCGAGCGGGCTCGCGTGCCAGGCGATCGGGTCGAGGCCGATGCCGGTGAGGAGGCTGTTGACGAGCCCGTACTGGTCGGCGAAGAGGCGGCCGAAGATCATCGAGACCGCGACGGGGGCGACGACGTAGGGCAGCAGCACGCCCATCCGCCAGAAGGTCGCCGAGCGCAGGTTCTGGTCCAGCAGCGCGGCGAGCACGATGGCGGCGACGACCTGCGGCACCGAGCTGAGCAGGAAGATCGAGAAGGTGTTGCGCAGGGACTTCCAGAACGTCGCCTGGCCGAGCACGTCGACGTAGTTCTGCAGGCCGACGAAGTCACCCTGGCCGCCCAGCAGGTTCCACTCGTGCACCGAGACGACCGCGGTGTACAGGAGGGGGAACAGGCCGGTGAGGGCGAACAGCAGGAAGAAGGGGGAGATGAAGAGGTAGGGGGAGACCTTGACGTCCCAGCGCGAGAGCTTCTGGGAGAAGGCGACGCGGCGCGGGGTGCGCGGTGGCGCGGGGTCGGTCATGGTGCCCGCCCTCCGGGAGAGGGTGCTGGTCATGGGGTCCTGGCCTGACGGTGGTGGGCTGACGGGGAGGGCTGGACCGGCGGGTGCCGGTGCGGCGCGCTCTCGCGCACCGCACCGGCACCGGGGTCATCGGACCGTCAGGACAGGCCGAGGTCCTTGAACGCCTGGACCGACTTGGCCCAGGAGCTGTCGGCGTCGTCGGTCTTCTCGACGTCGACGCGCTTGAGGCCGTCCTGCACCGCGGTGTGGATCGAGAAGTAGTTCGGGCCCTTGAACGGGGCACCCTTGATGGCCTGCGCACGAGCGGAGAAGATCGCGCCGACCGGGGCGTCGTTGAAGAACGGGTTCGTGAACTCCTGGACCGCCGTGGAGCTCTGCGCCTCGATCTGCGAGGGGAAGGTGCCGGCCGAGGTGAACGCCTGCGTCTGCACCTCGGGGCTCGTCAGCCAGGCGGCGAGCTCCTTGGCGGCCTCGGTGTTGGCGCCCGAGGCGGGGACGGTGAGGAACGAGCCGCCCCAGTTGCCGCCGCCGCCGGGGAAGACGTCCGCGACGTTCCAGCCGGTCACGCCGCCGGCGCGCTCCTCGATCGGGCCGGTCATCCAGGCCGGGCAGAGCATGGTGGCGAAGCCGTCCTTCTGGAACGCGGCGTCCCAGTCGGCGGACCACTGCTCGAGGCCGGCGGACAGGCCGTCGGCGCTCGCCTGGGTGACCTGCGTCCACAGGTCGATGATCGGCTGGTTCGTGGCGAGGTCCTTCGGGGTGCCGTCGGACTCCTCGTAGGCGTTGGTGAGCTGGTTGACCATGCCCTGGTAGGTGGCCGAGGCCGAGTCGTACCAGGCGGAGTCGGAGGCGGTGACGAACTGCTTGCCGACCTCGAAGTAGGTGTCCCAGGTGGCGTCGTCGCCGCCGAGCAGCGTGGCGACCTCGTCGGGCGTGCTCGGCAGGCCCGCGGCCTCGAACAGGTCCTGGCGGTAGCAGATCGCCTCGGGGCCGATGTCGGTGCCGTAGCCGATGAGCTTGCCGTCGGTCGTGGTGGCCTGGTCGACCTTCCACTGCACCCAGCGGTCGGCGAGCGCGGGGTCGGACAGGTCGACGAAAAGGTCGGGGTACTGCATGAGCTCGGGTAGCCAGTCGACCTCGATCGCCTCAATGTCCGCCAGGCCCGTGCCGCCGGCGCCGAGCTTGGTGGTCATGTTGGTGCGGGCGTCCTCGGACTTGGCGGCCTTGACCTGCTCGACCGTGACGCCGGGGTGGTCGGCCTCGTACTGGTCGAAGAGCTCGTCGGTGTAGCCGAAGTCGTTGAACGTCGCGACGGTGAGCTTGATCTGCTCGCCGGAACCTGCGCCGGCGTCGGTCGAGGCGTCGCCGCCCGCGGCCTGTGTCGAGTCGCCGGTGGCGTCGGAACCGGATCCGGAACCGCCGCCGCAGGCGGTGAGGACGAGCGCGAGGCTCGCTGCGAGTGCCGTCGCCGTGGCGACGCTGCGGGTACGGGAACTGCGCACGGTGTGACTCCTTCGTCATCGGTCGGGCACCTGCCGTGCCCGAGAGTGAGGCGATCGTGGAAGCGCTCTCACCTGAGAGCAGCGTCACATGCTCGGCGTGGAAGCGCAACCACACTTCTGGGAGCGGTACCACGGTGTTGGCAGCTGCGTGTGCGTTTGCGCAGGTCAGCGTGGGTTCGGGCGCGTCGGACGTGATCGGATCGTTATCTGCGGGTGGGTGGAGGGGTTCGTGGTCGCGTCGGGCTTGCCGGATGCGGTGCTTGCGGTCTCGATGGCGGAGCTTGCGGCCTCTCGCGCACTCGCCGGTGGCGCGGGAGCGACTGTCCGCGACGCCAGAGCGACCGTCCGCGACGTCAGAGCGACTGTCCGCGACGTCAGAGCGACTGTCCGCGACGCCAGAGCGACCCACATGCCAATCGTTCGACGCCCCGCGAGCATCAGTGCTGGTCAGCCGGTTGTGACCGCCGAGCAGCGCTGCGCTGGTCGCTGTGGCGTTGCGGACAGTCGCTCTGGCGTCACGGACAGTCGCTGTGGCGTCGCGACGAGTCGCTCTGCGGTGGCGGGCGGACGCTGGGGTGGGCGCCACGTGAAGCAGATCGAGGAAGCGCGCCGCCGTCAGGCGCCGAAGACCGCCGGAAGCACGAGCAGCATCGCGAGCGACCACGTCACGTGCGTGAGCGCGGGTCCGAGGATCCCGCCGCTGGCTCGCCGCTCGAAGCCGACCACCACGCCCAGCACCGCCGCCGCGAAGACGAGCACGAGGTTCCCGGACGGCAGCGTCGCGAGCACGTACGCCACCGTCGACAGCGCCACCGCGCGTCGCGCCGGCAGCGCCGCGTACAGCGCGCCGCGGAAGAAGAGCTCCTCGGCCACGCCGTTCAGCAGCGTGATCGCGATGACGACGGCGAGCACCCCGTCGCTCGCGTACCCCAGCACGTCCTGGGTGAGGGTCGCGAGCGCGGGCACCGACCGGATCACCAGCCCGCCCACGATGAACACCGCCGCCAGCCCGAGCCCGACCGCGATCGGTGTGAGCACAGGCCGGCGCAGCGTGTCGCGGAACACGATGTGGCCCAGGTGCAGCGGCCCGGACGCGAACGCGCCCACCACCCACGTCGCGGCGAGCCCGAGCGTCAGCGGGTAGAACAGCGCCTCACCCTGCTCGACGGCGAACGAGAGTCCCAGTAGCAGCGCACCGATCAGGAGGGTCGCCGCGACCACGACCCGGCGACGGCGCAGTGCCGCGGGGGACGTCTCCGGGGTCGGCCGGGCCTCCTCGACGAACACCCGACGCACGACGCGGTGCGCCCGACCGGCGCGTCGCGCGCTAAGGGGGTGCAGATGGGACTTGGGGTCCGCGGGCGAACCTGCGCCGGGCGCGAGGTGTGGGTTGCGCGGGAGGGGCGGTTCGCCGTCGGGCGAACCTGCGCCGGGCGCGACGTGAGGGTTGCGCGGGAGGGGTGGCTCGCCGTCGGGCGTCCCGTGCTCAGTCGACGCCACGGTCCTGCTCGCGCGCGATGAGCGCGTGCCGCACGGCGTCGGCGTAGCCGAGGACCTCCCCCGGCACGACCCGGCGGATCGAGTCGTCGCTCACGACCACCTCGACGTCCATCGAGTCGACGAGCGTGCGCGCCGTCGCGGTGTCGACGTCGGTCACGAAGGAGAGCCAGTGCGAGGACAGCCGGGGCGTGAGCAGCGGGACCGTGAGGATCGGCAGCGGCTTGCCCAGGTGCTTGCCCACCTGCCGCATCATGTCCGCATAGGTCAGCACGTCCGCGCCGCCGACCTCGAACACGCGCCCCATGGCGTCGGGGTTGTCGAGCACGCCGACGAGGTAGCGCACCACGTCCTCGAGCGCGATCGGCTGCGTCCGCGTGCTGACCCAGCGCGGCGCGACCATCGCCGGGAGGTTCACCGCGAGCTGGCGCGTGATCTCCCACGAGATGCCGCCGTGGCCGATGACGATCGCGGCGCGCAGCACCGTCAGGGGCACGCCCCCGTCGGCGAGCAGCCGCTCGACCTCGCGCCGCGAGCGCAGGTGCGCCGAGAGCGTGCTGTCGTCGCGCCCGAGGCCGCCCAGGTAGACGATCTGCCGGAGCCCCGCCTCGGCGGCCGCGGCCCCGAACGTGCGGGACGCCTCGGCGTCGAGCCGTTCGAAGTCCGCCGAGGCCAGCGAGTGCACGAGGTAGTAGGCCGCGTCGACGCCCTCGAGTGCCGCCGCCATCGAGGACGGGTCGGCGACGTCGCCGAACACAGGGTCCCCCGCGCCCTCGTAGGTGTCCGGATGGCGGGTCATCGCGCGTACCTCGTGGCCCTCGCGGACCAGCGCGTCGGCGACGTGCGAGCCCACGAAGCCCGTCGCACCCGTCACGAGCACTCGCGTCATGCCCTGCTCCCTGCCTCGTCCGGCCGCAAGTCGCGAGCGTAACCCGCGCCACCGACATGGCGGCCCGCCCGCAGGGGTGGGGAGCGCGGGGTTCGACGGCGAGGCCCGGTTCGGCCTGCGGGCGTCCCACAGCGTTCCTCCGGCGTCCCACAGCGTTCCTCCGGCGTCGCACAGACGTTGCTCCGGCGTCGCTCGGACGTGTCGGGCGCCCAGCGTCAGTCGGCCGCGACCTCGGTGGGTTCGTCGGTCGGGTCCGCTGTCGGGACCTCGGTCGGCTGATCGGTCGGGACCTCGGCCGCGTCCTCGCTGGGGATGCCGGGCTCCCCGGTGGGCTCGCCGTCGGTCGGCTCGGTCGGGTCCACCATCGGCCCTTCCGTCGGGTCCTGCGTCGACTCCCCGGTCGACTCAGGCGCGCTCGGCGACGCTGACGGCTCCTCGGCCGGTGCCACGCGGCCGAGCAGCGGGAACTCGAACGGCTCGAGCCCCGGGACGGTGACCGAGAGGAGGAGGCGCTGCTCGCCGTCGAGCGTCGCGCCCGTGCCGGTCAGCGTCAGCGCGAACGAGCCGTCCCGCTCGATCCGCAGGTCGCCGACGGCGAGCACCGGCTTCTCCTCACCGGCGGCGGTGAGCGACAGGGTCGTCCTGGCCAGCAGCACGGTGGGCGCGCTGATCGACCCCGTGATCACCGTGCCCGGCTCGGCGACCTCGGGCAGCGCGTCGACGCCCACCTCGACCGGGGGCGCCGCGACGCGCACGACGGCGGACGCCGCCTCGGTCTGGTTCGCGGCACTCGCGCGCACGGTCACCGTCACGGCCTCGGTGTTGCCGACGACGGACGGTCCGTCGAACTCGACGGGGATGGTGATCCAGGGCTGGTCGGGCAGCTCGCAGACGACCGTGGTCGCGGTCGCGTTCTCGCTGCACCGCAGCCAGTCGGGGGTCTCGGGCAGGTCGAGCCGGCCGGAGCCGTCGAGCGTGAACGTCACGACCGGGGCCACGAGCGTAGCCTCCGACGCGTACCCACCGTCGAGCCAGATCCCGATCGGCGACCCGGACCCCTCGGGCGGTCTGACCTCCAGTCCGATGCTCTGTTTCTCGACGTCGGACGTCTGCGCCCCGACGGTGGTCGTCGCGCCGGTCGGCTCGCGCACGTCGTCGGAAAGCTCGACCGTGAGGCTGCGCCCCGTGGTCCAGACGGGTGGGGTCATGGTGACCTGGTCGGTCGCGTGCGGCGCGACGGGCGCGAGCGTGCAGACCACGACGTCGTCGCCGGACGCCACGCAGCGCGGGTCGGCCGGGTCGTCGAACGCGGCAAACGCGTCGACGAGGCGCTGCGGCGCCGCCGCCGCGACGGCGAACTCGGACCCGTCCGTCCCGGCGGCGAGGGTGCTCATGAGGGCGCCCGCGCGTGCCGTCGCGCTGCTGGCGGCTGCCGCGTCGGCCCCGTCGCCGTCGGCCCCGTCGCCGTCGGCATCGGCGGCGGACCCGCTCGGCCCGAGGGTGTACGTGAGCGTGGGCGCCGCGAGGCCGTTCTCGCCGCCGTTCACGGTGACGGTCCACGGACCGTTGGCCTCAGGAGTCTCGGTGAACGGCGGGAGCTCGGCGCCGGACAGCGCCGGGGGCGTCGTCGGTGTCGGGCTCGGCTCGGTGGTGGGCTCGGTGGTGGGCTCTGTCGTCGGCTCGGTCGTGGGAGCTGTGGTCGGCTCGGTCGTCGGCGCCGTGGTCGCACTACCGCCCCCCGTGCCCGTGCCGGTTCCGTTCCCCGTGCCGGTTCCCGTCCCAGTTCCGGCCCCAGCGCCCGTTCCCGCCCCAGCGCCCGTTCCAGCACCGGCGCCGGTTCCAGCACCAGCGCCGCTCCCGGCTCCCGCTCCCGTGCCGCCGCTGAGCGCGCCCGCACCCGACGTCGGGTCGGTTCCGTTCGCCGTCGTGCCTGCGCCGTTCGCGCCTGCCGCGGCGTCGCTGCCGGCCCCGGCCCCACTGCCGCCCGTCCCCGACCCCGACCCGCTCGTGCCGGCACCAGAGCCCGCACCGGAACCAGCACCGCCGCCCGCCGGCGCGCTCACGCCCGGGTCGGCGGCGGTGTCGTCACCACCGCCGAGCGCCGCGGAGATGCCCCAGGTCAGCGCGCCCACCGCGACGAGGCCGGCCGCGACGAGACCCGCGATCGCCCCGCCGCCCAGTCCGCCTCCGCCCGCACCGCCGGCCGCCGACGAGCCCGACGAGCGGCCGGAGGACACGCCTCGCCCACCCGGTCGCAGGAAGCCCAGCCACGCCAGGCCGGCGCCTGCGGTCGCCGCGGCGAGTCCGCCCGGCAGCAGCGCGGCCGCAGCGGCCGAACGCGCGCCGACGAGGAACGCGTACTGCGCCTCGCAGTCCTCGCAGTCGCGCCGGTGCGCGTCGACGATCGCGGCGTTCTCCGAACCGGGGTCCATGGCCGCGTCCACCATGAGAGCGCGCACGGCGGCGCACTCGGGGTTGTCCGTGGGCAGCAGGTGCGAGCGCACGTAGGCCTCGCGGAACGCCCGACGCGCGCGGTAGAGCATGGCCGACGTCGCGTTCTCGCTGATCCCGAGCTCGGTGGAGATCTCCTTCACCGAGCGACCGTCGAGGTGGTTCTTCACGAGGACGTTGCGCGCCGACGCGGGCATCCCCGCGAGCACCTCGCGCACCAGCATCTGCTGCTCGAGGCGCTCCGACCGCGTGGCCGGCACCTCGTCCGGCTCGGGCAGCTCGCTCTCGCGGCCGCGCGTGCGCAGGAAGTCCACGCAGAGGTGGCGCACCGTGGAGTCGAAGTAGGCCTCGTAGCGCCGGGGCGCGGCGTCGCCCTCGGTCGGCACGCGGAGCATCCGGACGAGCGCCTCCTGGACGACGTCCTCGACGTCCGCCACGGACAGGCGGTAGGAGCGGGCGATCGTCGTGCCACGGCGGCGCAGCGCGGCATATCGGGTCAGGTCGACGAGCGACCCTCCGGAGGATTCTGCGTGCGGAACAGCCATGCCACTTCCCCCTTGCACCATCGCGCACGACCGTGCGGTGTGGCGGCCGCCCGTCGCACTCCGTCAGGCCGATCGGACCCTCAGATCTCTGGCATGGTACCCAACGAGCGCGCGGACCCGGGTTCGGGTGGCCCGCTACGCCCCGGTGCCTGGCCGCTCCGGCCCGCCGAGGTGGCGCCGCAGGAACTCGTACGCGTACGCCGCCATGTGCGCGGCCTGCGCGTTCGTCGCCGCGCCGCCGTGGCCGCCCTCGATGTTCTCGTAGTACGTCACGTCCTTGCCCTGGGACAGCAGCAGCGCGGCCGTCTTGCGCGCGTGGCCGGGGTGCACGCGGTCGTCGCGGGTCGACGTGGTGAACAGCACGGGCGGCAGTGGCCGGTCCGGCTGCGCCGCGGCGAGGTGGTACGGCGAGAACGTCCGCAGGAACTCCCACTCCTCGGGCACGTCGGGGTCGCCGTACTCGGCCGTCCACGAGGCGCCCGCGAGCAGCAGGTGGTAGCGGCGCATGTCCAACAGCGGCACCTGGATCACGACGGCGCCGAACAGCTCCGGGTACTGCGTGAGCATGTTGCCCGTCAGCAGCCCACCGTTCGAGCCGCCCTGGACGCCCAGGTGCGCCGGAGAGGTGATCCGGGTCGCGACGAGGTCGCGCGCGACCGCAGCCAGGTCCTCGTACGCGCGGTGCCGGTTCGCCTTGAGCGCGGCCTGGTGCCACCCCGGTCCGTACTCCCCGCCGCCGCGGATGTTCGCGACGGCGTACACCCCGCCCGGCTCGAGCCACGCGCGCCCGAGCGCGCCGGAGTAGCCGGGGGTCAGCGAGATCTCGAAGCCGCCGTAGGCGTACAGGAGGGTCGGCGCCGTGCCGTCGAGCGGCAGCCCCGTGGGCCGGACGAGGAAATACGGCACGCGCGTGCCGTCGGCGGAGGTCGCGAAGTGCTGCTCGGACTCCAGGCCTCCTGGGTCGAAGAAGGCGGGCGCCGCCTTGAGGTCCTCGGTGCGCTCGACCCCGCCCTCGCCGTCGAGCACCACGAGCGAGAGGGTCGACGGCGTGAGGTAGTCCGTCGCCGTCAGCCACACCGCGTCGCCCAGGGGGCCGGGGTCGTCGCGGTCGACGGCGCCGACCGCGACCGTGCCGATCGCCGGGGCGGCCCGCAGCGCACGACGGCGCCACGCGGCTCCCGCGGGCGGCGTCGCCTCGGGCGCGTGGTCGGCAGGGGTGGTCGGGTGGCCGGTCGCGGCGGTGGTCGGTTGGCCGGTGGCGGGCGGCGTCAGCACCTCGAGCCGGTTCTTCACGTCGTCGAGCACGTTGAGCACCAGGTGCGAGCGGGTCCACGAGGCGCCCACGAGCGCCGTCGTGGGCGTCGGCGCGAACAGCGTGGTGCCGATGCGGCTGCCCGCGCGGAACGCCTCGTAGTCGAACGCGACGAGCGACCCGCCGGGGTGGCGCACGCCGCCCGCCTCGCGCAGGTCCCACTCCTCGCGCAGCTCCACGAGCAGCCACGAGCGGTGCACGCCCGCCTCGGCCGAGTCGGGGACGTCGAGGCGCTCGAGCCTGCCGTCGGGTCGCAGCTCGAGCAGCTCGTTCGTGTAGAAGGTGAGCGCGCGGGACACCCAGTCGCGCTCGAACCCGGGCGTGCGGTCGTGGTGCGCCGAGATGTACAGGTCCTCGACCGCCCCCTCGAACACGATCGGCGCGTCCGCCAGGGCCTGTCCGCGCGACCACCGCCGCGCCCGCCGCGGATAGCCGGAGGAGGTGGGCTCGCCGTCGTCCGCGGTCTGGACGAAGAGGGTGTCGCCGTCGATCCAGCTCGCGCCGCCCTTGGCCTCGGTGCGGTGGAAGCCGCCGTCCTCGACGGTGACGAAGGTGCGGGCGGTGAGGTCGAACTCGCGCGTGACGTCGGCGTCGGAGCCGCCGCGCGAGATGTCGACGAGCGCGCGGGTGTACGCCAGTGGCCCGGTGCGCAGGATCGACGCACCGTGCCACACCCAGTCGACGCCCTCGGCGGCTGAGATCGCGTCGAGGTCGAGCAGCACGTCCCAGTCGGGCTCGGCGGTCCGGTAGGAGTCGAGGGTGGTGCGCCGCCAGACCCCACGCTCGTGCTCGGCGTCGCGCCAGAAGTTGTAGAGGTGCTCGCCCGCCTTCGCGACGACCGGGATGCGGTCGGTGGAGTCGAGGACCTCCAGGACGTCGCGCTCGGTGCGGGCGAACTCGGCCGTCGCGGCGAGGGACGTCTCGGCCTCGGCGTTGCGCTCGCGCACCCAGGCGAGCGCCGCCTCGCCCTCGACGTCCTCGAGCCAGAGGTAGGTGTCGTCGTGCTCGTGTCCGGGCTGCGTCATGGCGTCGAGCCTACGAGCCGCACGCCTGCCGGCTCACACCGGCTGATCCCTGGCTGCGGACCACGCTCACGACCCGGGCACGGGACCGCGGTCGACCTCCCAGACCTCGAGCTCCGGGTGGGAGGGGTGGGAGGGGACGGTCGCGCGGATGACCGAGCCGTCCTCGCGGACCGAGCCCTCGATGTCGCGCACGGACGGGCGGCCGAAGCGCTCGTCGAAGCGCCGCAGCGGCACGGTGAGCGTGGTCCCGCGGTCCACCACGACCTCCTCGCCCTGCACGACGAGCCGCAGGTGCGGGTCGTCGCCGGCCTCGAGGTCGAACGTGATCGAGTCCTCCAGCACGTGCACCCGCAGGCGGTTGCCCTGCAGGCAGAGGCGGAACGTGAGGTGGTCCCACGAGGAGGGCAGCCGGGGGTCGAAGCTCCACTCGGCGAGGTAGTCGCGCATCCCGCCGAAGCCGGCGACGAGGGCGTTCCACACGCCGCCGAGCGACGCGACGTGCACCCCGGCGTCGGCGTTGTGGTGCAGGTCGGCGAGGTCGACGTACACCGCGCTGGAGAAGTACGCCTCCGCGAGCCCGGAGTAGCCGACCTCCGCGGCGATGATCGACTGCACGACGGCGGACAACGTCGAGTCGCCGGTCGTCAGCGGGTCGTAGTACTCGAAGTCGGCCAGCTTCTCCTCGAAGGAGAACTCGTCCCCCTGGAGGAACAGCGCGAGCACGACGTCGGCCTGCTTGAGCACCTGGTGGCGGTAGATGACGAGCGGGTGGTAGTGCAGCAGGAGCGGCCGCTTGTCCGGCGGGGTGTTCGGCAGGTCCCACAGCTCCTTGGACAGGAAGTCGTCGTCCTGCGGGTGGATGCCGAGGTTCTCGTCGTAGGGGACGTGCATGGCCTCGGCCGCGCTGTGGAACTCCTCGATCTCCTCCGCGGAGAGGGCGAGCCGACGGCAGACTGCGACGTACGCCGTCGGGTCCTCGCGCTCGATCCGGCGCAGGTTGCGCACCGCGGCGCGCAGGTTGGCGCGCGCCATGACGTTGGTGAAGAGGTTGTCGTTCACCACGGCCGTGTACTCGTCGGGACCCGTGACGCCGTGGATGTGGAACTCCTCGCGCCCGTCCGAACCCGCCGATCGGCGCCAGAAGCCGAGGTCCGCCCACAGGCGCGCGGTCTCCACGAGGATGTCGATCGCCTCGCGCTCGAGGAAGGCGCGGTCCCCGGACGCGGCCACGTACTGCGACACGGCGTGGGAGATGTCGGCGTCGATGTGGTACTGCGCCGTGCCCGCCGCGTAGTAGGCGGACGCCTCCTCGCCGTTGATCGTGCGCCAGGGGTAGAGCGCGCCGCGCTGGTTGAGCTCCCACGCGCGCCGGCGCGCGGCGTCCAGCAGCGTGTAGCGGAACCGCAGCGCGTTCCGCGCGAACGCGGGGGAGGTGTAGGTGAGGAACGGGAGCACGTAGATCTCGGTGTCCCAGAAGTAGTGCCCGTCGTAGCCCGACCCGGTCACGCCCTTGGCCGGTATGCCCGTGCCCTCCGCGCGGGCCGAGGCCTGGATCAGCTGGAACAGGTTCCACCGCACGGCCTGCTGCAGCTCCGGCTGGCCGCCGATCTCGACGTCGCTGCGGGCCCAGAAGTCGTCCAGCCACGCGCGCTGCGCGGCGAACACCGACTCGGTCCCGGCCCTCTTGACCCGGTCGAGCGTGCGGCGGCAGCGGTCCACGAGCTCCGGCGGGGGCACGCCACGGGACGTGTGGTAGCTGACCACCTTGGTGATCCTCGTCGTCGTGCCCTGCGTCGCGTCGATGCGGAACACGTGCTTGGCGAGGTCGTCGCCGGTCTGCGTGCGGATCTCGTAGGAGTCGGTGGTCTCGATCGAGTGGTCGGCCGCGACGGCGAGCGTCATGCCGGACGCCGCCACGCGGTAGCCGAGCACGGACCGCCCGTCGCCCTCCCAGTTCAGCACCGGCTCGAGGATGCGTCCGCGCAGGCTGGCCGCGCGGCGCGGGTCGAACGTCGCGCCCGGGACCAGGCCGTGGCCGTTCACCGTGCGACCGGTGTACTCGTCCTGGCCGTCCTGGCGGTTGAGGATCTGGCACGAGATCGCGACGGGCGCGTCGGCGTCCAGCAGCGTGATCTCGTAGTCCATGACGGCCAGGTGCCGCTCGGAGAACGAGACCATCCGGCGCGAGCGCAGGTGCACCCGCTTGCCCGACGGCGTGCGCCAGAGCACCTCGCGGGTCAGCACGCCGTCGCGGAAGTCGAGCGTCCGCTCGTACCGCTCGAGGTCCGCGACCGTGAGCAGGAGCGGCTCGTCGTCGACGTAGAGCCGCATGATCTTGGGGTCGGGGACGTTGACGATCGTCTGCCCGACCTTCGCGAACCCATACGCGTCCTCCGCGTGCTGGATCGGCCAGATCTCGTGGAAGCCGTTGATGAACGTGCCGTGCGCGTAGGTGTCGCGGCCCTCCTCGACGTTGCCGCGCAGCCCGAGGTACCCGTTCCCGACGGCGAAGAGCGTCTCGGTCTTGCCGAGGTCGCCGGAGTCGTAGCGCACCTCGCGCAGCGCCCAGGGGTCGGCGGGGAAACGCGTCCGGTCCAGCGGGTCCTCGGTGGTCGCACGGCGCATGCGTCAGTCCTTCCGCGTCAGGCCGACGACGAGCTCCCCGAGGTCGTCCACCACGACGTCGGCCCCGCTCGCCAGCAGCTCCTCGTGCCCCGCCCCCCTGTCGACGCCGAGCACCAGCCCGAATCCTCCCGCACGTCCGGCCGCGACGCCCGAGTGCGCGTCCTCGACGACGACCGCGCGTGTCGCGGGGACGCCGAGCAGCTCCGCGCCGTAGAGGTACGTGTCCGGCGCCGGCTTGCCGGCGATGCCGTGCTCGGCCGCGACCACGCCGTCGACGATGACCTCGAACCGGTCGATGAGGCCCGCCGCGGTGAGGACCGGGCGGGCGTTCTTCGACGAGGACACGACGGCGACGGCGACCCCGCGCGCCTGCACCGCGTCGAGGAAGGCCACCGAACCGGGGTAGGGGGCCACGCCGTCGGACGCGAGCACCGAGGTGAAGACGCCGTTCTTCCTGTTCCCCAGGCCGCAGACCGTGTCGAGGTCGGGGGAGTCGGTGGGCTCGCCGTCGGGCACGACGATGCCGCGGGAGGCGAGCAGGCTGGCGACGCCGGCGTAGCGCGGCTTGCCGTCGATGTAGGCGAAGTAGTCCGCGTCGGTGTAGGGCGCGACGCCGCGGGCGGCGAGGAACGGCTCGAAGAGGCGGGCCCAGGCGAGCATGTGCACCTCGGCCGTGGGCGTGAGGACGCCGTCGAGGTCGAAGAGGACGGCGTCGAGGGGGTCGAAGGGGGTGGGGATCTTCGGTGTTTGGGCTGGGGCTGGTGCGTGGGGGGTGGGCTCGGACATGACGGACTCCCTGGTGATCGTCGTCGGTGTCGGTTCCGGGCCACGGTTCCTCGAGAGGTCGGTGTCGTGTCGGCCCGGCGCGCTCCGGGCAGGCTACCCGGCGCGTGTGACCGGGAGGTGACGCCTGCGTGTGCGGCCCGGGCCGTCGCGGCGCGGTCCGGGTGGACGCGGCGGTCGCGGTGTCCACATGGGACGCGGCTGCGCGTGCCGTGGCGCGGTCTGGGTGGACGTGGCGGTCGCCGTGTCCACCGCGGGCGCGGCTGTGCGGGCCGCGCGCTGCCTCGAGCCCCCGGCGCGCAGCCGTCGTCAAGGTCGGTCCGGGCCCCTCGCTTAGGCTTGGCCGGGTGACGGAGAAGCAGAGGGCGGCAGTCGTGCACAACCCGGTGAAGGTCGACCGGGAGGATCTCGAGAGGATCGTCGGCGCGCTCGAGGCCGAGCTGGACTGGGAGCCCACGCTCTGGCTGGAGACCTCCGTCGAGGACGCCGGGCAGGGGCCGGCGCGCGAGGCGCTGGACGCGGGGGTCGACGTCGTGGTCGCGGCCGGCGGCGACGGCACCGTCCGTGCCGTGGCCGAGGCGCTGCGCGGCACGGGCACGTCGCTCGGGCTGCTGCCGTCGGGAACCGGGAACCTGCTCGCCCGCAACCTCGACCTCACGCTGTCCGACGCCGAGCGCGCCCTGCGGGTCGCGTTCACGGGGGACGACCGGGCGATCGACGTCGCGCTCGCGCGGCTGCGCCGCGAGGACGGCGAGACCGAGGAGCACGCGTTCGTCGTGATGGCCGGGATGGGCCTGGACGCGCGGATGCTGTCGGAGACCGACGACGACCTCAAGGCGAAGGCCGGCTGGCTCGCCTACGTGCACGCGATCAGCAAGGTGCTGCGCGACCCCAACGAGCTGAAGTTCGCCCTCCGGCTCGACGACGGCGAGGCGCGCCGCGTGCGTGCCCACACTGTGATCGTCGGCAACTGCGGGTCGCTGCCCGCCGGGATCCTCCTGCTGCCGGACGCCGCGGTGGACGACGGCGTGCTCGATGTCGTGGTGCTGCGGCCGGGCAGCCTGCTCGGCTGGCTGCAGGCGATCTCCCGCGTGATCTGGGACAACGGGGTGCTGCGGCGACTGCCGTGGCGCAAGAACGCGCCCGAGCGGCCGAGCCGCGCGCTCGTCTACTCGACGGCGCGCACGCTCGACCTGCGGCTCACCGAGCCGCACGAGGTGGAGCTCGACGGCGACGCGTTCGGCACGGCCGTCGCGCTGCGGGTGAGCGTGGAGCCCGGAGCGCTCCAGGTGAAGGTGCCGTTCTCCGACTGAGGCGAGGCTCGCCGTCGGGCGCATCCCGTTCGCGAGGTGATCTTCGTCCTTTCGCGAGGTGATCTTCGTCCTTTCGCGAGGTGATGTTCGCTCGCTTCGGCGTCGGAGAACACCTCGGGAAAGGACGGACTTCCTCTCGCGAAAGGACGGAGTTTCTCTCGCGAAAGGACGAACTTCCTCTCGAGAAAGGACGAACTTCCTCTCGAGAAAGGACGGACTTCCTCTCGCGAAGGGGTGGCGGGAGGCGGGTGGCGGGTGGCGAGCGGCGGTCAGCCGTGCAGCAGCACCAGCAGCTCGGACTCCGCCGAGCCCAGGCGTGCGGGGTCGATGGTCCGGCCCTCGTCGTAGGAGTCCACGACGCGGGGGTCCACGTACGACGCACGCGCTATCGCGGGCGTGTTCCCGAGCTGCTCGGCCGCGGCGCGCATGGCTGCGGCGACCGCCCGGTTGCGCTTCGCCGTCGTCGGCTGCGGTCCGCGCCGGGCGAGCTCGATCGCTGCGGCGACCGTGCCGTGCAGCGTCCGGAAGTCCTTGGCGGTGAAGTCACCGCCGGTGCGCGCGCGGACATCGGCATTGATCTCCTCGGCCGAGAGCGGGTGCCAGCCCTTCGCGTCCTGCCACGCGAGCAGGCGGGCGCGCCCGCCGCGGCGCTTGAGGCGAGCGACGAACGCCGCGAGGTCGGGGTCGACGACGTCGCTGCTCCACTCCTGCCCGCTCTTGGCCGGGAAGCGCAGGTGCACCTCCCGTCCGCCGCTCACCGTCGCGTGCGCCGCGAGCAGCGTGGACAGGCCGAAGCTGCCGTGCGCGAGCGCGTACTTCTCCGAGCCGACGCGCAGGTTCGCGACGTCGAGCATCCGGAACGCCGCCGCCAGCGCCCGCTCGCGGGACAGGTCCTCGCGCCGCAGGTCCATCGTGACCCGGCGCCGCGCAGCGGGCAGCACCTCGGCGAGCGCGAGGGCGCGGTCGTACTTGATGGCGTCCATCCGCATCCGCCACGTCGGGTGGTAGACGTACTGCCGACGGCCAGCCTGGTCCACCCCGGTCGCCTGGACGTGACCGTTCGGATACGGGCAGATCCACACGTCGGTCCACGCCGGCGGGATGGCGAGGGCGTCGAAGCGGGTGCGGAGCTCGGCGTCGTGCAGGGTGGCGCCGTCGGGGTCGCGGTAGGTGAACCCTCGACCGCTGCGGACACGGTGGAAGCCGGGGCCGGCGGTGTCGCTGCGGCGCAGACGGGGCATGGTGCACGGTAGCGCCGGCGTCGGGCACGCGGCGCCCCCCGTGCGGGTGAGCCCCCGCCCCCGCCGGAGCGTGCGCCCGCTTCTCGACTAGCGTCGGGGCGTGAGCAGCAGCATCGACGCCCTCCTCGACTCCTCGGCCAGGGACATCGCCGCCGCCGTCCGCGCCCGGGAGGTGTCCGCCGTCGAGATCACGACGGCGTCGCTCGCCCGGGCGGACCGGCTCGGCCCGGTGGTGGGCGCGTTCGTCCGGGTCACGCCCGAGCTCGCGCTCGAGCAGGCGAGCCGCGTCGACGAGCGCGTGGCCGCGGTTCGGCGGAACGGGTACGACGGCGTGGCGCCGGACGGCGAGTCGGTCCACGTCCCCGCGGCGGACGCCGATCGTCTGCTCGCGGCGTTGCTCCCGCTCGCCGGCGTGCCGTGTCCGATCAAGGACCTCAACCAGGTGGCCGGCGTCCCGATGTCGGTCGGCGCGGCGCTGCTCGCCGCCCACCCGATCGTCCCCGACGCCGACGACGGCACCGTGACCCTCCTGCGCGAGGCGGGCACCACGATGATCGGCAAGACCGCGACGCCCGAGTTCGGCTTCCCGCCGTACACCGAGCCGCGCACCGGACCGGGTGGCGAGATCGTCGCGGCGCGCACGCCCTGGGACCTCACACGCGGCGCGGGTGGGTCGAGCGGGGGCGCGGCCGCGGCGGTCGCCGCAGGCATCGCTCCGATCGCGCACGCGTCCGACGGCGGAGGCTCGGTTCGCATCCCGGCCGCCAGCTGCGGGCTGGTCGGGTTCAAGCCCTCACGGGGACGGGTGAGCAACGGACCGCTCGGCGTGGACGGCAACGGGCTCGCGACGCAGGGGGTGATCACCCGGTCGGTGTTGGACGCGGCGCTCGCCCTCGACGTGCTGTGCCGCGCCTGGCCCGGTGAGGTGGTGCCGAGCCTCGACCAGAGAGGGCTGCTTCCGCTGCTCGAGTACGCCGAGCTGGCCGATCCCGACTACGGCGGGCGACTCGACGCGGTTGCGCTGGGCCTGCGCCAGCGCCGCCTGCGCCTCGGGATCCTGACCGAACCGGTGGTGGCGGGCGACGCCGTCGTGCATCCGCAGGCGCGGGCCGCAGCCGAACGCGCGGCGGGGGTGCTCGAGGGGCTGGGACTGTCGGTGGAGCCCGCGCCGGTGCCGTTCACGCCGCAGGAGTGGATGGCGTTCATGCCGCTGTGGTCGGTCGGGGCGCTGACGCTCCCGGTGCCGGACGAGGCCGAACCGATGCTCGAACCCCTGACGCGGTGGCTGCGCGAGATCGGGCGGGGCGTCACGGGTGCGCAGTACGCCACCGCTGTCGCCGAGGCGCAGCGCGTGGCCCGGGCGACGGCGCGCGCCTGGGACTCGTTCGACGCCGTGATCACGCCCTCGCTCGCGGGTCCGCCCGCGCCGGTCGGCGCCATCCGCAACGATGCCGACCCCGCACGCGACTTCGAGGACCAGAAGCGGTTCACCCCGTGGACGTCGATCGCGAACATCTGCGGCCGTCCGTCGGTGTCGGTGCCGATCCACCGCGCGGCGGTCGAGGACGGCGGAGTCGAGCTGCCGTTCGGCGCGATGCTGACGGGGCGGATCGGCGGCGACCCGACGGTGCTGGAGCTCGCGCGGCTGCTCGAGCTGGCCGACCCGTGGCCCGCGCCGCCGGTTCCGGCCGTGCCGGTCGCCTGAGAGACGGTTCGCGCCCGTCCGCTCCGGTTCGCTGCGATCCAGAACGGTCCGTGGCGACGAGAACGGTCCGCTGCGGGCCGGTTTCGTCGCGGTGGGCCGTTCTCACCGTGGGCGGTGCCGGGTCGGGTCTCGCCATGGGCCGTTCTGGTCGCGGTGGGCCGTTCTCGCCGTCGGGCGGCTCTCCTCTGTCGGTCGTGTCGCCGAACACGGCCTGTGGCGACGAGAACGGTCCGCTGCGGGCCGGTTTCGTGGCGGTGGGCCGTTCTCACTGTGGGGCGGTGCCGGGTCGGGCTCGCCATGGGCCGTTCTGGTCGCGGTGGGCCGTTCTCATGGTGGGGTGAGTGGCTGACAGAAGGTGCGGAGCTCAGCTGGCCGCTGCGGCGTCGACCGCGAGTGCGACCCGCTCGCGCATGTACCGCTCGAGGGGCACCGGCGCGGCGGACGGGCTCCAGGCCACGAGGACCTGCCCGTCGCGCACCGACAGCGGGCTGGCCGCTGCGCCGTGTCCGTCGCCGACGCAGTAGCCGTCGTCACTGCTCTCGCCGTCGCGACTGCGCGGGCCGGCCGCGTCGCCGTCGCCGTCTTCGGGCGCCGTGCGGTCGAGAGCAGCCAGGTCCACGAGCCGCCACCCGAGGTGCACCGCCACGCCGTCGGGAACTCCGCCGCGGGATGCGGCCGCCGCAAGGTCGGCACGCGCCCGCGTCGACTCGGCCGTGTACCCGCGGCGGACCTCCTCGCGCGCGCGGACGACCTGACCGGCCAGGGCAAGTCCGCCGTCGGGCAGGAGAAGGACCGAGCCGAGTCGCCAGACGTCGCCGTCGGACACGATGCGGGGCCGGCGCACCTCGACGCCGAGCACGCGGCGCGCCGGAACCGGGCGGCCGAGCACCTCGGGCCGCACGCCGGCGGCGACGAGGGCGGCGACCGCCGTCGTGACCAGGTCGCGGACCTGCGCCGACGGCGAGCGGCCGTCGTGCGGGTCGGGCGAGCGATCGGTCACGCGCGGCACGCTACCCGCGACCGTGCGGGCGGACGCCCGGCTACCGCTCGGCCCACGCCCGGGGCAGCAGGTGGTCCCGCGTGAGCGGCGCGAGCGGGAGGAGCGGGGCGGTGTGCCACGTGACCCAGACGGCCTCGGCGATCTCCGCGGCCGTGCGGACCGAGGCGGCCTCCTGCTCGGTGAGGTGCGCGCGGTAGGCGTGCGCGACGAGCGCGTGACCCGGCTCGTTGGCGGCGCTGGAGCGGAAGCGGCCGAGTGGCTCCAGCCGCGAGCGGTCGAGCACCACGCCGACCTCCTCCTCGATCTCGCGCACGAGCGCGGCGTCGGGCGACTCGCCCGGCTCTGGCTTGCCGCCGGGCTGCATGAACGCCGCAGTCCCGGTCTTGCGGACGAGGAGCAGGCGGTCGGCGGGGTCGAGCAGCACGCCCGCGGACACGTGGATGACCCGGATCTCGGCGGCGTCGGGCATCTCGTCGGGCACCGCGTCAGACACCGCCTCGGGCACCGCGTCGGACGCGTCGCCGGGCACCTCGTCGGACGCCATCAGTCGTTCCGGCTGCGCCACCACACGGTGAGCAGCCCGAGCAGCGCGAGCACGACGAGGCCGCCGCCACCCCACAGGAGCCCCTCCCAGATCCACGGCGGGAAGCTTGCGGCGGTCGCGGAGGCGGTGGCGTCGAGCACGAGCGGCGTGTCCCAGGAGGACAGCCACGTGACGGTGTTCCCGTCGACGGTCGCGGCGTCCTCGGTGCCGCGCACCTCCTGGACCGGCCCGGGGAAGGTCAGCGCGATCGTGATCGTGGACTCGGCGGCGCCGGCCGGACGCTCGCCGGCGGCGCCGGGCGCGGGGACGGCCTCCTGCCCGGTTGTGTCCAGCGTCGCGTGCACGACGAACCGGTCGCCCTGCCGCTCGATGATCGGGAGCGCACCCTCCGCCGTCGGGTCGCCGAGATAGAGGTCCTCGATCGAGACCCTTTCGAGGTCGAGCTCGGTGCCGTAGTAGCCGTCTTCCTCCTCCGGCGCCGCCTCGACCCCCGTGACGTCTCGGATCCCCGGCAGCACGCGCTGCTCGATCGCTGTCGCCTGCTGTGCGGCGGTCTGGCGCCCGGCGTCGGAGTTCTCCGTGAGCGGGACGAGGATGTCGATCGTGCCCGTGACGGTGTCGTTGCGGCCGTCGACCTCGAGCTCGGCGTCGGCGCGCACGCACCCGGCCAGAGCGAGGGCGGCGACGGCGACGGTGACGGCAGCGGTGACGGCAGATCGCAGACGACGGTGGCGCATGGGGGTGATCGTGGCACATGAGGTCGCCCGCGGCTCGGTGGTCCGGGGCCGCGCGGCGCACGCCCTCCGGCGCACTCACGCGGCGACGGGCTGGGCGACGATCCGGTACGAGGGCAGTCCCCGACGGCGGATCAGCCACTCCGCGACCAGCAGGTTCGGCAGCCAGGACAGGAACGGCAGCGGCGCGTAGGCGACGTCGAGGATCGCCGCCGCGTCGGCGCCCGGTCCTGCGAGCGCGAGCTGAGCCGCCACGATCACCCTCGCCACAGCAACTTGAGCGGAATACACTCAACTTGCCGGAGGTTGTCCCTCGCAGAGACGTGTCCCCGCACCAAGGAGCAGCATGAACGACAAGCTCACCACCAAGTCGCAAGAGGCGATCGCCTCGGCGCTGCAGGCCGCGACCGCGGCCGGCAACCCCTCGCTCGAGCCGGCTCACCTCCTGGCCGCACTCCTGGAGCAGACCGACGGGATCGCCGTCGCGCTCCTCACTGCCGTGGGCGCCGACCGCGTCGCGCTCGCGCAGCGCGTGCGCGGCGTCCTCACCGCGCTGCCGTCCGCGAGCGGCGCGACGGCGTCGCAGCCCACCGCTTCCCGCCCGCTGCTCGCGGTGCTCACCGCCGCGGGCGAGGAGGCGCGCGCGCTGGGCGACGACTACGTGTCCACCGAGCACCTGCTCATGGCGCTCGCGGCGAGCCAGGGCAGCGCGGGCGATGCGCTCCGGGGCGTCGGCGCCACGCGCGACGCGCTGGCCGGGGCGCTACCCACGATCCGCGCGGGCAAGGTGTCCAGCCCCGACCCCGAGGGGTCGTTCCAGGCGCTGGAGAAGTACGGCCAGGACCTCACGGCGCGCGCCCGCGAGGGCAAGATCGACCCCGTCATCGGGCGTGACTCCGAGATCCGGCGGGTGATCCAGGTCCTCTCGCGCCGCACGAAGAACAACCCGGTCCTCATCGGCGAGCCCGGCGTCGGCAAGACCGCGGTCGTCGAGGGCCTCGCGCAGCGGATGGTCGACGGCGACGTCCCCGAGTCCCTGCGCGGCAAGCGCCTCATCTCTCTCGACCTCGGCTCGATGATCGCGGGCGCGAAGTACCGCGGCGAGTTCGAGGAGCGGCTCAAGGCGGTCCTCGAGGAGATCAAGGGGTCCGACGGCGAGGTCGTCACCTTCATCGACGAGCTCCACACGGTCGTCGGTGCCGGCGCGAGCGAGGGCGCGATGGACGCCTCCAACATGCTCAAGCCGATGCTCGCGCGCGGTGAGCTGCGGATGATCGGCGCGACGACGCTGGACGAGTTCCGCGAGAACATCGAGAAGGACCCGGCGCTCGAGCGCCGGTTCCAGCAGGTGTTCGTGGGCGAGCCGTCGGTGGAGGACACCGTCGCGATCCTGCGCGGCATCGCGCCGCGCTACGAGGCGCACCACCAGGTCACCATCGCTGACTCGGCGCTCGTGGCGGCCGCGACGCTGTCCGACCGCTACATCACCGGACGTCAGCTCCCGGACAAGGCGATCGACCTGATCGACGAGGCCGCCTCGCGGCTGCGGATGGAGCTGGACTCCTCGCCCGTGGAGATCGACGTGCTGCAGCGCTCCGTCACGCGCATGGAGATGGAGGAGCTCGCGCTGGAGAAGGCCGAGGACCCCGCGTCCCGCGAGCGGCTGGAGCGGCTGCGTGCCGACCTGGCCGACGCCCGCGAGGAGCTCGGCGCGCTCACCGCCCGGTGGGAGGCCGAGAAGGCCGGGCACAACCGGGTCGGTGAGCTGCGCGTCAAGCTCGACGAGCTGCGCACGGCGCTGGACCGCGCGGTCCGCGAGACCGACTACACGACGGCGAGCCGGCTGCAGTACGGCGAGATCCCGGCGGTCGAGGCCGAGCTCCTGGCCGCCGAGCGTGAGGAGGAGGCGCACGACGGGACGGGTGCCTCCGCCGTCGAGCCGATGATCGCGGACAAGGTGGGGCCGGACGAGGTGGCCGAGGTGGTCGCCGCATGGACCGGCATTCCCGCCGGCCGGCTGCTGGAGGGCGAGACCGCCAAGCTGCTGCGGATGGAGGACGTGCTGGGGCAGCGGCTGATCGGGCAGCGGGCCGCGGTCGCCGCCGTGTCCGACGCGGTACGGCGCTCGCGGGCCGGCATCTCCGACCCCGACCGCCCGACGGGCTCGTTCCTGTTCCTTGGCCCGACCGGCGTGGGCAAGACGGAGCTCGCGAAGTCGCTCGCGGACTTCCTGTTCGACGACGAGCGCGCCATGGTGCGCATCGACATGTCGGAGTACTCCGAGAAGCACGCGGTCGCGCGCCTGGTCGGCGCGCCTCCGGGGTACGTGGGATACGAGGAGGGTGGCCAGCTCACCGAGGCCGTGCGGCGTCGGCCCTACTCGGTGGTGCTGCTCGACGAGGTCGAGAAGGCGCACCCGGAGGTGTTCGACATCCTGCTGCAGGTGCTCGACGACGGTCGGCTCACCGACGGCCAGGGTCGCACCGTCGACTTCCGCAACGTGATCCTCGTGCTGACGTCGAACCTCGGCTCGCAGGCGCTGGTCGACCCGACGCTGTCGGACGAGGCCAAGCGAGAGATCGTGATGGGCGCCGTGCGTGCGTCGTTCAAGCCGGAGTTCCTCAACCGGCTCGACGACGTGGTGATCTTCGAGCCGCTCACGCTCGAGGAGCTCGGGGCGATCGTGGACCTCTCGATCGACAGGCTCGCGGCGCGGCTCGCGGACCGTCGGCTGCGGCTCGACGTCACGCCGGCGGCGCGCGAGTGGCTCGCGCTCGAGGGGTACGACCCCGCGTACGGCGCGCGGCCGTTGCGGCGGCTCGTGCAGCGCGAGATCGGCGACGCGCTGGCGCGGCTGCTGCTGGCCGGGCAGGTGCACGACGGCGACACCGTGGTGGTGGACCGCGTGGCGGGCGACGCCGCGGGGCTCACGCTGCGGGTCGGAGCCGAGGCGCCGGTGGCGTAGCGGGTCTCGCCGGCGGCCCGGGGCCGAGGCGCCGGTGGCGTAACGGGTCTCGCCGGCGGCCCGAGGCCAAGGCGCCGGTGGCGTAGCGGGTCTCGCCGGCGGCCCGGGAGGACCTGTCAACCGAGGGGTTGACAGCCCCAACACCCCGGGCGCATGCTTTGAAGCGCATCAATTGAAGCGCTTCAAGCCGACGCCGGCCGACGGGCGCACCCCGCACACGATCACCGCCGATCCTCAGGAGCTCCGATGGCGACCACCGCGTCACCCGACATCCACATCCCGCGCCAGGCCTGGTACCGGACCACCGTGTCCGGCATGGCGTCCTACCTCGACGCGGCCGCCATCATCAGCACCGGCACCGCGCTCGTCCTCTACCAGGACCAGCTCGGCCTGACCGCGGGCCACATCGGTGGGCTGTCCGCCATCCTCACGTTCCTCATGGCGGCCGGCGCCCTCGTCGGCGGTCGCCTCGGCGACCTGTACGGCCGCCGCCGCGTCTTCATGGTCACGATGGCGCTCTACACCGTCGGCGCCGCGCTCATGCTCACGGCCGGCTCGGTCGGCATGCTCTACGTCGGCGTCGCGGCGCTCGGCTTCGCGGTCGGTGCGGACCTGCCCGTCTCCCTCGCGATGATCGCCGAGGGCGCGCCCAAGGGAGCGCGCGGCAAGCTCATCTCCTTCTCCCACATCCTGTGGCTCGTCGGCATTCTGGCGTCGCAGCTGCTCGGCATCATCGTCGGGAACATGGGCTTCGCCGGCGGCCGCATCCTCTACGCCCACCTCGTGGTCGTCGCGATCGTCACGCTCGTCCTGCGTGCCCGGATCCCCGAGTCGGCCCAGTGGGCCGCCGCGCACCACGGCGAGGTCGTCGCCGACGCCTCCGGCGACAAGGTCGACGTCGGCACCCTCAAGCAGCTCCTGCGCGGCCCGTTCCTCGCCCCGATGATCGCGGTCTCGCTGTTCTACGCGCTGGTCAACGTCGGCGCGAACACGGGCGGCCAGTTCAGCACCTTCATGTACGTCAACATCGCCGGCTCCACCGTGCGGTTCGCCTCGACGGTCTCGTTCATCACGTTCCTCATCGCGTTCGCGGCCACCTACCTGCTCATGCGCATCGTCGACGGCCGCAACCGGATGCGCTGGTTCGCCGTCATGGCCGTGATCTACACGCTCGGCTACGTCCTGCCGGCGGTGCTCGGCGCGCAGGTCTGGACCCTCGTCACGATGGGCGTCATCGGCTCGATCGCCGGCGCCATCGCGGGTGAGCCGATGTTCAAGATCTGGGCCCAGGAGCTCTTCCCGACCGTCTACCGCAGCACCGCGCAGGGCGTCATGATCGCCGTCACCCGCGTGGTCGCCGCACTCGTCGCGCTCTGGACCCCCGCCCTCCTCGAGGCCAGCCCGAGCATCCTGTTCTGGTTCGTCGCGGCCTGCATCGCGGCCGGTGGCCTCATCGGGGTCTTCTGGATCAGCCGTTACCCGAAGGTCGCCGACGCCGAGCCCGACACCCTCGCCGCCCAGCCCACCGACGCGCCCGTCATCGACGCGCCCGTCACCGACGCCCCCGTCGCCCCCAGCGCGGACGGACGCGTCCAGCGATGACCGCCGTCGCGGCCCCCGACCACGTGCGCTTCGAGCACCACGAGCCGGGTGCGCTCGGCATCGGTGAGGCGGCCCCGCGGCTGTCCTGGCAGGTTTCGCACGCACCCGCCGACTACGCCCAACGGGCGTACGAGGTCGCCTGGGAGGTGACGCGGGGGGCGAGCGGGCGGACCGAGGCGGGCCACGCCGTCGTGCACTCGGCCGATCAGGTGCTGGTGCCGTGGCCCGGCCCCGAGCTCGCCGCGCGCGACGCCGTGAGCGTGCGGGTGCGCGTGCAGGCGCCCGACGGCGAGTGGAGCCCCTGGAGCGCGCGCGCCACCGCGGAGCGTGGGCTGGGCGCGGGTGACTGGCGGGCCGCGATGGTCGGCCCCGGGTACGACGAGGGGCCGCGCGAGACACGGCGCGCGCCGCTGCTGCGGCGCGAGGTCGACCTCCCGCGCGACCTCGAGGGCGCCACCGCGCGCCTGCACGTCACGGCGCACGGGCTCGCGCAGGTCGAGGTCAACGGTGTTCGCGTGGGCCGCGACGAGCTGCTGCCCGGCTGGACGCCGTACCACGAGCGCCTGCGCACCTTCACGTTCGACGTCACCGAGCACCTGCGGCCCGGCGCCAACGCGATCGGCGCATGGCTCGCCGACGGCTGGTTCCGCGGCCGGTTCGGGTTCGAGGGCGGCACGTGGGACATCTACGGCGAGCACGTCGGGCTGCTCGCGCAGCTCGAGGTGACCACGCGCGACGGGGAGCGGCACGTCGTCGTGACCGACGACGCCTGGCGCAGCGCGCCTGGCCCGCTCACCCGCGCGAGCCTCTACGACGGCGAGACCTTCGACGCGCGGCTGCTGCCCGCCGGATGGTCGGAGTCCGGGTTCGACGACGCCGCGTGGCACCCCGTCGTGACTCACCCGTTCGACGCGTCGGTGCTCGCCGCGCCCGACGGCCCGCCCGTGCGGTGCACCGACGAGCTCGCGCCGGTCACCGTCACGCCGACCGGTCCGGGGCGGTTCCTGCTCGACTTCGGGCAGAACCACTCCGGCCACCTGCGGCTGCGCGTGCCGGCGGCGTCGGCGGGGACCGTGGTGCGCGTGCGGCACGCCGAGGTCCTGCAGGACGGCGACCTCTACACACGCACGCTGCGCGAGGCGGCCTCCACCGACGAGGTCGTCAGCGCGGGCGAGGCACTGGAGTGGGAGCCGCGGTTCACGATCCACGGGTTCCGGTACGCGGAGGTGTCGGGGTGGCCTGGATCGTCTGGATCGTCTGGATCGTCTGGATCGTCTAGATCGCCCGGATCGCCCGCCACGCTCCCGCCCGGCGCCGTAGTCTCGCGCGTCCTGCACTCCGACATGGCCCGCACGGGCTGGTTCCACGCGAGCGACCCCGACCTCGAGCGCCTGCACGACAACGTCGTCTGGAGCCTGCGCTCCAACTTCGTCGACATCCCCACGGACTGCCCGCAGCGCGACGAGCGCCTCGGTTGGACGGGCGACATCCAGGTGTTCGCCCCGACCGCAGCCTTCCTCTACGACGTGCACGGCATGCTCGCCGACTGGCTGCGCACCCTCGACATCGAGCAGCGCCGCTTCGGCACCGTGCCCGTCTACGTGCCCTGGATCCCCGGCGGCCGGTTCTGGCAGCCCACCTGGGACATCGCCGTCTGGGGCGACGCCGCGACGGTAACCCCGTTCGACCTGTTCACCGACTCCGCCGACACCGGCCTGCTCGAGCGTCAGCTCTCCAGCGCGACGGCGTGGGTGGACCGCGTCCTCGACCTCGCCGGTCCGGACCACGTCTGGGACACCGGCATGCAGCTGGGCGACTGGCTCGACCCCAGCGCGCCGCCCGAGGACCCGATGCGCGCCACGACCGACCCGCACCTCGTCGCGACCGCCTACCTCGCGCGGTCGGTCGCGGTGCTCGCCCGGACGTACGCGGCCCTGGGTCGCGACGCCGAGGCCGCGCGCTACGAGCGGCTCGCGGGCGAGGTCCGCGCCGCCTACCAGGAGCGCTACGTGGGCTCGAGCGACCCGCTGCACCGCTCGACGACGGCGCTCGCCCTGGGCCTCGCGTTCGGCCTCGTGCCCGACGGCGAGCCTCGCCACCGCGCGGGAGCCCGCCTCGCGCAGCTCGTCCGGGAGAGCGGGTACCGCGTTGCGACCGGCTTCGCCGGCACCCCCGTGGTGACGCAGGCGCTCGCGGACACCGGGCACCTCGCGGAGGCGTACGCGCTGCTGCTGAGCCACCGCTCGCCGTCGTGGCTCGCGATGGTCGACCTCGGCGCGACGACGATCTGGGAGCGCTGGGACTCCATGCTCACCGACGGGACGGTGAACCCCGGCGACATGACGTCCTTCAACCACTACGCCCTCGGCTCCGTGGCGGACTGGCTGCACCGCGTGGTCGCGGGCCTCGCGCCCGCCTCACCGGGCTACCGCACGCTGCGGCTCGCCCCGCGCCCGGGGGGCGGCCTCACCTGCGCCGGCGCACGGCACCTCACGCCCTACGGCGAGGCGAGCGTCGCGTGGGAGATCGCCGACGGCGAGCTCACCGTCCGCTGGCACGTGCCCGTCGGGTGCACGGCCGAGGTGGACGTGCCCGGGGTGGCGCCGTTCGCCGTCGGGCACGGGGCGGGCGAGGTGAGCGCGCCGTGGGTCCTGAGCGACGCCGTCGTGCGTGTTGATGGCTCTGTGGCGGACGGCGAGCTGGCTACGGCGCCGACGCTCTGACGACGAGGCGGGGCTCGAGCACCACCGCACGGTGCTCGTGCTCCGCCTCGCCCGCGACGGCACGCTCGGGGGCGCGGGCCTCCTCGACGGTGAGCTCGGTCGCGAGGCGGCCCATCTGCTCGCCCGGCTGGGCGATCGTGGTGAGCGGGACGGGTCCGTCCCAGGCGGCCTGGTTGTCGTCGTAGCCGGTGACCGCGACGGTGCCGGGCACGTCGACGTCGGCCTCCGCGAGGCCCTGGATGAGGCCTGCGGCGAGGAGGTCGGTGGCGGCGACGACGCCGTCGATACGGCCGGCGCGAATCGCGGCCAGGAGCGCGCCGGCGGCCTCGAAGCCGTCGGAACGGTTGACGGCCGGGGGGTCGACCTCGAGCACCGGCTCGAGCCCGGCGGCGGCGAGGACCGCACGGAAGCCGGCGCGGCGGTCGTGGATCGGGCGGAGCTCGTCCGGGCCGCCGACGAACGCCAGGCGGCGCCGGCCGGTGCTCAGGAGGTGCTCGGTGGCGAGGCGCGCGCCGAGCACGTTGTCGACGGCGACGCTGCAGTAGCGGTCGGTCGGCGCCGTGAAGTTCACGAGGACGAGGGGTGTCTCGCGCGGGGCGGCCTGCGTGATCGCGGCCATGTGCTCGTCGTCGGACAGCGTGATGAGGGCGCCCGCGACGCGCAGCTCGCTGAACATCTCCAGGTGCTCGAGCTCGCGGCCGACGTGGTTGTCGCCGTCGGCGAGGATCACGTTCATGCCCGCGGCGGCCGCTGCCGCCCCGGCGCCGCGCGCGATGTCGACGAACAGCGAGTTGCCCAGGTCGGTGAGCACGAGGCCGAGGACGCGGGACCGACCGGCGGCCAGCGAGCTCGCGATGCGGTTGGGGCGGTAGCCGATCTCGGCCATGGCGCGCTCGACGCGCTCGCGCGTGGCCGGGGTGACCCGGCCGGGATGGTTGAGGACGTGCGAGACCGTGCCGGGGGAGACGCCCGCGAGCCGCGCGACCTCGCTCATCGAGGGCCGGGTGGAGGGCCGGTTCCCCGCGGTGCGCGCCACGGCGCCACCCTACGGCCGGACGGGGTGCTTGCGCTGTGTCGGAGGCGCGTCCGGCGTGCCCGCGCCGGGGGTCGCCGGAATGCCGGTGCACTTTGACTGGTCGCCCGTGCGCATTGACTGTCCAGATCGCGATCCGGCCGGGTCGGCGCGACTGCCGGGCCCCTGACCTGCATGAACGCGGGAGCGCGACGCCGCGCTCCGATCTGACCAGTCAATGCGCACGGGCGACCAGTCAATACGTCCGGGCTGTCGGTCGGGGTGGTGGTACCGGTTCTGCGCCCGTCGGGGTGGTGGTGCCGGCGATCTGTGCCGGTCGCGGTGGTGGTGCCAGCGATCTGTGCCGGTTCGGAGGCCGAACCCGGCACGAATCGCTGGGTTCGCGCGGTGGCCCGGCACGGATCGCTGGGTTCGCGCGGCAGAGGGGTCCACGGCTGTGGCGCGATCGACCCGTAAGGTGACGAGATGCGGCTGAGTACCTGCATCCTGCCTGTCCACGCCCCGGGCGAGGCCCGTCGGCGCTGGCGCGAGGCCGAGGATCTCGGCTTCCACGCCGGCTACACCTACGACCACCTCAACTGGCGCGAGCCGTTCCGCGACGGGACCTGGTACGAGGCGCTGCTCACTCTCTCGCTCGCCGCGTCCGTCACGTCCGAGCTGCGGCTCGGCACGCTCGTCACGACGCCGAACTTCCGCACGCCCGTCACGCTCGCCAAGGAGCTCGTCACCCTCGACGCGATCTGCGCCGGCCGCCTCACGCTCGGCCTCGGCGCCGGCACCGACGGCTACGACGCCGCGATCCTCGGGACGCCGGCGCTCACCCCGCGACAGCGGCACGACCGGTTCGAGGAGTTCACGCGCCACCTCGACGTCCTTCTCACCACGCCGAGCGCGACCCTTAACGGCGCGCACTACCGCGCGGTCGAGGCCCGCACGATCCCCGCGTGCGTCCAGGCGCCGCGGGTGCCGTTCGCCGTCGCCGCGACGGGTCCGCGCGGCCTGCGCCTCGCCGCGGAGCTCGGTCAGGCGTGGGTCACGACGGGCGATCCTGCGACGTTCGAGGGCGGCACGCCCGACATCTCGCGAGCCGCGGTGCGCGCCCAGGTGGGCCGCCTGGAGGAGGCGTGCGACGCCGTCGGGCGCGATCCGGGCGCGATCGAGCGCATCCTGCTGACGGGCTTTCTCCCGGAGGACACGACGGCGAGCCCGGCCGCGTTCGGCGAGGCTGCGGCCGCGTACGCCGAGGTCGGGATCACCGAGATCGTGGTGCACGCCCCGATCCCGGGTACGCTGTTCGCCCTCGAGGAGGACGTGTACGCCGGGATCGCCGCACTCGCGCCGGAGCTCGCGCGGCTCTGACGCGAGGGCCTCCTACTGCCCGTCGTACGGTTGCGTGCCGTCGGTGTCGTAGCACAGCGAGGGCTTTCCGGTTCTCGACGTCAGCAGTTCCGGGGGCACCTTGGCGGCTTCGAGGTCGTCGCAGGACCAGAGGTCTTGACTACCGGCCACCTCGACCCAACCAACGTCCGTACGCTTCCAGATGGTGGCGGCTCCGCCACAAGCCTCCCAGAAGCCGACGGCCCACCCAGCCGGATCCACCGCGTCAACCCCCACGGTGACGCTGCAGGTGTCCGCCGCTCCAAGCATCGACGCGACGAAGTCGACGAAATCTTGGGGCGCGCCTGCCAGTTCGGACAGATCGCCGGTGGTCTCGATGGAGAGGGTGGGATCGAACGTCAGGAGCGGCGCTGGTGTCGGCGTCACGGCGGGAGTCGGCTCGTTGGTGTGGATCGCGGTGCTGGCGGCCGTGGTTGACGATCGCGCGGAGACGCTGGCGGCCGCCGTGGCCGATGAGGCGGAAGCCGTCACCGTTGCAGGCGTCACCTGCGACTCCGGCGAGGAGGGTGAGGTGCAGCTCGCAAGTGCGAGAGTCACGAGCACGGCAGCCACACGGGGGGTCGAGAGTCGCGGGCGCTTCCGCATGGCGGCATGGTGGCACAGGGCACGCCGATGCGTCTGTAAGACGTCAAGCAGGTCTTTCGCATCGTCGACCTGCGACCCACCTAGCAGGACACATCCTGCAGCGGTCGAGTGCCCACCGCGTCAGACCTCGAGGACGAACGTGCTCAGCGAGTCCGCCGGCAGCACCGGCCGCACGACCTGGTCGCCGACGAGGATCGAGATCGGCAGGTCGCTCCCGCCGTCGTTCTGGACGACGAGCACGAGCAAGCCGTCCGGGTTGCGGAACGCGAGCTGGTTCTCGTACCCGGTGTAGCTGAGCGTCGAGACGAGCCGGGCGCCGGGTGCAACGGCGTGGCTCACGTGCTTGAGCACGTAGTACTCGTGCGTGTACTCGTACGTGCGCATGGCCGGGTCGACCACGACGAGCGAGTTCTGGTAGCAGCCCCATCGGATGACACCGCCGCTCTCGAGCGCGATGTTCCAGTAGTGGTAGGCCGAGGCTCCGCCGAGGAGGAACCGCGTCATGAGGTCCCAGGAGTAGCGGGCGTAGCGCCAGTCGTTGCAACCGTCGCCGCACTCCTGCTCGGTCTGGTAGATCCGCAGCTCGGGGTGCAGGAACGGCAGAGCGCCCTTGCCGTGTCACTGCACCCCGACCCCGGGACGGCGCCCAGGTGCAGCTCGGGAAGACCTGGGCGGCGCGGACGAACGGCACGAGGGTGTCCAGGTCGTTCGCGACGCTGAAGTGCTCGAGCTCGAGATCACCGGCGACCTCGTCGTAGGAGTACCAGTCGCGCGAGAAGTCGTTGGCGCCGACGGGCAGGCGGCCCGTGGTGAGGCCCGCGCCGACCCCCGGCGCGTAGAGCTCGCGGAGGATCTCGGTGCGCTGGGACTCCTCGAGGTGGGCCAGCGCAAGCCAGCCCATCTCGTTGAACGCGGCGCCGAACCCCTCGACCTCCTGGCGCTCGTCGTCGAGGCGCACGAAGACGTCGGGCATCCCGATCGGGCCGTCGGACTCGCATCGTCACCGACCGGTCCACCGCGGAGCGGCTGCTCGTCGACGCGTGAGACGCCCGACGGCGAGCGCTCAGCGCGTCCGTCGCCTCACTGCACGCGAAGGTCTCCCGCCGTCGCGCTGCCGTACATCGTGGCGCCGTCGCTCACGAGGAGGCACGACACCATCCGGTGCCCGCTGTCCCAGTCGTCGAGCGTGGGGACGACGGCGTCGTAGAAGAGGTTCGTCGTGTCGACCCCGCTCGGCACCGTCATCCCGGTGCAGCTGTCCTGCGCCTGGTCCCACAGCTCGTCCTCGCCCGGGTAGGCGTTGCCGCTCGCCTCGAACTGGGACATCACCTCGGCCGTGTGGGCGTCCGCGCACGGCACCTGCAGCACCGGCGCGCCGTCCCAGGTCATCTCCTCGATGCAGTTGCCCAGCGACAGCTCGGTCACCTCGATCTCCCGCGCCGAGTCGGTGTCGCCCGGGTTGCTACCCATCACCGACCCGCCGAGTCCGCGCGCGATGAGCAGCCCGATGGTCACCATGAGGGCGATGACCTGAACGGCGCCGACCACCACCGCCACGACCCCGGGAGTGATGCTCGCGCGCGCAGCGCGCGACCGGCTGATCGACATGGCGCCCAGCACGATCCCGACGAAGCCGACGAGCAGGCCGAGCGCGGCGCCGAGCCAGCCGAGACCCGCGCCGGGGTTGCCGGTACGCGAGGTCGGCGGGGTGGCGGGGCCGGTGGGTGCACCGCCTCCCGGCGCGCCAGGTGCTCCGGGCGGGGGAGTGGCTGGGCTCTGCGCCGCGTACTGCGGCGCGGTGTAGGCCGTCGGCTGCTGCTGGCCGTAGCCCTGCTGCGGGGCGCCCGACCACTGCGCGGAGGGCGTCGGACCCTGGGCCTGCGACTGGCTCTGCGCCGCCGGCGCGCCGGTCCCCGGCACGCCCCACGCGGAGGTGGGGGGCGTCGTCGGCTGCTGCGGCCCGGCCTGCGCACCCGGCTGGACGGGAGGTTGCGCGGGCGGGCCGGCGTCGGGGTCGCGGCCGTACGGCGTCGTCATGCGAGCAACCTACCGGCCGCGTCAGTTCACCAGGTCGGTCTCGACCTGACCCTGGGTGGACCGCACGAGGCACGCGACGGTGCGCACGCCGTCGTCCCATGCCGCCGGGCTCGGCACGAGCCACCACTCGAGGAACGCGGCGTCGTCGGTGTCGAACGCGCCGAACGCCGTCGCGCACGCCGCCTCGCCCTGCTCGACGGCGGCGTCCGGACCGGGGTAGGTGTCGACGTCGAGCGTGATGACGTCGACAACCTGCGCGAGGTGCGGCTGCGCACACGGCACGAGCGCAAGCTCGCCGACCTCCTGCTGCGGCGGCAGGTGCTCAACGCAGTTGCCGCGCGCGAGGGCACTGGCCTGCACGGTCCGCGGCGCGTCGACGTCGCCCGGGACCGGATCCGCGGACGCCCCACCGAACCCGCCCAGCGCGGCGACGACGGCGAGCACCCCCCAGCCGATCGTCCCCAGCACGCCGAGGCCGAGCCCGACGCCGGCGATGGTCGTGCTGCGCAGCCAGCGCGTCGAGGTCCGACGCAGCCCCAGCGCGCCGAGCACCACGGCCACCGGACCGAGCCCGACGGCGCCGCTCACCACCGCGGTGACGGAGACCGGGTCCAGGGGCGGCTTGGCGATCTCGGGCATCACCTCGGCCGGGCCGACACCCTGCGGGGTGGACAGGTCGGGCGGCCGCGGGCCGGTCTCGGGCGGGGCGTAGGGCGAGCGCGTCGGGTCGGTGAAGCCGTAACCCGGGGCCGGAGCCGAGGGCGGTGCAGGCGAGATCGGTGACGCCGTCGTCGGGCCGTAGGACGTGGCGCCCGGATCCGTGTGCGCCGGTGCGGGCGTGACCGGATGCGCGTACGGGCTGCGCGCGGGCGCGGCGCCGGGCGCCTGCGGCACCACGGGAACCGGCGGGACGTCCGGGCGGTCGTCCGAGGAGCGACCGCTCACGTGTCGAGCTCCAGCACGACCGGAGCGTGGTCGCTCGCGCCCTTGCCCTTGCGCTCCTCGCGGTCGATCGCCGCACCGACGACATGAGCCGCGGCCGACGGCGAGCCGTACGCGAGGTCGATCCGCATGCCCTGGCGCTTGGGGAACCGCAGCTGGGTGTAGTCCCAGTACGTGAACTGACCCTCGGTGTAGGCGCGCGTGAGCTCGGTGAAGCCGACGTCCTCGAGCGCCGTGAGCGCGTCCCGCTCGGGCGCCGTGACGTGCGTGCGGCCCTCGAAGAAGGCCGGGTCCCACACGTCCTCGTCCCGAGGCGCCACGTTCCAGTCGCCGACGAGGAGGGTGGGCGGCGCGTCGGGGCTCGTCCACTCCTTCGCCGCGTCGCGCAGCGCCGCGAGCCAGCCCAGCTTGTAGACGTAGTGCGGGTCGGCGACCTCGCGTCCGTTCGGGACGTACAGGCTCCACACCCGGACCCCGCCGCACGTGGCGCCGAGCGCCCGCGCCTCCGCCGCGGCGGGCTCTCCCCAGCCGGGCTGACCGGGGAAGGCCGGCTCGACGTCGGACACCCCGACGCGCGACGCGATCGCGACGCCGTTCCACTGGTTGAGGCCGTGGTGGACGACCTCGTAGCCGGCGGCCTCGAACGGCAGGACGGGGAACTGCGCGTCCTTGCACTTGGTCTCCTGCATCGCCAGGACGTCGACGTCCGAGCGCTCGAGCCAGGCCGTCACCCGGTCCACGCGCGCTCGGATCGAGTTGACGTTCCAGGTGGCGATCCGCATGGCTCCACCGTATCCGGGAGGACCGACGCTCACGGCTCGGCGTCGGCGTCGGCGTGCGGCAGCATGGGCACCATGCCCACCGCCCTCATCACCGGCGCGAGCGCCGGGCTCGGCCGCGAGTTCGCCTGGCAGCTTGCCGAGTCCGGACACGGCCTCGTGCTCGTCGCGCGCGGCACGGACCGGCTCGAGACGCTCGCCGCCCAGCTCCGTGCCGCGGCGCACGTCGAGGTCGAGGTGATGACGGCCGACCTCGCCCACCCTTCCGACGTCGAGCGTGTGGCCGAGCGAGTGCGCGACGGCGAGCGACCGGTCGACCTGCTCGTCAACAACGCCGGGTACGGCTTGGGTGGGTCGTTCCTGCGCACGTCCGCGCGCGAGGAGGTGGACGCCCTCACAGCCATGGTCGGCGCAGTGCTCGTGCTCTCCCGCGCCGCGTGCGACGCGATGGTGCCGCGCGGCCACGGAGCGATCGTCAACGTCGGTTCGGTCGCTGGCGTCATGACCTCCGGGACCTACTCGGCGCACAAGGCGTGGGTGCGGGTGTTCACCGAGGGGCTCGCGCGGACGCTGGCCCGCACGGGCGTCACCGCGACCGTGGTCAACCCGGGGCTCACCCGCACGGAGTTCCACGAGCGCGCAGGGTGGAAGGCGAGCGGCGCACCGGCGTTAGCGTGGCTGAGTGCGGACCGGGTGGTCGCCGACACGCTGGCGGCGGTGGCCGCGGGGAAGGCGGAGGTGACGCCGTCGCTGCGGTACCGGCTGGCGTCGTTGGGCCTGCGCCTCGCGCCGCGCTCGCTCGTGCGCCGCGTCAGCCGGCGGTTCTGAGTCGTTACTAGGCTTGGCGCCCGTGAGCACCCCGAAGGAACGTCTGGCCGAGCTCGTGAGCACCCTCGCCGTCGTGCACGGGCGGGTGACCCTCGCGTCCGGGCGCGAGGCCGACTACTACGTCGACATGCGGCGGGCGACGTTGCACCACGAGGCCGCGCCGCTGATCGGTCACCTGCTGCTGGACCGGCTCGAGGAGGAGGGCTTCGGGCCCGACGACATCGACGCCGTCGGCGGCCTCACGATGGGGGCCGACCCCGTGGCCGCGGCGATGCTGCACGCGGCCGCGTCGCGCGGGCTCGAGCTCGACGCCTTCGTCGTGCGCAAGGCCGCCAAGGAGCACGGGATGGGGCGCCAGGTCGAGGGGCCGGACGTCGCGGGTCGGCGCGTCGTCGCGCTCGACGACACCTCCACCACGGGCGGCTCGGTCCTGACTGCCGTCGAGGCGCTGCGCGCCGCGGGCGCCGAGGTGGTGGCGTGCGCCGTCGTCGTGGACCGCGACACGGGCGCGCGGGAGGCGGTCGCGGAGACGGGCCTGCCGTACATCTGGATCCTCGACACCGAGGACCTGGGGCTGCCCGCTACCCGCTGACGTCGCTGTCCCCCGCGAGAGGATCTTTGGCGTGCGCGAGAGGATCTTTGGCGTGCGCGAGAGGATCTTTGGCGTGCGCGAGAGGATCTTTGGCGTGCGCGAGAGGATCTCTGCCGCCTGCGAGAGGATCTCTGCCTCAGCGAGAGGTGGGCGACGCCGTCGTCGGCGATGTTGACCCGCCCGCGGCCCGCTCGACGAGCGCGTCGAGAGCGTCCCGGTAGCGGTCCAGGAACTCCTGCTCGAGGCCGACCGCGATCACGCGATACCGCGGCACGTAGTCCACCACCTGTCGGCACGCGAAGTCGGCGGCCCCGATCTCGGGTTCGAGTGTGCGCAGCTCGGCGAGCACATCGGCGTCCTCGTTCTCGTCCCACGAGATCGTGCCGGTGTTCTCGGGGTCGAAGGTGCTGCGCAGGTCCTTGATGGCGAGCGCTGGGCTCGCGTAGGAGTAGCCGGACTCGCGCATGCACGCGGCCCACTCGCGGTTGAGGTCGTCGAAGGCCGGGTCGTCCGCGCGCCCCTCGAAGAACCGGTCGACCTCGTCCAGCAGCGCCTGCTCGGGCGTTCCGTCGTCGAACGAGTAGCCGGACGCCTGGGACGAGCACCCTCCCTCGGACGTGGACGCGACGACGTTGCCGTCCTCGTCCCACGCGACCGCGACCGCGACGCCGTACAGCGCCTCGTCCCAGGCCGCGGCAGCGGTGGGGGATGAGGGCCGACCGCCCGGCATGCCGCCGTTCCCCGACACCACGAGGTCGCCCCGGGGTGCGGGGGGGCGCGTGTAGATCCCGTACCCGTACTGCGCCATGTACTCCTCGCTGCCGGGTACGAGGCCATCCGTCACGACCGCGATGTCGGCAACCGAGGGCAGGACGGGTTCGTAGTCGAACCCCTGCTTGGTCATGCACGCGGCGACGGCGTCCTGCCAGCGACGCTGCTGGTCCACGTACTCCTGCGGGCTCTGCCCCATCGCACCCGCCCACCCCAGCAGCTGGGTCAGCGGTCCCTCGAACCCGTCGGGCTCCTCGCTCGTCACCCGGATGCCGTCGAGCACCGTGAGGTGTGGCTCGTCGCTGTCGCTGTCGCCGTCGCCGTCGCCGTCGCTCGAGCATCCGGTGGCGCTCCCCGCGACCACCAGTCCGACGGCGAGCCACGCCGTCGCGCCTCGCGCCGAGAACCTAGGGCGCCGCGTCGCGGACGTCCGGGCGCGGGCGCGGACGTGGCCGGTCCGCAGCGCGTCCAGCGGCCGGGTGGTGCTCGTCATGAGGAGGAGTATCGACCGCGGCGTGCGTTCGTGCACTGGGTTGCACGCGGCGCGACCGTGTCAGTGATCGCGAGTCACGCCGTCGTGCCTGCGCGGATCGTTACCGCTCGCCGGGAGCCTCGGGGTCCTCGGAGAGCGCCTGCCCGGTCGCGACGTCGAGCGCGGCCTCACCGGGCGACGTCTTCGCCTCGCGTCGCGCGCGCCAGATCTCGACCACCATCGGCAGCACCGAGATCAGCACGATCACCACGAGCATCGCCTCGATGTTCTCCTTCACGAACGTGAGGTTGCCGAGCCCGTAGCCGAGCAGCGTGATCCCGACGGTCCAGACGAACGCGCCGATCACGTTGTAGGAGACGAAGTGCCGGTAGTTCATCCGGCTCATCCCGGCGGCGACCGGCGCGTAGGTGCGGACGATCGGCACGAACCGCGCCAGCACGATCGTGCGACCGCCGTACTTCTCGAAGTAGTCGTGCGCCTGCTGGATGTACTGCGGCTTGAGGACGCGCGCGTCGGGGTTCCTGAACAGTCGGGATCCGAACTTGCGCCCGATGAAGTACGCGAGCTGGTCCCCGAGGAACGCGGCCGCGAACAGCAGCACGAGCAGCAGCGGCAGATTGATCGTGAGCTCGTCCTGCGCCACGAGCGCCCCTGCGGTGAACAGCAGCGAGTCGCCCGGGAGGAAGGGGAACAGCAGCCCGGTCTCGATGAAGATCACGGCCACGATGCCGATGAGTGCGGCATCACCGAACCGCTCGATGAGGCTCTCGGCGTTCAGCCAGTCCGGTCCGAGCGCGACGATCTCGCCGGTGTGGGTGGACGCGTCGGCGAGCAGGGGCGCGAGATCGAGGAGGGGCACCGGACCACGGTAGCCGCGCCGGTGGGTCGAGGATCCTGCCCGTGGGCGATCTCATCACCTCTTCACACGGACCGCACACGTGCACGACGGCGCCGCCTCCTCCCGCCTTCGCTCGCCGCCCAGTTGGCGCCGCGGGGGTGGTGGGCGCGTGTGCGGTGGACGTGGCGGTGGCCGTGTCCACGTGGGGCGCGCCGAGGGGGCCGGGGCCGCGTGTGAGGTGGACGTGGTGGTGGCCGTGTCCACGTGGGGCGCGCCGAGGGGGCCGGGGCCGCGTGTGAGGTGGACGTGGTGGTGGCCGTGTCCACGTGGGGCGCGCCGAGGGAGCGTGGCCGCGTGTGGGGTGGACATGATGGTGGCCTTGTCCACCGTCAGCCCGCGAGCAGCGGGCGGTAGTGGCCCTCCTCGATGAGCACTCGCATGACCGTGCGCCAGATCTCACCCGTCGCGAGCTGGTGCCACGCGAAGTGGAAGACGCGGTGGCCGAGAGCCGAGAGGGCGTTGTCCTGCGCGTTGTCCACGTGGATCTGACCGTTCTTGCGGTGATGCGCACCGTCGAGTTCGATGATCAGCAGCCTGCCGCCACCGATTTCCCAGACGAGGTCGCACCGAGCAATGAAGCCTCCTTCGCGAGTGCGCACGACGCGCTGGAGATCGTCGGGCGGAGTTCCCTGATCCTCGCACTGCAGCCGGGTGCGGGTCTCGAACGGAGACTCGGAGCGGCGGTCGCGGCGGCGTCGGGCCTCGCGGAGTGTCACGGCGCCACGGCGACCCGCGACCATCGCGGCCACGTCGTCGAGGTCTCGTTCGGTGAGCCGGCCCGAGTGCAGACCGGAGTCGAGCAGGCACGTCGCGAGCTCGACATCGCAGCTCGGCAGGACCTGCGCGAGCGCAGTGGCCGGCGCGGTGACCAGGCCCATGGGGAGCCTGAGCGCTAGCCGGGGCCGCGGGTTCTCGGACGTCTCCGCTCGCAGCCGTCGGACATGGACGGCCGGGACGGAGCGTCTGCGCGTGGAGAACGTCGACACCTCGGGCCGGTAGGTGATCGGCGCTCCCTGCACCCCCGCGAGCGAGAGTGCCGCCAGTCCGGACGCGAGAGTGCGTGGGCCGCCGAAGAGCACGGCGACCATTCCCCGCTGTGCGGTCCGGTTCGGCCAGTCGGTCCGTTCGACGGCATCCGGCACGACCAGCCGGACGTGTGGCGCGACCGCGATCCAGCGACCCGCGGCGACCAGGCGCCGTTGGCGATCGCCGTCCACATGGTGTGCGGCGCACTGGGCAGTAGAGACGAGGCCCCACTGCGTCCGAGCGAGCGCCAGCAGTGGCTCGGGAATTGGCGCGAAGCTGCGACCGAGGACCTGCCCGGAGGGATCGAGACCCTGCGGCGGAGTGAGTAGGTCGGCGAGGGGGTCGGTAGTCATGTGCTCATGAGACGACGTTTGACGCCTGCCGCGCCTGCGGGCTGTAGATGGCTGACCGGGAGGCCGCATCGCCGTGTTTTGGGGACAACCGGGGGGACGAGCGCGGGGTGAAAGGGGTAGGCGGGCCGCGTGTGAGGTGGACGTGGCGGTGGCCGTGTCCACGTGGGACGCGGCGAGGGGTGCGTGGGCGCGTGTGAGGTGGACGTGGCGGTGGCCGTGTCCACGTGGGACGCGGCGAGGGGTGCGTGGGCGCGTCTGAGGTGGACGTAGCGGTGGCCGTGTCCACGTGGGACGCGGCGAGGGGTGCGTGGGCGCGTCTGAGGTGGACGTAGCGGTGGCCGTGTCCACGTGGGACGCGCCGAGGGGTGCGTGGGCGCGTCTGAGGTGGACGTGGCGGTGGCCGTGTCCACGTGAGGCGCGCCGAGCGGGCAGGACCGCGTCTGGGGTGGGCGGAGCGCCCTCGCGGAGGGGGCGGAGCGCCCTCGCGGACGACGGGGCGGTGGCCGTTGTCCACGTGGGAAGCGCCGGCGGGCGAGAATCTAGGGGTGACCATCGAGCCCGACGGCGCACCCGACCCGCAGCCCGACTGCGAGCACGAGCGCGACGGCGCGCTCGCCGTCGGCGTCGGGCCCTGGCCGGGCGGCCCGGCCGCCTGGCCCACCGGCGAGCACGGCGAGCTCGACGACCGCTACGACCCCGAGCTGCTCACGAACGGCGACCGCCGCAACGTGCTCGACCGCTACCGCTACTGGCGCGTCGAGGCGATCGTCGCCGATCTCGACACCCGGCGCGCACCCCTACACGTGGCGTGGGAGAACCTCACGCGCGACCTCAACATCGGCTCGGTGGTGCGTACGGCGAACGCGTACAACGTGGCGGGCGTGCACGTCGTCGGGCGGCGGCGGTGGAACCGGCGCGGGGCGATGGTGACCGACCGCTACCTGCACGTGCACCACCACGCGGGACCGGCGGAGCTGGCGCGCTGGGCGCGCGAGGCGGGGCTCGCCGTCGTCGGCCTGGACAACGTGCCCGGCTCGGTGCCGCTCGAGCGCGGCGGGCTGCCGCGCCACGCGATGCTCGTGATCGGGTCCGAGGGAACCGGGCTGAGCGCGGAGCTGCTCGCGGCCTGCGACGAGGTCCGTCACATCACGCAATACGGATCGACGCGGTCGATCAACGCCGGCGCGGCCGCGGCGATCGGGATGTACGCGTGGGCGCGCGAGCACCTTCCGCTGCCCGAGCAGCCCGAGGGGCCCGAGCAGCCCGATCCGCCCGAGCCGTCGAGCCAGCACGGGTGACGCAAGTCCCGAGCCACCCGACCTGCGACCGTGCCAGACTTGACCACGATCTGGCGATCACCCAGCGAGTACCTGAACTCAAGGAGCATCTTCCATGCCCATCGCAACCCCCGAGGTCTACGCCGAGATGATCGAGCGGGCCAAGGCCGGCTCGTTCGCTTACCCCGCGATCAACATCACCTCCTCCCAGACGGTCACGGCCGCCATCCAGGGCTTCGCCGAGGCGGAGTCCGACGGCATCATCCAGGTCTCGGTGGGTGGCGCCGAGTATGCGTCCGGCTCGACGATCAAGGACCGCGTCACCGGCTCCCTCGCGCTCGCCGCGTACGCGAAGGAGGTCGCGAAGAACTACAACGTGACCATCGCGCTGCACACCGACCACTGCGTGAAGAAGAACCTCGACTCCTGGGTCAAGCCGCTGCTGGCCATCGAGGCCGAGCAGGTCAAGAACGGCGGCCTGCCCACGTTCCAGAGCCACATGTACGACGGCTCCGACGTTCCGATCGAGGAGAACCTTACGATCGCGGCCGAGCTGCTCGAGCTCTCCCAGGCGGCACGCACGATCCTCGAGATCGAGGTCGGCGTGGTCGGCGGCGAGGAGGACGGCCACGTCGCGGAGATCAACGAGAAGCTGTACACCACGGTCGAGGACGGCCTGCGTACGGTCGAGGTGCTTGGTTCGGGCGAGAAGGGCCTCTACCTCACGGCTCTGACGTTCGGCAATGTGCACGGCGTCTACAAGCCGGGTGCCGTGAAGCTGCGTCCGGAGATCCTCAAGGAGATCCAGGACGCCGTCGGCGCCAAGCTCGGTAAGGACAAGCCGTTCAACCTCGTGTTCCACGGCGGCTCGGGCTCGACCGCCGAGGAGATCTCCGCGGCCGTCGACCACGGCGTCGTCAAGATGAACATCGACACCGACACCCAGTACGCGTTCACGCGTCCCGTGGCCGGCCACATGTTCAGCAACTACGACGGCGTGCTCAAGATCGACGGCGAGGTCGGCAACAAGAAGGCGTACGACCCGCGCGCCTGGGGCAAGCTCGCCGAGGCCGGCATGGCAGCCCGCGTGGTCGAGGCTTGCCAGCAGCTGCGCAGCGCCGGGACCAAGCTGTCCTGACGAGCGATCGACTGAGCGACTGACGCACGACGTGTCTCGGGGCGGAGCGGTGACGCTCCGCCCCGAGGCGTGTCTGCGGGGCCGCCGTTCGTCGCTGCGGCGCCCGCGCCGGCCGGCGCGGTGGGCTCGCCCGAGGTCGCGTCGCAGGGGAGTGGCAGGATGACGGCCGTGAGTCACGAGACCCTCGGTACCGCCGTCCCCGTCGGTCCGCCGGCGACGCTGCTGCCCGCGGACCACCCCGACCTCGCCGTCGCGGACCAGCTCGGCCTGCACGACGGCGTCGTCCGCACCGACGACGCGGCCGCCCTGCGCGCCGCCGCCGTCGCGCACCCCGACTCCTCCCTCGCGTGGGCCCTGCTCGCGCGCGCCGAGCTCGACGCCGGAGCGCACGGTCCCGACGCCGTCGCCGCCTACGCGTACGCGCGCGTCGGCTACCACCGCGGGCTCGACGCGCTGCGCCGCGCCGGCTGGCGCGGCCAGGGCCTCGTCCCCGTGAGCCACCCGAGCAACCGCGGCTTCCTCGCCGCGCTCCTCGCCCTCGGCGAGGCCGCCGCGCGGATCGGCGAGGACGAGGAGGCCGAGCGGATCGCCGAGTTCGTCGCCCAGTCCGACCCGACGGCGGCGCTCGCCCTGCGCGACGGCGTCCCCATGGGTCCGCCGGTCGAGACCGCCGGGTAGACCACCAGAACAGCGCCGGCCGCACCACCAGCACCACCCGCACCACCGCTCACCGCATCCGACCAGGAGAAGCTCATGCCAGCAGTTGTCGTCGTCGGCGCCCAGTGGGGCGACGAGGGCAAGGGCAAGGCGACCGACCAGCTCGGTTCGCGCGTCGACTACGTCGTGAAGTTCAACGGCGGGAACAACGCGGGCCACACGGTGGTGATCGGCGACGAGAAGTACGCCCTCCACCTGCTGCCCTCGGGCATCCTCAGCCCCGGCGTCACGCCGGTGATCGGGAACGGCGTGGTGGTCGACCTGCAGGTGCTGTTCTCGGAGCTGGACCACCTCGAGACCCGTGGCATCGACGTCTCCCGGCTGCTGGTCAGCTCGAACGCGCACGTCATCCCGCCGTACAACCGCACGCTGGACAAGGTGACCGAGCGCTTCCTCGGCAAGCGCCAGATCGGCACCACGGGCCGCGGCATCGGGCCGACGTACGCCGACAAGATGAACCGCGTCGGCATCCGCATCCAGGACCTCTACGACGAGAAGATCCTGCACGAGAAGGTCGAGGGCGCCCTCGAGCTCAAGAACCAGATCCTCGTCAAGGTCTACAACCGCCGCGCGGTCACCGTCGAGGAGACCGTCGACGCGCTGCTGGCGTGGGCCGACCGGCTCCAACCGATGGTCGCGGACTGCTCGCTCGTGCTCAACCAGGCGCTGGACCGCGACGAGACGCTCCTGTTCGAGGCCGGTCAGGCGACCATGCTCGACGTCGACCACGGCACCTACCCGTTCGTCACCTCCTCCTCGGCGACCGCCGCCGGTGCGTGCACCGGCTCGGGCATCGGGCCCACCCGCATCGACTCCGTCGTCGGCGTCATCAAGGCGTACACCACGCGTGTGGGCGAGGGACCGTTCCCCACCGAGCTGCTCGACGACATGGGCGAGTTCCTGCGCAAGACCGGCGGCGAGTACGGCGTCACGACCGGGCGCTCGCGTCGCTGCGGCTGGTACGACGCCGTGATCGCGCGGTACGCCTCGCGCGTCAACGGGCTCACCGACCTCGTGCTCACCAAGCTGGACGTGCTCACCGGCCTGGAGAAGGTGCCGGTGTGCGTGGCCTACGACGTCGACGGCACCCGGTACGACGAGATGCCCGCCGACCAGAGCGCGTTCCACCACGCGGTACCGGTCTACGAGCACCTCGACGGCTGGTGGGAGGACATCTCCGGCGCCCGCACGTTCGACGACCTGCCCGCCAACGCGCAGCGCTACGTCGAGCACCTCGAGGAGATCTCGGGCACCCGGATCTCGGCGATCGGCGTCGGGCCGCAGCGCGAGGCCACCATCGCGCGGCACGACATCCTGGCCTGAGACGGGCCGGACCCTGAGCTGACCCCCGGCCGACCACCACCGCCAGCCCCACCCCCGGGACCTCCGACTTAGCGTCGAGCCCCCGCGTACGCCACCATTGCCCCGTGACGACCACGACCAGCGCTCCTGGCACTCCCTCGACGGGCCCCTCGGGCTTCTCGGGCTTCCTCGACCGGTACTTCTCGATCAGCCAGCGCGGCTCGACCATCGGCCGCGAGGTCCGCGGCGGGCTCGTGACGTTCCTCGCGATGAGCTACATCGTGGTGCTCAACCCGCTCATCATCGGCACGGTGGCGGACGGCACCGGCTCGTTCCTGGGCGGTGACGAGGCCACCTCGGTCGCCAAGGTCGCGGCCGCCACGGCGCTCGTCGCCGGCGTGATGTCGATCCTCATGGGCGTCGTCGCGCGCTTCCCGATCGCGATGGCCGCGGGGCTCGGCCTCAACGCCGTCGTCGCCTTCTCCATCGCGATGCTGCCCGACATGACCTGGGCCGACGCCATGGGCGTCGTGGTGCTCGAGGGCCTCATCATCCTCATCCTCGTGCTGACCGGGTTCCGCGAGGCGGTCTTCAACGCCGTCCCGGCCGAGCTCAAGGTTGCCATCAGCGTCGGCATCGGCCTGTTCATCGCGTTCATCGGCCTCGTCGACTCCGGTTTCGTCCGGATCCCCGCGTCGCAGGCGACCCCGGTCGAGCTCGGCATCGGCGGCTCCGTGGCGAGCTGGCCGCTCCTCGTGTTCGTCGTCGGGCTCCTCACCGCGATCGTGCTGTGGATCAAGAGGGTGCGCGGCGCGCTGCTCATCGCGATCGTCGGGGCGACGGTGCTCGCGTTCCTCGTCGAGGCGTTCGGGAAGGTCGGCTTCCGCAGCGCGGACAACCCGGGCGGGTGGAGCCTCAACGCCCCCGTCTGGCCCGACAGCCCCGTGGCCGTCCCGGACTTCTCCCTCATCGGCCAGGTCTCGCTGTTCGGCTCGATCGAGAAGGTCGGCTTCCTCACCGTCGTCCTGCTGGTCTTCACCCTCCTGCTCGCCGACTTCTTCGACACCATGGGCACGATGGTCGCGATCGGCGGCGAGGCGGGCCTGCTCGACGCCAAGGGCAACCCGCCGCGCACCCGCGAGATCCTCGTCGTCGACTCGGTCGGCGCGATCGCCGGTGGGGCCGGCTCGGTGAGCTCGAACACCGCCTACATCGAGTCCGCGGCCGGCGTCGGCGAGGGCGCCCGGACCGGGCTCGCCTCCGTCGTGACCGGCCTCGCGTTCCTGCTCACGACGTTCCTGTCGCCGATCGTCGACATGGTGCCCTTCGAGGCCGCGACGCCCGTGCTCGTGCTCGTCGGGTTCCTCATGATGACCCAGATCACCGGCATCGACTGGCGCAAGCTCGAGCTCTCGATCCCTGCGTTCCTCGTCATCATCCTCATGCCGTTCACCTACTCGATCACGGTGGGCCTCGGCGCCGGCTTTGTGTCGTTCGTCCTCATCAAGGTGCTGCTCGGCAAGGTCCGCCAGGTCCACCCGCTCATGTGGATCGCGACGGTCCTGTTCGTCCTCTACTTCATCCGCGGCCCGCTCCAGGCCTGGATCGGCTGACCGCGTGCCCTCCGCCCACGTCGAGCGCGAGCTCAAGGTTCGTCTGCCCGCGGACGCGGCGCCCGACGTCGTCGCCTCCCTCGTCGCCGACGTGCGGCGGGGCGGTGCGTCCGAGGGCGGGGCGCCCGACGGCGAGCACGCCTCGACCGAGGCGGTCGCCTCGGTCGAGGCGACGGACGCCGTCGAGCTCGTCGCGGTCTACCACGACACGCTCGACCTCCGGCTCGCGCGCTGGGGCGTGACCCTGCGCCGGCGCGAGGGCGGCGGCGACGCGGGCTGGCACCTCAAGCTGCCGCAGCCGCACGACGAGACCGCCGACGGCGTGGCGGAGCGGCTCGAGCTCGGCGCTCCGCTCTCTGCGGGTGAGGTGGGTGACCCGCCCGCCGAGCTGCTCGACCTGGTCGCGGCGCTCGTCCGGGACGCACCCGTGCGCCCGCTGGCGCAGGTCCGCACGCTGCGGCGCACGTGGGTGGTGCGCGACGCCGCGGGGGCCGCGCTCGTCGAGGTCAGCGACGACGCGGTGCAGACCGCGCGGCTGGGCCTCGACGAGGCCGAGGAAGCGGCGCAACCCGAGGGCTCCGAGACCACGGACGCTCAGGACGGCCCCGGTGGCGGCATCGAGTTCCGCGAGGTCGAGGTCGAGGCGGCCACGGGAACCGACGGCCGACCGGTCGAGGGGAGCGACGCCGTGGTGGCCGCGCTCTCCGCGGCGCTCGAGGCCGTCGGCGCGACGCCGAGTCCGAGCGGCAAGGGCGTCGAGGCGCTCGGCGCGGCCGCGCTGGGCCCGGCCGACGTGGTGGTGCCGGCCGATCAGCACGGCGACGACGGCGACGGCTCGGCCCGCGAGGCGCTCCGGGCCGTGCTCGCGAGCCAGACCCAGGCGCTGCTGTGGGCCGACGTCGCGGTGCGCCTCGGCGAGCCCGACGGCGTGCACGACTTCCGCGTCGCGGCCCGCACGCTGCGCAGCGCGCTGCGTACGTTCGCGCCGCTGCTCGAGGAGGACTGGCGCGACGCGCTGCGGTCGGAGCTGTCGTGGGTGGCCGGCGCGTTCGGCGAGGCCCGCGACGCCGAGGTGCAGCGCGAGCTGCTCCAGCACGACGCCGAGCGGCTCGGGTCGGACGACGCCGAGGCCGCAGCGGGCGTCGTGGACCGGCTGCTGACCCAGCGGTACGAGACGGCGCACGCCGCCGCACTCGCGCAGCTGCGGACGCGGCGCTACCTCGAGCTGCTCGAGGCGCTCGTGGCGGCGGCGCGCGAACCGCTGACGACCGCGGTGGCGACGCACGACGTCGCGCGCGGGCTCCGGCCGCTCGTCACCGTCGCCGGACGCCGGCTGCGCGGCAAGGCCGACACGCTCGACCTCGCGGTCGACGCCGAGCGGTGGCACCGCGTGCGGATCCACGCGAAGCGCGCGCGGTACGCGGCCGACGCGCTCGCCGCGACCGGCAGCAAGCGGGCACGGCGGCTGGCGAAGGCGCTCAAGAAGGTCACCACGGTGCTGGGCGACGTGCACGACGCGGCCGTGTCGCAGGAGGTGCTGCGCGACCTCGCCGCCGAGCCCGACGTGACGAGCGAGGAGGGGCTCGCACTCGGCCTGCTCATCGCCGCCGAGCGCGACAAGGAGCGCGAGCTCCAGGAGGCGTTCCTCGAGGTCTGGCCGACGGTGCGCAAGGAGCTGCGGCGGTTCGACGACTGAGGCGATCGCGGCGGCGCGCTTGTGTCAGGGGCGCTCGTCGTGAGCCCGCTCGGCGTCGCGCACCGTCGAGGTCCGCACCCGCGCCGCGACGTAGCCGCACGCCACGAGCGACACGACGACCGCGCCCACGAACGTCGTCGGCAGCCCCCACCTCTCGGCGACGAGCCCGCCGACCAGCGCGCCCACGGGCATGAGGCCGTAGGACAGCGTGCGCCCGGCCCCGCCGATCCGGCCCAGCATCGCGCTGGGCGAGATCCGTTGGCGCAGCGACATCGAGACGACGTTCCCGATCGTGTTGAGGAAGCCGACCACGGTGAGTGCGCCCGCGACCGCCCATCCGGACGGCCAGAGCAGCGGGACGAGCAGGAGCAGCACGTTGACGGTGAGCGTCGTGACGAGCGTCGGCATCTCGCCGAACCGGTTCTGCACCTTCTCCGCGAGCAGCGATCCCACCACCGCACCGGCCGCCAGCCCGAGCGTGAGCAGAGGGAACTGCTGCGGCGTCAGCCCCATCGGCGACCCCGGCCCCACCGCCCACAGCACGAACACCGCGAAGTACGCGGTGCTCGCCATGTTGAGCACCGCCGAGGTGATCGTGAGCGGCCTCAGCACCGGGTGGTGCAGGAGGAACGCGAGTCCTTCGCGCACCTGACCCAGCCCCGCGCGCAGGGCGCGGGCGGGGGAGGAGGTGGGCTGCGCCGTCGTGCGCGTGCTCGTCGCCTCCGCGCGGAAGCGTCCGCGGAGCCCGACGGCGAGCACCACCGCCGCGAGCGCGGCCAGTCCCGCGGAGGTGCCGAAGGCCACGCCGGCGCCGATCGCGAGGAGCGCCCCGGCCAGGGGCGCCCCGACGAACGCGTTGGCGACCTGCTGCACGCCGAGGATGCGGCCGTTGGCGGCCGACAGGCGGTCGCGAGGGACGAGGGCGGGCACGATCGCGGTCGCACCGAGGTCGGCGAAGACCTCCGTGACGCCGTAGACCAGCACGAGGACCAGCAGTGAAGTCATCGAGAGGCGGTCGGTGGCGGCGAGCCACGCGCCGGTGGCCAGGAGCGTGGCGCGCACGAGGAGCGAGACGACCTGCACGGTGCGGCGGTCCAGCCGGTCGACGACCGCTCCGGCGACGATGCCCAGGACCAGCCACGGCAGCCACGCCGCTGCCTGGAGCAGCGAGATCTGCGCGGGCGAGGTGGTGAGGGTGAGGGCGACGAGCGGCGCGAGGGTGCCGAGCACGCCGTCGCCGAGGTTCGCCAGGCCGGTGGAGGTGAGTTGGGCCGCGAAGGGGTGGCCGAGAGAGCGGCGCGGGGTTGTGGCCTCCGGGGACTCAGTTGGTTGTGGCGACTCGGGCAGAACAGGCGATGCCGGCGAGGCTGCCGGCTCGGGCGACACAGGAGGTTCCGATGACGCCGGCGGCTGCGACACAGGACTGGGCTCGGCGATCGTCTCGGCAGCAGACATGGCGGCCTCTCCTCTCTAGACTGGCGGTGCAGAGGATCCTCTGCAAAGGAATCTATGCAAAGGTATCTCTGCATATGTCGGATGACAAGAGCGAGCGCGGCGACGTCGTGGGCCCGTCGTCGGACGAGCCGAGCCGTCGGGGCTTCTCCGTCGGCCCGGAGGCGCTCAAGGCGTTCGCGCACCCGCTGCGGATGGCGCTCTACTCCGAGCTCCAGCGCCGCGGCTCGGCGACCGCGTCGAGCCTGGCGCGGGCGCTCGGCGAGAGCAGCGGGCAGACGAGCTACCACCTGCGCCAGCTCGAGCGGCACGGGTTCGTCGAGGACGACCCGGACGCCGCCTCGGGCGGTCGCGAGCGATGGTGGCGCGCGGTCGGGTTCGACATGAGCTCTCCGGAGCTGCTGCGCGATCCGGCGACCGAGGGCGCCGCCCGCGCCCTGCTGCACCAGGTGATCGCCGAGCGGGCGGGGGCGCTCACGGCGTGGGCCAACGCACTCAAGGGCGACCTCGACGGGACCTCGGGGCTGCTGTCCTCGGGCACCCTCGTCATCACGCCGAGTGAGATCGAGGAGCTGGGCGCGGAGCTCGTCGAGGTCGTCGAGCGGTACACCGACCGCGCGCGGGACCGCACACCGCCCGCCGACGCCGTCCGGGTGCGCACGCACGTCGACGTCTTCCCGCTCGAGCCGCCGGACGCACCCGACGGCGAGCCCTGACGCCGCGCCCCGGGACGTGGTGGTGGCCGTGTCCGCGTGGGACGCGCGGCGGGGCGCGGTGGCGCGTCTGGGGTGGACGTGGTGGTGGCCGTGTCCACGTGGGACGCGCGGCGGGGCGCGGTGGCGCGTCTGGGGTGGACGTGGCGGTGGCCGTGTCCACGTGGGACGCGAGCCCGGCGGGAGCATCCGGCTCGGTAGGCTGACCACCCGTGAAGATCCTGCTGATCGGCTCCGGTGCCCGCGAGCACGCCCTCGCCCGTTCGCTGGCCCAGGCGGGCGCTGACCTCGTCGTCGCACCGGGCAATCCAGGCACGGCGGCCCTCGGCGAGAACCGCGCACTCGTCGCCACCGACCCGGACGCGGTCGCCGCCCTCGCGCAGGAGCTCGCGGCCGACCTCGTCGTCGTCGGCCCGGAGGCACCGCTGGTGGCGGGCGTCGCGGACGCGGTGCGCGCCGTCGGGATCCCCGTCTTCGGACCGGACGCTGCGGCAGCCCGGCTGGAGGGCTCGAAGGCGTTCGCGAAGGAGATCATGGCCGCCGCCGGCGTGCCCACCGCGCTCGCGCACGTGTGCACCACGCTCGACGAGGTTGCCGAGGCGCTCGACGCGTTCGGTGCGCCCCACGTGGTCAAGGACGACGGGCTCGCGGCCGGCAAGGGCGTCGTCGTGACCGACTCGCGCGAGGAGGCCCTTGCGCACGCGGCGGAGTGCCTCGCGAAGGTGGGCGGCGCGGTCGTCGTCGAGGAGTTCCTCGACGGTCCGGAGGTCTCGCTGTTCTGCCTGTCCGACGGCGTGACCGTCCTCCCCCTCGCCCCCGCGCAGGACTTCAAGCGCATCTACGACGGCGACGCCGGCCCCAACACCGGTGGCATGGGCGCCTACTCGCCGCTGGACTGGGCGCCCGAGGACATTGCCGAGCAGGTGGTGACGCGCGTCGCGCAGCCGACGATCGACGAGCTCGCGCGTCGTGGCACCCCGTTCGTCGGCCTGCTCTACTGCGGCCTCGCGCTCACCTCACGCGGCCTGCGGGTCATCGAGTTCAACGCGCGCTTCGGTGACCCCGAGACGCAGGTCGTTCTCGCGCGCCTGGACACCCCGCTCGACGAGGTGCTGCTCGCCGCCGCGACCGGGCGCCTGGACCAGGTGGCGCTGCACTGGCACGACGGCGCCGCCGTCACCGTCGTGGTCGCCGCCCCCGGCTACCCCGCGGCGGTCGAGACCGGCGGCGCGCTGACCGGCCTCGAGGACGCCGAAGCGGTGCCCGGCGCGTGGGTCCTGCACGCCGGGACGGCGCTCGACGACGGCGGCGCGCTCGTCGCCGCGGGCGGTCGCGTCCTGTCGGTGGTCGGCACGGGCGCGACGCTCGCCGACGCGCGCACGACGGCGTACGAGGCCCTCGCGCGCATCGGCCTGCCCGGGGGTCAGCACCGGACGGACATCGCGGCATCCGCCGAGCGCGGCGAGGTCCGCGTTCCGGACGCGACCGTCTGACGGCTCGCCGCCGGCTGACGGCCGACGTGGGGTGGCTCGGCTCGCCGTCGGGCAGGCCGCAGTCAGGCCGGGCCGGCGGATGCGACCGGGTCCGCCCCGTGCGCCGACGCCGATGCCGCCGGCGCGTGCCGGTCGAGGAACGCGTACATGTCGGCGTCGCTCACGCCGGGGAACGTCCCGGTCGGCAGCGGGCGCAGCACCTGCGCGTGCACCTGTGCGCTCGGCCACGCGTGCTCGGCCCACCGCTGCGACTGCGCGGGGTCGGGCCGCCGGCAGCACGACGGGTCGGGGCAGCGCGACTGCGTGCGGATCTTGGTGTCCCGGCCGCGGAACCACTTCGCGTGCTGGAACGGCACGCCGACCGTGATCGAGAACGTGGCCGGCGCCCCGGGCGCTGCGCCCGCCACCGTGCCGGCCGCCGAGCCCGTTTGCGTCGCGTTGAAGAACGTCCCGCCCGGGGTGTCGGTGTACTGGTGGTGCTCGGTGGTCCGGTCGCCCTTCTCGAACGCCTGCCGCGACGCCCAGTACCGGCACACCGTCTGGCCCTCGATCGTGCCCCAGGCGTCCTGCGGGAAGTCCACGTCGTCGTTCTCCCAGCCCCGGATGAGCGTGCCGTCGCCGCTCACCCACACGAAGTGCACGGGAAACCCGAGGTGGCGGGTCGCGAGGTTGGTGAACCGCTGCGCGGCGAACTGGTGCGTGATGCCGAACGTGTCGCGGAAGTCCTCGATCGCGACGTCCCGCTCGCGCTTGGCGTTCTCGAGGAACGGCACGGCGGCACCGAGTGGCACGAGCGCCGCCGCTGCGAAGTAGGTGATCTCGAGGCGTTGGCGGAGGAACTCGGCGTAGGAGGTCGGGCGCTCGTGGCCGATCAGCCGGTGCGCCATCGCCTGCAGTGCGAGCGAGCGCAGCCCGTGCCCGCCCGGGATGGACGCCGGCGGCAGGTAGATGCGCCCGTTGCGCAGGTCGGTGACGGTCCGGGTCGATGTCGGCAGGTCGGAGGTGTGGATGAGGGTGAACCCGAGCCGCTGCGCCATCCGCGCGACCGTGCGGTGCGTGACGGCGCCACCGTCGTAGCCCGCCTTGCGGATCTCCGACTCGGCGAGCTCCTCCAGCTCCGGCACGAAGTTGTCCAGGCGCTGCATGTGCAGCCGCAGCTCGGTGTTCGCGCGTCTGGCCTCCTCGGGCGTGGCCACCGACTCGCGCGCGCGCCGTTCGAGCTCGCCGTGCAGCGCCATGAGCGACTCGAGCACCTCGGTGGGGACGGCGCGCGTGGGACGAACAACCGGTGCGGCGAGGCCGCGGTACAGCGCTCCCGCCTGCGCCCGTGCGAGCTCGATCTCCAGGCGCGCGCGCCGGTCCGGCGGGGGCTCGTCGGACAGCAGGTCGGCGGTCGTCACGCCGAGCTCCCGGGCGAGCGACTGCAGCAGCGACAGGCGCGGCTCGCGGCGCCCGTTCTCGATGTGCGAGAGCTGCGAGGCCGTGGTGCCGGTCGCGTCCGCGAGGCTCGCGAGCGTGCGGCCCGAGCGGGTTCGGAAGTGCCGCAGGCGTCGGCCGAGCGTGAGGGTGTCGGAGATCGCGCCGGACGGTTCGGGCGACTTCCCGGGGTCGATGTACGGCTTGGGCGCCGTCTCGTTCGCCATGGCGCGACCATAGTGCAACTTCCGCTGAAGTTGCATCGGGAACGGGGTGGTCGAGGGGTGGCGAGGCGCGCACGCTGGACGTGTCGCAGCACCCGCCCCGTCCCCCTCGCCCGCTCCACCAAGGAGACTCCTGTGACCGCCACCCTGTCCGGCCCCGCCACCGCCCGGCGCGCCACCGATCCCGCCGCCACGTCGTCCAGCACTGCCTCGGCCAGAACCGCGCCGTCGGGCATCCCCAGCGCCACCGCGACGTCGTCCCGCACCACCGCACCCGCACGCCCGACGGCGAGCCCCGCCGTCGTCGGCACGCCCACCTCGCGCGCCGACCTCGCCGCGTGGGTGGCCGAGATCGCGGAGCTGACCACGCCGTCGCGCATCGTCTGGGCCGACGGCAGCGCCGCCGAGAACCAGGCCGTGCTGGACGAGATGGTCGCCGCCGGCAGCCTCATCAAGCTCAACGAGGAGCTGCGTCCGGGCTCCTACCTCGCGCGCTCCACCCCGAGCGACGTCGCCCGCGTCGAGGGTCGCACGTTCATCTGCGCGGAGACCGAGGTGCAGGCCGGCCCCACGAACAACTGGCGCGACCCCGCCGAGATGCGCGAGACGCTGCACGGCCTGTTCGCCGGCGCGATGGCCGGCCGGACGATGTACGTGATCCCGTTCTCGATGGGCCCCGTCGGCTCGCCGCTCGCCCGCTTCGGGGTCGAGATCACGGACTCGCCGTACGTCGTGGTGAGCATGCGGATCATGACCCGGATCGGCGCCGACGTACTGGCCCGGATCGACGCCGGTGCCGACTGGGTGCCCGCGGTGCACAGCGTCGGGACGCCGCTGGCGCCGGGTGAGGCGGACGTGCCGTGGCCCTGCAACGACGAGAAGTACATCGTCCAGTTCCCGCAGACCCGGGAGATCTGGAGCTTCGGCTCGGGCTACGGCGGTAACGCGCTGCTGGGCAAGAAGTGCTTCGCGCTGCGGATCGCCTCGGTGCTCGGGCGTGAGGAGGGCTGGCTCGCGGAGCACATGCTGCTCATCCGGGCGACTTCCCCGCAGGGCGAGGCGGTGCACCTCGCCGCCGCGTTCCCGTCCGCGTGCGGAAAGACCAACCTCGCGATGCTGCAGCCCACGATCCCGGGCTGGCGCGTGGAGACCCTCGGTGACGACATCGTCTGGGCCGCGCCGCGCGAGGACGAGCAGGGTCGTCGACGCCTGTTCGCGATCAACCCCGAGGCGGGCTTCTTCGGTGTCGCGCCCGGCACCGGCTGGTCGACCAACCCGATCGCGATGGAGACGCTGCGCGAGAACGTCATCTTCACCAACGTGGCGCTGACCGACGACGGCGACGTGTGGTGGGAGGGCATGACGGACGAGGTGCCCGCGCACCTGACCGACTGGCAGGGCAACGACTGGACGCCCGAGTCGGGCCGGCCCGCCGCGCACCCCAACTCGCGCTTCACCGTGGCCGCCGCCCAGTGCCCGACCATGGCGCCGAGCTGGGACGACCCCGCCGGCGTGCCGCTCGACGCGATCCTGTTCGGCGGACGCCGCCCCTCGAACGTGCCGCTCGTGGTGCAGGCGGACTCGTGGACGTCGGGCGTGCTGCTGGGCGCGACCGTCGCCTCGGAGCGGACCGCCGCGGCCGAAGGCACGGTGGGTGAGCTGCGCCGGGACCCGTTCGCGATGCTCCCCTTCACGGGCTACGCGGTGGGCGACTACATGGCGCACTGGCTCGCCGTCGGGCGCTCGCTCGGCGACGGCGCCCCCGCGGTTTTCGGCGTCAACTGGTTCCGCCGCGACGCCTCCGGTCGGTTCCTGTGGCCCGGGTTCGGGGAGAACTCGCGCGTCATCGCGTGGATCGCCGGACGGGTCAAGGGCACGGCGCGCGGCCGGTCCACGGCCATCGGCGTGCTGCCCACGCACGAGGACCTCGACCTCAGCGGGCTGCACGTGAGCGAGAACGACCTCGACGCACTCCTCACGATCGACCCGGTCGCGTGGCGCAGCGAGCTCGCCCGCAACGCCCGGTTCCTCGGTGACCTCGGTGCGCCGGCCGCGCTTCGGCAGGCGGTCCTCGCGCAGCTCGACCGGCTCGAGCTCGACCCGGCGTGACGGGCCGCCCGCGGTAGCGGGCGAGCGGCCAGCGGGCGAGCGGCCAGCGGGCGAGCGGCCAGCGGGCAGCGGACGAGCAGCGAGCGGGGTGTCCACGATCCGGGACACCCCGCTCACTCGCGCGTGCGCCCCGGCCCCGCGGCTAGGTTCGCCGCCAGCCCGCGTGACCCGCGCGGGCGGGAGCCGTCTCCGAGGAGCACACCATGTCCGACTCCGCCCGCCTCGTGCGTGAGCCGCTGAAGTTCGCCTACTGGGTGCCCAACGTCTCGGGCGGGCTGGTGGTCTCGACCATCGATCAGCGCACCGACTGGAGCCTGGACTACAACGTCCGGCTCGCGCAGACCGCCGAGCGCGTCGGCTTCGAGTACGCCCTGAGCCAGGTGCGCTACCTGTCCTCCTACGGGGCCGCGCAGCAGCACGAGTCCACCTCGATCTCGCTCGCGCTGCTGCTCGCGACCGAGAAGCTCAAGGTCATCGCCGCCGTGCACCCCGGGCTCTGGGAGCCGGCCGTGCTCGCCAAGTTCCTCCTCACCGCGGACCAGTTCTCCCACGGCCGCGCCGCCGTCAACGTGGTGTCCGGCTGGTTCAAGGACGAGTACACCCGCCTCGGCCTGCCGTGGCTGGACCACGACGAGCGCTACCGCCGCTCGGCCGAGTTCATCGAGGTGCTTCGCGCGCTGTGGACGCAGGAGAACGTCCAGTTCCACGGCGACTTCTACCGGGTCAACGACTTCACCCTGCGCCCCGGTCCGTACCCGGTCGAGGGTCGGCCGCACCCGGAGATCTTCCAGGGCGGCAACTCCACGGCCGCGCGGTTCAACGGCGGCGCCCACGCCGACTGGTACTTCTCCAACGGCAAGGACTTCGACGGGTTCACCGAGCAGTACGACGACGTCACCCGCGTCGCGATCGAGCACGGCCGCACCGTGCGGTTCGGCCTCAACGGGTTCGCGATCGTCCGCGACACCGAGGCCGAGGCGAAAGACCAGCTGCGCGAGATCATCGCGAAGGCCGATGTCGACTCGGTCAAGGCGTTCGGCAGGTCGGTGCAGCAGGCCGGCGCCGCGACGTCGGACAAGAAGGGCATGTGGGCCGACTCCTCGTTCGAGGACCTCGTGCAGTACAACGACGGCTTCCGCACCCGCCTCATCGGCAACCCGGAGCAGGTGGCGCGGCGGATCGTGGAGTACAAGAAGCGCGGCGTGAACCTGCTGCTGCTCGGGTTCCTGCACTTCATCGAGGAGGTCGAGGCGTTCGGCACCCGCGTGCTGCCGATCGTCCGCGAGCTCGAGGCCGACCTCGAGGCCGAGGTCGAGCGCACCGGGACGGTCGTGTTCGCCGAGAGCTGACCACGACCTTTCGCACGACGAGGGCCCGACGGCGAGCATCGCCGTCGGGCCCCCGTCCCGCCTCCCGGTGGGCGCGCCCTGGATAGGGTGCTGACGGGACGCCTCGACGGTGAGGCGTCGGTGCCGGCGAGGCGGGGGAGGTTCGCGGTGAGTGCTCGGGCGACGAAGCTCATCGGTGCGGGAGTGCTGCTGTGCCTGGTGGGCGGCGTGCTGATCGCGTACTCCGGGCGGTTCATCATCTGGGTAGCGGGGCTGGCGGGTAGCGACCCGGCCGGCGTCGTGCCCCTCCTCAGCGGCACGATGCTGGTGCTGCAGTGGACGGTCATGCCGCTCGGGGCGTGCCTCGTCGCGGTGGGGATCGGAGTCGAGACGCTCCGCCGCGAGTGGCTCGACCACGAGGCGGGGCGTATCGACGCGGCCGCCGCCCGCTCCGTGCCGGCGCCACCCCCGGAAAGGTAGGCACGGGCCCGACGGCGAGCATCGCCGTCGGGCCGTCGTCCCGCCGACGCGCGGCCTACGCGCCCCGGGGTGCAGCGCGAGCGTTGCTCGCAGCGGAGCGGAGTATCGTCCGCGGGGGCGATCCGCCGACGTCGGCGGTCGGCGGGCGGAGGCCGGAGGAGGCGCGGCGTGACGGACGGATTCCGGGTGGACCTCACGGCGCTCGACGACGCCGTGAACGGCATCGTCGACACGATGGACCAGATGGCCACGAAGAAGGTGGAGGACCTGCAGGTCGGCGGGTCCGACGTCGGGCACGGCGATCTGAGCGACGTGCTCGGGCAGTTCTGCCGGCGCTGGGACATCGGAGTCACGAACCTGGTCAGTGATGTGGGCGGCGTGATCGACCGTCTTGTCTACGTGCGGGACACCTACCGCGCGACCGATGAGGCGTACGCGGCCGGCTTCACCGGTGTGATCGGGCGCGACCACGGCGTGGACCCGGCGGCGGGATGACCGAGCTCGGCGAGACTTCCGACCCGGCCGCACTCGTGCCGGGCAACGTCGGCACGCTCGCGGACCGGGTCTGGGCGCTGCGCGGGTTCTCCGAGTCGCTCGAGGACGCTTTCACCGGGCTGAAGGGCATCACCACCGACGCGGGCTGGAGCGGCGAGGCTGCGGATGCGTTCCGCACCACCTATCACGCGCAGACCTCGCGGTGGTCCGACGCGTCGGTGGCGTTCGAGGATGCCGCCAGCGCCGTGGACTCCTATACGAACACGCTGCAGTGGGCGCAGGGCAAGGCCCGGGACGCGATCGCCCGGTACGCGGAGGGCGACGCGCTGACCGACGCCGCCATCACGCGCTACAACGACGGCGTGGACCGGTACAACCGTGACCTCGCCGAGGCGCAGCGGACCGGCGGCACGGCGCCCACGCCGCTCCCGCCGTTCAGCGATCCCGGCGAGGCGGTGCGGGCCGAGGCGCGCGAGACGCTCCAGGGCGCGCGCGAGTCGCTCGTGCGAGCCGGGGATACGGCCGCCGCGAGTGTGCGGGCCGCGCTCGCGGACGCACCCGAGGAGCCGTCCTGGCTCGACAAGGCCGGTGACGCGCTCGGCGACGCGGCGACGTGGCTCGGTGAGCGCGCCTACGACGTCTCCGCCGCCGTCGTGAACTCGGTGGCCTCGTTCGGCAACGCGATGATCGAGCACCCGGGGGAGACCGCCGCGTTCCTCGGCGGCATCGCCCTCATGGTGCTCGGCGGCACCGGCGAGGTGGGCGGTGTGGCGCTCGACGCCACCGGCGTCGGCGCGCTGGCCGGCGTCCCGATCAACATCGCGGCCGCCGGGGTGATCGCGGCCGGAGCCACGATGACCGCGGCGGCCACGACGTCGCTCGCGCAGCACGCCGGTTCGGACTCGCGCGTGGAGGTGATGGAGTCCCGCGCGTCGGAGTCCGGGCCCGCCACGAAGGGCGAACGCGGCACACCGACCGACCGCCAGAAGGAGCACCTCACCGAGCGCGACCTGGACGCCGCGCGCCGCGAACGGGCCGGTGAGGTGGTGGCGCGGAAGTCCGACGGCACGCCCTGGGACCACGTGCAGGAGGTCAGGAACGCCCAGCAGGGCCTGTGGAACCGGATTGCGAAGCTCAAGCGCATGCTCGGCGACTCGAGACTCTCGCCCGAGGCGAGACAGGCCGCCCAGGAGGAGCTGTCCGAGGCGAGCAGGCTGTTCGACCACTCGAAGGGGTATCTGCCGTGGCCATGACGAACGACTCGCCCGAGCAGGGCGGCGAGGCGCTGCGCGCCGTCGCGCGCGAGCTCGGGGCTCGCACGCTGGACGAGCTGGACCCCCCGGCCTGGCCGCCGGCACCCGAGGACGCCTCGCGGCTCGTTCGCACCGCCCACGCACTGCGCTCGGTCCCGTTGGTCGATCTCGACGCCGAGGCGCTGCGCCTGCTGGTCGCGCAGCAGGTCGCGCTGCCCGTCACCGTTCCGCTGGCGCTCGGGGTCCTGGGCGAGAACCCGTTGGCCGAGGGTGACTTCTACCCCGGCGACCTGCTCATGGCCGTCCTCGCGGTGCCTGCGCCCTACTGGCGGGGCAACCCCGTGCACGCCCAGGCGCTGCGCGACGTCGTGACCCGCCTCGATCCCACCGATCCGGACTACCCGGTGCTCGGCGAGGGCGACGTGCTTGCCCGCACGGTTGCGGACTTCCTCGCGCGCCTGAGGGACTGACGCGCGCGAGCGGGCCGGGCCCCGCAGCGCGGAACGAGGCTGAGCGGAGCGCGGCGCCGGCGCGAGACCCGGCCCGGAGGCCATGGTGCCCACCCGCGAGGAGGCTTCCGCCTATCTGGGCTCGACCTCGGACTCACTCGTCCGACTGAGTCGTCGCACGATGCGGGTCCACGGCAGCAGGTGCAGAACGGTGACGATGCCGGCAACGAGGGCGAACCACAGCCCCCGCTCGCACAACGGGTTCCGCTCCGTCAGGAACGACCCACCATCCTCGATCCGGCACTCCAGCACACCTGGCGAGTCGACACTGTACGTGTAGGCGCCCTCGCACAGCCCACCCGTTCCGAACAGACCCTCAGCGTCCTCTGGTCGGTCCCGGAGACGTCCGTTCTCCGTCCCCGGAGGGCGTCTGGCGTGATCCCCAGCCGCCGCCGCCGAGCTCTCTGACACTTTGACTGGTGGCCGCGTCACTTTGACTGGCCGGATCGCATTCGGCCCGAGTCCGCTGAGCGTTTGCGCAGGTCAGCGCCATGGCTGGAGGCGCGTCGGGGATCTGACCAGTCAGAGCGCACGGGCGACCAGTCAAAGTGCACCGACAGACCGCGAGATCGCCCTCGATGCGGGCCCGATTGCGCTGGATGGCCCCCTCCCAGCGCGGGCTCCGGCCCTCCCGACGTGAAGCGGGCCCGGCCCCGCCGCGCGGAACCGGGCCCGGCCGAGCGGCCTCAGGACTGCTGGGTCTCGCTGCGGTCGGCCGACCACTCGGTGTGGAACACGCCGTCCTTGTCCACCCGGTGGTAGGTGTGCGCGCCGAAGAAGTCGCGCTGCGCCTGGATGAGCGCGGCTGGCAGGTGCTCGGCCCGCACGCCGTCGTAGTACGCGAGCGACGACGCAAACGCCGGCACCGGCACGCCGTTGAGCGCGGCCTGGGACACCACGCGGCGCCACGACTCCACGCCGTTCGACACGGCGGACGCGAAGTACTCGTCGGCGATGAGCAGCGGGAGGTTCGCGTCGCGCTCGTAGGCCTCGGTGATCCGGTTGAGGAAGCGGGCGCGGATGATGCAGCCGCCGCGCCAGATCCGCGCGCACGCGCCGCGGTCCACGTCCCAGCCGTGCTCGGCGGAGGCGGCGGCGATCTGGCCGAACCCCTGCGAGTAGGCCACCACCTTGGAGGCGTACAGCGCGCGGCGCACGTCCTCGATGAACGCGTCGCGGTCGGGCACGTCCCAGCCGGCGGTCGCGGCGGCGAGGTCGGCGGCCCGCGCCGCCTCGCGCTGCGGCACGGAGCCGGACAGCGCCCGGGCGAACGTCGCCTCGGCGATGCCCGTGATGGGGACCCCGAGGTCGAGCGCGGACTGCACCGTCCAGCGGCCGGTGCCCTTCTGCTCGGCCTGGTCGGCCACCACGTCGACGAACGCCTTGCCCGTCTCGGCGTCCGTGTGCGCGAGGACGGTCGCGGTGATCTCGATGAGGTAGGACTCGAGGTCGCCCGTGTTCCAGTCGGCGAAGATCTCCCCGATCTCCGCCGCGGACAGCCCGAGCGCGGTGCGCAGCAGGTCGTATGCCTCGGCGATGAGCTGCATGTCGGCGTACTCGATGCCGTTGTGCACCATCTTCACGTAGTGCCCCGCGCCGTCCGGGCCGATGTAGGTGCAGCAGGGCACGCCATCCACGTGCGCGGAGATCTTCTCGAGCATCGGGCCGAGGGTGTCGTAGGCCTCGCGGGTGCCGCCGGGCATGATCGCCGGGCCGTTCAGCGCCCCCTCCTCGCCACCGGAGACCCCGGTGCCGACGAAGTGGAACCCGCGCGCGGACAGGTCCTTCTCGCGGCGGATCGTGTCCGGGAAGTGCGCGTTGCCGCCGTCGACGATGATGTCGCCGGGCTCGAGGTGCTGCGTCAGCTCCTCGATGACCGCGTCGGTCGCCGCACCGGCCTTCACCATGATGAGGACGGTCCGCGGCCGCTTGAGCGAGGCCACGAAGTCGGCGACGGACTCGCTCGCGACGAACTCGCCGTCGGACCCGTGCGCCTCGAGCAGCGCGGCGGTCTTGGACCACGAGCGGTTGTGCAGCGCGACGGTGTACCCGTTGCGCGCCAGGTTCCGGGCCAGGTTCGAGCCCATCACCGCAAGACCGGTCACTCCGATGTCAGCCACAGCCTCAGTCATGGTCGCCATTCTGCCCGAGGAGCGCGCGCGTGCGCCGGGGCGTCTCGCGCCTGCGCGACTCCGGTGCGCCGGTGGCACGATGGATGGTCGGCGCGCGCGAGGTGGGCCAGGAGGGACGGCACGCATGACGGGCGGCACGACGGCGAGCGGCAGCCCCGGGGCAGCCGCACCTTCGGCGGGGCGTCGGCCCGCGCCGACGTCCCTGTGGGACCCCCGGCTGCGCTGGACGAGTCTCGGCTCCCTCGCGCTCGTCCTGCTCGCGGCGTTCGAGGCGATGGCGGTCACGACCGTGATGCCTGTGGTCGCCGAGGACCTCGACGGCGCGCGGCTGTACAGCGTGGCGTTCTCGGCGACGCTCGCGGCGTCGGTCATCGCCATGGTGGTCTCGGGCCGGTGGAGCGACCGCAGTGGACCCGCGCTGCCGCTCGTCACCGCGACAGGAGTGTTCGTGGTCGGGCTCGTGGTCGCCGGCACCGCCGAGCAGATGCCGGTGCTCGTGCTCGGCCGCTTCCTCCAGGGACTCGGCTCCGGCGCGATCACCGTGACGCTCTACGTGCTCGTCGCGCGCGCGTTCCCCACGCCGCTGCACCCCCGCGTGTTCGGGCTGTTCTCCGCGGGCTGGGTGCTCCCGTCGATGATCGGGCCGCTGCTCGCCGGGGTCATCGCCGACGTGTGGAGCTGGCACTGGGTGTTCCTCGGCGTCGCGCTGCTCATCGTGCCCGCGCTCGCGCTGCTCCTGCCCGTGCTGCGCAGCCTGCGCGAGATCGAGGCCGAGCGCGCGGCGGAGAGCGCGGCCGCGACCGGCCCGTCCGGAGCGCAGGGCACGCCGACGGACGACTCCCGGCCCGCAGTGCTCGGCGTCCCGCCGGAGGGCGCCGCGGTCGGTGCGAGCGCCGCCGCCGAGCTCGCCCCCGACGCCCCGGCAGCACCCGCCGCCGACGCCGACGCCGACGCAGCAGCGACCCCCGACCCCACCCCCGGCTGGAACGCCCCGAGCACCGTCCTCGCCGTCCTGCTCGCCGTCGTCGTCGCGCTCGCACTGGTCGGTACGGGCAGCACGTCCGAGCTGCTGCCCTCGCCGGTGGCGTGGCTGCTCGCGGCGGGCGGGCTCGCCGTCGTGGCCCTCGCGGTGCGTCCGCTGCTCCCGCCGCGCACGCTGCTCGCCGGGCGCGGCCTGCCCGCGACCGTGCTGGCGCGCGGCACGCTCGCCGCTGCGTACTTCGGCACCGAGGTGTATCTCCCGCTGATGCTGCAGCGTGAGTACGGGCTCACGCCCGGCAACGCGGGCCTCGTGCTGACCGTCGGCGCGATCGCGTGGTTCCTCGGCTCGATGACGCAGGCGCGGCTCGGCGGGCGCGTCGCGTCGGGCCGGCTGCTGGTCGCCGGGGCGTGCTTCGTCACCGCCGGCGTCGCGATCCAGATCACGACGGCGCTCGCGGACCTCGGCGTGCCCGGCGCCCTGGTCGGGTGGCTCGTGGGCGGGATCGGGATGGGGCTCGCGATGCCGCGGCTGTCCACCCTCGTGCTCGCGTACTCCACGCCGCGCGACCAGGGCCTGAACTCCTCGGCGCTGTCGATCTCCGACGCCGTGGGCGGGTCCGCGATCACCGCCGTGACGGGTCTCGTGTTCGCCTCGGTGGGCTCGGGCCGCACCTCGTTCGCGGCCGCGTTCCTGCTCTGCCTCGCGCTGGCGGTGGCCACGGTGCTCGTGGCGCGACGCGCGGGCCCGGGCTCTGCGAGACTTCCCGCGTGAGCCAGCCCAGCGCGCCCAGCCCCGCCGGCCAGCCGGCCGTCGACCCCTCCGCCACCGGCCCGAGCGCGGCGGGAGGCACGACGGCGAACGCACCCCTCCCGGGATGGCGGCACGTCGCCGCGGGCAAGGTCCGCGAGCTCTACGTGCCGACGCCCGACAACCCGGACTGGGGCGACGACGTCGTCCTCGTGGTCGCGAGCGACCGCATCTCCGCGTACGACCACGTGCTCTCGACCCCGATCCCGGACAAGGGCGCGATCCTCACCGCGCTGTCGGTGTGGTGGTTCGAGCGGCTGGCCGACGTCGTGCCGCACCACCTCGTCTCGCTCGACGTGCCCGAGTCGGTCGCCGGGCGCGCCATGGTGTGCCGGCGGCTCGAGATGTACCCGGTGGAGTGCGTGGCGCGCGGCTACCTCACGGGCTCGGGCCTGGTCGAGTACCGGGAGAGCCGCTCGGTGTGCGGGCTGCCGTTGCCCGAGGGCCTGGTGGACGGCTCGCCGCTGCCGGCGCCCCTGTTCACGCCGGCCGCGAAGGCCGCGATGGGCGAGCACGACGAGAACGTCACCTTCGAGCGCGTGGTCGAGATGGTGGGCGACGACGTCGCGCACCGCCTGCGCGCGACCACCCTCGCGCTCTACACGCGCGCCGAGGAGATCGCGGCGGACCGCGGCATCGTGCTCGCGGACACGAAGATCGAGCTCGGCGCCGACCCGCACGGTCCGGACCTCGTGCTCGGCGACGAGGTGCTCACGCCCGACTCCTCGCGCTTCTGGGACGCCGCGACCTGGCGGCCCGGCGGCAGTCAGGCGAGCTTCGACAAGCAGTTCGTGCGCGACTGGCTCACGTCGCCCGCGTCCGGGTGGGACCGCGCGTCCGACGCGCCACCACCGGCCCTGCCCGACGACGTCGTCGAGCGCACGCGGGCGCGGTACGTGGAGGCCTACGCGCGGCTCACCGGGCGGCGCTGGGTCTGACGCCGCCCGCCGCGGTGGGTCGCGCGCGGCCACGTGCCGTCGCCGACCGGCGGCGACCGTGCCCGGTCTCGACGGCGGAGCCTCGGTCAGGGACCGACGGTCACCTCGACGAGCTGGCCGCCACGCAGGAGTTGGCGCACGCCGGTGTTGTCCGCCGCGATCCGGAACCGCAGCGAGCCGCCGGGCTGACCGAACCAGGGCTGGACGATCTCGGCCTCGACGTGCAGCGGCTGCATCGTCACGAACTGGTACAGCCGCGCGTTGCTGCTCGTCACGGGCGGCAACGAGCGGTTCGGCATCGGCGTCGCCCAGGGGAACAGGAACACGCCGTCGAGCGCGCCGATCCGGTCCAGCGCCACGCCGGGCGGCAGCACCGTGAGGGTCGCGCCGCCGCCCGCCTGCAGCTGCGCGTACAGCTGCGCGTAGGCGGGTCGGTAGGAGGCCGAGCGCTGCTCGAGGTCGTAGCGGGGCACGGCCGTCGCCACGGGCGGGGCCGCGGACAGGTAGCTCCACAGCCACTCGCACGCCTCGCGCTCGGTGGGCACGGACGCGAACGGCTCGAACGTGCCGTAGTCCCGTACACCGATCTCGTACCGACGGGCGCCGCTCTGGCGCACCTCCATCGCGCCCTCGAGCGGGGTCTGGCCGTCGCCCGCGACGCCGGGCAGCACCACGGCCTCACGCGGGTAGCCGACCTGCTCGAAGCGGCGCGCGAGCTCGGCGAACGCCGCGCCCGGGTTCGCGGTCGAGTTCCGCAGCCACTCCGGCAGGTGCTCGGGCGAGCGGGGGTAGGTCTGCAGGTCGGCGAGCCACTGCTCGTCGTCGGGAATCGCGACGGCGGGCACCGCGTCCGCAGCCTGCGGCACCATGCGCACGCCGGTGGCGTTCCAGTACGGGCGCGCGTCCCACTCGTACGTGACGGTGCGGCCGCCGTCGGGCGTGACGCCGACGAGCGCGGACAGCCACGCACCGCGCTCGGGGGTGGCGAGCTCCGCGCGGAGCTGGGCGAGCGCCGCGACCGTCTCGTCGGGCAGGTCCAGGCGGACGATGCCGGCGTTCGACGACGTGAGGTACGCCCGGCCGGAGTGCTGCGGGCCGGACTGCGACCACTCGACGTTCGCGGACTGCCAGTCCACGCCGCGGGCGGCGGCGCCGGCCGCGAGGGCGGGGAGCGGAGCGACGGCGGCCGCGAGCAGCTGCTCCTCACGGGAGAGCGGCGGGGCCGGGGTGGGCTCGGGCGGCGCCGGGGGAGCGGGGTACCACGAGGGCGCCTGGCTCGGCGCCGGGTCGAGGATCGGCGTGGGCGCCGGCTCGGGCTCGGGTGCCGGCTCGGGCTCGGGAGCCGGCTCGGGCTCAGGGGTGGGCTCGGGCTCGGGGGTGGGCTCGGGCTCAGGGGTGGGCTCGGGCGTGGGCTCGGGTTCGGGCTCGGGGGTGGGCTCGGGAGCGGGCTCTGCTTCAGGGGCCGGCTCCGGCTCAAAGGCGGCCTGCGACTCGGACGCCGGCGCAGACTCCTCCTCCGCAGCGGGAGCAGGGGCGGGCTCCGGCGTCGGCCAGGGCTGGGTCTCCACCTCCGGCGCGGGCGCCGGCTCCGCCTCGACGGCCTCGCCCTGCGGGCGGACGGCGTCGATTGGCAGCGTGGTGTCGACCGGCTCGGACGTCTGCGGTTCACCCCACGAGGACTCGGTCACCTCGGCCGGCGCGGCGGGCTCGTCAGAAGCGGACGCCGCCTCGGGATCCGACGCCTCTTCCGGCTCCGACGCCGCGTCCAGCTCCGACGCCGCTTCGGGATCCGACGCCTCTTCCGGCTCCGACGCCGCTTCGGGCTCCGACGGCGTGGGCAGCGGGGCTGCCCAGATCGAGCGGGCGGGCGGCGGCGGAACGGCAGGCGCCTGCGGGTCCTCGGGGCTCACGCTCATGGGGCCATCTTGTCACCGCGTCGCGTGGCCGCGCGGCTGTGTGCACAGGTGTCTCGGCCCAGCGCGCCCGGTACGATCGGAGCCGCCCCCTTTGCTCCGTCGGAAGCGAACCATGCCGCGCATCGTCGTCGAGGTCATGCCCAAGCCCGAGATCCTGGACCCCCAGGGCAAGGCGGTGAACGGGGCGCTGCCCCGGCTCGGCTTCACCGGCATCAGCCAGGTCCGCCAGGGCAAGCGGTTCGAGCTCACGGTGGACGGTCCGGTGACGGAGGACCTGCTCGCCGAGGTGCGTCGCGCCGCGGAGACCGTGCTGTCCAACCCGGTGATCGAGGACGTCGTCCGCGTCGCCGAGGAAGCCTGATGGCGCAGCAGCCAGCCGTGGAGCGCGGCGCCGCCGCCGGCGCCCGGATCGGGGTCATCACCTTCCCCGGCACGCTCGACGACCGCGACGCGGCACGCGCCGTCCGGCTCGCGGGCGCCACGCCCGTCACGCTGTGGCACGGCGACCCCGACCTCCACGGCGTGGACGCCGTCGTGCTGCCGGGCGGGTTCTCCTACGGCGACTACCTGCGGGCCGGCGCGATCGCCCGGTTCGCCCCGGCGATGAACGCCGTCGTGGACGCGGCGCGCGGCGGTCTGCCAGTGCTCGGGATCTGCAACGGCTTCCAGATGCTGACCGAGTCGCACCTGCTGCCCGGCTCGATGATCAAGAACGACCACCTGCACTTCCTCTGCCGGGACCAGGGTCTGCGCGTGGAGAACACCGCCACCGCGTGGACGTCGCAGTTCGCCGCGGGCGAGGAGATCGTCATCCCGCTGAAGAACCAGGACGGCCAGTACGTCGCGGACGAGCGGACGCTGGACGAGCTCGAGGCCGAGGGGCGCGTGGTGTTCCGCTACGTCGGCGGCAATCCGAACGGCTCCCGCCGCGACATCGCGGGGATCACGAACGAGCGCGGCAACGTGGTGGGCCTCATGCCGCACCCGGAGCACGCCGTCGAGCCCGGGTTCGGCCCGGACGCGAGCGCCGGCCCCCGGTCGGGCCTCGACGGGCTGCGGTTCTTCACGTCCGCGATCAGCTCGCTTCTCGCCACCGCCTGAGTCCGCTCGACGCCACGGAGCGGGACCTCCTTCACAGGAAAACCTACGGTTGCGTAAGTTACGCTGACGTAGTGAGCGGCGACACCACCTTCCCACCCCTGCACCTGGCCGGTTCCTGGCCCAACGTCCTCGCGACGTCCGTCCCCGACCAGCTGCGTGACGCGGCCTACCGCTGGCCCGACCGGATCGCCGTGGACTTCCTCGGCGACACCCGCACGTACGCCGAGCTCGCCGCCGACGTCGCCCGCGCCGCCCAGGGCCTCCTGGACCTGGGCGTGCGGCCCGGCGACCGCGTCGCGATCGCGCTGCCCAACTGCACCACGCACGTCGTCGCCTTCTACGCCGTGCTGCGGATCGGGGCGATCGTCGTCGAGCACAACCCCACGTACTCCACCGAGGAGCTCACGCACCAGATCGCGGACTCCGGCTCGCGGTTCGCGCTCGTGTGGGAGAAGGTCGTGCCGGCCGCGCTCGAGGCCCAGGCGTGCAGCGCGCTCGAGACGGTGATCGCCGTCGACCTCTCCGCCGACCTGCCGCGGACCTCCCGGCTCGCGCTGCGCCTGCCGATCCGCGCGGCCCGCGAGCAGCGCGCGGCCCTGCGCGGCCCGGTCCCGCGCGGCGTGCGGCGCTGGAAGGACGTCCTGGCCGCCACGCCCCTGCGTGCCGAGCACCCCTACCCTGCGCCCGACGACGTCGCGCTCCTGCAGTACACCGGCGGCACCACGGGCACGCCGAAGGCCGCCGTGCTGCTGCACCGCAACCTCGTCGCCAACGCCGCGCAGTGCCAGGAGTGGACGGCCGTGCGCGGCGGCACCGAGACCGTGTACGGCGCGCTGCCGTTCTTCCACGCGTTCGGGCTCACGCTGTGCCTCGTCTACGGCGTGCGCACGGGCGCCACGCTCGTCGTCTTCCCGAAGTTCGACCCCGCCGCGATGATCGCCGCGCAGAAGCGCCGGCCGGGCACGTTCCTGCCCGCCGTCCCGCCGATGATCGACCGGTTCACGACGGCGGCCCGCGCCCAGGGCGTCGACCTCACCTCGTTCTCGTTCGCCTTCTCCGGCGCGATGCCCCTGCCGGCGGAGACCGCGACGGCATGGGAGGACGCGACCGGCGGCTACGCCATCGAGGGCTACGGCATGACGGAGACGGCCCCCGTCGCGCTCGGCAACCCGGCGTCGGAGGCCCGGCGGCCGGGGGCGCTCGGCATCCCGTTCCCGGCCACCTCGATCCGGGTCGTCGACCCGGACACGCTCGAGGAGGTGCCCCAGGGCGAGCGCGGTGAGCTGCTCATCCAGGGTCCGCAGGTGTTCGCCGGGTACTGGAACCGCCCTGAGGAGACGGCGCACCAGCTGCTCGAGGGCGACTGGGTGCGCACCGGCGACATCGTCGTCGTGGGCGAGGACGGGTTCGTCACGCTCGTGGACCGCATCAAGGAGATGATCGTGACCGGCGGGTTCAAGGTGTACCCGTCGCAGGTCGAGGACCGGCTCCGGCAGATGCCCGGGGTCGCGGACGTCGCCGTGGTGGGCATGCCGGCGGGCGACCTGGGGGAGAAGGTGGTGGCCGCCGTCGTGCTCGACGGCTCGGTGCCCACCCTCACCCTCGCGCAGGTGCGGGAGTGGGCCTCGTCGCGGCTCGCGGGCTACGCGGTGCCGCGCGACGTGGTGGTCCTGCCCGAGCTGCCGCGCTCGCTGATCGGGAAGGTGCTGCGCCGCGTGGTTCGCGAGGACCTGCTCGAGCGCGTGGCCGCGGCCGTGCCGGGCGTCCACGGGGGCCACGGCGGGCACGGACACGGTGCGGCCGGCGGTGGCAGCGGCAGCCCGCAGGCGGCCGCCTGAACCCGCCCGACCGCTACCGCTCGGCGTCGGGCAGCGCGGTGATCGCGGGCTCGGCGACCAGGTCGAGCGCGGCCGCGAGGACCGCCTCGGCGGCCGAGCGGTGCCCGGCCACCCACTCGCCCTCGTAGCCGCGGATCGGGATCTCCGCGACGAGCACGAGGGAGTAGTACAGCCGGTAGAGGGCGAACCGCGCGGCCCCGGTGGGCGAGGCCAGCTCCGCCGCGAGCACGCCGCCCGCGGCGGTGTTCCCGGCGAGCAGGTCGGGGTCGACGTGCCACAGGCCGAACTGGTCGGCGCCGACGAGGTCGAGCAACGGGTCGCCCCACACGGTGCGCTCGGTGTCGATGAGGCCGACGATCCGCGGCTCGCGCTCGCCGTCGGCCGCGCTGCTGCCCTCGTCGCCGCCCGCGTCGCTCCCGACGTCGAGGAACAGGTTGGCCGGCCACAGGTCGTTGTGCACGATCGCCGCCCGGGTCACGACGTCGAGCGCCCCGCCGTGCCGCGCGAGCGCCGCGCGAACCGCGTCCGCGGACACCTCGGTGCCCGTGTCGGCGGCGTCCTGGAGCACGCCCTCGACCATGAGCGTGAACGCGGTGCGCCAGTCCGCCGCGCGCAGCCCGGCCTCCGGCGCGGGGTAGCCGAACGCGGGCGCCCCGACCCGGTGCAGCCGCGCCATCAGCCCGCCCAGCTCGCGGCGCACGACGGCGTCGCTCGCCTCGTCGAGCCCGGCCACGTTCCACGGGGTACCGGCCAGGTGGCTGGTCACCACGACGTCCGCCACGAACCGCTCCCGCGAGAAGTCGGTGAGGAGCACCGCGGGGACCGGCAACCCGCGCTCGCCGAGCACCTCGAAGGTCTCGGCCTCGGTCCGCGCGATGCCCACCTCGTACCGGCACAGCCGCGCCGGGTCGGCGTCGCTCACCCTGATCACGGCGCGCGAGCCGTCCGCGAACTCGAGCGTGTGCGCGACGGCGAACATCCCGCCGGTCAGTCGCGTCACCTCGACCACGGCGCCGCGCTCGGCGGTTAGCGGCGCGACGATCTCGACGAGCTGGTCGGTGGTCGGGAGCACGCGAGGCGTCGACGGCGACGCGGGGGAGGACACCCGTCGAGCGTACCGAGCCGGCCCGATGCTGGACCCCGGTCCGGTCATGGGCCTGGCCGTCCACCGGCGGTCCATCACTGTCGCGGCGGCGCGCTGACAGGCGCTGACGGGCGCAGACCCCGGGTGTGATCTCCGGCGCGCCTCCTGGACCTCGCCCCGGCGCATTTGCGAGCCTGGTCCCGGACAAGCCGAAGGCCCCTCCGAATAGCGTTCGGAGGGGCCTTCGTGTACCGCACCGGCGATCGGATCCCTGCTGGCCCTGGGGCCGCGGGGTCCGGTCCCGCGGGTCCGCGCCGTGAGGTGCGGTCCGGCGGTTCGAACGTTCCGCCGAAGCGGGTCGTTCGCCCGGTCCGTCGCCCTGACCCGGCGACGGGAGGTGCTGAGAGTCCGAGGACCCACCGCACCGCGGGGCGGTGTCCGGTGTCGGCCGAGCCGGACGCGGGTCGGGCGTCCTGGTGGTCTCCCACCGAGCTCGGCGACCTGTCGGTCACCTCGGGTGAGCCGTCTCGCTCCGGCGGACCGGCGCGGGGTGGTTCACCCGACCCGTCCAGCTCCTGCGCGTTCGTCCGGTCTCCCGGTCGATCAGCCTCGGTGCTGTGCGAGTAGGGAGAGCGTGCTCCCGTCCGGGGCGCTCCGCAACCGGTTTGGGGACCGGATCTGCGTCCACAGCGCGTCCCCAAGCTTCTCCACACCGCGGGGCGCCGAACTGCGCCGTCGCGCACAGCCCTGTGGACGAAAGTGGTGGACAGGGACCGCCAGGAGTCTCGCATCGTGAGATGCGGGCGCGGGTGGCGGGTGCTCAGGGAGGGCTGCCCGGGACGGATCAGGCGAGCGCGAGCGCCGAGCGCAGGTGCAGCGCTCCCCGGCGCGGGTCCCAGGCGGTCATCGACCAGCCGGGCCGCACGCCGCCGGCTGTCACGTCGAGGTCCTCCGCGCGCTCGAGCCGCAGCGCTACCCGCCCGGGCACCGGGACGGGCGCAGCGAACTCCGCCGTCCAGGTGAACGCCTCGCCGCGCAGCGGGCCGAGGGCCGCGAGCGCCCGCGCAGCGGTGTCCATGCCGTGAGCGATGGTCCCGCGGAACCCGAACGCGCGCGCCGCAAGGGCGTGGGTGTGGATGGGGTTGCGGTCCCCGGAGACCGTGGCGTACTCGCGCGAGGTGAGCTTCGCCGTCGTCCATCCCCCGGTGGGCACGGGCGGGCTGAAGGCCGGGCGCTCGGGCCGGTCGAGGAGCGCGAGGTCGGGCAGCTGCACGCCCTTGGCGAGGTAGGTCGACACGCCCTGCCAGACGAGCTCGCCGTCGGGCCGGCCGACGCGCGCCTCGGTGACGAGCTCGACCTGCGTGCCCAGGCGGTCGCCGGAGCCGACGGGGCGGCCGACGAGGTCGCGCGCCCACGTGGTGGCGACGAGCGCGTCGTCGGTGCGCACGGCCCGCAGCTGCTCGACGCGGTTGGCGACGTGCACCATGCCGAGCATCGGCAGCGGGAAGTCCGCGCGGCCCATGAGCGCGAGCTGCAGCGGGAAGAGCGTGACGTGGACGAAGCCCGGGGGAGCTGCCTCGCCCGCGGTCTCGCCGATCAGCCGGCAGTAGGCGTCCAGCCGGGCGCGGTCCAGGTGCACGTCGGCGACGCGGAGCGCCCGGTCGGGCAGACCTTCCCCGACCGAGGCGGTCGCGACCATCGCGCGACCGGCCCGCGCGAGCGCGCCGGCGTACAGCGGCCCGGTGGCCGGGAGCGCGGCGAGGTGGTCGACGCGGGTCGGGGCGCCGGCCGTCGACCCGCCGTCGAACGCGCCGCCGTCGAGCGTCTCGCCGCTCATCGCCCGACCAGGTTCTGCCCGCACACCCGCAGCACGGCGCCGTTGACCCCGCCGGCCTGCGGCGAGGCGAGGAACGCGATCGCCTCGGCCACGTCGACGGGCTTGCCGCCCTGTCCCAGCGAGCTCGCGCGGCGGGAGATCTCCCGCGGCACGGCCGGGATCGAGGACGTCATCTCGGTCTCGATGAACCCTGGCGCCACCGCGTTGGCGCGCCCGCCGCCGGCCGCGAGCACGGGCGCCCACGCCTGCGTCGCGCCGATCACGCCCGCCTTGGAGTACCCGTAGTTGGTCTGCCCGCGGTTACCCGCGATGCCCGACGTCGAGGCGAGCGACACCTGCACGAGGTCCGGCACGCGCGCGGCGAGGGTCTGCGTGATCGCGAGCTGCGCCGCGAGGTTGACCCCCACGACGCTCGTCCACTGCTCGGGCGACATGTTCGCGAGCAGCTTGTCCCGCAGGATGCCCGCGTTGTGCACGAGCACGTCGAGCCCGCCGAACGCGCGCTCGGCACGGTCCAGGATCCGCGTCCCCGCGTCGGGCGCCGTGATGTCGAGCTGCAGCGCGATGCCGCCCACCGCGTTCATCGTGCGCGCCAGGCCCTCGCCCGCGGCCGGCACGTCGACGCCGAGCACGTGGGCGCCGTCGCGCGCGAGCACGCGCACCGTCTCTGCGCCGATCCCGCGTGCCGCACCGGTCACGACGGCGACGAGCCCCTCGAGCGGTCGCGTCCAGTCCGCGGGGGCCACGCCGTCGGACGTGATCGGCAGCAGCTGGCCGTCCACGAACGCGGACCGGGCCGAGACGAGGAAGCGCAGCGCTCCGAGGACGGCCGGCGCCGCGACGTCGACGCCGTCGGCGAGCTGGAGGCCGTTCGCCGTCGCGCCCGCGCGCAGCTCCTTGCCGAGCGAGCGAACGAGGCCCTCCACGCCGGCGCGGGCCGCGGAGCGGGCGGGGGTGTCGTCGGGGCGTGGCAGCCGCGAGAGCGTGACGACCCGGGCGCACCGCGCGAGGTCGCGCAGCACGCCGGCGACGGCGAGCACCGCCTCGGCCTCCTCGCCCGGCGACTCGAGGTCGGTCAGCACCGCGACCACGGCGCCCCAGCGCTGCTGCGCGGGCGCGCCGACCTGCGGGGAGTGCCGCCGCACGTCGACGCCCCAGCCGAGCAGGGCGGTCGCGAGGGCGTCGGCGTCGGGGCCGGTCCCGACCACGAGCACCGGTCCGCTCGCGAGCGGCACGTCGACGTGGTCGGGGTCGGTGCGGCGCAGCGAGACCGGCTCGGTGAGGCCGAGCGCCTTCGTCAGGGTGCGCCCGACCTGCTGCTGCACGCCGCGCAGGGGCGCAGGAACCTTGGCCATGCTCACGCCTCCAGCAGCATCGCGACGGCCTGGCCGCCCGCGGCGCAGACCGAGATGACCCCGCGGAACGGTGCCTCGCGCTCGGGGTCGGCGGCTCGCCGTCGGGCCAGCAGGGTGGCGAGCGTCGCCACGATCCGCGCGCCGGTCGCGGCGAACGGGTGGCCCGCAGCGAGCGAGGAGCCGGCGACGTTGAGCCGGGCCGGGTCGAGCGTCCCGAGCGCGGGGAGCCCGAGGCGCTCGGCGGCGAAGGTCTCGTCCGCCCAGGCGGTCGTCGTGGCGACCACGACGCCGGCGAACGCCTCGTGGATCTCGACGAGGTCGATGTCGTCGAGGCCGAGCCCCTGGCGGGCCAGCAGCCGCGGGACGGCGAACGCGCCGCCCATGAGCAGCCCGTCCTCGCCGCGGACGAAGTCGACGGCGGCGGCCTCGGCGTCGACGATCCGGGCCAGCGCGGGCAGCTGGCGCTGCGCGGCCCACTCGGGCGAGGCGATGAGCACGGCGGCCGCACCGTCCGACAGCGGGGTGGAGTTGCCGGCCGTCATCGTGGGGTTCGGCTGGTCGTTGCCGAAGACGGTGCGCAGCCCGGCGAGCGCCTCGGCGGTTGTCTCGGGCCGCAGCGCCGCGTCGCGGGTGAGGCCGCGGTAGGGGGTGACGAGGTCGTCGAACAGGCCGTCCTGCCACGCCTGCGCGAGGTGGTGGTGGGAGGCGAGGGCGACGGCGTCCTGAGCCTCGCGGGTGACCTGCCACTGCAGGTTGGTGAGCGCCTGGTGCTCGCCCATCGACAGGTGCGTGCGCGGCTCGTTGACGTTCGGCGCGACGGGCGCGAGGTCCGCAGGACGCAGCTGGCCGAGCAGCTTGAGCTTCTCCGGCACCGAGCGCGCGCGGTTGAGCCGCAGCAGCACCCGGCGCAGGCGCTCGGAGACCACGATCGGGGCGTCCGACGTCGAGTCCACGCCCGCGGCGACGCCCACCTCGATCTGGCCGAGGGTCACCTTGTTGGCCACGTCCCACGCGGCCTCGATGCTCGTCGCGCACGCGCGCTGGAGGGTGACGGCCGGGGTGGTCGCGTCCAGCGAGGAGCCGAGGACGGCCTCGCGGGCGAGGTTGAAGTCCCGGCTGTGCGCGAGCACGGCGCCCGCACGGACCTCGTCAAGCCGGGCGCCGGCGAGGCCAAACCGGGCGGCGAGGCCGTCGATCGTGCTCGTGAGCATGTCAAGGTTCGAGGCGCCCGCGTAGGCGCCGCCCGCCTTTGCGAACGGGATCCGGTTGCCGCCGACGACGACGGCGGTGCCGTTCGGCGTCGGGCGGGCTGAGCCCGCGGACGAGGCAGTGGGGGAGGCGGTGGGGGAGTAGGACGGGGCGCTGGTCATCGACGACCTCTCGGTGGCTCGTGGCTCTACGGCGGGCAAAGTGCCTAGTACCCACAGTACGGGATATCGGGCGAGGTCGGCAGGGCTGATCGGGCGGCCGGGGAGGGCGGGGCGTCGGGCAGCGCGCGGGCAGGGAGCGGTGGGCGGCCCGGGCGGCCTGCCGCTCAGACGCTTTGACTGGAGGCGCGGTCACTTTGACTGGTCGGGTCTCCGGCCGCCGCACGCGCACCGCGCTGACCTGCGGCGATACCATCCGGCCACACCGAGTCGCGATCTGGCCAGTCAATGCGAACACCCCTCCAGTCAAAGCGCACCGGGCCGCGACTCGTCCACGCGGACGAGACATTGACTCGCCTGCTGGTCGACGAGCGCGCCACGTCACGCGTGCCCGCTACGAGCGGCACCTACATCGAGGGCACGCCGCGCCTCGTTCCGGTCGCGTGGGAGTCCGCGGCGTTCCTCGCGGGGGTCGTCCCGATCTTCGCGGGAGTCCACGCGCGCTTCCCGTGGGACCGCGTTGCGCCCTGGCTGAAGCCCGGTGCGATCCCCGCCCGCCAGCGGCTCTACCGCTACTACGAGGTCGCTACGCGGTGGCCGACCAACCTTCTGAGCTGGGCCGTGGTCGACGGCTGGGACCGCGAGGTCGCGATCGAGCTCGAGGTCGCGCTGCTCGACGCGTACGCGGGTCCCCCAGCTCGAGGCGCGCGCGAGCGCGCTCCGCAGGGCGTGGACGCACATCCGCGAGGACGAGAGCCTGTGGCGACTGCACGTCGCGGGGTCCCCGGACGACGTCGACCGCTACTGGCGCAACGACCTCGACGACGCGTTCTACTCGGTCCTGCCCGAGGTCGCCGGGCCGGCTGACGCGCTGGCGTGGGCCTACCAGGGCCTCGCCGCCGTCACCCGCGTCCTCGACCCGGTCACGAGGCGCGACTTCGGAACGGCGACGTTCGTGGCGGACTCGCTGCTCGCCGTCGGGCGCCGCGAGGTTCCGCCCCTGCTGGACCTGGCGCTGCCCGGGGTGGCCGCGGACGTCGAGGCCGCGCTGCGGGCTCGGGCTGTGGGGTTCGACGCTGCGACGGTGCGCGCGCACGTGCGTACCTACCTCGTGCGCGCGATGCAGGCGGGGGAGCTCGAGCTCGCCAGGCGCGTCGCCGCGCTCGGCTCGGTGGTGTCAGGGTACGCCGTCTCGATCCCCGAGAGCCCGACGCGGATGCCCGACGTCGTGCCCCTCTTCCCGTTCGTCGAGGACCTCGAGGAGGTGCACACGGTGCGGCGCGGGCGGAACCCGCTCGAGCGGGCGCTCGCGGACCGGGCCGCGGCGGCGTCCCGGACGCTCGACGCGGGCGCAGACCCCGACGGTGGCGAGGGCTGCGAGGACGATGCCGACCCCGGCCGCCCGCCGCGCCCCCTGGCCGCACGTGCGAACGACGACGGCGAGCTCGCCGTCGGGCACGTCGAGGAGGTCGAGATCGGCGATCCGGTGGGCGACCTCGACCGGCTGATCGGCCTCGCACCGGTGAAGCAGCAGGTTACGAGGCTGCTCGCGGAGGCGCGGGCCGAGGTGATGCGGCGCCGGGTCGGGATGCCGGACACGGGTCGATCCCGGCACCTGCTGTTCGTGGGCAACCCCGGCACGGCGAAGACGACCGTGGCGCGCATCGTGGCGCGGATCTACGCCCAGCAGGGACTGCTCAGCCGTGGGCAGCTCGTCGAGGTGAGCCGCGCCGACCTGGTGGGGGAGTACATCGGGCAGACCGCGCCGCGGGTGCGGGCCGTGCTCGAGCGGGCGCTCGGCGGCGTGCTGTTCATCGACGAGGCGTACTCACTGGTGCCGCGTGACTCCCATCGCGACTTCGGGCACGAGGCCGTGGCGACCCAGCTCAAGGGGATGGAGGACCTGCGCGAGGATCTCGTCGTCGTCGCCGCGGGTTACCCCGAGGAGATGCGACGGTTTGTGGACGCCAACCCGGGGCTCACGTCGCGCTTCCCCACCACGGTCGAGTTCGCCGACTACGACGACGACGCGCTGTGGGCGATCTTCCGGCTCGTCGCGACCGAGGCGGGGTTCACGCTGGCGTGGGGGGTGGAGCAGGCGGTGCGCGCGCTGCTGCCGCGGGTGCGCCCGCGCAACTTCGGCAATGGACGCTTCGTGCGAAACGTCTTCGAGGAGGCGACGGCGCTGCAGGCCGTCCGCGTCGTCGCGCTGACCGACCCGAGCGCCGACGTCGTGCGTACGCTGCTGCCGCAGGATCTCCCGGCACGCGGCGCGGTCAAGGAGAGCGTGGAGCCCTCGGCCGGGCTGTACCTCTAGCCCTGGGCTAGCGGGCGTAGGGGTCGGCTCGGCGGCGAGTCGAGGTCAGGACGGCAGGTTCCGGCTCCCGCCGAGGGGTCGGCCGAGCGCGACGACGCACGAGGTAGTAGGCGCCGAGGACCACGATGAAGAACCCCACGGCCACGGTGAACGCGACAGGGACGGACCAGAGGTTCAGGCCCACGGTGAGCAGGATCGAGGCGGCCAGCATCGAGAAGCCCAACGGGCGGTAGTTCCGCCCTGCATCGGGAGTATCCATCACGGGCTCGGCCGCGCTCGGGCCCGATCAGGCTTGGCTCAGCCGCGCTCGTAGAGGCGGCGGTGCTCGTTGAGTCCGACGAACCGGAACGACCCGGCGCGCTCCGCCGTCGTGCGGTACTCGCGGCCGTCCTCGGGCAGCGTCGTCTTGTGCAGCACCTCGTAGGCGGTGTGGTCCAGCGGCACGCGCGCGTCGATCATCGCGGTGTGCTCCTCGCGGCGCAGGTGGTCGCGGTAGCCCGGCTGCACGACGCCGCCGAAGAACTCGGCGACGGAGCCGGAGCCATAGCTCGCCAGGCCCACGCGCGCGCCGGTGAGGTCGTCGGCGTGGTCGAGCAGCGAGGCGAGGGCCACGTACACGGATGCGGTGTAGGAGTTCCCGATGAGCCGGTTGTAGCGCATCGTGTCCTCGAGGTAGGCGGCGACCTCGACCGGGGTCGGGTTCTGCCCGTTGAGGACGGCGAGGTGGCGGTGCGCCTTCGTCGCCATCTTGGTGAACGGCTGGTGGTAGCAGATCGAGGCGAACGACTCGAACGGCTCCCCGCCCTGGTCGGCGTAGTCCTGCCATGCGCCGCCGATGGCGTTGAGGTACGCCTTGATCGAGCCCTTGCCGTCCACGAGCGCCGTGGAGCGGTAGTTGGGCCGCCAGAAGTCCATGACGTCCTCGGTGTACACACCGGCGGGGTTCTCGACGGCGAGCAGCGCCGGGTTCGCCTGCACCAGCATCGCGGCGGCGGCCGCGCCCTGGGTGGACTCGCCCGAGGAGCCGAGGTCGTAGCGGGCCACGTCGGAGGCGACGACGAGCACCTTCTGCGAGGGGTCGCGCGCGATGAGCCCGACGGCGAACTGCAGCGCCGCCGTCGCGGAGTAGCAGGCCTGCTTGAGCTCGACCACGCGGACGGTGGGCGGGAGCCCGACGAGGGAGTGCACGTAGACGCCGGCCGACTTGCTCTGGTCGATGCCCGACTCCGTCGCGAACAGCAGCGTGCGGATGCCGTCGGTGCCGTTGCGCGCGATGATCCGCGCCGTCGCGTCCGCGGCCATCGTCACGATGTCCTCGTCGGCCGCGAGCACGCTCATGACGTGCTGGCCGATGCCGACCGTGAACTTCGCGGGGTCGATGCCGTGGTGGTCGGCCAGGCTCTCGAGGTCCAGGCTGTGGTGCGACGTCGCGAGGGCGAGGTCGTGGATGCCGATGCTCGGCGTCGCGGCGTCGGTCAGGGACGTCGTCACTGGTCTCCTCCTCCTGTCACCCTCGGGTGGCTCACCTCGGGGGTGACAGGCACCCGTGATGCCCACCGACGATTATGGACCCGCCTCGGCGACGGGAACGACAGGCGGCCGCATCCGGACGGCACTCTGCACGCGATCTCCACGCCCCTCGTGGCGCGAGTCACGCCGTCGCGCCTGGATCGGCGAGAGGCGCCGAACCTGCGCCGGGGGCGGTCGCCGACGCGGCGGCGGGCCGCGCCGCTCCTCGCTCGAGCACGACGTGGCTGCGCATGAGCTCGCCCGGGTTCGTCTGCGCCGCGAGCAGCGACAGCTCGCCGCACAGCACGCTCGCGGCGGCGAGCACCGCGAGACGGCGCGCGTTGGCGCCCGGCTCGCGCTCCTCGCGGCAGCCGAGCCGGGTGAGCGCCTCCTCCACGCCGGGCAGTCCCTTGCCGTTGCCGACCGAGCCGACGATGAGGTTGGGCAGGGTGCAGGAGAAGTAGAGGTCGCCGTCGCGATCCTCCGCGAGCGTGATGCCCTGGGAGCCCTCGACGATGTTCGCGGCGTCCTGGCCGGTGGCGAGGTAGAAGGCCAGCAGCATGTTGGCGTAGTGCGCGTTGGCCGAGCGCAGCGCGCCCGCCACGAGGGAGCCGACGAGGTTCTTGCGGATGTTGAGCGTCTCGACGCGCTTCGCCGTGGTGCGCAGCCGCTTCTCCACGAGCTCGCGCGGGACGAGGATCTCGGTGACGACGTTCTTGCCGCGGCCGAGGATGCCGTTGACGGCCGAGGGCTTCTTGTCGATGCAGTAGTTGCCGGAGATCGAGCCGTAGCGCACGCCCGGCACGACGCCGAGGATGTGGTCGAGCAGGCGCTCGGACGCGAGCGTCACCATGTTGTGACCCGACGCGTCACCCGTGGTGAGCTCGAACCGCACGAACAGCAGGTCGCCGACGATCTGCGCGTGCAGGTCGACGAGCCGGGCGAACCGGCTCGTCGTCGCGACCACGTCCTGCAGCGCGGCGCGGTTGCCCTCGATCCAGCGCCACGCGGCCAGGGCCGTGACGGCGTCGTCGGCCTCCAGCAGCACCGAGCGCGACATCCGCTCGTCGACCACGACGGCGCGGATCCCGCCGTCCACGAGCGTCGAGATCCGCGCGCCGCGGCCCACCGACGGCCACAGCGGCCTCTCGTAGGTGGCGAGGGGCACCGCGAGCTCGGCGTCGACCTCGCCGCTCACGCGCAACGGGCCGACCCACTTGAGCGGGATCGGGGTGGTCAGGTCCGGGGAGCTCACCGCGTCAACCTACCGCCAGCCCTGTTCCGCGGCCGAAAGTACCTGATACTCTGAGTTTCATGAGTCGTGTCGACGTGGACGCGGCGTCGTCGACGTCGCCCGCCCCCGAGCCGAGCGCCGACGGTCGCGCCCGGCGCTGGGACACCCACCGTGCCACGCGGCGCGACGAGCTCACCCGGGCCGCCCGCCGTGCGGTCCACCACGGCGGACCCGAGCTCTCGATGGACGAGATCGCGACGGCGATCGGCACCTCGAAGTCCATCGTCTACCGCTACTTCCGCGACCGCAGCGGCCTGCAGGCCGCCGTCGGCGAGGCCGTCCTGCGCGACCTCGGTGCCGCGCTCGCCGAGGCCACCCGCGGCGCCGCCGATCCCGGCGAGACCGTGCACGCCATGGTCGAGGTCTACCTCGCGATGATCTCCACCTCGCCCGCCGTCTACCAGTTCGTCACGCGCGCGGGCGACGTCGGGGACGCCGACGCCCCGATGCGCACGCTCGCCGACGACGCCGCGGCGCTCCTGGTCCCCGAGCTCGAGCAGGTGCTGCTCGACTCCGGCCGCGAGGGGGCGCTGGCGCACATGTGGGCCGCCGGGGTGATCGGCTTCGTCCGCGGCGCAGCCGAGGTCTGGCTCGCCGAGCGCGCGTCCGACGGCGCGCTCGGGTCACCCCGTCCGGCCTCGGAGGACGGCTCGCCCGATCCGGCGCTCGTCACGCTCGCCGACACCATCACGAGCTGGATCTGCCTCGGGACCGGCGCCACGCCGTCGTCCGTGCCCTGAGCGCGTCCCGCGAACCGCACCACCGCACGACCGCTTCACCCGCACCACCCGCAGACCGCACGAGAACGCACACCGCACGAGAACGCAGCCAAGGAGCCGACGATGGCCACGACCGCAGCACCCTCACCCGCCCAGCCCCTGTCGGAGAGCTCGCTCGCGCGCATCTCCGCCGCGCTCGACGGCCGCTGGGCCGAGCGTCGCCGGGCCTCCCGCACCGTCTGCACCGAGCCGGACCTTGTGAGCGTGCCGGGGATGTCCGTCGCCGACCACCGCGCCCGCGTCCTCGCCGCGATCGGTGAGCTCGCCGACCGCGGAGAGGTGCAGCGCGCGTTCCCCGCCCGCCTCGGCGGCGCGGACGACCCGGGCGGCAACATCGCCGGGTTCGAGGAGCTGATCGTCGCCGACCCGTCGGTGCAGATCAAGGCGGGCGTCCAGTGGGGCCTGTTCGGCGCGGCGGTGCTGCACCTGGGCACCGCGCATCACCACGACGAGCTGCTGCCGGGCATCATGTCGCTCGCGGTGCCGGGGGCCTTCGCCATGACCGAGACCGGCCACGGCAGCGACGTCGCCTCCATCGGCACGACGGCCACCTACGACCCGGACTCGCAGGAGTTCGTGATCCACACCCCGCACCGCGGCGCGTGGAAGGACTACCTCGGCAACGCCGCGCAGCACGGCGTCGCGGCCGTGGTGTTCGCGCAGCTCGTCACCGGCGGGGTCAACCACGGCGTGCACGCGTTCTACGTCCCCCTGCGCGACACCGACGGCGAGCGCGACGAGCGCGGCGACCTCCCGATGCTGCCGGGCGTCACGAGCGAGGACGACGGCGTCAAGGGCGGGCTCAACGGCATCGACAACGGCCGGCTCGCGTTCGACCACGTCCGCATCCCGCGGACCAACCTGCTCGACCGGTACGGCCAGGTCGCGCCCGACGGCGAGTACTCCTCACCCATCGCCTCGCCGGGGCGGCGGTTCTTCACGATGCTCTCGACCCTCGTCCAGGGTCGCGTCTCGCTGGACGGTGCGTCCGCCGTCGTGAGCAAGATGGCGCTGGCGATCGCGATCCGGTACGCCGAGCAGCGCCGCCAGTTCACCGGCGCCGACCCCGACGTCGAGACGGTGCTCATGGACTACGGCACCCATCGGCGTCGTCTGCTGCCTCTGCTCGCGCGGACCTACGCCGTCCAGCTCCTCCACAACGACCTGCTCGAGCGGTTCCACGGCGTGTTCTCGGGCGAGCACGACACCGACGCCCACCGCGAGGACCTCGAGACCCTCGCGGCGGCTGCCAAGCCGCTGTCCACCTGGCACGCGCTCGAGACGCTGCAGACCTGCCGCGAGGCGTGCGGCGGCGCGGGCTTCCTCGCCGCGAACCGGCTGGTCGGGCTGCGCGCGGACATGGACGTCTACGCGACGTTCGAGGGCGACAACACGGTGCTGCTGCAGCTCGTCGGCAAGCGCCTGCTCACCGACTACGGGCGCTCGACGGCGAAGATGGACGTCGCCGGTCAGGCCCGCTGGGTCGCGGAGCGCGCGGGCGACATGGCGCTGCACCGCACGCCGCTGCGCCGCGCGTCGCAGTCGATCCGGGACTGGGGCTCGCGCGCCCGGTCGGCTGAGGAGCTGCGCGACCCGGCCGTGCAGCGCGAGCTGCTCGAGGACCGCGTCGAGACGATGGTCGAGGAGATCGCCCTGCGGCTGCGGCCCACTCACAAGGCGTCCGCGGCGGAGAAGGCGGCGGCGTTCGACGCCAACCAGGCCGAGCTCGTCGAGGCGGCCCGGGCGCACGGCGAGCTGCTGCAGTGGGAGTCGTTCACCGGCGCGCTCGAGTCGATCACCGATTCGGACGCCAAGCGCGTGCTCGTCTGGCTGCGCGACCTGTTCGCGCTCACCACCATCGAGCGCCACCTCGCCTGGTACGTCGTGAACGGACGCCTCTCGGCGCAGCGGGCCCGCACCGTGACGTCGTACGTGGAGCGGCTGCTGCTGCGGATCCGGCCCTACGCCGGCCAGCTCGTGGACGCGTTCGGGTACGGCCCCGAGCACCTGCGCGCCGAGATCTCCACGGCGGCCGAGGGCGAGCGGCAGGCCGAGGCCATGGCGTACGCGCGGGCCCGGCGGGCCAGCGGCGAGGCGCCCGTGGCGGAGAAGGACCTCGTGCGCCGGTCCGGGTCCACCCAGACCCCGCGCGAGGCCGCGGCCGCGCCCGCCTGACCGCGAGGCGCCCGACGCGCGACGGCGAGCCCACCTCTCCCCCCGACCCACCTCCGAACGGGCTTAGGCTTGCCTCACTTGAGACGTGGCGAGAGGTGCGGAACGTGGGTCGTGGTGTGGTCACCGAGATGCAGGTCGTGGCGAAGTCGTGGGTCAGCCCCCACCTCGTGCGGCTCGAGCTGGCCGGCCCCGGGGGCCGACCGCTGAACGAGTTCCCGATGAACTCCTTCGCCGACGCCTACGTGAAGGTGGTGCTGCCGCCGCGCGGCGTCGACCTGGGCTGGCCCTGCGACGTCGAGCACGTCCGGGAGCACCGCCCCGCGCAGGAGTGGCCGGTGATGCGCACGTACACGATCCGCTCGTTCGACGGCGAGCGCGTCGCGCTCGACTTCGTCGTCCACGGCGACGAGAGCGTGGCCGGGCCGTGGGCGCGCGACGTCGAGCCGTACGGGCACGGCAGCCTCGTCCAGGTGCGCGGTCCGGGCGGCGCCTACTCCCCGGACCCCGACGCCGACCACCACCTGCTCGTCGGCGACACGTCCGCCCTGCCGGCGATCGCCGTCGCGCTGGAGCGTCTCCCGCTCGGGGCGAGCGCCGACGTCGTGATCGAGGTCGCGGACACCCGCGAGGAGATCCCGCTGACCACGGCCGGCGACGTCCGGGTGCGCTGGGTGCACACCGCCTGCTCCGACCTCGCGCCGGGGGAGGAGATCATCGCCGTGGTGCGTGGGCTGCACCTGCCCGGCGACGTGCACGCGTTCGTGCACGGCGAGGCCGGCTGGGTGAAGCAGCTGCGCAGCCACCTGCGCTTCGACCGCGGCATCCCGCGCGAGCGCCTGTCGATCTCCGGCTACTGGCGCCGCGGCGCCACGGACGAGCAGTGGCGCGCCGGCAAGCGCGAGTGGAACGAGTCGGTCGAGGCCGAGGAGCTCACGCACGGCTCGACCGTCTGACGCGCCGCGCGGAGGGTGCGGCTCAGCGACGCGTGTACGTCAGCACGACCGGTGTTCCCGCGCTGTCCACGGTGAGGCTCAGCCGGTCGCCGTCGCACACCACCGTGGCGCTCGTCCGCGCGTCGGTGCTCGGCACGTCCGCCAGGGACGTCTCGGTGGTCTGAGGCGCCCCGTCGCCCACCGGTCCATCTCCCACGCACCGAGCATGCAGGTGGCCACGTCGCCGGCGGCCGGCGGCCGGCTGCCCGGCGGCGCCGGCCGCGTCGGTCGTGGTGGCGTCGGGGGTGTCCTCGGCGTCGGACTCGCCCGAGCAGGCGGAGAGCACGACGGCGAGCGCGGCCGTGGCGAGCACGGCGAGCAGCCGGCGGGGGTGCGGCGCGGAGCGAGGCACGAGTCGCGGTCCTCTCGCGATCGGGGGATGCGAGTCGAGCAGAGTTGCGAGTCGCGCGCGGCGCAGGCGCCGCGCGCGACTCGGCGGCTCAGCGGCTCAGCGGCGCGCGAACGTCTGCACGACGGGCGTTCCGGCGGCGTCCGTGGTGAAGGTGAGCGTGTCGTCGGCGCACGCCACCGTGAGGCTCGTGCCGGCGCTCAGGGCGCCGACGTCAGCGAAGGACATCTCGGTCGTCTGCGGCGCGGCGGTGCCCACCGTGACGGTCGAGGAGACCGTGCCGTCCGCCGAGATCAGCTCGCCGTAGGTGAGCACGTCGCCCGCGAGCGTGTAGGAGAACGCGTTCGAGCCCTTCGTGACGCTCTCGCCCGTCATCGCGGTCCCGTCGGACTCGGTCGCGAACGTCGCGGTGGTGTCGACCTCGGAGGCCACGGTGGTGGCGTCGATCGTCATGCGGGACCAACCGTCGACCGACATGTCGGCTGCGGCGCCGCCGAGCATCTGCTCCACCTGCTCCTTCATCGCGGCGGTGTCCATCTCCCAGTCGCCGAGCATGCAGGACGCGACGTCACCGGCGGCGGCGGGCGCCTCGGCTGACGTGGACTCCTCGGCGACCGTCGGCTCGTCGGCAGCGGTCGACTCCGCCTCGTCGGCGGTGGGGGCGGCGGTGGCGGCAGGGGTGGCGTCGCCGTCGGAGGAGCCGGAGCACGCGGTGAGCACGACGGCGAGCGCGGCCGTCGCGAGGACGGCGAGGACGGGACGGGGGGTCAGGGTGGATCGAGACACGAGTCGCGGTCCTTTCGGGTCGGTTCAGGCGAACCGAGAAACATACACCACGTCCGGCGGGCAGGGGCCGCCGCGGCGCTCGACCACGGACGCCCGGCGGCCCTGTGGCGGCGCGGCGATAGGCTGACCCCGAGCACGCCGTCCCGCGCGGACGGCCCGGTCACCTCCCCAGACAGGACGCCATGAGCACGCCCGCGAACCCGGACGCCATCCCCACGACGGACCTGCCCGACCTGCCCGATCACGCGCCCGACACGGTCGAGGACGCCGCGGCCACGCCGGACCGCGCACTCCCGTACCGCGAGCTCGGCCTCAAGGACGACGAGTACGCCCGGATCGTCGAGCTGCTGGGCCGCCGCCCCACCGCTGCCGAGCTCGCGATGTACTCGGTGATGTGGAGCGAGCACTGCTCCTACAAGTCCTCCAAGGTGCACCTGGGCCAGTTCGGCGACAAGACGACGCCCGAGATGCGCGAGCACCTGCTGGTGGGCATCGGCGAGAACGCCGGCGTCGTCGACATCGGTGGCGGCTGGGCTGTGACGTTCAAGGTCGAGAGCCACAACCACCCCAGCTACGTCGAGCCGTACCAGGGCGCCGCGACCGGCGTCGGCGGCATCGTGCGCGACATCATCTCGATGGGCGCCCGGCCCGTTGCCGTGATGGACCAGCTCCGGTTCGGCGCGGTCGACCACCCGGACACGGCGCGTGTCGTGCACGGCGTGGTGGGCGGCGTCGGCGGCTACGGCAACTCCCTCGGCCTGCCGAACATCGGCGGCGAGACCGAGTTCGACCCGTGCTACCAGGGCAACCCGCTCGTCAACGCGCTGTGCGTCGGCGTGCTGCGGCACGACGACATCCACCTCGCGAACGCCTCGGGCGTGGGCAACAAGGTCGTGCTGTTCGGCGCGCGCACCGGCGGCGACGGCATCGGCGGCGCCTCGATCCTCGCGAGCGAGACGTTCGAGGGCGGCGTGCCGGCCAAGCGCCCGAGCGTGCAGGTCGGCGACCCGTTCATGGAGAAGATGCTCATCGAGTGCTGCCTCGAGCTGTTCCACGGCGGCCTCGTGGAGGGTATCCAGGACCTGGGCGCCGCGGGCATCTCGTGCGCGACCAGCGAGCTCGCCTCCAACGGCGACGGCGGCATGCACGTGGACCTGGAGAACGTGCTGCTGCGCGACCCGACGCTGACCGCCGGCGAGATCCTCATGTCGGAGTCGCAGGAGCGCATGATGGCGGTGGTGACGCCCGAGAACCTCGAGGCGTTCCTCGCCGTCACCACGAAGTGGGACGTCGAGACGGCCGTGATCGGTGAGGTCACCGGCACCGGCCGCCTCACGATCGACCACTTCGGTCACCGGATCGTCGACGTCGACCCCCGCACCGTCGCCCACGAGGGCCCGGTCTACCACCGCCCGTTCGCGCGGCCGGCCTGGCAGGACGCCCTCGTCGCCGACGCGGCCGAGGCGCTCCCGCGTCCCGGCGCCCCGGCGGAGGTCCGCGAGCAGTGGCTGCGCCTCGTCGCGTCGCCGAACCTCGCCTCCGCGGCGTGGATCACCAACCAGTACGACCGCTACGTGCAGGGCAACACCGCGCTCGCGATGCCCGACGACGCGGGCGTGGTCCGCGTCGACGAGGCCACCGGGCTCGGGGTCGCCATCGCGACGGACGCCAACGGCCGCTTCACCAAGCTCGACCCGTACACGGGCGCGCAGCAGGCGCTCGCCGAGGCCTACCGCAACGTGGCGACGGTCGGCGCGCGGCCCCTCGCCGTCACCGACTGCCTCAACTTCGGCAGCCCCGAGGACCCGGACTCGATGTGGCAGCTCGTCGAGGCCATCACCGGCCTCGCGGACGCGTGCCGCACCCTCGGCGTGCCCGTGACCGGCGGCAACGTCTCGCTCTACAACGGCACCGGTCAGCCGGGCCGGATCGACTCCTCGATCAACCCGACCCCTGTGGTGGGCATGCTCGGGGTGCTCGACGACGTCGCGCACGCCACGCCGTCGGGCTGGCGCGAGGAGGGGCTGGGCGTCTACCTGCTCGGGACCACGCGCGAGGAGCTGTCCGGCTCGGAGTGGGCGCGCGTGGTGCACGACCACCTCGGCGGCACGCCGCCGGTGGTCGACCTCGCGGCCGAGCGCGCGCTCGGCGCGATCCTCGTCACCGCCTCACGCGACGACGTCGCGGTCGCCGCGCACGACCTGTCCACCGGCGGCCTCGCGCAGGCGCTCGTGGACGCCTCGGTCCGGTTCGGCGTCGGCGTCCGGATCGACCTCGCGGGCCTGCTGGCGCGCGACGGCGTGGACCTCACGTCGGCGCTGTTCGCCGAGTCGGGCGCCCGCGCGCTCGTCGCCGTGCCGCTCGGCTCGGAGGTGGCGCTCGCGGACCTGTGCTCGGCGCGCGGCTTCCCCGTCCTGCGCCTGGGCGAGACGACCGAGGAGGCGGAGGTCGCCGTCGTGACGCCCGACGGCGAGCTCACCCTCGCGCTCGAGGAGCTGCGTGCGGCGAGCGCCGCGACGCTGCCGCACCACTTCGCCTGAGGCGCGCAACGCCCTAGGCGCGCGTCTCGTCATCCGGAACGTCGCAGCCGTGCCCGGCGCTCGGCGTCCCGTACCGCCTGGAGCGCGTTCTCACCATCCGGAACGCGTCGTGCCCGCCGGGTGAGCGGGCCGCTTCCCGCCGAGTCTGGCCTCACGCCGACGTCGATCCCGACGCCGCGAGACCGCCACCTCCGAGGAGCACGCCCGCCATGACGCGCACGACCCAGCCGCCCGCCCGGCGCACCCGACCCACGACCGCTCGCCACGCCGTCGTGCCCGCGATGCTCTCCGCCGGCCTGCTCCTGGCCGCGTGCGCGAGCCCTGGCACCGCCGGCTCCGACGGCAGCGGCGACGCCACCGACGGCGCGTCGGACGGCGCCGACGAGGCCACCCCGGTCGAGGGCGGCAACCTCACGTTCGCGATCACGGTCGACTCGCACTGCATCGATCCGCAGCAGGTCGGCAACAACGACGCCATCGCGGTCGCGCGCCAGACGGTCGCCTCGCTCACGGCGCAGGACCCCGAGACCGGCGAGATCGTGCCGTGGCTCGCGACGTCGTGGGAGTCGAACGAGGACGCCTCCAGCTTCACGTTCACGCTGCGCGACGACGCCACGTACGCCGACGGCACCCCCATCGACGCGGAGTCGGTGAAGACCAACTTCGACGCGATCGTGGCGCTCGGCGCGAAGGCCAGCCTCGGTTCGCAGTACCTCGCCGGCTACGAGGGCACCACGGTCGTGGACGAGCACACCGTGACGGTGGACTTCGCGGCGCCGAGCGCGCAGTTCCTCCAGGCCACCTCGACCTTCAGCCTGGGCCTGCTCTCGCCGGCGACGGCGCAGCTCACCCCCGAGGACCGCTGCACCGGGGACTTCGTCGGCTCGGGCCCCTTCGCGGTGTCCTCCTACACCCAGGACTCCGAGATCGTGCTGGAGAAGGTGCCCGACTACGCGTGGGGCTCGGAGGCGAACGGGCACACCGGCGCCGCCTACCTCGACACGATCACGTACACCGTGGTCCCGGAGTCCTCGGTGCGCACGGGCAGCCTCGCCTCGGGGCAGATCGACGCCACCGCCGCGATCGCCACCGTCGACCTGCCCCAGTTCGCGGGCGATGGCTTCTGGTCCACCTACCGCGCCAACCCGGGCGTGGTGTTCTCGCTCTTCCCGAACGAGTCCTCCCCGCTCGGCGGCGACAAGGCCGTGCGCCAGGCGATCCTCAAGGGCATCGACCGCGAGCAGGTCGCGACCACGCTCCTCACCGAGGAGGACCAGCCCGCGACCAGCGTGCTGTCGCACTCCACGCCGCTCTACACCGACCTGGGCGACGCGCTCGCCTACGACCCCGAGGGCGCGAAGAAGATCCTCGACGACGCCGGCTGGGTCGAGGGTGCGGACGGCGTCCGGGAGAAGGACGGCCAGCGGCTGTCCACCACCGTGACGTTCTGGCAGGTCCCCGAGCCGCTCGAGCTCGTCCAGCAGCAGCTCGCCCAGATCGGGGTGGAGCTCAACCTCCAGCACGTCACGGTCGCCGAGTCGCAGGCGATCAAGGAGAGCGGCGACTTCGACTTCGATTACTACAACCTCACGCGGTCCGACCCGGACGTGCTCCGGCTGATCTTCTCGGCCAACGCCCGCAACGTGAACAAGCGCGAGCCGGCCGAGGTCGACTCGCTGCTGGACTCCTCCGCCACGATCACCGATCCCACGCACCGCCAGGACGTCCTCGCTCAGGCCGCCGAGCTGCTGATCGAGGACGCCCACGCGATCCCGGTGTACGAGCTGTCCACCACGATCGTCGCCGCGGACCACGTGCACGGCCTCGGGTTCGAGGCCTCCTCGCGGCTGGACTTCTACGACGCGTGGGTCGAGGGCGGGGCGGGCTCGTGACCCGCTACCTGCTGCGGCGGGTGGGCCAGGGCGTCTTCGTCCTCTGGGCCGCGTGGACGATCTCGTTCTTCATCCTCTACCTGCTGCCCTCCGATCCGGCCGCGCTCATCGCGGCCCGGGGAGGGGAGGCGGACACGGTGGACCCGGCCCTGCTCGAGCAGCTGCGCGCGCAGTACGGCCTCGACCGCCCGGTGAGAGTCCAGTACGTCACGGCGCTGCTCGCGGCGCTGCGCCTGGACTTCGGCCAGTCCTACGCGTCGGGGGGGCCCGCGATGGACGTCGTCGCCGGCGTCCTGCCCTCCACGATCCAGCTGGCCGCCGTGGCGCTCGTGCTGGGCGTGGCGCTCGGGGCGCTGCTCGCCGTCGCGACGGTGCTGCCCCGCGCGGCGTGGCTGCGCCAGCTGGTCTCGACCCTGCCGCCGGTCGGCGTCGCGCTGCCCACGTTCTGGGTCGGGCTGATCCTCCTGCAGGTGTTCTCGTTCCGGCTGGGGCTCTTCCCCGCGATGGGCGACGACGGCGTGGCGAGCCTCGTGCTGCCGGCCGTCACGCTCGCCGTGCCCGCCGCGGCGGGGCTCTCCCAGGTGCTCTCCCGGAGCCTGCGGGAGGCGCTGGGCGAGCCGTACGTCGAGACCGCCCGGGCGAAGGGGGCGAGCCGGCTGCGGGTGCAGCTCGGGCACGCGCTGCGCAACGCGGCCCTGCCCGCGTTCACGATGCTCGGCCTCACCGTGGGCGGCCTGCTCGGCGGCACCGTGGTGACCGAGACGGTCTTCTCCCGCGCCGGCCTCGGCCGGCTCGCGGTGACGGCCGTGAACAGCCAGGACATCCCCGTGGTGCAGGCGATCGTCGTGGTGTCCGCGCTCGTGTTCGTCACGGTGACGCTCGTCGTGGACCTCGTCTACCCGCTCATCGACCCGCGGATCGCCGTGCGCGCCCCCGCACTCGCCGCCTGAGGAGACCGACGATGACCTCCACCACCGCTCCCTCGACCGCGTCCACGTCGGCCGGGTCGACGCGGCGCCCCGGCTCGGGTGCGTCGACACCGTCGGCCCCGTCCGCCCAGGCGCCGCTCGCCACCCACGCACCGCTCCCGGAGGAGCTCGAGGTGCTCGAGCCGTCGCCCGACGGCGTGACCTCCGCGGTCATGGAACCCGCCGCCGCGCGGGGTGCCTCGCACGGACTGGCCCGTGGCCTCGGAGCGCGGGCGGGTGCCCGGCTGCGGTCGCTCGCGCGCACGCCGGGCCTCGTGCTCGCCGGGCTCGTCGTGCTGCTCGTGCTGGCCTGGGCCCTCGTGCCGAACCTGTTCGCCTCGGGCGACCCGCTCACGGGCGTCCCCGCCGACCGGCTCGCCGCGCCGTCGGCCGCCCACCCGTTCGGGACGGACCACCTGGGCCGCGACGTCTACACGCGCGTCGTGCACGGGACGGGCGTCTCGCTCTCGGCAACCGCCGTCGCCGTCGCGATCGGCCTCGTCGTCGGCTCGGTGCTCGGCCTTCTCGCCGGCTTCCTGCGCGGCTGGGTCGACGAGGCGATCGGCCGGGTCGTCGACGTGCTGCTCGCGATCCCGAGCCTGCTGCTGTCCCTCGCGCTCATCACGGCGCTCGGGTTCGGCACGGTGAAGGTCGCGATCGCCGTCGGCGTCACTAGCGTCGCCGCGTTCGCACGCGTCATGCGGGCGCAGGTGCTGCGGACCTCGACCTCGCTGTACGTCGAGGCCGCGCGGGCCGGCGGCGTGCGCTGGCACTCGGTGCTCCTGCGGCACGTGCTGCCGAACTCGGCCGGCCCGGTGCTGGCTCTCACGGCCCTGGAGATCGGGACCGCGGTGCTCGCGATCGCCTCGCTCAGCTTCCTCGGCTACGGCGCCCCGCCGCCCGCGCCCGAGTGGGGCTCGCTCGTCGCGGGCGGCCGCGACTACCTCGCCACCGCGTGGTGGCTGACCGTGCTCCCGGGCCTGGTCATCGTGGCGCTCGTGCTCGCGGTGAACCGCGTCGGGCGCGCCCTCGAGCGGACGGGGGAGGCGCGATGAGCCGCTCGGTTGGCGAGCCGACGAGTGAGCAGACGGGTGAGCCGACGAGCGAGCCGGTGCTCGCCGTCGAGGGCCTGCGCGTGGCCTACCGCGGCCGCGACGGGCAGGAGGTGCTCGCGGTGCGCGGCGTCGACGTCGTGGTGCACCCGGGCGAGGTGGTCGCCCTGGTCGGGGAGTCCGGTTCGGGCAAGAGCACGACGGCGCACGCCGCCCTGCATCTGCTGCCGGCGGGCGGTCGCGTGGCCGGGGGCAGCATCCGGCTGGCCGGTCGCGACGTGACGGGCCTGTCCGAGCGGGAGTGGCGCAGCGTGCGCGGCCGCGAGGTCGGGCTCGTGCCGCAGGACCCGACCGTGTCGCTCAACCCCGTGGTGCGGGTCGGGGACCAGGTGGCCGAGGTGCTCGTCATCCACGGCCTGGCTCGGCGGCGCGAGGCGCGGCTGCGGGCCGTGGAGCTGCTGCGGCAGGCCGGGCTCGACCAGCCCGAGGCGCGCGCGCGGCAGTTCCCCAACCAGCTGTCCGGCGGCATGCGCCAGCGGGTGCTCATCGCGATCGCGATCGCGGCGGGTCCGCGGCTGCTCGTCGCCGACGAGCCGACGAGCGCGCTCGACGTCACGGTGCAGAAGCGGATCCTCGACCACCTCGGCGCTCTCGTGCGCGAGCTCGGCACGGCGCTGCTGCTCATCACGCACGACCTCGGCGTCGCGGCGGACCGGGCCGACCGGATCGTGGTGCTCGAGAACGGCGTCGTGGTGGAGCAGGGGCGCACGCGCGACGTGCTCGACGCGCCGCAGCACCCCTACACGCGCCGGCTGCTCGCGGCCGTGCCGAGCCTCGGCTCGCAGCGGCTCGTGCGCGAGCGGCCCGTCGCGGCGACCGGGTCCCCGCCCGCGCCGCCCGTCCTCGAGGTGCGCGGCCTGAGCAAGACGTTCACCCTCCCGCGGGGCTCGACCCCCCGCGAGGTGACGGCCGTGGACGACGTGTCGTTCGCCGTCGGGCGCGGGCGGACGTTCGCCCTGGTGGGCGAGTCCGGATCGGGCAAGAGCACGACGGCGCGGATCGCGCTGCACCTCGAGCGGCCCACCGCGGGGCGCGTGCTGCTGCACGGCGAGGACATCACGGCCGCGCGCGGGGAGCGGCTGCGGCGGCTGCGGCGCCGCTTCCAGGTCGTGTACCAGAGCCCGTACGCGTCGCTGGACCCGCGGTTCACGGTGGAGCAGGTGATCGCCGAGCCGCTGCGGGCGTTCGGCATCGGGACCCCGCGCGAACGGACCGAGCGCGTGCGCGAGCTGCTCGCGGACGTCGCGCTGCCGGACGACGCGCGGCACCGCGGACCGCGCGAGCTCTCCGGCGGGCAGCGGCAGCGGGTCGCGATCGCGCGGGCGCTCGCACTGCGGCCGGACCTCGTGGTGCTCGACGAGCCCGTCTCCGCGCTCGACGTGTCCGTGCAGCGGCAGATCCTCGAGCTGCTCGTGCGGCTGCAGGAGGAGCACGCGCTGGCCTACCTCTTCATCTCCCACGACCTCGCCGTGGTGCGGCAGGTCGCGGACGAGGTGGGGGTGCTGCACCGCGGGCGGCTCGTCGAGGTCGGGCGGCCGGAGGACGTGCTGGCGCGGCCGACGCAGGAGTACACGCGCGAGCTCGTCGCGGCCATCCCGGGCCGGCGGGCCGAGGAGGGCGGCGACGCGGACTGAGCGCGACGCGCCCGACGGCGAGGCTCGCCGTCGGGCGCGGACGGTGCGCGGACGGGAGGTCGGCGGGCGACGGCTGGCTCGCCGTCGGGCGCGCGGGTGTCTCACCGGCGGGACGCGCGCGGCGTGCGGGCCCCGACGGGCGTAGCGTGTGCGCCGATCCGCACCTGAGAGAGAGTCCTGCACGCCATGACCACGCTCGACCGCGTTCTCGAGACCGTCCTCGCCCGGAACCCCGGCGAGCCCGAGTTCCACCAGGCGGTGCGCGAGGTGGTCGACTCGCTCAAGCCGGTCGTCGCGCGACGCCCGGAGTACCTCGAGGTGTTCGAGCGGCTCTGCGAGCCCGAGCGGCAGATCATCTTCCGGGTGCCGTGGGTCGACGACGCCGGACGCGTGCGGATCAACCGCGGCTTCCGCGTGCAGTACAACTCCGCGCTCGGCCCGTACAAGGGCGGCCTGCGGTTCCACCCGTCGGTGAACCTCGGCATCGTGAAGTTCCTCGGGTTCGAGCAGATCTTCAAGAACGCGCTGACGGGCATGCCGATCGGCGGCGGCAAGGGCGGTGCGGACTTCGACCCGCGCGGGCGCAGCGACGCCGAGGTCATGCGGTTCTGCCAGTCGTTCATGATGGAGCTGGCCAACCACATCGGGCAGTACACGGACGTCCCGGCGGGCGACATCGGGGTCGGCGGCCGCGAGATCGGCTACCTGTTCGGGCAGTACCGCCGGATCACCAACGCCTACGAGTCGGGCGTGCTCACCGGCAAGGGCCTCACGTGGGGCGGCTCGCGCGCCCGGACCGAGGCGACCGGGTACGGCGCGGTGCTGTTCGCGGCGGAGATGCTCCGCACGCGCGGTGAGGACCTCGACGGACGGCGGGTCTCGGTGTCCGGCTCGGGCAACGTCGCGATCTACGCGATCGAGAAGGCCCAGCAGCTCGGCGCGCACGTCGTGACGTTCTCCGACTCCTCGGGCTACGTGGTCGACCAGGCCGGCGTCGACCTCGCGCTCCTGCAGGACGTCAAGGAGCGCCAGCGCGGCCGTGTCGCGGACTACGTCGCACGCCGCCCGGGTGCGCGCCTCGTGACCGACGGCTCGGTGTGGTCGGTGCCGTGCGACGTCGCGCTCCCGTGCGCCACGCAGAACGAGCTCGACGCCGTCGCCGCGGTGCGCCTCATCAAGGGCGGCGTGCGCGCCGTCGCCGAGGGCGCCAACATGCCGTGCACGCCGCACGCGGTGGAGGAGTTCCGCGACGCGGGTGTGCTGTTCGGACCCGGGAAGGCTGCGAACGCGGGCGGCGTCGCGACCTCGGCGCTCGAGATGCAGCAGAACGCGAGCCGTGACTCGTGGTCGTTCGAGTACACGGTCGAGCGGCTGACCGACGTGATGACGCGGATCCACGCGAACTGCCTCGAGACGGCCGAGGAGTTCGGCGACCCCGGCAACTACGTGCTCGGCGCGAACATCGCCGGGTTCACCCGGGTGGCCGACGCGATGCTCGCGCAGGGCGTCATCTGAGCAGGCCGTGCCGCGGCTCGTCGACGGGACGGTGGGATCGTGGCCGCCGGTCGATCGGGTCCGGCGACCGCCGGTAACACGAGCGGCGTACGGTACGGCCGACCACCGGCCGGCCGATCGCTCGCGCCGACCTCGGCGACACCTCGTCCCCCCTGCCGTCCGAACGAGAGGACCCTCCCATGCCGTCGCCCGACGAGCAGACCGTCACGCGTACGGGGTTCCCGCGCTGGGCCACGTTCGTGCTCATCGGCCTCGGCGCCGGGCTGCTGTCCGGCCTGTTCGGCGTCGGCGGCGGGACCGTCATCGTGCCCGCGCTCGTCGCGTTCGCGGCGTTCGACCGTCGCACGGCGGCGGGGACGTCGCTGCTCGCGATCGTGCCGACGTCGATCGTCGGGTTCCTCACCTACGGTCTCGCCGGGCACGTGAGCGTGCTGACCGCGGCGATCCTCGCCGTCGGGACGGTGATCGGCGCGCAGCTCGGGACGTGGCTGCTGGCCCGGCTGTCGCAGCAGGTGCTGCGGTGGGCGTTCGTCGCGTTCGTGCTGTTCGTGGCCGTGCAGCTGTTCTTCACCGTGCCCGTGCGCGGGGGCGAGGTGGAGATGACCGCGCCGCTCGTCGCGGGGCTCGTGGGCCTGGGGCTCGCGACGGGCGTGCTGTCGGGGCTGCTCGGCGTCGGCGGCGGCGTGGTCGTGGTGCCGGCGATGATCCTGCTCTTCGGCTACTCGGACCTGCTCGCCAAGGGCACGTCGCTGCTCATGATGATCCCGACGGCGATCTCCGGCACGATCGGCAACCTGCGCCGGAAGAACCTCGACGTGCGGGCCGGACTGTTCGTCGGGCTCGGGGCGTGCGTCACGGTGACGCTCGGGTCGCGCCTCGCGGCGCTGCTCGACCCGCAGGTGGCGAACTGGCTGTTCATCGCCTTCCTCGTCTTCCTCATGCTGAAGACGCTGCAGGACATCGTGAAGGCGCGGCGTTCGGCGGCTCCCGGCGCCTGAGGCCCGCTGGGGAACCGGCGAACGTCGAGGCGACCGCCGCCGCGCGCGCGGCGTCGGTCGCCGGACGCCGCGCGACTCAGAGCACGGGAGCGTGCGCGTGCTCGCGCCGTCGCCAGTCGACCACCGCCACCACCAGCGCGAGCGCGAGGATCGACACCACGATCGTGAGCGACGTCGAGAACGCCTGCGGGTAGCTGCCGCCGCTGGTCCCGAGCACGGTGAAGAACGCGGCCGCGTTCGCGCTCACGCCCACCGCGGCCCCGATCCGCTGCATCGTCTGCAGCGCCCCCGCGGCCGCGCCGGCGTCCGAGAGCGGCACACGCGCGAGCGTGAGGGTCTGGTTCGGCGAGATGACGAGCCCGTTCCCGAGCCCGGCCACGGTCAGCACGGCGCACACTACCCACACCACGCCCGGCCCGTGCCACGTCCGCACCACGAGGTCGACGGCGACCAGCGCCACCCCCGTCACCGCGATGCCGATCACCACGAGCGGCCGCCCGATCCGCCCGATCAGCCGCCCGCCCACGGTCGCCGAGATCGCGCCCGCGATCGAGAACGGCGTCAGGACGAGCCCGGCCTCCAGCGGGGTGAGGCCCATGCCGGTCTGCAGGTACAGCGTCGAGGACAGCCACACGCCCGTGAACGCGAGGAAGTACAGCGTCGAGACACCCACGCCGAACATGAACGACGGCACCCGCACCAGCCCGCCCGGCAGCAGCGGCAGTCCGCCGCGGCGCTGCACGCGCCGCTCCCACCACGCCAGCACGCCCAGCACCGCGAGCCCGACGGCGATCGTCCACCACGCGGGCGAGCTCGCCGCGGCGGTGGTCGAGTCGCCCGAGCCGGAACCGCCGGAGCTCGAGCTTCCGGAGCCCGAGCCGCCGTGCTCGGAGCTCACGAAGGGCCACATCACGGCGACGACCCCGACGGCGAGCAGCAGCGTGCCCACGACGTCGAGCCTCGCGGTGGCCCGGCGTGGTGCGGTCCGGCGGGGAAGCAGTCGCCAGGCGAGCGGGAAGAGCACGAGCCCGATGGGCACGTTGACGAGGAAGACCGAGCGCCAACCCTCCTGCTCGCCGAAGATCGCGAGGAGGGCGCCCCCGGCGAGGGGACCGATCGCCGTCGAGACCCCGACCGTCGCGCCGAACATGCCGAACGCGCGGCCGCGCTCCGCGCCGGAGAACAGGTCCTGGATGAACGCGATGACCTGCGGGTTGAGCACGCCCGCGGCGATGCCCTGGACGAACCGCACCGCGGCGAGCGCGACTCCGGAGGTCACGAGGCCGCACGCCGCGGACGCGAGCACGAACCCGGCGAGGCCGACGAGGAAGAGGGTGCGACGGCCGTAGACGTCGCCGAGGCGGCCCGCCGGCACGAGGGCGAGGCCGAACGCGAGCGTGTAGCCGGCGAGGATCCACTGCAGCTCGTTCGCGCCGGCGGAGAGGGAGTGCTCGATCGAGGGCAGCGCGACGTTGACGATCGTCACGTCGAGCAGCGTCATGAAGCCCGCGCCGAGGCACACCGCGAACGCGGGCCAGCGCGCGTCACGGGTGGGTCGGGTGGCCGCTGCAGAGGAGTCGCCGGGTGCGCCGCCGGGACTCCCGGTGGGGGAGGTCACCGACCATGCCTAGCACGCACCGGCGACACACCCCGCTGTCGGCGGGGGTCTCAGGGTCGCGCGCGAGACACCTCAGGGGCGTCCCCGATGGCGCACGAGCCGGCCCGTGACGGAGGCTGAGGGCGTGCCCGTCACGCCTGCGCCCTGCCCGCGAACCCGTCCGGCAGCCCGCCCGGACGAGGGTCGTCCTGGCGTAGATTGACGGGCGGACCAGCCAAGCCGCCACGGACCGCCCCTCCCTGCAGAAGGACAGTGATGACCAGCCAGCCTGCACCGCTCGAGCCGCCCGCCACCGTTGCCGACGTCCTCGCGCTCGAGGCCCCCGCACCGCTGCAGCCCGTCGCCGCCACGCAGGCCCCGGCGATGGCGCCGCGGGTCGACGTCGCGGTGATCCCGACGCTCGACGCGAAGGTGGACGCCTACCTCTCGCAGCTGGGCACCTCGGCCACGCGGTCGCCGGAGTTCGCGGCCAAGGCGGACGACGTGCGCACGATGGGCGACGCCGACATCCGCGCTGCGGCCGCCGTGTCCAACCGGCTGCTGGACGCCCCGGTGCGCGAGATCCGCGAGGGCGGCGTCGCGGAGTCCTCCAAGGTCTCCAAGTCGCTGCTCGACCTGCGCCGTGTGGTCGAGGAGCTCGACCCGGGCGAGAAGAACTTCGGCCGCAAGATCCTCGGCTTCCTGCCGTTCGGCGAGAAGATCGACGACTACTTCCGCCAGTACGAGAGCGCCCAGAAGCAGATCGACGCGATCATCACGTCGCTGTACTCGGGCCAGGACTCCCTGCGCAAGGACAACGCGGCGCTCAACCTGGAGAAGCGCCAGCTGTGGGAGACCATGGCCCGCCTCAACCAGTACATCTACGTGGCCGAGCGGCTCGACGTGCGGCTGTCGGCCACCGTCGCCGAGCTCGACGTCACCGACCCCGAGCGCGCCCAGGCGCTGCGCGAGGACGTGCTGTTCTACGTGCGCCAGAAGCACCAGGACCTGCTCACCCAGCTCGCGGTCTCCATCCAAGGCTACCTGTCGATGGACATCATCCTCAAGAACAACCTCGAGCTCATCAAGGGCGTGGACCGCGCGACGACCACCACGGTCTCGGCCCTGCGCACCGCCGTGGTGGTCGCGCAGGCGCTCGCGAACCAGAAGCTCGTCCTCGACCAGATCACCGCGCTCAACACCACGACGTCGAGCCTCATCGAGACGACCTCGAAGATGCTGCGCGACAACTCCGCGCAGATCCAGCAGCAGGCGGCGAGCGCGAGCGTCGGGCTGCCGCAGCTGCAGGCCGCGTTCGAGAACATCTACGCGACGCTCGACTCCATCGCGACGTTCAAGACGCAGGCACTGGACTCGATGGCCAAGACGATCGGTGTGCTGCAGAGCGAGACGACCAAGGCCCAGGAGTACGTGGACCGGGCGCGGCGCACCGAGATCCCGGAGAACCTCTCGGGAGGCGCGGGCGCGCTGGACCTGGGTCGAGCCTGACCCGTGGGCTGGTTCGACGACGTCGTGGCGCGGATGTCCGGGCGCGAGCGCCCGGCACAGCCGGTCGAGACGCCGCCGGCGCCGCCCACCTCGGCCGAGATCCTCGCGTCGGTGGAGGCCGTGGAGGAGCGCATCGCGGGTTCCGCGCCCGCCGCGGTGACGGCGCGCGTGCACCGGATCGCCGTCCGCGTGGGGGAGATGGTGCCGCGACTGGACCGGATGGGCGTCGCGAGCCGGGAGGCGCACACCGTCGTCGCGACGGCCACGAGCTACCTGCCCGAGGCGGTCGACTCCTACCTGCGGCTGCCGCGCGACTTCGCCGATCGGCGCGTGGTCTCGAACGGGAAGACCTCGCTGATGCTGCTGTGCGACCAGCTCGACCTGCTCGCCGTCACGCTCGGTCAGATCTCCGACGCGATGTCGCGGCAGGACGCCAACGCGCTCATCGCGCACGGGGACTTCCTCGCGGACAAGTTCGGGAAGGGGAGCCTGGAGTGAGTGCGGGAGCAGGGGGCGGCACGGGTCCGACGGCGTCGCTCGCCCACGCGGTCGAGGCCGCCGTGGCGACGGGGGTGCGCGCCGGGCTGCCCGAGGCACTGGTGCGGGACGAGGCCGAGCGGCTGGCCGCCGCCGTCGCCGAGTCGACGCCGGGGGCGAGCGCCTCCTGGCTCGCCGAGACGCACCGCGCGGGAGCGCCGACCACCCTCTTCTTCGAGGCCGCCGCCGCGGGTCGTCGGTGGCGGTCCGCCCCCACCGACGCGCTGACCGCGCTCGTCCTCGCGGGCGGGGACGCCGCGGGGCACGCGGCCGAGTACGCGGACGCGCTCGGCGACGTCGCGGCCGCCGCGGCCACCCTCGGGTCCGCGGGTCCGCTCGCCGCGCGAGCCGCGATCGAGGCGGCGGCCGCGCAGCGCGGTGCGCTCGCGTCGGACGAGCTCGGCACGCTCACGCTCGCTCCGCCGGACGCACCGGTCGCCTTCCCGGCGCCTCGTCTCGACATCTCCGGCGTGCCGGACGTCCAGCAGATCCTCGAGGCGCTGCGGCTGGGCTCACCGACGGGCCCGGACGGCGTACCCGCCCCCGCCAGCCCGGGGACGACCGCGGTGCCGGGCTCGCCGTCGGGCACGGCCGCCCCGGCCGCGGTCGGCCAGGGGCAGGCCGCCGCGGCCGCCGAGCCGGCGCCCGTTCCCGAGAAGACGCTCGCCGAGCTCATGGCCGAGCTCGACGCGCTCATCGGCCTGGGCCGCGCGAAGGACCAGGTCAAGCGCCAGATCGAGCTGCTCAGGGTGGAGAAGCTGCGCACCGAGGCCGGGCTCACGAAGCCGACCCTCACGCGTCACCTCGTGTTCGTCGGCAACCCGGGCACGGGCAAGACGACGGTCGCGCGCCTCCTGTCGGGCCTCTACCGCGCGATCGGGCTGCTGTCGAAGGGACACCTCGTCGAGGTGGACCGGTCCGAGCTGGTCGCCGGCTACCTGGGCCAGACCGCGGCGAAGACGACCGCGGTGGTGAGCTCCGCCGTCGGCGGCGTGCTGTTCATCGACGAGGCGTACGCGCTCACCGAGGGCGGCACCGGCCCGGACGCCTACGGCCAGGAGGCCGTGAACACGCTGGTCAAGGACATGGAGGACCACCGCGACGACCTCGTCGTCATCGTCGCGGGCTACCCCGCGCCGATGGCCGAGTTCATCGCGGCGAATCCCGGGCTGGAGTCGCGGTTCGCGACGACCATCACGTTCGAGGACTACTCCGACGACGAGCTGCGCTCGATCTTCTCCTCGATGGCCGAGAAGGCGGACTTCCTGCCCACGCCCGAGTGCCTCACGCGCGTGGCGGAGATCGTCGCGGTGCAGCCGCGGACGTCCGGGTTCGGCAACGCCCGGTTCGTCCGCAACCTCCTCGACGCCGCGATCGGCCGGCACGCCTGGCGCCTCAAGGACGTCGCGGAGCCGACGGTCGAGCAGCTCCAGGAGCTGCTGCCGGAGGACCTCGTCGACCCCGCGCAGGAGGACGTCGAGGACGTGCTCGCGCTGCTCGACCCCGCGCCCGACGGCGAGCCCGCCTCGCCCGGAGACGTCGCCGACGCGGCCGAGGAGTCCAGCGACCCTGCCGACCCGACCACCCGCGCGCCCGAGGAGGAAGCATGACGAGGTCCGCCGTCCCGCCCCGACCCGGCGGCCCCGTCGGCGCGTCCGCAGCGGCGCCGCCGAGCCTACGGCCGGCGCAGCCGAGCCCGCAGGCGCCGCGCGGCGCGCAGGGTCAGCAGGGCCGGCAGGGTCAGCAGCGCGTGAAGCGCCGCCTGGCTCCCTCGAACACGCCCTCCCGGCTCCGGCTCGCGATCGCTGTGGCCGTGCTGGCCTCGGTGCTCGTCGGGGCACTCGGCCTGACGATCGGGCTGCAGCAGTCCCGCCTGCTCGGCGCCGTCGCCGAGCGCGGGCAACGCGTGGTCGCGCTCCTGGACACGCGCGGGAACCTCGTCACGGCCGACGGCACCGTCACCAACGCCTTCCTCATCGGCGGTCTCGAGCCCGCGGACCTGCGCGCCGCCTACGACGCCTCGCTCGCGGACGGCGCCGCCGGCCTCGCGGCCCTCGGCGACACCCCGGACGACCCGGAGCACCTCCTCGCCGGCGCCTCGAGCGACGTCGCCGTGTACGCGGGGCTGGTGGAGCAGGCACGCGCGAACAACCGGCAGGGCTTCCCGGTCGGCGCCGCCTACCTCGGCCAGGCGTCCCGCGGCCTCGCGACGGACGTGCTCGCGCCGATCGACACCGTCGTGAGCACCACGGCGGACGCGACGGCGCGGGACTTCAACGCCGTCGGGGGCGTCGTCGCCCTCGCCTGGCTCTCGTTCGCGCTGCTCGCCGTGCTCGTCGTCGTGCAGATCTGGCTGGCGCGCCGGAGCCGGCGTGTGATCAACGTGCCGACGCTCGTGGGGACCCTCGTGCTGCTGCTCGCCACGGTGGTGGGGACGGTCGTCGCGTCGAGCACGGCGTCGACCGCGCGAGACACCCGCACGTCGAGCTACCAGGGGTCGCTCGCGGTGTCCCAGGCGTTGTCGCTGGCGGGCGAGGCGCGCTCGGACGAGGCGTTCACCCTCATCCGCCGCGGATCGGGCGGTGCCTACCAGGAGCAGTTCGTCGCCGCGACCGAGCAGGCCCGGGCGGACCTCGAGCGCGCCGCGGAGGCGGCCGGCGACGGCGACACCGACCTCGTCGCACTGCTGGACGCCTGGGTGGAGCAGCACGCACAGATCCGCGCGCTGGACGACGGCGGGGACTGGAACGGCGCCGTCGCGCTCGCCACGAGCCGCGCCGAGGACTCCCCGAGCGCGGCCTACGACGCTTTCGTCACGGCGGCCGACGCGCAGGTCACCGCGTTCTCCGACGCCACCGACCACAGCCTGCGCTCGGCGCAGTGGCAGACCGGCGTGATGGGCGTCGTGCTCGCCGTCGCCGGGCTCGTCTCGGCGGTGCTGTGCTGGCGAGGTATCGGCCGACGGCTGGAGGAGTACCGATGAGCCGCACGACCTTCGACCGGGCGGACCGGGTCCGCGGTCGCCGCGCCGGCCGCTCGCGCCGCGCCCTCGCGGGGCTGGCTGCCCTCGCGCTCCTCGCGGTGACGGCGGCGTGCTCGGGTCCGGACGGCCAGTCCGACCTCGGCCGCACCCCCGAGCCCACGGCGACGGCGTCGGCCGAGCCGACGACGGCGCCCACCACGGCCGCGCCCGCGGAGTGCGCGGACCCGACGCAGTCCTACGACCCGCTCGCCACGCTGCCCGCCGCGGGCGCGATGCCGTCGGGCAGCACCATGGCCGAGATCGCCGACCGCGGTCAGCTCATCGCCGGAGTCTCGGCCGACACGCTGCTCATGGGCGCGCGCAACCCGTTCACGGGCGCCATCGAGGGGTTCGACATCGACGTCGTGCGCGACATCTCGACGGCGATCTTCGGCGACCCCGACCACGTCCAGTACCGGGTCATCACCTCCGGCCAGCGGCTCCAGGCGCTCCAGGACGGCACCGTGGACGTGGTGGCGCGGACGTTCTCGGTGACGTGCGCCCGCTGGGCGGAGATCGCGTTCTCCGCCGTGTACTTCCAGGCGGGCCAGAAGCTGCTCGTGAGCGCGGACTCCCCGGTCCAGGGGTTCGACGACCTGGCGCCGGACACCCGGGTGTGTGCGCCGTCGGGCACCACCACGCTCACCCGGCTGGAGGAGTACGACGTCGAGGCGGTCCCCGCCGCGACCCACACCGAGTGCCTCGCGCTGTTCCAGCAGGGTCAGGTCGACGCCATCACGGGCGACGACACGATCCTGGCGGGGTTCGCGGCGCAGGACCCGTACGCGAGCGTGGTCGGCGCCGCCATCAGCGCCGAGCCGTACGGCGTGGGGATCGCGGCCGACGACGTCGACCTCGTGCAGTTCGTCAACGCGGTGCTCGCGCAGCGCGTGGCGGACGGTCGCTGGCAGGCCTCCTACGACCGGTGGCTCGCCCCCGCGCTGGGCGCCGGGACCGGGGCGCCGACGCCCGTGTACGGGCGGACGCCGTGACCGCGCCGCCGCTGCGCGCCCCCGAACCGGTCCCGGCGCCGGTCCCGCCCGGCCGCCTCGGCGAGTCGATCGGGCAGCAGGCGCTCCTGGACTACCAGGTCGCGCTGCACCGCTGGCTCGAGGACCGCCGCACCGAGCTGGACCGCCTGGACCGCGCCGCGCAGGCCGCCCGGGACGCGCAGGCGGTGACCGGGGACGTGGTGCTGGCGATGTCGATGTGGGAGTCGGTGCGCAGCCGCGCGGAGGAGCTGCGCACGCTGTGGGACTCGGGTCGCGCCGATGCGCTCGCCCGCGAGCGGATGTCCCGGGTGATCTGGGGCCGCCTCGACGGCGCGCCCGTCCCGGGCGACCCGACGGCCGCGACCAGCACGGTCTCGCTCGCCGAGGCCACCACGCTCGCCGACGCGCTCGTGCGCCAGCTGCGCACGCGGCTGGCGTTCGACCCCGACCAGGCCGACGTCACCGCGCGCCTGCGGGCCGTGCGCGCGAGCCTCGTGCGCAGCGGCGACCTCGTGCGCGACGGCGAGCCCGAGGCCGAGGCGGTCGCGCGCGTCCGCGGTGCGTGGGAGCGCGTGACGGCCGACTCGACCCGCGGCGCCGACGTGACCGGTCCGCTCGGCGAGCTCGAGGTGGCGTCGGCGCGCGTCGAGCGTGACGCGATCGTCGCCGCGGCCCGGCGGCACGAGGCGCAGCGCGACCACGCACGGGCCACGTCGCTCGCGCAGCAGCTCGAGGCCCGGGAGGCCGGGCTGGCCGAGCTCGTGGAGCGGTGCCGACGCGAGATCGCCACGCCCCCGCGGCTCGCCGTGCCGGACGTGTCCCGGCTCGGCGACGTGCCCACCGAGGCCGAGGCGCTCGCGGCCTACCTCACACGGCTCGAGGCGGTGGCCCGCGCCATGGACACCGTCGAGGACGCCTACACCACGCCGCTGCGCACGCGGGCCTCGCTGCGGTTCCGGCTCGCGCGGCTCACCGAGCGCGCCGCGGGCAACGGGCGGGACGCCTCGCCCACCGTCCGCGCCGCGCTGGCCGAGGCGAGCGACGCCGTCGCCGCCTCGCCCTGCGACGTCACCCTCGCCGAGGACCTCGTCGACCTGGCCGACGTCGTCACGGCGCCGCTGAAGCACGGGAGGTCCCGATGACCGCACCAGTGACCGGTGAGCGGTGCACCCAGCCCGGGTGCACCGGTGTCCTGGAGGACGGCTACTGCAACGTGTGCGGCATGCCGGCGCAGGACCCGGCCGGGGGGCAGACAGGCCTGGCGACCCACCGGGCGGCCGGTTCCGCGGCGCTCGGCACGGGTGTCGCGGGGGCGGGCTCGGCGGGTTCGGCGCCCCCGAGCGGGCCGGCGAGCCGGCACACCCCCGCCGAGGTCGCCCCGGGCTCGACCCGCTTCGCGGCGTCGTCCTCGACGCGGCTCGCGAGCGCCGCCGTCGGGTCGGCCCGCGGGTCGCGCGTCACGCGCCGGCTCGGCACCACCTCGACGCGGCTGCGGACGCAGCGCATCGGCGCGGGCCTCACGTCCGTGCCGGCGACGCCCGTCGAGGACCCGCTCAAGGCGGTCCTCGCCCGACCCGAGGTGGCCGAGCGCAAGCGGTTCTGCCCGAGCTGCGGGACCGCCGTCGGGCGCTCGCGCGACGGCGTGCCCGGCCGCACCCAGGGGTTCTGCCCCCACTGCGGAGCGCGGTTCGACTTCGAGCCGCAGCTCAAGGCCGGCGACCTGCTCGGCGGCCAGTACGAGGTGGTCGGCGCGCTCGCGCACGGCGGCCTCGGGTGGATCTACCTCGCACGCGACCGCAACGTCTCGGGTCGGTTCGTCGTGCTCAAGGGCCTGCTGAACTCGGGCGACCGGGACGCGTACGAGGCGGCGATCGCCGAACGCGAGTTCCTCGCCGAGGTCGAGCACCCGCTGATCGTCGAGATCTACAACTTCGTGATGCACGAGGGTGCGGGCTACACGGTCATGGAGTTCGTCGGCGGCAAGTCGCTGCGCGAGATCCTCGAGGAGCGCCGCGCGGCCAAGGGGGGCGTCGTCGACCCGCTTCCGGTGGACCAGGCGCTGGCCTACATCCTCGAGATCCTGCCCGCGTTCGCGTACCTGCACGACCACGGGCTGCTCTACTGCGACTTCAAGCCCGACAACGTGATCCAGCAGGGCGAGGGACTCAAGCTCATCGACCTCGGCGGCGTGCGGCGCGCGACCGACGAGACCTCGGCGATCTTCGGCACCGTCGGGTACCAGGCGCCCGAGGTGCCGACCGACGGGCCGTCGGTCGCCTCGGACATCTACACGATCGGTCGCACGCTCGTGACGCTCGTGCTCGACTTCCGCGGCAACACCTCGACCTTCGCGGCGTCGCTGCCGTCGGTCGCGGACACCCCGGTGTTCCAGACCTACGACTCCTTCTACCGGCTCGTGGCGAAGGCGTGCGCGCTGGACCCGTCCGACCGGTTCGCGAGCGTGGACGAGCTGCGCTCCCAGGTGCTCGGCGTGCTGCGCGAGGTGGTCGCGACCGACCGCGGCCCGGGCAGCCCGGCGCTGTTCTCTGCCGCGTCGCCGCACTTCGAGGCGCCGCTCGTGGACGCCGTGGACGCGCCGCTCGCGTGGAGCGAGCTGCCTGCGCTCAAGGTCGACCCGGGCGACCCGATGGCGACCTGGCTCGCCGGGGTGACCGACCCGGTGGGCCGGCTGCAGGCGCTGCGGGGCGCGGCGCAGGACACCGTCGAGGTGCGCCTCGCGCGGATCCACGCCGCGATCCAGGCCGGCCAGCCCTCGCTCGCGGAGCAGGGCATCGCCGAGGTGCTTGCCGAGGACCCGTGGGAGTGGCGCGCCCTGTGGCTGCAGGGCCTGCACGAGCTCGCGGCCGCCAGCCCCGTGGCCGCCCGCGCGTCCTTCAACGCGGTGTACGGCCAGGTGCCCGGCGAGCTCGCACCCAAGCTCGCGCTCGCCACGACGTGCGAGCTGAGCGGTGAGCTCGACGTGGCCGAGCAGCTCTACGTGGTGTGCGCGCGGTCGGACGCGAACTACACCGCGCCGTGCGCGTTCGGGCTCGCCCGGATCCGCGCGCGTCGCCAGGACGTGGACGGCACGCTGCGCGCGCTCGACCTCGTGGCCCGCACCCGCGCGTCCTACCCCGTGGCGCGGGCGCGTCGGGCCGGCGTGCTCGTGAGCACGGCGAGCTCGCAGGCCGGCGTCGACGACGCGCTGACCAGCATCAAGGGTGTTCCGATCGAGCCCGAGCAGCGCGCCGACCTCGAGATCGCGGCGTACTCGACCGCGCTGGCGCTCGTGCTGGACGGGGCCGGGGCGTCCGGTGGCGGCTCGGGTGGCTCGGGTGGTGCTGGTGGCGCGGGCGGGAGGGGCCGGAAGGCTCAGCCCTCGGCCGTGGGACTCGGGGGCGCCGGCGGTGTGCTCGCGCAGGAGCGCCCTCTGCGGCTCGCGCTCGAGCGCGCGTACCGGGTCCGCGCGAGGCTGGCCGACGACGAGGGCGAGCGCGTGGCGCTCGTCGACCGAGCGAACGAGGTGCGACCGTGGACGAGGACATGACGACGGAGTCGGGGCAGGACGAGCAGCCGACCCAGGCGCTGCCCGCGCGCGGCGCGGTGCGGCCGGGCGAGGGGGCGCCCGGCGGCGGGGCCGCGGGGGCCGAGCCGGCGGCGGGTGGCATCGCCGCCGGCGCGGGCGAGCCTGCGCCGGGGATCGTCGCGGCCACGACGGATGAGCCTGCCGCGGCGCCGGGCGAGCCCGGTGAGCCGGCCGCGGCGCCGGATGAGCCTGGTGAGCCGGGCGAGCCCGGTGAGCCGGCCGCGAGTGCGGACACCGACGGCGCGACGGCGAACGTTCCGTCGCTGGCGTGTCCCGTGTGCGGTGCGCTCGGCCCGGCGACGGACAGCTTCTGCGAGGCGTGCGGCACGCCGCTGCGCGCGAGCGCGGTCCCGCCCGCCGGCGGCCAGGCGTCCGCCGCGCCGGCGGGCCCCGCCGCACCGGCGACGCCCGCGACCGACCCGGTCGGCGCCCAGACCCCGGACGACCCGGGCGGCGCCGCGGGCGAGGCCGCACCGGCGCCGTTCGGGACGCCGGGGTCGAACCCGGAGGGTCTGGCCGGGGCCTCCCCGTTCGGGACGCCTGGCTCCGCGGCCGGGGGCCACGCCGTCGCCTACCCGGTGGGCGACCCGGCCGCCGCCGGCGCACCCCCCGCCCCGGGCGCGCCGACTGCAGCGGCGGCGCCCGCCGTCGGGCACGACCCGACGGCGACGCTCGGCCCCGGCGTGCGCGAGTGCTCGCGCTGCGGGGGGACCATTGCCTCGGACGGCTACTGCCTCGAGTGCGGCGAGCGCGCGGCCCTGCCGCGCGACCACTTCCGCAGCGCCCCTGCGCCGTGGCTGGGCGGAGTCTGCGACCGCGGGGTCGTGCACACGCGGAACGAGGACGCGATGGCGCTCGCCGTGAGCGGCGGCGGGGCGGTGCTCGTGGTGTGCGACGGCGTGTCGTCGGCGCGGGACTCCGACGTCGCCAGCCTCGCCGCGTGCGAGGCCGCGGCGACCGAGCTGCTCGCGCAGCTGGACCGGACGCCGGGCCCGGAGCGCGAGCAGCAGCTCCTCGACGCCGTCGCGCGGGCGGCCGTCACCGCGAACACCGCCGTGGTCGCGACGGGCGGGGCCGCGGCGCACGGCGCTTCGCAGCAGGGCTCCGCCGCCGGGGCGGACGCCGCCGAGGGAGCAGACGCCGCCGGGGCCGACGCCGCGCTGACGGGAGCCGCGACGGGGGGGGAGGACTCGCCGTCGTGCACGTACGTCGCCGCGGTGGTCGAGGGACCGGTGGTGGCCGTCGCCTGGATCGGGGACTCGCGCGCGTACTGGTTCCCCGACGCCGGTACGCCGGTGCGGCTCACGAACGACCACTCGTGGGCCGCCGAGATGATCGCGCTCGGCATGCCACGCGCCGAGGCGGAGGCCGCGCGGCACGCCCACGCGATCACGCGGTGGCTCGGCGCGGACGCTCCGGACCTCGCGGCCGGCACCACGCTGCTGGAGGTCGCCGACCCGGGCTGGCTGCTGCTGTGCAGCGACGGGCTGTGGAACTACTGCTCCGAGCCGGAACCGCTCGCGGCGCTCGTGCGCCAGAGCGTGCAGGAGGCGCAGGGCGACCCGACCGAGTCGGCCGCGGCGCTCGTGCGGTGGGCGAACGGCCAGGGCGGGCGGGACAACGTGACGGCCGCGCTCGCGCGGCTCGGGCGATGACACCGTCGGCGACCCCGAGGGCGACCCCCGCACCGGCCTCGAGCGAGACCCCGTGGGTGGGCCCGACTAGGCTGGGCGGGCCCACGAAGGAGCAGGTGAGGGAGCACGATGGCGACGTTCAGCGCTGAGGTCTTCTCCAACCAGTACGTGCCCGAGGGGGCCACGGACGTCCACGCGATCGTCTCCGTGACGGCGTCGGGCTCCGGCTCGGGCGCCGCGGGGGACTACGGCGCGACGGGCGCCGGCGCTGCGGAGATCATCATCTTCGACAGCTCGGGCTCGATGTCCGGGCGCAACCTGCAGTCCGCCAAGTACGCCGCGTCGGTCGCGGTGGACCAGATCGTGGACGGCACGTGGTTCGCGATCGTCGCGGGCAGCCACGTCGCCACGCGGGTGTTCCCCTACCCCAACGCACCCGTGCAGATCGTGCGGATGGAGCCGGCCGCGCGGGCCGAGGCCAAGCGCGCCATCGAGCGGGTCACCGCGACGGGCGGCACCGCGATGAGTTCGTGGCTCATGCTCGCGGACCAGATCTTCGCGACCGTTCCCGCGGGAGTGCGCAAGCACGCGATCCTCCTCACCGACGGCAAGAACGAGTCGGAGCCGGCCGGCAACCTGCAGCGGGCGATCGCCGCGGTGCAGGGTCACTTCCAGTGCGACGCGCGCGGCGTGGGCGACCGGTGGATCGTCGAGGAGGTGCGGCAGATCGCGACCGCGCTGCTCGGCACCGTCGACCTCATCGCCGACCCGTCGGGCATCCCGGCCGACTTCGAGCGGCTCATGCGCGCGTCGATGGCGCGCACCGTGAACGACGCGCAGCTGCGCGTCTGGGCGCCGCAGGGCGCCCAGCTGCTGTTCGTGCGCCAGGTCGCGCCCACGCTCGAGGACCTCACCGCGCGCCGGATCGTGGTGAACCCGCTGACCGGCGACTACCCGACCGGCGCGTGGGGCGACGAGGAGCGCGAGTACCACGTCGCGGTCCGGGTGCCGTCCCGCCCGCTCGGTGCGGAGCAGCTCGTGGCGCGGGTGCAGGTCGTGGTGGGCGGCCAGGTCGCCGCCTCCGGGCTGGTCAAGGCCACGTGGTCGGCCGACCCGTCGCTCACGGCGCGGATCAGCCCCGAGGTCGCGCACTACACGGGCCAGGCCGAGCTCGCCTCGGTGATCCAGGAGGGTCTCGCGGCCAAGGCGGCGGGCGACGAGGCGACGGCGACCGTGAAGCTCGGCCGCGCCGTCCAGCTCGCGCAGCAGACCGGCAACGACGAGGCCACCTCGCGGCTGCGCCGCGTCGTCGAGATCGACGATCCGGAGCGTGGCACCGTGCGGCTGCGCCGCGAGGCCTCCCGCCTCGACGAGATGGCGCTCGACACGGGCTCCACGAAGACCACCCGCGTGCGGAAGTGAGGGTCCGATGAGCGCCGTCTGTCCGAACGGACACCTGTCGGAGGCCACCGACTACTGCGACACGTGCGGTGAGCCGATCGCGTCGGTGGCCTCGCCGTCGCCGGCCCCGGTCGCTCCTGCCGCATCCGCACCCGCCGGGGCGAGCGCGGGTCAGGCGTGCCCGAACTGCGGGGCGACGGCCGCCGCCGGCGCTCTGTTCTGCGAGAACTGTGGCTACGACTTCACCACGGGCACGGCGCCCCAGCCGTTGACCCCGCCCGACGGCGTCGCGTCCGGCGGTCTGCTCGACCTCGGCTCGCCCGTGGGTGCGCCGGGGCAGGCCTCCGGCCCGGGCGCGACGGCGAGCGGAAGTCCGGCGGCGGCGGCGGGCGAGCCGGACCCGGGAGCCGACCCGGCCGCTGCGGCGGCGAGTGCGCCGGGTGCTGCTGAGGGTGAGCCCGCATCGACCGGGGACGGCGGTGCGGCCGAGGGCGAGGGCGGCGGCGGAGGCGACGGCGGACCGGCCGAGCCGGGCGCTGACCCCTCCTCCGACCCCGACCCCGCGGCGGCCCACGTCGCACCCGAGGCGAGCGAGGCTGCGAAGGGGGGCTCGCCGTCGGGCGTCCCGTTCACGCCGGCCGCGCCGGCGCTCGCGGACGCGTGGGTGGCGGAGATCTGGATCGACCCGGACTGGTACGCCGAGCAGCAGCCGGAGGACCCCATGCCGAGCGTCGGGATGCCGACGCTCGTCCCGCTGCGGCTCGCGACCCTGCTCGTGGGGCGGCCCTCGCGCTCGCGCGGCATCCACCCGGACCTCGACTGCGGCGCCGACACCGGGGTGTCCCGGCGGCACTGCCAGCTCACGTCGGACGGGCAGCGCTGGTGGGTCGAGGACCTGCAGTCCGCGAACGGCACGTACGTCAGCCCGGTCGGCGAGCCGCTGCCGGTGACGCCGCTGCCGCCGGGGGAGCGCCGCGAGATCGACGAGGGCAGCCGGATCTTCGTGGGCGGGTGGACCCGCATCGTGGTGCGCCGCGCGCTGCCGGGCGAGGTCTGAGTCGGCGAACGCCGGCCCGACCGCTACGACCAGAACGCGTCGGACCGTCCCGCGCGCCCGTGAAGGGGTAGCCTCCGCAGGGGCGGGGTCAGGCACCCCGCGGCACGCCTACCGATGGAGCCACGCGTGAGCACCCCCAGCGTCAGCTACTCGATCACGGTCCGCCTCGAGCTGCCGTCCCGCCCGAGCGTCGTCTCCACCCTGACGACGGTGGTGGAGCAGGAGGACGGGCTGGTGACCGCCGTCGACGTCTCCGGGTCAGAGACGGACCGGCTCCAGGTCGACCTCACGATTGCCACCGGCGGCGAGGCCGACGCGGCGCGGATCGTCGACGCGCTGCGCGCGATCGACGGCGTCACTATCGGACGCGTCTCCGACCGCGTCTTCCTCGCGCACCTGGGCGGCAAGCTGACGATCCAGTCCCGCGTACCGATCCGGCACCGTGACGACCTCTCCCTCGTCTACACGCCGGGCGTTGCTCGGGTGTCCCGGCAGGTCGCCGACCACCCCGAGGACGCGCGACGGCTCACCATCAAGCGCAACACGATCGCTGTGGTCTCCGACGGCTCCGCGGTGCTCGGGCTCGGCAACATCGGGCCGCTCGGGGCGCTGCCGGTGATGGAGGGCAAGGCCGCGCTGTTCAAGCGGTTCGCCGAGATCGACGCGTTCCCGCTGTGCCTGGACACCCAGGACGTCGAGGAGATCATCGCGACCGTGAAGAACGTCGCGCCGGTGTTCGCGGGCATCAACCTCGAGGACATCTCGGCGCCGCGGTGCTTCGAGGTCGAGCGGCGGCTGCGTGCGGAGCTGGACATCCCGGTGTTCCACGACGACCAGCACGGCACGGGCATCGTCGCGACGGCGGCGCTGCTCAACGCGCTCACGGTGGTGGGCAAGGACATCGGCGAGGTCCGCGTGGTGCTGTCCGGCGCCGGGGCGGCCGGGTCGGCGGTGCTGCGGATGATGCTCGCGGCCGGGGTGAAGCACGCGACGGTGGTCGACGTCGAGGGGATCATCTACGACGGTCGGCCCGGGATGCACGAGTCCCTGCGCTGGATCGCCGAGCGGACGAACGCGCGCGGCCTGACCGGGACGCTCGCCGACGCCATCGTCGGAGCCGACGTGTTCGTGGGCGTCTCCGCGCCCAACATCCTGCGCGAGGAGGACGTCCAGGCCATGGCGCCGAACGCGATCGTGTTCGCGCTGGCCAACCCGACGCCCGAGATCGACCCCGCCATCGCGGCCCGGCACGCCGCGGTCGTGGCGTCGGGGCGCAGCGACTTCGCCAACCAGATCAACAACGTGCTCGCGTTCCCCGGCGTCTTCCGCGGGCTGCTCGACGCGCGCTCCAACACGGTGAACGACGAGATGCTGCTCGCGGCGGCGCGGGCGCTCGCGGCGGTCGTGACGCCGGAGGAGCTCAACCCGACGTACGTCATCCCGAGCGTGTTCCACCCCGAGGTGCACGAGACGGTGGCCGAGGCGGTCCGCCGCGCGGCCGAGCAGGCCCGCTGACCTGCGTCCGGCGCGCCCGCTGACCCCCGCCCCCCCGTTCGCGAGAGGTTCTTCGTCCTTTCGCGAGAGGATCTCGGTCCTTTCGCGAGAGGTTCTCCGTCCTTTTCCGAGAGGTTTTCGGTCGTCTCGCGACGCGACCGACTTCCTCTCGGGAAAGGACGAACTTCCTCTCGGGAAAGGACGAAGATCACCTCGCGAACGGGGTGGGGCCGGGCAAATGGCTGGACGGCGCTCGTAGCGTCGATGCCATGTCCGACCCCGTCTCGCCGCGCTGGCGCGTCGCGCGCGTCGACCGCACCCGGGTGGTCCTCGTCCCCGACCTGCCCGACGGCGTCGACCCCGCCGAGCGCGCCGCCTCACCCGAGCCCGGCCCCGACCTGCCCGACGGCGTCGACCCCGCCGAGCGCGCCGCCTCACCCGAGCCCGGCCCCGACCTGCCCGACGGCGTCGACCCCGCCGAGCGCGCCGCCTCACCCGAGCCCGGCCCCACCACGCCCGCCTCACCCGCGTCCGGCCCCGCCGCGCCCGCGCGCCGCACCGTCGCGCTGCGCCCCGGCGGCGTCCTCGGCGCCGTGGTCGGCGAGCCGCAGGCGCCCGCCGTCGGCGACCGCGTCGTCGAGGCGCCCACCGCCACCGACGCCGAGCGTGTCCTCCTCGCCCCGAGAACCTCCGAGCTCGTGCGCGACTCCGCCGACCGCTCCGCGAGCTTTCAGGTGCTGGCCGCGAACGTGGACGTCGTGCTCGTCGTCGAGCACCTCGACCCCGAGCCGAAGATCGGCCGCCTCGAGCGGCTCGGCACGCTCGCGTGGAACGCGGGAGCGACGCCGCTCGCCGTGCTGACCAAGGCCGACCTCGTGACCGACGCCACCGACTGGGTCGCCGACGTCGAGGCCGCTCTCCCGGGCGTGACGGTCCTCCCCGTGTCGGCCACGACGGGCGAGGGCGTCGACGCGCTGCGCGACCTGCTCGAGCCGGGCACGACGGTGGTGGTCGTCGGCCCGTCGGGCGCGGGCAAGTCGACGCTGGTGAACGCGCTCGCCGGCGCCGAGGTCATGGCGACGGGAGAGCGGCGCGGGGACGGCAAGGGCCGGCACACCACCACTCATCGCGAGCTCGTCCCCCTGCCCCTGCCCCGCGGCGCGGCGTGGCTCGTCGACACCCCCGGGCTGCGCACCATCGGGCTCGTCGCGTCCGAGGACTCCGTGGCCAGCACGTTCTCCGACGTGGCAGCGATCGCCGAGCGTTGCCGCTTCGGCGACTGCGCGCACGACGGCGAACCCGGCTGTGCCGTGCAGGCGGCACTCGCGGACGGCTCCCTGCCGCAGCGCCGCTACGACTCCTGGCAGACCCAGCTCCGCGAGGCGCGGTACGCCGCACGCCGCAACGACGCGCGCCTCGCGGCGCAGGAGAGCGCGCAGTGGCGGCGCCGGACCATGCAGATGCGCGAGTACCTCAAGGTCTCCGGCAAGGGCCGCCACTGACGCCACCAGGTCCTGAGCCGAACCCTCCTACCGCCCCGACGCCCGTTTGACACTCCCACACAAACGGAGGTAAACAGAAGCGACCACAGGACCCCGGGAGTGCACCATGTACGCGACGGAGCGGCAGCTGGAGATCCGCGCCATCGCGCGCGAGCGCGGCCGAGTCGAGGTCAAGGAGCTCGCCGACCGCCTGGGCGTCACCCCCGAGACCGTCCGCCGCGACCTCACCCTGCTCGAGCGCCGCGGCGTGCTGCGCCGCGTGCACGGGGGAGCGATCGCCGTCGAGCGCCTCGCGATCGAGCCCGCCGTCGCTGATCGCGAGACCCGGATGTCCGAGGCCAAGCAGCGCATCGCGCGCGCGGCCCTGGACGAGCTGCCCGACGGCGGAGCGATCGCCGTCGACGCCGGCACCACCACCGCGCAGCTCGTCGCGCTCATGCCGGCCGACCGTGAGCTCACCGTCGTCACGCACGGCGTCCACCTCGCGATCGCGCTCGCCGCGCTGCCCGGCATCACGCTCCACCTCCTCGGCGGCCAGCTGCGCGGGCGAACCCTCGCCGCGGTCGGCGCCTGGGCCGAGCAGCAGCTCGCCGACGTGCACGTGGACGTCGCGTTCGTCGGCGCGAACGGCGTCACGGTCGAGGAGGGCATCACGACCCCCGACCTCGCCGAGGCCCGCATCAAGCGCGCGCTCGTCCGCGCCGCGAGCCGCACCGTGATCCTCGCCGACCACACCAAGTTCGGCCTCGTCGACTTCGCGCGCGTCACCCCGCTCGCGGACGTCGACACCTTCATCACCGACACGGGCCTCGACGCCGAGGCGGCCGCCGAGATCGAGGCGACCGGCTGCCGCGTCGTGCGCGCCTGAGCGCCCGGCACCGGACGGGACGGCGAGAGACGATGGCACGACGGCGGATCGATCCACAGGCGGGCGAGGTCGCCCTCGCGCAGTGGGCCGCCCAGGGCGAGGACACGCCGCGCACCGTCCTGCTCACGGCTGTCCGTTACGCGCTGGAGGAGCTCGAGGCCCTGCACCCCGGCCACAGCGTGGAGGTTCGCGTCCCGCCGGCGGGCGCGGTGCAGGCCTTCGGCGGCCCGCGGCACACCCGTGGCACCCCGCCGAACGTGGTGGAGTGCCGGCCGCACACGTTCCTCGGCCTCGCCACGGGACGGATCGCGTGGGCCGACGTCGTGCACCGCGCGATCGACGACGGTGGCGTCCAGGCCTCGGGCACCCGCGCGGACCTCACCGAGGCGCTGCCGTTCCTCCGGCCGCGCGCTCGCGGCACGCACGGCGACGACGGCGGCGCGCACCGCCCGGCGTGAGGCGCGCCTTGCGCGGGCACGCCCACCGACGACGGCGGCGCGCACCCCCCGGCCTGAGCGCGCCTCGCGCGGGGCGTGAGTACGGCGACGACGCCAGGGCGCGGTCGGGTGCGGCTTAGGCTGACCGGGTGAGTGAGCAGCAGGCGCGCCCCGCAGGACCCGGCGACGACGCGGGCGAGAAGGACGAGCTCGCGGGCGTGGCGCACGAGGACGGCCCGATCGAGGTCGTCGCGCAGGTCGCCGACCCCACGCGCGTGCGCCGGGCGCCGCGGTTCGGGGCGTTCGTCTTCGTCGGGATCGCGCTCGCGTTCCTGCTCGCCGGCCTCCTGTCGTTCGTGCGCGACTCGTTCCTGCCGCCCGAGGAGGTCGCCGCCCGCGCGCTGGACTCGTGGGGCATCTTCTGGCTCCTGCTGCTCGGTCTGGGCGCGTTCTTCGCGCTGGCGAGCTTCGCCGTCGCCGTCTGGATCGATCACCGCAGCGTGCGGCGAGCCGAACGCGTGCGTGCGGCTGCGCCGTCGTCCGCTGCGACGCCTGACCCGACGCCCGCCGCGCCGCTCGCTCCGCCGACAGCTCCGCGCGCATCGACGCGCGAGTCAGAGGCATGACCCGCCGCTCCCCGCGGGCCGGCGCCGCCGCGGCCGCAGCCGCGTCCGGACTCGCCGCGCTGCGCGCCGAGGTCGGCGTCCCCGAGGGCCACGACCCCGCCGTGCTCGCCGAGGCGGAGGAGGCGGCGTCGCGCCCGATCGAGGACGGCCTCGAGCGCGCGGACCGCCGGGACCTCCCGCTCGTCACGCTCGACCCCGCGGGCTCGAAGGACCTCGACCAGGCGTTCCACCTCGCCGTCGACGGCTCCGGCTTCGTGGTCCACTACGCAATCGCCGACGTCGCCTCGTTCGTCACCCCGGGCGGTGCGCTCGACGCCGAGACGCACCGCCGCGGCGTCACCTACTACGGCCCGGACGGCCGGTTCGGGCTGCACCCGCCCGTGCTGTCCGAGGGCGCCGCGAGCCTGCTGCCCGAGGTGGACCGTCGGGCCGTCCTCTGGCGGATCCGGCTCGACGGCGACGGCGTGATCCGCGACGTCGACGTCGAGCGCGCGATCGTGCGCTCGCGCGCGCAGCTGGACTACGTCGGCGTGCAGGCGGCCCTCGACGCGGGCACCGCGGACGAGATGCTCACGCTGCTGCCTCGGGTAGGTGCGCTGCGCGCCGAGCTGCAGGTCCAGCGCGGCGGCGCGAGCCTCGACGTGCCGGACCAGGAGGTCGAGACGCACGACGAGCGCTACCGGCTCGTGTACCGCGCGGCGCTCCCGGTCGAGGAGGACAACGCGCAGCTGTCGCTGCTCACCGGCATCGTGGCGGCGCGGCTGCAGCGCGAGGCAGGCATCGGCCTGTGGCGCACGCTGCAGGCGGCGCGCGAGGAGGACGTCGCGCGCCTGCGTCGGGTCGCTCTCGGGCTCGGCCTCGACTGGCCGGCCGGCACCTCCTACGGGGCGTTCGCGCGCACGATCGACTCGCGCATCCCCGAGCACGCCGCGTTCGCGACCGAGGCCACGACGCTCTTCCGCGGCGCCGGTTACGTCGCGTTCGGCACGCCCGAGCACCCCGACGTGCCCGTCGGCGCGGCGCACTCGGCGATCGCGGCGGAGTACGCGCACGTCACGGCGCCGCTGCGCCGCCTCGTCGACAGGTACGGCACCGAGGTCGCGCTCGCGCAGGTGGCGGGCCGTCCCGTGCCCGAGTGGGTGGTGGCCGCGCTCGAGGCGCTGCCGGTCGAGATGGCCTCGGCCACGCAGCGCGCCGGCGCGTACGAGCGCGGCGGCCTCGACCTGCTCGAGGCGCTCATCATGGCGCCGCGCGTCGGCCGCACCTACGACGCGGTCGTGGTCGAGTCGACGCGGTCCAAGGAGGACGACGGCGAGGCTCGCGCCACCGTGCTGCTCACCTCGCCCGCGGTGCGGGCCCGCGTGGTGGGCCCGCGCGATCGCCTGCGGGCCGGGAGCCGCGTGCGCGTGACGGTGACCGCGGCCGACGTCGAGCGGCGCAGCGTGACGCTCGAGCTGGCCGACGCCGGCTGACCGTTCCACGCGAGCGGCACGGCTCGCGCTGGCCGACGCCGGCCGACCGGCCCGTCCCACTGGCAGCATGCGGCGGGTCGCTGGGTTGCCGCGTCGCCGGGTTGCCGGGTCGCTGTGGCGTCACGGTCGTAACGGGAGAGCGACTCGCCCTGACGGGAGAGCGACTCGCCGCCTCCACCCTGCCGGCCGCACGCCCGTGACCTGCGCAGACGCCGCTCGCCGTGACCGGATCGGGGCGTTCGGTCGCTGTGGCATCAGGCAGAGTCGCTGCGGCGTCACCCGGTCGGAACGCGAAAATCGTTGTCCCGCTCGCCGTCGCCGCGCCTAGCCTCGCCGACATGTCCAGCGACCTGTCCACCCCCGCGACGCCGCTCGCCGCGCCCCACGGCGAGCCTGCGCTCGACGGCGAGCCCGCGCCCCACGGCGAGCCCGCCTCCGAGGCCGCGCTCGCCGTCGTCGCGACCGCCTCGAAGGGGTCCGCCTCCGACGCGACCGACCTCGACGCGCGCCTCGAGCTGCGCCCGCTGCACGTCCCGGACACGCTCGACGGCGAGGACGCGGCCGACTTCCTGGCCATGGTCGAGGTCCGCAACGAGACCTACCGCCTCATCGCGGGGCACGACGACCTCGCCACCACGCCCGCTGTGCTCCTGCCGCACTACCGTCCCGATCCGCTCGAGACGCGCCTGGTGTGGGTCGTGCTGCTCGACGGCGTCGTCGTCGGCCGCGTCGGCCTGGACCTGCCGCACGAGGGCGAGGCCCGCGGCGGGTACTTCCTCATCGAGCTGCACCCGGACGTCTGGGGGCAAGGCATCGGCCGCCGGGCGATGCGCCTCGTCGAGGACGCCGCACGGGAGCACGGGCGCACCGTGCTCGAGACCTGGGTGCAGCACCCCGAGACCGGCGGTCCCCGGCTCGCTTCCCCGACCGGCTTCGGCTCGATCCCCGCCGAGGACCGCGGCGCCCGGTTCCTCCTCGCCCACGGCTTCACGCTCTCGCAGATCGAGCGGTACAGCGCGCTCGACCTCGCGACCTGCACCGACACCGTCGACGCCCTGCTCGCCGAGGCCGCGACCCACGCGAGCGACTACCGGCTCGTGAGCTGGACCGCCCCGACGCCGCCCGAGCACGTCACCGGGTATGCGTGGCTGAAGTCGCGGATGGCGACCGACACCCCGAACGCCGACCTCGAGGTGGTCGAGGAGGTGTGGGACGCCGACCGGGTCGCGCGGCACGACGCCCGCAACACCGAGGGTGGCCGCACGCTCCACGTGGTCGCGGCCCAGCACGTCGAGACCGGCGAGCTGTGCGCGTTCAACGAGCTCGTGACCGGTCCCGAGCCGGACGAGGTGACCCACCAGGAGGACACCCTGGTGCTGCGCGAGCACCGCGGACATCGGCTCGGGACGCTCGTGAAGTGCGAGAACCTGCGGCAGTGGCGGGAGATCGCACCGTGGTCGCGCCGCGTGACGACGTACAACGCCGAGGAGAACCGCCCGATGCTCGACATCAACGAGGCGATCGGCTTCGTCCCGCGCTCGTACGAGGGCGCCTGGAAGAAGGTGCTGGAGCCGCAGACGGCGTGAGTCCTGGCTGACACCGGCTGACACCTGGTTGAGATCGGCTGCCCGGGCTGCCCGGGCTGCCAAGCCGAGTGCGTGCCGGTCGGCGGGCCCGATGGCGCGCCGACCGTGGAGCCGACCGGGCACCCGGCGCCGGCCTGGGTAGGGTGCCACGATGCAGGCACCCTGGGACGACGTCCTCGCACAGGTGCGGCGCTACCCGTCGCCGCACAACTCCCAGCCGATGAAGGTCCGCGTGACGAGCCCGCACACGGCGGACGTGTTCTACGACCTCGACCGCGGTCTGCCCGCCGAGTCCTTCGGCATCCCGTTCGCGCACGTGTGCGCCGGGGTGTTCCTGCACGCCCTCGGTGTCGTCGCGGGCGCCCACGGCTGGCGGGTCGAGGAGGATCTCGACCTCACCCCGATGGACTTCGACGCCGCCGACCGCGCGCACCGGATCGGGACGGTCCGCCTCGTCGCCGGGGCGATCGACGCCGAGGCGGCGGCCGACGGCGAGGCGTTCGTTCGCCGTCGGACGTCCCGTCGGCCCTACGACGGCCGGCTCGTGGACGACGACGTCCTCGCGGGGGCCGCCACGATCGCGGCGGAGGCGGGGCACACGCTGGGCGTGACGGCCCAACCCGACGACGTGCGCGCGCTCGTGCGCATCAACCAGCGGACGCTGTTCGACGACCTGCGCAACGACGCCGTGCACGCCGAGATCCTGCAGTGGCTGCGCTACTCCGAGCGCGAGGCGGCGGCGACCGGCGACGGCCTGTCCGCGGCCACGATGCTCATGCCGGGCCGCGTGCTCCGGTTCGCGATGCGTCACCGCGGGCTGTGGGAGGCCCCGGTGATCGGGTCGCTCATCAAGGCCGTGTACCTGCGCACGATGCGCGGCGTGCCGCAGCTCGCGTGGCTCACCGGACCGTTCGCCGACGAGCGCGACTACCTCGAGGCCGGTCGGACGTTCCTGCGGATCTGGCTCCACCTCGAGCGCAGCGGCGTGGTGCTGCACCCGCTGGGCACCGTCATCACGAACCCGACGTCGCACGCGGCGCTCGTGGAGCGGCTGGGAATCAGGGAGGAGAACGGCGAGATGGCCTGGATGCTCGTGCGGATCGGGTACTCACCGCGGCCGCCGCTGGCACACCGGCGCGACGTCGCGGAGATGCTGCTCCCGGGGGAGACGTCGTGAAGCGCCTGCTGCTCTTCGCGTTCATCGCCGTGCAGGACGCCGTGGTCTGGGCGCTCGCGCGCCGCGTGAGCACGCACAAGATCCTCCTCGCGCCGGGAATCGAGCCGCTGCGCTGGCGGCTCGGGCGGTGGCGCGCCGCGCGGACGTTCGAGCTCGCGGTGCGCAGGGTGCCCGCGTACCGCGCGTTCCTCGCCGAGCAGGGGGCGAGCGACCGCCTCGACCTGAGCGACGGCGTCGCCCACGCGCTCGAGCAGGTGCCGCCGATGGACAAGGCGAGCTACATCAAGCGCTGGTCCGTCGCGGAGCGCTCGCTCGGCGGGCGCCTGCCGCGGCGCGGCGTGGTGGTCGACGAGTCCTCGGGTAGCTCGGGCACGCCGACGAGCTGGGTGCGCGGCCCGGACGAGCGCCTCGCGACGCGTATGCTTCTGCAGGTCGGGTTCTCGCGCACCGCGAAGGATCTGCGTCGCCAGCCGTTCGTGCTCAACGCGTTCTCGCTCGGAGCGTGGGCCACGGGGATGAACGTCACGTCGTCCCTCACCGAGATCACGATGATCAAGTCGGTGGGTCCCGACCGCGAGAAGATCATCGCCACGATGCGGGAGTTCGGCCCCGACTACACCTACATCGTCATGGGGTATCCGCCCTTCCTCAAGGCGCTGTTCGACGACCCGCGGCTGGAGTGGGGGCGGTACGACGTCGTGGCGGCCTTCGGTGGCGAGGGCATCAGCGAGGGGATGCGACGACGGATCCTCGCGCACACCCACCGGGTGTTCGGGTCCTACGGCGCGTCCGACCTCGAGATCAACATCGCCCTCGAGACCGACTTCACGATCGCGCTGCGTCAGGCGATCGACGCCGACCCGGCGCTCGCGCGCGAGCTCACCAAGCGCGAGGAGTACGGCACGCTGCCGATGATCTTCCAGTTCAACCCGTACGACTACCTCATCGAGTCCACGCCCGACGGCGAGCTCCTCGTCACGATCACCCGCAAGCAGAACATCAACCCGCGAATCCGCTACAACATCCACGACCGCGGCCACGTGATGCGGCTGCGCGACCTGCGCCCGGTGCTGCGGCGCACGGGGCACACCGACGTCGAGCGCGAGAGGTTCCTCGACCTGCCGCTGCTGTTCCTCTACGGCCGGTCGGACATGTCTATCGACTACAACGGCGCGGTCCTCGCGCCCGACACCGTGCGCGACGTCGTGAACACCGACCCCGAGCTCGCGCGCCTCGTCGAGTCGCACCGGCTCATCGCGTTCGAGGACTCCGACGGCGACCGCCAGCTCCACCTGGCCCTGCAGCTCGTGCCGGACGCCGAGGTCATGCCGGCGCAGCGCGACGCGTGGCTTGCGTGGGTGCCGGACGAGCTGCGCCGCCTCAACGGCGACTTCCGCAACGCGGTGTGCACCGCGCCGCCGCACACGTGGCCGACGATCGCGTTCTACCCCTACCGCACCGGGCCGTTCACGTCCGACGGCGCGAAGCTCAAGAACGAGTACGTCTGGCAGCTCACCTCGGGCGAGCGGGCCGCGATCGAGCTGAACCTGGGGCACGTCGTCCGGCCGTAGCCGGCCGTGGCCCGCGGAAGCCTCGCGAGAGGCGAGCCCGACGGCGAGGCGTGGGTGCGCCGTCGGGCGTCACCGGGCGCACCGTGCGTTCGCCGGGCGACGCGCCTCAGGCAGGGCGAGCTCAGGAGCTCATGGTCTCCTCGACCCAGCGCAGGTACTCCTCGTCGACGCGGCCCGAGACGTAGCGGCCGTCGAAGCAGCTCATGTCCAGGTCCGTGACGGTGCTCTGCCCGGCGAGGATCGCGGACTTCATGTCCTCGACCTCCTGGTAGACGAGGTAGTCGGCGCCGAGCGCCTCGTTGGCCTCGGGGATCGTGCGGCCGTGCGCGATGAGCTCCGAGCGCGTGGGCATGTTGATCCCGTACACGTGCGGGTAGCGCACCGGGGGAGCGGCCGACGCGAACGTCACCCGCGCCGCACCGGTCTGCCGGGCCATCTCGACGATCTCGCGCGAGGTGGTGCCCCGCACGATGGAGTCGTCGACGATGAGGATCGACTTGCCGGCGAACTCCGAGGGCATCGCGTTGAGCTTCTGCCGCACCGACTTCGTGCGCTCCTTCTGGCCCGGCATGATGAACGTCCGGCCCACGTAGCGGTTCTTGTAGAACCCCTCGCGGTACTCCAGGCCGAGCCGCTGGGCGACCTGCATCGCGGCGGGGCGAGCCGAGTCGGGGATCGGCATCACGACGTCGATCGCGCCGCTCGGGGTGTACTGCGCGACGGTCTTGGCGAGGGCGTCGCCCAGGCGCAGTCGTGCCTCGTACACCGAGATGCCGTTCATCGTGGAGTCGGGACGCGCGAGGTACACGTACTCGAAGGAGCAGGGGATGAGGCGCGGTGCCGGGTGGCACTGCCGGGTCGTCATCTCCCCGCCCATCGTGATGAAGACGGCCTCGCCGGGCGCGACGTCGCGCACCTTGCGGTAGCCCGACGCCTCCGGCACGAGCGACTCCGAGGCGACGATCCAGTCCTCGCCGGTGAGCGTGGACTCGCGGCTGGCGAGCACGAGCGGCCGGATGCCGTTCGGGTCGCGGAACGCGAGCAGCCCGTAGCCCGCGATCATCGCGATCACCGCGTAGGAGCCCTCGATGCGCTCGTGCACGCGCTCGACGGCGTCGAACACCTGGTCCGGGTCGAGCTGGTTGCCCCGGATCACCTGCTGCAGCTCGGTGGCGAGCACATTGAGCAGCAGCTCGGTGTCCGAGTGCGTGTTCATGTGCCGGCGGTCGACGCCGAACAGGTCCTCGCGCAGCTCGCGCACGTTCGTGAGGTTCCCGTTGTGCACGAGCATGATCCCGTAGGGCGCGTTCACGTAGAACGGCTGGGACTCCTCCTCGGCGGAGGCCTTGCCCTGCGTCGCGTACCGCACGTGCCCGAGGCCCATGGTGCCCAGCAGGCGACGCATGTCTCGGGTGCGGTAGGCCTCGCGGACCTGGCCCTTGGACTTCACCTGGTGGAAGACGCTGCCCTCGGCGGTCGCGATCCCGGTGGAGTCCTGGCCGCGGTGCTGCAGGAGTCCGAGGCTGTCGTAGATGAGCTGGGCGACCGGCTCGGCCGAGACGGTTCCCACGATGCCGCACATGGGTGGGGGTGCTCCAGGGCGTTGGGGGGACGTGTGCCGGAGTCGATCCTCCCACGACGCGGCGCTGCTTCGCGCCCGATGCGTGTGCCCGGCGTCCCCGCCCGCCGGCTGCGGCCGCCCGCCGACATCCCCGCCCGCCGGCGGCGGCCGCCACGGTAGGTTGGCGGGCGTGAGCTCTCTGTACAGCGCGGCCGGGGTCGACGTCGAGGCGGGCGACAAGGCCGTCGAGCTGATGAAGGCGGCCGTGGCCCGGACGCACTCCGCGCGGGTGCTCGGCGGGGTCGGCGGTTTCGCCGGGCTCTGGGACGCCTCGGACCTGCTCACCTACACCCGTCCGCTGCTCGCGACGTCGACCGACGGCGTGGGCACCAAGGTCGCCCTCGCGCAGCGCCTGGACAAGCACGACACCATCGGCGTCGACCTCGTCGGCATGGTCGTCGACGACATCGTCGTCACCGGCGCCCGCCCGCTGTTCATGACCGACTACATCGCGTGCGGCAAGGTGGTGCCCGAGCGCATCGCGGCGATCGTCTCGGGCATCGCGCGTGGATGCGAGGAGACCGGCACGGCGCTCGTGGGCGGGGAGACCGCCGAGCACCCAGGTCTTCTCGAGCCCGAGGAGTACGACGTCGCGGGGGCCGCGACCGGCGTCGTCGAGGCCGGCAAGGTGCTCGGCCCGGAGCGGGTGCGCGACGGCGACGTCCTGCTCGCGATGGCGGCCTCCGGCGTCCACGCCAACGGCTACTCGCTCGTGCGGCACGTGCTCGCGAGCACCGGCTGGGACCTCTACGCCCACGACGACGACCTCGGCCGCACGCTCGGCGAGGAGCTGCTCGAGCCGACCCGGCTCTACACCCGACCCTGCCTCGACCTCGTCGAGGCCACGACGGTGCACGCGTTCACGCACGTCACGGGCGGTGGGCTGGCCTCCAACCTCGCGCGCGTGCTGCCGCCGGGGCTCGTGGCCGACGTCGACCGCGCCTCCTGGGTGCTTCCGCCCGTCTTCACGCTGCTCGCCCGCGGCGCGCAGGCCTGGCCGCACGAGCTCGAGGGCACCCTCAACCTCGGTGTCGGCATGGTGGCGATCCTCCCAGCGGCCTCGTTCGAGCGCGCGACGGCGTCGCTCGCCGCCGCGGGGATCGAGAGCTGGGAGCTGGGTCGCGTCCGCGTCGAGACGCCCGACGACGTCACCCACCACCCGATGGTGTCCGGCACCAAGGGCGTGCACGGAGGCGCCGTCGTGATGCACCGGGAGTACCGCACCGCGTGAGGTGCGGATGTCCCGCACGAGGTGCGGATGTCCCGCACGAGGTGCAGGCGGCGCGCCCCGTCGTGCGGGCGCGGAAGCACCGCCGTCTCGGGGCGCGAACGAACCGCCGCCCTGAGGCGTGCGAGGTGCCGCACCACGTGAGGTGAGGCGTGCTGTGGCGCCCCGATCGGGCGCCTCGCTCAGCGACTGCCGGCGGAGGCCCAGTCGTCCGTGTCGTCCTCGTCGTCGTCGTCCGCGTACGGGTCGACGAGACCGGTACCCGTCGGCGCGTGGCCGAGCTCGCGCTCGAGCGCGCGATAGTCGGTCTCCGGGCTGTAGTACTTCAGCTGCCGGGCGACCTTGGTCTGCTTTGCCTTCTGACGGCCGCGTCCCATGGACTCGACCCCCTCCACCTCGGGTGCCGGAGCAACATCGCGAACGTAGTCGCACCGGGGACTGTTTGTGTGCCGTGGACAAGGTTACATGGCGATGAGGACGCTCACCAAAGGACCGCGCCCGCACCGCGTGCGGGTGGCCGACGGCTTCCGGACCGCTGCCGGACGCGCCCCGACCGACGGATGCTCACCCGACGGACATCCGCCGGAGGGCCACCACCGAGCCAACGGCCGAGGAGCGCCGGATCTCATCGTGAGACCCGGTGTCCCGGGTCGTGAGAGGAGTCAGCGACCCCTGCGGGCGCCGAGCACGATGGCGGCGACGACCGCGGCGACGGCGCCCCCGACGATCGCGATCGTGCGGGGGTTGCCGGCCTTGACGTCGTCGACGACCGCAGTCGAGCGACCCTTGACGTCCTCGACGAGCGCGTTCGCCTTCTCCTTGGCCTGCTCGGCCTGCTCGGAGACGGTCGTGACGACCTTCTCCTTGGCCGCCTGGGCGTGGGCGCGCGGGTCGACGCGGTAGGCCAGCTGGTCGACGGTGCGACCGAGGTCGGCGCGGGTCGCCTCGAGCTCCGCCTGGATCTCCGCGGCGGAACGCTTGCGCGGCTTCTCGTCGTCCGTGGGGGTGCTCACTTGCCCAGCCCTTCCTTGATGCCGTCCTTGATGACGTCGACGTCGGTCTTGAGGTTGTCCTTGATCTCCGGCTTGACCTCGTTGCCCGCGTCGATCGACTTCTTGCCGATGAGGGCGAGCAGGCCGGCGATGAGCAGGAGGACCACGGCCACGATGAGGGCGGCCGCCCAGGCGGGCAGCACGAGCGCGAGCGCCAGCACCGCCGTCGCCACGAGCGTGGCGAACGCGAAGAACCCGAAGAACGCGGCTCCCGCGAACAGGCCGGCACCGATGCCGAACTTCTGGCCCTTCTCGGCGACCTGCGCCTTGAGCAGGTCGACCTCACCCTTCACGAGGTTGGACAGCTGCGTGGTGATCGTCGCCACCAGCTCGCCCAGGGTGGGCTGCAACGGGCTCTGGGTCATGGGGCCTCCTCCTCGTGGTGCTACCCGTAGCCTGGCACGTCCTGCCACCCGATGTCGTCGCCCACAGGGGTGGCACACTCGCCGCATGCCGGCTCGACACGGGACGCTCATGCTGCTGGACGCCGCCTCGTTGTACTTCCGCGCGTTCTACGGGGTCAAGGGCGACGTCTCCGCGCCGGACGGATCCCCCGTCGGCGCGATCCGCGGGTTCACGGACGCGCTCGCCTCGCTCCTCGTCTCCCGTCGCCCGAGTCGCGTCGTCGCCTGCTGGGACGACGACTGGCGCCCGGCCTTCCGCGTCGCGGCCATCCCCTCCTACAAGGCGCACCGCGTCGCCTCGGGTGCGGCGGGGGTGCGCGGGGAGGAGGAGGTGCCGGACGCGCTCGCACCGCAGGTGCCGGTCATCGCGGAGGTGCTGGCCGCCGTCGGGATCGCGCGGGTGGGCGCCCCGGGGTGCGAGGCGGACGACGTCATCGGCACGCTCACCACGCGCGCGGTCGCCGCGGGCGAGGTGAGCGCGGTCGAGATCGTCACCGGCGATCGCGACCTCTTCCAGCTCATCGACGACGGGCGTGACGGGGGCGAGGGGTCCGACGGCGAACGCACGCCCGCCGTTCGCGTCCTCTACACGGGGCGTGGGGTGCGCAACCTCGAGACGGTCGACGTCGCGCGCCTGGCCGAGAAGTACGGCGTCGCCTCGGGTGAGGCGTACGCCGCGCTCGCGACGCTGCGCGGGGACGCCTCCGACGGCCTGCCTGGTGTTCCGGGCGTGGGGGAGAAGACCGCGGCCGGACTGCTCGCGACCTACGGGACGCTCGACGGCGTGATCGCCGCCGCGCAGGATCCCGGCGAGCGTCGGCTCTCGCCCGGCGTGCGCAGCAAGCTGCTCGCGTCGCTGGACTATCTGGCGGTGGCGCCCGCCGTCGTGCGCGTGCTGCGCGACGCCGAGCTGCCCGAGCACCGCGACGCGCTCCCGCGCGAGCCGCGTGACCCCGAGACGCTCGACGCCCTCGCCGAACGGTGGGGGCTCACATCGAGCGTCGAGCGGCTCGTCGCGGCGCTGGCGACGGCGGCCGCGGGCCAGGGGCCGGTGGCGGGGTAGCGTTGCCGCGTGCTCAGGACGGGACGCGGTAAGGCGCACGCGAAGGTGATCCTGTTCGGTGAGCACGCCGTGGTCCACGGGGAGCCCGCCGTCGCGCTGCCGCTGGCCGAGCTGCCCGTCCGGGTGACGGCCGAGGCAGTTCCGGGTCCGTTGACGATCGCGTCCACCCCCTACACCGGTGTCCTGCACGAGGTGCCGGAGCTGCTCGACGCGCCCCGCGCCGTCGTGCTCGCGACGCTCGACCACGTGGGCCTGCCGCACGAGGGGATCCGGATCACGGTCGAGGGCGACGTGCCGCCCGCGCGCGGCCTCGGCTCGTCCGCCGCCGTCGCGGGCGCGCTCGTCCGGGCGCTCGCGGACCTCGCCGGGCGTGACCTCACCGAGGCGGAGTACCTCGACCTGGTGGCGGTGGGCGAGCGCGTGGCGCACGGCTCGCCGTCGGGCCTGGACGCCGCGGCGACCGCGGCCGCCGAGCCGGTGTGGTTCGAGGCGGGCGTCGCGCGCCGGCTGGCGACGCGGATGAGCGGCGTGCTCGTCGTCGCGGACTCGGGGGTCAAGGGCCGCACGCGGCACGCCGTCGCGTCGGTGCGCACGTTCCTCGAGCGCCGCCCCATGCGCTTCGCCGCGCTCATGACCGGGCTCGGTGCCCTCGCCCAGGGCGGCGCGCTCGACCTCACGGGTGACCGCCCCGAGGCGCTCGGGGAGAAGATGACGCAGGCGCAGGGCATGCTGCGCGAGCTCGGCGTCTCCAGCCCGGAGCTGGACCGTCTCGTCGATGCGGCGCTCGCCGCCGGCGCGCTCGGCGCGAAGCTCACCGGCGGCGGGCAGGGCGGCTGCATCATCGCGCTCGCCGCTGACGACGCCGCGGCGGACCGGATCGACCTCGCGCTGCGCGAGGCGGGCGCGATCGGCACGTGGCGGCACCGGATCGGGCCGGAGGATGACCGATGAGCGCCGAGCCGGGGGGAGTGACCGCCGTCGCGCACGCGAACATCGCGCTCGTGAAGTACTGGGGCAAGCGCGACTCCACCCTCATGCTTCCGGCGACGTCGTCCGTCTCGCTCACGCTCGACGCGTTCCGCACCACCACGCACGTGGAGCTTCTCGACGCGCCCGCCGGCCGCGACGAGGTGGTGCTCGACGGCGAGCCCCTCGCGGGTACGGCGCTCACGAAGGTCCTCGCCTTCCTTCACCTCGTCCGGAGTCAGGAGCCGCGGACGGCGACGGCGCAGGCCGCGCGCGTGACCTCGACCAACGAGGTGCCCACGGGCGCGGGCCTGGCGAGCTCGGCGTCGGCCTTCGCGGCGCTCGCGGGTGCGGCGGCCACGGCGTACGGCCTCGACCTGGGCCGGCGCGACCTGTCCCGGCTCGCGCGGCGGGGCTCGGGCTCGGCGTCGCGCTCGGTGTACGGCGGGTTCGTGGTCTGGCACGCGGGCGACCTCACCGATCCCGCCCGCGGCGACCTCACGTCCTACGCGGAGCCGCTGCCCACGGCGCCGGAGCTCGACGTCGCCATGGCCGTCGCCGTGCTGGACGCCGGGCCCAAGAAGATCGGCAGCCGCGAGGCGATGGCTGCCACGGTGGCCACCTCGCCCTACTTCCCGGCGTGGACCGAGCACACCGAGGCGGACGCCGCCGAGGCGGCGGATGCGATCGCGGCCGGCGACCTGCCGCGCCTCGGCGAGATCGCCGAGGCCAGCGCCATGCGGATGCACGCGACGATGCTCGCGGCGCGGCCGGCCGTGCGGTATCTCGCGGCCTCCTCGCTCGCGGTGCTCGACGCCGTGGCGGACCTGCGCGCGGCCGGCGTCGGAGCCTGGGCGACGATGGACGCCGGACCCAACGTGAAGGTGCTGTGTGAGGGGGCGGACCTCGACGTCGTCGCCGCGGGCCTGCGCGGGATCGTGCTGCCGGGCGGCGGTGCGCCGCACGTGCTGCTCGCCCGACCGGGGCCGGGACTGCGGATCGAGGCCTCGGCGGCGTTGCCGGCGGGCGTGCTCGCCTCCGGTGCCGCGGAGGAGCCCGCATGAGGCGGGTCGTGTCGTCCGCGCCCGGGAAGCTGTTCGTCGGTGGCGAGCACGCCGTGACCGACGCCGGTCAGCCCGCGGTGCTGGTCGCCGTCGACCGTCGCCTCGAGCTCACGCTCGCATCCTCCGACCGCACGCGCGGCCTGGACCAGGAGGGCCGGTACGTGCGCGCGGTAGCCGCGGTGATCGCGCACGTCGCGGCCGAGCGCGGGCGCGACGGCGGCCCGTACGCCGTCTCGACCCGCAGCACGCTCGTGGACCCCGCGGTGGGCGACGCGCCGGCGCGCAAGTACGGGCTGGGCTCGTCCGCGGCGGTGACGGTCGCGGCCGTGCGCGGCCTCGACGTGTGGCACGGCCTGGGCCTGACGCCGCAGGAGCAGCTCAAGGTCGCGCTGCTCGCGACGCTGCGGGTGAACCCGCGCGCGTCGGGCGCCGACGTCGCGACGAGCCTGCGCGGCGGGTGGGTGTCCTACTGCTCGCCGGACCGCGCGTGGGTGCACGCCCACGACGACGCCGACGACCCGGCGGCGACGGCGCGGCTCGTCCGGGCGGAGTGGCCGGGGCTTGCGAGCGCGTCGCTGCCCACGCCGACCTCGCTCGCGCTGCGGGTCGGCTGGACGGGCTCGCCCGCCTCGACGGTCTCGATCGTGTCGGCGGTGCGCGCCGTCGGGCTGACGCCGCAGTTCCTCGCCGCCTCTCGCGCGGGAGTGGACGCGCTGGTCGCGGCGGTCCAGGCGGACGACCCCGACGCCGCGCGGGACGCCGTGCGCACGATCCGCGCGGCGCTACGAGACCTGGGCTCCGCCGTCGGGGTCGGGATCGAGACGCCGCTGCTGACGGCGCTCGCCGACGCCGCGGAGGCGCACGGCTTCGCGGGCAAGTCCTCCGGCGCGGGCGGTGGCGACTGCGGGATCGCGGTGGGCGCCGCGGGCGACGAGCACGCCGTCGCGGGGCTCGAGGCCGCGTGGGCGGAGGCGGGGATCGTGCCGCTGCACCTCGCGGTGGACGCGGGTGCGTGGGTCGAGGACAGCGAGTCGGACGCCGAGGGGGACGCATGACGCAGCCGCACGGTCCGGGCGGGTCGGGAGCTTCGGGTGATGCCGGGACGGCGTCGGGCCTGGGCGCGCCGAGCGGCGCCCTCAGCGAGACGGCGCGCCGCAAGGACGACCACCTGCGCCTCGCGATGGCGCAGCACACCCCCGACCGGCCGCGCGACTACGACCATGTCACCTTCGTGCACCACGCGCTCGCGGGCGGCGCGTCGGACGCCGTGAGCCTGGCGTCGCCGGCGTTCGGCTGGCCCGTGCCGCTCTACGTGAGCGGCATGACCGGCGGCACCGAGCAGGCGACGCGCGTCAATCGAGGCCTCGGCGTGCTGGGCCGGGAGACCGGGCTGCCGGTCGCCGTCGGCTCGATGGGGATCGTGCTGCGCGAGCCGGAGACGGCCGCGAGCTTCACCGTGGTGCGCGAGGAGAACCCGGACGGGTTCGTGCTCGCGAACACGAACGCGAACGTGACCGGTGCGCAGGCGGCGCACCTCGTGGACGTGCTGGGCGCCGACGCGCTTCAGGTGCACCTCAACGCCCCGCAGGAGATCGCGATGCCCGAGGGCGACCGCGACTTCTCTCGGTGGGCGGACGCCGTCGCGGAGATCGTGGCCGCGGCCGGCGTGCCCGTCGTCGTGAAGGAGGTCGGCGCCGGGCTGTCGCGCGGGACGATCGCCGTGCTGCGCGACCTCGGGGTCGCGGCGGTCGACGTCGCCGGGCGCGGGGGCACCGACTTCGGCGCGATCGAGTCGGCGCGCCGACCCGAGGGCGAGCGTGCCTACCTCGCGGGGTGGGGCCAGTCGGCGGTCACGTCGCTGCTCGAGGCCGCCGGGCTCGACGGCGTGGGTCGCGCCTCGAGCGGCCTCGCGTCGGGGGTGGCTGGGGTCGCTGGGGTGGCTGGGTCGGCTGGTCCGGCTGGGTCGGCGGCGGTCGCGCTGCTCGCCTCGGGCGGGGTGCGGCACGCGCTCGACGTGGTGCGGGCGCTCGCGCTCGGCGCCGACGCCGTGGGAGTGGCCGGGACGTTCCTGCACACGCTGCTCGAGGACGGGCCCGACGCGCTCGTCGCGCTCGTGCAGCGCTGGCTGTCGGAGATCCGCGACCTCATGGCGCTGCTCGGCGCCGACGACGTCCCCGCGCTGCGGCGGACCGACGTGCTGCTGTCCGGCCCGGTGCGCGAGTACGCGGAGCTGCGCGGTCTCGACGTGACGGCCTACGCGCGGCGCAGCTCCTGGTCGCAGGTCTAGGGGAGGCGGTCCCGCGCCGCCCGGGTTGGTTTCGGCTGACCGGCGGCTCGCGCCTTTCGTCGCCCTCGCTCGCCGGCGCCGCCTCGTGTCTCGTCGCGCTCGGATTGTGTTCGACGGCGAGCGTGCGTGGCGATGTGCGACGGCGAGCGTGCGTGGGGGGCGCGTGTGGCGCGGTCTGTGCGGACGATTGCGGAGCCTTGCGCTCCGTTTGCGTCCGCGTTGATGGTGTCGTCCGCGTGCCTGGTCGCGCGTAGCGATTCACGCCGGGCGCTGGCGGCCGGCTCGGCGCCTCAGGTCAGCGACGTCCCGCGCGACGGGTCCCACGTGAGGTCGGCCACCGACTCCTGCGTGCCGAGCCGCGAGCGGCTCGCGGGCAGCTGCTGCCAGCGTCGCAGCGCCCCCACGAGCCCCTCGGGCGTGACGCCCGCGCGGCGCAGCGGCACGTCGATCCACGGCGTGGGCGCGGGGCGCCAGAGCACGCGTCGGCGCGGGGTGCGGACGACGCCGTCGGAGCCGGCGAGCTGAATGCGCACGACCACGCCGTCCCGACCCGCCGCGACCGTGACGCCGGTGACGTCCTCCCACCGGGCGCCGACGTCCTCGTCGGGCAGGCGAGCCGCCACGCCGTCGGGCGTGAGCACGAGGCGGGTGGCGCGGGTCGCGCGCAGGAGGATGTCGGGGAGCACCGACCCGAGGGTGAGCAGTCCGATCACGGCGAGCCAGCGCAGCAGGCCCGCGCGGCCGCCGAACGACGGGGCCCACGCCAGCAGCGCGAGCAGCGCCACGATCGCGACCAGCGCGAGCACGAGCGTCACGTCGCCGGCGCGCGAGAACGGCACCACGGTGCGACCCGGTTCGAGGCGGATCCGTCGCCCGTCGACCGGAGGCCTGCTCACCCGCGTCACCACGAGGTTCACCGCGAGCAGCGCCACCACGAGCGCCGCCGCACCCGCCTCGGGCGATCGCAGCACCACGGCACCAACCCCGAGCAGCACCGCCACGAGCCCGTTCACGACGGCGAGCAGCACGTCGAGCGGTCGGGTGCGGCGCCACGCGTCGGCTCCCTGGGCGGGTGGGCCGTACGGACTAGAAGAGGCCACCGAAGAAGTCCCCGATCGCATCGCCCGTCTCCATGAGGTCGTTCCAGCCGTTCTCGATCGCGCCGCCCACGCCGTCGCCCTCGAAGAGGCCGTCGATCACCCCCGAGGAGACGATGCCGACCACGCCGCCGACGACCGTGCCGACCACCGCCCCGGCCACGGTGCCGACGATCGGCACCGGGATCGCCGTGCCGATCAGCGCGCCGGTCGCGGCGCCCGCGGCGAGCGAGGCGCCGAGTCCGACCCCGTTCGAGGTGACCGCCTGCGCCACCGACTCCCCGTCCTGGATGTCGGCGTAGATGCTGTACCCCGTGGTCGCGACGGCGAGCGCGCCCCCCGCGATGCGAACGCCCCGCGGAGAGACGGTCCGGGACGGGGCGAGCTCGTCGGCCTCCCGGATCGCGGCGGCGTGCCGGTCCATGAGGTCGTAGTAGTGGCTGGCGTCCGTCAGGATCCGGCCACGGTCGTTGAGAGCCGCGAGGTGCCTCGCGAGCTCGTCCGCCTGGGAGAGCGCCGTCGCGGACTGCATGCTGCGGTTCCACGCCACGACGGCGACGGCGCCGAGCTCACCCACGAGAGCGAGCGTGTCTCCTGCGGTGGAGGTGAGCGCGGCGGACTGCTCCTCCCAGACGCGCTGCATCTGCTCCACGGCGCGCTGCCAGCGCTCGAGGGCGGCGTCGACGATGTCGACGCACGAGTTCCAGACCTCGACGAGCGTCTCCCACTCCACCACGAGTGCCGTGAGCTGGGTCTCGCTCGTCGCGGGCCCGGTCCGCCCGCGCAGCCACGCGTCGAGCTCGGCGGGCGGGGTGATCGTCGTGCCCGAGACGCTGAGTCCGCCGGCCTGAGCGGTCTCGCGCGCGTGCGCGAGGTCGTCGAGGGTGAGGCGCAGGGAGTCGCCGAGGGTCGTCACGGCGGCGGCGACGGTCCCGGCGATCCCGGTGACCTCCGCCGTCGACTCCGTGAGGGACAGCGCGGTGGCGCCGAACTCGTCGGCGGCCGTCCCGCCCCACTGCGCGAGCGCCGTCGAGCGCGCGTCGACGGCGTCGTCGACGTACCCGTCGACGGCGGGAACCACGGTGCCGGACAGCCAGGACGCGACGGCGTGGATGGCGGCGGGGCTGCCGTCGAGCCGCGTGTCCATCGCGGCCGTCACACCGGCCCCCCGGCGAGCCGGCTCGCGAGGCGCTCCGCCACGCCGTCGTCCGTCCCGCGGTAGTCCGCGGCGGCGGCGACGAGGTCGCCCGCGCACACGTCACCCGCGTGCGTGACGTCGCCGACGGCGAGCGGGAAGGTCGCGAGGATCGACGCGAGCACGTCGCTCGCGAGTCCGGCGTCGCCGAGCCCCGGGGCCACGACGGCGGTGCGCGCCGCCGTCGAGGCGTGCTGGAGCGCGGTGGCCGCCGCGTCGAGCGCGGTGGGGACGACCTCGACGCTCATCGCGCCGCGCCGATGCGTTCGTGCGCGGGCAGCGGGAGGTCGAGGTACACGACGTCGTAGGGGCGGACCTTGCGCAGCTCGTCGAGCCAGCTGGTCGCCGCGAGGAACCACGGGGCGTCGGGGCCGTTGCAGCCCTGGAAACGGTCGAGCGCCGTGTAGAGCAGGAGCGCGGTGCGGCCGTCCTTCGTGGTCCGGTAGACGACCTCGAGCTGGTCCGGCTCGGTCACGTGCCTCGTGCACGGCACGTAGAAGACGGGTGGGACGTCGAACGGGAGGCCGCCCGCGCGGGCTGCGGGGGCGTCGGACGGCTCGGTCACGGGTCTCCTCGGGGTAGGCGAACGGACCAGCCTAGACGACCGCGCGGATGCGGCCGACGACCTCGTCGCCCCCGCGCACGTCCAGCGGGAGGCGCGGCAGGAACGCGGCGACCGCGTCGGCGTCGAGCGCCCCGGCCTGGGTGAGCAGCGTGAGCGCGACGAGCGTCGCGGGGCGAGCTGCGCCGTCGAGCACCTTGAGGGCGACACACCCCCCGGGTGCAGCGACCACGAGCACGCCCTCGGCGCCGCCCTTGGCCAGCGCCCCGAGGTGCTGGATGACGAGGGTGTTCTCGCGGCCCTCGCCGTCGATCGTCCACGGGAAGCGGTGCACCGCCTCGACCACGCGCGCAGCCGCCGCCTGTGCGGGATCCGCGGCGTCCGGGGCGGTAGCCCACGCCGTCGCGCGGGCGAGCGCCGTCAGCGACACGGCGAACAGGGGCGCGCCGCAGCCGTCGACTCCGGTCGCGGCGATCGGCTCGCCGCCGGCTCGCTCGAGCGTCGCGGCGATCTCGCGCTGCAGCGGGTGCCCGGGATCGGTGTAGTCGTGGGTGGACCAGCCCTGCGCGCGGCACGCGCGCAGCATCGCGGCGTGCTTGCCGGAGCAGTTCATGTGCAGGCGGTCCGGCCCGTGGCCGGCCGCGGCCCACTCCTGCCGCGCGGCCGAGTCGCCCGGCCACGCCTGCGGACAGCGCAGGTCCGACGGCGTGAGGTCGCCCTCGGCGAGCATGCGCGCCACCACCGCGACGTGCGCCGGGGTGCCCGCGTGCGAGGCGGTGGCCAGGCCGGCCGCCTCGTCGTGCAGGTCGGCGCCGAGCGCGAGGCACGTGGCGGCCTGGACCGGCTTGAGGCTCGAGCGCGCGAAGACGGGTGTCGTCACGTCACCGAGCGTGCGCACGGGTACGCCGTCGGGATCGAGCACGACGGCGCTGCCGAGGTGACGCGACTCCACGAAGCCCGAACGCTCGACGAGGGCGAGCTCGACGGCGTCGCGTGCGGTGAACGTCTCGGTGGCGTGCGTGGCGTGCGTGGCGTCGGGGGTCGGACGGCTGCTCACGCCTGGTCACGCTACCGCGAGGGTCTGCGTGTGAGGCAGGTCACGTAGACTCGGCCCCACGCTCCTGCACCGGGGGAGGAGAGGCGATGCCGGCTCACGGGCACGATCCGAGCGCGGTCCGCACTGCGCACGAGGGCTTCGTCGCGTCCGGACGCCTCGACCCGGGCGTGCGTGACGTCGTCGCGGACTCCTGGCGGCGCAGCCGCCGCAGCGGCGTGGACCCTGAGCACGTCTCGCCCACGGTCGACCTGACCGGGTCGGACCTCCTGCGCGTGCGCGCCGAGCACCCGCTCGCCCCCGCGATCCCCGTGGTGCGCGACCTGCTCCTGGGTCCCGACGCGGGCTGGGTCGCGGCGCTCATGGACGCCTCCGGCCGGCTGCTGTGGGTCGAGGGTGACGCGGTGGTGCGGCGTCGGGTCGAGCGCGTGGGATTCGTCGAGGGGGCGATGTGGCGCGAGGACACCGCCGGCACCAACGCCCCGGGCACGGCGCTCGCGACCGACCGGGAGGTCCACGTGCTCGGCGCCGAGCACTGGTCGCGCCCGGTGCAGGGACTGAACTGTGCGGCCGCGCCGGTGCACGACGCCGACGGTCGCGTGCTCGGCGTCCTCGACATCACCGGCGGCTCGCCCGTCTCGTCCGGCATGGCGCGCTCGCTGGTCCGCGCGACGGTCGCGGCGGTCGAGGCGATCGTCGCGCGCACCGACCGGTCGCCCCGCGTCGTGGGCCCCGACGGCACGCGCCCGGGCAGCGGTCCCGCCGAACCGCGGCTGCGCGTGCTGGGCGCACGCGACGGCGAGCTGCGCACGCCCCAGGGGGTCGTCCGGCTCAACCGGCGGCACGCCGAGATCCTGCTCCTGCTGGCCGAGCACCCCGAGGGGTTGAGCTCCGAGGAGCTCGCGATCATGCTCTCCGAGGAGGACCTCTCGGTGGTGACGGTCCGTGCCGAGGTTTCCCGGCTGCGCCGCGTCGCCGGGCCGCTGCTCGCGGAGTCGCGGCCCTACCGGCTCGTGCGCGACCTGCACACGGATGTCGATGCGGTGCGGGCGGCCCTCGCCGTCGGGGACGTGGCCCAGGCGCTCGCGAGCTGTCCCGGCCCGGTGCTCGCGCGCTCGACCGCGCCGGGCGTGGTCGCGGTGCGCGAGGCGCTCGCGGCGGACCTGCGCGCCGCCGTCCTCGCGTCGAACGACCCCGACGTCATCGCACGCTGGACGGCCGCCGACGTGGGTGCGGAGGACTGGTGGGCGTGGCAGCGCCTGGCCGTCGTCGCTCCGAGCGGCAGCCCGCACGCGCTGCGCGCGCGGACCCGGCTCGCGACGCTGGACCGCGCGCTCGCCTGACGCGCGGGACGAAGGTCCCTTGCGGCACGTGCAACCCTCGTGCAACGGTCGGCGACCTACGCTCGCAGCGGATCACGGCACCGATGCCGTGATGCGCGGTCGGACCGGACGCCAGGGGCGGCGCCACGGTCGGCCGACGGACGCGGACCGAGAGGTTGACCATGACCGTCTACGCAGCACCGGGCACCGAGGGATCGGTCGCCACCTACCGCGAGCGCTACGACCACTGGATCGGCGGCGAGTTCCGCAAGCCGGTCAACGGGCGCTACTTCGAGAACGTCACCCCCGTCACCGGCAAGGTGTTCACCGAGGTGGCCCGCGGCGACGCCGACGACATCGAGGCGGCCCTCGACGCCGCGCACAAGGCGGCGCCCGCCTGGGGCCGGACCTCCGCCACCGAGCGCGCGATCATCCTCAACAAGATCGCCGACCGGATGGAGGAGAACCTCGAGAAGATCGCCGTCGCGGAGTCGTGGGAGAACGGCAAGCCGGTCCGCGAGACCCTCGCCGCCGACATCCCGCTCGCGATCGACCACTTCCGCTACTTCGCGGGTGCCATCCGGGCCCAGGAGGGCACGATCTCCCAGATCGACGAGAACACCGTCGCCTACCACTTCCACGAGCCGCTGGGCGTGGTCGGCCAGATCATCCCGTGGAACTTCCCGATCCTCATGGCCGTGTGGAAGCTCGCCCCGGCGCTCGCGGCGGGCAACGCCGTGGTGATCAAGCCGGCTGAGCAGACGCCCGCGTCGATCCTCTTCCTCATGGAGATCATCGCCGACCTCCTCCCGCCGGGCGTGGTCAACATCGTCAACGGCTTCGGCGTCGAGGCGGGCAAGCCGTTGGCCTCGAGCTCGCGGATCCGCAAGATCGCCTTCACCGGCGAGACCACCACGGGCCGCCTGATCATGCAGTACGCGGCGCAGAACATCATCCCGGTGACGCTCGAGCTGGGCGGCAAGAGCCCGAACATCTTCTTCGACGACGTCGCCGCGGAGCGGGACGCCTACTACAGCAAAGCGCTCGAGGGCTTCACGATGTTCGCCCTCAACCAGGGCGAGGTGTGCACGTGCCCGTCCCGCGCCCTCATCGCCGACGAGATCTACGACTCCTTCCTCGGCGACGCCATCGAGCGCACCAAGCTCGTGAAGCAGGGCAACCCCCTGGACACCACGACGATGATCGGCGCGCAGGCGAGCAACGACCAGCTCGAGAAGATCCTGTCCTACATCGAGATCGGCAAGGGCGAGGGCGCCGAGGTCCTCCTCGGCGGTCACCGCGCTGAGCTCGACGGCGACCTCGCCGGCGGCTTCTACGTCGCCCCGACGATCTTCGAGGGCAAGAACTCGATGCGCATCTTCCAGGAGGAGATCTTCGGGCCGGTCGTGGCCGTCACCTCGTTCTCCGGGTTCGACGACGCGATCGCGACGGCGAACGACACCCTGTACGGCCTCGGTGCGGGTGTGTGGTCGCGCAACACGATGACGGCCTACCGGGCCGGCCGCGCCATCCAGGCCGGCCGGGTGTGGACGAACAACTACCACGCGTACCCCGCCGCGGCGGCGTTCGGTGGGTACAAGGGGTCCGGCGTCGGCCGGGAGAACCACCTCATGATGCTGGACCACTACCAGCAGACGAAGAACCTGCTCGTCTCCTACTCCCCGGACGAGCTGGGCTTCTTCTGATCGGACGCGCCTCGCCGTCGGGCACCCCGTCCGCCCGACGGCGAGGCGACCGGCCGGTTGCCGGTGGTGCCGCGTGCGGTGCTCCGTCCCGCCCGCGGCTCCACCGGGAGCCGGCCGGTCCCCTGGGCTACCCGAAAGGAGACGACGATGACGTCGCAGGACCTGCCCGAACGGGTGGCCGTCACGCCCGCCGCCGCGACCATGCTCGTGCAGCTGCGCGCGCAGCACGGCCCGCTCATGTTCCACCAGTCGGGGGGCTGCTGCGACGGGTCGTCGCCGATGTGCTACCCCGACGGGGAGTTCCTCACGGGTGACGCCGACGTGCACCTGGGGGACCTCGCCGTCGTGCCCGACGGGGTTGCCGACGGGGGCGAGCCGTTCACCGTGCCCGTGTGGATGTCGAAGGCCCAGTACGAGTACTGGAAGCACACGCACCTCACGATCGACGTGGTGAAGGGGCGCGGGGCGGGCTTCTCGCTCGAGGCGCCCGAGGGCGTGCGGTTCCTCATCCGCTCGCGCGTGCTGACCGACGAGGAGTACGGGGCGCTCGCGGCCGCCGGCGTCGTGTGAGTCACCCCGTACGGCGCGCTCGCCACCGTTCGCCGAGCCGTCGCAGTCCTGCCAGCCCCCGCCCCGTTCCGCGACGGTGGGGTGTGCCCGCCCGCCGCCCGAGCGCCTCGAGGAGCGGCCGCAGTTCGTCCTCGGCCAGGTTCCGTCGGGTGAGTTGGGCGAACGGGTCCGTCCCGCGCGAGCCGAGCAGCCCCGGTCCCGTGTCCGCGCCCGTGGCGATCAGGCGGCGCAGCACCACCGCGTCGCCGCCGTCGAGGGTCGGGTTGCCGAGCAGCACGTTGACGGGCGTCCGGGCCGCGAGCTGCGTGGTGGGCGTCGCACCGTTGGCGAGCAGCCACAGCGACTTCTCCCGGCGGTCCTGCGGGTCGAGGGTGTCGAGCGCGGCGTCGAGCAGGTAGCGGTGCGGCGAGTCGAACTGCACGATCGCGTCGAGGAGGTCGTGGAGCGTTCCGGTGAGGGCCTGGGTGAGTGGCGCGCTGACGTGCTCGAGCGCGGCCAGGGCCTGGTCCGGTGTGACCTCGACGCCGAACGTCCGCTCGGCGTACCCGGCCTCGCTCAGGGTCCGCGGCGACATCTGCTGCCCGCGGCCGAGCACCCGACGCAGCTGCGGCACACCCGCCTCGGCCGAGTACAGCGCCTCGAGAGGGTCGCGGCCCTCTCGACCGGCCGCGCGAGCCTCGGCGAGCATGTTGTCCGTCGCACGCCAGTGCCCGCCGTCGCGGTAGAACACCGCGCTGAGTGGCGCTCCAGCGATCGAGGACGCCTCGCCGTCGGACGCCTCGCCGTCGGATGCGACCACGAGCGGACGCAGGTCGCTCGGCAGGCCCTCGAGCAGGTCGGCTGCTTCGGTGGGTGAGGCGCCCGGGCGGCGCGACGTGAGGACGGCGCGCCTGTCGTGGGTGAGGTGGAGGGTCCACACGATGTCCTCCGCCCGGATGCGGATCCGGCGGACGGTCGGCTGGATCCGCGATCCCTCCAGCGGCGTGGCCGGTGCGGACGCGGGCCACGCGACCTCGGTGGCGACTCGGTCGAGCGCGAGGTGAGGCGGGACGGCGGGATCGCCGTGCGCGAGGGCGGCGAGGTTCTCGATGACGCGGGCGCGCCACCGCAGCTCCCAGATGGTCATCCGACCGAGCAGCTCCACGACGGCGTCGGCGCGGCAGATCACGAGGGTCACCACGGGCGTCGAGCGGTGCTCCGTCCTCGGGAACCCCGCCAGCGTGACGACGGCGTGACCGTCCACCCACCACAGCCAGCCCTTGGTGAGCCCGATCCCGCGCATGACGGCCGTGAGGGGCGTGTGGTGGTCGAGGCCGAGCTGGTCCGGGTCGTAGACCGTCTCTGTGGGCTCGCCCCACCGCGCCGTCATCGCCCGGCGCAGGTCGGCGTTCCACGCGCTGAGCGCCTCGACGGTCCAGTACTCCCCGCGTGCCAGCACGGTCTGGAGCGTGTCGGGCCCGCCCGCGTCGCGCAGGCGGCGGCCCACGACGACGAAGGGGTCCTCGCCGAGCGTTCCCTGCTCCGGGTCGCGCTCCCACCAGGCGGCGCACGCGCGCTCGATCGCCTCGACCACGGCCTCGTGGTCGTACGGTCGGGGCACGCCGTAGCCGAGGACGGTGTCACCCTCGGGCCTGGGCTGCTCCGGGTAGGGGCACGCGTCGAAGACCTCGAGCACGACGGGTTCGGGCTCGTCCTCGGAGGTGAACGTCGCGGGCGTGAAGACGCCGCCCAGGCGGAAGGGTATGCGTACCGCCTCCTCGAGCCCGAAGTCGTCGAGCGTGAGGTCGTTCTGGAACCCCGCCTGGACGAGCCCCGGACTCGCGCGCCAGACCGACCCGTCGAACCAGAACGCGCCCGAGGCGATCGGGATCGGCCGGCCGTCCAGCAGTCCGAACGCGAGCGCGTGCTCGGCGACGTCGCCCGTCACCGTCTCGCCGCGCGCGTCGACGCACGCGCGCAGGTCCTCCGGCACGCCGTCGAGCAGTCGCTCCAGGCGGATGAGCTGCGACGCGGTCCAGGCGTCGGGGTCGCCTTCTGGGTCGCCGTTCGGGTCGTCGTTCGGGACGTCGGACGCGGGCAGGCCGTCGTCTCCGTCCACGTGCTCGTCGTCGAGGCGACGAAGCAGGGTGAGGAACTCCGACGCCGGGTCGTGGACCAGCAGGAGCTGGCGCCCGTCGTCGGCGAAGATCCAGGTCGACGTGGTGCCCGTCCGCGACCGGAGCGTGCACCGCGTCGCCTCGATGGAGACGTCCCGGACGTGTACCTCGCCCCGGTCGAAGAGGGTGCTCAGGACCCACGCGCGGCGGTGCAGCTCGACCGGCGACTCGCCGTGCATCAGCAGCTCCTGCACGGTCTCGTCCGTCAGGTAGGCCGCCATCCCCGTCATCATGAGCGGGCGCGGCAGCAGCATGGCGATCTGCCGGAGCGTGCTCGTGCCGGGTTCGCCCGTCCACTCGCTGAGCAGCGCGACGAAGACCTCGTGCCGGTCCCAGACCTCGGCCTGCGCGAAGTCCTGCGCGAGGAGCAGGTAGTCGAGGATCCCCTCGGGCTCCTGGGCCGCGCCGACGCGGCGTGGCGTGTGGACGACGGGTGCGCCCCAGCTCGCGCGCATCGCGTGCTGAGCACGGTTCGCCCAGTCGCTCATGCGGTGGCCCCACACGGCGACGTCGGTCTCGCCCGCGGCGACCTGCTCTGGGCTGGGGGACACGTCAGCCGTCGGGTCGAACACGCCGATCGGGGCGAGCCACACGCCGGCGGCCGTCTCGAAGGCCACCCCGTCGACCGTGAAGTCCTCGACCTCGGGGAGCAGGTCCCGAGCACGGGCCAGCGCACGATCGAGGAAGGCGGGGATGTCCTCGGGGTGCTCCTGGGACCGGTGGAGCGGGAGGCCGCGGTCGTGCTCCAGCGTGTCGTCGTCCTCGGGCTCGGTGTTCTCGGGCTCGGTGTTCTCGGGCTCGGTGGTCACCGGTCCAACGTAGCCGGGGCCGTCTCACCGGCGTCGTCGGCGGCGAGGCAGGGGTGAGGACTCGGTGAGGCGGCGGCGCGGCGGGCCGGTGATGGGTGGGGAGGGGTTGGAGATGGGGAGGGGCTGGAGACGCGGTGGTCACGCGGTGGGCAGCCGCTGCCGCTCGTCCCGGCTACCGCTCGCGGGGCTCGCCGCGCTCGAACGCCTCCATGGTGAACCGTCGCGCCAGCGTGGGCAGGGGCGTGTCGACCCGCGGGGCGGGCGGCCCGGAGTCCGACGTGACGGGGCAGTGCAGCACCACGGGCCGCCGGGCCTGCGCGGCCTCGAGCAGCGCGGCGCGCAGCGCGTCGGCGCCCTCGACCCGGCGTGCGTCGGTCACCCCGGCCGCCCGGGCCAGAGCGGGGACGTCCACCCGCTGCGACGGCACGGGCTGGGCGCCGGTCGAGGCGTACGCCCCGTCGTCGAGCACGACGTGCACGAGCGGCAGGTCCGGTCGCGACCCCAGCTCGAGCAGGTCCGCAGGGTTCATGAGGAGGCTGCCGTCGCCGTCGAGCACGAGCGTGGTGCGGCCCGTGGTGGCCGCGATGCCGATGCCCACGGGCAGCGCGAGGCCCATCGACCCGACGAGCGGCAGCACGCGGTCCTCGCCGCGCGCGGCGCCCAGGCGCGCGGTGTAGCCCGTGGTGCACACGGCGGGGCCGGGCAGCGTGTCGAGGGCGAGCGCCACGGCGTCGGCCTTGGCGAAGGTGCCCGACGGCGTCGCGTCAGTCCCCGCGAGGGTGCGCGACGGCGTCGCGTCAGTCCCGCTCACGGCCGCCACCCGAGCTGCTCGGGGGCCACGAGCAGCGCGGCCGGCCGGCGCTCCTCGCGCACGACGCGCGCGAGGCGAGCGATCTGCTCGGGCACGTGTTCGGCGTCGAGCATCTCGTGGCGGACGCCGAGCCCGGCGAGGGTCGGCGCCGTGAGGGCGCCCATGCCGGCGTTCTCGGGGGTGTCGTCGACGCCGGTGCCGCGCAGGCTCACCACGAGCAGCATCGGGAGGGCGTACGGCACGACGAGCGAGGCGAGCGCGTTGACGCACAGACCGAAGCCGGAGTTCTGCATGAGCACGGTGGCGGGGCGTCCGGCGAGCGCGTGGCCCGCCGCGATCCCGACGGCGTTGTCCTCCCGGGTGACCACGCGGTAGTCCGCGCGGGGATCGTCCGCGAGTCGCCCGAGGAGCGGCGCGAGGATCCCGCAGGGGGTGGCGAGGAAGGGGCCGAGGTCGTGGTCGACGAGTGCCTCGTGCAGTGCCGTGACCGTCGCTGACGCGCGGGCGGTGGCGTCGTCGTCGGGCTCGGGCACTGGACGAGCCTAGTCGCGGCGGCTCACACGAACGACGAAGCCCCGCTCGGAAGCCTGAGTGGGCGCCGGGCGGGGCGTGCGTGCTGCGGTTCGATCGGGTGGCTCCGACGGGCGTCGATCCCGTGACCTCACGATTTTCAGTCGTGCGCTCTACCAACTGAGCTACAGAGCCCTGAACGATCGGCCGGCTGCCTTCCGGGTGGAAGGCGACCGGCCGAGTGTTCCGCGACCCCGACGGGACTTGAACCCGCGACCTCCGCCGTGACAGGGCGGCGCGCTAACCAACTGCGCTACGGGGCCTCGTGCTGCGCGAGGCAGCGGAGAGACCTTACTACGTGGTTTCCACTCACACGAATCCGTACCCCCAACGGGATTCGAACCCGTGCTACCGCCGTGAAAGGGCGGGGTCCTGGGCCGCTAGACGATGGGGGCCCGCTTGGGCTCCCGAGCCGCGCCCGGCGCTCAAGACCTCGGCGAGCATACGGGACGCGGGCGCGCATCGCGAAATCGCGGACAGTTGGACCGCGTGCTCGCGTACCGTCGCTGTCGTGGCCGTCGAGATGAGCGTCGAGGACTTCGAGGGGTGCGTCGCGGACGGGCTGGACCTCGTCCCGCCAGAGCTCACCGCCCTGATGGACAACGTCGTCGTCCTCGTCGAGGACGCCCCGCCCGACGGCGAGGACGAGGACCTCCTCGGCCTCTACGAGGGCACGCCGCTCACCGAGCGCGGGGAGTGGTGGGGCGCGGGCTCGCTGCCGGACCGGATCACCATCTACCGCCTCCCGACGCTGCAGATCTGCGAGGACGCCGAGGAGGTCGCGCAGGAGGTCGCGGTCACGGTCGTGCACGAGATCGCGCACCACTTCGGCATCGACGACGAGCGCCTGCACGAGCTCGGATGGGGGTGACGGAGCATCGCTCTCGGGTGAGCGCTCGCGCGGTCGCGGCCCTGCGTGCGGGACTGCTCCTCGCCGCGGCGTGCGCCCTCGCCGCCTGCACCCCACCGGGCCCGACGGCGAGCGCACCCGGGTCGTCCGGCTCGCCGTCGCCGTCGGTCGCCGCGCCGGGGTCGGTGGCAGCCTCGCCGCTGGAGTCGCCCGGGCCGGCCGAGTCGGAGGGTTACCCAGTCCCGAGCGACAACCCGACGGCGGTAGCGACCGCAGACCCGCCGCTCGCCGGCGTCGTGGTGGTCGTCGACCCCGGCCACCAGCTCGGCAACCGGCACTTCCCGGCCGAGATCAGCGCGATCGTCGACGCGGGGATGGGTGTGCGCAAGGCGTGCAACACGACCGGCACCGCGACGCCCGACGACGTGCCCGAGGCGACGATCACATGGGGCGTCGCGCAGGCGCTCACCGCCGGACTGGAGTCCGCCGGCGCGCAGGTCGTGCTCACCCGCGACTCCGACGACGACGCCCTGTGGGGTCCCTGCGTCGACGTGCGCGGGTCGCTGGCCAACGACCGGGCCGCCGCGCTCGTCAGCCTGCACGGCGACGGCGCGCCCTCGGGGGAGTACGGCTTCCACCTGCTGGTCCCCGGGCCCGACCAAGCGACGCGCGCGGAGTCGGTGCGCCTGGCGGAGGCCCTCCGCGCCCGCCTCGACGCCGCCGGGCTCCCGCGGGCGACCTACGTCGCGGACGCGATCCGCGCGTCGAACGACTACGGCACGCTGAACCTGTCCAGCAAGCCCGCCGTGATTGTGGAGATGGGGAACCTGCGCAACGCCAGCGACGCCGCGACGCTCACCGACCCCGCGGGCCAGCTCGCCGTCGCGCAGGCCGTGGCCGCGGGTGTGCAGGACTTCATCGACGACGCGCGCGGCGGTGCGTCGTCCTAGCCTGCCGCTCTGCGTCGTTCCGCCCGGCCCGGCACCCTGCGGCACGCAGCAGCGCGAGCGTGACGGAGCCGCGCGAGCTCGGGATAGCGCTACATCGACATATGGCGATAGCATCGCCGCATGACGATGAATACGGCGGTGTCCGACGCGACCGCCCCGCCCGACCGCACTCCAGGCTCCAGTCGGCACGGCGCCCCGGACGCCGGGCAGCACCCCCGCCACGACCACGACGCGGTCGCCGCGACGTTCCGCGCCGTCGGTGAGCCGGCTCGCCTGACGATCGTGCACGCCCTGGCCGACGGCGAGGCGCGCGTCACGGACCTCGTCGCCGCGGTCGGGCTGGCGCAGTCCACGACGTCGGCGCACGTCGCCGTCCTGCGGGACGCGGGCCTGCTGCTGTCCCGCACCGCGGGCCGTGCGACTTACTACCGGCTCGCGACACCCGCCCTGCTCTCCCTCGTCGAGCGTGCGGAGGAGCTCCTCGAGGAGGGGCTGCACGCCGTCGTGCACGAGCACGAGGAGGCGTGATGGGACACGACCACGGCACCGGCGCACCTCTGAGGGGGACCGCGGGGGCGCGGCACCGTCGTCGCCTCGTCGCGGCGCTCACGATCACCGTCTCGGTGATGCTCATCGAGCTCGTCGCCGCGTTCGTCTCGGGCTCCCTCGCGCTGCTCGCCGACGCCGGGCACATGCTCTCGGACTCGGCCGGCCTGACGATCGCGCTCGTCGCGACCTGGCTCGCGCAGCGGCCCGCGACGCCGCGCTGGACCTTCGGCTGGCAGCGCGCGGAGATCCTCGCTGCCCTGGTCAACGGCGTGATCCTGACGGTCGTGGGGATCACCGTGCTTGTGGAGGGCGTCCGCCGGCTCGCCGCGCCGGAGGCCGTCGAGGCGCCGGTGATGCTCGCCGTCGGCATCCTCGGCCTGGTGGCGAACCTCGTCGCGCTGCGCCTGCTCGCCGGCGGCCGTGAGGAGAGCCTCAACGTCCGCGGCGCCTACCTCGAGGTCCTCGGGGACCTGTTCGGATCCGCCGCCGTGATCGTGGCGAGCGTGCTCGTCCTGACGACAGGGTGGGAACGGGCTGACGCCGTCGCGTCGCTCGCGATCGGTGTCCTCATCGTGCCTCGCGCGCTGTCCCTGCTGCGCGACGTGGCCCGAGTGCTGCTCGAGGGCGCGCCGGACCAGGTCAGCGTTGCTGACGTGCGCGAACACCTGCTGGGCGTGCCCGGCGTCGTGGCGGTGCACGATCTGCACGCCTGGACGATCACCTCAGGCGTGCCGGTGCTCTCGGCGCACGTCGTGGTCGCGGACGAGGTCGCGACGGCGAGCGGCTACTGCACGGTTCTCGACGCCCTGCAGGAGTGCCTGCACGGGCACTTCGACGTCGAGCACTCCACCCTGCAGATCGAGCCGGCCTCGCACACGCGAGAGCACCCGGAGGTGGGCTCACACGCGTGAGTCCAGTGAGCAGGCGGGGCCGAAGGCCCTCGCGGTGGGGGCGCAAGACCCTCGCGGTGGGTTAGGCGCTGGACCCTCGCGGTGGGGGCGCAAGACCCTCGCGGTGGGTTAGGCGCTGGGCCGTGCGGCCCAGGCGCTCGCGACCATGTCCTGGACCGTGTGGCGCATCGCCCAGCCGATGTCGCGCGCGGCGAGCGTGCCGTCGGCGACGATGCGGTCCGGGTCGCCCGGGCGGCGCGGCCCGATCTCCGGGGTGAAGTCGAGGCCCGTGACCTGCGCGAACGCATCCATGATCTGCTTCACCGACAGTCCGTCGCCCGAGCCGAGGTTGTAGACGCGCTCGAGCTCGCGGCCCGCGGCCAGCGCCTTCGCCGCGGCCACGTGGGCGGCGGCGAGGTCGACGACGTGCACGTAGTCGCGCACGTTGGTGCCGTCGGGCGTGGCGTAGTCGTCGCCGTTGATGCGCGGGGTGCGGCCCTGCGTGAGCGCCTGCACGACGAGCGGGAAGAGGTTGTGCGGGGACGTGTCTGCGAGCCCGGGCAGCGAGCCGACGACGTTGAAGTAGCGCAGCGACGTGTGCCGGATGCCGTGGGCGCGGCCGGCGTCGGCGATGAGCCACTCGCCGATCAGCTTGCTCTCGCCGTACGGGGACTCCGGATGGGTCTGCGTGGCCTCGGTGACGAGGTCGACCCGCGGGGTGCCGTAGGTCGCAGCCGAGGAGGAGAACACGAGGTCAGTGACGCCCGTGGCGACCATCGCCTCGAGCAGGTGCGCCGTTCCGGTGACGTTCTGCTCGTAGGTGTGCAGTGGCCGCTGCACCGAGACGCCCGCGTACTTGAAGCCCGCGAGGTGCACCACCCCGGTGACCGCGTGGGTCCGGATCGCGCTGGTGAGCACTGCGGTGTCCAGGATCGACGCCTCCACGAACGGCACGCCGTCGGGCACGTACTCGCGGTGACCCGAGGAGAGATCGTCCACGACGACGACGGCGATTCCCGCGTCCTCGAACGCCCGCACCACGTGCGATCCGATGTAGCCGGCGCCGCCGGTCACGAGCCACGACATGCTTCACGTCCTCCGTCCGGTCGGCGCTGCGCCGACGCCTCGCATTCTGTCACATTCCGACAGATTCTACCAAAAGCGAACACGGGAGCGGTGGCCGCGACCCGGTCGGCCGGGGCCCGCGACGGCACGGTCCCCTCTCCCGAGTCTCGCACCCGCCCTCACCTGAGGGGAGGGTCACACTCCCTCGCCGGTCCGCCGGTGGTGCGGTGTGCCAGGATGGACGTGACGGCGCGCCACCTGCGCGTCGTGCCGCGAGACTCTTCCGCGCTGGTCCGGCCGCCTCGGCCGACGTGCGGGGCCAAGCCCCCGCCCAGCAGCGATCGCACTCACCGCGGCCCCCGGCCGCGCGCGCCCTGATCAGGCCGCCCGCAGACTCAGAGACGGACACCCGTTGACCTCTTCCGCTTCCTTCACCGCGCTCGGCGTCCCCGCGCCGCTCGCCGCCTCCCTCGAGGCGCGCGGCATCACCGAGCCCTTCCCCATCCAGACCGCGACGCTGCCCGACTCGCTCGCGGGGCGTGACGTGCTCGGCCGCGGCCGCACGGGCTCGGGCAAGACCATCGCGTTCAGCCTGCCGCTCGTGGCTCGGCTCGCCGAGGGTCGCCGCGCCGCCCCCGGCCGGCCCCGTGGCCTCGTGCTCGCCCCGACCCGCGAGCTGGCCAACCAGATCACCGAGACGCTCGAGCCCCTGGCCAAGGCGGCCCGGCTCAGCGTCACGACGATCTTCGGCGGCGTGTCCCAGGTCAAGCAGGTCAGCGCGCTGCGCGGCGGCGTGGACATCGTCGTGGCGTGCCCCGGCCGGCTCGAGGACCTCATGGGCCAGAAGCACGTCTGGCTCGACGCCGTCGAGATCACCGTGCTGGACGAGGCGGACCACATGGCCGACCTCGGCTTCCTGCCCGGCGTCACCCGGATCTTGGCGGCGACCCCGACCACCGGCCAGCGCATGCTCTTCTCCGCGACGCTCGACAACGGCGTGAACACGCTCGTCAAGCGGTTCCTGCACTCGCCCGTCTCGCACTCGGTGGACCCCGAGAGCTCACCGGTCGCCGCGCTCACGCACCACGTGTTCGAGGTGGCCGACGTCGAGGCCAAGCGCAGCGTGGTCGAGGCGCTCGCCTCGGGCACCGGCCGCCGCCTGCTGTTCCTGCGCACCAAGCACCAGGCGCGGCAGATGGCGCGTCGCCTGACCGAGTCCGGCATCCCCGCCGCCGACCTGCACGGCAACCTGTCCCAGAACGCGCGTGAGCGCAACCTCGCGGCGTTCTCCTCGGGCGAGGTCCGCGTCATGGTCGCCACCGACATCGCCGCGCGTGGCATCCACGTCGACGACGTCGACCTCGTCGTCCACGTCGACCCGCCCACCGAGCACAAGGCGTACCTGCACCGCTCGGGCCGCACGGCGCGCGCCGGCGCGGGCGGCGACGTCGTCACGCTCATGCTCCCGGAGCAGCGCTCCGACGTCGCGACGCTGCTGCGCCTGGCCAAGATCCGCGCCACGCCGCAGCGCGTGCGCCCCACCGACGAGGCCGTCACGGCGCTCGTGGGCGAGGTCGCCGCGCGCGTCGCGCCGGCCGACGCCCCGTCGGGCGCCGCGCGCAAGCCCGAGCCGTCCGCGGCCTCCGGCGGCGGTCGCCGCAAGGGCCGGCCCGCCTCCGGCGTCGGCTCGACCGTCGGTGGGCGTAGCACCGCCACGCGCACGACGGCGCAGCCCGGCTCCCGCACGTCGGCTCCCGGTTCGCGTGGCGGCGCCGGCGGTGGCGCCGGCGCGGGCAAGGGTGGACCGTCCGGCGCGCCGAACGGTCGTCGTCGCGGGCAGCGCACCGCCGCCCAGGGCCCCGCGGGTGAGTCCCGCGGGCACGGCACGCGCGGCAGCGACGTCCCCGGGGGTGCGCCTCGCGGCGGTCAGGGTGCGGGTCGTGGTGGCCAGGGTGCGGGTCGTGGTGGCCAGGGTGCCGGTCGTGGTGGCCAGGGTGCCGGTCGTGGTGGCCAGGGTCAGCGCTCGGCGCAGGGCCCGAGCCGTCGCTCCGGCCGCGCGCCCGTGAGCTACTCGACGTCGAGCTCCTCGATCGTCCCGATGACGCAGCGCTGATCGCGGGCTGATCCCGCGTCGACCGCCGGTCGTCGACCGACCCTCGGCCAACGTCCGTCGTTGGTCGGCCGGTCGTCCGTTGTCGGTCGGGTGCGCTGCTGCGGGCCCGCACGAGCACGCCGCGCCGATCGCGGGCTGATCCCGCGCTGACCGCCGGCCGACGGCGGGGCTGTCGCTCGCCGTCGTGCCGGGGAGTCGTGCGGGCGGGCGCCCGCTTCGTCACCGTGGGGCGCGCTTGTCGGGTGACGCTGCGAGCGGCGCCGGTGCTCGCCGTCGTGCGTGGGGGTAGGGCAACGGGCCCGCATGCGGCACGCTGGAGACATGACGAGTGCGCACGGCAGTGTCGACGAGGCCTGGGGCCCGAAGACAGCCGCCGCCATCGAGGCCGTGATCGAGCGGCGCGCGTCGAACGCGATGGCGCGCCGGGGGTGGCGTCCGACGCCGCTGGTGTTCGACTCCTACGGCCGCGCCGCCACCGACTCCGGGCCCGGCTGGGTGCGCGTGCTGTGTCGCGTCCTGGTGATGCCGCCGACCCAGCGCCGCAGCGCCGAGGGACGCTCGCGCGGCTGGCGGCGCTACCTCTCGGTGTCCGCGCCGAACCTGCCCGCGCGGATCCGGATCGGGCAGACCGTGCACCGCGCGCGCACGGAGCCTGGGGGGCATCTCGACCTGCGCATCCCGGTGGACCTGCCGCCGGGGCGGCACGAGATCCAGGTCTCGGTTCCGGGCGGCGCGGAGGCCGGTCGTGGGCACGTCGACGTGATCGACCCGACGATCGGGCGCGGCATCGTCTCCGACATCGACGACACCGTCATGGTCACGCTCCTGCCGAGCCCGTTGCAGGCGTTCTGGAACACGTTCGTCATGCAGGAGGGGTCGCGGCGGCCCGTGCCCGGCATGGCGACGTTCCTCAACCGGGAGAGCGCGGGGTTCGTCGTCTACATCTCGACCGGGGCGTGGAACTACGCCCCGGTGATCCGCGACTTCCTGCGCCGGCACGACTTCCCCGCGGGCGCGTGCATCATGACCGACTGGGGCCCCTCGACCCAGCGCTGGTTCCGGTCCGGGCTCGAGCACAAGCGCAGCCAGCTGCGCCGGCTGCGGACCGAGTTCCCCGAGCTGAAGTGGTTCCTCGTCGGCGACGACGGCCAGCACGACCCCGCCATCTACGCCGACTTCGCGAGCGAGTTCCCCGAGTCGGTGGACACGATCGCGATCCGCACGCTGACGCCCGTGGAGCACCTCGTGATGGGCGGCGTGCCGCTGGCGCCGGACGACCTCGCCGCGCTGCTCCCGATCGTCGCCGCGCCGGGCCTCGAGCACGCCCACCCGCCCGACGGCGTGCGTCGCCTCGCCGGTGGGGACGGGAACGCGCTCATCGTGCAGACGCTCTGACCGCTGTGGTCGGGGGTGGCGCGGGGCTGCGTCGGCCCCCCCCGCCGGTGTGACGCTCGGCGCGGCTGGCGGGTGTGGGCCGCGCTGAGCGTCACATGGGTGGTTGGGGTGGGCGGCCTGGCGGGGCCGGGTTCGGCCGGGTTCCCGCCGGTGTGACGCTCGGCGCGGCTGGCGGGTGTGGGCCGCGCTGAGCGTCACATGGGTGGTTGGGGTGGCAGCCTGGCGGGGCCGGGTTCGGCCGGGTTCCCGCTGGTGTGACGCTCGGCGCGGCTGGCGGGTGTGGGCCGCGCTGAGCGTCACATGGGTGGTTGGGGTGGGCGGCCTGGCGGGGCCGGGTTCGGCCGGGTTCCCGCTGGTGTGCTCGGCGCGGCTGGCGGGTGTGGGCCGCGCTGAGCGTCACATGGGTGGTTGGGGTGGGCGGCCTGGCGGGGCCGGGTTCGGCCGGGTTCCCGCTGGTGTGACGCTCGGCGCGGCTGGCGACCGATCAGCCCGCGCGGACCACGTTGCGCAGCGGCTCGCCCGCGAGCAGCGCCCGCACGTTCGCCGCGATCAGCTCGTCGGCCCCGAGCGGGCGCCCGCCCGCCGAGTGCGGCGTGAGGATGAGGTTCGGCGCGTCCCACAGGGGGTCGTCCGCGGGCAGAGGCTCCGGCGTCATGACGTCGAGCGCGGCGCCCGCGATCACGCCGTCGTGCAGCGCTGCCACCAGCGCCGCCTGGTCGACCGTGGCGCCCCGGCCCACGTTCACGAGCCATGCCTTGCGCGGCAGCATGGCGAGCACCTCGGCGGACACGGCGTGCTCGGTCTCGTCCGTCGCGGGCAGCACGTCCACCAGCACGTCGGCGTCGGCGAGGACGCGCGGCAGGTCCTCCTGCGTGACCACGGGGAACCCCGCGCGCTCGCCGGCCGACCGGGCGATCCCGGTGACCTCGGCGCCGAGCGCGCGCAGGTGACCGGCCAGGCGCTGGCCGATGCCGCCGAACCCCCAGATCACCACGCGCGCGCCGTGCACCATCGTGAACGCCGTGGCGTTGTCCAGCGGCTGGTCCACCGACAGCTCTCGGGCCCAGCGGTGGGAGTCGACGGCACGGACCGCGACATCCAGCCGTCGCGCCGCCGCGATGATGAGGCCGAGGGCGTGCTCGGCCACGGTGATGTCGTGCAGTCCGACGCCCGAGCAGATCGTCGCGCCGTCGTGGAAGCCCGCCGCCTCGATCGTGTCGGTCCCGGCCGACAGCGACTGCACGAGCCGCAGCTGCGTGAGGTCGCGCGCCGCCTGCTCGAGCCAGCCCTGGCGCGACGCCCACAGCACCACCGCCTCGGCGTCGCGGTGCTCCTTCGGGATCGGGACGCGACGGCTGTACACGACGACCTCCACGCCGTCGGGCAGCTCGGGGTGCAGCGGGACGTTGTCCGGGAGCAGGAGCTTCATGGGCACCATCCTGCCGCGCGGGAGTGACGCAGCCGCTGCCCACGGAGCGAGCAGGGCTGCGGGAACACCGACGCGTGCGCCACGGTTGTGCCAGGTGGGGTCGTGGCGCGTGGGCGCCGCGCCGATCCACGCGACGAGGAGGACCCATGGACTACAAGGTGTGGAAGAGCGACGCGGAGTGGCGCGACCTGCTCGGCGCCCAGGAGTACGCCGTGCTCCGCGAGGCCGCGACGGAGCGGGCCTGGACCGGTGAGCTGCTCGACGAGAAGCGTGAGGGCGTCTACTCCTGTCGCGCGTGCGGGGCGGAGCTGTTCCGCGCCGAGACGAAGTTCGACAGCCACTGCGGTTGGCCCAGCTTCTACGCGCCCAAGGAGGGCGACGCCGTCGAGCTCATCGAGGACCGCAGCCACGGCATGGTCCGCACCGAGGTCCGCTGCGCGACCTGCGGCTCGCACCTCGGACACGTCTTCGACGACGCCCCGCAGACCCCTACCGGCGACCGCTTCTGCATGAACTCGGTCTCGCTGACGTTCGCCCCCGACGCCGACGCCGACGCCGACGCCTGAGGGCCGCAGCTCCCACCCCGTTCGCGAGGTGATGTTGGTCCTTTCGCGAGGTGATGTCGGTCGCGCACGCTGACGTACATCACCTCGCGAAAGGACGGACTCCCTCTCGCGAAAGGACCGACTTCCTCTCGCGAAAGGACGGACTTCCTCTCGCGAAAGGACCGACTTCCTCTCGCGAACGGGCGAGGCGAGGCGGCGCCCGGTGGCCGAACGGCCCGGACGCCGCCCGGGCCCGGACGGTAACTTGACCGCGTGACGGGCGTTCTCGAGGGTTTCGCGCTGATCAGCGCGATCATCGCCGTCGGGTATCTGCTGGGACGTCTCGGGATCCTCGGTGACGCGGCGGGCGGCGTGCTCAGCCGCCTCGCGTTCTTCGTGGGCAGCCCCGCCCTGCTCTACGTCACGCTGAGCGGCGCCGAGGTCGGCACGCTCGTCGACACCCGGTCGCTCGTGTCCTACGGCACGGCGCTCGCGATGATCCTCGCCTACCTGCTCACGGCGCGGCTGCTCATGCGCCGACCGGCCGGCGAAACCGTGATCGGCGGCCTCTGCGCGGGGTATGTCAACGCCGGCAACCTCGGCATCCCGATCGCGGTCTACGCGCTCGGCGGCGCGGAGGCCGTCGCGCCCACGATGATCTTCCAGCTCACGATCCTCGCGCCCGCCTCGTTCGTCGTGCTCGACCTGCTCGAGAAGCGCGGTCAGGGCACGACCCTGCGCAACGCGCTCACCCCGCTGCTCAACCCCACGCTGATGGCGTCGGCCGCCGGGGTGGTGTCCGCGGTCGCGCACTGGCAGCCGCCCGAGGTCGTGCTCGCGCCGATCCAGACGCTCGGCGGCCTCGCCGTCCCGGCGATGCTGCTCGCGTTCGGCATCTCCCTGCGCGGCTCGCCGATGCCAGGGAGAAGCGACATGCGCTCCCAGCTGGTGCTCGCCGTCGTGCTCAAGTCGTTCGTCCAGCCGGCGCTCGCGTGGGGGGTGGGGCTCGCCGTCGGGCTGAGCGGGCCGACGCTGCTCGCGGCGGTCGTCATCGCCGCCCTGCCGACCGCGCAGAACGTCTTCACCTACGCGATGCGCTACGACCGTGGCGTGGTCCTCGCACGTGAGTCGGTGCTGGTCACGACGATCCTGTCGGTGCCCGTCGTCCTCCTCACCGCCGCGGTCCTCGCGTGAGGGCCGTGCCCGACGGCGCACCCTCCTTCGCGGATCGTGTCCCCGCTCCCGCGCTCTTCCTGGGCGCGGGCGTCTCGATGTACTACGGCGCGGCGCTCGCGGTGGGCCTGTTCGCGACGGCGAGCGCCGTCTCGGTCGGCTGGGCGCGGCTGGTCGTCGCGGCGGTCGTGCTGGTGGCGCTCGCGCGGCCGTGGCAACTGACCTGGACGCGGCGCAGCCTGGGCGTCGCGGCACTGTTCGGGATCCTGCTCGGCGGGATGAACCTGCTGTTCTACGTCGCGATCGACCACCTGCCGCTCGGCGCGGCGGTCGCGATCGAGTTCACCGGGCCGGTCGCCGTGGCCGTCGCGAGCGACCGCAGCCCGTGGTCCGCGCGACGGCTGCTCGCACCGCTGCTCGCGGCCGGCGGCGTCGCGGTGATCAGCCTCGGCGAGGTCGACTGGGCGCACCTCGGCTCGGGCTCCGCGGTCGGGGTGCTGTTCGCGCTCGCCGCTGGTGCGGCGTGGGCCGGCTACATGGTGGTCGGTCGGCGGATCGCCGCGCGGGCGGGGGAGGTCGCGTCAGTCGAGCCGGACACCGGCGCGGTGGTCGGGCACGACGTCGCAGACGGTGGCGCTCCTGTCGGCGACGGCGACACCGGCGACGGCGACCACGCCGGCTACGGCGACGGCGACGGCGACACCGGCGGTGCGGTGCGCGCCCGCGGCGGCCAGCCGGTCGGCGCCCTGCGTCGCGGGATGGCGTCGCTCGCGCTCGGGATGGTCACCGCGGCGGTCGGGTACGCCGTGGTCGGGCTCCCCGACGCCGCACCGCTCGTGGCGGACGCGCACACGGTCGCGCTGGTGCTCGGCGTCGCCGTGCTCTCCAGCGTCGTGCCGTACGCGCTGGACCAGGTGGCGATGAAGCGGCTCTCGACGTCGGTGTTCGCGCTGCTCAACGCACTGCTGCCGGCCACCGCGACGCTCGTCGGGTTCCTCTCGCTGCGCCAGCTGCCCAGCGTTGGGGAGCTGCTCGGGGTGGTCGCGATCAGCGCGGCCGTCGCGCTCGCGACGCGTCCGCACGCCGACGCGTGAGGGGCGCGGCGCCGTCGGGCTCGGGCTGTGCCGACGTCGTCACGCTCCGTGGGCCGGTGCGTACCCGGCAGTCCGCCTCGACGCCGTGTGCCCCGCTCCCTGACGGGAAAGGGGCACACGGAGCGAGCAGGGAGCGAGCGACGCGGAGACGCGGTCAGACCTTGCGCCTGCCGGTGAGAGCCCCCACGATCCACAGCACGATCACGGATCCGATGATCGCGAGCACCCACGTCTGCAGGCTCCAGAAGTCCTCGAGCGGTGCGTCAAAGATGAGCGATCCCAGCCATCCGCCGACGACCGCGCCCACGACACCCAGGATGAGGGTGCCAAGGAAGCCGCCAGGAGCGCGGTCCTTGAGGATGGCCTTGGCGATCGCGCCGGCGATCAGGCCCAGGACGATCCATCCGATGAAGCCCATGTCGTTCCTTTCGTCAGCTGCCCTTGTCAGGCCTGTGTGCCTACTGTGCCATGCAGACACCACAGTCCGGTAAAGCCGGCCTGACCGCCACGCCACCGACCAGTCGGCACGCGCCCACAGCCCTCACGGCCGCCGGCGCCGCGGGTTGAGCCGCACGAGCGGCAGGACGGGTGCGGGGATGCGTGCGCCGTCGTGCCCCTCCACCACGCCGAAGCGGGCGACGCGCCGTTCGGCGTCCTCCCAGTCCTCGCGCGCAGCCACGACGTCCTCGTGCCGGCGCCCGACGAAGTTCCACCACATGAGCAGGTCCTCCTCGAGCGGCTCGCCGCCGATGAGCACGAGCCGCGCCTCCGTCTCCGGCGCCTCGAGCGTCACGTGCTCGCGGTGCGTGCCGAGGTAGAGCAGCGGACCGGGTCGCAGCAGCTCACCCTCGGCGACCACGACGCCGTCGGTCACCTGCACGGCGTGCTCCCAGTCGGTCCGCAGCGGCAGCGCGATCCGGGTCCCGGGGTCCAGGTCGACCTGCGCCCCGACGAGGGGCGAGAAGGTGCGCGCGGGCGAGGCTGCGCCGTCGTGCTCCCCGAGGAAGACCGTCACCCGGGCGCCTGGGTAGGCGACGACGGGCAGGTCCCTCACGTGCTCGAAGGCGGGCTCGGTGAAGCGCGACTCGTGCGGCAGGGCGACCCAGAGCTGCAGCCCGCGCGCGCCGGCGTCGTCGACGAGGAACTCCGAGTGCGCGATGCCGTCGCCGCTGGTCATGAGGTTGAGCTCGCCCGGCTCGAGCAGCTGGACCGAGCCGAGGGAGTCACGGTGCAGCATCTGCCCCTCGAGTGGCAACGTCACCGTCTGCAGCCCGATGTGCGGATGCGGCAGGACGTTCATCGGCGGTTCGCCCGGCGCGAACGCGTCGAGGAAGCACCACGCTCCGACCGTCGGCAGCTCGCGGTGCGGCAGCGTGCGCTGCACGCGGGCGGCGCGGATCCCGCCGAGCGGCACCTCGCGCTCGTCGTAGCGCTCGAGCACGGGCCCGACGGCGAGCCGTGCGTCGTGCGCGGCCGGACAGCTGGTCTCGACGGGACGCGTCTGGAGGTCGGTCATCGCGGTCGCGGGGGTCAGTCGAGGAGGCGGCCGCCGGCGACCGCCGTCGGGAGCGGGGCGAGTGCGGCGTCGTGCTGGTGGAACTTGGTGAGCCAGTGCCGCACGTACGGGCAGATCGCGGCGAACCTGCCGCCGCGAGCGACGACGTCGGCGATCGCTCCGTCGACCATCGCGCTCGCGTAGCCCTGTCCCTCGAACTCGTCCTGCACCACGGTGTGCGTGAAGACGGTGACGCCGTCGATCTCCGTGAACGCCGCGATGCCCGCGAGGCGGCCGCCGACGAGGATCTCGTAGCGCGAGCGCTCGGGGCGCAGCAGCACCTCGGTGGGCGGGCCGTCGGGGTCGGGGCCCTGCGTGCGGGGTGCGTCGGAGGTCATGGCCCAGTCTCACCCGGCCGAGGCCGCGCGCGCCAGGGTCGACTCGCGCCAGACGATCTGGTGCACCGGGTGGTCCTCGAGGGGGTCGGGAGCGGCGGCATCGGCTGGGCCGCTCGGGCCCCCGCGCAGCCGCGCGAGCAGCAGTCGCATCGCACGCCGCCCGAGCTCGGGCCGATCCACGGTCACGGTCGTGAGCGAGGGGACGAGGAACGCCGACGTCGGCTGGTCGTCCCAGCCGGTCACGGCGAGCTGCCCGGGCCGCGTCCAGCCCCGCTCGTGCGCGCCGCGCAGGACCCCGGTCGCCACGACGTCGTTCGCGGCGATGACGGCCAGCGGCGGCGCTTCCGCAGGCAGCGCGAGGATCGCCTCGACCCCGCACGCACCACCCCAGTCGCCCTGGTGGACGCCGAGCGACTCGACGCCGAGCGCGGCGACGGCGGCGCGGTACGCCTCGGCCCGGGCGCGCGCCGAGGGGTAGGCCACGGGGCCGGCGACGTGCAGGAAGCGGTGGTATCCCAGGTCGGCGAGGTGCGCCACGAACTCCCGCACGGCCGAGGCGTCCGCGAGGCCGCCGGCGCCTCGCAGGTGGTCGTCGAAGTCGGGGGACGCGACCACGACGGCGGAGCCCTGGTCCGCGGACGCCTCGCCCTCGGCGGGCGCGGCGTCGTCGCTGCTCCTCGTGCCGCCCGCGGCGCCCGGGGCGCCCTCAGCGGGCCACGGCCCGAGCGGAGCGAGCACCACGATCCCCTCGTACTGGCCCGACCGGGCCAGCGCGGCGACGCGCTCGCGCACCGTGGCGGCATCGCCCTCGACGCTGTGCACCTCGACGGCGTAGCCCGCCTCGAGCGCGACCTGCGTCGCGCCGTCGAGCACCTGAACCGGACGCACGAGCGACACCGACAGCACGACGGCGAGCCGGCCGGTGCGGCGGGTGCGCATCGAGCGGGCCGCGAGGTTCGGCTGGTAGCCGAGGTCCGCGATGGCCCGCAGCACTCGCTCGCGGGTCTCGGGGGCGACGGTGGCGCGGCCGGTGAGCACGTGCGAGACGGTGGACTGCGCGACGCCCGCGGCGCGCGCGACGTCGCGGCTCGTCGGTGCTCGTCCCATCTCCGCTCCCGTCGCTCCGTCCGGGTCCGATCGCGACCGACCGTGTCCCGGTGCCGTCCGACGGGTTGACAGGCCGCCGCTCAGCGAGTGTACTGACACCGCGATAAATACGTATTCATGGGAGGCGCGGCCACGGTGCCGGCGCCTCGGGCGGAGGACAGCACGTGCTCAGGATCGGCATCGTCGGGACCGGAAGCATCGCCCGCGCACACGTCGCGGCCTACCAGCGGTTCCCGGACGAGGCGCGCATCGTCGCGCTCGTCGACCCGGTGCCCGGCCGCGCCGCGCGGGCGCGCGACGAGCTCGGCCTGGCCGACGCGGAGGTGTACGAGGACGCGTCGGCGATGCTCGTCGTCGGAAACGTGGACCTCGTGAGCATCGCGACGCCGCCGGCGACGCACGCCGCGCTCACGGTCGCGGCGCTGGACGCCGGGGTGCACGTGCTGGTGGAGAAGCCGATGGCGCCGTCGCTCGAGGAGTGCGACGCGATGATCGCGGCGGCGCAGCGGTCCGGGCGCGTGCTCTCGGTGGTGGCGCAGAACCGGTTCCGCGACGACACCGCGACGCTCAAGGAGGTGCTCGACTCCGGGCTGGTGGGCTCGCTGTCGCACGTGCGGGTGGACTCGGCATGGTGGCGCGGGACGGAGTACTACGACCTCGACTGGCGTGGCACGTGGGCGTCGGAGGGCGGTGGCTGCACGCTCAACCACGCGATCCACCACCTCGACCTCACGCTGTGGCTCATCGGACGGCCCGACTCGGTGACCGCCGTGCTCACGAATGCGCAGCACGAGAACTCCGAGGTCGAGGACCTGTCCGTCGCGGTGCTCACCCACGGGCGCGCCCTGTCGGAGATCACCGCGTCGGTGGTGCACCACGGCGAGGAGCAGGGCATCGTCGTGCAGGCCGAGAAGGCGCGGGTGTCCCAGCCGTGGCGCGCCGTCGCCGAGGTCGCGAACCCGAGCGGGTTCGGCACGCCGGAGGGCGACGTCGAGCTCGTCGCGCGGCTGAACGCCCTGGCCGCCTCGCACGTGCCGCTGCCGCACCTGGGGCACGCGGGTCAGGTCGCCGACGTGCTCGCGGCGATCCGCGAAGGCCGCGCCCCGGCGATCGGCGGGGCGGACGGGCGCAACGCCGTCGAGCTCGTCACCGCGATCTACCAGGCCGGCATCGAGCGCCGGACGGTCGACCTGCCGCTGAGCGAGGACAACCCGTTCTACCGCGCGGGCGCGCTCGTCGAGCGGGCGCCGCACTTCTTCGAGAAGCAGACCTACGCCGTAGAGCTCGACGGCGACACGCGCGTCGGCGCGGCCGCGATGGCCGAGCGCTGAGCCGTTCCTTCCCACCCTGTGACCTCACGAGGAGTTCCATCATGACCAGCGCCAGCGGCGCCCAGTACGCCCCCGCCCCCATGCCGGCCCCCGTGGTCGCGCCGGGGGAGTTCGTGTTCGCGGCCGTCGGCCTCGACCATGGCCACATCTACGGGATGACCGAGGGGCTGATCGGCGCGGGCGGCACGCTTGCGTGGGTCTACGACCCCGACCCGCAGAAGGTCGAGGCGTTCCGCACCAGGTTCCCGCAGGTGCGCGTGGCGCGCAGCGAGGCGGAGGTGCTGGACGACCCCGCCGTGCTGCTGGTCGCCGGCGCGGCCGTCACCGCGGACCGGTGCGCGCTCGGGCTGCGCGTGATCGAGGCGGGCAAGGACTACTTCACGGACAAAGCGCCGCTCACCACGCTGGACCAGCTCGCGGCGGCGCGGGAGGCGACGGCGCGCACGGGTCGCAAGTACGCCGTCTACTACTCCGAGCGCATCCACGTGGAGGCCGCCGTGCTCGCGGGCCAGCTCGTGGAGCGGGGGGCGATCGGGCGCGTGGTGCAGGTGCTCGGGCTCGGCCCGCACCGGCTCGGCACGGGTAGGCCGGACTGGTTCTTCGAGAAGGAGCGCTACGGCGGGATCCTGTGCGACATCGGCTCGCACAACATGGAGCAGATGCTCTACTTCACCGGCGCGACGGACGGGCGCGTGACCAACGCGGCGATCGCCAACTACCACCACCCCGAGCACCCCGAGCTGGACGACTTCGGCGAGGCGAGCGTGGCGCTCGAGGGCGGCGCGAGCGGGTACTGCCGGGTGGACTGGTTCACCCCGGACGGCCTGGGCACGTGGGGCGACGGGCGGACCTTCCTGCTCGGCACCGACGGGTACATCGAGCTGCGCAAGTACATCGACGTCGCGCGTGAGGCCGAGGGCGGCCACGTGTTCCTCGTGGACTCCGACGGCGAGCACCACCTCCGCGCGAACGGTCAGGTCGGCTTCCCCTACTTCGGGCAGCTCATCCTCGACGTGCTCGAGCGGACCGAGAACGCAATGACGCAGGCGCACGCGTTCAAGGCGGCGGAGCTGGCGCTGCAGGCGCAGGCGCAGGCGGTGGTGCTCGCGTAGGGGTGGGCGCGGGCGGGGTGCCGCGATCGGGCGGCTCCTGGTCCGCGCCCGCGACGCTTTGACTGGTCGAGTCGGATCGACGCGCCGCCGTGCCGATCGGCGGCATCGGCACACGGCTCTCATCTGCGACGATGCCCGGGCGTCCGTTCTGCGGTCAGGGCGCGGCCGATCTGACCAGTCAATGTGACCGTGCCCGCGAGTATGGCGCGCGCGAGGCCTCGCCGGTGGTCGATGCGGGCTCGAGGTCTAGGCTTGCCGGGCGCGCGAGGGTGCTTCGCCGTCGTGCGGGCCTCTAGCTCAACTGGCAGAGCAGCGGACTTTTAATCCGCGGGTTGTGGGTTCGATCCCCACGGGGCCCACCCCTTCCGGTGGCCGACGACGTCGTCCGTCGACCTTGGCCCGCCCGGGCGACGGCGAGCGCTGTGATGGTCCTCATGCGCGCCTTTGCCCGGCGGGCATCCCTCAGCGCTCGATCAGGCAGCGCCACGCCAGAGCGACTCGCGGTGACGCCACAGCGACTCAACCGCCTGCTCGCGTGACGGCGCGGGCATCGGCGCAGGTGAGGGGCCCGGTCCCCGGAGCGCGGCCTCGGTGAGTCGCTCTGGCATCACAGGCAGTCGCTCTCCCGTCAGGCCACAACGACCGCTGACCGCGCGCGGTCGCGCGGCCAGAGCGCGACGGCGGTGATGGTCGCGGTCAGGCTGGTCGCCGCCAGCACGAGCGCGGCGGACGTGAGTCCTGCGGCGCCGAGCCAGCCGGCCACGGGGTAGGTGACCAGCCAGCATGCGTGCGAGAGCGAGAACTGTGCCGCGAAGACCGCGGGCCGTTCGCCGTCGGGCACGTCGCGCACGATGAGCCGCGCGATCGGGACCTCGGTGCACGCCCATGCCGCGCCGACGGTGAGCCACAGCGCACCTACCGCGACCAGACCCGCGACCGGCGTGGGGACCGCGAGCGCGAGCGGGACGAGCGCCGTCGCGACGGCGAGCACGCTTCCGCCGCCCAGCATCACCGTGCGCTCGGACACTCGTCGCAGCACCCGCGGCAGCAGCACGGCCGCACTGATCGAGCCCGCGCCGTTGACGGCGAGCAGGAGCGCGACCTCGCTGTCGCCCTGGCCGAAGGTCGACCGGGCGATCACCACCGTCTGCACGAGGACGAAGGCGCCCGCTGCGGCGACCGCGAGGTTGAGCGCGAGGACGGGTCGCAGCGACGGCGAGCGCACCATGAGGCTCACTCCACGCCGCACGCGCACACCGAGCGGGAGCTCCCCGAAGTCCGGGCCGGCGCCGGCGCGCTCGTCGCCGTCGGTCCCGACCGGAGTCACGCCGCCCCACCCGCCGTCGGCGCCGTCGTGAACCCCGCCTCCGTCGCGATCGCGTGAGACGGACCGCGCGACCGGCGGCACGACGACGGACGCGACCAGCACGGCGGAGGCGGCGAAGCCGATCCCGGTGCCGACGAACAACGCGTGCGAGGAGACCACGAGCAGCAGCGCGGCCGCGAGCACGGGCGAGAGCACGAGCTCGAGGTCGTCGGCGACGCGGGAGTAGGACAGGGCACGGGTGTAGGTGCCCTCGTCCGGGAGGACGTCGGGGACCGCGGACTGCCAGGTCGGGGTGTGCAGTGCGGACGCCGCCTGCAGCACGAACACGAGCACGTACACCTGCCACGTCGCGCCGACGAAAGGCAGACACAGGGCGATGCCTGCGCGGAGAAGGTCGGCTCCCACGAGAGCCGTCCGCCGCGGGACCCGCACCACGAGCGCCGCGGCCAGCGGCGCCACCAGGACGTAGGCGACCATCTTGATCGCGAACACCGTCCCGAGCACCTGACCGGCCTGCGCGCCGGCGACGTCGTAGGCGAGCAGGCCGAGGGCCACGGTGGCCAGCCCCGTCCCCGCCAGCGAGACGACCTGCGCGGTGAAGAGTCGGCGAAAGGTGGGGCTGCCGAGCGGGTTCACGCTGATGAGCCGGTCGAGCCCGACGAGCGCGACGAGCGTGACGAGCCGGTCGAGCCCCGGTGGTGCTCGGGATCGTCCCCGAGCGCGTGCTGCGCCTGGAAGACGGCCTGCGTCACCAGCGTCCGGGCGTGCTCGTCGACCAGGGAGTAGAAGACCCGAGTGCCCTCCTGGCGGGACTTCACGATCCGACCCCACCGCAGCTTCGCGAGGTGCTGGGACACGGCAGCCGTCGGCTTGTCAAGAATGTCGGCCGCGGACTCCTCCGGCCACGCGAGGAGCGCCCGCATCGCGGCGGCGCGCTCGGGGTCCAGCAGTGCGACGATCGGCTCGCGCTCGGCCGCGTCGAGCTCGCGCAGCACCTCGGCGGCGCGGTCGGACTCGAGCTCGGCGAGCATGTTCGCGGTGGCGCGCGGCGGCACGATCCGCACGGCGTCGACGAGGACGTGCAGGTCGAGCGTGTCCGCGATCTCGACCGCTGCGGGCACGGGGAGGAGCTCGCTCAGGCGCACGACCTCGGCGCGGGTCAGCGCCGTCAGCTCGTCCGCACGCTCGACCGGATCGTCCACCACGTCGAGCCACAGCTCGACCGCCTTCGGCGTCCCGATCGCGACGGCGTGGCGCAGGTCGATGGTCGACGGCGGAGCCGCGGGAGCGCGCATGGCTTACCTCCTGGGGAAGTCGGGATCAGGGTCGGGGCCGCCGGGCGAGCTGCCGGGCGTAGTGTCCCGCATTCGTGTGTCGGGAGGGCGCCGGAGCACCGCGTCCGGGTGAACGGACGGCGGCGGGCGGGCGCGACGGCGACGCTGTGCGGACTCAGGCGGTCGAGGCCCGTGCCACGACCGACACCGGCGCGACCAGGTGCTGCGGCGGCTCGGTCGAGCCCGCGATGCGGCGCAGCAGCAGGTCGCTCGCGCGCTCGACGATCCACCCGTTGTGCGGGTCGACGCTGCTGAGGCCAGGCGGGACGTGCTGGACCAGGCCGAGGTCGTCGAACCCGATGAGCCGCACGTCCTGCGGGACGCGCAGCCCGGCGTCGTGCAGCGCGGCCCGCACACCGAGCGACACCTGGTCGGTCACCGCGAACACTGCGTCCGGCAGCGCGCCGCGCTCCCGCGCCCCAGCGAGCGCCTCGGCGACGACACGGTGCGCCGTCGCCGCCTCGAGGTCCGGCATCGGGACGAGCAGGTCCTCGGGGGGCTCGAGCCCGGCGTCCCGGTGCGCCGCGCGCCACCCCTCGCTGCGCAGCTCCGACGCTCCCGTCGACGGACCCGACGGCGTGCCGCCCGCCATCGCGACCCGTCGGGACCCGCGCTCGAGGAGGTGGGCGGTCGCGAGGCGCGCGCCCTCGACGTTGGCCATCATCACGTGGTCGAACCGCTCGGGGACCACCTGCTCGCCCAGCAGCACGATCGGGAGGTCGGTGCGCAGGCGGTCGACGTCGTCGTAGTGCAGGCCGACCACGCTGAGGATCACGCCGTCGTACATGTGCAGGCGGGCGTGCGAGACGGCGGACAGCTCGCCCTCGCGGCTCGCGCCGCTCTGCTCGACCGCGAGGTGCAGCCCCTTCTCGCCCAGCAGGGTGGCGAACCGCCCGGCGAGCTCGCCGAAGTACGGGTGGTCGAACCGGGGGACGACGAGCGCGACGGTCCCGGTGCGACCCGCACGCAGGCGCTTGGCCGTGAGGTTGACCTCGTAGCCGAGGTCCGCGACGACCTCGAGCACGCGCAGGCGCGTCTCCGCGCTGACCCGTGGCCGGCCGTTCACGACGTTGGAGACGGTCATGACCGAGACGCCGGCCACGCGCGCGACGTCGCTCATCGTCACCGGTGCCATGCGTCGTCACCCCCGCCCGTCAGATCGCCCGCTCGCCGGCCGCGCCGCAGCGAGGATCGTTGCTTGATCGTTAACATCTGCGCCGCCCTGCGGGTTGACGTCCGCGGGCGGCGGCTGTAACAGTACCTGTCAGCACCCAGGTATATCGATAAAGCCTTCGCCCGCGAACGTTCCCGGGCGAGTGTCGGACCCCTGATCGACCACTGACCGAGTGGGGGCCGACGACGTCCTCGAGCATGCCGACGAGTGCCGCACGAGTGCCTCTGATGAACGGACACGAAGGAGTTCCGATGAACAAGCGCCCCCTCCTGGCCGGCGCCGCCCTGGCCGCGGCCCTGGCGATGACCCTCTCCGCCTGCGGCGGTTCCGACGGCGGCGGTGACGCCGACGGCACCACGACGATCACGTTCCTCTCCTGGACGGGGGAGGAGCAGATGACCCCGGTGCTGGAGGCCTTCGGCGAGGCGCACCCGGAGGTCAAGGTCGAGGTCTCCTACTCCCCGCCGGTCGCGGAGTACATCCAGACCCTCCAGACGCAGGTGCTCTCCGGCACCGCACCGGACGTCTTCCTCATCGCGGCCGAGAACAAGACGAACCTCATCGACGGCGAGCACGTCGTCGACCTGTCGGGCGAGGACTTCGTCAAGAACGTCGAGCCGTTCAACCTCGAGACCTACGGCCGCGACGGCGCGTACTACGGCCTCTCGCTGTCCTCCTGGGCCGCGGGCTACGCCTACAACATGGACCTGCTCGCGGAGGTCGGCTACGACTCGGTCCCGGAGACCTGGGACGAGTTCCTCGAGATGTGCCAGAAGCTCAAGGACGCCGGCATCACGCCGTTCCTCGAGAGCGTCGACCAGATGCCGACCACCGTCTCGGCCATGATCGGCGCCAAGTCCTCGGAGATGGACCCGAGCCTGGACGACCTCATCTTCTCGGGCGAGTCGACGTTCGAGGAGCAGTGGACGCCGGTCCTCGAGGAGTACAACCGCCTCTACACCGAGGGCCTCGTCTCCTCCGACGTCGTGGGCCTGGACGGCGACATGGTGCGCGACGAGTTCGCCGCCGGGCGCGTGGCGATGTTCAACGCGGGACCGTGGAACATCGCCGCGATCGAGGAGGCCGCACCGGACCTCAACTGGACCTACGCGATGGTCCCCGGGCTCGAGGACGGCAAGCCGTTCGTCGCCGGCGCCGCGTCGCCGGGCTACGCGATCAACTCCGCCTCGGACGAGGCGCACCAGGCCGCGGCGAAGGTGTTCCTCGGCTGGCTCGCCTCCCCGGAGGGCGTCGAGATCGCGCAGAAGCAGACGAACGACGTGACGGTCACGAGCGACTTCGACCCGCCGGTGGACCCGATCTTCGAGCCGATGGTCGAGTCCATCCGGTCCGGTCAGCTGTACCTGCCGATGATCTCCTGGCAGCGCTCGGAGGACGTGCTCAACGTCGAGGCCGTGGCGCAGATCCAGCGGATGATCCAGGGACAGATCACTCCCGAGCAGGTCGCGCAGGCGCTGGACACCAAGCTCGCCGCGTCCTGATCGTCCCGACCCCCCGCCCGGCGCCGCGCCCGACCGCGGCGCCGGGCGGGGCCCCGAGAGGTGAGTGATCCATGAGTGCAGTCGCAGTGCGCCCGCCCCGGGCGCTGAGCAGGAGGGGCTCCCTGCGCGGCGGGGCGTCCGGGGGGTGGAAGCAGGTCGCCGTCAACCAGGCGTTCCTGCTGCCCGCCCTGATCGTGTTCGTCTTCCTCTTCGTCGTCCCGCTGGTGCAGACCTTCTACTGGAGCCTGACCGACTTCACCGGCTACAGCCCCGAGGCGAACTTCGTCGGCCTGGACAACTACGCGAAGATCCTCCAGGACCCGTCCATGCTCGCCGGCCTCGGGTTCACCCTGCTGTTCGCCGTCGGGACCACCCTCCTTATCACGGGGCTGGCGATCCCGCTCGCGGTGCAGCTGAACAAGGTGTTCTTCGGGCGCAACTTCGTCCGGTCCGTGTGGTTCTTCCCCGCCATTCCGTCGATGGCCATCCTCGGCCTGGTGTGGCGCTACGTGCTCTCGCCGCTGGAGTCCGGCGTCCTCAACTCGGTGCTGGCCCGGTTCGGCGTCGAACCGATCGGCTGGCTCTCGGTCGACTCCCTCGCCCGACTGTCCGTCATCGTCGTCGGGGTGTGGGCCGCCACGGGGTGGCACGCGGTGCTCTACACCGCGTACCTGCAGTCGATCCCCGGTGAGTACTACGAGGTCGCGAAGATTGACGGGGCGTCCCCCCGCCAGCAGTTCTTCGGCATCACCCTCCCGCTGCTCACCCCCGCCGTCGTGATCAGCACGTTCCTGCTCATGACCGGCGGCCTCAAGGTGTTCGACCTGCCCTACACGCTCACCAACGGCGGACCTGGCTTCGCCACGTACACGATCACGCAGTCGATCATCGTGTCCGGCGTCGGGCAGGGCCGGTACGGCCTGGCCTCAGCGCTCGCCGTGATGTTCACGGTCGCGGTCGGCATCCTGTCCTTCAGCCAGCTCGCGCTCACGCGCTACATCGAGCGGAGGTTCGTGTGACCAGGCCGCTCTGGCGCCGCATCCTGCTGAGCGCCGTCATGATCCTGCTGGCGTGCTTCATCGGGATCCCGCTGTACTACATCGTCGTCAACACGTTCAAGACGCAGGGCCAGATGGTGACCTCGCCGCTGGCGCCGCCCACCGAGCTGTTCCTCGGCAACTTCCAGGAGGTCCTCACCGACCCGCGGATGTACCGGTCGTTCGCGAACACGCTCTATGTGACCGCGCTCTCGGTGGTGCTCCAGCTCGTCGTCGGGGCGCTCGCGGCGTTCGCGATGATCATGCGGACGAGCCGGCTCAACCTCCTCATCGGCAACATCCTGCTCATCGGTTTCATCGTCCCCGGGCAGTCCACCCTCATCCCGCTCTACCGCACGCTCGTGGGCTTCAAGCTCGTGAACGACCTCAACGGCCTCGTCGTGATGTACATGGGCGGCGCGATCTTCTGCTACTTCCTCATCCAGGGGTACATGCGGACGCTCCCGTTCGAGGTGATCGAGGCGGCCCGGCTCGACGGCGCCGGCCCGTTCCGGATCTTCTGGCACATCGCGCTGCCGCTCATCAAGCCGATCCTCGTGACGGTGGGCGTGTTCCAGACGATGTGGGTGTGGAACGACTTCCTCATCCCGACCGTGTTCATCTCCAGCCCGGACAAGCGCACCGTGGTGCTGCAGGTCTACAACGCGGTCTCGGAGTTCACCACGGACTGGCCGATGTTCATGACCGTCTCGGTGGTCGCGCTCATCCCGATGGTGATCTTCTTCGTGTTCACGCAGCGCCACATCGTCTCCGGGCTGCTCGCCGGCAGCGTGAAGGGCTGAGCCGTGACCGACCTCGATCCCTACGGGTATGTCCTGGTGCACTTCGTCGAGGACCACGTGGGCCACGGCGAGCGGCTCTACCTCTCGCTCTCGGTGGGCGACGACCCCCTGCGGTGGCGTCGCCTCAACGGTGGTGAGCCGGTCGCCGAGTCGACCCGCGGGGCGAGGGGCATCCGTGACCCGCACCTCGTACGCCGGCACGACGGCGAGGGGTTCCACGTCGTCGCGACCGACCTTCGCGTGTGGACCGGACAGCCGACGATCGACTGGGACCACCTGCACCGGCACGGCAGTCGTGACCTCGTGGTGTGGGACTCGCCCGACCTCGTGACCTGGTCGGCGCCGCGGTACGTCACCGTGGCGCCGGCCGAGGCCGGCATGGCGTGGGCGCCCGAGGCGCACTACGACGAGGAGTCGGGGGAGTACCTCGTCTACTGGTCCTCCACGCTCTACGCGCCCGACGACGTCGAGCACGCCGGGGAGTCCTACAGCCGCATCCTCGTGGCGCGCACGCGCGACTTCGTGACGTTCGAGCCGGCGCAGGTGTACCTCGACCAGGGCGAGGAGGTCATCGACCTCACCGTGTACGTCGAGAGCCCGACGCGCGACGGCGAGCACGCCCGGGTGCACCGGTTCGCCAAGGACAACGGCGGGGACCGCGGGGTCTTCCAGGAGACCGGCTCGGCGTTCCTCGCCGACGACTTCGTGGCCACCGCCGACGGGCTGGGCCGCGAGCTCGCCGTCGGGGTCGAGGCGCCCCTGGTGTTCCGCCACCACCACGAGTGCCGGTGGTACCTGTGGGTGGACAGCTACGAGCTGGACCCGCAGGGCTACCGTGCCCTGACCACGACCGACCTCGCCTCGGGGGAGTGGCGGGTCGTGCCCGACCTCGACCTGCCGCCGAACACCAAGCACGGCACCGTGCTGCCGCTCAGCCGCGGCGAGTGGCAGCGCCTCGACGCGCTCTGACGCGGTACGACCCGACTCGACCCGTCTCGACCCGCCTCAACCCGACCCAGACCGAAGGACCCCTCATGCCCGAGCCGCTCATCGCCGTCGTCGACCTCGACCTGCCCGGCCCCACGATCTCCCGGCACGTGTACGGCCACTTCGCCGAGCACCTGGGCCGCTGCATCTACGGCGGGTTCTACGTGGGCGAGGACTCCGACCTGCCGCACGAGGGTGGGATCCGGCTCGACGTCGTGGAGGCGCTGCGCGCCGTCGCGATCCCGAACCTGCGCTGGCCGGGCGGCTGCTTCGCCGACGACTACCACTGGCGCGACGGCATCGGCCCGCGCGAGGACCGCCCCCGGATGGTCAACTCGCACTGGGGCGACGTCGTGGAGGACAACTCCTTCGGCACGCACGAGTTCATGCACCTGTGCGAGCTGCTCGGGGCCGACCCTTACGTCTCGGGGAACATCGGCTCCGGCACGGTGCGCGAGATGAGCGAGTGGGTGGAGTACCTCACTCGCGGCGACGACTCCCCGATGGCGTCCCTGCGGCGCAGCAACGGCCAGGACGACCCGTGGCGCGTGCCGTTCTGGGGCCTGGGCAACGAGGCGTGGGGCTGCGGCGGGAGCATGCGCGCCGAGCACTTCGCCGACCTCGCACGGCAGTACGCCACGTACGTGCGCAACCACGGCGACAACAAGGTCTACAAGATCGCCGCGGGCGCCAACGCGGACGACTACGCGTGGACCGAGACGCTCATGAAGTCGCTGTCGTGCCTGGGCTGCTCGCGCGAGCCGCAGAGCTACTTCCAGGGCCTGTCGATCCACTACTACACGATGACCGGGACCTGGGGCGTGTCGAAGGGCTCGGCCACGGAGTTCGACGTCGAGGAGTACTACGTCGCGATGCGCCGCGCGCACCGGATGCGCGAGATCGTCGCCGGGCACGCCGCCGTCATGGACTGCTACGACCCCAAGCGGCGCGTCGGCCTCGTGGTGGACGAGTGGGGGACCTGGTGGGATGTCGAGCCCGGCACCAACCCTGGCTTCCTGTACCAGCAGAACACCCTGCGCGACGCGCTCGTGGCCAGCGTGCACTTCGACGCCTTCCACGACCACGCCGACCGGGTGGTGATGGCGAACATCGCGCAGACCGTCAACGTGCTGCAGGCGATGATCCTCACCGACCCGGACTCGGGGGCGCTCGTGCTCACGCCGACCTACCACGTGTTCGAGATGAACGTCGGGCACCACGACGCCGCCTCGCTCGCGGTGCGGGTCAAGGGCGAGGTGCCGACGCGCGAGGTCGAGGGAACGGAGCTGCCGCTGCTGTCGGCGTCGGCCTCCACCAAGGACGACACCGCGCTGGTCTCGCTGTCCAACCTCGACGCGCAGGAGGCGCGCACCGTCGTGCTCGACCTGCGTGGGCGCGACGTGACCGCCTCGAGCGCGCGGGTGCTCACCGCCGCGACGCTCCAGACGCACAACACGCCGGGGGCGCCCGACGCCGTCGCACCGGTCGCGCACGACGGCGTGCGTCCGCACGCCCTCGGCCTCGAGGTGGACCTGCCGGCGCACTCGTACGTGACGGTGTCGCTCGAGCTGGGCTGACGCCGACCCCGACCCCGACGCCGACGCCTGCGAGCTCGGCCGGGCCCGGCGTCGCAGTCCGATCTCCTGCGGGTTCCGGACGCTGGGGTCAGCGTCCGCCGGTCTCGCCCCGGGTGAAGAGGAGCAGCTCCGGCAGCGACGTCGCGAAGTAGTCCGTGACGCCGGAGGCGTGCCGGGCGACCGGCGGCACGAACTCCGGGCGAGCCTCGCCGAGGGTCGCCGGCGGATCGGCGAGCGGGAGCCCGAGCGCGTCGCGCGCCGCGTCCCAGGCGGCCAGGGTGCGGCCCTCCCCGCCCTCCCACGGGTGGAAGCGCCGCGTGGTGAGCACGTCGAGCGCCTCCTGCGCCCGGCCGCAGGCGGTGAGCAGCCCCACGTACTCGATCGTGAGGTCGTCGCGCGTGAGCACGAGGTGACGCACGGGCTCCAGGCGCGCGAGCCGCTCGGCGTTCGTGTGTCCCAGGCGCGCGGCGAGCTGGTCCTGCTCGTACCGCAGCCGGGCGTCGTCGGGGGCGAGCGCGATCGCCTGCTCGTACCGCCGCCACGCGAGCGCGTCGTCGTGGGTCACGTTGTAGGCGGCGAGGCCCGCGTTGCGCAGGAGCACCGGGTCCTCGCCCCCCGCGGAGACGGCGGTCTCCCACAGCTCGGCGGCCTCGGGTCGCCGGTCGCGGGAGTACAGCAGCATGGCGAGCAGCGCCGCGGCGCGCGCATCACCGGGATCGGCGTGCAGTGCCGCCACGAGCACGTCGTGCTGGTCCAGACCGTTCGGGAACGCCCAGGTGGCGTCGCTCGCGCGTGCTGCCGCCCGGCGCTCGGCCGCCTCGTCCGCCTGCCCGAGGTCCGCGAGGATCGCGGCGGCCGTGTAGTGCGCGATCGGAGCCCAGCTTCCGGCCGGCGTGCTCGGCGCCGCGGCGACCTCGGCCAGGTGCGCGAGAGCCTGCTCCACCTCGCCCGCACGCCACAGGTCGAGGGCGACGTCGTAGCGGATCCCCGCGTCGGTCGGAGCCGGCCGAGCGGCGAGCACGCGGAGCGTCGCGTCGAGCGGGTCGGCGCCGAGCGCGGCCGCCAGGACCCGGTCGGCGCCGTCGGGGCACCCGAGCCGGCGCAGCAGTACGGCACGCAGAGCGGGACGTCGGGCGTCGTGGCCCACCACGCCGTCGAGCGTGTCGAGGACGCGCAGCGCCGCCCGGTTGCGCCCGCGTGCCGCGAGCGAGCGCGCGAGCTCCAGGCCGGCCGCGGGCGCCCAGGTGCCGTCCCACCCCGCCTTGCCGAAGGCCGACTCGGCCTCGGCAGTCCGGCCCAGCCGAGCGAGTGCGAGCCCGGCGAGGTAGAAGGCCCCGGCGTCCTGCGGGTTGGCGTTGCGTCGCGTGAGCCGTTCGAGCGCGGTCTCGGCGTGCTCGAGCGCGGCGGCGTACCGCGCGGCGCGGTAGTCCCGATCGGCGAGCGCGAGGTGGGTGCCGACGTGTCCGGGGTCGCGGCGCAGGGCCTCGGACCAGTAGGGCAGCGGGGAGCGGGTGGGGTGGCGGTACTGGGCGAGGTGCACGCCGATGAGGCAGAGCTCCTCCACGGAGTCGATCTCCTCGGGTGCCGCCGGCTCCGAGGCGACCCACGGCTCGCCGTCGGCGACCTCGGTGGGCGCCCAGGCGACCAGAAGGCGACCCGCGGCGTCGTGCAGCTCGACGCTGACGCCGTCGGGCTCACCGTCGGCGTGCAGCGAGACTGGGACGCCGGGCACGGCGTCGACCGTGGCGCTCGCGAGGATCTCCTCGCCGCGGCGGATCAGCAGGCGCGCGCCCGGGCGCGGCGAGGTGACGGCGAACGAGGCCGTGATCCCGTCCTCGCGCTCGACGCTGACGGCGGCGTCCGGTGTCGCCTGATGGGCCGGCCCGATGGCGGGGATCGGGTACCAGTACTGCGTGAAGAGCTTGGTCTCGCCGGGCAGGAGCCACGTGAAGTCGGGCTGGTTGTCCGTGTAGACCCCGGCCATGAGCTCGACGTAGGGCCCGTCGTCGTCGGTGAGCTGCGCGTCCCACGCGTGGCCGAAGGGCGCGTCGCCCCACGTCCACTGCTTCTTTCCGGGGGAGATCCGGCGCTCGGCCCAGTGGACGAAGCCGGCGCCTGCGCCGTGGTCGTAGCCGCCGAAGAAGTCCTGCTGGGAGTCGACCACCATGTACGACGTCGGCACCGGGATGTTGCGGTACCAGTCGATCCGGTCCGCGCCCGGCGTGACCTCGGCGCGTGCCGGGTAGTCCACGCCGTAGTAGGGCCGGTCGGCGTGCGGGAAGGCGGTGAGCGCGCGGCGCGCGTGGTCGGCCACGTAGCGCACGTCCTCGGGGAAGAAGGACTGGTAGTCGTCGCCCGCCGCGGCGGCGACGTTCGCCCACCACAGGAACGTCTGGCGCTCGTTGGTGCGGTTGTGCAGCCTGACCACGAGCTCGAGGACCGAGCTGTGCGCGCGCAGGCGCACGCCGTGCTGCGCGGACATCCGGTGATGCGGGTCGTGGTCGTGACACCACACAGTGACGGTGCCGTCGTCGTGCTCGATGGTCGTCTCGACCGGCAGGTAGGTCGCGGGGCGGTGGTGCTGCGGCCAGTTGAGCTCGACCCCGCCGCTGATCCACGGCCCGCCGAGCCCCACCAGCGCGGGCTTGATGACGTTGTTGCGGTAGAAGAAGTCGTACCCGGTCGTCTTGTCGTAGCCGATGTGGATCCGTCCGCCCAGCTCCGGCAGCACCACGAGCCGGACGTAGGAGTTCTCGAGGTGGATCGCCTGCCAGTCCCGCGCGACGCCGTCGTCGGCGACGCTCTCCACGAAGGGCAGCGGGTAGACGCGCCCGCTGGAGCCCTGGTAGACCCGCTGGTCCAGATACATCGGGTACGCGCTGGGTGCCCCAGTCTCGTACGTCGTGATCGTGAGGGGCTGGCTCCACGCGACCGCCGCACCCGACGTCAGGCGAGCCGCCACATTCGCGGGGGCCTCGGGAAGAACGATCCGCGCCCGCTCGCTCGGCGTGGCTCCGGTCGCGAGCGGGAGCGGCCGGTGCCGTGGCGTAGCGTCGGCGATTCGCTCGGTGGTGGACATCGCGGGACCTCTCTCGGGGCGTCGGAGCTCGGCTCGTCGTTCTCGGCTCGCCGCGCTCAGTGCCCTGGTGCGGGTTGCCTCGGTGCGGGCGGTGCCTCGGTGCGGGCGGACCTGGACGGGTCGCCGTCGGTGCTCACGACACTAGGAAGGTGCCGCGCGAGTGGGCATGTCGGGACCCGCGGGTTCCATGGACGAAATCGCGGCCGGGACTACGCCGTCGTGGTACCGCCCGGCCTCGTCGCGGATCAGGCCTGGCGCTCGCGGTAGGCGGTCGGCGGCACGCCGTGCGTCTTCGTGAACTGCCGGGAGAAGTACAGGGGATCGTCGTACCCGCACGCGCTCGCGACGGCGGCCACGGGCATCGTGCTGCTGTCCAGCAGCTCCCGCGCCCGAGCCATCCGCAGGTCGTTCTGGTAGCGCAGCGGAGGCACCCCGACCTGCTGGCGGAAGAGCGCTCCGAACTGGGACGTGCTGAGGCCGACCATCGTGGCGAGCTCCTCGACGGCGGTCCGGCGCGGCGCCGTGGCGCGCAGGTGCTCGACCGCCCGCTCGATCGGGCCCAGGGTCGACCCGCGGGTGCGTCGTCCGGTCGCGATCACCTCGGTGAGGGCGTTCCACGCGGCACCGGAGGCACGGACGAGGCCGCCGGCGGTCGCGGCGTCGAGGCCGTCGACGACCCGCGCGAGCAGAGCGGTGACGGTCCCGGCGTCGCGCAGGTGGGAGAGCACACCGCCGGTCGCCGCGTGGGCGGCGTGGACCAGCTCGGCGGCGTCCGCCCCGGTGACGTGCATCCACCACAGCGTCCAGGGGTCCCGTTCGGACGCGACGTACTCGTGGGAGACCCCCGCGGGCAGCAGCAGCGCATCGCCCCGCTGCACGTCGAATCGTCCATCGGGGGTCCGACACCAGCCGGCGCCGCCCGAGCAGACCATGAGGATGTGCTCCCGGGAGCCGGCCGGACGGGTGCGGCCGTGCCGCGCGGCGTGCGGGAAGAAGCCTGCGTCGGTGACGAGGAGTCGCCTGGTCACCGGCCGGGTGAGCGCCGCGCTCACCACCGGTCGCGCGACCACCACCATGCGCTGTCCCGCGAACCCCTCGCGCAGGTACTCGGGCGTGGCGCGCGGGGGTTCATCCATGGTCCACATCGAATCGGCCATCCCCGCGAGGGTCAACGCTCGCCTACCGTGGAACGCTGTCGCGGGCCGCGCGAGCCCGTCGCGCCTCGCAGGAGAGACATGAGCACCACGAGTCCCACGCCGTCACCGGTCGAGCCCGGGCGGTCCACACCGGCTGCACCGGCTGCACCGGCCGCCAGGCACCTGCGCGTGGGCCGCCCGCAGGAGCCGCGGCGCGGGCACCTCGCGCTCGGCGAGCCGGAGGGCACGCCCGACCGGATCGACGTGACCAGCCGCTCTCTCGAACGCGGCGGCCGGCCGTGGTTCCCCGTCACGGGTGAGATCCACTACTCCCGGATCGACCGCCACCGCTGGGACGAGGTGCTGGGCCTCGCGCGTGCCGGCGGCCTCGGCACCGTCGCCACCTATGTGTTCTGGCAGGCGCACGAGCCCCGACCCGGTGAGTTCGACTGGTCCGGCAACCTGGACCTGCGGGCGTTCGTCCAGCTCGCGGCCGAGCACGGGCTCGACGTCGTCGTGCGGATGGGCCCGTGGGCCCACGGTGAGGCGCGCTACGGCGGCTTCCCCGACTGGCTCGAGGAGCTCGGCCTCGCCACCCGCACGAACGACCCGGAGTACCTGACGCTCGTCCGGCGGCTGTTCGCCGAGCAGGCGGCGCAGCTCGTCGGACTCACGCACGCCGAGGGCGGTCCCGTCGTCGGGCTCCAGATGGACAACGAGCTCTACGACCAGCCGCAGCACCTCGCCACCCTGCGGACGATCGCGGAGGAGCTGGGCCTGCGGGTGCCGATCTGGACCGCCACCGGCTGGGGCGGGGCCCAGGTGCCCGAGACGCTCCTGCCGCTGTACTCCGCCTACGGCGACGGCTTCTGGGAGGAGACCACCACCGAGTGGCCGGAGTTCGCCGCGTTCCACTACCGCTACTCGCCCGTGCGCGACGACCTGAGCGTGGGCAAGGACCTGCGCGAGAGCCTCGACGGCGTCCTGCTCGACCCCGACGCGGTCCCGCTGAAGGACGACGAGCAGCTTCCCTACGCCACGTGCGAGCTCGGCGGCGGGATGCACGTCGCGTACCACCGGCGCCCGCTGATGACCGCGGCGGACGTCACCGCGCTCTCGCTGGCCAAGCTCGGCAGCGGGTCGGTCTGGCAGGGCTATTACATGTACGCGGGCGGGACGATCCGGCGCGGACCCTGGGGGACCTCGCAGGAGTCGCACGCGACCGGCTACCCGAACGACGTCCCGACCCTGACCTACGACTTCTACGCGCCGATCGGCGAGTTCGGTCAGCTGCGTCCGCACTTCCATGCCCTGCGCCTGCAGAACCTGTGGCTCGCGCTCGACGGCGAGGCGCTCGCGGCCATGACAGCGAGCGTCGGGGGCGGCAGCGAGGACCCCGGCGAGCTGCGGTGGGCCGTGCGCTCCGACGGCGAGCGCGGCTACGTCTTCCTCACCACTTACCAGCCCGCTCGGCGCCCGATCGACGGCCAGGAGTCCGTCCAGGTCACCGTGGAGCTCGAGGGCGGTCCGGTCACCGTCCCGTCGCGGCCCGTCGACCTGCCGGCAGGCGTCAGCGTGGCGTGGCCGATCCAGTACCGCCTCACCGATGCGGTGACGCTGCAGAGCGCGACCGCCGCCCTCGTGACCCGGGTCGGTGCGCCTGGCGCGAGCGACGTCGTCGTGCTCGCCGCCACCGATGGCGTCCCCGCCGAGGTCGTGCTCGAGGGGGACGTGGTGGTCGCGGGCGCCGGGCGGGTCACGCGCGAGGACGGCCGCACGATCGTGGCGATCGACGAGCCCGGCCCGGACTGCGTCGTCGAGCTCCCGGGCGTTCGCCTCCTCGTGCTCGACGAGCGCACCGCCCACGCGCTGTCCGTCCTGGACCTCGGCGGCGCACCCCGGCTCGTCCTCACCGAGGCCGGCGCGTACGCGCGGGACGGCCGGCTCGTGCTCCTGTCGGAGCAGGCCACCGCCCGAGTCTCGCTGTTCCCTGCGGCGCCCGGCCGCGTCCGGGCCGTCGCGGGTGAGGCGCGGGACGAACCACCGCGCTCGATCTGGACCACGCTGCGCGTCACGCTCCCCGGCGTGGGGACAACCCGCCTCGCCGAGGGGCTGTCCCTCGAGGCGCCCCGCCCCCCGGCGCCGACCCGGGGAGGGCCGCTCAACCGTCTCTCGGCGCCGACGGACTTCGCCGGCGCCGCCCGGCTGCCGATCGACCTCCCGGTCGAGCTCGTCGACGGCGCCGACCGCAGCCTGCTCCGCGTCACCTGGACCGGTGACGTCGGCCGCGCGGTGATCGGCGAGACGGTCGTGAGCGACACGTTCTGGCACGGGCGCGTCTGGGACGTCGACCTGACCCGCGAGCGGGACGCCCTCGCCCGGTCGGGGCTCGTCCTGGAGCTCCTGCCGTGGCGTGCCGAGACGGGGGTGTGGGTCGACCCCAGCGTGCGGGACGTGCCGGACGGGATCCACGTGGAGGCCGTCGACGTCGTGCGGGTGGGTCGCGCGGTCCTCGAGGTCGCCCCGGCCGACTGACGCGAGGGCGGGGCCCGGCCGGTGCCGGACCCCGCCCTCGCGTGGTCGTGCTGGTGGTGCTGGTCGTGCCGACCGAGCTCGTCGGATCAGTTGAAGAGTGCGTTCACCTGGTCGTTGGCCGAGGTGAGCGAGTCCGGCTCGGCGTCGCCCGTGAACACCGCGTCCACGGCCGGCTGCATGATGCCGGTGATCTCGGCGGCGTTGTCGGTGATCGGGAAGAGGAACGTCGTGCCGTCCTCGACGTGCTGGAGGAACGGCGTGACGTCGATGCCCTTGGCCTCGAACGCGGCCTTCGCGGCGTCCGTCCCGCTCGGGATGGCCGGGAAGACCACGCCGCTCGCGCCGACCACGTCCTGGCAGGCAGCCGAGCCGAGGTACTCCACCCACTTCACCGCGGCGGCCTTGTTGTCCGAGCCGGCCCACACGGAGTCGGCGAGGCCGTTGTACATGCTGGCGCGCTTGCCGTCGGGGCCGACCGGGGTCGGCGCGAGGCCCGTCTCCACGCCGTCGTAGCCGAACATCTGGTTGATCATCCAGGAGCCGTTGGTGATCATCGCGTACTTGCCGGCGCCGAAGATCTCGGCCGAGCTCTGCCCAATCACGGCCTCGAGGCTCGGCATGTAGCCCTTCTCGATGAGGCTGCGCATCCAGGCGATGGTGCTCTGGAACTCCGGCTTGTCGTAGTTGTAGTGCGTGCCCCACGGGTTCTTGTCGGTCACGGTCCAGCCGGTGGTGCCGGAGTACATGCTCCACTGGGTCTGGCCGTTGCCGGCGCCCGAGCCGCCGTCGAGGCCGAGGCCATAGACCGCGACGTCGTCCTTGTCGAACCCGGGCTCGTCGCCGCGCACGCCCTTGCCGTCCACCGTGAGGTGGGCGATGAGCTTCTCGTACGTGCCGCCGTCGTCGGGGTTCCACTCGAGGTTCTGCAGCTCGGCCGGGTCGACGCCCGCGTCGGCCAGCAGCGTGCTGTTGTAGAAGATCGCCACGGTGTCGAAGTCCTTCGGCAGCCCGTAGCGCAGGCCGTCCTGGCCCACCCACAGGTCGGCGAGGCCCTCCTGGAACGAGCCGGTGTCCACGCCGTCGGCCTCGAGCGTCGCGTTGAGCGGGAGCAGCTGGCCCTGCGAGACGAACTCGGGGTACTTCGACAGGTGGTCGGTGAAGACGTCCGGCGCGGTGCCGGCGACGAAGCCGTTGGTGACGTTGGTCCAGTAGTCGTCCCAGCTGTACTGGGTGATGTTCACCGTGACGTCGGGGTTCGCGGCGTGGAAGTCGTCGGCGCACTGCTGGTAGGCGGGCAGCTGGTTGCTGTCCCAGAGCCAGTAGTCGATGTCGCCGGACGCGGTCGACGTGTCGATCGCGTCGCCGGCGTCGCCGCCGCCGGAGGAGTCGCCGGACCCGCCGGAGCTCCCGCCGGAGCAGGCGGTGAGGACGAGGGTGAGGCCGGCGGCGACGGCGAGCGCGCCGCCGACGGAGCGGGTACGGGTGCGGGTGCTGGACATGGTTTTCCTCTCGGGTGACCGGCGTCAGGGCGCGCGGGGCTCAGGGGTGGTGGGTGAGGGGTCGAGCGAGCGCTGCGGGCGAGTGCCCCAGCGGGTGGTGCGGCGAGCGGGAGGTGAGCCGACGCGGCGACGGGAGCGTCGCCGTCGGGCACGCCTACTTGCTGCCCGAGTAGCCGATCGAGTCGATGATGCGGCGGGCGAAGGAGAAGAAGAGCAGGAGCATCGGGGCCGCGGCGACGAGCGTCGCGGCCATCAGGCCGGCCCAGTCGGGCGAACCCGCCGGGGTCTGGCTGCGGAACACCCCGAGCGCCACCGTGAGCACGCGGGTGTTCTCGGTGTTGCCCACGATCAGCGGCCAGAAGTAGTCGTTCCAGGTCGCGATGAACGTGAGGATGCCGAGCGTGGTGACCGGTGCGACGCTCATCGGCAGGATGATCCGGAAGAACGTGCGCCACTGGCCGGCGCCGTCGATCCGGGCCGCCTCCTCGATCTCGCGGTTGATGCCGAGGAAGAACTGCCGCAGGAAGAAGACCGCGAACGGCGTCATGAGCAGCGTCGGCAGGATCATGCCGGGCAGCGTGTTGAGCAGGCCGAGGTTCTTGATGAGGATGAAGTTCGGCAGGCTCGTGAAGATCGGCGGCACCAGCAGGGCGCCGAGGAAGATGCCGAACACGAGGTTGCGGCCGGGCCAGCGCAGCCGGGCGAACGCGTAGGCCGCCATCGAGCAGAAGAACACCTGGCCCAGCGTCACGGCCGTGGAGTACACGAACGAGTTGCGCAGGTAGAGCCAGAAGTTCACCGCCGCACCCGAGCCGCCCTCGGCGACCGCCTCGTCGAAGCTCGCGAGACCGAGGACCCGCTTGAACGCGCCCCAGGTGAAGTCGACCGGGAGGAGCGAGGAGGGGTCGGTGGGCAGCGCGCGGGTCGTGGAGAACGCGGTGCGCAGCATCCACAGGAACGGGAAGATCGTGAGGGCGAGGAACGCGATCATCACGATCCACGCGGCGATCCGGCCGGGCGTGAAGCGGCGACGGCGAGCACGGGACCGCGCGTCGGCGCGCGCCTTCGCCTGGGCGTCGGCGTCGTGGGCGCCGCCTGCGTCGTTCGGACGAGCGTCGGAGACAGTCGTGGTCATGGCGGGCGCTCCTAGGCCAGGTCCGAGTCGCCGGCGCGGAGCAGCCTCAGCTGCAGCGTGGCGAGGATCGCGAGGATGATGAACAGGACGACGGCGATCGCGCTGCCGTAGCCGAACTGCCCCTCCCCGAAGGCCTTCTGGTAGATGTAGTACTGGATGACGCGGGTGACGTTGACGGGGCCGCCTCGCGTCGTGACCGCCACTGTGTCGAACACCTGGAACGAGCCCGTCACGGTGATGACGAGGACCATCGCGAGGACCGGGCGCAGCAGCGGGAGCGTGATGCGGCGGAACGCGGTCACCTCGGACGCGCCGTCCAGGGACGCCGCCTCGTAGACGTAGTTCGGGATCGTCTGCAGGCCGGCGAACACCAGCAGCGCGGTGTAGCCCATGTGCCGCCAGACGTTGACGAAGGCGATCGTCGGGATCGCCCACACCTCGTCGCCGAAGAAGGCGATCCGGTGGATGCCGACCCAGTCCAGGAACTGGTTCACCAGGCCGATCTGGTAGTCCAGCAGCCAGAACCACAGCATCGCGGCGATGACGTTGGAGATCAGCCAGGGGATGAGCAGCGCGCCGCGCAGGGCCGTGGACCTCGTCAGCCGCTGCATGAGGACCGCGAGGAGGACCGCGATCGTCGTCTGGAAGGTGATGTTGAGGACGACGTACCAGATCGTCACCTTCAGCGCGTTCCAGAACAGCGGGTCGTGGACGAGCTTGACGTAGTTGTCCATCCCGACCCAGGTGGGCGAGCCCAGCAGGTTGTACTCGGTCAGGCTGTAGTAGATGCCGCGCAGGGTGGGCACCAGGTAGAAGGTCGTGAACCCGATCAGTGCCGGGAGGATGAAGACCAGCGCCGTGGCGAGCTCGGCTCGCCGGCCGGTCGGCAGGCGGAGCGACCTTCGGGCTCTGCCGCGGGTGCTCACGTCCGCGTCTGCGACTGTGCTCGCACTCACCTCAAGTTCCCTTCGTTGGGATGCCCACGGGAGTCGTGGGCCTGTCGAACGGATGGGACGCTACACGTGTAGATCCGAAGCGCGCAAGAGGGAAGTTCGGGGCGGAGAACCGCGGTAGCGAGGCGATGCCGATTGGCAACCTGCTCTATACGCCGTGGGTCTACAGGTGTAGATTGCCGTCGCGATCTACTGCTGTAGATTGGCAAGCGCCAGCAACGAAGGAGGGCACGATGTCCGGTGGCGTCCCCGGCTCCGGCGAGCCGAGCACGCGGCGCTCGCGCCGCTCCGATCCCGAACCGGCGCCGCGCGCCCTGGCGACCCGCGTCGACGTGGCCCGCCTCGCCGGGGTGAGCTCCGCCGTCGTGAGCTACGTGGTGAACGACGGACCGCGGCCCGTCGCGGCCGAGACGCGCGCCCGGGTGCTGCAGGCCATGGACCAGCTGGGCTACGTGCCGAACGCGAGCGCACGCAACCTGCGCCGGGGGAGCACGCAGACGCTGGGACTCGTCGTCGCCGACAGCCAGAACCCCTTCTTCGGCCAGTACACGTTCGAGCTGGTCAAGGCCGCCGAGCGACAGGGCAAGCAGCTCCTCATCGCGGACTCGCGCGAGGACGCCGCGCGCGAGGCGGACATCGTCGACAACCTCGTCGCGCAGCAGGTGGACGGGCTCCTGTTCACCTCCGCGTTCGCCCGCGTGGACCGCAGCCGCAGCCTCCGGCTCGCCGGCATCCCCACCGTGCTCATCGACTGCCCGGGCCCCGTGGTGGGGCGCCGCACCGTCGGGTCGGACGCGGGTGGCGCGGCCGAGATGCTCGTGCGGCACCTCGTCGAGCACGGGCGCACCCGGATCGGTCTCGTGATCGGGCACCGCGGGTTCGGCGATCCCGACCCCCGCGAGCACGGCTGGCGCCTCGCGCTGCGCTCCGCCGGCCTGCCGGACGGGCCGATCGTGCGCGTCCCGTTCACGCGCGAGGGTGGCTTCGCCGGGGCGCAGGCGCTGCTCGAGAGCGCCGACGTCGACGCGATCTTCGCCAGCAACGACATCCAGGGGGTCGGCGCGCTCCTCGCGCTGCAGCAGCGGGGCGTCCGCGTGCCCGACGACGTCGCGGTCGTCTCCTTCGACGGCACCGAGGAGTCCCGGTTCTGCTGGCCGCCGCTGACCGCCGCGCGTCAGCGCATCCCCGATCTCGCGGCCACGGCGCTGGAGCTGCTCGGTACGCCCGACACCGAGGCCGGCACCCACGTCAGCCTCCCGACCGACCTCGTCCGGCGACGATCCTGCGGCTGCGGGGTGGCCGAGCCCGATCCGGGTGTGGCCGCGGAGCTGCAGCTGCCCGACGGCGAGCACGCGGGCGATGGCGGGTCGGCGTCGGCGGCCGTGGCGACCTGAGCGTCACGACCTTCCCGTCCCGACCGAGCCCGCGCGCTGCGCCCGTCCCCACCAGCCCTGATCGCACGCCCCAGCACCCAGCACCCACCACCCAGCCCCCAGCACCCGACAGCCGCCGTCCGGCACACCTGGACGCGCGGTGCCCCGACCATGCCCAGCCGAGCCGAAGGACCTCACCGATGAGCAAGCCCGTCAACGCCTACCTCCACCTGCACGCCGAGGGTGTCGGCGTCGTGATCGACCTCGCCGAGGGTCGCCTGCCCGCGGTGCTGCACTGGGGCGCCGACCTGGGTGCGCTGACGGTGGCCGACGCGCAGGCCCTCGCCCTCACCGGGGTGCACGTCATCGCGCCGAACATCGTCGACGAGCCGGTGCGCGTCGCGCTGCTGCCCGAGGCGCGCACCGGCTGGCTCGGCCGGCCCGGGATCAGCGGCTCGCGTGGCGGCCGGGACTGGTCACCCGCGTTCACCACCACCGCGCTCGCGATCGACGGCGAGGACCAGGACGCCAACGGCGAGACTCCCGTGCTCCTGGAGCGCGGGACCGCGGAGGTGACCGTGCTCGCCGTCGACCACGTCGCGGGTCTCGCGCTCGAGCTGCGCATCGCCCTGACGCCGGGCGGTCTGCTGCGTACCCGCGCGCTGCTGCGCAACACCGGTGCCGACGCGTACCAGCTCGACGAGCTCGTGCTGGCGTACCCGGTGCCGCCGGTCGCGCGCGAGCTGCTCGACCTCGCGGGTCAGTGGGGTCGCGAGCGCTCGCCGCAGCGCCGCGCCCTCACGGTCGGCACGCACCTGCGCGAGGGTCGCCGCGGCCGCACCGGCGCGGACGCGGCCACCGTGCTGCACGCCGGCACGCCGTCGTTCTCGTTCGGCTCCGGGGAGGTCTGGGGCGTGCACGTCGCCTGGAGCGGCAACCACACCCACCTCGCGGAGCGGCTGTCCACCGGCGAGCAGGTGCTGGGCGGCGGCGAGCTCCTGCTCCCCGGCGAGGTCGTCCTCGCCCCGGGCGAGCACTACTCCTCGCCGTGGCTCTACGGCTCCTACGGCGAGGGGCTCGACGGCGTGGCGCACCGCTTCCACCGCTACCTCCGGTCGCGCCCGCAGCACCCCGACGTCGAGCGACCGGTCACGATCAACGTGTGGGAGGCGGTCTACTTCGACCACCGCCTGCCGCCGCTGCTCGAGCTCGCCGAGATCGCGGCGTCGCTCGGCGTCGAGCGGTTCGTGCTCGACGACGGCTGGTTCGGCTCCCGGCGCGACGACTACTCCGGCCTCGGCGACTGGACCGTGTCCGCCGACGTGTGGCCGGACGGGCTGCACCCGCTCGTCGACCGGGTGAAGGACCTCGGCATGCAGTTCGGCCTGTGGTTCGAGCCCGAGATGGTGAACCTCGACTCCGACGTCGCCCGCGCGCACCCGGACTGGGTGCTCGCGACCGGCGGCCGGATGCCGGTGCCCTCGCGCCACCAGCAGGTGCTCGACCTCGGCATCCCCGACGCCTACGCCTACATTCGCGACGCGATCCTCGCGATGCTCGCGGAGTACCGCATCGACTACATCAAGTGGGACCACAACCGCGACCTCGTCGACGCCGGCAGCGGACCCGCGGGCCGGCCGGGCGTGCACGCGCAGACCCTCGCGGTCTACCGGCTGATGGACGAGATCCGGGCCGCCCACCCGGGGCTGGAGATCGAGGCGTGCGCCTCGGGTGGTGCGCGCGTGGACCTCGGCATCCTCGAGCGGACCGACCGCGTGTGGGTGTCGGACTGCATCGACCCGCTCGAGCGGCAGCAGATGCTGCGCTGGAGCGGTCAGCTGCTCCCGCCGGAGCTGCTCGGCTCGCACATCGCCTCGGGCGTCTCGCACACCACGGGCCGGTCGCACGACCTCGACTTCCGCGCCGCGACCGCCCTGTTCGGCCACCTCGGCATCGAGTGGGACCTGCGCCGGGCGAGCGAGCGCGAGCGCGCCGAGCTCGCCGAGTGGATCGCGTTCTACAAGCGTGAGCGCGGCCTCCTGCTGCGCGGCGACCTCGTCCGCGTCGACTTCCCGAACGCCTCGCTCACGGCGTCGGGCGTCGTGAGCCCGGACCGCTCCCGAGCGATCTACTCCTTCGCCTCGGTCGCGACGCACGAGACGGCGCTGCTGGGCCGGCTCCGGTTCCCGGGGCTCGACCCGGACCGGCGCTACCGGGTGGCGCCCGTCCTGGTGGGGAGCGCGCCGTCGGGCCTGCTCCCGCCGCAGTGGTGGGGCGTCGAGCGCGACCACTCCGCCTACCTCGCCGACCTGCACGAGGGGCACGCGCCCCGGCTGCGGCAGGTGGGGGAGCACCTCGGGGTCGAGCTGCCGGGCTCGGTGCTCGTGCACACGGGGCTCGTCGACGCACGCGTCAACCCCGACCACGTGCTGCTCTACAGCGCGGAGGCCGTCGACTGACGGCGGAGGTCGGGCCGGGCGCGACCCGCGCCGACGCTCGTGGGAGCGGCGGCGCGGGGTCGCGCGGTTCGGCGGCGCGCCTCAGCGCGTCTCGGCGGCTTCGGCGCCCTCCTCGTGCCCGACGGCGTCGCGCAGCGCCGCGTAGACGGCGTCCGGCACGCTCGGCGGGACGGAGCACGACGGCGCGAGCAGGAACGCGCGCCCCGCACCCTCGAGCGCGGCGCGGGCCTGGTCGCGGACGGTGGCGACCTCGCCGTCGCCCGCCGCGAGATGCGCGACGCCGCCGACGCCGATCGCGCGCAGCGTGCGGCCGGCCTCGGCGAGCGTCGGGTTGCCCGGCGCCGTCTGGTCCCAGTGCACGGCGTGCACGCCGGGACGGTCCAGCCACTCCGGGTGCGCCCACGGGCCGCACGTGTGCACCACGCGCCAGCCCTGGACCGAGGCGAGCACCTCGTCGTCGTACGGCGTGGACAGCTCGGAGAACTGCTGCGGCGACGCGACGTCGCGGTGGGCCGTCCCCGTCACGGCGAAGAACACCCCGTCCGCGCCGGCCTCGCGCGTGCGCCCGAGATAGGTGACCAGGGTGTCGGTGATCGCGCGCAGGGCGGCGTGGACCGCCGTCGGGCGCTCGGCGAGGAGGCCGGCGAGCACCTCGGTGGGCCGGGCGTCGCCCGGCTGGAGCGCCGAGACGTACGACGGCGTGCCGGTCAGCTCGAGCAGCACCGACAGCGGCGAGAACACGGTGGGCAGGAGCGGGAGGTCGCCGACGCGTTCGCGCAGCAGCGCGACGAGGCGCACGTGGTCGGCGAGCACCGCTGCGTCGGCGGCGTCGGTCACGAGGTCGAGGTCGGCGGGGGTGCGCACGAGGGTGCGGGTGCGCGCCGGGAGGACGCCGGTGTAGCGGGCGAGGTCGTAGGTGTTGCCGAACGCCTCGGGCAGGTAGGTCGCGCGCGGGTTGATCTTGATCCAGTCCCAGCCGAAGCGCGCGGTGTCGGCGGCCACCCGGTCGGCGAGGGCCTCGACGTCGGACTCCTCGGGGATGTGGTGCTGCCACGCGGTGACGGGGACGCGGTCTGGCGTGCCGCCCTTGAGCGTGGCCTCGAACCGGCGGCGCTGCGGGGACGGGGTCGGGGTGGGAGTGGGAGTGGTGGACTCGGCCGGCGGGACGAGGGTGGTCGTGTCGGTGGTCATGGCGGGCTCCTCGGGGGTGCGGTGCCGAGTCGGTCGCCGGTGCGACGGCCGCTCGGTCGGGCTGGTGCTCCCACGGTCGGGGCCGATGCTCTCGCGCGAGAGCAACGCGGCAGGCGTCCCGGATGCCGGAACGATTTCGTGGGACTTCAGTCCCGTTCGGGCGCGGGAGAGGGCCATGGCGCGCCGTCGTGCCGGGCTGACGCGGTGCGCGCTCCTACGCTGGCGCGATGCGCGCGCATCCCCACGCCCTCGACGAGGTGCCCTGCCACGACCCGTACGTCCTCGCCGTCGAGGACGGGTACCTCCTGTACACCTCGTTCGACTCCCGGCGGTGGGCGCACCACATCCCCGACGGCAGCGACTACGCCGCACCGGTCGGCACCGGCGTGCTGGCCTGGTGGAGTCCCGACCTGCACACGTGGGGGTCGCCGGAGGTGGTGTTCACGGTGCCGGACGGCGCCTGGGCGAGCCCGGACGCGGCGCCGTGGGCACCCGAGGTGCACGCGTGGGGCGACCGCTTCGTGCTCGCGACGACGCTGCACGCGCCGCAGGACCCGCTGCCCCCGACGCGTCAGCGCGGGACGGTCGTGGACCTGATCGGTGCGGCGGGGGAGCACACGCTGCGGCCGATCCGCCGAGGCACGGTGCTCGCCGTCGCCGACGACCCGCGCGGGCCGTTCGAGCTCCTGGACCCCTCGGCGCCCCACACCCCGGGGGACTTCATGGCGCTGGACGGCACGCTCGTGCGGGACGAGCACGGCACGCCGTGGCTCGTGTACGCGCATGAGTGGGTGCAGGTGCTCGACGGGACGATGGAGGCGGTACCGCTGACGGAGGAGCTCGCCGTCGCCGGCGCGCCGGTGCACCTCTTCCGGGCGTCCGAGGCGCCGTGGTTCACCGCGATCACCCCTTCGACGCAGGCCCTCGCGCCCTACGTCACCGACGGCCCGCAGCCGTACCGGCTGCCGGGTGGTGCGCTCGCGATGCTCTGGGCGTCCTACCGGCCGGGGAGCGACGTCGTGACCGGCGAGTACGTCGAGACGCAGGCGATCTCACCGTCCGGCTCGCTCCTCGGGCCGTGGCAGCAGGGCGAGGTTCTCGTGGCGGGGAACGCGGGTCACGGGATGCTCCTGACCACGCACGACGGCGAGCTCGTGCTCGTCCTGCACCGCGGCATGAACACGCCGCGGGTGCGAGCGGAGGTGCACGACGTCGTCGCGACGCCCACCGGCCTGCGCGTCGTCGGACGCCGCGTGCCGGCGATGTGATCGTTATCAAACAGTGACCCGACCCACTGGTCAGGAGTTGTTCTAAGGGTTAATGTAACGGCCACGACAACGACCGAGGGCCGGTGCGCTGAGGCGCCGGGCCGACGTCGGACCCACCGCAGAGAGGCGGAGAACCTGGGATGAGTGCCACACGACGACGCCCGAGGCGACCGTGACGGCCGCTACGGCCGTGCGCACGGAGCTCGAGCCGCCACCGACCCGGAAGCAGACGACGATGCGCCGGCTCAAGCAGTCGCGCGTCCTCATCGTCATGTGCCTGCCTGCGCTCATCTACTTCCTCGTGTTTGCCTACGGGCCGATGCCGGGCAGCTGGATCGCGTTCACGAACTACAACTACCGGGACGGGATCTTCGGCAGCCCGTTCGTCGGGATGAAGAACTTCGAGTTCCTCATCCAGTCCGGCCAGCTGTGGCTGCTCACGCGCAACACGATCCTGTACAACCTGGCCTTCATCGTGCTCGGCAACATCTCGCAGATCGCGCTCGCGATCATGCTGAACGAGATGCGCATGAAGTACTTCAAGAAGATCAGCCAGACGATCATGTTCCTGCCGTACTTCATCTCGGTGGTCCTGATCGGCGTGATCGCGTTCAACCTCCTGAACTACGACACCGGCGCCGTCAACGCGCTGATCGAGCAGTTCGGCGGCGACCCGGTGAAGATCTACAGTGCCGCCGGGATCTGGCCGCTCATCATCATCCTGTTCTTCCTGTGGCAGAGCACGGGATACGGATCGATCGTGTACTTCGCGGCGATCATGGGCATCGACTCGACCATGTTCGAGGCCGCGGCGATCGACGGTGCCTCGGCGTGGCAGCGGATCCGCTACATCATCCTGCCGAGCCTGAAGCCGACCTTCATCATCCTGCTGCTCTTCTCGCTCGGCGGGATCATGCGCGGAAACTTCGGGCTGTTCTGGAACCTCATCGGCAACAACGCCGTGCTCTTCGAGACGACCGACATCATCGAGACCTCCGTCTACCGCATGATCGTCTCCCAGAACAACTTCACCTCGTCCACGGCCGTCGGCCTGTACCAGTCGCTGTTCGGCTTCGCCCTGGTGATGCTGTGCAACTGGATCGTGCGGCGGATGAATCCCGACTACGCGCTGTTCTGACCGGGAGCCACCATGACCACCACAGCTGCAGCCCTGCCGGCGACGAAGGCCGGCACCACCAAGGTCAAGCTCGGCGCGAGCGACTACGCGCTGCGCGGGGTCTCCTACGTCGTCGTGACACTCTTCACGATCTTCTGCGCGCTGCCGTTCATCCTCATCATCTCGGCCTCCTTCTCGAGCGAGGCCTCGATCATGCGAGACGGCTTCGGGCTCTTCCCGCGGGAGTTCTCCACCGAGGCGTACGAGTTCATCTTCCGCTTCCCACGCGCGATCGCCGGCTCCTACGTCGTGACGATCGTCATGACCGTGCTCGGGACGGCCATCGGGCTCTTCGTCATCGCGATGACGGGCTTCGCGCTCCAGCGCCGCGACTTCGCCTACCGCAACTATCTCTCGTTCTTCATCTACTTCACGACGCTGTTCTCCGCGGGCCTCGCTCCCACCTACCTGTGGGTGACGCAGGTGCTGGGCCTCAAGGGCTCGTACCTGGCGGTGTTCCTGCAGCTGCTCATGACGCCGTGGCTGATCATCCTCATGAAGAACTTCTGCCGCTCGATCCCGTGGGAGGTCGTGGAGTCCGGGAAGATCGACGGCGCGGGCGACTTCCGCATCTTCCTCCAGCTCGTCCTTCCGATGCTCAAGCCGGCGCTGGCCACCGTCGGGCTCTTCCTCGCACTGGGCTACTGGAACGAGTGGTACCTCTCCTCGCTCTACCTCGGCAGCGCCGTCGAGTTCAAGCCGCTGCAGTACTACCTCTACAACGTGGTCAACACGGCGAACGCGCTGAAGAACTCGGTCGCCGGAGCGAACGTCAGCGTGGCGCAGCTGCCGTCGAACACGCTCAAGATGGCGACCGCCGTGATCGCGACCGGGCCCGTGGTCCTCATGTACCCGTTCGTCCAGAAGTACTTCGTCACCGGCCTCACGGTCGGCGCCGTCAAGGGCTGACCCCCGGACCCGCCGGCTCTGCGGGGCGGCTGGTTCGCGCCGTCCCGACCCGCAGCGTCGCGCGGCACCCGCAGGACTCACCAGACAGCACCACCAGCACCACCGGATCCACCACCACGACCAGCACCAGAACCAGAACCAGCACCACCGGATCCACCACCACGACCAGCACCAGAACCAGAACCAGCACCACCGGATCCACCACCACGACCAGCACCACCCGGAATCACCTACAAGGGAGCAGAGGATTCTCCGATGAAGCGCAGAACGATCACCAAGGCGGGGGCGGTCGCCGCCACCCTCGCGCTGTCCAGCGTGGCTCTCGCCGCCTGCGGCAGCGGCGGCGACAGCGACGGCGGCAACGCCGACGGCGGCGCGTCGGGCGACATCACCCCGATCACGATGCTCGTGCTCGGTGACAAGCCGACCAACGGCCGGCTCGAGGCGATGCTGGACGAGCTCAACGCGAACCTGCGCGAGCAGGCGGGCGCCGAGCTCTCGCTGTACTACGTGGAGTGGGCCGACTGGCAGACCCAGTACAACGTGCAGCTGCTCGCCAACGACGGTTCGGTCGACCTCGTCACCACCGCGACCGACTGGCTGTTCGCCTGGGAGAACGCCGAGAAGGGCGCGTTCCTGCCCCTGTCGGAGGACATGCTCAAGGAGAACGCCCCGAAGACCTGGGAGCAGGTCTCGGCCTCCGGCGACTGGGACCTCACCAAGCTCGACGGCGAGATCTACTTCATCCCGGAGGACAACTACACGCAGTACACCAACCACGGGTTCTTCTACCGCGGCGACTGGGCCAAGGAGGCCGGCTTCGCGAACGGCGAGATCACGAAGTTCGAGGACTTCACCCAGTACTTCCAGTGGGTCAAGGACAACCAGCCCGAGGCCTACCCCTGGGACGTGGCGGGCGCGAACATGGCCGCGCTCACCGGCTACCTGCAGGGGCACACGGACGCGATCACGCTCCAGGGTGTCGCGACCGGCAACTACTCGATCTTCGAGACCACGAAGTCGGACCCGTACACGATCAGCTCCAACTTCATGGAGGGTGACGCGCTGCTCGAGGCCGCCGAGCTCGCCAAGGAGTGGAACGACATGGGCGTGTGGCGGGAGGACGCGATCAACTACACGGGCGACACCCGTGAGGAGTTCTACGCGGGCCTGTCCGGCGCGGACCAGCACCACACCCAGACCTTCCTCACCCAGATCGTCAACAACATGACGACCAAGCAGGAGGGCTCGGACCCGAAGATGTTCTACTTCGGTCAGGAGAACGGGAACATCTTCAAGGACCTCAAGACGCACGGCGCGATGGCGGTGAGCGCGGCCTCGAAGAACCCCGAGAAGGCGCTGCAGGTCTACGACCTGATCCGCAACGACCAGACGGACTACGACCTGCTGAACTTCGGCATCGAGGGCACCGACTACATCCTCACCGACGACGGCAAGCTGGACTACCCCGAGGGCTACGACTCCTCCACCGACGCGCTCGGCTCGAACTTCTGGGGCGGCCGGATGGACGAGTACGAGTACGACAAGGTGACCGACGCCCCGAACAAGTGGGAGACGTACGAGGCGCTCGACGCCGTCGCGGAGGACTACCCGTACGAGACCCTCGTCTTCAACAAGGACTCGATCGACTCCTCGCTGGCCACGATCGGCGGCGTGCTCTCGACCTACCTGCCCCAGCTCATGTACGGGAAGTTCGACGACCCGGCTGCGGCCATCGAGGACATGCGGGCCGAGCTGGCGGCCGCCGGCTACGACGAGGTGCGGGAGTCCCTCCAGGCGGACATGGACGCCTGGGCCTCGGAGCAGGGCCTGAAGTAGTCCGCTTCCTGCACGATCCCGCACGACACCCAGCACGATCCGGATGGGGCCGGACGTCGATCGGACGTCCGGCTCCACCCGCCCACCACGACGAGACGAGGACGACGTGAGCACGAGCATCTTCGAGGCGGACTCCGCGCTCCTGCGGTTCCTCAGCAAGGTCGCGGACGTGATGGTGCTGAACCTGGTGTTCGTCCTCACCTCGCTGCCGATCGTGACGATCGGCGCGTCGCTGACCGCGCTGAACTACACCGCGCTGAGGATCGTCGACGGCGAGTGCGAGTCGGTCCTGGACTGCTACCGCCGGTCCTTCCGGCAGAACCTGCGCCAGGCGACGGTCCTGTTCGGGATCGTGGTGGGGCTCGCCGTCGTGCTGGTCGCGTGGTTCCTCATCGCCGACGGCCTGGCCATCGCCTCGATCGTCCGGTTCGCGCTCTACATCGTGCTGTTCCTCGTCACGTTCCAGGCTGTGATCGGCGCGCTCTTCGTGTTTCCGTATCTCGCGAAGTTCGAGGGGTCCACCAGAGAGGTGCTGGGCAACGCCCGCAAGATGTCGCTGCGCCACCTCTTCGCGTCGCTCGCGTTTCTCCTGACGACGGGCCTGCCCGTGGTCATCACGATCTTCTACCCCCACCTCGTGGGCTACGGACTGCTGTGGTTGGCCTTCGGGTTCGCCGCGATCGCCGTCGTCAACGCGTTCCTGTTCAGCGCGATCTTCGCGAAGTACGTCCCGACCGCCCCGGAGGGTGTCGCATGACCGTCGTCGAGCAGCCGGCCCCGGCCGGCGTCCTGCCGGAGCCGAGCGGGGCGGGGCTGCCCGGGCTGGACGAGGTGGTGCTGTGCGCCTCGCTGTTCTACTTCCGGATCCCGGGTGAGCTGTGGTCCGCCCGGCTGGCTCAGGTGCGCTCGTCCGGGTACCAGGCGATCGACGTCTATCTGCCGTGGAACTTCCACGAGCTCGCCCCGGGCGAGTGGGACTTCACGGGTCGGCGCGACGTCGCCGCGTTCCTCGACCTCGCCCACGAGGCCGGGCTCCGCGTGATCGCCCGCCCCGGGCCCTACATCTGCTCCGAGTGGGACGGCGGAGCGCTGCCGGCCTGGCTCGGACTCGCCGGGACCGATGGCCTTCGGCAGGCCGAGCCCCGCTACCTCGACGCGGTGCGTGCCTGGTTCGACCGCGCGCTGCCGATCCTCGCCGAGCGCCAGCTCGGCCGCGGCGGCAGCGTCGTCGCCGTCCAGCTGGAGAACGAGCTGGACTTCTTCGACACCCGCGACCGCACCGCGTACGTCGGCGCGCTCGCCGAGATGGCCCGCGCGCACGGCATCGAGGTGCCGCTGATCGCGTGCGCCGGGCAGGGTGATCTCGCCGGCGCCACCGGGGACGTGCCGGGTGTTGTGCCCGCCTGCAACTTCTACCCTGACGACCGCTCCCCGTTCGTCGAGCCCGAGGTCCGGCGCTACCGCCACCTGCTCGCCGAGCGCGGCCTGCCGCTCCTGGTGACCGAGACCAACCGTGCGCACGCCACCCTGCGCCGGCTCGTCGCCAGCGGCGCGGGTCTGGTCGCGCCCTACCTGCAGGCCTCGGGGTACAACGTCGGCTTCACGCCGTCGGTCGGCAACTGGGGCGACCCCGCCGGCTTCATGGCCCACGACTACGACTTCCACGGCTTCCTCTCCCCGGTCGGGCAGGCGCGTCCGGAGCTCGCCGACGCGCGGGTGCTCGCGGCCCTCGTCCGGCTGCTCGGCGCCGACCTCGCGCGCGGACTGCCCGAGGCGGCGGTCGGCGCCTACGCGACCGACGCGCCGACCAGCGCCTCGCCGTCGAGGCTGCGGATGCCCAGCGGCGCGAGCCTGCTGGCCGTGCCGAACCTCGGCGACGTCGACGCCGAGGTGAGCCTCGCCGTCGGGCCCGATCGGGTGAGCGCGCCGTTGCCAGGGCTGATCTGCCTGCTCGTGCTGGCGGAGCTGCCGCTCGCGCGGTTCGGCCTGCCGGGCACGCTCGAGCTGGCCACCGCGGACCTCGTCGCCGCCGACCCGACGGGCCTCACGCTGGCGGCGACCGGCCGCAGCGCGCTGGTCCTTCGTGCGCCCGACGGCGAGCGAACGGTCCTCGAGATTGACGCGCCTGCGCCCGGGGCCGCCGTGCAACACCGGGTGGCCGTGGGCGACTCCACCTGGGACGTCGAGGTGGTGCACCCGCAGGACGTGGCCGGCCCAGCCTCTCTCGACGCCGACGCCGACGCGGACGCCGACGCCGACGCGGACGCCGACGCCGACGCGGACGCCGACGCCGACGCGGACGCCGCGACCCCCGTCTCCGACGAGGCGCAGGAGCTCGGGCCGCTGCGCGCGCTGCGGGCGGCGGAGCTGCCCGCACCGCAGCGGCACGCCGTCGCGCCCTGGTCGGAGGAGGTGGGGGTGTGGCGTGGCCGCACCCACTACCGCGCCTCCGTGGCCGACGTGCGCGAGCTGCTGCTCGAGGGCGCGGGCGACATCCTGGACGTCGCGCTGCTCACGGGCGACGGGGACGCGTCGATCGCCCACCGCACGCTCACGCCGTTCGGGGCGACCACCCTGCTCGACGTCGCGGACGCCGCCGAGGTGGCCGTCACGGCCGAGACGTGGGGGCACGCCAACTTCGACGACGCGCGGCTGCCGGGCCTGCGGCTCGGCTCGCTGCGCGGGCTCGGCCGGGTGTGGGCCGTGACCGGGCGCGACGACGTCGGCGCGCTCTGGCGGGTCGAAGGACAGTGGAGCGGCCGGCCCGCGCCGCTGCGCACGCTCGGCGGCTGGAGCAGCACCCGCGTCGGGCTTCCGATCACCTACCGCCGCACGCTCCCGGTCGACGGTGAGCACCACTACGCGCTGCACCTGTCCGAGGTGCCCGGCGCGGTCGAGGTGACGCTCGACGGCGAGCCTCGCCTCGTCAGCGCGCACGAGCCCTGGCTGCACCTCGAGCCGGGCCGCGGGCGCGACGTCACCGTGACCCTGCCGCACCTGCCGGGATCGCTCGGCGCCGCCCGGCTGCTGCGCCTGAGCGAGGTCCGGGACTGGAGCGTGCAGCCCGAGCCGGACGACGTCTACCTGGCGCGGGTCGCGGACGCGGCCGAGACGGCCGACGCGATCGAGCTCCCCCTGGCCCTCGAGCCGGGCGAGGAGCGCGTCCTTGCGCTGCGCGTGCCCGCGGGCGGGCTGTCGCTGCGGTTCGCCGGTCAGCAGGTGCGCGTCTCGGTGGTGGCCGGCCGGGAGCTGCTCGGCCGGGTTTGGCTCGACGACCCGGCACGTCCGAGGTTCACCGGAGGTGACGCGCACCGGACCTGGCTGCCGGCGGCGTGGAACACCGGCGCCGTGCGGCTGCTCGTCCGCGGCATGGCGGGCCCCGGCGTCCCGGAGCTGCGCAGGGCGTGGGCGGAACCGACGCCGCAGTGACGGCGCCACGCCGCCGGACGACGTGTCGGGCGGCCCTGTCCGACGGCGCGAGACGTGTGCTCACCGAGGCTCAGCGGTGCGCAGAGCTGCTCGTGGTTACCATGACCGGAACCAGGTGGGGGTGAGCGTGGCGGTCCAGCGACTGACGTCGCGCGACATCAGGAGCGAGTCGAGACTCGACGTGATGAAGGCGCTGCTCGTGGCGGGGGAGGCGTCCCGCAACGAGCTCGTGCGCGAGACCGGGCTGAGCCCGGCGACGGTGGCCACCGTGGTGGGCGAGCTGATCACCGCGGGCATCGTCACCGAGGGCCGGACCACGTCCGGCGGGATCGGGCGCCCGACCCGGGTGCTCCACATCAACGCCGCACGAGGTCTCGTGGTCGGCGTCGACGTGGCGGAGACGTACGTGCGTGCCACGGTCTTCAACACCTCCCTCGACGAGGTCGAGTCCGCCGTCGTGCACCGGGACGAGCACGAGCACACGGTCGAGTACGTCGTGGACGGCATCGAGCGCGCGGTGGACACCGCGCTCGCGAGCGCGGGCGCCGAGCGGGAGGCGGTGCTCGCCGTCGGCGTCTCGCTGCCCGGTCTCGTGGTGCGGGGCGGGAGCACGTCCGTCGTGGTGCCCGAGCTGACGTGGCACGAGACCGGCGTGGACCGGATCCGGGAGCGGCTCGCCCTGCCGGTCGTGGTCGACAACCCGCTCAAGGCGGTCGCGGCTGCCGAGCTCTGGTTCGGGGAAGGGCGCGACTGCGACTCGATGATCACGATCAACCTCGGCACGGGCGTGGGCGCCGGGATCGTGATCGGCGGGGAGATCCTGCGCGGCGCGACGAGCTCGGCCGGCGAGTGGGGTCACTCCCTCCTCGTGCTGGACGGCCGCGCCTGCCGGTGCGGTCGGCGCGGATGCGTCGAGGCCTACGTCGGCGCGCCGGGCATCCTGGAGACGCTGCGCGAGATCGATCCCGACAACCCGCTCGTGCGGGTCGGCGCTCAGCGCGACGTCATCGAGGCGCTCGCGGGCGAGCTCGCCGCGCCGGAGCCCGACCCGGCCGCTCTGGAGACCATCGCGCGCACCGCGCGCTACCTCGGGTCGGCGATCGCCGACCTGGTGGCGATCCTCAACCCCGAAGCCGTCGCCCTGACGGGCTGGACGGCGTGGGCGCTCGGCGAGCACCTGCTGCCGCTGACTCGCTCGACCCTGGTCGCGCAGGCGCCGGGGGAGTCGGCCGTCGACATGACGCTCCGCATCTCCACCGTGCGCGGCAACTCCGTGGCCACCGGAATGGCGGTCTCGGCGCTGACCTGGTTCCTGGCCGACGTCGGGCTCGTCACGCGGGTGCCCGTCGGGCTCTGAGGCGCCGACGGCGGGGCGGGGGTCGGCGCGGCACGGTCAGTGCCGCGGGCGGCCGCCCTCGTCGAGCACCACCTCGAGCGCCCCGCGGGGCAGGCCTCGGTCGGTCGCCCAGCTCGGCAGCCAGCCCCGCCGGGACGCGTACCACACCAGCGCCGCGATCGCGAGCCCGAGCAGGACGGGCCAGGAGGCAGCGGCCACCGTGACGGCGTCGAGCCTCGGGACCGAGACGATCGGGACCCACTGCCCGGCGAGGTACCAGGTGGCCGCGGTGCCGCCGAGCACGAGCGCCGCCCACGCCACGAACCACCCGTCGGCGCGTTGCCTGGCCGGCGCGATGTGGCTGCGCAGCGTGAACGCCGCACGCGCGAGGATCAGCGTGGTGGCGGTCGCGACGAACGGGAGCAGCGCGGTGACGTCGAGCAGGAACGGCGCCGCAGCCACGGCGCTCTTGGCGGCGTACTTCGCCACGGCGCCGCTTCCGAGCGGCGCCCCGGCGACGGCGAGCGCGAGCACCACGCCACCCGCCACGACCCAGCGCCGCTGGGGTCCGCCACCGTAGCGCGCCCACACGGCGACCGTGAGGATGAGCCCGCCCTTCGCCATGCCGTGGTGCACCGCGTACACGACGGCGGACAGCACGCACGCCGTCGCGAGCTCCGGCGCACTCAGCGCGACGCCCACGATGACGCCGAGGAAGCCCATCTGGGAGACCGAGCTGAACGCGAGGGACGCGTCCGGGTCGTTGCTGCGCACGCCGGGCAGCAGCGCGACACCGGCACCCAGCAGCGCGAGCACGACGAGGCCACCGCCCCACACCGGCAGCGCGGCCTCGCCGAGCGGCAGGAACCGCAGCCACCCGACGAGGCCGATCTTGATGACGCAGCCGCTCAGCACCGCGCCGACCGGGATCGAGACGCCGGACTCCACGAGCGGCAGCCAGCCGTGCAGCGGGAACGTGCACGCCCACTCACCGAACCCCAGCAGCAGCAGCGCCACGATGAGCGGCGCGAGGGGCGACGCCGCGACGGCTGCCGGGGCGTCGGCCACCCGCCACCCGCCCGCGGCGACCACGAGCACGAGCGCCGCGAGCACGAACGCGTCGCCGACGAGGCCGAACGCGAGGTAGGTCCGCGCGGCCCTGCGCGCGAGCGGTGACTCCTGGCCGAGGATCATCGCGTAGACCATCGACGTCACGATCGCGCAGCCGACGGCGAAAGTCGCCACGTCGACGGCGGACAGGACGAGGGCGTTCCCGGTGAAGCACACGAGCAGCCTGCTGGTCAGCCGCGACGCCGCGGCCGACCCGGACCGGGCGGAGAGCACGAGCGCCCCGGCGTAGAGCGTCACCGCGACGAGCAGCAGCGGACGGCTCACGACGTCGAGCCGGCCCACACCCCACGCGGCCGGTTCGCTCGCCCCGAGCACGTCGAGGACAGCGACCGGCACCAGCGCGAGCGGCGCGAGGTGCGCGACCCGGCCCGCGGCCCCAGGCCCCGACGACGACGGCGTCACCCCCGTCGGTCCAGGGGTGGCACCCGCGTCGTGGCCGCGCCGCGCGAGGACCCCCAGCAGCCCGGCCGTGAGGGCCGGCAGGAGGTGGGCGAGGAGCTGCAGCGCGAGCATGCGTTCCGATCGGACGTCGGGCGCGCGGCGCTCGTGCGACGCGCGCCGCCGAGTGTCTCACCCCGCGGCTCATCCCGGCTTGCGCCGCGGCGTCCCGCGTGTCGCGCCCACGTGCGTCAGGGGGCGGCGTGCCGCAGCAGGACGACGTCGTGCGGCGCGATCTCCACGTGGAGCGCGACGCTGCCCGGGGCGACACCGCGCGCCGCGTCGCTCTGCTCGGTCACCGCGGTGCGACGCACGACGGCGTCGCGCCAGAGCTCGCGCACCTCACCGTCCAGCGTGGTCGGGAGGTCGACGTTGCCGGCGTCGAGCGCGACGGCGAGCGGCGCCTCGCCGGTGTTGAAGGCCGCGACGTACGCGGCGCCGTCGTGCCCCTGTGCCGACCACAGCACGAGGGGACCCTCGCGGAAGACCTCGCGCGACGCCGTCGTGCGCAGGAGGGCGAGCACGCCGGGGTTCGTGAGCAGGGCGATCGTCTCCGGGGAGGACGTGGGCAGGTCTCCGCCCACCATGAGGGGCGAGCGCGCGACGCACCACAGCGTCATGAGGGTGCGGCGCTCGGCCGGCGTGAGGAGGCTGTCGCGCGGCTCGCCGCGCTCGGCCCGAAGGCCGATGCGGCCGAGGGGGAGCATGTCGCCGTCGGGCCAGCCGTGGGAACCGGCGTGCGGCGCCCAGCGCGCGAACCGGGCGAAGTTGGCCTCGACGTCCTCCCACCGGTCCCACAGGTCGTCGCAGATCCGCCACATCGTGGCGTGCTCGCGCAGATGGTCCAGGCGGGTGAGCGAGAGGTCGCGCCCGGGGGAGAGGCTGAGCTCGATCGACCTGCCCGAGCGCTCGATCGCGAGCGCGTAGGCCTCGATGTCGCGCGCCTGGTAGGGCCAGAGCATGTCGTCGCACTTGATGAAGTCCACGCCCCAGGAGGCGTAGAGCGCGAGCGTGGAGTCGTAGTAGGCCTGCGCGGCGGGGTGGGCGTGGTTCAGGCCGAGCATGTCGGGGTTCCACTCGCACACGTTGGTGGCGTCCGCGACGTCGGCTGCGGTGGCGTCGGTGCCATCAGTCCCGAGGATCGGAGTGGCCTGCGCGACCGCGCGGCGCGGGATGCCGCGCATCGTGTGAATGCCGAAGCGCAGTCCGAGCGCGTGCACCGCGTCCGCGAGCGGGCCGAAGCCGGCGCCGTCGACCGAGCTCGGGAACCGGGTGACGTCGGGCTGCAGGCGACCCCAGGCGTCCATCGCGAGCGGCGCGTCGGCGTTGTACCCGTGGGAGCGCGCGGTGGGATCGGACCAGTCGATGTCCACGACCACCGTGTCCCAGCCGTGGGGCAGGAGGTGCTCGGCCATGAAGCGTGCGTTGGCGAGCACCTCGGCCTCGGTGACGGTGGTGCCGTAGGAGTCCCAGCTGTTCCAGCCCATCGGGGGCGTGGGGGTGGGCGTCGTCGCCATGTGCGTCTCCCTCGACGGGCGCAGTCCGAAATGACAACGATGAACCTACCGCACCGCGCGGCGCTCCCCTGCGTCTACCCTGTGGCCCATGGCCGCCACGATGCGCGACGTCGCCGCGCTGGCGGGCGTCTCCCTGAAGACGGTGTCGCGTGTGGTCAACCTCGAGCCCCACATCCGCCCCGAGGTGATCCGACGCGTTCGCGCGGCGATCGCAGAGCTCGGCTGGGTGCCCAACGGCAGTGCGCGCGCCCTGAGGACCGGCCGCACCAACGTCGTCGCCGTCGCGGTGCCGCACCTGCAGCGGCCCTACCACGCGCTGCTCGCCGAGGCCCTCGTGGTCGAGTCGAACCGACGCGGCATGCAGGCCGCCGTCGAGCCGACCCACCGCGATCCCGCACGCGTGGAGGCGGTGCTCTCGTCGGTCGGGCGCTCCTTCGACGGGGCGCTGGTCATGGGACGGCTGCCTGACGGGCTCGATCCCGAGCTGCTGCGCACGCGGCCCGTCGTGCTCGTCCAGGCCGAGCCGGTCGACGGGGTCGACGCGGTCAGCGTGGACCTGGTGGAGGCGGCGTCGCTGCTGGCCAGGCACCTCGTCGTGATGGGGCGGCGGCGGCCCGCGCTCATCGGCTGGGACAGGTTCACCAGCGGGGAGGCCGTGATCGCGGCCGCGCTGTCGCCCGACTCCCCGGACACGCTGCCGCGGGTCTCCAGGGTCACCACGCGCGCCGACGGAGCGGCGGCGGCCGAGTCCCTCCTGGCGTCGTCGCCCGACGTCGACGCCGTCGTCTGCGCCAGCGACGAGATCGCCACCGGCGTCCTGCACGTCCTCGCCGAACGGGGCGTCGAGGTGCCGCGCGCGGTGGCGGTCACAGGGTTCGACGGGATCGACGAGGGACTGTTCGCCACGCCGTCGCTCACGACGATCGACCCGGGTCCGGCCGCACTCGCGCGGCACGCGCTCGACCTCCTGCTGGACGGGCTGTCCTCCACGCCGCCCCAGGCGGGTCGACACGTGCTCGCGCCCGTGAGCCTCGTGCGCCGCGAGACCACCCTCGGCCAGGGGGTCGCATGACGACGACGATGGCGCACGTCGCCTCCGCCGCCGGCGTCTCGACCAAGACGGTCTCCAACGTCCTGCTCGGGCGTCCGGGGGTCTCGCCGGCGACACGCGAGCGGGTGCTGCGGCTGGTGGAGGAGCTCGGCTACCAGCCGAACCTCGCCGGCCGGGGCCTGTCGTCCGGACGGACGGGACGGGTGGCGGTCGTGGTGCCGATGCTCTACCAGCCGTACTTCGCCGAGGTGGCCGAGGGTCTCATCCTGGCGCTCGCAGATCGGGGCTATGCCACCACCCTGCGGATCGCCCCCGACGGCGCAGCCGAGCGCGACGCGGTGATCGGAACCACGACCCCGGACGTCGACGGCGTGATCCTGTGTCCGCACGCCTTCGTCGAGGAGATGGTGGACGGGGTCGAGCACCGACCCCTCGTGACGCTCGGGGGTCCGCCGATGCAGAGCGTGGACTGCGTGGTGATGGGTGAGCACGAGGGTGCGCGAGCCGCGACTCGGCACCTGCTGTCCACCGGGCGCAGCCGCATCGCGCTGCTCTGGAACGACCTGGGCTCCAGCACTCCGCACGGCGACCGGTACCAGGGGTACGTGGACGGGCTCGCCGAGGCGGGACTCGAGCCAGATCCCGCACTGTTCGCCTTCGGCTCGGACTGGGACCGCCGGATGTCCGGGTACGAGGCCATGGTGGCGCTCCTGCTCTCGGGGCGGTCCTTCGACGCGGTGCTGTGCATCAACGACGCCCTGGCGATCGGGGCGACTCGCGCGCTGCGCAGCCACGGTCGGCGCATCCCGGACGACGTCGCGGTCACCGGGTTCGACGACACGGCGGAGGGGGAGTTCATGACCCCGACCCTCACGACGGTCAACCCGCGCAAGGCGGAGATGGTCGAGCACGCCGTCGCGATGCTCGTCGAACGGCTCGACGGGTACGACGGCGAGCCTCGCCAGATCCGCACCGGAGCGGACCTCGTGGTGCGGGAGTCGAGCCGCTCGCGCGCGGACGGCAAGGCCTGACCGCACGCAGACCTGCCCGCTGACTCGCGCCGTCTGACGAGCAGGCGACCCGCGGAGCCCCGGCGGGGCCCTCGGGTCGCCTCGGCGGCCGCTGGACTCGAGAATGCGTGTCGAACGTTCACATCGGCCCACCGCTTGGAAAGTGTCACGGTCGAGTAACGATTGACAACGATGATGGCTCGCTGTTGACAACGCTGAACTCGACGGGACAGACTCGCCCCCAGCCACCCGGTCGAAGGAGACCCACGATGACCGCCAGCACCACCAGCAGCACGGCCGTGAGCCGCGTCGACGACGCCCGTGACGTCGCCGCGCCCGCTCTGCCGAGCGCGGCGCACGCCGTCCACACCCCGCTCGGTGTGCGCGAGGTGCGCCTCACCGACGGTCCGCTCGCCAGCTGGCAGTCGCTCAACGCGAGCGCGACGCTCCCGCACTGCATCGAGCAGATCGAGGAGTGGGGGATCCTGGACAACCTGCGGCGGGTGATCGGGGAGTCCGGCGCCGAGTTCCGCGGCTTCTGGTTCGCCGACTCCGACCTGTACAAGGTGATCGAGGCGGTCGCGTGGGAGATCGCGCGCACCGGCACCACCGAGTTCGACGCCTGGCTCGACGACGTGATCGGCCTGGTCGCCCGCGTCCAGGAGCCGAGCGGCTACGTGCACTCGTGGATCCAGGGCGTCCACCCGGAGCTCAAGTTCGTCCAGCTCGAGCTCACGCACGAGATGTACGTGCTGGGCCACATGATCCAGGCGGCCGTCGCGCTGGACCGCGCCAACGGGCGCGACGACCTGCTCGTGCTGGCCCGCCGGTTCGCCGACCTCCTGGACCGCCGGTTCGGACCGGGGCGCGAGCAGGGCATCTGCGGTCACCCCGAGATCGAGACGGCGCTCGTCGAGCTGTACCGGCACACGGGTGAGGAGCGCTACCTCGCGCTCGCGGCGCACATGGTGGAGCTGCGCGGACAGGGCCTGCTCAAGGTCGGCGGCCTCGGGGCGCGGTACTTCCAGGACCACGCCCCCGTGCGCGAGGCGCGCGACGCCGTCGGGCACGCCGTGCGCCAGCTGTACCTCAACGCGGGGGTGACCGACGTCTACCTCGAGCAGGGCGATGCCACGCTCCTGGCGGCGATGGACGCGCAGTGGTCCAGCGCGCACGAGCGGAAGATGTACCTCTCGGGCGCGTTCGGCTCGCGACACCGTGACGAGGCGTTCGGCGACGACTACGAGCTGCCCAGCGAGCGGGCCTACGCCGAGACCTGCGCCACGATCGCGGACATCCACTGGACCTGGCGCATGCTCCTGGCCGGCGGGGCGGCGGGCGCCGCGACGTACGCCGAGACCATCGAGCGCGAGATCCACAACGCGCTCGCGGCCTCGATCGACGGAGGCGGCACCCGGTTCTTCTACTCCAACCCGCTCCAGCAGCGTCCGGACCGCTACTCCGAGGAGAACGCGCCGCGCGAGCGCACGCCCTGGTACGTGTGCGCGTGCTGCCCCCCGAACATCGGACGCACCGTCGCGCAGCTGGGTGCCTACGTCGCCTCGACCACCGCCGACGCGCTGTGGCTGCACCAGCTGGCCGCCGCCGAGATCGACCTGCCGGCCGACCTCGGCGAGGCGGTCGTCCGCGTCACCACGGCCTACCCCGCCGACGGGCGCGTCGAGGTGAGCGTGCACGGGCACGTGCGCGACGGCGTCCGGCTCGCCGTACGTGTTCCGAGCTGGTCGCCCGACGCCGAGCTCACCTCACGGGCAGACGGGGGCTCGGGCGCCGCCCGCGCCGATGCGGACGGCTACGCGCGCCTGCCGCTCGTCGACGGCGCGCGCTACACGCTCTCCCTCGACCTCACGCCCCGCCTGACCCGCGCCCACCACCGGGTCGACGCCGTGCGTGGGTGCCTCGCCGTCGAGCGCGGTCCCGTCGTCCACTGTGTGGAGCAGGCCGACCTGCCCGACGGCGTCGCCGTCGACGACCTCGTCCTCCTGCCCGCGCAGGGGGTCGGCGTGGCCGACGACGGCACGCTCACGGTGCGCTGCGCGGTCGTGGACCGCCCGGACACCCTCTACTCCGGCGCTGGTGCGCCGGTCGCGACCGAGGGCTCGCCGAGCCTGGACGTCGCCGCCATCCCGTTCGCGACCTGGGGCAACCGCTCCCCGGGCGCGATGCGGGTGTGGCTCCCGGTCGACCGCTGACCTGACCGCCGCCCCACCACCCGACCTTCCCAACCCCCTCGTCCGCACCCTCCAGCACCCACGCGGACGAACCGTCTCGAGGAGGAGACATGACCGCTGCCCCACCCACCCGGCGCCGGTACACCCGGACCGCCGCCGCCGCGTCCTTCGCGGCCGTCCTGAGCCTCGTGCTCGCCGCGTGCGGCGGCGGTGGCTCGGACACCGACTCCGACGCCTCCAGCGGCGCCGGTGACGGCGAGACGCCCACCGTCTCGATCATGGTGATCAAGCACCCCCTCACGAAGCCGATGGCCGACATGGCCTGGGTCAAGCAGCTCGAGGAGGAGGCCGGCGTGACGATCACGTGGGAGGAGGTGTCGGCCGACTGGGACCAGAAGAAGAACCCGATGCTCGCCGCGGGCGACGTTCCCGACCTCATCATCGGCAACAACGCGATCACCGATGCGGACCTGGCCACCTTCGGCTCGCTGTTCGAGGACCTCTCCGACGACATGGACGCCCTGCCGAACGTCCAGGCGATGTTCGACGAGGTCGACGGCGCCCAGGCGATGGCCACGTTCAACGACGCCGAGAAGTCGGTGCCGTCGTACAAGAAGTTCTGGCCCACCGCCATCACGCACCAGTACATCAACCAGCAGTGGCTCGACGCGCTCGGCCTCGACATGCCGACCACGTGGGACGAGCTGTTCGACGTGCTCGTCGCGTTCAAGGAGCTGGACCCGAACGGCAACGGCCAGGCCGACGAGATCCCGTTCGACTTCGCGCCGGTCGGCACGACCGGGTTCGGCTACTTCCAGCCGTCCGCACTGCTGGGCTCGACCGGGATGCAGATCGTCGGCGGCGGTGGTGGCGGGTACTTCCTCGAGGACGGGGAGGTGAAGAACTTCTTCGTCGACGAGCGCTACCGCGACGTCGTCGAGTTCCTCAACCGCTGCTGGCAGGCCGGCCTGATCAGCGCGGACGCCTTCACCCAGGACTACTCGACCTACCAGTCGGTGGCCCGCGGCACGGGCGACACCGCCCGCGTCGGCTTCTCGTGGGGCTGGTCCGGCTCCGACCGCTTCGGTCCGGGCGTCTACGAGCAGTACACCGCGATGGCGCCGCTCCTGCAGGAGGAGGGTCAGTCCGCCCCGGTGCGCTGGTCCTACGACTTCGAGAACCTCACCCGCAACCACGTCACGATGTCCGCCGACCCGTCGGACAAGGACGCGGTGCTGCGCGTCATCAACGCGTTCTACTCCCCGGACATCTCGATCCAGGTGCTCTTCGGTGACATCGGCCCGAACGTCGAGAAGGTCAGCGACACCGAGTACAAGGTGCTGCCGCCCGCGGATGCGAACCTCGACCCGTCGACGTGGAAGTGGACCTCCAGCCTCGCGGACAACGGCCCCATCTTCATGCGCGAGAACATGGAGGTCGAGCTGCCCTCCGACCTCGCCGAGGCGGTCGAGAACGCCGTTCCGCTGGAGCCGGCCTTCGCCGACCTCGACGTGGACACGGACGTCTACCCCGCGCCGTTCATCAAGCTCGACGCCGCGGACCAGTCCACGACGGCCGTGAACGACACCGCCATCCAGGGCATCGCGATGCCCGCCTTCGCGCAGTGGGTGACCTCCGGCGGCGCCGCCGACGGCTGGGACTCCTACGTGTCGCAGATCGAGAACGCCGGACTCCAGGCCAACCTCGACATCCTGCAGACGTACTACGACGACTACATCGCGTCGAAGTCCTGATCACCCCGCGCCCGGGCCGCTCCGCGTGACCGGCCCGGGCGCAGCCCGGAGAGGCAGGTAGCCATGGCCGTGGCCCTGGAGACGAAGGTGGCGACGACGCCGCCCGCGCGCACGAGATCGCCGTGGCCCCAGCGGCTGCGGCAGCACCTGAGCCGGCGCTGGCAGCTGTGGGTCATGCTCGCGCCGGCCATCGTCGCGACGGCGGTCTTCGCCTACGCCCCGATGTACGGCATCCAGCTCGCGTTCCGCGAGTTCGACTTCGAGGCCGGCCTCACCGGCGGCGACTGGGTCGGACTGAAGTACTTCCGGCAGTTCTTCGAGTCGCCGCAGTTCTGGCAGTTGATGCGCAACACCGTGCTCATCAGCGTCACGACACTGGTAGTCGGCTTCTTCGCCCCGATCGGTCTCGCCCTGCTCGTCAACCAGGTCGTCGGTCCGCGTCGCAAGCGGTTCAGCCAGACCGCCACGTACCTGCCGCACTTCATCTCGATCGTCGTGATCGTGGGCATGCTGCAGGTGTTCCTCTCCCCGAGCACCGGTCTCATCACCCGGGTGCTGGAGTGGTTCGGCGTGAGCGGGATCAACTTCCTCGGTGATCCCAAAGCCTTCATCCCCGTCTACGTGATCTCCGAGGTGTGGCAGCACTGCGGGTGGAACAGCATCATCTACCTCGCGGCGCTGTCCAACGTCGACACCCAGCTCTACGAGGCCGCGAAGATCGACGGCGCAAGCCGGTTCCAGATCATTCGCAACGTCGACCTGCCCTCGCTCGTACCGACGATGGTGATCCTCTTCATCCTCACGATGGGCGGGGTGCTCAACACGGGCTTCGAGAAGATCTTCCTCATGCAGAACACGCTGAACCTGCCCATCTCCGAGGTCATCTCGACCTACGTGTACAAGATCGGCATCATCGGCAACCAGTTCAGCTACTCGACGGCGATCGGCCTGTTCAACACGCTCATCAACTTCGCGTTCCTCGTGGGCGCGAACCAGCTCGCCAAGCGTCTCGCCAACACGAGCCTGTGGTGAGGGGAGAGACGCCATGACGACCAAGGTCCGCTACCACCGCCCCGGCGACATCGTCTTCGCCGCCCTCGTCGCGGTCAGCATCGTGCTGATCGTCTTCGTCACCCTGTACCCGATCTTCTTCGTGGCGATCGCCTCGATCTCCCAGCCTCAGCTGGTGCAGGGTGGCCAGGTCTGGTTCTTCCCGCGCGGCATCAACTGGTTCGGGTACGAGCAGATCCTCGGCGACCAGCGCATCTGGACCGGGTACCGCAACACGATCGTCTACACCGTGCTCGGCACGGCCGTGAACATGCTCGTGACGATCCCGGCGGCGTACGCGCTGTCGCGCCGTGAGTTCGCCGCCCGCCGGCCGCTCATGTTCTTCTTCGCGTTCACGATGTTCTTCAACGGCGGGCTGATCCCCACCTACCTGCTGTACCGCGACCTCAATCTGCTCGACAACATGTGGGTGTTCATCCTGCCGAGCGCGCTCAACGTCTACAACCTCATCATCGCGCGCGCGTTCTACGAGAACTCGATTCCCGAGGAGCTGCACGAGGCCGCGACGCTCGACGGGTCCGACGAGTTCCGGTTCTTCTTCACGATCGCCATCCCGCTGTCCAAGGCGATCCTGTCGGTGATCATGCTGTACTACCTCGTCCAGCACTGGAACGACTTCTTCACGGGTCTCGTGTTCATCCGTGACTACGCGAAGCAGCCGCTGCAGATCGTGCTCCGGGACATCCTCATCTCCAACACCGCCTTCGCCGGCGGGGCGGGCGGCGCAGGCGGGACCGGTGGCGGTTACGGGCAGCAGTACGCCGACCAGATCAAGTACGGGGTCATCATCGTGTCCTCGCTGCCCGTCATCATGCTCTACCCCTTCCTGCAGAAGTACTTCGAGAAGGGCGTCATGATCGGGAGCGTGAAGGGATGAGGAACGTCCTGGACTGGCACGTGCGGATCGGCGACCTGGGTCGCCGCCTGCTGTGGCTGCAGCTGCTGTGGGTCGCGCACACGCTGCTCGGCGCCGTCGTGCTGGGGATCGCCCCCGCCACGGCCGCCGTGCACGCGGTGCTCAGGCGCGACCAGATGGCGGCCGAGGGGTGGCCGGGTACCGCCGAGCGCGAGCGACTGCCGCGCGAGTTCCACCGGGCCTGGCGCCGTGAGCTCGTCCCGGCCAACGCCGTCGGACTCCCGCTCGTGGCGGGATGGGCGTTAGTCCTGCTGGACCACCGCCTGCTGCGCACGACCGAGGTGGCCGGCGCGGGCGCGCTGCAGGTGCTGCTCTGGGTCCTCACGCTCGTGCTGATGTGCGTCACGGCGACCGTGTGGGTGCTGCAGGCGCACTTCGCCGAGGGGCCGTTCCGGGTGCTGCGGCGAGCGCTCGTGCTCGTCGTGGCGCGTCCGCTGATCTCCCTCGGCGGCGCCGCGGTGCTGGCGGCGACGGCGTGCCTCTACTACGTCGTCCCCGGACTCGCGGTCGTGTTCGGGATCATGGCGCCCGCCTGGGTGACCACCGCCCTGGTGTGGCGCAGCGGGATCCTGCCACGGCCCGCCGCCACGTCCGACGGCGAGCCCACGGCCGCGTCCGACGGCGCCCCGACGCCGGCGCTCGCGCCCGCGCGCTGACCGAGCACTACCCCCACCCAGCACCACGACCCGCACGGACAAACGAACCACGACCGACCACGACGAACCACGACGAATCGCGCCGTCGCCGTCGCCGTCGCAAGCAGGAGGAGCACGCGTGAGCAGCCACGTCCAGCTGTCCGGACCCGCCCTCGAGTGGACCGGCGACGGCGAGACCGTCCGGGTCGAGTCCTGGGGCAGGAGCGCCGTCCGCGTGCGGGCGACCCTGAGCGGGGAGCTGCGCGACCACGACTGGGCGCTCCTGCCGCCCGACCCCGCGATCACCGACGCGGGCGGCGACGCCGGCCCGGAGCTCACGGTCACCGAGACCGCGGACGGCGCCGTCGGGACGCTCGTGCAGGGCGACCTCCGGGTCGTCCTGACCGCGCGACAGGGGATGGACGGTCAGGCGGGGTACCTGCGCTCGAGCTGCCACCTCGCGTTCTACCGCGGGGACCGGCTCGTGCTCGAGGAGGAGCACGAGGGCGGCGCACTCAAGCGCCGCGCGCGCCAGTACGACCCGCGCGGCGCCGGGCACCGTCTCACGGTGTCGCTGGTCGGACCGCGCGAGGAGCGCCTGGTCGGGATGGGTCAGTACCAGCAGGACCTGCTGGACCTCAAGGGCTCGACCCTCGAGCTCGCGCACCGCAACTCCCAGGCGAGCGTGCCGTTCGTGGTCTCGAGCGCCGGCTACGGCTTCCTCTGGCACAACCCCGCCGTCGGTCGTGCCACGTTCGCGAGCAACCGCACCGAGTGGGTCGCCGAGCTCACCGACCAGGTGGACTACTGGCTCACGGTGGGCGACACGCCGTCGGACATCGCGAGCGCGTACGCGGACGCGACCGGTCACGCCCCGATGATGCCCGAGCTCGGGCTGGGCTTCTGGCAGTGCAAGCTGCGCTACACCACGCAGGCCGAGCTGCTCGAGGTGGCCCGCGAGCACACCGCGCGCGGCCTGCCGCTCGACGTCATCGTCGCGGACTTCTTCCACTGGCCGCACATGGGCGACTACCGGTGGGAGGAGGAGTTCTGGCCCGACCCCGCGGCGATGGTCGCCGAGCTGGCCGAGCTCGGCGTCGCGCTCATGGTGTCCGTCTGGCCGCAGGTCTCCTACGAGTCGGAGAACTACGCGGAGCTCGCGCGACGCGGGTACCTCGTGCGGTCCGACCGCGGTGTGGACGCGCAGATGTCCTTCCAGGGGCCCTCGCGGTTCCTCGACGTCACCCACCCCGGTGCGCGGGCGTGGCTCTGGGAGACGCTGCGGCGGAACTACCCGGGGGTGCCGCTGTTCTGGCTGGACGAGGCCGAGCCCGAGTTCGTCTTCTACGAGTACGAGGCCTACCGCTACCACGCCGGCCCGGCGATCCAGGTCGGCAACGTCTACCCGCAGCTGTTCTCGCGCGCGGTGGCGGAGGGCCAGGTCGCGGACCGGCAGGCGGGCGGTGCCGCTCGTGACGCGTCCGGCCCGGTCAACCTCGTGCGCTGCGCGTGGGCCGGCTCCCAGCGCTACGGCGCGCTCGTCTGGTCCGGCGACATCCACTCCTCGTTCGAGTCGATGCGGCGCCAGGTCACGGCCGGGATCCACATGGGCGCCGCGGGCATCCCGTGGTTCACCACGGACATCGGCGGCTTCTACGGCGGTCACGTCGACGACCCCGCCTTCCACGAGCTCCTGCTGCGCTGGTTCCAGATGGCGACGTTCATGCCGGTGATGCGGCTGCACGGGGACCGGTCGCCGCAGCGCGGCGTGACGGCCGCCGACGGCTCGGCGCGCTGCCACTCCGGCGCCGGCAACGAGCTGTGGAGCTACGGCGAGGCGGTCTACGAGGTGCTCGCACGGCACGTGCACCTGCGTGAGGCGCTGCGCGACTACACGCGCGAGGCCATGCGCGCCGCGCACGAGGACGGTCAGCCGGTGATGCGCGGACTCTTCCACGGGTTCCCCGACGACGCCGAGGCCTGGCGCATCGGCGACCAGTTCCTCTTCGGCCGTGACGTCCTCGTGGCGCCCGTCCTCGAGGCCGGGGCTCGCCGTCGCCGGGCGTACCTGCCCGGCGGAGCCACGTGGACGGACCTCGCCACGGGCGAGGTGCACGACGGCGGAGCCTGGGTCGACCTCGACGCTCCCCTCGAGCGCACGCCCGTCCTCGTGCGCGACGGCGCGCTCGCCGGGCTCGTCGGGGTCGCCTACCGCGGCGCTGCTGTCGGCGCCGCAGACGCGGGGTGACCCGGCTCGACGCGCCAACCCGCCGGCCACGCCCCCGCCGGCCGGCGGGCCGCCTAGGATCGACAGCACCACACGGACGAAGGAGACCGCGATGACCACGCCGTACACCGGGAACTCGCCCTACCCCGCGATGGGCTTTCCCGCCGCCCTGAACGCCGAGACCGAGGCCGAGAAGGTCGAGGAGCTCGAGACCCCCGACGTGCCCGAGGAGGAGCTCGAGGAGGACGAGTCCGAGGGCGCCGCGGTGCTCGGTGCGCTCGCCGACCCGGCCAACGCCGAGGCGATCGAGCGTCTGCGCCCCAAGCACGAGGGCTGAGGAGCGCCGCGCCCGGCGGACGGGCCGGCCCGTGGGGGTGCTCGCGCCCCTAGCATGCCCGCGGGAGGTCCGATGACGACGGGTGCGAAGGGCCCGCGCGAGGTGCGCGCGCGCGGCGGGGTCACGATGCACGACGTCGCAGCGCTCGCGGGCGTGTCCTTCAAGACCGTCTCGAACGTCCTCAACGACTACCCGCACATCCGGCCCACCACCCGCGCCCGCGTCGAGGCCGCGATCGCCGAGCTCGGCTACCAGGTCAACGCCTCGGCGCGGAACCTGCGGCGCGGTCGCACGGGCGTGATCGGCCTGGCACTGCCCGGGCTCGCGGAGCCCTACTTCGGCGAGCTCGCCGACACCGTGGTGCGCGTGGCCGAGACCCGCGGGGTCACGGTGCTCGTCGAGCACACCGCCGGCGAGCGCGCCAAGGAGCTCGACGTGCTCACGAGCGCGCGCCGCTCGCTCACCGACGGACTGCTGCTGTCCCCGCTCGCGGTCACGGCCGAGGACCTGCGCGAGCTGCGACCGACCTCTCCGCTCGTCCTGCTCGGTGAGCGGGTGTTCGGCGCAGGGCTGGACCACGTGACGATGGCCAACGTCGAGGGCGCTCGGCTCGCGACCCGACTCCTGCTGGACCGCGGCGCGCACCGGATCGCGGTGGTCGGCGCCCCCGGTGCGCCCGGCGAGCCCGAACCGCTCGACCCGCTCACGGAGCTCACCGGGCTCGCCGAGCTCGCCGCGCTCCCCCGCGGCGCCGGGGTGCCCGACGGCGAGCTCGGCTCCGCGCGTCCGCTCACCACCACCACGGCGCGCCTGCGCCTGGCCGGGTACCTGCACGCGCTCGTCGAGGCCGGCCTCGAGCCCGACCCCGCCCTGCTGCTGCCGACCGGCGACTGGCACCGCACCTCCGGTGCGGCGGCGATGGACCGGGCGCTCGCCGTCGGGCTCGAGGTGGACGCCGTGCTGGGACTGAACGACTCCGTCGCCCTCGGCGCGCTGCACGCGCTGCAGCTGGCGGGCGTCGACGTGCCCGGGCGGGTGCAGGTCGTGGGGTTCGACGACACGATCGACGGCGCGTTCGCGACACCGGCGCTCACGTCGGTGTCGCCGGGGCGCGAGGTGATCGCGAGCTCCGCCGTCGACCTGCTGCTGCGACGGATCGAGGGCGTCGAGCAGGCGCCGCAGCTCGTCGTCGCGCCGGTTCGGGTGGAGGAGCGCGGGAGCACCCGCCGGGCGTGACTCGAGTGACCCGAGCAGCGCGCATGAAACCCGCGCACCACACCCGTCGACAGCCGCACCGCCACCCGCTAAAATCCGGATCTACAACGTTGTAGAACTCGTGCGAGGAGCACCCATGGCCCAGGCCACACTCACCATCGATCCCGCCTTCACGATCGGACCCGTGCGCCGCCGCACGTTCGGCTCGTTCGTCGAGCACCTCGGCCGCTGCGTCTACGAGGGCATCTACGAGCCCGGCCACCCGACGGCCGACGAGGACGGCTTCCGCGGCGACGTCATCGAGCTCGTCAAGGAGCTCGGCATCTCCACCGTGCGCTACCCGGGCGGCAACTTCGTCTCCGGCTACCGCTGGGAGGACGGCGTGGGCCCGGTCGAGGACCGGCCCAAGCGCCTCGACCTCGCGTGGCACTCCACCGAGCCGAACACCGTGGGCCTGGACGAGTTCATGGCGTGGGCGCGCAAAGCCGACGTCGAGCCCATGATGGCGGTCAACCTCGGCACCCGCGGGGTCGCGGAGGCGCTCGAGGTGCTCGAGTACGCGAACATCGCCGGTGGCACCGCGCGATCGGACCAGCGGCGCGCGAACGGCGCCGAGGAGCCCTACGGCATCCGCATGTGGTGCCTGGGCAACGAGATGGACGGCCCGTGGCAGACCGGCCACAAGACGGCCGCCGAGTACGGCCGACTCGCCGCCGAGACGGCGCGCGCGATGCGGCAGATCCAGCCCGACCTCGAGCTCGTGGCCTGCGGCTCCTCCAGCGCGTTCATGCCGACCTTCGGCTCGTGGGAGCACACCGTGCTCACGGAGACCTACGAGCTCGTCGACTACGTCTCGGCGCACGTCTACTACTGCGAGGGCGACAACGACCTCGGGTCCTTCCTCGCCTCCGCGGTGAACATGGACCACTTCATCGAGTCGGTCGTCGCGACGGCGGACGCGGTGCGCGCCGCGGGCAAGCACACCAAGCGGATCCACATCTCGTTCGACGAGTGGAACGTGTGGGACCAGAAGCGGGTGGAGTCCTACATCCCCTCCCCGACGGGCGACGACTGGCCGATCGCGCCGCCGCTTCTCGAGGACCACTACACGGTCGCGGACGCCGTCGTCGCGGGGAACCTGCTCATCTCGCTGCTGCGGCACACCGACCGCGTGCACTCGGCGTCGCAGGCGCAGCTCGTCAACGTCATCGCGCCGATCATGACGCAGCAGGGCGGCGGCATCTGGAAGCAGACGATCTTCCACCCGTTCGCCCAGGCCTCCTCCCTCGCCAAGGGCGCCGTGCTGCGCACCCTCGTCGACACGCCGACGTACGAGACCGCCGTACACGGCACCGCGGGCCTCGTCGACGCGGTCGCGACGTGGGACTCCGAGAGCGGCGAGCTCGTCGTGTTCGCCGTCAACCGCGCCCAGGACGAGGCGACCGAGCTCGCGGTCGACGTCCGGATGGCCGGCCTCGAGCTCGTCGAGGCGACGAGCTACTCCCACAGCGACCACACGTGGCAGGCCTCGCCCGAGGACGACACCACGGTCCTGCCGGTCGCCAACGAGAGCGCGCGCACGACGGCGGACGGCCGCGTCACCCTCAGCCTCCCGGCGATCTCGTGGAACGTCGTGCGGCTGCGCCGTGCGTGAGACCCGCCCGTCGCGGGCGGTGCCGGCGAGCAGGCTCGCCGGCACCGCCCTCGCGGTCGCCGTGGTCGCGGTCTCCGGCGCCCTCGCCGCGTGCGCCGGCGAGGCCCCGGCGGCCACGGTGATCGAGGCCGACGGGGACACCGCGACCCACGACCCGGCACTCGTGATCACCGACGACGCCTGGTACGTCTTCTCCACCGGCGACATCGGGGTCGGGTTCGGCGCTCCGCAGATCCGCCGGTCCACGGACGAGGGCGTCACGTGGGAGCGCATCGGGACCGTCTGGGACTCGAGCACCCGGCCCGAGTGGGTCTACGCGACGGTGCCGGGCGTCACGAACTTCTGGGCGCCCGAGGTGATCGAGCACGACGGCACCTACTACCTCTACTACTCGGCCTCGACCTTCGGGAAGAACGCCTCGGCGATCGGGCTCACCACCAGCGCGTCCCTCGACCCCGACGACCCGGACTACGGGTGGACGGACCAGGGTGTGGTGTGGCAGTCGGCTCCGGGCGTGAACTACAACGCCATCGACCCCGGCGTCATCACTGCGCAGGACGGCACGCCGTGGATGGCGTTCGGGTCGTTCTGGGGAGGCATCCAGCTCGTGGAGCTGGCGTGGCCCCACGGCAAGCCCGTGGCCGACGCCGAGCCCACCCTGCTGGCGGCCCGCGGCTTCTCGCCCAACCCGATCGAGGCGCCGTACCTCGTGTGGCACGACGACTGGTACTACCTGTTCGTCTCGCGCGACTTCTGCTGCCGGGGCACCGACTCCACGTACAACATCGCGGTCGGCCGCGCGCGCGACGTCACGGGCCCCTACCTCGGCCCCGACGATGCGCCGATGACCTCGGGCGGGGGACTGTCGCTGCTCAGCACGGACGGCGACATGGTCGGGCCGGGCGGGCAGTCGGTGTCCGACGGCGTGCTCGCGTTCCACTACTACGACGCCGCCGCGGCGGGGGCGTTCCGCCTCGGGCTGCGCGAGCTCGCGTGGACCGAGGACGGCTGGCCGGTGGCGCGCACGGCGCAGGAGCGGCGCGCCTTCGAGGACGCCTCGGCGTCGTCCTGATGGCGCGCGCGTCGCGGGCGCGCTCTCGCGGGATCCAGTGGTGACGTGGCTCACTTCCGGCCAGGATTGCCCTGCCCGGGACACGTGCAGGGCAGACGGGTGCCGCGGGGGAGCGGCCCCCGCGATCGCACCTCGGCCCCCCGTCGGACCGATGTCCGACGCACGCCCGACCCACGCCCGACCCACGCCCGACTCACGCAGCAGGAGACACCATGACCCAGGTCCGCACCCGACCCACCACCCGCCGCCGCTCGCTCGCGACGGTCTCGCTCGCCGTCGTGCTCGGCGCCTCCGTTCTCGCCGCGTGCGCCTCCGGCGGCTCCGGCTCCGGCGGCGCGACCGCCGAGGCGCTCTCGCTGGAGGGCTCCTGGACGCTCGTGTCCGGCAGCGGTCCCGACGGCGAGATCACGCCGGTGGACGGCGCTCCGATCACGCTCATGGTCGACGGCGAGGGTGCGGTGAGCGGCAAGGACGGCTGCAACAACATCGTCTCGACCGTGACCGTCGACGGCGACACGGTCACGTTCGCGCCGATCGCCTCGACGATGATGGCGTGCGAGCAGCCGATCATGGACGTCGCGACCGCGTACGGCTCGGCGCTCGGCGCCGTGACGACCGGTGACCTCGACGGCGAGCAGCTCGTGCTCACCGGGCCGGACATCGAACTCACCTACGACCAGGCCTGAGCCACCGGCGGCATCCCTGCCGCCGGCGGACGAGTGCGGGCGCGGACCTCGGTCCGCGCCCGCACTCGTCGCGCGAGACCCGCGGGTCAGGGCACCTTGAGCATGAGGGAGTGGTCGTCCGGGGGGAGGAAGGGCTCCGCCGTCGCGAGCACCTTCATCCGGTCCAGCGTGAGCCGGGCGCCGTAGTTGGACAGGAACGCGGTGTCCGAGGCGTCCCGGCCGGTCGCGACGCGCACGAGGGTGTGCCGCGGTGCGAGCCGCGTCGCGTCGACGACGTGCCACGCGCCGTCGACCCACGCCTCGGCGACCGCGTGGAAGTCCATCGGGAACAGCCCCGGCGCGTACACGGCCGCGAGCCGGGCGGGCACGTCGAGCGCCCGCAGCATCGCGATGACGACGTGCGCGTAGTCGCGGCAGACGCCGCGCCGCGCGAGCAGGGTCTCCACCGCGCCGTCGGTGGGCCGGGAGATCCCCGGGGTGTAGCGCGTCTGGCGGTGCACCCAGTCGCCGACGGCGAGCACCAGCTCGCGCCCCTTGAGCCCGCCGAACTCCGCGTAGGCCGTGCCGAGCAGACGGTCGGACTCGACGTACCGGGACGGACGCAGGTACGTCAGCAGGTCCACGGGGCCGCCCGCGTCGCCGACGATCTCCTCACCCTCGGCGTCGTCGTGCGAGGAGTCGACCTCGTCCCAGTTCGTGTCGACGTTCGCGTGGTAGCTGAGCACGAGGGGCGTGCCGGACACGCCCGGGTCCACCTGGAGGTGGTGGATCACGCCGTGGTGGGGCGCGGGGATCTCGGTGGGGACGAGTTCGGTCTCGCCGAGATGGATGGTCAGTCGCTGCTCGATGAGCAGCCCGGGAACCCGCGCGACGGCGACCATGAAAGCCAGATCGGCGGGACCCTCGCTGAGCGTGAGCTCGAGGGTGGCGGAGACGTTGCGACGCACCTCTGAAGGATCCCATGACGCGGGGGCTCGCCCGGCCGCGCGCGGGTCCGCACCCGGCCGTTCGGCCGGGCCTGACCGGCCGAGCGTGCGCGAGCCACCCGTACGTCGGGACCGGTGGCATCCGACGCTTTGACTGGTGGCTCCGTCACATTGACTGGTCAGATTGCAGATCGCCGGAACTCAGACCGGACCCGCCGCTGTGACCTGCGACGATGCTCCCGGGTGCGGTCGCCGCCGGGTCTGACCAGTCAATGTGTCGGAGCCACCAGTCAATGTGTCACGAAAGGCGGCCCGCATGGGCCTCCCAGTCGCCCGCACGGGCCCGCAGTCGCCCACCCGGGCCCCGCACCGGGCTGCCGGCGCCGCGGGGGTGACAATGGGGCGCATGACCGAACGCCCGCACCGCCCGCGCCGGCCCGCCTCGCTCGACCCCGCCCAGGCCGACCGGATCGCCGGGGGAGCCGATCCCGCACTGCGCCTGCGCGCCGCGCACGCCACGGCGCAGGCCGTGCTGCGGCGCGGGCACGAGTCCGACGTCGACGTCGAGACCGTCGACCGGCTCGTCCGTCTCGTGGAGACCGAGGGGCTCGAGGTCGTCGCCTCGCTCTGGGCCGACAGTGACGCCGCCTCCCTCCCCGGCGCCCTGTGGCGGCTGTACGTGCTGCGCGAGTGGATCCGCCGCACGCCGGTCGAGGTCACGGCGCGGTACGCGCTCGGGGCGCAGCGCGCGGAGGTGGACGACGCCGTCGCCGGCGTGCCCACGCCGCCCACGCCGCAGGAGGTCGCGGCGCTCGCGGACGCCGTGCTCGCCGGCGCCGTCACCGCGGACCTCGACGTCGCGCTCGACCGCGCCGCCGCCTTCTACCGCGTCGTCGGGACCGGGACGGCGCTCGACGCCGACCTGCACGACGCCCCGCACGGCCCCGAGGCCGCGCACGCCACGCGCAGCGCCGCCAACCTCGTGCGCACCGGGGAGGAGCTGCGGGACGCCGCGCGCCGGGCGCGGGCCGGGACGCTGGAGTGACCACGGTTCCCGGGCGGCCACCGTCTCCCGCCGACCGCATCGAGTCGGGCGACGCCGTCGCCCCCGGTCCATTGCATGAGGTGGACCGTCGCGCCGTGCTCGCGCTGGCCGCCCGAGCACAGGCGCACGACGGCGTCGCCCCCCTCTCCGAGGAGCACCTCCTCGCGCTGCGCACGCCCAAGGCCCACGTGCTCGTGCGCCGTGAGGCGGGCGCGATCGTCGCGGCGGCGTCGCGGTCGGGCTCCGCGGCCGAGGTCGTGGTCGACCCGGCGCACCGGCGCCGCGGGCACGGCGCGGCGCTCGTCGCCGGCGTCCTCGCGCAGGACCCGAACGTCGGGTTCTGGGCGCACGGCGACCTGCCCGGCGCGCGCGCCCTCGCGGCCTCGGCCGGGCTCGAGGCGGCGCGGTCGCTCCTCGTGCTCGAACGCCCGGTCGGCCCGGCCGACCTCGATCCCGACGTGGCGGGTGCGCTCGCCGCCGCCGGGCTGACCGTGACCACCCACGCCGACGCAGTGGCGACCGACGCGGTCGCCGGAGGCGCGGGCTCGAGCCAGGGGCGAGGAGCGGCCGACGCCCTGCTGTCGGCGTGGCTGGAGCTGAACGCCCTCGCGTTCGCCGACCACCCCGAGCAGGGCCGCTGGACCCGGGCCGACCTCGACGCTCGGCTCGCCGAGCCCTGGTACGACCCGGCGCTCCTGGCGGTGGCGACCCGCGCGGGCGCCGTCGTCGGCAGCGTGTGGGTGAAGTCGGTCGGTCCCGAGCGCGCGGAGATCTACGTGCTCGCCGCGCACCCGGCGTCGGGCGGCGGCGTCGGCCGGGCACTGCTGCGGTGGGCGACGGCGCAGGTCGCCGCGCGCGGCGCGACGAGTCTCGAGCTCTACGTAGACGGCGCAAACACGCGCGCCCGGGCCCTGTACGAACGCACGGGCTACGCGGAGCGAACCCGGGATGTCCAGTATCTGACCCTTTCGCGACCCCCCCGCGGTGGTGTCACGATAGGGGCATGACCGACCAGGCGTTCGCCGCCGCCCCCGACACCCTCTCCGACGAGCTCCCGGACGTGGCGAGCCAGGCGGAGGCCGACGAGGTCCAGCTGCCCGAGGGTCGGTTCGCCGACCGCGAGCTGTCCTGGCTCGCCTTCAACGAGCGCGTCCTCGAGCTCGCCGAGGACCCGGGGCTGGCGCTGCTGGAGCGGTGCCGGTTCGCGGCGATCTTCGCCTCGAACCTCGACGAGTTCTTCATGGTCCGGGTCGCCGGACTCAAGCGGCGCATCGCGACGGGGATCGCCGTCACGGCCGCATCGGGGCTGACGCCGCGTCAGGTGCTCGAGGCGATCTCGGTCCGGGCCCACGAGCTCACGGCGCGGCACGCCGAGCTCTTCCGGTCCGAGCTCGTGCCCGCCCTGGAGGGCGAGGGCATCACGTTCGTGCACTGGGAGGACCTCGCGGACGAGGAGCAGGACCGCCTGCACCGGTTCTTCCGCAAGCAGATCTTCCCCGTGCTCACGCCGCTGGCGGTGGACCCGGCGCACCCCTTCCCGTACATCTCGGGGCTCTCGCTCAACCTCGCGGTGGTGGTGCGCAACCCGGCCACGGAGAAGGAGCACTTCGCCCGGGTCAAGGTGCCGCAGTCGCTCCCGCGCTTCGTCAAGGTGGAGGAGGCGCTGACCGGCGAGGCCGACGAGCGCGGGGCCAACCGGCTCATCGCGCTCGAGGAGCTCATCGCGGCGCACCTGCACTACCTCTTCCCGGGCATGGACGTGGTGGAGCACCACTCGTTCCGCGTCACGCGCAACGAGGACCTCGAGGTCGAGGAGGACGACGCCGAGAACCTCCTCAAGGCGCTCGAGAAGGAGCTGCTGCGGCGCCGGTTCGGCCCGCCCGTGCGGCTCGAGCTCGCCCCGGACATCTCGCCGCAGATCCGCCGCCTGCTCGTGCGCGAGCTCGGCGTGGTCGAGCACGAGGTCTACGAGCTGCCGGCCCCGCTCGACCTCACGGGCCTCAACGTCGTGGCGGACCTGGACCGCCCCGACCTGCAGTACCCGCGGTTCGCCGGTCGCACCCCGCGTGCGCTCGCCGAGGTCGAGAGCGCGAGCCCCACGGACTTCTTCGCCACGATCCGCGAGCGGGACATCCTGCTCCACCACCCGTACGACTCCTTCTCCACGAGCGTGCAGCAGTTCCTCGCGCAGGCGGCGGCCGACCCCGCCGTCCTCGCGATCAAGCAGACGCTCTACCGCACGTCGGGCAACTCCCCGATCGTGGACTCGCTCATCGACGCCGCCGAGGCGGGCAAGCAGGTGCTCGCGATCGTGGAGATCAAGGCCCGGTTCGACGAGCAGGCGAACATCTCCTGGGCCCGCAAGCTCGAGCAGGCCGGCGTCCACGTCGTGTACGGCATCGTGGGCCTCAAGACGCACTGCAAGCTCTCGCTCGTGGTGCGCCAGGAGTCCGACGGCCTGCGCCGCTACTGCCACATCGGTACGGGCAACTACAACCCCAAGACCGCGCGGCTGTACGAGGACCTCGGGCTGCTCACGTGCGACGGCGAGGTCGGCCAGGATCTCACCCGGCTCTTCAACCAGCTCTCGGGCTACGCGCCCAAGAGCCGGTTCCACCGGCTGCTCGTCGCGCCCCGCTCGATCCGCGCGGGCCTGATCGAGCGGATCGAGCGGGAGATCGTCAACCGCCGCGAGGGCAAGGACGCCTGGATCCGGATCAAGGTCAACTCGATCGTCGACGAGGCCACGATCGACGCGCTGTACCGCGCGTCCCAGGCCGGCGTGCCCGTCGAGATCGTGGTGCGCGGCATCTGCGCGATCAAGGCAGGTGTGCCGGGGTTGAGCGAGAACATCACGGTGCGCTCGATCCTCGGGCGGTTCCTCGAGCACTCGCGGATCTACGCGTTCGCCAACGATGGCGAGCCCGAGTACTTCATCGGCTCGGCCGACCTCATGCACCGCAACCTCGACCGCCGGGTCGAGGTGCTCGTGCGGCTCACCGACCCCGACCACCTCGCGCAGCTCGCGAACCTGTTCGCGCTGTCGGTCGCCGACACCACCTCGTCCTGGCACCAGGTGCACGTCGACGGCGAGCAGCAGTGGGTGCGCCACCATCTCGGCCCCGACGGCGAGCCGCTCCTCGACCTGCAGAGCGCGCTGATCGCGCGGCCGCGTGCCCGGGTGAGCGTGCGGTAGTGCCGGCCGCTGTCCTCCGGGCACCCCGCGCCTCCCGCAGTGCACCCGTGACCACCCCACCGCTGCCCGCACCCACCGTCCACGCCGGCGGCGCGGTCGTCTGGCGCGTGGACCGCGGCCACCTGCAGGTGCTCCTCGTGCACCGGCCCCGGTACGACGACTGGTCGTGGCCGAAGGGCAAGGTCGAGCCGGGGGAGAGCCTGCCGGCCTGCGCCGTTCGCGAGGTCGGCGAGGAGACCGGGCTGCCCGTCGTGCTCGGGCAGCCGCTGCCCGGCGTGCGCTACCGCCTCGCCGACGGCCGCCTCAAGCAGTGCCACTACTGGGCCGCCCGCGTGCTGGACCCCGGGTCACCCGCGCTCGCGGCGCGCGGCGTCGTGCCGCGGTGCTCGCCCGAGGAGATCGACGAGGCCCGCTGGGTGACGGTGCCCGAGGCGCGCCGCGTCCTCACCCGCGCGGCCGACCGCCTCCCGCTCGACGCGCTCGTCGACCTCTGGGACGACGGCCACCTCGACACCCGCGCGCTCGTGGTGCTGCGGCACGGCCGGGCCAAGAAGCGCAGCGCGTGGAAGGGCGGCGAGGACGACCGGCCGCTCACCGCCGTCGGGCTGCACCAGGCGGTCGCCGCGGTGAGCATGCTGGCCGCCTACGGGGTGTCCGAGGTGTACACGAGCCCGTGGGAGCGGTGCGCCGCGTCGGTCCGGCCGTACGCGCTCGCGTCGGGACTCACGCCCGTCGCGGTGCCCGAGCTGACGGAGGCGGCTGCCAAGCGCCGGCCCGGCGCGGCCCGCAGCGCCGTGACCCGTCTCGTCGGGGAGTTCCGGCACCGGCGCGGGGTCGACGTGCCCGAGGGTGCCGTGCTGTGCACCCACCGGCCCGTGCTTCCCCTGGTCCTCGAGGCGCTCGCCAGCCGTGCGTCCTCGCGCGTGCGCGCCACCCTGCCGCGGGAGAACCCGTACCTGCGCACCGGCGAGCTGCTCGTCGTGCACGTGCTCCCGCGCCACCGCCGGGGTGTGCGGATCGTCGCCGCCGAGCGGAGCAGGCCGCCCGTCTGACGCGGCCCACCAGGCGATCACCGGGCGCACGCCCGTGCGCGCGCGTGCCCCCGTGCCGCCCGCCCCTTTGGCCGGCCCTTGGCGAGATCGTTGCGTCCAGCTGGCCGACGCGGCGCTCCCGGTCCGGCATGATCGCCCCCATGTCGCAGACCTTCGCCCGGCCCGTGCGACGCACCGCTCGGGGCTTGCGGAACGCGCGAGGCGCCACGGGCGTCGCGGCCACCGTGCTGGCCGCGCTCGCCCTCGTCGGGTGCTCCTCGCCGTCGTCCGCTCCGTCCCCCAGCCCGAGCACGGCGCCGTCGACGACCGTCCCGACACCCAGCCCGGCGCCCAGCCCGACGCCGAGCCCCACCCCCAGCCCGACGCCCGACCCGGTGCAGTCGCTCACCCTCGAGCAGCGGGTGGGCCAGCTCTTCGTCGTGGGCTCGAGCGCGTCCAGCGCGGACGCCGTGACCCTGGACGCCGTGAGCAGGCTCGCCGTCGGCGGCGTGTTCCTGCACGGCCGCTCGAGCGCCGGCGTCGACGCGACCAGCGCCGTGGTCACGACGCTGACCTCCGCCTCGACGTCGCCCGTTCCGGTGCTCGCGGCCACCGACCAGGAGGGCGGTCAGGTGCAGGTGCTCAGCGGTCCGGGGTTCTCCACGATGCCGTCCGCGCTGCAGCAGGGCCAGCTGGCCACGAGCGACCTGGAGTCCTCGGCCGCGACGTGGGGCGGGGAGCTCCACGCCGCCGGGGTCACGCTCAACCTCGCGCCCGTGCTGGACGTGCCGGCGAGCGCCGAGGCCGCGGCGGGCAACGCGCCCATCGGCGCGTTCGACCGGGGGTTCGGGTACGACGCGCAGGCGGTGGCGACGGCGGGCCGCGCCTTCGCGGACGGCATGGCGACGGCGAGCGTCGGCACGGTCTTCAAGCACTTCCCCGGTCTGGGCCTCGTCACGCAGAACACCGACACCACCGCGAACGTCACCGACACGCAGACGACGGCGAGCTCGCCCAGCGTGCAGGCGTTCGCCACGGTCATCGGGCAGGGTGCGCCGTGGGTGATGGTCTCCTCGGCGATCTACACCCAGCTCGACCCGGCCAACCCCGCGCTGTTCTCGTCGTCGATCGTGACCGACCTGCTGCGGGGCACGCTCGGCTTCACGGGCGCGGTGATGACCGACGACGTGTCGGCGGCCGAGGCCGTCGCCGCGTGGTCGCCGGGCGACCGCGCGGTCAACGCGATCGCGGCGGGCTGCGACGTCGTCCTCGTCTCGGCCGACCCGACGGTGGTCGCGGAGATGGTGGCCGCCGTGCTCGCGAAGGCCCAGTCCGACGCCACGTTCGCGGCCCGGGTCGACGAGGCCGCGGCCCACGTGCTGGCGGCCAAGGGCTGGCACGGCTGAGTCACCGAGGACGCCGTTCGGTGTGATCGTTCCCACGATCGGGCAAGGTGTCGCCGCTCGTTCACCTCGCATTCACCCTGCGCCGGGCGGCGCGTCACCCGCCCTTCCTACCTTCTCGTCATGGCGGACACACGCGTGCCCGCAGACCAGACGAATGGGGAACGAAGTGAAGCAGTCGATCCGTCGTGGCACGTACGCGATCCTCGCCGCGAGCACGGCACTCGTGCTTGCGGCCTGTGGGTCGTCGGCGTCGTCCGGTGACTCCGGTGGCAGCGACTCGACCGCCGGTGGTGGCGAGTCCGCGGCGTCCGGCGACCTGTCCGGCAACCTGGCCGGCGCGGGGGCGTCGTCCCAGGCCAAGGCCCAGGAGGGCTGGGTCGCCGGGTTCACCGAGGCGAACCCCGACGTCACCGTGACGTACGACCCGGTCGGCTCGGGCGGTGGCCGCGAGCAGTTCCTCGCCGGCGGCACGCTCTTCGCCGGCACGGACTCCAACTTCAACGACGACGAGCTCGCCTCGGGCACCGAGCGCTGCGCGGGCGGCGACGTCGTGGAGCTCCCGGTCTACATCTCCCCGATCGCCGTGGTGTACAACCTCCCCGACGCGGGTGTGGAGCACATCCAGCTCGACGCCGACACCCTCGCGAAGGTGTTCTCCGGTGCGATCACCACCTGGGACGACGCGGCCATCGCGGCGCTAAACCCGGACGCCACCCTGCCGGCCACCAAGATCACCGTGGTGAACCGCTCGGACGACTCGGGCACGACGAAGAACTTCACCGACTACCTCGGTCAGACCGCGCCCGACGTGTGGACCTACGAGGCCGACGACGCGTGGCCGATCGCGTCGGTGCAGTCCGGTGACGGCACGTCCGGCATGATCGCGACGGTCGGCGCCGCCGTGGGTGCGATCGGCTACGCCGACGCGTCCCAGGCCGGCGACCTCGGCACCGTCGCGGTGCAGGTCGGCGAGGACTTCGTCGGCCCCGACGCGGACGCCGCCGCCAAGGCCCTGGACGCCTCGCCGCTCACGGACGACGCGACCGACCTGCGCATCACCTACAAGATCGACCGCACCACGACCGAGGCCGGCGCCTACCCGCTGATCCTCGTGTCCTACCTCGCGGGCTGCAGCACGTACGACTCCGCGTCGGACGCCGCGAACGTCGCCGCGTACTTCACGTACGTGACGAGCGAGGAGGGTCAGGCGCGCGCCGCCGAGCCGAGCGTCGCGGGCTCCGCGCCGATCTCGGACGACCTGCGCACCAAGATCGACGCGGCGATCGCGCAGATCAAGGGCGCCTGATCACCCTGCGACCGCTCCGGGGCGGCGCCCGCGGGTCCTCATCCAGGACCCGCGGCGCCGCCCCAGCCGAGTGATCAGCGGCGGCGCCCCGAGGTCCGCTCCGAACCGGGACGCCGCCGCGAACCCTCGACCTTCCCCCGCCACCGTGCAGAAAGGCGCAGCGTGAGCACCGACGTGAGGCCGGACCCCGTGGACGCGGTGGCTCCCGAGCCGCTCAGCGACCACACCAAGCACCCGGGCCGCTTCGGCAACCGGCTGTTCTCGGGCATCTCGCTCGCTTCCGGCATCCTCATCCTCGCGACCCTCGTGGCCGTCGCCGCGTTCCTCCTGCGGGAGGCGCTGCCGGCGATCACGTCGTCGACGCAGGACATCGCCGACTTCACCCGCGGCCTCAGCCTCGGGCAGTACATCGCCCCGCTCGTCTTCGGCACCGTGCTCGCCGCGATCATCGCGCTCGTCATCGCGGTCCCGCTGTCGATCGCGATCGCGCTGTTCATCGCGCACTACGCGCCGAAGCGCCTGGCCGGGCCGGTCGCCTACGCGATCGACCTGCTCGCCGCGATCCCGTCGGTCGTCTACGGCCTCTGGGGCTTCTACTGGCTCGTGCCGCTCGTCGGCCCGTTCTTCGACTGGGTCTCGACGACGTTCAGCTTCATCCCGCTGCTCGCGGACTACGCCCCGCCGGCGAAGAACATCACCTCGGCCGCGGTCGTGCTGGCCGTCATGGTGCTGCCCATCGTGACCGCGGTGTCGCGCGAGGTCTTCCTGCAGACCCCCCGCCTGCACATCGAGGCCTCGCTCGCGCTCGGTGCGACGCGCTGGGAGGTCGCCCGGATGGCCATCCTGCCGTTCGGCCGGTCCGGCGTGATCTCCGCGTCGATGCTCGGCCTGGGCCGCGCGCTCGGCGAGACGATGGCCGTGCTGATGATCCTGGCGCCGTTCGCCAAGGGCTCGTCCTTCTTCAGCTGGCACATCCTGCAGAGCGCGCAGCACCAGACGATCGCCGCGAACATCGCCCAGCAGATCCGCGAGGCTGACGGGCTCAGCGTGAGCGTGCTCATCGCCTCGGGTCTCGCGCTGTTCGCCATCACCCTCGTCGTCAACATGATCGCGCGCTGGATCGTCTCGCGCCGCGCCGCCTTCTCGGGAGCCAACTGATGGCCGTCCAGACCCAGTCACCGACCGGCCCGACGCCCACGCCGACCGACGCCGCGCCGTCGTTCGCCACGACGGCGAGCGGCCGGCGCCGCAAGCGGACCAACACGATCATGGCCGTCGTTGTCACCGTCGCGTTCCTCATCGCGCTCATCCCGCTGATCTCGCTGCTGGTCGAGGTGGTGGTCCGCGGCGGCAAGATGATCAGCTGGGACTTCCTCACCACCGACATGGCGGGCGTCTTCGGCGACATGACGACGGGCGGCGTCGAGCACGCGATCCTCGGCACGCTCCAGATCACGGCGCTCGCGACGCTGATCTCGGCGCCGATCGGGCTGCTCGCGGCGATCTACCTCGTGGAGTACGGCACCGGCCGGCTGGCGAAGACGCTCACGTTCTTCGTCGACGTGATGACCGGAATCCCGTCGATCGTGGCGGGCCTGTTCGCCGTCGCGCTCTTCGCGCTCCTCGTGGGTCCCGCGTACCGCTCGGGCCTCATGGGCGCCGTCGCGCTCTCGGTGCTGATGATCCCCGTGGTGGTGCGCAGCTGCGAGGAGATGCTCCGGCTCGTGCCGAACGAGCTGCGCGAGGCCGCGTACGCGCTCGGCGTGCCGAAGTGGCTCACGATCATCAAGGTCGTGCTGCGCACCTCGCTCGCCGGCATCGTGACCTCGATCGTGCTCGCGATCGCCCGCGTCATCGGCGAGACCGCTCCGCTCCTGCTCACCGTGGGCATCGTCACCACCGTGAACACGAACATGCTGGACGGTCGCGTCGCGACGCTGCCGGTGTTCGCCTACAGCCAGTACGCGCAGGACTCCCAGGGGGTGGGCGCCGACCGCGCCTGGGGCGCCGCGCTCGTCCTCATCGTCATGATCATGCTGCTCAACCTCGTCGCGCGGTTCATCAGCCGCCGGTTCTCGATCGCCGAGAAGTAGCGCGCTCGGACCAGCAGCCGCCACCGCACAAGGAGACCCAGAACCCATGTCCAAGCGCATCGACGTCAGCGACCTCGACATCTACTACGGCGACTTCCTGGCCGTGAAGGGCGTGAACATGGCCATCGAGCCGCGTTCCGTCACCGCCCTCATCGGCCCGTCCGGGTGCGGGAAGTCCACCTTCCTGCGCACGCTCAACCGGATGCACGAGGTGATCCCGAAGGCCCGCGTGGAGGGCAAGGCCGTCATGGACGGCGTGGACATCTACGGCCGCGACGTCGACCCGGTCGAGGTCCGCCGCCAGATCGGCATGGTGTTCCAGCGGCCGAACCCGTTCCCCACGATGTCCATCAAGGAGAACGTGCTGGCCGGGGTGAAGCTCAACAACAAGCGCCTCTCGCGCTCCGACGCCGACGCCCTCGTCGAGCGCTCCCTGCGCGGCGCGAACCTGTGGAACGAGGTCAAGGACCGCCTCGACAAGCCCGGCTCGGGCCTGTCCGGCGGCCAGCAGCAGCGCCTGTGCATCGCCCGCGCGATCGCGGTGTCGCCGCAGGTGCTCCTCATGGACGAGCCGTGCTCGGCGCTCGACCCGATCTCCACGCTCGCGATCGAGGACCTCATCGCGGAGCTCAAGGCCGACTACACGATCGTCATCGTCACGCACAACATGCAGCAGGCCTCGCGCGTCTCCGACCGCACGGGCTTCTTCAACCTCGAGGCCACGGGCAAGCCCGGCCAGCTCGTCGAGATGGACGACACCACCACGATGTTCTCCGCGCCCTCGCAGAAGCAGACCGAGGACTACATCTCCGGCCGCTTCGGGTGAGCCACGGCGGTGCGCCCCGGCGCACCGCTTCGCACCACGCGCACGCACGACGGCGAAGGCCGGCTCCCGAACGGGAGCCGGCCTTTTGCGTCAGAGCAGCACGGCGGCGAGCACGGCGTAGCTCCCGGCGGCGACCAGCGCCGCAGCGGGGATCGTGAGCAGCCACGCCACGCCGATGTTGCCCGCGACGCCCCAGCGCACGGCGGACAGTCGTCGGGTGGCGCCGACGCCCATGATCGCCGACGTGATCGTCTGGGTGGTCGAGACCGGGGCGTGCAGCCCCATCGCCATGACGTAGAGCACGAACGCGGAGACCGACTCGGCGACGAACCCGCGCGGGGGGTCCAGGTCGATCAGTCGCCGCCCCAGCGTCCGCATGATCCGCCACCCGCCCGACCACGTGCCGAGCGAGATCGCCAGCGCCGCGAGGAGCTTCACCCACAGGGGGATCGCGTCGTCGGCGCGCACCCAGCCTGCGGACAGCAGCGCGAGGAAGATGACGCCCATCGTCTTCTGGGCGTCCTGCAGGCCGTGGCCGAGCGCCATCGCCGCCGCCGAGACGGTCTGGGCGAGGCGGAACCCGCGCGTGGTGGGTCCCGGCCGTGCGTTCCGGAACCGCCACAGCACCCCGATCATCAGCGCGAACGCGAGCGTGAAACCGATCACGGGGGAGAGCACCATGGGGATGACGACCTTGTCCAGGACCTCGCCCCACTGGACCACGAACGAGCCCGCAAGGCCCGCGCCGACGAGCCCGCCGATGAGGGCGTGCGAGGAGGACGACGGCAGGCCGCGCCACCAGGTCAGCAGGTTCCAGCCGATCGCGCCGACGAGCGCCGCGAGCACGACGACGAGCGCGGCGCTCGCGTGCGAGCCCTCGCGGACATCGAGCGTGACGATGCTCGTGGCGATCGTCTCGGCGACCGAGGTGCCGAGCAGCGCGCCCACGAAGTTCATCACCGCGGCCATCACCACGGCGACCCGCGGGGTGAGGGCGCGGGTGGAGACCGAGGTGGCGACCGCGTTCGAGGCGTCGTGGAACCCGTTGGTGTAGTCGAAGCCCAGGGCGAGCGCGACGACGAGGAGGACGAGGGCGACCTCCACCGATCAGGCTTCCTTGATCGCGATGGTCTCGATCACGGCCGCGACGCGCTCGAAGGCGTTCACGGCGCGCTCGAGGCCGTCCGTGATCTCCTTCAGCTTGAGCACCTCCACGGCGTCGCGGCCGGCGGGGGAGGTGCCGTCGAAGATCGTCGAGAGCACCGCGCGGTGCATGATGCCCGCCGCGTTCTCGATGCTGTTCAGCTCGACCCAGTACTCGCGCAGGTTCGCCATGGTGCGCAGCCGGGGCACGGCGTCGGACGTCAGCTCGGCGCACCGCTGGATCGCGTCGACCTGCGCGACCACCCCCGCGGGCAGCTCGCCCACCCGGAACGACACGACGCGGTCGCCGACCTCCTCGAGGAGGTCGACGCAGTCGTCGAGGGACGCGGTGAGCCGCGCGATGTCCTCACGGTCCAGCGGCGTCACGAACGTCTCGGCCAGGCGGTGGAGCACCGCGTGCGCGCTCTCGTCGGCAGCCTGCTCCGCGGCGCCGAGTCGGGCGGCGAGCTCGGCGCGCGCGGCCGTCGGGGCGGCCACCAGCTGGGCGAGCAGGTCCGCGGTCGACGGGAGGTGCTGGGCGAGGGCGGTCAGGAGGTCGAGGATCGAGGAGTCGCGGGGCTTGAGGCGCAGGCGCACGAGCTCTCCCGAAGTCGAAGGGGGTAGTGGACACCGGACCGGGAAGCGCCTCTCGGCGCGTGGCCGCTCGAAGCGGCTGTGATTGGAGCCCGGGGCTTGCCCGGCCCGGCGTCCGCGGACACTCTACCTGCCGAAGGTGACGGGGTGTCCGGCGGGTGAACGTCAGGAGCGGGCGCCCGCCCGGGTGCTGGGACGCGCGGGGGCGACGCGCCCGGGGACGGGCGATGCCGCGCCGTCGGGGGCGTTCGTGCCGGTGGGCGCGACGACGGGCGCGACGATCGGGGCCTGCGCGAGATCGGGCCGCGGCGGCTCGAACCGGTAGCCGACGTTGCGCACCGTGCCGATGAGCGACTCGTGCTCGATCCCGAGCTTCGCGCGCAGCCGGCGGACGTGCACGTCCACGGTGCGCGTGCCCCCGTAGTAGTCGTACCCCCAGACCTCCTGCAGCAGCTGGGCACGCGTGAAGACGCGGCCGGGGTGCTGGACGAGGTACTTGAGGAGCTCGAACTCCTTGTACGTGAGGTCGAGCGCCCGACCGCGCAGCCGCACGGTGTAGCCGCTCGGGTCGATCGCGAGGTCGCCGGCCTCGATCTCGGCGTCCTCGTCGGCGAGGCGCTGCGAGCGGTCGGACTCCCCGAGCAGGCGAAGGCGGGTGGACAGCTCGGCCGGTCCTGCGGTGTCCAGGACGATGTCGTCGGTGCCCCAGTCGGCGTTCACGACCGTCAGCCCGCCCTCGGTGAGCACGAGGAGCAGCGGCACGGTCAGGCCCGTGGAACGGATGAGGCGGCAGGTGGTGCGCGCGGTCGCAAGGTCGCGCCGACCGTCCAGGATGACGACGTCCGCGTCGGGTGCCTCCAGCAGGGCCGACGGCTCCACGGGCAGCACGCGCACGCGATGACTGAGGAGGCCGAGAGCGGGCAGCACCTGGGACGAGCCACCGGGTTCCGACGTCAGCAGGAGCAGATCGGCCACGCCGTTCCTTCCTCGGGTCGGACAGGGGGAGTGGTTGGAGTGTATTGCAGTACCGTGGACGGGCCCCGTCGGGGCGCCCGGAGCTGCCGGGAGAGTCGTCGGCCAGAGCGCGTTCGCGCCGGGGGAGAGTCATGGCAGAGGTGCGCACGCTCGGCGCCTCGACGCGCGCCGTCGTGAGCGCCGCCGCGGCGGCCCTCGTGGCGATCGCCTCCTACGCGGGCACGACGGCGGTGCTCGCCGTGGTCGCCGTCCTCCTCCTCGCGTTCGCCTGGGGATGGCCGCGGCTGGTCGGCCTCCCCGTCGCCGGTCGACGCGCCGTGCTGCTCGCCGTCGTCGCCGTCCTCTCGCTCTCCGCGGTGCTGCTGACGGGCGATCTGGAGTACCTCGCGGTGGTCGCTGCCGCCGGCGTGATCGGCGCCTTCGTGCTCGAGCTGACCCGCGACGACGGGCGACCACGCCTCGTGGACTCGCTCTCGGCGTCGTGCGCCGGGGTCGTGGTGGTGGTGTCCGGCGCCGGCTGGGTCGGCATGGGGCGCACGCCGCTCGAGGTCGCCGTCGTGTTCACCGCCGCGGGCACGCTCGCCGCCGGCGCGGCGTGCGCCGCGATCCACCTGCCGCCGTGGGTGCACGCCGGGGTCACGATCGTCGGGGCGACCGTGGTCGGCGCCGTCGCCGGGCTCGTGCTGCCCGAGCTCGGCTACGTCGGCGCCATCATCGGCTTCGCGTCCGGCCTGCTCAGCGCCGCGCTGCACCAGCTGCTCGGGCGCTACCCCGCGGCGAACCGGCTCGTGCCGGCGCTCGCGGCCGCGGTGCTGCCGGTGGTCGTGGTGGGCGTGCCGGTCTACGTGATCGCGCGGTTCTACCTCGTCTGAGTCGTCTGGGCCGGCTGGGCCGGCGGCTGAGCCAGCCGCGAGAGGTGCTCGGCGGCGCGCTCCCCGATGCGCCGCTGCGCGGGCGGGTCGGGGTGCAGCAGGTCGGCCATCGGGAGCTCGACGCCGTCCTGCTCGCCGTACAGCGCGAGGCCGTCGAGGTGGTGCAGCGCGGTGTCGCCGGCCGCGCGGCGGGCGGCCACGACGTCGGCCACGAGTACCCGCATGTCCCGCAGCGTGAGGCGGCCCTCGGCCACCTGCTCCGGCTTGCCGAGCGAGACGAACTCGACGTGGTCGGTCACGGTCGGGTCGATCACGGTCGGCCCGGGGGTGTCCTCCGCGATGGGGCAGAACAGCGGGGAGATCACGAGGAACGGCGTGTCGGGGTGGCCCTCGCGCACGGTGTCGAGGAACCCGTGCAGCAGCGGCGCGAACATCCGCCGGCCGTACGCGTTCGCGTTGAGGACGTTGATCCCGATCTTGAGCGAGAGAAGGTCCGCCGGCGCGTCGCGCATCGTGCGGGCCACGAACGGGTCGAGCATCGCCGCGCCGGACAGCCCGAGGTTGACGAGGTCCAGGCCGGCCGTTCGCGCCGCGACGGCGGGCCACGTGCCGGTCGGCGACGCCGCCTCCGCGCCGTGGCTGATCGAGGAGCCGTGGTGCACCCACCGCGGTTGGTCGACGGCGGGCGGGGCCGCGACGTCGTCGGCCTCGAGCGCGACCAGCCGCACCCGGTCGCGGTAGGGCAGCCAGAGCTCGACGGTGCGCGCGCGGCCGTCGCCGGGCGGGAGGTCCACTGCGAGGGCCTCGGGCGCCCCGAGGTCCTCGTGCTGCGTGACCGCTGCGAGGTCGAGCGTGACGAGCCCGGTGCCGATGGGCTCGATGGCGCAGTGGAGCTCGCCGTCGAGCACGACGTCGATCGGGCCGGGCGGGCGCGGCGGTGTCTCGACGGCGGGCGGGACCGGGCGAACGAGGGTGCGGCTGACGCACGCGTGCAGCACGAAGGCGTCCGAGGTGGTGCGGAACCGCACGCGGACGCCCGAGGGGTGGGCGACGTTGACCGCGTACAGCGGGTCGGGGTACTGCGCGCGGGTCCACGCCGGGAGGCGCTGCGGGAGCAGGCCGGCGTCGGTCGGCTCGAGCCAGGCCGCGCCGCGGACGTCGAGCCGGGCGTCGGGGAACGGGATGCGCACGGGGACTACTCGGCGGTGTCGGCGGAGCCGCCGGCGCCCGACGCGCCCGTGCTCGCCGTCGTGCTCGCGTCGCTCTCGGAGACGGTCTCGGCGGTCCGGGCGGTCTCCGCCTCGGCGGCGCGGGTCGCCTCGCCCGCCGTGAGGAGCCCGGCGAGGAACGTGAGCCCGAGGCCCTGGCCCCAGCCCTGCGTCCACTTGCGGGAGATCGAGCGGTAGCCCTCGCGGTCGCGCATGACGGCGGTGCCGGCGGAGGTGTTGAGGAGCCGGCCGTCGGGGGAGACGTTGGCGAGGACGCCCTCCTGCGCGGCGGCCACGGCGCGGGTGTGCAGCGGGTTGCCGCCCGCGAGCATCGCCGCGGCGATCCCGGCCGAGGCCGAGAGCTCCTCGTAGCTCTCCTCGTCGTCGAGCACGGTGCGCCACAGGCCGTCGGGGGTCTGCAGCGCCCGCACGCCTGCGAGCTGGTCGCGCAGCGAGCTGTCGACGTCCATGAACTGCGGGTAGAGGTAGGGCTGCGGGATCGTGCGGCCGACCTGGCTCATCGTGTAGGCGGCCCAGGCGTTGGCGCGGGCCCAGAAGAAGCCCGACATGTGGTCGCCGCGGACGTTGTCGTAGCCGTGGTAGAAGAGGCCGGTCGCGGGGTCCTGCAGGTACTCGATGTGCCAGAAGTACTGGTTGAGCGCGTCGTCGACGAGCGCGCGGTCCTCGTCGCGTGCGCCGACCCGCAGCATGAGGAACGCCGCCATGAACAGGGTGTCGGCCCACGCCTGCTCGGGGAAGTCGTTGTTGGCGGACACGGTGTGCTGGAGCACGCCGTCGCCGAAGCGCAGCGCGCGGTGGCGCAGGTAGTCCATCTTCTGCTCGAGGATGTCGCCGTAGCGCTGCTCGCCGGTGACCTTCTGGAGCGTGAGCAGGCTGTGGCCCATCGCGCACGTGTTGACCGTCCAGCCCGGCAGGCCGACGTCGATGAGCTCGTCCACCCGCGCCTGCAGCAGCTCGAGGTAGGCGTCCTCGCCCGTCGCCTCGTACGCCTGCGCGACGCCGTAGTACGCGACGCCGCACGGCCAGTCCCACGTGAGGTCCATCGCCATCGTGCGGCGGACCATGGCGTCCAGGGCGGTGCGCAGGCGTGCGTCGTCCGTGCTGACGCGGATCATCTCGGGGTGTCCTCTCGGTGGGAGCTGGGGGGCGGTGCTGTCGGTGTCGTGTTGCTGCTGTGGTGCCGGGGCGTGGTGCTGTCGGTGGTCGGAGCTAACGCGCGCTGCGGGTCGTGCCACGCGGGATCACGGTGAAGTCGGCCAGGCGTGAGTCGACCGCACCGGGGTCGTCCTCGTCGTCGTGCTCGAGCAGGTGCGCGAGGACCTCCAGAGCGAGGCCGGCGGCGTGCCGCTTGCCCGGCTCGACCGTGGACAGGGCGGGCAGGGCGAAGGCGGACTCCTCCAGGTCGTCGAACCCGGCCACCTGCACCTGGCCGGGCACGTCGAGACCGGCTCGCACCAGCGTGCTGAGCGCGCCGAGCGCGAGCATGTCGTTGAACCCGAAGACGGCGTCGACCTCGACCCCGTCGGCGAGCAGCTCGGCGACGGCCTGCGCCCCGGAGGTGCGGTGCCACGCCGTCGTCGGCCGGATGAGGGCGTCGTCGCGGGGGATGCCGGCGGCGTCGAGCGCGGCGAGGTAGCCCTCGAGGCGCGGCGTGGCCGACCCTGCGCGCTCGTGCGGCCCGATCGCCGCGATCCGCCGCGCTCCGCCCGCGAGGAGCAGCTCGGTGACGGCGCGGCTCGCCTCGACGTTCCGGTAGCCGACCTGCGGGCAGTGCGAGTCCGCCCCGCGTTCCCCGAGCAGGACCACGGGGACGCGATGGGCGCGGCGGGTCTCGAGCACGTCGTCGATCTCCGTGCCGAGCAGCTTCTGCGGCACGTACACGAGGCCGTCCACGAACGCCGTCATGCTGCCGGTCAGGACCGAGACCTCGTGCGCGCGGTCGCCCGCGAGCACCTCCACCGCGACGCGCAGCCCGTACCGCGATGCCGCCCCGATGACCTCGCTGGCGAGCTCGGCGAAGTAGGCGTTGCGCAGGTCCGGCACGACGAGTGCGATGGTGCCCGAGCGGCCCGAGCGCAGCGACCGCGCCAGCGCGTTCGGCTCGTAGCTCAGCTCGTCGGCGGCGGCCCGCACCCTGGCGCGGGTGGCGTCGGACACCCGTGGGTGGTCGCGCAGCACGTTGGAGACGGTGGCGGGGGACACGCCCGCGAGGCGCGCGACGTCCCGGATCGTCGCGGGTGACGGGGCGGTGCTCACGGCCACTCCTGCAAAATCGATTCAATCCCCGGCTGCGTTGCCACCGACCGAAGTCGGGTGGGATGGCGTCACCCTACCCCACAGCCGGTTCACGGGCGGCCTTCCCGGCGGCGCGGATCCAGCGATCTGTGCCTTGTCGGGAGGCTGACCCAGCGATCTGTCGCGGGTCGGGGCTCGGAACTGGCACAGATCGCTGGCTTCGCGAGTGTGAGCGGCACGGATCGCTGGCTCCGTGTGGAGCAGCGGCACGTATCGCCGGCATCGCGTCCGCGGGAGCCGCGTCGGCCCGCGCAGCAGGCGAGCCCGCCCGGACCGACCCCGGACCGCGCGCGAGGCAGTAGGTAGCATCGGCCCATGTCGATCCACCTGATCTTCACCGCACTCATCGGCGTCGTGGTCGTCGCCGTCGGATGGTTCGCGGCCTACGTCGTCTACAGGCTGTACAAGCAGTCGCGCTGATGACGTTCACCATCGCCGACGACGTCGCGCCCGAGCTCTACCCGCTCGCGTGGCTCCTCGGCTCCTGGCGCGGACCCGGCGTCCTCGCCTACCCCGGCATCCCCGAGCGCGGCATCGTCGCCGACATGGTCGTCACGCACGACGGCGGGCCCTACCTCGCGTACACCACCACCCTTCGCCTCGGCGAGCGGGTCGACCACGAGGCGCCTTTCGACCCCGAGGCCCTCGTCGCGGGTGAGATCTGGTCGCGCGAGAGCGGGTTCTGGCGCCCTGCCACCGGGTCCGAGGCCCGCCCGGTCCAGGGCGCCCCCGCCGACGGACCAGCCCCCACCGCGATCGAGGTGCTCGCCACCGACCCCAGCGGCTTCGCGGCCGTGCTGGGCGGCAGCGCGCAGGGCCCGCGGATCGACGTCGCGAGCGACTGGGTCGCGAGCACCGCCACGAGCCCCGGCCGCGTCACCGCCATCCGCCGGATGTACGGCTGGGTGCGCGGGGAGATCTTCTGGGCCCACGAGCTCGCGGCGTTCGGCCACGAGCTCGCCAACTACGCGTCCGGGCGGCTGGCCCGCGTGGCGGACTGACGTGCTCCCGATCCACGGCGCCGTCGCGGCGGCCGGCCCTGACGCCGGGGTCGCCGCGCACTACGGCGACCCGATGCGTGAGCAGCGCCTGCTCGAGGCAGGCCGCGGGGTCGTGGAGCTGCCGCTCGCCGTCGTGAGCGTGCGCGGCCGCGACCGCCTCGGCTGGCTCGACACCCTCTCCAGCCAGCGCGTGCGCGGCCTCGCGCCCGGCGAGAGCGCCGAGCTCCTGCTCCTGGACGTGCACGGCCGCGTCGAGCACGCCGCGGCGCTCGTGGACGACGGCACGACGGCGTGGCTCACCACCGAGGCCGGCCGCGCCGACGCGCTGGCCGCCTTCCTCGACTCGATGCGGTTCATGCTCGACGTCGCGGTCGCCCGCGAGGAGGACGTCGCCGTGCTCGGCACGGTCGTGCCCGGGCGCGGGGGCGCCTCGCGCGTGGTGGCCGAGACGCGCGCTGCCCTCGCAGGATCGGACACGTCCGACGCCGCGACGGCGAGCCACGCCTTCGGCCCCGACGCCCTGCGCGCCGTGTGGGTCGACCCGTGGCCCGGAGTCGTCCCGGGCGGCACGCGCTACGCCCTCGCTCAGCCGCACCCCGGTGAGGCGACGACGTTCGTCCTCGTGCTGCTGGCCGCGGACGCGGTCGACGCGGTGGTGACGCACCTGCGCGCGGCGGGGATCGCCGTCGCCGGCGTGCTCGCCTGGGAGGCGCTGCGCATCGCCGCGTGGCGGCCCCGGCTCGCGCGCGACGTCGACGACAAGGCGCTGCCGCACGAGCTGGACTGGCTGCGCACCGCCGTGCACCTGGACAAGGGCTGCTACAAGGGGCAGGAGGGCGTCGCGCGGACGTACAACCTCGGCCGGCCGCCGCGCCGCCTCGTGCTGCTGCACCTCGACGGCTCCGACCACCTGGTGCCCGAGGCCGGCGCGGACGTGGGCTGGGGCGGCCGGGTCGTGGGTCGCGTGACCTCCGTGGCACGCCACCACGACCTCGGTCCCGTGGCGCTCGCGGTGGTCAAGCGAACGCTCGACCCGGACGTGGACGTCGAGGTCGCCGGGCCCGCGGGCCCCGTCGCGGCGTCGCAGGAGGTCATCGTCCCGACCGACGGCTACGGCGAGGGCCGGCCGCAGGCCCGTGGGCCGGTGACGCCCGGCCTGCGTCGGTGAGCACGCCGCCCCCACCCGGGCGGCGGCCCTGGTCCGCCCTCGTGACGCCGGTGCTCGGGCGTCCGCGCGTGCGGGCCGGGCTCGGGCGGGTGCGTGTGGCTGCCCAGCCCGTCGCGTGGGCGAGCCTCGCGGCGGGGGTGGCGTACGCCGTCGCCGGCGCGCTGCTCGGCCACCCCTACCCGTTCTTCGCCTCGGTCGCGGCGTTCTCGGCGCTCGGCTTCTCCCCGGACGTGCAGCCGCGTCGAGTGGGCGAGCTGGCGTTCGGGGTGTCGCTCGGCGTCGCGATGGGCGAGCTCATCCAGCACGAGTTCGGCTCCGGGCCCGTGCAGACGACGGTGGTGGTGTTCCTCGCCGCGCTGATCGGCCGCGCGATCGACCCCTCGCCCGTGGTGACGACCCAGTCCGCCGTGCAGGCGATCGTCGTGCTCGGACTGCCGGCGGCCGCGTCGAGCGGGGGTCCCGTCGGCCGGTGGACCGACGCCCTGCTCGGCGGCCTCGTGGCGCTCGTGTTCTCGCTCTTCGTGCCGAAGGATCCGCGCCGCCGACCCCGGATGCTCGCGCGGACCGTGCTCGCCGAGCTCGGCGACGTCCTGGCGCTCGTGGGGCGCGCGCTCGCGCAGGGCGACACCGTGGCCGCCGCGGAGTCGCTCCGCCGCGGCCGGGCGACGCAGGGTCTGCTCGTCGCGTGGTCCGAGGCGGTCACCGCCTCGGGCTCGACGGCGAGGATCTCGCCCGCGTGGCGGCGCCACGCCCACGAGCTCGTCGTCCTCGACGCCGCGAGCGAGTTCACCGACCGCGCCGTGCGCACCTCGCGCGTGCTCGCGCGGCGCGCGGGCGTCTCGGTGCGCGAGGGCGTGCGCGACCCCTGCCTCGCCGGCCTCGTCGAGGAGGTCGGGCTGGCCGCGCGCCGGCTCGGCGTGGCCCTCGGGGAGGGACGCGAGCCGACCCCGCCGCGGGAGGACCTCGAGGCCGTCGCGGTGCGGCTGGACACGCGCGGGGAGCGCGACCCGGGCCGGCACGTCGTGCTCACGCTGCTGCGCTCGATCACGTTCGACCTGCTCCGGGTGGCGGGCTGCACCGAGGCGCAGGCCACGGCTGCGCTCGGTCGCGCCGGGGTGCCCGGGGCGCCGGACGCCCGGCCTGGCCCGAGCACGCCGCCCGCGCCCGGCGAGGACGGCGCGCCGACCCCGTAGGCTCGCACCCGTGCTCATCGGCCTGATCACGTTCTACGTCTTCCTGGGACTCGCCCTCGTCGGTTTCGCGATCGAGGCGTGGGCCCTGGTCGACGCCGTGCGCCGGCCCGCGCACTCCTTCGTGACCGCGGAGAAGCGGACGAAGGTCTTCTGGGTCTCGCTCACCGCCGTCGGTGCCCTCATCGGGTACCTCGCCATCCCGGGCTTCTCGGTGTTCGGCGTCCGGATCGGGTTCGGGCTGCCGTGGCTGTTCACGCTCCTGGCCGTGCTGCCCGGCGCGATCTACCTCGCGGACGTCAAGCCCGAGGTCATCCGGTACCTGCGCCGACCCGGGCCCTCGACCGGGCGCTGGTGACGGCGTGCGCGCCGTCGTCCAGCGGGTGACCCGCGCCCGCGTCACGGTCGCGGACGAGGTCGTCGGCGAGATCGGCCCCGGCCTGCTCGCGCTGGTCGGGGTGACGCACGACGACGGCGCCGCGCAGGTCGCCACGATCGCGCGCAAGATCGCCGACCTGCGCATCATGCCGGGGGAGCGGTCCGTGACCGAGACCGCCGGCGGCGTGCTCGTCGTCTCGCAGTTCACGCTGTACGGCGACTCGCGCAAGGGCCGCCGCCCCACGTGGATCGCCGCCGCCCCGGGCGACGTGGCCGAGCCGCTCGTCGACGCCGTCGTCGCCGACCTGCGCGGGCGCGGCCTCACCGTGGCCACGGGAGTGTTCGGGGCCGACATGGCCGTCGAGCTCGTCAACGACGGACCGGTGACGATCCTGCTGGAGGCCTGAGGCTCGCGACGTCCCCGTGCCGCGACGACCCCTCGTCCGCGGGTGCCTACGCTGGGCCCCGTGCCCCGGCTCGCCGTGATCGACGACGTGACCTGGGACGGCGTGCCGGTCACCGGGCCGATCGTGCGCGACCTGCTGCGCGCGCTGGTGGTCGCGGGCCCCGCCGGGAGCTCGGACGGCGCGCTGCTCGAGGCGCTCTGGGCGGACCCGCCCGGCCGCAACGCGCTGCAGACGGTCGTCTCACGCGCCCGCCGCGCGCTGACGGCCGAGGCCGTGGCGCGGACCGCGACGGGCTACCGGCTCGCACTCGACGCCGGCGAGGTCGACGCGTGGGCGCTCACCGAGGCGGCGCACGCCGCCGCCCGTGCGCTCGCGTCCGCCGACCCCGACGGCGTGCTCGCCGCGGCGAGGCACGTCGCCGACATCGGCGCGCGGCACGAGGGCGGGCGCGACGGCGAGGGTGCGCACGCCGAGCCGGTCGGCCCCGCCGAGCGCTGGGCCGAGCCCGGTCCGGCGGAGCGCGAGCTGCACGCCCGCGCGACGGCGGACCGCAGCCGCCTCGACACGGCGCTCGGCAGCGTCCTGCTCGCGCTCGGGCGGGACGCCGAGGCCCTGGAGGCGCTCGAGCGCGCCCACGCCGCCCGGCCCGACGACGAGGACGTCGCCGTCCCCTACCCGCGCGCCCTCGCGGCCGTCCACGGGCCGCCGCGCGCCCTCGCGGCGTACGCCTCGCTCGCCGCACGCACCGCGGACCGACTGGGGGTCGACCCGTCGGCGCCGCTCGCCGTCGTGCACGCGGAGCTGCTGGCCGCGGACCGTCCCGTGCGGACCGGCGTGGTGCAGGACCCGACGCCGCTCATCGGCCGGGAGCGCGACCTCGCCGCCGTGCGCACCGCGCTCGAGGAGGCGCGGGTCGTCACGATCCTGGGGTCGGGCGGCCTCGGGAAGACGACCCTCGCGCAGCGCGTCGCGCGGACCGCGCGGCAGCCCGTCGTGCACGTGGTCGCGCTCGCGGCGGTGACGGCGCCGGCGGACGTCGCGCCCGCCGTCGCCGCCGCGATCGGGGCGCGCGACGGGGCCGCCGAGCGGCACGACCAGCGGGCGGACGCGGGCGCCGTGCTCGCCCGGATCGCGGCTCACCTCGCCGGACCGCCGGTGCTGCTCGTCCTGGACAACTGCGAGCAGGTGGTCGAGGCCGTGGCCGACCTCGCCGCGTTCCTCGCCGCGGCGGTGCCCGGGCTGCGCGTGCGCCGCCCCGGCAGGCCCTGGAGCCGGCCGAACATCCGCAGGTTCTCCCGGGCCGTGAGGTCCTCGTCCACCGAGGCGTACTGCCCGGTGAGGCCGATGAGCTGACGCACCCGGTGCGGGTGCTTCATGACGTCGACGCCGAAGACCTCGGCGGTCCCGGAGTCGACCGGGAGGAGGGTGGCGAGCATGCGGAGCGTGGTCGTCTTGCCCGCACCGTTGGGGCCGAGGACGCCGACGATCTCGCCGCGCGCCACCTCGAGGTCGACGTGGTCGACCGCGCGGTTGCTCCCGAAGTCCTTGACGAGGCCGCGGGTGCGGACCGCCGGTGTGGCCGTGGGGGTGGTGGGTGTCATGGGACGAGGGTGCGCCCGAGGACTGACAGGTCGCTGACGCTCCGCTGACAGCGTGGCTGACGGTGGCTGACAGCGCGACCGGCGCGACGCCGTCGTGCGTGGACGTGGGCGCGACGCGCCGCCTCGCCACCGAACCGTGATCCGCCGGGGGCGAACAGGGGCATGCAATGTCGGACTCGCTCGTTAGCCTGGGTGGACACCGTCAGCGGGCCGTTGTCGCGACCCGTCGTAGCCGGAAGGGAAGGTGCGCGATGTTCGAGAGATTCACCGACCGAGCTCGCCGCGTCGTCGTCCTCGCTCAGGATGAGGCGCGCATGCTCAACCACAACTACATCGGCACCGAGCACATCCTCCTCGGCCTCATCCACGAGGGCGAGGGCGTCGCTGCCAAGGCGCTGGAGTCGCTGGGCATCTCGCTCGACGTCGTGCGGCAGCAGGTCGTGGACATCATCGGCGAGGGCCAGCAGGCTCCCACCGGCCACATCCCGTTCACGCCGCGCGCCAAGAAGGTGCTCGAGCTCTCGCTGCGCGAGGCGCTCCAGCTGGGTCACAACCACATCGGCACCGAGCACATCCTGCTCGGCCTGATCCGCGAGGGCGAGGGCGTCGCCGCCCAGGTGCTCGGCAACCTCGGCGCCGACCTCGGTCGCGTGCGCCAGCAGGTGCTGCAGCTGCTCCAGGGTCAGCCCGGTGGCAAGGAGCCCGTCGCGGCCGGTGGCCCGCAGGAGGGCACGCCGTCCGGCTCGGCCGTCCTGGACCAGTTCGGCCGCAACCTCACCCAGCTCGCCCGCGAGGGCAAGCTCGACCCGGTGATCGGGCGCGAGCGGGAGACCGAGCGCGTGATGCAGGTGCTCTCGCGGCGCACGAAGAACAACCCCGTGCTCGTGGGCGAGCCCGGCGTCGGCAAGACCGCCGTCGTCGAGGGCCTCGCGCAGGACATCGTGCGTGGCACCGTCCCGGAGACGCTCAAGGACAAGCAGCTGTACACGCTCGACCTCGGCGCGCTCGTGGCCGGCTCGCGCTACCGCGGTGACTTCGAGGAGCGCCTCAAGAAGGTGCTCAAGGAGATCCGCACGCGGGGCGACATCATCCTGTTCATCGACGAGATCCACACGCTCGTCGGGGCGGGCGCCGCCGAGGGCGCGATCGACGCCGCCAGCATCCTCAAGCCGATGCTGGCGCGCGGTGAGCTCCAGACCATCGGCGCCACCACGCTGGACGAGTACCGCAAGCACGTCGAGAAGGACCCGGCGCTCGAGCGCCGGTTCCAGCCGATCACGGTCAACGAGCCGACGATCGCGCACGCCATCGAGATCCTCAAGGGCGTGCGGGACCGGTACGAGGCGCACCACCGCGTCACGATCACCGACGGCGCGCTCGTCGCCGCGGTGACGCTCGCGGACCGCTACGTCAACGACCGCCACCTGCCGGACAAGGCCATCGACCTGATCGACGAGGCGGGCGCCCGCCTGCGGATCCGCCGGATGACGGCGCCGCCGGAGCTGCGCGAGCTCGACGAGCAGATCGCCGAGGCGCGCCGCGCCAAGGAGTCCGCGATCGACGACCAGGACTTCGAGCGCGCCGCACGGCTGCGCGACGACGAGAAGAACCTCGCCGCCCGCCGCCTCGAGCGCGAGAAGGCCTGGAAGTCCGGTGACATGGACTCCGTCGCCACGGTGGACGAGGACCTGATCGCCGAGGTGCTCGCCGTCGCGACCGGCATCCCCGTCTTCAAGCTCACCGAGGAGGAGTCCTCGCGGCTGCTGCGGATGGAGGACGTGCTGCACGAGCGGATCGTGGGCCAGAAGGCCGCGGTCACCGCGCTCTCGCAGGCGATCCGCCGGACGCGGGCCGGCCTCAAGGACCCCAAGCGGCCCGGTGGCTCGTTCATCTTCGCCGGCCCCACGGGCGTCGGGAAGACCGAGCTGGCCAAGGCGCTCGCGGAGTTCCTGTTCGGGGACGAGGACGCGCTGATCCAGCTCGACATGTCCGAGTTCTCCGAGAAGCACACCGTCTCGCGGCTGTTCGGCTCCCCGCCGGGATACGTCGGCTACGAGGAGGGCGGCCAGCTCACCGAGAAGGTGCGCCGTCGGCCGTTCTCCGTGGTGCTCTTCGACGAGGTGGAGAAGGCGCACGCCGACATCTTCAACTCGTTGCTGCAGATCCTGGAGGACGGTCGCCTGACCGACTCCCAGGGCCGCGTGGTGGACTTCAAGAACACCGTCATCATCATGACGACGAACCTCGGCACGCGGGACATCGCCAAGGGGGTCCAGACGGGCTTCCAGGCGGGCGGCGACCTGTCGACGTCCTACGAGCGCATGAAGAGCAAGGTCAACGACGAGCTGAAGCAGCACTTCCGCCCGGAGTTCCTCAACCGCGTCGACGACGTGGTGGTCTTCCCGCAGCTCTCGCGGGACGAGATCTTCCAGATCGTGGACCTGATGGTCGCGCGGCTCGGGAAGCGGCTCGCGGACAAGGACATGGCGATCGAGCTCACCGAGGCCGCCAAGGGTCTGCTCGCCGAGCGCGGGTACGACCCGGTGCTCGGGGCTCGGCCGCTGCGTCGCGCGCTGCAGCGGGAGATCGAGGACGCCCTGTCCGAGAAGATCCTGTTCGGCGAGCTCCGCGCGGGTCAGAAGGTGCTCGTGGACGCCACCGGCGAGGGCCTGCTCGGGGAGTTCCTCTTCACCGGCATGGAGAAGTCCGACCCGCGCCTGGAGAGCGAGGCGAGCGACGTCGTCGTGGTGGGCGCCACCGCTATCGACGCGCCCGTCGAGGACGCCTCCACCAGCGAGAGCTGATCTGGGCGTCGCGGCCCACGCCGCCACCCACGAGCCGAAGGGCCGGCGCACCGTCAGGGTGCTCCGGCCCTTCGGCGTCTTGGTGGCTCGGTGGCTCGGCGGCTATGGGCGCGAAGGCGTTCGCTTGGATCGTCGGATGTGACGCTGGGCGCGGTTGGGGGTGGGTGTGCCGCGCGGAGTGTCACGCCCGGTGGGTGTGCCGCGCGGAGTGTCACACCCGGCGGGGGAGCGTCGCGACGCGTTCGCTTGGATCGTCGGATGTGACGCTGGGCGCGGTGGGGGTGGGTGTGCCGCGCGGAGCGTCACACTCGGCGCGAGTGCCGCGCGGAGCGTCACATGGGCGGGTGGGGAACCGGCCGGACGGGCGCCGCCGACGCTCGCTCGCAACACCGCCCGCCTCGATGGCGGTACGCTCGTGGCGACGTCACCATCTAGTGAGTCCGCGCCGCTGAGGGCAGCCGAGACCGCCTGAGCCAGCACGTGCCGTCAACGAACGCCCGCGCCGACAACCCCGCCCACTCAGCCCGACCCAGTCCGCCGCCCACCACGCCACCGAACATGGAGTCTCCGTCGTGTCTGCCGCCAAGTCGATCGCTCCGCCCTTGCCTGAGCTCGCCGCAGGGACGGGCTCCGCGCACGTCCCTGCCGCACTTGACGGCGTCACCCACGAGACCGTCGCCCCTCCCGTGGGCATCCGCCCCGCGCGCTTCCGCCCACCGACCGGCGCGAGCAGCGCTGAGACGGTGAGCCTCGACGGCGACTGGCGCTTCCGACTCTTTCCCGGGGCCGAGACGGGCGCCGACCCGGCGGACGACGGCAGCAGCAGCAGCAACAGCAGCCCCGCCTCCGACCCCTGGGACATCCTCACCGTCCCCGGCCACTGGCAGCTCGCGGGGGCGCCCGACGCCTGGCCCTACGGCAAGCCCGCCTACACCAACGTCCTCTATCCGATCCCGCTCGACCCCCCGCGCGTGCCCCGCGACAACCCGACCGGGGAGTATCGCCGCACCTTCGACGTGCCGGAGTCATGGCTCGCCGAAGGCCGGGTCGTGCTGCGGTTCGAGGGCGTGGACTCGTGGTTCACGGTCGCCGTCAACGGCACCCCGCTCGCCGTCTCGCACGGCTCGCGCCTGCCCACCGAGATCGACGTCACCGAGCACGTCCGCGCGGGCGCCAACCTGCTCGCGGTCCGCGTCACGCAGTGGTCGGCGTTCACCTACGTCGAGGACCAGGACCAGTGGTGGCTGTCGGGGATCTTCCGCAGCGTGAGCCTCGAGCACCGCCCCGTCGGCGGGATCGAGCACGTCCGCGTCAGCGCCGAGTACGACCACACCAGCGGCGAGGGCACCCTGCGCGTCGACGTCACCGGGCCCGACGGCGAGCCCGCCCCCGGCGCGCGCGTCACCGTTGCCGAGCTCGGGATCGAGGTGGGCGCGGGTGAGGAGGTGACGCTCGCCGTCGACCCCTGGAGCGCGGAGGTGCCGCGCCTGTACGACGCGAGCGTCACGACCGACGCGGAGACGGTCGCCCTGCGGATCGGCTTCCGCACGGTGTCGATCGTGGACGGGGTGTTCCTCGTCAACGGCGCCCCGGTCAAGCTCAAGGGCGTCAACCGGCACGAGTTCGAGCCCACCGCCGGGCGCACCGTGAGCCCCGAGCAGATGCGGCAGGACGTGCTGCTGATGAAGCGGCACCACGTGAACGCGGTCCGGACCAGCCACTACCCCCCGCACCCGCACTTCCTGGACCTGTGCGACGAGTACGGCCTGTACGTCGTCGACGAGAACGACCTCGAGACGCACGGGTTCATCGCCGCGGGCTGGCGCGGCAACCCCACCGACGACCCGGCGTGGACCGACGTGCTCGTGGACCGCGTGACCCGGATGGTGCACCGCGACGCCCACCACGCGAGCATCATCCTGTGGTCGCTGGGCAACGAGGCGGGCGAGGGCCGCAACCTTGCGGCGATGAGCGCGGCGATCCGCGCACTCGACCCGAGCCGTCCGATCCACTACGAGGGCGACTGGTCCAGCGAGCACGTCGACGTCTACTCGCGGATGTACGCGTCCACGCAGGAGGTGGCGCTCATCGGCCGCGGCGAGGAGGACGCCCTGGCCGACGGCGAGCTCGACGCGCGCCGGCGCGGCCTGCCGTTCATGCAGTGCGAGTACGTGCACGCGATGGGCAACGGCCCGGGCGGTTTCACCGACTACGACGACCTGTTCGACGCGCACCCGCGCCTCATGGGCGGGTTCGTCTGGGAGTGGAAGGACCACGGCATCTCGCGTCGCGAGGACCTCGACGCCGGCACGGGTGAGACGTTCTACGGCTACGGCGGCGACTTCGGGGAGACCTTCCACGACGGCACGTTCATCGCCGACGGCCTGCTGCTGCCCGACCGCACGCCGTCGCCCGGCATGGTCGAGATGGCCGCGGTGTACGCGCCGGTGCGCGTCGACCCGCTCGACGTCGACGGCGACGGCGTGAGCGACCACCTGCTCGTCCGCAACCGCTACACGTTCCGCGACACCGCCCACGTGCGGCTCGCGTGGTCGCTGCACCAGGGCCACGAGGTGCTCGCCGCGGGCGAGCTGGACGACGAGGACACGCTGCTCGCCCCGGGCGAGGAGCTCCTGCTCGACGCTCCCGAGGAGGCGGTCGCGCTGGCCGCGCAGGCGCCGGGGCGCGAGCCGGTCTGGTGGACGGTGCGCGCCGTGCAGCGCGCGAACGCCGGCGCCGGACTTGACGCCGCGTGGCTCGACGGTCTCGACGGTCTCGACGGCGAGCACGTGCTCGGCGCCGGACAGCTGCTCCTGCGTGCGCAGCGCGCCCTGCCCGAGGTGGGCGACGGCGTGGCGAGCCAGGGCGCGGACGGCGGGTTCGCCGTCGGGCCCGCGCGGTTCGACCGCGCCGGACGACTCACGGCCCTGGGCGGCGTCGCGGTGCGCACGGCGCGCGTGGACGCGTGGCGCGCCTCGACCGACAACGACCACGCCAAGCAGTGGGAGGCCGCGCGCAGCGACGAGGAGACCTGGTACCTGCAGGGGCTCGCGCTGCTCACCGAGCGCCTCGACACCGCGGAGGTCGTCGACGACGCGGTCGTGGTGAGCGGCCGGGTGGCGGGCCCGGCGACGGAGGTCGGGCTCGCGTTCACCGCGACGTGGCGCGCGGTCGCGGCGGACGCCGTCGACCTCGACCTCACCATCGTGCCGGAGGGGCAGTGGCTCGGCAGCGTGCCGCGGCTCGGCCTGCTGCTCGGGCTGGAGCAGCCCGACCCCGGGGCCGTCGCGGCCGTCGAGGTCGACTGGGCGGGCCTGGGGCCGGAGGAGTCCTACGCCGACTCGACGAAGGCGGCGCTGGGCGGGGCGTGGCGGCACACGGTCGCCGACTGGCAGACGCGCTACACCCACCCGCAGGAGAACGGCGCGCGCCGCGGGGTCACCTCCGCGACGCTCACGCTCGACGGCGGACGCACCCTCGACCTCGAGGCCGCCGACAGCGAGCTCGGCGCGCGCACGCTGCCAGGGCTCGAGCTCACGCTGCGGCCGTGGACGGACCAGGCGCTGCACGCGGCGGCGCACCCGCACGACCTCGTGCCCGACGGCGTGCTCTGGGTCCACCTCGACGTCGCCCAGCACGGTGTCGGGACCGCGGCGTGCGGCCCCGGCGTGCTGGCCAACGCTGCGCTGCGGCCGGCGCCTGCGCGGCTGCGGGTGCGGCTCACGGTCGGCGGCTGGGCGGACTGACGGTCCAGCCCACTCGCTCCGCGCGCCGAGAACGGCCTGCTGCGGCGAGAACGGTCCCCGGCGGGCCGGTCTCGTCGCGGTAGGCCGTTCTCGCGGTGGACGGGCGAGGGCCGGGGAGTCGGGGACGGGCGGGCGGCGGCGAGGCGCGCTACACGTCGATCGTGGCGATCCGGCGCAGGTGCGCGCGCACGCCGTCGGCGAGGCGGACCTGCCCGGGGTGCAGCAGCCACGCCCGACGTCCACCCGGACCTCCAGCTGCTGGCCACCGCGAGCTTCGTCACCGCCGACGCCGACCGCGGCGCCGCGCTCGAGCTTCTGCGGACGGTGACCCTCGATCAGCCGCCCGCCGAGGTCGCGAGCGCGCGGATCCTCGCCACCGCGCGCGGCGTCTACGCGCTCTTCCTCGACGGCGAGCCCGTCGCCCCGGACGTCCTCTCGCCCGGCTGGACGAGCTACGAGTGGCGCCTGGCCTTCCAGGAGCGGGACGTCTCCGACGCCCTGCGCGACGGCCCCGAGCGCCGCACGCTCTCGGCCCGCGTGGGCAACGGCTGGTGGCGCGGCGACCTCGGCTTCAGCCAGGCGAACGCGTGCTACGGCGAGGAGATCGGGCTGCTCGCCGCGCTCGAGATCACCTATCGCGACGGCGCCACGCAGGTCGTGCCGACCGGCACCGACTGGTCGGCGCGCACGTGTGACGTCACGGCCAACAACCTCTACCAGGGTCAGCGCATCGACGCCCGGCTCCGGGGCGACGGCACGAACACCAACCCCGACCACCGGGTTACGCCCCCTCGCCGTCGGGCGCGACGCTGGTGGACTTCGGCCAGAACCTCGTGGGCTGGCTGCGCGTGGAGGTCGAGGGGCCGGCCGGCACCGAGATCACGGTGCGGCACGCCGAGGTGCTCGAGGACGGTGAGCTCGGCGTGCGGCCGCTGCGGAACGCGGCCGCGACCGACACGTTCGTGCTGTCGGGCACGGGCGTCGACGTCTTCGAGCCGACCTTCACGTTCCACGGCTTCCGGTACGCCGAGGTCGCCGGCTGGCCCGGCGGGCTCGACCCCGAGTTCGACCCGGAGGTGATCGGGGAGGCGATCCGCGCCGTCGTGGTGCACAACGCGATGCGTCCGACGTCGAGCTTCGCGTGCTCCGACCCGCTCGTGGACCGCCTCGTGCGGAACGCGGTCTGGGGCCAGAAGGGCAACTTCCTCGCGGTGCCCACGGACTGCCCGCAGCGCGACGAGCGCCTGGGCTGGACCGGCGACATCGCCGCGTTCGCCGCCACTGCAGCGTTCCAGTACGACGCCGCGGACTTCCTGCACTCGTGGCTGCTCGACGTCGCGCTCGAGACCGCGCACGCCGGCCACGTCCCGATCATCGTGCCGGACCTCATGCGGCACGCCCGCTTCGACGGCCCGCCGCCGTTCCCCGAGGTCGCCGCGCAGACGATCTGGTCCGACGCCGCGGTGTGGGTGCCGCAGGCGCTCTGGCAGGCCTACGGCGACCTCGACCTGCTTGCCGCGCACTACCCGGGGATGGTCGCGCACCTGGAGTCGGTCGAGCCGCTGCTGTCCGAGACCGGGCTGTGGGACGTCGGCATGCAGCTGGCGGACTGGCTCGACCCCGACGCGCCGCCGGACCAGCCGTGGGCCGCGAAGGCGCACCCGGGCGTCGTGGCGACGGCGTCGTTCTACCGTTCGGTCGCGTTCACTGCGCAGGCCGCGCGGCTGCTCGGACACGACGGCGACGCCGAGCGCTGGGCGGCGCTCGCGGCTCGCGTGCGCGCGGGGTTCCGCACGCACTACGTGAGCGAGGGCGCGGAAGGCCTGCGCGTCGTGTCCGACTGCGCCACCGTCTACGCGCTCGCGATCTGCTTCGGCCTGCTCGACGGCGAGGAGCACGCCCGCGCGGCCGATCGCCTCGCCGAGCTGGTCGCCGCGCGCGACTACCGGGTCACCACCGGGTTCGCGGGCACACCGTTAGTGACGTGGGCGCTGTCGGAGCACGGCCACGTCGACGCCGCCTACCGGCTGCTCCTGGAGCGGGGCTGCCCGAGCTGGCTCTACCCGATCACCATGGGTGCGACGACCATCTGGGAGCGCTGGGACTCGATGCTGCCCGACCGCAGCATCAACCCCGGCGAGATGACGTCGTTCAACCACTACGCGCTCGGCGCCGTGGCGGACTGGATCTACCAGGTGGTGGGCGGGATCCGGGCCGCGGAGCCCGGGTACTGCCGCGTGCTCGTGCAGCCCGTGCCCGGAGACGGGCTGGACTGGGCGCGGACGGCGCTGGAGTCGCGGGTGGGGCGGATCGAGACCGCGTGGCGCGTCGAGGCGGGTGTGGCCGGCGCGGCCGAGGTCAAGACGGGAGGCACGACGGCGCCGCGCACCTTCGTCCTCGACGTCACCCTCCCCGTGGGTGTCCCCGCCGACGTGGTGCTGCCGGACGGCACCCGGCACGAGGTGACCGGCGGCTCGCACAGCTTTCGCTGCGCCCTGCCCGATCCGGCCTGATCGCCGTCGCGCGCTTTCGCGCGCCGAGAACGGCTCACCGCGACGAGAACGGCCCCTCGGGGGCCGTTCTCGTCGCCATGGGCCGTTCTCGCTGCGGGTGGGGGGCGCCTCGGGCCGTTCTGGGAGTGGGTTGGGGAGCCACGAGCCGTTCGTGGCGGTGCGACGTCGGGCGGGTCGCTCTGCCTCCGCTGCGCCCTGCCCGGCGCAGCTTGACCATCAGCGCGCACGTCAGCGCGCCGAGAACGGCCTGCCGCGACGAGAACGGCCCCGAGGGACGCGGGCTGACCGCCGTCGCGCGCCGCAGTGCGCTGAGAACGGCCTCCCGCGACGAGAACGGCCCCGGGGGATGCGGGCTGACCGCCGTCGCGCGCCGCAGTGCGCCGAGAACGGCCTCCCGCGACGAGAACGGCCCCCCGGGGGCCGTTCTCGGCGCCATGGGCCGTTCTGGCGGTGGGGAAGTGGGGTTGTGGGGGCGCCACGCGACCAGAACGGCCTACCGGGCGCCAAGGGCCGACCCGAACGCCCCTCAGCCGAGCCCGGCGCGGCGGCGCGTCGTGCGGTTGGCGTGCACGGAGTAGCGCGGCACGAGCCGCCACAGCGCCACGCCCGCGCCGCCGGACAGCGCGACCATGAGCAGCACCCCGCCGGCCAGCGACCCGAGCGCGGCACCGGCCGACAGCAGCAGCGGTCCGGCCGCATTGCCCGAGTCGTGCAGCAGCCGCCACGCGCCGAGGAACGACGCGCGGTCCGACGGCGGCGCGACGTCGGCGCCCAGCGTCATGAGCACCCCCGACCCCATCCCGCTGCCCAGGCCCAGCAGCAGCGCGACCGGCGTGAGCGCGGCCGCGGTGTGGGCGAGCGGGACAACCCGTTCCAGGTCGGCCAGTCCGGGCTGATCGGCAACCCCGCCGCGGCGAGCGCCATGGAGGACGCCGACACCCTGTTCCTCATCGGCACGGACTTCCCCTACCGCGACTGGTACCCGAGCGGCGCCACCGTGCTCCAGCTGGACGCGCGCGGGGAGCACATCGGCCGGCGCGTCCCGGTGGCCCACCCCCTGGTCGGGGACGCGCGCGAGACCCTGCGCGCGCTGCTGCCCCAGCTCGCCGCACGGGAGGACCGCAGCCACCTCGACGACGCGCGCGCCTCGTTCGAGCGGTGGCACGAGCGGCAGTCCTCGCTGCAGGACCCGGGCCACGACGGCACGCTCATCGGCCGCGTGCGGTCCGCCTTCGACAACCCCGACCTGCGGATCCGGCCCGAGGCCGTCGCGCGCGCCGTGGACCGCCTCGCGCCGGAGTCGGCGATCTTCACGGCCGACACGGGCATGTCGACGGCGTGGCTCGCCCGGTTCGTCGAGATGCGAGGCACGCGCCGCCTGATCGGGTCGTTCAACCTCGGCTCGATGGCGAACGCGCTCCCGATGGCGCTCGGTGCCCAGGCGCTGGACCGCGAGAGGCCGGTGGTCTCCTTCAGCGGCGACGGCGGCCTCATGATGCTGCTCGGCGACCTGCGCACCGCCGTGACCTACCAGCTGCCCGTCCGCGTCGTCGTCTTCGACAACGGCCGGCTCGGCATGGTCAAGCTCGAGCAGGAGCAGGGTGGCCTGCCCGAGTTCGGCACCGAGCTGGACAACCCCGACCTCGCCGCCGTCGCGTCCGCGATGGGGCTCGCCGCGCGCCGGGTGACCGAGGCCGACGCGCTGGACGACGCCGTGGCGTGGGCGTTCGCGCAGGACGGACCGGTGCTGCTCGACGTCGTGACCAACCCCGACGAGATCTCCGTGCCGCCGCACCCGACCCTCGCGCAGGGCTGGGGCTTCGCGATCGGCAAGGCCCGGGAGACGCTGCGCAGCCGGGGCGACTGACGTGTGCCGGCTGTTCGGCCTCACGGCGGGCGCGACCCCGGTCGCCGCGACGTTCTGGCTCCTGGACGCCTCGGACTCCCTCGTTCGGCAGAGCCGGCACAACCCCGACGGCACCGGGCTCGGCACGTTCGACGCGGCCGGGGCGCCGCTCGTGGAGAAGCAGCCGCTCGCCGCGTACGCCGACGACGCGTTCACCCGCGAGGCTCGGGAGCGGCGCAGCTCCACGTTCGTCGCGCACGTGCGGCACTCCTCCGGCACGGCGCACACGTGGGCGAACACGCACCCGTTCGAGCGCGACGGGATGGTGTTCGCGCACAACGGCGTGGTCCGAGGGCTCGACGCGCTCGAGGCCGAGCTCGGTGCGGATCTCGCGGGCGTCGCGGGGGACACCGACAGCGAGCGCGTCCTCGCGCTCGTGAGCCGCGAGATCGCACGGGCCGACGGCGACGTCGAGCGCGGCGTGCGCGCGGCCCTCACCTGGGTCGCGGCGCACCTGCCGGTGTTCGCCGTCAACTGCGTGCTCACCGGTCCGCGTGACCTGTGGGCGTCGCGCTACCCGGCCACCCACGATCTCTGGGTGCTGGAGCGGCACCGGCCCGACGGCGCGCTGCACCAGACCTCGGCGGCCGGGATGCGCGTGCACAGCGCCGAGCTCGCGGACGCGCCGAGCGTCGTCGTCGCGAGCGAGCGACTCGACGCCGACCCGCGGTGGCGGATGCTCGCGCCCGACACGCTCCTGCACGTCGACGCTGGCCTCGCGGTGCACGAGAGCGTGCTCGTGGGGGCGCCGCCGAGCCACCCGCTCACGCTCGCCGACCTCGGCGCGGCGGCGCAGTCGCAGCGCGTGGCGTGAGCCGGTCGAGGTCGACGCCCGCCCCCCCCGCAGGGCGGGCGGGCCCCGCCACTAGAGTGGTGAGGCCGCTCGTGCCGGCCTCGCACCGCCGCGGTCCCGCCTCAGCCGCCCGCCTCAGCCGCCTGTCTCAGTCGCCCGCCCCAGGGAGCACCTCGTGCCCGACCGCCCGTCCCTCGCCGACGTCACCCGCGGCCGCGGTCTGCTCTTCGGCGGCGACTACAACCCCGAGCAGTGGGCGCCGCACGTGTGGCGCGAGGACGTCGCGCTCATGCGGGCCGCGGGCGTGAACCTCGTGACCGTCGGGGTCTTCTCGTGGGCGCGCCTGCAGCCCGAGCCCGACCGCTTCGACCTGGACTGGCTGCGCGAGGTGATCGACCTCCTGCACGAGGGCGGCATCGCCGTCGACCTCGCGACGCCCACCGCGTCGCCGCCGCCGTGGCTCGGTGCGCTGCACCCGGAGACGCTTCCGGTCACGGCCGACGGTGTGCGGCTGAGCTGGGGCTCGCGCAACCAGTTCTCCGCCTCCTCGCCCGCCTACCGCACGGCCGCGCTCGAGGTGAGCCGCGCCGTCGTGGACGCGTTCGTCGACCACCCGGGCGTGGTGATGTGGCACGTGGGCAACGAGCTGGGCCAGGTGGACCACTCCGACGTGGCCGCGGCGTCGTTCCTGCGCTGGCTGGAGCGCCGGTACGGCTCGGTCGAGGCGCTCAACGTGGCGTGGGAGACGACGGTCTGGTCGCAGCGCTACCGCTCGTTCGACGAGGTGCTGCCGCCCCGCGCGGCGCCCTACCACCGCAACCCCAGCCAGGACCTGGACTTCCGCCGGTTCACCTCCGACGAGCTGCTCGACCTCTACCGCGCCCAGGTCGGGGTGATCCGCGAGCGCGACGACCGCCGGCCCGTGACGACCAACTTCATGGGCTTCTTCCACCTCGCCGACTACTTCTCGTGGGCGGGCCACGTCGACGTCGTGGCCGACGACGCCTACCCCGACCCCGGCGACCCGCGCTCGCCCGCCGACGCCGCGCTCACCCAGGACCTCATGCGCTCCCTCGGCGGCGGCGCGCCGTGGCTGCTCATGGAGTCCGCGACGAGCGCCGTGAGTTGGCGCCCGCACAACCTCACGGTGTCGCCCGCCGCCTCCCGGCGCGCGTCGCTGCAGGCGGTGGCGCACGGCGCCGACGGCGTCTGCTTCTTCCAGTGGCGCCAGGCGCGCAGCGGCCCCGAGCGGTTCCACTCCGCGATGCTGCCCGTCCAGGGCGTCGACACCGCGGTGCACCGCGGCGTCCGCGCACTCGGCGCGGACCTCGCCCGGCTCGCCTCGGTCGCCGGGCAGCGCACGACGGCGCAGGTCGCCCTGGTCTGGGACTGGCCCTCGTGGTGGGCCGCCTCCGCGCAGGCGATGCCGACCGACCGGCTCGACCCCCTGGCCACGCTGCGCGCGTGGCACCGGATCCTCTGGGACCGGCGGATCGCCGTCGACGTCGTGCCCCCGACCGCCGACCTGTCCGGCTACCGCGCGGTGCTGGCGCCCTCGAGCTACGTCATGACCGAGGCGGACGCGGACCGCGTGCGCGAGTACGTCGCCGCCGGTGGCCGCTACGTGCTCGGGCCGTTCTCGGGCGTCGCCGACGAGGGGGCGCACCTGCACCTCGGCCCGTTCCCGGCGCCCGTGCGGGACGTGCTCGGGGTCGCCGGCCAGGAGTGGGTGCCGCTGCCGGACGGCGGCGTGCCCGCGCGCTGGGCCGACGGCGAGCGCCCGTCGTTTCGCGTCGAGACCTGGGCGGAGCACACCGCCGCGACGGGGGCCGAGCCGGTGGTGCTGCTGTCGGCGGCGCCAGGCGCCGAGCAGCTCGACGACGCCGTCGCCGTCGCGCGCCAGGCCCACGGCTCGGGAGCCGCGTGGTACGACGGCCCGTGGGGCCTGGAGTTCGTCGACGCCGGCGGCCGCGTCCTCACGCGGTCGATGGACCGCAGCGTCGGCCTCGTGACCACCGCCGACGGCACGTTCGTGCGCGACCAGCTCACGATGGTCGTGGCCGAGACGATCTACGGGCTCGGCGAGCGGTTCGGCACGTTCGCGAAGAACGGCCAGGTGGTCGACATCTGGAACGCCGACGGCGGCACCGCCTCCGAGCAGGCCTACAAGAACGTCCCGTTCTACCTCTCCGATGCCGGGTACGGGCTGTTCGTCGCGCACCCCGAGCACGTCTCGTTCGAGATCGGCTCCGAGGTGGTCTCGCGCGTGCAGTTCTCCGTGCCGGGCGAGGAGCTGCAGTACTACGTCGTGCACGGCGCGACGCCGAAGGAGATCCTCGAGCGGTACACCGCCCTGACGGGCCGGCCCGCGCGCGTGCCGGCGTGGACGTACGGGCTGTGGCTCTCGACGTCGTTCACCACGAGCTACGACGAGGAGACGGTGACGTCGTTCGTCGACGGCATGGCCGAGCGCGACCTGCCGCTGTCGGTGTTCCACTTCGACTGCTTCTGGATGCGCCAGTTCCACTGGAGCGACTTCCTGTGGGACCCCGCGATGTTCCCGGACCCGCGCGGCATGCTCGAGCGGCTCAAGGCCAAGGGTCTGCGCATCTGCGTGTGGATCAACCCCTACATCGCGCAGCGCAGCGTCCTGTTCGAGGAGGGCCGGCGCCTCGGGCACCTCGTCACCCGGCCCGACGGCTCGATCTGGCAGTGGGACCTGTGGCAGGCCGGCATGGCGCTGGTCGACTTCACGAGCCCGGCCGCCGTCGCCTGGTACCAGGAGAAGCTGGAGGCGCTCCTGGACGACGGTGTGGACTGCTTCAAGACCGACTTCGGGGAGCGCATCCCCACCGAGGTGGTCTACGCCGACGGCAGCGACCCGCAGCGGATGCACAACTACTACACGCAGCTCTACAACAAGGCGGTCTTCGACCTCCTGGAGCGCAAGCGCGGCACGGGCGAGGCGGTGCTGTTCGCGCGCTCGGCGACGACGGGCGGCCAGCAGTTCCCGGTGCACTGGGGCGGTGACTGCGAGTCGACGTTCGTGGCGATGGCGGAGTCGCTGCGCGGCGGGCTCTCCCTCGGCCTGAGCGGCTTCGGGTTCTGGAGCCACGACATCGGCGGCTTCGAGGGCACGCCCGACCCGGCCGTGTTCAAGCGCTGGGTGGCCTTCGGTCTGCTCTCCTCGCACTCGCGCCTGCACGGCTCCAACTCCTACCGGGTGCCGTGGGCGTTCGACGAGGAGGCCGTGGACGTCACGCGCGCCTTCACCCACCTCAAGCTCTCCCTCATGCCCTACCTCGGGGCCGTGGGCGAGCAGGCCAGCGCGACGGGCGTGCCGGTCATGCGCGCCATGGCGCTGGAGTTCCCCGGCGACCGCGGGGTGGCAGGGGTCGGCACGCAGTACACGCTGGGCGAGTCGCTGCTCGTGGCGCCGGTCTTCTCGGCCGCGGGCCACGTCGAGCTCTACCTGCCCGCCGTCGGCACCTGGACCCACCTCCTGACGGGGGAGAAGGCCGTGGGAGCCGGGTGGCGCAGCGAGCAGCACGGGTTCTCCTCGCTGCCGCTGTACGTGCGTCCCGGCACGGTGCTGCCGGTCGGCGCCGTCGAGGACACCCCCGAGTACGCGTGGGCCGACGGCGTCACGCTGCGCCTGTTCGAGCTGCCCGACGGGTACGACGCCGTCACCACCGTGCCCGGTGGGACCGGGTCTGCCGCCTCGTTCCGCGTGGTGCGCACCGGTTCCCAGGTGCGGGTGACCAGCGACGACGCCACCGCCTCGTGGTCCGTCGCCGTCGGTCTCGGCGACGCTCTCGGCTCCGCCGCGGGCGCCGGCGAGGTCGTCGTCGAGCTGGAGGACTGACGCCGTGACCGCACGCCACCTCCCGGACGAGGCCTCGGTCGTCACCCGGGAGGTGGCGTGGCGGCACGCGACCAACCCCGTGCTGCCCGCCTTCCACCCCGACCCCTCGGTCTGCCGGGTGGACCACGGCAGCCCCGGGGCGAGCGACGTCTGGTACTACCTCATCAGCTCGACCTTCGAGTACCTGCCGGGCCTGCCCGTGCACCGCTCGCGCGACCTCGTCACCTGGGAGCTCGTGGGGCACGTCGTCACCGACCAGCTCGACTACACCCGCGTGCACGACTCGGGCGGGCTCTACGCCCCCACGATCCGGCACGACGGCGAGCGCTTCCTCGTCGTGTGCACCCACCTGGGTGGGCCGGAGGGCGCGTCGGGCACCTTCATCACGACGGCGACGGACGCCGCCGGGCCCTGGACGCCACCGGTGTGGTGGCACGGGGTCCAGGGCGTGGACCCCTCGCTGCTGCTCGACGACGACGGCCGGATCTGGGCCCACGGCGGCCGCGGGGCGACCCCGCCGCAGTGGGAGGGGCACGGCGAGATCTGGGTGCGGGAGCTCGACCCGGCCACGCTCGAGCTCACCGGGCCCGAGCACGTGATCTGGTCCGGAGCGGCGGTGGGTGCGACCTGGCCCGAGGGGCCGCACCTGTACCGCCGGGGCCGGCACGTCTACCTGGTCGCAGCCGAGGGCGGGACGGGGCGGCACCACGCGGTCGTCGTCGCCCGCGCCGAGCAGCCGACGGGTCCGTTCACCTCGGCTCCGGACAACCCCGTGCTCACACACCGGCACCTCGGCCCCGAGGCGGCCGTGGTGAACGTGGGGCACGCCGACCTGGTGCAGGCGAGCGACGGGAGCTGGTGGGCGCTCGCGCTCGCCTCCCGGCTGGCCGGCGGGATCGACCTGCTCGGCCGCGAGACGTTCCTGCTGCCGGTCACGTGGCGCTCCGGCATCTGCGCCGGGGACCCCGGCGACGACGGCGACTGGCCCGTTCTCGCGCCGGGCGTCGGCACGCTCGTCCCCGAGCCGGGCGGGCCGGACGGGGTGCGTGCTGACCGGCTCGGTGGCGGCGATGGCGTCGGCGCCGGGCTGGGTGGGCTGCCGGAGCGGACCTGGATCGGCGTGCGGCGGCTGCCCTCGACGATCGCGGAGACCGGTGGGATCGGTGGGATCGGTGGGGTCGGTGGGGTCGGCGGGATCGGTGGTGCCGGCGAGGTGGCGCTGCGCGCCGGGGCCGGGCTGGGCGATCACCTGCCCGCCTTCATCGGGCAGCGGCTGCACGTGCTCGAGGGCAGCGTGACGCAGGGTCTGGGGGACGCCGTCGAGCACCTCTCGGGCCCGGCCGAGGGCGGCATCGCCGAGGTGGGGCTGGCGCTGCGCCAGTCGACCCCCCAGTGGCTGACGGTCGGAGTACGTTCCGCCGACGGCGGGACCGAGGTCGTCGTGACGCGCAGCGTCGACGGCACGGTCGAGGTCGCCGCGGCGATCGCTGCGCCGGCCGGCCTGGACCGGCTGCGCCTCACGATCACCGGCCGCGTCGGGCTCGTCGAGGCGCTCACCGCCGACGGTGCGGCCCATGAGGTCGGCCGCGTCGACGTCGGGCACCTCTCGACCACGCACGCCGGCTGGTTCGTCGGGGTCGTGACCGGGCCGTACGCCGTCGGGGACGGCGTCCTCTCCCTTCCGGCACCGGAGCAGGTGCCGGCCTGAGACGCACCGCGGCTGCTGCGTCGTCGTCCCTGATCGTCATCGTTCCCTGACCCCCGAGAGGTGCTCACCGTGACCCACCCCGTGCTGCCCGGCTGCTACCCCGACCCGTCGGTCTGCCGCGTGGGGGAGGACTTCTACCTGGTCAGCTCCTCGTTCGGCTACCACCCGGGCCTCCCGGTGCACCGCAGCCGCGACCTGCGGGAGTGGGAGCTCGTGGGGCACGCGATGACCGGGGAGAGCTGGCTCGACCTGACTGGCTTCGGCGTCTCCTTCGGGGTGTGGGCGCCGACGGTCCGGTTCCACGAGGGCCGGTTCTACGTCGTCGTGACCGTCGCGGGGGACAACGGCTCGGGCGGGCTCGACGCCACGGCCGTGGCCGGCACCTACCTGCTCACCGCCCCGGACGTCACGGGTCCGTGGAGCGCGCCGCACCGCCTGGAGGCCGAGGGGATCGACCCCGACATCTTCTTCGACGGCGACGGGCGGGCGTGGGTGTGCGCCACCCGTGACTCCCAGACCCCGGGACGCGGCCCCGGTGAGTTCTGGACGCGGGAGCTCGACCTGGCCACGCTCGACCTGGTCGGGCCCACGCACGTGCTCTGGCACGGGGCCCTGGCCGGGGCGTGGGTCGAGGCGCCGCACGTGTACCTGCACGAGGGGCGCTACCACCTCATCGGCGCCGAGGGCGGCACCGAGCGCAACCACTCCGTGACGCTCGCCGTGGCCGACGCCGTGACCGGGCCCTACCGCACCGACCCGCGCAGCCCGCTGCTCACGCACCGCCACCTCGGCGAGGGCGACCCGATCCAGAACGTCGGCCACGCCGACCTCGTCGAGGGGCCCGACGGCGCGTGGTCGGCCCTCGTGCTCGCGGTCCGCCCGGTCCAGGGGCACCACACGCTCGGCCGCGAGACGTTCCTCGTACCGGCGGCCTGGGACGAGCGCGGGTTGCTGCTGGCGCCGGGCGTCGGGAAGGTGCTCGGGGAGCCGGTGGCGCCGCCGCGGCCGGGGCGGACGGACTGGGTCTCGCTGCGCGGACCGGTCGAGCACCGGATCGTGGACTCCGGCAGCGCGGGGCGGGAGTACGGACAGGACGCGGGAGTGCCCGACGTCGAGCTCGCACCGCGGCCCGGTGCGCTCGCCGAGCGCGGTGTGCCGGCGTTCCTGGGTCGCCGGCAGCAGGACCACACGTTCGCCTTCAGCACCCGGCTCGACGTCGCCGACCTCGTGGGGCGCGAGGCGCTCGACGCCGGGATCACCGCGTTCCAGGACGAGTCGGCCCACCTGACGCTGCGGGTGCGGCGCGGCTCGACGGGGCTGGCGGGGCTGGCGGTGCTGCGGACCGGGGGTGTCGAGACTGAGCTCGCTCGGGTGCCGCTGCCGCTCGGTGACCTGGGTGAGGGCTCGCTGGGCCTGGCCATCCGCTCCGACGGGACGAGCTACACCGCGAGCATCGAGGTGCAGGGGGGCGCTGGGGAGGCTGGCGACGCGGGTGACGTGGTCGAGGGGGCGGCCGGCTGGCGTGACCTCGCGACCGTGCCGCACAGCGCCCTGAGCACAGAGACCACCGGCTCGTTCGTGGGCGTCGTGCTCGGTCTGGTCCACCAGGCGCCGGCCGACGCGGCCCCGCTGCGGTTCGGCGCCGTGGCGTACCGGCCCGCCTGAGCGGACTGCCGGCCCTGCCGGCCCTGCCGGCCTGCCGGCCCTGCCGGCCCTGCCGGCCTGCCGGCCCTGCCGGCCTGCCGGCCCTGCCGGCCCTGCCGGCCTGCCGGCCCTGCCGGCCTGCCGGCCCTGCCGGCCTGCCGGCCCTGCCGGCCCTGCCGGCCCTGCCGGCCCTGCCGGCCCTGCCGGCCTGCCCAACCCCACACCTGCCGACAATGCGTGACGGTGCTGTATCCACCGGATACAGCACCGTCACGCACGGTCGGCAACCGTGGTCGCTGCCGAGAATGCGGGTGGGAGCTCTATCCGGCTGGTTTGGCAGCGCGGCGCATTCTCGGTGGGCGCGTGAGGAGGGGGAGTGGGGCGGAGGGGCGTCAGGCGGGGCGGACGTCGAGGACGGCCCGGGCGTAGCCGGTCAGGCCGGTGGCTCCGACCACCTCGAGGATGACGTGGATCTGCTGGCCGGAAGTCGCGTCGGCCGGGACCTCGACGACGCACGACGGCGTGGCGCCGGCGGCCGCCGCTGTCTCGCCAGCCGCACCGGGCGTACCTGCGGTCTCGCCCGCGGCGCCGGGCCCACCCACCTCCAGCCCACCCACCTCCAGCCTGACCTCACCCGGATACGGCTCCAGCCCCGCCTCCCGGTAGTGCCACCACCGCGCGGTGGTGCCAGCGCCGTCGGGATCCACGACCTCGGCCTCCAGGGCGACCCGTTCGCCCGGGGCGACGGCCCGGATCCCGGCCGCTCCCAGCCCGAGGATCCGCGCCCGGGGCGGGTGGTCGGCGTCGGCGAAGGTCGGTGTCACGCTCCACCGCAGCCGCGCCGCGAGGTCGCGCTGGAAGGCGCCGAACCAGCGGGCAGCAGCCCAGTCCTTCGGCGTCTCGCGCACACCAGACGTCTCACGCACCCCAGACGTCTCGCGCGCACCAGGCCTCTCACGCCCTTCCGCCACCTCGCGGGTGTCGTGGGCGAGGTCGGCCAGGTGCTGCGCCGGGTCCTCGACCGATCGCTCCTGCCGACCGCCCCAGCCGCCCCAGCTCGCGTGGCGCCAGGAGTCAAGGCCGTTGTCGACGAGCAGCGCGAGGTTGGAGGAGTCGCCCTCGGAGATCCACGAGCCGGGCTCCTGCACCGGTGTCCACACGACGAACCCGGCCTCCCGCAGCTCGGCAGCGCTCCGGCCCCGCCCCCCGAAGTAGTCCTCGGCGTCGAACTCGGCCGCCATCCGCCTGCCATCACCCCACACCCGGTAGGCGGCGCCGATCGGGCCGACCTCGGAGACGTGCTCGCGCATCCACGATGCGCCGAGCAGCGGGGCCTCGGCGGGGTCGACGACGTCGCGGGCGCCGTAGCCCCAGATCGTCGTCGCGACGTCGCGCAGCTCGAGCCCCGGCCACTGCGGGCGCAGGTAGTCGCGGAAGGTGGAGTCCTGCTGCCAGAAGCTCGTCAGCACCGTGTGGCGGGTGATGTGCTCCCGCTGGCGCTCGCCGTCGGGGTCCTCGGCGAGGTGCTCCGCCACGGTGAGGAACGCGCGGGCGATCGTGCCGAGCCCGCCCCAGGCCTGCAGGAACAGCAGCGGAGGCGTCTCCTCCAGCGTGAGTGCGAGGAGCTCACGGACGATGAGGTCGGAGCCGGGGGTCGGTGAGGCCATGTCGCCCTCGGCGGTGATGTTCCCGACGGCGACCAGCGAGCGCAGGTGCGCCGGGTCGGGGTAGCGCTCGTCGTGCACGAGCAGGTTCGGGTGGGCCAGGGCGTAGGCGCCGAGCGCCTCGTCGATGTGCCAGGGCACGTCAGCCGGCGGCCAGCGCTTCGCCGGGATCCCGCGCGCGGGATCGCCGCTGGAGTGGAAGCGGCTGGAGGCGTAGACCAGCCCGCGCAGGTCGATCTCGTTGGCGTAGAGGACCAGCCGCAGGATCGAGTTGAGGTCGTCGAGCTCGGGGTCGGTCGTGACGACGGTGCGGGGCCGGTGCCGGGACAGGAGACGCTCGCGCTCGCCGGGGGTCATGAGAGCCAACCAACCAGAACTGAGGGGGTCCGCTCAGGTCGAACCTGATTCGAAACCTATCGATGACAGCTCTCGATCGGGGCGATGCTGCGGCGCCGCGGTTCTGCCGCCGGGACGGTGACCAAACTGTGACCTGAGGCACTTGACTCGTCAATGTGAACGCGCACATACTGACTCTGCTATCGGAAGTTGCGTCGATAGTTGCGAGTCGGAGGGAAGCCTCCGGCCCCACTGGCTGCCCGGCAACGACGTCGGGTGCAACTCGAAGAGGAGAGTCATGTCAGGTGTGCTGAGGAACGCAGGTGCGCGGCGGCGTGTGGTGGCAGGCGCTGCCACGCTCGCGGCCACCGCCATGGTGCTGAGTGCGTGCGGTGGCGGAGGCGGTGGCGGCAACAACGAGGCCGACGGCGGAACAGGAGAGAGCGCCGAGGGCGTCCAGCTCGAGTGCTCCCAGGAGAGCGCGGCCGACGCGCAGTTCAAGGCTGCGGAGCCGGTGGAGCTGGGCATCCTGTGGACCGACTGGCCCGAGATGCCGGTCAAGGACTCCTGGCAGCTGTTCGACGAGATCGAGGCGCGCACCAACGTGCGCCTCGTCCCGACCCACGTCCCGTTCAGCGACCGGGTGGAGAAGCAGAGCCTGCTCATCTCCGCCGGTGACGCGCCTCCGCTGATCCCGCTGATCTACACCGGCGACGAGAAGCAGTTCGCCGCCTCGCAGGCCGTGCTCCCGCTCAGCGACTACTCCGAGTACATGCCGAACTTCAACAAGTACGTCGACGAGTGGGACCTGCGCGAGATGGTGAACAACCTCCGCCAGGACGACGGCAAGTACTACATGACCCCGGGCCTCCAGGAGGTCTCGGTCCCGGTCTTCTCCGTGATCATCCGCAAGGACATCTTCGAGGAGGTCGGCGCCGAGGTCCCCAACACCTGGGAGGAGCTGCGCACCGCGCTGGAGAAGATCAAGGCCGCCTACCCCGACAGCTACCCGCTGGGTGACGGGTTCGAGGGCGCCTCGATGCTCAACTACGCCGCGCACGCGTTCGGCACCGTCGCCGGCTGGGGCTTCGGCAACGGCACGTTCTACAACACGGACACGGACGAGTTCGAGTACGCCCCGACCACCGAGGGCTACCACGAGATGGTCGAGTACTTCCACGGCCTCGCCGCCGACGGCCTGCTCGACATCGAGTCGTTCACGCAGTCGAACGACGGCGCCGGCACGGTCAAGGAGAAGGTCGCCAACTCGAAGATCTTCGCCGCCTCCGGAGCACCCGGCACGGTGAACGAGTTCGCCATCGCCGCCGCCGAGGTTCCCGGCGCCGAGGGCGCCGAGTTCATCCAGATCGCCCCTCCCGGCGGCCCGGCCGGTGACGTGGTGGAGCCGCGTGGCTTCTGGCACGGCTTCATGCTCACCTCCCAGGTGAAGGACGACCCGAACCTGTGCACCTACCTCCAGTTCGCCGACTGGCTGTACTACAACCCCGAGGCGCGTGAGCTGATCCAGTGGGGCGTCGAGGGAGAGACCTACACCAAGGAGGACGGCGTCTTCACCCTCCTGCCGGAGTTCAAGCTCGAGGCCTACAACCTCAACATGGACACCGGCACGATCGACATCGCCAAGGACCTCGGTTGGGCGAGCAACGTGTTCGCCGGTTCGACCGAGTCGCGCGAGCTGAAGGAGTCCTACAACTCGGCGGAGTTCGTCGACTACATGGACTCGGTGCTCTCCTCGCGAACCCCGCGTGACCACTTCCCGCCCGCACCGCTCAACGAGATGGAGCTCGAGCAGGCCTCCCTGATCTCGACGGCGCTCAAGGACACGGTCGACACGGCGACGATGCAGTTCATCGTCGGCCAGCGTGACCTCTCCGAGTGGGACACGTTCGTCTCGGAGCTGGAGGGGCAGAACCTCCAGACCTACCTCGACCTCGTCAACGGGGCCGCGGACCGCTACGCCGAGGCTGTCAGCGACAGCTGACCCGGTGCTTTCGAGGTGGCGGGTCGACCGCGAGGTCGGCCCGCCACCCGTCACCAAGGAGTCTCGATGACCAACACCACTGCCGTGCGGGCTGATGAGCTCGCGGAGGTCGAGCAGCGGTCGGCGCCACGGCGCAGACTGCTCCGTCGCACCGATCGGGCACCGAAGGTGCCGTGGAAGATCGACCTGCGACGCAACTGGGTGCTCTACGCGATGGCACTCCTCCCGGTGATCTTCCTGCTGATCTTCCGGTACCTGCCGATGATCGGGAACGTCATCGCGTTCCGCCGCTTCCGACCGGGCGGCAACATCTTCGGCGAGTACTGGGTCGGCACCTACTACGTCGACATGTTCCTCAACGACCCGCAGTTCTGGAAGGTGTTCGCGAACACCGCGATCCTCGGCGGACTGACGCTGCTGGTCTGCTTCCCGCTGCCGATCGTGCTGGCGCTGCTGCTGAACGAGGTCCGCAAGAAGGCGTTCAAGCGCACGATCCAGTCGATCTCGTACCTGCCGCACTTTCTCTCGATCGTGATCGTCGCCGGCATGGTGATGCAGCTCCTCTCGGTCCAGGGCACCGTGAACCAGATCGTGACGGCGCTGGGCGGCGACGCGATCCCGTTCCTGGAACGCGCCGAGTGGTTCCGGACCGTGTACGTCACGTCCGAGGTCTGGCAGACCGTCGGGTGGGGCACGATCCTCTACCTCGCCGCACTCACCACGGTCGACTCCTCGCTGTACGAGGCCGCCAGGATCGACGGCGCCAACCGGCTGCGCCAGACCTGGCACGTCACGCTCCCCGGCATCAGGCCCACGATGGTCACGCTGCTGATCCTCAACGTCGGAACCTTCCTCAACGTCGGTTTCGAGAAGGTGCTGCTGCTGTACAACCCGCTCACCTACTCCACGGCTGACGTCATCTCGACCTACCTCTACCGGGTCGGTCTGGTGGCGAACAACTTCAGCTACGCGGCGGCCATCGGCCTCTTCCAGGCCCTCATCGGTCTGGCCATGGTGCTGACCGCCAACCTTGTGTCCCGTCGAGTGGTCGGAGCGAGCCTGTGGTGACCCAGAGCATCTCCAACACCGTCAAGGTCTCCTCTCGCGGCGGTGCCGCCGTGGGGCCGCGTGACACCCCCGGCTACCGCGTCTTCACCTGGCTGAACGGGATCGTGCTGATCCTGGTCTGCCTCCTCATGGTCTACCCGTTCGTGACCCTCATCGCCCAGTCGTTCTCGAGTCCGGGGGCGATCAAGGCGGGCCGCGTGAACTTCTGGCCCGTGGGCTTCAACACCGAGACCTACGCCGCGGTGATGCAGAACGGCATGTTCTGGACCAACTACCGCAACACCGTGGTCTACACCGTCGTGGCGACCCTCATCGCCATGGTGCTCACCACCCTGATGGCGTACGTGATCGCCAGGCAGCACCTGCGCTCGCGCAACTTCCTCATCGGGATCGTGGTGTTCACCATGTTCTTCAACGGTGGCCTCATCCCGAACTACGTGCTGATCTCGGCGCTCGGCATGAAGAACACCATCTGGGCGATCGTCATACCCGGGGCCATCTCCGTGTTCAACCTGCTGATCATGAAGTCCTTCTTCGAGAACCAGCCGCGTGAGCTCGAGGAGGCGGCCCAGATCGACGGGCTCGGCTGGTGGGGGATCTTCACCCGGGTCGCGCTGCCGCTGTCGAAGGCCGTGCTGGCCACGATGATCCTGTTCTACTCGGTGGCGTTCTGGAACGACTGGTTCTCGGCCTTCCTCTACCTCGATCGCCAGGAGCTGTTCCCCGTCACGCTCTTCCTGCGCAACCTCATCGCCGGGGCCTCCACGGCCGCGTCCGAGGGGGCCGCGATCTCGAACCTGTCGGTCCAGCAGATCAGCGAGAACATCAAGGCCGTGGCGATGATCCTCACGATCATCCCCATCCTGTGCGTCTACCCGTTCGTCCAGCGGTACTTCGTCTCGGGCGTGATGCTCGGCTCCGTCAAGGGCTAGTCGCCACCCGTGGTCGCCTCCTCCGGGGTGACCACGGGTCGGCTGAGGCGCCCCGCAGCCGACCCGAGACCCTGCAGTCCCCTTCTCATCCGCGCTGCCCACCTACCGTGGGCGGGCTCGACCCGTCCCGAGAAATGCCTGGAGCCATGACCTCCCACCTCATCACCCCCGCCGGATCCAGCGAGCCGTGGCGCGATGCCTCGCTCCCGGCGTCGGCCCGCGCCGGTGCCCTGCTCGCGGAGATGACGCTCCAGGAGAAGCTGAGCCAGCTCGTCGGCCTCTGGGTCGGCGCCGACGCCTCGGGCGGTGAGGTCGCGCCGAACATGGCCACCATGACCAAGGACGCCCCCTCCTTCGCCGAGGCGATCGTCGACGGGCTCGGGCAGCTGACCCGTCCGTTCGGTACCGGGCCCGTCGACCCCGTCGTCGGGGCCAGGTCGCTGGCTCGCTCCCAGCGCTCGATCATGGCCGCCAACCGGTTCGGGATCCCGGCGCAGGTGCACGAGGAGTGCCTGGCCGGCTTCGCCGCCTGGAAGGCGACCGCCTACCCGGTCCCGCTCGCCTGGGGGGCCTCGTGGAACCCGGAGCTGGTCCAGGTGATGGCGGAGGAGATCGCGCGGTCGCTGCGGTCGGTCGGCGTGCACCAGGGGCTCGCGCCGGTGCTGGACGTGGTCCGCGACTACCGGTGGGGTCGGTGCGAGGAGACGGCGGGCGAGGACCCGCTGCTCATCGGGAGTCTCACCTCGGCCTACGTGCGCGGTCTCGAGGGCGAGGGAGTCGTCGCCACCCTCAAGCACTTCGCCGGCTACTCGGGCTCGCGCGCCGGCCGCAACCACGCCCCCGTCTCGGCGGGGTGGCGTGAGGTCGCGGACGTGTACCTCCCGCCGTTCGAGATGGCGCTTCGCCTCGGTGGCGCCAGGTCCGTCATGAACTCCTACGCCGAGGTCGACGGCGTCCCCGGCGCTGCCGACGAGGCCCGCCTCACCGGACTCCTGCGCGAGACGTGGGACTTCGCCGGGGTCGTGGTGGCCGACTACTTCGCGATCGCATTCCTGCGTTCCATGCACGAGATCGCCGACACCGACGCCGACGCCGCACGGCTCGCCCTCACCGCCGGGATCGACGTGGAGCTGCCGTCGGTCGCGACCTTCGGGGCTCCGCTGCTGGAGGCCGTGACGTCGGGTCGGGTCCCCGAGCACCTGGTCGACCGAGCGGTGCTCCGGGTCCTCACGCAGAAGATCGAGCTGGGCCTGCTCGACGCCGACTACGACCCGGAGCCGAGCGGCCCCGCCGATCTGGACACGCCGCAGCAGCGCGGGACGGCGCTGGCGCTCGCGAGGGAGTCGGTGGTGCTGCTCGCGAACGACGGCGTGCTCCCGCTGGCCCCGGGCGCGCGGGTCGCCGTGGTGGGTCCCCTGGCCGACGACCCGTACGCGATGCTCGGCTGCTACTCCTTCCCGGCGCACGTGCTGGCCCACCACCCCGATCACGAGCTGGGCATCGAGGTGCCGAGCGTGCTGGCGCAGCTGCGGCTGCACCACGACGGACCCGTCACCCACGCCGTCGGCTGCGACGTCAGGGAGCCGGGGACCGCGGGGATCGCCGAGGCCGTCGAGGTCGCTCGGAGCGCCGACGTCGCCGTCGTCGTCGTCGGTGACCGGGCCGGCCTGTTCGGCCGCGGGACGTCGGGGGAGGGATGTGACGCGCCGGACCTGAGCCTGCCGGGGGAGCAGGACGAGCTGGTGCGGCAGGTGATGGCCACCGGGACGCCCGTCGTCGTCCTGGTCGTCTCCGGTCGTCCCTACGCCCTGGGGGAGCACGCGGAAGGCGCGGCCGCCCTCGTGCAGGCCTTCTTCCCCGGTCAGGCGGGCGGTCAGGCGCTGGCCGAGGTGCTCACGGGACAGGTCAACCCCTCGGGTCGACTCCCGGTGGGGGTGCCCCGCGATCCCGGCTCGCAGCCGGGGACCTACCTGACCCCGCCCCTGGGGGCCCGCAACGGCGTCACGAACCTCGACCCCACCCCGCTCTACCCGTTCGGCCACGGCCTGGCCTACCACCGCGCGAGCTGGGGCTCCGCCGTCGTCGGGCAGGACGAGTGGGGGACCGACGGCGAGGTGGTGGTGAGCCTGGACCTGGCCAACGAGAGCGAGGCCGAGGCGGCCGAGGTGGTGCAGCTGTACCTGCACCGGACCGGCACCCAGGTCACCCGCCCGGTGCGCCAACTGATCGCGTTCCACCGCGTCGTGCTCCCGCCTGGGTCGACGAGGCAGGTCCGGTTCCGCCTGCACGCCGACCTCACCTCCTTCAGCGGTCTGCGTACCCGGGTGGTCGAGCCGGGCGACGTCGAGCTGCTCGTGGCGAGGTCGAGCGCTGACGTCCACGCGACGCTCCCGATCACCTTGACCGGCGAGCTGCGCGAGGTCGGGGCCGACCGCGTGCTGCTGGCCGAGACGAGCGAGCACGCCGCGCTCGAGGTCGTGCGATGAGCACCGAGACGCGCACCGAGCTGCTCCTCGGCCTGAGAGGGGGAGACCGATGACGACGACGCAGGCGACCACCGCCGTCGGCCCCACCACGTCCCTGCGGGTGACGGCCCGCAGCGCGGCACACGAGTCGACCGAGTACGGGGATCCCGTCGCGCTGGGGCTGGCGGTGGAGGTCGCCGTCGCCACCACGGGGCCCTGGCCCCGCACCGTCACGCTGTCGGTGACGAACACGTCCGAGGCGGACTTCCTCGGCGTCGTCCACGCCGAGGTCCTCGGCGACCTGGCAGCACCCGATGAGCACCACCCCCCGGCCACCCGCCCCGACCCCGGCTTCCTGCTGCCCGGCTTCCTCGTCGGACGCAACCGCGGTGAGGCCCCGATGGAGGTCACCCGACGCTTCCCGCGGCTGCGGCCCGGCACTGCCTCGATGCCCGCCTCGCCGTGGTGGATGGTGCGCGCGGACCGCCTCACCCATCCGGTCGCCGCGGCCGTGGGTCGCGGCCGGCTGGTGGCCGTCAGCGCGAGCCCCTACCTCGTGGGGAGTCCCGCTGGGCGGATCGGGTGGTCGCCCGGGGCGTCAGGTGCGTTCGCCGAGTTCACCGGCTTCACCTGCTCGCTCGAGAACGGGAGCGTGGGTGTCACCCTCGGCTCGGAGTCGGCGCCGTGGAGCTTCGTGCAGTCCACGGACGTCAGCGAGCGAGCACCGCTGGAGACGGGGGCGACCCGCATCCGGCCGGGGGAGCACCTGACGATCGACCTCACCGTGTGGGACGTCCCCGCCGCCGGTCCCGACGCGCTGGACGCGGTCGTCGAGCACGTCTACCGCGCGTTCCACACCCCGCCGCGCCCGGTCGGCGACCCGCGACGCGCCGCCCGCGAGCTCGCGACCGCCGTCCGCGACGCCGCCTGGCTCGAGGACCTCGGCGCGTACGCCGGCTTCGTGTTCCAGGCCGCCGACGGCTCCCGCACCTACCGGGAGCTGCCCTCGCTGACGTGGACGAACGGACTGGCCGTCGCCACCCCCATGCTGCTGGCCGCGCTCAGGCTGGACGACGGGGAGATGCGGCGCCAGGCGCTGCACTTCCTCGACGGCGTCGTGAAGGAGTCCCTCAACCCTCGCTCGGGTCTGCCCTTCGACAGCAAGGTGGCGGGGGAGTGGGCCGTCGGAGGATGGTGGTTCGACCTGCTCCCGGCTGCCGGCCACAGCGGCTACCTGGTGGGCCAGGCCGTCGTGCACCTGCTGGACGCCTACGACCACGAGGCCCGTCTCGGTGACGGTCCGCGGCAGGAGTGGCTCGCGTTCGCAGCCGGGGTGATCGACCGGCTCCAGCTCTCCCGGGACCAGCGGGGGGAGTACCCCTACCTGCTCTCACCCGACGCGGGGACCGGGATCGAGTACGACTCGACCGGCCCGGTCTGGGCACTCGCGGCGGCCGCCCGGTACGTCCAGCTCACGGGTGACCGAGCCCATCTTCCCGACCTGCTCGCGAGCGAGGCCCACTACCACCGGACCTACGTCCAGCCCCGGGAGTGCTACGGAGGTCCGCTCGACGTCGCGAAGGCGGTGGACTCCGAGGGGATCCTCGGCTACATCAAGGCGGTGCGGTGGCTGCACGAGGTCACCGGCGAGCAGGACCTGCTCGACCACCTGCGCGACGCCGTCGCGTACGAGCTGACCTTCCGCTTCGGGTGGAACGTTCCCGTGCAGGTGCCACCGCTCTCGGAGATCGGCTGGTCCAGCGTCGGCGGCTCGGTCACCTCGACGGCGAACCCGCACATCCACCCGATGGGCTCGCTCATGGTGGACGAGCTGCACTACTACCTCCGCCACCGCGAGGACCCCTATCTGGCCTCCCGGCTGAGGGACGTCGTGGGGTGGGGCTGCCAGACCTACAACCTCACGCCGCACGAGTACGGCCACGGTGACGTCGGGTGGATGTCCGAGCGCTTCTGCTACTCGGAGGGGCTGCTCACCGAGCGCTACCCGGACGGGTCTCCTGCGAGCACCTGGTTCTGCCTGATGCCGTGGGCCAGCGGGTGCGTCATCCGTGGCATGGTGGGAGATCTCTGGGACGAGACCGCAGGCACCGACGCCCCCGAGACCTCCACGCAGAACGGAGCCCATCGATGAGCAGCAGCTCCCGCGAGCTCGGCACGGGGCCCCTCTCCCTGCTGGCGCTGTCCGTCGCCCGGCACGCCCTGCTGGCGCTGTGCCTCGTGCTGGCGCTGCTGCCCGCCCTCGTCGCGACCTTCCTGCTCGGCTCCGAGGTCGGCAACGTCGGGTGGGTGGTGATGGCGCAGATCCCGGTCGTCCCGGCGCTCTCGGCCGGGCTGTTCGCCGTGCGCGCGTGGCGCCGCAACGACGACGCTGGCGTCTGGCGGGAGTTCTGGCGGGGCTACCGGCTCAACCTCCGCGACACCCTGCGCTGGTGGGTGCCGACCCTCGTGGCGGGATCGATGCTCGCCCTCGCGATCGCCTTCGCCGACAGCGTTCCCGGCGGTCCGCTCATCCGACCGGTCGCCGCCGCGATCGCCGTGGTGCTGTTGCTCTGGTCGGGGCAGGCGCTCCTGATCAGCTCGTTCTTCGCGTTCCGCACCCGGGACGTGGCCCGGATCGCCGCCGCGATGCTCTTCCAGCAGTGGCGCGTGACGCTGGTGCTGGTGTCGTTGACGGTGGTCGCAGCGGCGGTGATGGTGATCGGCTCCGAGGTGCTGCTCGCCCTGCTCGCGTGGGCCTTCGTGAGCCTTCTCGAGGTGGTCGCCCGCCCGCTCGTGGAGCAGGTGACCGCGCAGTTCACGCAGCAGCCCGAGGCCTGAGCCGCGCCTCGAGGTCCTCGTCCTTCCCCGCCCGCCGCTCCTTCGGAGGTCTCCCGTGCCCGAGCTGGTCCAGCCCACCGCCACCCCGCCCGCCCGCTGGGCGCCCGACTCGCCGTGGCCCGACGGTGCCACCAACCCCGTCATGCGCGGGTTCCACCCCGACCCGACCGTCTGCCGCGTCGACGGCCCCGACGGCACCTGGTACCACCTCGTCACCTCCACCTTCGAGTACCTGCCGGGGCTCCCGGTCTTCCGCTCGCGCGACCTGATCGGCTGGGAGCTGCTCGGGCACGTGCTGGACCGTGACGAGCAGGTCGACCTGCTCGGGGTCCGCGACTCCGGCGGGCTGTACGCCCCGACCCTGCGCCACGACGTGCGGCGCGGCGTCTTCCTCCTCGTGTGCACCGTGGTCGGCGGCGTCGAGGGGGCGAGCGGCAACTTCGTATGCACCGCGACCGATCCGGCTGGACCCTGGTCCGACCCGGTCTGGTGGGACACCGACGGCATCGACCCCTCGGTCCTCGTCGACGACGACGGGCGCTGGTGGGCGCACGGGACCCGCCTCGTCGCGCAGCCGCAGTGGGACCAGCAGACCGAGGTGTGGGTGCGCGAGCTCGATCCGCAGACCCTCCGGCTGACCGGACCCGAGCACGTCGTGTGGACCGGGGCGCTGATCGGGGCGATCTGGGCCGAGGGGCCGCACCTGTACCGCCGCGACGGTCACGTCTACCTGCTCGCCGCCGAGGGTGGGACGGGTCGGGACCACGCCGTCAGCGTCGCCCGTGCCGAGCACCCCACGGGGCCGTTCGTCGGGAACCCCCGCAACCCCGTGCTCACCCACCGTCACCTCGGCAGCGGCTCGAGCGTCGTCAACGTCGGGCACGCCGATCTCGTGGACGCGCCGGACGGGTCCAGCTGGGCCCTGCTGCTCGCCTCGCGACCGGTCGACGGAGCCGACCTGCTCGGCCGGGAGACGTTCCTCGTGCCGGTGACCTGGGAGGACGGCTGGCCGGTGCTCGCCCCCGGGTTCGGGCACCTGGTCCCCGAGCCGGGCGGCCCAACGCCGAGCGGTGCGCCGGCGACGACGTCGCCCGAGGAGTGGGTCGCGGTGCGGCGCCAGCCGGCGAGGGTGGGGTCCGCCGGGGACGACGGGCGGGTCACCCTCGCTGCGGGTGAGGGGCTCTCCGGCGTCACTCCCGCCTTCCTCGCGCAGCGGGTGCGAGACCTGACGACGCCGGTCGAGGTGGTCCTCGAGCACGTCCCGCCCGGCGTCGAGGCGGGTCTGGGGCTGCGCTACTCCACCGCCTCCTGGGTCGCGGTGCTGACCGACGGTGGCGCGGTCCGGGTGCTGAGCGCCCGGGACGGCGCGGTCGAGGAGATCGCGCGCGTCGTCGTCGACGTCGAGGTGCGCTCGGTGGCGCTGCAGCTCGCCGGAGCCCGGGCCGTGGCGAGCTGGACCGACTCGGAGGGCTCCGGCCACCCCGTCGTCGACGTCGACCTCGCTCACCTGTGCGCCGAGGCCTCCGGCGGGTTCGTCGGCATCACGGCCGGGGTGCTCGCCGTCGTGGGGAACGCGGGGGAGGGCGGGGTCGTGGCGGCCCGGTTCCGGACCGGGGGGCTGACGACGGCGTGACGGCGGCGCCGTGACCGAGCGGCGTGATCGGGCGCCGTGACCGGGCGCCGTGATCGGGCGCCGTGATCGGGCGCCGTGATCGGGCGCCGTGATGCCCGGCTCGGTCCGACCGACCAGGCTCAGGAGGGCGGCAGCTGCGGTGCGAAGGCCGCGGGAACGAGCAGCGTCGCGAGCTCCGGCCGCCACAACGGCGCCGTGTGCCAGCGAGCCGTGAGGCCGGCTGCGGTGCGGGTGACGAGCAGCCGGTGCGGTGAGGACGTCACGACCAGGTGGATGAGCAGGTCGGCGCCGTCGTCCTCGCCCCTGGCGGCGACGGGCAGCGCCTCCTCGCCCGCAGGCAGGATGCCGCTGCTCCATCGCTCCAGGCCGACCGGGATCTCCCAGTGCTCTCCCGGGCGTGAGGAGGGCAGGCGCAGCAGCCAGCCGTCGGGAAGGTCGCGGATCCTCCAGCCGGTCGTGTCGAGCGGGGCGGCAGCCGGGTCCGGCGTGATGACAGCGCGGGCGTCCCACGAGTCGAGCGAGGCGACGCTCTGGTCGAGCCGGTCGGTCTCGGCCTTGTCGACGGCGAGGGGGGTGTCGGTGACCTGGTCGACCAGCTCCCAGAACAGCTCCAGCGTGCGGCCGGTGTCGGTCGTGGACCCCTGGTAGGCGATCACGAGGTCACGTTCGGGCAGCACGAGCCCGAACTGACCGTAGGCGCCGTCGAGCCGGAAGCCGTGCCTGCTGCGCCAGACCTGGTAGCCGTACCCCAGCGACCAGTCGCCAGCGGGGGCCTCATCCGCGGGAGACCCGGGCTCGCTCGTGTCGATCCAGGCGCGGGAGAGGGCCTCGACGTAGCCGGCGGGTACGACCTGGCGGTCCTCGACGGCGCCGCCCTGCGCCAGCAGCGTGGCGACCCGGGCGATGTCCTCGACCGTGAGGTGGAGTCCGGAGAAGCCCTGGTCGAGGCCGTCGTGCCGACGCCACCAGCGCTCCGGCACCCCGATCGGGTCGAGCAGGCGGGGGCGCAGGTACTCGGTGAGGGAGTCGCCCGTGATCGCCGTGACGAGGGCGGAGAGCGCGTAGGTGGCGGGGGAGCTGTAGGCGAAGTGGGTGCCGCGGGGGTGCTCGGCGGGCGTGGTGAGCAGCGTCTCGACCGAGAACGGCAGGGTGAGGGTCTGCTCGCGGCTGTGACCGGTGGCCATCGTCAGCAGGTCCCGCACGGTGACGCCGGCGGGGTTGGGCACGGCGAGATGGCGGTCGAAGGGATCCTCCGGCCGCAGCCGGCCCTCGGCCTCGAGCAGGCCGATCGCCAGCGAGGTGAAGGTCTTGGAGACCGAGTACACCAGGGCCGGTTCGGTGAGCCGGTAGGGCGCCCACGAGCACTCGAGCAGCACCTCGCCCCGCCGCGCGACCAGGAGGGCGTGCGGGTCGAGCCCGGCGGCCGAGAGCTGCTCGACCAGGCGGGCCAGCGCCGCTGAGGGCACACCGTGCTGCTCCGGGGCGGCGTGGGAGAGGACCAGGGGGGCGGCGGTCGGCACGGGTGTCCTTCTGAGACGTGGTGGGCGGTGGGAGCGGCGGCGGGCCGGCGGTGGGCAGCGCCACGTGGGGCCGCCGGGCCGCGTGGCCACGTGGGGCCGCGGGCGAGCCTCAGCCGGGCGGCGGGGGGGCGGTGCTGGCGCGGGGGACGAGCTCGGTCAGCAGCTCGATCTGCGTCGAGGCGGGGCGGCCGCCGGAGGCGAGGGTGAGCAGCATCTCGGTGGCCAGGGCCGCCATCTCGCGCAGCGGCTGGTTCACCGTGGTGATCGGGGGGTTCAGCCACTCGGTGATCGGGAGGTTGTCGTAGCCCACGACCGAGAGGTCCTCGGGGATGCGCAGCCCGAGCTCGCGAGCGGCGCGCATCACGCCGAGCGCCTGGTAGTCGGAGCCGGCGAAGATGGCAGTCGGGCGCTCCGGGAGCTCGAGCAGGGCTCGGGCGTGGACGTAGCCGCTCTCGGCGTCGAACGAGCCCCACCGCACCAGCTGCGGGTCGCGCAGCAGGCCGACGCCGTCGTGGGCGCTGCGGTAGCCGTCGACCCGGGCGCGGGAGCACAGCACGTCGCCGGGGCCGGTGATGACGGCGATCCGACGGTGCCCCAGCCCGATGAGGTGACGCGTGGCGACGAGCCCGCCGTTCCAGTTGTTCGACCCGACCGCAGGCACTCCCGGGGTCGGCTCGCCCTGGGTGTCGACGACGGCGTAGGGGATGGAGCGCGACTCCAGCTGGTGGCGCTGGGTGTCGTCGAGCTCCGAGAGCACCAGGAGCACCCCGAGCGGGCGGCGCGCCATCACGTCGTCGATCCACTGCTGCGGAGGGCGGTGGGAGCCGCCGAGCTCGGAGAGCACCACCCCGACGCGCGCCGGGCCGCAGACTCGCTCGACGCCCTTGATGATCTCCTGGGCCCAGAGGTTCTCGGCCTCGTGGAAGACGAGGTCGAGAAGTCGGGGGGAGGACGGCGAGCGGGTGGAGACGGGCTTGCGATAGTCGTGCCGCGCCAGCGCGGCCTCGACCCGGGCGCGTGTCGCCTCCGCGACGTCGAGGCGGCCGTTGAGCACCTTCGAGACCGTGGGTACGGACACGCCGACCTCTCGTGCGATGTCCGCGATCGTCGATCGACCCTTTGCCACGGTGTCCTCCTCCGAAACTCTCGCCAGCCTAGGGCGTCCCGCGGGCGTGTGACCAGCAGACACGCATTCGTCTCACGAAGTGCAACGATTCATTGCAGTCGGGCTCCGACACTTTCGGGTTCCGTGACGCTGTCTCGTCGGACCAGCTCCGTCGCCAGGACTCGGCGGCGGGCCGTCGTCGCGGTGGGTCGAGGGGCGAGTCCGGGTTCCAGGGCCAGCGCCGCGGCCGCGGCGCCCATCTCGGCGAACGGCTGCCGCACGGTGGTGAGCGACGGCGTCGCCGACCGCGCGACCACCGTGTCGTCGAAGCCGACCACCGAGATGTCGCTCGGGGTCTGCAGCCCGGCGGCGGTCAGGGCCCGCATGGCGCCGACGGCCATGAGGTCGGACGCGGCGAACAGGCCGTCGCAGGGATGGCCGGCCTCGAGCAGGCGGACCATCGCCTCGAGCCCGGAGGGCAGCGAGAAGTCGCCGTGCTCGACGGCCCGCACCGCCACCCCGGCGGCCTCGCACTCGGCGGTGAAGCCCCGGACGCGGTCGTCGGAGGGAAGGTAGGCCCGCGGGCCGCCGATCACGCAGAGCTCGCGGCGCCCGGCTCGCAGCAGCTCCCGCGCGGCCAGGCGACCGCCCAGCTCCTGGTCGCAGTCGACCAGGTGGTGCGTGGTCGGCATCTCCACGCTCGGCCGACCGATGTAGACCGTGGGGACCGGGAGGTCGGCCAGGGCGCGGTAGAGATGCATCGACTCCATCTGGAGCACCACGATGACGGCGTCGACGTGCCCCGCCGAGAGGTGGCGCACCAGCCGCGAGGGGTCGCGGCCCTCGTCGAGCAGCAGCACCGGCTGGACGTCCGCGGCGAAGAGGGTCTGGGAGGCGGCGCGGATCGGGGTGCCGACGAACGGGCTGTCGGTCCCGGCGGCGTCGCTCGCCGGCGCGACGATCGCGACGGCGTCGGCCTGCCCGCGTCGCAGGGCCCGAGCCGCGGGGTTGGTGCGGTAGCCGAGGGCCCGCGCCGCGATGCCCACGCGGTCGGCGAGGTCGGCTCCGACGTTGCCCTGCCCCGCCAGTACGCGCGCGGCTGTGGCCCGGGAGACCCCGGCCTCCCGGGCGACGTCGAGCAGGGTCGGCCTGTTCTTCACGGTGACATCGTCGCACCCTGCGCGGTGGGTGCGCGGTGGTCGCGCGTGGGGTGCGGGGTGGGTGCGGGGACGGCCCGGTGAGGGCGGGCGGAACGGCTGGACAAGGGGGTCCTCGGTGGGGCAGGCTTGTCGCGAGAGATCGATCTCTCGGAATGTCTCCCACGGTGTCGGAGCTCGCTGGCGAGCCGACCCAGATGCGCAGGAGCACGGTGTGACTGATCGTTTCGGCTACCTCCTCGTCCACTTCGTCGAGGATGCCCAGGGGCACGCGGAGAAGGTGTACCTCTCCCTCAGCGAGGGGGACGACCCGCTCCGGTGGCGTCGGCTCAACGGGGGCGAGGCCGTGCTGGAGTCGAGGCTCTCGACGACCGGTGTGCGTGACCCCTTCCTCGTGCGGCGTCGCGACGGCGCCGGCTTCCACGTGCTGGCGACCGACCTGCGGGTCTGGGGCCGGGGCGAGCCCGACTGGGACGCCTTCACCCGCCACGGCAGCCGCAGCCTCGTGCTGTGGGACTCCACCGACCTGGTCACCTGGTCGGCGCCGCGTCTGGTGGAGGTCGCGCCGCCGTCGTTCGGGATGGCCTGGGCCCCGACCGTCTCGTGGGACGCGCAGGCCGGGCACTACCGGGTCTTCTTCTCGGGCAAGCGGTTCGCCGACGACGACCCGGACCACACCGGTGACGCGGCGGCCGCCGTGTGGTGCGCCACGACGTCGGACTTCGAGACCTTCTCCGACCCGGAGCTCTACCTCGCTCTGCCCACCGGCGTCATCGACCTCGTCGCCGTTCCCGACGGCGACCTCGTGCACGTCGTGGCCAAGCAGGACGACGCCGCGACGGACTCCGCCGCGGTGTTCCACCAGGTGCGCCACGGGTTCGACGACGCAGCGGGTCGCACCGTGGCCACGAGGATCGGGGCCGACCTCGGCCCCCACGTCGAGGGGCCGCTCCTGTTCCGGGAGAACGACGGCGGCCGCTGGTTCCTCTGGGTCGACCAGTACGACTCCCAGCCGCAGGGGTTCCGGGCGCTGACCTCGCACGATCCCGCCTCCGGGAGCTGGACCCCCGTCCCCGAGGGCGAGTTCGTGATGCCCCTCAACACCAAGCACGGCGGCCTGATCCCGCTCACCCGGCAGGAGTGGGAGCGGGTCGCGGCTCACGACGCGGCACGGGTCTTCGTGCCGGAGCGCGACGAACTGACAACAACTGAGAGGACGATGTGATGACGCAAGCGGTACCGGGCACCAGGAGGGCCCTTGTGGTCCGCGGGGGGTGGGACGGGCACCAGCCCGAGGCGGCCACCGACCTCTTCCTCCCGTTCCTGCGCGAGCAGGGCTTCGAGGTGCAGGTCGAGACCGAGCCCGAGGTGTACGCCGATCGGGAGCGGATGGCCGGGATCGACCTGATTCTGCAGAGCACCACGATGACCGAGATCTCCTGGGACGCGCTCGTCGGGCTGCGCGCGGCCGTCGCCGCGGGGACCGGGCTGGCCGGGTGGCACGGCGGGATCGCCGACTCCTTCCGCAACAGCTCCGACTACCTGCAGCTGGTCGGTGGCCAGTTCGCCACGCACCCCGCCAAGGCTCCGGAGGAGCGCGTGGGTGACCAGACCGACAACTACCTGCGCTACACCGTCGAGATCACCGACCTCGGGCGCTCCCACGTCATCACGGCCGGGATCGAGGACTTCGAGCTCGACACCGAGCAGTACTGGGTGCTGCACGACGACCTCATCGACGTGCTCGCCACCACGACCCACCCGGTCCGGCCGTGGCACCCCTGGCACCGCCCCGTCGTCTCACCCGCGATCTGGACCAGGCTCTGGGGCAGCGGGCGGATCTTCGTCGCGACCCCCGGGCACGGACCGGACGTGCTCGAGGACGTCAACGTTCGCACCGTCATCGAGAGGGGACTGCTGTGGGCCAGCCGCACGGAGTCGGAGTAGTCGGACTCGGCGTCATCCTGGACGCCTACCTGCTCACGCTCGCCGATCACCCGGGGGTGCGCCTCACCGCCGTCGCCGACCTCGACGAGGCGCGAGCCCGCAGCGTCGCCGAGCGCCTGCCCGGTGCCCGGGCGACGAGCGTGGCGGAGCTGCTCGCGAGCGAGGACGTCGAGACCGTTCTCGACCTCACCGTGCCGGGTGCGCACGCCGAGATCGCGCTCGCCACGATCGCCGCGGGCAAGCACCACTACGGCGAGAAGCCGCTGGCCGCCACCTGGTCCGACGCCGCCCTCGTGGCAGCCACGGCCGCAGCGGCTCCCGGCGTGCTGCTGGGCTGCGCCCCCGACACGGTGCTCGGCACCGGCGTGCAGACCGCGCGCGCCGCGATCGACCAGGGCCTCGTGGGTCGCCCGACCTCCGCCAGCGCCACCTGGATCTCCGGTGGCCACGAGGGGTGGCACCCCCAGCCGGACTTCTACTACCGAGACGGCGGCGGGCCGCTGCTCGACATGGGTCCGTACTACCTGACCAGCCTCGTGCACCTGCTCGGACCGGTCGAGCACGTCAGCGGGGTCGCGTCCCGGCTGCGGGACACCCGCACGATCGGCAGCGGCCCGCGGGCGGGGCAGAGCGTGCCGGTCGAGGTCGACACCCACGTGGCCGGGATCCTGCAGCACGTCGGCGGCGCGATCTCCACGGTGACGGTGAGCTTCGACGGCGCCACCACCTCGGCCCGTCCGATCGAGGTGCAGGGGGAGGACGGCGCCATCACGGTGCCCGACCCGAACGCGTTCGACGGCGAGGTGACGCACGTGGCCCGCGGGTCGAACCAGTGGCAGGTGCTCGAGCCCTCGGCCGGCTTCGTCGGCTCCTCCCGCGGGGTCGGGCTGCTGGACATGGTCGGCGCAGCCGGGACGCCCAGGGCCGCGACGCCGCGGGCGAGCGGGGAGGTCGCGCTGCACGTCATGGAGATCATGACCGGGCTGCTCACCTCCGCGCGGGAGGGTGGCCGGATCACCCTGACCACGCGGCCCGAGCGGCCCGAGCTCGTCCCGCTCACCCCCTTTGACGTCTGGAAGGACCTCCGATGAGCCTCGAGGACCGGCTCACCTCCACCCGGGTGGTGGTCGCCGACCTGGACGGTCGCCCCGTGCCGGGCCAGCAGGTCGAGGTGGCCCAGGTCAGGCACGCCTTCGAGTTCGGGTGCGCCGCCTTCGAGGTGGCGCAGGCCGACCAGGAGTACCAGGACCTGTTCCTCGGGCTGTTCGACACCGCGACCCTGCCGTTCTACTGGGGTCGCTTCGAACCGCGCCGGGGGGAGCCGCACACGGCCGAGCTGCTGGCCGCGGCCCGGTGGTTCCAGGAGCGCGGTGTGCGTCTCAAGGGCCATCCCCTGGTGTGGCACACGGTCAAGGCCGAGTGGGTCGACCCGCTCCCGCTGGCCGAGGCCGAGGCCGAGCTGCGAGCCAGGATCCGCCGTGAGGTGGGGGACTTCGCCGGCCTGGTGGACACCTGGGACGCGATCAACGAGGTCGTGATCATGCCGCGGTTCACCAACGAGCCCGACGGCGTGACCAACGCGATCACCCGGCTCTGCCAGGACAGGGGTCGCGTGGAGATGGTGCGCCTCGCGGTGGACGAGGCGCGCAGCGTCGGCACCCGACCGCGTCTCGTGCTCAACGACTTCGACCTCGGCCCGGAGTACGAGGACCTGGTCGCCCAGGTGCTCGACGCCGGCATCGAGATCGACGCGATCGGGCTGCAGTCCCACATGCACCAGGGCTTCCGCGGTGTGGAGCAGCTCGTGGAGATCTGCGACCGGTTCGCCCGGTTCGGGCTCCCGCTGCACTGGACCGAGACCACCCTCGTCTCGGGCGACCTCATGCCGCCCGAGATCGAGGACCTCAACGACTACGTCGTCCAGGACTGGCCGAGCACCCCGGAGGGTGAGGCGCGCCAGGCGGCGGAGGCCGTGGCGCACTACACCACGCTGGTCTCCCACCCCGCGGTGGAGTCGATCACCTACTGGGGGATGGGCGACGCCGGGACCTGGCTCGGAGCTCCGGCCGGGCTGGTCAGGGCCGACGGCACGGCGAAGCCCGCCTACGACGCGCTGCGCTCCCTCATCCGGGGAGAGTGGTGGTGGGCGCCGCGAACGCTGGTCACCGGGCCCGACGGCGCGGTGCAGGTCGACGGGTTCGCCGGCCGGTACGCGATCACGGCAGGCGGTGCCACGACCGAGGTCGATCTCGATCGCGGCCCGGGCACGACGACGGTGACGCTCACCTCCTGAACGAGGCGAGGCGCGCGCGTCGGGCGACACCGCTCGCCCGACGCGCGCTCCTCGGCGTTCTCGTCGGCTCTCTCGGTTCTGCCTTCGGCGCCGTCGTCCCAGGGAGACGCTGGGAGGCGCTGGGAGTCACGGGGAGCTGCGGGAGTCACGGGCCGGATCCCTGGTGGCGGCTAGGCTCGGGGACCGTGAGTCAGCTCCCACCGATCCCCGGCCAGCAGCCGCAGCAGCACGGCCAGCCCCAGTACGGCCAGCCCCAGCAGCAGCCTCAGTACGGCCAGCCGGCACCCGGCTACGGGCAGCCCTCGCCCTTCGGTGGGCAGCCGACCAGCTACGGGCCGCCCGCTCCCTACGCCGTCGGGCCCACCGACCAGGTCGCACCCGCCTTCGTCGACCTCACGGTCCAGGGGTCGAGCATGACCTCCTCGCTCGTGCCGCCGCGGGTGCGGGTCAACGGGTTCCCGCTGCAGGACGGCTACGGCTTGCGCCGGGTGTCGGTGCCGCCCGGGCCGGTGCGCGTCGACGTCACGATGCAGTGGATGCGCGAGTACGGCCAGGCGTCGCTGGTCTTCACGGCCGAGCCGGGCCAGGTCGTGCCGGTCTTCTACGCCGGGCCGTGGCACCAGTTCACGACCGGGAGCATCGGTCACCAGAAGCAGTCGCGCAAGGGCGTCGGATTCCTCGTGGGGCTGGTCGCGCTGCCGGTGGCGATCATGCTCGTGGCCGCCGTCGCGATCGTGAGCACGATGGCCTGAGCCGGGCCGGCACGGGCGTCGGCACCGACACGGGTGGCGGCCCGGACGAGCACCGCTACCGGTTGCGCCGGGCGATGGCCCCGGTGAGCGCCGTCGCGAAGCCGCACCACGCCGCGTACGCCCCGAGCACCGCGGCTCGGCCCGCCCCCAGCGGCGCCGCCCGCCGGGCCAGGTCGGCCGAGCTGACGGCCAGGGCCGCGGCACACACCGTCGCCGCGCGCGGGGCGTGGCCCCGGAAGAACACGGCGCTCCAGGCCGTGTTGAGCGCGAGGTTCACCCCGAGGGCGAGGCGGAAGGCCTGCCCGGCTGCGACGTCGTCGGGGTCGTCGGAGTCCGCGAGCTCGGCCACGGTCGCCGCCGACGAGAGCGCGATCCCGCTGTAGAGCGCCGTCCACACCACGGGGAACACCGCAGCGGGCGGCTGCCAGCGCGGCAGCCGGAGCGAGCGGTACCAGCGCGAGTCGGTGCTCGTGAGCACCCCGCCTACGACGGCGCAGGCGAGGGTCGCGATCCCGACCTCGCCGATCGTGCGCCGCCAGGCCAGCGGGTCGTAGGTCTCGGTCGCGGCCAGCACCGCCTCGTCGAACCCGGTCGCCCCGCCCGGGGGCGGGCCGAGGAGATCGGCGGCTGTGTCGCCGTCGTCGACATCGCCGTCGACACGGCCGTCGACTCCGCCGCCGTCGCCGACGACGGCGTCGTGCACGAGACTCGCGACCAGGGGCCGGGCGACGCCCGAGGGCACCGGCGTCACGAGACCGACCCAGTGGCTCGCCAGCCCCGGCGTGAGCACCGGAACCGTCGCCACGAGTCTCCGGCCGATGCCGGTGAGCCGGGCGTAGCGCTGCATCATCTCGCGGTAGGTGAGCACGTCGGGGCCGCCGATGTCGATCGTGCGGTTCACCTCGGGCGGCAGGTCGGCGGCGGCCACCAGGTGGTGCAGGGCGTCGGCGACGGCGATCGGCTGGATCCGGTTGTCGAGCCACCGTGGCGCGATCATCGCCGGGAGCCGCTCGGCGAGGTGACGCAGCATGTCGAAGGAGGCCGACCCGTCGCCGAGCACGACGCCGGCCTGCAGCACAGCCGTCGGCACGCCCGAGGCGAGCAGCACCTCGCCGACCTCGACGCGCGAGGCGAGGTGGTCGGAGAGGTCGGTGCCCTCGGGGTGGAGCCCGGAGAGGTAGACCAGGCGCTCGAGCCCGGCGGTGCGGGCGGCGTGGGCGAACGCCGCGGCCAGGGCGCGGTCGCGCGCCACGAAGTCGCCGGCCCCGTCCATCGAGTGCAGCAGGTAGTAGGCGACGCCGGCGCCGGCCAGGGCCTCGGTGAGGGCGGCCGGGTCGGTCGCATCGCCCGTGACGACCTCGACCTGGCCGCGCCAGGGCAGCTCCGCGATCCGGTCCGGGTGGCGCACGAGCACCCGCACCCGGTGCCCGGCGGCCAGCAGCCGGGGCACGAGCAGGCCTCCGATGTAGCCGGTGGACCCGGTGACCAGGGTGGGGCGGGAGCGCGGGGGTGGCGGCTGTTGCTGCGCCGTCGTCGTCGTGCTCGTGGAAGTCGTGTCGGTCGTGCTGCTGTCGGTCGTGCTGCTCGGGCCGGCGGGGGGTGCCATGGCGAGCTCCTTCCGGACGTGCCCCTCAGGTGAGGAGCTGGGGCAGGACGAGGAGCATCCCGAGGCTCCAGGTGACGTGCGTGACGGCGGGCCCGAGCACGCCGCCGGTGACCCGGCGCTGGAGCCCGGTCACGAGACCGAGGGCGGCCGCGGCGAGCACGAGCAGGCCGATGCCGGTGGGCACGACCGTGAGGGCGTAGGCGATCGTCGTCACCGCCACGGCGTGGCGCGCGGGCACCGCGGCGAAGAGCGCACCGCGGAAGTAGAGCTCCTCCGCCACCCCGTTGAGGGCGGTGAGGGCCGCGACGGCGACGAGCGAGCCGACGCGGGCGTGGTCGAGCAGGCGCTGCACCGAGTCGGCGAGGGCGGGAATCCGCGCGACCACGAGCGCCCCGAGGGCGAAGATCCCCAGCAGCAGGGCCGCCAGGGCGAGGGACTGCACGACGGCGGCGGCGTCGGTGCGGCCGGAGCGGGTGCGGGCGCGGCCGCGGTGCAGCGGGCCGGAGGCGAGCGCGCCGACGAACCAGACGGCGGCCAGGGCTGCCGTCGCCGGGTAGAAGAGCGCGTCACCCGGGGGGATGCGCAGCGCCCACGCCATGACGCCGGCCCCCGCCACGAGCGTGAGCCCGGCGACGACGCGACGGCGGCGCAGCGCGTCCGGCGGCTCCGGCACCGCGTCGGTGACGGGCGTGACCAGGGCGGCGGAGAAGAATCGTCGCAGCTCCGAGGGTGCGGCCACGCGATTCCCTCCCGGTCGTGGGGTCCGGCCCTCCACCCGTTCGGGCGGGGCGCCGGCCGTGCTGGCCATGCTAGGCACGTGACCCCGGTCCGGCGCCAGAGGGACGTCGGCGGCTAGAGTCCGCGACATGGCCCGTCAGCTACACCTCCTGCGCGCGACCGTGCGCCCCCGTCGCCCGGTCCCCGGCATCGACCCCCTCGGGGTCTCGATCACCCGGATGCGGGTGCTGCCCACGGATCTCGACCTGTACCTGCACGTGAACAACGGCACCTACCTGCAGATGATGGACGTGGCGCGGTCGAACTACATCGCCGACCTCGCCGGGTTCCAGCGGCTCGCCAAGCATCGCTGGTACCCCGTGGTGGCCTCCTCGACGATGACCTACCGCGCCTCGCTGCGGCCCTTCCAGGCCTTCGAGATCCACACCCGGATGGTCGGCTGGGACGAGCGGATCACCTACCTGGAGCAGGTGTTCCTGCGCGGGGAGACCGAGTGCGCGCGCGGGCTGGTCGCCGGCCGGTTCCTGCAGCGGGGCACCGGCGCTCGAGTGCCGGCCGCCGACGTCGTGGAGCTGCTGGCGCCCGGACTCGCGCAGCCCGAGCTGCCGGCGCACGTGGCGGAGTGGGCGCACGCCGTCGGGGTGGCCTACCGCGGGAGCTGAGGGCGCTGCGGCTGCGGAACCAGCCGCCGTGGCCGCTGGAACGGCGTCCCCCTCCCACCCGCCTCCACGCCGGCACGCCGGGACGTCCCCATCACTGCTCGTCCGGCCGCGTCGCGGACTCAGGCCGCCCGGTTGCCGCGCGCCCTGGCCGCGACAGTGCCGGCCATCAGCCGCACGCCCACGCTCTCCCCGACCGTCGGGATCAGCGAGACGGCGTGCTGCACGGCCACCCGGTGGCCGTCGCTCGTCTCCACGAGCGTGCGGCGGGCGTGGCCGAGGAACGTGCTGCTCAGCACGGTGGCTGATGTCGTGCCCCCGGTCGTTCGCGCAGCGCCGGACCCGACAGCTGCGCCGGTCGGCGCCTCGACGAGCGTGAGGTCCTCCGGGCGCAGCAGCAGCTCGGCGTCACCGTCGTCGACGAGGCCACCCACCACCCCGACCGTGCGTCCCCAGAGCACGGCCCGGCCGCCGTCGACCGCGGCCGGGACGGCGAACGACTGACCGACGAAGGTCGCGACGAAGCCGGTCTCCGGGCGCAGGTAGAGGTCCTCCGGGGCTCCGATCTGCTCGATCCGCCCGGCGTTCATCACCGCCACCCGGTCGGAGACGCTGAGGGCCTCCTCCTGGTCGTGGGTGACGAACACGGTGGTGATGCCGAGCGACTGCTGGATCGCGCGGATCTCCTCGCGCAGCTGGACCCGCACCTTGGCGTCGAGGGCCGAGAGGGGCTCGTCGAGCAGGAGCACCTTCGGGCGCGTCACGAGGGCGCGGGCGAGGGCGACCCGCTGCTGCTGCCCGCCCGAGAGCTCGTGGGGGAAGCGCGCCTCGAGGGCTCCGAGACCGACGAGGTCCAGCGACTCCTGTGCCCGCAGCGCCGCATCCGCCCGAGGCACCCGTCGCCTGCGCAGCCCGAACATCACGTTGTCCAGCACGCTGAGGTGAGGGAACAGCGAGTAGGCCTGGAAGACCATGCCGAGGTCCCGTCGGTTCGGCGGGACCGCCGTCACGTCGTGGCCACCGATGAGCACGGCTCCCGACGTGATCTGCTCGAGCCCGGCGAGGATCCGCAGCGCCGTGGTCTTGCCGCAGCCCGACGGGCCGAGCAGCGAGATGAGCTCGCCGGCGGCCAGGTCGAGCGTGACGCCGTGCAGCACGCGGGTGCTGCCGTACTCCTTGACCACCTCGCGCAGGGTGACGGTGCTTCCGGACGTGGTCATGCTGGCTCCTCGGAGGGCAGGGGTTCGGGGGTGACGGCGGCCACGGGAGCCGTGGGGACGACGGCGGCCACGGGCGCCGCGGCGACGAGGACGGCGGGGACGGCGGCGGCGGAGTCGACCGGGACTGCGCCCGTCGCGACCCCGGCCCCCGGGAAGGCCGGCCCGGCGGGCCGGGAGCTGCGTCGTCGTCGTCGTTCGCCGCCGAGGTGGGACATCGTCAGCAGCAGCGCGAACGCGAAGGCAAGCGAGATCAGCGAGAAGATCTGGGCTGCCCAGGCGTCCTGGCGGGAGACGAGCAGGAGCTGCGTCTGGAGCACCTGGCGGTTGAGGAGCGAGGCGATGGTGAACTCCCCGAGCACCACGGCGACCGAGATGAGCGAGGCCGCCAGCAGTCCCTGGCGCAGGTTCGGGGCGAGCACGCGGACCAGGACGGTCGGCCAGGAGGCGCCGAGGGTGCGTGGCGATCGAGCTGCCCGAGGCGCTCGGGAAGGGTCCGGCCACGTTGACCTCGGGCCGGCTCACCGCCCGCGTGGTACGACGGCCCGTGGGGCCTGGAGTTCGTCGACGCCGGCGGCCGCGTCCTCACGCGGTCGATGGACCGCAGCGTCGGCCTCGTGACCACCGCCGACGGCACGTTCGTGCGCGACCAGCTCACGATGGTCGTGGCCGAGACGATCTACGGGCTCGGCGAGCGGTTCGGCACGTTCGCGAAGAACGGCCAGGTGGTCGACATCTGGAACGCCGACGGCGGCACCGCCTCCGAGCAGGCCTACAAGAACGTCCCGTTCTACCTCTCCGATGCCGGGTACGGGCTGTTCGTCGCGCACCCCGAGCACGTCTCGTTCGAGATCGGCTCCGAGGTGGTCTCGCGCGTGCAGTTCTCGGTGCCGGGCGAGGAGCTGCAGTACTACGTCGTGCACGGCGCGACGCCGAAGGAGATCCTCGAGCGGTACACCGCCCTGACGGGCCGGCCCGCGCGCGTGCCGGCGTGGACGTACGGGCTGTGGCTCTCGACGTCGTTCACCACGAGTTACGACGAGGAGACGGTGACGTCGTTCGTCGACGGCATGGCCGAGCGCGACCTGCCGCTGTCGGTGTTCCACTTCGACTGCTTCTGGATGCGCCAGTTCCACTGGAGCGACTTCCTGTGGGACCCCGCGATGTTCCCGGACCCGCGCGGCATGCTCGAGCGGCTCAAGGCCAAGGGTCTGCGCATCTGCGTGTGGATCAACCCCTACATCGCGCAGCGCAGCGTCCTGTTCGAGGAGGGCCGGCGCCTCGGGCACCTCGTCACCCGGCCCGACGGCTCGGTCTGGCAGTGGGACCTGTGGCAGGCCGGCATGGCGCTGGTCGACTTCACGAGCCCGGCCGCCGTCGCCTGGTACCAGGAGAAGCTGGAGGCGCTCCTGGACGACGGTGTGGACTGCTTCAAGACCGACTTCGGGGAGCGCATCCCCACCGAGGTGGTCTACGCCGACGGCAGCGACCCGCAGCGGATGCACAACTACTACACGCAGCTGTACAACAAGGCGGTCTTCGACCTCCTGGAGCGCAAGCGCGGCACGGGCGAGGCGGTGCTGTTCGCGCGCTCGGCGACGACAGGCGGCCAGCAGTTCCCGGTGCACTGGGGGGGCGACTGCGAGTCGACGTTCGTGGCCATGGCCGAGTCCCTGCGCGGCGGGCTGTCCCTGGGCATGTCGGGCTTCGGCTACTGGAGCCACGACATCGGCGGCTTCGAGGGCACACCCGACCCGGCGGTGTTCAAGCGCTGGGTGGCCTTCGGTCTGCTCTCCTCGCACTCGCGCCTGCACGGCTCGAACTCCTACCGGGTGCCGTGGGCGTTCGACGAGGAGGCCGTGGACGTCACGCGCGCCTTCACCCACCTCAAGCTCTCCCTCATGCCCTACCTCGGGGCCGCGGGCGAGGAGGCGGCCACGACGGGCGTCCCCGTGATGCGGGCGATGGCCCTGGAGTACCCCGGCGACCGCGGCGTCGCCGGCGTGGGCACGCAGTACAGCCTCGGCGGCTCGCTCGTCGTCGCGCCGGTGTTCTCGGCCGAGGGCGACGTGGACGTGTACCTGCCCGCCGTCGGACGCTGGACGCACCTGCTCACGGGCGAGGTCGTCGAGGGGGCGGGCTGGCGGCACGAGCGGCACGGCTTCGACTCGCTCCCGCTCTACGTGCGCCCCGGCACCGTCCTGCCGGTCGGCGCGAACCGGTCGACGCCGGAGTACGCGTGGGCCGACGGCGTGACGCTCCGGCTCTTCGAGCTCCCCGACGGGTTCGACGAGGAGGTCCACGTGCCCGGCGGCACGGGCGCGGCCGCGACGTTCCGCGTGGTCCGCTCGGGCGACGAGGTCCGCGTCACGACCGACGACGCGCCCGGCGAGTGGGCCGTGGCGCTCGGCGTCGCGGAGCCGACCGTGACGGGCACCGGCCGTGGCGAGCTCGTGCTCGACGTCGCCTCGGGTGACTGAGGCCGTCCGCGTGACGTGGGAGCCGAGGGCCCGCGACGGGTCCAGCGGTGACCTTCCGCGGGGTCCGCTACGAGCGCTGAGGGCCCGAACGCGGGCGATCGGTCACGGTGAACGGGCGGGGTGGGAGCGCGCGCTCCCACCCCGCCCGTCGGCACTGCCTGGCTACCGCAGCGAGACCACGAGCGGCGCCGAGGCGACCTTCGCACCGTCGACGACGGCGCTGATCTCGTAGGGGCCGAGCAGGAGCAGCGGCAGCCCGCGCACCGTCGTGCTGGCCGTGCCCTCCGCGCCCACCACGACCGTCGTGCGCGCGGTGACGAGCGTCAGCCACGGCGCCGGCGCCCACGTCGTGCGGACGGTGACGCGCTGACCCGGCGTGAAGTCCGCGAGGTCGACGCGCACCGAGCCGGCGATCCGCACCCGGTCGGTCGACAGCGTGAGCGACGGGTCCGGGACCACCACCGGCGGGGTCTCGACGAGCTGGCCCACGCCCCACTGCGACGTGAACTGGTAGCCGAGCCCGGTCGGGTTCGCCCAGTTCCGGATTCCGGTGCGCTCGCCGCCGCTCGCGTCGTTGACCTGGAAGTCCAGGCCGTGGAACGTGCCCGCACCACCCGTGCCCGCGAGCGAGATCGCCGCCTCGACCACGTACCCGGTCCCGGTCGTCGCGACCGCCGAGGTCAGTCGCGCGGCCTGCGCCGCGGCGTCGCCGGTCCCGAACGTGACCGCGCCGTCGGCGCCGATCCGGATCTGGCTGTCGAGGGCGGTGTACGCGCCCGCCTTCGAGTTGCCCGCGTCGACGTAGATCTCCACCGAGTCCCGCGTCCACGGGTTCGAGCCGGTGGAGTCGATCACCGGGTCGGTGACGTCCATGAGCACGTACAGCGTGTCCTCCCGCCACAGCGTCCGGACCTGCGCACTCGCGCCGCCGGTGCCCTCGATCTGCAGGTCGGTCGGCACCACGTCAGCCTGCGCCCACTGCGGGTCCACGACGGCGTCGATCACCGGCTCCTGTGCGGTCTCGGCCACCTCGAGGTAGCCGAGCGGGCCCACGAGCGTGAGAGCACCGAGCGTGCCCTCGCGGTTCCACCCGACGACGTCGCCGCCGTCGGTCACGCGCACGTCGAGGTCGACCACGTCGCCCGCGACCGCGCCCGTGAGCGGCGCCTGGAGCACGACGGTGTACCCGCCGTCGCGCGGCGTGACCACCGCGGGGACGGACCCGTCGCCGCCGCTGCGCGGCACGACCAGCTCGGCGTCGCCCACCGAGAGGGCGACGGCGTCGCCGGCATCGACGCTGGCGTCGTCGACGTCCACGTAGACGGTGAGGTGGTCGGCCGTCCAGCGGGTCTGGAACCGGGCCGTGTCCCCGACCGCGATCGTGGGCAGCTGGCGCCACGCGAGGTCGCCCGCCACGTCGGCGTCGAGCGCGACGTCGGCCTGGAAGGAGTCGGCGGACTCGGGCGTGGCCGGCAGCTCGCCGTCGGCCGCGCCCCAGAAGGCGTACTTGGCCTGCAGCGCGTCGTCGAACAGCAGCGGCGCACCGGAGTCGTCGCGCCAGGAGCGCCCGTCCGTGAGCCCCCACACCGTGACCGAGTACAGGTCGGCGGAGTGCTCGCGGAACACCCGGAAGGCGTCCCGGTAGTAGTAGCCCTGCTCGATGAGACCGGGCTGGGTCACGGGCGTGCCCGTGGGCACGTCGAGCTCGGTGACGGCCTGGACCACGGGCAGCGCCGCGAACCGGTCCAGCGTGGCGTCGAGCTGGCTGATCGGCACGCCGAGGTTGAGGTGCATCTGGTGACCCACGCCGTCGACCGGGATCCCGCGCTCGATGAGCGAGCTCACGAGCGCGAAGTAGCGGTCCTGCTTGCCGCCGCTCTCGGTGTTGTAGTCGTTGATGAACAGGGACACCGGGCGGTCCGTCGACGGGTCGGCGTACACGTCGTTGAACGCCTCGTCGGCGTAGGTGAAGGCGAGGTCGATGTACTCGGCGCCGAGCACCTGGTACCACGGGCTGCGGCGCAGCCCGTCGGCCGTGGCGCTGCCGTCGTCGACGACCTCGTTGACCACGTCCCACGCCACGAGCGGGTTGGTGTCGCTGCCGAACGAGCCCCAGGTGCCCGAGAGGTACTCGGCGATCGAGAAGATGTGGGTGCGCATGCGCTCGCGCAGGATCTCCTTGTCCGCCTCGCTGGAGGTCAGCGGCGTGCCGTCGTCGCGCTGGAAGAACCAGTCCGGCGTCTGGCTGTGCCAGACGAGCACGTGCCCGTACACGCGCAGGTCGTTCGCGGCCGCGAAGTTCATCAGCGTCGTCGCCTGGGCGCTCGGGGTGAACGTGTGGTCGGCGGCGTACCAGGCGTCGGGCTTCATGTGGTTCTCGGCCGTGATCTGGTCGAAGTGGCGTGTGAGCACGTCGGCCGCCGCGCCGACGGTCTCGCGCTGGTCGATCGCGACGCCGAGCGGGAAGTCCACGGTGTCACTCAGCGGGTCCAGGGTGGAGGCGTTCTCGCCGGGCGTGCCGGAGACCGGGGCGGTCACCGTGAGGTCGTCGACGTAGTACGTGTAGGTCGCGGTCCCGTTGCCGGTGCCGAGGTAGGCCTGCCGACCGGTCGCGCCGTCCGGCACGGTGTAGGTGCCGGTGACCGTGGTCCACGCGTCTGCGGTGACGGCGGTGTTGCCGATCCACGTGTACTCGGGCTTCATGACGAAGCGGGCCTGGCTCGCCGGGGTGCCCGGCGCGAGGCGCACCTGCATCGAGAACGTGAGGACGTCGCCGGCCGCGTAGCCGTCGAAGAGCCCGGCGGGGGACTGGATGCCGACGTAGTCGGCGGAGCGGTCGACGACGGCGAGCGCCAGTCCGCCGTCGTCGTCCGGGACGTAGTCGAAGGACTGGGTGCCCGAGGGCTGCCACGCTCCGATCGTCCCGTCGTCGAAGTCGACGGCGCTGATGACCTCGACGTCGTCGGCCATGGCGGCGGGGGCGACCAGGGCGAGGCTCGCCCCGAGCGCGAGGACCGCTCCGAAACTTTCGACTAGCCTGCGCCGCGTTGCGCTGGGGTGCACGGATGTCTCCCTCTCGTCAGGAGTCCGCGGCTCGCGCCTGTGCGAGTCCGCGGCCCGCCGTCGTGGGGATGACGGCGGTGAGGCGATCGTACGAGCCCGAGACGCGCCAGGGCAATACTTTCGGAACTGTTTCGAGAACAGTGTCCGAAAGTAGGCCCACGAACGCGTCAGTAGATCCGGCGCCCCGTCGCGTCCGGCACGCCGGACTTGCGGAAGAAGTAGCTGCGCACCTGGTCGCGCCACTCGACGGCGCTGCGTCGCTGCTCGGCCAGGCGCTCGCGGACCCGCGTGTCGAGCGCGGTCGGGATCGCGGTGCCGACGAGGTCGGCGAGCGACTCCCACTGCGCGTCCACGTCGTCGAGCTCGGCCACCGCGTCGGCGCGCGAGTCGTAGACGTGCTGGATGACCGTCTTGCCCGAGTGCAGCACGTGGTCGTACGGCACGTGGTGGAAGAACAGCAGCAGCTCGTCGGGGCACGTCCGACGCGACTCGTAGACGTCCCGCCACGGCGCGGGGTACTGGCCGGTGTAGCCGGTGCCGGTCGCGCGCGTGCGGTCCACGCCCACGCCGTCGCGGTCGGCGAAGTGGTACGTGCCCCACGGGGAGTACTCGTAGCCGTCGACCGAGGGCCCGTAGTGCGTGCCCGGCGTCACCATGAAGCCGACGCCGAGCGGCGCGGTGTAGCCCTCGTACCGCAGCCACGAGCCGGCCATCACGGCGTGCAGCGCCGCCCGGATCCGCGGGAGGGCGGCCGGTCCGGCGCCGGCGAACGTGAGCGCGATCCACTCCTCGAGCACGGCGTCCGGCTCGAGGGTCGGGTCCCACGCGAGCCGGCCGAACGCGTAAAGGTTCGCCTGGGCGAGCGGGTGGCCGGTCCAGAACTCGTCGTCGCCGACGTTCGACACCGCCGCGATCCCGCCGGCCGGGTGGGACGGCCGGGCCTGGCCGGCACCCCCGCCGGGCGTTCCGGCGACGATCTCGGCCACCGTGCGCTCGCCGTCGAGCGGGAACGTGAGGTACTCCCGCCAGGCCGGCGCGAGGTAGCAGACGTGCCGCTGGTGGCCGGTGTACTCCTGGGTGACCTGGAGCTCGAGCGCGACGCGCGTGCGCGGCATCGCGGCGATCACCGGCGAGAGCGGCTCGCGCACCTGGAAGTCCATCGGGCCGTGCTTGACCTGCACGATCACGTTGTCGGCGAAGGCGCCGTCGAGCGGTGCGAAATGGTCGTACGCGGCGCGCGCCCGGTCGGTGCTGCGGTCGCGCCAGTCCTGGGTGTGGTTGTAGACGAACGCGCGCCACAGCACGGTCCCGCCGTGCGGCGCGAGCGCGGCCGCGAGGACGTTGGCGCCGTCGGCGTGGCTGCGCCCGTACGCGAACGGGCCGGGCTGGCCCTCCGAGTCCGCCTTGACGAGGAACCCGCCGAAGTCGGGCACGACGTCGTACACCGCGTTCGCCGCCTCGGCCCACCACGCGGCGACGCCCGGGTCGAGCGGGTCGTTCGTGTCGAGGCCGCCGAGCAGCCGCGGCGAGCCGAACGAGACCGACAGGAACGTGCGGATGCCGTACGCGCGCAGCTGCGCGGCGACGCGGGCGACGTCGGGCAGCCCGTCGGTGAGCAGCCGCGCCTCGCGCGCGTGCACGTTGACGTTGTTGAGCGCGACGGCGTCGATCCCGGTCGCGGCGAGCAGCCGGGCGTAGGCGCGCACACGCGAGAGGTCGGTGCGGACCTCGCCGTCGGCGAAGAAGATCGAGCCGCCCGAGTAGCCGCGCTCGACCTGCCCCATCACCGGGTGGACCGTCATGTTGTCCCAGTGGTCGAGCATGCGCAGCGGCATCGCGGGCGCGGACGTCGTCACGCCGTCGGGGTGCGGCTCGCTGCGCAGCGCGGCGACCGCGTGCTCGCGCGCCAGGGCGTACAGGCCGCGCAGCGCCGCGGCGTCGTCGGCCCCGAGCACGACGGCGCGTCCCGCCGTGCGGACGATCGCGAACCCGCTCGCCGGGAGGGTCGGCAGCGCGCCGGGATCGAGGCCCAGGGCCGCCGCGAGGTCCGAGGTGCCCGCGGCGGCGTCCGAGGCGTCGAGACGCGCGACGGCGAGCGTCGCCTCCGCGGGCGCCGCCGGCCGGGCGTCGGCGAGCTCGGCCCGCACGGTGTCAAGGCACACCCCCTCCCCGAGCACGGCGACGGTGCGCGTGCGCAGGGGGGCGAGCGCCGCGTCGGGCAGCCAGGCGGGGTGGACAGCGGTGTTCGCGGTGTGGGTGGTCATGGCTCCGGGGGAGTTCGGGTGCTGGCGGGTGGGGTGGTCAGGTGAGCGGGCCGGGCACCTCGAGCATCGCCAGCTCGGGCCGCCACAGCGGTGGGATGTGCCAGCGCGCGGTGACCGTGCCGTCACTCGCACGCACCACCTCGATCCGGTGCGGGGAGGTGGTGACGAGGACGTGGGCGCGCACTCCGCCGTCGGACGTCTCCTCGCCGCGGGCCGCGAGCACGAGGTGGCCCGGGCTGGGTGCGGCGTCGTCGGGACGCAGAGTCGGCGTCGAGCGCGTCAGCACGGTGCGCGCCCAGTGCGAGCGGGACACGCGCACCGCCCCGCCCGGGTGCGCCGCGACCTCCGGGAGGTGCAGGACCCAGCCGCGCTCGCCGTCGTCCGTCATGCGCCACCCGGTGGTGTCGTGGTCGACGGCGAGCTCCGGACCGAGGCTCGCGCGGGCGTCCCAGACGTCGAGGGCGTCGACGCGGCGCGCGAGCTGCGCGTGCGCGTCCTCGACCGCCGTCTCGTCGACGGCGCCCACCTCCTCGTCGGAGAACGCGTCGACCAGGTCCCAGAACGCCTGCAGGGTGCGGCCGGCGTCGGCCGTGGCGCCCTGGTAGGCGATGACGATGCCGCGCTCGGGCACGACGACGCCGAACTGGCCGAGGGCGCCGTCGAGCCGGTACCCGCGCCTGCTCCGCCAGACCTGGAAGCCGTAGCCCTGCGCCCAGTCGTGGTCGGGGGTGTCCGGCTCTCCGTTCGCCACCCGGGGGGCGTCGGGGTCGCGGGTGTCCGACCACGGCCGGGACATGGCCGCCACGTAGTCGGCGGGGATCACCCCGGCGCCGTCGACGACACCGCCGGCCGCGAGGGCGATCGACAGGCGCGCGATGTCGCGCACCGTGACGTGGAAGCCGGAGAAGCCCTCCTCGAGGCCGCCGAGGTCCTTCCACCAGCGCTCGCCGATTCCCAGGGGATCGAGCAGGCGCGGGCGCAGGTACTGCGTGAGCGTCTCGCCCGTGATCGCGGTGACGACGGCGGACAGCGCGTACGTGGCGGGGGAGTTGTACGCGAAGTGCGTGCCGGGCGCGTGCGCGGGCGGCGTGGTCAGCAGGGCCGCGACGTCGAACGGCAGCGCGAGCGTCTGCTCGCGGCTGTGCCCGGTGCTCATCGTGACCAGGTGCGTGAGCGTGAGGCCGTGGGGGTTGGGCAGGTCGAGGTGGCGGTCGACGCCGTCCTCGAGCGTGAGCCGCCCCTCGTGGGCGAGCAGGCCGATCGCGATCGACGTGAACGTCTTCGACACCGAGTAGACGAGCGCCGGGTCGTCGAGGCCGTAGGGGCGCCACGCGGCCTCGAAGAGCACCCGGCCGTGCCGCGCCACGACGATCGCGTGCGGGTCGAGGCCCGTCCCGAGCGTGTCGAGCAGGGTGAGCAGCGCCGCGCTCGGCAGTCCGTGGGACTCGGGTGTGGCGGTGGGCAGGTCTGGCATCGTCGCTTCCTTCAGATCGCGGGCGGCGGCGCGGTCGAGGACCGCACGACGAGCTCGGTGAGCAGCTCGACCCGCGGCGAGGGGGGCCGGCGGCCCTCCGCGAGGGTGAGCACCATCCGGGTGGCGAGCCCCGCCATCTCGCGCAGCGGCTGGTTCACGGTGGTGAGCGCCGGGTTGAGCCACTCGGTCACCGGCAGGTCGTCGTAGCCCACGATCGAGAGGTCGTCCGGGACGCGCAGGCCGAGCTCGCGCGCGGCGCGCATGACGCCCATGGCCTGGTAGTCCGAGCCCGCGAAGATCGCGGTGGGCCGGTCGGGGCGGTCCAGGAGGTCGCGGCCGTGCGCGTACCCGCTCTCGGCGATGAACTCGCCCCAGCGCACGAGGCCGGGGTCGCGCGCGACGCCCATCTCGTCGTGCGCGCTGCGGTAGCCGTCGACGCGGGCGCGGCTGCACAGCACGTCGGCCGGACCGGAGATCACGCCGATCCGACGGTGCCCGAGCGCGAGGAGGTGCCGCGTCGCGGCGAGGCCGCCGTTCCAGTTGTTCGAGCCCACCGTGGGCACGCCCGCGGGCTGCTCGCCCTCGGTGTCGACCACGGCGAAGGGGATCGAGCGCGAGCTCAGCTGGTGCCTCTGCGTCTCGTCGAGCCCGGACAGGACGAGGAGCACGCCGAGCGGTCGGCGCGCCATGACGTCGTCGATCCACTCCTGCGGCGGGCGGTGCGAGCCGCCGAGCTCGGACAGCACCACGCCGATCCGCGCCGGGCCGCAGACGAGCTCGACACCCTTGACGATCTCCTGCGCCCACATGTTGTCGGCCTGGTGGAAGACGAGGTCGAGCAGCCGCGGACCGGCGGGCCGCCCCGACACCGGCTTGCGGTAGGCGTGCCGCGCGAGCGCCTCCTCGACCTTCGCGCGGGTGGCCTCGGCGACGTCGGTGCGCCCGTTGAGGACCTTGGAGACGGTCGGGACCGAGACCCCGACCTCCTGCGCGATCTCCGCGATCGTGGCGCGCCCCTGGGCCATGGGCCCCCCTTTCCGAAAGTGTCGGAAGTCAACCACGTCGAACGGGCCGTCATCAACCCGTTACCGGTGACCGACGTCACGATGTTGACACCGTCGCGCAGCCTGGCTTACGGCTCCCGTCGAAAGCATATCGATGTCGAGTGCGAAAGTTTCGACACCACGGTGAAGTGGAGAGTCATGGTCGAGGGAGCTGGCGAGGTGTGGCGCGACGTGCGCCGCACGCCGCAGGAACGGGCCGACGCGCTCGTCGCTGCGATGACGCTCGAGGAGAAGACGAGCCAGCTCGTGGGCCTGTGGGTCGGCGCCGACGCCTCCGGCGGCGACGTCGCGCCCTACCAGGGCGACATGACGCAGCACGGCCCGACCTTCGCCGACGTCATCGTCGACGGCCTCGGGCAGCTCACCCGGCCGTTCGGCACCGCGCCGGTCGACCCCGTGCTCGGGGCTCGCTCGCTCGCCCGCTCCCAGCGCGCCGTGATGGCGGCCAACCGCTTCGGCATCCCCGCTCAGGTGCACGAGGAGTGCCTCGCGGGCTTCGCCGCCTGGGGCGCGACCGCCTACCCGGTGCCGCTGTCGTGGGGTGCCACGTTCGACCCGGAGCTCGTCGCCGAGATGTCCGAGCAGATCGGCGTGGCGATGCGCTCCGTCGGCGTGCACCAGGGCCTCGCGCCGGTGCTCGACGTCGTGCGGGACTACCGGTGGGGCCGCGTCGAGGAGACCATCGGGGAGGACCCCTACCTCATCGGCACGGTCGGTTCGGCGTACGTGCGCGGCCTGGAGAGCACGGGCCTGGTCGCCACGCTCAAGCACTTCGCCGGCTACTCGGCCTCCCGCGGCGCGCGCAACCACGCGCCGGTCTCCGCGGGACCGCGCGAGATGGCCGACGTCTTCTACCCTCCGTTCGAGACGGCGCTGCGCGAGGGCGGCGCGCGCTCGGTGATGAACTCCTACGCCGAGGTCGACGGCGTGCCCGCAGCCGCGGACCGGCGCCTGTTCACCGAGCTGCTGCGCGAGGAGTGGGGCTTCGAGGGCGTCGTCGTCGCCGACTACTTCGCCATCGCCTTCCTCAAGACGCTGCAGCGGGTCGCCGCGACCGACGGCGAGGCCGCCGGCAAGGCGCTCTCCGCCGGGATCGACGTCGAGCTCCCGTCCGTCTTCGCCTACGGCGAGCCGCTCGTCGCGGCCGTCCGGGCCGGGCAGGTGCCGGAGGAGCTCGTGGACCGCGCCCTGCGGCGCGTGCTGATCCAGAAGGCCGAGCTCGGCCCTTCTCGACCCGGACTGGACGCCCGAGGTCGACGCCGAGCCCGACTTCGACACGCCCGCGCACCGCGACGTCGCCCTGCGGATCGCCCGCGAGGCGGTCGTGCTCCTCGCGAACGAGGGCGGTGTCCTGCCGCTCGCGGACCAGGCGCGGCTCGCCGTCGTCGGCCCGCTCGCGGACGACCCCTACGCGATGCTCGGCTGCTACTCCTTCCCCGCCCACGTGGGCGTGCACCACCCCGAGGCCGGGATGGGGATCGAGATCCCGACCGTCGTCGAGGCGCTGCGCGCCGCGCACCCCGGCCAGGTCACGCTCGCGAAGGGCTGCGACGTCAAGGCGCCCGGACGGGACGGCTTCGCCGAGGCCGTCGCCGCGGCCGAGGCGGCCGACGTCGCGCTCGTCGTGGTCGGCGACCAGGCCGGACTGTTCGGCCGCGGCACGTCGGGGGAGGGCTGCGACGCGCCCGACCTGCGCCTGCCGGGCGAGCAGCACGCGCTCGTGGAGGCGGTCCTCGCGACCGGGACGCCCGTCGTCGTGCTCGTCCTCTCGGGCCGGCCGTACGCGCTCGGCGCGTTCACGCAGGGTGCTCACCCCGCGGCCGCGCTCGTGCAGACGTTCTTCCCCGGCCAGCTCGGCGGCCAGGCGATCGCCGAGGTGCTCACCGGCGCGGTCGACCCGTCGGGGCACCTGCCCGTCGGCATCCCGCGCGACCCGGGCTCGCAGCCCGGCACCTACCTCGCGCCGCCGCTGGGTCGTGCCAACGGGGTGTCGAACATCGACCCCACGCCGCTGTTCCCCTTCGGGCACGGCCGCTCCTACCACGAGGCCGCGTGGGGCGAGGTCGCCTGCGAGGCCACCGAGTGGGCGGTCGACGGCGAGGTCGAGGTGAGCGTGACGCTCACCAACGAGACCGACGAGGTCGTACGCGACGTCGTCCAGCTCTACCTGCACGACCCCGTCGCGCAGGTCACCCGGCCCGACTCCCGGCTCGTCGCCTACCGGCGCGTGGCTGTCGAGCCCGGCACGCGAGCGGTCGTCACGTTCACCGTGCACGCCGACCTCGCATCGTTCCCCGGCGTCGACGGGACCCGGGTGGTCGAACCCGGCGCCGTCGAGCTGCGCGTGGCGCGCTCCAGCGCCGACGTGCACGCCGTCGTCCCGCTCACGCTCGTGGGCGAGATCCGTCAGCCGGGCGTGGACCGCCGGCTCGTGACCGCCACGCACCTCGCCGTCGAGGCGCGTGCTGAGGAGGTGAGTGTGGGATGAGCGTGACTCCGACCACCGCGGGTCCGAAGGCCGACGCCGACGTCGACGCCGAGCGACCCCGGCACATCGAGCGCAAGCACACCTGGGCGCGTGCCCTCAAGCGCGACTGGCGCCTGTACACGTTCCTGATCCTGCCGATCGTGTTCCTGCTGTTCTTCCGCTACCTGCCGATGGCCGGGAACGTGATCGCGTTCCGCCGGTTCAAGCCGGGCGGTTCGATCTTCGGCGAGGAGTGGGTGGGCTTCTACTACTTCGAGATGTTCATCCACAACCCGCAGTTCTGGTCGGTGTTCTGGAACACGGTCATCCTCGGGGCGCTGACGCTGGCGATCTGCTTCCCGCTGCCGATCGTGCTGGCACTGATGCTCAACGAGCTGCGCTCGCGGCGGTTCAAGAAGATCGTGCAGACGATCTCCTACCTGCCGCACTTCATGTCCGTGGTCATCGTGGTCGGCATCGTGTTCCAGCTGACGGCCGTCAACGGCACGGTGAACCAGGTGATCGGCGCGTTCGGCGTCGACCCCATCCCGTTCATGCAGCTGCCCGAGTGGTTCCGCACGATCTACGTCTCCTCCGAGGTCTGGCAGACCGTCGGGTGGGGCACGATCCTCTACCTCGCGGCGCTCACCACGATCGACGACCAGCTCTACGAGGCCGCCCGGATCGACGGCGCGAACCGGTGGAAGCAGACCTGGCACATCACGCTGCCGGGCATCCGCCCGACCATGATGGTGCTCCTCATCCTCAACATCGGCTCCTTCATGGCCGTCGGGTTCGAGAAGGTCCTGCTCCTGCAGAACCCGCTCATCTACTCCACGGCGGACGTCATCTCGACCTACCTCTACCGGGTCGGCATCCAGTCCGCCCAGTTCTCCTACGGGACGGCGATCGGCCTCTTCGAGGCGATCATCGGGCTCGTGCTCGTCCTCTCCGCGAACTTCTTCTCGCGGCGCGCGGTTGGAGCCTCGCTGTGGTGACCGATCCCCTGACAGCAACGCCGGACATCGCGGCGGTCCGCACCGAGGGCGGGACGGTCCGCGACGGCACGGGCTACCGGATCTTCCGCGTGGTCAACGTGTCGCTGCTCGGCCTGGTCTGCGTGGTGACGCTCTACCCGTTCGTCAACCTCGTCGCGAAGGCGTTCTCCTCGGAGGGCTACATCGCGGCCGGCCAGGTCAACCTCATCCCGCGCGGGTTCAACACCACGACCTTCACGGCCGTGATGAGCGACCCGATGTTCTGGACGAACTACAAGAACACCATCATCTACACGGTGCTCGGCACGATCATCGCGATGGCGCTGACGACGACGTACGCGTACGCCCTCAGCCGGCCGCAGCTCAAGGCCCGCGGGTTCTTCGTCGGGATCGCGGTCTTCACGATGTTCTTCGGCGGCGGCCTCATCCCGAACTACATCCTCGTGGCCTCCTACCTCGGCTGGCGCAACTCGATCTGGGCGATCGTGATCCCGGGCGCGCTGTCGGTGTTCAACCTGCTCGTCATGAAGTCCTTCTTCGAGAACTTCCCCGTGGAGCTCGAGGAGGCGGCCTCGATCGACGGGCTGTCCACGTACGGCGTGTTCGGCCGGATCGTGCTGCCGCTCTCGAAGGCCGTCCTCGCGACGATGACGCTCTTCTACGCGGTGAGCATGTGGAACTCCTGGTTCAGCGCATTCCTCTACCTGGACAAGAAGGAGCTCTTTCCGGTCACGGTCTACCTGCGCAACCTCATCGCGGCCGCGACCGGCTCGCAGGAGGTCACGGGCGGCGCCGGGACGGACGCCGTGCAGATCGGCGCCAACATCCAGTCGGTGACGATGCTGCTCACCGTCCTGCCGATCATCTGTTTCTACCCCTTCATCCAGCGGTACTTCGTGTCGGGCGTGATGCTCGGCTCGGTCAAGGGCTGACCTGCCCGCACTCGGTATTCCCCACCACCCAGCGTCGAACGACGACGTTCACAGAAGGAGAGATACATGGCTCACATTCGCAGGCGGTCGGCCGGCGTGGCGGCGGTCGCCGCACTCGCCGTCGTCCTCACGGCGTGCTCCGGCGGCGGCGGAGGCGGCAACGACGCCACCGGCGGCGGCGACGGCACCGGCGAGGTCGCCGAGGGCGCCACGATCGACGCCGAGCACTCGGTCGGCGCGATGGAGGACTTCGAGGCGGGCACGACGTTCAAGGCCACCGAGCCGGTCGACTTCAGCCTCATGTACCGCGACCACCCGAACTACCCCGTCAAGGACGACTGGCTGATCTTCACCCAGCTCGAGGCGAACCAGAACGTCACGTTCACCCGCACCGACATCCCGCTGGCGGACTGGGACCAGAAGAAGGCCCTGCTCATCTCCGCGGGCGACTCGCCGGACATCATCTCGGTGACCTACCCGGGTCAGGAGACGCAGTTCGTCTCCGGCGGCGCGCTGCTGCCGATCTCGGACTACTTCCAGTACATGCCGAACTTCTCCGAGAAGGTCGCCGACTGGGGCCTGCAGGCCGAGCTCGACACCCACAAGCAGGAGGACGGCAAGATCTACCAGCTGCCCGGCCTGCGGGAGATCCCGGACGTGCAGTACTCCGTGGTGATCCGTGAGGACATGTGGGAGAAGGCCGGCATCACCGAGGACCCGGCCACGTGGGACGACTACCTCGCGGACCTGGAGAAGGTCAAGGCCGCGAACCCCGAGATCACCTACGCGATGTCGGACCGCTGGACCGACACCACGACCCTCGGCGCCTTCCTCAACGTGGTCGCGCCCAACTTCGGCGCGAGCGCCGGCTGGGGCTACACCAACACGTGGTTCGACCAGGACTCGGGCGAGTTCGTGCTCAACGGCACGTCCGACGCCTACAAGGAGCTCGTCACCTACGCGGCGAGCCTCGTGTCCGACGGCGTGCTCGACCCCGAGATCACGCAGAGCGACGACCAGGCGATCCAGAAGTTCATCTCCGGCCAGAGCGCCGCGATCTCCGGCAACACGCAGGAGATCACGTCCTACCGGACGAAGTTCGCCGACGCCGGCCAGGCCGACGTGCCGCTGCGCCTCATCGTGATCCCGGACGGCCCCGCGGGCAACAACCTCGCCGGCAGCCAGCTCTCCTCCGGCCTCATGCTCTCGAGCTCGGCCGCCGACAGCCCGAACTTCAAGGCGATGCTGCAGTTCATCGACTGGCTGTACTACTCCGACGAGGGCATCGAGTTCGCCCAGTGGGGTGTCGACGGTGAGACCTACACCAAGGACGCCTCGGGCGCTCGCACGCTGAACGCCGACATCGGCTGGAACGCCCTCAACCCGGGCGCGCCGAAGAAGCTCAACGCCGACTACGGCTTCTCCAACGGCGTGTTCCTCCTCGCCAACGGCTCGTCCAAGGACCTGCTCCAGTCCGTGATGTCGGACGAGATCAAGGAGTGGACGAACAACGTCCTGGACAAGAAGGAGACCCTCCCGGTGACCCCGGCCGCGGGCCTCAACGAGATGGAGCTCGAGCAGACCTCGCTGCTGGACTCCCAGATCAAGGACGCCGTGCAGGCGGCGACCGCCGGCTTCATCACCGGCCAGCGCTCGCTGGACGACTGGGACGCCTACGTCAACGAGATCAACGGTCTCGGCGCGCAGACGCTCATCGACACCTACAACACCGCCTACCAGCGGACGCAGGGCTGAGCACCTCCACCGGCCGGTCGCCCTCGGGCGGCCGGCCGGTGGCGCGCCCGGCACTCTCAGCACCACCCGCGTGACCCCGCACCACCCCGCACCATCCGAACCCAGGAGGGCCCACCCGTGATCGCCACCGCCCGCGAGACCGACGCCCCGGTGCTCGTCCCCGCCCGGCCGATCGGCACGCTGCCCGACGCGTGGCGCGCGTGCGTCGGCACGGGCCGCACCCGCGAGGTGCTGCACGCCGACTACCGCGACTCCCTCGAGGTGGTCCAGGACGAGATCGGGTTCGGCGCCACCCGCGCGCACGGGATCCTGCACGACGACATGGGGCTCGTGCAGCCCTACGACGCCGCCGGGTTCGCCGGCGTGCGGTACGGCTTCGCCTACGTGGACCTCGTGATCGACACGTGGCTCGAGGCCGGCCTCGACCCGTTCCTCGAGCTCGGCTTCATGCCCGCGGCGCTCGCCTCGGGCGACCAGACCGTGTTCTGGTGGAAGGGCAACGTCACCCCGCCGCGCGACCACGACGCGTGGGCCGCGCTCGTGCGCGCGCTGCTGCGCCACCTCGTGGACCGCTACGGCATCGAGCGGGTGCGCACGTGGCCGGTCGAGGTGTGGAACGAGCCCAACCTGGAGACCTTCTGGCAGGGCGCCGACGAGGCCGCCTACCACCGGCTCTACGCCGCGACCGCCCGCGCCGTGAAGGACGTCGACGCCGACATCCAGGTCGGCGGGCCCGCGATCTCGCCCGGGTCGGACGACTGGCTGCCGCGGTTCGCCGACTTCGTCGCGCGCGACGGCGCGCCCTGCGACTTCGTGAGCAAGCACGCCTACACCACCGGCCCCGCGCAGCACGTCCCGTTCCGCGTGCACCAGACGCTGCGCCCGCCGCAGCACCTGCTCGAGCAGTTCGCCACGCCGCGCGACCTGCTCGCCGGCACCGCGCTGGCGGACCTGCCCGTGCACATCACGGAGTTCTCCTCCTCCTACCGGCCGGACAACCCGATCCACGACACCGCCTACCAGGCGGCCTACCTGGCCCCGGTCCTCGCGCGCGGCGGCGAGCACGTCGCCTCGTTCTCCTACTGGACTTTGTGCGACGTGTTCGAGGAGGTCGGCATCCCGACGGCGCCGCTGCACGGCGGCTTCGGCCTGCTCGGCCACCGCCAGCTGCGCAAGCCGGCGTTCCACCTCTACTCCTTCATGGCGCGCCTGGGGTCCGACGTCCTCGCCAGCGGCGAGGACCACCTCGTCACCCGGCACGCCGACGGCCGGATCAGCGCGCTGCTGTGGCAGCCCCTGGACGGGAGCACGACGGCGGAGCGCGGCCACCGCGTGCGGCTCGCTCTCCCGGGCGCCGGCTCGGCGGTCGTCGTCGAGCGGCACGTCGACGCCGAGCGCGGCAACGTCCGCACGGCCTGGCAGGCCATGGGCAGCCCGCTCGCGCCGGACCACCGCGCCACCGCCGACCTGCACGACGCCTCGGCGCCGGCCGTCCGGGTGAGCCGCGTGCACGCCGTCGACGGCGTCTGGCACGTCAGCGCCGACCTCGGCCGGCACGGCATCGCACTCGTCGAGGTGACGGGCAGCCGGGACGAGAATCCGGCCTGGCTGACCGAGGACCGCCTCCTCGGCCACGCGGACCCGACAGGATGACTGTCATGACGCAGCGCGACGGTGCCGGGCGGAACGACGACGAGGTGGGCCGCGGACCCCTGTCCCGCGGTGCCGCATGGATCTACCGCGTGATCGTGCTCGAGGTGATGCTCGTCGTCGCGCTCCTGCCGACGATCGCGGCGATCCTGCTCCTGGACCGCGACTCCTCGAACGTGCCGCTGTACGTGCTCGCGCTGCTGCCGGCCGGACCCGCGCTCGTCGCGGGCCTCGGCGCCGCGCGGGGGTGGGAGGTCGAACCCGATCTCTCCCCGGCCCGGCCGTTCTGGCGCACCTACCGCCGCGAGGCGCTCGGGACGCTGACGTGGTGGGTGCCGCTGCTGGTCGTCGTCGCGGTGCTCGGCGTGAACCTCGCCCACCTCCAAGAGATCGAGGGCGGTGCGCTGCTCGGGCCGGTGAGCGCGCTCCTGCTGCTGCTCCTGCCGGTGTGGGCCGCGCACATGGCGGTGCTGCAGGTGCGCTTCTCCTTCCGGCTGCGCGACGCGGCGCGGATCGCGGTGGCCGAGCTCGTGCCGCAGTGGCGGTTCAGCCTCGGCGCTCTCAGCCTCATCGTGGTGCTGTCCGCGATCACGGTCGTGACCACCGACGTCGTCGCCCTCCTCCTGCTCTGGACCGTCGTCCTGTTCCTGCACGCCCTGTCCCGGCCGCTCGTCCGGGACGTCACCGAGAGGTTCACCGTCCATGACTGAGGCGCCCTCCGCCGTTTCCGTGCCCCGCCTGCGCACCCCTGCTCCGGCGCCGACCCCGGCCCGGCTGCCCGAGGTCCCGGGCGTGGCGTTCGGGGGCGACTACAACCCCGAGCAGTGGGACAAGGCGACCTGGGACGCCGACTACGAGGCGTTCGACGTCGCGCGGATCACCACCGTGACGCTCGGGGTCTTCACGTGGTCGCTCACCCAGCCGGCCGAGGACACGTTCGACTTCACCGCGCTGGACGAGATGGTCGCGCGCGCCGCGGCCGAGGGCCGTTCCATCTGCCTCGCGACCGGGACCGGCGCGCTGTCGCCGTGGATCGCGCGGGCCTACCCCGACGTGACCCGGGTCGACTTCGAGGGCCGGCGCCACCGCTACGGCCAGCGGCACAACGCGTGCTGGAGCTCGCCGAACTTCCGCCGCCTGTCGGCCGGCATCGCCGGCCGGATCGCCGAGCGCTACGCGAACCACCCCAACGTCGTCGCCTGGCACATCGGCAACGAGTACGGCGGCGACGGTGGCGCGTGCTGGTGCGATCTGTGCGCCGCGGAGTTCCGACTCTGGCTGCAGGCACGCTACGGCACGCTCGAGGACCTCAACGAGGCGTGGAACACGACGTTCTGGTCCCACCGGTTCACCGACTGGGACGAGATCGTGCCCCCCAGCGCCCTCACGGAGCACTGGCGCGGCCGCGGCTACACCGCCTTCCAGGGCATCGCCCTGGACTACTACCGGTTCAGCACGGACAACGCGATCGCCGCGTTCCGCGCCGAGAAGGACGCCATCCGCGCGCACTCCGACCTGCCCGTGACGACGAACTTCATGGGCTTCTTCCAGCCGCTGGACTACCACCGCTGGGCGAGCGAGCTGGACTTCGCCTCCTGGGACAACTACCCGCCCCGGGCCGACGAGCCCTGGCGCACGGCCCTCTCGCACGACCTCATGCGCGGGATCAAGGACGGCGCGCCGTTCTGGCTCATGGAGCAGACCCCGACCGTGACCGCCTCGCGCGACGTCAACCCCGTGCGCCGGCCCGGCGTCATGCGGCTGTGGTCGTGGCAGGCCGTGGCGCACGGCTCGGACTCGGTGCTCTTCTTCCAGATGCGCGCCTCGCGCGGCGCCTGCGAGATGACGCACGGCGCGGTGCTGGACCACTCCGGCCGGCTGGACACGCGCGCGTTCCGCGAGGTCGCCGGCCTCGGCGCCGAGATCGAGCGGCTCGGCACCACCGTGCTCGGCGCTCGCACGCCCGCCCGCGCGGCCCTGCTCGTGGACTGGGACTCGTGGTGGGCCGTCGAGATGGCCGACGGACCGAACCGGCTCGTGCGCTACCTGCCTACGGTCCTCGAGTGGGGCCGGGCGTTCTGGGAGGCCGGCGCGCAGGTCGACGTCGTGCCCGTGACGGCCGACCTGAGCGGGTACGACGTCGTCGCGGCGCCGCTGCTGCACCTGGTCAAGGAGGGCGTCGTCGAGGCGCTCGAGGCCGTCGCCGCGCGCGGCGGGACCGTGCTGACCGGCTACCTGTCGGGCCGCGTCGACGAGGACGACCGCCGCTTCCTCGCGGACGTGCCCGGACCGCTGGGCGCGCTCGCCGGGGTGCGGGTCGCGGAGACGGACGCCGCCGAGCCCGACGTCGTCAACCCGGTGATCTTCGAGGGCACGGCGCCCGACGGCGCGGCTCCCCGCACGGTCGACGCGCGCCTCCTGTTCGAGGTGCTCGTGCCCGAGGGCGCCGAGGTAGTGGCGCGCTACGGCGCCGACTTCTACGCCGGTGAGCCCGCGGTGACCAGGCGGCGCGTCGACGGTGCCCATGGATCGACGGGCGAGGTCTGGTACCTGGGCACGGAGCTCGCGCAGGAGGGCCTCGCGCACGTCGTGCGCACGGCGCTCGCGCGGCACGACCTGCTCGGGCCGTACGCCGACGTGACGGGACTCGAGCTCGCGACGCGCGTGGCGCCGTCGGGCACGGTGGTCGACTTCCTGCTGCACCACGGGGGCGCGCCCGTCACGGTCGCGCTGCACGCGGGCGGGGAGGACCTCCTCACCGGCCGGACGTACGCCGCGGGGGAGCAGGTCACGTTCGCCCCGACCGACGTCGTGGTGCTCAGGCGGGACTGACCGAGCAGCGCGCGATCCGCCCCGACGCCGGCCCGACCGGCGCGAGCGGGCCGACCAGCTCGACGCGTCCCTCGGCCTCGCGCTCGGCGCACGACCCGCCGACCCAGACCTCGACCGTGCCCGGCTCGACCGCCCGGCGCCAGGCCGGGTCGGTGAGGGCGAGCCGCGCCGTCGGGACCTCGAACGCGAGCCGGGCCGACGCGCCGGGCGCGAGCGTCACGCGCTGGTAGGCGAGCAGCTGTGCGACCGGCCGCACCACGCTGGCGGCGACGTCGCGCGCGTACAGCTGCACGACGTCGGTGCCCTCGCGCGCGCCCGTGTTCGTCACGGTGACCTCGACGGCGATCGTCCCGTCGGTCGGGCACGTCGGGGGCGTGGTCAGGTCGGTCCGGGCGAAGGTCGTGTAGGTGAGCCCGAAGCCGAACGGGCGCACCGGCGTCGGGTCGACGCTCGTCACCTCGCTCGGGCCGCCGAGCACGGGGTGCAGGTAGCCGTAGGGCTGCGCGCCCGCCGCGCGGGGCAGGCTCACCGGCAGGCGCCCGGACGGTGAGGCCGCGCCGGTCAGGAGCCGCGCGATCGCCGCGCCGCCCTCCTCGCCCGGGAAGAAGGACTGCAGCACGGCGTTCGGCCGGTCCTCGCCGTCGAGCGCCCACGCGAGCGCGTACGGCCGGCCGGTGAGCAGCACGACGACGAGCGGTGTGCCGGTTTGCCGCAGCTCCGCCACGAGGGCGCGCTGCTGGCCGGGCAGCTCGAGGGACTCCACATCGTTGCCCTCGCCGACCGTGCCGCGCCCGAACAGCCCGGCCTGGTCGCCGAGCACGACGACGGCGACGTCGGCGCTCGCGACGACCTCGGCGGCCTCGGCGAAGCCCGAGCGGTCCTCACCCTCGACCTCGCAGCCGAGCGCCGTGACCACCTCGCTGTCGGGCAGCTGGGCGCGCAGCGCCTCAGCGAGCGTCGGCAGCGCGAGGCCGAGCTCGACGTCGGGGTGGTGGGCGAGCACGTGGTTGACGAAGGAGTAGCAGCCCATGAGCGCAGCCGCGCGGTCGGCGTTCGGGCCGACCACGGCGACGCGCGCCGGTGCGCGCTCGGCGCTGCCCAGCGGCAGCACGCCGTCGTTCGCCAGCAGGACGACCGACTCCTCGGCGAGCGTGCGCGCGAGGGCGCGGTGGCCGGGCGGGTCGAGGTCGACGACGTCGGGCCCGTGGCCCTCGAACGTCTCGGTCAGCAGGCCGAGCTCCGCCTTCTGGGTGAGCACGCGCAGCACCGCGCGGTCCACCGCGGCCTCCTCAAGGCTGCCCTCGCGCACCGCGTCGACGAGGGCGAGGTAGGCGTCGCCGGTGGGGAGCTCGACGTCGATCCCGGCCGTGAGCGCGAGGGCGGCGGCCTCGGCGGGCGAGGTCGCCACGCCGTGCATGAGCTGCAGGAAGGCGACGGCGAAGTAGTCGGACACGACCACGCCGTCGAACCCCCACTGCTCGCGCAGGAGGTCGGTGAACAGCGCGCGCGACGCGGCCGCGGGCACGCCGTCGAGGTCGCTGTAGGAGTTCATCACCGAGTGCGCGCCGCCGTCGCGCACGGCCATCTCGAACGGCGGGAGGAAGACGTCGGCGAGCTCGCGCGGACCGATCGAGACGGGCGCGTGGTTGCGCCCGGCGCGCGAGGCGGAGTAGCCGACGAAGTGCTTGAGGGTCGCGTGCACGCCCGCGGACTGCAGGCCGCGCACGTAGGCGGTGCCGACCGTGCCGACGAGGTAGGGGTCCTCGCCGATGCACTCGTCGACGCGGCCCCAGCGCGGGTCGCGGATCACGTCGAGCACGGGCGCGAGCCCCTGGTGTACGCCGAGGCTGCGCATGGACTCCCCGATGAGGGCGCCCATCCGCTCGACGATCTCGGGGTCGAAGCTCGCGCCCCACGCCAGCGGGGTCGGGAAGGTCGCGGCGCGCCAGGCCGCCAGGCCCGTGAGGCACTCCTCGTGCACGAGGGCGGGGATGCCGTGGCCCGAGCGCTCGCGCAGGCGACGCTGCTCGGCCCACAGCCACCGCGCGCGCTCGACCGGGTCGACCGGACGCGTGCCGTACACCCGTGTGAGGTGCCCGACGCCGTGCCGGGTGACGTCCTCGTACGCGCTCGACGTGGCCATCTCGCCCGCCATGGGCGCGACGACCTCCTCGCCGCGGTCGATCCAGTAGCCGATGAGCTGGGCGACCTTCTGCTCCAGCGTCATCGTGGTGAGCAGGTCGAGCGCGGTGCGCTCGTTCGTCGTCTGCGTGGTGGTCTGCGTGGTGGTCATCGTGTCCCCTCAGCCCTTGACCGCGCCCTGCAGCCCGCCGACGATCTGCTTCTGCGCGGTGAGGAAGAAGATCAGCGCGGGGATCATCGACAGCGTCGTGAACGCGAACACCCCGGCCGTGTCCGAGGCGTGCTCGGAGGAGAAGTCGGCGACGCCGAGCGGCAGGGTGCGCATGTCGCCCTGCAGCAGGAGCAGCGGCAGCAGGTAGGCGTTCCACGAGCCGACGAACGCGAGCACGCCGACGGTGACCATGCCGGGCCGCGAGAGCGGCAGCAGGATCCGCCAGAAGAAGCCGATCCGCCCGGTCCCGTCGAGCATCGCCGCCTCCTCGAGCTCCTTCGGGATCGCCTGCAGGAACGGGCGCAGGATCACCACGGTCAGCGGCAGCGCGAACGCGGCCTGGGGCAGGGCGATGCCGGCCCACGTGTTGCCGAGGTGCAGCTCGCGCGTGGTGATGATGAAGAGCGGGATGACCGCGACGGTCGCGGGGAACAGCAGCCCCATGACGAAGATCGTGAACAGGCCCTCGCGGCCGCGGAACTGGTAGCGCGCCAGCGGGTAGGCCGCCATGATCCCGCACACCACCACGAGCACCGTGGACATCGTCGCGATCGCGACCGAGTTGAGCGTGTAGCGCCAGAACTGGCTGCCCTGCAGCACGTTGAGGTAGTTGTCGAAGACCCACGGGTCGGGCCAGCCGGCCGGGTTCTCCGCGAGCTGGGCGTTGGTACGGAATCCGCCGATGACGCCGACGAGCACCGGCAGCAGCGTGAAGAACACGACGATCGCGGCCAGGACGTAGACCCACGGGCTCGGCCGCCCGATCGCCCGACGGCGAGGGGTCGCCTCGGCCGCGTCGGGCGCCGGCCGGCGCGGGGTGAGGTCGCGGGTGGGGGCTGCGGCGCTCATGCCGTGACCGCCTTCGGGGTGCTGCGTCGGGTGCGAGGGGTCTTCGCCGGCCGGTCGACCGTGTTGTCCCGGCTGAGGATGAACCGCTGGTAGAGGAGGGCGAGCACGAGCGCGACGACGAACAGCACGACCGACGCGGCGGACGCGATGCCGTAGTTGGAGCGCCGCTGGCCCTCGGTGAGCAGGAACGTCGCCATGGTGGTCGTCGCGTTCGCGGGGCCGCCCTTGGTGAGGATCCAGACCATGTCGAAGAGCTGCAGCGAGCCGATCATCGAGAGGAACGCCCAGGTCCGCATGGTCGGCCCGAGCAGCGGGAACGTGATGTGCCACTGCGTGCGCCAGTAGGAGGCGCCGTCGATCTGGGCGGCCTCGCTCAGCTCGTCCGGCACGCCCTGCATGCCCGCGAGCAGCAGGATCACGGCCATCCCGAGGTACTTCCAGGACAGCACCACGATGACGGTGCCCAGGGCGAGGTCGGGCGTGCCGAGCCAGCCCTGCTCGGGGCTGGGCAGGCCGAGCGCGCCGAGCCACTGGTCGATGATCCCGTACTGGGGCTGGAGCAGCTGCACCCAGACGACGCCGGCGATGACCTCGGCGAGCACGTACGGCACGAAGATGATCGTGCGCAGCGCCGCGCGGCCACGGATCCGGCGGTTGAGCAGCAGCGCGATGAGCAGGCCGAGCGGCAGCTGGATCGCGATCGAGGCCACCACGATGATGAGGTTGTGGAGCACCGCTCCCTGGAACACCTCGCTCGTGAGCACCGAGACGTAGTTGCGCAGCCCGACGAAGTCCTCCAGCGGCCCGTAGCCCTTCCACCGGAAGAACGACCACTGCACCGCGCGCAGCACGGGCCACACGATGAACACGGCCATGAGCACGAGCGCCGGTGCCACGAAGAGCGTGACCTCCAGGGCCGTGCGGACGTCCACGCCGCCGCGCCGACGGCCCCGGCGGGAGGCCGCCCTCGCGTTGAGGGCGGCCTCCAGCGGTGGGACCTGAGCGGACGGCGCACCCGGTGCGCTGTCCGCCGTCGTCACTTCTCGGCGTCCGCGGCGGCCTGCGTCTGGTCGACGATGTCCTGCGGGGTCGCCTGACCGGCGAACAGGAGCGCGATCGCGTCGTTCATCGCACCGCCGATGGACTGGCCGAACTCCGTGTCGAAGTACAGCTGGACGAACGGCGCGGAGTCGCGCACCTCGAGCAGCTGTGCGAGCGCGGGGTCGCTGACCGAGTCACGCGCGGCCGGGTTGGTCGGCAGGCCCATGTCGAGCTCGGCGAAGCCCTGCTGCACCTCGTCCGACAGCAGGTACTTGATGAACTCGACCGCCTCGTCGGGCGCGTCGGCCGAGGCGGCCCACGCGTCGCCACCGCCGAGAGCGGCGCCCTCGGCCCCGTCCCCGCCGTCGACCTCGGGGAACGCGAACCAGCCGGTCGCCTCGCCCAGGCCCTGACCGTCCTCGGTGAGGCCCTGCATCACGCCGGGCTCCCAGTGACCCGCGAGCTCCATCGCGACCTTGCCCGTCGCGAGCAGGCCGGACGCGCTCGTCGCACCGCTCTGCGCCGCCGTGGTGAGGAAGCCGGGGTTGAACGGCTCCGCCGCGACCAGCTGCTCGAGGTCCTCGCCGGCCCGGACCCAGCACTCGTCCGTGAACTCGAGCGAGGCGACGGTGTCCTTGATCGTGTCCTCGGAGCACTGCCGCAGCGCGAAGTAGTACCAGTAGTGCGCGGCGGGCCACTTGTCGCCGGCACCGACCGAGATGGGCGTGATGCCCGCGGCCTCGAGCTTGTCCAGCACGTCGTAGAACTCGTCCCAGGTGGTCGGCGTGTCCGTGATGCCGGCCTGCTCGAAGAGGTCCTTGTTGTACCAGAAGCCCACGACGCCGAGGGAGAACGGCAGCGCGTACGTCTGGCCGTCGACCTGCCAGCCGGCCGCCTGGCCGCCGATCACGTCGAGCTGGTCGCCCACCTGGTCGGTGATGTCCTTGACGAGGCCGGCGTCGACCTTGTCGCGCAGCTCGCCGCCGCCGCGCTCCATGAAGATGTCGGGCATGTCGCCGCTCTGCATCGCGGCGTCGAGCTTGGTGCCCATGTCCTCGTGCTGCATGGCGGAGACCTCGATGGTCACGCCGGGGTTGGCGTCCTCGAAGTCCTTGGCGACCTGGTCGTAGTAGTCCTTGCCCTCGCCGGTGTTGGAGTTGTGCCACCACGTGATGGTGACCGCGTCCCCGCCCGAGCCGCCGTCGCCCGTGGCGTCCCCCGATCCGCCGTCGCCCGAGTCGCCCGAGCCGCATGCGGCGAGCGACAGCACGGCGAGGGTCGCCAGCGCAGCGGTCGTCCCGCGAAGTGATGTGCGCATCCCACGTCCTTTCGTCCTCGTTGACCGGGCCGGGAAGCCCGTTGGGGGCGACCCTCGCACTGCGACCCAGGGCGTGTCAATCGTTATCGATAACGTTTTAGTAGCGACGCACGTGGCTATGCTCGGCTCGTGCAGTCGCGGGTGACCATCGTCGACGTGGCGCGCGAGGCCGGCGTCTCGGTCGCGACCGTCTCCAAGGTGCTGAACGGCAAGGACGGCGTGGCGGGTGCGACCGCCGTGCGCGTCCAGGGCGTCATCGAGACGCTCGGGTACGAGTCGAGCATCGTCGCGCGCAGCCTGCGCTCCAGCCGCACCAACGTGGTGGGCATCCTCGTGCCCGAGTTCGAGCCGTTCTCCGCCGAGGTGCTCAAGGGCGTCGCGCGCGGGATCGGGGAGACCCAGTACGAGCTGCTCGCGTACGCCGGGGCCGGTGCACGGCTGCACGAGGGCTGGGAGCGGCGCTCGCTGTCCCGCCTCAGCGGCACGCTCATCGACGGCGCGGTCCTCGTCACCCCCACGGTCACGGAGGTCGCCACGACGATCCCGGTGGTGGCGATCGACCCGCACACCGGCACGTCGCGCCTGCCGTCGGTCGTCTCGGACAACGACGACGGCGGCTACCAGGCCGCCCGGCACCTGCTCGACCTCGGCCACACCCGCATCGCCTTCATCTCGGGCCGGCCGGACCTGGAGTCCTCGCGCGGGCGCGAGGCGGGCTACCGCCGCGCGATGACCGAGGCGGGGCTCGCCGTCGACCCCGCGCTCGTCGTCGCGGGCGACTACCAGCGCGAGGGCGCGCGCCGCGCCACCGCGGCCCTGCTCGACCTCGCCGAGCCGCCGACCGCCGTGTTCGCCGCGAACGACCTGTCGGCGCTGGCCACGATCGAGGAGGCGACCCAGCGCGGCGTCGACGTGCCGGGTGGGCTCTCGGTGGTCGGCTTCGACGACGTGCCCGAGGCCGCGCGAAGCGTGCCGGGCCTGACCACGGTGCGCCAGCAGATGAGCGAGATGGGCGCCGTGGCCGCCGCGATGCTGCTCGACCTGCTGCGCCGCAGCGAGCCGGTGAACCCCCACGTGCGGCTGGGGACGGAGCTCGTGGTGCGCGCGAGCACCGCCGTGCCACGGCGGTGAGTGCCACGGCGCCCGAGCTTCTGCGTCCGCGCGCGCTGCGGCGCGGGGATCTCGTGGTGATCGCGTCGCTCTCCGGCCCGCTCCCGGCGATGTACGAGCCGAACGTCACGCGGACCGAGCGCGTCCTGGAGGGCATGGGCTTCCGCGTCCGGCGCGCACCCCTGCTCGAGGTGGGCCGACAGCGGTGGTGGAGCTCGGCGTCGCCCGCGCAGATCGCCGCCGAGCTCAACGGGCTGCTGCGCGACCCCGAGGTGCGGGCGATCGTCGCGAGCGACGGCGGGCAGACCGTCTTCGGCTACCTCGACCTCGTCGACCTCGACGCGATCCGGGCCGATCCCAAGCCCGTCCTCGGGTACAGCGACCTCTCGCTGCTGCACCTCGCGCTCGTGCAGGCGACCCGGTTCGCCGTGCCGCCGGAGTGGTTCGACGGCGCGGTGCTGTTCTGGGAGGAGATCGGCGGGATCGCCGCGCACGTGTGGAGCTATCTGCAGGTGATGCGGCACGCCGGCATCCTTGACCGGATCTCGGGGATGGTCGTGGGCGTGCCGCGGGACATCGCCGGGCTCGACGGGCCGGGCGAGCCGTCGCTGCGCGAGATCGTCGACGACGTCCTCGGGGACCGCGACATCCCGGTGCTGGCCGGGGTGGACGTCGGTCACGCCGGGGCGAACCTGCCGATGCCGGTGGGGATCCGGGTGGGCCTGGACGCGGGCGAGCGCACGCTCGCGCTGCTCGAGCCGGCGGTGCGGTAGGGCGTCGCGGTAGGGCGTCGCGTCTAGGGCGTCGCGTCCGGGTCGGAGGACATCCGCACCACGAGCTCGGGGGTGAACTGGACGTGCTCGGGGCCGCTCGCGCGGTCGTCCTGGCGCAGCAGCAGGTCCGCGGCGGCCCAGCCGATCTCGTGGATGGGCTGACGGATCGTGGTGAGCGGCACCATGAGCATCCCGGCGAAGGAGATGTCGTCGTAGCCGACCACCGCGATGTCCTGCGGCACGCGCACGCCCCGGCGCAGCAGGGTGCGCAGCACCCCGAGCGCCACGAGGTCGTTGACGCAGAAGATGCCGGTGGGCCGCTCGTCCTCGGGCATCGCGAGGATGCGCAGGGCGGCGTCGTCGCCCGACTCGACGTTGAGCGACGTGATCGGGACCTCGAGGAGGTCCTTCGGGGACCGGCCCGCGTCGGCCAGGGCGGCGCGGGCGCCGAGGAGGCGGTCCACGCACTGACGGATCGACGCCGGGCCGTTCACGAACGCGATCCGCTCGTGGCCGCGCGCCACGAGGTGCCCGACGGCGAGCGACCCGCCGTGCACGTCGTCCACCGACACCGAGGGGAAGGAGGAGTCCGCGTCGGCGTCCATGAGGACGACGTGCGTGCCGCGCTCGCGCAGCGCCTCGAAGTCGGACAGGTCGGGCCCGCACGGGGTGACGAGCACGCCGCGCACGCCGTGCTGCTCGTAGAGGTTGAGGAACCGGGTCTCGCGCGCGGGGTCGTCGTCGGAGGACGAGACCAGCAGGGCCAGGCCGTCCGCCTCGAGCCGGTCCTCGATGCCGCGCGCGATGAGCGTGAAGAAGGGGTTCCCGACGTCGAGCACGATCGCTCCGACCGTCTGCGCGACACCGGCGCGCAGCTGCCGCGCGGAGGCGCTGGGCACGAAGTCCAGCTCCTCGATCGCGGCCAGGACGCGCTCCCGGGTCCCCTCCGACACGCGCTCGGGCCGGTTGAGGACGTTGCTCACGGTACCGACGGACACGCGTGCGATGCGGGCGACGTCGGCGACGGAGGGGCGGGGTCTCACAGGCACATTGTGACGGTTCAGAGCGGGTGCTCGGCGCAGCGGCGCTCCGGGCGTACCGGAGCGGCGGGTCGTCGGTGGACGTGGTCGCGGCCGCGTCCGCGTCAGACGCGGCACGGGCTTGTTGGGCGCGTGCTTCGTGGACACCGCGGCCGCCGCGTCCACGTGAGTCGCGGCACGGGGCCGTCCGGCGCGTCCCCGGTGGACACCGTCACCGCGGCGTCCACGCTGCGCGCCCTCACGCCCCCGGGTCGGACGAACGTCGCACCACGAGCTCCGGCGCGAACCGCACGCGGGTCGGCCCGACCGCGTCCTCGCCGTCGAGCCGCAGCAGCAGGTCGGCCGCTGTCCAGCCGATCTCGTGCGTCGGCTGGCGCACCGTGGTGAGCGGGACGACGAGCATCGCGGCCCACGGCACGTCGTCGTACCCGACCACCGCGACGCCGTCGGGCACCGGGACTCCCGCCCGCACGAGCGTGCTGAGCGCCCCGAGCGCCACGAGGTCGTTCACGCAGAAGATCGCGGTGGGTCGGGTCGACTCCGGCATCGCCAGCAGGCGCTCGGCGGCGAGCGTCCCGTGCTCGGCGTTGAGCGACGGCAGCGGCACCTCGACGAGCACCTCGTCCGGGTCGAGACCCGCGTTCACGACGGCGAGCCGCGCCCCCGCGAGACGGTCGGCGCACTGGTGGATCGTGAGCGGTCCGTTCAAGAGCGCGATCCGCCGGTGCCCGAGCTCGAGCAGGTGTGCGACGGGCAGGCTGGCCCCGAGCACGTCGTCGACGGAGACGCTCGGGAGCTCGTCCTCGCCGTCGACGTCCATGAGCACCACCGTCGTGCCGCGCGCGCGCAGGGCGTGCAGGTCCGCGCGCTCGGCGCTCGCCGGCGTGACGAGCACGCCGCGCACGCCGTGCTGCTCGTACAGCTGCAGCGCGCGGTTCTCCCGCTCGGGATCGTCGTCGGAGGACGACACGAGCAGCGCGAGGCCGTCGGCGCCGATGCGGTCCTCGACGCCGCGGGTGAGCGCCGTGAAGAACGGGTTCCCCACGTCGAGGACGATCGCCCCGACGCTGCGCGCTCGACCGGCCCGGAGCTGGCGGGCCGACTCGCTCGGCACGAACTCCAGCTCCGCGATCGCGGACTCCACACGGGAGCGGGTCCGGGGGGACACTCGCTCCGGACGATTGAGCACGTTGGAGACGGTGCCGACCGACACGCGAGCGAGTCGCGCGACGTCCATGACCGAGGGCCGGTGCCGCGCCGGCGTGGGCGCGGCGGTGGTCACGCTGTCGGCGGTCATCTGGCAGCTCCGTCAGGTCCTGGCGACCTCACGGCACCATGCCCCAGTAGCCGAGCGGCAGGTGGTCGTCGTCGAGCCCGTCGAGGGCGCGCAGCTGCTGCGCGACGAAGCCGGCGACGGCGCGGGCCCCGGCGAGGCCGAAGTGCGTCGTGTCGGGGTTGCCGTTCTCGGGGTGCGGGTGGGGGAAGAGCTCGCGGCAGCGCTCGGGCCCGAGCCACGGGTAGAGCCACCGGGTGAACGCCGTGAGGTCGATGACGGGGACGTCGAGCGTCCGGCCGAGGCGACGCACCGCGCGAGGGTAGGGGCCGTGCGAGACCCGGAGCTCGCCGTCGTCGGTGAAGAGGCACCGCTCCACGCTGGTGCCCAGGATCGGGCGGCCGCCATGGTCTCGCACGTCGGTGACGAACCGGGTGAGGTTGTCGATGTAGCCGCCGTCGGCCGCGAGCTCGGGGTCCTTCTGGTCGTTGTGCCCGAACTGGATCACGACGTCGTCGCCGGGCCGGATCGCCTCGAGGGTCTCGGCCCAGCGGCCGGTCTCGAGGAACGTCGCGGTGGTCGCGCCGCCGAACGCGCGGTTGGCGACGGGCCGGGTGACGAACTCGTGCAGGACGCCGCCCCAGCCGATCACGCCGGAGCCGTCGAGGGGGCCGGGTGCGACGGTGGAGTCGCCCGCGAGGTGGATGGTGGTCGGGTCGGTGGTCATCCGGCCGCTCCCTCGAGGCGCGCTCGAGCGCCGTGCGGACCCGCTGGTCGTGCCATGGTTCTCCCACCTTCGTCGCTGGGTCTGTTCTGGGCGGCGACGCTACGTGTGAATCGAATCAACTGTCAAAGCTGCCCCGTTCGGCCGGCCTTCGTGGTTGACGGCATCCCGTCTGCGGCCGTAGGCTGCGTGAAACGATTCATTGAGTGTGGGGCGGTTCACGGAACGGTCACCGGCGAGCGCGAGGCAGCGCTCGGCCGGCCCGTCGAGGAACGAGACCCGCACGAGCACGAGCGCAGCACCCAGCACAGCACCAGCACCACCGACCGGCACCCGCAGTCACCTGCAGCACCGAGCGCGGCATCCGACGCGCATGAGAAGGATCGAGGAAGTCATCGTGGACATCGCCGCAGCCAAGGCCGTCCTGGCCCAGCAGACCATCGAGGTGCCGTCCTGGGCGTACGGCAACTCCGGGACGCGCTTCAAGGTGTTCGGCACCCCCGGCACCCCCCGCGACCCGTGGGAGAAGATCGCCGACGCCGCCCAGGTTAACGCCGTCACCGGTGCCGCCCCGCGGGTGTCCCTGCACATCCCGTGGGACAAGGTCGAGGACTACGACGCCCTCTCGGCGTACGCGCACGAGCAGGGCATGACGATCGGCGCGATCAACTCCAACGTCTTCCAGGACGACGACTACCGACTCGGCAGCCTCGCCAACCCGGACGCCCGGGTGCGGGCCAAGGCCGTCGCCCACCACCTGGACTGCCTCGAGGTGATGCGCGCCGTCGGGAGCACGGACCTGAAGATCTGGCTCGCCGACGGCACGAACTACGCCGGTCAGGACTCCATCCGCGCGCGGCAGGACCGCGTCGCCGAGGGCCTCGAGCAGATCTACGCGGGCCTGCAGCCGGGCGAGCGGATCCTGCTCGAGTACAAGTTCTTCGAGCCCTTCTTCTACACGACCGACATCCCCGACTGGGGCACGAGCCTCGTGCACTGCATGGCCCTCGGCGAGCAGGCCACGGTCGTCCTCGACACCGGCCACCACGCCCCGGGCACGAACATCGAGTTCATCGTCGCGCAGCTGCTGCGCCTGGGCCGGCTCGGGGCGTTCGACTTCAACTCGCGCTACTACGCCGACGACGACCTCATCGTCGGGTCTGCCGACCCGTTCCAGCTGTTCCGGATCATGCACGAGATCGTCCAGGCGGGCGCCCTCGACCCGGCGCTCGGCGTGAACTTCATGCTCGACCAGTGCCACAACATCGAGGCGAAGATCCCGGCCCAGATCCGGTCCGTGATGAACGTCCAGGAGGCGACGGCGAAGGCCCTGCTCGTGGACGCCGACGCCCTGGGTGCGGCGCAGCAGGCCGGCGACGTCCTCGGCGCGCACGCCGTGCTCATGGACGCCTTCAACACCGACGTGCGCCCGATCCTCGCCGAAGTGCGCGAGGCCAAGGGCCTCGACGCCGACCCGATCAAGGCGTTCGCCGCCACCGGCTACGCCGAGAAGGTCGCGGCCGAGCGCGTCGGCGGCACCCAGGCCAGCTGGGGCGCCTGACCTCGATGTCCAGCACGTCCAGCGCGGCACAGGGCCGCTCGTTCGCGGCCGTCGACCTCGGCGCCACCTCCGGGCGCGTCATCGTCGGCACCGTGGTCGGTGAGCCCGGCGCCGAGCGCGTCGAGCTCACCGAGGTGGGTCGCTTCCCCAACGAGCCCGTGCTCGTCCCCGCCACGCGCGGGGACGAGCGCGCGGTCCTCACCTGGGACGTGCCCGCGCTGTGGCGCGGGATCCTCGCGGGCCTGCGCGACGCCGTCGCGCGCTTCGGCCCCCTCGCCGGGATCGGGATCGACTCCTGGGCGGTGGACTACGGGATGGTCGACGGCGAGGGTCGCCTCCTCGGCAACCCCACCTGCTACCGCGACACCCGCACCGAGCCCGTGCTCGCGCGAGTCTTCGACCTGGTGGGCGCGGCGGACCAGTACGCCGTCAACGGGCTCCAGGTGCAGCCGTTCACGACCGCGTTCCAGCTCCTCGCCGAGACCCGGCTCGAGCAGGCCGACCGCGTGCTGCTGCTGCCGGACCTGCTCGGGGCCTGGCTCACGGGCGTCGAGCGCTCCGAGATCACGAACGCCTCCACCACGGGCCTGCTCGACGCCGCCTCCCGCACCTGGTCCACCGACCTCGCCGACCGGCTCGGCCTGCCGGCCCGCGTGCTGCCCGAGCTCGTCGCGCCCGGTGAGCTCCTGGGGCACGTCCGGCCCGGCCTCGCGGCCGTGCTCGGGTTGCCCGACGGCGAGCGCCTCCCGGTCTGGACGGTCGGCTCCCACGACACCGCCTCGGCGGTGGTGGCCGTCCCGATGGAACGGCCCGACGCCGCGTACATCTCGTGCGGGACGTGGTCCTTGGTGGGCCTCGAGCTCGACGAGCCCGTGCTCACCGAGGCCTCCCGCGCCGCGAACGTCACCAACGAGGCGGGCGTGGACGCCACGATCCGCTACCTCAAGAACGTCATGGGCCTGTGGGTGCTCACCGAGACGATGCGGGGCTGGGCGGCCGCGGGCCGCGAGGTCCCGCTCGCCGACGCGCTCGCGCAGGCCGCCACCGTCGAGCCCCTGCGCACGGTCGTCGACATCGACCACGCGAGCCTCCTGCCGCCCGGCGACATGCCCGCGCGCCTCGCGTCGCTCGCCCGGGCGACCGGCCAGCCGGTGCCCGAGTCGGTCGGCGAGGTGGTGCGGTGCATCCTCGACTCGCTCGCCCTCGCCTACCGGCGTGCCGTACGCGAGGTGAGCGCCCTGGCCGACCGCAGCGTCGCCGTCGTGCACGTGGTCGGTGGCGGCGTGCACAACGAGGCCCTCATGCAGCTCGCGGCCGACGCGATCGGCGTGCCGGTCGTGACCGGCCCGGCCGAGGGCGCCGCGCTCGGCAACGTGCTCGTCCAGGCGCGTGCCGCCGGCGTGCTGCACGGCACGCTCGGCGACCTGCGGCGCGTCGTGGAGCGGTCCACGCCGCTGCGGCGGTACGAGCCCGGCGCGGGCGAGGTCTCGACGCCGGACGCCTGGGACGACGCCGAGCGTCGCGCGCACCCGTGATGGCGGTGCGGGCGGACGATCGCGCGCCGGGGGACCTAGGGCCTTCCCCAGGACGATGTCTCCCGGTACGCTATGAAACGTTTCAACCACGTCAACGACCGACGGAAGGATCCACCGATGAGCACCACCCCCATTCGCCCCAGTCTTGGGGAGATCCTCGACAGCATGGGCGAGGCAGGCGCTCGCATCTCTGAGATCGACGCCGCCGAGGCCGGCGCGGGCAACATCTCGGTCTACCTCGGGTGGGACACCGAGGTGCGCCGTCGGTTCCCGCTCCAGGAGGAGATCGAGCTCCCGCTGCCCGCCCCGCACCTCGTGGGCGGCACGCTGCTCGTGACGGGGTCCGGTCGCCGGCTGCGCCAGATCATCGCCGACCCGGAGTCGTGCGTCGCGGCCGTGAAGGTGCACGACGGCGGCACGCGCGCCACGATGTACACCTCGCCGAAGCGCCTCTTCGAGCGCCTGACCAGCGAGTTCAACTCCCACCTCGGCGTCCACGAGGACCAGGTCGCGCGCCGCGGGGTGAACTTCCAGGCCGTCGTGCACGCCCAGCCGCCGCACCTGACCTACCTCTCCCACATTCCCGAGTACCGCGACGACGAGTCGATGAACCGCCGCATCCTGCGCTGGGAGCCGGAGTCGATCGTGTCCCTGTCCCAGGGCATCAAGGTGCTCCCGTTCTTCATCCCGGGCTCGGCCGAGATGATGGCCGCGAACGTCGAGGGCCTGCGCGAGTTCGAGATCACCCTGTGGAGCAAGCACGGCGTGATGGCGCGGTCGGACCTGTCGGTGACCCGCGCCGTCGACCGCATCGAGTACGCCGAGACCGGCGCCAAGTACGAGTACATGGACCTCGCCGCGGGCGGCCGCGCCGAGGGGCTCACGCGCGAGGAGATCGCCTCGGTCGCGAACGAGTTCAACATCGACTCGCGCTGGGTCTGACGTGCCCCGCTACTGCTTCACCTCGCAGGTCGACCCGCGCCACCTCGACGCCTACAAGGCGGCGCACGCCGCAGTCTGGCCCGAGATGCTGCGGGCCCTGCGGGACGCGGGCTGGCGCAACTACTCGCTCTTCCTCTCCGACACAGGCCAGCTGATCGGCTTCTTCGAGGCCGCCGACGCCGACGCCGCCCAGGCGCGGATGGCCGCCACCGAGGTCAACGGACGGTGGCAGGCCGAGATGGCGCGGCTGTTCGTGGGGGAGGGCAACCCCGACGAGGGGTTCAGCTACCACCCGGAGATCTTCAACCTCGACGACCAGCTCGCCGCGGCGGAGGAGCCCGGGCGCTGAGACCGTCGGGTGCTGATCTCGAGCGCTGAGTCCGTCAGGGCGCCCGTGCCGCGAGAGCGGCGCGGGCGCCCTTCGTCGTCCCGGCCGTGGCGGGCCGACGTGCCGGCCGTGGCGGGCCGACGTGTCCGGCCGTGGCGGGCCGACGTGCCCGGCCGCGGCGGGCCGACGTGCCGGCCGTGGCGGGCCGACGTGCGGTGGTGCGGCTCGCCGTCGTGCGCGGTCAACTCGGGGTGTGACCTAGGTCGCGCCTACCACGGCGATCCGACTGAATCCATTCAAAAAGGTCCTTCCGCAGGGGCGTGCGATGTGTTTGAATGGTTTCAGTCACAGAGGAACGGCCGTTCCGCTGGACGAAACAGGCGGTACACTCGGCCCGTTCGTCAGAACGCGATCGGCCGAACGGCAACCGCCGTGACCAGCACGGTGCCACGGGAGTCACCCCGCACGGAGGGAACCCGGTGCATCGACGCACCAAGCCCAGGAGGGGCCCGCCAGGCTCCTCGTCAGCGATGACGGAAGAAGAACCATGAGCAACACCGACAGTGTGACCACGGCCGAGGTGGCCGCCGGCACGAGGGACCCCAAGCGCGCCGCGATGAGCGGCTGGATCGGGAGCGCGCTGGAGTACTACGACTTCGCGCTCTACTCGCAGGCAGCAGCGCTGGTCTTCCCGACGATCTTCTTCGCGAGCGAGAACAAGGCCGTCGGGATCATCGCCTCGCTGGCGACCTACGCCGTCGGGTACGTCGCCCGGCCCGTGGGCGCCGTCGTCCTCGGCGCGTGGGGAGACCGCAAGGGACGCAAGAACGTCCTCGTGTTCGCGATGCTCCTCATGGGCTTCTCGACCCTCGCCGTCGGCCTCCTGCCGACGTACGCGCAGGTCGGCATGCTCGCCCCGATCCTGCTGGTGCTGCTGCGCCTGATCCAGGGCTTCGCCGTCGCCGGCGAGCTCGGCGGTGCGAGCGCGATGATCGTGGAGCACTCCCCGGACGAGCGCCGCGGCTTCTTCGCGAGCTTCAGCCTCCAGGGCACGCAGGTCGGCTCGATCCTCGCCACCGGCGTCATGCTGCCCCTGTCGATCGTGCTGGACGACGCGCACTTCGAGTCCTGGGGCTGGCGCGTGCCGTTCCTGCTGAGCGCCGTCGTGATCGTCGCCGGCTACCTCATCCGCCGCCGGGTGCAGGAGCCGCCCGCGTACCTCGCCCAGGCCGACGCCCCGAAGCGGCGCTTCCCGTTCGTCGAGCTGATGAAGACCCACCCGTGGGCCGTCGTGCGCTGCATCCTCATGACCTTCACGAACGTCATCGGCATGGCGACCCTGGTGTTCGGCGTCTCCTACGCCACGCAGGACGGGTACGACATCGGCTTCAGCAAGAGCGACCTGCTCTGGGTCACGCTGGTGGCCAACATCACCGCCGTCGTCACCATCCCGATCTTCGGGGCGCTCTCGGACAAGATCGGCCGCCGCGTCTTCATGCTCGTCGGTGGCATCGCCGGCGGTGCGCTCGCCGGGGTCTACCTCGCCGCGGTGGACGCGCGGAACCTGTTCCTCGTGTTCGTCATGGTCGTGATCGTCCAGGGCATCTTCTTCCAGATGTGGAACGCGACGTTCGCGACGTTCTTCCAGGAGCAGTTCCCGATGCGCATCCGCGTCACCGGCTTCGCCGTGTCGCAGAACATCGGCCTCATGCTCGCCTCGTTCTTCCCGGCGCTCTTCACGGCCATCGCGCCTCCCGGGTCGACCAACGTCCCGCTCACGATCGGCCTGGTCACGTTCGGCATCTGCGTCGTGGCGGCGGTCGCTACGCTGCTGACGCCGGAGACCAAGGGCAAGTCGCTCGCGGAGCTCGAGACCGCCTGACACCTGGGGGGCGGCGCCCGACGCCGCCCCCCAGCCACACACGACGCCCCGACGCGGTGGCGCCCGAGGAGAGGACGTAGGACCGGAGATGGAGCAGTGGAACCCGATGGTGCAGAAGGCGTGGCCGGTGAAGCACAGCGCGCTGCTGCGGGCGCCGGAGCGCGTCGCCACGCGGGACGAGATCGACGACCTCGTCCACCGGCTCACCGACAACCTCGTCCACATCACGGACGAGACGGGGCAGTTCCTGCTCCGCCTCGACGACGGCCGCGTCATCGACACCAAGGGCTGGGCCGGGTGGGAGTGGACGCACGGCGTGGGGCTCTACGGCATCTGGCAGTACTACGACCAGACGGGCGACGAGGCCACGCGCCAGATCATCGACGACTGGTTCACCGCACGGTTCGCCGAGGGCACCACGAAGAACGTCAACACCATGGCGCCCTTCCTCACGCTCGCGTACCGCTACGAGGAGACCCGCGACCGCACGCTCCTGCCCTGGCTGGACGCCTGGGCCGAGTGGGCCATGCGGGACATGCCGCGCACGCCGCACGGCGGGATGCAGCACCTCACGCTCGCGGAGGAGAACCACCACCAGCTGTGGGACGACACCCTCATGATGACGGTGCTGCCGCTGACGAAGATCGGCCTGCTGCTGGACCGGCCGGCCTACGTGCAGGAGGCGACGTTCCAGTTCCTCACACACGTCGCCTACCTCATGGACCGCGAGACCGGCCTGTGGTTCCACGGCTGGACCTTCGAGGGCAGGCACAACTTCGCCCGCGCGCGGTGGGCCCGGGGCAACTCCTGGCTCACCATGGTGATCCCGGACTTCCTCGAGCTGCTCGACCTGCCCGAGGGCGACCCGGTGCGCCGCTTCCTGATCGAGGTGCTCCAGGCCCAGGTCGAAGCCCTCGCGGACCTGCAGGACGACTCAGGTCTGTGGCACACGCTGCTGGACGACCCGGACTCCTACCTCGAGGCGTCGGCCACCGCGGGCTTCGCCTACGGGATCCTCAAGGGCGTGCGCAAGGGGTACCTCGACAAGCGGTTCGCCGCGGTCGGCGAGAAGGCGATCCGCGCGATCATCGCCAACGTGAGCGACGACGGCGAGCTCCAGCAGGTCTCCTTCGGCACCGGTATGGGCCCCAGCCTTGACTTCTACCACCAGATCCCGCTGACCTCGATGCCGTACGGGCAGGCCATGGCCATCCTGTGCCTCGCGGAGTACCGCCGGACCTACTACTGATCGTTCGCCGTCGGGCGCCTCAAGGTGCCCGACGTCGACGCGCGCGACGAGACCGTGCGCGATGTGACCGACTGACCACTGACTACCGAAGGCCCGGGCGGCGCCCGGGTCCCCCTCTCGAAAGGATCCTCATGATTCTCGACTCGTTCCGTCTGGACGGGAAGGTCGCTCTTGTCACGGGTTCGTCCCGTGGTCTGGGCCAGGGTGCGGCGGTTGCGCTCGCGGAGGCGGGTGCGGACGTCGCGCTGCTGGACCGTGCGCCGGCGACCGAGACGGCTGAGCAGATCGAGGCGCTCGGGCGTCGGGTGCACCTGATCGAGGCGGACCTGATCAAGGCGACGCCGGGTGAGCTGGACGCGGCGGTGCAGGAGGTCGTGGACTCTCTGGGTCGTATCGATGTGCTGGTGAACAACGCGGGCATCATCCGTCGGGCGCCGTTGCTGGAGCACCCGGCCTCGGACTGGGACGACGTGCTGGCGATCAACCTGGACGCGGTGTTCCACCTGTCGCAGGCGGCGGCGCGCCGGTACGTGGCGCAGGGCGGGGGGAAAATCATCAACATCGCCTCGATGCTGTCGTTCCAGGGCGGGATCCTGGTGCCGGGGTATGCGGCGAGCAAGCACGCGGTCGCGGGGATCACGAAGTCGTTCGCGAACGAGCTGGCGGCGCACGGGGTGAACGTGAACGCGATCGCGCCGGGGTACATGGCGACGGAGAACACGGCGCCGATCCGCTCGGACGAGGCGCGGGAGAGGTCGATCCTGGACCGCATTCCGGCGGCGCGGTGGGGGACGCCGGCGGACCTGCAGGGACCGTTCGTGTTCCTGGCCTCGCCCGCCTCGGACTACCTCAACGGTGCGATCATCCCCGTCGACGGCGGATGGCTCGTGCGCTGACCCGCGCTCGCGCCGCGCGCTGACGCGCGATCTCGTTCCGGCCCTCGGCGCTTCGGCGCCGGGGGCCGGCGCGCGTCACGGGCTGGCGTGCGTCGGGAGGCGGCGTGCGCTGCGCGTGGTTGACCGCCTCGCACCGGCCTGACAGCGCTGTTACTCGCGCGGCCGCTTCGCGACACGGGTTCCGCTTGGCGGACCCGCGCCATACTGCCATTTCCGGCATGCCGGCTCCCCGGTGAAGCTCGGGCCTCGCTCGAGTGCACAGCCACAGCGCTGTGGCTCTGTACTACCGCGAACGACGCGTGCGTGCGCTGGTCCACGGCGCGCACGCCGCGCAGTGGTGCGGCACATCGCGCCGCGAGAGGGGCGATCCGGTCGGCGCGCCGCGGTGCTCGATCCCTCCGGTGCTGGGGCAGGGCCGGAACCACGAGAGCCGAGCTGTGGTCACGGACACGCACCCACCGGAGAGCGAACCGGTTGACCGGGACCAAGGTCCCGGATACGCTGATCCCTGAAACGATTCAGAGACCAGGAGAGACACCGATGTCCCAGTCCCCGGCCGCGGCCCTCGTCGCGCGCTCCAACCGCCTCGGGTCCGACCCCCGCGTCACCAACTACGCGGGCGGAAACACGTCCGCCAAGGGCTCCGCCACCGACCCCGTCACGGGTGAGGACGTCGAGCTGCTGTGGGTCAAGGGCTCCGGCGGCGACCTCGGCACGCTGACCGAGAAGAACCTCGCCGTGCTCCGCCTCGACCGCCTCCGCGCGCTCCCGAACGTCTACCCGGGCGTGGACCGCGAGGACGAGATGGTCGCCGCGTTCGACTACTGCCTGCACGGCAAGGGCGGCGCCGCGCCGTCGATCGACACCGCGATGCACGGCCTCGTCGACGCCGCGCACGTGGACCACCTGCACCCCGACGCGGGCATCGCCGTCGCGACGTCCGCCGACGGCGAGCGCCTCACCCAGGAGATCTTCGGCGACCGCGTCGTGTGGGTGCCCTGGCGCCGCCCCGGCTTCCAGCTCGGCCTCGACATCGCCGCCATCAAGGAGGCCAACCCGCAGGCCATCGGCTGCATCCTCGGTGGCCACGGCATCACCGCCTGGGCCGAGGACTCGGCGGAGGCCGAGGCGCGCAGCCTCGACATCATCCGCACCGCCGAGGCGTACATCGAGCGCACGACGGCGGAGCTCGCCGCCCGCGGCGAGCACCCCTTCGGCGCGGTGCGCGCCGGGTTCGAGCCGCTCGAGGCCGCCGCCCGCCGCGAGCGCGCCGCCGCCCTCGCGCCGGTGATCCGCGGCATCGCGTCCGCCGACAAGCCGCAGGTCGGCCACTTCACCGACTCCGACGTCGTGCTGGACTTCGTCTCGCGCGAGAAGCTGGCCCCCCTGGCCGAGCTCGGCACCTCCTGCCCCGACCACTTCCTGCGCACGAAGGTCAAGCCCCTCGTGCTCGACCTGCCGGCCGACGCGCCGCTCGAGGACGCCGTCGCTCGCCTGCACGAGCTGCACGAGGCCTACCGGGCCGACTACGCCGGCTACTACGAGCGCAACAAGGTCGACGACAGCCCCGCGATGCGCGGTGCCGACCCGGCGATCGTGCTCGTGCCCGGCGTCGGGATGTTCTCGTTCGGCAAGGACAAGCAGACCGCGCGCGTGGCGGGGGAGTTCTACGTCAACGCGATCAACGTGATGCGCGGTGCCGAGGCCATCTCGACCTACGCCCCGATCGACGAGAACGAGAAGTTCCGGATCGAGTACTGGGCGCTGGAGGAGGCCAAGCTCCAGCGGATGCCGAAGCCGAAGGCGCTCGCCACGCGCGTCGCGGTGGTGACGGGTGCGGCGTCGGGCATCGGCAAGGCGATCGCCGAGCGGCTCGCGGCCGACGGCGCCTGCGTCGTCATCGCCGACCTCGACGAGGCCAAGGCGCAGGCGGCCGCGGCCGAGATCGGCGGCCCCGACGTCGCTGTCGGCGTCGCGGCGGACGTCACGTCCGAGGAGGCCGTGGCCGAGCTCGTCAAGGCCACGGTGCTCGCGTTCGGCGGCGTGGACCTCGTCGTGAACAACGCCGGGCTGTCGATCTCCAAGCCGCTCCTGGAGACCACGACGAAGGACTGGGACCTCCAGCACGACGTCATGGCCCGCGGCTCTTTCCTCGTGGCCCGCGAGGCGGCGCGCGCGATGATCGCGCAGAACCTCGGCGGCGACATCGTCTACATCGCCTCGAAGAACTCCCTGTTCGCGGGCCCGAACAACATCGCCTACTCGGCCACGAAGGCCGACCAGGCGCACCAGGTCCGTCTGCTGGCCGCCGAGCTCGGCGAGCACGGGATCCGCGTCAACGGGATCAACCCCGACGGCGTGGTCCGCGGCTCGGGCATCTTCGCCGGCGGCTGGGGCGCCAAGCGCGCGGCCGTCTACGGCGTGCCCGAGGAGGAGCTGGGCCAGTACTACGCGCAGCGCACGCTGCTGAAGAAGGAGGTGCTGCCCGAGCACGTCGCCGCCGCGGTGGCCGCGCTCACCGGTCCGGACCTCGTCCAGACCACGGGCCTGCACATCCCGGTCGACTCCGGCGTCGCGGCGGCGTTCCTGCGCTGACCCGCCCTGACGCACGCGTCCCCGACGGCGAGGCACGGATCGATCCGTGCCTCGCCGTCGTGCATCCCGCCAGCCCGTTCGCGAGAGGATGTCGGTCCTTTCGCGAGAGGAAGTCCGTCCTTTCGCGAGAGGAAGTCCGTCCTTTCGCGAGAGAATGTCCGTCCTTTCGCGAGAGGATCTTCGACGCGGCGGCCGCTCGGAGACGTCAGGCGGGCGGGCCGGCCGGGTTGCGATCCGGGTGCAGCACCGTGACGAGGGACCAGGCGTCGCCGTCGGGGTCCGGGCCGCGCTCCTTGAACTCCTGGATCAGTCCGTAGAGGCGCTGGTCCAGCTCCGCCTTGTGCGCGGCGTTGAGCCGCAGTCCCATCCAGGTCGTCGCGACCTCGTCCGGGTCCACGCCCGCCAGCTGCTGGCGCATCGTCTCGAGCAGCACGATCGACATCCCCGGCACGCGCGAGTGCCACGAGCGACCCGTCGCCTTGTAGGGGATCTCCTTCGCCCCGCGCCGACCCGTCCGGGGCTCCTGCGGCGCGAGCATGTCGACGTCGACGAGCGTGCGCACGTGGTGCAGCACCGTGCCCGGGTTGAGATCGAGCAGCTCGGCGAGTTCCTTGTTCGTGCGCGCGTCGAACGCGCACAGGCGCAGGATCCGCATTCGCAGGGGCGAGCTGAGCGCGCGGGCGACGGCCTCGGCGGCGGGGGCGTCGTCGTCGGCGGGGTCCGGGCGCTCCCCCCGGTGTCCGGTATCCGGCTGCTCGTCCGTCGCGCGCTCGTCCGCCATCTCGCGAGCCTACCGACGCACCGGCAGTGATTGACAGAACTCAATCGCCCTCCCGATACTGATTGACATGACCCAATCACTCGCGGCTGGGGAGCATCGCTCCCTGTGGCGGGACGCCAACTTCCGTACGTTCTGGGGCGGCCAGGCGCTGAGCCAGCTCGGCGCGGAGGTGACCGGACTCGCGCTGCCGGTGCTCGCCGTCGTGCTCCTGCACGCGAGCGAGCTCGAGGTGGGGGTCCTCAACGCGGCGTCGGTGGCGGCGTTCCTGGTCGTCGGGCTGCCGGCGGGTGCGTGGATCGACCGGATGCGCAAGCGCCGGGTGATGATCGTGGCCGACGCCGTGCGCGCCGTCGTGCTCCTGGCGATCCCCGCGCTGTGGCTGGGCGGGCACCTCACGGTCTGGCACCTCGTCGCAGTCGCGCTGGTCATCGGCGTGGCGACGGTGTTCTTCGACGTCTCCTACCAGAGCGTGATCCCCGCGCTCGTGGACCGCGACGCGATCCCCGAGGCGAACGGCAAGCTGGAGTCCACGCAGCAGCTCGCGGCGCTCGCGGGGCCGAGCCTCGGCGGCTGGCTCGTCGGTGCCGTGTCCGCACCGATCGCGGTGCTCACGACGGCGGCCACGTACGTCGCGTCGTTCGTGGCCCTCCTGCGCACGCGCGACCACGAGGTCGTGCGGCCCGCGCACGAGCGCGAGCCGCTGCGCACCGAGATCGCGGAGGGGCTGCACTGGGTGCTCGGCCACCCGCTGCTGCGCCGGATCGTCGGCACGACGGCCGTGTCCAACCTCTGCTCGACGATCGTCGTGACGCTCGCGCCGATCCTCGTGCTGCGCACCCTGGGTCTGTCGCCGGCGACGTGGGGGCTGGTGTTCTCCCTCGGCGGCGTCGGTGGGCTCGCCGGCGCCGCGCTGACGCCCCGGTTCGTCCGAGCCGTCGGGGAGGGCCGGGCGATCCCGCTCTCGGCGATCGCGTTCAGCGTGGTCGGGCTCGCGTTCCCGCTGGTCACGCTGGTACCGACGGGCTGGGTGGTGCCCGTGCTCGCGGCGCAGGGGATGCTCGCCAGCGCCGCGATCCTCGTCTACAACGTCACGCAGGTCTCGTTCCGCCAGCGCATCACGCCGGCCCGGCTGCTCGGCCGGATGAACGCCTCGATCCGGTTCTGCGTGTGGGGCACGATGCCGATCGCCGCGCTGCTCGCGGGCGTGCTGGGGGAGTGGCTCGGGGTGGTGCCGACGGTGTGGCTCGGCGCGGTCGCGGGCGTGCCGGCCTGCCTGTTCGTGGTGGCGGGGCCGTTCTGGCGGATGCGGGCGCTGCCCGTGGCCGAGGAGGACGAGTACGCGGTTGAGGACGCCGTGAACGCCGTCGACACCGACCACGTCAGTCGGCCGCAGGCCTGACGCCGCTCTTCGCCGGCGCCGGCACCACGCAGATGCCGTTGACGCACAGGCCGTCCCCGTCCCCGTCGGCCGCCGTGGCCGGAGCGGCCGCCACCGGGTGCCCGACCATGACGAAGGGCGAGCGGACGGGCGACGGCGTGGGCTCGCCGTCGTGCACCGCCCGGGTGGGCTCGCGCGCGGACGAGGCCGCGCTCACGAGGCGGTCACCGACGTCGCACCCGCGCGCGCCGCGCGGGCCTGCCGCAGCGCGGCCGCGAACACGTCCGCGGACTGCGCGCCCGACACCCCGAGCGCACCGTCGACCACGGTGAACGGGACGCCGTTGATGCCGTAGGCGCGCGCCTGCGCGACGTCGGCCCGCACCGCGGGCAGGTACCGGTGGTCGGCGAGGGCCGCCCGGGCCTCCGCGGCGTCCAGCCCGCTCTCGACGGCGAGCGAGACGAGCTCCTCGACGTCGCCGACATGGCGGTTCTCCGTGAAGTAGGCGCCGAACAGCCGCTCCTTGAGGTGCTCCTGGACGCCGCGCTCGCGCGCGAGGTGGAGCAACTCGTGGGCGAGCACGGTGTTCGTCTGGCGCGCGGTCTCGAGGTGGTACTCGAGGCCGTCGCCCGCGGCGATCTCGGTGACGCGGGCCATCATGGCCCGCACCTGGTCACGCGGCATGCCCTTGCGATCGGCGAGGAAGTCGACCGAGGTGCCGTCGTAGTCGACGGGGACGTCGGGGGCGAGCTCGAACGAGCGGTAGACCAGCTCGATCTCCTCGCCCGTCGCGGCGACCGCCTCCTGCAGCCGACGGCGTCCGATCCAGCACCAGGGGCACTGGACGTCCGACCAGACCTCGACCTGCAGGGGTTCACCCAGGGGTTGACTCACGGCTTCGCTCACGCAGCGTGCAACCCGTGGCCGGCGCTGCGCATTCCGTCGGGCGTTCCGTCGGGCGTTTCCGTCACGCCGCCCGCCAGGCCGCTCCTCAGTCGGTGCCGTGCCCGACGACCACGCGCTCGGGGTCGGCGAGCACCGCGAGCACGGGCCCGAGCGCGGCCCCCTGCAGGCTCGGCAGGTCGTGCACGCGCGCGGCGTCGAGCGCCGGCCGGGCCCACGGGTAGGCGAGGACGCGCGTGGCCAGCTCGGCCTCGAGCGGGTCGCGCAGCTGCGGCAGGAGCGGGGCGAGCGTGCCGCCGAGCACGAGGGTCTCGACGTCGAGCAGGTTCACCGCCGCCGCGAGCGCGACGCCGAGCGCCCAGCCCGCCTCCGGCAGCGGTGTGCGCGCGAGCGCCTGGGCCCCGACGTACTGCTCGAGGCAGCCCGTCGCGCCGCAGCGGCAGCGCGGACCGGCGGGGTCGACCGTGAGATGCCCGAGCTCGGTGGCGAAGCCGTGCGCGCCGCCCTGCACGCGGCCGTCGACGACGTGCGCGCCGCCGACGCCGATCCCGCCGGACAGGTAGAGGAACGAAGCGCCGCCGCGTGCGTGCGCCTCGGCGACCGCGGCGAGCGAGGCCTCGTTGCCCACTGCGACCGGGATCTCGTCGGACGCGTCGGCGCCCCGGGCGTCGCGCAGCGCCGCGCGGACGATCGCCTCGGCCGGCACGTCGACCCAGGCGAGCCGGGGGGCGTCGAGCACCACGCCGTCGCGCACGATGCCGGGCACCGCGACCTCGACGCCGAGGAGCGTGAGCCCAGGGTGCTGCGCCACGGCCTGCTGCCAGGTGAGCGACGCGAGCGTCGCCAGCCGGGCGAGGGTGTCGGCCGGCGACGGCGCAGCGAAGTCTCCCCGCACCTCGCGCTGGGCGAGGCGTGCGCCGGTGAGGTCGACGACGGCGGCGGCGAGGTGGTTGGCGCCGACCTCGAGCCCGAGGCCGGCAAGCGTCCCCCGGGCCAGACGGACGGGCGCGGCGGGGCGGCCCACCGTGCGCGCCGTCGTCGACGGCGCCCACTCGAGGATGCGCGCGGCCAGGAGGAGCTCGACCAGGCTCGAGACGGTGGCGCGGGTGAGGCCGGCGCGCTCGGCGACCTCGGCGCGCGACAGCGGCTCGGCTCGCGCGACGTGCTCGAGGACGAGCGCGAGGTTGTGGGTTCGCAGGGCGCCCTGGCGTGCGGCGTCGCGGCGCCCCCGCGGTGAGGCGTCGCGCGCCGACGCCGACACGCCGCGCGGCTCGCCGAGATGCTCGTCCACGGGGTTGACCGTAGCGCACATCCGGCTATAAGTTCATCCGGTAAATCAAATCGACGACGATCGACGCCGTCGAGCAAGGATGCCGACGAAAGAGGCAGTGATGGTGCGCGCAGCAACCCCCGAGGACAAGTTCTCGTTCGGTCTGTGGACCGTGGCATGGGCGGGCAAGGACCAGTTCGGCGACCCGACGCGGGCCGAGCTCGACCCGTGGGCCTACCTCGGCCCGCTCGCCGAGGCCGGCGCGTGGGGCGTGACGTTCCACGACGACGACGTCGTGCCGTTCGGCACGAGCGACGCCGAGCGCGAGCGGATCCTCGAGCGCTTCAAGAAGGCGGCCGACGAGGCCGGCCTCGTCATCGAGATGGTCACGACCAACACGTTCAGCCACCCCGTGTTCAAGGACGGCGGATTCACGGCCAACGACCGCTCGGTGCGCCGCTTCGGCCTGCGCAAGGTCATCCGCAACGTCGACCTCGCGGCGTCGCTGGGCGCCTCGACGTTCGTCATGTGGGGCGGGCGCGAGGGCGCCGAGTACGACGGCTCCAAGGACGTCAACGCGTCGCTCGACCGCTACCGCGAGGGCATCGACACCGTCGCCGGCTACATCAAGGAGAAGGGCTACGACCTGCGCATCGCGCTCGAGCCCAAGCCCAACGAGCCCCGCGGCGACATCTTCCTGCCGACGGTCGGCCACGCGCTCGGCTTCATCGCCGAGCTCGAGCACGGCGACATCGTGGGCCTCAACCCCGAGACCGGCCACGAGCAGATGGCGGGCCTGAACTACACCCACGGCCTGGCCCAGGCGCTGTGGGCGGAGAAGCTCTTCCACATCGACCTCAACGGCCAGCGGTCCATCAAGTACGACCAGGACCTCGTGTTCGGCCACGGCGACCTGCTGTCGGCGTTCTTCACCGTCGACCTTGTGGAGAACGGCTTCCCGAACGGCGGCCCGCGCTACACCGGCCCGCGCCACTTCGACTACAAGCCCTCGCGCACCGAGAACTTCGACGGCGTGTGGGCGTCGGCGAAGGCGAACATCGACACCTACCTGCTGCTCGCCGAGAAGGCCAAGGCCTACCGCGAGGACCCGCGCACCCAGGCGGCGTTCGAGGCGGCCGGCATTTTCGAGGCCGCGAAGCCGACCCTCGGCGAGGGCGAGACCCTCGCCGACCTGCTCGCCGACCGCAGCGCGTTCGAGGACTTCGACGCCGACGCCGCGGGTGCCCGCGAGACGAACTACGTCGCGCTCAACCAGCTCGCGCTGGAGCACCTCATCGGCTGACGACTCCGGGGCTCCCGGCGGCGCGGGCGGCGTACGCGCCGCCCGCGGCCCCGGGATCCCGGTCGTCCCTGCTCGTCCCGCCCGGCCCCCGGGCCGTGCTCCCGCCCGGCCCCCGGGCCGTGCTCCCGGCCGGCCCCCGGGCCGTGCTCCCGCCCGGCCCACCAGCACACCTCGAAGGAACACCCATGTCCGCTCGCCGCCTCGTGGCCGGGATCGACAGCTCCACTCAGTCCGTCAAGGTCGTCGTCCGCGACGCCGACACGGGCGCGCTCGTGCGCAGCGGCGCCGCGAGCCACCCTCAGACCACCCAGGTCGACCCGCGCGTGTGGTGGGAGGCCCTCGAGCTCGCCGTCGAGCGCGCGGGCGGGATCTCCGACGTCGCCGCCGTCGCCGTCGGGGGCCAGCAGCACGGCATGGTGACGCTCGACGCCGACGGCGAGCCCGTCCGTCCCGCGATGCTGTGGAACGACAATTCCTCCGGCCGCCAGGCGACCGACCTCGTGGCCGAGCTCGGCGCGCAGCGTTGGGCGGAGGAGACCGGCACGGTGCCGGTGGCCTCGATCACCGCGACGAAGCTGCGCTGGCTCGCCGAGAACGAGCCCGAGAACGCTGCCCGGGTCGCCGCCGTCTGCCTCCCGCACGACTACCTCACGTGGCGCCTGCGCGGGTCCAGCGACCTGCGCGACCTCACCACCGACGCGTCCGACGCGTCCGGCACCGGGTACTTCTCCGGTCGGACCGGCGAGTACCGCCTCGACCTGCTCGCGCACGCGTTCGGCCGCGACGACATCGTGCTGCCGCGCGTCGCGGGCTTCCGTGAGGCGGTCGGCCGCACCACGACGTTCGGCGCCGACGCGCTCGTCGGCCCCGGAACCGGTGACAACGCCGGCGCCGCCCTCGCGCTCGGCCTCGGGCCCGGCGACGTCCTGCTCTCGGTGGGGACCTCCGGCGTGGTCTCGGCGATCGTGGCCGACCCGCCCGCCGACGCCACCGGCCTGGTCGCCGGGTTCTCCGACGCGACCGGCAACTACCTGCCCCTCGTGGCGACCGTGAACTGCGCCCAGGTGCTCGACGCCACGCGCGCGCTGCTCGGCCTCGACCACGACGAGCTCGCGCGCCTCGCGCTCGCCGCCCCCGCGGGCAGCGAGGGCCTGACGTTCGTGCCGTACCTGAACGGTGAGCGCACCCCGAACCGGCCCGACGCGATGGGTGCGCTGCACGGCGTCACGCACGCGAGCTACACGCGGGAGAACCTCGCGCGGGCCTCGTTCGAGGCCATCGTCTGCGGGCTCGGCGTCGGGCTCGACGCCGTGCGCGCGCTCGGCCTCGAGGTCGCCTCGCTGCGCCTCGTCGGGGGCGCGGCGAAGTCGCCCGCGCTGCGCGAGGTCGCCCCGAGCGTCCTCGGTCAGGACATCCTCCTGCCCGCGCCGGGGGAGTACGTGGCCGACGGCGCCGCGCGCCAGGCGGCGTGGGTGCTCGACGCTCAGGAGGACCCGACGGCGGACCTGCCCGCCTGGACCGCGCTCGCGGACACCGCGACCGAGGTCGCGAGCGCGCCGAGCGCGCCCGTGGTGCGCGAGCAGTACGCCCGCGCGCAGGAGCTTTTCCTCTCGCGCTGAGACGACCTCCCGCTTCCGCGACAGGCCCCCGCCATCCCCGGCGGGGGCCTGTCGACGTGGGCCCGCGCCGCGGGAGCTGTCGCCGCGTCTGGGGTGGACGTGGCGGTGGCGCTGTCCACCCCGGCCGCGCCGCGGGAGGTGTTGCCGCGTCTGGGGTGGACGTGGCGGTGGCGGTGTCCACCGCAGGCGCGCCGCGGGAGGTGTTGCCGCGTCTGGGGTGGACGTGGCGGTGGCGGTGTCCACGTGGGCCGCGGTGGTCACACGGAGCAGGTCGGGAAGAGCGGATCGAACCCCGATCAGCGACGCGCGGGCCAGGCGCTCAGGATCCTCTCGTGAAAGGACGAACTTCCTCTCGCGAAAGGACGAACTACCTCTCGCGAAAGGACGAACTTCCTCTCGCGAAAGGACGAACTTCCTCTCGCGAAGGGGGGGCGAGCCCTGGCAACGCCGAGCAGCGCCGCGCGGCGCCGCGTGCTCAGCGGACGACGCGCCGAAGCACGGCCTTCCCGGCCTCGTTGAGCAGGAACACCACGATGGCGAGCCCGAACGTGAGCCCCCACTGGTAGAACCCGATCGGCGCCGAGTCGAACCAGGAGTTCATGAACGGCGCATAGCTGAACAGCAGCTGCAGGGCGATCAGGATGCCCGCCGAGATCCAGATCGCCGGATTGCCCGTGAACACCCGCCACGTCAGCGCCGACGTGCTGAGGAATCGGCAGGACAGCAGGAACGCGAGCTGGCCGAGCGCGAGCATCGTGACGGCGCTGGTCTGCGCGACGGCGTAGTTCCCGGTCGCCGCGCGCTCGAACAGGTACACCCCGAGCGTCGCGCCGCCGATGAGCACCGAGGCCCACAGCACGAGCGCGAGCGAGCGCGGCGAGAGCACCTGTTCCTTGGGCGAGCGCGGCGGCCGCTGCATGATCCCGGGCTCGGCGGGCTCGCCCGCGAGGGCGAGGGACAGCGTGACCGCGGTCGCGAGGTTGACCCACAGGATCTGCACGGGGGAGAGCGGCAGGGCGAGGCCGAGCAGCACGGCGACGAGGATGACGAGCGACTGCGCGCCGTTCGTCGGGAGCAGGAAGACGACCGACTTGCGGATGTTGTCGTAGATCCGCCGGCCCTCCTCCACCGCGCGCTCGATGGTGGCGAAGTTGTCGTCCGCGAGGACGATGTCCGCCGCCTCCTTGGTCGCCTCGGTCCCCTTGATGCCCATCGCGACGCCGACGTCGGCGCGCGTGATGCTCGGAGCGTCGTTCACGCCGTCGCCCGTCATCGCGACGACCTCGCCGTGGCTCTGCAGCGCACGCACGATGCGCAGCTTGTGCTCGGGGGAGGTCCGCGCGTAGACGTCGACGTCGCGCACCACGCGACGCAGCTCGTCCTGGCTCATGGCCTGCAGCTCGGCGCCCGTGAGCGCGGGCACATCGCCCTCGGGCGGAGCGATGCCGAGCTCGCGCGAGATCGCGACGGCGGTCCCGCGGTGGTCGCCCGTGATCATCTTGACCCGGATGCCGGCGCTGTGGGCGTCGGCGATCGCGGCGGTCGCCTCGGGCCGGGGCGGGTCCACGATGCCGACGAGCCCGAGGAACGCGAGATCGCCGTCGAGGTCGTCCAGCGCGAGCGTCGTGACGCCGTCGGCGGGTCGTGTCGCGGCGGCCAGCACCCGCAGCCCCTGCGCGGACAGCGCGTCGATCCGCTCCTCCCACGCCGCGCGGTCCAGCGGCTCGCCCGTGCGCTCGGTCGCGCTGCGGTCCAGCAGGCGGTCGGGTGCGCCGAGCACGTGCACCACGCGAACGGGCGACGGCGAGCTCTCGGTCGCGACGTCGTCGAGCGTCGCGGAGAACTTGTGCGTCGACTCGAACGGCACCTGCGCGCGCCGTGTCACGCCGTCGACCGGCGCGCCGGCCTTGGCCGCGAGCACGTCGAGAGCGCCCTCGGTGGGCTGGCCGACGACGCGCCAGCCGTCGGGGGTCTCCTCCACGCGCGCGTCGTTGGCGACGCCCGCGGCGAGCACGAGGGCGGCGAGGTCGGGGTGGTCGGCGAGCTCCGCCGTCGTGCCCGCGTCCGGACCGGACTCGAGGTGCACGCGGCCGGCCGGGTCGTAGCCGGTGCCCTCGACGGCGTAGATGCGCTCGGCGGTGACGACCGTGCGGGCGGTCATCTCGTTCTGCGTGAGGGTGCCGGTCTTGTCCGAGCAGATCGTGGTGACCGAGCCGAGCGTCTCCACCGCGGACATCTTGCGGGTGATCGCGCGCCGCCGGGCCATCTGCTGCACGCCGAGCGCGAGCGTGATCGTCACGAGGGCCGGCAGGCCCTCCGGCACGGCGGCGACGGCGAACCCGATCGCGGCGGAGATCAGCTCGTCGACCGCGAAGTCGTGGATGAGGCGGCCGATGAGCAGCATCACGACGGCGAGCAGCCCGATGAGGATGGACAGCTGCTTGCCGAGGTGGGCGAGCTGGCGGGTCAGGGGCGTGTCGAGCTGGTCCTGCTCGGAGACCAGGGCGGAGATGCGCCCGATCTCCGTGCGGGCCCCGGTCGCGACGACGACGCCCTCGCCCGTCCCGGTCGCCACGATGGTGCCCGAGAAGACCATCGAACTGCGGTCGCCGACGCCGGCGTCGTCGCTCACGGCCTCGACGTCCTTGGTCGCGGGGACGGACTCGCCGGTGAGCGCGGCCTCGTCCACCTGGAGGTTGGCCGACACGAGCAGGCGCAGGTCGGCCGGCACCTTGTCGCCGGACCGGACCCGCACGACGTCGCCCGGCACGAGGGTCGCCGCGTCCACGACCCCCCACGTGCCGTCCCGCCGGGCCTGGGCGTCGAGCGACTGCATGCTCTGCAGGCTCGCCAGCGCGGAGGCCGCGCGGCCCTCCTGGATGAAGCCGATGAGGGCGGTCGCGAGGATCACCACGGCGACGACGGCGAAGTCCACCCAGTCGCCCGAGATCGCCTTGAGCACGGCGGCGGCCATGAGGATGTAGATGAGGACGTCGTCGAAGTGCGTCAGCAGGCGGCGCCACCACGGCTTCTGCGCCGCGGCGGGCAGCGCGTTGGGGCCCGTCTGCGCGAGGCGGGTGTCGACCTCGGCCTGAGCGAGCCCCTCCGCGCTGGAGTCGACGGCGCGCAGGACCTCCTCGGGAGGTCGGGCCCACGGGCGGTCGCTGTCCAGGACGGCGGGTGGTGCGGCGGTCATGCGCCCTATTGTTCCACGGCGGGTTCGCGGGCCCGTAGGACCCCCGGGACGTCGCGCGCCGTCGGGCGGGCCTCGATCAGGCGCCCTGCGCGAGCAGCGCGATGAGCGCGTCCTCGGCGTTCTCGCGCGGCAGGGGCGCGAGCCCGCGAGCCCGCCACGACCGCACGAGCGCCGGCTCGGCGCGCGTCAGCGCGACACCGCGGCGCACGAGCGCGCCCAGAGGCTTCCGGGCCTCGCCGACGTCCCGCGCGAACCGGCGCAGCGCCGTCGTGAACCGCGACTGCTGCAGGTAGTAGGCGCCCAGCAGGACCCCGGCCGCGCGCAGCGGCTCGACGATCTCGGCCGCGAAGATGCCCTCGGCGACCAGCGCGGGGGCGCCCGTCACGTCGACGGTCTCGGTCCCGGTGCGGCGCGACGTCGGGATGTCGTAGACCGGCAGGACGAGCCGGTCGGTCCGGCACGCGGTCAGCAGTGCGTCGCACGCGGCCTGCGCGTCCCACGTCTGGGGCACGTCCCAGTCCACGATGCCGTGCCGGCGGGGAAGTCCGGGGTGGTCGCCGTCGAGGTAGAAGTCGTCGAGCCGGACCACGGGCACACCGAGGCGCTGGGCCACCGAGCTCTTGCCCGAGCCGGACGCCCCCGCGAGGACGAGGACCCGTCGGCGCGGGACGCGGGAGCCGGCGGGGAGGTCGAAGAGTGCGTCGGCGCTGTGCGCGTCCTCGGCGGTGGCGTGGGAGGCGGTGTCGAGGACGGCGTCGGTTCCGGAGTCGGGGTCGGGGTCCCGGCGCATCCGAGAATCCTACCGAGAGGTGGTTGCGCGACGGGACGGCGCACGGCCAGGGTGGGCGCGAGGGCGACGCGCACGCGACGCCGCCACGACCCGAGGGAGAGCGATGTCCGAGCAGAGCTTCGTCGACAAGGTCACGGCCGCGGCGCACGACGTCGCAGCCAAGGCGCAGGACCTGTACGAGGACGCGGTCGAGAAGGCGGGCCCGGCGTTCGAGGACGCGAAGGCCAAGGCGGCCGCGCTGCTGGACGATGCGAAGGAGAAGGCCGGACCGGCGTTCGAGGACGCGAAGGCCAAGGCGGCTGCGCTGCTGGACGATGCGAAGGAGAAGGCCGGTCCGGCGATCGAGGACGCGAAGGCCAAGATCTCCTCGTTCGTCGGCGACGTGACGGGTCAGGGCGACGCGGCTGTGCCGCCGGCCACGCCCGAGTCGCCCGCGGACCCCGCCGAGGACCCTGCGGTGCAGCCGAGCACGCCCGAGCCGAGCACGCCCGAGCCGAGCACCCCTGAGCCGAGCACGCCGGGCACCGAGGCGCCGGATGCACCGCTGCCGTCGGACCCGGACGCGCCGGTGCTCCCTACCGACCCGTCTGCTGACCCGTCGACCGACCCGTCCGACCCCTCGACGCCTCGCTTCTGAGGCCGGCGACCACCCCGACGGCGAGCACCACCGTGGCGGCCACGGCCGCCAGGACGGTCGTGACCGACGAGCTCGGCCCCTCGGTCGCCCGACCGACGGCGATCCCCGCCAGCCCCCACGCCGACGCAGCAGCGACGCCGAGACCCGTCCAGGCCAGGCCGGACAGCCGCACGCTCGTGAGCGAGGCGATGACGGCGGCGACCGCGACGACCACGCCGGCCCACGCCGTCGGGCTCAGGACGCTGAGGTCGATGCTCGAGGTGGCGAGCGCGGCGGCCGAGAGTGCGCCGTCGGAGGCCTGCGCGATCGGCGTGCCGCCGAGTGCGCCCGACCCGACGGCGGACCCCGCGACGGCGAGCACGGCCCCCACGCAGACGCTCACCTGCCGGACGCGATCGCTTGTGGTGGGCCGCCCCGGGGTTGGACCTGCGGATGGGCCGTCGTGATCCGTTCGTGACGAGGTCATGACCCCATCGTCACCTATTCGAGGGGAAGTTGGGGAGGGGGCAACGCTCCTCGGTCAGTGCAGCCGGACGTGCCGTTCGCCGAGCTCGCTCACGGAGTTGACCCCGAGCAGCTTCATGGTGCGTACGATCTCGCCGGAGAGGATGTCGACGGCGCGCTCGACGCCGCGCTCACCCCCGGCCATGAGGCCGTAGAGGTAGGCCCGGCCGACCATGGTCGCGTGCGCGCCGAGCGCGAGCGCGGCCACGACGTCGCCGCCGGACATGATGCCCGTGTCGACCCACACCTCCGTCGCCTCGCCGACGGCGGCGCGCACCTCGGGCACGAGCCGCAGCGGGACGGGGGCGCGGTCGAGCTGACGGCCGCCGTGGTTGGACAGCACGAGCGCGTCGGCGCCCGCGGCCGAGACGCGCTTGGCGTCCTCGAGCGTCTGGATGCCCTTGATGACGAGCGGGCCGTCCCACACCGAGCGCAGCCACTCGAGGTCGGCCATGGTCATCGACGGGTCGAAGAGGGAGTCGAGCAGCTCGCCGATGGTGCCGTTCCAGGCGTCCAGCGACGCGAACTGGTAGGTCGGCGTGGTGAGCAGGTCGACCCACCAGTTGGGGTGGGTCGCGCCGTCGAGGAAGGTCTTGACCGACAGCTGCGGCGGGAACGAGAAGCCGTTGCGGGAGTCGCGCAGCCGCGCGCCCGCCACCGGGACGTCCACCGTGAGGATGAGGGCCTCGTAGCCCGCCTCCTTGGCGCGCGCCATGAGGTCCTCACCGCGCGAGCGGTCCTTCCACACGTAGAGCTGGAACCACTTGCGGGCGTCCGGCCCGGCGGCCGCGACGTCCTCGATCGAGGTGGTGCCCATCGTGGAGAGCGCGTAGGGGATCCCGCGCCGCTCGGCCACGCGCACGACGGCGGTCTCGCCCTCGGTCTGCATCATCCGCGTGAAGCCCGTCGGAGCGAACGAGAACGGCAGCGCGGCCGGGCGGCCCAGCATCGACGTCGTGGTGTCGACCTCGGAGACGTCGTGCAGGATCGAGGGGCGGAACTCGAGGTTTGCGAACGTGCGCCGCGCGCGCCGCAGCGAGATCTCGCTCTCGGCCGCGCCGTCGGTGTAGTCGAAGACCGACTTGGGCGTGCGACGGGCGGCGAGCCGGCGCAGGTCGGCGATCGTGAGCGCGCCGGCCAGTCGCCGCCGCGTGCCGTCCGGGTCGAACGGACGCAGGCGCAGCAGGGGGGAGAGGTCTCCCCAGCTCGGGATCTGGCGCTGGACCATGGAGGGGCCTTTCTGACGTCACTGTCGGCTCGTGCCGGTGGCGCGACTCTAGCATTGGAACGTTTCACAGTGCCACGGCCGCTCGGCCGGGCAAGGCCCGTGCACGAGCCGACTCGCCGATGGCCGACAATGCGCGGGTGGACACGGACGAGGTGTGGCAGATCTGGGCGACGGCCGCGGTGTCCGCGCTGCTGGCGGTTCTTCTCGTGGTGTGGGGGGTGCGTGCCCGTCGTCAGCGCCGGGAGGGTCGGCACGGCTGGTGGCGCACGGTGGTCGCCGGCGTCCTCGCGTTCGTGCTGCTCCTCTTCGCGGCCGGGCTCGCGGTCGGCGCCCACTACGGCTACCTGTCCTCCTGGCGCAGCCTCGTGGGCGTGTTCAACGACGTCGCGGAGGACGAGCCGCTCGTGGTCCCGATGGGCAAGCCGTGGACGCTCCCGGCGGACACCACGGAGAGTGCGGGCGTCGTCGTCCACGTCACCGTCCAGTCCACGGCGCGTGGAGTGCCGGACTCGACGGTGAACATCTACCTCCCGCCCGGGTACACCCAGAACCCGGACACCCACTACCCGACGATCTACATGCTGCACGGCGCGCCCGGTTACGGCACCGACTGGTTCGACTCCGGCGACCTCGACGACCACCTCGACACGTTGATCGCCGCGGGCACGATGCCGCCGGTGATCGCCGTCGCCCCGGACATGGACCTCGGCTCGAGCGACGAGCCGGTCAACTATCCCGGCGCCGGTCCCGATCGCGGCGACTTTCTCACGCTCGACCTCGTGCCGTGGGTCGACGCCCACCTGCGCACCAAGGCCGAGGCGGGGCAGCGCGTCCTCGGCGGGATGAGCGCCGGCGGCTACGGTGCGCTCATCGACTCCGTGGACAAGCCCGACGTGTGGGGCGGGACCTTCTCCGCCATGCCGTACATGCAGCCCGTGGCGCCGCAGCTGAACGCGGACCCGTCGGGCGCCCCCGGGTCGTTCCCGGCGACCGCGATCCCGGCCGCCGGGAACCTCTCGGGGCACCCCTTCTACCTGGGCTACGTGTCGACCGAGGGGCCGAGCCAGGCGAACGAGATCGCGGGCCTGCTCACGACCCAGGGCGCCACCGTGAAGGTCGAGGGCGTCGAGGGTGGCCACGACTGGATCTCCGCGCCCAAGCTGGCCGTGATGGGCCTGCCCTGGTTGGCGCAGCAGCTCGGCTGGATCGCCGGGACCCCCGACTCCTCGGCGACGACCGTGACGCCGTGACGCCGTGACGCCTCAGCCCAGCGGCCCCAGGACCGAGGTCGCGATCGTCGAGTGGGCCGACTCCTCGTCGCTGGGGTGGAAGATGCCCGCGAGCACGTCCCGGTACAGCCGGTTCACCTCGCTGCCCGCGGCGTAGCTCGCACCGCCGCCGACCCGCAGCGCCAGGTCGACCACGCCGCGCGCCGTCTCCACCGTCCGCACCTTGAGCCCCACCAGCTGCGCGAACCAGCGGGCGCCGTGGTCGGCCCGCTCGTCGACGTCCCGGGCGAGCGCGAGGACCTCCAGCCGCGCGCCGTCGTGCGCCATCGCGGCCTCGGCGACCTTCCAGCGGATGTCCGGGTCGGCGTCGTACGTCGTGCCCGTGCGTCGGGAGGTGCGCCGCCGCGCGGAGGCTACGGCGAGCTCGACCGCGCGCCCGGCGATCCCCGCGTAGACGGCCGCCACGAGGATCTCGAAGGCTGCGAACAGCGCGAACGTGAACGAGTCCGCGTTCGGGCCGGGCGCGAGCACGCGGTAGACCCGGTCGGCGGGCGCGTGCGCGCCGTCGAGCACCGTCGAGCAGGACTGCGTGGCACGCATCCCGAGCGTGTCCCAGTCCTCGAGCGTGCGTGTTCCCTCGCGCGTCACGACGCCGTGCGCGAGGACCGGCCGGTCGGGGTCGGAGTCGTCGCGACCGAACGTCGCCAGGCGGGTCCACACCGGGGCGAGCGAGGTGAAGATCTTGGTGCCGTGGTAGCGGTAGCCGCCCTCGCCGTCGGGCTCCGCGCGGGTGCCCGAGTCGAACATCACGAGGTCGTTGCCGGCCTCGGAGTTCCCGAACGCGAACACCTCCCCGGCCGCCGCGTCGGTGAGGATCGGGTCGGTCCGGGCGTCGCCGTCGGCGTGCAGGAGTGCCGCCATCGCGACGACCACGAGGTGCATGTTGACGGCGAGCGCGGTCGCGGGCGCGGCCGCCGCGAGCCGGGTCTGCTCGGCCGCGAGCTCCTCGAGCGTGAACCCGGCGCCGCCCAGGTCGGTCGGCACGGCGGCGCGCAGGTAGCCCGCGGCGACGAGGTCGGCCAGGTCGGCGTGCGGGAAGGTGTTCTCGGCGTCGTGCTGGGGCGCGCGGGCGTGGATCCGGGCCAGGAGGTCGTCGTCGAGGAGGGTGCGGCGTCGCGGGGTGGCCATGGGCCCCAGCCTCCCACCCGGGAGCGGCGCGCGCAGGATCGTCGCGGACCCACGCCGCCAGGCGCACCGCGGGCAGCAGGGCTCCGGGAAGGGCTGGAGAGACAGACATGGTCGGTTCGCAGGGGGCTGAGAACCGACCACGTCCGTGTCCGCTCCGTCGAGGACGCCGTCCACGTTAACCCGGCTTCCCGGTGTGGCATGCACCACGCAGGTCACGATTCGGCATCGATGCGCCACACTGGTCGGCGATGTCCTCCGACCCCCTGCCCGTGGCCCCGCGGCCCGTGCCACCGCGCCCCGAGGTCCCCGCCGCGACGGTCGACCCGGACCCCATCCCCGCCGCCGAGCGGGCCTTCTTCCTCGCCGAGTTCCGTGGCGTCACGATCGTCGTCTCGGTGCCCGTGCTGGACGAGGAGGCGGCCGCGGCGATCGCGCGGACGGTGCGCGGGTTCGCGGCCGGCGACACCCGGTTCATCCTCGTGGTCGAGCACCATGCCGCGGCGGGCGACCTGCGCGCGGCGCTGGACGCCGTCGGCGTCGGGTCCGCCGTCGCGAGCACGCCGCGGGTGTGGGACGAGCGCAGCCTCGCGGAGCTCTGGATCGCCGTGGCCGACCACGGCGTCCTCGTGGCGGTGGCCGAGCCCGACGGCGTGGCCGAGACCGCGGGCCTGCTCGCCTCCGGGGTGCGTGCGGCGAAGGTGGTGCTCACCGACCCCCGCGGCGGCTGGGGCGACCCGCCGCGCAGCTTCGCCGACCTGCGCACGCTGCACGACGAGCTCGCGCGCGAGCTCGACGGGCGCGGCGACCCGCACCTGCTGCCCGCGGCCGAGCGGGCCCTGCGCGGCGGTGCGTACAGCGTCAACCTCTGTCGCGCCGCGGACCTCGAGCGCGAGCTCTTCACGTTCGACGGCGCGGGCACGGTCCTCACGCTCGGCGGGTACGTGCGCCTGGAGGACCTGCGGGTCGACGACCTGCCGGTCGTCGAGGCGCTCGTCGCGCAGGGGGTGGCCGACGGCGTGCTCAAGCCGCGCACGCGCGCGGAGGTCGCACGGATGGCGGTGGGCGGCCTCGGCGCGCGCGTGGCGCGCACCGGTCACCTCGCGGGCGTCGTCGGACTGGAGACGGAGGCGTACGGCGGGCAGGGCCTCGGGGAGGTCTCCGGGCTCATCACGGTGAGCGCGTTCTCCGGTGCGGGAGCCGGCGGCATGCTGCTCGAGGGACTGCTCGAACGGGCGCGCGAGGCCGGGCTGCGCGCGCTGTTCGCCGTCACGGTCTCGGCCCCGGCGGCCGAGTTCTTCGCGCGGCGCGGCTATCGCGAGGTGCCCCGGGACGCCGTGCCCGACGCGAAGTGGCGCGGCTACGACCCGGGCCGGCTCGCCGTCGCGCGCTGCTTCTGGCGCGACGTCGAGGTGTAGCCGACCCTCGCACGAGAACGACCGACGCCCCGGACGGGTCCGGGGCGTCGGTCGTTCGTGCGCAGGCTCGGCGACCGAGTCTCAGTGCGCGAGTGCGGTCACTCGACGTCCTCGTCGACCCAGTCGAAGGTCTTGGTGACGGCCTTCTTCCAGTTGCGCATGAGCCGGTCGCGCTCCTCGCCCTTCATCTCCGGCGTCCAGCGACGGTCCTCGGCCCAGTTGTCGATGACGTCCTGCTCCCCGGACCAGAAGCCCACGGCGATGCCGGCCGCGTAGGCGGCACCGAGCGCCGTGGTCTCGGCGACCTTGGGCCGCACGACGTCGACGCCGAGCACGTCGGCCTGGAACTGCATGAGCACCTCGTTGGCGATCATGCCGCCGTCGACCTTGAGCTCGGTGAGCTCGACGCCGGAGTCCGCGTTCATCGCCTCGAGCACCTCGGCGGTCTGGAACGCGGTCGCCTCGAGCGCCGCACGCGCGATGTGGCCGATGGTCACGTAGCGCGTGAGGCCGACGAGCGCGCCGCGGGCGTCGCCGCGCCAGTACGGCGCGAACAGACCAGAGAACGCCGGCACGAAGTACGCGCCGCCGTTGTCGTCCACGGTCGCGGCGAGCGCCTCGATCTCGGGCGCGGCCGAGATGACCTTGAGGTTGTCCCGCAGCCACTGCACGAGCGAGCCCGTGACCGCGATCGAGCCCTCCAGCGCGTACACGGCCGGCGCGTCGCCGATCTTGTAGCAGACGGTGGTGAGCAGCCCGTTCTTGCTCGGGACGATCTCGGTGCCGGTGTTCATGAGCATGAAGTTGCCGGTGCCGTAGGTGTTCTTGGCCATGCCGACCTCGAAGCAGGCCTGGCCGAACGTCGCCGCCTGCTGGTCGCCGAGGATGCCGGCGATCGGCACGCCGGCGAGCAGGCCGCCCTCGCGGTCCTTGCCGTACACCTCGGCCGAGGAACGGATCTCGGGGAGCATCGACAGCGGGATCCCCATGTCGGCCGCGATCGAGGCGTCCCAGTCGAGCGTCTCCAGGTCCATGAGCAGGGTGCGCGAGGCGTTGGTGACGTCGGTGACGTGCACGCCGCCGTCCGCGCCGCCGGTCATGTTCCACAGGACCCAGGTGTCCATGGTGCCGGCGAGGAGGTCGCCCGCCTCGGCCTTCTCCCGCGCGCCCTCGACGTTCTCGAGGATCCACACGATCTTCGGGCCGGCGAAGTACGTCGCGAGCGGCAGGCCGACCTTGGCCTTGTACTTCTCGGCGCCGACGTCGCCCGCGAGGCGGTCGCAGATCTTCTGGGTGCGGGTGTCCTGCCAGACGATGGCGTTGTACACCGGCTTGCCGGTGTTCTTGTCCCACACCACCGCGGTCTCGCGCTGGTTGGTGATGCCGATCGCGGCGATGTCCTTGGCCTGCAGGCTCGCGCGGCCGAGGGCCTGGCCCACGACGTCGCGCACGTTCGTCCAGATCTCCTCGGCGTCGTGCTCGACCCACCCCGCCTTGGGGAAGATCTGCTCGTGCTCCTTCTGGCCCGTGGAGACGATGCTGCCGCTGGAGTCGAAGATGATCGCCCGCGAGCTCGTGGTGCCCTGATCGATGGCGAGGACGTAGTCAGCCACTTGTTCTTCCTTCACGTCGGTGTGCGGTTCTGAGGTGGAGCCGGTGGATGGGAAGGGCCGGGTGGAACGGCGCCGGTGGGCGTGATGCCCGACGGCGAACGCGCGTTCGCAGGACGAGGTGCGTTCGCCGTCGGGCGGCCTCGTGCGTCAGCCGAGCCCGAGGGCGTTCTGCATGACGGACGCGACGATGCCGGCGAGCACGCCGCCGACGATCGGGCCCGCGATCGGGACCCAGGAGTAGGCCCAGTCCGAGCTGCCCTTGCCCTTGATCGGCAGGAGGGCGTGGGCGATGCGCGGACCGAGGTCACGGGCCGGGTTGATGGCGTACCCCGTGGGACCACCGAGGCTGGCACCGATGCCGACCACGAGCAGCGCCACGGCCAGCGGGCCGAGGCCCGAGGGGGAGTTGCCGAACAGGATGATCACGAACACGAGCACGAAGGTCGCGATCACCTCGGTCACGAAGTTCCAGGCGTAGGAGCGGATCGCGGGCCCCGTGGAGAAGACGCCCAGCTTGTTGGCCGGGTCGGGCTCGTCGTCGAAGTGCTGCTTGTACGCGAGCCACGCGATCGCGGCGCCGATGATGGCTCCGACGAGCTGCGCGACGATGTAGAGCACCGCGTTCCCGAAGGTCGCCGGGACGGCGGCGAGGCCCAGGTCGGCGTTGCCCTCGTAGAAGTCCTTGCCACCGGCCCACAGGCCGAAGGTGACGGCGGGGTTGAGGTGGGCGCCGGAGGCGAACGCGACGTAGACGCCCGCGAAGACCGCGAGCCCCCACCCGAAGTTCACCATGAGGAACCCACCGGCGTTGCCCTTGGTCTTGGTGAGCGCCACGTTGGCGACCACACCACAACCGAGAAGCACGAGCATTGCTGTGCCGAACAGCTCGGAGAGGAAGATCTGGGTACCCATCGAGCACCTTTCACATCGTTGTGAGAACCGACGCGGGTCTGCGCCGGCCCCGAGCGTCGACCGGTACCGTGGCACCGATCTCCTGCATTGTCGTCCCGGACGTTCGTGCGGGTCGGTGGCGGCGCGCCGGGACGCGCGCCGCCACCGTGGTCGGGGTCGGCCGACCCCGACCGGGGTCAGTCGGCCCGGGAGGTCGCGAGGTCGAGCATCGGGGCGATGTCGGCGGCGGCCTGCCGCGCCAGGTCGCCCTCGGCGTCGGTGGCCGTCTGCGCGGCCGCGTCGTCGGCGTCGCAGCGGGCGAGGTAGCTCGCCTTCTCCGCCGCCTGACGCTCGGAGTCCCACCCGAGCACCGGCGAGATGATCTCGAGGATCTCGTCGGTGGCCGCACGTCCGGCGTCGGAGACCTCGTAGGTCAGCCGGGTGCGGTGGAGCATGACGTCCTCGAGGTGCAGGACCTGCTCGTGCGTCGCCGCGAAGTGGATCTCGGCGCGCAGGTAGGCCGAGGCGTGCTCGAGGGGACGCGCGAGGTCGGGTTGCTCCTCGATCGCCGCGAGCAGCTCGCGCAGCGCGGAGCCGTAGCGGTGCAGCAGGTGGTCGACCATCGCCTCGCTCCAGCCGTGCTCGCGCTGCAGGCGGGTGCTCTGGCGGTAGATCGCGTCGAGTCCGACGGCGCCGAGCAGCGGGATCCGGTCCGTGATCGACGGCAGGCTCGACGCGCGGGCGCCGAGCGCGAAGTCGACCGCGTCCTTGGCCATCACGCGGTACGTGGTGAGCTTGCCTCCGGCGATCGCGACGAACCCGGGGACCGGCGAGGCGACCGTGTGCTCGCGGGACACCTTGGCCGAGGACGTGCCGTCCTTCGTGCCGGGCTGGAGCAGCGGGCGCAGTCCGGCCCAGGTGCCGATCACGTCGTCGCGGGTGAGCGGCGTGGAGAGCACCGCGTTGGCGTGCTCGATGACGTAGTCGATGTCCGCCGCGGTGGCCACGGGGTGCACGAGGTTCTGCACGTAGGGCGTGTCGGTGGTGCCGATGACCCAGTAGCGCGACCAGGGGATCACGAACAGCACGCTCTTCTCGGTCTGCAGGATCAGGCCGACGGTGCCGCGGATGCGCTCGCGGGGCACGACGATGTGGATGCCCTTGGACGCCAGCACGTGCAGGCCGCCCTCGCTGCCAGTGAGGGACTCGGTCTCCTCGGTCCACACGCCGGTCGCGTTGATGACGTGGCCCGCCTTGACGGTGTGCTCGGTGCCGCTCTCCAGGTCGCGCAGCACGGCGCCGTCCACGCGGCCGAGGCCGGACTTGGTCAGGCGCACCACCTGGGTACGGGGCGCCGCGAGCGCGCCGTACGCCGCCGCGGTGCGCACCAGGGTGAGGACCAGCCGCGCGTCGTCGACGGAGGCGTCCCAGTACCGCACGGCGCCGACCGCGGCGTCGTGGCGCAGGTCGGGGAACATCTTCTGCATCCCGCCACGGCTGAGGTGGCGGTGGAACGGCATCGCGCGGCCCTTGCGGCTGCCGACCGTGGCGAGCGCGTCGTAGAGGGCGACACCGGCGCCGACGTACGGACGCTCCCAGTGCTTGGTGAGCGGGTAGAGGAACGAGACCGGCTTCACGAGGTGCGGCGCGATCTCCTTGATGAGGAGGTCGCGCTCGGTGAGCGCCTCGTGCACGAGGTGGAAGTCGAGCATCTGCAGGTAGCGCAGCCCGCCGTGGACGAGCTTCGAGGAGCGCGAGGACGTGCCCGAGGCCCAGTCCTGCGCCTCCACGATCCCCGTGCGCAGACCACGGGTGGCGGCGTCGAGCGCGATGCCCGCGCCCGTGACGCCCCCTCCGACGACGAGGACGTCGAGGCCCTGGTCGTCGCTCATGGCGGCGAGCGCCTCGAGGCGGGAGTCCGGGGTGATCGCGGTGGTCACAGTTCCTCCTGGTGCTGGATGGTCCGTGGCGGCGTCGGCGCGCGCGGGACCAGGAGATCCCTGCGACGGCTGCCGGTGCCGTCGCCATCACCTTGTCGTCGCATGGACGAATGCGCAACACTTCTGCACGAACGTGCACATCGAGGGGAGCGGCGATGGACGGGCGTGAGGAGCTGATGCACGAGGCGGCGACCCTCTACTACCTGCAGGACGTCACCATGGACACGGTGGCCCGGCAGCTGGGGATGTCCCGCTCGGGCGTCAGCCGGCTGCTCAAGAGTGCGCGCGAGAGCGGCATCGTGCGGATCCAGGTGCGCGCGCCGCGCGCGGGGGGAGCGGTTGCCCGGCGCATCGAGGCCGCCTACGACGTGCGCGCCCACGTGGTTCCCGTGCGCTCGCCGCTCACCGAGGACGTGCGCCTGGACCACGTGGCGCGCTACGCCGCGCAGCTCGTGCAGGAGTGGTTCGCCGACGGGATGACGCTCGGGCTCGCGTGGGGCACCACGGTCGCGGCGGTGGCCGCGCACCTCGTGCCCACCTCGCTCAAGGAGGCCGTGGTCGTCCAGCTCAACGGCGCGGCCAACACCCAGTCCTCGGGCCTCGCGTACGGCACGGACCTCGTCTCGCAGTTCGCGGAGGCGTTCGACGCCATCCCCGAGCACTTCCCGGTGCCCGCGTTCTTCGACTTCGCCGAGACCCGCGCCCTCATGTGGCGCGAGCGCAGCGTGCGGCACGTGCTCGGCGTCCAGGCGCGCGCCGACCTCGTGCTCTTCGGCGTCGGCGCGCTCGTCGCGCCGGTGCCCTCGCACGTCTACACCTCCGGCTACCTCGAGCCGGCCGACCGGGACGCGCTCGCGGCCGACGGCGTGGTGGGCGACGTGTGCACCGTGTTCCTTCGCGAGGACGGCAGCTGGGAGGACGTCGCGATCAACGCGCGCGCCACGGGACCTGATCCGCGTCAGCTGCAGCGGATCCACCGCCGCGTGTGCGTGGTGGCGGGGGAGGCGAAGGTCGTGCCGCTGCGGGCCGCGCTGCTCGCCGGCGCGGTCACCGACCTCGTCATCGACGAGCCGACGGCGGTGCGGCTCGTGCGCACGGCGCCGGCGCGGCGGTGACGCGGAGCGAGTAGGCGGTTCGCTCCGCGGCGGCGGCAGCGGCGGCGCCGAGAACGGCCTGTGGCGGTGTGGGCAGCGGTGGCGGAGGCGCCGAGAACGGCCTGTGGCGGCGAGAACGGCCCGTGGCGGTGTGGGCAGCGGTGGCGGAGGCGCCGAGAACGGCCTGTGGCGGCGAGAACGGCCCGCAGCGGACCGTTCTCGTCGCTATGGGCCGTTCTGGATGACGGCCGCGTCGTCTCGGGGCGTTCTGGGCGCTGGCTGCGGCGGCAGTGACGGGGGCGCAGCGGCGGCGGGAGCAGCAGTAGCGGCGTCGAGAACTGCCTGTGGCGACGAGACCGGCGGCATCAGCGGCAGCGGTGGCAGCAGTGTCGTCGAGACCGGCCTGTGGCGACGAGAACGGCCCGCTGGGGGCCGGTCTCGTCGCCTCGGGCCGTTCTGGGCGACGGTCGCGTCGCTTCGGGCCGTTCTGGGCGACGGTCGCGTCGCCTCGGGCCGTTCTGGGCGACGGTCTCGTCGCCTCGGGCCGTTCTGGGCGACGGTCGCGTCGCTTCGGGCCGTTCTGGGCGACGGTCGCGTCGCCTCGGGCCGTTCTGGGCGACGGTCGCGTCGCCTCAGGCCGTTCTGAAGGTCGGCCGCGTCGCCTCGGGCCGTTCTGGGGGCGGGCCGCGTCGCTGGGGGCAGGCGGCGCGGAGGCGTCAGCGCGGGCGCAGAACCCGCGCCCGGACGGCGCCGATGACGACGGCCACCTGGACCGCGACCAGCCCGCCGAGCACCGCGGACAGCGTCGCGGACGGCCGCACGACCACCCAGACCCCGACCGTCAGCACGAGCGCCGCGACGAGGCCGCGTGCGCAGAGCCCGAGCGCCCGGGACAGGCCGGCGACGGCGTGCCCCGGCACCGGGACGTCGTGGCGCAGCAGGCGTAGCAGCACCCAGGCGGCGAGCACCGCCCCGACCAGCGCCGCGAGCATTCCCACCATGAGCACGACGAGCCCGGGGGTGACCATGTCGGCGCCCATGCCGCCGTCCTCGACCCGCGCCATGCTCGCCGCGCCCGCCGCCACGAGGCCGAGGCCGACCACGGAGGCGGCCATCGCGGCGAGAGTGCGGGTGGCCGCCTGCACCGCCAGACCGCCCTCGACGTCGGGGTCGGTCCGCTCGACGACCGGGGACGTGTCGACGGGCTGGGGCGTGCCGGCGGGCGTGCTCGAGGAACGTCCCTCGAACGGCGTGTCCTCCGGCGTGCCCACGTCCTCACGGTAGGTGAGGAGCGCGCCACGACGGCGCAGGCGCGCACGCCCGCGGGCCCTGGAGGCCGGCCCGCTACGGCAGCGCGTACCCGTCGTCGCGGCTGACGAGCAGCCCGTCGGCCACGAGCGTGGCCAGCGCCCGCTCACGCTGCTCCGCCTCGGGCCAGGTCAGGCCGAGCACGGCGTCGGGCACCACGCCACCGGCCTCGCGCACGGCGCCGAGCAGCCGGCCACGGGCCTGCCGGTCCGTCCCGTGCCAGGCCTGGACCCGGCGCCGGTGCGCGTGGGGGTCGGGCGGGTAGCCCGCCGCGCGCCACGCGCACGCGCCGGCGACCGGGCAGGCGGTGCAGGACGGGGCGCGCGCGGTGCACACGAGCGCGCCGAGCTCCATGATCCCGACGCTCCACCGCGCGGCGGCCGCCGGGTCGCGGGGCAGCACCGCGGCCGCACGGGTGCGCTCCGCGGAGGTGAGCGACGGGGCGGGCAGCGCCTCGCCGTCGAGCACGCGCGTGAGCACGCGTCGCACGTTCGTGTCGAGCACGACGGCGCGCCGACCGTACGCGAACGCCGCGACGGCGGCCGCGGTGTACTCCCCGATGCCCGGCAGTGCACGCAGGGTGTCGAGGTCGAGCGGCACCTCGCCGTCGTGCGCCGCGACGATCGCGGCGGCGGCATCACGCAGGCGCAGCGCCCGACGCGGGTAGCCGAGCCGGCCCCAGGCGCGCAGCACGTCGGCGACGGGCGCAGCGGCGAGGTCGGCGGGCGTCGGCCAGGCCGCGAGCCAGGCGCGCCAGACGGGCTCGACCCGGGCGACCGGCGTCTGCTGCAGCATGACCTCGCTCACCAGCACGCCCCAGCCGGTGGCGTCGGCGGCGCGCCAGGGCAGGTCGCGCGCGTGCGCCGCGTACCACTCCGCGACGGCGCGGTGCAGGTGCGCCGGGTGCGCGGCGGTCGGGTGGGGATCGGGCGACGCCGGGCGCGGGCTGTCGGGTGCGGCGGTCATGGCTCGCCTATCCTCACAGGGTGCCGAACCCGTCGCGACCGACCCGTGCGACGGCGGCGGCGTACCGACGGCGACGCCTGGTCGCCCTGATCCTGGGGCTTCTCGTGCTGGGGGCCGCGGCCTGGGGCGTCACGGCGCTCGTGGGGCTCTTCACCGGGGGCGACGCCGAGGCGACCGCGACCTCGACCGGCGCCCCGACCAGCAGCCCCGCCGGGGACCCCACGGACGTGCCCACCGACACCGGTACCGGGGGCGCCACCGATCCGACGACCGCGCCGGAGCCCTCGCCCACCGAGTACCCGCTCGGCGCGACCCCGCCGACGCCGACCGCGTGCACACCCGAGCAGGCCCAGCTCACGCTCACAGTGCCCGCGACGAATGCGGTGGGTGCGGGCGTCGCGATGGTGCTCGGCGTGAGCACCGGCTCGGGCCCGGACTGCCTCGTCGACCTCGGGTCCGGCGCCACCGTGCTGGAGATCAGCTCCGGCGGCGTCCCGGTCTGGAGCTCGGCGCAGTGCCCGTTCGAGCCGACCTCGCGCAGGCTGCTGCTGCCCGCTGACAGCGAGGACTTCCAGGACCTCTCGTGGCCCGGTGCGCTGTCCCAGGACGGCTGCCCGGGTGGGATGCCGGTCGCGCAGGCCGGGACGTACCTCGCCGTGGTGACGCAGACGTCGGGGGACCAGGTGCTGCGCGCGGAGGCGACGTTCGTCCTGCAGTAGCGCGGTGCCTACGGCAGAGCGCTACACGAAGCGGTCGATGAGCGATGTCTCGGCGAGGCGCGACAGCCCCTCTCGCAGCGAGCGGGCGCGCACCGCGCCGACCCCGTCCACCACCTGGAAGTCCTCCACCGTCGCGGCGAGCAGCTTCTGCAGCGTGCCGAAGTGCGCGACGACGGCCTCGACGATCGGCATCGGCAGGCGCGGCAGCCGGGTGAGCATCCGGAACCCGCGCGGGGACGCGGCGGCGTCGAGCACGTCGCCGCCCGCACCGCCGAGGCCGAGGCGCCGGGCGACCTGCGCGAGGTCGATGAGCTCGGTGGAGTCGAGGGCCTCGATGCTCGCGAGCGACTCGGCGAGCGTGCGCCGCTCGTCGATGTAGTCGCGCACCACGAGCTCGCGGTCGGGCCAGGAAGCGCCCACGAGCTCGTCGAGCTGCAGCGCAAGGAGGCGGCCGTTCGTGCCGAGCTCGGTCACGTAGCCGGCGATCTCGATCGAGATCCGGTGCACCATCTCCAGGCGCTGGACCACGGTGGCGACGTCCCGCACCGTGACGAGGTCCTCGATCTCGAGGGCGGACAGCGTCTGCGTGACCTCGTCCAACCGGGCTCGGTAGCGCTCGAGCGTCGCGAGGGCCTGGTTGGCGCGGGACAGGATCGCGTCGGAGTCCTCCACGACGTACCGCTCGCCCTTGTAGTACACGGCGACGATCCGCATCGACTGGCTGACCGAGATGACCGGGTAGCCCGTCTGCACGGCCGCGCGCTGCGCGGTGCGGTGCCGGGTGCCGGACTCCGACGTCTCGATCGAGGCGTCGGGCAGGAGCTGGACGGCCGCCCGCAGGATGCGCGACGCGCTCGTGTCCATGACGATCGCGCCGTCCATCTTCGCCAGCTCGCGCAGCCGGGTGGAGGAGAACGCGACGTCGAGCTCGAACCCGCCGGAGCAGATCGACTCCACCACCGGGTCGTACCCGATCACGATGAGGGCGCCGGTGCGTCCGCGCAGGATGCGCTCGAGGCCGTCGCGCAGCGCCGTCCCGGGCGCGACGGCGCTCAGGAACGAGCGGCCGGAGGCGGCGGGGACGACGTCGGACATGGCGCGCACTCTACGGCAGCGGCGGCTGCCGGCCGGGGCTGCTCACCGGCCGCCGCGCGCCCGCCGAGCGCGTTCGAGCTCGTCCGGCGGCGCCGCCGGGGTGCGTCCGTCGGAGGCGCCGACGGGAGAGTCCGCGCCGTCCAGGGCGAGCGCGAGCGCAGCCGCGACGTCCCCCGCGGGCAGCAGACGCAGTCCCTCGGGTGCGCGCACACCCGAGGCGCCGGCCCCGCCGAGGCCCTCGGGCACGACGGCGCACGTGAACCCCAGCCGGACCGCTTCCGCCAAGCGGCGCTCGAGCCCGGTGGTGGGACGCAGCTGCCCGGTCAGCCCGACCTCGCCGACCGCGATGAGGCCCGGCCGCAGCGGCAGGCCGGACCGCGCGCTGGCGAGGGCGAGGATGAGCGCGACGTCGGCCGCGGGCTCGAGCGCCCGCGCGCCACCCACGGTGGAGACGTAGACGTCCTGACCCGCGACCCCGCGGGCCAGGCGCGACTCCAGCACCGCGAGCACCATCGACACGCGCGCGGGATCCACCCCGGCGGTCGCGCGGCGCGGGTGCGGCGCCGAGGACGTCGCGACGAGCGCCTGCACCTCGATGGGCATCGGGCGGGCGCCGTCGAGCGTGATCGTGACGCAGCAGCCCGGCTCGGGCGAGCGCCGCTCCGAGAGGAACAGGCCGCTCGGGTCGGCAAGCCCCTCGATGCCGGAGTCACTGAGGTCGAAGCAGCCGACCTCGTCGGTCGGGCCGTACCGGTTCTTCACCGCGCGCACCATACGCAGGCGCGAGTGCCGCTCGCCCTCGAACTGGCACACCACGTCGACGAGGTGCTCGAGCACGCGCGGCCCCGCGATCCCGCCGTCCTTCGTCACGTGCCCCACCAGCACGACCGGCAGGTGCCGGGCCTTGGCCACGGCGATCACCGCGGCCGCGACCTCGCGCACCTGTGCGACACCGCCGGCGGTGCCCTCCACCTCGCGCGACGCGATCGTCTGCACCGAGTCCACGACGAGCAGGTCCGGCTCGACGGCCTCGACGTGGCCGAGCAGCGCGCCCAGGTCGCCCTCGGCCGCAAGCATGAGCCCGTCCTCGACGGCGCCGATCCGCTGGGCGCGCAGGCGCACCTGTGCGGCGGACTCCTCACCCGTGACGTAGAGGACGCGGCTGCCGGTGCGCGCCGTGCGCGCCGCGACGTCGAGCAGCAGGGTCGACTTGCCGACGCCGGGCTCGCCCGCGAGCAGGATGACGGCGCCCGGGACGAGGCCGCCGCCGAGCACCCGGTCCAGCTCGCCCACGCCCGTGGACCGGCGTGCGACCAGCGCGATCTCGACGTCGGCGATGGGGCGCGCGGGGCTGCGCGGCGGTGCTGCGGCGGTGGTGCGGGCGGGCTCGGGGGCGCCGACCTCGGTCATCGTGCCCCACGCCTGGCAGCCCGGGCAGCGCCCCACCCACTTCGCGGCGCCCCAGCCGCACTCCGTGCACGACCACGACGGCGCGGCGGCGCGCCCCCGTGCAGAGGGTCCGGAGCCGCGGGTCGTCGCCATGTTCGGGACGCTACCGCGCGGGACCGACACCCCCGCCTCGCCGTCCCCTAGGCTCGCCGCGACGGCCGGGCGCCCCCGGCCCGACCGCACCGCCCCGAGAGGACCTTCCGGGTGAACGCTCCCGCCGACCCCACCGACACCGGCGCCACGCCGCCGACCGAGCGCCCGGCCGATCGCCGCGCGCGGGCGTCGGGTGGCTCACCCGGCCGAGCGCCCGAGGCGAGCGGGGGAGCTGCCGCCGCGGCGAGCGGCGCCATGGGCAGCGGCGACGGCTCCGGCTCGACGGCGTCGCCCGCGGTGATCCGGCGGCGCCGGATCGTCCTCGCGCTCGTGGCGCTCGTCGTGGTGCTCGGCGTGGTGCTCACGATCGTGCTGCTCAACCGGCCCGCCGCCGAGCTCGAGGCCCTCGAGCCCGTGCCCGGAGAGACCATCACCGGCCCGACCCCGACGCCCGTGGTGGCGCCCGTGGAGCGGGACAAGAGCACGGCCCTGCTGGCGGCGCTGCCGGACGCGGTGCTGAAGTGGGCGGTGTCGGCGCAGACGGTGGACGACCCGGCGGCGGTCGCGGCCGCCGCCGGGGTCACGGGGCAGCCGCTCGAGGCGTACACGCTCACCTACTCCGACGGTTCGGGCGACGCCACCACCGACGTTGCGGTCGCCGTCACGCAGTGGCGCACCCCCGAGGCCGCCGCGGCGTACGTCGCGGCGCTCGGCCTGGAGGGCACCGTCTCGCGCGAGGAGCCCGTCGTCGTGGCGGGTCAGCAGGCGGGCACGATGCGGATCCTCTCCTCCGAGACGGGCGAGCGGGTGGCGTGGAACAACGGAGCCACCGCGTTCGTCGCGATCACCCCGGTCGGGGCGGGCGGCACGTTCTACGACGCGTTCGGGATGTGACATGAAGATCGCGCTGATCGGCTCCGGGGTGATGGGCAGCGCCGTGCTGTCCTCCCTCGTGGCGGCGGACGCCGTCACCGAGGTCGCGGTGACCGACGTGCGTGGCGACGTCGCGCGCGAGGTCGCCGCGCGGCACGACGGCGAGGCCGCCTCGGTCTCCGGCGGCGCCGACAACGCCGCGGCCGCGGCGGGGGCCGACGTCGTGCTGCTCGCGGTCAAGCCCCAGTACATGGCGGACGCGCTCGCGTCGGTGCGCGACGCCGTCGGGCCCGACACGCTCGTCGTGTCGATCGCCGCGGGCCTGCCGTCCACGTTCTACGAGCGTCGCCTGCCCGCCGGCGTGCCCGTGGTCCGGGTCATGCCGAACACGCCCGCGACGATCGGGCGCGGCGTGAGCGCCGTCAGCCCCGGCAGGCACGCGAGCCCCGACCACGTGGCCCTCGTGGAGACGCTGCTCGCGGGGACGGGCCTCGTGGTCTCGGTGCCGGAGGCGCTGCAGTCCGCGGTCACCGCGATCTCCGGGTCCGGGCCCGCGTACGTGTTCGCCATGGTCGACGCGCTCGCCGAGGCCGGCACGCTGCTCGGACTGCCGCGCGCGCTCGCGCAGCAGCTCGCGGCGCACACCGTGGCGGGGTCGGGCGTCTACGCGGCCGAGTCCGGGCAGCACGCGGCGATCCTGCGCGAGGCGGTGTCCTCACCGGGCGGCACGACGCTCGCCGCGCTCGCCGAGCTCGACGAGCGCGCCGTCCGCGCGGCCTACGTGGCGGCGGCCCGAGCCGCGGCGCGGCGGGCGGACGAGCTCGCCCGCGAGGCCGACCCCGAGGGCGCCGACGGCGAGGGGCACCGAGCGTGAGCGCGGGACGCCCTGCGGGCATGGCGGACGTCGCCAGGCTCGCCGGGGTGTCGCACCAGACGGTCTCACGCGTCCTCAACAACCATCCCAGCGTCCGGCCCGCCACGCGCGAGCGCGTCCTGGCGGCGATGGACGACCTCAGCTACCGACCGAACCGGCTCGCCCGGGCGCTCGTCACGGCCCGCTCGGGCCTGCTCGGCGTCGTGACGAGCGGCTCGGCCAAGTTCGGGCCGATGTCCACGCTCATGGCCATCGAGGAGACGGCGCGCGCGGCGGGCTACTCGGTGCACGTCACGGCGGTCCGTCCGGGCGAGGACGACCTGCTCGCGGCGGTCGCGCGGGCGCTCGGCGACTTCGACTCCCAGGCGGTCGAGGCCGTCGTCGTCATCGCTCCGCGGATCCGCGTGGTCGAGGCGCTCGCGGACATCACCTCACGCGCGCCGCTGCTGCTGGTGGCGGCCGGGGTGGAACCCAGCGACCGCTACGTGGCGGTCGGCGCCGACCAGGCCGCCGGGGCGCGGTCCGCACTGCGCCACCTCGTCGACCTCGGGCACGAGCGGATCGCCCTGCTGACCGGTCCCCCCGACTGGCTGGACGCGCGTGAGCGTGAGCGTGGCTGGCACGAGGAGCTGGCCGCGGCCGGGCTGCAGCCGGCGCACGTGTGGGCCGGGGACTGGTCCGCCGAGGCGGGCTACCGCGTGGGGCAGGAGATCGCGTCGAGCGCCTCGCGCCCCACGGCCGTCGCGGTCGCGAACGACCAGATGGCCCTCGGGCTGCTTCGGGCCCTCGGCGAGGCGGGCATCGACGTGCCGGGCGACATCAGTGTCACCGGCTTCGACGACATCGAGGGCACCGACTACTTCCGGCCGCCGCTCACCACCGTCCGCCAGGACTTCACCGAGCTCGCGCAGGCCGCGATGACCGAGCTGCTCGGCGCGATCGAGGCGGACCGCCGCGCAGGCGACGAGCCGGCGAGGGAACCCGCCGCCGGCGAGGGGGCTGAGGATGGCGCCGGCGACAGGGGAGCCGCCGCCGTGGTGCCCGAGCTCGTGGTCCGGGCCAGCACGGCCCCGCCGACGCGCTGACCCGGCGCCGCCGATGCCGATGTCGCGGCCGCGCGGCACCCCTGGTAGTGTGAACGCTCACATCACCACGACGGACGCGACCGCCGCGCGCGAGCGCAGCGGCCGCCGCAAGGATCACGACGGCACAGGACCGGGCAGTGCGGCTCGGAGAAGGGCGGGTCCCGGTGACCATGCTGAACAGCTCGCAGGGCGACGCGCCCGAGACCGGCGCGGCCCGCGCGGACCTGCTCGCCGGTCGCACCACGCTGGGCATCGAGCTCGGCTCGACCCGAATCAAGGCCTGCCTCGTCGGCGCCGACCACGCGGTGCTCGCCACGGGCAGCCACGCGTGGGAGAACCAGTACGTCGACGGCGTGTGGACGTACGCCCTCGACGCGGTGTGGGCTGGGCTCCAGGACGCCGTCGCGGCGCTGCTCGCCGACGTCGAGCGCACCCACGGCGTGCGCCTGACGACGGTCGGGGCGATCGGGGTCTCGGCGATGATGCACGGCTACGTCGCCCTCGACGCGTCCGGCGAGCAGCTGGTGCCGTTTCGCACGTGGCGCAACACGTCCACGGGCCCCGCGGCGGCCGAGCTGACCGAGGCGCTCGGCGCGAACATCCCGCTGCGCTGGACCGTGGCGCACCTCTACCAGGCCGTGCTCGACGGCGAGCCCCACCTCGACCACGTCGCCCACGTCACGACGCTGGCCGGCTATGTGCACGGGCGCCTGACGGGGGAGAAGGTCGTCGGCGTGGGCGACGCGTCCGGCATCTTCCCGATCGACCCCGCGACGGGCGACTACGACGCGGCCGCGCTGGCCACCTTCGAGGGCCTCCTGGCCCGCCGCCGCGGTGGCGAGACGGACGCGTCGCCGCTGCCCGCCGTCGTCGACCTGTTCCCCGCCGCCGTGCCGGCCGGCCGGCCCGCGGGCGCGCTGACCGCCGAGGGCGCCGCGCTGCTGGACCCGAGCGGCGTGCTCACGGCCGGCATCCCGCTGTGCCCGCCCGAGGGTGACGCGGGAACGGGGATGGTGGCGACGAACGCCGTCGCGCCGCGCACGGGCAACGTGAGCGTGGGCACGAGCATCTTCGCGATGGTCGTGCTGGAGCGCCCGCTCGCGGCCGTGCACCACGAGATCGACCTCGTCACGACGCCCGCGGGCGACCTCGTGGCGATGGTGCACTGCAACAATGGCGCGAGCGAGCTCGGCGAGTGGGCGAGCGTCTTCCACGCCTTCGCCGGAGCGCTCGGCCACCCGGCGGACGCCGACGAGGTGTTCGGCGTGCTGCTGCGCGCCGCGCTCGACGGCGAGCCCGACGGTGGCGGCCTGCTCGCCTACAACTACCTCGCGGGCGAGCCGATCACGGGGCTGACGCAGGGCCGGCCGCTCGTGGTGCGCACGCCGGACAGCCGGCTGACTCTGGCCAACTTCGCCCGCACCCAGGTCTTCGGCGCGTTCGGCACGCTCAGCCTCGGCATGCGGATCCTCGAGCGCGAGGGCGTCGAGGTCGACGCGCTGCTCGCGCACGGCGGGCTGTTCCGCACTGCGGGCGTCGCGCAGCGGCTGCTCGCTGCCGCCGTCGGGGCGCCCGTCGCCGTCGGCACGACCGCCGGCGAGGGCGGCGCCTGGGGGATCGCGGTGCTCGCCGCGTACCTCCTGGCCGCGCAGGCGTCCGACGGCGAGGCCGCGCCCGATCTCGGCACCTGGCTCACCGAGCGCGTCTTCGCCGACGCGGCCTCGGTCGTGGTCGAGCCGGACCCGGCCGACGTGGCCGGCTACGCGAGGTTCCTCGAGCGCTACGAGGCGGGCCTCGCCGTCGAGCGCGCCGCCGGCGAGAGCGTCTGAGACCGTCCCGCGAGCCAACCGCGAGAACCCGCGAGAGAAGGAGCGAACCCGATGACCGAGTCCCGGACCGTCCCCGAGCACCTGCGCGACGCCGTCGCGCAGGCCCGCGTACAGGTCGCCGCGCTGCACGCCGAGCTGCCGAGGTGGGGGCTGGTGGTGTGGACCGCCGGCAACGTCTCCCAGCGCGTGGTCGCCGATCCCGACGGCGGGCCCGGACCCGAGGACCTGCTGGTCATCAAGCCGTCCGGCGTCACCTACGACACGCTCACGCCCGAGTCGATGGTGGTGTGCGACCTCGACGGGACGCTGGTCGAGGGCGACCGCTCGCCGTCGAGCGACACCGCGGCGCACGCGTACGTGTACCGCCACATGCCCGAGGTCGGGGGCGTGGTGCACACGCACTCGACCTACGCGACCGCGTGGGCCGCGCGGCGCGAGCCGATCCCGTGCGTGCTCACGATGATGGCCGACGAGTTCGGCGGCGAGGTGCCGATCGGGCCGTTCGCGCTGATCGGGGACGACTCGATCGGCCGCGGCATCGTCGAGACGCTGCGCTCCTCGCGCAGCCCCGCCGTGCTCATGGCCAACCACGGGCCGTTCACGATCGGGGCCGACGCCAAGGCGGCGGTCAAGGCGGCCGTGATGGTCGAGGAGGTCGCGCGGACGATCCACATCGCGCTCCAGCTCGGCACCCCGCACCCGATCGAGCAGGACAAGATCGACTCCCTCTACGACCGGTACCAGAACGTGTACGGGCGCTGACGCGGCACGCCCTGCCAGTCGAACCGCCCGTACTGCCCGTCCTTGGCTTCCCCTCAGATCCGCTGCACTGACCCGAAGGACCCGACGATGACCGTTACTCCCGGCACGCCTCCCACCAACCCCACCACCGCCGACCCGTTCGCCGGGCGCGAGATCTGGTTCCTCACCGGGAGCCAGCACCTCTACGGCCCCGAGACGCTCGAGGAGGTCACGGCGAACTCGCGCGACATCGTCGCGCTGCTGGACGGCTCGCCGGAGATCCCGGTCCGCGTCGTGTTCAAGGAGCTGCTCACCGACACCGAGGCCATCCGCCGGGTGGCGGACGAGGCCAACGCGAACCCCGCCGTCGTCGGCGTCATCGCGTGGATGCACACGTTCAGCCCCGCGAAGATGTGGATCACCGGCCTGGACGCGCTGCGCAAGCCGTTCCTGCACCTGCACACGCAGGCCAACGTCGAGCTCCCCTGGGCGGAGATCGACATGGACTTCATGAACACCAACCAGGCCGCGCACGGCGACCGCGAGTTCGCGTACATCGCCTCACGGCTCGGGATCGCGCGTAAGACGGTCGTGGGGCACGCCTCGCGCGCCGACGTGCGGGCCGAGATCGGCACGTGGGCCCGCGCGGCGACCGGCTGGGCGCACGCCCGCGGCCTCAAGCTCGCCCGGTTCGGCGACAACATGCGGTTCGTGGCCGTCACCGAGGGCGACAAGACCGAGGCCGAGCGCGTGTTCGGCGTGCAGGTCAACACGTGGGGCGTCAACGAGCTCGCCGCGAAGGTCGCGGCCGTGTCCGACACCGAGGTCGACGCCCTCATCGAGACCTACCTCGCCGAGTACGACGTCGCCCCCGAGCTCCTGCCCGGCGGCGAGAAGCACCAGAACCTGCGCGACGGCGCCGCGATCGAGGCCGGGATGCGTGCCTTCCTCGTCGAGGGCGGGTTCTCCGCCTTCACGACGAGCTTCGAGGACCTCGGCGACCTCAAGCAGCTGCCCGGGCTCGCGGTGCAGCGGCTGATGGCCGAGGGGTACGGGTTCGGCGCCGAGGGCGACTGGAAGACCGCGATCCTCGTGCGCGTCGCGAAGGTGATGGGCCACGGCCTGCCCGGCGGCGCGTCGCTCATGGAGGACTACACCTACGAGCTCGCCGAGGGCCGCGAGAAGATCCTCGGCGCGCACATGCTCGAGGTGTGCCCGTCGCTCACCGTCGGCCGGCCGCGCCTGGAGGTGCACCCGCTCGGCATCGGCGGCAAGGACGACCCGGTCCGGCTGAAGTTCGACACCGACCCAGGCGAGGCCGTCGTGGTGTCGCTCGCCGACCTGCGCGAGCGGTTCCGGCTCGTCGCGAACGTCGTCGACGTCGTCGGGCCCGACCACGAGCTGCCCAACCTCCCGGTCGCCTCCGCGGTGTGGGTGCCGCGGCCGAGCTTCGCCACGTCCGCGAAGGCGTGGCTGCTCTCGGGCGCCGCGCACCACACGGTGATGAGCACCGCCGTCGGGATCGAGGCGTGGGAGGACTTCGCCGAGATCCTGCGGACCGAGCTCGTGGTGATCGACGAGGACACGACGATCCGCGGGCTGAAGAACGAGCTGCGCTGGAACGCCGCGTACTACCGCCTCGCCCAGGGCTTCTGACCTTCGCGAGGTGATTCCCGTCCTTTCGCGAGAGGGTTCCGGTCCTTTCGCGAGAGGGTTTCCGTCCTTTCGCGAGAGGGTTTCGGTCCTTTCGCGAGAGGGTTCCGGTCCTTTCGCGAGAGGGTTTCGGTCCTTTCGCGAGAGGGTTTCCGTCACCCCGCTGACCCGCGTCTCGCCGAGGACGGCCGGTGGCGACGAGAACGGTCCGCTGCGGGCCGGTCTCGTCGCTGCGGGCCGTTCCCGCGCGCGAGGGCGGAGCCCGGGGGAGGAGCGCGGGGGATGAGCGCGGGGGATGAGCGCGAGGGAGGAGCGCGGGGGATGAGCGCGGGGGATGAGCGCGAGGCGTCCGCGTACGAGCTCGCCCCGCAGCACTCTCGACAAGCAGGGCGCCGCAGGCGCAGGCTGTGACTGGTGACGACCCACACCGCTGCGGAGCCGGAGCTGAAGCGGGCCATCGGCCCGAAGCTGCTGCTGCTGTTCATCGTGGGGGACATCCTCGGTACCGGCGTCTACGCCCTGACGGGCCAGGTCGCGGGGGAGGTCGGGGGAGCGGCGTGGCTGCCCTTCCTCATCGCGTTCGCCGTCGCGACGCTCACGGCGTTCAGCTACCTCGAGCTCGTCACGAAGTACCCGCAGGCCGCCGGCGCGGCGCTGTACACGCACAAGGCGTTCGGCATCCACCTCGTGACCTTCCTCGTCGCCTTCATCGTCATGAGCTCGGGCATCACGTCGGCCTCGACGGCGTCGCGCGCCTTCGCGGCGAACTTCGCCACCGGCGTGGGGTGGGACGCCTCCGCGACGGCGATCCTCGCCGTCGCGCTCGTGTTCATGGCGCTCCTGGCGCTGGTGAACTTCCGCGGGGTCGGGGAGAGCGTCAAGGCCAACGTCGTGCTCACCCTCATCGAGCTCTCGGGCCTGCTGCTCGTCATCCTCGTGGGCCTCACGGCGTTCGGGATGGCCGACTTCTCGCGCGTGGTCGCGTTCGACACGCCGCAGGACAAGAGCGTCTTCCTCGCGGTCACGACCGCGACGTCGCTCGCGTTCTTCGCGATGGTCGGCTTCGAGGACTCGGTCAACATGGCGGAGGAGACGAAGGAGCCCGCGCGGATCTTCCCCCGGATCATGCTGACGGGCATGGGGATCACCGGGGTGATCTACGTGCTTGTCGCCGTCGTTGCGGTGGCGCTGCTCCCGGTGGGTGACCTCGCCGCGAGCGAGACGCCGCTCGTGGAGGTGGTGAAGGTCGGCGCCCCCGGCCTGCCGATCGACCGGATCCTGCCGTTCATCTCGATGTTCGCCGTCGCGAACTCCGCGCTCATCAACATGCTGATGGCGAGCCGCCTCATCTACGGCATGGCGCGCCAGCGCGTGCTGCCGCCCGTGCTCGGCAGGGTGCACGAGGGGCGGCGGACACCGTGGGTCGCGATCGTCTTCACCACCGTGATGGCGTTCGGCGTCATCACGGCCGTGTCGCTGACGCCGGACTCGAACGTCATCGCCGTCCTGGGTGGCACGACGGCGCTGCTGCTCCTCGCGGTGTTCGCCGTTGTGAACGTCGCGGTGCTCGTGCTGCGCCGGGACCCGGCGCCGCCGGAGGCCTTCCGGACGCCGACCGTGATCCCGGTGCTGGGGGCCCTCAGCTGTCTCTACCTCGTCACCCCGCTGGCCGGTCGCGACCCGCTGCAGTACCGGGTCGCGGGGACGTTGCTCGTCGTCGGGCTCGTGCTGTGGGGGATCACGTACGCCGTGAACGCCCGGCTCGGGGTGAAGCCGACGCGGTGGCAGGACCCGGACTCGTTCTCCTCGTCCGGCCCGGTGAGCTGAGGCGCGAGTCCGGTATTGATTTGATGGCTAAACTAATGAGCTAGGGTGGGAGAAACCGCCCCCGTGTCGAGGAGAGAACTCGCCGTGTCGAGCCAGCCCACCGCCATCCCGTCCCCCCTTCCTGCACGGATGCATCGCGGCCGGCTGCACGCGGCCGGCGACCTGCGCATCGACGAGGTGCCGCTGCCCACGCCGGGGGAGGGGGAGACGCTCGTCCGGATGACCGACATGGGTTTGTGCGGCAGCGACCTGCACTGGTTCGCGGAGGGCGGCATCGGCGACGCCGTGCTCACCGAGCCGCTCGTGCCCGGTCACGAGCTCGCCGGCATCGCCGTCGACGGGCCGTTCGCCGGTCGCCGGGTGGCCCTCGACCCGGCGATCCCGTGCGAGCACTGCGCGCTGTGCGCCGAGGGGCACCGTAACCTCTGCCCGCAGGTTCGCTTCTCCGGCCACTCCAGCACCGAGGGCGGCCTCGTGGAGCACAAGGTGTGGCCGACCCACCTCCTGCACCCCCTCGCCGAGGGGATGACCGGCGCCGACGGCTCGGTGCTCGAGCCACTCGGCGTCGCGCTGCACGCCTGGGACCTCGCCCACGCGCGGCTCGCGCACGACATCGTCGTCGTCGGGTGCGGGCCCATCGGACTGCTGCTCGTCCAGCTCGCCAAGGCCTTCGGCGGCGGCCGCGTCGTCGCGATCGAGCCGCTCGACCACCGCCGCGAGGCCGCGCTGCGCTACGGCGCGGACGCGGCGTTCGCGCCGGGCGAGCTCGACGCCGCCGCAGCGGCGCTCTCGGACCCGCTGGGTGCGCACACCGTCTTCGAGGTCGCCGGGAACGACGACGCGATCGCCTCCGCGGTCACCCTCGCCCGCCCCGGGGCGCGGGTCGTGCTCGCCGGCATCCCGGACGACGACCGCTCCTCCTTCGGCGCCGGTGTCGCCCGCCGCAAGGGCCTCACCTTCGTCATGGTGCGCCGGATGAAGGAGATGTACCCGCGCGCCATCGCGCTGGTGGCCTCCGGCGCCGTGGACGTGCACTCGCTCGTCACCGAGCGCCTCCCGCTGAGCGAGGCGGCCGAGGCATTCGCGAGCGGCGTCGCGCGCCGCGGCCTCAAGGTCGTCATCGGGATCGACGCCGGGCTCGACTCCGCGATCGACTGACGCGACCGACGCAAGCGCCAGCGAGCGCCGGCGACCGACGCAAGCCCTCGCGCCCGTACCATGGACCGGTGCGGATGGGAGTGACGACCACGGTGGCGCTCGCCGTCGTGCTCGCCGGGTCGCTGCGCGCCCTGGCCGCCTCCGGCCTCGTCGAGCTGCGGGCCTGCGTGCCCACGGGTCACGCGATGCTCGAGGCGCACCTCGCCTTCCTCCGTCCGGTCGACGCCTGCCCCACCGGGGTGGGGCTCGACGACGGCGCGGTCGCGGTGGTCTGCTCCCTCGCCCTCACGACGATTGTGGCCTGGTCCTGGGGGCTGACGGGTGCCGGCACGGTCGGGCTGCTGGCCCGACGAGCCGGTGCGCTCGTGCGGCGCGTGCTCGACGCCGTGCTCCCCGGTCGCCGGGTGCCGCGGGTCGGCGGTCCCGTCCGGGTCGCCCGGTCGCTGCGCACCCCGCGCCCGAGGGTGGTGCGCCGCACGCTGGTGAGCGGCGCCGTCGTGGCCTGGCGGGGTCCGCCCGCGCTCGCCGCCTGACGCCGCCGCGCCGTCGGGCACCCGCGACCCACCTTCCGCACGACCTCCCCGATGGAGACCTCATGACCACCCCCAAGAACACCAAGCCCACCCGCGAGCAGCGCCGCGACGCCGCTCGCGCCCAGGCCGAGAAGCTGCGCCAGGAGCAGGCCGCCCGCGAGCGCCGGAGCCGGAACATCCTGCTCGGTGTCCTCGCCGGCGTCGTCGTCCTCGTCGTCGCTGCCGGCATCTGGATCTACGCCGAGTCCCAGAAGACCCTGCTCGACGAGTTCGACGGCGCGACGCCCGCGAACTCCGACAGCAGCGGCGGCATCTCGGTCGGCGCCACGGCCGCCGGCACCGTGAACGAGGGCGCCTCCGACCTGCAGGTGTACCTCGACTTCATGTGCCCCTACTGCGGCATGTTCGAGGACGCCAACGGGTCCGACCTCGACACGCTGCGCAGCTCCGGCGACCTCACGGTGACCTACCACCTGCTCGCCAACCTCGACAGCCTCTCGATGGGCACGCAGTACTCCACCCGCACGGCCAACGCGGCGGCCACCGTCGCCTCCGAGGCCCCGGACGCGTTCGTCCCGTTCGTCGAGGGCCTGTTCGCACAGCAGCCCGAGGAGAACACCGAGGGCCTCACGGACGACGAGATCGCCCAGATCGCCGTCGACGCAGGCGTGCCGCAGGAGGTGGCCGACACCTTCACCGACGGCACGTACAACGAGTGGGTCGCCGTCGCCACGCAGCAGGCCAAGCGTGAGGGCGTCAGCGGCACCCCGACCGTGAAGCTGGACGGCAAGACCCTGCCGCAGACGGTCAACTTCTACGAGCCCGGCACGCTGTCCTCCTACCTCGCCGAGCAGGGCGTCGGAGGCTGAGGTCCGCCTGCGGCGGCGTGGCATGATGGCCGCGCCGCCGCGGCGGCACGCCTCCTTAGCTCAGCTGGCCAGAGCAGCTGTCTTGTAAACAGCAGGTCGTCGGTTCGAATCCGACAGGAGGCTCCATCACCGTCGTCGGTGCGGTGCGCAGTGCCCGACGGCGAGCGTCACTCGAGCGCGTCGCTCGCCACGTCGACGGCTCGCACGGTGCTCCACTCCGGCAGCTTCGCGACCCGCAGGTCGCCCGAGGACCGGCCGTGCAGGCGCCGGGTGGCCCACGGGTAGGCGTGGTCACGCACCCACGCCGCGTCGACGCCGAGCTGGCGCAGCGCGGGCAGCGCGGCCAACGGCTCGAGCGGGTCGTCCCAGCCCGGGTCGTCCGGCGTCAGGCCGAGGCCGACGAGCGCAGCCTGCGCGACCCTGGCGTGGCCCTCGGCGGTGAGGTGGATCCGGTCGGTGGCCCACATCCGCCAGTCCCGCAGCGCCCGCAGACCCCACACGTCGACGACGTGCGCGCCGTGCCGCTGCGCGATCGTCCACAGGTGGGCGTTGAACACCCCGACCCGCGACCGCGTCGCGGACACGAGCGGGGAGTCCTTCGTGTCCATCCCGGTCGCCAGCAGCACGTCGCACCCGGCCGCGCGCAGCTCGCGCACGGCATCCTCGAGCAGGCCCGCGATCCGGTCCAGGTCGACGGCGGGGCGCAGGATGTCGTTCCCGCCCGCCACCAGCGAGACGAGGTCGGGCCGCAGCTCGAGCGCACGCGGCACCTGCTCGGCCACGACGGCGGGCAGCAGCCGCCCGCGGATCGCCAGGTTCGCGTAGCGCACCTCGCCCGCGGGTGACCGCGCGGCGAGGTGGGCGGCGAGCATGTCGGCCCAGCCGCGCACGCGCAGGTGCGTGACGTCCGGATCGTGGGGGTGGTCGCTCGCCCACCGCGACAGGTCGGGGTTCGCGGCGCCGTCGTCGTCGACGACGTCCCACAGGCCCTCCGAGAAGGAGTCGCCGAGCGCGAGGTAGGAGGTCCACCGGGACGTGGTGCTCATGGCCCCATGGTGCCCCACGCCGCCCTCGCCACGCCCCCTGCGCGCGGGTGGGATGCGCGCGGGTGAGATCAGGGCAGGCGCCAGTCCACGGGCTCCGCACCCTGCTCCACCAGCAGCGCGTTCGTGCGGCTGAAGGGTCGCGACCCGAAGAACCCCGCGTGCGCCGACAGCGGCGAGGGGTGCGGGCTCGCGACGACCGGCACCGACCCGAGCGCCCCGCGCAACGTCTGGGCGTCCCGGCCCCACAGGATCGCGACGAGTGGACCGCCCCGCGCCACCAGAGCCGCGATCGCCGCGCTGGTCACCTCCTCCCAGCCCTTCCCCCGGTGCGACCCGGCGGCGCCCGGGCGCACGGTCAGCACCCGGTTGAGCAGCAGGACCCCGGCGTCGGCCCACGGCGTGAGGTCGCCGGTGGTGGGCATCGGGACGCCGACGTCGTCCACCAGCTCGAGGTAGATGTTGGCCAGCGAGCGCGGCACCGGCCGCACGTCGGGCGCGACCGAGAACGAGAGCCCGACGGCGTGACCCGGCGTCGGGTACGGGTCCTGCCCGACGACCAGCACCCGCACGTCGGCGAGCGGCCGCTCGAACGCCCGCAGCACGTGCGCGCCGCCCGGGAGGAACGAGCGCCCCGCCGCGAGCTCGGACCGCAGGAACTCCCCCATCGCGTGCACCTGGGGCTCGACGTCGGCGAGCGCGCTCGCCCAGTCCGGGGCGACGAGCTCGGCGAGGGGGCGCGGTGATGTCGGCACGTCCGCGATCCTGCCGGATGTTCCGCCCGCGGTCGTTCCGCCGTCGTGCCCGCAGCCGTGCCCGACGGCGTCGCGTCGGCGGGCGCGTCGGCTCGCCGAGCGCGTCGCACCGGTCGTCCGAGGTGCGACCCGCACCCGTGGGGGTCGAATGACACCGGTGTCGTTCGCGCACTAGCATGACCGGGACGAGGGTTCCGGGCGCGACGCGCGGTGGGACCGGCTCCCGGCGACGAAAGCCGGACCGACGTGAGGAGGACCGATGAGCGCAGTGCCCGAGCACGCCGCCCCGGGCGTCGAGCCCGACGGCTCGCGCAGCGACGCCGGCCTCGAGAACGGCCTCACCGACACCGAGCGTGCAGTCCTGGAGTTCGAGCGCGGCTGGTGGCGGCACGGCGGTGCCAAGGAGTCGGCGATCGCCGAGCTGTTCGGGATGACCGCGACGCGGTACTACCAGACTCTCAACGTGCTCATCGACTCCCCGGCGGCGCTCGCGGTCGACCCGATGCTCGTCAAGCGGCTGCGGCGCCTGCGCGCGCAGCGGCAGCAGGCTCGCCAGGCGCGACGCCTCACCGATCTCCCGGCCGCGGGCCGATAGTCTCCCCACGTGGCCCAGGACGACTACCCCTACCCCGAGGACGAGTTCGACGTCCTCGGCCGTGAGCGCTCCCCGCAGGCCGTGCACCGCGCGCCTCGCCCGTGGTGGCGCGTGTGGGGGCCGCTGATCGCCGTCGTGATCCTGGCCCCGCTGCTCGCGATCGCCGTGGTCAAGCTCGCGACGTCGGACGGCGGCTCACCCGCCACCGAGCCCACCCCCGCGGTCACCGCGACCGAAGACGCCACCGACGGCGCAGCGGCGACCGACGGCGCGGCGAGCGCCGAACCGAGTGCCGACGCGAGCACCGAGCCGAGCTCGGAGCCCACGCAGGAGGAGTCGCAGGCGCCCCCGCTCGACCAGGCTGTCGCGGTCAGCGTCCTCAACGGCGCACGCGTCCAGGGTCTCGCCGGATCGGTCCAGGAGCAGCTCGTGGCCGCAGGCTGGACCTCGGTGAGCTCGGGCAACTACCAGTCGGCCGAGCCGACCGTGTCGACCGTGTTCTACCGCGACGCCGATCTAGCCGACGAGGCGCAGGCCATCGCGCAGGCGCTCGGCATCGGCCCCGTCACCGAGCTCGCGAGCGTCGAGTCGATCACCGTGGTGCTGCGCTCCGACTTCACGGGCTGACGGCTCCCCGCCCCCGTCTACACACCGCCGTCGCCCTCCGTACCACCCGGTCGGCCCCGAGCGAAGAACCGGGCACCTTCCGCGCACGGACGCATCGGCGTGAGGTGCACGACCCCGGTTCCGCGTTCCGTCCGCCGACGTTCTACGGTGGGCCCATGCCCACACCGCGCAACGACGCCACGGTCGACTACGCCCTCATCGGCGGCGGCATCATGAGCGCCACCCTCGCGCTCCTGCTCACCGAGCTCGACCCCGGCGCCACCGTCCACGTCTACGAGCGCCTGCCCGAGGCCGCGCAGGAGAGCTCCAACCCGTGGCGCAACGCCGGGACCGGGCACGCGGCGCTGTGCGAGCTGAACTACACGCCCGAGCGCCCCGACGGCAGCATCGACATCGCGAAGGCCGTGGCCGTGAACGAGCAGTTCCGCGCCTCGCGCGAGCTGTGGTCCTACCTCGAGGCCAAGGGCGCGCTCGGGGAGGAGTCGGCGTTCCTGCACGACGTGCCCCACCTCACGCTCGTCACGGGCGCGGACGGCGTGGACTTCCTGCGCCGGCGGTACGAGGCGATGCGCGCGCACCCGAACTTCGCGGCGATGGAGTACTCCGAGAGCCTCGAGGAGATCCGGTCCTGGGCACCGCTGCTCGGTGCCGGGCGTCCGGCCGATGAGCCGATCGCCGCGACGCGCGTGGTCGAGGGCACCGACGTCGACTTCGGCGCCCTCACGCGCGACATGTTCGCCGCCGCGAAGCGCCGCGGCGTCGTCGTCCACCTCGGCGCCGAGGTTCGCGGGGTCCGGCGCGACGGCGACGGGTGGCGCCTGCGGATCCGGGACCGGTCCTGGCAGACCATCGGCGAGCCGGCAACGGCGCGTGCCCGGTTCGTCTTCGTCGGCGCCGGCGGCGGCGCGCTGCGGCTGCTGCAGTCCTCCCGCATCCCGGAGATCCGCGGCTACGGCGGCTTCCCGATCGCGGGGCAGTTCCTGCGCACGTTCGACCCCGACCTCGTCGCGCAGCACCACGCCAAGGTCTACGGCCGCGCCGACGTCGGTGCGCCGCCGATGTCGGTGCCGCACCTGGACACCCGCGTGGTCGGGGGGCGGACCGCCCTCATGTTCGGGCCGTTCGCCGGCTTCAGCATGAAGTTCCTCGTGCACGGCTCGCTGTTCGACGCGCTGCGCACGATCCGCCCCGGCAACCTGCTGCCGATGCTCGCCGTCGCGAAGGACAACCTCGACCTCGTGAAGTACCTGGTCAAGGAGCTCGTCGCGACGCCGGCGCAGCGCCTGCGGACCATGCAGAAGTTCTACCCCGACGCGGGCAAGGCCGAGTGGACCCTCATCAACGCCGGCCAGCGCGTGCAGATCATCAAGCCGCACCCGACGAGGAAGGGCTCGCTGGAGTTCGGCACCGAGGTCATCGCGGCCGGCGACGGCAGCATCGCGGGCCTGCTCGGCGCCTCGCCGGGTGCCTCGACCGCGGCGTTCGCGATGTCGAAGGTCATCGAGCAGTGCTTCGGCGACGACCGGCCCGAGTGGGTCGATCGGCTCCACGAGATCATGCCGAGCCTCGCGGGCGGTGGCAGCAGCAAGCGTCGCGATCCCGCGAAGCCGGTGGGGCCGGTCTGATGGCCCGCGAGGAGGTCGACGCCGTCGTCGTCGGCTCGGGACCGAACGGGCTCGCCGCCGCGGTGACGCTCGCACGGGCCGGGGTCGGCGTGCGCCTCTACGAGGAGCAGGACACCCTCGGCGGCGGGTCCCGGACCCTCGACCTCGAGCTCGCTCCCGAGCTCGCGCCCGGTCTGCGCCACGACATCTGCTCCGCGGTGCACCCCATGGCGCTCGCCAGCCCGTTCCTCGCCGAGTTCGACCTCGCCGCGCGCGGCGTGGACCTGCGCGTCCCGGAGATCTCCTACGCCCAGCCGCTCGACGGCGGGCGGGCCGGCCTCGCCTGGCACGACCTGGACCGCACGGCGGCCGGGCTCGGCGCCGACGGCGCGGCGTGGCGCGCGCTGCTGGGCCCGCTCGTCGAGCGGCCCGACGCCGTGGTCGGCCTCGCGATGGGCGACAAGCGCTCGGTGCCGCGCGAGGTGCTCGACCCCTCCGGCGTACGTGCGGCCCTCGCGTTCGGCGCGGCCATGCTCGAGCAGGGCACGAACGCGTGGGGCCGGCGGTTCACCGGCGACGTCGCACCTGCCCTGATCACGGGCGTCGCGGCGCACGCGATCGGCCCGGTCCCCGGCCTCGCCGCCGCCGGCACGGCCCTTCTGCTCGCGAGCCTCGCGCACGCCGGCGGCTGGCCGATCCCGGTCGGCGGCAGCCAGGCGATCACCGACGCGCTCGTGGCGGACCTGCTCGCGCACGGCGGGGAGATCGTCACCGGCCGCGGCATCACCACCTGGCGGGAGCTGCCCCGCGCGCGCACCTATCTCTTCGACACGACCCCGACCGCCGTGCTGCGGATCTGGGACGAGCGGCTGCCCGCGAGGGTGTGGGACGCCTACGCCGCCTACGAGTACGGCGACGCGGCCGCCAAGGTCGACTTCGTGCTCCGCGAGCCCGTGCCGTGGGCGGCCGAGGGCGTCGAGCACGCCGGCACGGTGCACGTCGGCGGCTCGCAGCAGGACATGGCCTACGCCGAGCAGGCGGTCGCCGACGGCTGGCACGCCGAGCGGCCCATGGTCCTCGTGAGCGACCCGACCGTCGTGGACCCCTCGCGACGCGTGAACGGTGCGATCCCGCTGTGGACCTACGCGCACGTCCCGCACGGCTCGCCCGAGGACGTCACGGAGGCGGTGACCGCCCAGATCGAGCGCTTCGCGCCCGGCTTCCGCGACGTCGTCGTGACCTCGCGGTGCGTGCCCGCGGACCGGATGGCCGCGCACAACGCCAACTACGTCGGCGGCGACATCGCCGCGGGCGCGGTGACCCTGACCGGGATGATCGCGCGCCCGCGCGCCGCGTGGGACCCGTACGCCACGGGCGTGCCGGGCGTGTACCTGTGCTCGGCGTCGACGCCCCCCGGGCCCGGCGTGCACGGGATGTCCGGCTGGTTCGCCGCGCGCCGCGCGCTGCGGCACCGCTTCGGCCAGCGCTCGGCCCCGTCGCTCGCCCCCTGACCTGCATCGGGACGGCAGCCGCCGGACGTAGGGTCGAGCGGTGAAGCCCGAGCACCTCGCGCTCCTGCGCGTTCCCGGCCGTCCCACCGTCGATCCCACGGGGGAGTACGCCGTCGCCGCCGTCGCGCGGCCCGAGCTCGACGAGGACGCGTACCGCAGCCGCCTGTGGCGCTTCCCGCTGTCCGGCGCACCCGCGTGGCCGCTGACGGCCGGGGAGTCCGACAGTCAGCCCGTGCTGTCCCCCGACGGCCGCCTGCTCGCGTTCCTGCGCCGCGTGGACGGGCGCGCCCAGCTCGCCGTGCTGGACACCCGGGGCGGGGAGCCGCGCGTGCTCACCGCGCACCGCCTCGGCGTGGAGGGCCGGCCCGTCTGGTCGCCGGACTCCACCCGCCTCGCCTACGTCGCGCGGGTGCCGGAGGAGGGCCGATTCTCCACACGCGACGGCGTGGGTCCCGAGGCCGAGCCCGCGCGCCGGATCACCCGGTTCACCTACCGCAGCGACGGCGTCGGGTTCACGATCGGGCGCCCCACGCACGTCCACGTGCTCGACGTGCCCCGCACCGCGCGGCCGGTCGACGGCGCGCCCGAACCGGTCCGGCCGCTCCGGCTGACCGACGGCGAGCCCGCCGTGATCGACCCCGTCTGGACGCCGGACGGCGCGGCCCTGCTGGCGCTGCGCGCGCGGGCCGACCGGCTCGGCGCCGACCTCGTGCGGCTCGCGCTGCCGGAGCCTGGTCAGCCCGACGGCCGACCGGACGGCCGGCCCGACGGCGACGTGTCCGACGACGAGGAGGCCGCGCGCGACGGGGTGCTCGTCCCCGTCCGCCCCGTCGTCGTCGAGCTGCCCGGCACGCTCGTCGCCGACGCCGTGGCCTTCGGACGCGACGCACCCGACGTCCTGCACCTGCTCGTCTCCGACCTCGGCCCGGACGCGCTCGGCTTCGTCGGCACGAACTCGGCGCTCGCGCGCGGTCGCCTCGACGGCGGCACGCTCACCGACGTCCGCGTGCTCACCGATCCGCTGCTCGACGACCTCGCGGGTGGCACGGGCGACGGCACCTTCCAAGTGCTGCCCGGCGGCGCGGACGCACCCGTGCTGCTGCGCCGCGTGCGCCGGGGCCGCACCGAGCTCGTGCTCGCCCGGCTGACCACGGCCGAGGGGGCGGGCGGGGGAGAGGCGGTGCTCGACGTCGTGCACCCGGGCTCGATCACCGGCGCGACGGCGCTCGCGGACGGGCGGCTCGTCGCGAGCGCGACGCTCGTGGACTCCCCGGGCGAGCTGCTGCTGCTCGAGCCGGCCACGCTCGACGCGTCCGCGCCCGACGGCGAGACGCACCTCACCGACCTCGGCGCGGCGCTGCGGGAGATCGCCCCGGTGCGGGTGCCCGTGGTGGTGCCGGCGACGTCCGCCGACGGCGAGCCCGTGCACGGCTGGCTCACCACGCCCGACCCCGCGGTGCACGGCGAAGGCCCGTACCCGACGCTGCTGCTCATCCACGGCGGCCCGTACGCCGCGTACGAGGACACGTTCTTCGACGAGGTGCAGGTCTACACGGGGGCGGGCTACGCCGTCGTGTACGGCAACCCGCGTGGGAGCGCCGGGTACGGCGCGGCGCACGGACGCGCGATCGTCGAGGGCTTCGGCACGGTCGACGCCGACGACGTGCTCGCGCTCCTCGACGCCGCCTTCGCAAGGCACGCCGAGCTCGACGCCACGCGCGTCGGCGTCCTCGGGGGCTCGTACGGCGGGTACATGACGGCGTGGCTCACGACCCGGCCTGACGCGCGTGAGCGGTTCCGGGCCGCGATCGTCGAGCGCGGGTTCCTGGACCCGGTGAGCTTCGAGGGCTCGAGCGACATCGGCTGGTTCTTCGGCCTGCGCTACCTCGGCGAGGACGCCGACCGCGTCGCGGCGCAGAGCCCGATGGCCCGGATCGGCGACGTCGTGACGCCGACGCTGGTCATTCACTCCGAGCAGGACTGGCGGTGCCCGGTGGAGCAGGGGCAGCGCTGGTTCGTGGGGCTGAAGCGGCGCGGCGTGGAGGCGGAGCTGCTGCTGTTCCCGGGCGAGGGGCACGAGCTGTCCCGGTCGGGGCGGCCGACGCACCGTCGGCAGCGGTTCGAGGCGATCCTGGACTGGTGGTCCCGCTACCTCGCCTGAGCCGTAGCACCCGTCAGGCGTCAGCGACGCGCGAACCGGCGCACGAACGGCAGCCGTTCGAGCGGCAGGAACGCGGCCCAGCACACCACGGTCGGCAGGAAGTGGATGCCGAGCGACAGGTACGTCATGAGGTGGAAGAACAGGAAGACGCCGATCATGAGGTACAGCCACCTCCCGCGCAGCCACAGCACCACCGGTGAGGCGAGCTCGAGCAGGAACAGCCCCCACTGCCCGATCACGAGCAGCCACGGGTAGTCCAGCGTCCACCGGATGAGCGCCGACCCGCGTCGGGTGATCGCCCAGACGAACACCGCCGAGCTGGGCCAGCCCCACAGCGAGCCGGCGCGCAGGATCTTGAGCACCGCCGACCCCACGTACGTAGCGACGACGGCGAGCTGCACGCTGCGCAACGCCCACCCGGCCGCCTCGCTCGGGCGCGTGTCGCCGAGGGTGGCGCGGCCCGCCGTCGGGAGCACGGTGATCGCGACCATGATCGCGAGGTGGTCGTGGCTGACGTAGCCGAAGCCCATCGAGTTGAGCATCCAGACCCAGAACGCGCCCGCGAGGAGCCAGCCCGTCGTGCGCTGCCAGCGGCCCGCGAGCACCGCGGCGATCGCAGCCGCGACCAGCGCGAGGATGCCCCACCTCAGAGCGATCGCGACCTCGGGCGTGAGCGGCGGCAGGTGCAGCGCGCGGGCCAGCCACGTCGGGCGGTACAGCTCGGGCACGTAGGAGTGCGCCACCACGCTCGCGCGGATCCAGAGGATCTCCAGCGGCAGGAACGCGTAGAGGAGGATCCGGAACACGGCGAGCCGCGCCCGGGGCACGGGCGCGACGAACCAGCGCACGACGGCGGAGGCTCGCCCCCGCGGCTCGCTCGCCTCGGCCGGGGGTCGGCTCGCCGCCGACTGGTGGCTCGCCGTCGTGCCGCCCATCACGGCTGCACCTGCCACTCGGCGAGCGTCTCGATCGTCGGCTCGCCCACGGCGCGCCCGTTCTCCAGCTGCGTGACCGAGCGGCGCAGGTAGAGGACCTCGGGCTGCGGGCGGTCCGGCCGCAGCTCGGCGTAGGAGTCGGCGATCTGCTGGAGCAGCGACGGGTCGTCGATGAAGCGGCCGAGCTGTCCCTCGATCTCCCCGCGCTGGATGCCCGTCGACCCGGCCGACAGCCCGAGCGTGCGCGGCTGCGTCTCGCCCTCGAACAGGGCCTCGACGTAGACCGACCGGATCGTGCCGTTGACGTCCTTCGGCGCGCCGTACTGCGAGAGGGAGCCGAGCGGCCAGAAGTCGTCGGTGTCGACCACCTGCGCCGTCGCGAGGACCCCGAGCACCGCGGCGGTGGCGACGAGCCGCCAGATCAGTCCTCGGCGGGGGAGCCGGTCGACGGGCTCGGCGGGCGCCGTCGACGGCCCTGCCTGCTCGACGGCCGGCTCGCCGGCCGATTCGCCGTCGGGCTGGCCGCCGGCGCGCTCGGGCCCGACCGTGGCCCGTCCGCGGGCCCGGTCGGCACTCTCGCGGGCGGTCCGGGACACCGCGCCAACCTAGCGCGCCGGCAGCGCGCAGGCCGCGAGAACCACGGTGGCCGCGGTCCAGGCCAGGGGTGCGACCTCGGCCGGACTACCGTCGGCGAGCACCTTCTCGGGCAGCGCGCCGGAGGCGGTCCGGTGCTGCTCCAGCCAGGTCAGGAGGTCGGTCGCGAGGTCGACGTCGCCGGCGCTCGCGGCCGTCAGGGCGAACAGGCTCGTCTGGGGCGTCCACGAGACGCCGTCCTGGCGCCATGCCGCGCCGGGCGCGAGGCCACCCGCGGGGCGGGCCAGCGCGGTGAGACTCGCCCGCCACGCGTCCTCGACCCCGTCGACCGACGCGTTGAACGGCGGCAGCAGGAACGCCACCGAGGCGTCGAGCGCGTCGAGCGCCGGCCCGGAGGTGCCGTACCGGCGGAAGCCGGGTCCGAACGCGCGCTTGACGGCGTCGCTCACCTCCCCGGCGCGCGCCGCCGCCGCGTCGGCCACCTCGGCGCCGACGACGTCGCCCAGGCGCGCCGCCGCCTCGAGCCCGGTGAGCACGGCGCCCGCGGTGCCGAGCGTGAGGCGCTGCTCGGGCAGCTCCCAGTAGTCCGACGACGCCGGCGGGAGGACGTCGCCGTCGCCCGGGTCGGTGACGGCGAGCAGGTGCGCCGTCGCGGCGGAGGCCAGGGGCTCGACGGCGACCCGCGCCGAGGCGAGCGCTGCGGGGGAGTGCTCGCGCACCCGGGCGAGCACGCCGTCGGCGGCCCAGAGGACCCAGCCGACGCCGTCGAGCTGGTCCTCGCGGGCGTCCGGCACGCCGTCGCCCGTGGGCAGGTAGCGCGCGGCGAAGGCGCCGTCGGAGCGCTGGACGCCGGCGAGGAAGGACAGGACGGCGAGGGCGTCGTCGGTGTGGCCGGTCTCGGCGAGCGCGAGGGCGGCGAACGCGGCGTCGCGCGGCCAGACGTAGCGCCACGGGCTCGACCAGCCGGCGACGAGCGCGCCGGGTGCGGCGGGTGTGCCGTCCGGGGACGTGGGCGCGAGCAGGACGTGCAGGTCGAGCAGTGCGCCCTCGACGAGGTCGGCGAAGGCGCCGGGGCTCTCGCCGTCGGGGGAGCACGTGGTCCCGGCCTCGAGCCACGCGCGCTGCTGTGCGGCGAGGGCCGCCGCGGCGGGATCGGTCGCGGCCGCCTCGGCGAGGACGCGGGAGCCGGGGGAATAGGTCGCGCCGGTTCCGGCGGGGACGGCGTGCACGACGCCGTCGGCGGAGACCGCGAGCCCGTCCTGACGCAGCGGGGTGGTCGCGAGCGTGGCGACCCCCGAGGTCGGCGCGATCGACGCGAGGGCCGCGAGCACGGCGCACACCGCGACGCCGCGCCGCTGGCGCGCGTCACGTCCCCCGGGGCCCCCACGCCCCGACCCGCCGGCCATCGGGCCACGGTAGTCCCGCCGTCGGGCCCCCGCGTGCCGACTCGCGCCGCTTCCCGCCGCACCCGGCCTCGGGAGCGTGCGCTCGCCGTCGGGAGCCGTGTGCCGACTCGCGCCGCTTCCCGCCGCACCCGCCTCGGGAGCGTGCGCTCGTCGTCGGGCCCTGCTTGCACTCGGGAGGGGAGAGTGCCAATAATGGCGTTAGCACTCTCGCCGTGAGAGTGACAACAAGGCCGGTACCGATGAGGCGCCGCGCCGGGCGGGACATGACCGCCCGGGGTGACGTCGTCCGTCGCGGGCATCGCCCGGCCACCACCCCTCACACGGAGGATCTACAGCCACATGGCCAAGATCATTGCCTTTGACGAGGAGGCCCGTCGCGGCATGGAGCGGGGCCTCAACCGCCTCGCCGACGCCGTCAAGGTCACCCTCGGCCCGAAGGGCCGCAACGTCGTCCTCGAGAAGAAGTGGGGCGCCCCCACCATCACGAACGACGGCGTCTCGATCGCCAAGGAGATCGAGCTCGACGAGCCGTTCGAGAAGATCGGTGCCGAGCTCGTCAAGGAGGTCGCCAAGAAGACCGACGACGTCGCGGGCGACGGCACCACCACCGCCACCGTGCTCGCCCAGGCGCTCGTGCGCGAGGGTCTGCGCAACGTCGCCGCCGGCGCCAACCCGATCGCCCTCAAGCGGGGCATCGATAAGGCCGTCGAGGCCGTCACCGAGGCCCTGCGCACGCAGGCCAAGGAGATCGAGACCAAGGAGGAGATCGCCGCCACCGCCGCCATCTCCGCCAACGACCCCGCGATCGGCGAGCTCATCGCCGAGGCGATCGACAAGGTCGGCAAGGAGGGCGTCATCACGGTCGAGGAGTCCAACGCCCTCGGCCTCGAGCTCGAGCTCACGGAGGGCATGCGCTTCGACAAGGGTTACCTGTCGGCGTACTTCGTGACCGACCAGGAGCGCCAGGAGGCCGTCCTCGAGGACGCCTACGTGCTGCTCGTGGAGTCGAAGATCTCCACCGTCAAGGACCTGCTCCCGCTGCTGGAGAAGGTCATCCAGTCGGGCAAGCCGCTCGTCATCATCGCCGAGGACGTCGAGTCCGAGGCCCTGGCGACGCTCGTGCTCAACAAGATCCGCAACATCTTCCGGTCCGTCGCCGTCAAGGCGCCCGGGTTCGGCGACCGCCGCAAGGCGATGCTGCAGGACATGGCCATCCTCACCGGTGGTCAGGTCATCTCCGAGACCGTCGGCCTCACGCTCGAGAACGCCGACCTGTCCCACCTGGGCCAGGCGCGCAAGGTCGTCGTCACCAAGGACGAGACCACGATCGTCGAGGGCGCCGGCGACGCCGAGCTCATCGAGGGTCGCGTGCAGCAGATCCGCGCCGAGATCGAGAACTCCGACTCCGACTACGACCGCGAGAAGCTCCAGGAGCGCCTCGCGAAGCTGGCCGGCGGCGTGGCGATCATCAAGGCGGGCGCGGCCACCGAGGTCGAGCTCAAGGAGCGCAAGCACCGCATCGAGGACGCCGTGCGCAACGCGAAGGCGGCCGTCGAGGAGGGCATCGTCGCCGGTGGTGGCGTCGCTCTCATCCAGGCGGGCAAGGTCGCGTTCGAGGGCCTGTCCCTCGAGGGTGACGAGGCGACCGGCGCGAACATCGTGTCCGTGGCCATCGACGCTCCGCTCAAGCAGATCGCCGTCAACGCCGGCCTCGAGGGCGGCGTCGTGGCGGAGAAGGTCCGCAACCTGCCCTCCGGCCACGGCCTCAACGCCGCGACCGGGGTGTACGAGGACCTCCTCGCCGCCGGCGTGAACGACCCGGTCAAGGTCACGCGTTCCGCGCTGCAGAACGCCGCGTCGATCGCGGGCCTGTTCCTCACCACCGAGGCCGTCGTGGCCGACAAGCCGGAGAAGGCTCCGGCCGTCCCGGCCGGTGGCGGCGACGACATGGGCGGCATGGGCTTCTGAGCCTCGTCGCCTGAGGGCGCTGACTGAGGGGCCGGTTCGTCGGTTCCTCGGGCGGCTCCTCTCGCCTCACGTACGACGCACGACGCACGACGGCGGGCGGTCACCTTCGGGTGGCCGCCCGCCGTCGTTTGTACGGGCGGCGCCAGAGCCACCTGCTCCCACGCGCGACACCGCTGGCTCGGCGCGCCGCCCCGGGGGTGGTCACCTGGGGTGGTCCACCGCAGGGTGGCTCACCGCGCCACGGGCCCTGGCTGACCTGCACCGACGCCGGCGGCCCCCTGAGGTACGCCGCGGCCGGTGGCAGCGGTCTTGCCGCGTGTGGGGTGGAGGTGGCGGTGGCCGTGTCCACGTGGGGCGCGCCGCGGGGGTCGTGGCCGCGTGTGGGGTGGACGTGGCGGTGGCCGTGTCCACGTGGGGCGCGCCGAGCGGGTCGTGGCCGCGTGTGGGGTGGACGTGGCGGTGACCGTGTCCACGTCGGACGCGCTGAGCGGACCGTGGCCGCGTGTGGGGTGGACGTGGCGGTGACCGTGTCCACGTGGGGCGCGCCGGCGGGGTCGGGGGCGAGGGCGCCGCGAGGGCGACGGCACGCGCTCCGAGACTCCGTTGCAACTCGCGCAACGTCGAGATGAAAACGTGATGTCGTGTGAGCGCTTCCACCGCTCACGCGGCGGTCGCTAGTCGTGTGCAAGTGCTCGACACAGCGTCATACGTGCTGCAAGCAGTTCACTTTCTTGTCGTATCCGTGTGTCCCGGGTCACAATTGGGGAGGCTCGCGAGAGGCGATGACGCCTCCCGCGGGCCACGAAGCGCCGGGCCGACTGACCCCGACCACGGCGCTGCGCGCAGCACCGGCACGACCCAGCACCACCGTTCCACCGGACACCTCCAGCACCATCCGCACCACCCGCACCACCCGCACCACCACGAGCAACACCCGCACCACCCTGACCCGACGACGAGACCAGGACCTGACCCGTGCGCACCTCGAGCCCCACCCCGCTCCCCGCCCGCCGCCGCATCGCGGCGTTCGCCGCCCTCGCGCTCGTGCCCACCGGCCTCGGCGCCGTGGCCGCGCCGGTGATCGCGGCCCCCGCGACCGGCACCACCGCCGAGGCCGTCACGCCCACCGCCGACGGCGACCGCACCTTCACTCTCGTCGGCAGCCTCCAGGACGAGCTCGGCTGCCCGGGGGACTGGCAGCTCGACTGCGCGGCCACCGCACTGGCCCCGACCGGCGTCGCGAACCAGTACGCCGCCGACTTCGAGGTCCCGGCCGGCACGTACGAGTACAAGGTCGCGGTGAACAACGCGTGGGACGAGTCCTACGGCAAGGAGGGCGGCAGCGACAACGCGCCACTCACGGTCGCCGGCCCGACCACCCTGCGGTTCACGTTCGACGACGTCACGCACCGCACGGGCCTGACGCCCCTCGACCTGGGGGGCGACTACACCGCGGCCGACGACGCGCTCGTCGCCGCCCCCGTGCGCCAGCAGGGCGCGGGCGAGCAGTTCTACTTCGTGATGACCGACCGGTTCGCCAACGGCGACACCAGCAACGACACCGGCGGCCTCACCGGCGACCGCCTGACCACCGGCCTGGACCCGACCGACAAGGGCTTCTACCACGGTGGCGACATCGCCGGGCTGAGCGACCAGCTCGACTACATCGAGGGGCTGGGGACCACGGCGATCTGGCTCACGCCGTCGTTCATGAACCGTCCGGTCCAGGGCGAGGGCGCCAACGCCTCGGCCGGCTACCACGGCTACTGGATCACCGACTTCACCCAGATCGACCCGCACCTCGGCACGAACGAGGAGCTCGAGGCGTTCATCGACGACGCGCACTCGCGCGACATCAAGGTCTACTTCGACATCATCACGAACCACACGGCGGACGTGAACTCCTACGCCGAGGGCCAGTACGGCTACGTCGAGCAGTCGGCCGAGCCCTACCGGGACGCCGACGGCAACGCCTTCGACCCCGCGACCTACGCCGGCACGAACGACTTCCCCGAGCTGGACGCGGCGACGTCGTTCCCGTACACCCCGGTGATCGCCCCCGAGGACGCGAACCTCCGCGTCCCGAGCTGGCTGAACGACCCGACGCTCTACCACAACCGCGGCAACTCGACCTGGACGGGCGAGTCGGTCACGTACGGCGACTTCGACGGCCTCGACGACCTCATGACCGAGCACCCGCAGGTCGTCAACGGCTTCATCGACGTGTACGACGCGTGGGTCGACCTCGGCATCGACGGCTTCCGCATCGACACCGTCAAGCACGTCAACACCGAGTTCTGGAAGACGTTCACCGCGGCCGTCTCACAGCACGCGGCGGACCAGGGCCGTCCCGACTTCTTCATGTTCGGCGAGGTCTACGACGCCGACCCGACGAAGCTGAGCCCGTACGTGCGCACCACCGACATGGACTCGGTGCTCGACTTCTACTTCCAGCAGCAGGCGGTCTCCTACGCGTCGGGCAACTCCGCCAACGCGCTCGCCGCGCTGTTCGCGGGCGACGACTACTACACGACGGCGAGCACGTCCGCCTCCGCGCTGCCCTCCTTCCTCGGCAACCACGACATGGGCCGGGTCGGCTACGCGGTGCGCGGCACCGACGACCCCCTGCAGCGCTCGCTCCTCGCGCACCAGCTCATGTACCTCACGCGCGGCCAGCCGGTCGTCTACTACGGCGACGAGCAGGGCTTCACGGGGTACGAGGGCGCGGGCAACCTCGGCGGCAAGGACAAGGACGCCCGCCAGGACATGTTGGCCACGCAGGTCGCCGAGTACGCCGACCAGACCCTGCTCACCGGCGAGCAGGCGGGCACGGGGTCGCACTTCGACACCGACGCGCCGCTCTACACCGCGATCGCCGACCTCGCCGAGCTGCGCAGCAGCACCCCGGCGCTCACCGACGGCGCGCAGATCGAGCGCCTCGTCGACACCGACGCGGGCGTCTACGCGTTCTCGCGCGTCGAGCGCACCGAGCGGATCGAGCACCTCGTGGTGACGAACAACTCCACCTCCTCGCGCACCGTCGACGTGCCCACCCTCACGGCCGACGCCGCCTTCAGCCCGCTGTACGGGGACGTGTCGGCCACGACGTCCGACGCCGACGGCGTGGCGAGCGTGACCGTGCCGGCGCGCACCGCCGTCGTGCTCGTCGCCGACGCCCCGGTGACCGACCCGGACGGTGCCGCCGACATCGAGGTCTCGACGCCGGCGGCCGGCGCCGCCGTGACCGGCGTGAGCCCGGTCGCGGCGACGACGGCGGACTCGTGGCGCGAGACGTCGTTCGCCTGGCGCGTGGTCGGCTCCGAGACGTGGAACCCTCTCGGCACGGCCGAGGACACCACGCCGCGGGTCTTCCACGACGTGTCGGGCCTCGCCGCAGGCACGCTCGTGGAGTACCGCGCCGTGACCGTCGACGCGGGCGGGGACGCCTCCGCCGCCTCGACGTTCGCCTCCGTCGGCACCGACGTCACCACCGAGGGGCCGGCGGAGCCCGAGCAGCCGAGCTACGACTCGGTCGCCGTGCCCGGCTCGCACAACTCCGAGATGGGCTGCCCGGGCGACTGGCAGCCGGACTGCGCTGCGGCCCAGCTGACGCTCGGCACCGACGGCATCTGGTCGGGCACGTTCGACCTTCCGGCCGGCGACTACGAGTACAAGATCGCCGTCAACGGCAGCTGGGACGTCAGCTTCGGTGCGGGCGGCGTGCCCAGCGGGGCGAACGTGGCCTACTCCCACGCGGGCGGGGCGATCACGTTCTTCTTCGACCCCGTGAGCAAGCAGTTCTCGAGCACCGCCGAGGGCCCGATCATCACGCTCGCAGGCAGCTTCCAGTCCGAGCTCGGGTGCCCGAGCGACTGGGCCCCGGACCAGCTGTGCGCATGGCTCACCGACCCCGACGGCGACGGCGTCTACACGTTCAGCACCCCCGCGCTGCCGACCGGCTCGTACGAGGTGAAGGTCACGCACAACCGCTCGTGGGCCGAGAACTACGGCGTGGACGGCGTGCGGGACGGTGCGAACATCCCGTTCTCGGCCTCCGAGGGCAAGGTCACGGCCTTCAGCTACGACATCGCCACGCACCGCCTCACGGTGACTGTCGAGGACCCGCCGCTGCCCGGCACCGGCGAGCAGCGCGCGCACTGGGTGCGTGCGGGCCTGCTCGCCTGGCCGGCGGACCTCGGTGGGGCCGCGGCCGACGGCGGGACCTGGACCCTGCACCACGCCGCGAACGCGGGGCTCGTCGTCGGCGACGACGGCGTGACCGGCGGCGAGGACCTCGCCCTCAGCGTCGACCCCGCCGGCCTGCCGGCGGACGTGCTCGAGGACTTGCCCGCGCTCGCCGGGTACACCGCGCTGCGGCTGACCGGCGCGGACCGGTCCGAGATCGCCGAGATGCTGCGCCAGGAGGTCTGGGTGTCCCGCGCGGACGACGACGGGCTCACGGCCGTCACCGGGGTGCAGATCCCCGGCGTGCTCGACGACCTGTACGCGGGCGCCGTCGCCGACGTCGCGCTGGGCGTGACGTTCGACGACGACGGCGGCGCGGCCGTCTCGCTGTGGGCGCCCACGGCGCGCCTGGTCTCCCTGCAGGTGGGCGACGGCGGAGGCGAACCCTCGGGCGGCGTCGTCGCCGAGCTCGACCCCGCCTCGGGCGTCTGGTCGGTGCCCGCGGGCACGCTGGACGTGGGCGACACCTACCGCTGGACGGTGCGGGTGTACGCCCCGAGCACCGGAGCCATGGAGACCAACGTCGTCACCGACCCGTACTCCACGGCGCTGACGGTGAACTCCCAGGCGAGCGTCGTCGTCGACCTCGACGACTCCTCGACGCGGCCGGCGCAGTGGGAGGACACGGCGGCGCCCACGGTCGAGCGGACCGTGGACCGTGCGGTGTACGAGCTGCACGTGCGCGACTTCTCGATCGGCGACGAGACCGTCCCGGCCGACGAGCGCGGCACGTACGCGGCGTTCACGCACGCCGACTCCGCCGGCATGACGCACCTGAAGGAGCTGGCCGACGCCGGCATCACCACGGTGCACCTCCTGCCGACGTTCGACATCGCCTCGATCGAGGAGGACCGCGCCGCACAGGCGACGCCCGACTGCGACCTCGAGGCGCTGTCCGCCGCGAACCCGGCCGGCACCGAGCAGCAGGCCTGCGTCGGCGCCGTGCGCGCGGACGACGGCTACAACTGGGGCTACGACCCCTGGCACTACCAGGTGCCCGAGGGCTCCTACGCCACCGACCCCGACGGCGCGGCCCGCGTGACCGAGTTCCGCTCGATGGTCGGGGCGCTGCACGCCGCAGGCCTGGAGGTCGTGCTCGACCAGGTCTACAACCACACCGCGGCGTCCGGGCAGGCCGAGAAGTCGGTCCTGGACCGCATCGTGCCCGGGTACTACCAGCGCCTCGACGCGGCCGGGAAGGTGCAGACCTCCACGTGCTGCCAGAACGTGGCGACCGAGCACGAGGTGGCGCAGAAGCTCATGGTCGACTCGGTGGTGCTGTGGGCGCGGGAGTACCACGTCGACGGCTTCCGGTTCGACCTGATGGGGCACCACTCCACGGAGAACATGGCCGCCATCCGGTCCGCCCTGGACGAGCTGACGCTCGCCAAGGACGGCGTCGACGGGAAGTCGATCTACCTGTACGGCGAGGGCTGGGACTTCGGTGAGGTCGCCGGGAACGCGCTGTTCGAACAGGCCAAGCAGGGTCAGCTCGACGGGACGGGCATCGGGACGTTCAACGACCGGCTGCGCGACGGCGTGCACGGCGGTTCGCCCGTCGACGGCGACTCGACCTTCGACCAGGGCTTCGGGACGGGGCTCGGGACCGACCCGAACGGGCGCTCGCGCACGGGCGACGCCGACCTGGGCGGGCTCACCGACCTGGTGAAGCTCGGCATGGCCGGCAACCTGCGTGACTACTCGCTCGTGTCCGCCTCGGGTGCGACCGTCACCGGCGCCGAGCTGGACTACCGCGGCGCCCCGGCCGGGTACGCCTCGGAGCCCGACGAGATCGTGAACTACGTCGACGCGCACGACAACGAGACGCTGTACGACCTCTCGGTGCTCAAGCTCCCGACCGACACCACGATGGAGGAGCGGGTGCGGATGAACACCGTGCAGCTCGCCACCGTGGCGCTCGGCCAGTCGCCGTCGTTCTGGCACGCGGGCACCGAGCTGCTGCGCAGCAAGTCGCTGGACCGCGACTCCTACGACTCCGGCGACTGGTTCAACCGGATCGACTGGACGGGTCAGGAGAACACGTTCGGCTCCGGCCTGCCCGGCGCGTGGTCGAACGAGGCGAAGTGGCCGGTCATGACGCCGCTCCTGAGCGACCCGACGCTGAAGCCGGACGCCGACGCGATGGCGGCGGCGAACGACCAGGCGCTCGAGCTGCTCCGGGTCCGCTCGGAGGTCCCGCTGCTGCGACTGGGCAGCGCGGACCTCATCGAGCAGAAGGTCACGTTCCCGGGCAGCGGCCCGGACGAGGCCGCCGGGACGATCGCGATGCTCGTGGACGACACCGTGGGCGAGGAGGTGTCCGAGGACCTCGCCGGCGCGCTCGTGCTGATCAACGCCTCGCCCGACGACGTCACGCGGACCTTCCCCGACCTCGTGGGCCGCGAGTTCGCCCTCACCCCGGCGCAGGCCGACGGCGAGGACGCGGTGGTCGCGGGCGTCACCTGGGACGCCTCGACCGGGTCCGTGACGGTGCCGGCGCGCTCCTACGCGGTGCTCACCGAACCCGACTATGTGGCGCCGCAGCCCGTGGCGACCACCACGTCGCTGTGGCTCTCGCAGCACGAGGTGCGCCGCAGCCAGTTCCTGCCGGTGTTCGGGTTCGCCACCGTGCGGACGGCGGACGGCACCCCGGCACGCGGGTCGCTCGAGGTGCGGGTGGGCAACCGCGTGGTGAGCACCACGCCGGTGATCATCGGCATCTCGGCGACCGTGATCTGGCCGCGCACGCTGTCGACGGGGACCTACGACGTCACGGCGACGTTCGTGCCGCGGGACCCGACGACGCAGGCCGGTTCCAGTACGGCCACCCCGCTCCGGGTGCGCTGAGCCGGCGGCTCGCGATCGGTGCGGACGATTCCGGAGCCCGGCGCTCCGGAATCGTCCGCATCGATGTGCCGCGGGCGCGAACCGGTCACTCCAGCGCCGCAACCTCGGCGGCCACGTTGGCTCGGGCCCGGTGCTCCCACCATCTCGACCCGGCGCCGGTGGCGTACAGCGGACCCGAGAGCAGCGCGGTGAGGATCGCGGAGCGACCCGCGCGGAACTCCCGGTCCGGGACGTCGGCGTACTCGCCGCGGATCGCGGCGGCGTAGTCGGCGTACCGCGCGGGTGCGGCGCCCAGAACCGCGAGGTCGGCGTCGCACAGCACGGCCCCGACGGCGTCGCTCGCCTCGACCTGGTGCGTCGCCGTGAGCAGCACGAGTCGGGCGACCTCGTCGGCGTCGGGGTCGCCGAGCGCGGTGAGCGTGCGTCGGGCCAGCGCCGCGGAGGCGGCCTCGTCGCTGTCGGGCGCTCCGTCGGGCGCGGCGCCACCGGGCACGCCACCGCTGGACGCACCGCCGTCGGATGCGCCGTCTCGTCGCGCCGCGGCGCCGCGGGAGAGCCCGGAGCGGTGCACGGCGTCGTGGAACCAGGCGGCGAGGGACGCGCGGCGGTGGGCTGCGCCGTCGAGCCCTTCGGCCGCGGCGAGCGCGTCGACGGCGTCGAGCGTCTCGGTCAGGTGCTGGGTGTCGTGGTACAGGCGGCCGCGCTCGCCCCACCGGGCGAGCAGGTCGGCGCCGACGCGTGACCATGCGTCGTGCTCGGGGGCGCCGGGGGTGACGTCGCGGCCGGACGGCGAGCTCGCCGTCGGGGGAGTCACCGCAGCCGTCCCCGTCTCGCGCGGGCGGCGCGTGTCGGCGGCGGGCGCGAGGGCCGTCCAGCGCGCCTCGAGCGCGGCGCGGTCCCGCGCGCGGTCACGCGGGGTGCGCCGCAGGCCGGACGCGCGCAGCGCGCGCACGAGCTCGTGCGCGGTGACGGCCTGCGCCCCGAGGGCGATCAGGTCGGTGTACCGCTCGGCCGGGACGTCGTAGTGGTCGCGCTCGAAGCCGCGGGCAGGAAGACCGGCGCGTACCGCGAAGGTGTGCAGCTCGGCGAGCGAGGTGTCGGAGACGAGGTGCGACCAGAGCGTGCCGTGCGCCGGCCAGAGCGGTGGGTCCAGGAGCAGCGTCACGCAGGCGAGGCTAGCCCCGCGGGGTGCGCGCGAGCGCGGCGGCGACCTCGGCCGCGAGCCGTTCCGGGCGCGGCGCGGGCAGCGCGTCGACCGGCCACCAGCGCAGGTCGTCGGACTCGTCGCTGATCGTGGCGACCGGCGGGGTGCCGTCCGCGGTCGGCCGCGTGCGCACCACGAAGCCGACGTTGAGGTGGCGGGTGGGCACGCCGAGCGAGCACGTGAACGGGTGCGCGTCCAGGCGCACGGGCTCCGAGCCGATGACGACGTCGACGAGCCCCGTCTCCTCGCGCACCTCGCGCAGCGCGCCGTCGGCGAGGGTGGCGTCCTCGGGCTCGCAGTGCCCGCCGGGCGGCAGCCACATGCCGGCGCGTGGGTGCAGCACGAGCAGGGTGTCCCTCGCGGTCGCGTCCAGCACGACTGCCCCGACCGTCACGTGGCCCGGCGCATGGGCGCGCCAGAGCGCGTCGGAGGTGGTCGCGAGCAGCGCGAGGTAGGCCTCGCGGAGCGTCGCCTGCTCCTGCGTCGGCGCGGGCCAGCCCGCGAGCAGCGCGAGCGCCGAGCCGGCCAGCGGGTGCGCCTCGGTCACGGGCGCACGGCCTCGGCCGACCGGGCGTCGGGCGTCTGCTCGACCTCGTCCGTCGGCGCGGCGCCGCGGTGCTCGCCGTCGCGCTCGGTCCGCGCCAGCACCTCGGGGCGCACGACGGCGAGCCGACCGCTCGCGGCGCCGTCGCCGTCGCGCTCGGTCCGCGCCAGCACCTCGGGGCGCACGACGGCGAGCCGACCGCTCGCGGCGCCGTCGCCGTCGCGCGCGGTCACCACCCAGCGCTCGGACGGTCTGGGGTAGACGCGCTCGGTGTGCGCCTGCCCGTCCACGAACGCCTCGAGGATCGAGTGGTCGACGGCGACCAGCACGTCGGCGCCCACGCCCGTCCACACCTCGCGCTCGCCGTCGGGGCCGGCCAGCGCGACGCGCACCGTGTGGCGCGGGGGCTCGGACCCTGCCTGCCGGGGTGCGCCCGCGGCCGGGCGTGTGCCGGACGTATCGACCGCGCCTCCCGGGGCGGGTGACGCGGCGTCTGCGCAGCCGGCGCCCGCGACCGACGCCTCGGCGACGGCGAGCCAGACGCGATCGCCGGTCTCGCCGTCGTGCGGGTGAAGGTCTCCGTGCGCGGCGAGGACCTCCGGGGCGAGCGCGGTCACGACCCGGTCGCCGGCGACGTCGAGCGTGCGGGGATAGGTGAGCGTGCCGGTCCAGTCCCGCTCGGACAGGTTCGGCGGCGGGGCGACTCCGTCCGCCTCCCACGCCCACCCCCACAGCAGCACGCGGGAGGTCGCGGAGCCGGACCGCTTCTGCTCCACGTCCGCCAGGTCGAGCACGGCCTGGGGCGCGTAGAAGGCGGGCCCGTCGTCGATCGGACCGCCGGCGCGCGGCACGAACCGCACGCCGGCGCCGACACCGTCGTCCTCGGTCGGCTCGAGCCCGCCGAGCAGCCACGCGACGCGCTGCGGACCGTGGCCCAGGGCGGCAGCGGCTTCCGAGTCCCAGAGCGAGAGCAGCAGGACCCAGTCCTCGCCCACGGGAACGAGCTGCGGGCACTCCCAGATCGCACCCGGCGCGTACTGCGCCGCGACCGGGTCGTCGCCGCGCAGGAGGGTGCCCAGCGGGCGCCAGTGGTCCAGATCGTCCGCGTCGAACAGCAGGAGCAGCGCCACGCCGTCGGCCGTCCCGCCGCCCTGGACGGCGAGCCGGCGGCCGCGCCACGTGAACAGGTACGGGTCGCGGACGTCGCGCACGCCTTCGGGAGAGGGCGGGGTGACGACCTCGTCGGGCTGGCGCCACGCGTCGGCCGCGGTTCGGCGCGCGATGGCCACCCGCGCCTGCGCGGCTCCGCCGACGGGCACGGCGGTGTAGACCAGGGCGGGCTCGCCGTCGACCACGTGCGCGACCCCCGTCCACACGCCGTCCTCGTCGATCGTGCCGGGCCGCGGCACGAGCGCCGGTGGGTGCGTGCGCCACGTGACGAGGTCGGTGGAGGACAGGTGGGCCCACTCGATGTCGCCCCACGCCGTCCCGACGGGGTTGTGCTGGCACATGACGTGCCAGCGGCCGTCCCAGCGGCCCACGCCGCACGGGTCGTTGACCCACCCCGTCCTCGGTCGGGCGTGCAGCTGAGGGCGGTGCAGATCGGGGGTGGTCACCTGGGCAGGCTAGTAGCCCGGGCGCGAGCGTGCCCGCCGGTCGAGCGTGCTCGCCGGCCACGAGCGCGCCCGCGCGGCACGCGGCGCCCCGCGGGGCTCGCGGCGCCCGCGCGGCTCGCGGCGCCCGCGCGGCTCGCGGCGCCCCGCTCACCGCGAGCGCGCCCGCGCGTCACCTGGCCACGAGCGCGCCGCGGGGCTCGCGGCGCTTGCGTCACACCGCGAACAGCCGCGTCGTCGCCGCCTCCGTGTCCGAGTAGTGCGCGGCCGCCTGGTCCAGGGCCACGCCGATGGAGTCGAGCGAGGACTCGACCTGGGCCTGGGTGGTGCGCCACTGCGCGGCGAGGGCGCCGAACTGCGTCGCGGCGCCGCCCTGCCACGAGGCCTCGAGGGTGGCCAGGTGCCGCATCATCGCCGCGACCTCCGTGGCGATCGCGAGGCCCGAGGCCCGGGTGGCGGCGGCCGCGCCGGCCACCGCCTCCGCGTCGACCGTGTACTGCGTCATGGTGCTCCTCCGTGTCCTGCCCGCACGGGCGGCGGGCCTGGAAGGAGGCTACGAACGCGGTTGGCTGCGCGGGGCGCGGCCCAGCGTCGTCGTGGACACGTCGGCGAGCGAGCGCTCGTGGGACAACTCGCGCGGGCGTGGCTGCGGTCCCTCGCCGGTGTGCGGCGTGGGGGCGGCCGTCTGCGCGGGGGCGCCCTCGCCGTCGGGCTCGTGCCCCGTGCGCTCGAGCTCGTCGAGCTCGTCGGTGAGGCGGGTGAGCTCGGCCGCGAGGTTCTCGCGCGCCGCCTCCTCCCACTGCTGGCCCATCGGGCTGCAGAACAGGCGTGGCCGAGCGCGCAGCTTCTGCAGGATCGCGATCCGGGCCTCGAGGTAGTCCTCTGCGGGGATGTGGGCGTACTCGGCGCGGATGTTGCGCAGGTACTCCGCGTACTTCTGCGGCTCCGCGGCGAGACCGGCGAGGTCGGCGTCCGACAGCGCCTGGGCGTCGACGTCGCTCGCGGCGGCGGAGTGCCGGTGCACCTGCTCGACCATCGCGGCGATCCGGTCGACGACGTCGGCCGGGACGCCGATCGTGGGCAGCTCGCGCCGCGCGCGCTCGGCGCCGGCGATCGGGTCCTCGCCGCCCTTGTGCGCGTAGCTGGCCCGACGCGCGGAGGTGAACTCGGCGCCGTGGTACCAGCCGGCCAGGCGTACCGCGTCCGGGTCGTGGGTCTCCTCGGCCAGCTGGTCGATGCTGGCGAGGACGTCCACGAGGTGCCGGATCGCGTGGTGCCTGCGGTCGGCGCTCGTCCAGCTCGAGACGAGCCCTGCGGCCACGTCCTCGATCCGTTCGGTCGGTGCGTTCGCGCCGATCGCCTTGGCGCTCCGCACGAATGCGGGCACGAGCCACTGCGGCGCTTCCGTCACGCCCATCGTCATATCCAGTCGTCGGGGTCAGGCACGCTCAGAGAGCCCGGCCATCGTAACCCCGGGGCGCCGGACGGGCGCCTGGGCGGGCGAACGGCGCCTACAGGAACGGCGGTGGGCGGCCCGCGGCGGCGTCGCGCCTCCGGGGCGGCGTCGAGCGGCTGTGGCAGGCTGCCCGGATGACCTCATCGACGAGCGGGAGCGCCGGCGGCGGCACGAGCGGGCCGAGCGGGGGAGTGGACGCGGCACGCGGCGGTCGCTCGGGCGACGCGTGGGAGAAGGCGGCTCGCGCGGGCTACGCCGTCAGCGGTGCGCTCCACCTCGTGCTCGGCTTCCTCATCGTGAGCATCGCCTTCGGCAGCGGCGCCGAGGCCGACCAGAGCTCCGCGCTCGGCACGCTCGGCCACTCACCGCTGGGGGCGGGCGTGCTCTGGCTCGCCGCGGTCGCGTTCCTCGCGCTCGGCGGCTGGCAGGTCGCGGACGCGGTGCACGACGGCGAGCCGGCCGATCGGGCGAAGGCGGCCGGCCGCGGTGCGATGTACCTCGTCCTGGCGTTCGTGTCGGTCTCGCTTGCGCTCGGGTCGGGCGGGTCGAACGGCGACGGCCAGGCGCAGGGGTTCGCGGGCGCGCTCATGCAGGCGCCGGCCGGACGGCTTCTCGTGGGCGCGATCGGGCTGGGCATCCTGGCCGGCGGCGCCTACCACGTGGTGAAGGGCGCCAGGAAGACGTTCCTCGAGGACCTCCAGGCCACTCCGGGTGGTCAGCTCGGCCGCGGCGTGCGGGCGATGGGGACGGTCGGCTACATCGCGAAGGGCGTGGCGCTCGCCGTCGTGGGCGTGCTGTTCGTCGTCGCGGCCGCGACGGCCGACCCCGAGCAGGCGCAGGGGATCGACGGCGCGATCGACAGCCTGCTCGGACTCCCCGGCGGGCCGGCGATCGTCGTCGCGGTCGGCGTCGGGTTCGCGGCGTACGGCGTCTACTCCTTCGCCCGCGCGCGCTACGCGAGGATGTGACGTGCTCGCCGGACCCCCGCCGACCGCGCCGAGCAGGGCGGAGGTGGGCCGCGCCGTCGTGCGCCGTGTGCTGATGCCGGCAGCGGTGCTGTGGGTCGTCGTGGTCGGGGTCGGGTTCCTCCTCATGTCGGTGCTCGCGCTGCCCGAGGTCGGCGTCAACGAGGCGCTGGCGCGGGCGCGGACACCCGTCTGGGACACAGTCTCCGCCGTGCTGTCCGGGCTGGGCACCACCGAGGCGCTGATCGGCACGTGCGTCGTGGTGGTGGGCCTCGTGTGGTGGCGGACGCGGCGGTGGTGGTTCGCCGTGGTGCCCGCGATCGCGCTCACCGTGCAGACCGCGGTCTTCCTCACGAGCTCGCTCGTGGTCGGTCGCGAGCGCCCGGACGTGCCGCGGCTCGACGAGGCGCCACCGACCTCCGGCTTCCCGAGCGGGCACTCAGGCGCCTCGACGGCGTTCTACGTGGCGTGTCTGCTGTGCGCGACCCGGATCCGCATCCCCTGGTTGCGCGTGCTCGTGCAGGTGGTGTGCGCGCTGGTGCCGCTCGCCGTCGGGGTGGCGCGGGTGTACCGCGGGATGCACTTCCCGAGCGACGTGCTTGCCGGGTTCGCGGTGGGCATCACGTGCGCCGTCATCGGGTGGCGCTGGCTGCCGAGCCGGCCGGGCCGCGGGCGCTGAGCCCGGGCGCGCGCCGGCGTCGGTGCGTCGGGGCGGGTGCGTCGGGGCGGACGAGTCGCGGGCTGACGGTGGACGATCCCTGGGCACCGCGGGGGCGTGCAGGCGCCGGCCCCGACGAACTGACTGGTCGCCCTGACACATTGACTGGTCCGACCCCGCTGCCGCCGACGCGACCTGGGCAGACGCACGCCGAAGCGACCGCTGAAGGCATCTGGCCAGTCAAAGCGCCAGGGCGACCAGTCACAGCGTCCGGGCCGCGGCGCGTACCCGGACGTGGCGGGCCTGGTGGGGTGAGGCGACGACCCTCGGCGGGCGGCCACGCCCGGGTGAGACACCGAACCGCTTGACGGTGCTAGATCGATTCAATAGCCTCCTGCGTCACCAGTGTTGTACCGATTTAGCGGACGTCGTCGTCCGGGAGCAGAGAGGCTCGTCGCCCATGAGAAGGCCCGTCATCGCGTTTGCCGCCGCGCTGGCCGCCGCCGGTCTGGCGCTCACCGCCTGCAGTTCCGGAGGCGGTGGCGGAAACGCCACCGACGACGCGGGCGCCGGCGACGGCACCTCGGCCGGTGAGGCCACGCCGGACACGACCCCGGTGACGATCACGCTCACGTGGTGGGGCAACGAGGACCGTGCCGCCATGTACGAGGAGGCCGTGGACCTCTTCGAGGAGAAGTACCCCTACATCACGGTGCAGACGAGCTGGCAGGCGTTCTCCGACTACTGGACCGCGCGCAACACCGAGGCGGCCGGGAGCGCGCTGCCCGATGTCATGCAGTTCGACTCGACGTTCCTGCGCGAGTACGCCCAGAGCGGCCGCCTGCTCGACCTCACCGAGCTCGTGGCCGACGGCGACATCGACCTCTCCGGCGTGGACCCCGCACTCGTGGACGGCGTGTCCCTCGACGGCGAGACCCTCGGGATCCCGACGGGCACCAACACGCTCGGGATGTTCGTCAACCCGACCGTGCTCGAGCAGGTCGGGCTGGACTTCCCCGCCGACGGCTACACGTGGGAGGAGTACAACGACTACGTCCAGCAGGTCGCGGACGCCGGGGTGAAGACCGCCGACGGGTACCAGATCTACGGTTCGGGCGACTACACCGGGACGTTCTGGTTCTTCCTGCAGTGGCTCGTGCAGCAGGGGGTCGAGCCGTTCACCGACGACGGTCAGATCGGCTTCACGCAGGACGACGTCGTGACCTGGCTCGACAGCGTCAAGGACCTGCGCGACGGCGGGGCGTTCTTCCCGGTGGACCGCAACGTGGCGCTCTCGCCCAAGGGTGGTTTCACGGTCAACGAGGTGGGCTCCGAGGCCTCCTGGGACAACTTCCTCGCGACCTACACCGCCGAGACCGGCACCGACTCCCTCGAGCTGGTGCCGATCTGGTCGGGCGAGGACGGCACCCAGAACTTCTTCCGCGCCTTCATGATGGCGGCCGGTGCGAACACCGAGCACCCCGAGGCGACGGCGCTGCTGCTGAACTTCTTCGCGAGCGAGCCCGAGGTGGGCGCGATCTTCGGGACGTCCAAGGGCATCCCGGCGGACGAGGAGCAGCGCGCCGCGGTCGACGCGCCCGAGGGGTCGGTCGACGCGAAGGTCATCGCCTACGAGGAGGCCGTGCGGGAGACGGGGAGCGTCGCGACCGCGCCGATCCCGGTGCTCGGGTTCGGCACGGTCGAGGAGAAGTGGAAGCAGCTGGGCGAGGAGCTCGACTACGGCACCATCACGGCGCAGGAGTTCGCCGAGCAGTGGTTCGCCGAGGCCGAGCTGGCGGTGGGCTGAGGACCGCCGCCATGCGGCCGGGGCCCGCGGCACGTAACGATTCAGTCTCGGGCCCTCGTTCCGCTTGACGCATCTGTATCGATTCAATATGGTCCTGTTGTACCGATTCAGCACACACATCGGACGTCCTGAGCAGAGAGGCTCATCGAACATGAGGAAGTCAGTCATCTCCATCGCCGCGGTCTTCGCGGCCGCCGGTCTGGCGCTCACCGCGTGCAGCTCGGGCGGTGGCACCGACGACGCCACCGGCGGAGCCACCTCCGGTGGGGACGGCAGCGCCGCAGGCGAGGCCACCCCCGACACGACCCCGGTCACCATCAACTTCACGTGGTGGGGCAACGACGACCGGGCCGACCGCTACAACCAGGCCATCGCGAAGTTCAACGAGGCCTACCCCTACATCACGGTGCAGACGAGCTGGCAGGCGTTCCCGGACTACTGGACCGCCCGCAACACCGAGGCGGCCGGCAATGCGCTGCCCGACGTGATGCAGTTCGACTCCTCCTACCTGCGCGAGTACGCCAGCACGAACCGCCTGCTGGACCTGCAGGAGTTCATCGACAACGGCACGATCGACCTCGGCAACTTCGACGAGAGCCTCGTCGCGGCCGGCAACCTCAACGACGTGCAGGCCGCGATCCCGACCTCCACCAACACCCTCGGCATGTTCGTCAACCCGACGGTGATCGAGCAGGTCGGAGTGGACTTCCCCGCGGACGGCTACACGTACGACGAGTACAACGAGTTCGTCCAGGCCGTCTCCGACGCGAACGTCACCAACGCCGAGGGCTACAAGCTCTACGGCTCCGGCGACTACACGTCGACGTTCTGGTTCTTCCTCCAGTGGGTCATCCAGCAGGGTGAGGCGCCGTTCACCGATGACGGTCAGCTGAACTTCACCGAGGACGACGTCGTCGAGTGGCTCAGCCTCACGGCCGACCTCCGCGAGAACAAGGCCGTCTTCCCGGTCGACCGCGGCGTGGCGCTCTCCCCGCTCGGCGGCTTCACGGTCAACGAGGTCGCGGCCGAGGCCACCTGGGACAACTTCATGGCGTCCTACACGGCCGACTCCGGCACCGACAACCTCGAGATCGTCCCGATCTGGTCCGGCGACAACGGCACCCAGAACTTCTTCCGCCCCTCGATGCTGCTCGCCGCCGGCGCCAACACCGAGCACGCGGAGGCCGCCGCGACGTTCATCAACTTCCTCCTCACCGACCCGTCGGTCGGCGAGATCTTCGGCACGAGCAAGGGCGTCCCCGCGGACTCCGAGCAGCGCGCCGCGATCGTCGCCGAGGAGGGCTCGACCGACGCCAAGGTCCTCGCCTACGAGGAGCTCATCGGCGAGACCGAGACCTCGACCGCACCGATCCCCGTCAAGGGCTTCGGCACCATCGAGGAGAAGTGGCGCAACCTCGGCGAGGAGCTGAACTACGGCAACATCACGCCGGAGCAGTTCGCGGACGAGTGGTTCGCCGAGGCCTCCATGGCGGTCGGCTGACCGTCCTCGCCGGGTAGGGTCCGCGCCCACGGCGCGCGCCCACCCGGCGCCGGAGGGCGCAGTCCCTCCGACCATCGTCCGACGGCGGCGTCCGCGTTGCGTGGGCGCCGCCGTCGGTGTCTTGTCTCTGATGTGCTTGTTGGAATTGGACCGAGGGAGGTCCGTGGTGGCTGCTGAGGCAGTGGTGATGGATCCTGTGCGGCGGAGTGCGATCAAGCGGCGTGATCGTGCGACTGCGCGGGTGGGTCTGGCGTTCTTGTCGCCGTGGTTGATCGGGTTCTTCGTCTTGACGGCTGGGCCGATGCTGGCGTCGTTGTACTTGTCGTTCACGGACTACAACTTGTTCGCGGCGCCGAACTTCACGGGGCTGGAGAACTACCAGCGCCTGTTCTCGGACCCGAACTTCATCCAGGCGTCGAAGATCACGTTGTACTACGTGCTGGTCGGGACCCCGATCAAGCTGATCAGTGCGTTGGCGGTGGCGATGCTGCTGAACAACTCCCACCGTGGTCAGGGGTTCTACCGCTCGGCGTACTACATGCCCAGCCTGATCGGCGGGTCGGTCTCGATCGCCATCGTGTGGAAGGCGATGTTCATCGACAACGGCATCGTGGCCCGGGTCGTGGAGGCCCTGGGTGGGCCCACCGCGGCCGAGGGCGGCTGGGTGGGTGACCCGAACAAGACGATGCCGATGCTGATCCTGCTCACGGTGTGGCAGTTCGGTGCCCCGATGGTCATCTTCCTGGCCGGGCTCAAGCAGGTCCCGGTGGAGCTGTACGAGGCGGCCGAGGTCGACGGCGCGGGGCCGGTGCGCAAGTTCCTGCGCATCACGATCCCGATGCTGTCCCCGGTGCTGTTCTTCAACCTGCTGCTGGAGACGATCCACGCGTTCCAGATCTTCAACTCCGCGTTCATCATCTCCAACGGCACCGGTGGTCCGGCCCGCTCGACCCTGTTCTACACGTTGTACCTGTACTTCCGGGGCTTCCGTGACTTCCAGATGGGTTACGCCTCCGCGATGGCGTGGGTGCTGGTGGTCGTGGTGGGTCTGGTGACCCTGGTGATGTTCCGGACCTCGAACGCGTGGGTGCACTACTCCGGAGGTAACAAGTGAGCGCGACGTCGATGCCCCCGAAGGCCGTGGGCAAGACCGGTCCCGCCGGCGTCCTGCCCGGCGGCAGCGGTGCTGGGGTGAGCAGCGAGCGGTCTGCTCAGCTGCGCAAGCAGGCCAAGCGCCGCAACCTGGCCTCCTCCCTGGGGTTCCACCTGTTCAGCCTCATCGTGCTGATCGTGATCCTCTACCCCGCGGTGTGGATGCTGATGTCCACGTTCAAGCCGACGAACGAGATCGTCGGGGACGTGTCCCTGATCCCGCACGGGGCGTCCCTGGACAACTACCTCACCGCCCTGAACGGGATCGGCGGGGTCTCGTTCTGGGTGTTCGTGCGCAACTCCCTCATCCTGGCCGTCGCCTCGGTGGTCGGGGTGGTGATCTCCTGCTCCCTGGCCGCCTACGCCTTCGCCCGGGTGAACTTCCCGGGGCGGAACGCGTTCTTCGCGTGCATGATCGCCACGATGCTGCTGCCGTTCCACGTCGTGATCATCCCGCAGTACATCGTGTTCAACTCCCTGGGCATGGTGAACACCTACTGGCCGCTGCTGCTGGGCAAGTTCCTCGCCGCGGACGCGTTCTTCGTGTTCCTCATGATCCAGTTCATGCGCGGCCTGCCGAGCGAGCTGGACGAGGCCGCCCGCATCGACGGCGCCGGGCACCCCCGCATCTTCGCCTCGATCATCCTGCCCCTGATGAAGCCCGCCCTGGTCACGTCCTCGATCTTCGCGTTCATCTGGTCCTGGAACGACTTCTTCGGGCCCCTGCTCTACCTCAAGAGCCCGGACAAGTACACGATGCCCATCGCCCTGCGCGCCTACGTCGACCAGACCTCCACCAGCGACTACGGCGCCCAGATGGCCATGGCCGTCCTCGCCCTCCTGCCCGTCATGCTCTTCTTCTTCGCCTTCCAACGCCAGCTCGTCGGCGGCGTCGCCACCCAAGGCCTCAAGGGATGACGCGCACCCGCCCCCGGCGGCCCCGATGACCTCCACCGGCAGGCCCGGCCCGGGCGGCGGCGCACGCCGCCGCCAGGGCCGGCCGGTCGAGGACATGCGGCGCTTCGGCGGTGGGGGCGTCGCCACCTTCGGCGAGATGATCGTGGTGGGCCTCGTGGTCACCGCGCTCTCGCTGCCGGTGATCACGGCGGTTCCGGCCCTCGCGGCCGGCGTCCACCACCTGGAGCAGCACCTCACCGACCGGGCCGATGCCATGCGCGACCTGCTGCGCTCGGCCTGGCAGGCGATCCGCACCGGGTGGTGGGTCGGGCTGCTCACAGCGGTCGTCGCGTTCCTGCTCGCGCTCAACCTCTCCGCCGCGCTCCAGGGTCTCGTGCCCGGCGGGGTGGTGCTCGCCGGCGCGACGGCGATCATCGCCGTCGCCCTCGGCGTGTGGGTCTGCCGCGCGGCCGCGCTCTGGCGACCCGGCGCACGCTGGGGCGACCTGCTGACGCGCGGGCGGGAGCTCGCCGTCGCCGATCCCGTGGGCTCGGTGTACGTGATCGTCGCGTTCGGCGTCAGTGCCGTGGTGGTGTGGATGCTCCCTCCACTCGTGGTGCTGACGCCGGGGATGATCGCCATCGCGCTGGTCGCCGGGCAGCTGCGGCTGGCCCGACGCGGCGAGCCGACCGGCTGACCCGCCGAGCCGCCGCCTGTCCGACCGCCGCCTGTCCGACCGACGCCCGACCGACCGACGCCCGACCGACGCCCGACCGACCGCCGGACCTCCCGACCGACGCCCGACCGACCGACCCCCTGAGCCGCACCGTTGCGGCCCCAGAAGGAGAACGAACCATGGACCACGGTGGCTTCACCCTGCCCGGCGAGGCCGGACACGAGGCGCTCACGCTGCGTCTCGCCGAGCGCTGGGGGGCCGACGTCATTCGCGACTCGGACGGCACGCAGCTCTCGCCCGAGATCCTGCACGCCGGCCACGGCATCTACTCCACGATCTGCCTCATCCGCGAGGACCGCGCGTGGGCCGCGGAGCACTCGCGGCTGCTGCAGCAGAACGTGCTGATGTCGTTCCCGCGCGTCGCCGAGGGCGAGGAGCTGGTCATCGAGCTGCTCGAGGGGTTCTCCACCGACCAGTTCGTCGTGAACGACTGGGACGGCACCGAGTTCTGGCAGGTCTTCGACCGCACCACGGGCACCGAGGTGCTGCGTGAGCAGTGGTCGATCGGCGGCGAGGCCGCCGTCGAGACCAGCGCCGACACCGCCGACAGCGCCGATGCCGCCGACGCCGCCGATGCCGCCACCGCGCCCGGCACGGTCCGCCTCACCGGCGCCGTGCCCGGCCACTCCTACACGGTCAACTTCCTCGCCATGCGGCTGTGGGAGGAGATCTCGATGTACAACCACGTGACCAACGACTGGGGTGACCGCCCGCGCCTCATGGCCGTCGAGCCGCGGCACCCCGAGGTGGCCGAGCACCTCCTGGCGTGGCTGGAGGAGTGGTGCGTGACGCACCCGGACACCACGGTCGTCCGGTTCACCTCGCTCTTCTACAACTTCGCGTGGTTCTGGGGCTCGGACCCCGATTTGCCCCACGTCTACGCCGACTGGGGCTCCTACGACTTCACCGTGAACCCGATCGCGCTGCGCGAGTTCAACGCCGGGCGCGAGGTGCCGATCACGGCCGAGGACTTCGTCAACGCGGGCCGGTACACCTCGACCCACAACCCACCGTCGGCGATCTACCTCGAGTGGATGGCGTTCGTCGGCGCGTTCGTGCGCGACCTCGGGCGCCGCTGCGTCGACGTGGTGCACCGGCACGGCAAGAAGGCCTACGTCTTCTACGACGACTCCTGGATCGGCCTCGAGCCGTGGTCGCCGCAGTTCGGCGAGATGGGGTTCGACGGGCTCATCAAGGCCGTCTTCTCCGGGTACGAGGCGCGCCTGAACGCCGGCGTCGACGTCCCGGTGCACGAGCTGCGCCTGCACCCCTACCTCTTCCCCGTGAACCTCGAGGGCGCGCCGACCTTCGCGCCCGGCGGCGACCCGACGGCGGATGCGCAGTCCTACTGGACGGTCCTGCGCCGCGCGCTCCTGCGCGAGCGGATCGACCGGATCGGGCTCGGCGGCTACCTCTCGCTCGTCGAGCCGTTCGAGGACTTCCAGGCCTACATCGCGGGCGTCGCGGACGAGCACCGGCTGATCCGCTCGCTGCACGAGGCCGGCGCCCCCGAGGTCGCACCCGTGCGCGTCGCTGTGCTGACGGCGTGGGGCGCGCTGCGGTCGTGGACCTGCTCCGGTCACCTGCACGAGAGCCCGGACCTCTCCCTCCTGCACGTCATCGAGTCCCTCGCCGGGCTGCCGTTCGACGTGCGCTGGCTGTCCCTCGCCGAGGTCGCCACCGACGGCGTGCCCGACGTCGACGTCCTCGTCAACGCCGGCCCCGCGGGGACGGCGTGGTCCGGTGGTCCCGCGTGGGCCGACCCCGCGCTCACGACGGCGGTCACCGCCTTCGTCGCGAGCGGCGGCGGCCTGATCGGGGTTCAGGAGCCCGCCGCCTTGGACCGGGCCGAGGCGCCCGGTCGCCTCCACCGCCTGCAGCTCGCCCCCGTGCTGGGGGTCGACCAGGACGCGGGGGACCGGCGGGTCCTGTCGCGTCGGCGGTTCGAGGTGCACCAGCACCATCCCGTGCTCGACGGCGTCCCGCACGCCCTCGAGCACGTCGCCGCCGTGCGTGGCACGCACCTCGTGCGCGCGGGAGTGGACGTGCTCGCCGTCGACGGCGCCGGCCTCCCGGTGGCCACGGCGACGGCCTTCGGCGACGGCCGCGCGGTCTTCCTCGCCGACCACCGGCACGGGCCCGCGTCGGCGCGCCTGCTGGAGAACGCGCTGTGGTGGGCGGCCGGCCGCGAGCGGTCGGGTTGGACGTCCTCGGCGCCCGAGGTCGACGTCGCGCACTTCCCGACCGCCGGCCAGGTGCTCGTGGCGAGCTCGGCGTCGAGCGTCGTGACGACCGTGCTGCGCGCACCGTCGGGCGCCGAGCGCACGCTCGTACTCGCGCCGGGGGAGCTGCTCGCGCTTCCGGTGACGTAGCCCGGGCCCGAAGGCGGCACCCGCCCGCGCGGAAGTACCTCAGGCGGCGGGGAGCTCGACGCGGAAGGTCGCTCCGCCGTCGGGCGTATCGTCGCACACGACCGTGCCGCCCATGGCGACGACGGACGAGCGCACGATCGACAGGCCGAGGCCGGACCCGCCCGCGTCGCGCGAGCGGCCGGCGTCCAGGCGTGCGAAGCGCTCGAAGATCCGCTCGCGGTCGGCGGCGGGCACGCCGGGGCCGTGGTCGCGCACCTCCAGGCGCACGAGGCCGCCGGGGAGCAGGCCTGCGACGAGCTCGACCGGCGTGCCGGCGGGGGAGTAGGCGGCGGCGTTCCCGACGAGGTTCGTGAGGACCTGCTGGAAGGCGGCGCGGTCCACGGCGACGGCGGCGCCGGGCTCGAGGTGGACCTGGACGGTGCGGGTCGGGTCGAGCGCACGCAGGTCCGCGGCCGCCGACTCCAGCACCGGCGCGAGCGGAACGGGCTCGATCCGCAGCGGCGCGCCCTGGTCGAGCCGCGCGAGGGTGAGGAGCTCGACCACGAGCGAGCTCATCCGCGTCGCGGAGTCCTCGATCCGGCCCATCACGCCGGGCAGCTCGGCGTCCGGGATGCCGCCCATCCGGTAGAGCTCGGTGTACCCGGCGACCGTGGCCAGGGGCGTGCGCAGCTCGTGGCTCGCGTCGCCCACGAATCGCTGCATCCGCTCCTCGCTCGCGCGCTGGGCGTCGAACGCCTCCTCGAGGTCGCCGAGCATCGTGTTGATCGACGCCGCGAGCGACCCGACCTCGGTGCTGGGCGGCGGCGGGTCGGTGACGCGCTGGGACATGTCACCGGCGGCGATCGCCGCCGCGGTCGTCTCCATCCGGCGCAGCGGCTGCAGGCTGCGGCGCACGACGGCGTAGGTCGCCACCCCGGCGACCAGCAGCACCCCGCCGCCCACCGCCATGAGCGCGCCGACCATCCGGCGCATCGTCGCGTCCACCGAGGTGAGCGGCAGGGCGACCGCAGCCGTCCCGATGATCCGCCCGTCGGCCGACGTGAGGGGGGCGACGACGGCGCGCCAGCGGGTGTCGCCGGCCGCCGAGCCCGTGGTGAAGGGCTGGCTCCCGCGCCGCTCGACGTCGGTGATCGCGAGCGAGCCGACGGCGGGCCGGCCCGCCGTCGCGACGTCCTCGACCACCACCGACCCGTCGATGGTCGCGATGAGGACCGCGTACTCCGAGGGCACGAGCGGGTTGGTGGGATCGTCGTGGTCGGACAGCGAGCCCTGCCAGGACTGCTCCACGAGCGACTGCGCGGCGCCGGTGAGCTGGCCGTCGATCTCGGCGAGGAGGGACTGGCGCAGCAGCGTGAGCGCGAGGGAGCCGACCGTGACGAGGGCCAGCAGGAGCAGCGCCGTGAACATCACGACGAGGCGGACGCGCAGCGGCTGGCGGCGCCAGAGGGCGACCGGGCCTGCGGCTGGGCCGTCTGCGGGGCCGGCTGTGCCGGCGGCGGGGCCGGCTGTGCCTTGTCGGCCGGCCGGGTCGGCTGGGGCAGCTCGGCCGGCGGCGGGGTGGCGTTCGTCCGTCACGACTGCTTCAGCACGTACCCGAGCCCACGCCTGGTGTGGATGAGCGGGACGGGTGGCTCGCCGTCGGGCGCCTGCGGCGCGTCGATCTTGCGGCGCAGGTAGGAGATGTAGGACTCCACGATGGTGGGCTCACCGCGCCAGTCGTAGTCCCACACGTGGTCGAGGATCTGCTGGCGCGAGAGGACGCGGCCGGCGTTCGTCGTGAGGTAGCGCAGGAGCTCGAACTCGGTGGGCGACAGGTCGATGAGCCGACCGGCTCGGCGCACCTCGCGCGCGTCGGAGTCGATCTCGAGGTCGGCGTAGCGCAGGACGGCGTCGTCCTCCTCGCTGCCGCTGCGCCGCAGCACCGCGCGGATCCGCGCGACGAGCTCCTCGAGGCTGAAGGGCTTGGTGACGTAGTCGTCCCCGCCGACGGTGAGGCCCTGCACGGTGGAGGCCACGTCGTCGCGCGCGGTGAGGAAGAGGACCGGGACGGTGACGCCGCGGCCGCGCAGGCGGCGGGTGACCTCGAAGCCGTCCATGTCGCCGAGCATGACGTCCAGGACGACGAGGTCGACCCCGCCGTCGGCGATGACGCCGATCGCCTCCGCGCCGGACGCCGCGGTCACGACGTCGAACCCGGCGAAGCGCAGGGAGGCCTGGAGGAGGTCGCGCAGGTGGGGCTCGTCGTCGACGACGGCGAGCCGCGCCTCGGGCGTACGGGCGGCAGCGGTCACGGGGTCATCCTGCCCCGCCTGGCTGAGTGTTTCCTGGACGTGGCCTCGACGCGCCCCCCCTTCGCGAGAGGATCTCTGTCCTTTCGCGAGGTGATCTTCGTCCTTTCGCGAGAGGAGGTCTGTCGCGCCTGCACCCGGGCGATGCTCGCCGTCGTGAGCGGGGACTGCCAAGAGTGAGTCGGACGACGAGGTTCCTCTCGCGAAAGGACGAACTTTCTCTCGCGAAAGGACGAACTTCCTCTCGCCAACGGGCGGGCCGGGAGGCGCAGCCCGTCAGAGGTAGCGCAGCGGGTCGAACGCCGAGATCGGGATGATGCGCACCCGCGGCAGCGGGGCGTTGAAGGCGCCGAGGTCGTCCTCGAGGTCGTGGATCGTGAGCCCGCGCTCGGTCAGCTCGGTGAACTGGGCGTTCGCGAACTCCCGGAAGGCCAGCAGGCCGACGCGGTGCTCGCCGTCGAGCAGGGTCTCGACCTGCGGGAGGAAGTCGCCGTCGTGGCTGGCTAGCAGCACGTCGCCGCCGCGGCCCGCGATCGCCTCCAGCGTGCGCTGGATACCGATGTCGACGACCTTCTCGGTCGCGCTGCCCGACAGCGGGATCGGGTGGTAGCCCAGCGCCAGCAACGCCTGCACGAACCCCATCGGCATCTGGCCGGAGGAGGCGTTGAGGAAGAACAGCGCGGTGACCGGCTGGTTCCACAGGTGCTGCGCGAAGGTGTTGACGCGCTCCCAGCGCGGGCGCTCCTCGGGGGCGGGGCGGCGCCCCAGCACGCTCATGCCGAGCGTCGCGTCGATGTTCTCGCCGTCGACGAGCAGGTATGTGCGGTTCGGGGACGCGGGCTCCATGCCGCCCACCCTAGGGCTCAGCCCGCGAGGGTGCTGCCGTGCGGGCTCAGCAGCGCCGAGGGGCGGGACATCGACGATGTCCCGCCCCTCGGCGTCCGTGTGCTGATCCGGACTCAGCCCTGGGTGATCTGGTCCTGCGTACCGGACGGCGGCAGCACGCCGCGCTGCAGCGCCTCGAGCCGCAGCTCGATCTCCGTCTTGTCCCCGGCCGACTCGAGCTCGGCGAACTGGGACTCCAGGCTCGACGCCGCGATCTCGGCGTGCCCCGCGGCCTGCGCCTCCTGCTGGCGGACCGAGTCCTCCCAGCGGGACAGCTCCGACGTGGGGTCGAGCACGTTGATGGACCCGACGGCGTCGTGCACCTTCTGCTGCGCCTGAGCGGCCTTCGCCCGCGCCACGAGCTCGTCGCGCTTGGACTGCAGCTGGCTCAGCTTGTCCTTCATGCCCGCAAGGCCGACCTTGAGCTTCTCGGCGGTCTCGGCCTGCGAGGCGACGATCGGCTCGGAGGAGGCGACCTCCTTCTCGTAGTCGAGCTGCTTGCCGAGCGCGATCCGCGCGAGCTGGGTGAACCGGTCAGCCTCGGCCTGGTTGCCCTCGGCGGCCTTGCGCTGCGCCGTCGCGGCGGCCGCGGCCGCCTTCGCGCCCCACTCCTGGACCGCAGCCTTGTCCTCCGCGAGGTCCTGCTGGGCGAGGCGGGTGTTGCCGATCGTCTGGGCGATTGCGTTCTCCGCCTCGACGATGTTGTTCTTGTAGTCGCGGATGAGCTGGTCGAGCATCTTCTCCGGGTCCTCCGCGCTGTCCAGGAGCGAGTTGATGTTGGCCTTCGCGAGCTGGCTGATGCGCCCGAGGATCGTCTGCTTCTCTGCCACTGCCGTTCCTTCCTCTTCTGCCGTGCTGGGGATCGTGCTGGATCGTGCCGGACTGGTGTGGTGCGTGATCGTGCGGGAGGCGCCGGGCGTGCCGGTGGGCGGCGCCTAGAACCGTCCGCCCCGGGTGCGGCCGCGAGAGCCGCCCCCGCTCGGGCGTCGACCCCCGCCGGAGGAGCGGCTGGACGAGGACCGACCGCCGGACGATCGGCCGCTCGACCCGCCCCCACCCCACGAGGATCCGCCCCCGCCCCACGAGGAGCCGCCGCCCCACGAGGAGCCTCCGCCCCACGACGAGCGCCGGTTGCCGCCGCCCATGAGGATGCCGCCGAGGATGAGCGAGCCGATGTCGACACCCCCGCCACCGGACCCCGTGCCGCCGTAGCCGCCCGCGCCGCCGTACCCGCCGCCGCCCTGCTGCTGCTCCCACGCGGCGACGTCGCGCTGGGCGAGCTGGGTCGCCTGAGCCTGCTGCTGCTCGGCCGCCTGCAGCGCCGCGAGCGCCGACGTCGGATCGCTCGCCTCGAGCGCGCGCGCCTGTCCGAGCAGCCGGATCGCCTCGGCCAGCGCGGTGCGGGCATCGGGTCCGACGGCGCCGCGTCGGGAGTCGATGTAGTCGTTGGTCGCGCGGATGGCGCTCTCGAGCCGGCTCCCGCGCTCGGTCACCTGGACGCGCGCCCGCTCGGCCACCTCGGCCGCCTCGCGGTAGGGCGCGAGCGCGGCGTCGAGCGCCGACTCCGCGTTCGCCAGCCGTGCCAGCGCCGCGAGCGGGTCACCACCCGGCTGGGTCGCCGTCGACGCTCCGCCCACGGCCTCGTTGGCGGCGCTGACCAGGGCGCCGACGGCCGCGTCCTGCGGCGCGAGCCGCCGCGCGTCGGACACGTCGGAGGTGATCGAGGCCGTCGCGGCCTGGAGTCGGCCGACGGCGTCGGCGAGCGTCTCGCGGGCCCGGTCCACGGCGTCGAGCAGGCCGGCGGCCTGGCCCAGGGCGTTCTCGGCAACCCGGGCCTGGGCCACCCCTGCGCCCGCATCGCCCGCGGCGACGTGCTGCTGACCGGTGGTGGCCGCCGCGCGGGCGGCGTCGACGAGCTGCGCCGCGTGGTCCGGGTTCGCGCTCACGGACGCCAGGGCCGTCGGTGGGTACTGCACCCCGAGCGCCGCGAGGGTGGCGCGGGTCGGCTCGAGCCGGGCTGCCGTCTCGTCCGCGCGGGTGAGGATGGCCGCCAGGCGCCCCGGCACGTCGGCCTGCTCCTTGCGCAGCGCCTCGAACGCGGCCGACTGCTCCTCCAGCGCGCCCGAGACGGACTCGCACGCCTGGAGCACCTGGATGGCGAGCGCACGACGGCGGCCCTCGTCCTGCGTCCGGTCGAGCTCCTGGCGCGCGGCGAACGCCGTCCCGACCGTGGACTTGGCCTCCGCGAGCACGCTTGCGAAAGTCCCGGTCGCGTCGCTGCCGAACTGCGCCTCGGCGAACCCGAGGTCCTGCTCGAACGAGCGCAGCTCGTCGTCGATCGCCACGAGGGCGGTGCCGGATCGCGCCACGAGCTCCTCGGTCGGCAGCGACGCGGCGTCCGAGGCGCCGCCGGCGCCCGTCCCGCTCGCGCCGCCGTCGCGCCCCTTGCGCCGCCGGCGCAGCACCGCCCAGGTGCCTACGCCGGCGACGGCGACCGCGCCGACCCCGACGGCGACCGCGGCCCCCGAGCCGCCACCGCCCCCGGTGGACCCGAACGCCTGGGCCGTGTCGACCACGACCTGCGACCAGGTCCCGTCACCGTCGGCGGCGGCCGTCGCGGCGGCGGTCGCGGCGTCGTAGGCGTCGTCGTACACCCCCTGCGGGACCGCGTCCGTCGCCGACAGCGCCAGCGAACGGTCGTCGACGGCGACGGCGAGCACCAGGTCGTCCTCGCCGAGGTTCGACATGGTGGCGGTCGCGTCCGCCCAGTCCGCGGCGCTCACGCCGTCGAAGGAGTCGACGAAGACCGCCCACAGCCGGTACGTGCCCTGGCTCTCGAGCTCCGTCAGCGCGGCGTCGGCGTCGGCGAACCCGGTCCCGAGGACCCGGTCGGTGGTGCTGTCGGTGAGCCGCTGCGGCAGGAAGAACGGCGCATCGGCGTACGCCGCCGCCGGCACGAGCAGGAGGAGAGCGGCCGCCGCGAGTGCGGCGAGGGCGCGCACGCCTCGGGCGGCCACACCCCCGCCGGGTCGGGCGCGAACGGTCGACGGCGAGCCAGCGGGCATGACCCGATCCTCGCCGTCGCGCTGGCGGTGCGCAACGTGCGCAGCCGGTGCGGTGCCTGTTCGACGCCGGTTCGACGCCAGTTCGCGGGCGGTTCGCAGGGTCGATCCCAGCACCCGGACCCCGGGAACAACCTTGTCGATGAGAACGCTGTACCGCCCGAGTCACACTCGTGACGAGACCCGATCCGGCGGAGGGCCCATGTCCGAGACGACTCAGTGTCGTGAGGCGAGCGACCTCGATCCACCCACAGCCCACCAGCGGGTGACCCGCGCGCCCGACCCGAGCGACGCCGTCGTGCCGGACGCCCCTGCGGCCGCCGCGCCCGCCACGCTCACCCCGGCGAACCGCCGTCTGCTCGCGCTGCTGCTGTGCTCGGCGTTCGTCGTCATTCTCAACGAGACGACGATGTCGGTCGCACTGCCGCCGATCATGGACGACTTCGGGATCTCGGCCGCCGCGGGACAGTGGCTCACCACGGCGTTCCTCCTCACGATGGCCGTCGTCATTCCCACCACCGGGTGGCTGCTCGGTCGGCTCGGCACGCGCGTGTCGTTCGTCGTGGCGATGGGCGCGTTCTCCGTCGGCACCGCGCTCGCCGCGTTCGCGCCCACGTTCGAGATCCTGCTCACCGCGCGGGTGGTGCAGGCGTCCGGCACGGCGGTGATGATGCCGCTGCTCATGACCACCGTGATGGCGGTGGTGCCCGCGCGCGCGCGTGGGCGCGTCATGGGGAACGTGGCGCTCGTGATCGCTGCTGCGCCCGCGCTCGGGCCGACCGCGTCCGGCCTCGTGCTGCGCTCGCTCTCCTGGCACTGGATCTTCGGCCTCGTGCTGCCGATCGCGCTCGTCGCGCTCGCGTGCGGCGCGCGCTGGGTCAGGGCGGAGACCGAGGCGGAGACCGGACCGCTCGACGTGCTCTTTTTGCCGCTCGCCGTCGTCGCGTTCGGTGGGCTCGTCGTCGGGCTGTCCCTGCTCGGCGAGGCGTCCGACGGGGGATCGAGCACGACGCCGTGGGTCGCCGTCGTGCTCGGCGTCGCCGCCCTCACGGTGTTCGTCTGGCGGCAGCTGCGGCTCGCGCCCGCCGGCCGCGCGCTCCTGGACGTGCGCGTGCTCGGCATCCGGGACTTCACGGTCGCGCTGGGCATCATGTGCCTCGCCATGTTCGCGATGTTCGGCGTGATGATGCTGCTGCCGCTCCTCACGCAGCGCGTGCTCGGCCTCGAGCCGCTCGGGGCGGGACTCGTGATGCTCCCGGGCGCGCTCGCGATGGGACTGCTGGGGCCCGTGGTCGGGCGGATGTACGACGCCGTGGGCGCGCGTCCGCTCGCCCTGCCCGGCCTCGTGCTCGCCGCGGGCGCCCTCGCGCTGCTGGCCGCGGGACCGCGTGCGGTCGGCGTGGTGCTGGCCGGGCACGTGCTCATGAGCCTCGGCATGGCCCTGGTGTTCACGCCCATGTTCACGGTGGCGCTGTCGGCGGTGGCCGGACCGCTCGTGGCCCACGGGTCCGCGACGATCGGCACGCTGCAGCAGCTGGCGGGGGCGGCCGGCACGGCGGCGCTCGTCGCCGTGATGACCACGGGGCAGGCGTCGCGCCTCGCGGCCGGGGCGAGCGAGAGCGACGCACTGGCCGGGGGCATCCAGTCTGCGTTGTGGGTGGGTGTCGGCGCGCTCGTGGTCGCGGCGTTGCTCGCAGTTTCCCTGCGCCGCCCGGCCGACGTCCCGGGTGGCGGGGCGGGCAACGGGGCGGGCGACGCCGCAGGTGACGGAGCAGGCGAGCGGGCGCACGCCGTCGGGCACTGACGCACACCGCGGTCGGGTGGCGGTGGGTGCGCGGGCCGGTCGCGGTGGCCGCGCGGAGCGTCACACGGGCGCGGGGTCGTGACGGTGGCGTCGTCGGGTGTGACGGCGGGCGCGGCTGGGGGGCGGTGGCCGCGCGGAGCGTCACACGGGCGCGGGGTCGTGACGGTGGCGTCGTCGGGTGTGACGGCGGGCGCGGCTGGGGGGCGGTGGCCGCGCGGAGCGTCACACGGGGTGGTCATTCTGGTACGACTCAGGCGGCGAGCCGCCCGGCCCTCTGCAGCTCCACGCGAACGGTTCGCACAAGTTCGCCGGTCCCGAGGTCTTCCCAGCCCAGGTGGTACACCACGTGCCCCAGGCGGCGTAGGGCGTTGTCCTTCGCGGAGTCGCGGCGCGCCGTGCCGTTCTGGCGATGATGCGCCCCATCCATCTCGATGATCAGCAGTCGACCTCCTCCGAGATCCCACGTCATGTCGAACCGTCCGATGAATGTGCCGCGCTCGTCTAGCACCACGCGCTGCAAGTCGTTTGGGGCCAGACCCGCGTCGAGGCACTCGAGTCGGGCTCGGCTCTCCAGCGGCGAGTCCGCGCGTCGATCCGCCAGCTGGTTCCACTGGCGGACATGACGCACACCCGGTCGACTGTGCATCAGATCGACAAGTCGAACGAACTCGGCGCTGTTGATCACCTGCAGGTTCAGCGCGCTGTCGAACAGACTGACGGCGACCTCACGGTCGACGGCGCCGAGGACGTGGGTCAGCGCGGTGATCGGCTTCGCCACCCAGATGTTCTCCACCAGCATCGCGTCGGAGTCTCGGTCGAAGGAGCCGCGCCACTGGCGCACCCCGGTCCGCTCGCGGTCCTGTCTGCCCGGCGGCAACCAGAACTGCGGTTTGTAGTCGAGAGGTGAGCCCTGGACACCCACGAGGCAGAGCGCAGCGTGGCCTACTGCGACGGACTCGCTCCCAGCCGCGAGCGCGCCCACGAAGGCACGCTGTCGTAGTCGGTTGGGCCAGTCGTCGTGAGCGACCAGGCCAGGAAGTACGAGGAAGACGTCGCGCGTCACGCACAGCCACGCTCCGGCCTGAACGAGCCGCCGGATTCTGTCTTTCGAGACTCCTGCGATCGTGCACTGTTCCCGTGAGAGAAGCCCGAGCTGGCGCCGGGCCGTGCGCAGAAGCGGATGTGGAAGTGGACGAAACGCGCGGAGTGGGACGCGTCCGTCCGGGCGATGGCCGAGTGAGTCGCCGGAGAGGGAGCCGAGCGGGTCAGGGACGTCGAGCGGGATTGAGCGCACGGCTCAGCGAACAGCTCCGGCGGTAGGCAGCGCAGTTCGGCTGTGGATGAGCGCGAGCCCGAGGCCGTGGACGCGGGTTGGGGACAGGCGGGGGTGATCATCTCCGTCGGTGGTCCACCACAGCGTCCTCGGGTGTGACGGTGGGCGCGGCTGGGGGGCGGTGGCCGCGCGGAGCGTCACACGGGGTGTCGGGCGTGACGGTCGGCGCGGCTGGGGGGCGGTGGCGTCCTCGGGTGTGACGGCGGGCGCGGCCCGGTGGCGGTGGCGTCCTCGGGTGTGACGGCGGGCGCGGCTGGGGGGCGGTGGCCGCGCGGAGCGTCACACGGGTGTCGGGTGTGACGGCGGGCGCGGCCCGGTGGCGGTGGCGTCGTCGGGTGTGACGGTGGGCGCGGCCCGGGGGTGGCGCACGCCGTCGGGCACTGACGGACGGCCGGCCCGGCGCTACTCCGCGGCGTCGAGCGCGCCCAGGTCCTCGGCGTCCACGATCCGGTAGGAGTAGCCCTGCTCGGCGAGGAACCGCTGGCGGTGCGCCGCGAAGTCGGCGTCGACCGTGTCCCGGACCACGACGGCGTAGAAGTGCGCCTCGCGTCCGTCGCCCTTGGGGCGCAGCAGGCGGCCCAGACGCTGCGCCTCCTCCTGGCGTGACCCGAACGCGCCGGACACCTGGATCGCGACGGCCGCCTCCGGCAGGTCGACGGAGAAGTTCGCCACCTTCGAGACGACGAGCACGGGCACCTCGCCGGCGCGGAACGCGTCGAACAGCTTCTGCCGCTGCGTCACGGTCGTGGCGCCCGTGATGACCGGGGCGTCGAGGGACTCGGCGAGCTCGTCCAGCTGGTCGAGGTACTGCCCGATGACGAGCGTCTGCTCGCCCGGGTGGCGCGCGAGGAGCGCGCGGACGACGTCGATCTTGCCCGGCGCCGTCGCCGCGAGCCGGTAGCGGTCCTCCGGTTCGGCCGTCGCGTAGACCATCCGCATCGGTTCGGGCAGCGAGAGCCGAACCTCGACGCACGAGGCGGGGGCGATGTAGCCCTGCGCCTCGATGTCCTTCCACGGTGCGTCGTACCGCTTCGGCCCGATGAGCGAGAACACCTCGTCCTCGCGGCCGTCCTCGCGCACCAGCGTCGCCGTCAGCCCGAGGCGACGGCGAGCCTGCAGGTCGGCGGTCATCCGGAAGATCGGGGCGGGCAGGAGGTGCACCTCGTCGTAGACGACGAGCCCCCAGTCCCGCGCGTCGAGCAGCTCCAGGTGCGGGTAGGCGCCCTTCCGCTTCGTGGTGAGCACCTGGTAGGTCGCGATCGTGACGGGCCGGATCTCCTTGCGGGCGCCGGAGTACTCGCCGATCTCGTCCTCGGTGAGGGTGGTGCGCCGCACCAGCTCGTCGCGCCACTGTCGCGCGGAGACGGTGTTCGTGACGAGGATCAGCGTGGTCGCGGACGCCTGCGCCATCGCGCCCGCGCCGACGAGCGTCTTACCCGCACCGCACGGCAGCACGACGACGCCACTGCCGCCGTGCCAGAACGACTCCACGGCCTCGCGCTGGTAGGGCCGCAGCGACCACGCGCCCGCGCCGTCCGGACCCGTGCCCGCCTCGGCGAGCGCGATCGGGTGCGCCTCGCCGTCGACGTATCCCGCGAGGTCCTCCGCGGGCCAGCCGAGCTTGAGCAGCACCTGCTTGAGGTGGCCGCGCTGGGAGGGGTGGACGACGACGGTCGTGTCGTCCAGGCGCGCGCCGACGAGCCCCGCGGTCCGCTTGGACCGCAGCACCTCCTCGAGCACCGCGCGGTCGAGCGCGTGCAGGACGAGCCCGTGCGCGGGGTCGGGCAGCAGCTGCAGACGGCCGTAGCGCGACATCGTCTCGGCGACGTCCACGAGCAGCGCGTGCGGGACCGGGTAGCGCGAGAACCGCACGAGCGCGTCCACGACCTGCTCGGCGTCGTGCCCCGCGGCGCGCGCGTTCCACAGGCCCAGCGGGGTGAGGCGGTAGGTGTGCACGTGCTCCGGCGCACGCTCCAGCTCGGCGAACGGGGCGACGGCGCGGCGCGCCTCGCCGGCGAGCGGGTGGTCGACCTCGAGCAGCAGCGTCTTGTCGGACTGGACGATCAGGGGGCCGTCGGGCATCCGACCAGTCTCTCAGGTGATCGGGCCGGGCCCCGAGGCGGGCGATGGGTCAGCCGGCCGGCGGCACCGGCTCGACGGCGACGACGCGGTGCACCGCGACCGTCAGGTCCGTCTCGCGCGCCAGGTCGCGCGCGATCACGACGCCGTCGCGCACCCGCAGCGGGATCACCCGCCGGTGGCCCACGCGCCCGGACGGACCGGCGACGGCGAGCATCACCTCCGCGCCCGCCCTCGCCGCCTCGCGGAGCCGGCCGAGCAGGTCGGCCGCGTCCCGCTCACCCGCGCTGGCGCGCGCCTGCCCGTGCCGCAGCCGCGCGACGGCGTCGGCCAGGTCCCGCTCGCCGTCGTGCTCCTCGCGCGCCCCGCGCACCGGGCCGTGCTCGACGACGAGGCCCGCGACCGGGCGGGACGCGCGGGGCCGCCCCGCGACGTCGACGACGTCCCCGTCCGGCCCCTCGACGAGCACCGGTCGCCCGAGGGCGCGCAGCAGCTGCGCCAGCCGTCCGGCCGGCACGGGGGAGACCGCGACGGTCGGGGCGATCAGGCGCAGGCCGAGCCCCGGCTCGCCGAGCAGCACCGCCAGGACCGTGGGGTCCTCGGCCCGCAGGTACGCCGCGGCCGAGCCGGCGCGCAGGCCGCCGTGCCGGCGCTGCGCCTCGCGCACCGCGTACTCCAGCGGCTGGGGCAGCGGGGTGCGGGAGAACGCGGCGAGCCGCGCCAGCAGGTCCTCCGCGTCGTGCCCGGCGGCGATCGCGCGTGCGAGCGACGCGGTCGTGAAGCGGACGGTCAGCGCCCCGCCGCGTGACTCGGTCTCGGCGCTCGCGTCCAGCAGCGCCGCCAGCTCCGGGGCGGGTCGCCCGGGCACGACGGCGGTGAGGTCCGCCTGGACGAGCATCTCCTCGACTGGCGGCGGCAGGAGGTTCCGCAGCGCGTCGGCCAGCGCGCCGAGCGCCGCCTCGGGGTCGTCCGCGGACGGGGGCCCGACGGCGAGCAGCGCCCGCCCGGTCCCGGCGAGCGCGCCGGCGCCCGTCAGCCCGAGCACCTCGGCCTCGGCCAGGACGCTCGCCACCGCCCAGACCGGTGGGGGAGCGGCGGGGGTCGACCAGGCCACGTGCGCGACGACGGCCTCGGCGTCGGGTGCGGCGCCCGCCGGCCACGCGGCGAGGGCCGCGAGGACCCTGGCCCGCAGGTCGGACGCCCACCCGCGGTCCAGGCCCGGCTCGAGGGGAGCCCGGCGGGCGCCGTCGGGCGCTGTGGTCCCGACGAGCGCGAACGCGCGCGGGCTCGCCCACCACGCGAGGACGGCCTCCGCCCAGGCGACGGCCGGGTCGACGGCGCGCTCGGGGCCGCCGACGCCGCCGACGCCGTCGCCGCCCCGCGCGTCCGCGGCGCCCGCCGAGAGCTGCGGCCGCTCGTGGGTCGCGACCGGGACCCAGAACGTCCCCTCGAGCTCCACGAGCCGCCCGACGGCCCCGGTGGCGGCGGCGAGTTCGACGAGGAGGTTCGCGCGCTCCTCGGGCACGTCGAGGGCGAGGCGCGTCCGGCGCATCTCCCGGATGCCGACGCCGCCGGAGCGCAGCGCCGGAGCCGGGTGCTCCGACCACGCCTCGAGCAGGTCCGCGAGGTGGCGGGCGAGGTCCAGCGCGGCGCGGCCGGCCTCGGCCGTGACGGAGTCCGGGTCGATCACGTGCGCCGACGGCAGCGGCGGCGCCCCGGGGACGCCGCGGTGGGTGCGCCCGCCGCGGGCGGCGAGCGCGACCGCTCCGGGCACGAGGACGGCCTCCGCCCCCTGCGGGACGATGAGGCCGGCGGCGAGCAGCTCGCCGACCGCGTCCGCAGCGGCGGACCCCGCCTCCGGCAGCGTCCCCACGGGGCCGTCCCACGCGAGGCGGTCCAGGAGCAGGCGAGCCGAGGGGCCGACCGCCGGCTCGCCGTCGGGCGTCGCAGGTGTCGCGGACGTCGCGGAGGTCGCGGTGGGGACGTGCCCGACGGCGAGCCCCGCCGGGAAGGGTGCGCGCGCCTGGGGCACGCCTGCGCTCGGGCGCCAGGTGGCCGGCGCGGTGGCTGCAGGGGCGCCGGCCCCCGGCCGGGCGACGACGAGGGCGAGGGCGGCGAGGTGCGCCAGCGCGGCGTCGACGACGTCGACGGCCAGCCCGGACGCCGTCGAGACCCGCTCAGCGGTGACGTCGCCCTCGAGCGCGTCGAGCGCCACGACCGCGTCCAGCACGGCGAGCGTCGGGGTGTCCAGTCGCGCGACGGCGAGCCGCGCCGAGCGCTCGGTCGCGGCGCGAGCGGCCAGCGACGTGAGCGTGCCGGGAAGCGGGCTGAGCAGATCCGGCCGCGCGTGCAGCAGTGCTGCGAGCGCGTGGTCCGGCCACGTCTCGAGCGCCGCGGCGGACAGCGAGGTCGACATTGGGTTCACGGTAACGAACCACGTGGAGCCTCCGACCGAGGCCACCGACAGGTAGGATGGACTGCCCAGACAAGCGCCCCGCTCAGAGGTGGACCAACCCGTGCCTACTGGCAAGATCAAGTTCTTCGACGTCGATCGTGGATTCGGCTTCATCGCCGGCGACGACGGTTCGCAGGTGTTCCTGCACGCCTCGGCGCTGCCGGCGGAGGTCACCGCGCCCAAGCCCGGCCTGCGCGTCGACTACGGCGTCGCGGACGGCCGCAAGGGGCCGCAGGCGCTCGCCGTCACCGTGCTCGACCCGACCCCGTCCGTCGTGCGCGCCCAGCGTCGCGACGCCGAGGACATGGCGCCCGTGGTGGAGGACCTCATCAAGCTCCTCGACCGCGCCGGCGCCTCGCTGCGCAAGGGGCGCTACCCCGAGCGCGAGTTCTCCGGCCGCCTCGCCAAGGCGATGCGCGCCGTCGCGGACGAGCTCGACGCGTGATGGACACCGAGGTCGAGGGCGCGGTCGCCGAGGCGGACGTCGTCGTGGACGCCGAGACGCCGGCGAGGTCCGCCAGGACGGTCCGGGCCGCGAAGCGTGACGCCGTCCTCGCGGCCGCCGTCGACCTCGCGCGCGAGGCGGCGCTGGAGGTGTCCGGTGGCGACGACGTCGGTGCGCACCTGGGCTACACCGACGACGGCGAGCGTCTCGGCAGCCATCGCTTCGCCACCACGGCGCCGGGCTACCGCGGCTGGCACTGGACCGTGACGGTCGCCCGCATCTCGCGGTCCCGGCACGTGACGGTGTGCGAGGTCGAGCTGCTGCCCGGTGACGAGGCGCTGCTCGCGCCGGCCTGGGTGCCGTGGGCGGAGCGGCTCGCGCCGGGTGACCTCGGCGCCACCGACGCGCTCCCGTACGACGCCGACGACCCGCGCCTGGAGACCGGCTACCGGCCCACGGGCGACGTGGCCACCGACCAGGTGGCGATCGAGGATCTCGGCCTGTGGCGCGAGCGTGTGCCGACCCGCGCGACTCTCGAGGCGGCGGCCACCCGGTGGGCGGCGGGTGACCGCGGCGGGACGTCCGCCGGCGCGCGCGGGTCCAAGGAGGGCTGCGAGACCTGCGGCTTCCTCGTCCCGCTGACCGGGGTGCTCGGGTCGATGTTCGGCGTGTGCGTCAACGAGTGGTCCCCGGACGACGGCAAGGTCGTCTCCTTCGACCACGGCTGCGGTGCGCACAGTGAGACCGACGGTCCGCGCTCGGGCGGGGACTGGAAGACCACGTCCCCGGTCGTGGACGACTTCCAGGTGGACGTGACGCCGGGCTGACCCGACGGCGGCCCGTGCGGGCTCTGTGCGCGACGACGCGCGCCCGTCCGGCGTCCGCCGCGGGGCCGGACCGCTTCCGTTACCGTTCCGTTATCCGATTCGTTTCACTGTTCACGCAAAAGTCGGCTAACCTCCCCCGTGGGGGAAGGGGAGCGGGATGGCTCTTGGGGTTGAGCCAACGCCGCGATCGACTACCGACACGTTCACGGATGGGGCCGTGCGTGCGGATCGTCGTAGCCGCGTTGATGAAGGGGAAACGGCTGCCGCAGGGCAGCGTGTGCACTCGACGGCCTGGTACGGGCGCGTCAAGGCACTGATCACAGTCGGCGATGCCGTCGCGATCGGCGTCACGCTGGTGGCGGCGTACTTCATCCGGTTCGGTGACACGAACCCACGGGTGTGGTCCTCCGCCGACAGTGCGACGGTCGGGTACGAGCAGGTGGGACTGCTCATCGGGCTGGTCTGGATGATCAGCCTGGCCGCCAACCGGTCGAGGCAGTCGACGATCCTGGCGCAGGGCCTGGTGGAGTACCACCGGGCCGCGAGCGCGACGCTGCTCACGTTCGGCAACGCCGCGATCGTCGCCTACCTGCTTCAGGTCACGCTGTCGCGGCAGTACTTCCTCGTGGCGCTGCCGCTGGGCATCGTGCTCGTGGTGGCGAACCGCTGGGTGATGCGCCAGTACCTGCGGCACGCGCGGAGCGAAGGGCGCTTCCAGGACAGGGCTCTCGTCGTCGGGCGCCTGGAGGACGTGCACCGCGTGCAGCGCGAGCTGCGCCGCACCAGTGCTGCGGGCATCGCCCCGGAGTTCGCCTACTACGTGGACTCCGCGGACGACGTCGCGCAGGCGGCTCGCAGCACGCTGGTGGCCCGGGCCAACGCCGAGGACGTCGACCTGGTGATCATCGCCGGCGAGCTCCCGGGCGGTGCCGACGCGGTGCGTCGACTGAGCTGGGACCTCGAGCGCACGCGCGCCGACCTCGTGCTCGCCTCGCGCCTGACGGACATCGCGGGGCCTCGCATCCACCTGCGGCCCATCCCGGGCATCCCGCTCGTGCACGTGAGCCTGCCTCGTTTCACGGGTTGGTCCTACGTCGTGAAGCGCGCCATGGACGTGGTGCTCTCCGCCGTCGCCCTCCTCGTGCTCTCGCCGGTGTTCCTCGTGGTCGCCGCCGCGATCAAGCTCGACGACGGCGGTCCGGTGTTCTTCCGGCAGACGCGCACCGGCACGAACGGCGAACCGTTCCACATGCTCAAGTTCCGGTCGATGCGTACGGACGCCGAGCAGGTCAAGTCCGAGCTGATGACGGCGAACGAGGGCGCGGGACCGCTGTTCAAGATGAAGGCCGACCCGCGGGTGACCCGCGTGGGACGCGTGCTGCGCGCCTACTCGCTCGACGAGCTCCCGCAGTTCGTCAACACCCTCCGGGGCTCCATGAGCGTGGTGGGCCCTCGCCCGCCGCTCCCGAACGAGGTCGCCCAGTACGACAACGCCGCCCACCGGCGCCTGCTCATCAAGCCCGGCATCACCGGGCTCTGGCAGGTCAGCGGTCGGTCGAACCTCTCCTGGGAGGACAGCCTCCGGCTGGACCTGTCCTACGTGGAGAACTGGTCACCGGTCGGTGACCTCGCGATCGTCGCACGCACCGCGATCGCCGTCGTACGCCGCGAAGGGGCGTACTGACCCACAGACCACGTCGGCCGGGGGCTGCGCGCAGCTCCCGGCCGGCGTGCCCCATGCGCCCCGTCGCTCCGCGTCGCCCGCCGCGGAGCGGCGGGGCGCGCTCATGGGAGCCGGTTCAGCCCGTCAGCACGTCCGCAAGACGTCGGCACGCCTCACGGATCGTCGCGTAGGAGCTCGCGTAGACCGCAGCCGAGCGCCCGTAGGGGTCCTGGACGTCGTCCTCCTCGACCGGGACGCGCAACCGCGGCCTCGCGCGCAGCGCCAGCGGCGTGAGCTCCTGCAGTCGGGCACCGGGCGTCGACCCCGCCAGCGGCGTGGCGCCCGCGATGTCGGTGGATCCCGCGAGCCGCACGAGCTCGCGCAGGGTGAAGGTGCGACGCAGTGCGCCTGGTGCCTCGCTCACCACCCGCGAGCGGTGCGCGCGCGTCATCGCCAGGATGACGTGCGCCTCCTCGATCTGGTCGCGGTGCAGCTGGCGGGCGCGGAAGCCGCCGGCGTCGAGACCGTCGGCGGCCAGCAGTGCGGCCATCGCGGGCTCGACCGGGGCGCCGACGACGGCCTGCGTGCCGGCGGACCGGACGGAGACGCCGGGGCCGAGCGCGTGCGCGAGCAGAACCTCGGCGGCCGGTGAGCGGCAGATGTTGCCCGTGCAGACGACCAGCACGTGCGTGGTCGGACGGGAGCGGCGCACGAGGGCAGCCTAGGGCGAGGCAACCGTGGCTGCGTGGCCGTCCGCACTCCGAGCGATCCCCGGCCGATCGTTGCTTACGCTAACTAAGTGGTAGACTTGAGGTCGTGCCCGCACAGTCCTCCGGTCAGCCCCGCCAGCCCCGGGAGACCAACGCCGAGCTCGTGTCGAACCTTCGGCGCGCCGTGCTCATGACGTCCCGCCGCCTGCGCGCCGAGCGCGCGGGCGGTGTCACGGAGTCGCAGTACTCCGTGCTGGCGCACCTGAGCTGCGAGGGCGAGTGCACGCCGTCGGACCTCGCGGAGCTCGAGTGCGTCTCCGCGCCGTCGATGACGCGCACGGTCGCCGCGCTCGAGACCGCCGGTCTCGTGGAGCGCCGTCCGCACCCGGACGACGGCCGGCAGGTGCTCGTCCGGATCAGCGACGAGGGCACAGCGGTGATCGCCGCGACCCGACGTCGCCGCAACGCATGGCTGACGCAGCGCCTCGGCGCGCTCAGCCCCGACGAACGGGACGCGCTCGCGCGCGCCGCCGACATCCTGAGGAGGATCTCCGCCCGGTGAGCAGCTCGTGAGCACGACCTTCGACTCCCTCAAGTTTCCCGCCTACCGGCTCTGGTTCGCCGGCGCGCTCGTCGCGAACGTCGGGACGTGGATGCAGCGCATCGCCCAGGACTGGGTGGTCCTCACGGACCTCTCGGACAACTCGGGGATCGCCGTGGGGATCGTCACGGCGCTGCAGTTCCTGCCCGCGCTGCTGCTCGGGCCGTACGGCGGACTCCTCGCCGACCGCCTGCCGCGCCGCGGGCTGCTCATGGTCACCCAGGGTGCGATGGGCGCGCTCGCGCTGGGACTCGGCGCCCTCGTGCTGAGCGGGTCCGCGCAGCTGTGGCACGTGTGGGCGTTCGCGTTCGTGCTGGGCGTCGTCGCGGCGGTCGACAACCCCGTCCGGCAGACCTTCGTGGCCGAGCTCGTGCCGCAGTCCTCGCTGCCGAACGCCGTCGGGCTCAACAGCGCGTCGTTCAACGCGGCACGGCTGGTGGGTCCCGCCGTCGCCGGCCTCACCATCGCGGCCGTCGGGCCGGGCTGGGTGTTCGTGGTGAACGCCGCGTCGTTCGCGTTCACCGTCGGGGCGCTCATGCTCATGCGCACCCGCGACCTGCACCCGCTCCCGCACGCCGAGCGGAGCAAGGGGCAGGTGCGCGAGGGGATGCGTTACGTCGGCGCTCGCAGCGACATCCTGCTCATCATGGCCGTGGTGGGCGTGGTCAGCGCGCTCGGGCTCAACTTCCAGCTGACGTCGGCGATGATGGCCGTCACGGTATTCGACCAGGGCGCCGCGAACTACGGCCTGCTCGGCTCGGTCCTCGCGATCGGGTCGCTCGCCGGCGCGCTCATGGCGGCGCGGCGGTCGCAGCCGCGGGTGCGGTACATCCTCGGCGCGGCGCTCGGGTTCGGCCTCGCCAGCGCCCTCATGGCGATCGCTCCGACGTACTGGACGTACGCGCTCGCGGCCATCCCGGTCGGGTTCTGCTCGCTCACGATGCTCGCGTCCGCGAACGCCTACGTGCAGACCTCGACCGCTCCCGAGATGCGCGGCCGGGTCATGAGCCTCTACCTCATGGTGCTCATGGGCACGACGCCGATCGGCTCGCCCGTCGTCGGCTGGGTGGGGGAGGCGTTCGGAGCGCGGTGGAGCATCGGCATCGGCGCGATCGCCACGATCGTGATCGCGGTCCTCGGGATCGCCTGGGCCCGGCGCGCGTGGCACGTCGAGCTGCGGTACGTGCGCACCCCGTCGCCGCACGTGCTCGTGCTGAGCGACGCCGACCGGATGGGCCGCGCGGTCTGACGCCCGGCGCGTCCCACCCCGGCGTGCCCGCTCCGCCGTCGGCCGGGCTCAGAGGCGCTCGACCACGAAGTCGACGCACGCGGTGAGCGCCTCGACGTCCTCGGGCTCGACGGCGGGGAAGGCCCCGATCCGCAGCTGGTTGCGGCCGAGCTTGCGGTAGGGGAACACGTCCAGCACGCCGTTGTCCCGCAGCGCGCGGATCACGGCAGTGGCGTCCACCTCGGGGACGAGGTCGACCGTCGCGACGACGGGCGAGCGGTGCGCGGGGTTGACGACGAACGGCGTGGCCCACTCCCGAGCCTGCGCCCACGCGTACACGTGATCGGTGCTGCGGCGCGAGCGCTGCGCCGCCCAGTCCAGGCCGCCGTTGTCGAGGAACCACTCCACCTGCTCCACGAGCAGCACGAGCGTGGCGATGGCCGGGGTGTTGAGCGTCTGGTCCAGTCGTGAGTTCGTGAGGGCGACGTCGAGCGAGAGCGACTCGGGGATCCACCGGCCCGAGCCGGCGATCTCGCCGATCCGGTCCACGGCGGCGGGGGAGACGACGGCGAGCCACAGCCCGCCGTCGGACCCGAACACCTTCTGCGGCGCGAAGTAGTAGGCGTCCGCCTGCGTGAGATCCACGACGGCGGCGCCCGCGATCGAGGTGGCGTCCACCAGCGTCAGGGCGTCGGCCGGCGCGCCCGGCGGGCGACGGACGGGCGAGACGACTCCCGTGGAGGTCTCGTTGTGGGCCCAGGCCACGACGTCGACGGCGTCGCTCGGGTCGGGCACGGCGAGCGTGCCGGGCTCGGCGCGCACCACCTCGGACGGCTCGAGGAACGGCGCGGCCGTCGTCGCAGCCGCGAACTTGCCGGAGAACTCCCCGTGCACCGCGTGGTGCGCACGGCTGCGGACCAGGGAGAACGTGGCCGCGTCCCAGAAGCTCGTGCTTCCCCCGTTCCCGAGCACCACCTCGTGCCCGTCGGGTGCCCCGAGCAGCTGCGCCAGGCCCTCGCGCGCGCGGCGCACCAGATCGCGCACCGGTGCCTGACGGTGCGAGGTGCCCAGCACGGTGCTGCCGACCGCGGCCAGCGCCTCGACCTGCGCGGGGCGCACCCTGGACGGGCCGCTGCCGAACCGCCCGTCGGCGGGCAGCAGGGACGGTGGGATCACGATCGTGGCCGGGGCGGTGCGAGCGGCGGGGCTCGGCACCGCAGAGCTCGGCACGGAAGAGCTCGGCACGGCAGAGCTCGGCACGGCAGAGCTCGGCGCCGCAGTGTTCGGCGCCGCAGAGCTCGGCTCGGTGGCCGACGCGGGCGCGGGCGGTTCGACGGGTTCGGTGGGCGAGGGCGTGAACACGGCCCCCATCCTTGCGCACCCGCCGTTCGGCATAGGGTGGTCTCTGGAAAGCCGCGAGCGAAGGGGCGAAGGGTGAGCGACCTCATCGACACGACCGAGATGTACCTCAAGACGATCTACGAGCTGCTCGAGGAGGGCATCGTCCCGCTGCGGGCTCGCATCGCGGAGCGCCTGGGTCACTCGGGTCCCACCGTGTCCCAGACCGTGGCCCGCATGGAGCGGGACGACCTGGTGGTGGTGACCGACGACCGTCACCTGGAGCTCACCCGAACCGGACACGCGCGCGCCATGCACGTCATGCGCAAGCACCGGCTCGCCGAGCGCCTGCTCACGGACGTGATCGGTCTGGAGTGGCCGCGCGTGCACGAGGAGGCGTGCCGGTGGGAGCACGTGATGAGCGGCGAGGTCGAGGCACGCCTCATCACCCTGCTCGGGCACCCCGACCACGACCCCTACGGCAACCCGATCCCGGGCCTGGACGAGCTGGGGGAGAAGCGAGCCGAGCCGTTCCTCGCCGGCGTGACGTCCCTGCTCGCCGCGGTGACCGCCGGGGAGAACCAGTTCACGGTGCGTCGGATCGGCGAGCCGCTGCAGGTCGACGTCGAGCTGCTGCGCCGGTTCGAGGAGTCCGCGGTGCTGCCCGGTGCCCGCGTGACCGTGACCCGGGAGCCTGCGACGCTCTCGCTCCAGGCGGAGGGGTCCGAGATCGTGCTCGACCTCCCGTCCGAGCTCGCGCGGCACGTCTTCGTCGAGGTCTGAGGGTCAGCCCCGCATGTGACGGGCGCGCGGGCGGGGTCGGCCTCCTCCGCTGCCGCGCGCGCCGCGTCGGCGGGGTCGATCCACACGCGCCGGCAAGGCCCGGAGATCGTGTCTGTGGGGTTGCCCACAGCCTTCTGACCTCGCCTTTTGTTGGACCGTTGAACGAGACTTGACCTGCCAGGACGTACTTTTGGTCGCACTTGACCAAACTGGGTGCGGGTCACCGTGACCAAAACGTGACATCGCGCTCGGGGATCAGTTACAGTCCCCGCATCCCTCTTCCGAGGGAGACCCGCGCGGCACGCCGAGCCCTGCCACCGCGACCGGGGAGCCTACCCAAGGCAGGGACGGGGGACCCACCGTTCTACGGGCTCCGGCCACGCCGGGGTCCTTGGGGTGAAGCTCCCACCGAGAGGCGGGAGCCGGGTGCACTCCAGCCCGACCCGACAGCTCACCTCGCAGGCGTAGGAGGAACACGACTTGACCCAGGTGATCACGCGCGGCCGCCACCGGGCTTCAGCCCGACCCACGACCGCTCTCGACGTCATGGCGTCGAACGTTGCGAGCAGCATTCCCGGCAACCTCGGCCGCACCGCCGTCGTCGCTCTCACGTCCACGGGTCTCGTCCTCGGCGGTGCCGCCGTGGCCCAGGCTTCCCCGTCCGGACAGCCCGACACGATCAAGGCTCCGAGCACCAAGTCCACGACACTGAGCGCTGAGCAGATCGAGCGCGCCGGCACCCAGTCCACGGTGACCGTGGACGCCGGCACCGACCTCGGCATCACCGCCGCGACCGTGACGGCGGAGGCCCCGCCGCCCCCGCCGCCCCCCCCGCCCGTCGTCCGCACCGTCACCACGTCGCGCACCCGGACGGCCACCCAGGCCACGACGCGCACGACCACCAACGAGGACACCGCGACCGCGGCGGCCGACAGCGCCGAGGCCGAGACCGTGAGCGCCGCCCCCGCGATCGACGGGAGCCTCGCCTCCGCCGTCGTCGCCGAGGCGTTCAAGTACATCGGCACCCCGTACGTCTCCGGCGGCGCGAGCCCGTCCGGCTTCGACTGCTCGGGCTTCCTGCAGTACGTGTTCGCGCAGGTCGGCGTCTCGCTCCCGCGCACGTCCTCGGCCCAGGCGGCGGCTGGCTACCGCGTCTCCGCCTCCGAGGCCCGCGCCGGTGACCTCATCTACCAGCCCGGCCACATCGGCATCTACCTCGGCGACGGCCAGCACATCGCTGCCCGCAGCCCGGGCACGCCGCTCAAGGCCGGCCCGGTCTACATGACGAGCCCGCAGTACATCCGCGTTCTCGGCTGACACCAGCCCACGCACGAAGGCGCCCCGGACCTTCGCGGTCCGGGGCGCCTTCGCGTGGGGTGACCACGCGTGGCACCGCGTGGGGATGCCCTGACAACCCCGCCGGTGCGGGCTAGGGTCGAGTCATCACCGAGCGAAGGGGGTGAGACGCGATGACGCACACCCCGGAGGTGCTCGTCGGCGTCGACGGGTCCCGGGCCAGCGCCCAGTCTCTCGAGTGGGCGCTCCAGGAGGCGGTCCGGCGCAGCTGGTCGCTGCGGGTGCTCTGCTCCTACTCCTTGCCCTCGTTCACTGCGGCGTCCATCGACGGCGGGTACGCCGCCCTGGACGACACCGCGATCCGTGACAGCGCCCAGGCCGCGCTCGACGCCGCCGTCGCGCAGGTCTCCGACCGGGGGGTCGAGGTCAGCGCCGACCTCGAGACCGGTGACGCCGCGGGCGCGCTCATCGCCGCGACCTCGAACGCGGGGCTCGCCGTCGTGGGCACGCGCGGCGGCGGCGGCTTCACCGACCGGCTGCTCGGCACGGTGTCCAGCGCCCTGCCGGCGCACGCGCACTGCCCGGTCGTCGTGGTGCCGCACCGCACCAAGGACGGCGGCGAGGGCGACACGCCCGTCCGCCCGCCGCGCAAGATCGTGGTCGGCGTCGACGGCTCGCAGAGCGCCCGGGTCGCGCTGCAGCACGCGGTCGCCGAGGCGACGCTCTGGGGCGCCGAGCTCACCGTGGTCGCGGCCGTCCCGATCAGCCAGGGCTCGAGCATCCTCCCGTGGCTGCCGTCGGCGGTGGACCGCGGCCAGATCCTCGCGGACGTCGAGGCAGGCCTCAAGGTCACGGTTGACGAGGCGGCGCGGGATGCCGGGATCTCCGTCTCGATGCACGCGATGGACGGGACCGGCGCCGCGCTGCTCACGGAGTTCTCCACCGCGGTCGACCTCGTCGTCGTGGGCTCGCGCGGGCGGGGCGGGTTCACCGGGATGCTGCTCGGCTCCACGAGCCAGTCTGTGCTGCACCACGCGTCGTGCCCCGTGCTGGTCGTGCCGGTGCGCCTGGACAAGGAGGAGGACTTCTCGCCCGTGCGGCCGCCGTGGACGCGGTGAGGGCGGGGCTCTGGGTGCCCCCGGCGCGAATCGAACGCGCGACCTACCGCTTAGGAGGCGGTTGCTCTATCCCCTGAGCTACGAGGGCGGGGACCGGGCTGCACCGGCGGCGACCAGCCTACCGGGCGTCCGAGGGCCGGGACGGCGCGCGGACGCCCGGGACGAGGGCGTCACCGGGGTGAGGATGGAGGCATGACCACCTCCACCACGCCCGCCGACGCACCCGCCCGCCACGCCGCCCACGACCCGTCCGCCACGGGGTCTGTCGCCCGAGTCACGGATCCGCTCGACGTCGGGCCGGTCGTCCTCGGTGGCAACGTGTTCGGCTGGACGGCCGACGCCTCTCACGCGGTGCTCGACGCGTTCGTCGCGGGCGGCGGACGTGCGGTCGACACCGCGGACGCCTACTCCGCCTGGGTGGACGGCCACGTGGGCGGGGAGTCCGAGACGGTGCTCGGGGACTGGCTCGCGGCGCACGGCGCCCGGTCGGACGTCGTGGTCGCCACCAAGGTCGCCAAGCTCGCGAGCCGCCCCGGCCTTGCCCGGGACAACGTGTCGGCCGCGCTGGAGGAGTCGCTCGCACGTCTGCGCACCGACGTCGTGGACCTCTACTACGCGCACGCCGACGACGCCGAGCTCGCGCCCGAGGACATCGCCGCCACCTTCGGTGCCCTGGTCGCGGACGGGCGCGTGCGCGCGTGGGGCCTGTCGAACTTCCGTCCCGACCGCGCCCGCGCGGTGGTCGAGGCCGCCCGCGCGGCCGGGACGGCGGCACCGGCGTACTCCCAGGACCGCTGGAGCCTCGTCGAGCGCGGGATCGAGGGCGACCTCCTGCCCACGCTGCTCGACCTCGGCCTCACCGAGCTGCCCTACCACGCGCTCGCGGCCGGCTTCCTCACGGGCAAGTACCGCCCGGGTGCGCGGGTCGACTCCCCGCGCGCGGGCGCCGCCGGCCGCTACCTCGAGCGCCCTGGTGCGCTGGCGCTGCTGAGCGTGCTCGACGACGTCGCCGCCGCGCACGGGGTCGACGTCGGTGCCGTCGCGCTGGCCTGGCTGCGGACGCGGCCGGGCGTCGGCGCGCCTATCGCGAGCGCGCGCTCGGTCGCGCAGCTGGGTCCGATCCTCGCGTCGTTCACGCTCGAGCTCACCGCGGACGAGGTGACGCGGCTGACCGCGGCGAGCGACGCCGTCGTGCCTGCGTCCTGAGCGCGGGCCGGGGCTGGTCGCGGTCCGGTCGAGGCGCGTCCGCAGCTGCGGCGAGACCGGCCTGCCGAGGGCGCGCAGGGCCGCGCGTGCCGGGGCCGCCTGGCGTGTACGGCTCCGTGGCGGCCCGGAGCCGGTTAGCCTGCCATGGTGACGAGCGGAGGGTGCGCGTGACGTCGGGACGTGACGAGCACGAGACGGAGATCCTTCCGGCGACGCGGGACGAGGCGAGCGGGCCCGACCGGGCCGGCGCCGTCGGCGACCTCGAGACCGGCGCTGTGGCGTCCGCAACCTCTCCTGAGACCTCGCCCGAGGCCGCGGCTGAGGCCGCGCCTGACGCCGGTGCCGGGGCGGGGACCGAGGCCGCGACCGCGCAGACCACGCCCGCGCAGCCCACGCCCGCGCAGCCCACCCCGGCCGCGCCGGCGCCGACCCAGGTCCCGGACGCGGAGCCGGCGCCGGCTCGTGCGGCCGAGCCGGTCGCCGAGCCACTCACCCGCGCCGAGGCGGTCGCCAGGGCGGTGCGGCAGTGGCAGGACGCGCTGTCCGCGCTCGGCGGCGAGTCGGCACTGCGCGACATCGACACGGTGGCCGACGCGACGCTCGACCTGTCCGCGGCGCACCCCGGCGGCATGGCGCAGCTGCTCGCGGGGCGCCCGACGGCGCTCGGCAACCTCGTGCGTGAGCCGTCGGCGCTCGCCCACGCCCGCCGTCGGGCGCGGGTGGTGCTCGCGCGGGCCGCCGAGCACCGGCACCAGTACGGCGTCACGGCCACGACGGCGGCGCTCGGCGTCATCGCGTGGAGCGAGCCCGGCGAGGACGGCGCCCGGGTCGACGTGCGGGCGCCCGTGTTCCTGCGTCCCGTCGCGCTGGAGATGGCCGACGGCGACCTCGAGCCCACGCTCACGCTCGGCGGTCGCGCGCAGCTCAACCCTGTCGTGGAGCACGCCCTCCTGCACGCGGGCCTCGACCCGGCGGTGCTCGTCGCGCCGGTCCTGGAGGGCTCCTCCGACCTGCGCGAGGCCCTGGACGGCATCCGCGACGCGGCCGTCGGTGCGCTCGAGGAACCCGAGGTGTCCGAGCTCATCGTCGTGGGCTCCTTCGCCCACCCCGGTCAGCTCCTGGCCGACGACCTCGCCGGCGGATGGCTCGCCGGCCACGACGTGGTGGCCGCGCTCGCGGGCGACCGTGACGCGATCCGGGCGCTCGCCGTCGAGCCGCCGCCCGCGCTGACGCGCGACCGCGATCCCGGCACCGAACGCGGGGTCGGCGACCTCGACCTCGCGCAGCAGCGCGTGCTCGACACCGTGGCGAGCGGCCTGTCGGTCGTCGTGGACGCCCCGCCCGGCACGCCCACCACCGAGACCGTCGCCGCGATCGTCGCGGACGCGGCCGCCTCCGGGCGCACCGTGCTGCACGTGCCCGGGACCCGCCGCGCCGGAGAGAGCCTCGTCGCCCGGATGATCGAGCTCGGCCTGGACGGCATGGTGCTCGACGCCGCCGACGGACCTGCCCAGGGCCCGGCGGCCGGCGGGCTCCTCGTCGCGCGCCTCGGCGCCGACCTGCCCACGGTCGACAAGGTCGGGATCGGGGCGCAGCGGGCCGAGCTCACCCGGCTGCGTGCGGCGCTCACCGCCCGCGTGGACGCCTGGCACACGCGGCACCACCAGCTCGGGGTGTCCCCGTACGACGCGCTGCAGGCGCTCGCGGAGCTCACCGCCCGCCGCCCGGCGCCGCGCAGCCAGGTGCGGTTGAGCTACGCCACGCTCGGCCGGCTCACCGGTCGTGCGCTCGAGGACGCCCGCGGCGAGCTCGCGCGTGCGGCGGCGCTCGGCGCCTTCCAGGTCCGCCGCAGCGACAGCCCGTGGTTCGGGGTGCGGCTCGCCGACGCCGACCAGGCGCGCGCGTGCGTGGCCTCGGTGCAGCGCCTCGCCGCGCGCACCCTGCCGGCGCTGCGGCAGAAGATCGCGGTCGCCACCACGCAGACCGGGCTCGAGCCCGCGCGCGACCTGGAGACCTGGGTCGAGCAGCTGCGGATGCTGCAGGGCGTGCGCGCCGCGCTCGACGTCTTCCAGCCGACCATCTTCGAGCGCTCCGCCGCCGACCTCGTCGCCGCCACCGCGCCGCGCAGCGAGCGCGACGCCTACGACGAGATGCCGGCCGCCGTGCGGCGGCGCCTGCGCAAACAGGCGAAGGACCTGCTGCGGCCCGGGCGGCACGTCACGGACCTGCACGCCGAGCTCGTCGCGGTCCAGGAGCAGCGCGAGGTCTGGCAGGTGCACTGCACGGCGGGCGGGTGGCCGCGCCTGCCCGACTCGATGTCGGAGCTCATCGGCGCGACCGAGGAGGTCACCGCCGCGATCGCCGAGCTGGACGCACCGCTGCGCAACACCGTCGGCGACGGCTCGGTGCCGCTGGAGCACCTGCACCTCGACGACCTGTCCGACCACCTCCTCAGCCTCGCCGAGGACGAGAGCGTGGCGCGTGCCCTGCCCGAGCGCACCGACGCCGTCGCGCGCCTCGTGGACCTCGGGCTCGCCGACCTGCTCGACGACCTCGCCGACCGGCGCGTGCCGCTCGAGCTCGTGACCGCGGAGCTCGACCTCGCGTGGTGGACGAGCGCGCTCGAGCACGTCATCGCCAGCGAGCCGGCGCTGCGCGGCGCGTCGAGCTACGCGCAGGACGTCGAGCGGCTGCGGGAGCTCGACCGTCGCCAGGTCGACAGCCTCGTCCCGCCCGTCGCGCTGGCGACGGCGCAGGCGCTGCGCACGGTCGCCGTCGCGCACAAGGCCACGGCACGCGAGGTGTTCCGCCTCGCGGACGCGGCGCGACGCGGCATCGCGCCGTTGGACCTGCGTCGCTTCCGCGCGGAGTACGCGCCCGTCGGAGCCCAGGTGGTGCCGTGCTGGAGCGTGCCCGCGATGCTCGTGCCACAGCTGCTCGAGCGGCCGGGCGCCGAACCCGACGGCCCGCCCGTGGACCTCGTGGTGCTCGACTCGGTGCAGAACCTCGCCACCGAGCAGGCGGTCTCCGCGATCGCCCGGGCGCGGCAGGTGGTCCTCGTCGGCGACGTGCGGCGCGGTGGCACCGGGCTCGTGGCCGACCTCGCGGCGGTGCTGCCGCGCGTGGAGCTGGACGGCTCGCGCACCGACCGGGACGAGTTCCTCACCGCGTTCCTCGCGGCCCACGGGTACGAGGGCGCCGTGGTGGAGGTGCCGTCGCCGCCGGGTCCGACGGCCATCCGGCTCGACCTCGTCGAGGGGCGTGCCCTCGCGGCCCACGGCGGCGTGGTGGACAGCGTGCCCGCCGAGGTGGAGCACGTCGTCGACGTCGTCATCGACCACGCCCTGAGCCGCCCCACCGAGTCGCTCGCCGTGATCGCGCTGAACCCGCGGCACGCCATGCGGATCCGCGAGGCCGTCGCGGCCGCGGTGACCGGGAGCCCCGCCGTCGCCGGCTTCTTCGACACCGGGCGGCTCGAGCCGTTCCAGGTGGTCGACGTCGAGCAGGCCGCGGGCATGCGGCGCGACGCCGTGGTGCTCGCCGTAGGGTACGGCAAGACGCCGCACGGCCGGGTCATCCACCAGTTCGGCGCCGTCAGCTCCGCGCGCGGGGTCTCGCTGCTCGTGGACGCCCTCGAGGCGTGCCGGCGCCGGCTCGTGGTGACGAGCTGCCTCGCGCCGTCGGAGCTCGACAGCACCCGGCTGCGCTCGGCCGGGTCGCGGATGCTCTCGGACCTGCTGCAGTTCGCGGCCGCGGGGGGGGAGTACGGCGTGCCGCCCGCCGAGCGCGAGGGACACCCCGCACCGCTGCTCGTCGACCTCGCCGACCGCCTCTGGAAGCTCGGGCTCGACGTCGTGGCGGACTACGGCCCGCCGCGCGGCGTGCGGATCCCGCTCGCCGTGGGCCACCCCTCGCTGCCGGGGACGTTCCAGGTGGCGGTGCTCACCGACACCGACGACTACGTGATGACCGGCAGCCTGCGAGCGCGCGACCGGTACTGGGTCGAGCGCCTCGAGCGGCGCGGCTGGGCCGTGGTGGTGCTGTCCTCGCTCGACGTGTTCCTCGACCCGGCGGCTGCCGCGCAGCGTGTGCTCGATGCCGTCACGGCGCGCGTGCGCGACGCGCTGGCGGCGCCGACCCGCACCGCGGCCAGCGCGCCGCCCGTGCTGCAGGTGGACGAGGACGGTGCGGACGACGCCGACGAGCCCGTGGGGCTGGGCGGGGTCGAAGCGGGCCGGCGAGGCGGTGGCGACCGCGGAACGGACGCCGGCGGCGGTGCGTCGGCGGGGTCGGACGTCGGGGACCGTGCGGGTGCGGGCTCGGGTGGCCCTGCGGACGGCGCGGGTGCGGGGGAGGCGCTGGTCGACGTGACCCGCCTCGACGGCGCGGCCGAGGCGGTCGACCCCGCGGAGACCGAGGACGAGGCGTCCGAGGCGCCGCCCCGGCAGGGCGAGCGCCCCGACGTCTTCGCCGGGCTCCCGATGGGCGCCTACTCGGCGCGTGAGCTCGACGCCCTCGCCGCCTGGATCATGAGCGACGGCGTGGGGCGGGACGACGCCGAGCTGGCCGCCCAGCTGCGCGCCGAGCTCGCGGTGCCCCGGGGTGCCGCTCGGGCCGACGAGATCATCGGTGAGGTGGTCGAGCGGACGCTGCGGCCGCGCCCCGAGGAGCCTGCTACGGATGATCACGACGACGACGGCGACACGGCGGCCGAGCGGGAGACCCGCTACTCCGCCGGGCCGGAGACCGCGGAGATGATCGTCCGGTTCAGCGACGACGACGCAGCCGACGACGACGCAGCCAGCGCGGACTCAACCGCGGCTGACGCGCGCGGCGGCGCCAGCGCGGACTCAACCGCGGCTGACGCGCGCGGCGGCGACAGCGCGGACGTCCGCGGCGGGACCGAGCCGGGGGCGACCGCGCAGCGCGCCTCGGCGGCGGCGCGCCCGCCGGCACCTCCCGTGCTCCCGAGCAAGGCGTGGGAGGACGAGGACCGTGCCTGGGGCGACCGCGGCGGCGACGACGAGGATCGCCTCCGCCGTGAGCGCCCGCCCCACTGGGGCTGAGCCCGCCCGATACGACGGAGCCGGACTCGCCCGCGGGCGAGTCCGGCTCCAGCGTCGGTGCGCGCCGACGCTCAGGCGGTCGGCGCTCCGGGCAGGATCGGCCCGCCGGGCGCGGGCGGAACCGGCGCCGGCGGGACGGCCGTGCGCCCCGCGCCGCCGGCCGGAGCCTTGAGCAGGTCGCGGATCTCCTGGAGCAGAATGACGTCCTCGGCGGGTGCCTCCGGCTCCGGCTCCGCGCCGGCCTTGCGCTTCGCGGCCAGCGCGTTGAGCGGCAGCACGACGATGAAGTAGATCGCGGCGGCCACGAGCAGGAAGTTGATCAGCGCCGTGAGGACCATCCCCGGCTTGATCAGGGCGTCGCCGAGCGAGATCGTCCAGATGTTGTCGAGGTTGGGCTGGCCGAACAGCCCGCCGATGAGCGGGTTGATCAGGCCCTCGACGATCGCGGTCACCACGGAGGTGAACGCGGCGCCGATGACGATGCCGACGGCGAGCTCGACGGCGTTCCCGCGGCTGATGAACTCCTTGAAGCCGTTGAGGAAGCCGGTGCGCTTGGCGACGGCGCTCGCGGCGCTGTTGTAGGCGTTGCTGGCGTTGGCGAAGGCGTTGGACATGAGGATTCCCCTCGTGCTGGTCGTTCACGGACCCGGGCGGCTCCCCGAGGCGCCGAGGGCGACGGTCAGGGTGCCGCCCGCGCTGGCGTCGAGCACGAGGGTAGCGGCCTCGCTCGGAACGGCAACCAGCAGGAGGTCCGACGGCGACCCCGAGCCGCCGAGCAGACCGCCCGTCGAGGCCGCGCCGATCCGCGCCAGGACGCGGGCGCGCGAGGTGAGGACGCTGGCGCCCTCACCGGTCGCGCTGACGAGGTGGACGGTCGCGCCGTCGGGCAGGAGGTCCGCCGCGGCGGGGTCGGCGAGGTGCACCGGGACGGCGAGCTCGCCGTCGGACAGGCCGGTCCAGCCGTCGACGGCGAGCTGGCTCGCCAGGACCGGCGTGCCGCGCGCCGCGGGGTGCGCGAGCATCGATCCCACGAGGTCGGCGGGGGAGGCGCGGGCCCCGGCCGGCACGAGCGCCGGGGGGAAGTCGGCGATCTCGACGTCGGCCGGGGTGATCCGGGTGCCGGCGGGCAGGTCGGCGGCCGCGACGACCACGGCGCTCGTCTCCGGCGGGGTGGGGAGCACGGCCGGGAGCAGCGTGAGGATCGCGGTTGCGACGAGCGCCCCGACGAGGAGCGGCCGGTACCGCCACAGCCGCGAACGCCACGCGCGACGTCGCGCACGGGCTCCTCGTCCCGCGTCCGCCGGTGCCCAGCTCGTCATGGCGACGACGCTAGGTGGATGCCCCGCCGACACGCGCGCGGGCTGTGGACAGTGCTCGCGTCGACGGCGCCCGACCCGTAGGGGGACAACCCGCGTGGCCGCTCGGGCGGGCCGCGGGGTGACGACCCTCACGCGGAGGGCTTGCTCGCCGTCGGCGGCGCGTCAGGTGAGCTGCGCGGGGGTGAGCCTCACGCCGAGGGTTGGCTCGCCGTCGTCGACGTGCCGGTCGAGGTCGACCCGGAGGACCCGGACGCGGACGAGCTGGACGAGGTCGACCCGCCGGATGTCGAGCCGGATCCGCTCTTCTCGCCGGACGAGGCCGTCGAGCTCGCGGACGTGGAGCCGGAGTCCGAGGACCCGCCCGACGTGGCCGAGGAGGACCCGCCCTTCTTCCCGCTCTCCCGCGAGTCGGTGCGGTAGAACCCCGACCCCTTGAACACGACCCCCACCGGCTGCAGCACCTTGCGCAGCGCTCCGCCGCACTCGGGGCACTCGGTGAGCGGCGCGTCGGTGAAGGACTGGCGGACGTCGAAGGCGTGTCCGCACGCCGTGCAGCGATAGGCGTAGGTGGGCATGACGCTCCTGGTGCTCCTGGCCTCGGGCCCGCGTCGCGGGCTGGCACTCACGTGGTCCGAGTGCCAAGACTACCCCTGCCGTCAGGCTGCGCGGCGGCCCTACGTCCACCAGCTCGTGGGAGTGAGCACGCCCCCCACGGGCACGTCGTGCGCGGCGCGGGGGAGCGGTGCGTGGTGCGCCTCCTCGTCGTACACGACCGCGAACACCGCGGCGTCGGGCGCGGCGTGCAGCAGCGTGCGGTCGTACCAGCCTCCGCCGAGCCCGAGGCGGTAGCCCTCGTCGTCGACGGCGAGGGCCGGGACGAGGATGAGGCGCGCCTGCGCGAGGAGCTCCGGCCCGCCGTCGGACTCGACCGGCTCGAGCGGGCGGTTCGGGGCGCGCTGCGCGAGGTCGGCCATGCCGGTGTAGTGGCCCCACCGGCGGTCGAGGGCAGCCCCCAGCACCGGGAGCAGGATCTCCAGGCCCGCGTCGTGGAGCACGTCGAGCGTCGGATGGGTGCCGGGCTCGTCCTTGCGGGAGACGTACGCGGCGACGGCGTCACCGGCCTGAAGCCCGAGCGAGGCGACGAGGTCCGTGGTCTGGCGCGCGATGCCGCACGCGCTCGTGGCGAGGCGGCGGGCGTCCTGCTGGCGGCGACGGCGCACGAGCGTGGTGCGCAGCGCGTCCTTCGCGTGCTCCAGCGCCTCGTCGGCGTGGTCGCCCGCGATCTCGGGCATCGGGTGGGGGTCGTCCTCGTGGGACATGGGTAGGGCGTCCTTGCCTTTCACCCCTTTACTGTCGCACAGGAAGCGCGTCGCGGCTCCCGTCCCGGGGGCGGTGTCTCGTGCTCGTCGCGGGCTGTCCGGAGCGCCGCAGGGCGACGCGACGGCGGCGTGGCGGGAGCCGCCCGGCGAGACCCGTGCGCCACCTCCGCGGTGTGCGCGTTCGCGGCCCGTCGGCCGCCTTGCCGATGTACCGCCACGCGCGCGTCGCGCGCCGCTACTGTGCACCCCATGTGGCCGACGCGTCTCGCCGAGGGGCCGCTCGCGCTGCGCCCGCTGCGGCGCCGGGACGGCGCCGAGTGGTCGGCGGTGCGCGCGCGGAACGCCGTCTGGCTGGCGCCGTGGGAGGCGACCGTGCCCGGGGGAGCGCGCTCGGTGCTGACGTTCGGCGGATACGTGCGCGAGCTGAACCGGCAGGCGCGGTCCGGCGCCTCGCGGCCCTGGGTGATCGAGCTGTACGGGCGCATCGTGGGGCAGGTGACGGTCACCGCGATCACGCACGGGTCGCTGAGCTCGGCCGCGATCGGCTACTGGATCTCGCGCGACGTCGCCGGGCGCGGCCTCATGCCGCTCGCGGTGGCGATGGCCGTCGACGACTGCTTCTCCTCGATCGGCCTGCACCGCATCGAGATCAACATCCGGCCGGAGAACGGCCCGAGCCTGCGCGTCGTGGAGAAGCTGGGCCTGCGGGACGAGGGCGTGCGCAAGGCCTACCTGCACATCCAGGGGGCGTGGGCGGACCACCGGACCTTCGCCCTCACGACCGAGGAGGTGCCGCGCGGCCTCCTGGAGCGGGCGCGCGCACTCCCGCACGACCTCGGCTGAGCTCGACCCACGCCTGAGACGCCCGACTGCGTCGCCCGTCCGCGCGGCACCGCCCACGCCGCATCGCCCGCGTCACCCCGCCCGCGTCACGCCGCGGGCGACGCCTGCGCCGCACGGCGATCCTCGCCGTCGGGCCCGCGGTGTTCGACCCGATTGCGCGACACGCCCGCCCACGTGCGCCGACGCCTCGAGCGGCGGCCCTACCGTCGGCTGCGTGAGCACCGCCGGGTTCGTCATCGCGGCGGCGGTCATGCTGATCCTGGGCTACTTCGTCCCGTCGCTCGTGCGGCGGCGGCAGACCATCGGGGACGCCCGCGTCCACGACCGGTTCTCCGCCTCCCTGCGGGTGGTGGAGCGGCGGGGTCGACCCACGGACGGCGTACCGCTCTCGACGACGTCGCTCCTGCCGGCCTCACGCCCCGTACCAGCCCTGGCGGCCCCCGCGACCGCCCGAGCCGCCTCACCCGCCCGAGCCGAGGAGCCCACCGTGAACCGCCCCACCGGGATGGCCGAGCGCCGCAGCGCCCAGGAGGCACGCCGGGTTGCGGCCGTCCGCGCCGCGATCGCCGCACGGCGTGCCGAGCAGGCGGCCGCCGCTCGCCGTCGCCTCGTCGTCACCCTCGCCCTCGTGACCGTGACCGCCGTCGCGTGGCTCGCCGTCGTGCTCGCCGACTTCTCCGTGCTGCTGGCCGTGTTCTCCTCGCTCGTGCTCGTCGCCGTGCTCGTGCTCGGCGTGCGCGCGGCGAAGGCGGAGCGCGCCGAGTGGGCGGACGTTCCCGCGAGCCTGGTCGAGCCGCGTGCCGCCGTGGTCGCCGGGCCCACGTACTCGCCCGCCGAGCTGCGCTCGCACCTCGCCGCGGCGGGTGCCGCGACGACGGCTGCGCCGTCGACCGCGTCCGAGCCGGCCGAGGCCGCCGCCGACGCCACGTCCGGACGCCTGCGCTGGCAGACGGACGAGCCCGCCGAGGTGGCGGCCAGCACCGACGCCGCCGCCGGTACCTGGACGCCCGTCCCCGTGCCCGTGCCGACCTACACGCTCAAGGCCGAGGCTCGCCGTCGCGAGGACGTCGCGCCCGACGGCGAGCTCGAGTCCGCCGGTGACCTCGCCGCCGCGCAGGTCGCCCCCGAGGGGGCCGGTGTCGAGGCTCAGGCCGCCGGGGCACCCGACGCCGAGGTGCCGGGCATCGACCTCACCGCTGTGCTGGCGCGACGCCGCGCGAGCGCCTGACGCGACCCCCGGGGGCGTCCGTACCATCGGTGCGTGAGCGACGTCCTCGACCACGGTCCGTTCTTCCACGGCACGAAGGCCGAGCTGCGCCCGGGTGACCTGCTGACGGCGGGGTACCGGTCGAACTACCGGCCCGAGGTCGTGATGAATCACGTCTACTTCACGGCACTGCTCGACGGTGCCGGACTGGCGGCCGAGATCGCCGGGGTCGAGGGGGCGCCGCACGTCTACGAGGTCGAGCCGACCGGTCCGTTCGAGAACGACCCGAACGTGACGGACAAGAAGTTCCCCGGCAACCCCACCAGGTCCTACCGCAGCGCGGACCCGTTGCGGGTGGTGCGGGAGGTCGAGGACTGGCCGAGGCTGGCGCCCGAGGCGCTCCAGACCTGGCGGGAGCGCCTCGCGGCGCTTCGCGCGGACGAGGCCGCGCAGATCATCAACTGAGCGGCCAGCGGATCCGGTGCCGACAGCTGTCCACGGCGGACGTGCCGCGCCCCGTGGCCCGGACCGGGTACGCCCGCGGCCCTCAGCGCTGCACGACGAGCCGCTCGCCCTCCCAGCGCAGCGGCATCGGGTCGGTGATGCACCCGCCGAACGCGCCGTCGGGTCCCTCGTTGACGAACGCGAGCAGCACGGCGCCCTCGGCCGAGTCCACGATCTTGCCGACGTAGAGCGACTCGTCCGTGAGCAGGTACGCAGCGTCGAGGTCGTAGGGTCCGACCGCTGACGCCGCGGGCGCCGCCCAGATCCCGCCGTGACCGAACCGCTCGCGGCGCTCAGGCGAGAGCTCGCCCGCGAGGCAGTTGAAGACCAGCACATCGCGGCCCTCGACCGCGGCGGCCTGGAACACCTCCAGCTGACCGAACCCGTGCCGCGGCTCGGTCAGCGGCGGCTGCACCGTCCACGTGAACAGGTCGGGCGACGTCGCGTGGCCGACCACGCCACGCTCCGCGACGTCACCCTCGCGCGACCGCGCGGTCACCAGCATGTGCCACCCCTCGCCGTCGGGGTCGCGCAGCACCCAGGGGTCGCGCCAGTGCTCGTCGATCCAGCCGGCGGGCCCGCCGACCTTCTCGTACCAGCGCGCGTCGGCGCGTGCGACGGGGTCCGCGCGCTTGGTCCAGCCGTGCAGGTCGGCCGAGGTCGCGTGACCGACCTGCTGCACGAGCTGGCCCTCGTCCGTCAGCGTGGTGCCGGTGTAGAAGAGGTGCCAGCATGCGTCGTCGCCGCGGACCACGGACCCGGTCCAGGTGGCCGTCTGGTCGAAGGCGGGCGGGCTGCCGTGCACGAGCGCGTCCGCCACCCGCCGCCACGTGCGCAGGTCCGTCGACACCGCGTGCCCGACGGCGGCGCGACGGTGGCGCAGGTTCGGGTCACCGAGCGCGCGGGAGGCGTAGAGGAAGAACAGGTGATGGGTGCCGTCGTCGTCCTGGGCGTGCCAGAAGTCCCACACCCACGAGTCGGGGAGCTCGAGCATCAGCCCTTGACCCCCGAGGACGCGATCGAGTTGATGAACGAGCGCTGGAAGCACACGAACAGCACGAGCACCGGGATCGTGATGAGCGAGGCGTAGGACATGATCTGGCCCCACGAGGTGTTGAGCTGCTTGAAGTAGTCGATGCCGACCATGACCGGCCGCAGCTCCTCGGACTGCACCACCATGAGCGGCCAGAGGTACTGGTTCCACGCGGGCAGGAACGTGAGGATCGCGACGGTGGCGATCGCGGGCCCGGCGAGCGGCATGACGATCTTGCGGTAGATCGTGAAGCGACCCGCACCGTCGACCGTCGCGGCCTCGTCCAGCTCCTTCGGGATCGACGCGAAGTACTGGTAGAAGAGGTAGATCGAGAACGCGTTGGCGACGAACGGGATGATCTGGACCTCGTAGGTGTCGAGCCAGCCGGTCGAGCCGTCGTAGTACGGCAGCAGGTTGACCCACCACAGCAGCGGCAGCGCGAGCGTCTCGAAGGGCACGATGAGCGTCGCGATGATGACGCCGAGCGCCAGGCTGCGGCCGCGGAAGCGCAGCCGCGCAAGCGCGAACGCGCACATGCTGTTGACGATCAGGCCGAGCACCACGGTCGCGACGGCGATGACCACGGAGTTCGCGAGGAAGCGCCAGAACGGCACGCGACCGAACACCCCGGTGTAGTTGTCCAGCGAGATGTCGCCGACTGGGAGGAACGCCCGGACGCTCGTCAGGTCGCCGAAGATCTGCGTGTCGGGCTTGAGCGAGGACACGAACATGAACAGCAGCGGCAGTGCGAACACGAGCGTGAGCGCGATGCGCACGACCCAGCGCCAGACGAGGCGTCCGGTGCTCGGCCCGCGGTGGGAGCGGTTGGCTCGGGCAGGCACGACGGCGTGCGGGGCCGGTGCGGCCACGTCGCCCGTCGAGGTGGTGGCGGAGGCGCTCATCAGGCGTCCTTCTCTCGGGTGAGGTAGCGCTGGATCAGGTTGACGGCGAGGACCAGGGCGAAGAACACGAGCGCGATCGCCGCCGCGTAGCCGGTCTGCTGCTGGGTGTAGCCGGCGCGGAACGCCTGGAACACCACGGTGCTGGTGGAGTCGAGGGGACCGCCCTGCGTCATCACCTGGACCTGGGTGAACAGGGCGAACGCCGCGATCGTGATGGTGACGAGGATGAAGGTCGCGGTCTGGCGCAGGCCCGGCCACGTGACGTAGAGGAACTTCTGGCGGTTGCTCACGCCGTCCAGGTCCGCGGCCTCGTAGAGCTCACCGGGGATGGTCTGCAGGCCCGACAGCCAGATCACCATGTGGAAGCCGACCGCCTGCCAGATGGACATCACGATGATCGCGAGCAGTGCAGTGTCCTTGTTCCCGAGCCAGTCCGGGCCCGTGATTCCGATCCGCGCGAGCACCGCGTTGATGAGGCCGTCCTGCTGGTACATGAACTGCCACAGCAGCGAGATGACGACCATCGAGGTGACGACCGGCAGGAAGTACATGGTCCGGAAGAACGTGACGCCGTGCATCTTCACGTTGACGAGCAGCGCGAGGCCGAGCGCGAGTCCGGCCTGCACCGGGACGATCACCGCAGCGAAGATCACCGTGTTGCGCAGCGACTTCCAGAACACCGGGTCGTCGAACAGGCGGGAGAAGTTCTCCACGCCGATGAATCGGGGTCCGGTCGGCGAGATGAGCTTGGCGTCGGTGAACGCGAGGCCGAACGTCAGCGCGATCGGTACGAGGACGAACACGAGGATGAGGACGCCGGCGGGCAGGATCATCCACGCCGCGGTGCGGGACTGACCCCGCGAGCTGCCCGTCACCGACCGCGGACGTCGGGTGACGGCGGCGGACGGGACCGGCGGTTCGATCTCCACCATCTGGGTCATGAGGGCTCCTGTCGGATCTGAGGGCGTCGGCCGGGCCGCTGCGGTGCGGTGAACGGGCCCGACGGCGTGGCGCGTCGGGGGAGGCGGCGCTGGGGTGGGGCGGGGGTGACGCGGCGGGGGTGACGCGACTCGACGGGCGAGCGACGCCGTCGTGCACCGGTGGTGCGACGTGCGGGGCAGGGCGGGGCTCGCTCGCGGCGAGCCCCGCCTGTGCCTCAGGAGGTCGGGGCGAAGTTGTCGTTGCTCTTCTGGTTGGCGTCGATGTCCTTGACGGCCTGGTCGAGCGTGGCCTGCGGGTCGGCGCCGTTGAGGATGTCCTGCGCGGCCTTGGTGAACGTGGTCGCGATGAACGGGTAGCCCGGGGTGACCGGGCGCAGCTCGGCGAAGTTCTTCGAGAAGACGCGGAAGATGTCGTACTTGCCGCCCTCGCCGTAGCCGTCGACCATCGCGGCGGCGCCGTCGGTGGCCGGGATGGTGCCGGTGGCCTCGGAGATGGAGGCGACGTACTCGTCCTGCATGGCGAACGTCATGTAGTCCAGCGCGCCGTCCATGTCGGAGCAGGTGGCGCTCACGCCCCACTGCCAGGAACCGCCGCCGATCTTCGCGCCGGCGCCGAAGTCGACGGGCGGAAGGAACGTGACGTCGTCGGCGATGTCGGACTCGGCCGCCGGCGCCGCGGACCAGGAGCCCGTCCACAGCAGCGCGGTCTTGCCGTTGAAGAAGTCCTGCGCCGGGTCCTGCCCGGACTTCAGCGGCATGTAGCCGTCGTCGACCAGCGAGCGGAACCACGTGGCCCACTCCACCGCCTCGGGGCCGTTGAGCACGCCGTCGGCGCTCTCGTAGTTCTCGCGGTCGATGAGGTCGCCGCCGAAGCTCTGCAGCTGCGGGGAGTAGGCGTAGGGCCACCACTCGCCGGTGTTGCCGGTCTGCATGTCGAGCACGTTGTCGAACTGACCGCTCGCCTTGATGGCCGCGAGCGCGGAGGCGAGCTCGTCCTTGGTCCAGGGCTCGTCGGCGGTCGGGATGCGCACGCCCGCGGCCTCCAGCGCCGAGGTGCGGGCGAGGAACGCGAGCGCGACGTCGTAGTAGCCGAGCGAGTAGAGCTCGTCGTTCCAGACGCCCTGCACGGACGGGAGGAAGTCGGCGGCGCGGTCCTCGAGGCCCGTGAGCGGAGCCAGATAGCCGGCCCACGCCCAGTTCGGGACGTTCGGACCGTCGATGTCGAGGATGCAGGGGAGGCTGCCCGAGGACGCGGCGGAGGTGACGGAGGTGTTGTAGGAGTCCTGCGGGAACGCCTGCACCTCGACCTTGTACGTGCTCTGGCTCGCGTTGTAGTCGTCGACGACGCCCTGGATGGCGGCGAGCTCGGCGTCGTTGCCCGCGTTGTGCGTCCACATCTTCAGGACGGTGGCGCCGCTGGCGTCCTCACCCCCACTGTCGGTGCTGCTGCCCTTGCCGCACGCGGCCAGGGAGAGGGCGAGGCCCGTCGCTACACTGACGGCGGTCAAGCGCTTGAGCTGCGTGGAAACCACGATGTTCTCCAACTCTGTGTCGTTCCCGGGTTGCAGCCCGGGGATGGTGTCACCCGTTGCAGCGGGTGGGGGTGGGGTACTCGCTCGTCGCCCCGGTTCCCGACCGGGGCGACGTGGCCTGTGGGACCGCCTCGGGCCTATCCCGGCGGCGCGGCGACGGAGCCACGGCGCACCAGAGGGCACGGCAACGTCTCGTAGCGGGGACGCTCCTTTCGGGTCGAGTCGATCGAGTCCATGAGGGTGTCGACGGCCCACCTGCCCATGTCGTAGTGGGGCAGGGCGACGGTCGTCAGGCCAGGGCGCAGGCTCGCGGCGATGAGCTCCTGGTTGTCGAAGCCGACGATCGACACGTCCTGCGGCACACGCAGCCCGAGCTCCTGGGCCGCCTGGTAGGCGCCGAGTGCCATCCGGTCGTTGAAGCAGAAGAGGCCGGTCGGGCGCTCGTGCGCGGGGCGGTCGAGCACCGTGAGTGCGCCGAGGAACCCGCCGCGCGCCTCCGAGGGGTGCTGGGTCAGCATGTCGGGCGCAAGCTTGAGGTCGGCTGCGGCGAGGGCCTGACGCACTCCGTCGAGCCGCAGCGACGACGCCGGGATGTCGTCCTCGTTGTTGACGAAGGCGATGCGCCGGTGGCCGCGCTCGAGCAGCTCGGTGACCGCGGCGGCCGCGCCGCCGGCCTCGTCCGGCACCACCGAGGACCAGCCGGACTCGGTGGAGCGGGCGTCCAGGAGCACGGTGGGGATGCCCTCGAGGGCCGCCGGCGGGGTGAGGACCCGGTGGTACTCGGCGGCGTAGACGATGCCGTCGACCTGGCGGTCGCGCAGCTCGCGGATCTCGCGGTTCTCGAGGTCCTCGTCGGCACCGGTGTTCATGAGGACGAGGATCGAGCCGCGCGCGGCGGCGGCGTCCTGCGCGCCCTGGATGCTCTGGCCGGCGTGCGGCGAGGTGGCCACGTGGTCGCCGACGAAGCCGATCGTGTCGCTGCGCCGGCGCCGCAGGCCCTGCGCGAGGCGGTTCGGCGTGTAGGCGAGCTGGGCGGCAGCAGCCTGCACCCTCTCCTTGGTGGAGTCCGGGATCCGTTTGCCGGGGATGTCGTTGAGGACGTAGGAGACCGTGGTGACCGAGAACCCGGAGAGCTCCGCGACGTCGCGCAAGGTGGTGCGTCCCACGGTTCCTCCTCATCGAGTGCCCAAACGTTTCGGCTGCTGGAGAGGAGTGTGCCCAATGGTTTCGCCACCTGTCAACTGTCATGCTTCGCTGCGTGTCTCGGCGGTCCGGTGCGAGGCGCGGGCATGGGAGACCACGCCCGAGCGATCGCGCCCCCGCGGAGGACGTTGACATCGCGGGGAGCGCCCGCGGAATGCCCGGGTCGCCGGTGCGGTCACTTAGTCTTCGAGTCGCCGACCGCCCGCTTCGGTGAGGTGTGCCCTGATTCGCGTCCGAGATGGGGCGCTACTTTCAGCCTCTCCCCGTTTCGGCAGCGCGTTGTGCGGGCGCCACTGATCCCGGTAGCTGCGAGTGCGATCGTAACCATGTCGGCCGAGCGGGCGAGCATCGTGAACATAGCGTTCATGAGTCGACCTCCCTTCTTGACTCGGTTCTTCCAGACATCTGTGGGGAAGACGGTCGTGAGGAGGGACACCGTGATGCAGGCCAGGATCAGCAGCCCCGAGGGGTCTGCTCGCTCCTCGCTTGCGGCGCCGAGGAACGACTATGCGTGCTCGTAGCAGTGAACGTCGCGGTGATGTCGGTGTCTCGTGAGAGCGTAACGGTGCATGGTTGCCGAAGGGCGGCCCGACGAAAGGGCGGACAGTGTACCTCGCGCAAGACAGCACCATCGTTGCCAACTACTTCCGCATCCGGGAGTCGATCGCCAACATCCCCGACTTCAGCGATCTCGCGTACGGCCGTCATCCTGCCCGGTTCTCGCAGCTATTGAGCTCGATTGTGCTCGGAGCTGGCGAGTCACCCTTCACACTCGTGACCACAAATGGTGAGGTGGCGACGAACGGCCCTCAAACGATGAACCTGCACGGGCTCGCGTTCACGGACGCCCTCGTTGTCGAGTTCACGATCGGGGATGTCCAGCTGTCAGCGAACGAAGGACGCGGTCGCGTCACGGTGCGCAGATTGTCAGATATGGAGTCGTTTGACGTGTGGTCGAGTGGCCCGATCGCGACCACGGGGTGGCCCTTCGATGTCGAGGGGATCCTGCGCTTCAGAGACGGGCATTCGTGGCTCTTCACAGTTCACGGTGTAGGAGTTGTGGCCTGAAGCCGCCGGTCTCGAGCAGGCTGCGGGCGATGTAGTTGGTCAGGTTCCTGAATCCGAGTGCGCTGCCGCGCAGGTGTTCGAGTCGGCCGTTGAATCTCCTATGTATGTCAAGCAGCCGCCGCAGGTGTGATCGTGGCGTTGAGTTGCCTGTAGATCTGACGGGCGAGGTAGCGCTTGAGCGAGCGGCGGATCTCGCGCGGGGTGCGCCCCTGCGCGGTGCGCTTGTCGACGTAGGCGCGGGTCTCGGGGTCCATGCGCATGCGGGTGACGACGGCCATGTGCAGGGCGCGGTTGAGGCGTCGGTCGCCGCCGCGGTTGATACGGTGTCGAACGGTGTTGCCGGATGAGGCCGGGATGGGGTTGACGCCGGCCAGGCTGGCGAAGGCGGCTTCGGAGCGGATCCGGCCGGGGTGCGACCACGCAGCGTAGGCGATCGCGGCGGTGACGGGTCCGATGCCCGGCTGGTCCAGCAGGCCCGCGGCGGGGCTCTCGTTCAACAGGGCGGTCATCTGGCGGGTGAGGTCGCCCAGCTCCCTGTCGGCTGTGCGGACACGCTTGGCGAGGCGGACGGCCTCGGCGCGGGCGACGCCGATGGAGAGCTCCTCGGCGCGGGCGCGCCACGCGGCGATCTCGCTGATCCGGCCGGTGTTGAGGGTGCCTCGGGCATCGATCCCCAGGTCGACGACCCGCAGCAGCGCGATCAGGGCGTTGATCGCGGCGGTGCGCTCGTTGGTGATGTGGTCGCGGGAGGCGATCAGGATCCGCAGGGCGGCCCGGGCTCCCTCGTCGGTGCGCGGCAGACGCAGCTGGGTGTGGTCGAGCGGGAGGGCTGCTTGAGCGATCCGGCGAGCGTCCAGGGGGTCGGACTTGCCCACGCCGCGGTTGGCGCGAGCGTTCATCCGTGGTGCCTCGGCCACGGCGTACCCAGCATCGGCAGCTGCACGCGCCAGGCGGGCGCCGTAGGTGCCGACGCCCTCGATGACCCAGAGCGCGTCGAGGTCCGCGCCGGTGCGGCGTGCGACCCAGGCGACGGCACGGGCAAGGCCGGCAGTCGTCGCTGGGAACTGTGCCTCATCGAGGACCTCTCCGGTCGGGCAGGCCAGCACGGCGAGTGCATGGGTTCGGGCGTGGGCGTCTACGCCGATGACGAATGGGCGGGTGTGCGCGACGATCGACATGGTGATCGACGTTCCTTCCTCGTGACGGGGATGTGATGTCTCGGTCGCCAAGCGGCCGGCACCGGCCCGGGTAGAGGTCACGTCGGGGCATATCTGTGATGGGCCACGACCCCGTGAATCTAGATGGGGTCGGACAGTCTCCTGATCAGGTCACCGAGGTGGGCCGGACGGTGCCGGCCGCGCTTCCCAGCGTGGACAATTCAACGGAAGAGCACCGCCGAAGCGGGCCAATTGCTTCGAGAGTCACACGCTGTTCAGCGCGACCGGAACCATCCTGACCAGCCGGTCCCGGACCAGCCAGGTAGACACTCACAGAGCGCCTCGGTCGGACCGTTGGATGTGCCGGGGCGGTCGAAGTAGGCCAGGACGTCGGCGGCGCGCTTCTTCAGGGTTCTTCCGAGCTTCGCGACCTCGACTCACGCCTTCGGAGCACCGGTACCGAGGTCGTTGATCAGCTGGGCCATCGCCTCACGTGCGCGGCTGCCCTCCTCGGTGCGGTAAGCCGCGATCATGCGCTGGTAGACGCCCCCGGTGGCTTCGACCTCGACATGGCCCTCGTCGGCGAACAGCTGGTTGAGCCGGTCGATCTGTCGGTCGGTGAGCAGCCCGGGACCGGTGTGCAGAGTGCGTCGCGACTTGTGGAGCGGGTCGTCCTTGAAGCCGCGGTGGCCGTGGATCGCGAGCTGGACCCGGCGTCGGCACTGGTCGAGTGCGTCGCCGGCCAGGCGGACGACGTGGAAGGGATCCATGACCGCGACCGCGTCGGGGACCTCCTCGGCAGCGGCGGTCTTGAAGCCGGTGAAGCCATCCATCGCGACCACCTCGACCGCATCGCGCCACGCTTCGGGGCGTTCAGCGAGCCAGGTCTTGAAGGCCTGCTTGGAGCGGCCCTCGACCATGTCGAGCAGCCTCGCGGGGCCGGTGCCGTCGCGGACAGGGGTGACGTCGATGATCACGGTCACGTACTTGTCGCCACGCCTGGTGTGACGCCACACGTGCTCGTCGACGCCGATCACCGCGACGCCGTCGAACCTGTTCTCATCCTCGATCAGGACGCGCTTGCCTTCGGCCAGCACAGCGTCGTTGGCGGTGTTCCACGCGACTCCGAGGCCCTCGGCTACCCGGGCCACGGTCAGATGCTGAACCACGATCCCTTCCAGAGCCCACCGCAGCCCAGTGCGGGTCAGCTTCGCCCGGGGCTCGGCCGCATGGCTGGTGTCTTGGCGCCACACATGCCCGCAGTCGGTGCACTTGTAGCGGCGGATCGAGACCAACAAGGTGGTCGGCCGCCAGCCCAGCGGCACGTGGGCCAGCCGTCGGGTCACGGTGTCGCGCGGTGCGCCCTGGCAGCCGCAACGTCGACACCAGCCCTCGCTGCCGTCATCGGCGTCGAGAACGCGGCAGGCGAGAACGGCGTGGTCGGGGGCGAGGTGTTGCCCGACGACCTCGAGACCGAGGTCATCGAGGTGGCAGAACTTGGTCAGGTCAGGGAGCGCGAAGGTAGCGTCAGGCAAGTCGAGGTCTTCTGGATGTGTGGCGTAGGAACCTCCATCTTCAGGGGACCTCGACGTCTACCCAGCCAGCGCCCCGCCGACGCCCGTCACACCGTCATCTGTGACACTCCTATTGACTGGAGTCAAGCGGCGGCCGTTTCGCGCTGGGGCAGCAGCACTTCGACGATGAGTGGGTAGAGCTGGCGCACGAGGTACCGCTTCAGGCAGCGGATGATCTCCATCTTCGTCTTGCCTTCAGCAGTTCGCCGTTGTGCGTAGTCTCTGGTCTCCTTGTCGTAGCGCAGCCGCACGAGCACGATGTGGTAGAGCGCGGAGTTCGCCTGCCGGTCGCCGGCGCGGTTGAGTCGGTGCCGGTTCGTCTTGCCCGAGGATGCCGGGACTGGACACGCTCCGGCCAGTGCTGCGAACGCGGCTTCTGAACGCAGCCGGTCGGGGTTGTCACCGGCGGTGATCAGTAGCTGTGCGACGGTGTCTCGGCCGCAGCCGAACACGCTCATCAGCTCCGGGGCGTGGTCATCCAGCAGCCGCTGCAGGTGCCCGGCCAGGTCCTCGATCTGCTCGGTCAGTGCCTGCCAGCGCCGGGCCAGCAGCCGCAGGCTGTACGCCGTCGCCTCTGTGGCGGTGACCGGCGCGTGTGTGGGGCGGGAGGCCGCCAGCGCAGCGATCAGCTTGGTGTTCGACATGCCCCGGTAGCGCGAACGCAGTTCTTCTGGAGCCGTGATCAGCATGCCCTTGATCTGGTTGATCGTCGCCGTCCTGGCCGTCAGCGCTGAGGACCGGGACGTGCGCAGTACTCGTAGCGACTCCACCAGCCCGTCGCCGCCCTTGGGTGCGGCGCTGGCTCGGCCCGAGAGCACCGCTTCAGCGGCAGAGTAGGCGTCGAAGGGGTCGCTCTTGCCGCGTAGCCGGCGGTCGAAGCGGTTGGGGCGGTTGACCTCGCTGACCTCGATGCCCGCGCCTCGGATCGCACGACTGACCCCAGCACCGTAGGAGCCGGTGCACTCGATACCTACCTTCACCAGCCCGGGCCAGGACCGCAGAAACTGCAACGCCGCCTGGTAGCCGGCCGCGGTGGCCGAGACCTTCACATCGGCTAGTCGTCGTCCGGCTCCGTCGATCGCCGCGACGTGGTGGGTCTCGGCGTGGGTATCGATGCCGCCGTAGACCTCGATCTGATCTTGCTTCACCATTGGAACTGCGCCCTTCCGTGTTGTCGGGTGCGCAGCCCGGCCGGGCGTCAGTCAGTTCACTATCGGGGATCTCGCCAGACTCCTATCAGGACATGACGGCCCGCCGGGCTGCACTTTCGGGAGTGAGCCGAGCCGGTCGACACGTCGCAGACAGGACAGCCACCAACAAGCAGCGGCGTCAGAAGAGCCGTGAGTCAGACCCGCCCACCAGACCATCCTGCGTCCACCGAGCCGAGACCGCCACGCCCATCAAGGAGCCAGACCAACCGGTCCACGGGATCCATAGTGAAGAGCCGCGAATCGGGCTCGAAGAAGGCTTGCATGACGCACGATGCCCGGCACCGCACGGTCAGCGCTCCAGGTCTTGATCAGACCTTCATGGTTCGGGGATCAGGTGTTGATCCTGGCACGCGAATCTGGTGACTCCATGTCTGCGAGGTCGGGCGAGAGTCCGAGCGTGAGGACGCCCCGATGGACGGATGCACACGACGTGCAGCACAGGATGAGGAGCGAGATCTGTTGAGTACGACGAAGACGAAGATGGTGGCCGTCGCCGGGGCTGCAGCGTTGGTGATCGCGCTGGCTGGGTGTAGTTCGGAACCTGAGTCTGCTGGTGGGCAGGCCTCCCCGACGGCGACGGACTCGCCTGCGACGCAGGAGGCGGTTGTGCATAACGAGGCTGATACCGAGTTCGTGCAGATGATGATCGTGCATCACGAGGGCGCGATCGAGATGGCCGACCTGATCGTGGAGCGAGCCAGCACTGCGCAGGTGCGCGAGCTGGGTGAGCGGATTCGTGATGCCCAGGGACCAGAGATCGAGCAGATGACCGGCTGGCTGGAGGCCTGGGGGGAGGAGCTGCCCTCCGGTATGGACCATGGCGGCATGGACCACGACGGCATGGACATGGGGGGCATGGATCAGCAGGAGGCGATGCAGGCGCTGGCGGACGCCGAGGATGCCGAGGTGGATCGGCTGTTCCTGGAGCTGATGATCGAGCACCACCGGGGGGCCATCGAGATGGCGCAGTCTCAGGTTGAGAACGGTCAGAATGCGGACGCGATCGCGTTGGCGGAGGACATCATTACCGCGCAGGAGGCCGAGATCACCGAGATGGAGCAGATGCTCGACGAGTCCTGGATGTAGAGTTTCGGGTTGCGCCGCAACGCACCAACGTCCCCGGCGACCGCTACGAGCGGTCCCCGGGGACGTTGGTGTGTTGCGGCGAGTTCATCCTGGGGAGGACGGCGCAGGTCGGGGGTCAGCGACGAGAGCCGTTCCAGGATGCGACAGGCACGCTCAGCTCCTGGGGTGCCTGCCGCGCCGGTCGCCCGAGCCGCAGTGGCAGTGGATCGGGTGACGCGCGAACACGGGCCGGGCTCGGGCTCGCCGAGCCCCTGGTTCGCGTGTCCCCGGCTTGCCGTGGGGTCGATCACCGTGGCCGGGTGGTGACCAGCGGGTGGCTTCATCGAATGTTGATCGAACCCCGATCGGTGGCGTGGGGCGGTGCGGTGAACATGGTCTCGACAGCGAACCTCGCGCGGCCACGCGCAGGGGGCGCCCACGAGGAGATCGAAGGATCGGGTGGTTCAGCAATGAGGTACACGCCGCGTATCACGGTGGTATCAGCCCCGGCGTGCCACTTCTGCGAGGACGCCGACCAGGCGTTGCAGGAGTTGGCGCGCGAGTTCGCAATTGCGGTCAGCCACGTCGCGCTCGACAGCGCTGAGGGCAGGCGGCTGGTCGCTGAGCACCGGTCGGCCATGAGCCCACTGGTGTTGCTGGAGGGGGCCTACTTCAGCTCGGGCCGGCTGCCGCGCAAGAAGCTCGCCCGTGCGCTGGCTCGGATGGGCGCGGCCACCCTCTCTCGGGCCGGTTCAGGCGCGTTGGGTGGCGCTGGTGGGAAGTGAGCTGCTGACCACCGGGAGTGTGGTGGCGGCGTTCCTGGCTGGTGGGGTGGCGTTGTTCGCGCCGTGCTGCATCGTGTTCCTGGCACCGAGCTACCTGGCCGGCGCGGTCAAGAACCGGCGATGGCGGTTGTTGCCGTTGACGTTCGTCTTCGCCGCCGGGTTGGGTGTGGTGCTGCTGCCGCTGACCCTGGGAGCCAGCCTGCTGGCCGGTGCCATCGCCCGGTACCACCAGGTGCTGTACTACGCCGGCGGCGCCTTGATGATCGGACTCGCTGTGCTGGCGCTGTCGGGGCGCATGTGGTCGCTGCCGAGCTTCGTGCGTGCACCGGACACGACGCGGGCCGACACCGCGAGCTTCTTCGCTCTGGGGGTGTTCTCGGGCATCGCCTCGGCGTGTTGCGCACCCGTGCTGGTCGGTGTGATGACCCTCTCGGCCCTCTCGGCGACTCCGGCTGGTGGGCTGGTGCTTGGACTGGCCTACGTGTTCGGGATGGTGTTCCCGCTGTTCGTCATGGCCCTGCTGTGGGATGCCGCCAGGCTGGGCGAGCGCACCTTCTGGCGCGCCAAGCCGGTCCGCCTAAGAGTGCGAGGGCACGTGCTGGCCACCAACACGGTCAACCTTGTCGTGGCCGTCGGGTTCATGGTCATGGGCGGAGCGGTCATCGCCTTGGCCAACCAGCCGGGCATGACCGGCGGCACCGAGGCCCAGTCGGCCATCGCTACCTGGCTGACCGAGACGTTCCTGCGCATCCAGCAGTGGGCCGCGCCCATACCTGAGCCCGTTCAGGCGCTGATCCTGTTCGTGGTGGCCGGGGCGTTCATCTGGGCCACGCTCATCGGGCGCCGCAGAGCGCGGCGCACCGGCTCCCTCGACTCCATGGCCGGGCACGGTTCGGCCGCAGAGACAGCTCTCGATCCCGTGGAAGGTCACCCATCCGCAGGCGAGAACCACGGCAGTCCGGTGCCGACCTGCCACGACACGACCAGCACGAGGAACCCGCAATGACCTCTCGATCTGCCACCCGACGAGCCAAGGAGCGCCAGGAGACGATGAGGCACGAGCAGGACACCCGGGCACGCCGCAGGAGGACGGCGCGCCTGAGCATCGTGAGCTTGGTGATCCTGGCGGTCGTCGCATTGGTGGTCATGGCGCTGCTGTCTGCCCGGCCCGAGCAGTCCGACCAGGTGCGCACGGCTCCCGACTTCACCCTCCCCGCCTCCGACGGCACCTCGGTGAGGCTCTCGGACCTGCGCGGCGCGCCGGTGCTGCTCTACTTCAACGAGGGCGCCGGCTGCGACGCCTGCATCGTCCAGATGACAGCGATCGAGGCCGAGCCGGGCTTCGCCGACGCCGGCATCACCGTCCTGCCGATCGTGATGAACACCGCAGAGCAGATCAACGCCGAACGCGAACGCCTCGGAGCCACCAGCGCGTTCCTGCTCGACGACGGCGCCGTCTCCGCCGAGTACGACACGCTCGGCACCGGCATGCACGAGGGCCTGCCCGGGCACGGATTCGTCCTCATCGACGCAGACGGCCAGCAGGTCTGGTCCGGCGACTATCCCTCGATGTGGATCGACGCCGACGACCTGCTGGGCATCGCCCTCGACAACCTCTAGCCCACCCATCCCCACACGCCCACGATCCACGGAGGACACGATGACCACCTGCTGCCGCGATAGTGCACCCGACCGAACGGCCGCTGCAGACCAGAGGTGCTGCGGCGGGCATGCCGCCACGCAGCCGACCACCGGGCACGAAGCCTGCTGCACGGTTCCTGAGACCGACAGCCGCCTCAGCGACGCTGCCGACCGAACACCCCGATAGGCGACCAGCCCACCACAGGAGCGCACCATGCGACCGATCCTCTTCTCCGTCCTCGGCCTGGACATCCAGACCTACGGCCTCAGCAAGGCGCTGGCGGCGCTGCTGGGCGCCTTCCTGCTCGGACGGGCCTTCCAGCGCCTGGGCCTGAAGAAGGACGACGCTCACGCCCTGGTGCTGTGGGCGACGGTCTGGGGGTTCGTTGGCGCGAAGATCTACCACCTGCTGGAGAACCTGCCGAACCTCACCTGGCACCACTTCGGCGGCACCGGGTTCACCTGGTACGGCGGGCTCCTGGCCGGCCTCGCCGCCGCGCTCGTGCTCATCCGCCGTCGACACCTACCTCTGGCCGTGGTCGCCGATGCAGCGGCGATCCCGTTGACCCTGGCTTACGGGGTCGGCCGGCTGGGGTGCTGGTTCTCCGGCGACGGCACTTACGGGCGACCCACCACACTGCCGTGGGGCATGACGGTCTCCGATGGCACGGTTCCCACCGACGTGCCCGTGCACCCCACACCCCTGTACGAAGCACTTGCGGCCGTCCTGATCGCTGCTGTGCTGTGGCGGGTGGCCCGCCGGCGACAGCCGCCCCTGACGATCTTCGCCGGCTATCTGATCCTCAGCGGTGGTGCACGGTTCGCGGTCGAGTTCCTGCGCATCAACGAGCCCGCGCTCTTCGGTTTGACGCAGCCACAGCTGTGGTCGATCACCAGCATGCTCGCCGGTGCTGTCCTGGTCGTCATGGTCCGCCGACGCCACCTGCAGGGCAGCAGTGCGCCACCCCGCCTCGCAGCACGCGACCGGTCACTGGCGCCACCCGCGGTGTCGTCCTCGACCCCTTCCTGACTCAGCCGATGCGCCGGCCCGGCAGGAGTCCGCAGCAACGACACGCGTCCACGGGCCCAGCGAGCAAGCCAGGTGCGCCCTCAGGCTCGCGACCCATTCGTCCGTTGCCGTTTCCCACCCGTGGCACCGACGAACAGGCCCACGCTGATGGCCACTTTGTCGGGGTGAGCAGAGACACTGGTAGGCATGAACACTTCCACTTCCGATAGTCGCCGTGCTCTCGTCGTCGACGATGAGCAGCCGCTGGCGCGTGTGCTGGCCGGCTACTTGGAGCGGGAGGGGTTCGAGGTCGACCTGGCCTTTGACGGGCCCTCCGCAGTGGAGCTGGCCCGGCAGGGTGATCCACTGGTGATCATTCTCGACCTGGGCCTACCGGGCCTGGACGGGGTGGAGGTCTGCCGCCAGATCCGCACCTTCTCAGACTGCTACATCCTCATGCTCACCGCCCGCGCCGAGGAGATCGATACGTTGATCGGGTTGTCGGTCGGGGCTGATGACTACATGACCAAACCGTTCAGCACTCGTGAGCTGATCGCCCGGGTCGGGGTGATGATGCGCCGACCCCGCACCGCACCGGCTGCGGCGGCGCTGGCGGAGCGGCTGGTCTTTGGCGGGTTGAGCATCGATCAGTCGGGACGTGAGGTTCATTTGGACGGCGAGCCGGTGGCGCTGACACGCACCGAGTTCGACGTGCTGGCGGCCCTGGCGGCCCATCCGCGACAAGTCTTCACCCGCCAGGCGTTGATCAACGCAGTCTGGGGTGCGGACTGGGTGGGCGATGAGCATCTGGTGGACGTGCACATCCTGCACGTGCGGCAGAAGCTGGGCGACAGCGCCAAGGAGCAGAAGTACGTGCGCACGGTGCGCGGCGTCGGGTACCGGATGGGCACAGGCCAATGACTGCGCGGAGCCGGTCGGCGGCGTCGGGGCGCGCGGGTGGGATCGCTGCGCGCCTGATCATCGCGATGGCGCTGGTGATCATCGCCGGAGGCATCACGGCACTGCTGATCGCCGCCCTGGTGGGGCCGGTGTTCTTCCACCACCACCTGATCGAGGTGGAGAACTCGCCCGGGACGACGTTCGAGCATGCCGAGGCCGCCTTCATCTCGGCCAGCACGCTGACCCTGGCCATCGCTCTGGGAGCCTCGGCGCTGACCTCGTTGGCCGTCAGCCTGATCTTGGCCCGCCGCATCGGTGCCTCGCTGGGCACCATGTCCACTGCTGCGGCTCAGGTGGCCGCGGGCCGATTCCAGGCCCGCGTGGCACGGCCGCGGGTGGGTGCGGAGTTCGATGAGCTGGCCGACGCCTTCAACGACATGGCCACCCGCCTGGACCGTGACGAGGACCTGCGGCGGCGGCTGATGGCCGATGTGGCGCATGAGCTGCGCACCCCGGTCACCACGATCTCCGCGACCGTGGACGCCCTGGAAGACGGGGTGCAGCAGCTGGACCCGCAGACCGTCGAGGTGCTGCGCACCCAAGCTTCTCGGCTGACCCGCCTGGCCGCCGATCTCGCCGCCGTGACCCGGGCCGAGACCGGCGCCCTGCACCTGGACCGGCAACCCATGACCCCGCAGGAGGTGCTGGAGGTGGCGGCCGAGTCCGCCCGTGACCGCTACACCGCCGCCGGCGTCGAGCTGGTCGTCGAGGCCAGCACACACCTGCCCGAGGTCTGGGTGGACGCCGATCGGTTTGGGCAGGTGCTGGCCAACCTGCTGGACAACGCGCTGCGCCACACCCCGACCGGTGGCCGGGTCGGCCTGGGCGCGAGCCGGCACGGCGACGGCGTGCGGGTGGTGGTCGCCGATACCGGTGAGGGTATCGACGGTGTCCATCTGCCCCACGTATTCGAGCGGTTCTACCGGGTCGATACCGCCCGCGACCGTGACCACGGCGGCTCCGGTATCGGGTTGAGCATCACACGGGCGCTCGTGCACGCCCACGGCGGCACGATCACCGCCCACAGCGCCGGAGTGGGCACCGGGACCCGGTTCGTCATCGACCTGCCCGCAGCAGCGACCGTGGCTGATCTGCCCACCGCTGATCTTCAGTGAGACTTCATCAAGCGACCGCCTCTTCTTGATCCCCCTGGCCCAGGCTGGAACCAAGCCACCGGTGGCACACACCGGGGTCAGCGCAAGGAGACCGTGATGGGACTGTGGTGCAACCAGATGGGCGTCGCCGGCTGGGCCGCCATGATCGCCCTGTGGGTCGGGTTGCTGGTGGTCGTCGTCTGGGCCGTGTCTCGGATGTTCCCCACCCCCCGCCGACGGCCCGATCCCAGCCTCGACCCGCAGGCACTCCTGGATGCCCGCCTCGCCGCGGGCGAGGTCGACCCCGAGACCTACCGGTCGCTGCGCTCCCAGCTGGCCGACCCCTCCCACCTGGCCGACTCCGCGCCGGTCACCACGAAAGGACCACGATGAAACACCACCTCAAGCACATGGCCATCGGCGCGGTCGTCATCCTCGCCGTGTTGCTGGCCTTCGGCGTCAACCTGGGCCAGGCCCTGCCGTATGCGATCCTGCTGGCCTGCCCCTTGGGGATGGTCGCGATGATGTTCTTCATGAACCGCCAAGGCGGCCACAACCACGGCGACGCCACCGGCCAGGACCCGGGGCACGAGCACGTCACGCCGACCCGCGAGGACCACGAACGCATCCCCTGAGACCGACCCTCGACCCAGGCGTCGGCCCTTCCGTTCTGGCCGGCGCGGGCGTGCCCCCGCTGATCCCCCTGCAGCGCACACGCCCGCGCCGGCCTCGTCATTCCTGCACACCGCAGACGGCACGGGGTCACGCACAGCGGGCGTCTTCATCGAACTTGCATCGATCCATCAGGGCAGTACAGGTTCCGCCCGCCTACTGTGGGAGATACCCCCACCGGGTATCGGCGGGGTTCGAGCCATCTGGCCCAACAGGAAGGAGCGAGGTCATGGGAATCCTCGCCACGCTGGCCGCGGCCCTGGTGCTGACGGCCCTGATCGGCTGGTACTTCTTCGGCCCGAAGAAGTCCCGCCGCGCACAGGTCGATGGCGGTGTGCAGGTCGTGACCGTCTCGGTCAAGGGCGGCTACAGCCCCGACGTCATCGAGGTCGTCCAGGGCGTCCCGGTGCGGATGGTCTTCGACCGTCAGGAGTCCGGGGACTGCTCCTCCCGGGTGGTCTTCCCCGACTTCAAGGTCAACCAGTCCCTGCCCGCCTACGCCACCACGGCCGTGGACTTCACCCCCCAGGAGGTCGGTGAGTACGGCTTCGCCTGCGGGATGAACATGCTGCACGGCAAGGTCCGAGTGGTCTCCGGCACCGCTGCCGCTGGTGGTGCCGACTCGGGTGCTGCGGCAGCCTCGAACCCACCCACCGGTGGTGGCGTGATCGCACCCCCACGCCCGACCGAGGAGATCGCGCCGGTGACGGGCGCTTCGCACGAGCACCAGAGCGGGGGCGAGACTGCCACCACCGCGGTGGGTGGTCCGGTGGCGCTGCATGTGGCCGAGGACGAGTCGGTCGACGCCGAAGCCGCCGAGCGCGCGAGCGAGATCGCCGATCTGCGTCGGCGAGTGATCATCGGCGCGGTGCTGACCTTCCCGGTGCTGGTGGCGGTGATGGCCCATGAGCTGTTCGGGGCGATGTGGCCCGGGGTGCTGCTGGAGCCGTGGCTGCAGCTGCTGCTGATCGCCCCGGTCATGGTCTACACCGGCTGGCCGATCCACCGCACCGGGTGGCTGGCGCTCTCGCACCGCACCGCCGAGATGAACTCCCTGATCACCCTCGGCACGATCGCCGCCTTCGGGTTCAGCCTGGTGGCCACCTTCGTCCCGGACGTGCTGCCCGCCGATGCCCAAGAGGTCTACTACGAGGCCGTCGGGGTCATCTTGACGCTGATCCTGCTGGGCCGGCTGCTGGAGACGAAGGCCAAGGCCGGAACCGGTGAGGCCATCCGGGCCCTGATCGGCCTGCAGCCACGCACCGCGCGGGTCATCCGCGCCGGTGAGGAGCTGGAGATCGGCGTCGGTGACGTCCAGGTCGGTGACGTGATCGCGATCCGCCCCGGAGAGAAGCTGCCCGTGGACGGCGAGGTCAGCGAGGGCACCTCGGCGATCGATGAGTCGATGGTCACCGGCGAACCGATCCCGGTCCTCAAGGCCGCCGGGGACACCGTCATCGGTGCCACGATCAACCAGACGGGGGCGTTCCGCTACGTGGCCACGAAGGTCGGCGCGGACACCATGCTCGCCCAGATCATCCGCCTGGTCCGCGAGGCCCAGGGCTCCAAGGCCCCGATCCAGCGCCTGGTCGACAACGTCTCCAGCTACTTCGTGCCCGCCGTGATCGTGATCGCGGTCTGGACCTTCGCGATCTGGTCCCTGGTCGGCCCCCCGCCGGCCGGGATCTTCGCGCTGGTCGCCGCGGTCGCGGTGCTGATCATCGCCTGCCCCTGCGCCCTTGGCCTGGCCACCCCGCTGTCGATCACCGTCGGTACCGGCAAGGGCGCCACGCACGGCATCCTGATCCGCTCCGCCGAGGCCCTGGAGACCGCCCACAAGCTCACCACCGTGGTCCTGGACAAGACCGGCACCATCACCAAGGGCGCCCCGTCGCTGACCGATGTGCTACCGGCTGACGGGTTCGACGACACCGAGCTGCTGGCCCTGGTCGCCGCCGCCGAACGCGACTCCGAGCACCCGCTCGCGGCCGCGATCGTGGCCGGCGCCACCAACACCGGGCACGCCCTGGGCACACCACAGGAGTTCACCTCGATCACCGGTCAGGGCGTGCGTGCCCTCGTCGAGGGCCGCCAGGTGCTGGTCGGCAACAAGCGTCTCCTCACCGGCGCAGGCATCGACCCCACACCCCTGAGCGGCGACCTCGAACGTCTCGCCCGAGACGGCAAGACACCCATGCTCGCCGCTGTGGACGGTCGCCCGGCCGGAGTGATCGGCGTGGCCGACACCCTCAAGGACGGCTCGATCGAGGCGATCGCCGCCCTGCAGGCGCGCGGGCTGGACGTGGTGATGATGACCGGCGACAACCGCGACACCGCCGCAGCCATCGCGCGCCAGGTCGGCATCACCCGGGTCCTGGCCGAGGTCATGCCCGAGCACAAGGCCGCAGAGGTCAAGCGCCTGCAAGCCGAGGGCGGGATCGTGGGGATGGTGGGCGATGGCATCAACGACGCCCCCGCCCTGGCCCAGGCCGACGTCGGCTCGGCCATCGGCACCGGCACCGACGTCGCCATCGAGTCCTCCGACATCACCCTGATCTCGGGGAACCTGTCCGGCCTGGTCACCGCCGTGGACCTATCCCGAGCCACCATGCGCAACATCCGACAGAACCTCGGCTTCGCCTTCGGCTACAACGCCCTGGGCATCCCCATCGCCGCCGGAGCCCTCTACTCCGCCTTCGGGCTGCTGCTCAGCCCGATCATCGCCGCCCTGGCCATGGCGCTGTCCTCACTGTCGGTCGTCGCCAACTCCAACCGGCTGCGCCGCTTCAACCCCGCCCCCGTGCCCGCGGCCATCACGACACCGGCCACTACTACCGAACAACCGGTGGTCGAGCTCGGAGGGGACCACCACCACGACGAGAACACCAACGACGACAAGGAAGAGACCGCCATGACCCACCACCACGAGGCCGCCTCGCACCACAACGCCACCGTGACCGACCCGGTGTGCGGGATGAGCATCGACCCGGCCACCGCCGCAGCCACCCGTGAGCACGACGGCGTCACGTTCTCCTTCTGCTCCGAGCACTGCGCAGCCACCTTCGACGCCGACCCCCACCGCTACGGCCACCCCGCCCACTAGCGCCACCGCCAACCACGTGGCCAGGGCACACACACAAGGCGACCGGCCCGCACCAGGAAGGACGGCCATGACCACCACCGGAACCGACCGCGACGCCCTGCACCGCCGGCTGCACCGGATCGAAGGACAGGTCCGCGGCATCGAGCGCATGGTCGAACAAGACGCCTACTGCATCGACGTCCTCACCCAGGTCGCCGCCGCCTCACGCGCCCTGCAATCGGTGGCCCTGCTGCTGCTCGATGACCACCTGCACCACTGCCTCACCGAGGCCGCCCAAGCAGGGCCGAACCTGCACACCCAGAACGTCACCGAGGCCTCCCAGGCCATCGCACGCCTCGTGCGCAGCTAGGCCACCCCCACCACCATCGCCCCTGACCCGCCGGACCCGTTCGGTGGCGCACCGCTGCGGCCTCGAACCGGCCCACGACCACCCACGGAGACCGACATGCCGCACCCGGCACGAAGGACGCGACACGCCCACCACCACCGGCAGCCGTGCCCGCTCCCGCCTCGCGTTCGCCGGCACAGGCGGCAGTGATGGACCGGAAGGACGCCCCGGGCACAGCACGCACCATGCCCGCCGGCCCCCGCGGGGGGCCGCTGCGCCGGTTCGTCGCCATGGAGAACTCCGGGGCGATCGTGCTCATCGTGGCCACCATCGCCGCCGTGGCGTGGGCCAACTCCCCGTGGGCCAGCACCTACGAGGCACTGTGGACCACCCAGCTGGGCCTCCAGGCCGGAACCTGGGAGCTGTCCCACAGCCTGCGCGACTGGGTCAACGAAGGACTGATGGCACTGTTCTTCTTCGTCGCCGGGCTGGAGATCCGCCGCGAGTTCGACATGGGCGAGCTGCGCGAGCGGCGACGTCTGGCGGCCCCAGTGATCGCCGCGGTCGGCGGCATGATCGTGCCCGCACTGCTCTACCTGGCCATCAACGCCGGGGCGGACTCGATGCGCGGCTGGGGCATCGTGGTCGGCACCGACACCGCCTTCGCACTCGGTGTCCTGTCGCTCTCGCGTGGGGTGTCCTGAAGCGCCCCGGGTTTCGTGGAGGCTCGGTTGTCTGGAACCGGCTCCGACGGGAACCTGTTCTCCAACGTAGCTGACGGGCTTGTGGGATGCCCAGTGGGCGGCCTCGAACTCGGCGGGCGGGACGTGTCCGATCTGGCCGTGCAGGCGCCGGTGGTTGTACCAGTCGACGTATTCGGCGACCGCGATCTCGACGTCGCGGACCGACGCCCACCCGCCCTTGGGGCGCATGACCGGGTTGCGGATGCACTCGGCCTTGAACAACGAGTTCAGCGCCTCGGCCATCGCGTTGATGCTCCTATAGCTCGTCAAGTCGATCAGGCCGCGATTTCGAGCTCTCCATTAACGGGCTTGGCGATGGCGTCCGGGGCCGGCAGCAGGCGGAAGAGCTCGCGAGCGAGGTACCGCTTCAGGCACCGGATGATCTCCCGCTTCGACATGCCCTCGGCGGTGCGACGGGCCACGTAGTCGATCGTCGGCTGATGCCAGCGCATGCGCACGATGACCACGCGATACAGCGCGGCGTTGGCCTGCCGGTTCCCGCCGCGGTATAGACGGTGCCGGCTGTTGGTCTTGCCGGATCCAGCCGGGATCGGGCACGCGCCACACATCTTGGCAAACGCTGCCTCGGACTTGATCCGGTTGGTGTTGTCGCCGGCGGTGATCAGCATCTGTGCCGCAGTGTCGTAGCCGACGCCGACGGCCTCGACGAGCTGGGGCGCAGCGGCCGCAGTGAGTGCCTTCAGTGATGCGGCGTGAGCCTTGGCCTCCTCGTGCAGCGCCAGCCAACGCTTCGCCATCGAGGACAGCACGTGTCGCATCGCCACATCCGGGTCGCCCGGGACAACAACGGCAGGTGCGCCACGGCGCACGGGCGGCAGTGGAGTCGGACCCTCCAGCGCCGCGCACGCGAGGATCAGCTTGTGGTCGGTGAGCGTCTCCAGCTCCGCCCGCAACGCCTCGCTCCCGGTCGCGAGGGTCGCCTTGAGCGTGATCATCGCGGTTGTCCGCGCTTGAACGGCACCGTCGTAGGCGATCTTGACCAGCCTGATCGTTTCGACCGCGCCGTCGGCGGTCTTGGGTGTCGACAGCCCGTGCCCAGCCAGGAGCTGGCGTGCAGCGTGCTCGGCATCGATGGTGTCGTTCTTCCCTGCGAGTCGACGTTCCGCGGCCCGTGCTGGGCGGGCGATCTCGTGGACGTCGTGACCGTGGTTGCGCAGGTAGCGCGCCAAGCCGACCCCGTAGGAGCCGGTGCCCTCGACGCCGAACCCGATCAGCCGACCGGCCGACCCGACGAAGGCCAGACAGAAGGCGAGGAGCTCCTCAAACCCGGCGATGGTGGTGGGCACGACGATGTCGCCGAGCCGGCCGCCAAAGCCGTCGATCGCGACCGCTACGTGGTTGTCCTTGTGGGTGTCGACGCCGACGATGACATCGTCACGCCGAAGCTGCATGCTGGGCATCGGGCTGTGGATCCTCTCTCGCACTTTCCGGGCGGGCTGTCCATGGCTCAGCTGGCCGGAGTGGGCGGACAGGACTGCGATGAGGCCCTGGTCGAGTCAGGCTCCTATCAGGTCACTGCCCACCCGGCCAGCAGCCTGGTGAACGCCACCACCCGGGGCCGACACGTCAACGCGAGGGCACCCGCAGGGCCGGTCATAAGCAAGGGTCAGACCCCAGATGGTGGCGCAGTCACGATGCTCGCAGTCGTAGCTGTCACCGACCGTTCCGACGGACGCGACCGCGTCGGCTTCGGCGAGGCGCTCGGTGTAGCGAATCGCACGGTATTGAACTCCGGCATCGCTGGGGTCTGCTGCACGGTGAGGTGACAGGGTGGGTCAGGCGGCGAGTGCTGCCTGGGTGGTGATGATGGTCTCGTACTCGATCGGGGTCAATCGGCCGAGTCGGGGTTGGCGTCGACGCCGGTGGTAGGTGCGCTCGATCCAGGTGATGATGGCCAGCCGGAGCTCCTCGCGGGTGGCCCATCGGCGGCGGTCCAGGACGTTCTTCTGCAGCAGGCTGAAGAAGGACTCCATCGCGGCGTTGTCGCCGGCGGAGGCGACCTGGCCCATCGAGCCGAGCAGGTCGTGCTCGGCCAGAGCGCGTAGGAACTTCCTGGATCGGAACTGACTACCTCGATCGCTGTGCACGATGCAGCCAGTGACCTCACCGGGTCCGCGTCGGGCGAGCGCGCAGGCCAGGGCGTCCACGGCCAGACGGGCTTTCATGCGCTCGTCCATGGAGTAGCCACGATCCGGCCCGAGCAGACGTCCTTGATCGCGCACAGGTAGAGCTTGCCCTCGCTCGTGTGGTGCTCGGTGATGTCGGTGAGCCACAGCTCGTTAAGCGTCTCGGCGGAGAAGTTGCGCTGTACCCGGTCCTCGTGCGCGGGCGGTCCGGGCTTCTTCCCGTTCCTGGCGCGCTTCCTGCCGAACACGCTCCACCAGCCGTTCTCCGAGCAGCGTCGCCACACCGTGCGGTCGCAGGCCTTCTCACCCGCCAGGGCCGCCTCGTCGGCCAGGAGCCGGTGCCCGAACTCCGGGTCATCGCGGTGGGCGTCGAACAGGGCATTCGCGAGGTAGGCCTGGTGCAGGTCCCGAGCGGTCACGGGATCGGCCAGCCACCGGTAGTAGGCGGCTCTGGTGAGATTCAGCACCCGGCAGGTCACCGTGACGGGAATCTCGTCAGCGGCAAGGTCACGGACCAGCGGGTACATCATTTTCCCGGCAGATGAACCTGAGCGAAGTACGCCGCAGCGCGGCGCAGAACCTCGTTCTCCTGCTCCAGCAGCCGGTTGCGACGCTTCAGATCCCGCAGTTCCACCGACTCCAACTTCGTCACCCCCAGCCGGGCGCCGTCCTCCACGTCGGCCTGCTGCAGCCAGTTTCGTAGGCACGACTCGGAGATCCCGAAGTCCTTCGCGATCTGTGCGATCGGAGCATCCCCGCGGCGAGCCACGGCCACGACATCGTCGCGGAACTCCTTCGGATGAGGTCTGGGCACGATCGACATCCTTCCAGTGGCACCCCACGGCACCACACATCAGGTGTCACCCATCCGTGCAGCAGTCCCCGGTCTCCTCTGTGCACCGGCTGCTGACCAACCCCTACTACAAGGGCGATGTCGTCTACCGCGGCACCCGCTATAGAGGCGCCCACCCCGTCCTCGTCCCTCCCGAGGTCTGGTACCAGGTCCAGTCGGTGCTCACCGCGCACAAGACAGCCGCCGAGGCCACCCAGGTCCACGACCACTACCTCAAAGGCACCATCCACTGCGGACAGTGCGGGTCACGGCTCATCGTGTCCAACGCGAAGAACCGCCACGGGAAGGTCTACTGCTACTTCGTGTGCTCGGGCAGGCACTCCAAGCGCACCGACTGCACCCGACAAGCGATGCTCATCGAAGACGTGGAGAAGCTGATCGAGGACTACTACACCCGCGTGCAGATCAGCCCCGCCCAGCGCGATGCCCTGTCGGGGATGCTCCACCACGAGTTCGACCGGCTCATGGCCGCCGAGACCGATGAACTCGACCGCCTCACCAAGCACCGTGACCGGCTCGAACACGAACAAGACCGGCTCATGCAGGCCCACTACGCCGATGCGATCCCGCTGCCTGTGCTCCGACGAGAGCAGGACCGCATCCTCGGAGAACTCGACGGCGTGAACCGGCGTATCGACGCCCACCACGGCGACTATGCCGACGCCCGCGCCCACCTCAACGATGCGCTGAACCTGCTGACCGACTGCGCCGACATCTACCGTCGGTGCGACGACGCGAACCGCCGCCTGTGCAACCAGGCCTTCTTCACCAAGGTCTACATCGACGAAGACGACCAACTACGCGTCGAGAACAGCCGGCCCTTCGAGATGCTGCTCGACCCCGAGGTCAACGCCAACGCCCTCAACTGGACTCAGAACGGCAACAAGGCCCGAACCCCGGCCAACGATTCTGTTGGCAAGGGTTCGAGCCTTGTGCGCGGGGTGGAGCAGAAGGGACTCGAACCCTCAACCCCCTCGATGCGACCGAGGTGCGCTACCAATTGCGCTACTGCCCCGTGACTCCTGCGAGCCACGCTCCTCCAGTCTCCCGGAGGCGCCAGGAAACCCTAGCACCGGATCGCGGCTGCGCCGAATCGGCGGGCTCCCGCCCGGCCGCCCGGCGCGCCGACGAGCACCCACCCGCAACCCGCCGAGCCGACCCACCGCCGAACGCAACCCCTACCGCACGGCCCCGAGCGGCGCCGTCGTGACCGGGTCCTCACCCCGCGCGATGCGCGCGTCGAGCTCGCCGACCAGGGTGCGGCTCGCCGTCGTGCGGTACGAGGAGTCGAGGAGCTCGGCGACCTCGTGCCAGGACGTGAACGAACCCCCGGCGTCGGGGAGGTCGAGGTCCACGCCGGTCCAGCCGGAGGGCCCGAGGTAGGCAGGCTCGAAGGCGCGCGGGTCGTCGGCGAGGGCGCGGGTCTCCTCCGGCGGCAAGTGCACCATGAGGGCGTGGTCGCGGCGCGGACCCGCAGGCTCTCCGCGCACCCCGCCGCCCAGGTAGGCGAACACCGTGCGCGTGCGGAACGAGGGCCGACCGTGCGTCTCCACCTCGATGGCCTCGGGGAAGGCGAGCGCCACCCGCCGCAGCCCGACGAGGACGGGATCGGAGTCGTCGTACATCCGGGGGTGCGGCACGGGACGACCGTGGCCTAGATCCAGCCCACGTGCAACGACTCGTTGTTGTGGAACCACATGTGCGCGTACCAGTAGTCGTACGGGATGGGCGTGCCGGTCCAGATCGGCCAGAAGAACGCGGCCAGCAGCAGTGCGGCGGCCACGACGCCCGCGAACACCCAGCTCCCGGTCCGGCGGCGCTGCACGCTGGCCCCTGGCGGGCCGAGCACGAGGCCGAGCGCGTACGCCAGCGCGAGCACCACGTAGGGCACGAACGCGACGGTGTAGAACGTGAAGATCGTGCGGTTCGAGAACGGCAGGGAGTAGCTGAACCACGGCAGGTACATCGCGACGTAGCCGGCGAGGATCGCCCACGCGCGCCAGTCCCGGTGCCGGACCGCGAACCAGATCACCACGATCAGCGCCGCGGCACCGCCCCACCACACCACCGGGTTGCCGAGCGCGAGGACCGCCTCGACCCAGCGCCCGGACGCCCCGGCGGGCGTGTCGACGTCCTGCCACGCGAACGACGTCGGCCGCATCTGCAGCAGCCAGCCGATCGGGTGGCTGGAGTAGGAGTGCTCGGACTCCAGCGTGGTGTGGAAGTGCCACGCCTGCAGGTGGTACTCCCACCACGAGTTCAGCGCGTCCGGCAGCCACGTGCGCTGCGGCTCGGCCGCCACCGCGTTCACCTCGACCGCCCACTGCCGGTTGTACGCGTTCGTGCTCGCGAACCAGCTCGTCCAGCACGCGACGTAGGTCACGACGGCGATCGGCACCATCGCGAGCGCGCTCGAGATCCCGTCGCGCACCGCGCCTGCGCCGACCCAGAGCCGCACGCCGACCGTGCGGCGGGCGGCGATCGCCCACGCGACGGCAGCGATGCCGAACACGGCGACGGCGTAGATGCCCGACCACTTCACTCCGCACGCGAGGCCGAGCAGCACGCCGGTCGCCACGAGCCACCAGCGCACCCCGAGCCGCGGGCCCCACGGATCCTTGAGCGTGCCGTCGCGCGCGATCGCCTCCGCGGTGCGTGCGGCGAGGATGCGTCGCGTGCGATCTCGGTCGAGCAGGAGCGTGCCGAACGCGGCGAGCACGAACGTGCTCACGAAGATGTCGAGCAGCCCGGTCCGGCTGAGCACGAGATGCATGCCGTCGACGGCGAGCAGCAGTCCCGCGGTCGCGCCCAGCAGGGTGGAGCCGAGCAGGCGGCGGCCGATCCGGATCACGAGGAGCACCGAGATCGTGCCGGCGATCGCGGCCGACAGGCGCCACCCGACGATCGACTCCGGACCGAGCAGCTTCATCCCGATCGCGATGAGCCACTTGCCCAGCGGCGGGTGCACGACGTAGTCACCGTTCGTCGTCAGGCCCGAGAAGTCCCCGCGCGCGAAGGCCGGGTCGGAGTCGTCGACCCAGTCGCCCTCGTAGCCCAGCACGAGCATCGAGTACGCCTGCTTGACGTAGTACGTCTCGTCGAAGATCAGGCGCGCGGGCCGGTCGAGGTTGACCAGGCGCAGCACGGCGGCGAACGCGGTGATGACGAGCGCGACCGTCCAGCCGACCGCGCGGCTGCCCTCGACGCTGCGCACGAGGCGGGGGAGCAGAGCGTCGCGGATCTCGGCGGCGGAGCCGTGCGGGGCGTCGGCGTCGAGCGTGGCGGTGGCCGGCGCTGCGCCGGTGGCGCCGGTGCTGCCGGTTGCCGGGGACCCCGGGGGCGGCTCGTCGACGCCGGGGGATGCGGCCGGCGGGGGTGCACTCACCCGGCGAGTGTAGGTGGGACCACCTCGCCCGCGCGGTGCACGACGGCGGAGCGCTGCGGCCGTGCGCGCACGGCGCATCCGGCGGTGCGTCCGCCGCGTGACGCAGCCGGGATGATGGGGACGTGAACGCGACCGAGGGCGGGGACGAGTCGGTACTCGAGGTCGGGCCGGAGGCGGGGCCCGACGCCGGACTCGGCCGCGCGTCTGACCGTGACGCATTCCTCGCGCCGGGGGCCGACACCGGGCCGGAGCAGGGCCTCGAGCCCGACGCCGAGCTCGACCTGGACGCGGACGTCGAGGCCGAGGCGGCCGAGGAGCTCGAGGCGGAGCTCGACGAACAGCTCGAGGCGGAGTTCGAGTGGCAGGCGAAACCGGACGCGGCGCGCTGGCGCGGACTCGGCAAGGTCGTCCTCGCCGCGACGCCGATCGGCAGCGCGCGTGACGCCACCCAGAACCTGCGCGACCTGCTGGCCGAGGCGGACGTCGTCGCGGCCGAGGACACCCGCACCCTGCGCGAGCTGCTGCGCCGGATCGGTGTGACGCCGTCGGGCACGCTCGTGAGCTACCACGAGCACAACGAGCGCGAGCGGGCCGAGGAACTGGTCGCGCGCGCCGCGGCTGGCGCGACGGTCGCGGTCGTGACGGACGCGGGGATGCCGTCGGTGTCGGACCCGGGCTACCGCGTGACCGTGGCGGCGCACGAGGCGGGCGTGCCCATCACGGCGCTGCCGGGGCCGTCGGCGGTGCTCACGGCGCTCGCGGTGTCGGGCCTGCCGTCCGACCGGTTCAGCTTCGAGGGGTTCGTGCCGCGGCGGCCGGGGGAGCGGCGACGACTGTTCGCCGAGCTCGCGACCGAACGGCGCACCATGGTGCTGTTCTCCTCCCCGCACCGGGTCGCGGACGAGCTGGCCGACCTCGCGGCGGCGTTCGGGGCGACGCGCCCCGCGGCGGTCTGCCGGGAGCTGACGAAGCGCTACGAGGAGGTGCGCCGCGGCGGGCTCGCCGAGCTGGCCGACTGGGCGACGGCGGGCGTGCGCGGCGAGATCACGCTGGTGGTCGGCGGGGCGACGCAGGCCGACGGCGGGCTCGACGGTCGGACGGACGCCTCGGCGCTCGCGGCCCGAGCCCTCGAGCTGGCGGCCGGTGGGCTGCGCCTCAAGGACGCGGCGGCCGTGGTGGCCGAGGGGGCCGGGGTCTCCAAGCGCGAGGTGTACGAGGCGGCGCTCGCCGCTCGTCCCGCGCCCTGACCCCCGTCGGCGCGGGGCCGCTCTCCTATCGCGGTTCTGGTGCGTCTCGGCGCGAGCAAGCGTGGGCGAGCGACGGGCGCGAGGCGAGCTGCGCCGTCGGGCGTCAGTCGACGGCGGTCTCGAGGGCGACGCCGGCGTCGCGCATGACCTCACGCGCCGCCTCGCCCTGCTCCTCGCTGACGGGGACGGTGAGGTCGGTGAAGACGCGGACGGTGAGGCCCTCGTCGAGGGCGTCGAGCGCTGTGCGCAGGACGCAGTGCGACTCGGCGATGCCGACCACGTCGACCTCGTCGATCCCCTCGGCTGCGAGGAGGTCGCCGAGCGCGGTGCCCTCCTCGTCCACGCCCTCGAAGCCCGAGTAGGCGGCGGCGTACTGGCCCTTCTTGACGGAGTAGTCGGGGTCGAGGTCGGCGAGCGCGGGGTGCAGCTCGGCCTCGTCGGTGCCGGCGATGCCGTGCGGCGGCCAGGTGTCGATGAAGTCGGGGTTCTCGGAGAAGTGGGCACCCGGGTCGATGTGCCAGTCCTGCGTCGTGACGACGAGGTCGTAGTCGCCCCGGTTGTCCGCCGCGTACGCCGCGATCGCCTCGGCGACGGCGTTCCCGCCCTCCACCGCGAGGGCGCCTCCTTCGCAGAACGTGGGCTGGACGTCGACGACGATGAGAGCGCGTGCCATGCGCTCCAGGCTATGTGGCGACGAGTAGGTTCGCACCCATGGACTTCCGCCGCATCTCCGGGCTGCCCCCGTACGTCTTCACCATCATCGACGGGCTCAAGGTGGAGGCACGGCGGGCCGGGCGGGACGTGGTGGATCTCGGCTTCGGCAACCCCGACCTGCCGAGCCCGCAGATCGCCGTCGACAAGCTCGCCGAGGCCGCGCACAACACCCGCAACCACCGCTACTCCTCCTCGCGCGGCATCCCGAAGCTGCGCGAGGCGGTCGCGGCGCTGTACGAGCGACGGTTCGGCGTGGTGCTCGACCCCGAGCGCGAGATCCTCACCACGATCGGCGCCAAGGAGGGCTTCAGCCACCTCATGTGGGTGCTGCTGCAGCCGGGCGACACCGCGATCGTCCCCACGCCGAGCTATCCCATCCACATCTGGGGCCCGTACTTCGCGGGTGCCTCCACGCTGCAGGTGCCGATGGGCGACGGCGACGACGGCGCCGGGTACATCGACCGCGTCATGGAGACGTGGGAGCTCGGTTCGCCGAAGCCGCGCGCTGTGGTGCTGTCGTTCCCGCACAACCCGACGACGAGCACCGTCGAGCTGGCCGACCTGCAGCGGCTCGTGGACTGGGCGCGTGAGCGCGACGTGGCGCTCGTGCACGACCTCGCCTACGCCGACATGTGCTTCGACGGGTGGCAGCCGCCGTCGATCCTGCAGTGCGAGGGTGCGAAGGAGGTCGCCGTCGAGCTGTACTCGCTGACGAAGTCGTTCTCGATGGCGGGCTGGCGAGTGGCGTTCATGCTCGGCCGCACCGACGTGATCGCAGCGCTGCAGCAGCTCAAGAGCTACCTCGACTACGGCACGTTCCAGCCGATCCAGATCGCCGCGACCGTCACCCTCAACGAGGCGCAGGACTACCCGGCCGAGCTGTCCGCCGTGTACGAGTCGCGGCGCAACGCGCTCGTGGACGGGCTGGCGCGCGCGGGGTGGGACATCCACAAGCCGCGCGGCACGATGTTCGCGTGGGCGCGGATCCCCGAGCCGTACCGCGAGATGGGGTCGATCGAGTTCGCGACGCACCTCATCCGGGAGTGCGACGTGGCGGTGTCGCCGGGGGTCGGCTTCGGGACCGGGGGCGACGGGTTCGTGCGGTTCGCGCTGATCGAGAACGAGCAGCGGATCGCTCAGGCGGCCCGGTCGATCCGGCGTGGGCTGACGCGGCTGCACTGACGGGGGTGGGACTGCGCGGCTGCACTGACGGGGGTGGGGCTGCGCGGCTGCACTGACGGGGGTGGGGCTGCGCGGCTGCACGGACGGGGGTGGGGCTGCGCGGCTGCACGGACGCGGCGGCTGGGGTTGATGCGGCGCCGCTGGGCGGGCGCCGGACGCTTTGACTGGTCGGCCCGACGCTTTGACTGTCCAGATCCCCGACCGCCTCGACCGGCGCCGAGCGAGCCGCTCTGACCTGCGGCGATGTGAGGAGCCCGCGCCGCGATCAGCACCCGACCAGTCAACACGTCGGGGAGACCAGTCAAAGCGTCCGGGGCAGCGCGGGGTTTCAGTCGCCGGCGACGCCAGAGGGGCGTACGTGGGGCGTCAGCTGGGAGACCTGCTCGAGTGCCCGGGTCGCGCGCTCGCTCACCTGAGTTCCGCGGCGCGCGAGGCACTCCGCGCGCAGAAGCCCGACCTCGTGCCGCTCAGCGTCCCCGATCCGGCGGCTGAACGACCGCGGCCGGGGATCGACCTCCAGCAGATCGGCCACCTCGGCACAGATCGCTTGCGGATCCGCGTCCTCCCAGGCGAAGCGCAGCACCGTGAACCCGAGATGCGCAGCGCGACGGTCCCGGCGGCGATCGGTTCGGTAGGGACGGCGATCGCGGTGGTAGGCGAACCCGTCGATCTCCACGATGATCCAGCCGTCGACCAGCAGGTCCACCTCGCCGACCCCCGGGATCAGACAGCCCGCGATCACGCCGTGCCCCGCCGCCACGAGTGCGAGGCGCGCGGTCGTCTCCTCGTAGGCGCGGCTCGCGACGTCGAGGTCGCGCTCGAGGTCATCGGCGAGCGAGCGGTTGCTGGCGCGAACGCCGGCGAGGACGACGTCGACCCCCGGAGCTCCGGGGACGAGCCTGGCGAGCTCGAGTGCCGACAGCGCGTCGAGGTACGGCAGGCACGACATGGCACGGACGAGCGCATCCTCGGGAGGGGCGACCCGCGCGCCGAGATGGCGGCGGATCGGCCCGTAGTGCAACCGCACTCCGGGCGGACGGCGCCCTCGCATCCCGCGATGCGACGGGACGGTGACGTGAGCCACCGTCGCGTCGCCCCGAACCGTGAAGCCATAGCTGCGAAGTGCGGACAGGCAGTCGACCACACCGTCCACCTGTACCGCTCGAACGAGCTCGTGGGCTGCGGAGGGCAGGGCGTAGCGACCGTGACCGACTCGGTTCAGCGCTCCGGTGGCGACGACCCGATTGACGGACCGCCGGTGTGCGCCCAACTCGCGCAGCGTGGCGACGCCGTTCAGACGCCGCATCGTCTCCAAGATGCTCATAAGGAGCATCGTGGCGTCACGGAGGCGTGTCTGCCAGGTGTGGTCCGCGCCTGTGGACGGCGTGGGCCCGACGCTTTGACTGGTCGCCCGTGCGGATTGACTGGTCGGGCGGTCGACGGCGCCGAGGCGGGACGGACCCAGGGCCCTGACCTGCGGCGATGCCAAGGTCGACGCGAGCGCTTGGATCTGACCAGTCAATCCGTACGGGCGACCAGTCAAAGCGTCACGGGCACGGCGGGCCCGGCCGCTGCCCGCGGCGGGCCCACGGCTGGGCGGCGGCGCGATCCCGTGCCCGCAACCTAGGATGGTCGCCCGTGAGCCACATCCTCTCCGCCGTCGCCTGGCCCTACGCCAACGGCCCGCGGCACATCGGTCACGTCGCCGGTTTCGGCGTTCCCTCCGACGTGTTCAGCCGGTACATGCGGATGGCGGGTCACGACGTGCTGATGGTCTCGGGCACCGACGAGCACGGCACCCCGATCCTCGTCCAGGCCGAGCAGGAGGGCGTCCCGCCGCAGGTCCTGGCCGACCGGTACAACCGCGTCATCGTCGAGGACCTCGCGCAGCTCGGCCTCACCTACGACCTGTTCACCCGCACCACAACGCGCAACCACTACGCGGTGGCCCAGGAGCTCTTCCGCCAGGTGCACGCGAACGGCTACATGATCGAGCGCACCACCACGGGCGCGATCTCGCCGAGCACGGGCCGCACGCTGCCCGACCGCTACATCGAGGGCACGTGCCCGATCTGCGGCTACGACGGCGCGCGCGGTGACCAGTGCGACAACTGCGGCAACCAGCTCGACCCGAGCGAGCTGAAGAACCCGCGCAGCCGGATCAACGGCGAGACGCCCGTCTTCGTCGAGACCGAGCACTTCTTCCTGGACCTGCCCGCGCTCACCGACGCGATCGCGGCGTGGCTGGAGACCCGGACCAACTGGCGCCCGAACGTCCTCAACTTCTCCCGCAACCTGCTCAAGGACGTGCGCCCGCGCGCCATGACGCGCGACATCGACTGGGGGATCCCGGTCCCGCTGGAGGGCTGGAGCAGCAACCCGAACAAGCGCCTGTACGTGTGGTTCGACGCCGTCGTCGGCTACCTCAGCGCGAGCATCGAGTGGGCCCGCCGCGAGGACGTCCGCACCGGCGGCACCGGCGCGCCGGACTCGACCACGGCCCAGCGCTGGCGCGAGTGGTGGAACGACCCGACCGCCCTGTCCTACTACTTCATGGGCAAGGACAACATCACCTTCCACTCCCAGATCTGGCCCGCCGAGCTGCTCGGCTACGCCGGAAAGGGTGACAGGGGCGGCCACCCCGGCGCCTACGGCGAGCTCAACCTGCCCACCGAGGTCGTCTCGAGCGAGTACCTCAACGTGGCCGGCGAGCAGTTCTCCACGAGCCGCGGCGTCGTCATCTACGTGCGCGACATGCTCGCGCGCTTCCAGCCCGACGCCCTGCGCTACTTCATCGCCGCCGCCGGCCCGGAGAGCAGCGACGCCGACTTCACCTGGCCCGAGTTCGCCCGGCGCACCAACGACGAGCTCGTCGCCGGCTGGGGCAACCTCGTCAACCGCACCGCCACCCTCGTGCACAAGAACTACGGCGCGGTCCCGACGCCGAACGAGCACACCACCGACGACCTCGCCCTCCTGCAGCTCACCCAGGCGGGCTTCACCACCGTGGGCGACCTGCTCGGCTCGCACCGCCAGCGCGCCGCGGTGGGGGAGGCCATGCGCGTGGTCGGCGAGGTCAACCGCTACGTCTCGGCGCAGCAGCCGTGGACCCTCAAGCAGGACCCGGACCGCCTCGCGACGGTGCTGCACACCATGACCCAGGCCGTCGCCGACTGCAACGTCCTGCTGGCCCCGTTCCTGCCGCACTCGGCGCAGCAGGTGCACGAGCTCTTCGGCGGCACCACGGCCCTCGCGCCGCAGCCGCGGATCGAGGAGGTCACCGACCTCGACGACGACGAGCGCACCTACCCCGTGATCACCGGCGACTACCGCGTGGGCGAGACGCTCGCGCCGTGGGCGCGCGCCGACGTCGTGCCCGGCACCCCCGTGGCCAAGCCGGCGCCGGTGTTCACCAAGCTCACCGACGAGGTCATCGCGGCCGAGATCGAGCGGCTCGCCGCACCGCGCGGCTGAGCCGGGCGAGGGTCGGGACCCGCCATGGCGAAGAAGCGCGAGAAGGGCTGGCCGCCCCCGCCCGAGCCGCTGCCGCTCGCCGTCGTGGACAACCACACGCACCTGCTCTCGGCGGCCGACGTCGTGCCGGACGGCGAGCGGCTCCCGACGGCGAGCGAGGAGATCGCGTGGGCGCGCGCCGTGGGCGTGACGCGCCTCGTGCAGGTCGCGTGCGACCTGGACGCGATCGAACCGAGCCTCGCGTTGGCGCGCGAGCACGCGGAGGTGGTGCTCGCCGTCGCGCTGCACCCGAACGAGGCGGTGCTGCACGCGGGCGTGCGGGAGGTGGCCGCGGACGGGCTCGATCCCGATCCGCAGCCCCGGCACGAGGTGCCGCTGGACGAGGCGCTCGACGCCGTCGCGCGCGCCGCGACCGACCCCCGGGTCCGCGCGATCGGCGAGACCGGCTTGGACCACTTCCGCGGCGGCGAGCGCGGGCAGGCCGTGCAGCGCGAGGCGTTCCGCGCGCACGTCGCGCTCGCGAAGGAGCGCGGGCTGCCCCTGCAGATCCACGACCGCGACGCGCACGAGGACGTCGTCGCGGTCCTGCTCGCCGACGGCGCTCCCGAACGCACCGTGTTCCACTGCTTCTCGGGCGACGTGGCGCTGGCGCGCACGTGCGCCGAGCACGGCTGGTACCTGTCGATCGCCGGTCCGGTGACGTTCCGCGCGAACGACGAGGGGCGCGCCGCGGTCGCGGCCGTCCCGCTCGAGCTGCTCCTCACCGAGACCGACGCGCCCTACCTCACGCCGCACCCGTACCGCGGACGGCCGAACGGGCCGTACCTCCTGCCGCACACGGTGCGGCAGATCGCCGAGGTCCGGGGCGAGAGCCTCGAGCGGGTGTGTGCCGTGACGTCCTCGACGAGCGAGGCGCTGTACGGGCCGTGGTGAGCGCCGGTTCGCGCGCGACGCCGCACGGGCCGCGGGTCCTTTCGGCCCGCGTTTCGGGCAGGACGCGCCGACGCCGCTCGCCCCGTGCGTGACCGTTCCGTTATCGTCGAGCGGTCCCCTGACGAGGAGTGCGTTCCTGTGACATCGCCACGCCGAGCCGTCAAGCTCGGCCTCAACACCGCCGTCCTGCTGGCGCTCGCCGCCGGGACGGGCGCCGTGGTGCTCGCGGACCCCGCGCCGTCGGCCACCGCCGCCGACGCCAGCGGTGCCGACCCCAACGGTGCCCTCGACGGCGCAGCAGCGGCCGCGCGGGGCTCCGCCGGGACCGACACGGCGAGCGCCGACATCCCGCTCCTCAACACCACGCTCGCCGGAGAGGACCTCGTGCACGTGACGCCGGTGTCACGCTCGCAGGACCGCGCCGCGCTCGTCGACGGCAACGGCGTGACGTTCACGGTGACCGTCGACGGCGTCGCCACTCCGCTCACGACGACCGCGGACACGCTCGCCGACGCGCTCACGGACGCGGGCATCGTGCTCGGCTGGGACGACCAGGTCAGCGCGCCGCTGACCTCCGCACCGCCCGCGGGCGGGGAGGTGACGATCGGTCGGGGCACGACGTCGTACGTCACGGAGCAGGTCGTCACGCCGCACGCCACCGAGGAGCGCGAGAGCTCGAGCCTGGAGCAGGGCAAGACCCGCGTGCTCCAGGCCGGGGTCGACGGCGACGCTCGCGTCACGAGTCGGGTGCGCCTCGTCGACGGGGTCGAGGTGGGCCGCGAGACGCTGCTCTCGATCACGCTGACCGAGCCGGTCACCGAGATCGTCGAGGTCGGGACGAAGGTGACCGTCGCGGCGGCCGCGCCGTCGACCGGCGGTGCGATGGACTCCGACTCCGCGCCGAGCTCGTCCGGCGCCTCCGCCGTGGCACCGACGACGTCGGCCGACCCCGGCTCCAACCGGGCGATCGGCAAGGAGCTCATGCTCGCCTACGGGTTCGGCGAGGACCAGTGGGGCTGCCTGGAGAACCTCTGGACGCGCGAGAGCGGCTGGAACCACCTGTCGAGCAACAAGTCCTCGGGGGCGTTCGGCATCCCGCAGGCGCTGCCCGGGTCGAAGATGGCCTCGGCCGGCGCCGACTGGGCCACCAACCCCGCGACGCAGATCCAGTGGGGCCTCGGCTACATCGCCGGCCGGTACGGCACGCCGTGCGGCGCGTGGTCGGCGTTCCAGAGCAAGGGCTGGTACTGACCGACGTCTGACCTCCACTCCTGACCCGCCCTTTACCACGACCTGAACCGTCCCGCGCCGCGACACGCTGTGACCGGGGTCACTGAGGGTGGTCGGTCGATAACGATTCGGTTACGGTGGGCGCCGAGCGGCTTGCGCCAGGGGGGCGTGCCGCTCTCCCACGCCGGTCAGCCGCCGCGCCTTCGGGTGCCGCGCGACCGGGCCGCACCAGCTCAGGAGACGCATGTCGGACCGCACGCAGCCCGAGGACGCTTTCGACGACGCCCTGGGCGGCGTGCCCGAGGACGGCACCATGCAGCGCCCGGCCTCGGACGCCGCGGCGTCCGAGACCGCGCTCGACGGCGAGCCCACGCTCGCGGGTGAGGCGCTCGACGGCGAGCCCGCGCTCGACGGCGAGCCCGCGCTCGACGGCGAGCCCGCGCTCGACGGCGAGGCCACCCTCGAGGGCGAGGCGCTCGACGCTGACGCCGCTTCCGACACCGACCCCACCGCCGCCGAGGCGACCACCGCCGAGGCGACCGCCACCGCGCGACCCGTGCGCCGCCGTCGTCGGCGCGTCCTGCTCGCCTCCGCCGCCGCGCTCGTGCTGCTGCTCGGCACCGGCGGCGTCGTCGCCGCGCAGGCGCACAAGACCGTCACGCTCGAGGCCGACGGCGAGACCACGACCTCCGGCTCGTGGCGCGGCACCGTGGGCGGCTTCCTCGAGGACCAGGGCGTGTCGCTCGGCGAGCACGACGAGGTCATCCCCGACCTCGAGACCCCGCTGTCGGACGCGACCACGGTCGAGGTGCTCCGCGCTCAGCCGGTCGACGTGGTCGTCGACGGCGAGCAGGACGTCCTCTGGACCACCGCCGAGGACGCCGGAGCGGCGCTCGCGTCGTTCGCGCTCGAGGGCCGCGGCTCCGCTCAGATGGTCGTCTCGCGCTCGGCCGGGCGCACGGAGGTCGACCTGCCGCTGGCGGAGAAGACCACGATTCACGTGATCGACGGTGACAAGAACCTCGTCCTCGCGCCGGGTACCACGCTGCAGCAGGCGCTGGACCAGGCCGGGATCACGCTCAACGACTCCGACGAGATCAGCGTGACGAGCGCCGCCGACGGCTCGAGCCTTGTGACGATCGTGCGCGTCGTGCTCTCGCAGCGCGTCGAGACCGAGGTCATCCCGCACACCTCGCGCCAGGTGGAGAGCGACGAGTACTACGTCGGCACCACCAAGGTCACCACGGAGGGCGTGGACGGCACGCTCCAGCGCACCTACAACGTCACCACGCGTGACGGCCAGGTGGTCTCCGACGAGCTCGTCGAGGAGGCCACGACCGTTCCCGCGGTCGAGGAGGTCGTGACGGTCGGGACGAAGAAGCGCCCGGTGGCCACGCCGAAGGCGACGACGTCGTCCTCCTCCGGCTCGTCGTCGGCGAGCTCCTCCTCGTCCGACTCGTCCGCCGCTGCGTCCGAGTCGACCTCGACCGTGAGCGGCGACGTCTGGGCGCAGCTCGCGCAGTGTGAGTCGGGCGGCAACCCGAGCATCGTGAGCTCGAACGGCAAGTACCACGGCCTGTACCAGTTCACGGTGTCCACCTGGGCGTCGGTGGGCGGCTCGGGCCTGCCGTCCGAGGCCTCCGCGGCCGAGCAGACCCAGCGAGCGCAGGCCCTCCAGGCGCGCTCGGGCTGGGGCCAGTGGCCGGCGTGCGCCCGCAAGCTCGGCCTGCTCTGACGCAGGGCCGCCTGCGATCTACCTGACGAGACCCACCCCGCACCGGGGTGGGTCTCGTCGTCGGTAGCCTCGTCGGGTGACCGAGCCCGCTTCCGAGGAGTCCGCCGACGCGTCCGCCGTTCCTGCGCCGTCCGTCGCCGTCGACCTGCTCACGACAGCGGACGTGCGCCAGCTCCTCGGCCTCACCCAGGTGCGCCCCACCAAGGCGCTCGGGCAGAACTTCGTCACCGACCCCGGCACGGTGCGGCGCATCGTGCGGGCCGCGCACGTGGCGCCCGGCGACGTCGTCGTCGAGGTCGGACCCGGACTCGGCTCCCTCACGCTCGGCCTGCTCGAGGCGGGCGCACGCGTCGTCGCCGTCGAGATCGACCCCCCGCTGGCGGCCCGGCTCCCGGTGACCGTCGCCGCGAAGGCGCCGCTCGCCGTCGGGAACCTGCGGGTCGTCACCGCCGACGCGCTCGCCGTCACCGACGTGGCGTACGACGGCGAGCCCCCGGTCCGCCTGGTGGCGAACCTGCCGTACAACGTGGCCGTGCCGGTGCTGCTGACCATGCTCGAGCGGTTCCCGACGCTGCGCGAGGTGCTCGTCATGGTGCAGGCGGAGGTCGCGGACCGGATCGCGGCGCCGCCGGGGTCGAAGGTCTACGGCATCCCGTCCGCGAAGGCGGCCTGGTACGCGGAGGCGAGCCGCGCGGGCGCCGTCGGGCGCACGATCTTCTGGCCGACGCCGAACGTCGACTCCGCGCTCGTGCGGCTGGTGCGGCGCGACCCGCCCGAGGTGGGGGCGACGCGCGAGGCGACGTTCGCCGTCGTCGACGCGGCGTTCGCGCAGCGCCGCAAGACGCTGCGGGCGGCGCTTGCGGGCTGGGCCGGGTCGCCGGCGCTCGCGGAGGAGGCGCTGCGCGCGGCGGGGATCGACCCGAGCCGGCGCGGGGAGACGCTCACGATCACGGAGTTCGCGTCGATCGCGGCGGCACGCCCCGCCTGACCGTTCGCGAGGTGATCTTCGTCCTTTCGCGAGAGGATCTTCGTCCTTTCGCGAGGTGATTCCCGATGCGCGACGGCGAGTATCGCCACGCGGACAACCTCGCGCTCGCGGAGCGACGGACTTGCTCTCGCGAAAGGACGGACTTCCTCTCGCGAAAGGACGGACTTCCTCTCGCGAACGGGGCGGAGGGCGGGCGGAACCGATCGAGCCCGACAGCTACCCCATCGCCGTGGCGGTGTAGGTGTCGAAGGTGGTGGTGAGGGGGAAGGTGGCGGTGGAGCCGGCCCAGGTGCCGAGGCCGAGGGTGCCGGCGTCTTGGAGGGGCGTGGTGGTGTCGGTGGCGGTGGCGTGCCAGGTGGTGGGTTCGGTGGTGCCGGTGGGCCAGACGCGGGCGCGCAGGGTGGTGGGGTTGGTGCCTTCGGTCTGGACGCGCATGGTGAGGTTCTGTCCGGCGGTGTAGGTGAGGCCGGGGACGATGACGTAGGCGAGGGAGGTCTCGGTGGTGTTGATGGCCGAGATCTGCAGGACGACGGTGCCGGCGGGGTTGATGATCGTCTTGGTGCGGTACTCCTGGGTCCAGCCGGCGGCGCGGGTGGCGAGGAAGGCCTGGGCGGTGGAGGCGGCTGGTCGGGTGGAGAAGGAGAGCTGGGTGGTGACGTCGACGTCGCGGGTGCTGGCGGGTAGCTGGGCGAGGGTGGAGCCGGTGGCGGTGAGGGTGGCGCGTGCGGTTCCGCCGGTGACGGTGTAGCGGGAGGCGGTGCCGTTGACGGCCCAGGTTCCGCCGGTGTCGGCGGTGCCCCAGCCGTTGGTGGTGGTGCGGGTGAAGGTGTCGGCGGCCACGAGGGTGGTGGCTGGTGGTGCGGTGACGGTGACCGCAGCGGTGGTGCGGTGGGTGGCGCCGCGGTCGTCGGTGACGGTCAGGGCCACGGTGTAGGTGCCGGCCGTGGCGTAGGTGCGGGTCGCGGTCGCGCCGGTGCCGGTGGTGCCGTCGCCGAAGTCCCACGCGTAGGTCAGGACGCCGCCCTCGGGGTCGGTCGAGCCCGACCCGTTCACCGAGACCGTCAACCCGCTCACCGACGAGGAGAACACCGCCACCGGCGCCAGGTTCGGGCGCACGACGGCGAACGACCGCGTCGCGGATGACGTCGCACCCCGGGCGTCGCTCACCGTGAGCGTCACGGTGAACGTCCCCCCGGCGGCGTAGGTGTGCGACGCCGCCACGCCCGAGCCGGTCGAGCCGTCGCCGAACGCCCACGCGTAGCTCAGCGCGTCGCCGTCGGGATCGGTGGAGCTCGTCGCGTCCACGTCGACGCGCAGCCCGTCGGCGCTGCCCGTGAACGCGGCGACCGGAGCGCGGTTGGGCGCCGCCACCGTGACGTCCCGCGCCGTCGCATCGGTCAGGCCCTCCGCGTCGGTGACGACGAGTCCGACGCGGAACGTCCCTGCCGCCGCGTAGGTGTGCGAGGCGGTCGCACCCGAGCCGGTCGCGCCGTCCCCGAAGTCCCAGGCGTAGGTGAGTGCGCCGCCGTCGGGGTCCGTGCTCACGGAGGCGTCCACGGCGAGGGTGAGATCGGTGACGGTCACCCCGAACGCCGCCGTCGGCGGTCGGGGCGCGACGGAGACGCTCGCCTCGGTCCAGGCGGTCTCGCCCTCGTCGTCGGTGACGGTGAGGCGGACGGTGTAGGTGCCGGCCGTCGCGTAGTTGTGCGACGTCGTCGCCCCGGTTCCGGTCGCACCGTCGCCGTACTCCCAGGCGTAGGTGAGCGTCCCGCCGTCGGGGTCGTGCGAGGCCGAGCCGTCCAGCTGCACGGTGAGGCCGCTGGTCGTCGTCCCGAGCACGGCCGTCGGGCCGACGGGCGCGACCTGCACGGTGACGGTCGCGGTCGACGTGGCCGCGAGACCTCCCGGGTCGACGGCGCGCAGCACCACCGCGTACGTGCCGGCCGCGCTGTAGGTGTGCTGCGCCGTCGTCCCCGTGCCCGTGGCGCCGTCGCCGAAGTCCCACGCGTAGGTGAGCGCCCCGCCCTCCGGGTCGCTCGACGTCGAGGCGTCGACCCCGAGGGTGAGGCCCGTGACCACGCTCGTGAACGCCGCGGTCGGCGGGGCGTTCGGCGCCGTGGCCGTGACCTCGTGCGACACGGCGTTCGTCGCGCCGCGGTCGTCGGTGACGGTGAGCGTGACGACGTACGCGCCCGCAGCCGCATAGGTGTGGGTCGCCGTGACGCCGCTCGCCGAGCTGCCGTCACCGAAGTCCCACGCGTAGCCGGACACGCTGCCGTCGGGGTCGAACGACGAGGTGGCGTCGAGCAGCACCGTGAGATCCGTCGTCGTGGGGGTGAACGCCGCGACCGGACTCGCGTTGGGGGGCGGCGCGACCGTGACCGGGACCGAGACCTGGTTGGTGGCTCCTCGGGAGTCCGTGACCGTGAGCACCATCGGGTACGTGCCGGCCGCCGCGAAGGTGTGCGACGTCGTCGCGCCGGTCGCCGTGGCGCCGTCGCCGAACGCCCACGCGTAGGTGAGGGCGTCGCCGTCGGGGTCGGTCGACGTGCGGGCGTCGGCCGTCACCGTGAGCCCGGTGACCGACGAGGTGAGGCCTGCGGACGGCGCGCGGTTCGGCGGCGGCGCGAGGCGGCTGACCTCGAGCCGGTCCACCAGCACGGTGGCGGCGGCGGTCGCGGTGGAGGAGACGTACGCGGAGATGCCGACCCCGACCGTCGGGGTCTGGAAGCCGGCCGTCGCGTCGGATGCGGTGAGCGTCCAGGCGGTCGGCTCGGTGGCGCCGGTCCACGTGCGGGCACGCAGCCGCACGGGCGAGGTCCCCTCGGCCTCGAACCGCAGGTGGAGCATCTGGTTGGCCGCCGGCGTCGTGCCCAGACGCAGCGACGCGAGCGTCGTCTCGGTGCTGCCGACCTGCCGCACGAGGGTCAACGTGGGGGCGCCCGTGCTCGAGTACTGCACCTTCGCGGTGTAGAGCTGCGTCGACGACTTGCGCTGGACGGCGGACACGTACGCTCCAGACCCGGTCGCCGTCGCCGTCGTCGCGATCGACGTGAGCACCGAGACGTCACCCGCAGACGTGTCGAGCATCCCCTCGTACCGGCGCCCGACGTCGACCGCCAGGACGCCGGCCGAGCCGTTGACGCTCAGCCGGTTGAGGTTGTTCAGCACCCAGGCCTGGCCGGTGTCGGTGCTGCCCCAGCCGCTGGTCTGGGTCCGGTTGAACTCGTCGCGGACCACGACGGGGTCGTAGGGGGTGCGCAGGCGTTAGGTGGGCGACTCGGTGGTCGAGGTGCCGTCCGAGACCACGGCGCGCCACTCGTACTCCGTGTCACGCGCCAGACCGGCCCAGGTCGTCGAGGCCGTCTGTCCGGACGGCACGGTGACCGTCGCGATGGTCTGGAACGGCGCGGGAACCTGGCCGACGAGGTCGAACGGAAGGGTGAAGGCGGAGGAGTCGTCCGTCTCGTACTGGCCGAGGGTGGGGGAGTAGGTCGTCGCCGTGAGGGTCGCGGCAGCGGGGTCGAAGCGGTAGTACCGCAGCCACCCGTTGCCGCCGTTCGCGCGGTCCTGGTAGTCGGTCGTGAGCTGGTGCACGTCGTTGCCGCACGCGTTCTTGTCCGTGCGGCGGGCCTCGCCCAGGTCGTTGTCGTGCACGTGTCCGCTCACGACGAGCCGGATCTGGCAGTGCGTGCGCACGAACTGGTCCCACATCACCGCCGGCGCCGTGCCACCGGGCCGCTCGGGGTTGGTGTTGCGCGAGTTCGCCAGGTTGAGGAAGGAGTGGGTCGCGAGGATCGCCGTGCGGTTCGGGTAGGCGGCCAGCACGCGGTCGGCCCAGTCCAGGGCGTAGGTCGGGGCCTCGAACTCGAGCGAGAGCACGAGCCAGTCCACGCCGCCCGCGGTGAACAGGGCGTAGTTGTCCATGTTGCCGCGGTCCACGGGGTCGGGGCCGAACTGCTTCCAGTAATCGCTGACGAGGTCACCGAGGTGGGACACGAACTGGGTGTTCAGCTGCGAGCGGGAGTCGGCGATCCACTGAGCTTGAGCGTCGATGACCAGTCGCGGGCGAGGTAGGTGTAGTTCTGCGTGTCCGGGATGACGACGAACGTGAAGGGGGCGGCCGTCGAGGTACCGGGGACGGTCGCTCCGCGGCGGCGCCCCTCGAACCGAACGGTGACGTTGCCGCCGTCGGGGTCTGTCGGGGTGACCGCGAGCACGGGATCGACCTCCGCCGCGGTCGTGCCGTCGGCGGGTCGCACGAGCGTCGGCGTGCCGGGCGGTGCCGCGCCTGCCGGGACCGCGGTGGCCGCGGTGAACACCATCGCGGCCGCGGCGACACTGGCCAGGATCCGGGCTGCCTTGCGTCGCATCTCCCCTGATGCCCGCATGGCCACCACCCCCCACGGGAGAGCCGATCAGACGCGCCATGCTCCCACCGCGGCACAGTCGGCGTACAGGGCGAGTTTCCTCAGGCGTCCTCGGCGAGCTCCAGCCACTGCTCCTCGAGGTCCGCGACGTCGGCCTCGATCCCGCGCAGCCGTTCGGTGAGCGCGGCGAGGCCGGCGTAGTCGGCGACGTCGTGGGTCGCCATCTGCTCGTGCAGCGCGAGGGCCTCGGCCTGGCGCTTCTCCAGCCGCCGCTCGAGTGAGGCGAGCTCCTTGCGGGTGGCGTGCCGCTGCGCACCCCCGTTCGCGAGGCGATCTTCGTCCTTTCCCGAGATGATCGTGGTGACGGACTGTCCGGAAGAACGTCTCGAGAAAGGACGGACTTCCTCTCGCGAAGCGGCGCGGAGGGTGAGGTACTCCTCGACCCCGCCGGGCAGGTGCCGAAGGGTCGCGCTGCCCCCGCCGTCTGCCCTGGGCAGCACCGCGTACTGGTCGTCGGTCACGCGCTCGAGCAGGTACCGGTCGTGCGAGACCACGAGCAGCGTGCCCGGCCAGCCGTCCAGCAGGTCCTCGATCGCGGCGAGCATGTCGGTGTCCATGTCGTTCGTCGGCTCGTCCAGCACGAGCACGTTCGGCTCGCCGAGCAGCACGAGCGCGAGCTGCAGCCGCCGCTTCTGCCCACCCGACAGGTCCCGCACCGGGGTCGCGAGGTGCGCCGAGGTGAACCCGAGCCGCTCGAGCACCTGCCCCGGGGTCAGCTCGTCCCCGCCGACGGACGTGAACGCCGCGCGCAGCGGCGCGATGACGTCGGCCACCCGCGACCCGACGTGCGGCGTCAGCTCGGCGAGGTCCTGCGAGAGCCACGCCGCGCGCACGGTCTTCCCGCGCTTGACCCGCCCCGACGTGGGCGTCAGCGCGCCGGTCACGAGCCCCAGCAGGGTCGACTTGCCGGCGCCGTTCTGGCCCAGGATGCCGACGCGGTCGCCCGGCCCCAGGATCCAGCTCACGTCGTGCAGCACGTCGTGCTCGCCGTCGTAGCTCACCGAGGCGTCCACGAGCTCCACGACGTCGCGGCCCAGCCGGGCCGTCGCCGTGCGGGTGAGCGCCACGGTGTCGCGCACCGGCGGCACGTCGGCGATCAGCGCGTTCGCCGCATCGATCCGGAACTTCGGCTTCGACGTCCGCGCGGGCGCCCCGCGCCTCAGCCACGCGAGCTCCTTGCGCATGAGGTTCGCCCGCCGCGCCGCGACGGCCGAGGCCTGCCGGTCGCGCTCCACCCGCGCCAGCACGTACGCGGCGTACCCGCCCTCGAAGGGCTCGACCACGCCGTCGTGCACCTCCCACGTCGTGGTCGTCACCTCGTCGAGGAACCACCGGTCGTGAGTCACGACGGCGAACGCACCCTGCCCTGCGGCGTACCTCTCCTTGAGGTGCTCCGCGAGCCAGGTCACGCCCTCGACGTCGAGATGGTTCGTTGGCTCGTCGAGCAGCAGGACGTCGACGTCGGACGTGAGCAGCGCCGCGAGCGCGGTGCGCCGGCGCTGCCCGCCGGACAGCGAGCCGACCGTCGCGTCCCACGGCACGTCGGCGACGAGCCCGGTGATGACGGACCGGATCCGGGGATCGGCGGCCCACTCGTGGTCGGCGGCGTCGCCGACGATCGCGTGGCCCACGGTCGCGGCCTCGTCGAGCGAGTCCGTCTGGTCGAGCATCCCCACCCGGACGCCGCGGCGCGTCGTGACGCGACCGGAGTCCGGCGTCGTGCGTCCGGCCAGCAGCCGCAGCAGCGAGGACTTGCCGTCGCCGTTGCGGCCGACCACCCCGACCCGGTCGCCGTCGTTGAAGCCGAGCGAGACGCCGTCGAGCACCACGCGGTTGGGGTAGGCGAGGCGGAGGTCGTCCGCGCCGAGGAGGTGAGCCACAGGGATCAAGCCTAGGCGGGGGTGCGACCGCGGGCTTGGCTCCCGCTATTGACTACACCAACGGTACTGTGAATACTTCATCGGGTCAGTCAACCCGATGTCCCCTCTGGAGCCACGCATGAGCTCGTCCGTCCTTCCCACGGCGCAGACAGCGCTGTCCGCCTCGCCGGAGCCGCCGGCACCACCCCGCCGCCCCGCCCCCGGCGACATCGCCTCTCTCCGCGCGAGCCTCGCCGGCTCGCTCGTGCTCCCCGGCGAGCCGGGTTGGGAGGCCGCGAGCGCGCCGTGGAACGTCGCCGTCGCGGAGCGTCCCAACGCAGTCCTGGTCGCCGCGAACGCGGGTGACGTCGTCGCGGGGGTGCGGCTCGCCGTCGCCCGTGGGGTGAAGGTGGCCGTGACCGGGCCCGGCCACGGCGCGAGCGCGACTCTCGCGAGCACGCTGCGGGTGCGCACCGACAGGCTGCAGCGGATCGAGGTCGACCGGGCGGCGCGCACCGCACGTGTCGGCGCCGGCGTCTCCTGGGGCGCTCTGCAGGCGGCGCTCGACGGCACCGGCCTGACCGGTCCGGTCGGCTCGAGCCCGTCGGTCTCGGTGGTCGGCCTGCTGCTTCAGGGCGGCTACTCGTGGTTCTCCCGGCAGGTCGGCGCCGCGGCGGGCTCGCTGCGCGCCGCGGAGGTCGTCGCCGCCGACGGCTCGATCCGGTGGATCGACGACGGCGTGGATCCCGAGGCCATGTCGGCCCTGCGCGGGGGAGGGGGCGGGTTCGCCGCGGTCACCGAGGTGCTGCTCGACCTCATCGAAGCGCCGAACCTCGCGGGCGGCCGCCTCATGCTCCCGATCGAGGCCGCGCCCGCCGTCCTGGCGGCCTACGCCGCCGCGACGCGCACGGCGCCGCCGGAGATCACCCTGTGGTGCAGCGCGCTGCGCTTCCCGCCGCTGCCGGAGCTGCCCGAGCCGCTGCGGGGGAAGGCCTTCGTCGCCGTGGACGCCGTCTCGACGGCGGGCCTGGATGCCCTCGAGTTCGCACTCGATGGTGTGCGCGCGGCCGGCCCCGTGGTGCACGACACGGTCGGCGTCCGCACCGCGAGCGGCATCCCCGCGATCTGCGAGGAGCCGGTCGCGCCGACACCCACGGTGCAGCGCGGCTTCACGCTCGCCGACCTGCCGGACGATGCCGTCGCCGCCTTCACCGCGGCCGTCACCCAGCCGGGCCCGCACCTCGCGATCCAGCTCCGGCACACCGGCGGGGGGCCGGTGCTGCGGGACGGGCTGGGCACGGCGGTGGCCGACGGCTACGTGGTCAACGCGCTCGCCGTCGCGCCCACGCCCGCCGCGCAGGAGGCGGCGCGGCAGGCGAACCAGCGGCTCGCCGTCGCGCTCGCGCCCTGGCGGGGCGGGCGTCCGCTGCCGAGCTTCGTCGACCCGGTCGACGGTCTCGCGGCGGCGTACGACGGCGAGCAGCGCGCCCGCCTCGACGCCGTCGCTCGGCGGTGGGACCCGGAGGGCACGTTCGTGCGGTCGCTCGCGTGAGCGCACGAAAGGGCTGACGCGGGTCGCGAGTGCGAGCGACCCGCGTCGGACGACGGAGCGCGCCGGGGTGTGGGGGCCGGCGCGCTCCGTCGAGCGCAGGTGTCAGCCGTCGAGCACCCCCGTCGAGCGCGCAGCCTCAGCCGTCGGGGCCGGGCGTCAGTCGCCGAGCGCCGCTCGGTGCGCGGCCGCGATCGCGACGTACTGCGTGGCGTTGTGCTGCAGGTGCGCGCGCTCGTCGGGGGTGAGGTCGCGGACCACGCGCGCGGGCGCGCCGGCCACGAGGACGTGCGAGGGGAAGGACTTGCCGGGCGTCACGAGCGCGCCCGCCGCGACCATCGCGCCGGGGCCGATCACGGCGCCCGACATCACGGTCGCGCTCATCCCGACCAGGCAGCCGTCCCCGATCGTGCAGCCGTGCAGCACCGCCGCGTGGCCCACCGAGACGCCGTGCCCGACCACGGTCGGGAAGGCCTGGTCGACGTGCACCACGACGCCGTCCTGGAGGTTCGTCCGCTCGCCGATCGTGATGCTCGCGATGTCGCCGCGCACGACGGCGTTGTAGAAGACGCTCGAGGAGGCGCCGATCGTCACGGCGCCGGCGACCACGGCGCCCGGGGCGATCCACGCCAGGGGGGAGATGCGGGGGCGGGAGTCGCCGACGGCGAGCACGAGGTGGTCCATGAGGGCTCCGTTGCGATCAGGGGAGGGGTGGGAACGACGTGTTGAGCTGCGGTGGGAGCTACGGCGCGGCGACGGTCCGCGGCACGGGCACGGGCGCGCGGCCCGAGCGCGCGACGCCCGTCTGCGTCTCGTACCGGTGCAGCAGCGCGCGCAGCGCCTCGGCGAGCTCGCCCGCGTGCGGCACGCCGTCCTCGCCCGGCCCGTCCAGCGCCGCGAGCACGGCGCGCTCGCGGGTGACGAGGTCGGAGACCGCGGCGTCCACGGCGGCCCGACCCGCGGGGGTGAGCCGCACGAGCACGATGCGGCGGTCGTCGTTCGACCCCCGACGATCCACCAGACCGCGCTCGGCGAGCCGGTCGATGCGGTTGGTCATCGTGCCGGAGGAGACGTGCGTCTGCGCCACGAGCCGGCCGGGCGTGAGCTCGTAGGGTTCGCCGGCCCGGCGCAGCGCCGCGAGCACGTCGAACTGCCACATCGTGAGGTCGTGCTGGGCGAACGTGGCCGCGCGCATCGACTCGATGTGGTGCGCGAGGCGGTGCAGCCGGGAGAACACGTGCATCGGCTCGACGTCGAGCGTGGGCAGCTGCGCGTGCCACGCCGCCGTGATCGCGTCGACCTCGTCCGCGAGGTCGTTCGACGTCGGGCTCATGAGGGCAGCCTAATCTCTCGACGTCGAGATTTTCGACCCGTGGGGAATGATCGGGTGACGGCGACGCGCAGGTCGGCCTCCGCGGGCGCACGCCCTGCGAGCCCGGACCCGCGCGCCCGACGGCGAGCCTCGCCGTCGGGCGCCTGGTCGCCCCGCGCTCAGCGCGGGTTGCGAATCGCGGGCGACCCCTGGAGCGAGCCGAGCCCGTTCCAGGCGAGGTTGACCAGGTGCGCGGCCACGACGCGCTTGTCGGGCGAGCGCGCCTCGAGCCACCACTGCCCGGTGAGCGCGATCATCCCGACGAGCATCTGCGCGTAGATCGGGGCCGTCGCCGGGTCCAGGTCGCGCCGCTCGAACTGGTCGGCGAGCAGGTGCTCCACCTGCGTCGCGACGTCGCCGATCAGCGAGGAGAACGTGCCGGAGGCCTGGGCCACGGGGGAGTCGCGCACGAGGATGCGGAACCCGTCGGTGCTGGACTCGATGTAGTCCAGGAGCGCGAGCGCGGCGCGCTCCACGATGATCTTGGGGTGCCGGTTCGGCGCGAGCGCCGTGGTGAGCATGGACAGCAGCCGCTCGACCTCGCGGTCGACGATCACGGCGTACATGCCCTCCTTGCCGCCGAAGTGCTCGTACACCACGGGCTTGGAGACGTTCGCGCGGGCTGCGATCTCTTCGACGCTCGTCGCCTCGAAGCCCCGCTCGGCGAACAGCGCGCGCCCGACGTCGAGCAGCTGTTCCCGGCGTTCGCGCGCCGTCATGCGCGGTCGCGCCGCGCGGCGGGGGCGGACGCGGAGCGGTGCGGGATCGGGGGGCGTGCTCACGCCCCCATCATGCCCTGGCAGAATCGCCAGGGCCCGGGGACGTCGACGCGGTCCACCCGTCCGACGCCTGCGACGTCCCGGCGGTCCGCCCTGGTGTAACGGCAGCACGCCGGCCTTTGGTGCCGGGAGGTCCGGGTTCGAGTCCTGGGGGCGGAGCGGCGGCTGACGAGACGCACAGCCGGCGCGAAGCGTTCACCCGCCGTTCGGGCGGATGCCGTCGGCGCACTAGAGTGGGCAGGCCCGCTCGTGCCAGTCCCCCGGGAGACCGTTGCCGTGACCACCGCACGTCCCGCCGCCGTCGTCGTCCTCGCCGCCGGCGAAGGCACCCGGATGCGGTCCACCACCCCCAAGGTTCTGCACGCCATCGGCGGACGCACCCTGTTGGGCCACGTGCTCGCCACGGCGCGCGACCTCGCTCCCGAGCGCCTCGCCGTCGTCGTCCGGCACGACCGCGACCGCGTGGCGGCGCACGCGCTCGAGCTCGACCCCGGCGTCGTCGTCGCGGACCAGGACGAGGTCAAGGGCACCGGCCGCGCCGCCTGGTGCGCGCTCGCGGCGCTGGACGACGCGAGCCGCGTCGAGGGCCCGGTCCTCGTCCTCGCCGGTGACGTCCCACTCCTGGACTCCGGCACGCTCGGGGAGCTCCTCGGAGCGCACGTCGCGGACGGCAACGCCGTCACCGTCCTCACCACGCGCGTCGCCGACCCGGCCGGGTACGGCCGGATCGTGCGCGACGGCGAGGGGCACGTCGAGCGCATCGTCGAGGACCGCGACGCGAGCCCGGGCGAGCGGGCGATCGACGAGATCAACACGTCCGTCTACGCGTTCGACGCCGCCGTGCTGAGGCAGGGACTCGAGCACCTGCAGGACCCCGACTTCGCCGCGACGAGCAACGCGCAGGGCGAGGTCTACCTCACCGACGTCGTCGCGCTCGCGCGCACGCACGGCCCGGTGCGAGCGCTCGAGACCGACGACCCGTGGCTCGTCGAGGGCGTCAACGACCGCGTCCAGCTCGCTTCGCTCGGCGCCGAACTCAACCGCCGGGTGCTCGAGGACGCGATGCGCGCCGGCGTCACGGTCGTCGACCCGGCCACCACCTGGGTGGACGTGACCGTCGAGCTGGCGCAGGACGTCACGCTGCTGCCCGGCGTGCAGCTGCACGGGGCGACCCGGATCGCGGCGGGTGCCACGGTCGGTCCCGACACCACGCTCACCGACACCGAGGTCGGCGAGGGAGCGGAGGTCGTGCGCAGCCACGCGTTCGCCGCGCGGATCGGGGCCAGCGCGCACGTCGGCCCGTTCACCTACCTCCGTCCCGGTGCTGACCTCGCGGCGGACGCGCACGTCGGCGGGTTCGTCGAGGTCAAGAACTCGACCGTCGGTGAGGGCGCCAAGGTGCCGCACCTGTCCTACGTGGGCGACGCCGAGGTGGGCGCCGGCTCGAACCTGGGCGCCGGCGTGATCGTCGCGAACTACGACGGCGTCTCGAAGAACCGCACGCGGGTCGGGGCGCACGCGTTCGTCGGCAGCAACAGCGTGCTGGTCGCGCCGCTCGACGTCGCGGACGGCGCGTTCGTCGCGGCCGGTTCCACGATCACGCGAGACGTGCAGCCGGGTGCGCTCGCCGTCGAGCGTGCGCAGCAGAAGTCGGTGCCGGGGTGGGTCGCGCGGCGACTCCCCGGGACGCGCTGGGCTGCGGCCGCCGAGGCCGCGGCCGGGGCGGGCAGGGGCGAGGACGCCGACGGCAGTGACGGCACTGGAGGAGACCAGGCATGAGCGGCATCACCACGTTCGGGGAGCGCAGGCTCGTCCTCATCTCGGGTCGAGCGCACCCCGACCTCGCCGAGCGCGTGGCGCAGGAGCTCGGCGTCGACCTCGTGCCGACCACGGCGTACGACTTCGCGTCGGGCGAGATCTACGTGCGGTTCGCGGAGAGCGTGCGCGGCGCGGACGCGTTCGTGCTGCAGAGCCACACCGCTCCGGTGAACCAGTGGGTCATGGAGCACCTGCTCATGGTCGACGCGCTCAAGCGCGCCTCCGTCAAGCAGATCACGGCCGTCATGCCGTTCTACCCGTACGCGCGCCAGGACAAGAAGCACCGCGGCCGCGAGCCGATCTCCGCGCGCCTCATGGCCGACCTGTTCCGCACCGCCGGCGCGCACCGCCTCATGTCGGTGGACCTGCACGCCGCGCAGACGCAGGGGTTCTTCGACGGGCCGGTGGACCACCTGTTCGCGATGCCGACGCTCGTGGACTACGTCCGCACTCGGATCGATCTCACGAACGTCGTGGTGGTCTCCCCGGACGCGGGCCGGATCCGGGTGGCCGAGCAGTGGGCGGCCAAGCTGGGCGGCTGCCCGCTGGCGTTCGTGCACAAGACGCGCGACATCACGCGGCCCAACCAGTCGGTGGCCAACCGCGTGGTCGGTGACGTGGCCGGGCGCGACGCGGTGCTGGTCGACGACCTCATCGACACCGGCGGCACGATCGCCGAGGGCGTGCGGGTGCTGCGCGAGAACGGCGCGAAGTCGGTCACGATCGTGGCCACGCACGGCGTGCTGTCCGAGCCCGCGCCCCGCCGGCTCGCGGAGTGCGGCGCGCTCGAGGTCGTGGTGACCGACACGCTGCCGATCCCGCACGAGAAGCGCTTCCCCGGACTGACGGTGCTGTCGATCGCTCCGCTGCTGGCGCGGGCGATCCGCGAGGTGTTCGACGAGGGCTCGGTGACGAGCCTGTTCGACGGGAACGCCTGACCGCAGCGGCCGGATGCGGCGGGTGGGCGCCCGACCTACTTGCGATGCCAGCGTTTTGTGCCGCTCGCGAGGGCGGTGCCAGCGATTCGTGCCGGTTCATGGCTCCCACCCGGCACAGATCGCTGGGTTCGCGCTTCAGCCCGCGACAGATCGCTGGGTTGGGGGTCTGGGCCCGCGACAGATCGCTGGGTTCGCGGCTGATGCCAGTTGTTCGTGCCGCTTTCGCGTGTGGTGCCAGCGATCTGTTTCGGTTCGTGGCTCCCACCCGGTACGGATCGCTGGGATGGGGTGTTGCAGCCGGCGCGGATCGCTGGGTTCGTGTTGCAGTCCGCGACAGATCGCTGGGTTCGCACGACCGCGAGTGAAGAACTACGGACGCCGCTCGAGATGCTGCGCCACGCGCCGCACCATGCGACCGTGCGCCCCGAGGTGGACCGCCCAGAACTCGAGCACGGTGTGCTCCTCGAGCATGACGTCGTCGCGACGCTCTCCGTCGTCGATCACAGCGTCGGCATCCACGTGGTTCCGCCGGCCCTGGAGCTCGATCAGCAGCCACGTCCCGTCGCGCCGGAGGAACCCGATGTCTCCGCGGGCGACGAGTCGGCGTTGGGGGTCGCGGATCTCGACCTGGATATCCGTGGGCTGAAGGCCCGCAGCCACCAGGTCCCAGTACGCCCACGACTCCAAAGGTGACGCTCGTTGTCCGTCTGCCATCGCCCAGACCGCTTCGAGCTCCGGTAGCCGGTGCCGGGACGGTCCTCGGAGCCGATGTGTGAGCCGTCGGACCTGCGTGAGACCCTCGCCGCGGAGCAGCTGAAGGTGCAGGGCCGAGTCGAGAACGCCGAGAGCCTCACGCGGAGCGAGCTGCACCAGCGTCTGCGCGAGAGCGACGATCGGATCGATCGTAAGGAACCCGTCCGGGCTCACGACCGTCTCCGACGCGATGCACTCGCGGCATCTGACGCCGCCGCGGTCGCGGCGCGGTCCGCCGCCGGGCACGGTGACCTCGGGTGACATCGTCGACGGCAGCCCTTGCACGCCGTGCAGTGCGAGAGCCGACGGACCGATCGCGATCGCGTGCGGGCCGAACGCGAGCAGCGCGATCACCGCGGCTCGTCGTACCCGGAGCTGGGGCGTGAGTATTGATGGCGGGTTCGCGCCGAGGTCGACGACTCCCGACGTGGGGAAGCGCCACCGCTGCGATGCCCGACGGCGAGCGATCGCCGGGCGTGACACGCCGGCCTCGCGAAGCTGGGCGCTCGAGAGGCATCCCAGCTGTCGCAGCGCGAGCGCACGAACGTTCTCCGGGACGCCGCCGTCGGCGACCAAGGTGATCTCGTCCACGAGCTCGGTCCGCGCCTGGCTCGCGCTGCGGCTGAGCGTCCGGGCACGTCGCTCGCGAGCGATCGAAGGGCCTTCGGTGAGTGGGACGACGGGCGGAACGACGGCGCGCTGGCGCTCGCCGAGATCGAGGCGTCGCACGGTGTTCACCGAGCCAGTGCACAACAGTTCGCGTCACTGTGTCCGGTGGGTTGTGGAAGGAGCTTCGAACGCCCACGCCTCGCACGAGTGTGGACAATCGGACGCCGAGCCCCGCCCGGCGCCGAGCCCAGCCCGACGCCGAACTGACCGCGACCCGCCAGGCGATTCAGTCCCGCCCGTAGATGTCCCGCGTGTACACCTTGTGCCCGCCGCCCGCGGCGTCGAGCTCGTCCGACCGCCGGTTGGCGACGATCACGTCCGCGCGCTTCACGAACTCGCCGAGGTCGCGCACCACCTCGGAGTGGAAGAACTCCGGTTCCTCCAACGCGGGCTCGAACACGATGACCTCGACGCCCTTGGCCTTGATCCGCTTCATCACGCCCTGGATCGCGGAGGAGCGGAAGTTGTCCGAGCCCTCCTTCATCACGAGCCGGTACATCCCCACCACGCGCGGCTGGTGGGAGAGCACGTCCGCGGCGATGAAGTCCTTGCGCGTGGAGTTCGCGTCGACGATGGCCGAGATGAGGTTCTGCGGCACGTGCCGGTAGTTGGCGAGCAGCTGCTTGGTGTCCTTCGGCAGGCAGTACCCGCCGTACCCGAACGACGGGTTGTTGTAGTGCGAGCCGATCCGCGGGTCGAGCCCGACGCCCTCGATCACCTTCGCGGTGTCGAGCCCGCGGGTCGCGGCGTAGGTGTCGAGCTCGTTGAAGTACGCGACGCGCAGCGCGAGGTAGGTGTTGGCGAACAGCTTGATGGCCTCGGCCTCGCCGGACCGGGTGAGCAGCACCGGGACGTCCGGGGCGAGCGCACCCTCGCGCAGGAGCTCGGCGAACTGCCGTCCGCGCGGGGAGTCCGAGCCCACCACGATCCGGCTGGGATAGAGGTTGTCGTGCAGCGCCCGACCCTCGCGCAGGAACTCGGGGGAGAAGATGATCGCCGCGCCCAGGTGGGTCTCGCGCATGGCCGCGGTGAACCCGACCGGGACGGTCGACTTCACGATGATCGTCGCCTCCGGGTTCACCTCGAGCACGTCCCGGATCACGGACTCCACCGACGAGGTGTCGAAGTAGTTCGTGACCGGGTCGTAGTCGGTGGGCGTGGCCACGACGACGAACGCCGCTCCCGCGTACGCCGCGCGCCAGTCGGTGGTCGCCTCGAGCGACAGCGGCACCTCGGCGAGGTAGCGCTCGATGTCCGGGTCGACGATGGGGGAGTGGCGCTCGTTGAGGAGCGCGACCTTGCTCTCGTCGATGTCGACGGCGACGACGTCGTGGTGCTGGGCCAGGATGACGGCGAGGGAGAGTCCGACGTAGCCCGTGCCGGCGACTGCGATCTTCACGCCTCGATCCTAGGGACGAGCGACGCCGTCGCGCGCACGAGAGCCGACCGGGCCGAGGCGACCCGGCCGAACCGACCCGGGGATCGCGAGCGGTCAGACCCCGCTGATGGCGTCGAGCAGCTCCCGGGCCACGGCTTCGGACGCCGCGGCCAGCACCGACCGCGAGGCGAACGACCACTCCGCACCCGCCAGGTCGAGCACCACGCCGCCCGCCTCGCGCACGGCCAGCGCCCCGGCGCCGGTGTCCCACGGGTGGTTGCCGTAGAGGATCGCCGCGCTGGTCCGTCCGGTCGCGACCCACGACAGCTCCGTCGCCGAGCTGCCGACCATCCGCAGGCGCCCCACTCGCGCGGCCACCGCCGTGGTGAGCGCGGCGCGCCGCTCCAGCGGCCAGGGTCCGGTGTTGGTCCAGGAGAAGTCGCCCACGGTGATGCAGCCCGTGGCCAGCTCGCCGTCGGACGTGTGCGCGCGAACGGGTGGCTCGCCGTCGAGCACCTCCCACGTGCCCAGGCCGCGCGCGCTCCAGACGACGCGCCCGCTCTCGACCTCGCCCGTGGCCCCGGCCACGGGCGCGCCGCCGCGCGCGAGCGCCACGGTGCTGGCGACGAGGCCGATCCCCGCCACGAAGTTCGCCGTCCCGTCGACCGGGTCCACGATCCAGCGGTCCGGCACCGTCAGGTCCGGCGACCCCTCCTCGCCCTGGACGGGCAGGTCGGACGCGGCGAGCACGCCGCGGATGGCCTCCTCGGCCGCGAGGTCGGTCGCCGTCAGCAGGTCGGCGGGGTGCGCCTTCACGGCCACGACGGCGCGGGAGTCCGCCGCGCGGATCGCCGCCAGGCCGGCGCGCACCGCGGCAACGGCGAGCTCGGCGTCGGCGGTCGCGGTCGGGTCGTCGAGGGTGGGGGAGAGATGGGTCATGTCAACCATCCTCCCCTGCACAGCGGACGGGTCCGGCGTGCAGGGGGCGAACTCCGGGTGAACGGGGTCACCGACGACTCGCACGGGCGGTCCGCGTTCGCGCAGCAGTGGGGCGCTCCGGGCTGAGTGGGCGGGACAGTGTGCGCGAACGCGGACGGCCGATTATGCGCTAGCGTCGTAGAGTCATCCCTGGGGAGGGTTGGGCCCGCTGAAGCGGGTGAACGAGCACGACGGGGGCTACACGTGCGCGTCGACTTCTGGTGTCATTTCCGCCTGCCCGAGTTCGCGCCGACAGGCTCGGTTGGCGCGGACGCAGACGTCGTCGCGGCCCTTCCGTGAGCTCGTGCCACCCACCGCGGGCGTCCTCGCGCATCGCGTGGATGGATCTTCTCCGGGGCGCATCCATCTTCCTGGTCACGTTCAACCACGCCATCCTCTTCTCGGTGGAGTTCGGTGGAGCCCCACTCGTAGCGCAGGTCGCCAATCAGGCACTTGCCCCGGTTCGGATGCCGCTCATGGTCTTCATGTCCGGGCTCCTCGTTGGACCCTCTCTCGCGAAGGGTTGGCGGCCCTACGTGTCCGGGAAGGCGCGACGGGTCCTGTACCCGTACGTCGTGTGGTCGGTGATCGTCTTTCTGATGAGGTCGATCGGCGATCCATCGGGGATGGTGGCGCGGGCGCCTGAGTTCCTGCTCGCCGTGGCCATCGAGCCCGTCTCCCACCTGTGGTTCCTGTAGTACCTGTTCGTCTACTACGTGGTCGCGCTGCTCGCTCAGCGAGTCTCCGCGCTGTGGGTCGCGCTGCCGGCCGTCGGGGTGTGCGCACTGCTCGACGCCGAGAACGCAAGACGGTTCTTCCTTCTCATGGCGTTCTTCATGTTCGGCACGATGTTCGCGGGGCGGCTCGACGCCCCGATCCGCCTGGTGCGCACCCCGGCTGCGCGGGTTGCCGGCGTGGCGGCTGTCGTCCTCGCGGTCGTCCTAGCGTGTGTGGGTGTCAACGCGAGGTACGTAGCATGGTCGGCACCAATCGTCTGCGGCGGGATCGTGACCGCAGTCGTGGTGGGCCTCCGTTTCGGCGAGTCGCGAGTGCTCAGACCCCTGCGCTTCATGGGAAGGGAGAGTCTGGCGATGTATCTGGTGCACTGTGTCGCGCGTCAGACTTTGTGGCAGGACCCGTTGCTTGCGGGTCCGACGCTCGAAGGAGTCTGATCGATCATGGCGAGACCGACGGCCGTTACGGCTGAGGAGAAGACGAGGATCGTGCTGTCGATCCTGGCCGGAGAGGTGAGCGTGGCAGAGGCTGCTCGCCGGGCCAAGGTGTCGGAGCAGTCCGTGGGGAACTGGAAGCGGCAGTTCCTCGAGGCCGGTAAGACAGGTCTGGCAGCGGGCAAGTCCGGTCCCTCGACCCGGGAGAAGCAGCTCGAGGCCGAGGTAGCCGATCTGACCCAGGCACTGGGTGAGGCGCACCTGGAGGTCCGGGTCTGGAAGAAGTCCGCCGAGGGCCGCTTGGGCCCTTGGCGGACCTCGAGGTGATCCGCATCGAGGCGGGCATGCCGACCACGAGGTTCTGCGAGCTGATCGGCATGCCCGAACGGACGTGGCGCCGCTGGCAGGCCCGTGCCCGGGCCGGCGCGCCGGTCAAGGGCCCGTGGCCGCGCCCGGTGCGTCAGGGCGTCCACGACGCAGCCCGTCGGCACGCCCTGGCGCACCCGGCCTGGGGGCATCGCAAGGTCTGGGCGATGGTGCGCCACGAGGGCTACCAGGTCTCGGCGGCGACAGTGTTACGGCTGCTGCGCGAGGACGGGCTGATCCTGCCCGCGGCCTATCAGCGGGAACGGCGCCAGCTCGCCCAGCGCAGGAAGGCCGCGTTCGCGAACGAGCCGACCGGTGCCAACCAGGTCTGGCAGCTCGACTTCTCCGAGTTCGAGACCACGACCGGTGGCACCTGGCGGATCGCGGGGTGCCGGGACTACTGGAGCAAGTACGAGCACCCGTGGCACACCTCTGCGACGGCGAACCTCCCGCGACGCGATCGCGGCGATCGAGCTCGCGCTGTCGGACTACGAACGGCTGTTCGCGCGAGCGCTGATCGATACCTGCGCCCGGGACGAGAACGGGAACGTGATCCCCGCGGTCACGATCGTGACCGACAACGGCGGCCCGTTCCGCTCCTTCAGGTTCGAGGGCTTCATGACCGCTCACCCCGAGCTGCGCCACGTCCGCACCCGCGCACGCACCCCTGGCCAGAACGGCTCACGCGAACGCGGCTTCGGGTCCCTGAAGTACGAGCGCCTGTTCCTCGAGGAGATCGACGACGTCCTGCAGCTCGTCCACCACGCCGAGGCCTACCGAGCCGAGTACAACACCATCCGCCCGCACGAGGCCATCGCCTGGAACCGGCCACTGGACGTCCACCTCGGCCTGGCCGACCCCACCATCCCCAACTTCCCCACCCCCGAAAACCTGCCAACTACTTGACGCGGGACACACTGGTACCCGACGTTCTTCGGAGTCTCGGCCGGGTACCGCCTCGGCGGTCCGTGGATGGGACTACTGCTTGGGGTCGTGTCCGGCGTGGGCGTCAGTGTCTTGGTCGCTCTCGCCGCGCGCAGATGGCGCCTGGTGAGCTCGCTCTTCGTGATGCCCAAGCGCGGAGACTCGCCCCGGCGCGGCCGCAAGGGGGAGGCACTGGTCGCATGAGCAGAGAGAGCAGGTGGTGGCGCGTGGGTGGGACGGGCCTCGCGACCGCTTGACGCTGAACTGGCGCGGTCGGCTCGATCCGCGTTGGTCGAGTCCCGTCGACCGCGACCACGCGTGAGTACCACGACCGCCCGGCAGCATGAGGACCTACGCTGGCTGACGGGTGGCATCGCACGGACGCTCCGTAGCCGACGGTGCGCTGAAGTCGAAAGATCACGTGCAGCCGCCCGGGGGCCCTGAGTCCGCGCTGACGAGTGAGAGGAGACGACTGTGTCTCAACCAGACGATGTGAGCGCCGAGGTCTCCGAGGCCGTTGAGCGTGAGGTTCTGGTCGCGGCGGCACAGAAACCCAAGCTGGGGTCTTCTTCGGCGCTGCGTCAGGTGGGCTCGACTGCGGTGGTCAAGATCGCGGCGATGGCCCTCGCAGGTGTGGCCGGAGTGGTCACGGCTCGTCTCATCCTGCAGCACTACGGCATCGAGGCGTACGCGCAGTACGGCGTGCTCGCGTCGCTCCCCGCGTTGCTCCCGTTCGCTGATCTTGGCGTGGCCGCGGTGCTCGTCAACGTCATCGCCGAGTCGAAGGACCCGACGAACGACCGGGAGGTCCGCCGGACGATCACCTCGGCGTTTCGCATCCTGCTCGGTTCGGCTGCCGTCATCGCCGCGTTCTCGATCGTCGCGGGACTCGCGCACTGGTGGCCCGCTCTGATCGGCGATGCGCTGATGCCCAACGGGGGAGTGCTGGCTGTCACGCTCTGCGGGGTCGTCTTTGCCCTCGCCCTGCCGCTCGGCGTCGGCCAACGGCTCCTGGTCAGCTCGGGCAAGACGGCGCTTCAGACTGCGTTCACGGCGCTGGGGTCACCCCTCGTCCTCGGCCTCGTAGGCATCTCCGTGGTGCTCGCATGGCAGGTGGGGCCGTACGTCGGCGTGTACTCCTACGTGGCGAACGCTGTCGTGGCCGGACTCTGCTTGTTAACCGCGGCACGTCTCCTCCGGCCACAGGTTGGAGCGGCGATCCGCGACGTTCCGCGCGTGAGGAAGGTGCGAGGAGCGCCGGTGATCGATGTCGCCTGGCCCATGCTCCTCCAGATGATGGCGCTCCCCATCGCGATGCAGACGGGCCGTCTGATCCTCAGCCACATGGCCACACCGCAAGACATCGCTGAGTACACCATCGCCTACCAGCTCTTCAACATGATCGTCCAGACCGTCGGAGCCGCTGGCCTCTCGTTGTGGCCGTTGTACGCGCGGGCCAGGGCCGCCGGTCGTCCACGCTCACCGATGCCCGCAAGCTGGCTCTTTCTCGCTGCGGCAACGGTGCTTGCGCTCCTGCTCTGGGCCGTCATGCCGACCGCCGTGGATCTGATCTCGGCGGGGAAGGTCACCGTGTCGGCTGCTCTGTCTGCCTCGTTCGTGGTCTTCGTCGCGCTGCAGGCGTTCAAGTACCCCGCCGGCATGTACATGACTGACGCGGCGGGGTTGAAGTTTCAAGTCGTTCCGATCATTCTCATGATCCCTATCAGCCTCGGGCTCTCCTTCATCCTCGTGCCCAGCATGGGAGCTTCGGGGCCGGTCATCGGAACGTCAGCCGCAGTGCTCCTGTGCCAGGTTCTCCCGAACTGGTGGTACGTGAAGCGATCGCTGCGCCGCGGGGCTCCGGCGCCCGCAGGGGAGAGCGTGGGGCGGGAGTCATGACGACCAGGCCGAGCGAGGCATCCCTGAGCGTCGTGCAGCTGTACGACGTAGTCCGGACCGTCCATCTCGAACGAGTCCAAGCGCTCGGCGCCGAGACGCACAAGGTCACGATCCTCTATCGCGAGCGACGCTACGACTTCGACTCGGAGCTCGCGAAGACCTTAGCGCTCCAACGCGCAGGCGCGTGGCGGTCGTTCTGGTACGCCGCTCGGCACGACATCGACGTCCTTGAGGTCGCCGAGCCCTACGTGGTGCAGTCAGCACTGCGGAGTCTTCTCGTGATCGCCGCCGCGCGGGCGCGCTCTCGCGTACGCAGACGCCCGCCACCAAGGGTCGTCAGCTACGCGATCGAGAATCTCTCGCCGTACGAGTCCGCGCCGAGACTGCCGCTCAAGGCACGACTGAAGCGACGGGCTCTGATCGTGTTCGTACCAACCCTGTGGAAGCGGCTCGATCGAGTCGCGTTCGGCACCGGTGAGGCGGCTCGCTTGTACGGCGCGCAGTTCGGGGGCCACGAGCCGCCCGTGACTCGACTGTTCGAGTCGATTCCCACGGCGGAGAACCCGGGCGTCAAGGATCCTGCGCCCGTCCTCGTGTTCCTGGGCGACATGTCGATACGTAAGGGGTTCCCCGACGTTCTGTCGGCCTGGGCCCGTGTGGCAGCCGAGGCGCCGACAGCGCGACTGATGCTGGTGGGCCGTGGGGCCGGAGTGGCCGACGCACGCCTGCTCGCGGCGTCGGATGATCGCGTGGGTGTGCTCGTCGACCCCCCGCGGGACGCGATCTTCGAGACTCTGCGGAGCGCCAAGGTGCTTGTGCTGCCGTCTCGACGAATGCCCTTGTGGAAGGAGCAGGTCGGTCTGCCGATTCTCGAGGGCCTGGCACGCGGTTGCCTCATCGTGACGACCACGGAGACCGGGATCGCCGGCTGGCTGAGCGCCCACGGGCACTGGGTGGTCCCGGAGGCCGCGGTCTCCGAAGCCCTTCCGCACGCGCTGGTGGAGGCGCTCACCTCAGCTCGGTCGCCCGAGAGCGTGATCGCGGATCTGCCACCCACCGAGGGTCGTGCTGCGGCCCAGGAGTGGATGTATCGCGAGGAGTGACGTCAGGGCGGATCGAGGCACCGACGCTCATCGGGCGCGGCCGTCGGCGTCAGTCCGGCAGGAGCCGCGCGTTCGTCCCGAAGTCGGCGCGCAGACGGGGACCGGTCGCGGCGAGCTCGGCGAGGTACGCGCTGACCCACCCGCCGTACGGGGTGCTCGCGAGTGACTCGTTGGAGAACCGCCGGTCGTCGGTGAGCTCGGTGACGCAGAACGCCGGCACCTGAAGGTCGGTCACCGGGCCGGACCGCTCGCACTCGGCGATGATCAGCGGGTGGTTGGCGCCGCCGAAGACGTCCACCGACCAGCCGTCGCCGCCCGCCCACACCGAGTAGCGCGTCTTCACCATGGCCCGCCCGCCGCGGTGCACGAGCTCGAGGGCGACCTCGGGGTCGAGCCCGCGCTCGGCCTCGTAGCGCGTGCCCCCCACCGCGGGGCCCTTGACCGTCACCGTGGCCATCGAGATCTCGCCCCGGTGGTCGGCGAGGACGCTCATCGGCGTGGAGTCGGCGTCGAGGGCGGCGTCCAGGCCGCTGGCCTGCACACGGACCCGGAGCGCGTACCCCTCGTCGGCGAGGTAGTACGACTGGACGATCAGCGTGGGGGCGTCCCGCAGGTGCGCGGGGAACTCGGTGACGAGGAATCGGCGCTCGTACTCGAAGTCCTGCGCGTCGGCGAGCGTCTCCAGCGAGTCCCCGGTCACGGCGCCATCGTCGCACCCGCGCGGTGCGACGGCGCCGAGGCGCGCAGACGACGGCGAGCACCGCGTCCCGCGTCGGGTCACCATTTCCACGGGGTGCTGGCGTCGGCTCTCCGTCCGTTCCTTCGGCTCACGTGACGCGGGTGCGGGGAGAGTCGGCGGCTTCCGCATGGGTGCGCGGCACACGCGGTGCGGGGTAGACTCCTGCGGTTGCCTCGGCGAGGGACGCGAGTCGTCCGTGATCGACGCGGCGGGCCGACACCTCCGGGTGCCCGGCGCCGCGCCGCGTGCGCTCCGCCCCCCGCCGCAACCCGACCACACCCGTAGGAGGAACCCCATGGCAGATTCCATCGCCGCCGAGCTTCGGACCGAGTTCGGCAAGGGCGCCGCGCGCCGCGCGCGCCGCGCCAAGAAGATCCCCGCCGTCCTGTACGGCCACGGCACCAACCCGGTGCACCTCAACCTGCCGAGCCACGAGGTGTTCCTCGTGATCAAGCAGAGCGCCAACGCGGTGCTCGACATCGCCTTCGACGGCAAGAGCGAGCTCGCGCTCGTGAAGTCGGTGCAGAAGGACGTCGTGAGCAACGACATCGAGCACATCGACCTGCTCCTCGTCCGCCGGGGCGAGAAGGTCACGGTCGATGTCGCCGTCGTCACTGAGGGCGAGAGCGCGCCCGGCACGATCCACGCCGTCGAGCTCCAGTCGCTCACCGTTCTCGCCGAGGCGACGAGCATCCCCGAGCGGATCGTCGTGTCCGTCGAGGGCCTCGAGGAGGGCACCGTCGTGCGCGTCGCCGACCTCGAGCTGCCCGAGGGCACGACCACCGAGGTCGACCCCGAGGCCGCCGTCGTGCTCGTCACCGTCCCTCGGGGCGAGGAGGAGCCCGAGGCCGAGGGCGCCGAGGGCGAGGGCGCTGCCGAGGAGTCCGAGGAGGCCTGACCTCCCGTGCCACGCACAGGCGACGGCGCCCCGCCAGCTGGCGGGGCGCCGTCGCCCGTTCTCGCTGCGTGAGGCGCAGCCACCACCCAGACCACACGCGCGCCACGTCTTGCGCGCGACGTCGCTCCAGCACCCTCGGAGGTCACCGTGAGTCAGCCGTGGCTCGTCGTCGGGCTCGGGAACCCCGGACCGAAGTACGCCGGGAACCGGCACAACGTGGGCGCGATGGTGCTCGACGTCCTGGCCGGGCGGATCGGGGCGTCGTTCACGCAGCACAAGGCGCGTGCGGCGGTGCTCGACGGTCGGCTCGGGACGCTGCCGGGCGGCGCGCCGGGCCCGCGGGTGATCCTCGCGCGGCCGGCGACCTACATGAACACCTCGGGCGGTCCGGTCGCCGCGCTCGCGCAGTTCTACGGCGTGGACGCCGAGAACCTGCTCGTCATCCACGACGAGCTGGACATCCCCGAGCACCAGCTGCGCCTCAAGCGCGGCGGCGGGGAGGGCGGGCACAACGGGCTGCGCTCGATCTCGTCCGCGCTCGGCACCAAGGACTACGCGCGGCTGCGGATCGGGGTCGGCCGGCCGCCGGGCCGGCAGGACCCCGCCGACTTCGTGCTCTCGAACTGGCCAGGATCGGCCCGTGCCGAGGTGGGCGTGACGCTCGAGCTGGCCGCCGACGCGGTGACGGACGTGGTGACGCAGGGGCTGCTCGCCGCACAGAACTCCTGGAATGCCAAGGCCTGAGCGGTTCCACGAGGGATGGGCTACTCGACGAAGTCGAACCCCCCGAGCGTGTTGCGGTCGCCGAAGTCGTAGCCGTCGTTCACGCCGAACACCTCGGTGTGGATCGTGTCGGCGTTGACGTCGATCGTCAGCAGGCGGAGCGGGTTCGTGGAGTTGGAGTGGATCGTCGTGAGGTAGAACGCCTTTGTTCCGCTCGACGTCTGTGCGGTGCGGGTGAGCGCCCAGCCGGCATGCCCGGAGAGCACCACCTTGATGTTCGAGTGCTGAGAGAACAGGTTGTCGAACAGGTACTGCGGGGACGCGTCTCCGTAGCTGCACCGGGTCGGTGCGCAGTCGTTCCAGATACGGCCGTCGCTCTCCAGGAAGCTGTGCGTGGAGACGATGACGTTGTGGTGCGGGTGGGAGGCCACCACCTGGTTCGCCCAGTCCACCACACCGAGGCGGGGCCACAGCTCGAGGTTGAGGATCAGCCACTCGTGGCCCTCGGCGGTGAACGTCGAGTAGACGTTGTCGACCTTGCCGGGCTCGTAGGCGCCCCGCACGGCGCCGAATCGGTCGGCCGTGAAGTAGGAGTTGAATGTGGTCGTGGTGCGCTGGTACTCCCGCGTCAACTTCGAGTCACGCGCACTCCCGCCCTCACCCGTTGCCATCGAGTCGTGGTTCCCGATGCTCATCGAGTAGGGAATGCCGGCCTGGTCCAACGGAGCCATCGCGGCACTCGCGACCTCGTACTGCGCATGGTCCTCGGTGTCCCAGTTGACGACGTCGCCGGTGTGGTTGACGAATCGCAGGTCGAGCGCGTCTCTGTTGGCCACCAGCCAGTTCGTGCGGTCGAGGAACCGGGAGGTTCGGCGCACCTCCTGTTGAGTGTCCGGGTAGACAGCAATCGTGAGGATCCCGTCGCCCTCGCCGGGGATCCGAGACGTCCGGACCTCGGGGTTCGGTGAGCCGGCAGCGATCCACTCGTCGAGGGTGACGGGCCTGTTCATCGTCGGACCGGAGTACCAGATCGTGTCGGAGCCACGGTTGCGGTAAAAGGCGTCTCCCGGAAACCGGGTGACAGAGATCGGCGTGGGCCAGTTCTCAGAGGCCCAGGTTCCGTAGTCGATCCGGTATCCCTGGCCTGATCCGAGGCTGGTCATCCTGGCGATGTCGGGAGTCCGGGTGAGCTTGGCGAAGCCCTGGTCTCGATGGACGTTCGGCCAGGGCCGACCCATCGCGTTCCACTCGTCGAAGGAGAGCCAGTGGTATGCGCCAGCTGGGTCGATCAGGCCGATCTGGTCGTTCGTGTCCCACTTGTACACGTAGCTCCCCGGGACCCACGGCACTGACTCGGGCCACGGGCTGCCCACCGAGGTCCACTGGGCGTAGGTCAGCGGAGTCGACGTCTGCGGGGTCGCGGTCCAGGTCGTCACGCCGTACACGGTCGGAGACCACGCGTACTGCGTGTATCGGACCGTTGCCTGGGTCGGCGTGGGCCAACCGAGTGCCGCCCACTCGGGTTAGCTCAGCGCGCGTACCGAACCACCGTTGACCTGGTAGATGACACCGTTGTACGGAGTGATCTGATAGGTGACCGGGTCAGCCGCGGCCGACACCGCGCCGAGGGCAGTCATCGAGATCGCAGCGAGCGTGACCGCAACTCTCCGCACGAATGTCGTCGCCATGGTGAACGTGTTGTTCCCTTCGTCGAGGAACCGGCGCACCCCCACCGTTCCGGAACCTGGTCGATGCCGGTTGGGGCCAGCCGCGATGGCACATCGTAGGCGCCGCAGGTGTCTGGCAGCGAGGGTTGGGTCAGGAAAGGGACGCCAAGACGTCCGCAACCTCGGCTCGGTAGCGACTCACCGAAAACCGCTCCACGGCGCTGGCACGCCCTGCGCCTGCGAGACGGTCCGCGAGCTCATGGTTCTCGACGATGCGACGAACGGCGCGAGCGAGCGCGGGGGCCGAACCGGCCTCGGCGTGCAACCCGTCGACCTCGTCCGTCACGATCTCGGTCAATCCCTGGATCGCGGCGACGACCACCGGTCGATGCGCGAGCTGGGCTTCTACGGCGACGTTCCCGAACGGCTCCGTTCGAGACGGCACGACCACGATGTCCGCCGCAGCCAGGGACGTCCAGACCGGGCGTACGTAGCCGTGAAAAGTGACAGCCCCATCGAGGTCGGCTCGGGCCGCGCGCTCACGGAGATCGGCCTCGTACCACTCGTACCCGGGAAAGACGGCGCCGTACAGGTCGAGGTGTACGTCGACACCACTCGTTCTGAGCAGGGCTATCGCGTCGAGTGCGATGTCCGTGCCCTTGCGCGGGCTGAGCCGGCCGACCAGAGCGACATGAACGACGCCGTCTCGGCGACCTCGCGGCAACGGCTCGGTCTCCGGTTCCGGCACTCCGTTGTAAACGAGAACGAGCCGGGGTTCGAGCAGCGGTAGCACCTGGACGAGCGCGCGTGCCGCCGCCCTGCTGTTCACCACGGCGCGGCGTGCCAGCGCGGTCGGGAGGGTGAGCGCGGTCCGGACGAGGCGCGATCCGTCCTCCTCCGCCTCGTGGACGTGAACCACGCTGGGAACTCTGCAGCTCCATGCGGCAACGAGCCACACGGGCGCGGTCACCGTGTTGACCCAGACCGCCTTCGGCTTGAGTACTCCCAGAAGCTGACGGGCCCCTCGCCACGCGCGAATGGTCTCGATGGCGAAACGAGCGAACGCACGCGGACGAAGCAGAGAACGGCTCACGGTCGGGAACGGCGCCAGGAGCACCTCGGCGCCCCGCTCGCGCAGGAGCGGAGCGAGCGGGCCGCGCTCGGGCAGGGCCACGACCGTCCGCCAACCCCGGTCGACGAAGCCCGAGACGGTCTCCAGGAGCTGCAGGTCGGACCCGTACAGGTCGGGCGACGGGTGCGCGACGAGCACCGTGGGACGTGCGGAGGGGTTCACGAGGGTCACCTGGTACCGGGTCGGAGGCTTGGCCACGAGGACGCGACCACTGTCGCACACACGGACCTTCGGCTACGCTAGTGCTCGGCGTCAACCTGTGCTTGCCCTGGGAAAGCGGTACAGGCCGAAGGATCAAGGCGCCTGGTCACCGAGCGTCGGGTCCTGAGCGCTTACACGAGGTGGCGGGGAGATCGGGACATCGGGGGGAATCACTCATGGACACGCGTCCACCGGTCGTCGGGTATGTACCCGGCGGCTTCGACATGCTCCACATCGGGCACCTGAACATCCTGCGCGCCGCGCGGGAGCGGTGCGACCGACTGGTGGTGGGTGTGGCGACCGACGAGTCGCTCATCGCGATGAAGAACCGCGCACCCGTCGTCCCGCACCACGAGCGCATGGAGCTCGTTGCCCACCTGCGTTTCGTCGACGACGTGGTGACCGACGTCTCTCAGGACAAGCGTGAGGCGTGGCGCCGGCACCCGTTCGACGTGCTGTTCAAGGGCGACGACTGGGCCAACACCGAGAAGGGCGTGCGACTCGAGGCCGAGATGGCACAGGTCGGTGCCCGCGTGGTCTATCTCCCGTACACGCAGTCGACCTCCTCCACGATGCTGCGTCAGTTCCTGACGACCGGCGTCGCAGTCGACAACGCCGCGGCCGTCAGGTCAGCCTCGTGAACGCGACGAAGGATCCTGCCAGACCGCTCTCGATCGCGATGGTCGGCACGCGTGGTGCGCCGGCCCACTACGGCGGTTTCGAGACCGCTGTCGAGGAGATCGGGAGCCGGCTGGCTGCGAACGGCCACCGAGTGCGCGTGTACTGCCGCACCGGGAACAGCGAGATCACCGGCACCTACCGGGGCATGGAGCTCGTCACGCTGCCCGCACTGCGGCAGCGGACGCTGGAGACGCTGAGTCACACCGGGCTCTCGGCCTTCCACCTGCTGGCCCACCGCACCGACGCCGCCTTCCTGTTCAACGCCGCGAACGCGCCGTTCCTGCCCGTGCTCCGCGCTGCACGGGTGCCGTTCGCGACGCACGTCGACGGCCTGGAGTGGAAGCGCGCGAAGTGGGGCCGCAACGGCAAGCGCTACTACCGTGCTGCGGAGACGGCGTCGGTGTGGTTGTCCGATGCCCTGATCGCCGATGCTCAGGGCATCGCGGACTACTACCGGGCGGAGTACGACGTCCCGACCGAACTACTCACGTACGGCGCTCCGATCCTCACGGGCGTAGCGACGGACAGGCTTGCGACTCTCGGCCTGGAGCCAGATCGGTTCCACCTCGTGGTCGCGAGGTTCGAGCCGGAGAACCACGTCGATCTCATTGTTGCGGGCTTCGTCCGCTCGGAAGCAACGCTTCCGCTCGTCGTGGTCGGGTCCGCGCCGTACGCCGACGCCTACACCGCGCGGATACGTGAGCTCGCCGGCGATGATCCGCGCGTCCGCCTCGTCGGCGGGGTCTGGGACCAAGACCTCCTCGATCAGCTGTACGCCCACAGCCTCACCTACCTGCACGGGCACTCTGTCGGCGGCACCAACCCGTCGCTTCTGCGAGCAATCGGGGCGGGAGCCGCGACTCTCGCGTGGGACGTGTCGTTCAACCGCGAGGTGGTGGGGGAGCACGGGCGCTTCTTTCGGCGTCCGGCAGACGTGGCATCACTTGTGGAACGAGCCGAGACGGATCCCGAGGCCGAGCACTTGCGTGGGAAGAACCTCCAGGTGCGTGCCGGCGCCTACGACTGGGATGCTGTGGCCGATGGGTACGAGGATCTGGCGCGGCGCCTTGCCTCGCGGACCACGGCCGGTACCCACATCGGAGCACGGCGAAGCCGGTCCTTGACGCGGGATTGGGGGCGAGCATGACGGAGTCCTATCGCGACGTCGTAGCCCGCCTTGCCAGCGCCCAGAAGGGCGCCGCGCGGAGTGCTCCGGCGTACTCCCGGTTCGTGAACCGCAGGATCGGGCGCCTTCTGGCCGCCGGAGCGTACAAGGCCGGCCTGACCCCGAACCAGGTGACCGGCGCCAGCGCTCTGCACACCTTTGCCGGCATCGCGCTCCTGGTACTCCTCCCGCCCAGCTGGTGGCTCGGCGCGGTCGTGTGTGTGCTCCTAGTGCTCGGCTACGCATGGGACTCGGCGGACGGGCAGGTTGCCCGGCTGACCGGGACGGGCAGCCCTGCCGGCGAGTGGCTCGACCACGTCGTTGATGCTGTCAAGGTCGTGACACTGCCTCTCGCGCTGCTCGTGGGCCTGTACCGGTTCGGTGCGGCGGACGACGTCTGGCTGCTGGTGCCGCTCGTGAACGCGGTGACCTCCTCGGTGATGTTCTTCGGCATGATCCTCACGGAGCAGCTCCGGCGGGCTCACGGCGTGACGTCGAAGGCCGAGACCGGGGGGCGGATGCCGTGGCTGCGCTCGGTGATGGCTCTGCCGACGGACTACGGGGTGCTATGCCTGACGTTCCTGCTCTACGGCGCCAGGTCGCTGTTCGTCGGCATCTACGGCCTCATCACCCTGGCGACCGTCGCCTTCCTCGCTCTTGCGCTCCCAAAGTGGTTCCGCGACGTCAGGGCGCTTACCAGCTCGGACCATGTTGGGCGCGAAGGAACAGTGCTCGAAGCCGTCACTATGCGGGATCCGCGACGCGAGGCGGCGGGGCGATGACCGGAGGCGCGCGGCACGATCTGCGCTCCAGCCTTGCTCGCTGGTCATTTCAGATCAAGCACTCGACGGTGCGTAGGCGCTCAGGCCGATTCCTCGATGATCTCATGGCTTTTGAACAGCTCGACCGGGACGAAGTCCTGAAGGTCCAGACCTCCCGCGCCGCTTCGATTGCTAGCTTCGCAGCGACCCAGACGCAGTTCTACAGAGAGTCCCTCAGCCGCGCCGGTGTCGAGCTCACTGAGCTGGAGAACCCGGGTGAGTGGGCGAAGATCCCTGTGATCGGCCGGTCGGATCTGAAGGAGAACGAGACCCGAATCCTCTCGACGGAAGCGAGCCGACGCACCGCGGTTCCACAATTCACGGGCGGAAGTACTGGTGAGCCGCTCCGCATCCACCGTGATGTCCGGGTGCCCGCGCTCGCGTTCGCCTGGCGCTGGTACCGATGGTGGGGAGTGGAGCCGTGGGACAACCTCGCTCGCGTCGGTCGTTGGGGATTCGGCCGTCTCGGCTCGCTCAAGACGACAGTCGCGTGGTGGCCCTCCCAGCAGCTGTATCTGGACGCCAAGTACATCGACAGCGAATCGGTCGGTCACTTCCTGAGGGCCCTGCGCTCGTCAGAGCCGGCGCTGCTCGAAGGCTACGTGGGCGGCTTGCTCGCGCTCGCGGAACACGTGGACAAGACGGGCGCCTCGATTCCGGGCTTGCGAGCAGTCGCGACGACGGCCGCGCCGCTGTCGCCAGGTGTCAGGGCGAGCCTCGAGGCGGCTTTCGGGGTGCCGGTCTTCGATGAGTACCGCGGATCCGAGGTCAACTGGATGGCGGCGGAGTGTCGGGAACAGAGCGGCCTGCACATCAACGCCGACGCTCGCCTGATCGAGGTACTGAACCAAGAAGGCAAGCCTGCCGCTCCGGGTGAGGTCGGTGATGTGGTCGTGACAGACCTCATGAATCGCGCCTTCCCAGTCCTGCGATACCGCCCCGGTGACCGCGCGGCGCTGCTCGAGGAAGCCTGCCCGTGCGGAATTGGCCTTCCTCTCATGTCCCCGGTGCAAGGTCGAGTGACCGACCTTCTTCGGCTTCCAGGAGGCGTAGCCGTGAACCACGGCGTGATGGGCATGTTCTCGTCGAACATACGCTCGGTGAGGCTCTTCCGGGTTCACCAGGCTGCCGACTACTCCGTCAAGGTCTCGGTCATTCAAGGCGACGAGCCAGACGCGCGCCGTCACATCGAAGAGGCCGTGGAGGGTTTGCGCAAACAGGTGAAGTACGCCGTCCCAGTCGAGGTCGAGTACGTCGAGGAGCTTCCATCGGCGAACGGGAAGCTGCAGTTCCTGACAAGCGATGTGTCCGATGATGTGTGACAACGATCGCAAGCCCCGAAGCCAGACGCCGCGCGACGCGTCCGTTCGCTCGGCAGATCTCCGCATCGGCCCTTCTCCTCACAAAGCAGGCGCCGCCGCGCTCGTCGAGTCGTTCCGGGGGGAGCGCACTCGACGTACTGTCCCGCCCAGGAGGACCCATGCCTGAGACCCCGCGCGCCCACGGGCACGAGCCTGACGCCGTGATCAGCCTGAACCCGATGTACGTTCGTCCGCCCGAGTCCGCGACGATCGCGCGATGGCGGCTCGCCCCGGGCGAGACCGAGCCCTCGGCTGCGTACCAGGTGGTGCACGAAGAGGCTGGCCTTGACGGCAACCCCAGGCGCAACCTCGCCACTTTCGTCACGACGTGGATGGAGCCCGAGGCCGAAAGACTGTACTCCGAGTCCGTGGGAAAGAACCTCGTGGACAAGGATGAGTACTCGGCTACTGCCGCGATAGAGGAACGGTGCTGGAGGATCGTCGCCGACCTGTGGAATGCTCCAGAGCCGCTTGACACGATCGGAGCCTCCGCTATCGGCTCGTCCGAGGCGGGAATTCTCGGTGCCCTGGCACTCAAGCGCCGCTGGCAGCACGCGCGTCGCGCAGCGGGAAAGCCGACGGACCGTCCCAACCTGGTGATGTCGAGTGCCGTCCAGGTGTGCTGGGCGAAGTTCTGCAACTATTTCGAGGTAGAGCCCAGGCTTGTGCCGATCTCGAAGGAGCACCCGGTGCTCGACGGAAGCATGCTCGCCGACTACGTCGACGAGAACACCATTGGTGTTGTTGCGATCCTGGGCGTGACATACACGGGGATGTACGATCAGGTCGAGGACATCTCAAGGGCCCTGGATGAGATCGAGGCGCGCACCGGCCTGAGCATTCAGATTCACGTCGACGCCGCTTCAGGTGGGATGATCGCCCCTTTCCTTCAGCCTGAGCTCAAGTGGGACTTCCGCCTTCCTAGAGTTGCCTCGATCAACACTTCCGGACACAAGTACGGATTGGTCTACCCGGGGTTGGGTTGGGTCGTCTGGCGTGAGAAGACGGCCGTCCCCGAGGACCTGATCTTCTGGGTTCCGTACCTCGGGGGTAACACACCGACGCTGGCGATCAACTTCTCGCGTCCCAGTGCCCAGGTACTGCTCCAGTACTACGAGTTCCTCAGGTTGGGCCACGAGGGTTACAGGCGAGTGCAGCGGGCCAGTCAAGACGTTGCCAAGCACTTCGCCGCTGGAGTACGCACGATGCCGGAGCTCACCTTGTGGAGCGATGGGGGCGACATACCTGTCGTCGCGTGGCAACTCTCGAGCGCAGCCAACGGGTTCTGGACCCTTCACGACCTGTCCGATCGGCTCAGGATGCGCGGCTGGATGGTACCGACGTACGCGATGCCCCAGGACCTCACTGACATCGTGGTCCAGCGGGTCGTGGTCCGGAACGGACTCTCCCGAGACCTCGCTGACGTCTTCCTCTCGGACCTCAGGTCGGCCATCGCCGAGCTGCAGTCCGTGTCCTCGGTCTTGACGCTTCCCCCGCACCACGTCGAGTCGGCCCATGAGAGGGCCGTGAGCGTGTTCTAGCACGGCTCCGGTTAGCCGGCAGTCTCGTTCTCGACCTGGCGCCGCGGTCAGGCCGATAGTCCGTCTTCGCCGGCCGAGAGCGACGCGAGCACGGCACGGACCGCGTCGAGATCGAAAAGCCTTCTAGCGTCCCGCCTTGCGACGAGGTCAACGCCCGGGTCACCGAGCCTCTCCACCAGAGCCTCGGCGAAAGTCTCGGGCGTGTCGGCGATGCCGAACTGGGAGCGACACGCGGGGGGAAGTCCCGAGACGCCCTGACTCGTTGTGACGATCGGTGCGTCGGTCATCAGCATGTCGAGCATCTTGAGCTGGACACCACTTCCTACCGCCACTGGGTTCACCAGTACCCGAGCGCCGAACTGGTAGGGAGTCACATCCGCGACGTCGAAGTACGTCTGGACGCCCTCGATGGACGCGAGCTCGGCCACCAGATCAGGACGAGGAAACGCGCCTACCACTCCGAAGGTGACGCCGTGTTCGCTGACGCTCGGCTCCTTGAGGTCGTCAACGAGGACGGACGAGCATTGCCTCCGGGTGAAGTGGGCGAGATCGTGGTGACGGACCTGCTCAACCGGGTGTTTCCGATCGTGCGATACCGGCTCGGCGACCGGGCGGCGCTGATCGACGAACCGTGCGTGTGCGGCGTGAGCCTTCCGCGAATCACGCAGGTGGAGGGCCGAGCGGCCGACGTCATCCGCCTCCCTGGCGGCGGAGGAGCCAACCACGGAATCATGGGCATGTTCGGTAAGCACCCCGGGTCGGTGCGGCAGTTCCAGGTGCGACAGGACCGCGATTACGCGGTGCGTGTGCTCGTGGTCGAGGGCGACGACGTGGACGCTCGCGGCCACATCGAGGAGGCGGTCGCCGGCTTCCGCAGGCAGCTGCACGAGAAGGTCCCGGTGCGGGTCGAGTACGTCGATGCGCTCCCGTCGACCAACGGCAAGCTGCAGTACGTGATCAGCGAGGTGGAGAACTGACGATGGCCTCCGAAGCGTACGGTGACGTGGTCCGAAGGCTTGCTTCCGCGCAGAAGGGCGCGGCGCGAAGCGCGCCCGCGTACTCGCGCTTCGTGAACCGCAAGATCGGACGTCTCCTTGCCGCTCTCGCCTACAAGCTCGGGATGAGCCCGAACCAGGTCACTGCCGTCAGCGCCCTGCACACGTTCGCGGGTGTCCTGCTACTGGCGCTGGTTCCGCCGAGCTGGTGGCTCGGAGTGTTGGTCTGCCTTCTCCTGGTGCTCGGGTACGCCTGGGACTCGGCCGACGGCCAGGTCGCTCGCCTCACCGGCACTGGTAGCCCAGCTGGCGAGTGGCTTGACCACGTGGTGGACGCAACGAAGGTCGTGGCGCTGCCGCTCGCCCTGCTCATCGGCCTCTATCGCTTCGACGTCGTCGAAGACGGGTGGCTCTTCGTGCCGCTCGTGAACACGGTGCTCTCCTCGGTCATGTTCTTCGGCATGATCCTCACGGAGCAGCTACGCCGAGCGCACGGGGTGGCGTCAACTGCAGCGACGGGAGGGCGCGCGCCGTGGCTCCGTTCGGTCCTTGTCCTTCCGACCGACTACGGGGTGCTGTGCCTGACGTTCGTCATGTACGGAGCGCCGAGGCTGTTCCTCGTGGTCTACACCCTGATCACGGCAGCCACCGCGATCTTCATGCTCCTCGCGCTTCCGAAGTGGTTCCGAGACGTCCGCTCGCTCACGACTTCGGCGGTGGCCAACAGTTGACGTCCTTCAGTCAGTACGGCGCGATGCCTGCGGAATCGTTGCGAGCGCGTGGCTGATGGAGTGCAGATCGAACAGGCTACGCGCCGACTGCCTCGCGTCGCGGTCGACCGCAGGGTCGTCGAGTCGGCGGAGGATTGCGGCGGCGAAGTCCTCAACCGAGTTCGCGATGTCGAACTGATTCAGGCTGGCAGGCGGCAGGCCGGAGACTCCCTGGCTGGTCGTCACGATCGGCGCGTCCGTCATCAGCATGTCCAGCATCTTGAGCTGGACACCGCTCCCGACTGCCACGGGGTTGGTGAGAACGCGCGCGCCGAACTGGTACGGGGTGACGTCCGGGACGTCGTAATACGTCTGCACTCCCTCGATGGCGGCAAGCTCAGCGGTGAGTTCATCTCGGGGGTACGAGCCGACGACACCGAGAGTGGTGCCTGGCCGCTCGCGCCGAACTACCGGAAGCACCTTGCTGGCAAGCCAGCGGACCCCCTGGACGTTGTTGGGTGTTCGGAGTCCGCCGACGAAGAGGATGTCTGTCTCGACCCGCTCGGAAGACGGCGTGCGGAGCGCGAGCTCGGGAAGTGGAGGCAGCCATTGGGCGCCGCGAACGCCCAGGCCCCTCCAGAACGCGAGGTCGTCTAGGGAGATGTCGAAGACGGCATCGGCGCTGGTCATCATCGCGAGCTCGTACCGCTTGAGACCGATGCACGCGATCCGCCAGGTGATCTGGTCTTTGACGCGCGTGGCGGCCGACGCCTGTCGGCGGAGGTAGAGATGCTCCACGTTGTGGGACCGGTAGACAACAGGGGTCGTGCCGTCAGCCGAGAGCCTACGCGCGAGTTCTCCGAACCACGGTCCGTCGAGCCAGATCAGGTCGGGTTTGAACCGCCCGATAGCGGCGTCGAGCCGGCGCTGGTCGGCTGCACGAGGCGTGCGTTGCGCGACGTGAAGCGGCACACGCCAGAGGTTGATCATGTGGCCAGCGGCTCGCGCAAGCGAGTCGGCGTGAGGGAATGAGAAGCGCGACGCCAGCGTCACGTCCATGGTCGCCAAGTCTTCCTCGTCGGGAAGTCGAGGGCTGGTGGGGTCGTAGTTGTTGACGAGCATGACTTCGTGACCGAGTCGAGCGAAGGCTTCGATCCGACGCCAGATGTCGGCTCGTCCGCCGCCACGCGCGGGGTACGGGTAGTCGAGCGCACACACCAGGATTCTCATGCCCGGCCACCTCCGGTCCGCAGCGCGAGAACGAACGCATTCCGATGGCGGCGACCGGCGTCGTTCCAGTCTCGACGCGTCAGGTCTGGTTCGCCGCCGGCGTCGCGGCGTACCCTCGCGACGGCGTCGACGAGCGTTCTCGAGGAGAGCTCGCCGTCGAACATATGCACCCAGCGTGCTCCGACCTCGGACGCTAGGGCGCGGTTGAACGGTGTATCCGGCACCAGTACCGGTCGGGCGAGCGAGAGCACAGCCAGGACGCTGCCCGAGTTGTGCATCTCGTGGTACGGGAGCGCGACGATCTCAGCCTGGGTCACCTCGGCCACGAGGCGGGCGTCCTCGACGAACGACAGGTCGAGCGTGACGCGCTCGTCGTCGGCGGAGAGGGCGAGCAGTGACTCTGCCAGGTCGGCACTGGACGGGCTGCCGGCGACGTGGAGGCTGAACGACTCGTCGTCGACCTGCTTGAACGCGCGAACGAGTCCCTCGACGTTCTTGTAGCGCCGCACCTTGCCGATGAACGCGATGCGACCTCTGACGGGCTCCGACCGTTCGTGCGGCGCGAACCACGCGCGGTAGTCGCCGTGCTCGATCAGGACGTTGCGCGCGTTGGCGACCTCGGGCGTGAACTCATTGAGGACGATGCGGACTCTCGTGAGCCGGTCTACCACTCGTAGGTATAGGCGCTCGACGTTCGAGAGTCCGTCAGGAAGCTCGAGGTTGTGCACTGTTCGCACGACCGGCGTTCGGGTCACCCACAGCCGGGCGAGGAAAATCCCGAACAGCGCGCGGCGGACGGTCGTGGAGCGCCACCCGCGTCGCTCGATGAGCGCCTCGGTCCAGTGCGTGTGGAAGACGTCGAACCGGCCGGTGAGTGCGTCACGCCAGCTCCAGCAGGTCAGCTCGACGCCTGGCGACGCGCGCAGCGCGTCCCTCAGCTGGACGATGTAGGGGTTCGTCTGCTCGGAGGGGACGGGGAACGACTCCAGAACGCGGACCGTGCGACGAGACCGACCGCGCGAGCGTCCGAGCGCGAAGGGAATGGACGCGGCGAGTCCGCGCGCGTAGGCGCGCCACGGCCGCACGCTGTGCACGAGCTGACGACGGCCTCCGGTGAGGATCGTGCCCCACGCGACCCGGGGGGTGAGAAGTGCCCAACGGCGCCTGGACGCTGGATCCAGCCATTTGGCCGCGTACAGACTGCGGTTCCGGATGTTGTAGTAGTAGTACGTCTCGGACTTCGCCCGCCCGCCCCCGTCGGCATGCGTGCCGCCCTCGTCGTGGACCGCTATGACGGACTCGTCGACCGCCACACGGCCGCCTGCCGCTTGGACGCGGCGGCAGAGGTCGACGTCTTCCCAGTAGAGGAAGTAGTCGGGATCGAACCCGCCGGAACGACGCCAGAGGTCGGCGCTCAGCGCCATCACGGCACCTGACACCCATTCCATGACCTGGGCGCCAGGCGGCCGCCGGCGGCTGCTGGCGACCGACCCGTCGGCAAGCCGGAGATCCATGGTCGTGCCCATCCACGGCGTCCCGTCCGGGCGCTCGATCCGGGGGGCGAGAAGAATGTCCGCGTCTGCCTCCGTCTGGGAAGCCAGCCGTGCCACGTCCTCGGGCGCGAGTCTTGCGTCCGGGTTGAGCAGCACGAGCGACGTCGCTCCGCATCTGAGGGCTCGCGAGGCTCCGCGGTTCATACCGATCCCGAAGCCCGTGTTGGTGGCGGGCTCCTCGACCAGCCAACCGTGTTCGCGGGCCAGCCGGCGCACGCGTTGGCGCTCAGCATCGTCAGTCCAGTTGTCGACGACCACGACGAGATCGGTCGTGCTCGCGCTCGCCACGAGATTGCTCTCGAGCAGAGCACTGCTCCCGTAGTTCACGACAACGATTGCCGTCCTGCTGTTCGCCATCATGCCTCCAGTCCTCTCTGACGCGAGTGGACGTACGCGCGCAGCGATCTCAGAACACGCTACCGGGCCGGTTCGCGGCCCGCGACTAGACTGGCGGTGCACGCGCGGGACACAGGGGACCACGCGCGAGGTTCTTTGGGGGGAACAGATGTCTGGAGAAGCGCCGAACGCGAAGGCGTCTCGACCAAAGCGAGCGACTCTGGGATGGGTCGCTCTCCTGCTGCTCGTGACGGCGACGATCTCCGCATGTCAGGGGGACGATCAGTCTGGGGCCGTCGGCGCCACGGGAGCGTCCACCAACGACCAGCCGTCGGCGTCGACTGCTGGCAGCACTTCGGGCGAGTCGTCCACGACGTCGGACCCAACCGCTCCGAGCGCCGAGACGACGGACCTGGGCGTCCCACCGCTGGGTCCGGGCCCCGTGGAGAGCGTCCCGTCTGGAGGCGCGGGACAGCTCGGGGACTCGCTCCAGGTCACCATGACAAGTGTCGAGGCCACGGACGGCACGGCGTCTGGCTTGGGCGAGGTCAGCGGTCCCGCGCTCCTGGTGACTCTCGAGATCGAGAACACCAGTGGAGAGGCCATCGCACTGGACGGCACCACGGTCGCTGCGTACACCGGCGACGACGCGGCTCCTGCCCGTACGTATGCGCAGGACGACCGGCAGTCTCCGTTCGCGGGAAGCGTTCCCGCGGCTTCCGCCGTGAGCGCGGTGTATCTGTTCGGCCTGCCCGAGGGCACCGATCGGTTGACGATCGCGGTGCTGGCGTCCGACGGCTCGACGACGGCAGTGTTCGAGGACGTCGGAGCGGCCTCGTAACGTTTTGGTAACGCCATCCTGCCCGACTACCAGGCATCTGGGAGGACTGTTAGGGTTCGGCTGAGTCGTCCCCCGTGGGGGGTGGGCGACCACGCGGCGAGGGTGGGGCCTCGCGGGGGGAAACATGAATACACGCACGCTTCTGGGCCGCGCCGTCGCGACTGTCGTCGCGACGAGCATGACGTTCTTCGGGATCACCGCAATGGCTGCGGCCGACTCCAAACCACTCGATCCGACCAACCCGGCGACGCCGACGACTGTGACGGCGGACATCCTGCCCACCGTTCAGGTCAACGGAGTTGTCTGGGCGCAAGCCGTGGTGGGCAACACCGTGTACGCGGTCGGAAGTTTCACCAAGGCCCGCCCTGCTGGATCGGCGCTGGGCCAGAACGAGGTGGACCGTTCGAACATCCTCGCCTATGACATCCGTACCGGGAACCTGATCGACAGCTTCGCGCCCGTTCTCAACGGTCAGGCGCGAGACATCGAAGCCTCGCCCGACGGCAAGCGGATCTACGTGGTCGGCGACTTCAGCCAGGTGAACGGCCAGTGGCGCGTCAAGGCTGCCGCCTTCGACACCGCCACCAACACCCTCGTGGCGAACTGGCGTCCGACGCTGGCCTCGAACGCCCTCTCCGTGGCCGCGACCAACACGACCGTGTACATCGGCGGCGACTTCGTCAAGGCGGCCTCCGTGACGGGCGGAACGCTGGTAGACCGCAAGTATCTTGCGGCGTTCAACGCGTCCGACGGCTCGCTCACGAGCTTCGTCGGTGACGCCAACGCCAGCGTGACCGCGCTGACGCTCAACTCGACGAAGGACCGACTCGTCGTCGGAGGTCGTTTCACGACGTTGGCGGGTTCTGATTTCTATGGGTTGGGTTCACTCGATCCGGTGACTGGCGCACCCCAGGCTTTGCCGGCCAACGCTCAGATTCGAAATGCGGGTGATGCGTCGGGAATCACCTCCCTCACCGCGGACGCGGACGGCATCTACGGCTCGGGCTACCACTTCGGTGCCGGCGGGAACACCGAAGGCACGTTCATGATCGACAACGCCTCCGGGACGCTCGACTGGGTCGCAGACTGCCATGGTGACACCTACGGGGTATTTCCGCAGAACGGCGTCGTCTACTCGGCGTCTCACGCTCACTACTGCGGCAACATCGGCGGCTTCCCGCAGACCGACCCCTGGACCTTCCACCACTCGCAGGCGTTCTCCAAGGCCGCAACGACTGTCAACACGGCGGACATCTACGGATACCAGGACCACCCGGGACAGCCCGCTCCCTCTCTTCTGAGCTGGGAGAACTCCTGGACCGTGGGCACGTACACTGGAATGGCGCAGGCAGGCTTCAGCATCGCGGGCAACAGCCAGTACGTCGTGTACGGGGGCGAGTTCAAGGGTGTGAACGGTGTCGCCCAGCAGGGCCTTGTGCGATTCACCGTGCCTTCGAATGCTGCGAACAAGGGCGGTCCTGTTCGGTCGTTCTCCACCTGGGTCCCCACGGCTACGTCCCAGCAGGCGGGCGAGGTGCGGTTCAAGTTCCCGATCAACTGGGACCGAGACAACGCGACCCTCACTTACAAGGTGTACCGCGGATCGACACTCGTCAGCACGCAGGACATCACGCACAACTTCTGGGACTCCCAGATCAACTCGAAGTTCGTCACCGTCAAGGACACGGGCGCCACCCCTGGCTCGACCCAGACCTACTACGTCACGGCGACTGACCCTTTCGGCAACACGGCGCGCTCCAACAGTGTGACTGTCACCGTGTCGAACCAGGACCTTCTTGGCGCGTACGGCGCCAAGGTGCTGGATGACGGCGCAACGAACTTCTGGCCGCTCAGCGAGACGAGTGGCTCCGACGTAATCAATCTTGCCGATGGCGCCAACGCCACGGCCCAGGGCGGCGTGACGCGCGGTGTCACGGGCGCCATCCTCAGCCACGCCGGCACGGCGTCGCACTTCTCCGGCTCCGGCGACGGTCTCGCCGTCGCGAACGAGGCAACGAGCGGTTCGAACGTGTTCTCGGCCGAGGCGTGGATCCGTACCACGTCGACCAGCGGCGGCAAGATCCTCGGCTTTGGCGGCAGCAACAGCGGCAACTCCGGGTCTTACGACCGACACGTCTACATGACGAACGACGGACGGATCATCTTCGGTGTCTACCCCAACGAGGTGCGCACGGTCGGCAGCTCGACCTCGTACAACGACGGGCAGTGGCACCACGTCGTCGCGACTCTCGGCCCGAACGGCCAGACGCTGTACGTCGACGGCAAGCGCGTGGGTCAGCGCAGCGACACGACTACCGCACAGAGCTACACCGGCTACTGGCGGATCGGCGGCGACAACATCGGTGGCTGGCCGGACCAGCCCTCGAGCTTCTACTTCAACGGCGACATCGACGACGTCGCGATCTACCCGAGCGTGCTCACCACGGCGCAGGTTCGCGACCACTACACGACGGCCGGCTACACGTTGCCCGAGAATGTGGTCCCGACCGACGCATACGGCCGCTCGGTGGTCGGTGCGGAGCCCGATGTGTACTGGCGATACAGCGAGACCAGCGGATCGGTGCTGACCGACACGAGCGGAAACAGCAACGACGGCGCCCTTGTCGGGGCGACTGCTCGGACCTCCGACGGTGCGCTCTTCGGATCGACTGGCTCTGGACTGCAGATCGGCCCCGACAACGGGTGGGGCTACACGACGAGGCAGTTCTCCTCGCCGGGCTCGTTCACTCTCGAGACCTGGTTCAAGACGAGCTCGACCTCGGGCGGCCGGCTCATCGGGTTCGGCGACGGCACAACCAACACGTCGGGCAGCTACGACCGCCAGGTCTACATGGAGCGCGACGGCCAGCTGACGTTCGGCACGTGGACGGGCCAGACGAACACCGTGACGTCCCCGAAGTCGTACAACGACGGCACGTGGCACCACGTGATGGCGGTCCAGGGCGCGAGCGGTCTGGTGCTGTACGTCGACGGTGACCGCGTCGGTACCAACCCACAGACGTCCGCTCAGGACTACAGCGGCCACTGGCGAATCGGTGGCGACAACAACTGGGGCTCGGGCGGTCAGACTCTCAACGCCACGGTCGACGAGACGGCGATCTACGGCACCGCCCTGACCTGGGACGACGCGATCCTGCACTACGCGCTCGGAACCACAGGCCAGCCGCCCGTGCCGGAGGAGGGGCCGACGGCCACCTTCGACGTGCACGCCACGGACCTCGCGGTGACGGTGGACGCCTTGGCGTCGTCGGACCCGAACGACCGCGAGATCACCTTCGCGTGGGACTTCGGTGACGGCACCACGGCGACGGGCGCAACCGCGTCCCACACGTACGCCACCGGCGGCGACAAGACGGTGAGCCTCACCGTCACGAACTCGCGAGGGCTGTCGGCGACGACTACACGCACCGTCACGGTCCTCCCCGCCAACGTCTTGCCGACCGCAGCTTTCACGCCGACGGTCACCGACCTGACGGTCGCTGCCGACGCATCGGCGTCCGCGGACAGTGACGGAGCGATCAGCACCTACGCATGGGAGTTCGGCGACGGCGCGACTGCGACCGGCGCGTCGACCTCGCACACGTACGCCGACAGCGGCACGTTCACGGTGAAGCTCGTCGTGACCGACAACCGCGGCGGCACGGCGACCGTCTCGCACGACGTGACGGTGGTGAAGCCGAACCTCCCGCCGACCGTGGACTTCACGCTCGGCGTCAACGAGCTGGCCGTCTCGGTGGACGGTTCGGCCTCAGCGGACCCGGAGGGCACAGCGCTCGGCTTCGCGTGGGACTTCGGTGACGGCGCGCACGCGACCGGGGCTACCGCCCAGCACACCTACGCAGCACGCGGGTCCTACGACGTGACGCTGGTCGTCACGGACGGGGCTGGCAAGACGGCGACGAAGACGGTGCGTGTCACGGTCGCTCCCGCGAACGTCGGCCCGACGGCGGCGTTCTCGGTGACGACGAACGGTCTGCGGCTGTCCGTGGACGGCTCGCAGTCCTCGGATCCCGAGGGTGACGCGCTCACGTACGCCTGGGACTTCGGTGACGGCGCGCACGCCACCGGTGCTACTGCGGAGCACATCTACTCCAGCTCTGACACGTACACGGTCGGACTCACCGTCACGGACGGCAGCGGCGCATCGGGCAGCACCACCTCCAGCGTCACGGTCGTGAACGCTGACCCGACGGCGCTGTTCTCGCTGCAGCACACTGCTCTCGCGGTCTCGGTAGACGCCTCCGCGTCGAGCGACCCCGAGGGCCGGCCCCTGACCTACGCGTGGTCCTTCGGTGACGGTGCAACCGGTTCCGGCGCCGCGGCGAGTCACACGTACGCGACCGCCGGGACGTACACGGTGACGCTCACGGTGACCGACGCCAACGGCGGGAGCGCGCACTCCAGCCAGCAGGTCACCGTCGTAGCCGCGAACCAGGCGCCCACGGCGTCCTTCACGGTCGCGCTCGACGGGCTGTCGGTGTCCGCAGACGGCACGGGGTCCAGCGATCCCGAGAACGGCGCGCTGACGTACGCCTGGTCCTTCGGGGACGGGGCCACCGCCACTGGCGCGACGACCTCGCACACCTACGCGAGCGCCGGGCAGTACACGGTCACCCTGACGGTGAGCGACCCGCTCGGCGCGACCGGCTCCACGACCCGCTCGGTCACGGTGGTTGCACCGAACCGCGCGCCGGTGGCGCTGTTCTCGTCGTCGGTGTCGGATCTGGCGGTGTCGGTGAACGGTTCCGGTTCTTCGGATCCGGAGGGTGCTGCGCTGTCGTACGCGTGGGACTTCGGTGACGGGGCGACGGGTACGGGTGTGGCGTCGTCGCACTCGTACGCGGCGGCCGGGACGTACACGGTGACGCTCGTGGTGACGGACGACAAGGGTGCGACCGGGACGGTGTCGGCCCCGGTGACGGTGACGGCTCCGCCGGCCACCTCGGTGGTTGCTTCCGATGCGTTCGGTCGCACGACCGCTAACGGCTGGGGGTCGGCCGATGCGGGCGGCGCCTGGACGCTGGCGGGTGCGGCTTCTCGGTACGCGACCAACGGCTCGGCCGGGACCATGACGCTCACTGCGGGTGGGTCGACGTTCGCGCAGCTCGGGTCCGTGAGTGCCCGGGATGTGGACGTGACCACGCAGCTGTCCTTCGGGTCGCGTCCCTCGGCGAGCACGGTGCAGGGCTTCGTCTCGGTGCGTGCATCGGGTCAGACGTCGGACTACCGGGCGAAGGCGATCGTGAACGCGGCTGGTGTGGTGGTGCTGCAGGTGTCGGCGGTGAACACCACGGAGACCTCACTGGCCTACGTGATCGTGCCGGGCATCACTTACACGCCAGGTCAGGTGCTGAACGTGCGGTTCCAGGCTGAGGGCACCGGCACCACGACACTGCGGGCCAAGGTTTGGGCGGCTGGGGCGAGCGAGCCCTCGGCGTGGCAGGCGAACGTGACCGACTCCACGGATGCGCTGCAGGACGCGGGGACGCTGGCGCTGGCCTCGTGGGCTGGCTCCACCATCGGCGCGTTCCCGTTCACCACCACCTTCGACAACTACAAGGCCACCACCATCGGTGCGCCGGCACCGAACGCGGCGCCGGTGGCGCTGTTCTCGTCGTCGGTGTCGGATCTGGCGGTGTCGGTGAACGGTTCCGGTTCTTCGGATCCGGAGGGTGCTGCGCTGTCGTACGCGTGGGACTTCGGTGACGGGGCGACGGGTACGGGTGTGGCGTCGTCGCACTCGTACGCGGCGGCCGGGACGTACACGGTGACGCTCGTGGTGACGGACGACAAGGGTGCGACCGGGACGGTGTCGGCCCCGGTGACGGTGACGGCTCCGCCGGCCACCTCGGTGGTTGCTTCCGATGCGTTCGGTCGCACGACCGCTAACGGCTGGGGGTCGGCCGATGCGGGCGGCGCCTGGACGCTGGCGGGTGCGGCTTCTCGGTACGCGACCAACGGCTCGGCCGGGACCATGACGCTCACTGCGGGTGGGTCGACGTTCGCGCAGCTCGGGTCCGTGAGTGCCCGGGATGTGGACGTGACCACGCAGCTGTCCTTCGGGTCGCGTCCCTCGGCGAGCACGGTGCAGGGCTTCGTCTCGGTGCGTGCATCGGGTCAGACGTCGGACTACCGGGCGAAGGCGATCGTGAACGCGGCTGGTGTGGTGGTGCTGCAGGTGTCGGCGGTGAACACCACGGAGACCTCACTGGCCTACGTGATCGTGCCGGGCATCACTTACACGCCAGGTCAGGTGCTGAACGTGCGGTTCCAGGCTGAGGGCACCGGCACCACGACACTGCGGGCCAAGGTTTGGGCGGCTGGGGCGAGCGAGCCCTCGGCGTGGCAGGCGAACGTGACCGACTCCACGGATGCGCTGCAGGACGCGGGGACGCTGGCGCTGGCCTCGTGGGCTGGCTCCACCATCGGCGCGTTCCCGTTCACCACCACCTTCGACAACTACAACGCCGTCGCGCTCGGCTGACTCGGTGAACGCCGTGGTCGGGAGGCCTGCCTCCCGACCACGGCGCTACCGTGAGAGCAGTGGCGCCTCGCGGGCGCACCAGGAGACTGACAGGATCTGTCGAGCGCTCGACTCGGGGGAGGACTCGGTGCCGTGCTGAACCCTCCGGAGCAGGTCGTGCGGCCACGAAACTACCTCGGCATTCAGGCCCTTCGCTTCGTGGCTGCCGCGCTGGTCGTCGTCACGCACTCGACTCTGTACGCATCTGATCGTCTTGAGCCCGAGATGCCTGTCTGGCAGGCGGGGACGGTCGGTGTCGACATCTTCTTCGTGATCTCGGGTTTCGTCATGATGATCACGGCGCCGCCTTTCCGCCGCCTGTCCGGCGGGTGGCGGTACTTCGCGATGCGGCGGGTGACTCGGATCGTCCCGATGTACTGGATTGCGACGACGGTCAAGATCTTGACGGTGCTCGCGATACCTGGCGTCGCGATCAACAACGCACTCAACCCGGAGCACCTCGTTGCCTCCTACTTCTTCCTTCCGACGAGGAATGAAGTGGGCGTGGTCGAGCCCGTGCTTGGAGTCGGTTGGACCTTGACGTTCGAGATGTTCTTCTACGCGGTGTTCTGTGTCGCGCTTTTGCTCCGGGTCAGTCCGTACATCTTCTCGACCGTCGTCATGGTCCTGGTGGCAGCCGGGCAGGGCCTCGGGCTTGGCGAGGACTCGACGATCGTCTGGGGCTTCTACCTGGATCGCGTGGTGCTCTACTTCGTGATCGGCATGACGATCGCCAAGCTCGTCGTCAGCCCGCGTGTGCGGCGTTGGCTCGTTCCCCTGGCAGTGCTCGCGAGTGTCGTAGCCGTGTGTCTCGCCCTCGCGGGGCGCCTCGAGTGGTTCCGTGATGCGCCGTTCCGGATGGCGGTTGTCTGTGCGCTCGTGCTCACCGTCGTTGCTCTCGAGGACTGGCTGGCGCCCCGGCTGCCACGCCTCGTCCTCTTTCTCGGCGATGCCTCCTACTCGGTCTACCTCTTTCATCCTCTCATCGCGCCGATCGTCCCGGCCGTGCTTGCCTACCTCGGTTGGCGCGTGGGCTGGTTGTCGGTGATCGGATCGGTCCTCGCGGCGCTCGTGGGATGCTCGCTGATCTATCGGTTCGTGGAGCGGCCGATCATCCGAGCGTCGCGGCGTTTGCCCTTCGCTGGGCCGCTCCCCGGCGGCGGAGCGACGCGACCTAGAGCCGCCGTCAGCTGAGGCCACTGCTCGTCGGGATCCAGTCGGGTACGCTCCCGACCTGGTGCCGCCGCCACCAACGACGCAGACCGTGGAAGAGGGTGAGGGCATGACAGGGACACAGGTCGACCGCCTCGCGCTCGTAGGTCTCGCGTTCGTGTCGGCCGTCGCGTTCGGTTTGCTCATCCGACGGCGTCCCGTAGTCGGTCTCGTTGCCTTCATCGGGTCGGTCGCACTCGTGCCCTACTGGATGGGCGTGACGGTCAGCTGGTACTTCCCCCCGGCGACTGCTGCGGCTCTGCTCTCTGCGGCCGCGTTGATAGGGGTCGGCTCGCTTCGCCTCGGGCTGGTGGATCTCTGTTTGGCGGGGGTCGGTGGGCTCGTCGTGCTCATGTACCTCGCGGGGTTCGTCGGTTTCGGCGAGGTCTTCGACGTTCTGGTCGCATGGGGAAGCGCGTACCTGGCAGGACGAATACTTGTGAGCGTGCTCGGGGGGGACGCCGTCTATCTCTGGGTCTCTCGCGCGTTCGTCCTGGTCGCAGTGCTTGGCCTGCTGGAGGCCGCGACGCGCCGAAATCTCTTCGTCGAACTGCTCGCACGGGGAAACTCGTTCTACGCGACGTGGGGGCCGCTTCAGGAACGCGGGGGCCTCCTTCGGGTAGAGGGCGCGTTCGGGCACTCAATCGCACTCGGCGTTTCGCTCGCGTTGGCAATACCTTTCGTGCTCGCGGCCAGAATATCGAGTCGTGCCAAGGCTGTTGGAGTCACCCTTGTGCTCGCGGCGACGGTGCTCACGCTGAGCCGTCTTGGTATCGCGTGCGCCGTCATTGCGCTGATTCTCTCGCTCCTCGTGATGACGGACCGTGTGCAACCGCGTATTCGACGGGGTCTGGGAGTGGGTCTTGTCGCGGGCGCGGGCCTCGTCCTCCCGTTCATCGCGGGCGTGTTCAGCGACGCGGGCGACGAAGCGTCAGAGAGTGCTGACTATCGCGAGCAACTAACGGTACTGATCCCCGAGATGAGATTCGTAGGTACCTCCGACGCGCTGCAGCAGACTGCCGATGGCAGGGCGTACTTCGGAGCCTTTCGATCGATCGACAGCGAGCTGATCCTCATCGGCCTGCGCTTCGGGATCATCGTTCTGGTCGTCCTGGCGGCACTGTACGTGGCGGCGTTGGTGGCGGCTTTCCGTCGTCCGGCGAACCCCGGCGCGATCGCCGTGGCTGCGTCGCTTCCGGCGCTCACGAGCGTGGCGTTCATCACGCAGTACACGACGTTCCTCTGGTTCGTGGCTGGCGTCGCCGTCACGGTGGGCACCCTGCGTTCTACGGAGGAGACAACGCTCTTCACTGGGGTTCGCGCGGGCCCGAGCACAGAAGTACGTGGTAGTGGTCAAGCTGGCCTTCAGAGGCTTTTCGTTCAGGGGGAACTGACATGACAATGACCGGAGCGCTCGAGACGCTGAGGAAGCGATGGTGGGTGGTCCTCACCGCAGTGGTGGTGGTGGCGGGAGGGTTTATCGCTGCCTCACTGAACGCGGTCCCCATGTACCAGACGTCAGCCAGCCTCTTCTTCTCGGCCACGGCGAGCAGTTCGGGCACGGACCTGAACCAGGGTGCGAACTACACGCAGAGTCAGATGCTCTCGTTCGCGGAGCTCGCGACGATGCCGATCGTGCTCGACGACGTGGTCGATGACCTGGATCTTGATATGAGCGTGAAGGCTCTGGCCCGCACCATCACCGCCTCGACAGCCAAGGACAGCGTGATCTTGAGCATCACCGCGGTCAGTTCCGATCCGCAACAAGCGGCGGACGTCGCCAATGCAGTGGCCCAGCGGCTGACCGAGGTGGTAGCGACCCTGTCGCCGGAGAGCGAGGCGGGCCAGCCTCGAATCACCGCGACCGTCGTCGCGGATGCGGTGCCACCTCTCGCCCAGTTCGCGCCGAACACGCGTCGCAACGCGATCACAGGAGCGGCGATCGGCGCGATCGTGGGCGTGCTAGCGGCGCTGCTCTGGGCGGCCCTTGACACGCGAGTCCGGCGCGAGACCGAGGCAGACGCAGCGTCCGGTTCGACCGTTGTCGGACGGATCAGGCTCTCGCGCAAAGGCCCCGTCATTCTCGACACAGAAACGACCGGGGCATTGGCAGAGGACGTGCGCCGGCTCCGGACAAACCTGCACTTCCTTGCCGTGAAGGGTGAGGCGCTGCGGATCTTGGTCACGAGCGCGGTAGCGGGAGAAGGGAAGTCCACGGTCGCAGTGAACCTCGCGGTCGCTCTCGCCGGAGCGGGCGATCGGGTGCTACTGATCGACGGCGACCTCCGCAAGCCTACAGTCGCGAAGTACCTTGGGCTCGAAGGAGGAGCGGGGCTCACGGAGCTCCTGATCGGTGAGGTTGAGCTGGAGGAAGTCATCCAGCCCGTGTACGAGGGACTCGACGTGATCGCCTCAGGCTCCCAGCCGCCCAACCCTTCCGACCTCGTGAGTCGCCACACTCTGGCCGAGCTCGTCGATGCGCTCGAAGAGCAGTACGACGTCATCCTGCTCGATTCGCCGCCGGTCCTGCCGGTGGCGGACGCGGTCACGATGTCCCGCGTAAGCCAGGGCGCTCTCATAGTCGTCGACACGACGCGAACGAGCCGGACGCAGCTCCGACATGCCGCCGAGGGGTTGCGCACCGGCGGTGCGTCCGTCATGGGCGTGGTGCTCAACAAGGTGCGCACCGGGCACGCTTCTAGTTACGGATACGGCACCGACGAGCGCTAGTCGGCTCATCTGCGCCGATCGAGCCGGAGGGCCCGGGCAGTTGGGCGAGCCACCTCGTGACGAGGTGTTACCAGATCGTGACATCTTGCACGATCACCTGTGATTGCCCGTTCGGGCAAGGTACGGTGTGTCCCGGCGGGGGCGCCACCTACCCAGGAGTACGACCCGTGCGCTTCCTCGCCGAGCGGCCAGCCGGCCGCGCTCACAGCCATGTCCGTCGGGTGTCATTCGCCCTCATCGCAACCATCGCGCTCGTCACCACGGCATTGGCGCCTTCGACCGCGGCTCCCGACCAGTCGACCGGCTCGCTAGGTGTCGTCGGTGGCGCAGGGTGGACGGAGCAAGGTGCTTCGACGACCTACGAGACCGCCGGTCGGTTTCCGGCTGATGGCGTGGTAGACGTCTCCAAGGCGGGTTCCATGGCGCGATGGAGCCTCGCGGGCGTTCAGGCACAAGACGTCGTCCAGACGGTGTCGTTCACGACCACCAGCCTCGCCTCCGCGGGCTCGGGAGTGCGAGTCGCAACGGAGGCGCGTCGTGTCGGAGACTCGCTCTACCGAGCAGTAGCGCGGTGGGCGCCCGACGGGCGCTTGCTTATTTCACTCGACAGGATGGACGGCTCCGCTTCTGCCGTCACTTCGCTTGCGGCAGAGAAGCTGGCGCTCTCCGGGCTCGCCCTCGGCGACACCGTGACGCTCGAGCTCTCCGTCTCGGGGCAGTCTCCCGTCGCGCTCGAGGCGCGCGCTTGGAGGACGAGCGGTCCTCGTCCAGAGGTCGCATCGGTGTCGGCATCGGACGGGTCGGCGAAGAGGCTTGCGACGGGTGGCGTCTCTTGGTGGGCGTACTCGCCATCGGGGCAGTCGACGGGTGCGGTGCTCTCCCTGATCGGCTATCAGGCTCGATCCGGAGCTTCCGTACTGGGCGGCGCTGGGCGGTCGAGCACGTCGGCAACGTGGGACAGCCCGGCGAGCGGTGGTCCCATGACCTTCGTCAACAGGTCGATTTTCGGCGCCCCGGACACGATCAACCTCACCGGCGGGGGGGCGATGGGGAGTGCCACCTTCTCGGGCGTGAAAGCGTCCGACGTGCGCGTGACGTCAACGGTCGGGTTCGACAAGCTTCCGAGCTCCGGTGGAGGCGTCCGCTACGGCGTGCTCGCGCGCTCGAGTGGCTGGTCGGGCTACCGAGGAACTGTGACGGTGCAGCCCTCGGGCGCGACGAGAGTTCTGCTGGACCGTCTTGACGGGACCGCCTCAGCGGTGACCACGCTCGCCAGTGGCGCGGGTCCCACGGTCGCAGTCGGGTCTGAGGTGACAGTGGCGCTCGACTCGGTGGACACCAGCGCCGGTGTGAGTCTCACCCTCGCGGTGATGTCCGGGAGCTCGACCGAGACGGTGACCTTCACCGACTCATCCGCCGCAGCGATCAAGGCTCAGGCGAGTGCGGGGCTTTGGACCTACCTCGCTGGGACCAGCGACGCTGCGACCCTCCGGGTCAAGTCGCTCGACGTCACGGCCAGTTCCTCGGTTGGAGCGGTCTCTCCCACTCCGGCACCGACGACGCCAGCGCCGGCTCCGACTACGTCGCCGAGCCCTTCCGCTTCGGCCGCTCCAACGTCCGCGCCGGTGGAAGTTCCGGACGTGCCGACTCCGTCAACAGGAACGGTCGGTTCCGCGGTCGTTGGCACAACCGCCTACGCCATCCCTGCGGGTGCAGTCTTCGTCTCTCCGTCCGGCTCGGACTCGTCGGCTGGAACTCAGGCCGCCCCGCTCAAGACGCTGGCGCGAGCCCAGGAGCTCGCCGCAAAGGGGGCGACGATCGTCCTCCGCGCTGGCTCGTACCACGAGAACGTCAAACTGAATGCGAACAAGGCGCTCACGATTCAGGCATACCCCAAAGAGGCGGTGTGGCTGGACGGAAGTTCGGTCGTGTCTGGGTGGGCGAAGTCGGGCTCGGTCTGGGTGAAGTCCGGCTGGACTGCGGAGTTCGACGCGAGTCCCACCTTCACCAAGGGCGCGCCTGACGGTGAGGCCGAAGGATGGGTTTCCGTCAACAAGAACTATCCGATGGCGTCGCATCCCGACCAGGTCTGGCTGAGCGGCGTCGCGCTCGCTCAGGTGGGCAGTCTTGCGCAGGTCACTGCGGGGAAGTTCTACGTAGACTACGCGGCGGACAAGCTGTATGTCGGCAGCGACCCAACCGGGAAGGAGGTTCGAGCGTCAGACCTTGCCATGGCCCTCGCCGTGCAGACGCCCAACTACACGATTCGCGGAATCGGGATCCGGCGCTATGCGGTCCCTACCTTCGAGATGGGTGCGGTTCGGGTGGATAAGCCCGCCGTCGCGACGACGATCGAGAACGTGGTCCTCGAGCAGAATGGTTCGATCGGGCTGAGCTTCGATGCAATCAACGGCTCGATCACTAATGTCACGTCACGTGGGAACGGCCGCATGGGGTTCCATGCCAATAATGCAGACGGCCTCGTCGTAACGCGCGTGCTGGCGACCAACAACAATGTTGAGAAGTTCAACACTTCGCCGTTCTCTGGTGGCTTCAAGATGAGCCGATCTCGAAATGTGGAGTTCCGACAGAGCATTTTCTCGGACAACACCGGAACGGGGCTCTGGATGGACGAGTCGGTGTTCAACTCTTCGATCGTGTCAAACGAGATCTCGCGAAACACCGGGAACGGACTCGTTGTTGAACTGTCCTCGAAGTCTCTTGTGTCCAACAACGTGGTGATCGATAACGGCGCCACCGGTCTGGTCGTGATGAACACGGATCGCGTGGACCTGTGGAACAACTCCATCGGGGGGAGCCGAATCGCGCTGATGTTCCAGCAGGACTCGCGTACCTATGGTCCCACCGCAACTGGGCGTGACCCCCGCTACCCCAACGACCCCGAGATGACATGGAAGATCGGCAACTCGACGGCGCGCAACAACGTGATCATCGGTCAGACGGGATCGGACCGCTGGTGCGCGGCGCTCTGTGTGTACGACGGCACGAAGGCGCGAACGGCTAGCCAGATGGGCTTCACCTTCAACGGGAACGTGTTCTACCGGGCGACTACGTCGACTCCATCCGAGCTAGTTCGTTGGTCGGTGGACTCGGTGGGTGGCAACTGGCGAACGTACGCGAACCTCGCCTCTTACCAGGCGGGTACGGGGCAGGACAAGTCGAGCCTCGAGTACACGGGTGCAGCAGCGTATCCGCTGACCTCCTCGGGCGTCGTGACCTCGACCGTCGCGGCGAAGGCCGCGCAGGTAGCGCAGGCCGTGCCTGCGGCCGTCAGCGCGAGGACGCCGGGCCTGACGTCCGGGAGTAAGGTCCTGGGCCCCCAGCGCTGAGCTTCGTTGAGGTCGCTCTCCCGATCCCGGGAGAGCGACCTCGACGTAGCCGGACTCCGCGACGAGGCGAGAGTCGCTCGTCGAGAGGTGAGCGGCGACTTCTCGCGACGAGGCGGAGACGTGTCGGACCCCCGACCTACACTGGACAACGCACCCGCGACCCCCGCCCGGCGGTCGATCGGGGCCCGTCGTGCTGCCCGCACGGGGTCCCGGCGGCCTCCGCGCGGTACGCCTGTAGCGCCTGCTCCACCCGCCGTCGAACGGATCCCCATGAAGCTCACCGGCATCCTGCCCCTCCTCGCCGAGGACGCGGCCGTGCCCGCCGCCGTCGCCGCGCTGCCCGCCGGCGGACGGCTCGAGCTGGTCGCGCCCGCAGGCGCCCGGGCGAGCGTCCTCGCCGAGCTGGCGCTGGCGGCCTGCGGTGGGTCCGACGAGCCCGGCGCGGGCGGCGGATCAGGCGCCAAGGCCCGCCAGCTCGTCGTCGTCACCGCGACCACGCGCGACGCCGACGAGCTCGCCGCAGCGCTGCGCGCCTTCGTCCCGGCCGACGACGTCGCCGTCCTGCCCGCGTGGGAGACGCTCCCGCACGAGCGACTCAGCCCGCGCGCCGACACCGTCGCCCGCCGGCTCGCGGTGTTCCGCCGGCTCGCGCACCCCGAGACCGACCGTCACACCGACGGTCAAGTAGCCGCCACAAGCGCCACTCAAGACCCGGCAGCGAAGACGGACGCCGGCCCGACGAAGGCGAGCCGCGCGAAGACGAGCGCGACGCCCACGGCGAGCGACGCCGTCGGGCACGCGCACGACGCGCGCGCCCAGGCCGGCCCGATCCGGGTCCTGGTGGTGCCCGCCCGGGCGCTGCTGCAGCCGGTGACGCGCGGGCTCGGCGACCTCGAGCCCGTCAGCGCTCGCGCGGGGGAGACCCACAGCATCGAGACGCTCGTCGAGCAGCTCGTCGCGGCTGCGTACACGCGCGTGGACATGGTGGAGAAACGCGGTGACTTCGCCGTCCGCGGCGGCATCCTCGACGTCTTCCCGCCCACCGAGGACCACCCCCTGCGGCTGGACTTCTGGGGCGACGAGATCGAGGAGATCCGCTGGTTCGCCGTCGCCGACCAGCGTTCGCTCGAGATCGCGCCCGAGGGCCTGTGGGCCCCGCCGTGCCGCGAGCTGCTGCTCACGCCGGACGTGCGCCGGCGGGCGCTGGCGCTGCGCGACGCGCTGCCCGGGGCGACCGACATGCTCGAGAAGATGGCCGAGGGCATCGCGGTGGAGGGCATGGAGTCCCTCATCCCCGCCCTCGTCGACGACATGGACCAGGTCCTTCGGCTCGTCGACCCCGACGCGCGGCTCATCCTCGTCGACCCCGAGCGCATCCGCCGCCGCGCGCACGACCTCGTCGCGACCACGAGCGAGTTCCTCGCCGCGGCGTGGACGTCCGCGGCCGCGGGCGGCTCGGTGCCGCTGGACCTGTCCGCCGCGAGCTTCGTCACCCTCGAGGAAGCACGAGACGTCGCCGCGCGCCGCGGCCTCGGCTGGTGGACCCTCACGCCGTTCGGCGGTGACGAAGAACTCGCAGCGCTCACCGACCTGCTCCCGGACGAGCCCGCCGACGACGGCGAGGACGCCTTCTCCGGTCCCGTCACCACGTTGCGGCTCGGGGCGCGCGACGTCGAGGGGTACCGCGGCGACCTCGCGCGCGCCATCACGGACCTCCAGCAGCTCACGCACGACGGCTGGCGGCTCGTGCTCGTCACCGAGGGCGCGGGTCCCGCGCGGCGGCTCGTCGAGCAGCTCAAGGGCGCCGACGTGCCGGCCCGCCTCGTCGCCGATCTCGAGGAGGTGCCCGAGCCCGGGCTCGTCCACGTCACCACGGCGCAGTTCGGCCGCGGCTACGTGCTGCCGGCCCTCAGGTTCGCGATCTTCACCGAGGCGGACCTCACGGGGCGCGCGGGCGCTTCGACCAAGGACATGCGCCAGCTCGCGCCGCGCCGCCGCAACGTGGTGGACCCGCTCGCGCTGCGCGCCGGCGACTACGTGGTGCACGAGCAGCACGGCGTCGGGCGGTTCATCGAGCTCGTGCAGCGCAGCGTGGGCGGCGGGCCGGGCGCGAGCGGCACCGCCACCACGCGCGAGTACCTCGTCATCGAGTACGCCAGCAGCAAGCGCGGCCAGCCGGGCGACCGGCTGTACGTGCCCACCGACGCCCTGGACCAGGTGACGAAGTACACGGGCGGGGAGTCGCCGTCGCTGTCCAAGATGGGCGGCAGCGACTGGCAGAACACCAAGGCGCGCGCCCGCAAGGCGGTCAAGGAGATCGCGGGCGAGCTGGTCCGGCTCTACGCCGCGCGGATGGCCACCCAGGGGCACGCCTTCGGGCCCGACACCCCCTGGCAGCGCGAGCTCGAGGACGCGTTCGCCTACGTCGAGACCCCCGACCAGCTCGTGACCATCGACGACGTCAAGCGCGACATGGAGAAGACCGTCCCCATGGACCGCCTGATCTGCGGCGACGTCGGCTACGGCAAGACCGAGGTGGCGGTGCGGGCGGCCTTCAAGGCCGTCCAGGACGGCAAGCAGGTCGCCGTGCTCGTGCCGACCACGCTGCTCGTGCAGCAGCACCTGCAGACGTTCGCCGAGCGGTACGCGGGCTTCCCGGTCAACGTCGCGGGGCTCTCGCGCTTCCAGACCGACGCCGAGGCGAGGTTGGTCCGTGAGGGGGTCGCGGACGGGACCGTCGACGTGGTGATCGGCACGCACCGGCTCATCACCGGCGAGGTGCGGTTCAAGGACCTCGGGCTCGTCATCATCGACGAGGAGCAGCGCTTCGGCGTCGAGCACAAGGAGACGCTCACGCAGCTGCGCACCAACGTGGACGTGCTCGCGATGAGCGCGACGCCGATCCCGCGCACGCTGGAGATGGCCGTCACCGGCATCCGCGAGATGTCCACGCTCGCGACCCCGCCCGAGGAGCGCCACCCGGTGCTCACGTTCGTGGGGCCGTACGAGGAGAAGCAGATCACCGCCGCGATCCGGCGCGAGCTGCTGCGCGACGGTCAGGTCTTCTTCGTGCACAACCGCGTCGAGTCGATCGAGCGGACCGCCTCGCGGCTGGCCGAGCTCGTGCCCGAGGCGCGCATCGCCGTCGCGCACGGGAAGATGAACGAGCACCAGCTCGAGCGGGTCATCGTGGACTTCTGGGAGAAGCGGTCCGACGTGCTCGTGTGCACCACGATCGTGGAGACCGGGCTGGACATCTCCAACGCCAACACCCTCATCCTCGACCGCGCCGACGTGCTCGGGCTCTCGCAGCTGCACCAGCTGCGCGGGCGCGTGGGGCGCGGCCGGGAGCGGGCGTACGCCTACTTCCTCTACCCGCCGGAGAAGCCGCTCACCGAGACGGCGCACGACCGACTCGCCACCATCGCGGCGAACACCGATCTCGGCGCCGGCATGCAGGTGGCGCTCAAGGATCTGGAGATCCGCGGCGCGGGCAACCTGCTCGGCGGGGAGCAGTCCGGGCACATCGCCGGCGTCGGGTTCGACCTGTACGTGCGGATGGTGTCCGAGGCCGTGCAGCGCTACCGCGGCGAGGAGGTCGCCGAGCTCGCCGACGTCACGATCGAGCTCCCGATCGACGCGCATATCCCGCACGACTACGTGCCGCACGAGCGGCTGCGGCTCGAGGCCTACACGAAGATCGCCTCGGCGGCGGGGCCCGACGACGTCGCTGCGGTCCGCGAGGAGCTCACCGACCGCTACGGTCCGGTGCCGCGCAGCGTGGAGCTGCTGTTCGCCGTCGCGAACCTGCGCACGGTGGCGCGCGAGGTGGGCGTCACCGCCGTCACGATCCAGGGGCAGTTCATCCGGTTCGCGCCCGTCGACCTCACCGACTCCATGACCGTGCGGCTCAAGCGGCTCTACCCGCGCTCGATCATCAAGGGTGCGGTCCGCACGATCCTCGTGCCCGCGCCCACGACGGCGCGCGTGGGCGGGGAGATGGTGCGCGACGGCGAGCTCCTCGACTGGGTGCTCGGCGTCCTTCGCGGCGTGGTCGGGGGGAGCGTGGCGGCCGCCGCGGCGTCGGTCGGAGCGTCCTGACCGCCCGACGGCGAGCCTCGCCCGCGCGGAGGCGGGCGGGGGTCCGCCGGCGCTCGCGACGGGAGGGGCGCCGTCGTCGGACATGGCCTCGGCGGCGCCTCGCCGGCGGACTACGATCGGGGCGGACCGCAGCGCCACCCGCTGCCGACCCCAGCCACCACCGGAGGTCTCCGTGCGCGCACGCCACGCCGTCGCCGTCGTCCCGCTCGCCGCCGCACTGCTGCTGGCCGGCTGCTCAGGTCGCCCCGGCACCGCCGCGACCGTCGACGGCACCCGCATCACGGACGGCCAGGTCGCGTCCCTGCTGTCCGACCTGGCGATCATCAACGGCAGCGACACGGCCACCCCGCGGCAGGCGGTGCAGTCGCTCATCATCGCGCCGACCGTGCTGGACGTTGCTGCCGACGCCGGGATGGGGGTCTCGCGCCAGCAGGGCATCGACCTGCTCGACGACGCGGCCGCGCAGATCGGCGCCGGCCCGTGGGAGTACTCCGACGAGCTCGTGGAGATCGCGCAGATGGCGGTGGCGACGAACCAGCTGGACACCGACGCCAGCGAGGAGGTCCAGACCCGCGTCGCGGACCTCGACGTCACGGTCAACCCGCGCTTCGGGACCTGGGACTCCAGCGGCGTGACGGCCACCACGTGGCCGTGGATCCTCGGCGCCTCCGACTCCACGAGCGCAGGCTGATGCCCGCGCCGCAGGACGGTCCGCGGGGCACGCTCGTCGCCGTGCGGCACGGTGAGACCGAGTGGAGCAAGGCCGGCCGGCACACCGGTCGCACCGACCTGCCGCTCACGGCGGCCGGCGAGGAGCAGGCGACCACGGCGGGGAAGTCGCTCGCGGGCCAGGAGTTCGGCCTCGTCCTCGTCTCCCCGCTCGGCCGCGCGCGCCGCACCGCCGAGCTCGCCGGGTTCCCCGACTACGAGATCGTCCCCGACCTCGCCGAGTGGGACTACGGACCCGTGGAGGGACTGACCCGCCAGCAGGTGCGAGACGAGCTCGGCTACGCCTGGTCCGTGCTGCCCGACGGCGTGCGACAGACCCTGTCGATCTCCGGCACCGACGACGTGCCCGACCGCCTGCGCAACCCCTCCCCTGGGAAGGGTGAGCTGGTGGAGGAGGTCGCGGCGCGCGCCGCGCGCGTCATCGCGCGGGTCGAGCCGACGCTCAAGGAGGGCAAGGACGTGCTGATCGTGGCGCACGGCCACCTCCTGCGGATCCTCGCGTGCGCGTGGCTCGACTTGCACCCCGAGGTCGCGGAGCGCCTCGCCATGGGCACCGCGGCGCGGTCGGTGTTCGGCTACGACCGCGGCGTGCGCTCCCTCGTGCACTGGAACGTGCCGCCGTCGGTCGTGTTCCCGGCGTGACGGACGCTCGCGGGGGCGACGACGAGCGGCTGGTGTCCGCTCTCCTGGACGTGGTCGCCGTGATGGACCGGCTGCGCTCCCCGGGCGGATGCCCGTGGGACGCCGAGCAGACCCACGCCTCCCTCGCCCCGTACGCGGTCGAGGAGGCGCACGAGGTGGCCGAGGCCGCCGAGGCCGGCGACCTGCCCGCGCTGCGGGAGGAGCTCGGCGACCTCCTCCTGCAGGTCCTCTTCCACGCGCGCGTCGCGCAGGAGGCGCCCGACGGCGAGGCGTTCGACCTCGCGGACGTCGCCTCGGTCCTCGCGGCCAAGCTGCGCCGCCGGCACCCGCACGTGTTCGCCGTCGGGCCGGACGGGCCGTCCGTGACCGACGCCGACGGCGTCAACCGGCAGTGGGACGCGATCAAGGCGGCCGAGCGCGCCGACCGCAGCGGCGGCGGCGAACGCGGTGACGGCGGCGCTGGTGCCGGGGCTCCAGCCTCGGTGCTCGACGGCGTGCCCGCGACGCTGCCCGCGCTGATGCGCGCCCAGAAGGTGCTGGGCCGGGCGCGAAAGGCGGGGATCGCCGTCGGGCCGGTGTTCGCCGACGACCCCGACGACCCCGACAACGCTGGGAGCGAGATCGGCGCGGAGCTGCTCGCCGTCGTGGCGCGGGCCGCCGCGGCCGGCGTCGATGCGGAGGCGGCGCTGCGCGCGCAGGTGCGCGGCGTCGTCGCCCAGGTGCACGACGCCGAGGCGAACGCTCGCTGAGAACGGGTGCGCTCGCCGTCGGGACCGGTGCACGTCGTCGCGTGTGTTCGGGGACCGAACGTCCCTCCTGCGGCCCACGGCCCATCCTCTAGGCTCGTTCCGGGCAGTAGGCCCGACATCCGGGCTTGCTCCGGGCCGAAGGACGGCGTGTCTTCCGGCCCCCGTTGGCACTACCGAACGGAGCTTTCATGGCCACGATCGAGGCCGTTCTCGCCCGCGAGATCCTTGACTCGCGAGGCAACCCCACCATCGAGGTCGAGGTCGGGCTCGACGACGGCACCGTCGGCCGCGCCGGCGTCCCGTCCGGAGCGTCGACCGGTGCGTTCGAGGCCGTCGAGCGCCGCGACGGCGACAAGGGTCGCTACCTCGGCAAGGGCGTGCAGGACGCCGTCGAGGCCGTGCGCGACGTGCTCGCGCCCGAGGTCCTCGGGTTCGACGCCGCCGACCAGCGCGACATCGACCAGACGATGATCGACCTGGACGGCACCCCCAACAAGGGCAAGCTCGGCGCGAACGCCATCCTCGGCGTCTCCCTCGCCGCCGCGCGCGCCGCCGCCGAGAGCGCCGGCCTGCCGCTGTTCCAGTACATCGGTGGGCCGAACGCGCACGTGCTGCCCGTCCCGATGATGAACATCCTCAACGGCGGCTCGCACGCCGACTCCAACGTGGACATCCAGGAGTTCATGGTCGCGCCCATCGGCGCGCCCACGTTCAAGGAGGCCCTGCGCTGGGGCGCCGAGGTGTACCACTCCCTCAAGTCCGTGCTGAAGTCCCGGGGCCTGGCCACGGGCCTCGGCGACGAGGGCGGCTTCGCTCCCAACCTCGCCTCCAACCGCGAGGCGCTCGACCTCATCCTCGACGCGATCGAGAAGGCCGGCTTCAAGCCGGGCGAGGACCTCGGGCTCGCGCTCGACGTCGCCTCGACCGAGTTCTTCAAGGACGGCGCGTACTCCTTCGAGGGCGGCACCAAGACGCCCGAGGAGATGATCACCTACTACAAGCAGCTCGTGGCCGACTACCCGCTGGTCTCCATCGAGGACCCGCTGAGCGAGGACGAGTGGAGCTCGTGGGCCGAGCTCGTCACGCAGGTCGACGACAAGGTGCAGATCGTCGGTGACGACCTCTTCGTCACCAACCCCGAGCGGCTCGCGCGCGGCATCAAGGAGAAGTCCGCGACGTCGCTGCTGGTGAAGGTCAACCAGATCGGCACGCTCACCGAGACGCTGGACGCCGTGTCCCTGGCGCAGCGCGCCGGCTTCACCGCGATGGTCTCGCACCGCTCCGGCGAGACCGAGGACACCACGATCGCCGACCTGTCGGTGGCCGTGAACTCCGGTCAGATCAAGACCGGTGCGCCCGCCCGCGGTGAGCGCATCAACAAGTACAACCAGCTCCTGCGCATCGAGGACCTGCTGGGCGACGCGGCGGTCTACGCCGGGCGCTCGGCGTTCAAGCGCCTGGGCTGAGCCTCAGCTCTGCGGGCGGCTTCGGCTGCCTCGGCTGCCGGCCGGCTGCCCTGCTCGACGTTCGCGGCCCCGGCCCCTTCGTGGGGGTCGGGGCCGCGCCGCGTCATGGGTGTCACGCAGGCGCATGTGCGGGCACGCCGGGCGCCCTTGCCGGTATCGCCGACGGCGTGAGGCACCATGAGTCGGTGAGTGTCCGACCGGTGGGGGTGCGTATGGCAGGGACGACCGCGTCGCCCGGCCGTGCGCGGCAGGCGTCCCGCCCTGGCGGTCGAGCCGGCAGCGCGCCCCGCGCGACGCCCTCGCGGACCCCGTCGGGCACCGGCCGATCCAAGGACACCTCGGGCGGCTCCTCGTCCGGCGCGCGCGACGGTGGCGCCCGCTCCGGCGGTGACGCCCGCTCCGGCGGCGGCGGCTCGGGACGCGACGGCGCACCCCGCGAGCCACGCGGCCTCACGATGCGCACGGTCGGCCTCGGCCTGGTGCTGCTCGTCGCGTTCATCGTGCTCGCCCCGACGCTGCGCGCCTACGTCGCCCAGCAGGAGCAGCTGCGCGACATCAACGCCCAGATCGCCGACTCGCAAGCGCAGGTCGAGGAGCTGCAGCACGAGCTCGACCGCTGGGAGGACCCCGAGTACGTGAAGTCCCAGGCGCGTGAGCGCTTCGGCTACGTGCTCCCGGGCGAGCGGGTGTACCGGGTGATCGACCCGGAGACGGTCACCGGCGACGGTCCTGCGCCGACCGACGACCGCGGCGCTTTCACCGCCTCGGTTGCCGATCCCTGGTACGTCTCCGTGTGGAGCTCGGTCGAGGTGGCCGGCGCCGCCGAGCAGGCCGCCGCCGGCGCCGGCTTGGATGGCGCAGACGACCCAGCCACCGCGACTGACGACGCGACGGCGGCCGACGGTGCCGCGTCGCCCGCCGACGGCGCGGCGACCCCGTGAGCGCGCACCGCGACCTCCCGGGTACCGACGCGCGCCCGGCGGACGTCGAGGCCGACGCAGGGCGAGCCGACTCCGACGGCGCTGCGACGGGCACGCAGGCCTCCACGCTCCCGCCCGTCGACCCGGCCGACCTCGCGGTCGTCGCCGAGCAGCTGGGCCGCGAGCCCCGCGGCGTCGTCGCGATCGCGGCGCGCTGCGTGTGCGGACGGCCGACGGTGGTGCGCACCGCACCGCGGCTCCCGAACGGGACCCCCTTCCCGACGACGTACTACCTCACCCACCCCGGCGCCGTCGCCGCGGTCTCGACGCTCGAGGCCTCCGGTCTCATGACGCAGATGACCGCCCGCCTCGCCGAGGACCCCGCGCTCGCGGCCCGCTACCAATGCGCGCACGAGGACTACCTCGTGGCGCGCGGCGAGCTCGGCGACGTGCCCGAGATCGCGGGGATCTCCGCCGGCGGGATGCCGGGCCGCGTGAAGTGCCTGCACGTGCTCGTCGGTCACGCGCTCGCGCGTGGCCGGGGCGTCAACCCGTTCGGCGACGAGGCGCTCGACCTCATCGCCGACGTGTGGACGCCGACGCGCTGCACCTGCTGACGAAGCCGCCTGCCGCGCCCCGTTCCCCGTGAGCACCCCCTCCCGCTACGGGTCGTCCGGCAGCAGCGGCACCGCGATCCCCTCCCCTCGGCGCACGAGCGAGCCGCGCACCACGGCGCTCGAGCCGAACCGCTCGCGCATCCCGTCGAGCGCGACGTCAAGCAGCGTGGTGTCGGGGACCAGCGACAGCTCGGGCTGGTACGCCGTGTCCGCGGCGAGCCCGCTGACCGCGACCCCCACGAGCGTGATCCCGCGCTCGCGGATCATCGGCCGCGCCGCCTCGAGCAGCGCGACGGCCGCGGCCGCGGTGCGGTCGGTCGAGCACGTCGGGTGTGGCAGCGTGCGCGACCGCGTCGCCTTCGTGTAGTCGTCGAACCGCAGGCGCAGCTCGACGGTCGCGGCGATCCGGTTGCCTGCGCGCAGCCGACGGCAGACCCGGTCGACGAGCCCGAGCAGCGCCGCCTCGACCTCGGCAGGCGAGTGCGGCCCCCGCCCGATGGCCCGCTGCGCGCCGACCGACCCGCGCCGTCTGCCCACCACCACCGACTCCGGCGTGAGGCCGTGCACGACGGCGAACAGGTGCCGCCCGGCCGCCGGCCCCAGGATGCCGACGAGGATCGAGCGGTCGAGGACGGCGACGTCGCCCGCCGTGCGCAGCCCGAAGGAGTGCAGCCGCTCCGTGGTCTTGGCGCCCACGCCCCAGAGCTGCTCGACGCCGAGCGGGTGCAGGAAGGCGGCCTCGCCGTCGGGCTCCACGAGGAGGAGGCCGTCCGGCTTGGCGACCCGGCTGGCGACCTTCGCGAGGAACGGCGTCCGCGCTACCCCGACCGTGATCGGCAGCCCGACCTCCTCCCGGACCAGGCGCCGCACGCGCGCGCCGATGTCGATCGGCGGCACGTCGATCCGGTGCAGCCCCGCGACGTCGAGGAACGCCTCGTCGATCGAGACGCCCTGCACGAGCGGCGTGGTGCGCCGGAAGATGTCGAACACCGCGCGCGAGGCCTCGGAGTACGCCTCGAAGTGCGGCCGCACCTCGATCAGCTGCGGGCACAGCGCCCGGGCCTGGCGGCCGGACATCGCCGTGCGCACCCCGAACCGCTTGGCCTCGTAGCTCGCCGCGAGCACCACCCCGCCGCCGACGGCGATCGGCCGCCCGCGCAGGCGCGGATCGTCCCGCTGCTCCACCGAGGCGTAGAAGGAGTCCAGGTCGGCGTGCAGGATCGCCGCTCGTCGCTCACCCGACCCGGTCATGGCGCGAGCGTCGCACAGGGGTACGACATCGCCGGCGGACGGGTGCGTGGGTGACGGCCGGCGACCCCGGGTGTCACCGCCCCGGGTTAGGGTGACCGGCGTGAGAGTGGCTGCGATCGACTGCGGGACCAACACGATCCGCCTCCTGGTGGCGGACGTCGAGCCGGGCGAGCGGGCGGTGCGTGACGTCGTGCGCACCGGCACCGTGACCCGGTTGGGCCAGGGCGTCGACCGCACCGGCGAGCTGGCACCGGACGCGCTCGCCCGCACGATCGACGCGGCGCGCGAGTTCGCCGACCTCGTGACGGAGCACGGCGCCGGACGCGTGCGGTTCGTCGCGACCTCCGCGACCCGCGACGCCCGCAACCGCGAGGACTTCGTCGCCGGCGTGCGGGACGCGCTCGGCGTCACGCCGGAGGTCGTCACGGGGCAGGAGGAGGCGGCGCTCTCGTTCGCGGGCGTCGCGAGCGGCGTCGCGACCGGGCATCCCGGCCCCTACCTCGTCGTCGACCTCGGCGGCGGCTCGACCGAGCTCGTGCTGGGGGAGAGCGCGCCGGAGGCCGCGATCTCGCTCGACGTCGGCTCGGTGCGCCTGCACGAGCGGCACCTGCACTCCGACCCGCCCACCCAGGCCGAGATCGAGGCGGCGACGGCGGACGCCCGGTCCGCGATCGACCGCGCCGCCGCGGCGGTGCCGCTCGGGCGGACGGCGACCCTCGTCGGCGTCGCGGGCACGATCACGACGGTCACGGCACGCGCCCTCGACCTGCCGGCCTACGACCGCGACCGCATCGACGGCGCGGCGCTCGCGACGGCGGACGTGCTCGCCGCGTGCGACGCCCTGCTCCGCGCGACGCAGGCCGAGCGCGCGGCCATGCCGTTCCTGCACCCCGGGCGGATCGACGTCATCGGCGCCGGCGCCCTGCTGTGGCGCGAGATCGTGACGCGCGTGACCGCGGAGGTCGCGGGGGAGGGGCGCTCGCTCGACGTCGTCGTGACGAGCGAGCGCGACATCCTCGACGGCATCGCGCTCGGTCTGGCTGCCCGCCACTGAGTCGTCTGCCTGAGTCGTCTTCCTGAGTCGTTCCGCTCGCCGTCGCGCCCCGGCGACACGCCCGTCGCGACACGACCTCTTCTGCGCGCACTACTACGGCATCCGCGCTACCGTGTGGCTCACGACACCGCCGCAGGCGGGGCGCGGCGCGGACACGGGAGGAGCGAGGCCGATGGACACCACCCAGCTGCTCAAGGGGGTGCTGGACGTGGCGGTGCTCGCCGTCGTCCAGCAGGAGGACTCCTACGGGTACGACGTCGTGCGCAAGCTGCGCGCGGCCGGCCTCGAGGACGTCGGCGACGCCTCCGTCTACGGCACGCTGCGCCGGCTCTACGCGGGCGGGTCGCTGACGAGCTACGTGGTCCCGTCCGAGGAGGGCCCGCACCGCAAGTACTACGGCGTGACGTCCCAGGGCCGGACCGCGCTCGCGCACCAGACCAAGCAGTGGCACGAGTTCTCCTCGACCCTGTCCGATCTCCTCGACGTGGAGGCCTGAGATGTCCGAAAAGTCGATCCTGGTGCGCTCGGAGTCCGTCGCGTACTACGCAGCTCGTGTCCGCGCGGCGCTGGACGGGCTCGACCCCGACGTCGTCGACGAGCTGACCGACGGGCTCGAGGCGGACCTGTCCGAGGCCGTGCTCGACGCTGTCGCGCTCGAGGGAGCCGGGCCGGGGGAGTCGGTCGAGTCGCCCGCCGCGGTACTGGAGAGCATCGACGGGGAGGCCGTCCTCGCGAGGTTCGGCCCGCCGTCGGACTACGCGGCGGAGCTCGCGGCGGCCGCCGGGGTCGAGCTCCCGCTCGCCCGCCAGGAGGCCCGACGGCGTCCGTTCCGTGACGCCTTCGCCCTCACCTCCGCGGGGGTGCGCGGCCGCGTGGACGGCCTGGTGGCCAAGCACGCGTGGCTGCGCGAGGGGGTCGAGATGCTCCGCACGCTCCGGCCGGTGTGGTGGGTGGCGCGCGGCTGGGGGTGGGCGGTCGTCGGGATGTGGCTGGCGAACCGAGCCCTGCCCGGGCGGACCTCCACGTGGGTGCCGGACAACGTCCTGGACTGGGCGGTGCTGCTGATCCTGGTCGCCGCGTCGGTCCAGCTCGGGCGCGGACGGATCTGGCAGGGACGGTGGGGGCGCCGCCTGGGCGTGCTGGCCTCCTGGGTCGGCGGCGTGCTCGCGTTCGCGGCCCTCTGCAACGTGCTGAGCGTGGTCGGCACCGACCACGAGGCGAACCTCCAGAACGCCTACGACGCCGGTGTGAGGTCGCGGGACAACGGCGTCTACATTGACGGGTTGGCAGCGACGAACATCTTTGCGTACGGGCCCGATGGGCAACCGCTGCCCGGAGTCCGGATTCTGGACCAGAACGGGCGCGAGATCATCCTCTCGAACGGGTGGGACGGCTCGAGCTGGGCGCAGACTCCGCCGGACGCGATCTGGTGGGGCGGCTCCGTCCCAGTGGCCCTGCTAGACCCGGACCTCGCACTCAACGCCTACCCCCTGGCTTTCCTGCCGGTGGACGAGAACGGTCAGCCAGTCGGGGTGAGCATGAACGACTACGGGGTTCCGGTGCTCGACCCGGACGTGACGCTGGCAGCGCCGCAGTGGCCGGTCCCTTCGCTGCCCGTGCTCGTGGTCCCGTCGTCGAACGACGCCACCACGCCCTCGGTCGACCCGACTCCTTCAGCCGACCCGACGGCCGAGGCCGACTCGAGCGCCGACCCGAGCGCTGAGGCGAGCGCCACGCCGGAGGAGGCTGCGCCGTCGGACGCCCCGGCCTCGAACCCGGAACCCACGCCGTAAGCGAGGGCGAGGTGGGAGGAGGCTGCGCCGTCGGGCACGCGACCTACCCTGGCCGCATGACTGACCACGCCGCCTCACCGACCGAAGACCCGTCCGGCACGCCCGCCCACCTGCCCGACGGCGAACGCCGCGTCCGCGACGCGCTCACCAGCCTCGGGCTCGAGGCGAGCGTGACGCGGCACGGCCGGGTGTCCTCGCTCGCCGAGGCGGCGGCCGCGCGCGGCGTCACGCCGGACCGGCTGATCAAGACGATGGTCGTGCGCCGCGGCGGTGACGACTACCTGCTCGTCCTCGTGCCGGGCAACCGGACGATCAGCTGGCCCAAGCTGCGCGCACTGCTCGGCGTCAGCCGCCTGTCGATGCCCGACGCCGCGACCGCGCTCGCCGTCACCGGGTTCGAGCGCGGCACGATCACGCCGCTCGGCACGACGCGGGCGTGGCCGGTGGTCGCCGACGCGCGCGTGACGGGCGTGATCTCGATCGGGGGCGGCGGGCACGGCGTCGGCGTCACGCTTGACGGCGACGCCCTCGTCGCGGCGCTCGGCGCCACCAGCGCCGACGTCACGGACCCGGAGCAGCCCACGGCGTGAGCCGACCCCGAAGCACCCCTGTGTCAAGGGACACAGGTCCCGACCGGCCGGGGACTTGTAGGGCCACCTAGCATGGGCGGGTGACCTCCTCGACCGCACCCACCGCGCGCGCCGCGGCCCGCCGGACGCCGCGCATCCTCATCCTCGGGGGCGGCTACGTCGGCCTCTACACCGCGATCCGCCTGCGCAAGCAGCTGGGGCGCAAGGACGCCGCGATCGTCGTCGTCGACCCCCGGTCCTACATGACCTACCAGCCGTTCCTGCCCGAGGCGGCGGCCGGCTCGATCGAGCCGAGGCACGTCGTGGCCTCCCACCGCCGCGAGCTGCGCGGCTCCACCGTCATCAACGGGCGAGTCACCGCGATCCAGCACGGCAAGCGCGCCGTGCAGGTCACCCCGTCCGTGGGCGAGGCGTACTGGGTCCGCTACGACCACCTTGTCGTGTCCCTCGGCTCGGTCGCGCGCACGCTCCCGATCCCGGGCCTCGCCGAGGTCGGGATGGGCTTCAAGCAGGTCGAGGAGGCGTTCGCGCTGCGCAACCAGGTCCTCGGCCTGCTCGACGAGGCGTCCTCGGTGTGGGACCCCGAGGTCCGCAAGCGGATGCTCACGTTCACGTTCGTCGGCGGCGGGTTCGCCGGCATCGAGGCACTCGGCGAGATCGAGGACATGGCCCGCTCGGCCACCAAGGACTTCGACTCCATCGACCGCGACGACCTGCGGTTCGTCCTCATCGAGGCCACCCCGCGGATCCTGCCGGAGCTCGGCGAGGAGCTCGGCGGCTACGCGCTCGAGCAGCTGCGCAACCGCGGCATCGAGCTCAAGCTGTCCACGTTCCTCAACTCCTGCGTCGACGGGCACGTGGTGCTCTCGACCGGCGAGGAGTACGACTGCGACACCATCGTGTGGACCGCCGGCGTGAAGGCGAACCCGGTGCTCCAGCAGAGCGACCTGCCGCTGGACAAGATGGGCCGCGTCACCTGCGACGCGCACCTGCGCGTGGTCGACGAGGAGGGCAACGTGGTCGAGGGCGCGTGGGCCGCGGGCGACTGCGCCGCCGTGCCCGACCTCGCCAAGGGCGACGGCGCGTTCTGCGCCCCGACCGCGCAGCACGCCGTGCGCCAGTCCAAGCACCTGGGCGACAACATCGTCCGCGACATCGCGGGCCAGGAGACCACGCCGTACGTGCACGCGAACCTCGGCACGGTGGCCTCGCTCGGCCTGGGCAAGGGCGTCGCGCAGATCTTCGGCGTCAAGCTTCGCGGCCCGCTCGCCTGGTTCATGCACCGCACCTACCACCTGTGGGCGATGCCGACGCTCGAGCGCAAGGTCCGCATCGTGCTCGACTGGACCACGGCGCTGCTCTTCCGCCGCGAGCCCGTCGCCCTCGGCGGCGTGCAGACCCCGCGCGCCGAGTTCGTCGCGGCCGCGGCGCCGGCGCCCAGCCGGGACGACGTCCCGCAGCCGCCGGAGCTGAGCGCCACCCACTGAGCAGCACCGCCACACGAGGCGGACGAGGCGCCCGACGGCGAAGGCCGGCTCCCGAAGGGAAGCCGGCCTTCGCCGTCGTCGGCTGGTCGGGGTGCCCCCGACGAGAGTCGAACTCGCACCTGGGCCGGGTTTAAGCCGGCTGCCTCTGCCAGTTGGGCCACGGGGGCGGCCTCCCGACCCTAGTGCGCCCGGGGTGGCCGGGCGGCTCGATGTCAGCGGTGCGTGCGAGGCTGGCACCGTGCGCGACGTCCTGCTCGAGTTCCGCGCGGACACCGTCGTGGTGCACGACGGCGAGCCTCGCGTCCTCGACGTCGCCCACCTTCCGCAGCTGGTCGCCTCGCTCGACGACGGGCACGTGTCCGACGTGCGGTGGGTGTGGGACTCCACGGCGCTGCGCTACGACGCGCTGCTGCGCGCCGGTGTCCGCGTCACGCGGTGCCACGACCTCTTCCTCGCCCACCGCATCCTCGCCAGCACGGCGCTCCTGGCCCGTGACTCACCTGACACCGGCGCGGGCGCCGACCCCGCGTGGTCGCACTGGGACGGTGGCCAGGCTCCCGTCGAAGCCGGCGCCAGGGCACCGGTGCCGAGCGATCGGCGCGAGTCGCGCGAGGCGCGCCACGAGGGTGGCGAGCCGGCGGACGACGCGCTGTTCGCCGTCGGGCCGCCCGCGGACGCCGCGCCGGAGCCGATCCGCGACGTCGTCGCCGAGTGGACCTGGCAGCGGCGCATCCTCGAGTCCGTGACCGGATCGGTGCGCCACCGCCTGCGCCTGCTGCTCGCGGTGGAGTGCTCGGGTGCGCTCGCCGCGGTCGAGCTGCGGCACGACGGCCTGCCGTTCCGCCGCGACCTGCACGAGGCGACGCTCACGCGCCTGCTCGGCGAGCGGCCGCGCCCGATGGCCGGACACACGGTGCGCCCGCGGCTGCTGGAGGAGCTCGCCGGCGAGATCCGCGACCGCCTCGACGCCCCCCGCCTCAACCCCGACTCCCAGCCGCACCTGCTGCGCGAGCTGCGGCGCAACGGGCTCGACGTGGAGAGCACGAACCGCTGGGAGCTCGCGCGGCAGGAGCACCCGGTGGTCGAGCCGCTGCTGCGGTACAAGTCGCTCGCGCGGCTCGCGTCCGCGAACGGGTGGGCGTGGCTGGACGCCTGGGTGAGCGACGGCCGGTTCCGCTCGGACTACGTACCCGCGGGCGTGGTGACGGGTCGCTGGTCCTCACGCGGCGGCGGCGCACTGTCGCTGCCCAAGGTGATCCGTGGTGCGGTGCGGGCCGATCCGGGCTGGCGGCTCGTCGTGGTGGACGCCGCGCAGCTCGAGCCGCGCATGCTCGCGGCGATGGCCGCCGACCAGGCGATGCTGCGGGCCGGCGCCGCGGGCGACCTCTACCAGGGCCTCGTGGACGCGGGCGTCGTGGACACCCGCGCGCACGCGAAGGTCGGCATGCTCGCCGTGCTCTACGGCTCGACCAGCGGGCAGTCGGTGCTGCTCCTGCCGCGGCTGGCCCGCGCCTACCCGCGGGCGATGCACCTGGTGGACGACGCCGCACGGGTCGGCGAGGCGGGCGGCATCGTGACGACGTGGCTGGGCCGGAGCTCGCCGCCGCCGTCGGCCGCGTGGCGCGAGACCCAGCAGGCCGCGTCCGACGCGGACGCCGGCGCCGCCGCGGAGTCCCGCGCGCGCAGCCGGGCACGCGACTGGGGGCGGTTCACCCGCAACTTCGTGGTCCAGGGGACGGCGGCGGAGTGGGCGCTCGCGTGGCTCGCCGGGGTGCGGCTCGGGCTGCGCGCGCTCGGTCGGGTCGAGGCGCCGGATCGGCCCGACCACCGGGGCGTCGTGCCCGACGGCGAGCCCCACCTCGCGTTCTTCCTCCACGACGAGCTGGTGGTGCACACCCCGGCGGCGCTCGTGCCCGACGTCGAGCGCGTGCTGCGCGAGTCCGCCGCGCAGGCCTCGCGCCTGCTGTTCGGGCACCTGCCCGAGCCGGCGGCACTGGCCGAGTCGTCGGGACTCGCGGGGCTGGCACCGTCGACGCCGGACGACGGCGGCTGGGGATCGCTCGTGCCGCTCGACGTCGTCGTGGCGGAGAGCTACGACGAGGTGGACGGCGGCGCGGAGGAGGCGCTCGCCGAGGCGTCCGACGCGCCCTCACGAGCCGAGGCGCTCGGCGGCGAGCCGACGGGCTGAGGTGCGCCCTCGCCGTCGGACATCTCCAGGAGCATGGTCCAGGTGCCGCCGGGGCCCTTGCCCTCACCGACGCTCACGAACCCGGCCTGCGTGTACAGCCGGACGGCGGCCTCGTTGTCGCGCGCGACCGAGAGGCTGATCCGTCGCACGCCGGACTCCCGGGCGCGCGCGATGAGCGCGGCGAGCAGGGCGTGGCCGATGCCGAGCCGGCGCCGACCGGGCACGATCGCGAGCGTGAGCTCGGGGACGCCCGGCTCGTAGAACCCGTAGCCGGGCTCGGAGCTGGCGAAGTACCGCAGCCACGCCGCGCCGATGGGCACGTGCAGGCCGCGCGGGCCGTCGAGGTCGACGGCGACGAGGCCGAGGTCGCCCTGTCGCCCCCAGCCGACGGCGTACCGGGACAGGCGCGCGTTGCCGAGCACGCCGCGTCGGGTGTGGTGCTCGCGCTCCCAGTTCACGGCTTCCAGGACCATGTCCACGAGGAACTCCCCGTCCGCAGGCGTGATCTCGCGAACGGCGATGTGTGGCGCTCCCACGGTCGGCGTCGACCCCATGCCGGGCAGGGTACCCGCGCGGGGTGCGCCCGCGGGGGAGGTCGCGCTGCCGCGCCGGGAGTGGTGGCGTCGCTCGTCAGCGCGGCTGGACCAGCCCCGTGGAGTACGCGAGCACGACGGCGTGCACCCGGTCACGCGAACCGGTCTTGGCGAGCACGTTGCCCACGTGGGTCTTGACCGTGGCCTCGGAGACGACGAGCCGGTCGGCGATCTCCGTGTTGGACAGCCCGACGCCGATCAGCTCGAGCACCTCCAGCTCCCGCGGCGTCAGCGACGCGAGCGCGGGATCGGCCGCCGCGGTGCCTTCGCCGGCGCCGTCGGGCAGCCGGGCGCCGAACAGGTCGAGCATCCGGCGGGTGACGCGGGGGGACACCACGGCGTCGCCGCTGGCCACGGACCGGATCGCGGCGACGAGCTCGTCCGGCTGGGTGTCCTTGAGCAGGAAGCCGCTCGCCCCCGCGCGCAGGCCCGCGAACGCGTACTCGTCCAGGTCGAACGTGGTCAGGATGAGGACGCGAACCTCGGGCAGCGCGGTGGTGATCGCGGCCGTGGCGTCGATCCCGTTGCGGCCCGGCATCCGCACGTCCATGAGCACGACGTCCGGTCGCAGCGCGCGCGCCATGCGCTCGGCGACCTCACCGTCGGCCGCCTCGCCGACGACCTCGATGTCCTCGACCGCCTCCAGCACGAGCCGGAAGCCCGTGCGCAGGAGGGCCTGGTCGTCGACGAGCAGCACGCGGATCACGGCTCGATCCTTCCAGGTGCGCCGGCGCTCCCGTCGACCCGGTCGCCGTCGCCTTCGCCGTCGCGCTCGCCGCCGTCGTCGTCGTGCCACGGCAGCACCGCCCGCACGCGCCAGCCGCCGGGCGCTGCCCCGACGTCGAGCGTGCCCCCGAGCACCGCGACCCGCTCGCGCATCCCGATGAGCCCGCGACCCGAGCCCGGCACCGGGCGCTGCGGTCCGGGGCCGGCGGTGTTGGCGACGCTGAGCCGCACGTCGTCCGGCGTGCGCTCGACCTCGACCGTGATCGACGTCGCGAGCGGCGCGTAGCGCAGCACGTTGGTGAGCGCCTCCTGCACGAGCCGGTAGACCGTGAGGCGCAGCGCGGAGTCCTGGGGCAGGTCGGGACCCGTGCGGGTGAGGGTGACCGCGAGCCCCGCCGAGCGGAACTGGGCCACGAGATCCTCCAGACCGCGGGTCGGCGCGGGCTCGAGCGGCGCGCCACCGTCGTCGGAGCTGGCCGCTGATGCCGGGCCGGCGTCCTCCTCGCGCAGGTCGAGGAGGCTGCGCGGCTCCCCGGTGAGCCGGTCCGCGCGCAGCACGCCGACCACGCGGCGGGTGTCGGCCAGCGCCGTGCGCCCGGTCGCGGCCACCTCGCGCATCACGGCGGCGGCGCGCTCGGCGTCACGCGGTGCCACGCGAGCCGCGCCCTCGGCCAGGGTGACCATCACGGTGAGGGAGTGCGCCACGACGTCGTGCAGCTCGCGCGCGATCCGCGCCCGCTCGTCGGCGACGGCGAGCTGCTCGCGCTGGTCCCGCTCGAGGGCGAGCTGGTTGAGCCGGTCGACGATGCCCTGCTCGTGCCGGCGGCGGTTGTACACGCCGTTCCCGATCGTCAGCGCGGTGAGGTTGAGCAGCGCGACGAGCGAGCCCACCACGATGCGCGCCTCCCACGGGCTCGCCGGGATCGGCGCCTCGTCCGCCGTGGCGACGTCCTGCGGGGTTGACTCGGCCACGAGCACGTCGAGCGGCACCGTCGCGGCGCTCGCACCCGCGATGAGCAGAGTGGCCACCGCGAACGAGGTCCAGCCGCGGCGGGGTCCGCGGTTTGCGGCGACGGCGTAGATCGTGAAAGCGACCGCGACGTCGCCGCCCAGCGACGTGCCCAGGACGAGCATGCCGACGACGGCGAGCACGAGGCACGCCGCCAGCGCCACCTCCGGCCGCGTGCGCCGCCACCACAGGGCCGCCGTCGTCCCCACGAGGACGACGACGGCGACGACGAGCAGCACCAGGTCCGACCACGTGCCCTGCGCCGGACCGAGGAGGGGACCGGTCGTCGGCGCGCTCATCGTGACCTGAAGAAGGGCGGGCACCGCGTAGCCCGCCATGACGAGGACGTCGACGGCGCGCGGGTGGCGCGCCGCCCACAAGCGCACCGGACCGAGGCGACGGACCGCGAGGGTGGCGTCGCTCGCCGTCGTGCGCGGTGCGAACCCGGTTCCGCTGCTGCGGCCGTGGTGACCACCGGCGCCGGGCACGCCGCGGGCCGGGCCCGAGGGGCCCGGCCGGTCGGTCGCGGGGCGGTTCACGCGCGGTCGCGCTCGAGGCGGGAACGGGCGATCAGGCGTCGCGCTTCTTGGCGAGGGTGAGCCCGACGACGAGCAGGACGGCCACGTAACCGGCGAGCACGAGCCCGCCCTGCCACCACTCCAGCGTCGTCCCGGCGCTGTTCGCGGCCTCGAGCGCGCTGCCCGTCGACATCAGCCGCTCCCCGGCCGTGCTCGGCAGGTACGGGTAGACGTTGACGGCCCACTTCTGGCCCATCGCGGTGAGGATCTGGAACGCGAGCGGGAGCATGAGCAGGACCCCGAGCACGGCGGCGATCGTCCCCGCGCTGTTGCGCACGATCGTGCCGATCGCGAACGCGAGCAGGGCGACCAGCGTGAGGTACACACCGGCGCCCGCGATGACCCGCCAGGTCGAACCGTCGCCGAGCGAGGCCGCCATGCCGCTGCCCGTGAGCATCGGGTAGGTGACGAGGTAGGAGAGCAGGACACCGACGACGCCGACAACGAAAACGACGGCGGCGAGCACGCAGGCCTTGGCGAGCAGGGCGCCGATGCGCCCGGGGGCGGCGGCGAAGGTCGAGCGGATCATGCCCGTGGAGTACTCGCCGGTCACGATGAGGGCGCCCAGCACCGCGACGGTCACCTGACCGAAGAAGTAGCCGAACGTCATGACGGTCTCGCCGATCCCGGCGGTCGCGGCGGCGCCGCCACCCGCGGCGTCGGCCATCACGTTGGCCGCCGAGCCGATCGCGGCGGCCATGCCGATCATCGCGAGCACCGTGATCGCGAGCGTCCACCACGTGGAGCGCAGGGTGACGAGCTTGATCCACTCCGAGCGGATCAGGTGGGCGAACGTGACCCGGCCGGGCTGCCGCGTGCGGTGGCTCGTGCGGCTCGGGGCGTCGATGGTCGCGGTGGTCATGCCGCCTGTCCTTCCTGGGGTGCGGGCGAGGAGTGGTACTCGACGTCGTCCGCGGTGAGGGTCATGAAGGCCTCCTCGAGCGAGGCGGTCTGGGGGGTCAGCTCGTGCAGCGCGATGCCCTGCGCGGCGGCGAGGTCACCGATCCGCGCGGCGTCGAGGCCGCGGACGCTGAGGGTGACGTCGTCCGACGCCGTGACCGTGACGCCGTCACCGGCGATCCGGTCGGCGAGCTCGCGGGCGCGGGGGGAACGGACGAGCACCGAGGAGCTCGTGGTCTGCTCGATCACCTGCTGCACCGGGCCGGTGGCGATGATTCGGCCGCGCCCGATCACGACGAGCTCGTCGGCGGTGATCGCCATCTCGCTCATGAGGTGGCTCGAGAGGAATACGGTGCGGCCCTGGTCGGCGAGGTAGCGCACCATCGTGCGGACCCACTTGACGCCCTCGGGGTCGAGGCCGTTGACCGGCTCGTCGAGGATGACGGTGCGCGGGTCGCCGAGCAGCGCGGCGGCGATGCCGAGGCGCTGCCCCATGCCGAGTGAGAATCCGCCGACCCGCTTGTCGGCCACCGAGCCGAGCCCGGTCATCTCGATGACCTCGTCGACCCGCCGCGTGGGCATGCCGTGCGTGGCGGCCAGGGCGCGCAGGTGGTTGCGGGCGCTGCGGCCGGTGTGCACGGCCTTCGCCTCGAGGAGGGCGCCGACCTCGTGCAGCGGGGCGCGCAGCTGCGCGTACTGCTTCCCGTTGACGGTGACCCGGCCCGCCGTCGGTGTGTCCAGGCCGACGATCATCCGCATCGTGGTCGACTTGCCGGCACCGTTCGGGCCGAGAAAGCCGGTGACCCGGCCCGGCTCCACACGGAACGACACGCCGTCGACGGCGACCTTCGATCCGTAGTGCTTGGTGAGGCCTTCTGCCTCGATCATGGTGGGCTCCCTTCCGCCGGGCTCCACGCTAGGACCCCGACGGCGAGCGGGTCAGCGCCAGCGGACGGAACCTCGCGCGGGGGTGCTCACCCGGTCGGGGGAGACGTTTCATCCCGCAGGGGGAGTCGGGAACACGCCGTTCGCGGGCGGCGTTCTCTACGATGAGTGAGCACGACCCATCACCCCATCGATTCTGGAGAGCTCGCGTGAGCAACCCGTACTTCACCAACGACCCCTACTTCGGGGAGAGCGAGCAGGCGAAGAAGCAGCGCCAGCAGCTCGGCGTCCCGAACGTGGCGCCGGCCCCCGGGCAGCAGGCGTACGGCCAGCCCGGTCAGTACGGCAGCTACTCGCCGACCTCGACCCTCCCGCCCGTCCCGGTGGCGGCCGACCAGCTCGAGCAGCAGTACCGGATGCCCGCCGCCGGCGCCGCCGAGACCGGCCGGATGACCTACGACGACGTGATCGTCAAGACCGGGCTCGTGCTCGGCACCATCGTGGCGTTCGGCGCGTTCTCCTGGTTCGCCCCGTCGCTGCTGGGCATGCCGGCGATCCAGACGCCGCTCATGATCGTCGGCCTCATCGGCGGCCTCGTGCTCGGCCTGGTCAACGCCTTCAAGCGGGAGCCGTCGGCAGGCCTGATCATGGCCTACGCGGCGTTCGAGGGCCTGTTCCTCGGCGCGATCTCCTCGGTGTTCGAGTCGCAGTGGTCCGGCATCGTGGCGCAGGCGGTCCTTGCGACCGTCGCCACGTTCGTCGCGGTGCTCCTGCTCTTCCGCAGCGGCAAGGTGCGCAACACTCCGCGCTTCCAGAAGATCGTGCTCACCGCGCTCGTCGGCTACCTCATCTTCTCCCTCGTGAACCTGGTCCTGATGTGGACCGGCGTGCTCGACGGCTGGGGCCTGCGCAGCGGCTGGCTGGGCGTGCTCATCGGCGTGGCGGCCGTGGTGCTCGCCGCGGCGACGCTCGTCATCGACTTCGACTCGATCCAGAAGGGCGTCCGTCGCGGCGCCCCGGCGCGCTACGCCTGGTCGGCGGCCTTCGGCCTCGCCGTCACCCTGGTGTGGATGTACCTGGAGTTCCTGCGCCTCCTCGCGATCCTGCGCAACTGATCGCGTCCGCCGCTCGACGCGGCGGTTCTGCTCGATGCGACGCCCGGTCCCCGGTTGGGGGCCGGGCGTCGTCGTTGCGCGGGCGAGCGTCGTGGCTCGGCGGCGCGCGCGCGGCCCGGGTCATCTGCCCGACACACGGTCGTGGCAGCATCGCGGCATGGCCACGGACACCCCGGGCGCTGCCACCGCACCGTACGGACCCCAGACTCCGGGGCTGCGGCACTCCGTGGCCGAGGACGTCTTCGGCATCCTCTCCGGTGCCTTCGTGGCATCGCTCGGGCTCGACCTGCTGCACAGCGTGAACGCCGTGACCGGAGGCACCGCCGGGCTCTCCCTCCTGCTCGGGTACGCGACCGGCGTGCCGTTCGGGCTGCTCTTCTTTCTCGTCAACGTGCCGTTCTTCGCGCTCGCGGTGCGAGTCAAGGGCTGGCAGTTCACGCTGCGCAGCGTCGCGGCGGTGGCGCTCGCGTCGGCCCTCGCGTCGGTACACCCCTTCACGCGGCTCGCCGTGCCGATCGAGCCGGTGTACGCCGTGCTCACCGGCAACCTGCTCGCCGGCATCGGCCTGCTCATCCTGTTCCGGCACCGGGCGAGCCTGGGCGGCTTCAACGTGCTCGCCCTCACCCTTCACGAACGGCTCGGCTGGAGCGCGGGCTACGTGCAGATGGCACTCGACGTCGCGGTCGTGCTGCTGGCGTTCACCGTGGTCGAGCCCTCGAGGGTCCTGCTCTCGGCCGCGGGCGCGGTCCTGCTCAGCGTCGTGCTCGTGCTCAACCACAAGCCGGGCCGCTACCTCGGAACCTGAGCGAGCGACCCGCACGGCCTAGGCTGGTACGCCGTGGCCTTCTTCGACATCCCCGCCGCCGAGCTCCCCTCCTACCGCCCGATCCTCCCGGTCCCGCGCGACTTCTCCGTGTTCTGGACCTCCGTCCTGGAGGAGACGCGTGAGCACGACCTCGACGTGCGGATCGCGCCTGTCGACACCGGCCTGAGCGCGGTCGAGGTGTTCGACGTCGACTTCGCGGGCTACGGCGGCCACCGCATCAAGGCGTGGCTCGCCCGGCCAGCACACGGTGGCGCGGGACGGGCTGGCTCACCTCGCCCGCACGCGAGCAGCGCGGGCATCCCCGGCGTCGTGGAGTACCTGGGCTACGGCGGCGGCCGCGGTCTGCCGCACGAGCGGCTCGCCTGGGCCGCGTCCGGCCGCGCGCACCTCGTGATGGACACCCGCGGCCAGGGTGCGACGTGGGGGACCGGCGGCGGCACGCCCGATCCGGTCGGGCCGTCCGGCCCCACCGTCCCGGGCCTCATGACGCGCGGCATCGAGGATCCGCGCGAGCACTACTACACGCGCGTCTACGTCGACGCGGTGCGCGCCGTCGCCGTCATGCGCGGCCTGGACGGCGTCGACCCGGCCCGGGTCGCCGTGACCGGGGTGAGCCAGGGCGGGGGACTGGCGCTCGCCGTCGGCGGCCTCGCCCCCGACCTGGTGGCGGTGATGCCCGACGTCCCGTTCCTGTGCCAGGTGACCCGCGCGATGGGGATGACCGACGCGTACCCCTACCGCGAGCTCGCCGACTACCTGCACACCCACCGCGACCCGGCCGCCGAGGCCATGGTGGCGCGCACGTGGTCCTACCTCGACGCGGCCCACCACGGCATGCGCGCGACGGCGCCCGCGCTGTTCTCGGCGGCCCTCATGGACATGACGTGCCCGCCGTCCACGGTGTACGCCGCGTTCAACCACTACGGGCACCGCGCCGGGTCGCAGATCGACGTCTACCGCTACAACGGCCACGAGGGCGGGGAGGGCTACCGCTGGCCGCGCCAACGCGCCTTCCTCGAGCAGCTCGGGGCGTGAGGCCGTCGACGGCGCGCGCGGGGGCCTCCGCTTAGGCTGAGGTGTTCGCACGACTCCACCCGAGAAGGGACCCCCATGGCTCAGTCGCTGCCCACCGTGACCGGCACGTTCGGTGAGAAGCCCGTCCTCTCCTTCCCCGAGACCCCCGCACCCGAGGACCTGCAGGTGCAGGTGCTCGAGCAGGGCAGCGGCGAGGAGGTCGAGGCCGGCCAGAGCATCGAGGTGCACTACCTCGGCCAGACCTGGGGTGGTCGGATCTTCGACAACTCCTACGACCGCGGCTCCTCCATCTCGTTCCCGATCGGCGTCGGTGCCGTGATCTCCGGCTGGGACGACTCGCTCGTCGGTCAGCAGATCGGCTCGCGCGTCCTCGTCTCGATCCCGCCGCACCTCGGCTACGGCCACCGCGGCATGCCGGCGGCCGGGATCAAGGGCACGGACACGCTGGTGTTCGTCGTCGACATCGTCGGGGCCCGCTGAGCCCGGTCTCGTCCCCAATCTCGAACCCGACCCCGACCCGACGGATGAGCGACCCGTACGTCTTCGACCCCGAGGCGCCCGACCCCGTCGCGGCGCTGCGGGAGATTGCGTTCTGGCGCGAGCGCGCGCGGGTCGACAGCCACCGCGTCATGGCCTACCGCAACGCGGCCGACGCGGTCGAGGGCCTCCCGGCGCAGGGCCGGGAGGCCCTCGGCACGTCCGCCGCGGCGTGGCAGCGACTGCCCGGGATCGGGTCCTCGACGGCGACCGCCATCACCCAGGCTCTCGCCGGGACCGTCCCGACGGCCCTCGTGAGCGCGCGCGCCTCGGCCACCGAGGTACTGGCGGTGGACGACGACGCGGGCCGGGCCTTCGCCGCCCGGCTGCGCGGCGACCTGCACTCCCACACCGAGGCCTCCGACGGCTCCACGCCGGCCGGGGAGATGGCCCGCGTGGCCCGCCGCCTGGGCCGCTCCTACCTCGCGGTCACCGACCACTCCCCGCGCCTCACGGTGGCGCGCGGCCTGAGCCCGGCGCGCCTGCGCGCGCAGCTCGACGAGATCGCCGCGCTCAACGAGGCGCTGGTGGCCGAGCACGAGGCGTCCGACGGCGAGGGCGAGCCGTTCCGCGTCCTCACCGGTATCGAGGTGGACATCCTTCCGGACGGGTCGCTGGACCAGGAGAGCGAGCTGCTCGGCCGGCTCGACGTCGTGGTCGCGTCGGTGCACAGCGAGCTGCGGATGGAGTCGGCGGCGATGACGCGGCGGCTGGTGACCGCCGTCGCGAACCCGCACGTCGACGTGCTGGGCCACTGCACGGGCCGCAAGGTCGAGGGGAAGCCGCGCCCGCCGTCGACCTTCGACGCCGAGATCGTGTTCGAGGCGTGCCGGGAGCTCGGCACCGCCGTCGAGATCAACTCCCGCCCCGAGCGGCGCGACCCGCCGCAGGAGCTGATCGCGCTCGCCGTCGAGACGGGCTGCCTGTTCTCGATCGACTCCGACTCCCACGCCCCCGGCCAGCTCTCCTGGCTGCCGCTCGCGGCGAGTCGCGCGGCCCGTGCCGGGGTGGACCCGGACGACGTGATCACGACGTGGCCGGTGGAGCGACTGCTGGAGTGGACCACGAGCCACGGCTGACACGACCTCGCCGTCGCGGACTACGCTGGACGGTTCGCCGCAGCCCCGACCCCACTCGATCCGACCCGCGAGGAGCCCAATGTCCGTCCGCCGACGCGTTCTCGTCAGCGCCGTCGCCACCCTTGGCATCGCCGGGACCGCGACGGCGACCTACCTCGCCCAGGCGCCCGGCCTCGCGGCGACCGAGGTGCAGATCGAGGACACCGCGGGGATCCTCTACGCGCCCGACCTGCTCGACGGCGTGGACGACGTGCGGTTCTACGAGCCGACGACCGTCGCGGTCTTCACGAACGCGGGCGGCACCGCGGCGCTCACGGACGACTACGCGCTCAACAACGCGGTCCTCGCCTACGCGCAGGAGGAGCGCCCGGACTGGCTCTCGGCCGACGGCCAGACGTGGGCCGACGATCTGTTCATCCTCGCCGTCGATCCCGAGGGTCGCCTCGTGGGCACGTACTTCGGGGAGAACCGCGCTGTGGCCCAGGAGGCACAGGACCAGATCCAGGAGGCGACCAAGGACGACTTCCGCGCCGGGCAGTGGACCGACGGGGCGATCGACGGGATCGACGCGGCCGCCGCGCGGATGAACGAGCCCGGCGTGCGCTGGGCCGGTGGCATGCTTCCGGCGCTCGCGTGGCTGCTCACCCTCGGCGGCTCGGCCGCCTACGTGGGCACCGGGATGCGCCGGTCCCGCCGCAGCGCGCAGGCGCGTGCAGCGGGCGACACGGCGTACGCGAACGTGGTGCGGGACCTGGACGTCACGCAGGTGCACGCGCGCGTGATCCCCGAGTCCTCGCGCTACGGCGGCGCGATGCTCGAGCGGCTCGACGAGTACACCCAGGCGTTCCGCACCCTCACGCCCCTGGCAGGCGAGGCGCAGGCGATCCCGGAGCCCGACTACGACTCACCCGCCGCGCTCGCCACCCTCACCCGGTTCCGCGCCGAGGCCGAGCGCCTGGACGCCCTCGACGACGTCATCGCGGCGACGGCGACGTTCCTCACCCGCGGCGCGACCTGGGAGAGCGTGTGGGCGCACGAGGTCGAGCCGCTGCGGCGCGATCTGGACCAGGTGCCGGACCTGCTGAGCGACACCCTGCCCGACGAGGCGCGCGACCTGCCCGAGGTGGCGGCGCTGCGCGAGCTCGCCGGGCGCCTGGACGGGGAGCTGAGCGAGCTGCGCGGCGGCCTCGAGACAGGCGTGCTGACCCCTGACGACGGCCTGGACCGGCTCCGTGCCGCGCGCGACGCGCTGTCCACCGCGCTCGACACGCTCGCCGCCGCCGTGGCGCGGGTGGTGGGGGAGAAGGAGTCCGAGGAGGAGCTCGTCACGGACGAGCTGCGCAAGGCCCGCGCACGCCGCCCGGCCGAGACGACCATCCTCGCGACCGGTGATCCCACGTGGACCTGGTTCGCGGTCGGGGCCTTCCGCAGCGGCGTGGTCTCCGGGACGCACGCCGTGGAGTCCTCGCGCGTGAGCGCGTCGGGCGCCGGTGGCTCGACGGCGGGCTACAGCAGCGGCGGCAGCTTCAGCGGGTCGGGCAGCTCGTCCCGGTTCTGAGCGCTTCTGAGCGCCGCGCTCGCGTCGCCGGTCGGGCGCGCGCTCACCAGGGCGCGGTGAGGAAGATGTCGAACAGCTCGGGGTTGTGGGCGTGCACGAGCACCATGAACACGACCGCGTCGAAGAGCAGGTGCACCGTCACCACGTAGGTGAGCGACTTCGTGAGCGCGAACGTCCAGCCCTGGATCAGCGCGAACGGGATCGTGAGCAGCGGACCCCACGAGCGGTAGCCGAGCTCCCACAGGAACGACACGAACACCACCGCCTGCAGCAGGTTGGCCAGCCAGAGCGGCACGTGCCGGCGGTAGAGCGCGAACACGATGCAGACGAAGAACAGCTCGTCCCAGATCCCCACGGCGTTGACGCCGACGAACAGCCGGCCGATCTCGTTGCCGGTCTCGATCGCCGGCCAGTTCCGGTAGGCGCCCGAGGACAGGAAGTACCACGGCAGGACGAGGTAGCCCGCGGTCACCACGACGAGGAGGTACGCCCACGCGCCGCGCGACCAGCGCCGCCCGGTGCGCAGCGGGAACACCACGGCGTCGCGCGCCACGAGGCGCCGCGACGCGAGCGTCGGCAGCAGCACCGCCAACGAGAGCACGACGGCGAAGCGCACCATCCCCGCATCGCTCAGGTCCGCCGCGAGGTCCGTCGCCGAGAGCAGCAGGAGCCCGACGGCGACGCACGCCAGCGAGCGCAGCAGCACCCGGTCCACGGCGTACGCCAGGAGCAGGCCGGCCGCCAGCACCGCGTAGCCCCACGGCGAGCGGGCGACGTAGAGCACGACCGCGCTCGCGCTGACCAGCGCCATCGCGGCGACGCCCCAGCCGGACGTCGGGCTGGCGAGCGTCGCGCGGGGCGCCGGGGTCGTCATCGGGTCAGTCTGTCGCACGGGACGTGCGGTGCCGCCGCCGGCGAGCGGTCCACGTCCGGAGGCGGGACCCGATCACGTGCGGCCACGGTCGGATCACAGCCTGAGCACGACGCCACGTCGCATCCGATTGCCGGGGCCCGTCAGTGTGAACTGCATCACATCTCCGCAACGTCGCTTGCGGCAAGTTGCACCGGTTTCGGGGCTCCTGCGGGGCACGACGCCCCGATCCGGTCCGGCCGCCGCCGACGTCGAGCGCCACCAACCGTGTCCCGCGAGGCCACGTACCCGTTAGCGTTGGCGCGTGTCCGAGATCACCGCAGGAGACTCCGTGCCGAACACCGCACCGACGAACGAGACCCAGGGCTCGCCGTCGTCCCCCGCAGCGCAGGCTGCCACGACCGCGCCCGCGGCCCACCGCCTGAAGGCGACCCACCCGCTGGCGCTGTCCCCGGTGGGATCGCCGGCGAGCTCGGTCGACGGGTTCGTGCGCGAGTTCCTGCGCGAGCTGAACTTCGGTCAGGGTGTGGCGCTGACGGGGTCCGAGGTCAACGACCAGTACCTCGCGCTGGCCCGCACGGTGCGGCACTACCTCATGGCGCGCTGGCTCGAGACGCTGCGGCGCCAGGCCGACACGCAGTCCAAGGGTGTGGCGTACCTGTCCGCGGAGTACCTGCTCGGGCGGCAGCTCAACAACGCACTGCTCGCGACCGGTCTGACGGACATCGTGAAGCAGGGCCTCGCGCAGTGCGGCATCGACCTCGCGGACCTGCGGGCCCAGGAGGTGGAGCCCGGGCTGGGCAACGGCGGCCTCGGCCGGCTCGCCGCGTGCTTCATCGACTCGCTCGCGACGATGAGCGTGCCCTGCATCGGGTACGGCATCCGGTACGAGTACGGCATCTTCCGGCAGACCTTCGTCGACGGGCGCCAGGTCGAGCAGCCCGACTCCTGGCTCGCGCTCGGCGCACCGTGGGAGTTCCCGCACCCGGAGGCGGCGCAGACGGTCCACTTCGGCGGTCGCACCGAGACCTACGACGACGAGGGCGTCGAGCGCTCGCGCTGGATTCCGGCGTGGAACGTGCAGGCCGTGCCCTACAACTACATGGTCCCGGGCTACCAGAACGGCCGCGTCAACACGCTCCGGCTGTGGCGCGCGGTGGCGACCGACGCGTTCGACCTGCGCATCTTCAACTCGGGTGACTACGAGGAGGCCGTGCGCGCGCAGACCTTCGCGGAGAACATCTCCAAGGTGCTCTACCCCGAGGACTCCACGCCGCAGGGCAAGGAGCTGCGGCTGCAGCAGCAGTACTTCTTCGTCGCCGCGTCGATCGCGAACTTCCTCGACGACGTGCTGCCCGAGGGTTTCGACCTCGCCAGGCTGCCGGAGCGGATCATCTTCCAGCTTAACGACACCCACCCGGTGATCGCGGTGCCGGAGCTCATGCGCGTGCTCGTCGACGAGCGCAAGATGGACTGGGACGACGCCTGGGCCATCACCCAGAAGTGCTTCGCGTACACCTGCCACACCCTGCTGCCGGAGGCGCTCGAGGTCTGGCCGGTCGCGCTGCTCGGCAAGCTGCTGCCGCGGCACCTGGAGATCATCTACCGGATCAACGACGAGTTCCTCGAGGCCGTGCGCGAGCGGTTCGGCGACGACGAGCTGCGGATCCGGCGGATGTCGATCATCGCCGAGCACCCCGAGCGGTCGGTCCGGATGGCCTACCTGGCCACCGTCGCCGGCGCGAAGGTCAACGGCGTCGCCGAGCTGCACTCCCAGCTGCTGCGGGACAAGGTGCTCCCGGACTTCGACGAGTTCTACCCGGGCAAGTTCACGAACGTCACCAACGGCATCACGCCGCGGCGGTTCGTGCGCCTGGCGAACCCGGCACTGTCGGAGCTCATCACGGACGCGGTCGGGGTCGGCTGGATCACCGACCTCGAGCGGCTGCGCGAGCTCGAGCCGTTCGCCGAGGACGAGGACTTCCGCCTGCGCTTCCGTGAGGTCAAGGCGCACAACAAGCGTCGCCTCAACGGCGTGCTGCAGCAGCGCGACGGCCTCTCGGTCGGGGACGACCACATGCTCGACGTGATGGTCAAGCGCCTGCACGAGTACAAGCGCCAGCTCCTCAAGGTGCTGCACATCGTCACGCTCTACGACCGGATCTCCACAGGCGAGCTGGACCCCGCCGACGTCACGCCCCGGACCTTCGTGTTCGGCGCCAAGGCGGCGCCGGGCTACAAGATGGCGAAGGAGATCATCCACCTCATCAACGCCGTCGGCACCGTGGTGAACGCGGACCCGAAGGTGCAGGACCGGATCAACGTCCTGTTCCCGCCGAACTACAACGTCACGCTCGCCGAGAAGCTCATCCCGGCCGCCGACCTGTCCGAGCAGATCTCGCTCGCCGGCAAGGAGGCCTCGGGTACGGGCAACATGAAGTTCGCGCTCAACGGCGCCCTCACGATCGGGACGGACGACGGCGCGAACGTCGAGATCCGCCAGCTGGTCGGCGACGAGCACTTCTTCCTGTTCGGGATGCTCGAGCCCGAGGTCGAGGCGCTCGCGGCGAAGGGATACGTGCCGAGCTCGTTCTACGAGGCGGACCCGAACCTGCGCCGCGCGATCGACCTCATCTCCTCCGGCGCGTTCTCCGGCGGCGACAAGACGACGTTCGAGCCGGTGGTGGCGAACCTGCTGTACGAGGACCGCTTCATGGTGCTGGCCGACTACGCCTCCTACCTCGAGGCGCAGGAGAAGGTCGACGCCGCCTACGCCGACCAGGAGGCGTGGACCCGCTCGGCGATCCTCAACGTCGCCCGGTCCGGGTACTTCTCCTCCGACCGGTCGATGCGCGACTACATCGACCGCATCTGGCACACGCCGCCGACGTTCTGACGGCGGTCCTCGCCGGGTGGGCGACGCGCACGTCGGGTGCCACGGGCACGACGGCGAGGGGGCGCCTCCTGCGGGAGGCGCCCCCTCGCCGTCGTCGGCTCGGGTGACCGGCGCGTGGCGCGGGCCACCGCCGCCTGCCCGGCGGCCCGGTCGGTTTGACTGGTGGCCCGGTCGCATTGACTGGCCAGATCCTCGAGCGGCTCTGGCCCCTGGCGTCGCCGCAGGTCAGCGGGATGACCGAAGTGCCCGTGCGGGTGCCGGGTGATCCAGCCAGTCAATGTGACACGGCGACCAGTCAAAGCGGCGGGGGGACCCGAGCGTACGCTCGGGTGTCCGGCTCCCGCGGCCGCGCGCGCCGGACTCACGCCCGCCCGGGCCGCGCCGCAGCGTGGCACGCCCGAGCAGCGCTTCTAGAAGGTGACGCCCGTCGCGTGCAGCGGGCAGTAGCCCGTCGGGTTCCACACGAGGTACTGCTGGTGGTACGGCTCGGCGTACCAGAACGGGCCGGCCTCGTCCGCGGGCCGCGCGTCGGTCGTGATCGCGCCGTACCCGGCCGCCGTGAGGCGCTCCTGGTAGACCTCCCGCGTCGCGGCGGTCTTCTCGGCCTGCTCGGGCGTGGTCCAGAAGATCGCGGACCGGTACTGCGTGCCGCGGTCGTTGCCCTGTCGGTACACCTGGGTGGGGTCGTGCTGGGTCCAGAACGTCTCCAGCAGCGTGTCGAGCGAGACGCGCGCGGGGTCGTAGGCGATCAGCACCGTCTCGGTGTGACCGGTGCGGCCCGTGCACGTCTCCTCGTAGGTCGGGTTCGGCGTGAAGCCGCCCATGTACCCGACGGCGGTCGTCACCACCCCGGGGATCTGCCAGAAGTGCTTCTCCTCGCCCCAGAAACACCCCATCGCGACGTACAGCACCTGCGTGCCCTCCGGCCAGGGGCCGTGGATGGGGGTTCCGAGCACCCGGTGGGTCCCCTCGGTGTCGAACGCGGGCGTCTCCCGGCCGGGCAGTGCCTCGTCGACGGTGACCATGACGGGGGCCTTCGCAAAGAACATGGCGCTCTCCTCTCCTCAGAGGGTCAACCGTGCCGGGCGCCGGAGTGTTCCCCGTGGCAGGCTGGCGGGGTGCGTGAGCAGCCCTTCGATCTCGCCCCCGACCGCGCCCTGGAACCCTCCGACCACGCGGTCGACCACGCGGTCGACCACACGATCGACCACGGGACCGGCCACGCCGTCGGTGAGCACGCCGGACACGGTGCCGGCACCCCGGCCGCCGCCTCGCAGGCAGCCCCGCCCACGGTCTCGCTCGAGGACGTGCTTGCCGCCCGGGCCGTGCTGGGGGACGCGCTGCACCGCACGCCGATCGAGACCTCGGAGGCCTACTCCGCCCTGTTCGGCGCGGACGTGCGACTCAAGTGCGAGCACCTGCAGCGCACCGGCTCGTTCAAGGTCCGCGGCGCGATGAACCGGATGGCGCAGCTGTCCGACGGCGAGCGGCGCCGCGGCGTCGTCGCCGCCAGCGCGGGCAACCACGCGCAAGGCGTGGCCTGGGCGGCGCGGCGACTGGGCGTGGACGCCGAGGTGCACATGCCTGCCGACGCGGCGCTGCCGAAGGTCGAGGCGACGCAGTCCTACGGAGCGCGCGTCGTCCTGGACGGCGACACGGTCGAGGACGCGGTGGCGCGGGCGCGACTCGTGGCGCTGGAGGAGGGCCGCACGTTCGTGCACCCCTTCGACCACCCCGCCGTGGTGGCCGGTCAGGGCACGGTCGGACTGGAGATCCTCGAGCAGGTGCCCGACGTCGGCACGATCGTCGTGCCGACGGGCGGCGGTGGGCTGCTGGCCGGGATCGCCGCCGCGGTGCCCGCCGACGTGCGGGTCATCGGGGTCCAGGCCGCGCGCGCCGCGGCCTACCCGGCGTCGCTGGCCGCCGGCCGCCCCGTCAGCGTGCCGCCGCAGCGGACGATGGCCGACGGCATCGCGGTGGGCCTGCCGGGAGACGTGCCGTTCGCCGTCGTGGCCGGTCGCGGGGTGCCGGTGGTGACGGTCTCGGAGGACGAGCTTTCCCGCGCCGTGCTCTCGCTCGCCGAGCGGGCCAAGCAGGTGGTGGAGCCCGCCGGCGCGGCCGGGATCGCGGCGCTCGTGCCCGCCTACCGGGCGGGCGGGAACGCGGCGGCCGCCGACCTCGTGGACCGCGAGCGGCCTGTCGTCGTCGTGCTGTCGGGCGGCAACGTCGACCCGGTGCTACTGCGCAAGCTGTTCCGGTACGGCATGGCGGCCGCGGGCCGCTACCTGCACCTGCGCGCGACGATCCCGGACCGCCCCGGCGCTCTCGCCGGCCTGCTCGGCGTGGTCGGTGCCTGCCGGGGCGACGTGGTCACGGTCTCGCACGTGCGGACCGGCGTCGGCATCTCGATCGAGGACACCACGGTCGACCTCGAGATCGCGACGAAGGGCTGGGACCACTCGGCCACGATCGTGGCGGCGATGCGCCGGGAGGGGTACCCGACGGTCGAGCGGTGAGGCTCGCCGTCGGGCACCGCTCGCCCCCTGCGATCGGCGCCCACCGCGCGCGGCGAACGCCGCGACCGAGGCACGCAGCACGAAGGGCCCACCGCGTCGAGGCGGTGAGCCCTTCGAGTGCGCGTCGCGCTGAGCGGCACGGCAGGACCGAGGTCGGTCGGTCAGCCTGGCCGGTCCGCCGGGTCAGCCGGCGAACGGCTTGGCGTCGATGATCTTGACGGAGATCTCCACGCCCTTCGGCGTCGTGTACGACGTCGTCTCGCCGACCTTCTTGCCGTCGATCGCCGCACCGAGCGCGGACGACGGCGAGAAGACGTCGAGGTCGGTGTCGCCGGAGACCTCGCGCGAGCCGAAGAGGAAGCGCAGCTCGTCGCCGCCGACCTCCGCGGTGACGACCATGCCGGCCTCCACCACGCCGTCGTCCGGGGGAGCCTCGCCGACCTCCGCGGTCCGGAGGATCTCCTCGAGCTGGCGGATGCGGCCCTCGGCCTTGCCCTGCTCCTCGCGGGCGGCGTGGTAACCGCCGTTCTCCTTGAGGTCGCCCTCGGACCGGGCCTGCTCGATGCGGGCCGTGATCTCGGCGCGGCCCGGACCCTTGAGGTGCTCGAGCTCGGCCTTCAGCCGGTCGTAGGCGTCCTGGGTCAGCCAGGTGGTAGCGGCCACGTCTGTCTCCTTCGCGTGCGATGGGGGAGGGCAGTCCGGCGACGGCGCCTCGCACCCTACGTGCCGACGCCACGTCCCGCCGGGACGTGGCGTCGAGTGCCGCATGAGCGGCGAAACGACCATGATACCGCCGATGCCGCGCGATCGTGGCGCGTACCGCCGTCGAATCCGGGCGCGCGGGTGTTCCGCGGAGTCAGGAGTCGGCGGCGACGCAGCTGTTCTCGATCGCCCGGCCCTGCTCCGCGCGGGTGAACGTGGTGATCTCGACGGGGACGGTCACGTGGCCGTCCGTGCCCGCGGGGATCTCGACGTCGCGCGCGCCGACCTGCGCGAGTGTGCCGTCGAGGGCCTCGACCGAGCAGCGGACGGCGATACTCGGATCCGAGCGGACCACGGTGAGGTCCACCTCGACGACCGAGTCCGAGACGATGCGCGAGGTGCCGACCGTCGCCGTGGCGACCGGCGCGGTCTGCCGGACGAGGAGCCACACCACCACGGCGGTGACGAGGAGCGCGACGACGACGCTGCCGATCACCGCGAGCCGGTTCGAGCGCCCGGCGCCGCCGCCCGCGCCCCGGCGCGACTGCCCGTACCGGCGTACGAGCAGGTCGGGGGAGGGCTGGCTCACCCGTCCAGTGTGGGGTGCGAGGATGGGAACGTCCAACTTCCGCGGGGCCCGTCCGGGCCCGCGAACCACCCTGGAGGCTACGTGAGCGAGCTGCGCCTCATGGCCGTGCACGCGCATCCCGACGACGAGTCCAGCAAGGGCGCCGCGACCATGGCGAAGTACGCCGCGGAGGGCGTGGACGTCCTGGTCGTCACGTGCACCGGAGGTGAGCGGGGCGACGTGCTCAACCCCCGCCTCGCGCACGACCCCGAGGTCCTGTCCGACCTGCCCGGGCTGCGCCGGCGCGAGATGGCCGCCGCCGCGCAGGCGCTCGGCGTGCGGCAGGAGTGGCTCGGCTTCGTGGACTCCGGACTGCCTGAGGGTGACCCGCTGCCCCCACTGCCGGACGGCTGCTTCGCCCTCGCGCCGCTGACCGAGACGGTGCCGGCGCTCGTGGCCCGCATCCGCGACTTCCGCCCGCAGGTGCTGCTCACCTACGACGAGAGCGGCGGCTACCCGCACCCGGACCACATCATGACTCACGTCGTCTCGATGGCCGCGGTCGAGGCGGCCGCCGACCCCACCCAGCACCCCGAGCTCGGGGAGCCGTGGCAGGTCGCGAAGGTCTACTACCACGCGGCGTTCCGCCGCCAGCGGATGGTCGCGGTGCACGAGGCGCTGGTCGCGGACGGCGCGGAGTCGCCGTTCGGGTCGTGGCTCGCGGAGTGGGACGGCGAGGGCGGGCGCACCCCGACCACCCGCATCGACGTGGCCGAGTACTTCCCCGCCCGCGACGCCGCGCTGCTTGCGCACGCCACGCAGATCGACCCGGACGGCTTCTTCTTCGCCGTCCCGCGCGACCTCGAGGCACGCGTGTGGCCCTGGGACGAGTTCGAGCTCGTCGCGAGCACCCTCGGCTCGGGCGCGGACGGCGCGGCGGGTGCGTCCTCCGGCGCAGCGGCCGACGACGGCGAGCTCGAGACCGACCTGTTCGCGGGGCTGCGCTGATGGCCGGGGCAGGCGTGCTCGCCGTCGGCCTCGTGCTCGCGGACACCGCGCCCGACCCGGACGAGGTCACGCCCGGCCTGCTCGGGTTCGTCGTGACGTTCGCGCTGGCGCTCGCGCTGCTCGTGCTCATCCGCTCCTTCATCAAGCACCTGCGCCGCGCGCAGAACGCCGAGCAGCGCCTCGCCGACGAGCAGCTCCTCGCGGAGCGCGCCGCGTCGGGCGGGCGGTCCGAGGGTGGCCCGGCGCAGGCCGGCTCGGGTGCCGGCGCTGGGATCGTCACCGGCGCGGACGGCTCGGGTGACGTGGTCCGCGTCGCCGACGCGGCCGACGCGCCCGTGGCCGATGCGCCCGTGGCCGACGCGCCCGCGAGCACGAAGGAGCGGCGGGAGGAGCCGTGAGGGTGCGCCTCGCCGTCGTGCAGCTGTCGGCCGACCACGGCGCCGAGCCGGCGGGTCGGGCGGCCGCGCGAGCCGAGGCGGTACGCGCCGTGCGGGAGGCGGCCGCGGAGGGCGCCCGGCTCGTCGTGCTGCCCGAGTACGCGTCGGGCTGGGAGGCGCGGCTCGTGCCCGCCCTCGCCGAGCCGGACGACGGCCCGTTCCTCGCCGCCCTGCGCGAGGTCGCCACGGCGTGCGGCGTCACCGTGGTCGCGGGGGTCGTGCTCCCGACGGCGCAGGAGGGTCGTGCGCTCAACGTCACCGTCGTCGTGGGTCCGGACGGCGCCGAGCTCGGGCGCTACGCCAAGGTGCACCGCTACGACGCGTTCGGGGCGCGTGAGTCGGACCTGCTCGACGCGGGCGACCCGGCCCGCCCGCTCGTGCTCGACGTGCCGTGCCGCGACGCCTCGCTCCGGCTCGGCGTGGTGACGTGCTACGACCTGCGGTTCCCCGAGTCCGTCCGCGCGCTGCTCGACCTCGCGGACGGTGCCGCCACGCCGGCACGGGCCGGGCAGGCGGCGGCGGCAATCGAGCCGCCACGGCCGCCCGACGTCGTGGCCGTGGGCGCCGCGTGGGCGAGCGGGCCCGGCAAGGTCGAGCAGCTCTCCGTGCTGACGCGGGCCCGGGCCATCGAGACGACGGCCTACCTGGCGCTCGCGAGCCAGGGCGGGCACGGGCGCGTCGGCGCCAGCGCCGTGGTGGACCCGACCGGGGCGGTGCTTGTCTCCGCGGTCGGCGAGGACGACGGCGCCCCGTCCGACACGCACGTGCTCACGGCGGACGTCGACCTCGCGCAGCTGCGGGCCGTGCGCGAGCGGGTCCCCGTGCTGGCACACCGGCGCTACCGCGTGGTGCCCGCCGAGCGCGCGACCGACTGACCGCGGGGGACGATTGACCCGCGCGACCGACTGACCCGCGCGACCGACTGACCCCACGGGATCGGCCGTCACGCGGGCGACGGACCGGCGCGCACGACTCACCCGCGCCGCGCCGGGTGGCGCCGACGCCGGGAGGTCAGCTCGCCGTCGTGCCCTGGTCCTTCGTCTCCTCGAGCGCGGCGCGGGCTGCGTCGACATCGAAGTCGGCGACGGGCCAGCCGAGGTCGAGGTCGCGCAGCGCCTGCGTGAGCAGCTCGGTGACGACGAGCCGGCTGAACCACTTGTTGTCGGCGGGCACGACGTGCCAGGGCGCACCCTCGGTGGAGGTCCGGTCGAACACGCGCTGGTACGCCTGCGTGTACTGCGGCCACTTGGCGCGCGTCGCGAGGTCGCCGACCGAGAACTTCCAGTGCTTGTCGGGGCGCTCGAGCCGCTCGTGCAGGCGGTCGTACTGCTCCTGGGGCGAGATCACGAGCGCGACCTTCACGATCGTGGTGCCGCTGCCCGCCAGCTCGGCCTCGAAGTCGTTGATCTCGCCGTAGCGGGCGTCGAGCTCCTCCGGCGGCGCGAGCTCGTCGACCACCGCCACGAGGACGTCCTCGTAGTGCGAGCGGTCGAACAGGCCGATGCGCCCGGTGGGCGGAAGCGCATTGCGGATGCGCCAGAGGAAGTGGTGCTCACGCTCCTGGAGGGTCGGCACGCCGAACGAGCGCAGTGCGACGCCCTGCGGATCGACCATGCCGAGCACGTGGCGCGCGATACCGCCCTTGCCCGAGGTGTCCAGGCCCTGCAGCACCAGCAGGACCGATCGAGTCCCGCCGGAGCGGCCCTCGGCGTACAGCCGCTCCTGGAGCTCGGACAGCTCCTCGCCGAGCGCTGCCATCCGCCGCTCGGCGTCCTTCTCCGAGCCGTCCCAGCCCGGGGTGGCGCCGGCGTCGAACGTCGCGAGGTCGAACCCGTTGCCCGGGCGCAGGAGCGGGCCGACCGGCTCGGACCAGTCCTTCGCGCCCTCCTGGGTGACCTCGACCGGGTCCGCGGTGTACACGTCGGGCTCGTCGGCGTCCGTGGGTTCGGGCTTGGCGGGCTTGACGGGCTTGGTGGCCTTGGTGGCCGTGCTCGTGTCCGGCGCAGGCTTGTCGGGCCCGGGCCGCCTGCCCTTCGGGGGTTTGGCCTCCTCGGCCTTGTCGGGCTCGGTCTTCGACTTGCCGGCCTTGCCGTTCTTCGCCTTCTCGGGCTTGCCCTTCGACTTGCCGGCCTTGCCGTTCTTCGCCTCCTCGGGCTTGCCGTTCTTGCCGGTCTTGCCCTTGGCCTTGGCGGCCTTCTTCGATGCGGTGCTCTGCGCCACTGCTGTCTCCGTCGCTCGGTGAGGCGAGCGTAGGCGACCCGAGCGCTCGGCGCTGCGGTCGCCGTCGGGCGCTGGTCCGCCGTGACGGGAGAGCGACTGGGCGTGACGGGAGAGCGACTGGGCGTGCCTCCGCGTCGGTCGTCCGCGCGTCGCTGCAGGTCAAAGCCAGGCGTTCGGGCGGTGTCGCGAGGCGAGTCGCTGCGGCGTGAGGGTGAGTCGCTCTCGCGTCACACCGTGTCACGGCCCGACCGCGTGTCACGACCCGACCCCGTCGCACCCGGCCAGTGTGGAGCAGCGCGACCCGGGTGTGCGGGGACGGCTCAGCGCAGCGCGAGCACCGTGATGAAGATCGCGATCGCGTGGCACGTGTACCCGAGCAGCGTGCCGACGTGGAAGATCTCGTGGAAGCCGAACCACCGCGGGCTCGGGTTGGGGCGCTTGAGCGCGTACACCACCGCGCCGAGGGTGTAGGCGAGCCCCCCGCCGATGACCAGCCACATCACGGCTGGGCCGCCCGAGCGGTAGAAGGACGGCAGGAACGCCACCGCGACCCAGCCGAGCGCCAGGTAGATCGGGACGTAGAGCCAGCGCGGGGCGGAGAGCCAGAACACGCGCAGGGCGATGCCGACGAGCGCTCCTGCCCAGACCACGAGGAGGAGGGTTCTCGCGGTCGGCGTCGGCAGCAGGAGCACCGCGAGGGGCGTGTAGGTGCCGGCGATGACGAGGAAGATGTTCGAGTGGTCGATCCGGCGCAGGATCGCCAGGGTGCGCGGGGACCACGTGCCGCGGTGGTAGACGGCGCTCGCGCCGAACAGGATCGTCGTCGCGAGCCCGAAGACGAGCGTGCTCCAGCGCGCCGCGGGCGTGGGCGAGATCACCAGGAGCGTGACGCCGACGGCGATCGCGAACGGCGTCATCCCGGCGTGGATCCAGCCGCGCAGGCGCGGCTTGACCGCGGCCGCGAGCTGCTCGACGGCGGACTCGACGGTCGGGCGCTGCGGTCGCTGCGGGCGCCGCTCGTCCTGCTCGTGCTGGGGGTCGCTCACGCGCGTCATCCCACCTCCTGGCTCGTCGCCGTCGCGCGGCCGAGGGCGGTTCGCCGTCAGCGCCCGCGGCCCGGTGGCCGTCATGCGTCCGGTGCGGCCACGGCGCACGGGCGGCGCGTGGTTACGTCACCGTAGGTTACCGCACCGTAGGTTCGTGACGGCAGGACCGTCCGCCCCTGACGTGGTCGACCCGTGACGAGATGGTGAGCATGCGGAGCGACCGCGTGCGGCACGGGCGCGGACCGCGCGGCGCGGCCTCGAGCAGCGGGGTAGTTTGTCGCGGTACGGCGAGGCAGGACTCGGCCAGGACGACGCGCGGGCACGCGCGACGAACGAGCGCGGATGGACGGCGCGGACGAGCCGCACAGGGCGACAGGAGAGGGTCGGGTGGCCGAGAGCATCGTGGACCGGGCGCTGTACGGCCTGTACGAGCGCCGCCTGCAGCGCGCGCTGCGTACGGCCGAGGTCCCGCACCACATCGGCATCATGATGGACGGCAACCGCCGCTGGGCCCGGCAGGTCGCCGCGCCGCCCGCGCACGGCCACCGGGCCGGCGCCGAGAAGATCGTCGACGTGCTCGGCTGGGCGGACCAGATCGGGGTCGGGGTCGTCACGCTCTGGATGCTCTCGACCGACAACCTGCGCCGCGACCCGCAGGAGCTGAGCGACCTGGTGACGATCATCGAGGACGCGGTCGCCGGCCTCGCGACGTCGCGACGCTGGCGCATCCACGCACTCGGCGCGCTCGAGCTTCTCCCGGAGAGCACGGCCGAGCAGCTGCGCGCGGCGGAGGCACTCACGGCGGACGTCGAGGGGATGACGGTCAACGTCGCCGTCGGGTACGGCGGGCGGCAGGAGATCGCGGACGCGGTGCGCTCGCTCCTGAGCGAGCACGGCGCGCGCGGGGAATCGGTCGAGCAGGTCGCGCAGAGCCTCACGGTGGAGGAGATCGCCGCGCACCTCTACACCAAGGGGCAGCCCGATCCGGACCTCGTGATCCGCACGTCCGGCGAGCAGCGGATCGGCGGCTTCCTGCTCTGGCAGAGCGTGCACACCGAGTTCTACTTCTGCGAGGCCTACTGGCCGGACTTCCGGCGGGTGGACTTTCTGCGCGCCGTGCGGTCCTACACGACGCGCGAGCGCCGCCTCGGGCGGTGAGGCGCGCCGCGCCGTCGCCTCCCCACGCCCACCCCACCGCCGCGCACGAATGTGAACACTGCGTGACATCTCGTGCAGGCGCGTGTCGGAGCCGAGCCCGGATCCGTAGCGTGCCTAGCGTGCGAGACGTGACCGGTACCTACGCCGGTCGCCGGGAGGCCACCTTGAAGCAGCTCCGCTGCGACGGCAGGGGCCGCCGGCCCCAGCGGCCGACCGCCCCCACCTCGCCAGGTCCCCTCCGGCCCCGCGCCGGACGGGACTGATCCACCAGGCGCGTCCGCGCGCCGGAGGGAGCCCCCGTGAGCGAAGGCACCACCATCGACCCGACGACGGGGGAGGAGGTGCCGCGCATCACGTACGTGCTCGACACCTCGGTCCTCCTCTCGGACCCCCGCGCGATGTTCCGCTTCGCGGAGCACGACGTGGTCCTGCCCGTCGTTGTGGTCACCGAGCTGGAGGGGAAGCGTCACCACCCCGAGCTCGGCTACTTCGCCCGGAGCGCGCTGCGCGCCCTGGACGACCTGCGCGTCACGCACGGCCGGCTGGACCGGCCCGTCCCGGTGGGTGATGCCGGCGGGACGCTGCGGGTCGAGCTCAACCACTCCGACCCCACGGTGCTGCCCTCGGGGATGCGCCTGGGCGACAACGACACGCGCATCCTGTCGGTCGCGGCGAACCTCTCGTCCGAGGGGCACCGCGTCGTCGTGGTGAGCAAGGACCTCCCGATGCGCGTCAAGGCGTCCTCGGTCGGCATCCAGGCGCAGGAGTACCGCGCGATGCAACCGGTGGAGGTTGGCTGGTCCGGCATGGTCCAGGCCGACGTCGACGAGGCCGAGCTGGCGGCGCTGTGGGGCGGCGAGCGCCTCGCCGTCGCCGAGATGCGCGACCCGAGCCCACTGCGCGACCTGCCGGTGCACACCGGCCTCGTGCTGCACTCCACGCGGGGCAGCGCGCTGGGCCGGATCACGCCGGACAAGCAGGTGCAGCTGGTCCGCGGCGACCGGGACGTCTTCGGCGTGCACGGCCGCAGTGCCGAGCAGCGCATCGCGATCGACCTGCTCCTTGACCCGAGCATCGGGATCGTGTCGCTGGGGGGTCGAGCCGGAACGGGGAAGTCCGCGCTCGCCCTCTGCGCCGGCCTCGAGGCCGTGCTCGAGCGCCGCGAGCAGCGCAAGGTCATGGTGTTCCGGCCGCTCTACGCGGTCGGCGGCCAGGACCTGGGCTACCTACCCGGCAGCGAGGCCGACAAGATGAACCCCTGGGCGCAGGCGGTCTTCGACACGCTCGGTGCGATGGTCTCCAGCGAGGTCGTCGAGGAGGTGATGGACCGCGGGATGCTCGAGGTCCTGCCGCTCACCCACATCCGCGGGCGCTCGCTGCACGACGCGTTCGTGATCGTGGACGAGGCGCAGTCCCTCGAGCGCAACGTGCTCCTGACGATGCTCTCGCGCATCGGGCAGAGCTCGCGCGTGGTGCTCACCCACGACGTCGCGCAGCGCGACAACCTGCGGGTGGGCCGGCACGACGGCGTCGCCGCCGTCATCGAGGCGCTCAAGGGCCACCCGCTGTTCGCCCACGTCACCCTCACGCGGTCCGAGCGCTCGCCCGTCGCGGCGCTCGTCACCGAGCTTCTGGAGGGGATCGACCTGTAGCGGTCGACCAGCCCGGTCGCTCGCCTCGGCCGGGACCGCGCGACGGCGAGCCCACCTCGAGGAGGTGGGCTCGCCGTCGTGCGTGGCTCGCCCACGCAGGGCGAGCCTCCGGGCTCAGCGCCAGACGATCGGGTTGCTCACGTACTGGTTGCCCTCCGTGGCGATGAACGCGCCGTAGTCCTCGCCGTCGTACTTGGCGCCGACGATCGGCAGGTCCTTGGTGAGGCCGACGAAGCAGCTCACGAGCGTGCGGGTGGTCTCGTCGTAGGGCGGGAGCTGGAGGCCGCACTCGTCGCCGGCGGAGGAGAACGCGGTGGTGAACATCCCGCTCACGAGGTACTCCGCGTTGGAGCCGTCCTCCTTGATCGGGAAGAGCGCCGGCGCCTCGAGGTCGTACCCCTCGGGCGCGTCGGCGAGGAACTGCGCCTGGAACACGACCGCGTACGGCGTGTAGCCGGCGAACTCCTCGGCGTTGGAGTAGCTGTCGAACATGCTCGGGTCGAGCGCCCGCACCTCGAGCACGGTGAGGCCCACGCCGACCGTGGTCTCGGTGTCGTACGTGACGGTGTGGTTGACCCACGCGGGCTGGCCGAACGTGAGCGGGGTGCCCGGTGCGGTGGTGTCGCCGGGGGCGCCGAGGTCGGCGACCTGGACGTCGTAGGCGGTGGACAGGACGGTCGGTGCCTCGGTGGGCTCCTCGCTCGGCTCCTCGCTGGCCTCCGCGTCGACGTTCTCGGCGGTCTCCTCGGGGGCGGCCTCCTCGGAGGTCGCAGGGGTGTCGACGGGGGTGTCGTCAGATCCGCCGCACGCGGTGAGCGCGGCGGTCGCGAGGACGAGGGCAGCGGCGGCGGTCAGTCGGCTGGTCGTCGTGCGCATGGGGGTGTGCTCCTTGGTCAGGGGGAGGCGAACCGAGAAACATACCCACGCTGTCAAGGGGCTGAGGTCCCGGCTGCGATCCGGGACGTCGCCGATCAGCGCAGCGGGTCCAGCGGCCGGAGCACGTCCGGCACCACGCCGGTCGTGATCGCCTCGGCCACCAGCTCGCCCGTCAGCGGTCCGAGCGTCACGCCCCACATGCCGTGCCCGCCGGCCACGTGCACGCGCGGGGACCGGCTCGGCCCGATCAGCGGGAGGCCGTCCACGGTGCACGGGCGCGAGCCGACCCACTCCTCGCGCCGGTCGGTGAAGTCCGCGCCGGTGAGCATCGGTTCGGCAGCCGCGACGATCGCGCGGATGCGGCGCGCGTCCAGGGGCTCGCCGGGCCGGCGGAACTCCATCATCCCGGCGACCCGCAGGCGGCCACCGAGCGGGGTGCAGGCCACGCGCTGCGTGGGGAGGTAGAACGGACCCTCGGGCAGGTGCTCGACCGGGACCGTGAACGAGTAGCCGCGGCCGGCCTGCACCACCCGGCGCACCCCGACGGTGTGCGCGAGCTCGCCGAGCCGCGCCCCGGAGGCGAGCACGACGACGTCGGCGGTGAGGTGCTCCCCGCCGCGGTCGCCCCGCGCGGTGCGACCCCGTGGGGGCACCCCGGTGTGGTCGACGACCGTGACGCCGGCGGGTCGGCCGGGCGCGCCGCCGTCGACCGACGTGACGCGCAGGCCCTCGGTGAGGGTGACGCCCTCCCGGCGCACGAGCGCGGCGAGCGCCTCGAGGTAGCGCGGCGGGTCGATGAACCGCGTGTCGTGCAGCTGCACGCCCGCGACGACCGCGGACGAGGCCGCGGGGACGAGCGCGCGCACCTGGTCGCCGTCGAGCAGGTCGTACGCGGCGTGCTGTCCGGCCTCGTTGATGATCCCGAGCTCGTGCAGCAGCGTCTCGCGGTCCTTCTCGGCCGCGTACGCCGCGACGAAGGGGGCGTCGGAGATCGCGGGCGCCGCCACGCCGTCGTCGGCGAGCGCGTCGTAGGCCGCGAACGCGCGGGCGTTGAGCGGCACGAACGCCCGCATCGAGCGACGCCACGCGTCCCACGTGCAGTGCCGCAGGAAGCCCGCGAGGAAGCGCACGAGGTTGGCGTCCGCGCGCACCGGCACGTAGACGGGGGAGTTCGGCGAGACCAGCGCGCGGACCCCGGCGGCGAGGATCGAGGGGTCCGGGAGCGGGATCGTGAGGCTCGGGGTGAGCCAGCCCGCGTTGCCCCACGACGCGCCGGCCGCGACGTGCTCGGCCTCGACGACCTGGACCTCCAGGCCCGCCCGACGCAGGTGGTGCGCCGTGGACAGGCCGACGATGCCGGCCCCGACGACGATCGCGGTCCGCGGGCGAGGGAAGGGGCGGGTGGCCATGGGGGAAGTCTGCCCGCGCGACGCCGGTCCCGGAACGCCGAACGACGGCTGATACCGTGTCGGGTTCGCCACAACCGGGAGGATGTCGTGTCGCACGAGCAGGGCTGGCCGCCGGCCGGCGGGGCCGATCGCACCAGTGGCCCCGGCCGGTACCCGTCACCGGGCGGACCCGGGACGTACGGCGCCTCCGGGGTGCCCAGCCCGTTCGGGTCCGCCGCTGCGTACGGAGTGCCGGACCCGGTCGACGACCCCGACCCGTACGGGCGGTCCGTCGGCGGTTCCCCTGCCGGCGGGTACGGGACGCCGCCCGCGCCCGTGGACCCGGTGTACGGAACGCCGCCCGCGCCGCAGGGCCCCGCCGGGTACCCGGCGGCCGGGTACGGGCCCGCGCCGGTCGACGCGACCGACGGCGGCGCTCCGGTCTCCCCGTACGGCTCCGGCTACGGGACCGGATACGGGACGGTGACGGCGCGGCCTACCAGTCGCCGTACGGAGCCCCGCCCTCGGGCCTCGACCCGAGCCTCGACGCGCGGGGCGCCGCCGCGGTGCAGCGCATCCGCAGGCTGCGCTCGTGGTCGACGGTCTGGTTGGTGGTGGGCTGGCTGCTCGCGGCCGTCTGCCTCGTCTTCACCATCGCGGCGGTGGCAGTGCTCGTCGACGTCATGGGCGAGCGCCTGAGCGGGCCCGAGCTCGCCGGGAACTTCATCGGGCTCCTGCTGGTCGGCGCGCTGCCGTGGGCCGTTCCCGTACCGCTGCTCCGCCTCGCGCGGCGTCAGCGTCGCGAGGCCCGCACGATCGAGGAGAGCCTCATGTCGGAGTGGACCGGGCGCTGGCCGCGCTGAGCCTCAGACCTCGGGCTCGGCTCCCACGTCGCCCTGGACCGCGACGAGCCGTGCGCGACCCTCGGCGAGCGCGTACTCCACGCCGACGACGGCGAGCCGCCCTTCTGCGACGGCGTTCGCCAGCGCCTGGGAGTAGGCCGTGAGCGTGCGCGTGGTGTTCGTGACGTGCTCGCGCAGGATCGCCTCGCCGGACGGGCGGTGCGAGGGACCGAACGCGAACGCCGACTCCAGCGAGCGGCGCGTCATGATGCTCGGGATCACGCGGTCGACGATCGCGCGGACGAAGCCCGGGGGCATCTCGCCGGTCTCCAGCGCCGTGATCGCCGCCTGCACCGCGCCGCACGAGTCGTGCCCGAGCACCACCACGAGCGGCGTCCCGAGCACCTCCACGCCGTACTCGATCGAGCCGATCACGGTGGTGTCGATGACGTGCCCCGCGGTGCGCACCACGAAGGCGTCACCCAGGCCCTGGTCGAAGATGATCTCGGCCGCGAGCCGGGAGTCGGAGCAGCCGAAGATCACCGCGAACGGGTGCTGGGAGGAGCTCAGGGACTCCCGATGCGCCACCCCCTGGGACGGGTGGGCGGGTTCGCCGGCCACGAAGCGTGCGTTGCCGGCGGTGAGCGCCGCCCAGGCCTGCGCGGGCGTGGTGGGGCGCTGCTCGCCGTCGGGCGAAATCGGTGCGTCCGGAGTCGTCACGCGTCGTCCCTTCCGGGGGCGTTGAGAAGCTCGAGGCGGGTCGGGGGGTTGGCCCCGGGACGCGAGACCGTGATCGCGGCGATCGCGGCGGCCTGGCCGAGCAGGGTGAGCAGCACGGACGGCCCGACGGCGGCGATCGCCTCGTGCTTGTCCGCCCCGACGAGGCCGGTGGACCACAGGCCGTCGATGAGGCCGCCCATGAACGAGTCGCCCGCACCGACGGTGTCGGCGACGGTCACCGACGGCGCCGGGACCTCCGCCTCGACGCCGTGGGCGGTGGTGGCGAAGGAGCCCTCCGCCCCGAGCGTCACGACGACGAGCGCGGGCCCGCTGGCCGCCCACGCCCGCGCGACGTCGCGAGGGTCCTTGCCCGGCTCGAACCACGCGAGGTCCTCGTCGGAGACCTTGACGACGTCGGCGCCCGCGACGAGACCGAGCACGCACTCGCGCACCTGCGCCGCGCTGCCCATGATGCTCGGGCGCAGGTTCGGGTCGTACGTGATGATCGCGCGGTGGCGCGCGGAGCCGATGAGCGCGGCGGCCTTGTCGGCCCCGGGCTGCAGCACGGCGCCGATCGAGCCGAGGTGGACGACCACGACGTCGTCCGCGACCTGGTGGTCGGGGTAGTCGATGGTGAGGTCGAAGTCGTAGGTGGCGGAGCCGTCGTCGGCGATCGTGGCGGCTGCGGTGGACGTGCGCTCGGCACGCTGGGAGCCCGAGGCGATCCGCACACGGCTGCTCTCGAGGTGGTGGCGGACCTGGTCGCCGTACTTATCCTCGCCGAGCCAGGTGAGCAGCTGGACGTCGCGGCCCAGCCGCGCGAGCCCGATGGCCACGTTGGCGGGGGAGCCGCCGGGGTAGACCTCGGGCTCGGCGCCGGGGCGCTGCACGATGTCGACGAGCGCCTCGCCGATGACGAGAGCCTGCATCAGTCCTCCTTCACCGACGGCGCAGTGCTGGTGCGCTGCGCTGCGCCGCCCTCGGCCAGCCGGTCCGCCGGGCGGTCGGTCGCGGCTCGCAGGCGCTCGCGGGCGCCGTCCAGCCAACGCTGGCAACGGGCGGCCAGCGCCTCGCCGCGCTCCCAGAGGGCGAGGGAGTCCTCGAGGGTGGCCGCCCCCTGCTCGAGGCGCTGGACGACGTCGACGAGCTCGGCCCGTGCCTGCTCGTAGCTCAGGGTCTCGACGTCGGGACTGCTCTCACGTGCGGTGGTGCCGGACACGGTGCTCACGTCCTCCATCCAAGCAGATCAGGCGGGGTTCGCCGGGGTGCGGACCAGTGTGAGTCGGCCGTGGGCGACGACGGCCTCGAGGCTCGCCCCGGGTTCGACCTCCGCCTCGTCGCGCACGACGGCGCCCCCGGGGGTGCGCAGCACGGCGTACCCGCGTTCGAGGGTCTGGGCGGGGGAGAGCGCACGGACCTGCGCGGCGAGCCGGGCCACCTCGCCGGAGCCGCGGGCGAGGCGGGCGTCGAGGTGGTGGCGCATGGTTCGAACGTCGTGGCCGAGCCGCTCCTCGTGCGTGCGGATCAGCACCTCGGGATCGGCGAGCACCGGGCGGCTGCGCAGGGCGTCCAGGCGTTCCTGCTCCCCGGCGACGCGGCGGGTGACCGCGGCGGTGAGCCGCTGACGGGCGACGGCGAGGCCGTGTCGCTCCGCCACGACGTCGGGCACGATCCGCTTGGCCGCGTCCGTGGGGGTGGAGGCGCGGTAGTCCGCTACGAGGTCGAGCAACGGCGCGTCGGTCTCGTGGCCGATCGCCGACACGACGGGCGTGGTTGCGTTCGACACGGCGCGCACGAGCGCCTCGTTGGAGAACGGCAGGAGGTCCTCCACGCTGCCGCCGCCGCGGGTGATGACGATGACCTCGACGCTCGGGTCGGCGTCGAGCTCGGCGAGCGCGCGGGAGACCTCGGCGACGGCCTTCACGCCCTGCACCGCGACCTGGCGGACCTCGAACCGGACTTCGGGGAACCGCTCGCGCGCGTTGACGAGCACGTCGTCCATCGCCTTGGCCTCCCGGCCGCAGATGAGGCCGATGCACGAGGGCAGGAAGGGCAGCCGGCGCTTGCGCTCGACGTCGAACAGGCCCTCGGCGGCGAGGACCCGGCGCAGCTGGTCCAGCCGAGCGAGGAGCTCTCCGAGGCCGACCGGCCGGATGGCGTTGGCCTGGAGCGTGAGGTCGCCACGCTTGGCGTAGAAGGTGGGTCGGGCGTGCACCACGACGTGGCTGCCGGTGGTCAGGGGAACCGAGAGCCGATCGAGCACCTGGGAGTAGGCCGTCATCCGCAGCGACATGTCGGCATCGGTGTCCCGCAGCGTGAAGAAGCTCATCCCGGAGCGCCGGTTGGACTCGACGATCTGGCCCTCGACCCAGACCGGCGCCATCCGTCCGATGTACTCGGCCATCTTGGCCGACAGAAGGCGCAGCGGCCACGGACGCTCGGCGGTGGTGTCGAGCGCCTTCTGCGGGAGCGGCTGCGGGCCGGCGTCCCTCGCCGTGTCGGCCGGGTCCGGGGAGGAGGTCACGGGTCCAGCCTGCCGCATGCCCCCGACGAGCGAGGCTGCGTCGTCCACAGGCTCAGGCGTGCCGGCGGTCGCGGTCCTCGCGAGAGCCGGGCTCGAGCGCCTCGGCGCTCGCGAGCTCGGTGAGCTCCGCGAGCAGGTCGTCGCCCTCGAACGGGTCGGTGGCGGCGAGGACCCGCTCCCGCTCCGCGCGCTGGGCAGCGAGCTCGTCCTCGCACGGCTCAGCGTGCTGGGAGGGCTCGGTGGACTGGGTGGGCTCGGTGGACTGGGTGGGCTCGCTCTCGGTGGGCCCGGGGTGCTGGGTGGTGTGCGCGGGCTCGGCGGGCTGCGCCTCGAGCTCGCCCCCGGCCGGCTGCGCGGGCGCGGCGGGCAGCAGGTCGGCCGGGATCTCTCGCAGGTCGGCCTTCTGCGCCGGGACAGCGAGCACCTCCAGGGGAGCGGGCACCTCGAAGGCCGCCTCGAGCCCCTGCGTGGCGCTGAGCCGACGGACCTGCGTGACGACGTTGCGGTCGAGCGAGCTGCTCATCGCGTTGAACGCCTCGACGGTGGAGTTCAGCCGCTTGGCGAGCGTGTCCAGGTGCTTGCCGAACGTGGCGAGCCGCTTGTGCAGCTCCCGGCCGACCTTGAAGACCTCGGCGGCGTCCTTGGCGAGCCGTTCCTGCCGCCACGTGTAGGCCACGGTGCGCAGCAGCGCCACGAGGGTGGCGGGGGTGGCCGGCACGACGTTCTTGCCGAAGGCGTACTCCAGCAGCGTCGGGTCCTGCTGGAGCGCGGCATCGAGGAAGACCTCGGAGGGCACGAACATCACGGTGAACTCGGGCGTCGCGTCGAGGTGGGACCAGTACTCCTTGCCGGAGAGCTGGTCCACGTGCGTGCGCATGTGGCGGGCGTGCGCGGCCAGGCGGTCGGACCGCGTCCGGTCGTCCCGCGCCTCCATCGCCTCGAGATAGCCGTTGAACGCCACCTTGGAGTCCACGACCACCTGCTTGCCGTCGGGCAGCGTGACGACGAGGTCGGGACGCAGCTTGCCGTCCTCGAGCCGCACCTGCTCCTCGAAGGAGACGTGCTCGACCATGCCGGCGGCCTCGACCGTGCGGCGCAGCTGCATCTCGCCCCACTGGCCGCGCACCTGCGGCGCGCGCAGCGCGGTGACGAGCGCGCTCGTCTCCGTGCGCAGCTGGTCGGAGGTCTCGCGCATGCCCTTGACCTGCTCGGCGAGGGAAGCGTGCGCGGCGAGCCGGGACCGCTCCGCCGACGTCATCTCCTCCTTGACCTGCGCGAGAGTCTTCTCCAGCGGCTCCACCAGGTTCTTCACCGCGGCCTCGCGCTTGGCGAGCTCCGCCGCCTGCTCGACTCCCGTGCGCTTGAGCCGCTCCTCGGCCTGCTCGAGGAACGTCTTGGCGTTGGCGTCGAGCGCCTGCTTCGACAGCGCCGCGAACTCGTCCGCCAGGCGCTTCTGGTCTGCCTTCACCTCTTCGAGGCGGCGCTCCGCGTCCTCGCGCAGGGTCAGGACCTCCTGGCGCCCTCGCTCCTCGAGGGTGCGGACCGTCTCGGCGGCGCGCTGCTCGGCCCGGCGCAGCTCCTCGGCCGCGCGCTCCTCGGCCTCGGCGAGCGTCCGGGCGTGCCGACGCTCGGCGTCGCCCAGGCGTGCCGCGGCGTCCTCGCGGGTGCGGGTGAGCTCGGCGTCGGCGGCCGCGCGCTGGTCGGCGAGGCGCTGGGCGGAGGCGCGCTCCGCCGTCGTGACCGCGTCCTCCGCGGCGGCGAGCCGCGTCCGCAGCGACGCGAGCTCCTCGGAAGCGGACGCGCGGCCGGCGACCAGGCGTGCGGAGGCGACGAAGTAGCCGGCGACGCCACCCACGGCGACCCCGACCACCAGCATGAGAAGGCCCAGCAGATCCATGCGAGAAGTCGACCACGGACCACCGACATCGCGGACGACGACGGGCCGCCGACCCCCCGATCGGGCGGCACGGACGGGGGTGCCGAGGGCGGTGTCCAGCCGGGATCCCCGTAGAATCGCGGCCCGTGGCACTCACTATCGGCATCGTCGGCCTGCCCAACGTCGGCAAGTCCACCCTCTTCAACGCCCTGACCCGTGCGCAGGTGCTCGCCGCGAACTACCCGTTCGCGACGATCGAGCCGAACGTCGGTGTCGTGCCGCTGCCGGACCCGCGCCTGACCACGCTCGCCGAGGTGTTCTCCTCCGAGCGGATCGTGCCGGCCACGGTGTCGTTCGTAGACATCGCGGGCATCGTCAAGGGCGCGAGCGAGGGGGAGGGCCTGGGCAACCAGTTCCTCGCCAACATCCGTGAGGCGGACGCGATCTGCCTGGTCACGCGCGCGTTCGCCGACCCCGATGTGGTGCACGTGGACGGCCGGGTCGACGCGCTCGCCGACGTCGAGACGATCATCACCGAGCTCGTGCTCGCCGACGTCCAGACGCTGGAGAAGGCGATCCCGCGGCTGGAGAAGGAGGTCCGCGGCAAGAAGACGGACGCCTCGGTGCTCGCGACGGCGCAGCAGGCGCTCGCCCTCCTGCTCACCGGCGAGACGGTCGCCGCCCACCGCGCGGACTTCGACGAGGAGGCGCTCGCGCACTTCGGGCTCATGACGGCCAAGCCCTTCATCTACGCGGTGAACACGGACGAGGCCGGGCTGGCGGACACGACGTTCCAGGAGCAGGTGCGCTCCCAGCTCGCACCCGCTGACGTGATCTTCCTCGACGCCAAGTTCGAGTCCGAGCTCTCCGAGCTCGAGCCCGAGGACGCGGCCGAGATGCTGGCGGACTCCGGGCAGGAGGAGTCCGGCCTGGACCAGCTGGCCCGCGTCGGGTTCCACACGCTCGGGCTGCAGACGTACCTCACCGCAGGGCCGAAGGAGGCGCGCGCGTGGACGATCCGACGCGGCTGGACCGCCCCGCAGGCTGCCGGCGTCATCCACACCGACTTCCAGAAGGGTTTCATCAAGGCCGAGGTGATCGGCTTCGAGGACCTCGTGGCAGCCGGGTCGGTCGCCGCGGCGCGGGCGGCGGGCAAGGCGCGCATCGAGGGCAAGGACTACGTGATGGCCGACGGTGACGTCGTGGAGTTCCGGTTCAACGTGTGAGCCGTCCCCGGTCGTTGAGCGAGCGGAGCGAGACGAAACACCGTCTTGTAGGCTTCCTCGCATGGTTGCGTTCCTCAATGACTCTGCGAACTCAAGGCCGACGCTGGCGTGAGCGATGCAAGGATGAGGGAGCGACACCTGCTCTCATTGCACGGGTGGGATAGGGGCGCGCTCGCCGAGTTCTTCGAACTTGTGGATCAGTACAGAGCCGGTACCGGGCCGCGGTTCAATGCTGCGGCGGCCATGTTCTTCCCACCCTCGAGTCTGCGCACGCGATTCTCGTTCGAGCGGGGTGCTTCACTTATGGGCATACAGCCAGTCGTTTTCCCGCCGGAGACGCTCGACAAGAGCGAGGACCTGATCGACGTGGCGGGGTACCTCGGGCAGTGGTCGGACCTCATGGTCGTGCGGCACGCCGATATCCGTGTTCTTGAGCGGCTGGCCGCGGCTGGCGCGCTACCCATCGTCAATGCGATGACGGCGGTCAATCATCCTTGCGAAGTTCTGTCGGATCTTTATGCGCTGTCACTGGAAGCGGATCCCACACAGCTCCGCTTCCTGTTTGTTGGTGCGGACGGGAATATCGCACGCGCATGGTGGGAGGCCGCTGAAGTCTTCGAGCTCGACATTCGGCAGAGTTGCCCCGCTGGTCTGCGCGTCGATGGGATGCCGTGGGTGGAGGAGCTTCAAGATGCGATATCAATCGCCGATGTGGTGATCACTGACGGTCCAGGTTCCTACGTTGACGAGCTCGCTTCGTACCGAGTCACGGCTGAACTGATGGATTCCTCTCCGCGTGGGGTCCGACTCATCCCATGCCCTCCGTTCGTCCGTGGCAGAGAAGTCAGCGCTGACGCAATCTCGCACGGTGCGTTCGTCGGCTATGAGTTCAAGCGATACTTGATGCCGGTGCAGCAAGCTGTGATGGCAAGAGCGCTCACATACCGCTAACCGTGACGTAACCCGGTAGAGTTCCGCTTCAACGTGTAGCGCCATCGACGCTACGCGCCATGCGCTGAGGCTGGTCTCGGGCGATCTGGTTGAGACCGACGTGCGTCGCATGGCCGCGCAGCACGACGGACGCCCAGACTGCGGCAATCTGCCGGGTCCACCCGCCCCGCGTGCGCGACGCGGAACGCCAAAGACTTCGCTCAGACCGGCGTCGAGCTGGTCGATCCGTGGTCCGCGTCGTGGGCACAGGCGGTGTCAGGAATCACGCCCGGTCCTCACCCGCCGGACGGCGCGGACGCCGGCGTGCTGAGTGAGGCCAGCACGCGGTCGAGCGTCGCGAGCGCGTCGGTCCCGCGGATGTCGGCCCCGATCCGCGCCGCGGCCTCGCGGTAGCGCGGCTCGCGGAGCACGCGCTCGACGGCGTTCGCCACCTTGGCGGGCTTCGGCGCGTTCGTCCGCAGGTTGATGCCGACATCCGACCAGCCCACCCGTGCGGTCACCTCGATCTTGTCCTCGGTCTGTCCGGCGACGACGAGCGGCACCCCGTGCGCCAGCGCCTGCTGCACGCCGCCGTACCCCCCGTTCGTCACGATCACGTCGAGCTTCGCGAACAGCGCGCCGTACGGCAGGTACCGCTCGACGCGGACGTTCGCCGGCACGGGGCCGACGTCCTCGACCGGCCGACCGCCCGTCGAGACCACCACGATCACGTCGCGGTCGGCGAGCCCGTCGATCGTCGGGCGCACGAGCGAGCCGAAGTCGGTGTTGGCGACCGTGCCCTGCGTCACGTGCACGACCGGGCGCTCGCCGTCGAGCTCGTGCCACCACGTCGGCAGCTCGGTCGAAGCGCCCGCTGCGGAGGGCAGCGGCCCCGTGAAGTGGACCGTGGCCGGGAGGTCCGAGCGCGGGTACTCGAACGACGGCACGGTGAGCTGGGCGATCGCGTCGGCCCGCGCCGGCCACTCCAGGAAGGAGCCGCCGAAGGTCCGTCCGACGAGGTCCTGCGCGAGCCGGTCGGCCTCTGTGTTGACCGGCCCGAAGATCACGTTCCGCGTCACCGCGGCCAGAACGCGGTTGCGCAGGCGACCGACCGGACCCCGCATCGGGGTCATCCCGATACCGAACGGTGCGGTGTCCCGGCTCGGCGTGCCGAGCGGGAAGATCCCGAGCACGAGCAACGGCGGGCGCTCCTCGCGAGGACGGAGGGCGAGCAGCGCTGCACCGAGGAACAGACCCTCGGTGATCACGGCGTCGACCGGTTCGGCGTCGAGGGCGGCCGCGAGCGCGCCGTACTGCGCGCGACCGGGCGCGAGGAAGAGGTGCCGCATGTCGTAGCGGATCCCGGCGGGCCCCTTGAGGTTCGCCCGCTCCGGGAAGAGGTCGCCGGCGCGGTCGAGGTCGATGTCGGCCTCGGCGGGGACCGCGAGGAACTCCGCGCCCGCAGCCACCACGTCGGCGCGGTAGCGAGACCCGGTCAGGACCCGGACCCGGTGTCCCGCCGAGAGCAGGTGACGCGCGACCGCGAGCGCCGGCACGACGTGCCCGTGCGCCGGGGTGATGCAGAGGAGATACGAGGCCATGGTGTCCTCCGGTAGGGTTTGGCTTGCTCAATCAATGATTCACTACACCTGGAGGTTGGTCAATATGTCGGCCACCCCTTCCCGCGTCTACCGCTCCGAGCTGCGAGCCGAGCAGGCCGAGCGCACGCGACGCCGGATCCTCGAGGCCGCAGCCGCCGAGTTCTCCGAGCGCGGCTACCAGGCGACGACGATGGCGGCCATCGCCCGGGCGGCCCGCGTGTCCACCGAGACGGTCAAGTCGGCGGGCTCGAAGGCCGAGCTGCTCATCGGCGGTTTCGAGATCACGTTCGCCGGGCAGGAGGGCGCCGACAGCCTGGCGGACACCGAGACGGCCGCGCCGGTGTTCGAGCTGCCCGACGATGCCGTCCTGACCGCGGTCGTCGGCCTCGTCACGGCAGCGAACGCCGCGAGCAGTCGGCTCTGGACGGTCCTGCTGGGCGCGTCGCTGTCCGACCCCGTGGTCGACGAGGCTCTGCGGCGCATGCTGGAGCACCGCCGTCGGGACTTTCGCCTGCTCGTCACGGAGCTGGTGCGCCGCGGGCTTGCCGGCGGCGCCGACGGCGAGCTCGACGTCGAGCGCACGGCGGACCAGCTCTCGTTCCTCATGTCGCCGGAGGGGTACCAGCAGCTCGTCGACCAGTCGGGGTGGTCGCCCGAGGACTACCGCGCGTGGGTGCACGACGCCGTGCTGCGCGTGGTGCGCGGGTGAACACGTACGCGATGACCGAGCAGCCACGAACCGTGACGCGTGATCGGTTCGTCGCCGACGCCGACGCCGACGCCGGGATCGTGGACGCCGCGACGATGCGAGAGGTCGACGGCTGGCTCCGCGACTTCCTCGCGCTGCCGTAGATGGTCGACGACATCGACGGGCATGAGGCCGTCCTCGGACGCCCTCGCCGGCCATCGCCGATGGGCGGCGGGCGTCCGGTGCGCGCGGACCTCGCCGCGTTCGACGGGATGCCCGACGGCGTGGACGACGTCCTGCCCGCCAGCGGACGTGTGCGCCTGCTCATCGTGGGCGTCAACCCCGGCCTGTGGACCGCGGCGGTCAACGCCCCGTTCGCCTTTCCCGGGAACCGGTTCTGGCCGTCGCTGCACCGAGCCGGCCTCACCGAGCGGCTGGTCGACGCCGCCGCGGGACTCAGCGCCGACGACGAGGCGCAGCTGCTCGGCCGCGGCATCGGCATCACCAACCTCGTCGGGCGGGCGACGGCGCGGGCCGACGAGCTGACCCGAGACGAGCTGCGCGCGGGCGGGGCCCGGCTCGTCGAGCGACTGACCCGGCCGGGCGTCTCGCAGAGCTCCGACGCGAACGCCGAGCACGGCGCCGGCCCGAGCGTGAATCCTCACCCCGGCCTGCGTCCGGACGCGGTCGCCGTCGCCGGCATCACCGCGTTCCGCACCGCTTTCGGTCTGCCGAAGGCGCGACTCGGCCGCCAGGACCCCGCCCTCGTCCCCGGCTGGCCGCCCGGCGTCGCGCTCTGGGTGGTGCCGCAGCCCAGCGGCCTCAATGCGCACGCGACCGTCGACTCGCTCGCCGGCCAGTGGCGCGAGGTCTGGTCCTCACTGCCACCGGTTTAGCCACCCCGCGCAGGCTTCTCGTCGAGTAAGTGGTACCGTTTTCCCGTACAAGTCGCCCACCGACCAAGGCGGTCCGATGTCCATCAGTGCGAGCGAGGCGCGCAAGACCCTCTTCCCGCTCATCGAGAGGGTGAACGACGACCGCGAGGCGATCGAGATCGTCTCGCGGCGCGGCAACGCCGTCCTCATGGCGGCCGACGACTACGCCGCGTGGCAGGAGACGGCCTACCTGTTCCGATCGCCCGCGAATGCGCGCCGGCTTCTGGACGCGTTCGAGCGTGCCCGCGAGCACCAGACAGAGGCGCACGAGCTCGACCAGGCGGACTGAGTGCGACTCGTCTGGGACCGCTCGGCCTGGGAGGACTACACGTACTGGCAGGCGGCCGACCGACGGGTCCTCAAGCGGATCAACACGCTGATCGAGGCGTGCCTGCGCGAGCCGGCCCACGGCATCGGCAAACCCGAGCAGCTCAAGTACGGCGCCCAAGGCGCCTGGTCCCGGCGGATCACAGACGAGCACAGGCTCGTGTACCTCGTCGACGGGGACGACCTGGTGATCCTCCAGGCGCGCTACCACTACTGAGCGAACACGCGGCTGCGAGTCCACCACCGACCGAGATCCGGCGCGCCCGCCTGCGTCAGGAGGTCGACGAGCCGCCGGGTGCCGCTCCGTCGCCCGGGGGAGTCCCCCCACCGGGAGCGCCGGCGCCCGCGCCGCCACCCGTCCCGGACGCGGCCTGCTGCGTGACGCTCCCCGCGTAGTCGTTGCTCGGGTCGCGGTAGATCGTGTGCACATGGCCCCAGCCCGAGGTGCTCACGCCCTCGACGTCCGCCCCCGCGGAGCCCTGCTGCGCCTGGAACGCGACGTAGACGTCGGGCCCGGAGATCGAGAAGCTGATGCCGTTCCCGGTGGTCATGTCGTAGGTCGTCTCGCCCGACCACGCGATCACCGTCTCGTCGAGCGTCGCCTCGATCTGCGCGAGCGTGGTCGCGGTGGTCTCCTCGTAGGCCATGCCGGCCCAGTTGGCGACGAGCTCGAGCAGCAGCTGCTTCTGCTCGTCGGTGATGTCCGACCCCGTGAGCCCGGACCCGGTGGCGAAGTCGCACGCGTCGCCCGGGGCGCACATGCTCACCTCACCCGAGGTCAGCGTGGCCTGCTGCTCGGCCGTGAGGCTGTCGAAGAACGCGAACGCGTCGGTGTAGATGCCGTCGAACGGCTGGACCTCCTCGCCGTCGTCGTTCGTGTAGACCGCGGGCTGCACGCCGAGGTGGGTGGGCGCGAACGTGATCGTGCCGCCGTCGCCCGCGGAGCCGTTGAGGTCCGCGTTGATGCCCAGGAGGCGAGCACGCCGGCTCCGCGACGGGGAGCGGCCTGGGGGGAGGTCGAGGTGGTCATGGCAGCACGGTGCTCACCGATCGTGTGCGTCCGCTGTGCGCGCTCTGGGTCCCGCCTTCGACGTGCGCCCACCCCGCACCACGCACGACGGCGAGCTCGCCCGCGGCGGCGAGCACCGGTCCGCGGGGCGCGAGACGCCGTGCCGGCCGCTCGGACACCGGCACTACATTCGCGACCATGAGCGAGGTCAGCACGCCCTCCCCCTGGAGCCCCGCGTGGCTGCGCGAGCGGGTCGCCGCGAACGTCGCGGGGGAGAAGGGCCTGGAGACGCTGGCTCTCACGTGCGGCGCGCTCGCCTTCGTCGTCGGGGCGCTCGTGAGCATCGCGGTTTTCAACCTTCGGCCGGTCCCGATCGAGGGACCAGGCTCGCTCGGCCACCTCGTCGCGCTCTCCTGTGGTGTCGCCGGCACCCTCGCCTTCGTCGCCGGGCAGCTGGTGCTTGCGCGGCGCGGCGCCGCCCGGCCGGTGAGAGGTGTCCTCGACGTCGTGGACCTGGTGGCGATCGCCGTCGCGCACGGCGCCGTGGCGCTGCTCCTGGCGACCCTGCTCGCGGAGATCTTCGCGCTCGGCTTCGTCGGCGCGAGCGTCTACCCGCTCAGCGGCGTCGTCCTCGCCGGCGCCGTGCCGGCCGTCGCCGCCTACCTGACCTTCACCTCGGCGACGCACCTGTCGCTGCAGAGCCTCGCCGTCGTGCTCGCGGCGTTCCTCTCGATGGGCGTGCTCACCTCGACGATCACCGCAGCGGACCCGCAGTGGTGGCAGGTGCACCTCAGCGAGCTCGGGACGACCGGGGACCTCTCGGCGTCCGCCTTCAACGGCACGCTCGTCGTGGCGGGCATCCTCGTGACGGTGCTCGCGCGCCGGTCGGCCGACCTCATCCCGAGCCCGGTCCGCAGCGGCCGCGAGCGGGTCCGGCTCTGCCTCGTGCTCGTGGGGGTCTTCCTCGGCTGCGTGGGGACCTGCGTGCCGTGGCGGCGCTCGCAGGGGACGCCGCCTCGGACATCCCGGTGAACCCGCCCGACGGCGAACCGGACGCCGCGTAGGTCGGCTCCGGCCCGCTCAGCTCGCGGGGGCGGACCCGGCGGGCTGCTCGTCCCGCGAGGCGCGCGGGTCCCACTCGGGGCAGTCGGCCGTCGCGTCATCCTCGTCGACGTCGACAGCCTCGACGGCGACCGCGTCGTGCTCGGCACCCGCACGGCCCTCGGCGACCTCGTCCCGCTCCGGCGCGGCGGCCGGACCGCCCAGCTCGGGCTTGCGCAGGAACCACCGGACGACCTCAATGAGGAGCCACACGATGAGGAGGTTGCGGGCCGCGAGCGTGAGGGTCATCCCAGGAACGCCGTAGACGAGTGCCGGGTAGGACCACGGGAAGATGAACTGGGTGACGAACGCGACGACGAGCACGGCCGCGGCGGTACGGCGCCACCCGCGCAACCCGTAGGCGAGCGCGACCGCCACGGGCGGCGCGATCCAGCCCACGAACTGGGGGCTGAACACCTTGTTCGTGACGAGCAGGATGAGCACGACGAGCAGGCCGCCGTGCGTGACCATCTGCAGGCGCGCGGCGGGAGTCCAGAACCGGCGGCCGGCCCGCACGCGCCAGGCGATCATGAGCGCGACCGCGCCGGCGATCGCGATCGGGAGCGCGACGTCGAGGAAGGTTCCGGCCGCCGGGGTACCCGGCCCGTGCACCTCGTACGTGATGATCTGCCGGTTGTAGAGGCGCGGGAAGGTGTCCGGGGCGAGGAGGCCGGCGAGCATCCACGGCGTCGCGCCGACGGCCTCGAGCTGGAGCCCGCGCTCGCCCTGCTCGGCGAGGAACGACGCGAGCTGGTCGGTCCCGCCGAGTGCTACGACCGACCCGGCAACCACGAGGCAGACCGCCGCGGCGGGCAGCACGACGTCGCGCCACGGACGCCGGCTCGCGATGACGAGGGGGAGCATGAGCGCACCCGGTGCGACCTTGATCCACGCGGCGGCGGTGAGCAGCGCCGACGCCGTTCGTGGATGGTCCACGGCGCGCAGCAGCGCGAGGATCACGAGCGGCGCAACGATCGCGTCGAGCCGGCCGAGCGCCACGGGGCCGAGGAAGGCGATGAAGCCGACCCACCACCACGCCGCGGTGAGCCCGCGACCCCGGCGCAGCAGGGCTCCGACGGCGATCGCGTCGAGACCGGTGACGAGCAGGATCCATGCGATGAGGAAGACGGTGGCGCTGCCCGGCACGAGACCCGCGAGGGTCATCGGGACGAGGGCGCCCGCCGGGTACACCCAGTCGAAGTCGAGGACCGGCCACCACCCGGTCGCGAAGCCGTCGACGATCCAGCGGCGGTAGAGCGAGAGGTCGCCGTACCCACCGGGCCGGTTCACCAGGCCGACGACGAGCAGGCCGCCATGCACGACGGCGAACGTCGTCCACAGCCACGCACGGGAGGCCAGGGCAGTTCTCGTGACCTCACCGGCGCGCACACGCACGGGCTCGGGCACGAGCCCGGTCAGGAGTGACGACACCGGTCCACTCTCCCAAACCCGCGGCGCCTGCGGTGCGGAGATGCTGTGTGGGATGTGTCTCCGAGGTCGTGCTCGGCACCGCGGCCGTGGTCGAGCGAGCGTGCGCCGCGACGTCGCCTACGTCGTCGCGGCGCGCAGCTCCTCGAGTGCGGAGCGCACCCGCCTGAGCACCGCGCGCAGGCGCTCGCTGTCGCGGTAGCAGCCGAAGACGATCCTCAAGCAGCCCGCGCCCGACGCACCGTACGCCGCTCCGTCGTTCACGATGACGCGGGCCGAGTCGAGCACGTGCGCGGCAACATCGGCGCCCGAGCCGAGGGACGACACGTCGAGCCAGAGCAGGAAGCCGCTCTCCGGCCAGGTCGCCCGGACGCCCTCGATCTGCCCGAGCTCCTGCCATGCGATGTCTCGGTGCGCGAGCAGCGCGTCTCGAACGCCGGGCACGATCGTCGGGTCGGTGAGTGCGGCGAGCGCACCGGCCTGAGAGACGGTGGAGGTCGCGCCCACGACGTTGACCGCCGCACCGTAGTAGAAGTCCATCAAGGCTTCATCGGCGACGAGGTACCCGACTCGGAGTCCGGACAGGCCCAGACCCTTCGACAGCGAGAAGACTGTCACGGTGCGGGCCCACATCCCGGGGAGCGCGGCGGGGGTCACCATCTCCAGGCCGTCGTACACGTGATCCTCGAACGCCTGGTCGCACACCAGCATGAGGTCGTGCTCGACGATCCAGCGCGCGAGCGCCTCGAGACGCTCGCGGCGGAACACCGTCCCGGTCGGGTTGTTCGGATGGGTCAGAAGGACCACGCGTGTGCGATCCGTGCGCGCCGCCTCGAACCGTGCCACGTCGAGCTGGAAGCCGGCCGCGGGGTCCAGCTCGACCGTGACGGGGACTCCGCCGAGAAGTTCGACGTCGCGCGCGTTGGAGGGGTAGGAGGGGTCGGGCACGAGGACCTCGTCTCCCGGCTCGATCAACGGCAGCAGAGCGAGCAGGAGGCCTGAGTCCGAACCGGGGGTGACCATGAGGTTGCGCTGCGGGTCGACCGTGAGGCCGTTGACCTTCGCCACCTTGTCCGCCAGGGCGCGGCGGAGGTCGAGAGCGCCGACCGGCATGGTGTAGTGCTCCGCGGATCCTCGCTCGATCTCGGCGACCATGGCCTCCCGCACCGACCGCGGCAGAGAGCGGTCGGGGAAGAACGGATCGGCCCAGGCGAGCAGGTCGTAGCCCTGTGCGAGCAGGGTGCCGGCGGTCTCGCCGACATCAGCCTTGGTCGCGGGACGCAGGAGTCCACCGGAGACGTGGCGGACGTGGCGGGCAACGCGCATCGGGAGGCTCCGGGTTGTCGGGTCGAGACGAGGTCAGCCTGCTCGACGGGGTCGGTCTGCTCGGTTCAGGGGGTGGGCGGCGTCACGCTGATCAGTACGGTCGCGGCCGCGGCGGACGTGTTGACGTAGCGGTGCGCCAGCCGCGAGTCGAATGTCAGGGACTCGGCCTGCTGTACCCGGTAGTGCTCGCCGCCGACCTCCGCGACGATCTCGCCGGAGAGCACGTAGACACACTCGGTGGACACGTGCGAGCGCGGCGCCGCTGCCGTGGCGGAGCCCGGCGGCAGGACCGCGCGCAGCACCTCCAGATCGCCTCGGCCGGGGGTGAGCCGCTCGTAGTCCACCTCGTGATGCGGTCCCCGCAGCACGGTGCGGTCACCCGGTCGGGAGAGGTGCACGAGCGGCGCGGACGGCTCGCGAAAGAGTTCCGCGACGTCGGAGTCGAAGACCTCGGCGAGCTTGCGCACCGTGGCGATGCTCGGGTCGGTGCGCCCGTTCTCGATCTGACTCAGCAATGCGGCGGAGAGGCCCGTGTCGCCGGCCAGCGATCGCAGGGAGAGTCCGCGTGACTCCCGGAGTTCGCGGAGGCGTGCGCCGATCACGGGTTCCTCCTGACGTGTACTCCGGACGACTGGTGTTCACTCTGACTGTACAGTGGTGAGTGTCTCGACACGCAACCGGAGGTAGGACGTGGGCGTCACCGCATGGCTCGACTGCACGTTGTGGGACGGAGCGACGGACGGCTGGAGGTCAGACGCTGGTCTGCTGGTCGACCACTCCGGCCGCGTGCTGCGCGTGGGAAGCGGCGACGACGTGCTCGCCGAGGCGCGCTTCCTTGCGCGTGCGGGCTCCGGCGGGCCCGACGGCGCGGCCCGAGTCGTCCAGCTGGACGGCGCGCGGGTGGTGCCGGGGCTCGTCAACGGCCATGTCCACTTCTCGCTCGCGCTGCCCGGGCCGATGCAGGACTCGGTCCACTCGGCGAGCGAGGCCGACTTGGTGCTGCTCATGGCAGGAAACGCACGCGAGACGCTGCATGCGGGCGTCACCACGGTCCGACTCGTCGGGGAGTCGCGCTTCGTGGACTTCGCCCTCAAACGCGCGGTGGCCGCCGGGCTCGTGCCGGGTCCGCGGATCCGCTCCGCCGGGCACGCGCTGTGCTGCACGGGCGGTCACGGACACGACGCCGACGGTCAGGAGGCCGACGGTGCTGACGGGTTCCGGCGTGCGACCCGAGAACAGCTGCGCGCCGGCGCCGACCTGATCAAGGTGTGCATCTCCGGGGGCATATCCGGTGAGCACGAAGCCATCGATACCCCCCAGCTGACCGACGAGGAGCTGCGGGCCGTCATCGACACCGCTCACGACTGGGGCCGCAAGGTCACGGCCCATGCCGGGCCTTCGCACGCCGTCGAGAGGGCGTTGGCGCTGGGACTCGACGGTGTGGAGCATGGCTACGAGCTGACGCGAGACGTGTGCGACACGATGGCAGCGGGTGGTGTCTGGTTCACTCCGACGATCTCCGTGTCGCGATGCGAGGACTACTTCGTCGCCAACCGCGTTCCCACCTGGATGATCGATCGAGCCCTCGGCGCCGGGCCACGGCACTGGGAGAGCCTTCAGCACGCGATCGCCGCCGGTGTCCCCATCGCACTCGGCACCGATATGCCACCGCAGGCGCTTTACGACGGGACAACCGCCACCGTGCGCGAGCTCGAGCACATGCAGGACGCCGGGATGACGCCGCTCGAGGTCATGCGAGCCGCCACGGCGAACGGAGCCCGGTGGCTCGACGAGGACGGTGAGTACGGGACGCTCGTGCCCGGTGCAGCGGCGGATCTGCTCGTGCTCGACGGCGATCCGCTCGCCGACGTGAGTGCCCTGCGCGATCTGCGCGCAGTGGTCCAGGGTGGTCGCGTGGTGCGCGACGACCGGGATGCGCTCCGGACCCGGATCCTGCGGTGACGCGGCCACGTGCGCACGGGTCCGTGCGCGACATCGCAGATGCGTATCTCGCTGACCTCGCGGTGTTCGACCCGGACGCTGCCCAGGCGGTGGGGCGAGATCCCGACATCCTGGTGCCCGATCTCACCGACGATGCGTTCGCGGCGCGCGTCGATCTCGCGCGAGGCACGCTCGACCTGCTGGCCAACCTTCGTCCGGGGTGGGGGGCTGGAGGCGAGGCGCTCCCAGACGATCGGCACGACGCCGTCCCTGACGAGGTCCTGCGGCTCGCTCTCACCGAGCGTCTGGCGGCCGAGATCGCGCTCGACGATGCCGGCTTCACGCGCAGCCTGCTCGCTCCGCTCGCCACACCCGTGCATCTGGTGCGGCAGGTCTTCGACAACCTGCCCAGGGGAACGGCCGAGGAGATCGAGCGCGTGCGGCGCAACCTCGACGCCGTTCCGGGCGCGTACGCGGACTACCTCGCGACGCTCCGCGCGGCGGCCGACCGCGGGCATGTCGTGGCGCGCCGGCAGGTTCTCGGGGTGGCCCGGCAGTGCGAGTCGTGGGTCGATCGGCGCTTCTACGACGAGGTCGCCGGTCGTGACGATCGCCTGACGCGCGCCGCCGAGCGCGCGGCCGCTGCCACCGCCGAGCTCGCTGCCCGGCTGAAAGTCGAGCTCGCTCCGCGTGCTGACGAAAGGAACGGCGTGGGGCGAGACCGGTACGCGGTGACCTCGTCAGCGTTCCTGGGTTCGCGGGTCGATCTGGACGAGTTGTACGGCTGGGGCTGGAGTGAGCTTCGCCGCCTGTCGCAGCGCGCGCGGGAGCTCGCTCGTGCCGCCACCGGGGAACAGGACGTCCGCGCGGCTGCGGAGATCCTCGACGGCCGCGCGGCCGGTCGAGTCGCGGTGGGAGAGCTCGAGGAGTGGCTGCAGGGGCGGCTGGACGCCGTGACCGACGCGGTCGACGGCGTGTGGTTCGACATCCCACCGGCCACGCGGCCGGTCGAGGCGCGCATCACCTCGGCGGCCGAGGGTGTCATGTACTACACCGCTCCTGACGCAGGGCTCACGCGGCCGGGGCGGGTGTGGTGGACCGTCGCCGAGGGGGCCGACAGCGTTGCCACCTGGCGCGAGGTGAGCACCGTGCATCATGAGGGTGTCCCGGGACACCACCTCCAGCACGCCGTGACGCACGGACTCGACACCCTCCACCCGTGGCAGCGCTACGTGTGCCACGTACACGGCTACGCCGAGGGTTGGGCTCACGACGCCGAACAGCTCGCCGTGGACCTCGGCCTCGTGTCGGGTCCCGATGAGGAGCTCGGCGTGGTGCTCGCGCAGCTCTGGCGCGCGTGTCGGATCGTGATCGATCTCGGCCTGCACCTCGACCTGCCCGTCCCCCGGGACAACGGCCTGGTCGACCACGAGCAGTGGAGCATCGAGCGGGGAGTGGACACGCTGCGACACCTCGCGGGAGTCGACCTGAGCACGGCTCGGTTCGAGGTGCTGCGCTACCTCGGCTGGCCAGGTCAGGCACTCGCCTTCAAGGTCGGTGCGCGGCTGTGGGCGCAGGCTCGAGACGACGCTCGACGGCGCGAAGGAGGGCAGTTCTCATTGCGCGACTTCCACGCTCGTGCACTCGGTCTGGGGCCGATGGGTCTGGGGCCGCTGCAGACGCTGCTCGCCCGTTCCTGACCCCGGCCCGCGCTGGTGTTACGGCAATGTGTCGTCCCGCCAGTACCGGGTACCAATTGGGTAACGATCGACCGTAGAAGGCAGCAACGTGTCGCTCGGGTGTTCCGCGGTGTGGTTACCGTGGCGTCACCCGCGCGCTCGGGATGTTGGACGCGGCTCGTGCGTCCCGCAGGAACGGGTCATCGTTATCCGTTGAGGCCCAGCACGTCGAATCAACCATGGAGGAACATTGACCATCAGGCGAATCACGGGGGGTGTCGCCGCAGCCGCGGCGCTCGCACTGGTTCTGACCGCGTGCGCCAACACGCCGTCCGACGACGCAACGGGCGACGCGACGGGGGACGCGGCGGCCACCGACGCAGCCACTGAAGCGGCGAGTGGCGGCACTCTGACCGTTGCCGAGACGAACGCCTTCACCTCCCTCAACGGGGAGACGGCCGACACGAACCTCGACATCAACAACAAGATCCTCAACGCCACGCACGGCGGGTTCTGGTACCTCAACCCGGACATGGAGATCGTGCATGACGAGGACTTCGGCACGTTCGAGAAGACCAGCGACGACCCCCTGACCGTGACCTACACGGTCAATGACGGCGTGACCTGGTCCGACGGCGACCCGGTCGACGCCGACGACCTGCTGCTGTCGTGGGCGATCTACAGCGGCTACTTCAACAGCCTCGGCCCGGACGGGACGACTGGGGACGAGGCGTCGTCGGCCGACGACATCACGTACTTCGACTACGCCGGCGACACCGGCACGATGGCCCTGGCGGGCAAGCCCGAGGTGGGTGACGACGGACGCTCGCTCACGTTCACCTACAGCCAGCCCGCGGCCGACTGGGAGTCCGCGTTCAACGTGGCGCAGACGCCGGCCCACGTGGTGGCGAAGAACGCTGGTCTCGACAGCGCTGGTCTCATCGACCTGCTGACCACGGCTGCCTCAGGTGCTGAGACCACGGAGGAGAACGCCGAGCTGCGTGCTGTGGCCGACTTCTGGAACACCGGCTTCAACTCCACGACCCTGCCGAGCGACCCTGAGCTCTACCTGTCCTCCGGGCCGTTCATCATCTCGGAGATCGTGGAGAACCAGAGCGTGACTCTGGTGCCGAACGAGTCCTTCTACGGCGAGGCGCCGAAGCTCGACACCATCATCATGCGCACGATCGGCGACGCGACCGCTGCCGTCCAGGCGCTGCAGAACGGTGAGGTCGACGTCATCTCGCCCCAGTCCTCGGCGGACACGCTGCAGGCGCTGAAGGCGCTGTCTGGTGTCGAGATCGTGCAGGGGGACCAGCTCTCCTACGACCACCTCGACCTGACGTTCAACAACGGCGGTCCGTTCGACCCGGCGACCTACGGCGGTGACGCAGAGAAGGCCCTCGCTGTGCGCGAGGCGTTCCTGCTCTCGATGCCGCGTCAGGCGATTCTCGACGCGATCGTCACGCCGCAGAAGGAGGGCGCCGAGGTCCTGAACTCGCAGCTCTTCGTCTCCTCGCAGGCCGGCTACGCCGACTCGGTCGCGGAAAACGGGTCGGACGCGTTCCCCCTCGCGGGTGATGTGGAGGCCGCCAAGGCGAAGCTGGCCGAGGCCGGTGTCACCAGCCCGACGGTGCGCATCCTGTACAACACGAACAACCCGAACCGAGTGAACTCCTACACCCTGATCGCGGCCGCCGCAACGGAGGCCGGGTTCACCGTGGTCGACGCGGGCGACCCCAAGTGGAGTGCTCGCCTGGGTGACGGGTCGTACGACGCGTCGATCTTCGGATGGATCAGTTCGGGCGTGGGCGTCTCCGGCGTTCCGCAGATCTTCTCCACCACGGGCGGCAGCAACATGAACGGCTACAGCAACGCCGAGGCCGACGCGCTCATGGAGAAGCTCCTGGTCACGACCGACTCTGACGAGCAGGTCACGATCCAGCAGCAGATCGACCCGTTCTTCTTCGCCGACGCGTACGGTCTCCCGCTCTTCCAGTCCCCGGGCCTCGAGGCTCACGCCGAGGGCGTGTCCGGCTTCGACGTCTACATGGCCAACCAGACCGGTGTCTGGTGGAACGTGGCCGACTGGGCGGTCAGCGGCTCCTGAGCACACGGGGGAGCAGCCTGCTCGGGCTGTTCCCCCAGGCTTCACGAAGGTGCGGTCCCGTGCTGCGGGACCGCACCTTCGTGCGTTGACCAGTCGGCGCGTCACGCCGGTGTCGCGACCCACGTCACAGCGCCGTGACACGAGTGACCTAGACTCCACCCGATCCCGCCCGCACCGTCAGGGGAACGATGACGACTTACATCCTGAGGCGACTGCTCCAGTCCGTCCTCATCCTCCTTGCAGCCTCCTTCCTCGTGTACTGCCTGGTCGCGTGGTCGGGCGATCCGCTCATGGAGTTGCGGCAGAGCAACGCCCCGAACAAGGACCGGCTGATCCAGGCGCGTATGGATCAGCTCAACCTCGATGTGCCCCTCGTCCCTCGGTACTTCCTCTGGCTCAAGGGCGCGCTCGGTTGTGTGGTGCCGTTCGCGGGCGTGTGCGATCTCGGCACCAACGTCGGCGGTCTGCAGGTGACCGACCTCCTGGCCTCGGCGATCCCCTCGACGTTGCGGCTCGTGACCACGGCCACGCTGCTTGCGATCATCCTCGGCGTCGCGATCGGGATCGTCACGGCGCTGCGTCAGTACTCGGGCTTCGACTATCTCGTCACGTTCACGACGTTCCTGTTCTTCTCCCTTCCCGTGTTCTGGGTCGCGGTGCTTCTCAAGGAGTTCGGCGCGATCCGGTTCAACGACTTCCTTGCGGATCCCACGATCCCCCCGATCGGGTTGGCGGCCATCGGGTTGGTCCTTGGCGTTCTCGCGTATCTCGTGGCCACGGGCTCTCTGCGCCGCAGGCTCCTCTTCTTCGGCGGCGGAGTGGTCGTCGGTGCCGGTGTGGGCTACTACCTCTCTGCGTCCCAGTGGTTCCTCTACCCCGGCCTCGGGCTTCCCCTGGTGGCGGTGTTCGGCGTCGCGATCGCGTTCGCCTGCACGATCCTGTTTGCGGGACTGAAGAACCGCCGAGCCCTGTACGCCAGCCTCATCGCGGTGGCACTGGCGCTGATCGCGATGGTGGTCTTGGTGCCGCTGTTCGAGCGGGCCACGCTCTGGCTCATCGTCGGCCTGGGTGCTCTCGCCGTCGCCGTGGGGATCGCGGTCGGATACTTCATGGGCGGCTTCGACCGCAACCAGTCGATGAAGGCGGCTGGCCTGACGTCGCTCCTCGTGGCGGGTCTGGTGCTGCTGGACCGCTACTTCCTCGCGTGGCCCAGCTACATGGCCAACCCTCGCGTCAAGAACCGTCCGATCGCGACCATCGGCTCGCAGACCTCGGGACTGAACGGCGACTTCTGGGTCAACGGGATCGACACGTTCACGCACCTCGTGCTGCCTACTGCGGCGCTGATCCTGATCTCGCTCGCCAGCTACACCCGGTACTCGAGGGCCTCGATGCTCGAAGTGATGGGCCAGGACTACGTGCGCACCGCACGCGCCAAGGGCCTGCCCGAGCGGGTGGTCGTGACACGGCACGCGTTCCGCAATGCACTCATCCCCATTGCCACCATCGTGGCGTTCGACATCGGGGCGCTGCTCGGCGGCGCGGTGATCACCGAGAACATCTTCTCCATCCAGGGGATGGGCACCCTGTTCATCCAGGGTCTGCGCAATGTGGACCCGCCTCCGGTCATGGGCTTCTTCCTCGTGACGGGCCTCATGGCCGTCACATTCAATCTGCTGGCGGACCTCGCGTACTCCGCCCTCGACCCGAGAGTGCGGGTGAAGGCGTGAGCGCCCCGGAGAACCTCGAGACCGTGGCGCCCACCGACGCCCACCTGCAGCCAGAGGTCAAGGGCCTGAGCCAGGCGGCGATCGTCCGTAAGCGCTTCCGTGGACACACCGGCGCGATGGTGTCCATCGCGGTGCTGGCGGTGGTGGTTGTCCTCGCACTCACCTCTGTCGGCGTCGGCCCGTGGCATGGATGGTGGAAGTACACCCACACCGACATCCCCGCGCTCCAGAACGGCGGGCGGCCGACTCTGTCGCTGTGGCCGTTCTCGCTCGGTGAGCACCCGTTCGGCCAGGACACCGTGGGACGCGACTACTTCGCGATGACGATGCGCGGAACCCAGATCTCCCTGTTCATCACCGTGCTCGTGGGCGTGATCTCGGCTGCGGTGGGAGTCGTGATCGGCGCCTCGTCGGGCTTCTTCCGTGGTCCGGTCGAGACCGTGCTGATGCGGTTCACCGACGTGATGATCATCATTCCCGCGCTTGTGGCCGCTGCGGTCGTCGGTCAGAACGCCAAGGATGGCGGCGTCATCATGCTCGGCGCCTTCCTTGGCCTGATCAGCTGGACGGGGATGGCCCGGCTCGTGCGAGGGGACTTCCTCACGCTGCGCGAACGTGAGTTCGTCGACGCAGCTCGCCTGGCGGGCGCGTCCAACCCGCGGATCATCTTCAAGCACATCCTGCCCAATGCTGTCGGCGTCATCACGGTGAACACGACGCTGCTGATGTCCGCGGCCATTCTGACCGAGACCTCCCTGAGCTACCTCGGATTCGGCGTGCAGTCACCGGACACCTCGCTCGGCAAGCTGATCAGCGAGAACCAGGCGGCGTTCTCGACCCGTCCGTGGCTGTTCTGGTTCCCGGGCCTCTTCATCATCACGGTCTGTCTGTGCATCAACTTCATCGGCGACGGCCTGCGCGACGCGTTCGATCCGCGCCAGAAGAAGCTCCAGTTGCGTCGGGTCCGTGAGACGGGTGAGGCCGCGCGTCGCCGAGAGGCGAACGACCGTCTCGTGCGCGCGAGCCACGCCCCAGCACCGCTAGCGCACGGCGAGCAGGACCCCGTGGACCCGAACCCGGACGGCACCGGAACGGATCGCGGGTGACCGCGCCGGCCTCAGCCGAGCGCCGCGGCCGCAACTCCGAGCGCGGCCAGCACGCTGGCCGCCGTGATCCACGGCCACGCGTAGGTGATGACCACGAGCGCAGTCTCCGCCTGCCCTGCGTCGAGCTGGCCGGTCTCGACGAGACGCTGCCAGCGCACGCGCACCTGGTGTGCGGCCACGCCGGAGGGTGCGGTCGGCAGGTCGCCGAACCCCACACCGGCGGCGCTTCCCCCGCGGGCCACACGGCGAACGTCGGCGACCGTCGCCACGGATGTGCCGTGCCGGCCGGGCCCGGGTGCTGCCCACGCCGCATAGCGCCCGTGCGGGGTGTGCAGGGTCATGGCGTGACGCGTGCTGACCTGGATGAGGGCTTCCCACGGGACGTGGACGGTGCGGAGCGGGTTCACCAGCGTTACGCCGTGCGGCGTCACGTCCACCCGCGGTCGGACGAACGCAAGCCAACCGGCAAGTGCGACGAGCGCGGCCCATGGCAACGCTCCAGTCAGGTCGCGCGGACCGCTCTCGGCGGCCGCCCACAGCCACCCCGCGGCGACGCTGGCCGTCAGGACCGCCCAGGCGTAGTTGCCGCGTGGTCGGAACGTCCATGCCGCCGCCTGCGGTGCGCGTCCGTCGAACTCAGTCGTACCCACGTCAGCATGATCGCAGGAGGCACACGATGACCGAGACCGCTGCCGACGCCATCGAGCCCGGTACCACGGAACGCGTCGAGGGCGAGGTGGTGATCGAGGTCTCTCACCTGAGCGTGGACTTCGCCGTGGACCGGGAGTGGGTGCCGGCGGCCATCGATCTCGACTATCGGGTCCACGCGGGCGAGGTCCTCGCGATCGTCGGGGAGTCCGGCTCGGGCAAGTCGGTCTCATCGATGGCGATCCTCGACCTACTGCCCAAGAACGCGCGGATCTCCGGCAGCGTGAAACTGGCCGGGCGTGAGCTTCGGGGCTTGTCGCCGGCGAGGATGCGCAGCGTGCGCGGTGACGACATCGCGATGATCTTCCAAGAGCCCATGACGGCGCTCAACCCCGTCTACACCGTGGGCAACCAGATCATCGAGACGCTGCGGCTGCACAATCCGATCTCGCCAGAGCAGGCCCGCGAGCGGGCGATCGAGCTGCTCACCCTGGTCGAGCTCCCAGACCCGGAGAAGGCGTTTCGGTCCTACCCGCACCAGCTCTCCGGTGGTCAGCGTCAGCGCGCGATGATCGCGCAGTCCTTGTCGTGCGATCCCAAGCTCCTGATCGCCGACGAGCCGACGACCGCACTGGATGTCACGGTTCAGGCCGAGATCCTGGACCTCATGCGCAACCTCAAGGACAAGTTGCGCAGCGCCGTCATCCTCATCACGCACGACATGGGCGTGGTAGCCGACCTCGCCGACCAGATCATCGTGATGCGACACGGGCTGATCGTCGAGCGCGGCTCGGCGGCGCAGATCTTCGACTCTCCCACGCACCCGTACACGATCGAGCTGCTCGACGCTGTTCCGTCGCTCGGCGGCGCCGACATCGACCTGACCGCGGCGCTTGCCGCTGCGTCCGACTCGGACGCGGCGGTGGCCGTGGATCCGCAGGAGTTGGCCGTGCGCGAGGCGGCCAACGCGCGAGCCCTCGCGAAGGCCGAGGAGGATGCGAGGCGCGGGGCCGAGCTGGATCTCGCCGAGCCCATCCTCGAGCTGCGTGACGTGTCGATCGAGTACCCCAAGCAGGGCCGGATGCCCGCGTTCCGTGCCGTCGATGAGGCCAGCCTCGTGATCCGGCCAGGAGAGGTCGTCGGCCTCGTGGGCGAGTCGGGTTCGGGCAAGACCACGATCGGGCGTGCCGCCGTCGGTCTGCTGCCCGTGGTCGCTGGCACGCTCACCGTCTCGGGCGTCGACGTGTCGACCAAGGATCCGAAGGTTCGGGCACAACTGCGCCGCAAGGTCGGCATGGTGTTCCAGGACCCCTCGTCCTCGCTGAACCCACGTCTGCCGATCGGCGAGAGCATTGGTGAGCCGATGCTGCTGGCCAAGGTGGCCAAGGGTGAGGCGCTGCAGCGCCGCATCGAGGCGCTGCTCGACCAGGTCGAGCTACCACGTGCCTACCGCAACCGTTACCCGCACGAGCTGTCCGGCGGGCAGAAGCAGCGCGTCGGCATCGCCCGCGCACTCGCACTCGGCCCGGAGCTCCTGGTGGCCGACGAGCCGACGTCGGCGCTCGACGTCTCTGTTCAGGCACACGTGCTGGAGCTTTTCCAGGAGCTTCAGCGCGAGCTGAAGTTCGCGTGCCTGTTCGTCACGCACGACCTCGCGGTCATCGACCTGCTCGCCGACCGCATCGTCGTGATGCAGCACGGCCGCATCGTCGAGCAGGGGACGCGTGATCAGATCCTCCGTTCGCCGCAGGACCCGTACACACAGCGCCTCATCGCAGCCGTCCCGGTCCCGAACCCGGAGAAGCAGCGGGAACGGCGCGAGTTGCGCTCGCTGCTCCTCGACGTGAGCTGACCCGAACGCAGCGCACGGGTGCCTGCGTCCCGCGGCACGAGGATCCGGTGTGGCGACGGGCACAACACCGCCGGAGGACTCCTCCTGAGGTGCGCAGTAGAGTAGAGCGGCGCCCGCCCGGTCCCCGGCCGCTGCGGGTCCGCCGTCACGGCGCCTCCGCCTGCGCGCGCCTCCTCCGAGCAGAGATGACCCGATGAGCACACCTATGCCCGCCGTCCGATCCGACCTGCGTAACGTCGCCATCGTCGCGCACGTCGACCACGGCAAGACGACCCTCGTGGACGCGATGCTCTGGCAGTCGGGTGCGTTCGGCGAGCACGCGCACGTCGACGAGCGCGCCATGGACTCGGGTGATCTCGAGCGCGAGAAGGGCATCACGATCCTCGCGAAGAACACCGCGATCCGGTACGCCGGACCCGCGGCGGCCGCCGCCGGACAGCCCGACGGCGTGACGATCAACGTGATCGACACCCCCGGCCACGCCGACTTCGGCGGGGAGGTGGAGCGCGGCCTGTCGATGGTTGACGGCGTGGTGCTGCTCGTCGACGCGAGCGAGGGCCCGCTCCCGCAGACCCGATTCGTGCTGCGCAAGGCGCTCGCCGCTCACCTTCCCGTGATCCTCGTGGTCAACAAGGTGGACCGACCCGACTCGCGCATCGAGGAGGTCGTGCACGAGACGACCGACCTGCTGCTCGCCCTCGCGAGCGACCTCGAGGACGAGACCGAGGTCGACTACGACGCGATCCTCGACCTGCCCGTGCTGTACGCCGCCGCCAAGGCCGGCCGCGCGAGCCTCGAGCGCCCCGGCGACGGCTCGCTCCCCGAGTCCCCGAACCTCGAGCCGCTCTTCGCCACGATCCTGGACCGGATCCCGGCGCCGACCTACGACCCCGAGGCGCCGCTGCAGGCCCACGTCACGAACCTCGACGCCTCGCCGTTCCTCGGCCGCCTCGCGCTGCTGCGCGTGCACAACGGCACGCTGCGTAAGGGTCAGACCGTCGGCTGGGCCAAGCGGGACGGGACGATCTCGCCCGTGCGCATCTCCGAGCTCCTGGAGACCAAGGCACTCGAGCGGGTACCCGCCGAGAGCGCCGGACCCGGCGACATCGTGGCCGTGGCCGGGTTCGAGAGCATCACGATCGGCGAGTCGCTCGTCGACCTCGAGGACCCGCGTCCGCTGCCGCTCATCACGGTGGACGACCCGGCCATCTCGATGACGATCGGGATCAACACCTCCCCGCTCGCGGGCAAGGGTGGCAAGGGCCACAAGATGACCGCGCGCCAGGTCAAGGACCGCCTGGACCGCGAGCTCGTCGGCAACGTGAGCCTGCGGGTGCTGCCCACCGACCGCCCGGACGCCTGGGAGGTGCAGGGTCGCGGCGAGCTCGCGCTCGCGATCCTCGTGGAGCAGATGCGGCGCGAGGGCTTCGAGCTCACCGTCGGCAAGCCGCAGGTCGTCACGCGCGAGATCGACGGCAAGGTGCACGAGCCGATGGAGCGACTCACCGTGGACGTGCCTGAGGAGTACCTCGGCGCCGTCACGCAGCTCCTCGCCGCGCGCAAGGGCCGCATGGAGACGATGAGCAACCACGGCACCGGCTGGGTGCGGATGGAGTTCGTCGTGCCGGCGCGCGGCCTCATCGGCTTCCGCACGCAGTTTCTCACCGACACCCGGGGCACCGGCATCGCCTCCTCGATCGCCGAGGGCTACGAGCCGTGGGCAGGCGCGATCGAGTTCCGCACCGCGGGCTCGCTCGTCGCCGACCGGCAGGGCGTCGTCACGGGCCACGCGATCATGAACCTGCAGGAGCGCGGCACGTTCTTCGTGCAGCCCACGCAGGACGTCTACGAGGGCATGGTGGTGGGGGAGAACTCCCGCGCCGACGACATGGACGTCAACATCACGCGCGAGAAGAAGCTCAACAACATCCGCTCCTCGACCGGCGAGGAGCTCGAGCGCCTCACGCCGCCCCGCGTCCTCACGCTCGAGGAGTCGCTGGAGTGGGCGGCCGAGGACGAGTGCGTCGAGGTCACCCCCGAGATCGTCCGGATCCGCAAGGTCGCTCTGGACCAGCACGAGCGGGCCCGCGCGGCCTCGCGCGCCAAGAAGAACGCATGAGCTGGGCGGCGGGCAGCGGACGGGGCGCCGGGGTGGACACCCCGGCGCCCGGGCCGGTGCTCGCCGTCCTGGCTCATCCCGACGACGAGACGCTCCAGCTCGGCGGCGTGCTCGCGCTCGCCGCGGCGGCGGGGCGTCACGTCGTCGTCGTGACGGCGACCCGCGGTGAGCGCGGGGAGATGATCGGGGCGCCGGAGCTTGAGGGCACCGACGCTGTCGCCGACGTGCGCGCGCGGGAGCTCGCGGACGCGCTGGCCGCGCTCGGCGTCGCCGAGCACCGGTGGCTCGAGGACGAGACCCGCTGGACCGACTCGGGCATGGCGTGGGTCGCGCCCGGTCAGGCCGGTCCGGCGCCCGACGCACCCGGCAGCGCGCTCGTGCGCGGCGATGCGGACGCCCAGGCCCGCGCGCTGGCGCGCCTGCTGCGGGAGCTGCGGCCCGCCGTCGTGCTCTGCGACGAACCCGGCGGCTCCTACGGCCATCCCGACCACGTCCACGTGCACGCGCTCGTCCTCGACGCGGTCGAGCGTGCCGCCCACGCGGCACCAGGCGACGGGCCCGACGGCGAGCCCTGGGACGTCCCGGTCCTCGCCTGGGCGGTCCAGGACGCCGACCGGCTGCGTGCTGCGCGGGCGGCGCTGGCCGACGTCGCGCTGCACTCCGGACCCGTGGGCGTGGACGGCGCCGCGCTCACCGTCCCGACCGAGGAGCTGCCCGCGCTCGCGCGGCCGAGCGCCGAGGTGGACGTCGAGCTCGACGTCACGCCCGTGGTGCCGGCGCTGCTGGCGGCGCTGCGCCGCTACCCGAGCCAGGTGCAGGGCGCGAGCGTGCCCGTGCTCGACGCTGCGGGCGCGGGTCGCCAGGAGAGGGCGACGCGTGCGCTGCGCCCCGACCAGGCCGCCGTCGGCTGGTACGCGCTGAGCAACGGCGTGCTCGCGCCGATCCTGCCGGTGGCCGGTCTCCAGCTGGGCCGCGGCGACGTGGCGGCGCTCGGCGTCGGCCTCGGGCTGGGGGTCGACCTGCCGGCCCGCCCAGGCGGGTCGTCGACCGCGGCCGACGCCGCCGCTCCGGTCCAGCCCGCCGCGCCCTCGCTCCTGCCGGCCCGCCCCGGCGTGCTCGCCGCGCGTGCCGCGGCCGGCCTCGCGTTCGGCCTGCTCATCGGGGTCGTCGGGACCGTGGTGCACCGCGTCCGGCCGTGGGACGTGCCGCTCGGGCTGGTGCTCGCCGTCGCGTGCGTCGCGGCGGCCGGGCTGCTCGCGCGCGCCGCGGGCAAGGGTGCGTGCCTCCTCGGCTACGGCGTCGGGATCGTGGTGTCCGTGCAGGTCCTCACGTTCGCGGGCGACGGCGACGTCCTCGTGCCGAGCGACGCCCTCGGGATGGCCTGGCTCCTGCTCAGCGTGCTCGCCGTCGGCGCCGCGGCCTTCCTGCCCCGGCGGTGGGTGGGGGAGCGCCGGTGACCCTCGAGGACACCTACCGGGCCGCGATGGCGCGCCTGCCCGGCGGGGTCGCCGTGGTCACCGCGCGGGCCGGCAGCCGCGACATCGCGGCGGTCGTCACGTCGCTCGTGTCGGTCTCGCTCGAGCCGCCCACCGTGCTGGTCGTGGTGCACGCCGACGGACGCCTCGGCGACCTGCTCGTGCCGGGCGGGCGATGGGCGGCCACGGTGGTCGGGGAGCACCAGGCGGCGCAGGTCGCGTGGATCGCCGAGCCCGGCCGGCCCGACGTCGGGCAGCTCCAGGGGATCCCGCACCGACGCGGCGAGCACTCCGGGGCGGCCCTGCTCGACGGCGCGGCGTGGCTGGAGCTGCGCACCACCCAGACGATGGAGGTGGCCGACCACCGGGTGGTGGTCGGCGAGGTGCTCGCGGCCGGGCTCGGGTCGGAGACCGGCGCGCTGGTGCACCGCCTCGGCCGCGTGCGAGCGGTCGGATCGTCACAACTTGGTGACAACCGCCTCCCCGGCTCTGCGCAGCCCTGACCGTAGAATTCGCATGGCCGCCTCGCCCGACGCGGTCGACGAGGAAGGGACCCGCGTGACCGACAGCGCGACTCAGATCGGCTCCCCGCTGGACTCCCTGGAGGGTGAGGCACCCTCCAAGCGTGGCCGCCGGATCGGCACGGGCATCGGCATCGCGATCGTCGTCCTGGCCGCCGCCTACGTCGGCGGGGTCTTCTGGACGGCCGACCGGACCCCGCGCGAGGCCACGGTCTCGGGCGTCGAGGTCGGCGGGCTCGGTTCGGCCCAGGCGGTCACCGCGCTCGAGGACGGGCTCGCCGACCGCGTCACGCAGCCGTTGTCGATCCGCGTCGGTGACATCGAGGCGACCCTCGACCCCACGCAGGCGGGGCTCGCCGTCGACGCCCAGGCGTCGATCGACGCCCTCACCGGCCGGTCGTGGGACCCGCGCGTGGTGATCGAGCGGCTGTTCGGGCAGGTCGACACCGACGCCGTGACGAACGTCGACTCCGAGGCCCTGACCGCGGCGCTGAGCGGCGCGGAGGACTTCGTCACCGTCCCGCCGGTCGACGCGACGATCGCCTTCGCGAACGGCACCGCCGTGGTGTCCGACCCCGTGGACGGCTCGGGTCTCGACGTCGAGGCCGCCGTCACGATCATCGAGGACACCTGGCTCACGGCCACCGACACCCTCGACCTGCCGGTCACCACGATCGCGCCGACGATGGACCAGGCCACCGTGGACACCGCGATGACCACGATCGTCGACCCGCTGCTGTCCGGCCCGGTGACCGTCGTCGCGGGAGAGGCGACCACCACCCTCGAGCCCGACGCGCTCACCGCGATCGCCACCGTCCCGGCGCAGGACGGCGCGTTCGTCCTGCAGCTCGACGCCGACCAGCTCACCCAGCTCGTCGACGCGGCCCTGCCGGGCGTGGGCCAGGCCAGCACCGACGCCAGCTTCACGTTCACGAACGGGACGCCGACCATCGTGCCGTCGCAGGACGGCACCGGGTTCGACCCCGCGCAGCTCGCGGCGGCGGTGACGGCCGCGGCGCAGTCGACGACCGAGCGCACCGCGACGCTCGAGCTCACCGCGCAGGAGGCCGAGTTCTCCACCGCCGACGCCGAGGCGCTCGGGATCACCGAGGTGATCGGGGAGTACTCCACGCCGCTGCCGGCGGGCACCGACGTGCCGCGGACGAACAACATCAGGCACGGCGCCGAGATCGTCACGGGCACGCTGCTCATGCCGGGCGACACGTTCTCCCTGAGCAAGACGCTCGGCCCGATCAACGGCAGCACCGGCTTCTTCATGTCGCACGTCGTGGAGAGCGGCAACGTGTCCGAGGCGTGGGGCGGCGGGCTGTCCCAGCTGTCCACCACGTTGTTCAACGCCTCGTTCGAGGCCGGCCTGGAGGACGTCACGCACCAGCCGCACTCGCGCTGGTTCGAGCGCTACCCGCCCGGGCGGGAGGCCACGCTGTTCGAGGGCCAGATCGACATGCAGTTCAAGAACCGCACCGACCACTGCGTGCTCGTGCAGGCGTGGGTCGAGAACGGCCGGACCTACGCGCGGCTGTGGGGCACGAAGACCTTCGACACCACCATCACCTCCGGTGGCAAGTACGCGATCACGAGCCCGAAGACGATCTACAACACGCGCGCCACGTGCACGCCGGAGTCCGGCGGCGCGAACGGCTTCACGATCGACGTGACGCGGGTCGTCATGGGCCTCGACGGCTCGCAGGTCGAGTCGCGCACGTACACGACCACCTACCAGCCGTGGAACAAGATCGTCTGCGGTCCGGATCCGAACGCCGGCTGAGCCTCTTGCTGCCCCGTGCCGCCGACGAGCGAAGGTGCGCGGGCGGCGAGCCGGCGTCAGCAGCGCGGCGGCGCCGGCGGCAGGCGCTTGGCGAGCACGACGGCGGAACGCGCCACCGTGACCGGCCCGCGGCGGGAGTCCACCACCACGGCGTCGGCGCCGACCTGCGTCAGCACGCCGACGACGTCGGTCAGGTGCGGGCCGTCCGGCGCGGCCGCCACCTCGGCCTCGGACAGGCGGTAGCGCAGGACGACGCGGTCCCCGGCTCGCAGCGGCTCGGTCACGACAGGGGATACTAGGACGAGCCGGCCGCGTGGCGCGGACGGCGGGAAGGACCCCCTCGTGACCTATGTGATCGCCCAGCCGTGCGTGGACGTCAAGGACAAGGCCTGCATCGACGAGTGCCCCGTCGACTGCATCTACGAGGGTGAACGCTCGCTGTACATCCACCCGGACGAGTGCGTGGACTGCGGCGCCTGCGAACCGGTCTGCCCGGTCGAGGCCATCTACTACGAGGACGACGTGCCGCCGGAGTGGTCGGCCTTCACGGCCGCCAACGTCGAGTTCTTCGACTCCATCGGGTCCCCCGGTGGTGCCGCGAAGCTGGGCCTCATCCCGACCGACCACCCGCTGATCGCCGCGCTCCCGCCGCAGACCGAGAGCTGAGCGGGTCGATGGGATTCGCACCGCTCGGCGTCGCCTACCCCTGGGACGCCGTCGTTCCGCTGCGCGAGCGCGCCGCCACGCACCCCGACGGCCTGGTGGACCTGTCCATCGGGACCCCGGTGGACCCCACCCCGCGGATCCTGCAGGACGCCCTCGCCACTGCCTCGGACGCGCACGGCTACCCCACGGTGGCCGGCCCGACCGCGCTGCGGCAGTCCGTGGTCGACTGGTTCGGCCGGCGCCGCGGCGTCACCGGTCTCACCCCGGATCAGGTCCTGCCGACCATCGGGTCCAAGGAGCTCGTCGCCCTGCTGCCCAGCCAGCTGGGACTCGGGCCCGGCGACGTCGTCGTCATCCCGACACAGGCGTACCCGACGTACGAGATCGGGGCCCGGCTCGCCGGCGCGGAGGTGCTGGCCAGCGACGACCCCGCGGACTGGGTGGGCCGGGAGGAGGTCGCCCTCGTGTGGCTGAACTCCCCGGGCAACCCGACCGGACGGGTCCTCCCGGCGGCCGCCATGGCCGAGGTGGTGCGGGCCGCCCGGGCGACCGACGCCGTCGTCGCCTCCGACGAGTGCTACGCGATGCTGCCCTGGACGTCCCCCTGGACCGACGCCGTCTCCGGCGGTGGTGGCGTGCCGTGCGTCCTGCGCGAGGACGTGTCCGGCGGTGACCCGCGCGGCCTGCTCGCCGTCTACTCGCTGTCCAAGCAGTCCAACCTCGCCGGCTACCGCGCGGCGTTCGCCGCGGGCGACCCCGACCTCGTGGGCCAGCTGCTCCTGCAGCGCCGGCACCTCGGGATGATGGTGCCCGCGCCCGTGCAGCACGTCATGCGGGTCGCGCTCGACGACGACGCCCACGTCGCCGAGCAGGCCGCCCGCTACGCCGCGCGGCGCGCGCTGCTGCTGCCCGCGCTCCTCGCCGCGGGGTTCGAGCTCGACCACTCCGAGGCGGGCCTGTACCTGTGGGTACGCCCCGGGGAGGCACTGCGCGCGAGGCTGGAGGCGCGGCCCGCCGCCCGCGAGCGGGCGCTGTGCTGGGCCAGCATGGACCTGCTCGCCGACCTGGGCATCGTCGCGGGTCCCGGGGAGTTCTACGGCCCCGCCGCACAGGACCACGTGCGGGTATCGCTCACGGAAAATGACGCGAACATCTCCTCGGCCGCGGAACGCCTGCGGGCGTTGGCGTGAGAGAATCGGGGCAACTTCTTTGCCGTGACATGATCGCCGCCCGGCGCCTTCGCGACGGGTCCGCAGAAACGGAGAACCGATGACGGTGACGTCCGAGGCCTCGCCCCGTACCGGAGCCACCCTCCGGGTGAACGAGTCCGAGATCCAGTTCGACCGGGTGCCCGCCGTGGAGGGCTCCGACGGCCTCGCGATCTCCTCGCTGCTGGCGCAGACCGGCGTCGTCACCTACGACCCCGGGTTCATGAACACCGCGGCCTGCCAGTCGGCCATCACCTACATCGACGGCGACGTCGGCATCCTGCGCTACCGCGGCTACCCGATCGAGCAGCTCGCCGAGAAGTCGAACTACCTCGAGGTCTCCTACCTGCTCGGCCGCGGCGAGCTGCCGACCCGGTCCGCGCTCAACGCGTTCGAGACCCGCGTCCTGCGGCACACCCACCTGCACGAGGACTTCCGCCGACTGATCTCGTCCTTCCCCCGCAACGCGCACCCGATGGCGATCATCGCCAGCGCCGTCTCCGCCCTGCCCGGGTTCTACCCCGAGGTCTTCGACGTGAAGAACGAGGAGGTGGAGGAGCTCGCCACCGTGCTCATGCTCGGCAAGCTCCCCACGATCGTGGCGTACGTGCTGCGGCACGCGCGCGGTCAGCGGATGCCCGACGCCGAGCCCGAGAACGGCTACGTCGCCGACTTCCTGCGGATGGCGCTGCACGAGGTGCGCGGCCCGGAGTTCGGACCCGAGGTCGTCGCCGCGATGGACAAGCTCCTCGTGCTGCACGCCGACCACGAGCAGAACTGCTCGGCGTCCGTGGTCCGCAACGTCGGGTCGGCGCACGCGAACCTGTTCCTCTCCGTCGCCGCGGGCATCAACGCGCTCTCGGGCCCGCTGCACGGAGGCGCGAACGAGGCCGTGCTCTCGATGCTCGAGGACGTCCGGGACAACCACGGCGGCGACGTCGCGACGTTCGTCAACCAGGTCAAGGACCGCAAGAGCGGCGCCCGGCTGATGGGCTTCGGCCACCGCGTGTACAAGAACTACGACCCGCGCGCGGCGATCGTGAAGCAGGCGGCGGACTCGGTGCTGGAGGCCCTCGGCAAGCGGGACGAGCTGCTCGACATCGCGATGGAGCTCGAGGAGGTCGCGCTGCACGACGACTACTTCGTCTCCCGCAAGCTCTACCCGAACGTCGACTTCTACACCGGCCTGATCTACCGCGCGATGGGCTTCCCGACCTCGATGTTCACGCCGTTGTTCGCGCTCGGCCGGATGCCCGGGTGGATCGCGCAGTGGCGCGAGATGATGAACGACCCGTCCACCAAGATCGCCCGGCCGCGCCAGGTCTACACCGGCCCCGGCGAGCGCGACTACGTGGACGTCGCCGACCGCTGACGGAGCCGGCTCACGGCGCGAGCAGCACCTGCCCGGCGGGCTGGGGCTGCTCGCCGTCGAGCAGCGCGCGCCACACGCCGTCGGCGCGGTCCCACACCTGGTCCGCGACGGCGACGCGCGCCACGCCCGTCTCGCTCGCCGCCGCGACGCCGGACTGCGCCACGGCCCATGCGAGGCGGTCCACCTCCGTGCCGAGGGCGTTCGCGTCCACGGTGAGCACCTGCACGGTGGACCCGCCCGACGCCGCGCCGAGCGCCGCCGCCGTGTCCGGGGCGAGCTCGCCGTCGGACGCCGCGCGCAGCGCTCCCGTGACCCCGAGGTCGCGGGCGAGGCGGTCCGACGCGGCCTGCGCCACGCCGTCGGGCGTGCCCTCGCGAGCCGTCAGGGTGCAGGTGAGGTCCGCCGTCGTCCATCCCGCGAGCGCGGAGGCGAACGCGCGCGCGAGCGCCTCGTGCTGCGCGTACGCCTGCGGGAAGGCGCTGCGCTGCACGGCCTGCGCCGCGTCGGTCACCGCCATGTCGGGGTACCCGTCGACCTGCACGAGGTGGTCGTAGAAGGTGTTCACCGCGTACACGGGGTCCATCACCTGCTCGGGCGTGCCCCAGCCCTGCGAGGGACGCTGCTGGAACATCCCGAGCGAGTCCCGGTCGCCGTAGTCGATGTTCCGCATCCGCGACTCCTGCATCGCGGTGGCGATCCCGATCGTGCCCGCCCGCGCGGGCAGGCCGCGGCGCACCGACGTGCCGACGATCAGCGCGGCGTTCGCCGTCTGGTCCGGCGCGAGCGTGTGGCCACCGGCGGTGCACGCCTGGACGACCGGACGCTGCGGCTCGAGCCTGCCCAGCAGGTGCACGACGGCGAGCACCCCGCCCGCTCCGACGGTCGCCACGACGGCGAGCACGAGCAGGGCGCGCAGCGCCCGCCGGCCCGGACCGCGCGGCCGCGTGCGGCGGGGGCGGGCGCTCACGGTCGGGCCGGTCGGGCCGGTCGGGCCGGTCGGGCCGCCGGGCCTGTGGACGGACGGGCCGCCGGTGAGGTCGACCGGGTGGCCGCCGGCGCGGAGCGGGCGTGGGTCACTGCGCGTGCAGCGCCGCGTTGAGCTCGACGGTCCGCGTGGCGCGCGGCAGCACCTCGACGCCGCCGGTGAGGGAGTTGCGCCGGAAGAGCACGTTGTCCACGCCGGAGAGGGTGCGGGCCGACACCACCGGACGGCCGGCCTCGTCGCGCCGGGCGGTCGCGAGGTCCGGGACGGCCGTGCACAGAGTCTCGAGCGCCTGCCGGTCGCCGAGGACCGTGACCTTGGTGCCCGCGGTCACGTAGAGCCCGGCCTCGACGACGCAGTCGTCCCCGAGGCTGATCCCCAGGCCGGCGTTGGCGCCGAGCAGGCTGCGTCGGCCGATCACCACGCGCGCGGTCCCGCCGCCCGAGAGCGTGCCCATGATCGACGCGCCGCCGCCGATGTCCGTGCCGTCGTCGATCACGACGCCCTGCGAGACGCGCCCCTCGATCATCGCGACGCCCAGCGAACCGGCGTTGAAGTTCACGAAGCCCTCGTGCATCACCGTGGTCCCCGGAGCGAGGTACGCCCCGAGTCGGACGCGCGAGGCGTCGGCGATGCGGACCCCGTCGGGCAGGACGTAGTCGGTCATCCGCGGGAACTTGTCGACGCCGTGCACCGTGAGGCCCGGGTGGTGCGCCTGCAGCAGCGCGCGGGTCGTCTCGAAGTCGACGGGGGAGCAGGGGCCCGCGCTCGTCCAGACCACGTTGGCGAGACGAGCGAAGATCCCGTCGAGCGCGATCGAGTTCGGGGTCACGAGGCGGTGGGAGAGCAGGTGCAGGCGCAGGTACGCGTCCTGCGCCGACTCCGGGGGCGCGTCCAGGTCGATCGTCGTCCGCACCACGGTGCGCGCCACGCGACGGGTGGGGTCGCTGCTCTCAAGGGCGGCGACCGCGGCGGGGACGTCGAACGGGGACGCGGGGCCGGGCTCGCCGAGGGCCGGGCTCGGGTACCAGGTGTCCAGGACCGTGTCGTCGAGGGTGGAGATCGTGGCCAGGCCGATGCCCCAGGCAGTGCGCGTCATGGGGCCAGGATAGGTCGGGCGGTCGCGGCTCAGCCGCGCTCGAGAGTCTCCCGCAGGGCGCCGGGTCCCAGGGTCCGGGCGGTGGCGGGCAGCCGTGCGCGCAGCCCCCGGTCGGCCGTGGCGACGAGGAGCGGGTCCGCACCGGCCTCGAGCAGGCGGCCGGCGAGGGCGACGATCGCGTCGTCGCCCGACCCCGGCGCGCGGTGCACCGTGAGCTCACCGTCGGGCGGCGCCGCGGCGTTGCCCTGGCCCTCGGTGACGACGTGGACGTCGGGCCGCACGCCGTCGGCGTCGAGGTCGAACCACGCGCCCGGGAGCCAGGCGCCCGCGGCGAGCTCGCGCCTGCCCCCGGCGAGAGACGTGAGCAGCCGCTCGGTGGCGCCGGCGCGGTCGCGCCACCAGCCGTCCGGCCGGGCGCCCACCACGTTGGCGGCGTCGACGAGCAGCGTCGGTCGTGCCTCGACGAGCCGGCGCAGCGCTGGCCACGCCTCGCCGAACGCGGGCAGCAGGTCCAGCCCGGCCACCTCGTCGACGGGCACCCAACGCAGGTCGGCGGACTCGCCGTCGAGGGGGTGCAGCTCGGGCGCCGGCCCGTGCACCCGCGCGACGAGCGTCGTGTAGCGCCACGTGCCGTGGTCGAGGACGCGCACCGCGGCGGGCGCACCCGCGTCGGGCGGGATCGCCGCCTCCTCGCGCGCCTCGCGCCAGGCGGCGGTCAGGGCGTCCTCACCGGTCTGCACGGCGCCGCCGGGCAGCCCCCACGTCCCGCCGTGGTGACTCCAGGCGGCCCGCAGCTGCAGCGCGACGCGCGGCTCGCCGTCGGGCGCGGTCGACCCGTCGACCAGCAGCAGGCCGGCCGCCCCGGCCAGGCCCCAGTGGCGGCGGCCGCACGCGCAGTCCACCCACGCGTCGTTCGGGTCGCGGTGACCCGCGCGGGGCGGGAGGCTCACTCGGCGGCGATGATCTGGCAGAGCACCTCGCCCGAGGAGACGCCGGCCCCGACGGCGGCGCTCAGCCCGGTCACAACGCCCGCCTTGTGCGCGACGAGCGGCTGCTCCATCTTCATCGCCTCGAGCACGACGACGAGATCGCCCGCCGCGACGGCGTCGCCGTCCGCCACGGCGACCTTGACGATCGTGCCCTGCATGGGCGAGGCGAGCGCGTTGCCGCCCGCGGCGGCTGCCGCGCCGGCGGGGCGCGCCAGGGGGCGCGGACGGCCGGGCCGCTGGCGTGCCCGCGCGCCACCGAGGATCCCGAGGCTCGCCGGGAGCACGACCTCCAGCCGCTTGCCGCCGACCTCCACGACGACGCGCTCGAGCGCGCCGTCCTCGGCGTCACCGTTCGTGCCGGTGGCCGTCGGGCTCGCGGCGCTCGCCGCGGCCGCGGGGGTGTGCGGGGCGAGCGCGCCGAGCCGCCCGGACATCTCGGACTCGATCCACGTGGTCCACACGCCCAGGTCGGTCTGCTCGACGCCGGGCTCACCGGCGAACGCCGGCTCCTGCAGCACGGCGCGGTGGAAGGGCAGCACGGTGGGCAGGCCCACGATCTCGGTCTCGGCGAGCGCGCGTCGCGCGCGCTCGATCGCCTGCCGGCGGGTGGCCCCCGTGACGACGAGCTTGGCGAGCATGGAGTCGAAGTTCCCCGTGACGGCCTGACCGGCCACGATGCCCGCGTCCACGCGCACCCCGGGGCCGCCGGGCCACGTGATCGCCGACGGCGTGCCGGGCGCGGGCAGGAAGTTGGCGGCCGGGTCCTCGCCGTTGATGCGGAACTCGATGCTGTGCCCGCGGATGTCGACGTGGTCGTACCCGAGCGGCTCACCCGCGGCGATGCGCAGCTGCTCACGCACGAGGTCGATGCCGGAGACCTCCTCGGACACGCAGTGCTCGACCTGCAGGCGGGTGTTGACCTCGAGGAACGAGAGCGTGCCGTCCACCCCGACGAGGAACTCGCACGTGCCGGCGCCCTCGTAGCGCGCCTCCCGCAGGATCGCCCGGGAGGCGCGGACGAGCTCGGCGTTCTGCTCGTCGGTGAGGAACGGCGCGGGGGCCTCCTCGACGAGCTTCTGGTGGCGGCGCTGGAGGGAGCAGTCCCGCGTGGACACGACGACCACGGCGCCGTACGCGTCCGCGAGGCACTGCGTCTCGACGTGCCGGGGCCGGTCGAGGAAGCGCTCCACGAAGCACTCCCCGCGGCCGAAGGCGGCCACCGCCTCGCGGGTCGCGGAGTCGAACAGCTCGGGGATCTCCTCGAGCGTGCGGGCCACCTTGAGGCCGCGTCCACCGCCGCCGAACGCCGCCTTGATGGCGACGGGAAGGCCGTGCTCGCGGGCGAACGCGACGACCTCGCTCGCGTCGGTGACCGGGTCGGGGGTGCCCGCCACGAGGGGCGCGCCGGCGGCCTGCGCGATGTGGCGCGCGGACACCTTGTCGCCCAGCGCGTCGATCGCGGCCGGGCTCGGGCCGATCCACGTGAGGCCCGCGGCCGCCACCTGGCGTGCGAAGTCGGCGTTCTCGGAGAGGAAGCCGTAGCCGGGGTGCAGCGCGTCGGCGTTCGAGCGGCGTGCGACGTCGAGCAGCTTCGCCGCGTCCAGGTAGGTGTCCGCAGCCCGCACGCCGTTCAGCGCGAACGCCTCGTCGGCCAGCCGCGCGAACGGGGCGTCCCGGTCGGAGTCGGCGTACACGGCGATCGAGGTCAGGCCTGCGTCACGCAGCGCGCGGACCACCCGCAGCGCGATCTCCCCACGGTTGGCGACGAGGACCCGGGTGACCGGGCGGGTGATGCGGTGGGGGGAGGTGTCCGCCGACTGCGGGTCCACCTCGTCGTGCGTCTCGACCGACATGCACACTCCTCCTCGGGTCGGCCCACGGTAACGCCCTGCGCCGGTCGGCCCCAATGCGCTCGGGGGCGCGTCGACAAGTCTGTGTCGCGCGGCAAGGTCCCGGCCGTGTGGTTGTAGGACATCGACAAACGCCGGGCGTCGGATGCGGTTCCAGGGCGCCGGTGGGCAGGCGGCGGTCGTGGGGTGCGGCCAACGCGTCCACCAGGCTGACGGCACGCGGTCGACGCCGCAGGCCGGCTCGGGGAGCGATCAGGCCGGTTCGGGGCCCGGGTCGCCCGGGGCGGCCCACAGGTCGGTCCAGCGCAGGCCGTGCGCCCGCACGAGGGTTCGCAGCGTCGGCAGGCTCAGGCCGATGACGCCGTGGTGGTCGCCCTCGACGCCCGTCACGAACGCGCCGCCGTAGCCGTCGAGCGTGAACGCACCGGCGACGGCGAGCGGCTCGCCCGTCGCGACGTACGCCGCGATCTCCTCCTCGTCGACCTCGGCGAAGTGCACCCTCGTGCTGCTGACGGCCGCGTGCGCGGCGGGCCGGGCCGCCGCGGTCGCCCCGGCTGCCTGACGCGGGCCGGGCGGCTCGAGCAGGAGGAGGTGGTGCCCGGTGTGCAGCACGCCCGAGCGTCCGCTCAGGGCGCGCCAGCGCGCGGTGGCGCGCTCCGCCGTCGCCGGCTTGCCGTGCGCCCGGCCGTCCACCTCCAGCAGGGAGTCGCAGCCGAGCACGAGCACTCGGCCCGACCCGGCGTCGTCGCCCGCTGCGCGCGGGCCGGCCCCGAGCCGACGCGCGACGGCGGCCGCCTTGGCGGCGGCGAGCACGGCGACCTGCTCGGCGACGGCGAGCGGGTGTCCGGCGTCCGCGGCGGCACGTTCGAGGGCGGCGTCCTCGTCGACGTCGGAGACCACGACGACGGGTTCCACGCCGGCGCGGCGCAGCGTCGTGAGCCGGGCCGGCGACGCGGACGCGAGGACCAGGGTGACGGCGGCGCCCGAGGTGGGCGCCGCCGTCGTCGGCTCGCTCACGGGAGTGCTCAGCGCAGCGCCTGCGCGAGGACGTCGAGGCCGACCGAGCCGACGTCGAGCGCGCGGCGGTGGAAGGCCTTGAGGTCGAAGTCGGCGCCCTCGCGCGCCCGGGTCTCGTCCCGGATGTTCTCCCAGAGGCGCTGGCCGACCTTGTACGCGGGCGCCTGTCCCGGCCAGCCGAGGTAGCGGTCGAGCTCGAAGAGCACGAAGCCCTCGCCCATGTTGACGTTGGCGAAGAGGAACTCCTTGGCCTTGTCGGCGTCCCACGTGCCGCCGCCGAGCTCGGCGGGGGCGGGCTTGCCCAGGTGCACGCCGATGTCGAGCACCACGCGCGCGGCGCGCATCCGCTGGCCGTCCAGCATCCCGAGCCGGTCCGCCGGGTCGTCGAGGAACCCGAGGTCGGCCATGAGGCGCTCGGCGTACAGCGCCCAGCCCTCGCCGTGCCCGCTCACCCAGCACGCCAGGCGGCGCCACTTGTTCAGCAGCGCGCTGCGGTAGGTGGTCTGGCCGATCTGTAGGTGGTGACCCGGGACGCCCTCGTGGTAGACGGTCGTCTTCTCGCGCCAGGTGCCGAACTCGGTGATGCCCGCCGGCACGGACCACCACATGCGCCCGGGGCGGGAGAAGTCGTCGGTCGGGCCGGTGTAGTAGATGCCGCCGGTCTGCGTCGGGGCGATGCAGCACTCCAGCCGGCGCACCGGCTCGGGGATGTCGAACTGGGTGTCGGCCAGGGCGGCGACGGCGGCGTCGGAGGTCTCCTGCATCCAGCGCTGGAGCTCGTCGGTGCCGTGCAGCTTGCGGGCCGGGTCGGCGTCCAGGCGGGCCATCGCCTCCTCGGGCGTGGTGCCCGCACCGAACAGCTCCGCGGCGGTAGCCTCCTGCTCGGCGACGACGCGGGCGAGCTCCTCGCGGCCCCACTCGTACGTCTCGTCGAGGTCGATGGTCGCGCCGAGGAACGAGCGGGAGAACAGCTGGTAGCGCTCGCGGCCCACGCCGTCGCGCTCGGGTGCCTGCGCCGCGAGCTCGTCGCGGAGGAACTGGGCCAGCGCGGCGTACCCCTCGCGGGCCCGGGCCGCGCCCGCCTCGAGCGCCGCGGCGTCGCCGCCCTCCTGCGCGCCGCGCGCCGCGAGCTGCGTCCAGAACGAGCCCTCGGGCGCCGCGAGCTCCTCCGACTGCGCGATGCCGATCTCGACCTGGCGGCGCGCGGCCACCAGGCCGGTCGCGGCCCCCTCGCGCAGCGACTCGACGTACCCGGCGAGCGCACCGGGCACGTTCCCCATCCGGGTGGCGATCACGGCCCAGTCCTCGGGCGTGTCGGTGGCCATGAGGTCGAAGATGTCGCGCGCCTCCTGCAGCGGTGAGGCGATGTTGTTGAGCGTGGCGAACGCCTCGCCGGCGTCGTAGAGCTCGGACTCCAGGCCGATCCGCTCACGCATCGCGGCCAGCGTCACGCGGTCGACGTCGTCGACCGGCGCCAGCTTCGCCAGCCTGCCGAGCACGGCGGTGCGCTCGGCGTCGAGCTCGGCGAGACCGGCGGGGGAGACGTCGTCGAGCTCGCTCTGGTCGCCGGGCAGGCCGAGGTAGGTGCGCAGCCCGGGGGACAGGCGCGCGAGGGTGTCGACGTACGCGTCGGCGACGGCGTCGATCGCCGTGGGCGTGCGGGTGGCGGTCGCCTCGTCGGCGGTGGAGGGGGTGGGGGTGGTGTCGGTCACTCGCCCAGCGTACGAGGGCGCGCCACGCGAATCATCGGGCGCGTGGGGGTGCCTGGTGGCTGGTGTGGCCCTTGGGGCTGCATGAGGGCGCGTGGGCTGCGTCGGGGCGGCCGGGTGCCCGGGGCGGGTGGAGCCGCGTGAGTCACGTCCGAGCGTGGGCACGTCCGGCGCGCGTCGTGTCCGACCAGCGGCCTCGTCGTCGGGGGTCGTGGTAGTGGGGGTCCTGGTACTGGGGCCGTGGTCGTCGGCGGGCCGTCGCGCGGGCGGTGGTCTGTGGTGTGTTAGGGAAGGTTCGTACCCGCATCATCGAGCACGGCCCCCCGGCACCATTGAGAACTGCCGAGGGGCGCCGCGGCGAGGGCTCCCCGAGGATCCGCCGTCGACAAGCCCTGCGGGATCGCACCTCGGTGCCTTCTTGCCACCGCGTGGGACCGGGTGCGTGGGCGGAGGTGCGTTCGGGATGGTTCGTAGCCTCACCATCGGGGTCGGGGCATGCGGGGTCGGGGCATGCGGGGTCGGGGCATGCGGGACCGGGCGCGTGGGACCGGGCGCGTGGAACCGGCTCGCGGGACCAGGTCCGCGGGACCGGGCGGTCCTCGACGACCCGTCTGTCGAGGCTTACGTTGCGTCCCACAGTCGCTCGCTGCTCGGGTCAGCCACGGCGCGCAGCTGGTCGACCGTCTGCCGAGGCCGTCGGAGCTGGGGTGGATGGCGAGGTGGTGAGGGTGCGAACGAACCCACGACACATGTGTGCCGCCGTCCGGCTGGGACGTCGAGCGGGTCCGCGTCGGAGCTGGGGTGGATGGCGAGGTGGTGAGGGTATGTGTGTTGCCGTCCGGCTGGGGCGTCGAGCGGGTCCTCGTCGAAACCGGGACCTCGAAGGACCGGCCCCGCGTCGGGTCGGCGCTCGGTATGTCGGCGAGTAGCGCCACGAGTGGTCAGCGCATGTCGTCCCCGGAGCCGGACTCGGACACCGGCGGATAGACGCCCGGCGGCGGTGTGACGGGAGGGATGCGAGAAGGCCGAGTCCTCCGGGACTGTGCGAGTCCGTCCTCGAGCGCGCGGAGATCCTCGAGCAGGGCGCGTGCGGCCGCGGAGCCGGGCGCGAACCCGGCCGCGCGCTCGACCCGCTCGCGGCAGGCAAGCCCTGCTCGCACCACACGCGCTCCGCGATGCGTCACGCGGATGAGGCAGGCGCGCGCGTCGGCGTACGCCTCGCTGCGTGTCAGCAGGCCGCGGTCGACGAGCACCCGCACCACGGGCGAGATCGTCGATCGAGCCATGCCGATGCTGTCCGCCACCTCGCCCGGTGTGGTGGGAACGCTCCGGGCGGCCTCGTGGAGCACCATCCACTGCGGAAACGTCACCTCGTGGAAGGCGAGATCGTCGTTGAGGCGAGCCTGGAGCTCCCGCGCTGCGCGGGTCAGACGTCCAGCGAGGGAGTCGGTGACGGGGTCCAGAACGTCCCAGAGGCCGTGCCCGAGGTCTGCGGGAGGCGATGCGGCCGCCTCGACGAGACCGAGTACGTGCCGGGTTCGCGGCGTGGTGACTGGTGGGATGCCGTCGGGGGCGTCTGCATCGTGGTACGGCACGTCCATGCCCCGAGCGTGCCTGCCGTCGGCCTCCGAGGTCGGCGTCCGGGTGAGCGCGGTGGACAACGTTCCGCCGGCGCGGGCGTGGGACAACCGCCGGGATGAACGCCGCGCGTACGGCGTCTCGCCGACTCTCAAGGATGAAGCGACCAGCGCCAGGAGTCCGGCCCGCGTGCGGGCAGGCCGCGGTCGCCCAGGCGCAGCTGGTGGGACCGGTCGGTCCAGCGGTGCCGCACGGCCTCGGCCTCCTCGGGGGCGGCCGCCGCGGCCGAGGCCGCCGTGAGGCCCGCGATGAGGGCCGCGAGCTCGAGCGCGTCGGGGGTGCCGCGCACCACCCGCACGAGCGGTTCGGGGCCACCCGCGCCGTCGTCGCCCGTGGGGCCGCCGGACGCGCCCGCGTCCGACCCGTCCGCGCCCGCCGCTCCGCCCGGGCGCGTGGCGCCGTCGTCGGGGATCTCGCCGAACACCTCGCCGAGCCGGGTGCGCTCGGACGCCCCGGGCCGGTCGGCGCCGGTCGCGCCGCCCAGGTCGACGGCAGCGTCGCTGCTCACAGCGGGATGTTCCCGTGCTTCTTGGCCGGGAGCCCGGCGCGCTTGGTGCGCAGCGCGCGCAGCGCCTGCACCACCTGCGCTCGGGTCTCCGACGGCGCGATGACGGCGTCGACGAAGCCGCGGTCGGCCGCCTCCCACGGGTTCACGATCGCGTCGTTGTACTCCGCCACGAGGCGCGCCCGCTCCGCCTCGACGTCGCCGCCCGCCTCCTCGACCGCGCGCAGCGCGCCGCGCTGGAGGATGTTCACCGCGCCGGAGGCGCCCATGACGGCGATCTGAGCGGTCGGCCACGCGAGGTTGACGTCCGCGCCGAGCTGCTTGGAGCCCATCACGATGTAGGCGCCGCCGTAGGCCTTGCGCGTGATCACCGTGACGAGCGGGACCGTCGCCTCGGCATACGCGTAGATGAGCTTCGCGCCGCGCCGGATGATGCCGTTCCACTCCTGGTCCGTGCCGGGCAGGAAGCCCGGGACGTCGACGAACGTGAGGACGGGCACGTTGAACGCGTCGCACGTGCGCACGAAGCGCGCGGCCTTCTCGGCCGCGTCGATGTCGAGCGTGCCGGCCATCACCTGCGGCTGGTTCGCGACGATCCCGACGGCGTGCCCCTCCACGTGCCCGAAGCCCACCAGCACGTTGCGCGCGAAGAGCGGCTGCACCTCGAGCAGGACGCCGTCGTCGAGCACCGCCTCGACCACCGCGCGCATGTCGTACGGCTGGTTGTCGGAGTCGGGGACGAGCGTGTCCAGGGCCAGGTCGGTGTCGCTTCGCTCGAGCGAGGCCTCCTCGGGGTAGGAGGGCGGGTCGGCCAGGTTGTTCGACGGCAGGTACGCCAGCAGCGCGCGGACGTACTCCAGCGCCTCGGCCTCGTCCGCGGCGAGGTAGTGCGCCACGCCGGAGCGCTGGTTGTGCGTGAGGCCACCGCCGAGCTCCTCGAACCCGACGTCCTCACCCGTCACGGCGCGGATGACGTCCGGCCCGGTGATGAACATGTTCGACGTCTTGTCCGCCATCACGATGAAGTCCGTGAGCGCGGGGGAGTACACCGCGCCGCCCGCCGAGGGTCCCAGGATGAGGCTGATCTGCGGGATCACGCCCGACGCGGCCACGTTGCGGCGGAAGATCTCCGCGAACTGCGTGAGCGCCGCGACGCCCTCCTGGATGCGCGCGCCCCCGCCGTCGCTGATGCCGACGAGCGGCACGCCCGTGCGCAGCGCGAAGTCCTGGATCTTGGCGATCTTCGCGCCGTGCACCTCACCCAGCGAGCCGCCGAACACCGAGAAGTCCTGGCTGTAGACGCAGACGCGGCGCCCGTCGATCGTGCCGTGCCCGATGACCACGCCGTCGCCATAGGGCCGGCGCGCGGCGAGTCCGAAGTTGGTGGACCGGTGCCGGGTGAACGCGTCGATCTCGGTGAACGACCCCTCGTCCAGCAGCGCGTCGATCCGCGAGCGCGCCGACCCCTTGCCGCGCGCGCCCTGCTTCTGGGCCGCCGCCGCGGCCGGTGCGTCGATCTCCTCGGCGCGACGGCGGTGCAGGTCCTCGAGCCTGCTCGCCGTGGTCGGTGCGGCGGTGGGTGCGCTGGTCGGCTGAGGCGCGCTCGTCGGGGCGGCTGCGGTGTCACTCACGCACGCGAGGCTACCGCTGCACCGGTCCGCGGCCTCGGGCGCGGTGCTCACGGGGTCGGTGCCAGGGTGGAGCCATGACGGACGAGACCGCCGCTGCGGCACCGTACGAGCGAGCGCGCACCGAGGTCGCCGAGTTCGCCGAGTTCGCCGAGGAGTGTGCGACGGCGTTCTCCCGACTTGTGACCGTGGCGGAGGCGGGCTCGACGAACGCCGACCTGGTCGCCGCCCGCGGCGCGGCACCGCAGGACTGGCCGCACCTGTCGGCCCTGCGCGCCGTGCACCAGACGGCGGGTCACGGTCGGGCCGGACGAACCTGGGTCACCGGGGCCGACGACGCCCTCACGGTCTCGATCGTGGTCGCACCCGCCGAGGTCTCCGGGGCGACCCCCGCCTGGCCGAGCCTCACGCCGGTGGTGGCGCTCGCCGTCGTGCGCGTGCTGCGCGGGTGGGGGCTCGCCGCCGCGATCAAGTGGCCCAACGACGTGGTGCTCGACGGCGTGGAGCCGCCGCTGCCCGGCTGGGGCCCGACGCGCAAGATCGCGGGCATCCTCGCCGAGGTCGTCCCCTCGGCAGCGGGCGTGGCGCCCGCGGCCGTCGTGGGGATCGGCGTCAACCTGGGGCAGCGCGCGCTGCCGGTGCCGTGGGCGACGTCGCTGGCGCTCGCGGGTGTGGCGCTCTCGCCGGCCGAGGTGCTGGACGGGATCGGGCGGGCGTTGCTGGAGCTGCTGCCGCGGTGGACCGCCGGCGAGGCCGCGCTCGCGGACGAGGTCGCGGCCGCGTCCGCGACGCTCGGGCGCCGCGTGCGGGTGGAGACGGGCACCGGCGCTGACCGGGCGGACGGCGGCGGTGGTGGGGCGCTCGAGGGCGTCGCCGAGGCGCTCGACGGCGAGGGGCGGCTCGTGCTGCGGACCGCGGCGGGGGAGCGCGTCACCGTGGCGGCGGGCGACGTGCACCACCTGCGCCGCGCCGAGCCCGACGCCGTCGGGCGCACCCGAGCAGGCGAGGACGCCGACGCCGTCGGGCGCACCCGAGCAGGCGAGGACGCCGACGCCGTCGGCACCCGCACCGCTGCCGCACCGGAGGAGCCGGCGAGCGACGAGAGGCGACCGGACGAGGCCTGACCCGGCGTCCGCCGAACCCCTCGCGGGCGAGGGCGGCGCGGGTAGGGTCGGGGCCGTGGACGACGTGAACGGGCTGCCCGGCAGCGTCGATGCCGGGACCGACGGGCCCGGTGCGGGCGCCGGTGACGCCCCCGGCAGCGCGGCCGAGGACGCCGTGTCGCCCGCCGTCGCGCAGGACGCGGTCGAGGCGGCCGTCGCGCAGGACGCGGTCGAGGCGTCCGACGAGGGTCGGCGCACCCTCGAGCGCCAGACGCTCGCCCTGCTCGGCGAGCTGCCCCGTCTGGACGCGTACGACGTCGCCCGGCTGGTCGGCACTAGCGCCGCCCGCGTGCTGCAGTTCTGGCGGGCGCTGGGCTTCGCGGGGGAGCCGGCGTCGAGCCGGGTGTTCACGCACGCCGACGCGGACGCGCTGCGGTCGGCGCTCACGCTGCTGGAGAAGGCGGAGCTGTCCGAGGGCGCGTTCCGCACCCTGATCCGGGCCGCCGCGCACTCGGCGGACCGCCTGTCGCTGTGGCAGGTCGAGGCCCTCGTCGAGGACGCCGAGCGGCGCTACGTGCTCGACAACGTGTCCGCCCGGCTTGTCGTGCTGGACACCATCGACCAGACGATCGACGCGCTCGTGGCCCTGCAGAGCCACGCGTGGCGCCGCCACCTGCTCGCACTGCTCACGCGCACCGAGCGCTCGGTGGGCCGGGCCGGGATGGCCGATCTCGGCGACGAGCTGCCGCTGGAGCGCGCGATCGGGTTCATCGACGTCGTGTCCTACACGCAGCGGACCGCGCACCTCGGTGCGGCGGAGCTGAGCGCGCTCGTGCAGGAGTTCGACGGGCGCGCCCGCGACGTCGTCACCGAGCTGGGCGCGCGCGTGGTCAAGACGCTGGGCGACGGCGTGATGTTCGTGTCCGACGACCTCGGCACGTGCCTCGCGGTCGCGTTCGCGCTGCGGGACACCTTCCGGGAGGGCGCCGTCCCCATCCAGGTGCACGGCGCGCTCACGTGGGGCCGGGTGCTGTCCCGGTCCGGAGACGTGTACGGCCCGTCGGTCAACCTCGCGGCGCGTCTGGCCGACCTCGCGCACGCCGGCCAGCTCCTCACGGACGAGGTCACGTGGGCCGTCGCCGAGCACGAGCCGGATATCGAGGGCTTCGTGGCCGAGGCGCTCCCGCCCGCCCAGGTGCACGGAATCGGCGCGGTGTCGCCGTACCTGCTCCGGCGAACCGGAGAACCGGGCGGGGCGCCCGACGTCGAGTGAGGCGCGCGACGGGACCATACCCGGACCACAGCCAGACTTGGTGAGTCGATTGCACTAGGATCGCCGGGTGACCAAGGTGCTGCTCGCTGAAGACGACCCGGCCATCGCCGAGCCCCTCGCTCGCGCCCTGACTCGCGAGGGGTACGACGTGTCCGTCCACGGGACCGGACGCGGCGCCATCGACGGCGCGCACAGCGCCGACCTCTTCGTGCTCGACCTCGGCCTGCCGGACATGGACGGGCTCGACGTCGCCCGCTGGATCCGCAGCCAGGGCCTCTCGACCCCGATCCTCGTGCTCACGGCCCGCGCCGACGAGGTCGACCTCGTCGTCGGCCTGGACGCCGGGGCCGACGACTACGTGACCAAGCCGTTCCGCCTCGCCGAGCTGCTCGCGCGCGTGCGTGCGCTGCTGCGCCGGGCCGGCGTCGAGGGCGAGGACGCCGACGAGCTGGTCGCCCAGAACGTCCGGGTGGACGTCAGCGCGCACCGCGCGTTCCAGGGCGAGCGCGAGTTGCAGCTGACCGCCAAGGAGTTCGACCTCCTCCGGGTGCTGGTCCGCGAGGCCGGTTCGGTGGTTTCCCGGGACGCGCTCATGCGCGAGGTGTGGGCCTCGGACCCGTCGGGCTCGACCAAGACGCTCGACATGCACGTGTCGTGGCTGCGCCGCAAGCTCGGCGACGACGCCGGCTCGCCGCGGTACATCTCCACCGTGCGCGGGATGGGCTTCCGGTTCGAGAACGCGGCGGCGTAGTCCGCCGCGCCGAGGCGACTCATCCGGGAGGAACGGTGCAGCGCAAATTCCTCCAGGCGACGGTCGCCTCGGTGCTCGTCGCGATCGTGCTCATCGGCGTCCCCGTCGCGGTGCTCTCGGCGCTGACGGTCCGGCGTGGCATCGAGGGCAACCTCGAGGTGCGCGCCCAGGCGGTGGCGCGCGCCGTCGAGCGCCGCGTCGCGATCAACGAGCCGGTCACCGAAGACCTGCTCATGGACTGGGTGTCGGACGGCAACGAGCTGCCCATGCGGATCGTCGTGACCCCGCCGCGCGGCTCGGTCGTGACGGTCGGCCCCGAGCTGCCGACCCAGCAGGTCGCGCGGAACATCACCACCGCCTCGGGTGCGGAGGTCTGGGTCGGGATCTCCGGGAACGCCGTTGCGTGGCGGATGGGCGAGGTGGTCGTCTTCGTCGCGTTCGCCTCCGGCGTCGCGGCGGCCGCCGCCGTAGCCCTGGCGCGCTTCCAGGCGCGCCGGCTCGCCGCGCCCCTCATCTATCTCGCCGCGTCGGCCGAGCAGCTCGGCTCGGGCCAGGTGCGACCCCGGATGGCCGAGACCGGAATCGAGGAGATCGACCTGGTCGCCGCCGAGCTCGGCCGCACGTCCGACCGGCTCGCGGCCCGGCTCGCCGCCGAGCGGCAGTTCAGCGCGGACGCCTCCCACCAGCTGCGCACGCCGCTGACGGCGCTGTCGATGCGGCTGGAGGAGATCCAGCTGATGAGTCATGACGAGGAGGTGAGCGAGGAGGCACGGGTCGCGCTGGAGCAGGTCGAGCGCCTCGTCGGAGTGGTCGACGACCTCCTGTCCTCCTCGCGCAAGCAGGCCGGCGGCACCACGCAGGTCGTGCACCTGCGCGAGGTCTTCGACCAGCAGAACGACGAGTGGGGGCCCACCTACACGAAGGCGCGGCGCACCCTCGTGTTCGAGGACGCGGGCACGACGTCGGTGCTCGCCACGCCCGGCGCGCTCGCCCAGGTGCTCGCCACGCTCCTGGAGAACTCGCTCAAGTACGGGGCCGGCACGACGCGGGTGTCTTGCCGCGCGGCGTCGACCCGTCAGCGGGTGGTGATCGAGGTGAGCGACGAGGGCGACGGCGTGGCGCCGGACCTCGCACCGCGGATCTTCGAGCGCTCGGTCTCCGGCGGCTCGAGCACCGGGCTCGGGCTCGCGCTGGCGCGCGACCTCGTGGCCTCCGACGGCGGGAAGCTCGAGCTCGCGCAGGCGGTGCCCGCGGTGTTCCAGATCTTCCTCAGCGCCGTGCCCACCCAGCTCGACCCGGACCGGGTGCTGCCGCCGGGGGCGCTGGTCGCGGTCGGACGGCGGCGCCGGCGGCCCTGAGGCGCGGGCAGCGGCCACGATGCGGTGAGTCTGGACCACGGACTGCCTCGCAGCGCGGCGGACTAGACTCAGCGCGCCATGTCGACACCAGACCCTTCCACTGCGGTTTCCCCTCCGCTTGCGCTGACGACCGGGGCCCGCGCGGTCCGCGCCCTGCGCCAGTTCGTGAAGTTCGGCCTCGTGGGTGGGGCGGGCGTCGGAGTCAACATGGCCGTCGCCGTGGTGATGAACAAGGCCAACGGCGGCACCGCGAATGCCCAGGACGTGCTCTTCGCGATCCCGGGCACCGACTTCAACGTGCGCTTCACGTCGCTCGTGTGGATCGTCGGGTTCCTCGTGGCGAACCTCTTCAACTTCCAGCTCAACCGGTCGTGGACGTTCCGGTCCGCGAACCGGGCCCCGTGGCTGCAGGAGTTCGGCCCGTTCCTCCTGGTCGGCAGCGTGGCGGCGTTCGTGGGGCTGTTCCTCAAGGTCGCGCTCACCAACCCGACCTCGCCGATCTACCTCGCCTCGGACTGGTTCCACGAGGACGCCGGCCTGCACTCGCGTGAGTACTGGGCGCAGCTCATCACCATCGTCGTGACGATGCCCGTGAACTTCCTCGTCAACAAGCTCTGGACGTTCCGGCACGTGCGCAACCGGCACCTGGCGCGCGTGGAGGAGATCGAGCGGACCAAGGCCGCCTGAGCCCGGTTGCCGGCAGACCCCGAGCGACTCGGCTCAGCCCGACGGGTCTGACGGGCTCAGCCCGCGCTGAACCCGGTCGCCTGCGTGCGTCCCTGCCGCAGCTTCGCGCCCTTGGCGCGGGCGACGTCGGCGAGGTCCGCCTGGAACGCCTCCATCGCGGGGCGCAGGCGCGCCGCGAGTGAGTCGCCACCCGCGGCAAGGATTCTCAACGCGAGCAGGCCGGCGTTCCGGGCCCCGCCGATCGACACCGTGGCCACCGGGACGCCAGCCGGCATCTGCACGATCGACAGGAGGGAGTCCATCCCGTCGAGGTGCCGTAGCGGCACGGGGACGCCGATGACCGGGAGCGGGGTCACCGCGGCCAGCATCCCGGGCAGGTGGGCGGCTCCGCCCGCCCCCGCGATGATGACGCGCAGCCCACGGCCGGCGGCGGAACGTCCGTACTCGATCATCTCGGTCGGCATGCGGTGCGCCGAGACGACGTCGACCTCGACCGGCACGTCGAACTCGGCGAGCGCCAGGGCGGCTGCCTCCATCGTGGGCCAGTCCGAGTCCGAGCCCATGACGATGCCGACGAGCGGGTGGACGGGATCGCCGGCGGAACTCCCCGCGGCGACGGGGGTGGGGGCGTGGTTCGGCTCCGACATGTCAGTCCTCTCCGGACAGCAGGGCGACGGCGCGGGCGGCCTGTGCGCGCGCGGTGGCGAGGTCGTCCCCGACGGCGGTGACGTGACCGAGCTTCCGGCCCGGCCGGACCTCCTTGCCGTACAGGTGCACCTTCACGCCCGGCAGCTCCGCCATCAGCGCCGGGTAGGCGGAGGTCGGCTCGGCGAGCTCCGAGCCCAGGAGGTTGGCCATCACGGCGACGCGCTCGCGCTGATCGGTCGCGCCGAGCGGCAGGTCGAGCACGGCGCGCAGGTGCTGCTCGAACTGGGACGTCGTGTGGGCGTCGATGGTCACGTGCCCGGAGTTGTGCGGCCGCATGGCGAGCTCGTTCACGCTGAGGCGGCCGCCGTGCTCCTCGCCCTCCTCGAGGAAGAGCTCGACGGCGAGCACCCCGGTCACGCCGAGGCCCTCCGCCACGAGGCGAGCGATCCCCTCGGCGGCGCGGGCGGTGCTGGGGTCGAGGTCGGGTGCAGGGGAGAGGACCTCCGCGCACACGCCGTCGCGCTGGATGGTCTGCACGACCGGCCAGGTGCGCATCTCCCCGCTCGGCCGACGCGCGACCAGGGCCGCGAGCTCGCGGGTGAACGGCACACGCTCCTCCAGCAGCACCGGGGTGTCCGGGCCGATCGGGAAGGGGACCTGCTCGCCGTCGTGCACGATCGCGACGCCCTTGCCGTCGTACCCGCCGCGAGGAGTCTTGGCGACCACGGGCCAGCCGACGCGCGCGCCGAACGCGGCCACGTCGTCCGGCGTACGCGCCACGGCCCAGCGCGGGCACGGCACGTCCAGCGCGGTGAGCCGCTCGCGCATGGCGATCTTGTCCTGCGCGTGCAGAAGGGCCTCGGGTCCGGGCTCGACGGCGTGGCCCGCCGCGCGGATCGCGGCGAGGACGTCGTTCGGGACGTGCTCGTGCTCGAAGGTGAGCACGTCGGCGCGAGAGGCGATCGCGGTGAGCGCCTCGCCGTCGGACGCCGCGCCGACCACCGAGTCGGGGACGACCTGCGCGGTCGCCGAGCCCGGGTCCTCGACGAGGGCGACGAGGTGGACCTGGAGGCCGATGGCGGCCTGCTGCATCATCCGGGCGAGCTGACCGCCGCCGACGACGGCGACCGTGGGCTGGGGCATGGTCGCGAGCCTACCGAGCGGCGTGCGAGTGGCGGTCGTCGTCGACGCACGTGACCACGCACTCGCGCCTACAGCCGCTCCGGGGCGACGATGCGGCAGACTGTCCCGGGCGGCGACGGTCGCCGCGACCTCGGGGAGACCTCACATGCAGCCGCTCGTGCCCGCCCTCCAGCACTATGCCTGGGGATCGTCGACCGCGTTGCCGGCGCTCCTGGGTCGCGGCGCAGACGGTCGTCCGGTCGCGGAGGCGTGGTTCGGTGCCCACCCGAGCGCGCCGTCCCAGCTCGAGGACGGACGCACGCTCGTGCAGCTCGTGGAGGACGATCCCGTGGGCGTGCTGGGAGCGGACGTCGTGGCACGCCTCGGGCGACAGCTGCCGTACCTGCTCAAGATCATCGCTCCGGCCTCGCCGCTGTCCCTCCAGGTGCACCCGACAGCGGAGCAGGCGGCGCTGGGCTACGTCCGGGAGGAACGGGCCGGGACGCCGCTCGACGCGCCCCAGCGCACCTACCGCGACGCGAACCACAAGCCGGAGATGGTGTTCGCACTCGAGACTTTCGAGGCCGTGAGCGGCTTCCGTGCGCCACGCCGAGCGCTCGAGGTGCTCTCGGGGCTGGAGACCCCGCTCATCGCCAAGACGGTCGAGCGCCTGACCCACGGCTCGTCCGCGCAGGGCATGCGGTCGGCGTTCGAGTACGTCCTGCTCGGTGCGCGCGACAGGGAGTCGGACGTCTCCGCCGTCGTCGACCAGATCGATCGGCGACTGCGATCCGGGCAGAGCCCGTCGGAGCACTCGGACCGGGTCGCGCTGAGGCTCGCGGAGGCGTTCCCCGGAGATCGCGGAGTGCTGGCCTCGCTCCTGCTGAACCCGGTGACCCTGTATCCCGGAGAGGTCATGTTCGTGCCCGCCGGGTGCCCGCACGCGTACCTCTCCGGACTCGGCGTCGAGATCATGGCCAGCTCGGACAACGTGGTGCGCGCCGGTCTGACGCCGAAGCACATCGACGCCCGCGCTCTGCTGGACATCGTGGACGTGCGACCCGCGCCTCCCATGCGCGTCGCGGCCGAACGGATCAACGGCCACGTCCAGGTGTACTTCGCGCCCGTGGAGGACTTCGAGCTCGCGGTGCTCGAGCCCGACCACGCGACGATCCCGGTCCGCGGCGCCGGTCCGCGGATCGTCCTCGCGCTGGACGGAGCCCTCGAGCTTCGGGCGGGCGAGGACGAGCTGCCGGTACGACCGGGCAGCGCGGTCTTCCTCGCGGACGGTGAGGACGTGTGGGTGTCGGGCTCGGGTCGGCTCATCCGCGCCTCGGTGCCCTGACGGCCGAAGCCGTGGCCCGCCGTCGACGGCCCGGGTCCGCATCAGGTGCGCCAGTCAGCTCCCCGTGAGGCGTCGGCACGCGAGCAGCGGATTGGTTCCGCCCTGGGAGTCGATCGCGTAGACGCACACCTCGCGGCTCGCGGGACCTGCAGGAACCGTCACCTGGAAGCCGTGGTCCGACCCGTTGCCGAACACGCGACCCACGTCGGGCCTGGCCCGCGACGCCAGTGCTCCGGTCGCGAGCTGCCCGTCCAGGTAGACGTGAACGGCGATGGGAGCCGCAGTGTCCGGATCCATCGCCCAGCCCGCCACGGTGACGCTGTCGGGGCCCCTCGTCACGCGGTCGAGCGAGCCGATCGGTGTGGCGTTCACGACCGTCACCCGACGGCACGCCAGGACCGGGTTCGGCCCACCCTGCGAGTCGATCGCGTACAGGCACACGTCGTGCTCGCCAGACCCCGTCGGCACGAAGGACGTGAAGCCGTGGGCGGCGCCGTTGCCGAAGATGCGCCCGACGTCGGGCCGGGTGTCCGAGGCGGTCCACGCCCCCGCGAACCGGCCGTCGACGTAGGCGTGCACCGCGATCGGCGCGGACGTGTCGGGATCCATCGCCCAGCCGATGACCGTCACGCCGGCGGGAGTGGTGCGCACGACGTCGAGCGCGCCCATCGGAGGCGAGTTGACCACCGTGATCTCGCGACACTCCACGAGCGTGTTACGGCCGCCGACGGCGCCGATCGCGAACACGCACACGCTGTGCGTGCCCGGACTCGCCGGGATCGTCACCGAGAAGCCGTGTTGGGCACCGTTGCCGTAGACGGCGGCAACGTCGGGACGAGCGGCACCGGCGGTCGTGTTGGACACGCCGCGGCCGTCGACGTAGACGTGGACTGCGATCGGGTCCGGAGTCATCGGATCCATCGCCCAGCCGGCCACGGTGAGGCTCGAGCTCGTGGTCCGGACCGCGTCGACGTACCCGACGGGGAGCAGCAGCTGCGCGACCCTCGTCCGGACCGCCGCGAGCGTCGCGTACCCGGCGTTGCCCGGACACGCGGTGTAGGCGGTGTCGCGGTGACCGAAGACGCGCGGCAGGGTGACCGTCTGATTCTGGTACCGCGAGTTCTCGCCCGTGGTGGTCGTGTAGGCCATCGTCCCGGTGGCATCCAGCCCCCACGCCCCGAAGCGGGCCGCGATGGCACGGGCGACGGTCGCGGTGGTGGCAGCGCTGGGCGTGAGCGTCGAGTAGTCACCGAGCATCGAGATACCGAACGTCCCCGTGTTGAACCCGCCGGTGTGCACCCCGATCACGGGTTCGGTCATGCTGTCGTCGCGACCCTCGTACAGGTTGCCCCACTTGTCGACGAGCATGTTGTAGCCGATGTCGCACCACCCTCGAGCGGCGATGTGATAGGCCTGGATCTGGCGGAGACGAGCCTTCGCCTCGTCCACCGTCGCGTAGTCGTTCCCCGGTTGGGCAGTGTGGTGCAGGACCGCCCCGACCAGCCTGGAGGCGACGTCCGGCTGACAGGCCGGGGCGGCGGCTCCCCACTCCTCGCGGGTGATCATCGAGACGCCCCCGACCGGACTCGCGACGGTGGAGGATGCCTGGACGACGCGTGCGTCCGAGGTCCTCGTCCAGAGCGCGGGTGCGACAGCGGGGGCGTCCGTGCGGACTGCGGTCGAGGTGGCGGTGCCTGTCCCGGCACCACCACCACCGCTTGCGCTGGCTGCGTCGTCCCCGATCAGGGCGAGCGTCAGCCCAGCGGGTGCGACGGACTCGGCGAACGCGAGCTGGACGGCGTCCGCATCCCCGACCCAGAATGCGTCGGTGCCTGCGCGTCGATCGGCCCTGTCGTCGGCAGTTCCGGCGTCGACCCCGACGTCGTCGGCCTCGAGCTGCGCCCACTCGGACCAGACCCCGTCGGTCTGGGTGCGCACGCGGGCGTCGACCACGGTGTCCGCGCCCGCGTCCCACGTGAGTGCCACGGTCTGAGCACCCGCAGCGTCGAGGGCGGCCGTGACGACGCCGGCCCCGTCGGCCACGGGCACATCGGCCACGACGCCATCCGTCACCGGGTCCTCCACCGGCTGCACCGCGACGGCGGGATCCTGCGCCAGCTGGGTCACGCCGGCCTCGTCGTCACCGACCTCTGCGGGGTCGAGGACCACCGGGACCTCGGCGATCGTCACCTGGCCGAGCTCCGACACGGTTCCGGAGGGTCCCGCAGTCGGTTCCCGGGCGTCGTCGGCAGAGAGCGGTGACGTGGGCGGGGCGGTCGGCGTGGGCGCGCCCGTCGCGCTCGGCGACGGCGTGTCCGTCGGAGGCGGTGCGACCGGCTCCGCGGTGGCGACCCCGGAGGGGACCTCGGTCGCAACGTCGGGGGACGACCCGGGGGACTCGGTCGGCTCGGCGCCACCTGGCGCGGCCACACCGAGACCGAGGAGCAGCAGCGCCGTCACCAGGAGGGAAGAGGTCGTGCGACGCATCGTGTGCTCCATCGCGGGGGACGTGTCGCGAAGCACGCTACCCCAGACTCATCGGGAGCCGAGCGACTCGAGCACCTCGGCGAGGGTGGGCGCCGCCGCGTCCTTCGCGGACAGCTGGGCGCGGTCGTCGGCGTCGATCGGGATCGGCCATGCGATGCCCAGGGCCGGGTCGAGCGGAGTCACCGCAACTCCGGCCATGCCGGGTCGCCACTCGTCGTCGAAGCAGTAGAGGTACTGGCTGACCCCGTCGCTCGTGGACTGGAAGCCGTTCAGCACACCGCGCGGGACGAGCACCTGCACGCCCAGCTCGATGGGCACGGTCACGACGGCGCCGACCGTGGGGGAGTCCGGCCGGGCGTCCACGTACGCGCCGAGCACCGTACCGTTGACGACGGACACGAACTTCGTCATGGCCTCACCGTGCAGGCCGCGCACCGCGCCACGCGAGGTCTCGGTGAGGTTGAGCTGCTGCCACGGCCCGGCGTGCAGCCCGGCGTCGGCCATGGCCGAGGCGCGGAAGAACTCGCGCACCGTGCCCCGCTCGTCGTGGATCTGCTTCATCCGGACGACGTGCAAGCCGTCGATCGCCGTGGACTCGGTCGTGAAGTCGTCGATGCGCACCATGGCCCTCACGGTACCGACGAGGCGTCCTAGATCCCCAACCGGGCCGACTCGATCGCGGGGCACCGATCCATCACGACGGCGAGCCCGGCCTCCTGCGCCCGCGCGGCGGCCGCGTGGTCGACGACGCCGAGCTGCAGCCAGACCGCCCGTGCGCCGCGGGCGATCGCGTCGTCGACGATCGCGCCGGCGCGCGCGGAGTTCACGAAGACGTCCACGACGTCGATCTCGCCCGGGACCTGCGCCAGCGTCGGGTAGCCCGGAGCGCCGTGCACGGTCTCGGCCCGCGGGTGCACGGGCACGATCGCCATGCCGAGCGCCTGCAGCCGCAGCGCCACGCCGAAGGCGGCCCGGGCGGCGTTCGTCGAGAGCCCGACGACGGCCCAGGTCGCCGGCTCACGCAGCAGCCGCTCGACCGTGGCGGAGTCGTTGATCGGGATCGGCGTCACCTCTTCGTCTCCCGTCGCGCGGCCGTGCCTGTGTCCACGGCTCCGGAAGCGCCCGAGCGCAGACCCGAGTCGGTTCCCGTCCCGGGTGGTGAGAGCTGGGACTCGACGGCGCGAGCCGTGACCTGCGCGCTGCGGGCAATGCGACGTCGCTCGCGCAGCGCGTGGGGAAGAAGGGCGACGTAGGAGCCCAAGGCCCGGAGCCGGACGGCGATCACGCCGCGGCGTCCTCGCCAGGGTTCACGGCCGCGGAGGGTGATCGACGCGGTCGTGAGCGCGAAGCGAGCGACGCAGCGCACGGCGAGTCCCGCGGACGCGTTCTTCGTGACGACGACCAGCCTGTTGCGTGCGTCGTGGAAGCGGAAGAACGCGCTGCCCTCTCCGGTGGTGGCGGAGTGCAGGTGGCTCGCCACCGCGTCCTCGCAGTAGGTGATGCGGTAGCCCGCGCGGCGCAGGCGCCACGACAGGTCGGTGTCCTCGTAGTACATGAACAGTCGCTCGTCGAAGAGCCCGACCTCTCGGAGCGCGGCGGTGCGGAGCAGGACCGCCGCACCGGAGAAGCCGAACACGTCGGGAGCGGGGTGATGTCGTGTCGCGTCGGCGAGCCAGCCGCGGTCGAGCCCGAAGCCGTCGGCGCGCACGAGGTTCCCGGTGGAGTTCACGAGCCGGTCCTCGCCGTCGTCGTCAGGCAGCCAGGCGCCGTCGGGCCCGTGGACGGCTCCTGCGGTCTCCGCCGGCACCCGCCGGAACCTCTGGGACAGCAGGACTCGCGCCGCGACCGCCGCGACATCGTCATCTGCCTGCCGTGCCGCGGCCACGAGCGCGGCCACGAAACCCGGATCGGGCACCGCGTCGTTGTTGAGCAGGATCACGTACGGAGCGCGCACGTCGCGCAGGGCGAGGTTGTTCCCCGCCGCGAAGCCGAGGTTGCGGACGGACCGCGCGAGCCGAACCCCGGGAAAGTCGCGGGCGACGAGGTCGGCCGTGCCGTCGCTCGAGGCGTTGTCGACCACGACCACCTCCATCCGCACGTCGCCCAGCTCCTGGCCCTCGAGCCCCCTGAGACAGTCCGCGACGAGGTCGGCGGCGTCGTACGTCACGGTGATCACCACCACGTCCGGTCCGGGTGCGTCGACGGCGTGGGGCCCGGCGGGCGTCATGGTGCGACCGCCCGGTAGACGTCGAGGGTGAGCGCCGCCGTGCGGTCCCAGGTGAAGGCCGCCGCCCACGCGCGCCGCACGGCGCGCTCGGGCTCGCCGTCGGGCACGTCGAGCAGAGCGAGGAGTCCTGCTTCGAGGCCCTCGACGCTCGGATCGCACGCCAGCTCGTGTCCGCCACCAACCTCGCGCAGCGCCGGGACGTCCGAGACGAGCACGGGACGCCCGCAGGCGAGCGCCTCGATCACCGGCAGTCCGAAGCCCTCGTCGAGCGACGGGAGCACGAGCGCCCGACAGCCGGCGACGACCCGGCGCAGGTCGGCGTCCTCGAGCCAACCCGTCTGGCGGATCCCCGGCCCAGCCACTCCCTCGGCGCGCCCCGCCGGGCCCGCGAGCACGAGATCCGGTACGTCCACCTCCTGCTCGCGCGCCGCACGGTGGGCGGCCACCAGTGCCGGGAGATTCTTGCGCGGGTCCAGCGAACCGACGAACAGCAGGTATCGCGCCGGCAGACCCAGCCGATGACGGTCCTGCTCGTCGAGCGGCTCGGCGCGCTGCCACGCAGGGTCGACCCCGAGGGGGGTCGCGGTCACGCGTCCGTGCGGCAGGTCGTAGCGCTCCGCCACCTGACGGGCGACGGCGTGACTCGGCGTGACCACGTGCGCCCCTCGCGCGAGGGCGCGGGGAACGAGGGTGCGGTAGTCGAGGACGTCCGGCGTGACGGTCCGCGCGTGGAGCTCGTAGGTGAGGTCGTGGATCGTGACGACCTCACGGGCGCGCAGTGTCGGTGGCGACACGAAGTTCGTGCCGTGGACCACGTCGCACCGTCCCGCCACGAGCTCGACCGGCGGGAACGGGGAGCGTCGCCAGCCCGCCCGCAGCGCGCGTGCGGGAACGGGCAGACCGACCTGACGCACGTGCGGTGGGAGGTCGTCGATGCGACGCCCTCGCGCGGACCACGTCGTCACGCTGACCTGGAGCTCCCCCGAGGCCGTCTCCGCACGCCGCGCGATCGCCGAGACCAGGTTGGCGGTGTAGGCCCCGATGCCGGTGCGCCGCCCCAGCATCGGCGTCGCGTCGAGGAGCAGCTTCACGGCGCCGATCGTCTCATGGACACGTCGGAGGGGTCCCGTCGTCGGCCGCGGAGGTCGCCGGACGGCTCGGCCAGGGGAGGTCGAGGAAGCCGCCGAGCCGGTACCCGAGCCGTGCGACCTCGGCTCGGGTGCGCGGGTCGGTCAGGGCCGCGAGCTCCGCACCCCACGCGTACCCCCAGGCGAAGCGCCCGAGGTCGGGGTCGTCCGGCAGCGACGGGTGGGCGTTGACCTCGAGGCTCGCCGCGCCGCGGCGGCGCGCCGCCGCGAGCGCCGCGCGCAGGCGGTCGAGGTCCATCGCGCCGGCCTCGTCCAGGCCGGCGTAGTCGTGCGTGCCCACCAGGCCGGCCGCGGTGACACGGCGCCGGGTGCGCGCCGCCATCAGACGCACGCCCCAGCCTAGCGCGGAGCGAGCGTGACTCGTGGGCAGGCGGACCGCCCGCACGCGGTGGCGCGCGGCGAGCTCGGCCACCACGGTTCCGACGGTCGGCCACAGGTGGGTGTGCTGGTGGGTGTCGAGGTGGGTGAGCGCCAGACCGGCCCCGAGGAGCCGGTCGACCTGGGCGCCGAGCTCCCGCCGCACGTCGTCGGGGTCGATCCGGCCCAGCGCGCCGCGGCGCACCACCGTGCGGTAGCTCAGCGGGAGACGACCGCGTCGGTCGAGAAGGGTGGGGATCTCCCGCGCGCTCAGCACGGGCGGATCCTCGCCCACGAGCGCCAGGTGGGCCCCGACCTCCAGGGTGGGGCGGGAGCGCAGCATCGCGACGGCGTCGTCGAGCTCCCGCCCGACGGCCAGCAGCGACGTCGCCGTGACGACGCCCTCGTCGTGTGCGTGCGCGACCGCCGCGTTCACGCCCCGGGTGAGTCCGAGGTCGTCGGCCGTGACGACGAGGAGCCGCTCGGTCACGGGCGAGCCAGCTCGCGGCGCAGCGCGAGGAGCTCGCGGACGAGGGCTCGGATCACGGCCGGCGAGGACAGGGTCGAGACGCCGCGCGTCCGCGGGAAGTAGTCCACCCCGATCTGCAAGATCTCGAACCCGGCGTTCCGGGCACGCACCACGATCTCGGCGTCGATGAACGAGCTCTCGCTCTTGGGGTGCACCGTGTCGACCACGCGGCGCGTCATGAGCTTGAAGGAGAAGTTGATGTCGCGGACGCGGGTCTTGAACAGCACGCTGATCAGCCCGTTGTAGACGAACGAGTAGACCGTCCGCAGCGGACCCTCACCCGTGCGGTCCAGCCGGTAGGCGCTCACCATGTCGACCTCGTAGGTGCGCAGGACCCGCAGCGCGCGCCGCAGCTCACCCATGTCCCAGGGCAGATCGGCGTCGGTGTAGAGCACCACGTCCCCGCGGGATGCGGCGAGCCCGGACTTGATCGACCCGCCGAGCTTGCGGTTCCTCGCGTGGTGCACGACCCGGACCCGGTGGTCCTGCGCGGCGAGCCCGTCGGCGATCTGCGGGGTCGCGTCCGTCGAGGCGTCGTCGACGATCACGATCTCGTAGTCGCCAATCTCGCCAGCCGCCACCATGAGGTCGCACGTGCCGCTGGCGGCGGTCACGGCCCGCTCGACGTAGTCCTCCTCGTTCCACATGGGCAGGAAGATCGACAGCAGCTGGTCGGCCGTGGACCAGACAGCGGGTTCGCGGTGCGAGTCTCCGCTCGACTCGCGCTGACCGGGGCCCATCAGGCGACCTGGATCATGTGGGTGAAGCACCACGCCAGCGTGACCAGCGTCAGTGCCAGCACGGTGACGGTGGCGATCTGCAGCCATCGTGGTCGCTGCGCCAGCCAGTCACCGCTGACCAGGAGCGCGGGGAAGGCCGCGAGCGCGTAGCGGCCCGCGCCCATGAAGTCCTTCGTGCCGATGATCGGGATGGCGATGACGATCGCGGTGTACGCGAGGTAGCCCCAGCCGAAGCGGCGCTGCACCCGCGGCAGGAGGAGCACGACGGCGAGGCACGAGAGAGCCTGCACCGTCAGGTTGAGCACGATGGCCCACTCGCCGTGCCAGATCGCGCCGAAGTATGGGATCTTGAACCACGTGTGCGGTCCGACGCCCTGGTTCCAGCCCGGTGAGGACTGCGTCTCGACGAAGGCGAGGGGGTTGCCGAACTCGACCCAGAGCCACGTCATCCACGCCACCAGGCCGAGCGGCGCGATCAGGACGCCGAGATGGCGTGGTCGCACGAGCCGCACCGCAGCCATCAGGTCGCGCAGGTGGACGGGTCGACCGGGCTGGGTCGCGAGCTGGTCGAGCACCCGGACCACGAGCCCGACGGCGACGGCGATGCCGAACGGGCGGGATGCGACGGCGGCTGCCCCGACGATGCCCGCGAGCAGGTAGTGACGGCGCTCCAGGAGCAGGAAGGCACTCACCGCGAGTGCGAGGTTCGTGCCGTCGGAGTACGCGGGACCGTGCAGGAAGAACGCGTAGGGGTAGGTGAGGAGCACGGCGACGCCGAGCATCGCCGAACGGGCGGGCAGCCGGTCCCACGCCCAGCGCGCCGCGAGCACCGTGGCGAGCAGCCCGGCGAGCGAGGCGACGAGGTAGCCGGCGAGCTGCGTGTCCCCGACGACGAGCGCGGCCGCGCGGACGAGCATCGGGAAGACCGGGAAGAACGCGATCGGCGACTGCTGACCGGGGACGTAGTAGTACCCGTTCTCGGCGATCCCGACGTACCAGTTCGAGTCGAAGCGAAGCCACCCGTCGACGAAGGCGATCCCGGTCGCGCCCTCGCTGGGGACGGCTCGCGCCGAGCGGGCGCTCATGAACGAGAGCAGCACCGTGATGGCAAGGTAGGTGCCGATCACCCCGAACCAGGGGAACCTCGCGCGAATCGACGTCTGACCCACCGCCGGAGCCGCTTCGATCGACGACACGCAGACCTCACAAGGGATGGTGGTGTGTCCCGGCGACACCCGGGACGACCATAGTGATCCCGGGGGCACCGAGAGGCGGTTCTCGTGCGCTTCTCCCGTCGGTTCTTGTGGAGGCTCTGTGACGTCGCTCGTGGGTTACGTGGCCCTGGTCGCTGCGGCGCTGTGCTCGGGGACCGCGCTGCTCCTGCAGGCCCGTGCGGCCCGCGGCGTGGACGTGGACCACCCGGTGTCGGTGCTGGCGCGGCTCGTGCGGAGCCCGGCCTACCTGTTCTCGCTCGGGCTGGTCGTGGTGGCGTTCGTGCTCGCGGCCGCGGCGCTGCGCGTGCTACCGGTGTTCACGGTCCAGGCGGTCCGGGCGTGCTCGGTGCTCGTGCCGGCGCTGCTGGCACCGCGTCTGCTCGGGATCCGGGTGCGGCCCCGGGAGTGGGCGGCGGTGGTCGCGATCGGAGTCGGCCTCGTGCTGCTGGCCTCCTCGGCGCAGGCCGGCGCCTCGCACCCGCACCGCGGGGCGACCTGGTGGGTCCTGGGCACCGTGGTGCTGGCGGCTGTCGTCACGCTCGTCGTGGTGGGTCGTCCGCCCTCGCCCGCCGCGGGGGTCGTGCTCGCGGTGGCGGCCGCCCTGGGGTACGGCTCGCTCGCGGTGGGCATCCGGCTGGTCGGGCCGGTGGCACCGACGCAGATGCTCGCGCACGGCGTGTTCTGGGTCGCGGGTTCTGGTGGTGCGCTCGCTCTCGCGGCGACCGCCCTCGCCTTCCAGCGTGGCGGCGCCGTGATGGTCGCCGCGCTCGTGACGGGTGGTGAGACGGTGCTCGGCGCGCTGGGCGGGGTGCTGCTCGCGGGCGACGGCGCGGTCCCCGGTCGGGGCTGGCTCGCCGTCGTCGGCCTCGGGTGCGTGCTCTCAGGCGCGGTCTCGCTGGCGCGTTTCGGCGCCGCCGCCGAGGTCGGCGTCGGGGCGGTGGAGCCACGCGCTCTGGAGGATCTCGGTCGGCCCGCGTGACGCCGTCCAGCCCAGGGTGTCGCGCGCCAGTGTGACGTCCGCGACGACGGCGGCGGGGTCCCCGGACCGGCGCCCGGCCTCGGCCCACGCACCCGGCCGCCCGGCCAGCTCGCAGAGCCGCGCCACGACGTCGCGCACGGAGGTCCCCACGCCCGTCCCGAGGTTGAGGGCGGGAGGCACGTCGGCCCCCGCCCAGAGCGCGTCGAGCGCCCGGACGTGCGCCTCGGCGAGGTCCTGGACGTGGACGAAGTCGCGCACGCAGGTGCCGTCCGCGGTCGGGTAGTCGGTCCCGTTGACCACGGGGCTGCGGCCCGCGCGCAGCGCGGCCACCGTGGCGCTGACGAGGTTCTCGGTGCTGCGGTCGGCGAGGACGCCGTCCTGCGTGCCCGCCACGTTGAAGTAGCGCAGAGCGATCGTGCGGCTCCCGGTCGCACGTGCGAAGTCGGCGAGGAGCCACTCGCCGGCCAGCTTCGAGCGGCCGTAGGGGTTGACCGGGCGTGGCGGGTGCCCCTCGGTGACGCGGCCGGCCGTGACGTCGCCGTACACCGCGGCCGAGGAGGAGAAGACCACGGTGCGGACCTCGCCGTCGGCCAGCGCGCGGAGCAGCCGGAGCAGGCCGGTGACGTTCTGCTCGGCGTACTGCAGCGGTCGCACCACCGACTCGGCGACGCGCTTGTGCCCGGCCAGGTGGATCACGGAGCCGACCCGGTGCTCGCGCAGCGCCGCCGCGAGGCGGGCCGGCGTGCCCGGGTCGGTGAGGTCGAGGCGGAGCAGGGTCAGGCCGCGGACCCGTTCCGGACGTCCCAGCGACAGGTCGTCCAGCACGACGACGCCGCGTCCCGCGGCGGTCAGGGTGTGGGCGACGTGCGACCCGATGTAGCCGGCACCGCCCGTGACGAGCACCGTGTCGGGTGCCGCGCTCGGACGTCGGGGCGTGGTCACCCGGCCTGCTCCTCCTGCTCGGTCTGGGTCGGCAGGGTCCCGTCGAGCACCTGCTGCCAGAACACCGGCGCGGCTGCCTCGTCGAGCAGGACGGTGGAGCCGAGGTCGCCCGGACGGTAGTCCGAGTCCGCGATGGGGGGCGCGCCACGGAAGCCGCCGGGGCCGGTCGCGTTGCGGAACGTCAGGGCCATCCGGCCCAGCGCGAGGATGCCCGTGTCCGGGTCAGTCACGAGGTTGTCCGTCGCGACGCGGACGAGGTTGAGCTGGCGCCCGGGCTCCAGCAGCGACGGACCCTTGAGCTTGCCCATCACGGCCTGGATCACCTGCTGCTGGCGCTGGCCGCGCCCGATGTCGCCGGTCGGGTCCGACTTGCGCATCCGGGCGAACGCCAGCGCGTCCGTCCCGTTCACCTCGTGGCAGCCGGCTGTCCAGACCATGCCGGAGTCGACGTCGTCCACGTCGGAGTCCCAGCACAGCTCGACGCCGCCCACGCCGTCCACGATGGACACCACGCCGCCCATGCCGACCTCGACGTAGTGGTCCACCGTGATGCCGGTCAGCTGCTCCACCGTCTGGACGAGCAGCGGGGCCCCGCCGTACGCGAAGGCGGCGTTGAGCTTGCCCGGCCCGACCCCGGGGATGTCCACGTAGGTGTCGCGGGGGAGCGAGACGAGCGACGGCGTGCCGTTCGCCGGCGCGGTGAGCAGCATGATCGTGTCGGTGCGCTGGCCGGTGGTCGTCGTGTCCTCGATCGCGCCGTCCGCGCGGGAGTCCGAGCCCGCCAGGAGGTAGGTGACCCCCGGGGTCGCTGCGGCGCCCGACAGCGCCTCGACGTGCTGGATCCGGCCGTTGGCCCAGATCAGGAGCCCCACGGGCCACGCGAGCAGGAGCACCAGGGCGATCACCGCGGCGAGGACGATGCGGCGTCGCCGGTGGGTCGAGCGGCTGACCGGCCGGTCGGGCACGCCCGTCGTCCCCGGTCGCCCGGGACCACCGGGGCCGCCACCGGCGGTCCCGGCGAGCGGCCGTCCGACGGTGGGCCGGTTGCCTCCCGCGCCCGCAGCGACGGGCTGTGCGCCGCCGGGGCGCGCCGAGACGCCAGGGCGGCCCGGGGCGGCCCCGGACAGGGGGACGGCCCGCGTGGCACCGACCGCCGGATCGGTGCGCGACCCGCGGGCGGGCGCGGTGGGCCGGCCGGGACCGGAGGCGGGGCGCTGCACCGGGATGGGACGGGCCACCCCGGGTGGCGGCTCGGCCGCCGGGCGCTCGGCCCCGGCCGAACCAGGCGAGCGCTCGCCCGGGGTCGTGGACGTCCGGCCGGGTTCAGGAGTGGTCCGGCCGAACGGCGCGCGCCCCGGAGGCGTCGCCGGCTGCCGCGGCGGCAGCGGGGCGCGCGCCGGCGCCTCGGGCGCACGGGCGCCCGACGGCGGACGCGCGGGCACGCCCGGGCGAGGAGAGGGGGGCGCGCCCCGTCCGCTCGCGGCCCGCTCGGCCGGCGAGGGCCCCGTCCGTCCCGGAATCCGGCGTCCGGTGCCGGGTTCGAACGACGGCGGGAGCTCCTCGTCGGCCATGTCAGCGTCCGAGCTGGGCGTACTTCGCCTCGGTCGCGTCCTTCTGCGGCCGCCACCACGCCTCGTTGGCCTGGTACCACGCCACGGTGGCCGCGAGGCCCTCGCCAAAGTTGCGGTAGCGCGGCTCCCAGCCCAGCTCGGTGCGCAGGCGGGTCGCGTCGATCGCGTAGCGCATGTCGTGGCCCGGTCGGTCGCTCACGTGGTCGTAGGCGTCCCGCTCCAGCCCCATGATCTCGAGGATCGCCTCGACCACGTCCTTGTTGCTCGTCTCGCCGTCGGCGCCGATGAGGTACGTCTCGCCGATCGCGCCCTTCTCGATGATCGACCAGACGGCCGAGTTGTGGTCCTCGACGTGGATCCAGTCGCGCACGTTCTCGCCCTTGCCGTACAGCTTGGGCCGGATGCCGTCGATCACGTTGGTGATCTGGCGCGGGATGAACTTCTCCACGTGCTGGTAGGGGCCGTAGTTGTTGGAGCAGTTCGAGATCGTGGCCTGCACCCCGAAGCTGCGGACCCACGCACGCACCAGCAGGTCGGACGACGCCTTGGTCGAGGAGTAGGGGCTCGAGGGGTTGTACGGCGTGTCGGGGGTGAACTTCGCCGGGTCGTCGAGCTCGAGGTCGCCGTAGACCTCGTCGGTGGAGATGTGGTGGTAGCGGGTGTCGTGGCGGCGCACCGCCTCGAGCAGCTGATAGGTCCCGATCACGTTGGTGCGCACGAACGGCCAGGGGTCGTGCAGCGAGTTGTCGTTGTGCGACTCGGCGGCGAAGTGCACGACGACGTCGGTGTCGGCGACCAGGGAGTCCACCAGGTCGGTGTCGGCGATGTCGCCCTTGACGAAGGTCACGGCGTCCGCCACGGGGTCGAGCGAGCTCTCGTTCCCCGCGTAGGTGAGAGCGTCGAGCACGGTGAGCTCGACGTCGGGGCGCTCCCGCACCGTCTGGTGGACGAAGTTGGCTCCGATGAAGCCGGCTCCGCCGGTCACGAGCATGCGCATGGTTCCTCCGGGGGTGAGTGTTCTGCCCGCCAGGCTACCGAGACGAGGAGGGGTTCTCGCGGAGGACTAGCGGATGTCGAGCGACGAGCCGAGCGCGAGCACGCCCGAGCCGAGCGTGGGCGTCACCATCCGGAAAGACGCCCCCTCGGGTACACGGTGCAGGTCGCGGCCGTCGCGGTCGCGCAGGGCAGCCTGGATGACGTACTCGCCCTCGGCGACGTGCATGTCCTGCAGGTGGACGGTGAAGCGGTGCGTGCCGGGGGCGAGATCCAGGGTCCGGCCGAGCTGCGTCGTCGTGATCCCGTAGATCGAACCACCGGACGTCGTGCCGATGCCGATCTCGATGTCGACGCCCGGGAGCGGGTCCTCCGCCTCGAGCTCGAACAGGATGTCGAGCCCGTCCCCGGTGCGCAGCGCCGGCACGCCGCCTGCCTGCGACCCGCTGGAGAGCGCGAACCCGGTGAACCGTGCTCGGGCCTGCGGCTGGATCTGGGCGCCGGACTGGCGCTGCTTGTCGAGCTCGGCGAGCCGGGTCTCCTCGAAGTCCTCGCGCAGCGCGCGCAGCGCATCCCGCGGGGTGCCGTCCGCGATCATCGTGCCATGGTCGAGCACGACTGCGCGGTCGCAGAACTCTGCCACCTGGTCCAGTCCGTGCGTCACCAGGATGATCGTGCGTCCCTCGCGCTGGAACGTGCGGATCTGGTCGAGGCACTTGCGCTGGAAGGGCTCGTCTCCGACGGCGAGGACCTCGTCGACGAGCAGGATGTCCGGATCGACGTTCGTCGCCACGGCGAACGCGAGCCGCACGTACATGCCGGAGGAGTAGAACTTCACCTGCGTGTCGATGAACTCCTCGATACCGGAGAAGTCGACGATCGAGTCGAACGCCGCGTCCGTCTGCGCGCGCGAGAGCCCGAGGATGGACGCGTTGAGGTAGACGTTCTCGCGCCCTGTCAGGTCGGGATGGAAGCCCGCCCCGAGCTCGAGCAGAGCGGCGATCCGCCCTCGGTAGCGCACCTCTCCCGTGTCGGGCTGCAGGATGCCCCCGATGACCTTGAGCAGCGTGCTCTTGCCGGAGCCGTTGTGTCCGATGAGGCCGACGGTGCTCCCGGCGGCGATCCGCAGATCGATGTCCCGCAGCGCCCAGAACTCCTCCTTGTGGCGCTGGGACCGTCCGAAGTTGACCACGCGCTCCTTGAGCGACTTCTCCTTGCGGATGACGAACCTCTTGGAGACGTTCTCGACGTCGATGACAGTGAGATCGCCCATCAGAGCTCCTGAGCGAAGTTGGCCTGGAGACGGGCGAACACACGCTGCCCGATCCACAGGACGAGGACACCGACAACCAGGGCGACGAGCAGGCGGAGCATGAGCTCGTCCGGGTGGGCGAACTGCGCGGTGTTCACCTCCGCTGCGGGACGGCCGACCTGCGCCGCCGCGGCGCCGGGCGCCCAGATGGCCTGCTGGAACCCGATCACGGCCACCGTGACCGGGTTCGCGAGAAAGACCTCGTTGAGCCAGTGGGCTCCCATCTCGTCGAAGGCGTCGCGGGCGTAGGACCACGCGTACACGATCGGGGAGGCCCAGAAGAAGACCATGATGAAGACCTCGACCAGGTAGCCGACGTCGCGCAGATACACGTTCCACGCCGACAGCATGAGCGCGAGCGCCGTCGCCCAGACGACGATGACGAGCAGCGAGACGGGGAAGTACCACCACGCGCTGGTGGTCGGGAACCCCGAGAGCACCACGGTGGCCGCGATCAGGATCCCGAACTGGATCGCGAAGTTGAACAGTGCGGAGCCCACGCTGGCGATCGGAAAGATCTCGCGGGGCAGGTACACCTTCTTGATCAGCCCCGAGTTGTTCACGATGGAGCCGGTCCCGGCCGTCACGATCTCGCTGAACAGCGTCCACAGCGTGAGGCCGGAGTAGATGAAGATCGCGAACCCGTCGATGCCTCGCGAGGCACCGAGGAACTTGCCGAGCGCGACGTAGTAGACCAGCAGCATCACCAGGGGGCGGATGACACTCCAGACGAACCCGAGCGCACTGTCCTTGTAGCGCGACTTCAGCTCGCGCCGAACGAGGTAGCCGAGCAGCTCCCGGCGCGCCCAGATGTCCCGGATCGTGCGGAGCGTGCCGAGCGCGAGGCCCCGTCCCGCGCCGGCCTGCCTCATCGGCTCGTCGGCCAGCTCCGCGCGCCGGCGCTCGGCTGTCGTGAGCTGGGTAGCGCCGCTGGCGCCAGTCGCTGCTGGATCTCCTGCACTCGGGGGCACCGGGGTAGCCTACCGAGGGGTCGCGCCGCCCCGGTCCGTGGGCGTCCGGCGGAGCCACACGGGGCGGATGGAGAAGCGTGGAAGAGCAGAGCACGAAGTCGCGCGACGGCGTGGTGTCGGTCGTCATCGTCAACTTCCGAGGCGCACAGGACACGATCACGTGCGTCCGGGCGTTCGATGCGATCGAGTGGCCCAAGGACCGCCTCGAGATCGTCGTCGTCGACAACGACTCCGGCGACGGCAGCGAGGAGCTTCTGCGCAGCGAGCTGCCTGACGTACGGGTGATCCAGTCCGGCGGCAATCTGGGGTTCGCGGGTGGCTGCAACCTCGGTGTCCGCGAGGCGACCGGGGAGCACGTCGCGTTCATCAACAACGACGCTCGTCCCGGCTCTACCTGGATCTCCGCCGCGGTCGAGGCCATGGCCGCCGACCCGGCGATCGGCGCCGTCGCGAGCAAGGTCCTGGACTGGGACGGGGAGCTCATCGACTTCGTCGACGGTTCGCTCACCTGGTTCGGCATGGGCTACAAGCGCGAGGCCACCTGGCCCGACTCGCCCGAGTACGACGAGCCCAAGGACGTGCTCTTCGGGACGGGCGCGGCGATGCTCATGCGGCGTGACCTGTTCCTCGAGGTCGGCGGGTTCGACGAGCGGTTCTTCATGTTCTACGAGGACGTCGACCTCGGCTGGCGGCTCAACATCCTGGGCTGGCGCGTGCGCTACGTTCCGGGTTCGGTCGCCTACCACAAGCACCACGTCACGATGAAGAAGTTCGGTCAGTACCGGGAGAACTACCTGCTCGAGCGCAACGCGCTCATGTCGATGTACAAGAACCTCGACGACGTCTCACTGGCGAAGGCGCTGCCGGCGGCGATGGGACTTGCCGTGCGGCGTGGACTCGCGCAGGGCGGGGTCGACGCCACGGCTCTGGATCTGCAGCGCTCCCCCGGAGGCGACGACGTCGGTTCCCTGGAGATCCCGAAGCTCGGGCTCACGGGTGCTTACGCCGTGGACTACTTCGTCGACAACATCGCGACCCTTGCCGAGTCCCGCGCGCAGCTGCAGGCGTCTCGCCGGCGTACGGACCGCGACATCTTCCCGCTGTTCCGGCACGCGATCGAGCCGGCGTACCCGATCGAGTCCTACCTCGCGGCGCACGCGGCGCTCGTCCAGGCCTTCGGCATCGACGAGCACTTCGTGACCAGCCCGCGCATCCTCGTCGTGACGGGCGAGCCCATCGCCGAGCGGATGGCCGGTCCTGCCATTCGCGCCTGGGAGATCGCCAAGGTCCTGTGCCGGACGCACGAGGTGCGTCTCGTCTCGACCGCCGGCGTGCGCATCGAGGGAGCCGGGTTCACCGCGGAGTATGCGACCGGTCAGGCGCTCCACGCGGCCACCGACTGGGCGGACGTGATCATCTTCCAGGGCTTCCTCCTCGAAGGCGCTCCGTGGCTCAAGGACAGCGCCAAGATCCTTGTCGCCGACATCTACGACCCGATGCATCTCGAGCAGCTCGAGCAGGCCAAGGACCTGGGCGAAGCCGGACGCGCGGTGACGATCTCCGAGATCACCCGGATCCTCAACGACCAGCTGGTGCGAGGCGACTTCTTCCTCTGCGCGTCGCAGAAGCAGCGTGACTTCTGGCTCGGTCAGCTCGCCGGCATGGGTCGCGTCAACGCTCGCGTGTACGACCAGGACCCCAGTCTCGACTCCCTGATCGAGGTGGTGCCTTTCGGCATTCAGGACGACCCGCCCGTCCAGCGCCGGCACGGCATCAAGGGGACGGTGCCCGGAATCTCCAGCACGGACAAGGTGATCCTCTGGGGGGGCGGGATCTACAACTGGTTCGATCCGCTCACGCTGATCCGGGCCGTAGGTCGCCTCTCGGCGACGCACCCGGAGGTGCGCCTCTTCTTCATGGGGCTCAAGCACCCGAACCCCGGGGTGCCCGACATGCGCATCGCGTGGGAGGCGCGTGAGCTGGCCGACGAGCTCAGGCTCACGGACCGGATCGTGTTCTTCAACGAGGGGTGGGTCCCGTACGACGAGCGCGCGGATCTGCTGCTCGACGCCGACGTCGGTGTGTCGACCCACTTCCATCACATCGAGACCGCCTTCTCCTTCCGCACGCGCATTCTCGACTACCTGTGGTGCAGCCTTCCGATCGTGGCGACGCAGGGCGACGCCTTCGGTGATCTCATCGCCCAGCGCGGCCTGGGAGTAGCTGTGCCCCCGGAGGACGAGGAAGCGCTCGTGCAGGCCCTGGAGTGGATGCTGTACGACGAGGAGGCGCGCGCGGCGGCGACGAGCGCGATTCAGGTGGTCGCGCAGGAGTACCGATGGTCGCGCGTGCTCCAGCCCCTCGTGGACTTCTGCCGGACGCCCCTTCGGGCGCCCGACCTCGTGGAGCGGCTCGGCGGTGCCGGAGCGGTGGCGCACGCGTTCCCGCCGCGCCCGTCGAGCCTCAAGGGCGACCTCGCTCTGATGCGCGAGTACTTCCAGGCCGGCGGCGTGCGGGAGGTCGTCAGCCGGGCCAAGGGTCGCGTGATCAAGGTGATCGGCTCGAGATAGGAGCCGTCCCCCGGAGCCCGCAGACAGGGCTCCGGGGGACGGGTCCCGGACGGCGTGGCGCGGGAGCGCTAGGAGCGGCGCACCGGGACCGATATCACCCCGAGGAGCATGCTGGACATGATCGTCTGCACGCCGAGCATCATGAGAAGCGAGGCGGGAACGGCGAGGCGGACGGTGTCGACGACGTCCTGGGGCCCGAAGCCCGACGCGGCCCAGACGGCGAACTGGACGATCCCGACCACAAGTCCGAGAAGGAACAGGACTACTCCGAGCAGGGCGCCTGACTCCAGCGACACGCGCGCAGCGAACCGCTCGAATCGGGCCGATCGAGGTATCCAGAACCCCTCGTGCTGGGCGTACATCTTCGTGAGGACAGCGAACAGCAGCGCCTGGTAGCCCACCACGGCGAGGGCGGCGAGGTAGACCTGGGTCGCGACGTTGAGGCCCACCTGGCCGAGCTGGATCGGCGTGATGGCGAGCACCGCGCTTCCGATCAGGCCCACGAGGAAGGCGATGAGTCCCGGGTACAGGAAGAGCCAGCGAGGGCTGTAGAGCAGCAGGAAGCGAAGGTGTCGCCATCCGTCGTGCCACGATCGCAGGTGGGGTGGGCGCGAGCGTCCGTCCTTCTTCAGCGTGGTGGGGACCTCGCTGATCTTCAGGCCCGAGAGCGTGGACTTGACCACCACCTCGCTCGCGAACTCCATGCCCGTGGTGATGAGCCCGATGCGCAGGATCGCGTCGCGTCGGAAGCCCCGCAGCCCGCAGTGGAAGTCGCGGATCTGGCTCGGGAAGAACAGGCGGCCGACGAACGAGAGCACAGGGTTGCCCAGGTACTTGTGGAGCGGTGGCATGGCGCCGGGCTCGATACCGCCGCGGAACCTGTTCCCCATGACGAGGTCGTCACCCGAGCGCAACCTCTCGACGAAGGGGTCGAGGTCGGAGAAGTCGTAGCTGTCGTCTGCGTCGCCCATGATGACGAACGTCCCCCGAGCGGCGCGAATGCCGCCCATGAGCGCGCTGCCGTAGCCCTTCTCCGCAACCGGCACGACCCGAGCCCCGAGCCGGGTCGCGATCTCCTGGGAGCCGTCGGTTGATCCGTTGTCAGCGATCACGATCTCGCCCAGCACGCCGGAGCGATCCAGGTACCCCTGTGCCTTGCGGATGCACACCTCGAGCGTCTCGGCCTCGTTGAGGCACGGCATCACGATCGAGAGCTCGACCGGGGAGGTCGTCGCAGGGGTGTCAGGCTGTGCAGGCATGGCTTCTCGTTTCCTGAGTTGGTATCAGACCAGCGTAGGAGCCATGGCCTCGATCGGTCGCCGACGCCACGCCAGAAGACCGTGGACGACTGCGGTCACGAGCGTACCCATCGCGAGGCCGCCGGCCGCCGCGGCACCCGCGTCGATCGTGCGTCCGAGAATCACCATGCCGAGGACTCCGACGACCGCTCCACCGATGGTGACGATCGCCGACTGTCGTGCCCGTCTCGTGACGAGGAGCACACTGGCGGCCACGGTGGTGAACGAGAAGAGCAGGACGCCCCCGAGCAGGGCGAGGGTGTATCCCACGGCAGCCTGGTAACGATCGCCGTAGACCACGTCCACCACGAACGGAGTGAGCGCTGCCACCGCCGCGAACGCGACGGCGAGCAGGGCCGAGATCGCGACCAGCGCTCGCCGCGTGTGGCGCACCGCGGCCACTGCGTCCTCGTGCTGCCAGTGCGACATCCGCGGGATCAGGACCTGGCTCACGGCATGGGCGAGCATGGACGCGGGCGTGGCGATGGCGATCGCCGCCGCGAACTGACCCGCGGTGTCCGGCGTGCCGGTCAGGTAGGTGAAGACCATGGTGAACTGGATCAGGCCGTTGGAGGCGAGCAGCATGCCGGAGTTCCAGGCGATGAGCTGGGTGAGCTCGTGGCCGAGCGGGCCACGCCCCGTCTCGTCGGCGCTGGCACCGGCGCTCGCGCGGCGGGCGGCGAGCGCCGCCGCAGAGGCGAACACCGCATACCCGACCGACAGCGGCAGCAGCGCCAGCGTGCTTATCTGACCAACCGAGACGAGGGCGACGGTCGCCAGGGTGGCGGCTGTGGAGATGCCGTCCCACACCGTGGCCGACTCGACCTGACCCATCCCCATGCGGACTCCCCGCAGGTAGATGTACGCCGACCACGTGACGACGAGCAGGGTGAACTGGGCGACGTCGCCGGGCGCCGCCCGGATCGAGAACGCGGCGATCGCGGCGAACACCACGGCGATGCAGGCGACCGACGTGAGGAACGACCGCGACAGCGCGTCGAGGGTAGGTCGGGTCGGGCGTCCCGCCGCGAGATCGCGCGCGAGGGCCGTACCGGCCGCGTTGCCCGCGGCGGTCGGCCAGAGCAGAGACGCGAGGATGGACAGCGAGAGCAGCGTGTTCACGACACCGAAGCGCTCGGGCCCGAAGACTCGCGCCACGACCGTGGTGTAGGCGAATCGCCCCAGCCCCTGGACCAGCAGCCCGCCGGTTGACAGCACTGTCTGGCGGATCAGGGATGATGAGGGCACCCGCGCATCGTAGTTGGAGGCGCGCTCACGACTGGAAGGACGCAGGGCCGTGCCGCACGACATCATGCTTCCGTTCTACGGCAGGCCGGACCACCTGCGGATCGCGGTCGCCAGCGTCCTGGCGCAGACGGATCCCGACTGGCGACTCGTGGTCATCGACGATCACTACCCGGACGAGTCGGCCTGGACGTGGCTGCAGGGCCTCGACGACCCCCGGGTCCATGTTCGTCGACACACCTCGAACCGGGGGATCAACGCCACGTTCCAGGAGTGCGTCGAGCGCTCGAGCGCGGAGTGGGTGACGATCTTCGGCTGCGACGACGTCATGGACCCGCGCTACCTCGAGGGGGTGCGCCGCCTGGTTCGTACGAATCCGGGCGCCACCATGGTCCATCCCTCGACGCGGATCATCGACGGTGACGGGAACGAGGTCCGGACCCTCGTCGACTCGGCGAAGGCGTGGTACCGCCCCCACGGTCGAGGCGTGCACGTCCTGACCGGTGAGGAGCTCGCCGTGAGCGTCACGCGCGGCAACTGGATGAACTTCCCCGCCGTTGCCTGGCGCGGTGAGGAGCTTCGGGCGGTGGGGTTCCGACCCAACCTCAACGTCGTCCAGGACCTCGCGCTCGTCGTGGACCTGTGCGAGGCGGGTGGATCGCTGGCCGTGGAGATTGCCGACCCGACCTTCTCGTACCGACGCCACGCCGCATCGGTCTCCTCGTGGCGGGCTGTGGACGGGAGCCGGTTCGCGGAGGAGCAGGCCTTCTTCCGCGCACTGGCCGAGCGCTTCGGGAGGCGGGGATGGCGTCGGGCCGCACGTGCGGCGCGTTGGCACGTCTCGAGCCGCGTCAACGCCGCCTCGCAGCTGCCGCGCGCGCTCAAGGCGCGCGACCTCTCCGGTGCGCGCGTCCTGACGCGGCACCTCGGCGGTCTCACGCTGCGGGGATGACCTCCCAGATCGTCAGGGAGCCGCTGGCGACGTCGAAGGACTCCACGGGCGCGAGGCAGGACGGGTCGAGCGAGACCGAGCTGTCGGACAGCACGAAGTCGACGTTCTCCTGCGCGAAGGTCGAGCACCCGTCGAAGGTCACCAGGATCTGGTCGGGGGCAGGGTTGGCCACGACGGGTTCGCCTGGACCTGCGGTCCAGCTGACCCCGGCCAGTCTGTTCCACTCGTCCTCGAACTGGTCGTCGGGATCGATGAGCGACCACATCTCCTCCGACGGCGCGCCCTGGAACCCGTTGAACCCTGTCACGCCCGACTCCAGGAGCAGCGCGGTCGGGAGCCGTCCGCCGACGCCTACCCATGTCGCCGCAGGCTCCTCACCGTCGAGCGTGACGATGGCCTGAGACATCGGTGTCTCGCGCAGGTCGAACACGCCGCGGTAGAGCGGGTTGACGTCGTAGGTGGTGACCGCGCCGACGACCAGCAGGAGCGACACCCCGGCCGCCAGGTGCGCCCGCGCCAGGAGCAGGAGCGCCAGCGCACCCAGGACCGCGAGAACCTTCCAGTACTGCGCCGCCGCGAGGGTGCCCGGGAACGCGTCGCGGACCTGAGCCGCGATGAGGATCTGAGAGCCGAGGTACGCGACCGGTCCGATCGCGCACACCACCCACCCCGGTCGGCGCTCGTGCGAGAGGTCGCGCGCCAGCGCCACGACCACCACGATCGAGGCGAACCCCAGGCCCATCCGTAGCCGGTTCGGCAGGACCTGATCGAACAGCATGATCCGCGCGACGGTGTCCCATCCGGGCACGTACTGGAACGCGAAGACGAGGACCATGGCGGCAGCGCCTCCGAGCGCCAGCCAGGGAAGCCGTTCGTGCGCCCGGGACCGCTGCACCGTCAGCCAGGCCACCACCGGGAGGAGGAAGAGCCCGGCGAGGAAGAAGGTCGACGCCTCGGACTGGTTCGTGCCGTACCACTCGCCCTGCTTCAGCGCGCGCGCGAAGGAGGAGGAGAACGTCCACACGAGCCAGTCGACCCCGCCCTGACCGCTGGGGAAGGACCTGTCACCCGGGTACGTCGTCGAGAGAAAAGCGTCGATCGTGGCGCGCCGTCCGCCGAGCCACACCAGCACCACCGCGGCCCCGGCCACTCCGGCCGCCGCGACGGGGGAGAGCCGCCGCAGAGTCTCGCGCCAACCGAGGCCGTCCCGCACGGCCGAGATCGCGAGACCTGCCCCGCCCAGTGCCGCGACCAGGGCAACCGGTTGGATGAAGGGGACGTAGATGCCCATCGCCATGACGGGGGTGAGGTACGCCAGCGCGGCGGACCACGCTATCCGAGGTCGCCACGAGCGCGCTCTCAGGCACCAGACGACGGTCGTGAGCACGACAAATCCCCATGCTGGCGGCCACAACGTCGTCTGCAGGAACCACCAGTGGAGCAGCGGGGAGAGGTAGAACGCGAGGCTGAGGCCCGCCGCGAGCACAGGGCGCCGCGGGAGCAGGGTCACCGCGAAGCAGTACCCCGCCGCGAGCAGCCCCAGCGCGGGCAGCCACCACTTGAGCGCGACGGCCCGATCGATGTCGAGGAAGAGAAATCCCAGCAGATGGGGACGGAAGGCCACCGACCAGTCCGCGCGGGGGAGGTCCTGCGGCACGGTGGCGTCCATCCCGCCGATGAAGGACTCGTTGACGTCCGGGAGGCCCTGCTGCGCCTGGGCGATCGCCCACACCGTCTGCACGTTCCACTCGTCGGTCCGGATCATGACCGGCGCACCGGCCACGAGGTCAGGATCGGGGCTCGAGGAGATCTCCGACCGCATCGCCGCCGAGGACGAGCCGTTGAGGCCGGTGAGCACGAGGGCGACACCCAGCACGAGGAGGAGCGCTGGCCCGGCCAGAAGGACTCGCCAGTTGGGGAGCCCGTCGGAGCGGGGCGTGGTCAGCCGCGACCACGTGAGGCGGGCACGCGACCATCGCGAGGGAGAGTCGGCGGATGTCATGGAACTCCTCGAAGCGCGTGCTCGGAGCTGTCGTCGGTCGGTCGGGTCGGCGCGGCGGGCCGAGCCCGCGGCACCTCAGACGCCAGGAAGGTACAGGTCGTGCTCGGGGGTGCCCCACCGCTCGAGGATCGCACGATGCTCCCACTCGTGCACCGTGCTGACCCGGGTCCTCGACTCGAAGTGCGTGGCGTGGACGTCGGCCAGCCACACGAGCCGGCGGCCGGTGCTGCGCACCTTGTAGGAGAGGTCGACGTCGTTGAAGTTCGAGGGGAGGAAGGTCCAGAAGCCGCCCACCTCGTCGATGACCTCCCGCCGCAGCGCGACGCAGGCGGCGGTGAGTCCCGAGACCTCCCGGTCCACGACCAGCGCCCCGAACGGTCCGGGGTCCTCGTCGAGTGCACCGTGCAGCGTGTGGACGAACTGGTCGGCGTAGTACGAGTGTCCTGCGTGCTGGATCGTTCCGTCGGAGAAGGTGAGGCGAGCGCCTGTCATGCCGACGCCTGGCTCCTCGAGCGGGGCGCAGAGCTGCTCGAGGAACGACTCGGACTGGATCTCGACGTCGTCGTTCAGAAACACCACGACATCGCCGCTGGCCCGCACGTAGCCGAGGTTGCACTTCTCCGAGAAGTTGAACGGACGTGCGTACTCGACCAGGACGAGCGCCTCGCCACACGTCTCGCGGAGGCTGGACAGCACGTCGTCGGGAGTGTCGGAGTCGTACACCACGACGATCTCGAGCAGGCCGTGGTCCGTGTGAGCCAGGAGGGACAGGACCGCATCGAGCACGAAGCACCGCTCCACTCCCCAGGCGAGACCGTGCGCGCCGCGCGTGGGAATGACGACGCTGACGAGGGTGCGCGGGTCGAGGTGGCGAATCGTGCGGTACGTGTGGGCGATCCGCGCCATCACGACGCGATCCTGGGCGCGGCCGACCCGGTCGAGATGGTCGCGGACCGCACGCAGCCCAGCCTCGGAGGCGTAGTCCTTCGCGGTCGTGTCCCCCGCGGTGGAGCCGGGGACGATGCGCCAGTGGTAGAGAACCTCCGGCAGGTGCACCACCGGATCGCCCAGCTCGGTCACGCGCAGCGCGAGGTCGTGGTCCTGCGAGCCGTCGAAGCCCGCACGGAAACCGCCCACACGCCGAACGAGGTCGTGCCGCAGCGCGGAGAGATGACCGAGGTACATCTGGTGCCGAAGCCGCTCGGGGGACCACTCCGGTTTCCGGAACTCGCCCGTGAGCGTTCCGTCCGGGCCGATCTTGTCCTCGTCGGTGTACACGTACCCGACGCCCGGGGAACCGGCGATCGCCTCGGCCACCCGCTCCAGAGCGGTCGCCTCCAGCAGATCGTCGTGGTCCAGGAGGACCACCCACTCCCCGGTTGCGCGCTCGAGCGCGTCGTTCGACGCCCGCACGATATGACCGTTCGAGTCGCGTTCGCGCACGCGGATCCGGGGTTCGGCCTGGGCCGCCGAGCGCAGCACGGCCAGAACCTCCGGGTTCGGGCTCGCATCGTCGACGACGATCCACTCCCAGTCGGTGAACGTCTGGGCCAGCACGCTGTCGACCGTTGCCTGCAGGTCGCGCGGCGCGGGGTCGTACACGGGCGTCACGATGCTGAAGAACGGGGTTGCCACGACGGATCAGCCCTCGTGACGCAGGCGACGTCGCACGCGACCCGCCAGCGACCGCAGCCTGCGGGTCACCCCGGGCTGCTGCCGGAGGCTGGCGTTCTCGGCCAGTGCACGGGCGAGGCGCTCGTGGGTCTGGAGGACGTCCTCGACCGTTGACGCCAGGCGGGCGTGCGTCTCGATGAGCTCCTCGCGCGTTGACGCCAGGCGGGCGTGCGTCTCGATGACCTCCTCGCGCAGCTGAGCGGTCGTCGCGCGCAGGGACTCGGTCTCGTGCCGGTAGCGGGCGGCCGCGGCCTCGCTGCCCATGGCGTAGTCCCGCAGCGAGAGCAGTGCCAGGCGTTCCTGCTGAAACGACTCCAGGATCGCGGCCTGGCGGGCCGCTCGGGCCGTCGGGACGTCCCCGATCCGGCGCCGGGCGGCGTGCACGTCGTGCGGGCGGTCGTAGTCCACGAGAGGGAGGCACGCAGGAGCGTCCTCGGTCGGCTCGCCCGCCTCAGCCTCGACGATGAACTGGAACGCCGACGCGTGCTCCTGGTCCCGCACCCATTCGACGATGTCGTCCGGGAGCGCCTTGTCGTCCACGTCGACCTCGGTCGCCAGGACGTCGAGCACCGTCGACTCGAGCGAGGTGATCCGGAACCCGTTCTCCTGGAAGAGAGCGACGACGGACTCGTAGGTGAAGAAGCGGACGTGCGTCTCGTCGAGCAGACCTTCGGGTGTATAGCGCCACCGGCCCTCGAGCAGCGCGAGTCGGACAGAGCCGTGGGCGACGTTCGGGATCGACGCGATCAGGCGCCCGCCCGGCGTCAGCATCGAGAGGGCGTCCCGTACGTGCCGTTCGGGCGTGAGGAGATGCTCGAGCACGTCGCCGAACACGATCGCGTCGAACGGGCCCTCGACGAGCGCGTCCAGGCTGGAGACGTTCAGGTCACCGACCGCACCGCCGGACAGCGTCCCGCTGGCCAGCTCGTACGCGTCCGGGTCCATCTCGATGCCCCAGACCCGGTACCCGTGCTGGGTGAGTGCGGACGCCAGATCACCCGACGCGCAGCCGACGTCGAGAATCGATCCACCCGGCGGCACGCAGTGCTGGATGCGGCGCAGGATCGCGGACTGGCTGTTGTTCATGTTCGCCACGTCGACGCTCGTGCGGTACTTCACGGGATCACGCGTCCGGTCGTCGCCACGCCCTGACCATACTCAGCCCCACCGGTCCTCACGGGACCACCACGTCGCGGCACGCGAACAGCGTGTGTGCCGCGCCGAAGGGGTCGATCGCGAACTGACAGACCGAGTGCGTCCCGGAGGCCACCGTGAGCGTCGTCGTGTAACCGTGCGCAGTGCCGTTGTTGAAGACCGCTGCCACGTCGGGCCGAGGGTTCGAGGCCAGTCCGGAGTGAGCGCCGACGTTGTCGACATACGTGTCCACCCGGATCGGGTCCGGGGTGTGGGGGCTCATCGCCCAGCCGATGAGCGTGATCGTCCCCGGCGCCGTCGTGACGACGTCGAGCGTTCCTCGCGGCGCGAGACCAGCCACCGTCGCTGTCCGACAACCGATCTGCCTGGCGGCCGACGTGTACGGGTCGATCGCCTCGACGCAGACGTTCCGGGTCCCCGGCGCCGAGGTGAACGCGAGGTCGAACCCGTGGTTCGCTCCGTTCGCGAACGCCCGGTCCACGTCGGGCCGGCTTCCGGCGGCAGTTCCGGTCGCGACCACCACGCCGTCGACGAGGGCCCGCACCTGGATGGACGCAGAGGTGTGCGGCGTCATAGCCCAGCCCGACGCGGTGACGACTGCGCCGTTCACCGAGACCGCGTCATAGGACCCGCGCGGCATCGCGCCCGCCACGGTGACGGCGGCGCACCGCTGCGTGTGCGTGCTCCCGTACGGGTTGATGGCGTAGACGCACACCTGATGCGCGCCCGGAGTGGCCACGATCGCGAGGTCGAACCCGTGGTTGTCCCCGTTGCCGAACGCGCGCCCGACGTCGGGTCGAGACCTGTCGGCCGGCACGCTCGCCACGCCCTTGCCGTCCACGTAGACGTCGAGTCTGACCGAGGTCGAGGTGTGGGTGCTCATCGCCCATCCGCCGAGCCGGATCACGCCCTCCGAGCCGCTCGCAAGGTCGAGCGAGACTGCGGGTGGTGCCGATCGAGTGGACACGGTGGCGCACCGGAGCAGAGTGTTCGGGTTGCCCGTCGCGTCGATGGCGAACACGCAGACCGAGTGCGTCCCGTCGCTCGCCGCCACTCGGGTCGCGAACCCGTGGGCGTCACCGCGGCCGTAGATGGCCCCCACGTCCGGCCGGGAGCCCGAGGCTGTCACGTTGGCGGCTCCGACGCCGTCGACATAGACGTGCACGGGGATGGAGGCGTTGGTGTCCGGATCCAGGGCCCAGCCGCCGACGGTGATCCAGGGCCCGTCCGCCGTGAGCACGTCGAACGACCCGATCGGTGCCTGCCCCGTGGGGCTTCCGAACCAGTCGGAGAAGTAGCTGTGGAAGTTCCGGTTCCCGTAGGAGGAGCAGGCGTCCCCAGAGCCGTACGCAGTCGCCAGGGCCGCAGCGTTCGGCTGGTACGGCGTGTAGTTGTACAGGCCCGCAGTCGCCTGGTTGCTGATGTATACCTGACTCGAACCACAGGCGGCGTTCGGGTGGTACCCGATGGTGTTGGTCCTGCCGGCCACGTAGCCGTAGCGAGTCGGGTTCGCGCGGTAGCGCTGGAACTGGGACGCGGCGTTGTAGAGCTGGTTGAAGAACCCGTAGTACTGCGTGTCGCACGGCGCGCCGTCCGGGCATCCGTACCCCATGGCGATCTGGTACTTGCGTGCGGTCGGAGACGTCGTCGTGACGAGACCTTGCTCCTTCTGCAGCGTCACGAGCAGGACCTGCGGGTTCACGCCGCAGATCCTGGCGACATCCGCGATGATCGTCGCCGCCGACTGGTTGGTCGCGCCCGTGTACGCCGAGCACACGGAGGTCGCCTGCCGCGACGTCGTCGTCTCGGCGTAGTCCTTCAGGCACGCGACGGCCTTGTTCGCCGACGTGCAGGCGGAGCCCTTCGCCTGGAGGAACGACTGCACCTGCGCCTGGCTCATGCGGCCGGAGTCGTAGAACGTCGCGTCGCTGATGATGTACCCCGCGTCGAACCCCGGCGCCGCCGAGGAGGGTGCGACGACGGCGCTCGGTACCAGCGTGAGACCCGACGCGAGGAGGAGAGTCGTCACGACGAGTGTCGTCAGGCGCCGCAGTCGCTCGGTCACCGCGAGACCTCGACGGTCGTGGACCACCCTTCGTAGCGGTCGGAGGCGAAACCGAGTCTCACGGTCACCGGTCCGTCTCCCAGCTCGTCGGTCGGGACGGTGAGCGTGCCGCACGACGTCGTGGTCGCGTCCTCGTAGCTCGGTCCCGATGCCGTGGCCGACGCGCCGCTGCCGTTGGTGACCTCGGCGGTGCACGTCCCTGAGTCCTTGATCGAGACGAAGCCGGCGACTTCGACCGCGTCGCTCGCCGCACCTGCGTAGGTCACCGTCACGGTGGCACCCGTTCGTTGCGGTGTCGGTGCTGGGCTTCCCGACGCTGACGGCGACGTCGTGGACCCGGACGGCTCCGGCGACGAGGACGCCGACGTGGACGGCCCCGCTGCCGTTGGTGTGGTCGTGGCCTCGGAGACCGCCGATCCGTGAGCGGACGGCGACGCCGTCCCGGTGTCGGCGCCGGTGGCAGTCGCGGCGTCCCCCTGACCGCCGGGACTGGTGCAGCCGGCAAGTGTTGCGGACATCGCGATCAGCAGTGCGAGCGCTGCCGATCGAAGGGTGCTCACGGAGGCATCCTCCAGGACAGGGGAACGGGGGCGGGGACCACGGTAACGCGGACGGCGCACCTCCGAGCTCGTTCGGCTCGCGACCGGAACGCGCCCCGGCGCCCGAACCTCCGCCTCAGCCGCGCTCGAGCAGGCCGAGGAGGTATGACCCGTAACCGGACTTCACGAGCCTTTCCGCGCGTTCGCGCAGCTCGTCGTCCGTGAGGAACCCGCGTCGCCAGGCGACCTCTTCGGGCGCGCCGACCTTCATCTCCTGGCGCTTCTCGATCGTGCGCACGAAGTTGGACGCGTCGAGCAGCGAGTCGAACGTCCCGGTGTCCAGCCACGCGGTGCCGCGGGGGAGCACCTCGACCTGCAGGCGGCCCTGCTCGAGGTAGTGCCGGTTGACGTCGGTGATCTCGTACTCCCCACGCGCGGAGGGCTGCAGGTCACGGGCGATCGCGACGACGTCGTTGTCGTAGAAGTACAGGCCCGGAACGGCGTAGCTCGACTTGGGCCGTGCGGGCTTCTCCTCCAGCGAGAGCGCCCGCCCCGCCTCGTCGAACTCGACGACCCCGTACGACGTCGGGTCGGCCACGCGGTACGCGAAGACTGCCGCGCCGTCGATGTCCGCGAACCGCTGCAGCCGCGAGCCCAGGCCCTGCCCGTAGAAGATGTTGTCGCCGAGCACCAGCGCGGCCTTCTCCTGGCCGATGAACGGCGCGCCGAGCACGAACGCCTGCGCCAGCCCGTTCGGCTCGGCCTGGATCGCGTACGTGAGCGAGATGCCGAACTGCGACCCGTCGCCGAGCAGCCGCTGGAACTGAGCCGCGTCGTGGGGAGTCGTGATCACAAGGACGTCCCGGATCCCGGTAAGGAGGAGCGTCGACAAGGGGTAGTAGATCATCGGCTTGTCGTACACGGGAACCAGCTGCTTGCTGACGCCCATCGTGATCGGGTGAAGTCGAGTTCCGGAGCCGCCGGCCAGGATGATTCCACGCATGTGCGCATCCTCCCACGACCCCACCCGGCGCTCTCGCACCCGGGCCTGTGCCACCCGGTAGCGGGACGGCGCGGTAGTCTCGCTCCATCCCGCACCCGAACGAAACATTCTCATGAAACGCGCCCTGATCACTGGTGTCACAGGCCAGGACGGCCTGTACCTGTCCGAGCTCTTGATCTCCAAGGGCTACGAGGTCTACGGACTTGTCCGTGGCCAGAACAATCCCAAGCTCGGGCTGCTCGCAGCCACGGTCCCCGAGGTCAGGGTCCTGACCGGCGACCTCATGGACATGTCGTCGTTGCTGCGCGCACTTCACGCCGCTGAGCCGGACGAGGTGTACAACCTGGGTGCCATCTCGTTCGTCGCGTACTCCTGGGAGAACGCCCACCTCACCACGGACGTGACGGGTAAGGGCGTGCTCAACCTCCTCGAGGCGGTTCGCCTCTACTCGCGCGACGACCTCACGCGGGTGCGTTTCTACCAGGCCTCGAGCTCCGAGATGTTCGGCAAGGTGCAGGAGGTCCCCCAACGGGAGACGACCCTCCTCTGGCCCCGGTCGCCGTACGGCGTGGCCAAGGTTTTCGGGCACCACATGACCATCAACTACCGAGAGTCCTACGGCCTGCACGCCTCATCGGGCATTCTCTTCAACCACGAGTCCCCGCGCAGGGGTCCCGAGTTCGTCACCCGGAAGGTCTCGCAGGCCGTCGCTCGGATCCGGCTCGGGCTGCAGGACCGCATCGCGCTCGGGAACATCGATGCGAAGCGTGACTGGGGCTTCGCCGGCGACTACGTCGAGGCGATGTGGCGCATGCTGCAGCAGCCGCACGGCGACGACTACGTCGTCGCCACGGGGAGCACCCACTCGATCCGCGACCTGCTCGAGGTCGCGTTCACGCACGCGGGTCTGGACGACTGGCAGAGGTACGTGGTCCAGGACGAGCGGTTCATGCGTCCGGCGGAGGTCGACCTTCTCGTTGGAGACCCTAGCAAGGCGCGTTCGGTCCTCGGCTGGGAGCCGACGGTCTCCTTCGACGAGCTCGTGCGCATGATGGTCGACCACGACCTCATCGAGCAGCGGGCCTTGGCGGGGGTCTGACGCGTGACCGTCGTCCTCGTGACCGGTGCGGCAGGGCAGGACGGCTACTACCTGTGCCGGAGGCTCGGTCGGGAGGGATGTGACGTCCATGCGCTCCTGCGCCCCGGGACGAGCCTGGCAGACCCACGAGTCCGCGATCTGAGGACGGTTGCGCCCAGCCTGACGTTCCACGAGGTCGACCTTGCTCGCACGGGACGCCTCCGCCCGGTGATCGAAGCGATCGCGCCGGACGAGATCTACAACCTCGCCGGAATGTCGTCCGTCGCGCGCTCGTGGGAAGACCCCGTGGGCGCCGGAGAGGTGAACGGTCTCGCAGCGGCCTCGCTTCTCGAGGCCGCGCACGCGCTCCAGGAGAGCAGCGGCAGGCAGGTGCGTCTGCTGCAGGCCTCCAGCGCGGAGATCTTCGGCAGTGCCGCCGAGTCGCCCCAGAGCGAGGCAACCCCCGTCCGTCCGACGTCCCCCTACGGAGCCGCGAAGGCCTACGCCCACCACATGGTGGAGGTCTACCGGCAGCGTGGGCTCCACGCGACGAGTCTGGTGCTCTACAACCACGAGTCCCCTCGCAGGCCGCTGACGTTCGTGACGAGGAAGATCACTCACGGCGTGGCCCGTATCTCGCTCGGCCTCGAGACCCAGCTGGTGCTCGGTTCGCTCGACGTGCAGCGTGACTGGGGTTGGGCGCCTGACTACATGGACGCCGCGGTCGCGGCAGTTCGCGCGGACAGGTCACAGGACTACGTGGTGGCCACAGGGGTGGCTCACACGGTCCGAGAGTTCGTCGCGGCAGCCTTCGCATGCGTCGGAGTGACCCGCTGGGAGCCCTACGTCCGGACCGACCCGGCTTTCGTCCGCCCCGTCGATCCCTCGGTCCAGCTCGGCGACGCGGGCAGAGCCGCGGCGGACCTTGGCTGGCGTCCGACGATGGACTTCGACGGCATCGTCTCGGCAATGGTGGCGAACGACGTCGAGGAGCTCTCTCGCTCGCAAGGCGGCGAGCGCCCATTCCCGGTACGGTAAATCGAATTGATCTCGGCGCAGTAGCGCTGACCCCGCACGGAACATGCCGACAGCGTTCGGCTGAAGGAGAAGAAGTACTGATGCGTCGGCACGCAGCGGTCACCATCGTTGCGCACAACTACGTCGCGCAGGCACGCGTGCTCGCTGCCTCGTTCATGGCCCACCACCCGGACGGGGAGTTCTTCACCCTCGTCATCGACGGCAGGAGCGAGGACCGTCGTCTCCACGGACTCGGTGCCGTGCTTCTGGTCGAGGACCTGCCGCTCACTCCCGAGGTCCGCTCCGAGATGGCGATGATGTACGACGTCATGGAGTTCGCCACGGCGCTCAAGCCTGCAGCGCTCCTCCACCTTCACCACCTCGGTGCACTGACCGCCACGTACCTCGACCCCGATATCCGCGTCTACGCCGATCTGCGTGACGTGTTCGAGTCCGCTGCGAGCGCAGGCATGGCGCTCACCCCCCACATGCTTCGTCCCTACCCCGATGATGATCTGCGGCTTCAGCCCAGCGATGTCATGCACTCGGGGATGTACAACCTCGGATTTCTTTCGACTGGTCCTGCAGCCATCCGCTTTCTCGCCTGGTGGTGCGAGCGACTCAAGACCGATGCGGTGGTCGACCTCCAGCAGGCACTCTTCACCGATCAGCGCTGGATGGACTGGTCGACCAGCTTCGAGCGACCCGCCATCCTTCACGACCCGGGTCTCAACGTGGCGTACTGGAACCTCCACGAGCGCGGTGTGGTCGAGGTGGAGGGCGGGTTCGAGGTCAATGGCGGTCCCCTTCGCTTCTTCCACTTCTCGGGGTACGACCCACTGGCCCCGTGGCTGTTGTCCAAGCACATGCTGGACCGGCCACGCCCGCTGCTCAGCGAGATGCCCGGACTGCGCACCCTTGCGGACGCCTACGGTGCCGAGCTCGTGGAACAGCGCCACACCGAGCTGCGGACGAAGCGCTACCGGCTCGACAGGTTGCCCGACGGTTCGCTGCTGAACCCCTACGAGCGACGTCTCTACCGTGACGCCGTCCTCGGTCGCGACGCGAGGATCGGTGCACCGCCAGACCTCGTCGCAGAACCGTACGGACTGCGGCCGTGGCTTGACGAACCTCTCCCCGCCCGCGAAGGACTTCCTCCGATCACGCGGACGGAGTTCGCGCTGTGGCGCACGCGTCCTGACCTCGTCGCGGCGTTCCCTGAACCGTTCGGCGCTCATGCCGAGTCGTTCGCCAGCTGGTTGCTGCACGATCCACACTCTCCCAGCCATGCGAGGCCGCGGCCGCTGGGCATGCCCCGGCACTCCGACGCCGGGTTGAGTCGTGCCGGTTGGAGCGTCGCCGCCTACGCGCGAGCGGAGCTCGGAGTGGGTGGTGCAGGCCGCAGGGTGGCCAAGCTCGTGGCGCACTCCGGCATTCCCTCGGAGCTCGTCGGATACACCGGCACCTCGCTGTCACGGCAGGCGCACGCTCCGTGGCGGGCCGTGGCCGACCGAGCGCGGTACAACCACACCATCTTGTGCGTGAACGCGGACCAGACGCCGAGCGCCATCCACGACCTGGGTCTTCCGAAGGCGAACGGCGCTCTCGTGGGCTACTGGTTCTGGGAGCTGGAGTCCTTCCCCGCGCACTACCGACGTGCGGTGGACATGGTCGACGAGATCTGGGTCTCCAGCGAGTTCAACAGACGATCGATCAGCGAGCTCTCCGACACACCGGTGCGGCTCGTCCCGCTGCCCATGCGGGCACCGTCTGCCCCGACCGCGCTGCGCCGTCAGGATCTCGGACTTCCCGAGGACCGGTTCGTCTTCCTCGTGAACTTCGACTACCTGTCAGTGATGAAGCGCAAGAACCCGTTGGGTGCCCTGCGCGCCTACCTCGCCGCTTTCGGCCCGGACGACGGTGCCTGCCTCGTGATCAAGTCGATCAACGGCGAGTATCGCCGAGGTGAGCGCGAGCGTGTTCGGCTCGCTGCGACGGGTCGACCGGATGTGGTCCTTCTCGAGGACTACGTGACGGCCTCCGAGATGGCCGCCATGATCGAGGTGTCCGACGCGTATGTGTCGCTGCACCGGTCTGAGGGGTACGGACTCAACATCGCCGATGCCTTCGCTCTGGGAACCCCCGTCATCGCCACCGCGTACTCGGGCAACATGGACTTCTGCGACAGTGGCAACACCTTGCTCGTCCCCGCCTCCAAGGTTCCGGTGGGGCCGGGCGCCGAACCATACGACGCGACGAGCCTGTGGGCGGAACCTGACCTCGACGTGGCCTCGTCCCACATGCGCCGACTCTTCGACGACCGGTCGATTGGTGAGGACCTCGTCGCCCGCGGGCGTGAGCGCGCGGCACACTTCTCGGCCGAGCGGCTCGGCAACGAGCTCAGGCCGGTACTTCTGGATCTCATGATGGGAACGATGCGCTGATGGATCCGCTCAAGATCGTTGTGCTCGGGGACGTCGGTGGTGCGGGTGGCTACCATCTCGGCGACGAGGCGATGGCAGAAGCACTGGTCGAGGGTCTCGCAGCCCGACGCCCCCTCGAGGTGACCGCTGTCACAGGGGACGCGGCCGACACCGAGCGTCGGTACGGGTGGGGCACGGTAGCGCGCATCGGCTTCGCCTCGGGGGACGGCGCGGCGGAGGCTGCTGAGCGAGCGTCTCGGGCCGAGCGAGTCCTGGCCGGGGCCGAGGGCGACACGAACGCCCTCGCATGGGACGACCCCGCGTGGGACGTCATCCACGCTGTTGCTGCTGCCGATCTGGTGGTGGTGTCGGGCGCGGGCAACCTCAACAGCGCGTGGCCGGAGCACATCGCCGAGCGGGCCGCACTCGGCGCACTCGCGGCTCGGTTCAGCAAGCGGCTGGTCGTCTCGGGTCAGATGCTGGGGCCCACGCTCACCGAAACGGACGGCGTGACTCTCGCGGGTCTGGTGAACGGTGCCGCGCTCCTCTCGGTCCGAGACCGGGCCAGTCGTGACCTCGCGTCCGAGCTGGGCGCCCCGCGGTCGCGGACCTCGTTCCTGGTGGACGACGCGATGTTCCTCGCGCCGACGAAGAGTCAGGTGCCGCTGCCCGAGTCGGGCTACGTGCTGGCGACCTTCGCTGCCCACTCCGGGGACGCACCCTGGGAGACGGTGTCGGGTGGCTACGCCACCCTTCTGCGCACGATCCTGCGCGAGTCCCAGCTGTCGGTGCTCCTGCTTGCCCACCACGGCACGGACGGCGAGGATCCGACCGGTGACTACCTGGTGCATCGGCGCCTGGCCGAGGAGCTGGACGATCCCCGCGTGGTCGAGCTCGGCCCGACGACGGCCCGTGAGGCCATGGACCTGACCCGCACCGCCGCCGCGGTGGTCAGCAGCCGGTACCACCCCGTGGTGTTCGCCACCGGCACCGCGGTGCCGGTGCTGGGCATCGGGGTCGACCACTACACCCAGAGCAAGATCCGAGGCGCACTGGAGAACGTCGGGCTTGCGGACTACGCTCTCGGCGTCGGATCCCTGGTACACGGTGACCTCACACCCGTCGTCCGGCAGCTGCTCGACGACGGGCCGCAGATCCGGGACCACCTGCGCGCGGTCTCCGAGGTGCGACGCGAGGAGCTGGGACGGTGGTGGGACCTCGTGATCGCGACCGCCGCGTTGCCGCTCGGCGCCGAGCCCGGACCGGCGGTCTCGCTCTCCGACGTTCCAGAGCTGCACGCGGACCCTGCCTGGGCGGCGGAGGCACGTGGCCTTGCTGACTGGAGCGCGCTGATCTCCCGGCACGGAGAGAACTCCCGACGAGCGAGCGCCGAAGCGCTGCGACCTGTTCTGGCCGACGCACTGCACGCCGCCGATCGCGAGCGGGAGACCCTCGTCCTGCGTGACGAGCTGCGTGACGTTCGACTCGCCCTCGATGAGGCACGTACCGAGATCGAGATCGCCAACCGCGAGGGCGAGCACCTGATGGAGGCAGCGCTCGAGGCGGCCGAGCGGCGTCTGGTCGATGCCGAGGCGGAGCTCGATCTCGCCCGGAGCGAGATCGCCGCGCTCCACCGGAGCAGGGCTGAGCTGGACGCGCTCATGCGTACCAGGTCGATGCGTGCGCTTCGACTCCCGCGGCGTGTGTACTCCCGCGTGCGATTCGTCCTGCGGGGGGCGCGCGACGTGTGACATGCCCGCGAGCGAGGCCCCGATCAAGGTGCGCCGAGCGGCGCGGGACCCGGGCAGCGCGTGCGACGAGCGATGTGGCGGCCCGCCCCGCATCAGGGCGAGGAGGGTGCCGGCCCGAGCCTCGCCGCGGATGACGTGCGCGCACCGCTACGTCCGGGTCACCACCACCCGGTCGCGGAGGCCAGCGCGGCGGCGAGCGGCTCCCGCAGCGTCGCCGCGAACGACGACGTGAGGTGGTTGTCGTCGCGGTAGACCGGGTAGCCGTTCAGCACGGCAGGACAGAAGTTCTCCGGGCACACGAAGTCGTTCAGGTCGATCGTTCGGGTGAGCGCGCCGAGCGAGGCCTGGGCAGTCGGACTGACGGCCTGCAGCACGTCCTGGCGGGCCGTGCCGCACGAGTGCGCCTCACCGCCGTCGGCGAGACAGTCCAGCGGGTTCTTCGCCAGCCAGGGCGTGTCTCTCACTGCCACCACGGGGATTCCGGCGTCGGCCAGACGCTGCCACGACGCGAGATAGCCCTGGGGGACCCACTCGCTCCGGACGCCGTCGATGAGGTTCGAGCGCGTCGCCGTCGTGAAGACGGCGTCGACCTGGTCCGCCACGAGACGGTCGGCCACCGCGACGTTCCAGGCGTCGCACTCGTCGCTGAGGTAGAGGTCGAGCCCGGGCTCACCGAAGTAGCACTCGTCTCGCAGGTACGTGATCAGCCTGAACCCCTCGGCATTCGCAATCTCCTCCAGCGGAGTGAACCACTGGCCGGAGTGAGATCCGCCGACGAGCGCGAGAGCTCGCGTCGCGTCGTCCGGGCCGTACTGGCAGACGACGACGTCCGTGCCGCGGGCTATGCAGTGATCCGCGTAGATCCGGGGAGCATCCTGTGCCGCCGAGAGGACGGCGTCGAGATCCAGGGTTGCGGCCTCGTCGTCCACGGGCGCGAGCTGGCCGGCAGCGTCCGACGACGCGAGGTCTGCGTTCTGCGACGGCCCGGTAAGGCTCGCCGTGCGAGCGATCCAACCCGCTGGAACGGCGAGGCTCAGGAGCACGAGCGTTGCCAGGACAAGGCGCGCGCCCCTGCGAGGGCCCGTGACAGCCCGGAACGGCGTCTCGACGAGTCGACGCGAGAGCTCCGCGAGTGCGAACGAGAGCGCGATGATCACCACTCCGGCCACGACCGGAACGCTCTCGCGCTCCGTGACCTCGAGGTACCCCACGAGCAGCGGCCAGTGCCAGGCGTACAGTCCGAAGGCGAGGCGGCCGGTGAACTGCGCCGGGCGGGTCCGCAGCAGCGCGTCGACGCCGACGCGCGTCGGACGTACGCCGGCGACGATGACGAGGAGCGTGCCCCCGACCGGCAGCAACGCCCACGGTCCCGGGAACGTGACGGCTCCGTCGACGACCCACATCGTCGCCAGCAGCATCCCGAGGCCCGCCCAGCCCAGCACGGTACGGACGCTCGGGGCGAGGGGGAGCCGCATCATCACGAGCCCGACGAGGGCACCCGCGAGCAGCTCCCACGTACGGGCGAACGTGTCGAAGTAGGTCCAGACAGGGTCCTGGGCGATCCCGATCGACGCATAGGTGAAGGACGCGACGGCGAGCACCACGAGCGCGGTGATGAGCACGCGTCGTCGAACCGCGTGGGACAGCGACCGCACCGTCCAGCCGAGGCAGAGCAGCAGCACGGCGACGCCGAGATAGAGCTGAGCCTGTACGGACAGCGACCACAGGTGCTGGAACGGGCTTGCACCGACGTCGGCGCCACCGTATGCCGTGCCCTCGAACGCGAGCCACCAGTTCTGCGTCATCGTGACCGAGGCGATCGCCTGCTCGGAGACGTCGGACCACCGTGTCGGCGGGTAGATCAGGACCGCTCCCACCACAACGACGAGGACGACCGGGACGACGACCGGGAGAAGACGACGGGCGACCTTGAGGGCGAACGGCCCCAGCCGGAACTCGTGTGCGGCAACCCGTCGAAGAGTGGCGCCGACGACGAACACCCCCGACAGGACCAGGAAGGCGTCCACGCCGCCGGAGACGCGTCCGAGCCACACGTGGCCGAGGACGACCAGCAGGATGGCGAGTCCGCGCAACCCGTCCAGGTCGTGGCGGTACGGGGTGGAGGTGCGAGCGCGCGTCGCGGGCGCGTGGGTACCGCGCGGCGCGACCGAGGGGATCGAGCTGATCATGGCCTGCATCTGGGTCGGGTCTGGAGAGTTGGGCTGCACATGTGGGTGCCGAGGGCGCCGACCCTGCGTCATCCTATCGGCCGACAACGTTGCGTCCGTCGCTCGAACGAGCCGGTCACCGCCATAAAATCGCCCTCATGAGTTCGGTGAAAGTGGCTCGCACGACCTTTGACGGCCGCAGCGCACGGGTCGTGATGGACATCGCCGGAGATCGGGTCGAGATCTCCCTCGAGGCGAACCGCCGCTTTCGCCGACCGGTTGCGTTCGGCGACGTGTGGCTGCCGCTCGCGATCTTCCCCGCCATGCGGCTGGGCGTGCCCGTCGAACTTGCTGATCCCGTCTCCAGCAAACGCCTCGAAGGTGTGCTCGAGGCGCAGCGCGTCCTCGCGGCGTGGGACGACACCCTCACGCCCCAGGCAGTGCGTGCGCCCGTCACGCGACGATCGCCGTTGCGCCGTCGGCCCCCGATCCAGCTGATGACGGGTGGCGTCGACTCGAGCTTCAAGCTGCTGGAGCATCCGGAGACCGTGGACCTGCTCTACGTGCACGATGTGCTGCACGAGCCGCCGGCGGTGCGGGAACGGGTCGACCAGCAGCTCGACTCGATGGCTCGCGCGCTGCGGCGTCGCGTCACCAAGGTCGACAGCGACATTCGCCGGGTGCTCGACCCCTACGCCGAGTGGGGGAGCCAGACTCACGGGGCCGCGCTCGTCGCCGCGGCGTCGCTCGTGGCCGAAGGTCGGCGGACGCTCTACGTCGCCGGGAGCCACCACTACAGCGACCTGGAGCCCTGGGGTTCTCACCCGGTTCTGGATCACCTCTACTCCAGCGGAACGCTCCGCGTGGTGCACAGCGGGGCGCACGCCACCCGGCCGGAGAAGGTGCGGGCGGTGGCGCGAGACGCCGTACTGACCGCCCACCTCCGGGTCTGCTGGCGCTCCACCGATGCCCTCAACTGCGGACGTTGCGAGAAGTGCCTGCGCACCATGGTGGCACTCGAGCTCGCCGGGGCGCTGGGCACGGCGACGACCTTCGACGTTCCGCTCTCGCTCGACGCCCTGCGCACGATCGAGATCGCGAACGAGAGTGAGCGGGTGTTCGTTCTCGAGAACATTCGCGCCGCGAGATCAGCGGGGCGCGACGACATAGCCGAAGCTCTGGCAGTGGCGGTCGGAGCGTCGCCGTGACCCGCGACCCGCGCGTGCTGCTCGACGCCACCGCGATCCCCGCCAACCGCGCCGGCGTCGGCCGCTACGTCGAGGAGCTCGTGCGGGCGCTGTCGGCACGGCACTACCCCCTCGCGGTGGTGACCCAGGCGCGCGACGCGGAGCGCTTCGCGGCCCTGGCGCCGCACGCCCGCATCGAGTCCGCGCCGGCCGCGATCGAGCCGACCGCGCGCCGACTGGTGTGGGAGCAGACCGGGCTGCCGAGCCTGGCGCGGCGCCTGCGGGCCGACGTCGTGCACTCCCCGCACTACACGATGCCGCTGGCCTCGCCGGTGCCCGTCGTCGTCACGCTGCACGACGCCACTTTCTTCTCCGACCCGGCCGTGCACGTGCCCGCGAAGCGACGCTTCTTCCGCACCTGGACGCGGCTGTCGCTGCGCCGCGCGGCGGCCTGCGTCGTGGTGTCGCAGGCGTCCGCGGACGAGCTCGTGACGTGGGCCGGCGCGGACCGCAGGCGGCTCACGGTGGCGCCGCTCGGCGTCGACCACGTGCGGTTCCGCCCGCCGAGCGAGCAGGAGAAGCACGACGCCGCCGCGCACCTCGGCCTGTCTGGTCGCCGGTACGTGGCGTTCCTCGCCACGCTCGAGCCGCGCAAGAACGTCCCCGCCCTGGTCCGGGGGTTCGTAGCGGCGGCCGGGCGGATGAGCGACCCCCCGGCGCTCGTCCTCGCCGGACCGCCCGGCTGGGACGACCAGGTCGGACCGGCGGTCGCGGCGGTGCCGGACGGGCTGCAGGTGCTGGTGCCCGGCTACCTGCCGATCGAGGACCTGGCCGGCTACCTCGGCGGCGCGGAGCTCGTGGCCTACCCGAGCCTCGGCGAGGGGTTCGGGCTGCCGGTGCTGGAGGCCATGGCGTGCGGGGCGGCGGTGCTCACCACGCGCAGGTTGTCGCTGCCCGAGGTGGGGGGCGACGCGGTGGCCTACACCGGGACGAGCGACGAGGAGATCGCCGGCAGCCTCGAGGCGCTCCTCGGCGACGCCGAGCGACTGGCCGAGCTGCGCCGTCGGGCACCGCTTCGCGCGGCGACGTTCGACTGGGACCGGACCGCCGACGGGTGCGTCGCGGCCTACCGGGCGGCCGCGGGAGCCTGACCGGCCCGTGCGACCTGATCGAGAACGCGTGGTCGGCCGGCGTCGCGGGCGAAGCCGGGGCTCGAGGGGGTCAGCGGGTCGGCTCGGTCCCGGTGCCAGTGCCGGAGCTCGCCCCGGAGACGCGGGGGCGGCCCCGACCCACGAGGCGAGCAAGTCCCCATCCGGTCACCTTGACGACCGCCTCGGCAACGATCGAGCCGCTCATCTTGGACTCGCCGTTCTCGCGCTCGCGGAACTCGATCGGGACCTCGACGAGCTCGTAGCCGGCGGCGTAGGCGCGGCGGGTGAGGTCGATCTGGAAGCAGTAGCCGCGCGAGTCGACCGCGCCGTCGATCATCTGCTCGAGCACGGCGGCGCGGTACACGCGGTACCCGGCCGTCACGTCCCGCACCGGCAGCCCGAGCATCGTGCGCGCGTACCAGCTGCCGCCACGGCTGATGAACTCGCGCGATCGCGGCCAGTTCACGACGGAGCCACCCGGCACCCATCGCGACCCGATGGCGCCACCGACCCGGCCCGTCTCGTCGCCCGTGACCGCGGCGATGAGCGCGGGGAGGCGCTCCGGCGGGTGCGAGCCGTCGGCGTCCATCTCGATCAGCAGGTCGTAGCCGCGCTCGAGGCCCCACGCGAAGCCCGCGAGGTACGCCGCGCCGAGGCCGTTCTTCTCGGTGCGGTGCATGACGTGGACCCGCTCGTTCGCTGCGCTCAGCGCGTCCGCGATCTCGCCCGTGCCGTCCGGGCTGCCGTCGTCCACGACGAGGACGTCCACGGTCGCGGCGCCCAGAGCGCGGGCCACGATCGACTCGATGTTCTCCCGCTCGTTGTACGTCGGGATGATGACGAGCGCGGAGGCAGGGTCGGTGCTGCGTGACACGGTGACCTCGATGGCGTGCGGGATCGACGAGCGATCGGCGGAGACCTCAGAGTACCGGTGGGCGGCGCCGTCCTGCGCTGCATTCGGCCGCGTCAGCGGTCGGCGCCGGTCATGTCCGAGCCGCGCGGGAGCACGCGCGGCGTGGTGGCGTCACGTGCCGGACGACGCGGTGAGGTCGGCGTACAACGACCACAGACGCGCGGCCGTGTCCTCCCAGCGATGGCGGGTCGCCACGGTCCGGCCCGCGGCGACCGCTGCGACCCGATCGGCGGGCGAGGAGAGCAGCCGGCTCGCCTCGGCGGCGAGCCCGGCTGCGTCGCCGACGGCGAAGGTCGCGCCCGCGTGCTCGGCGACCTCGCCGAACACCGGGATGTCGGAGTGCAGCACCGGGGTGCCGACTGCCATCGCCTCGACGAGCGGCAGGCCGAAGCCCTCCTCCCGACTCGCGTGCACCGACACGGCGGCACCCGCGACCACTGCTGCCAGGTCCGCGTCGCTGAGGCGGCCGAGCAGGTGGACCCGCTCGGAGGCGCGCGGGGCGGCGCCGCCCCAGCCCGACGGGCCCACGACGGCGAGGTGGACGTCCTGGGGGAGCAGGGGGAGCGCCTCGATGATCGTCGAGAGGCCCTTGCGCGGCTCCAGCGTTCCCACCGCCACGAGGTAGCGCTCGGGGAGGCCGAGCCTGTCGCGCACGCGGCTCACGGAGTGCGGCGTGACCGGCTCGAGGAAGGCTTCGGCGACCCCCTCGCCGATCACCGCGACGCGGGTGTCCAGGTCGACGAACGAGCTGAGGACGCGTCGCACTGCCTCGGTCGGCACGACGACCGCGTCGGCTGTTCGGGCGGCCCGGGCGATTATCCGGCGGTGCCACGCGGCGCCGCGTGCGGTGAGCAGCTCGGGATGGGTGAAGGGCACCGCGTCGTGCACGGTGACGACGAGCGCGCCGCGGCGCAGCCGGCGTGCCGTCGGCGCGAGTGGGGTCGTCGCGTGCACCACGTCGCCGGGGACCCGCGGTGGAAGACCACGCTCCCACAGTGCCGTGAGGGCGCGCCGCGGTACCGGGAGTCGCGTCGGTCCGGCGACGCCACTGACCCGGGCGGGGCCGACGTCCCGGTGCCAGGCCGACAGGCCGCGGATCTGCCAGTCCGCGGGGGCGGACCGCACCAGCGCGCGGCCGACCTCGAGCGTGTAGCGGCCAGTACCGCCGGGTACCGGCGCGAGGGCCTGCTCGGTGACGAGGGTCAGGACGGGCACGAGGGCCACGCTAGTCGCGGGCGAACGCCAGGCAGGGGTGCCAAGAGCGAGCACTCCGTACGGCGCGCGCTCCGATTTCAGCAGTCAGCGTCGCGCAAGGCGTGGCAACCTCGCTCGTCGGTCCACGGCGGGCGTGTCGGAGTGCCCACATCGTCATCGCCGCGACCACGAGGTCTGGATCCGGAGCCGGGCCGCGAGTCCGACGCGCAAGGCGAGCCGGACGGGAGCGTGGTACCAGCGCGGATAGCGGCGGCTGAGGTAGAGGTAGGCGCTGACGTGGTGGGCGCGCAGCATGGCCGCGGGCTTCGCACGCCACGAGTGGCCCTGGTCGTGCCGGATCCGCGCCGCGGGCACGTACACGCTGGACCAGCCGCGCGCCGCGAGCCGGGCGCAGAGGTCGACGTCCTCGAAGAACATGAAGTAGTCCTCGTCGAAGCCGCCGACGTCCGCGAGCGCCTCCCGGCGCAGGACCAGGCACGAGCCCGACAGCCAGTCGGTGGTGCGGTCGGCCGTCGGGTCGCCCCCCTCCTGACGGTAGGCGCGCGTCCATGGGTTGGTCGGCCACACACGGGACAGCAGGGCATGGCCCACGCCAGTCGCGATCGAGGGGAAGCGGCGGGCCGAGGGGTAGGCGGAGCCGTCCGGCTCGAGCACGGTCGGTCCGAACGCGCCGGCGCGCGGCCACGCGGCCGCGTGCGCGAGGACGGTGTCGAGCGAACCCGGCTCCCACACGACGTCGGGGTTCGCCACGACCACCCACTCGCCACGGGCGTCGGCCAGACCAAGATTCGCGCCGCCCCCGTACCCGAGGTTCGACGGAGCGCGGACCAGGCGCACGCCGTCGGGCAGCTCGTCGTGCCGGAGCGGAACCCGCGACGCGTTGTCGACGACGACGACCTCGAGCTGCCGGGTGGAGGCGGTGCGGACCGACTCGAGGAAGGCCGGCAGCGCCTCGCGCGAGTCGAAGAAGACGGTCACGACCCGGACGTCCGGTGGCGCGGAGCCGGTCGCCGCCGGGTCGGTCGACTCGAGATCCGGCGACTCGATGTCAGGCATGGCGGGGTCCGGCACGGCAGGGAGCCTATCGAGCGCGCGCGGGTGACGTCGGGTCAACAGGTCGCGGTGATGGTCTTGGGCGTTGCGTCCTGAGTCGGCTGCGGCGCGTCGCTCGTAGCCGGAGCGGCCGGGTCCGAGGCACCCGAGCCGTCCGACGTCGCCACCTCGCCCTCGGGCGCCGGGTCGCTCGTGGCCGGGTCCCCGGCGGGAGCGTCCTGGGTGGCGGTGGGGGCCGGTGCGAGCTCGGGCAGCGCGGTGTAGAGGGGCTGGTCGGCCGCGAGGGCCGCCCACACGTCGTCGGCCGTCGCCGTCGCTCGGACCCGGGCGCCCTCGTAGACGAACGGCACGGTGGCGAACGTGACGTCGCTGAGCGACAGGTTGTCGAGCGACATGCCGAGGCCGACGAGCGACGTGATCTGCGACAGCCCCGGGCTGGTGGTGAGCGACTGCGTCGCCGCCGAGAGGAACTGGTAGAGCTCGCGGGAGTTCGTCAGCAGGTTCTTCGACATGAGCTCGTCGATCATGGCCGTGAGGAGCTGCTGCTGGCGGTCGATCCGGTTGATGTCCGAGCCGTCGCCGATGTTGTGGCGGGCGCGCGCCAGCTGGAGCGCCTGCACGCCGTCGAGCGTCTGCTGGCCGGCGGGCAGGTCCAGGCCGGTGTAGTCGTCCTGGAGCGGTTCGGCCAGGCACACGTCGACCCCGCCGACCGCGTCCACCATGCGCTGGAACCCGGCGAAGTCCACGAGGGCGAACTCGTCGACGGTCAGGCCCGTCATCTGCTGGACGGTGAGGATCGTGCAGGCCGCGCCGTACTGGCGGGCCTCGTCCGACCCCGTGTCGGACTGCGAGGAGCCCTGGGAGAACGCCGAGTTGAACATCGCGTCGTCCTGCGCCCACGTCGACGACCCGTCGGGGAGAGTGCAGGCGGGGATCGGCGTGAGGAGGTCGCGCGGGATGGAGACGGCGTCGATCCGGCTGCGGTCCGCTGAGATGTGGAACAGCAGCGTGGTGTCCGAGCGCATGCCCGCGTCGTTGCCCCCGATCTCAGCGTTCTCGCCGCTGCGATCGTCGGTCCCCATGACGAGGATGTTCATCGGCTGACCCGTCTTCGGGTCGTCGTACGTCGCCTCCGCGGAGGCCGACTGCGTCGGGCTCGTCGCCATGGCCCCGTTGACGAGGTCCTCGACGTCGAGCGACGTGATGTTGTTCTGGATGTCGGCGTAGGCGAAGGTGACGCCGCCGACGACGAAGGCGATGATCCCGACCCCGGACGTGAGCACACCGCGCAGCAGGGATCGCGACGGGTTGCGGCGGGCATGCCGCCAGCGAGCCATGGGGGAAGAGGTCACGCCCCGATCGTATGGGGACGGGCAGGAGGGCACCGGTCAGGCGCGAGGGTGCTCTGCGGGGCGCCCGTGGAAGTGTTGTGAACGTCGGTCACCGAGCCGGGCGACGCGGCCGGCGACCTCAGCGAGGCTCGCGCACGTCGGCGGACGCGCCGGCCGCCAGCGCGAGCACCTCGGCCACGGGGGTGACGCGTGCCGCCCGCGTGACGTCGGCGAACGGCGCGTGCCAGCCCGCACCGGCCAGCGCGACGGCGTCGGGCCGGAAGGCGGCGACCGGGCCGAGCGCGTCGGGCTGCGCCGCGACGTCGACCGCACCGTCGAGCCAGCCCGACGCCAGGTCGCCCGGCCAGCGCAGCGCGAACGACGGCAGCGGGACGGCGACGGCGAGCTCCGGCCGCGCACGGCCCGCGGCCCACGTCTCCTCCCACGGGCCCGGGCGCGAGGTGACCACGACGTCGAGGGGAGCCGACGCGACCGGCCGAGGCTCGCCGTCGGGCGCCGGAGTCGCGTCGGGGCCGTCGTCCGGAAGGACGAGGCAGGACCCGGTCAACCACGCGCCGAGCGCCCACACGACCGTTCGCCAGTGCGGCGGGAGATCGAGGTGGACCCGCGTGTTCGGCCCGGCGTCGATCTCCTCGACGAGGAGGTTGGCGACCTTGGCCGCCCAGGTGGCGCACACGCGGCCGGACAGCTCGAGCTGCTCACCGCCGCCCGACCAGGTCAGACGCGGGCGGGGACCGCTCGCCAGCAGGGACGAGAACGCGGCATCGGGATCGAGCATCATGCTCCCGAACCTACGGCGATCCCCCGGCGACACGCCGAGGAGCCGAGGCGGATACCACGCATCGGCTTGACTACGAGGGGATGACACGCGTGTAATTCACATGCCGCCGCAGCGCTGCGGTGGACCTGACCAGCGAGCGAGACCTTCGGAGGCAGCGGATGTGGAACATCCTGGGCGAGGGACCTCTCGCCTCACCGACCGCATGGTCAGCGCTCAACTCGGGGCCCTTCCTCGGTGAGGGCGCCCTGGAGTGGCAGGAGCGCGCACTGTGCGCCCAGACGGACCCCGAGGCGTTCTTCCCGGAGAAGGGCGGCTCCACCCGCGAGGCCAAGAAGGTGTGCGCCTCGTGCGAGGTGCGCGCCGAGTGCCTCGACTACGCGCTCGCGAACGACGAGCGGTTCGGCATCTGGGGCGGGCTCTCCGAGCGGGAGCGGCGCCGGCTGAAGCGCCGAGCAGTCTGAGGCGCCGCACGTCGTGAGTTCCGCTGCGCCGCTGCGCGAGCCCGTGTCGGTGCTCGCCGTCGTGGCGACCCGGAATGTCACTCCCTGGCTCGAAGGCACGCTGTCCGCGATCCTGCGGCAGTCCACCCCACCCGACCGCGTCCTCGTCGCGGTGTGGGACCCCACCGCGCTCGCCGCGGTCCGGGACGCCGCGGAGGCGGCCGGCCTCGCGGGGGCCGACGTGCTGCCGGCCGCGAACGCCGCCACGTTCGGCGCTGCCGTGCGCGCGGTGCTGCGCGACCGACCCGGCGCGCGCGGGCAGTGGCTCTGGCTCCTGCACGACGACAGCGCCCCTGAGCCCGACGCGCTCACGCAGCTGCGTCGCGCGGCCGAGCAGGGCTCCTCGGTCGCCGTCGTGGGCGCCAAGCAGGTCGAGTGGACGGCCCCGGACGAGCTGATCTCGGTCGGCGTCGGGATGACCCGGTCCGGTCGCCGCTTCACGGCGCTGGAGGAGCACGAGATCGACCAGGGCCAGTACGACGACCGGTCGGACGTGCTCGCCGTCGGGACCGCCGGCGCGCTCGTGCGCCGCGACGTGTGGGACGCCCTGAGCGGGACCGATCCGGCGCTCGGCCCGTTCGGCGACGGCGCCGATCTCGCCCGGCGCGCACGCCTGGCCGGGCACCGCGTCGTCATCGCGCCCGGAGCGACCGTCCGGCACGCCCGCGCGAGCTACTTCGCGCTGCGCGCCCCGCGGCACGGCGAATCGGCGGTGGACGCGGCCCCCGAGCCCGAGCGGTCCTGGCCGGCGCGGCGCCAGGCGGTGCTGCACGCGCGGCTCGCCGGTGCGACCCCGATGGGTGCCGTGCTCGCGTTCCTCGGGATGTACCTGCTCGCGCCGGTCCGCGCGCTCGGACGGCTCGTGACCAAGGAGTTCCACCTCGTCGGGGCGGAGCTGCGCGCGCCGTTCGCGGCCACGGCCGGCCTCTCCGCGGTGAGCCGGGCGCGGCGCCAGGCGCGGCGCACGAGCGTGCTGCCGCGTCGCGTGCTGCGTCCGCTGCAGGTCGGGCTCGGCGAGCGCCTCGCGACGTGGCGCGACCAGCGACTGCAGCGGGCCGCGCTGCGCCGCGCCGCGCGAGCGCGCTCCGAGCTGGAGATCCGCGAGGCCGCGGCGCTCGCCCGGCGCCGCCGCACCACGCTCTCGCTCGTCGTGCTCGCGACGGTGGCGGTCGCGCTCGTCACCGTCGGTTCCTGGATCCTCGCCGGTCCGCTCGTCGGCGGTGCGCTGCTGCCCGTCGACGGCGACGTGCGCTCGCTCTGGACGCTGGCGACGTCGCCGTGGCTCGCCGTCGGGGACGGCCATGCCGTGCTCGCCGAACCCCTCCTCCTGGTCCTGGCCGCGCTGACGACCCTGGTCGGCGGGCTGTGGGGGACCCCCGTCACGGTGGTCCTGACCGCGCTCCTGGTCGGCGCGCTGCCGCTCGCGGCGATCGGCGCGTGGTTCGCCGCCGGTGCCGCCACGCGCAGCGTCGGGGTCCGCGCCTGGGTCGCGGGGGCCTGGGCGCTCATGCCCCCGCTCCTCACGGCCGTCGCGGACGGCCGGGTCGGAGCCGTGGTCGCGCACCTCGCGCTGCCCTGGGTCGCGCTCGGCGTGGCGCGCGGGCTCGGCGTCCAGCGGCGCGACGTCGTGCTGTCTGGCATGGTCGGGGCGCAGCGCGTCCACCGTTCCGCGGTCGACGACGCCGAAACAGCGCCCGCCCTGGCGCTCACCTCCGGGCGACGTTCCTCCGGGCCCGTCGGCTCGATCGGCGCGTGCGCGGCCGCCGGGCTCGCCTTCGCCGTGGCCTGCGCGGGGGCGCCCCTGCTGCTCCCGCTCGGGCTCGTGCTGCTCGCGGTGCTCGCGATGGCGCTGCCGCGTCGGGCGCGTCGCCTGCACGCCGGCCGCGGGCGCCTCGTGCTCGTGGCGGTGCCGGCGCTCGCGCTGCTCGGACCGTGGCTCACCGCACCGTTCACGTCGGCTGCGGGCGCGGACGGCGGCGCCGACCAGCTCGTCCGGCTCCTGCTGTCCGAGCCGGGCGCCGTCGAGGCCTTCACCGTGGCGTCGCCGTGGCAGTCGGCCCTGCTCTGGCCCCTGGATCCGGCACCCGTCACCTGGCTGCCGTCGGCGCTCGCCTGGCTCCCGCTCGCCCTCGCGGCGCCTGTGGTGCTCGCCGCACTCGCCGCGCTGCTGCGCGGCGGCGCGCAGGCGGTGACCGTCCGGATCGGCTGGCTGCTGGCGGTGCTCGCGCTCGCCGCCGCGGTGACCCTCCCGCTCGTGGGCGTGGGCACCGACGTCGACGGCGGGGTCGAGTCGAGCGTCGGCACCTGGCCCGGTCCCGCACTCTCCCTCGCGCTGCTCGGTGCGCTGCTCGCCGCAGCCGTCGCGGGGGAGGGCATGCGCCGTCGCCTCGGCGGCGCGACCTTCGGCTGGCGGCAGTCCGCCTCGGCGGTGCTCGTGGCGCTGGCCGCGCTCGGGCCCGCCGCGGGCGCGGTCACGTGGGTGCTCGCGGTGCGCAGCGACCCCGGCGTCGTCGAGGTAGCCGCGCGTGGCGCCGACCCCGTTCCGGCCCTCGGGCGCCAGGTGCAGGTCTCGGCCGCCTCGGCTCGTGTGCTCTCGCTCACGCCGACCGCGGACGGGCTCGACGTCCAGCTCTGGCGCGCCGACGGACCCCAGCTCGTCGACGGTGCGCTGACGACGCTCGCGCTCACGGGCTCACCCCTGAGCCCCGAGATCGCCGCGCCGGACGCCGCGGACGCCGACCTCGCGGTCGCGGTGTCGCGCCTGACCGTCGCCGCCGACGAGGCCGTGCCCGCGCTCCTGACGCACGGCGTCGCCGTCGTGGTCGTCGCGAACCCGGACTCGACCGCGCGACCGGGTGCGGACCCGTCGGCCGCGGCGGCCCTGGCGGCCGAGCTCGACGCGACCGCGGGCCTGGAGAAGGTGACCACGAACGCGTCCGGCTCGATCTGGCGCGTCGTCGCGGACGTCGCGGCGCGCGCCCGGGTGCTCGAGGCCGACGGCACCGGGTCCCCGAACGTCGTGGTGACCAGCCGCGACCTGCCGGTGGGCGGCCTGACGTCCGGCGTCGTCCAGGCCGGGGGCGAGATCCTCTCCGGCGAGGCCGACCGCACGGTCGTGCTGGCGGAGCGAGCCGATCCCGGCTGGGTGGCGCGCCTGGACGGCGTCACGCTCGAGCCCGTGACCACGGACTGGCGTCAGGCGTGGACCCTGCCCGCGGGCGCGTCCGGGCAGCTCGAGATCAGCTACGTGGACCCGGTGCGGACCCCGTGGGTCGTCGTGCAGATCGTGGTGCTGGGCCTCACGCTCCTGCTCGCGCTCCCGGCCCGACGGCGCACCCCCGAGGAGGTCGTATGAGCACGTCCGAGACCGACTCCGGGCTCGACGCCGGCCGCGAGCGCGAGGTGAGCACGACCGGCGACGAGGCCACGGCGCCCGAGCGTGCCGAGGCGACGAAGGCGCCCCGGCAGGGTGGGAAGCGCCGGCCTCGCTCGATCCACCCGGGCCGCGAGGGCCTCACCCGCACGCTGCGGATCGTGTCCGCGCTCGGGGTGCTCGCGCTCGGCGCCGGGGTCGTGGTCGGCGCGAGTGCGCTGCCGACGGCGCAGGTCGCGCAGGCGCAGCCGCTCGCCGTGGCCGTGCCGCCGACGGGGGTGGCCCTGACCTGCCCGACGGCGCCCGCCGCGACGTCCGGTGCGGCTACCGACTCCGAGCTCTCCGGCGCCTCGACGACCACGACCCAGGTGCTCGGCGCCGTGCTCGCGCGCGGCGGAGCGCTCCCGAGCGCCACCCTCGGTACGCTCACCGCGGCCGGCACGGCCCTCACCCCCGGCCCTGACGGCGCGATCGGGACGCTCGCTGACCCGGCCGAGCCGAGCGTGCTGCGCGCCGACCCCGCCGGGGGTGCGGCCGCGTTCGCCGTCGCCGCGACGGCGTCGCGGGCGGACTCCGGCGACCTGCGGGGCCTGTCCGCGGCCTCGTGCCCGGCCGGGTCGTCGACGCTCTGGTTCGCGGGCGGTCGCACGACCATCGGCTCCTCGGCAACGCTGAGCCTGCGCAACGCCGGGGGAACGGCCGCCACCGTCACGCTCGCCGCCTGGGGCGCGACCGGACCCGTGGCGCTCACCTCGACCGCCGTCGTGGTGCCGCCCGGGTCGCAGCAGACGGTCTCCCTCGAGGCCGTCGCCCCGGACCAGGACCGGCTCGCGCTGCAGCTGACCGCCGCGGGCGGCCTGGTCAGCGCCACGATCGCGACGAACCAGCTCGACGGCCTGACCCCCGCGGGCACCGACGTCGTGTCGGCGACCGCGGCGCCCGGCGTCGAGGCGCTCGTGCCCGGCGTCGTCCTGGGCAGCAGCACGATCGACGACGAGGACACCGCCCTCGTCCGCGTGCTCAACCCCGGCGAGACGCCCGCGACCGTCTCGATCGAGCTCCTCGGCTCCGACGGCGTCGTCCCGATCAGTGGCTTGAACGGGCTCGTGGTCGAGGCGGGCGCGGTGACGGACGTGACCCTCGGCGGAGCGCCGCCGGGGACCTACACGGTGCGCGTCTCCTCCGACCTGCCCGTCGTGACCGGTGCGTCCCTGGTCCGCGTCGGTCAGCCCGCGCCCGAGGACCCCGACGTCCCGGTCATCGACCGTGCCTGGCTGCCCTCGGTCGCCTCGGGGACGTCGCAGGCCGTCGCGCTGCCCGGCCTCGGGTCGGTGGTCGAGCGGGCACAGCTCGTGATCGGCGCGGTCGAGGACGCCACCGTGACGGCCACGGCGCTCGACGCCACGGGCACCGTGGTGGGCACCGTCGAGGTCGACGTGCCCGCCGGTCGGAGCGTCGCGCTGGACGCCTCGCAGCTCGGCTCGTCGCCCGCCCTCGTGCGGCTCACGTCAGACGCGCCCGTCGCCGCGGGCGCCGTCCTCACCTACACCGACCCGCTGGGGGAGCTCGTCAGCGTGATCGGCGCGCAGCAGGACCCGCAGGTGGAGCGGTCCGCCGCCATCCGCGTGTCGCTGGGCTGACCTCTCGTCCTGCTCGGATCCTGCTCGGACCGGGCCCGCGGCTCAGGCCAGCACGGCTTCGGCGGCCACCGACCAGCGCTCCTGCCACGGCCCGATCGGCTCGAGCCCGGCGGCGCGCAGCCGATCGTGCCCCAGGACGGAGTAGGCGGGCCGAGGCGCCGGGCGCTGGAACTTCTCGCTCGTCGTCGTGCGCACCTTCTCCGGGTCCTGCCCGGTGGCGAGCGCGACGGCGCGCGCGAACTCCCACCACGACGCGCTGCCCGAGCTCGTGGCGTGGTACGCCCCGCCGGGGGCGCCGGCCTCCAGGAGGCGCGTGACGACGTCGGCCACGTCGGCAGTCCACGTGGGCTGACCGACCTGGTCCGCCACGACGTCGAGCGTCGGCTTCTCGCGCAGCAGGCGGGCGATGGTCCGGGGGAAGTTGTTCCCGCCGGCGCCGTAGAGCCAGGCCGTGCGCACGACGAGGTGCTGGGGCCCCGCGGCTCGCACCGCCCACTCGCCCGCCGCCTTCGTGCGGCCGTAGGCCGAGGCGGGCCGCTGGGCGCCCTCTTCGGCGTAGGGCGTGCTGGCGTGCCCGTCGAAGACGTAGTCGGTCGAGATCTGGACGAGGCGAGCCCCGGCGGTGGTCGCCGCGCGCGCCAGCAGCTGGGGCGCGACGGCGTTGAGAAGGAACGCGTCCGCCTCGCGCTCCTCGGCGACGTCCACGTTCGTCCAGGCCGCGCAGTTGACGACGGCGTCGAAGCCGGCGACGGCCGACTCCACCTGCGCCGGATCCGTAATGTCCAGGTCGTCCCGGTCGGTCGCGACCACGGTGTGCTCGGCGGACAGGCGCGGGCACAGGTCCTGCCCGAGCATGCCGTGGGCGCCGGTGATGAGGATGCGCATGGAACTCCAGACGGACCGAGGCGACGAGGCGCCGGGACGGGTGAGACGGAAGGACGACGGCGTGCTGCTCCGAGCGACGCCCCGATCGTCAGTCGGGACGATACCCGGGGTCGACGGCCTCGGGCGGCTGCCCGATCAGCTCGGCGACCTGCTCCACGACGACGGCCCGCACCAGTGCGCGGACCTCCTCCTCGCCGTCGCACCGCTCCTCGACCACCCGGCGGTAGAGCACGATCCGCGCGCTGAGGCCGGCGACGGCGTCCGCCGCGAACGCCCGGCCGAGCGCGGGGCCGTGCTCCCAGGGCGCCGGATCGGACGGCGGAACGTCCTCGACGGCGAACTCGACGTCGCGCAGCTGGCGTGACCAGCGCTGCTCGAGGAGCTCGACCGCGTCGAGCACCGCGTCCTCGAAGCGCTCCGCGCGGGTCCGGCTCGCGGGCATCCCGGGGGGCAGCAACGGGCCCCGCAGGCCGCGACCGCGGCGGTCACGCCGACGCGCGCCGCGGCGCGACGGGATCGTGAGCGGGTCGAGCGCGCGGGGGGTGCGGGACACCGTCCGAGCCTAACGTCGGGGGCTCGGGTGAGCGGGTAGCGTGGCGGGGTGAGGATCCGCCAGTGCACGCGCGCCACGTGCGTTCGCCCCGCCGTCGCGACCCTGACGTACGTGTACGCCGACTCCACGGCGGTCCTCGGCCCGCTCGCCACGCAGGCCGAGCCGCACTCCTACGACCTGTGCGCGGAGCACGCCGGGCGCCTGACGGTGCCGCGAGGGTGGGAGGTGGTGCGCCTCGCGGTCGACCTCGATCACGCAGCGCCGGCGCCCACCCCCGACGACCTCGTCGCCCTCGCGGACGCCGTGCGCGAGGCCTCGCGCGCGCCCGCGCCCACGGCACCCCCGCCGCCGTCGGCTGCCTCGGGCTCGCGCCGCGGACACCTTCGCGTGCTCGACGGCGGGGAGTGACGCGGGCGCGACGGCGCACCGTGCGCTTCGTGCGCAGGGCGTCAGCCACCCAGGAACCCGAGACCCCGGGGACCGAGACCACCAGCGAGGAGCGACGACGATGACCACACCCGATCTCGGAGCGGGCGATGCGCAGTGGGTGCGCGACGCGCTGCGCTGCCCCGTGACGCGCACGCCCCTGCGCGAGGGCACCGGGCCCGACGGCGAGCCCGAGCTGCACAACACCAGCCCCGACGAGCCGCTGGCCTACCCCGTCCGGAACGGCGTCCCCGTGCTGCTGCCTGACGAGGCTCGACCGCTGGGCTGAGGCACCGCGGGCGCCCTCGCTCGCGGCCCGTCCCGGCTGGGCAGCCGGCGACGGGGGAGCGGCCGGTGGGCGCCCGTCCGACCGCGGTCGCGAGGGACGCTCGTCGCGACCGCCGCGTGGACCGCCGTGAGCGGCGCCCGTCGTGGGCGCCGGTACGACGCCCGATGTCACGTCGTTACGATGCGATCCGCAACCCGGTCGAGAGGCGGACATGTCAGCGCAGCACGGCACCAAGGCGATCCTCGCGGCGCTCGCCGCCAATCTCGGCATCGCCGTCACCAAGTTCGTCGCGTACGTGCTGACCGGCTCCTCCTCGATGCTCGCGGAGGCCGTGCACTCGGTCGCCGACTCGGGCAACCAGCTCCTCCTGCTCCTGGGCGGACGCCGTGCGGTGCGCGCGGCCGACGCCGAGCACCCGTTCGGCTACGGCCGCGCCCGGTACTTCTACGCGTTCGTCGTGTCGATCGTGCTCTTCACGCTCGGTGGCGTGTTCGCCCTCTACGAGGCGTACGAGAAGTTCCGCCACCCCCACCCGATCGAGGGGCAGTGGTGGTGGGTGCCGCTCGTCGTGCTGGCCGCCGCGATCGGGATGGAGGGCTTCTCGTTCCGCACCGCCATTCACGAGTCGCGGCCGCACAAGGGCTCCGGGTCGTGGTGGCAGTTCATCCGGCGCTCGAAGTCGCCCGAGCTGCCCGTCATCCTGCTCGAGGACTTCGGCGCCCTGATCGGGCTCGTGTTCGCGCTCGTCGGGGTCTCTGCCACGCTCCTCACGCACGACGGGCGCTGGGACGCCCTCGGCTCGGCCGCCATCGGCGCGCTGCTCGTCTGCATCGCGTTCGTGCTGGCCCGGGAGACCAAGTCGTTGCTGCTCGGCGAGGGCGCCGAGCCCGACGTCGTGGACGCGGTCCTCGCCGCCGCAGCCGGCGACGGCGTGACCTCCGTCATCCACCTCAAGACCCTTCACCTCGGGCCCGAGGAGCTGCTCGTCGCGGCGAAGATCGAGGTCCCGAGCGCGTCGACCGCCGCGGACGTGGCGGCGGCGATCGACGCGGCCGAGGGTCGGATCCGCGCCGCGGTGCCGATCGCCCGCGTGATCTACCTCGAGCCGGACCTGCGCCGCGCCGTGAGTCAGGACACCGCGACCGACTGAGTCGCGCCCCCTCGAGTGCCGCAGCGTCGCATCCGCCGTCGAGAACGGCCCATGGCGACGAGAATGGTCCGCTGGGCACCGCTGCGGTGGCCCCTGCCGAGCCCCGGTCGTCGAGAACGGCCGTTGGCGACGAGGACGGTCCACTGAGCACCGCCGCGGTGGCCCCCTGCCGGACCCCGGTCGTCGAGAACGGCCTGTGGCGACGAGAACGGCCCTGGGGGTCTCCACCGCGGCGCCACCTTCGTCGAGAACGGCCCGTGGAGTCGAGAACGGCCCGCTGCGGGCCGGTCTCGTCGCCACGGGCCGTTCTGGGCGGTGCGGCAAGCTCCGGGCTACCCGCGCGGCGGGCGGCCGCGCGGTCGAGGCGGCTTCTCCGGCCGACGGAAGGTCCGGCGGCGTGCACCGACCGCGACACCGACCGCAAGACCGGCGGCGCGCACCGACCGCGACACCGACCGCAAGACCGACGCCGCACCCCGACGACGACGGCGGCGGCGCACCCCGGGCGCGTACGCTGGGCGACCGTGACCGCACCCCAGCGCCAGACCTTTGCCACGCCGTCGGGCACGCTCGACGTCCGCGTGCGCGACCTCGCCCTCGCCGACTCCGGTCGCCACCAGATCCGCCTCGCCGAGCACGAGATGCCGGGCCTCATGGCGCTGCGCGCCGAGCTCGCGGAGTCGCAGCCGCTCGCGGGGGCGCGCATCGCGGGCAGCCTCCACATGACGGTGCAGACCGCCGTGCTGATCGAGACGCTCACGGCGCTGGGCGCGCAGGTCCGCTGGGCGAGCTGCAACATCTTCAGCACGCAGGACGAGGCGGCGGCCGCCGTCGCCGTCGGACGTCCCGAGGACGGCGGCACCGCCGAGGCGCCGCGCGGGGTGCCGGTCTTCGCGTGGAAGGGCGAGAGCCTCGCGGAGTACTGGGCGTGCACCGACGAGATCCTCACCTGGATCGACCCCGCCACGGGCGAGGACGTGGGCCCGACCCTCATCCTCGACGACGGCGGCGACGCCACGATGCTCGTGCACGAGGGCGTGGCGGCCGAGCGGCGCGGCGCGGTCGAGAGCGACCCGCAGCCGGGCGAGCGCGGCTACAGCGCCGAGCGGATCGTCTTCCTCGAGACGCTGCGGCGCAGCCTGGCGGCCGACCCGGGTCGGTTCACCCGGATCGCGGCGGGCCTGCGCGGCGTGAGCGAGGAGACCACCACGGGTGTGCACCGCCTCGCCCAGCTCGCCGAGCGCGGGGAGTTGCTGTTCCCGGCCGTCAACGTCAACGACTCGGTCACGAAGTCGAAGTTCGACAATCGCTACGGCATCCGGCACTCCCTGCCCGACGGCCTCAACCGCGCGACCGACGTGCTCATCGGCGGCAAGACGGCGTTCGTGGTCGGCTACGGCGACGTCGGCAAGGGCGCGGCGGAGGCCTTGCGCGGTCAGGGCGCCCGCGTGATCGTGTCGGAGATCGACCCGATCTGCGCGCTGCAGGCGGCGATGGACGGCTTCCAGGTGGCGCGCCTGGAGGAGGTCGTGGACCGCGTCGACTTCGTCATCACCACCACGGGCAACGTCGGCGTCGTCACCGTCGACCACATCCGTGCGATGAAGGACAAGGCCGTGCTCGGCAACATCGGCCACTTCGACAACGAGATCGACATGGCGGGCCTCGAGGCCGTACCGGGCGTGGTTCGCACCGAGATCAAGCCCCAGGTGCACGAGTGGACGCTGCCTGCGGAGGACGAGGAGATCGGTCCGGACGGCGTGGTCCGCCCCGCGCGCCCCGAGCGCAGCGTCATCGTGCTCTCGGAGGGCCGGCTGCTCAACCTCGGCAACGCCACGGGCCACCCGAGCTTCGTGATGAGCGCGTCGTTCACGAACCAGGTGCTCGCGCAGCTCGACCTGCACGCGGGCGCGGCGTACCTGCGCCCGCGGGTGGCGGACGCGGAGCAGGACCAGGAGGGCGCGCACGACGGCGAGCTCGCCTCGAACGGCGAGGTCCGGCAGGAGGGCGCTCGGGAGGGCACGGGGTTCGACGTGCACCGCCTCCCGAAGGCGCTCGACGAGAAGGTCGCGCGTCTGCACCTGGAGGCGCTCGGCGTCGACCTCACCGAGCTCACGAAGGAGCAGGCGGAGTACCTCGGCGTCGACGTCGCCGGGCCGTACAAGCCCGAGCACTACCGGTACTGAGCCGGAGGCGCCGGCCGGTGCGTCCCACCACGGGCGCGGCAGGGCGCGGGCACGCTCCGCGGCAGGCTCGGTAGAGTCTCTCGCGGAGCGCCGGGAAGCCTGGTCGGCACCGCCTCGTCGACCCCGGAGCCACCGTGACCCTCCCGCGCACACCCCTCTTCAGCCGACTCACCCCCGGCGCCGAGCGCAACCTCGCCGACACGCTCCGGGGTGAGCGCACCGGCGGCGTCCTGCTCATCGCCGGCGCGGTGCTCGGCCTCGTGCTCGCGAACGGCCCGACGGCCGACGCGTTCGAGCGCCTGTCCCACCACCACCTCGCCGTCGGTCCGGTGGACCTCTCGGTCGCGCACTGGGCCTCCGACGGTCTGCTGGCGGTCTTCTTCTTCGTGGTCGGCCTCGAGCTCACCCGCGAGATCCAGGTGGGCGAGCTGCGCCACGCACGCACCGCCGTCGTGCCCATGGTCGGGGCGCTCGGCGGGATGCTGGCGCCGGCCGCGATCTACGTCGCGATCAACGCGACCGCCGCGGGCGGGGACGTGTCCGGCTGGGCCGTGCCCACCGCGACCGACATAGCGTTCGCGATCGCCGTGCTGGGGCTCGTCGCGCGTTCGCTCCCGACGGCGGTGCGCGCCTTCCTGCTCACGCTCGCCGTGGTCGACGACCTCCTCGCGATCCTCGTCATCGCGCTCTTCTACTCCGACGGCCTGCGGCTGGGCTGGCTCGCTGTGGCCGCGCTCGCCGTCGCGTCCTTCGCCCTCGTGGTGCGCACGCGCCTCGCGGACGGCCGCTGGCTCGCCGTCGTCGCGGTCCCGCTCGGGCTGCTCGCGTGGTTCGCGACGCTCGAGGCGGGCGTGCACGCCACCATCGCGGGCGTCGCGCTCGGGCTCGTCGTGCCGGCCGTGGCCCGTCGGAGCAGCCGGCCCCGGTCGGAGGCCTCGGCGCCCTCGCCGGACCCGGGGCAGGTCGCGGCCGAGGACGGGCGCGGCAGCCTCGCCGAACGCCTCGAGCACGGCTGGCGGCCGGTCTCGGCCGGCGTGGCCGTCCCGGTGTTCGCGCTGTTCACGGCCGGCGTCGTGATCGACCCGAGCCTGTTCGGCTCGACGCTCGCCGACCCGGTGGCGTGGGGCGTCTTCCTCGGTCTCGTCCTCGGTAAGCCGCTCGGCATCACCGGCGCGACGTGGCTGCTGTGCCGGTTCACGCGCGCGACGCTCGCGCCCGGCGTGCGCTGGCGTGAGATCGCGGCCGTCGCCACGCTCGGCGGCATCGGGTTCACCGTGTCGCTGCTCATCGGCTCGCTCGCCTTCGAGGGCACCCACCGTGCGGAGGAGGTCGTCCTCGTGGTGCTGCTCGCCTCGGTGGTGGCGGCCGCGATCGGGGCCGTGGCGCTCCGGCTGGTCCGGACCGGGCGCGGGAGGTCCGCGCCGTAGCAGGGGCCGCGCGGCCGGCGGCCCGGGCTAGGGGCTCGGGTGCCCCGGGTGCGGCGGCTCCGCGGGGGTCGTGGGCGCTCCTGGCGCAGCCGCGGGCGGGACGTACGGAGGGGCCGTGGGCGCGGTCGATTTCGGCCCGGCAGCATGCGCGGCGTCGACCGGGGTGGCGGCGCCCGAGGGTGCCCCGGCGCCGAGCCCCGCGACCTCGGCGAGGTCGGCGTGCACGACGGCGAGCACCAGTGCGCCGATCGGTGCGGTGAGGGCGGCGGCCACGGTTCCGCCGAGCACCGCGACGACCCAGCCCGAGACCGGCCCGGACGTCGCCGGGAGCAGCGACGCGACGAACGCGACGGGCGAGCTCACCACGCCCGCGGCGATGTGCAGCGTGATCGTCGTGAGCAGCCAGATGCCGATCAGCCGCCAGCGCGTCCCACGCGCCAGGACCGTCGCGGCACGCAGGGCGGCAGCCACGCCCGGGGCGGGCGAGACGCCGAGCTGCGGCGCGGCGAGCGCGAGCACGGGCAGCACCCGGGCGGCGGCGACGAGCGCGGCGGTCGTGGCGAGCACGCCTGCACCGACGGCCACGAGGACCCCGCCCAGCGCGCCCGCGAGCACCACGGCACCCGCGACCGCGGCCACCAGCGCGGTGAGGAGCACGACGACGAGCGCCGCGATCGCCAGCACGCCCGGCATCCGGGGGCGCACCGCGCGCCACACCCCACGCACGTCGGCCCGGCCGCGGGTCGCGACCTGCCGCAGGGTCACCGCGGCGACCGCGCCGAGCAGCGCCGTCCCGAGGACCGACGTGAGGGCGCCGAGGGTCGAGACGAGCGCCTGCGAGAGCATCGCGTCGATCTCGGCTCCGGCGTCCGGCGGGACGGCCACGTCCAGGCCGTGCTCGATCTGGGCCGCGAACCGCGAGTGCGCCGAGAGCAGCGCGGCCAGCACCCCCAGCGGCACCACGACGAGCGCGCCGAACGTCCACATCACGCGTGGTGCGGCGCGGATCGCCGCGATGGTGGCGTCGACGAGGTCGCCGACGGCGAGCGGCCGTCGGTCCGCGGGCGGAGGGCCCGCGGGGGCCGGCGGGGGAAGGACGGGCGGGGCGGCGCCGTCGTCGCCGCCGGCGCCCGCGGCGCGTCCGGGAGCGCCCGCGCGGCGGCCGGTGGTGGGCCGTGGCGGGGGCGTGAGGTCGGGGGGCTGCCACCGCCCGTCGTCCCAGCCCCGGCCAGTGGTCACGGAATGACACGATAGGCCCATGAGCTCACGCATCCTCGTGGTCGACGACGACCCCGCCATCTCCGAGATGATCGGCATCGTGCTGGCCTCGGAGGGGTTCGAGGCGGCCTTCTGTCCCGACGGCGAGCACGCGCTCGAGGTGTTCAGCGAGGTCGGCCCCGACCTCGTGCTGCTGGACCTCATGCTGCCGGGCAAGGACGGGATCGAGGTGTGCCGCGACATCCGCCGCCTGGCCGACACGCCGGTGGTGATGCTGACCGCGCGCAGCGACACGCTCGACGTCGTGCGCGGGCTCGAGGCGGGCGCGGACGACTACATGGTCAAGCCGTTCAAGCCCCAGGAGCTCGTCGCGCGGGTCAAGGCGCGACTGCGCCGCCAGGACCACGACTCCACCGAGCGCCTGCACATCGGCGACCTCGTGATCGACGTCGCGGGCCACCGCGTGCTGCGCGGCGGGGAGCAGATCGCGCTCACCCCGCTGGAGTTCGACCTCGTCGTGGCGCTCGCGCGCAAGCCGTGGCAGGTTTTCAGCCGCGAGGCGCTGCTCGAGCAGGTCTGGGGCTACCGGCACCAAGCCGACACCCGCCTGGTGAACGTGCACGTCCAGCGCCTGCGGGCGAAGATCGAGCGGGACCCCGAGCACCCCGAGGTGGTCGTCACGGTGCGCGGCGTGGGCTACCGCGCCGGGACGCCGACCACCTGAGCGACCGAGCCTCGAGCCACCGCGACCCGCGACCTCCCAGACGGCCCAGCACCGTGAGCCCGCCGAGACCCCCGAGCAGTCCGTGAGCAGCCCGTGAGCACTGTCGCCTCCCCGACTGACGCCCGCCCGCGCCCCCGCTGGCGAGGCCTGCGCCCGCGCCGACGCATCGCCATCGCGCTGGCGCAGGCGCGCAGCGCGTGGCGGCGCTCGCTGCGCCTGCGGGTGCTGGCCGTCACGACCGTGGTGGGCATCGTCGCGCTCGCGCTGGTCTCGGCCTACCTCTCCGACCGGGTGCGGGACGCCCTCTACGACCAGCGCGTCGCCGAGGCGCTCGCGGACGCGTCCTCGCGCACCGCGCAGATCCAGGCCCAGCTGGACGCCGCCACCGCGACGACGCCCGCTCAGGTGCAGTCGGTCGCGTTCGAGATCGTGCGGGCCGCGCAGAGCCCGGGATCGGGCGCGATCGGCACGATGCTGCGCCGCAGCCCGTCGGACACGGGGATCAGCCCGATCGACTTCTCGGTGGGTTCGCCGGTGACCCTGAGCGAGGACCTGCGCAGCGCCGTGCAGGACTCCACGACGCAGCAGTGGCAGGCGGTCACGGTGGACACCGCCGACGGCACGGGCCCGGGCGTGGTGGTCGGCGCCCGCGTCTTCCCGCCGGAGGTGGGCGCGTACGAGCTGTACTTCGTCTACAGCCTCATCCCCGAGCAGAGCACGCTCACGCTCATCCAGCAGACCCTCGCGCTCGCGGCGTTCGCGCTGCTCGGGCTGCTCGCCGCGATGGCGCTGTACCTCACCCGGCAGGTGCTCGGCCCGGTGCAGCAGGCGGCCCGGACGGCGGAGCGGCTCGCCGCGGGGCACCTCGACGAGCGCATGACGGAGCACGGCCGCGACGAGCTGGCCCTGCTCGGCCGCAGCTTCAACGAGATGGCCGAGAGCCTCCAGGACCAGATCGAGCGGCTCGCGGGCCTCTCGCGCGTGCAGCAGCAGTTCGTCTCGGACGTGTCGCACGAGCTGCGCACGCCGCTCACCACCATCCGGATGGCCAGCGAGCTCCTCTACGACGCCCGCGGGGACTTCGACGCGACCACGCGCCGGTCCGCCGAGCTGCTGCACACCCAGGTCGACCGGTTCGAGGCGCTGCTGGCCGACCTGCTCGAGATCTCGCGGTTCGACGCGGGGGCGGCCGTGCTCGACGTCGAGCACCTCGACGTGCGCACCGTGGTGCGCCGCGCCGTCGACCTCGCCGCGCCGCTCGCGGAGCGGATGGGGACCTCGTTCGTGCTCGAGGAGCCGGGTCAGGCGTGCCGCGCGGACCTGGACCCGCGACGTGTGGAGCGCGTGCTGCGCAACCTGCTCGCGAACGCGATCGAGCACGCCGAGGGGCGGGGAATCGAGGTGGTCGTGGCGGCGGACGACCGCGCCGTGGCCGTGAGCGTCGTCGACCACGGGGTCGGCATGACCGCCCGGCAGACCGAGCAGGTGTTCGACCGCTTCTGGCGCGGGGACCCCTCCCGCGCCCGCACCATCGGCGGCACGGGCCTGGGGCTCGCGATCTCGCTCGAGGACGCGCGGCTGCACGGCGGCCGCCTGGAGGCGTGGGGCAGGCCCGGCGTCGGCGCGTCGTTCCGACTCACGCTGCCGCGTCGCGCGGGCGTCGTGGTGACGAGCTCGCCCGGGCCGCTCGAGCGCACGACGGCGGATCCCGAGCCCACACGCGTGAGCACCGGTCCGTCTCCGGCGGCGCTGCCGGAGCTCGGCGAGACGAGGGAGGTGGGGCCATGACCCCCGTCGCGGAGCGAGCGGGTCGCACGACCGGCCGGGGGACCGGCCGTGGTGTTACCCGTGGGAGCGACCGCAGGACCAGGCGCGCGGCGGTGCTCGCCGTCGTGCTGGCGCTCGCGGGCCTCGTCGCGGGCTGCGCGCAGCTGCCCGTGTCCGGCCCGGTGCACCAGGGCCGCACGGCGGCGCCCGCCGCCGACGCGATCCGCATCGAGGCGAGCCGCCCCGGCCCGGGGGACGGGCCGCAGGAGATCGTCCAGGGCTTCCTCGCCGCCGGACCGGCCGGTCTGTCGGCCGACGGGGACTTCGAGGTCGCCCGCTCCTACCTCACGACGTCGGCCGGCGCGCAGTGGTCGCCCCTCGCGGAGGTGGTGATCGCGCGCAACGACGAGCCGCAGAGCTTCCGGGTGGACGACCAGGACGCGACGACCGAGGACGCGACCGACTCCGCGACGGACGACGTCGACGGTGCCGGTGCCGCCACGAGCGCGACCGGCAGCGGGACGGACGGCACGGACGACGGCGAGCCCGCCCCCGTCACGCCGGCACCGGACACCGACGGCACGGACGCGCCCGGCGGCGGGGGTGCGGACGGTGCGGGCAGTGCCGCCACCGCGGGCGATCGCGTGACGGTCACGCTCGCCGTCGTCGCGGCGGGCGACCTCGACCCGGGCGGGGTGTACTCGGTCTCGGAGTCGCCCGGGACGTCCGAGCTCGCGTTCGGGCTGGTCCGGGTCGAGGGGGAGTGGCGCATCGAGACCCTCCCGCAGGGCCTCCTGCTCACCGAGTTCCAGTTCTCCCAGGTGTTCCGGGCCGTCCCGCTGCAGTTCCTCACGCCCGACGTCGCCTCGTTCGTGCCGGACGTGCGCTACGTGCCGGTGCGCAACTCCGCCTCGTACGCGGTGACGCTGCTGCTCGGCGGGCCGGCGACGTGGCTCGCGCCCGCCGTCGTGACGCGGATCCCGACCGAGGCGAGCCTCGAGCAGGGCCGCAGCGTCGCGGTGGCGGACGACGGCAGCGTCGAGGTGCACCTCGCGCAGTCGGCCGCGGACGTCCCGGCGGCGTCGCGCGACCTGGCGGTGGCCCAGATCGAGGAGACCCTGCTCGGGGTGCCCGGCGTGCGGGACGTGACGGTGTGGCTCGCGGGCACGCCCTACGAGCCCGCCGCCGACGCCCCCACGCCGAGCCTCGGCGCCGACGTCGGCGACGTGCTCGTCGGCGTCGGCGAGGAGGGGCTCGTCGTCGTGACCGACGACGACGTGGTGCCGTGGGTCGCGTGGGCCTCGGGCGTCGCGGCGGACGACGCGCCCGCGGTGACGGGACTGACCGACCCGGCGCCCGCGTACGACCCGGCGGCGGGGCTCGCCGCGCTCGCAGGGTCCTCGCTCGTCCACGTCGCTCCCGACGGCGCGGTGAGGGAGCTTCTGGCCCTCACCGATCCGCTCCCGCCCTCCCAGGACCCCCTCGGCTGGGTCTGGACCGGGGATCGCGGCGCCGCGGACCTGCGGGCGGTGGGCCCGGACGGCCAGGTGGTCACGGTCGCGGCCGACGGCCTCGCCCAGCTGAGCCCTCGTCAGGTGCGGCTGTCCCGGGAGGGGGCGCGCGCCGTCGTGCTCGGGGAGAGCGACGGGCGTGCGGTGCTGGTGGCTGCGTCGGTGGTGCGCGGGGGCGACGGCGAGCCGACGCGTCTCGTGCTCGGGCCCACGCTCGCCGCGTTCGCGGGCGGGCTCGACGTCGCGTGGGCCGACCCCACGACGGTGGCCGCGCTCGTGACCCAGGACGCCTCGGCGGCCCCGCTGGTCCGGTCCGTCACGGTGGGTGGGCCGTCCGCCGTGGTGTCCTCCACGCCCCAGGCCATCACCCTCGCGGCGGGCGAGGGGGTCTCGCACCTCTTCGTCGGGACGGCGGACGGTCGGCTGCTCGTGCGGGTCTCGCTGCGCTGGGACGAGGTCACCACGGGCGTGGGGGAGCCCGCCTTCCCGGGCTGACGCCGTCCACAGGCTCGGCGCGGCCGCGGGGCGCGCCTGCCAGCATCGAGGGATGGCACGGCTCCCGCGACCGCCTCGGCTCGCCGCCCTCGTGCGCGACGTCGCCGCGGAGGCGACGCGCCTCGCGGTGCCGCTGGAGTGCGCCGGCTGCGGTCGCTGGGACGTCGTGCTGTGCGCCGCGTGCCTCGAGCTCCTGCGACCCGAGCGCGTCGACGGCGGCGCGCCCGCGCTCGAACCCGGCCTGCCGGTGTGGGGCTGCGGGTGGTACGAGCGCGAGGTGCGCCGGATCGTGCTGGGCTGGAAGACCCGGGGCAGGCTCGACGTCGAGCCGCACCTCGCGCGGGTGCTCGCCGCGTGCGGAACCCGGGCCGCGGGTGGTCCCGACGCACCCGGCGGCGCCGCCGAGGTGTGGGTGGTGCCCGCGCCGTCGGGCCCGCACCGCCGCCTGCGCGGCCGCCCTCCCGTGACGCGGCTCGCCCTCGCCGTCGCCCGCGGCCTGGCCGAGGCGGGCCGGCCCGCGCGCGTGGTCGTCGCGCTCGGCGGAGGCGGGCGGCGCACCCACCGGGGCGCGGGAGCGCGTGCCCGACGGCGGCACGCGCCCGTGCGCACCCGGCTCGCCCTGGACGGGACGGCCGTCGTGCTCGTCGACGACGTGCTCACCACGGGCGGAACGCTCCAGGCCTGCCGGACGGCCGTGACGGCGGCCGGGGGCACGGTGCTGGGCGCCGTCGTGCTCGCCGCTGCCCGCCCACCGGGACGCGCCGTCCACGGACTGTCACGCTCGGTCATGGTCGAGTAACGTCCCTGTATGGAGCGCGTCCCGAACCCGATGGCGGGGACACGTGGGGCGGCGCTCACCGAGGGGGTGGTGCCCTGATCGCGCCACCCGGCACGGGTGGACCGCCCCACTCAGCCCAGACCGGCACCGACCGGTCACTCTCCTGGAGGTGGAGATGGAAATCGTCGTCGTCGGACGGCACACCGAGGTCCCGGCCCGGTTCCGCAGGCACGTCGAGGACAAGCTCGGCAAGGTCACGCAGCTCGCACCGTACGCGCAGCGCGTGGACGTCGAGGTCACGCACGAGCCCAACCCGAGGCAGGCCGCCTCGTCCGAGCGCATCGAGCTGACGGTGCGTGACCGCGGACCGGTGGTCCGCGCCGAGGCCAGCGCATCCGACGCCTACGCCGCGCTCGACGTGGCGACCACCAAGCTCATCGAACGCCTGCGCCGCGCGCACGACCGCAGGAAGGACCGGTCGCACCGGCGCGAGGCGAAGGCGCTGCCCGTCCTCGAGCCCGACGGCCTGGTCACCGGGTCCGCGGAGCCGGACCACGAGTCCCGCATCACGGCTCCCACCGAGCCGGACGTCGCGGTCGAGAGCCAGCTGGGCGACTCGCCCGTGATCGTGCGGCAGAAGGTCCACAAGACCTCACCGGTCACCGTCGAGGACGCCATCGACGAGATGGAGCTCGCCGGGCACCCCTTCTACCTCTTCATCGAGGCCGAGACGCGACAGCCCGCGGTGGTCTACCACCGGCACGGCTGGACGTACGGCGTGATCCGGCTGGACGCGCAGGCCGAGACGCGCGACTGAGGCGCCGCGGTCGACCGACCGCCGCCACGTTGGTCCGGGGCCGGCACCCGCACGGGTGCCGGCCCCGCCGCGTGCCGGGCCGCTGGCCCTCCGGTGCGTCCCGGGGCGCTCACCCCCCGCTGCGGGCAGGACCGCTGACCGCCTGGCGCCTGCCGGCGGCGGTGTCGGTGGTGGGTGGCACGATGCCCGCATGAGCGCCGCCGGCCCGCCCGTCATGTCCCTGCCGCAGGCGCGCCGGGTCGGGGTCGCAGCGCAGCAGCTCACCGGCCGTCGGCCCGCGCGGGTGACCCGCGCGAACCTCGCCCGGATGACCGAGCACGTCGGGGTGCTGCAGATCGACTCGGTGTCCGTGCTGGCGCGCGCCCACCTCCTGCCCGTGCTCGCGCGGCTGGGCCCCTACGACCTCGCGGTCCTGGACCGTGCGACCGCGCGCGCCCCGCGGCTGCTCGTCGAGGAGATCGCGCACGAGGCGGCCTACGTGCCGCCCGAGGTGTACGCGCTCCTCGCGCACCGGCGCGCCGCCCGGCGGGAGGGCTCGTGGGCGCTCTCGTTCGGGGCGGAGCGGGCGGACCTCCTGACGAGGATCCAGGCCGTGATCGGCGAGCGCGGCGCCCTCACGAGCCGCGAGGTCGAGCGCGTGCTCGAGAGCCCGGGCGGCCGCGCGGGCTGGTGGGAGTGGAGCGAGGTGAAGACCGCGCTGGAGCTGCTCGGTCGCCGCAGCCGCGGCCGCCTGAGGGCCCGACGCGAGGCACGCCGTCGTGCCCGACGGCGACGCCGCGCGGGTCGTGACCATCGTCCTGCCGCACACCGACCCGAGGTGGGATGCTGGCGCGGTGAGCACGAACCCGCTGCACGGCTGGGCGGCGCGTGAGGCTCTCGACGACGAGATGGACCTCGTGCGTCGCTCCGGCCTCGTGCTCCGCGTGGGTCGGATGAGCCTCGCGTCCGGGACCGGCAGCTATCGCGTGAAGTCCTCGATGGCCGCGGTCGCCGCGGCGCTCGGGATCGAGCGGCACCAGGCGCACGTCACCCTCACCGAGATCACGACGACGTCCCACCGCGGGCGCTCGTTCCGCACCGAGGTGACCGAGAGCCGCGACATCGGCGTCAATGCGGACCGGCTCACCCGGCTGCAGCTGCTCGTGTCCTCCCTCCGCGGCCGCTCCATCACCCCGGCGGAGCTCGAGGAGCGGCTCGACGAGATCGAACGACGTCGTCCCCTGTGGTCCCCGCTGCTGTCCGGGGTGTGGGCCGGCATCGCGTGCGGCGCGTTCGCGTTCCTGCTCGGGGAGGGCTGGGCGGAGATGCTCGGCGCCGCCCTGGGCGCCTTCGCGGGCCAGGTGGTGCGCCGCCTGCTGCTCGCACGCCGGTACAACCAGCTCGGCGTCACGATGCTCGCGGCGCTGACGGCCACCCTCGTCTTCCTCGGCGCCGTCACGCTGCTCACGCTCGCGGGGGTGGCCGCCGGCGGTCCGCAGTCGGGCTTCATCGCCTCGGTCCTGTTCCTCGTGCCCGGGTTCGCGATCGTCACGGCCGCGCTCGACCTCGCGCGCCTGGACCTGTCGGCGGGGCTCGCGCGACTGACCTACGCCGTCGTCATCGTGTGCTCGGCCGCGATCGTGATCTGGGCCGTCTCGCACACGTTCGGCGCGACGCCGAGCCCGCCGCCGGCCGTCACGGGCACCGTGCTCCTGCGGCTCGCGCAGCTCGCCGCGAGCTTCGTCGGCGTGCTGGGCTTCGCGCTCATGTTCAACTCGCCGGTCCGCACCGCGCTCGCCGCGGCCGCCGTCGGGACGCTGCCCAACGTCGGGCGCATCGCGATGATCGAGGTGGGCGCGTCGGCGGCGGTGGCCGCCGCGGCGGCCGCGCTCGTCGTCGGCGTCGTCGCCGCCTACGTCGCGCCGACCCTGAAGATCCCCCGGATCACGGTCTCGGTGCCCGCCGTCGTGATCATGGTGCCGGGCTCGGCGACCTATCTCGCCGTCTCGGGGCTGGGCGACGGCGCGACGTCGCAGACCGTCGCCTACGCCGTGCAGGCCGTCGTGGTCGTGCTCGGCATCTCGGTCGGGCTCGCCGTCGCGCGCATGCTGACCGACCGCGAGTGGGCGTTCGAGCGCTGAGCCGAGCCGCGTCGGGACCGTCCGCCCGCGGGGGCGCCTACGATGGACGGGCAGCGCGTCCGGGTTCCGGGCGCCCGTGGTGCTCGCACGAGCGCCGCCGCGACGACTCCGGGAGCACAGGGTGGCCATTCTCGACCGCATCCTCCGCATGGGCGAGGGACGCGTCCTCAAGAAGCTGCACGGCATCGCTGCGCAGGTGAACGCGCTCGAGGACGCCGTCAGTGACCTCACCGACGCCGAGCTGCGCGATGAGACGGACGTCTTCAAGAAGCGCCACGCGGACGGTGAGTCGCTCGACTCGCTGCTGCCGGAGGCGTTCGCCGTCGCACGTGAGGCCGCCAAGCGCACCCTGGGCCAGCGTCCCTTCGACGTGCAGCTCATGGGTGGTGCGGCGCTGCACCTCGGCAACATCGCGGAGATGCGCACCGGTGAGGGCAAGACCATCACCGCGACGCTGCCCGCCTACCTCAACGCGCTGTCGGGCAAGGGCGTGCACGTCGTCACCGTGAACGACTACCTCGCGAGCTACCAGAGCGAGCTCATGGGCCGGGTCTACCGCTTCCTCGGGCTCACGTCCGGCGTCGTGCTCACGGGGCAGAAGCCCGAGGAGCGGCGCGCGATCTACGCGGCCGACATCACCTACGGCACGAACAACGAGCTGGGCTTCGACTACCTGCGCGACAACATGGCGTGGTCCACCAACGACCTCGTGCAGCGCGGGCACAACTTCGTCATCATCGACGAGGTCGACTCGATCCTCATCGACGAGGCGCGCACGCCGCTCATCATCTCCGGGCCCGCCTCGGGCGACGCGAACAAGTGGTACTCGGAGTTCGCGCGGGTCGTGCGCCGGATGGAGCGCGACGCCGACTACGAGGTCGACGAGAAGAAGCGCACCGTCGGCGTGCTCGAGCCCGGCATCGAGAAGGTCGAGGACCACCTCGGCATCGAGAACCTCTACGAGTCGCTCAACACCCCGCTGATCGGGTTCCTCAACAACGCCATCAAGGCCAAGGAGCTCTTCAAGCGCGACAAGGACTACGTCGTCCTCAAGGGCGAGGTGCTCATCGTCGACGAGCACACCGGGCGCGTCCTGGCCGGTCGGCGCTACAACGACGGCATGCACCAGGCCATCGAGGCCAAGGAGGGCGTGCCGATCAAGGCCGAGAACCAGACGCTCGCCACGATCACGCTGCAGAACTACTTCCGGCTCTACGACAAGATCTCCGGGATGACCGGTACCGCCCTCACCGAGGCGGCCGAGTTCCAGAGCACGTACACGATGGGCGTCATCCCGATCCCGACCAACCGGCCGATGCAGCGCGTGGACAACAGCGACCTCGTGTTCGTGTCCGAGGACGCCAAGCTGCGCGCCGTGGTCGACGACATCGTCGAGCGGCACGCTGCGGGCCAGCCCGTGCTGGTCGGCACGACCTCGGTGGAGAAATCCGAGGCCCTCTCGGTCCAGCTCAAGCGCCAGGGCGTGCCGCACGAGGTGCTCAACGCGAAGAACCACGCGCGTGAGGCCGCGATCATCGCGATGGCCGGTCGCAAGGGCGCCGTCACGGTCGCCACGAACATGGCCGGCCGCGGCACCGACATCATGCTCGGCGGCAACGCCGAGCACCTCGCGGTGGCCGAGCTGAGCAGCCGCGGGCTGAGCCCGACCGAGACCCCCGAGGAGTACGAGGCCGCCTGGCCCGAGGCGCTGCGCGAGGCGCAGGAGTCGGTGGCCGCCGAGCACGACGAGGTGGTCGAGCTGGGCGGGCTGTACGTGCTCGGCACCGAGCGGCACGAGTCCCGCCGCATCGACAACCAGCTCCGCGGCCGCTCCGGCCGACAGGGCGACCCGGGGGAGTCCCGGTTCTACCTGTCGATGCAGGACGACCTCATGCGCCTGTTCAACTCCGGCCTCGCCGAGCGGTTCATGAGCTCCTCCGCCTACCCCGAGGACCTGCCGCTGGAGTCGAAGATGGTCTCCAAGGGCATCGCGAGCGCGCAGAGCCAGGTGGAGGCGCGCAACTTCGAGATCCGCAAGAACGTGCTCAAGTACGACGACGTGCTGTCGCGTCAGCGCGAGGCGATCTACGGCACGCGGCACCGCGTGCTGGCCGGCGAGGACCTCGAGGACCAGGTCCGCTCCTTCATCACCACGGTGCTCACGGACGCCGTCACGAACGCCACCGCCGGTGAGCCGGAGTCCTGGGACCTCGAGGAGCTGTGGAACCTCCTGCGGCCGATCTACCCGATCTCCCTCACCGTCGAGGAGGTCGAGGAGGAGGCGGGCGGCAAGATCCGGCTCACCCGCGAGGTCCTGCTGCGGGAGATCCTGTCCGACGCCGAGCTCGCCTACGCCCGCCGCGAGGAGCAGCTCGGTCCGGACCTCATGCGCCAGCTCGAGCGCCGCGTGGTGCTCGCCGTGATGGACCGCAAGTGGCGCGAGCACCTCTACGAGATGGACTACCTCAAGGAGGGCATCGGCCTGCGCGCCATGGCGCAGCGTGACCCGCTGGTGGAGTACCAGCGCGAGGGCTACCAGATGTTCCTCGTGATGAACGAGGCGGTGCGCGAGGAGGTGGTCGGGTACCTCTTCAACTTCGAGGTGCCGCAGGCCGCGCCCGCCGAGGCCGCCACCGAGGGCGCGGAGGTCGCGGCGGGCCAGCAGGCCGCCGACGCGCCCGTGCCCGCCGCGACGGACGACGGCGAGCCCGACCCGGTCGACGACGTCGCCTCCGCGCAGGAGCCGGAGCCCGACGGCGAGGAGTCCGGCGACGAGAACGTCGCCGAGGCCGAGCAGCGCCCGGCAGGGCGGACCGTGGAGGAGAACGCGCTCGACGCCGCGCTCGGCATCGCGGCGCCGCAGCGTCCCACCGGGCTGCAGTACTCCGCGCCCGACGAGGACGGCTCGGCGTTCGTGTCGACGGGCGCCGCGCGCCCCGGCGTCGTGCGGGCCACTGCTGCGTCCGGGCGTCCGGGCGGCGCTGCGGGCGGCGGAGCCGGTGCTGCGGGTGCCGGTGCGGCACCGGGCGGCGCGGCGGGCGCCGGCAACAACCGCGAGGAGCGGCGGCGCGCCGCGAAGCAGGCCAAGAAGCGCCGCTGACCCGGCTCGTCGGCTCGTCAGCCGACGACGAGCGCGTCCACGCGCCAGCGGCCGCCGAACGGCGCGACGCGCAGGGCGACGGCCCGGACGCGGGTGCCGTCGTGCACGGCCGCGGACACCTCGTGGCTGCCCGACGGCGTGGTGCACGAGCGCAGGGCCACGAGGTGCGCGTGCACCCGCCGGGCCGGCCGCCCGTGCAGCCGCACCGCGAGCCCCGCGCGCCGCACGATCGCGGCGTAGACCTCCTGCGCGTACCAGCGGCTCAGCTGCTGCGGCGGCCGCGACCCCACGAGCACCTCGGTCGTCGCGACGGCGAGCGCGCCCGCCCACCGCTCGACCTCGACCGGTGGCGGCACCGCGTCCGCGACGTCCGCGACGGCGGCCCGGGTCGACGCGCGCGCCCCGGTGCGCGCGCCCTCGCCCACGGGCGAGGCGGCACGCACCGCCGCCGTCGGCGTGGCTGCACCGGAGGAGCCGTCGACGGCGACCATGAGCGCCGGTGACGTCCGTGGCCGGGCGGTGCTCGCCGTCGCGGGCCGGGTGGTGGGCCGCGCCGGGGTGAGGGGCGAGCCGACGTCCGGGGCTCGCCGGCACATCGGGCAGTTCTCGGGCAGGGCGGCCATCGTCACTCCTCGGGGTGAGCGGGTTCCCGGAGCAGCTGCCCCGGGAAGATCAGGTCGGGGTCGTCGCCGACCACCTCACGGTTGAGCTGCCACCACTCGCGCCACGCCGCGTCGGCCTCGGCGACGCTCGCCGCGCCGTGCGTGACGGCGATCGACCAGAGGCTGTCGCCGGACTGGACCTCGTACCGGATCTCCGGCGCGGGGGCGAAGGAGTCGGCGGCGGGCGGCGTCGACGGGACGGCGGTCGGCGACGCCGTCGGGACGGCGGTGGGTGTGGCGGCTGACGCGGGCGCCACGGCGGGCGGCGCCATCGGGACGGCGGCCCGCGTTGCGTCTGCCGCGAGGCTCGCGGGCAGGGCGGCGGGCGCTTTGGGTCGCTTGGTGACGGCGGGACCGGTGGTCGACGTGGACGTCGGCGTCGTGACCGGCGTCGTGACCGGCGTCGACGACGCTGAGGCGATCGCCGACGGCTCCGTCGCGGCCGTCGTGGGCGACCCGGTGGTCGGCGCCTCGCTGGTGGGCGCCTCGCTGGTGGGCGTCGTGCCGGACCCCGCGGGAGGGGCGGTCGCGGCCGGCGCCGCGGAGGACGGCGCCGGGTCGGTGACCGAGCCGGTGGGACCGGCGGACGCCGACGCGACGCTGGTCGGTCCGGGCGAGGGTGCCGCCGGTGCGCCGTATCCGAGGTCGGCGGGCAACGGGCCGGCCACCGCCGTCGCGGCGAGGGCCATCGCGGCGCCGCCCGCGCTCGCCCCGAGCACGATCCGCCGCACGAGGCGCGGGGCGAGCACGAGGGCACGACCGTCTGCACGAGCGCCGGGACGAGCGCCTGGCCGCGAGTCGGCCCGGAACGCCGAGGGGGTCTGGCGGCGGCCCGACAACGCCAGCACCGCCGCAGCCACGAGCGCCGTGAGGGCATACCAGGCGGCCGCGAGGGCGCCCGCGCCGCACACGACCCGGGTGACGAGGTCGGACAGTCGGACCGGCTCGAGCCCCGGCTGGCCGGCGACCGCCGTCAGCAGCGCCGCGAGCACGCCGGTGCCCAGCCCGAGGGCGACCAGGCGCGCCACGGCCGTGCGGCGGGGGTTGCGGCGCGGGTTGCGGCGGTGGGAGGGATCCATAGCACGTCCTCAGTGGTTAGAGGCGATATGACATTCCGAAATGCTGACAGTGGCGGTGCGAGAGTGTCAAGGGATGTGGAAGCATGCCTGTGTGCGCTGGGAGGAGCTGTTCGCGGACCTGGAGCGGCAGGTCGAGGCCGAGCTCGCCGACGAGCTCGATGCGGAGGTCGCCGACCTGGCCGTCGCCGAGGACTCGCAGGTCGAGCTCGCGGACCGGGTGCGTGCCCGCCTGGGCACTTCAGTCGTGCTGGGCGCACGAGGCGGCGAACGGGTCGCGGGCGAGCTGCTGGACGCGGGGTCGACGTGGTTCCTGCTCGGTCAAGGCCGTCGGCGCGTCGTGGTCCCGTTGCACGCCGTCGAGTGGGTCGAGGCGCTCGCCCACGCGGCGCCCGAGCAAGGGCGCGCGGCGCGCCGGCTGGATCTCGGGCACGTGCTGCGTGCGCTCGCCGAGCTCGAGGGGGACGTCGCGGTGACGACGCTCGGACGCGTCGTGGTCGGTGAGCTCACGAAGGTCGGCCGCGACCACGTCGACGTGGTCGAACGGCCCGGCAGGTCACGCGTGACGATCCCGTTCCACGCGATCACGTCGGTGGCTGAGCGCTGACCTCCGCGCGCGCGGGCGGGCACACGTGCGGACGTCCAGGTGGCCGAGGCGGTGACGCCGAGTGGCGGCCTCCGCCCCGACGGGCGGGCTCAGTCGCGGCCCGCGCGGTGCGCGGCGGCGGCCTTCTCGCGCTCGATGTAGGCGTCGAGGTCGCGGCGCTCGATCCGCCAGATGCCGCGCCCGCCCACCTGGAACCCGGGGATGTCGCCCCGCTTGACGAGAGACCGGGCGGTGGGCACCGTGACGCCGAGAACCTGCGCGACGTCGGACAGCGCCAGCATGGGCTCGGGCTTGGAGTCGGCCATGGCGCAAGTGTGGCATCCCGACGTGGTTCGGTGCGATCTGACACCGGTTCTGTGGATATGTCGCCCTGAGGCCCTTGGACTGGCACGATGGCGCAGATCGAGGCGGGCCGTCCCCGGCGCACCGGCCGGGCGAGAGAGCGGGTGGCGATGAGCGTGGACGAGGCCTCCAGGTCCGGCGAGCTTCGGGGTCCACTGGCCCCCACCGTGACGGTGCGCCCGTTCTGGCGCACCCCGCGGTTCGCGCTGGGGCTCGCGCTCGTGGCCGCCGCCGTCGCCCTGGGGAGCTGGGCCGTGGAGCGCGCGAGCTCGGGCGAGCAGGCCTGGGTGGCCACGACCGACCTCGCGCCCGGGGACCGCCTCACCGCAGACGTCGTGACCGCGGTCCGGCTGAGCTGGGACGGCGCGAGCGGGACCTATCTCGCCGGTGACGCGCTGCCGCAGGACGGCGTGGTGACGAGCTTCGTCGGCGCCGGCGAGCTCGTGCCCTCCTCCGCGGTCGGCACGGCGGCGGACGTCACCGGTCGTCCGGTCCCGGTGCCCGTTCCCGCCGGCGCGCAGGTCCGCCCGGGCGCGGTGGTCGACCTGTGGTCGGTGCCCGACGGCGACGACGGCGAGGCCACCGTGCTCGCCGAGGGCGTCACCGTGCTCGGGGTCGAGGAGGACAGCGGGCTCTTCCGCTCCGCCTCGGGCGAGGTGGCGCGCGTGCTGGTCCCGGCCGACGTGGTCGGAGCCGTGCTCCAGGCACAGGCCGACGGCGCCACGGTCACCCTCGTGGAGCACCCGGGTGGCTGAGCACGGCGTCCTGGTCTGGCTCCCCGGCCCGCACGAGCCCGACGTCGTCGCGGCGCTCGGTCAGGAGGACGGGCTCGTCGTCACGCGGCGCTGCGCCGACCTCGCGGAGCTGCTCGCGGCCGCAGCCGCGGGAGCCGGCCAGATCGCCGTGCTCGCCCTCGAGCGTGGCGTGGACCGCACCCGGATCGTCCCGCTCGCGCGCGGCGGGGTCCTCACCGTGCTCGTCGTCGGTCCGGAGGACCTGCACCGGGCCGGCGCCCTCGGCGCCGACGTCGTGGTGCCGGACGGGACCGACGTCGCCGCCTCGGTCGCGCGCGAGGTGCGCTCGCTGGTCGAGCGCGCCGGCCTCGCGCCGGAGTCCTCGCCCTGGGCGTGGCGGCCGGGTGCCGACTGGGACGTCGACCCGGGCGGTGAGCGCGGTGGCGCCTCGGAGCACGACCACGACTCCGGCCGGGAGAGCGACGCCGTTCGCAGCGGGGACGGGGCGGCGCGTGGCGCCGCCGCGCCTCGCCGCGCGCCGCACCGGCCCGGCCGCGTCCTCGCGGTGTGGAGCGGGGCCGGAGCGCCCGGGCGCACGACGATCGCCGCCGGCCTGGCGGCGGAGCTCGTCCGGCTCGGGCAGCGCACGGCGCTCGTGGACGCGGACACCGTCGCGCCGGCGATGGCGCAGGTCCTCGGGGTGCTCGAGGAGACCGCGGGCCTGGCGGCGCTGTGCCGCGCCGCGGCCGACGGCACCCTCGACCCCGACACTCTGCGCCGTCGCGTGCGCACGATGCCCGACGGCGTCGCGTTCGTCTCGGGTCTCACGCGCGCCGACCGGTGGCGGGAGATCGCGCCCGAGGCGCTGGAGGTCGTGCTCGGCGCGCTGCGCTCGCGGACCGACTGGACCGTCGTCGACGTCGCCGCAGGACCCGAGGCCGCGCCCGTGCGCGGCGCCGACCGGCACGCGGCCACCCGGAGCGTGCTGGGCGTCGCGGACGTGCTGCTCGCCGTCGTGCCCGTGGACCCGGTGGGCGTCCGACGCGCGGTGCAGGCGCTCACGGACCTGCCCGAGCTCGACGCGCCCGGCGAGCTGCGGATCGTCGTCAACGCCACCCGGCCCGGACCGGCCCGCTCCGCGGACGCCGTCGCGGACGCCCTGGTCCGGTTCGTCGGCCGCGCGCCGTCCTGGAACGTGCCGTACGACGACGCGGTCGGCGCCGCGCTGCTGGCCGGCGGCACGCTCGCGCAGCACGCCCCGCGGGCGCCCGCGCGCCGTGCGCTCGCGGGGATCGCCCGGGCGCTCGTCGCCGCCGGGACGACGCAGGGCGACGGCGAGCCCGCCCCGGGGGGCCGTCGACGGGCGCCGTGGGGGCGCCGTCGGGTGTCGGGCCCGGGCCTGCGAGACTGAGCCCGTGCGCCTCTACCTGCCCGCGACCGCCGCCGACCTCGCCGACCCCGACGGCGTGCGCGCCGTCGCCTCCGCTGTCACCCCCGCGCTGCGTGCCGCGCTGTCGGAGGAGGACGAGGAGGGCCTGGAGCTGTCGGCGTTCCTCACCGCGGCCGACGCGTCCGTCCTGCGGGTGGCTCGCCTGGGCGCGCGGCCCCGGCGGGTGGTGCTCGCCGTCGAGGTCGACGACGTGCGCCCCGACGAGGCGGCGCCGGAGGAGCTGCGCGGGCTGCCCAGCGTGCTGGGGGTCGTGGCGGTGCCCTGGTCGCACGTCGTGGCGGTGCACGTCGACGACGCCGAGGCCGAGGAGCTCGTGGCTGCGGCGGTCGGCGGCGACGAGGAGGCGTTCGACGCGCTCGTGGAGATCGACCTGCTGTGGTTCGACCCGAGCGAGCTGGCGGACGTGCGGGCCGAGCTCGGCGTCGGCTGAGCTCGGCGCCGGGTGAGCCGCCGTCAGCCCTGCAGGCGCGCGAGCACCTCGGCGTGCAGCAGGCCGTTGGTGGCCAGTGCGTCCCCGCCGAACGGCCCGTCCACGCCGGCCAGCGACGTGAACCGCCCGCCCGCCTCCTGCACGATCGGCACGAGCGCGGCCATGTCGTGCAGCGCGAGCTCGGGCTCGGTCGCGACGTCGACCGCGCCCTCGGCCAGCAGCACGTAGGACCAGAAGTCGCCGAACGCGCGCGTGCGCCACACCGAGCCGAGCAGGTCGAGGAACACCGTCAGGAGGTCGCGGTCGCGCCAGCCGTCGAGGCTGGCGTACGACACGGACGCGTCGGCGAGGTCGGCGACGGCGGACACCGCCAGGCGCTCCGGCGCACCTCCCGCGACGCTGCGCCACGCGCCGGACCCGTGCGCCGCCCACCAACGGCGCCCCAGTGCCGGTGCGCTGACGACCCCGACCCGGGCCACGCCGTCGTCGACGAGCGCGACGAGGCTCGCCCAGACCGGCACGCCCCGGACGAAGTTCTTGGTGCCGTCGATCGGGTCGATCACCCACTGGCGCCCGGTCCGGGCGACCTCGCCGCCGTACTCCTCCCCGAGCAGCGAGTCGGCCGGGCGGGCGACGGCGAGGTGCTCGCGCGCGATCCGCTCGGCCGCCGTGTCGGCGTCGGAGACGGGCGTCGCGTCCGGCTTGGCCTCGACGCGCAGGTCGAGCGCGCCGAAGCGGGCCGACGTGAGGGCGTCGAGCGCGTCCGCGACCTCGAGCGCGAGCGCGAGGTCGCCGTCGTAGGCGCCGACCGGCACGGCGGTGGGCGCTGCGCTGCCGCCCGAGGCGCCGGGCTGCGTCGCGCCCGCGGCCGTCCGTGTCGCTCCTGCGTCCGGCGAGGCGTCCGGCGAGGCGTCCGGCGAGGCGTCCGGCGAGGCGTCGGTCGGGCTGGTCATGCGGTTCCCTCGGGTCGTCGGGCGGGCTCGTCCTCGCCGAGCCGGGAGGACAGCAGGCGGCGCAGCGACTCCACACGTGCTGCGAGGCGGGGGTCGGCCGGACGGGCGAGCGCGACGTCCAGCGCGCACCCCGGCGCCCCGGCCAGGTGGGTGCACCCGCGGGGGCACGCCGTCGTGATCTCGGCGAGGTCGGGGAAGGCGGCGATGACGTCGGCGACGTCGACGTGACCCAGGCCCAGCGAGCGCACGCCCGGGGTGTCGATGACCCAGCCGCCGCCGGGGAGCGCGAGGGCGACGGCGGAGGTCGAGGTGTGCCGTCCGCGCCCGGTCACCGCGTTGACGTGGCCGACGGCGCGCTGCGCGTGCGGGACGAGGGCGTTGACGAGCGTGGACTTGCCGACGCCCGAGTGCCCCATGAGCACCGAGATCCGGCCCGCGAGGAGCTCGCGCAGGCCGCCCTCGCCGTCGAGCCCGACGATCTGCGACTCGGTGCGCTGCGTCACGACGGCGGGCACGTCGAGGGGGTCGTAGCCGGCGAGGAACGGCTCGGCCGGGGCGAGGTCGGACTTGGTGAGGCACAGGAGGGTGTCCATCCCGGCGTCGAAGGCTGCCACGAGGCAGCGGTCGACCATGCGTGTGCGGGGCTCAGGGTCGGCGAGCGCGGTCACCACGACGAGCTGGTCGGCGTTGGCGACCAGGGCGCGCTCCACCCCGCCGGTGTCCTCGGACGAGCGGCGCAGCAGCGTCTCGCGCTCGGCCACCGACACGATGCGCGCGAGCGTGTCCCGGGCCCCGGAGAGGTCCCCGACCAGCCGGACGCGGTCGCCCACGACGACGCCGCCGCGACCGAGCTCGCGTGCCGTGACGGCGATGACGGCGCGCCCCTCGGCCAGCACGTCGTAGCGGCCCCGGTTCACGCCCGTGACGAAGCCCTCGACGGCGCCGGCGTAGGCGGGCCGCTGCTTGGTCCGCGGACGGCTGCCGCCCCGGCGGGGTCGGACCCGGACGTCGGACTCGTCGAGGTCGGTGCCGCGCGACCTCACCGGCGCCTCACGCGGGGCTCACGGGACTCGCAAGGCTCGCCGTGCCCGGCGTGTCCACCGGGTCGGCGGGGTCCGTCCCGCCCTCGTCACCCACCTGGGCGTCGGCGACGGACGTCAGCATGCGGTCCCACATGCCCGGGAAGTCCGGCAGCGTCTTCGCGGTCGTCGCGACGTCGACGACGCGCACGTCGGGCACGGCGAGCCCGACGACGGCGCCGAAGGTGGCCATCCGGTGGTCGTGGTAGCTCTCCACCGCGGCGCCGTGCAGGCGACCCGGCTCGATCTCGATGCCGTCCGACAGCTCGCGCGCCACGCCGCCCAGCCGCGTGATCTCGGCGACCAGCGCGGCCAGGCGGTCGGTCTCGTGCCCGCGCAGGTGCGCGATCCCGGTCAGGCGCGACGGCGAGGACGCCACGGTCGCGAGCGCCGCGATGGTCGGGGCGAGCTCGCCCGCCGCGGACAGGTCGTGGTCGATGCCGCGAAGCTGTCCGGTGCCGCGCACGACGAGCGCGTCGCCGTCGTGGTGCACCTGCGCTCCCATCGCGGTGAGGATGTCCGGCAGCAGGCCGCCGGGCTGTGTCGTGCGGGTCGGCCAGTGCGGCACGGTCACGCTGCCGCCGGCCACGAGCGCGGCCGCGAGGAACGGCGCAGCGTTGGACAGGTCCGGCTCGACGACCACCTCGCCGCCCGCGACCGGACCCGGCTCGACGCGCCAGCGGGCGGGACCCACCGCCTGCGCGTCCACCCCGAGCTGGCGCAGCACGGCGAGCGTCATCTCGATGTGCGGCAGGCTCGGTACCCGCTCGCCGACGTGGCGCAGGTCCAGACCGTGGTGGAACCGTGGGGCCACGAGCAGCAGCGCCGAGACGAACTGGCTCGATGCGGAGGCGTCGATCTCGAGCTCGCCGCCCAGGACGTGGCCGGTGCCGCGCACCGTGAAGGGGAGCGTGCTGAGCTCCACGTCGGAGTCGGCGTCGGCGTCGGCCTCGGGTTCGGCGTCGGTCTGGCCGGCACCTGCCCGCTCGACGGCGACGCCGAGCGCCCGCAGGCCGTCGATGACGCCCGACATGGGGCGTTCGCGGGCGCGGGGGTCGCCGTCGAACGTCACGGGTCCGTCCGCGAGCGCGGCGAGCGGCGGGACGAACCGCATGACGGTCCCCGCGAGGCCGCAGTCCACCGCGCCACCGCCGACCAGGGGGCCGGGGGTGACGGTGACGTCGCCGTCGTCGGCGACCTCGACCCGGGCACCGAGCGTGCGCAGCGCCTCGATCATGAGCGCCGAGTCCCGCGAGTGCAGGGGTGCGACCAGGTGCGTCGGCTCCTGGGCGAGCGCCGCGAGCAGGAGGTAGCGGTTGGTCAGCGACTTCGAGCCGGGAACGGGCACGACGGCGTCGACGGGCCTCGTCGCGAGGGGGGCGGGCCAGGCGGTGGTCACCCCGCCAGGGTAGTCAGGAGCCGACGGCGGCGCGGACGTCCTTGCGGACCTTGTGCACGGTGCCCTCGACGCCGGCCGCGACCTGGGAGGTCGCCGCGTCCACCGACTTCTCCAGCGCCCGCGCACGCTTGCGGAGCTCCTTCTCGACCTTGCTCTCGGCGCGGCTGACCGAGCGCTCGACCTCGCCGACCTTGTGCTCGACCGTGCGCTTGGCCTTCGACCCGGCCTTCCTGGTGGCCTTCTTCGTGGCCTTGGCCCCGCGCGTCGAGGCGGCGTTCACGCGCCACGCGATCGACGGCTTGCCCTCGGTGTCGGAGGCCGCCAGGAGCAGGCCGCCCAGGACGGCGCCGTCCTGCAGCAGTCCTGCGAGGTGCTCCTTGCGCTGGTCGGCCGGGACGGCCCAGACCGGGTGGTTGGCCACCATCGTCGGTACCTGCAGCACTGCGAGCACCGTGGCGGCGACCCGCGGGGCGACGCCGAGCCCGAGGAGCACGCCCGCGCCGATCTTCACGACGCCGATCCCGCGCACGAGCAGGGCCGCGTCGGCCGGCACGTACGGCACCTTGGTGGCCAGCGACTCCAGCTGCTCGTCCGCGCCGGGGAGGTTCTCGATCTCGGCGACCGGTCTCCGCAGCGCTCGCAGTCCGTCCGCGACGAACACGGCGGCGAGCAGGGGGCGGGCGACGCGGCGCAGGATCATGCCTCATGCCTACCACCGCGCGCGCGTCGTCGTCACCCCCGCCCGGGTGAGCGACCCGGTCCGGTGCCGTCCTGGGAATGCCGGACGTCGGCGGGGCGTTCTCCCCGACGTGACAGCAGCACTGACCGCACCGGCGTCCCCGGACGCGCTCGCCGTAGGCTGGTGGGTGATGAGCACACCTGAGGACGCGGTCACCAAGCCGCGCGAGGGCGCGAACCCCTCACCCGCCGTCGAGGCGCCCGCCGCAGACGCGCCCGCGCCCGCCGTCGACGCGCAGGACGGGGCGGCCGAGGAGGTCGACGTCCGGGAGACCGAGACGGAGGCCGAGCGCACCGCCCGGTTCGAGGAGGGCGCCCTGCCGCTGCTGGACCAGCTCTACAGCGCGGCGCTGCGGATGACCCGCAACCCTGCCGACGCCGAGGACCTCGTGCAGGAGGCCTACGCCAAGGCGTACGGCTCGTTCCAGCAGTTCCGCCCGGGCACGAACCTCAAGGCCTGGCTGTACCGGATCCTCACCAACACGTACATCAACTCCTACCGCAAGAAGCAGCGCGAGCCGCTCCAGTCCGACTCCGGCGACGTGGAGGACTGGGAGATCGCGCGTGCGGCGTCGCACTCCTCCGCGGGACTGCGCTCGGCCGAGGTCGAGGCGCTGGACCGGCTGGGGGACAGCGTGGTGCGCGACGCGCTCGCCGAGCTCTCGGACGACTTCCGGCTCGTGGTGTACCTCGCCGACGTCGAGGGCTTCGCGTACAAGGAGATCGCCGAGATCATGGGCACGCCGATCGGGACCGTGATGTCGCGCCTGCACCGGGGCCGTGCACAGCTGCGCGCGCTGCTGGCCGACCACGCGCGCGAGCTCGGGATGAAGGTGCCGTCATGACCGCCGAGCAGACCGGCGCGCCGCGCGAGCCGCGTGCCGAGGCCGACGAGCGCGAGGTCTCGCAGGAGTGCCGCGCCGCCCTCGAGCACCTCGCGGAGCTGCTCGACCACGCGATGGCCGACTCCGACGCCGACGTGCTGCGTGCCCACATCGAGGCGTGCGACCCGTGCACCGAGGCCGCCGACGCCGAGGAGCACGTGCGTGCCCTCATCCGCCGCGCGTGCGTGGAGAAGGCGCCCTCGCAGCTGCGCGTGCGGATCGTCTCCCAGTTGGTGGTGCGAACCAGCCGCTGATCGTGTGGGACGATGGGGGGTCCCCACGAACGACGATGCGAGGAGCACCCATGAGCAAGCGCGGTCGCAAGCGCAAGTCTCGTCGCGGGAACGCCGCCAACCACGGCAAGCGTCCCAACGCCTGACAGCAGGATCACCGACGGCCACCTCCGGGTGGCCGTTCGTGTCTCTGCGTGCGGCAACCCCGCCCGGTCGACCTCCGCGCGACTCGTCGACCCCTCGACCGCCGCGCGTGCCCGTCCGGGTGTCAGGGGCCGGGCGCCCGGACACGCACCGAGCAGCGGTCTGCGGCGCGTAGCGTGACGGGCATGCGAGCCGCCGTCGTCACCGCCTTCTCACCCACCGATCCCGTCGCCGGCGTCGAGGTCGTCGACCTCGAGCCGGCCGAGCCCCCCGCGGGCTGGGTGCGCGTCCGCGTCGAGGCGGCCTCGCTCAACCACCACGACGTCTGGTCCGCCAAGGGCGTGGGCCTGCGCGCCGAGCAGCTCCCGATGGTGCTGGGCACGGACGCGACCGGCCTGCTCGACGACGGCACCCCGGTTCTCGTGCACGGCGTGATCTCCGACCCGGACTGGCGCGGCGACGAGACCCTGGACCCGCGCCGCTCGCTGCTCTCCGAGCGCCACCCGGGCACGCTCGCGCAGGAGGTCTGGGTGCCGGCGGGGAACGTCGTGCCGCGTCCGGACGAGCTCGGCCCGCAGGACGCCGCGTGCCTGCCCACGGCCTACCTCACCGCCTACCGCCTGCTGTTCACCGCAGCCGACCTGAGGCCGGGGCAGACAGTGCTGGTCCAGGGCGCGGGCGGTGGCGTGGCCACCGCGGCGGTGCTCCTCGCGCGGGCCGCCGGCCTGCGGGTGTGGGTGACCAGCCGCGACGAGGCGCGTGGCGCGCGCGCCGTCGCGCTCGGCGCCCACGCGGCGTTCGGCTCGGGGGAGCGGCTGCCGGAGCAGGTGGACGCCGTGGTCGAGACGGTCGGCGCGGCGACCTGGGCCCACTCGCTGCGCGCGCTGCGTCCTGGGGGAGTCATCGCCGTCGCCGGCGCCACCACGGGCGGCGACGCCGACGCGGACCTCAACCGGGTCTTCTTCCGCGGCCTGCGCGTGGTCGGGTCCACGATGGGCACGCGCACCGAGCTGACCCGCCTCGTCCAGCTCCTCGTGACCACGGGCGTGCGCCCGGTCGTCGACCGCGTGGTCGACCTCGACGGCGTCCCGGACGCCCTGCGCGACCTCGCCGACGGCCGGGGGTACGGGAAGATGGTCGTGCTGCCGGGCACCCAGCCCGCCTGATCCCGGAGGTCACCGTGCCCACCCAGAGCTGGATCGTGCCCGCCGCCCTCACCACCGAGATCGGCCCCGTGCCGCAGGTGCGCGTGCAGCTCGTGGGCGGAGCCGTCCGGGTGACCGGACGCGCCGAGCCGGGCGTGCACCTGGCGGTGAGCGACGTCGTCGGCTCACCCCTCGAGGTGACCGCGGACGACGCCGAGCTCACCGTCGTCACCACGAGCGCGGGCTGGGAGGGCTGGCTCAAGCGTCTCGGCAGCCACCGCAGCGCCGACGCCGCCCAGGTCACGCTCGCCGTCGGGCCCGGTGCGCGCGTGCGCATCGGCACGGTCGGCGCGAGCGTGGAGGTGAGCGACGTCGTCGCCGACGTGCAGCTCGCGAGCGCCTCCGGAGCCCTGACGGCCGCGCGCACCACCGGCTCGCTCACGGTGCGCTCGGTGTCGGGCGCCCTGACCGTGACCGAGCAGGACGGGCCGCTGCGCGCGCAGACCGTCTCGGGCGTCTGCGACCTCGCGGGCGACGTCGGCCGCGTCGATATCGCCTCGGTGAGCGGGCGCGTACACCTCGTCACGACGCGCGCGAGCAGCGCCGTCCGCGTGCAGACCGTCTCGGGCGACGTCGCCGTCGCGGTCCCGCCGGGCTCCGGCGTCGTGCTCACGGCGCGCACCGTGAGCGGCGCGGTGTCGCTCGACGGCGTGGACCGGCGCACCTCGACGCTTCCGCTCTCCGTGGTGGTGGACGAGCGGGGCGACGGCGACGCCGCGTTCGTCGAGATCGTCACCGTGACCGGCGCCGTGGCGGTGACCCGCGGCGACGGGATGCCCGACGAGGGTGCGACCGACGGTGCGACCGAGAACGGGTCGCGCGAGGCGTCGGACGGCAACGAACCGGACGCGACGTCGGGCGAGGTCACGCCCGACGAGCCGGGACCTGCCTCCGCCTGAGCGTCAGGCCGGCTCGGGCACGCCGAGCCAGGCGTGCCAGCCGTGGTGCAGCACGAGCCACGCGAGCAGCCCGTGCCCGGCCTGCGCGGGGTGGATGCCGTCGCCGGCGGCGAGGTCGGCGAGCCACTGCTCGTGCGCCGCGAGCGGGGCGTAGGTCTCGACGTATGGCACCCGGCGGCGGTCGCACACGTCGCCGAAGGCGGTGGAGAGCTCGGCCAGCGCGTCGGGATCGAGGTCCTGCCGCGGCGGAGGCCCGACGACGAGCGTGGGCAGGTGCACCGACGACGTCGCGTCGAGCACGTTCGCGAGGTTGAGCCGGCTGCGGGCGAGCGAGATCCCCGCGGTGAGGTCGTGCGCGCCGAGGCCGATGACGACGAAGCTGCGCTCGGGTGAGGTCACGCGCAGCGAGAGCTCGCGCTCCCAGCGGGCGCCGAGCGCGGTGGTCGTCTCGCCCGGCACCGGCAGCGTGATCGCCAGGACCGAGTCGGCCGGATCGGCGGTCTGGGACCGTGCGAGGACGCGACCGACCCAGCCGAGAGCGCGTGGATCGCCGAAGCCGGCCACGAGCTCGTCCCCGAGCACGACGACGCGGCGGGCGGTGCTGACGAGATCCGGCACGGTGGGACTCCCTGTCCAGGCGGTGCGGCACGCGGCGGGCGTGCGATGGCCGTCCCATCGTGCCACCGCGGGAGCACCGGGGAGTCACGGGTGACTACGCCGGGTCGTTCCAGGCGTGGTGCGAGCGCGGCGCCGGCCGGCTGCCGTACCCGTCGCGACTCACCTCACTGTGCAGCCCGACGGCGAGCAGCGCCACGAGCAGCGCGGTGAGCAGGAGCACGGGAGCAATGATCAGGGTCATGGCAGAGATCCTGCTCTCGCGCGAATCCTGCCACGAGTGGCGGAACGGACCACCTTCGATGGAAATCCGCCACGGTCGGTGGCGCAGTGTCGGGATGGCGCTTCACAAGGTCCGAGCGATCGTGCTGCCCGACGTCGCTCCCTTCGAGCTCGGCATCGCCGCCGAGGTGTTCGGCATCGACCGCCGCGACACGGGTGGGCCGGTGTTCGACTTCGCCGTCGTGACGCCGGAACCAGGACGCGTGCCGACCCGAGCCGGGTTCGACCTCGTGATCGAGCGCGGGCTCGAGGACGCGGCGGACGCCGACGTGCTCGTGGTGACCCCGCTGCGGGTCGACGGGGAGGCTCCGGAGGCGATGCTCGAGACCCTGCGTGCCGCGCACGAGCGCGGCGCGTGGGTGGTGAGTCTGTGCAGCGGCGCCTTCGCGCTCGCGCAGGCCGGGCTGCTGGACGGGCGCCGCGCGACGACGCACTGGATGCACGCCGCCGCGCTCGCGGAGCGCTACCCCGCCGTCACCGTCGACCCGGGCGTCCTGTACGTCCAGGAGGGGCGCCTCCTCACCTCCGCGGGCACGGCGGCGGGCATCGACGCGTGCCTGCACCTCGTGCGCACGGAGTTCGGCGCCGAGCAGGCGATGAACGTCGCGCGCCGGATGGTCGTGCCTCCGCACCGGGACGGCGGCCAGGCCCAGTTCGTCGACGCGCCGATGCCCGAGTGCGCGGACGACTCGCTCAGCGGCGTCCTGGACTGGGCCGCCGCCCACCCGCGAGAGGACCTGTCCGTGCGTGCGCTCGCCCACGCGGCGCTCACCTCGGAGCGCACGTTCGCGCGCCGGTTCCGCGCCGTGACCGGCACGACGCCGGCCGCCTGGGTCGCGCGCATGCGGCTCGCCCACGCGCAGCGCCTTCCGGAGAGCAGCGACCTCGCGATCGAGGAGGTCGCGCGCGAGGCCGGCTTCGGGGAGCCGGCCGTGCTGCGCCAGCACTTCTCCCGGACGCTCGGGACGTCGCCGCGCGCCTACCGCGAGCGTTTCCGCGCCGCCTGAGCAGCTCGGCGCGGCGAGGTTCACGACGGCGAGGCTCGCCGTCGCGACGACGGTCGCCCGGCGCCTCGCACGCCACGCCCGAGGACGACGAAGCGCCCGACGGCGAGCTCGCCGTCGGGCGCTTCGTGGTACTTCGTGGACCGGTGTGGTGCGGGCGCTCAGCGCCCGAACGCCTCCCGGACGATGGCCTCGGCCTCGGCCTTGCTGACCTTGGCCGAGCCCGTCGACGGAGCCGCGGAGGAGGGCCGCGAGACGCGACGCACGGGCACGCCGTCGAGCTTGCGCGCCGTGATCCCGGCGAGGTAGGGCCACGCGCCCTGGTTCGCCGGCTCGTCCTGCACCCAGAGCAGCTCGGCGCCCTCGTAGGGCGCGAGCGCCGCGCGGAACTCGCGCTCGGGCAGCGGGTAGAGCTGCTCGAGCCGCACGATGGCGGTGCGCTCGTCCGCACCGTGCTCGCCCTTGGTGCGGGCGGCCAGCAGGTCGTAGTAGACGCGGCCCGAGCACAGCAGCACGCGGTCGACGTTGCTCGGGTCCACCGTGTCGCCGATCACGCCCTGGAACGTGCCCGTGGTGAAGTCCTCGACGCCCGAGGTCGCCGCCCGCAGCCGGAGCAGCTGCTTGGGCGTGAAGACGACCAGGGGCGTGCGCGGGCGGTCGTACGCCTGGCGGCGCAGCAGGTGGAAGTAGTTCGCGGGCGTCGAGGGCTGCGCGACCGTCATGTTGTGCTCGGCGCACAGCTGCAGGAACCGCTCGATGCGGGCCGAGGAGTGGTCCGGGCCCTGGTGCTCGTAGCCGTGCGGCAGCAGCAGCACCACCGAGCTGCGCTGACCCCACTTCTGCTCCGAGGCCGAGATGAACTCGTCCACGATGGTCTGGGCGCCGTTGACGAAGTCGCCGAACTGGGCCTCCCAGAGGACCAGCGCGTCCGGCCGCTCCACGGAGTAGCCGTACTCGAAGCCGAGGGCGGCGAACTCCGAGAGCGAGGAGTCGTAGACCCAGAACTTGGCCTGGTCCTGCGAGAGATAGCTCAGCGGCGTCCACTCGGCACCCGAGCGGTGGTCGTGCAGCACGGCGTGGCGCTGGACGAACGTGCCCCGGCGCGAGTCCTGGCCCGCGAGCCGGACCGGCGTGCCCTCCAGGACCAGCGACCCGAACGCGATGAGCTCGCCGAAGCCCCAGTCGATGCCACCCTCGCGCGAGGCGACCGCGCGCCGCTCGAGCAGCTGGGCCAGCTTGGGGTGCACCGAGAAGCCCTCGGGCGGGGCGAGGTGGGCGTCGCCGATGCGGGCGAGCACGGACGCGGGCACCGCGGTCTGCCAGCCGACCATCGTCCCGGCGTCCTCGCGCTGGGACTCCGGGCGCTCGAGGCCGGAGTGGTGCTCGCCGGTGGTCCGAGCGTCGTCCTTCGTCTCGCGGAACGCCCGCTCGAGCTCGGCCTGGTAGTCGGCCAGCGCGTGCTCGGCCTCCTCGCTCGAGAGGTCCCCGCGACCGATCAGCGCCTGCGTGTACAGCGTGCGCACGCTCTGCTTGCCCTCGATGAGGGAGTACATGACGGGCTGCGTCATTGACGGGTCGTCGCCCTCGTTGTGCCCGCGACGGCGGTAGCAGACGACGTCGATCACGACGTCCTTGTGGAACTCCTCGCGGAAGTCGAACGCGAGCTGCGCCACCCGGGCCACGGCCTCGGGGTCGTCCCCGTTGACGTGGAAGACGGGGATCTGCAGGCCCTTGGCGACGTCCGTGGGGTACAGCGTCGAGCGCGAGCTCGACGCCCCGGTGGTGAAGCCGACCTGGTTGTTCACGATGACGTGCACGGTGCCGCCGGTGCGGTAGCCGCGCAGCTGGCTGAGGTTGAGCGTCTCCACGACGACGCCCTGGCCCGCGAAGGCCGAGTCGCCGTGGATGAGCACGGGGAGCCAGGAGAAGCCGTCGCCGCCGAGGTCGAGCCGGTCCTGCTTGGCCCGCACGATGCCCTCGAGCACGGCGTTGACGGCCTCGAGGTGGGAGGGGTTGGCCGCGAGGTAGACCTGTGCGGTCGAGCCGGACGGCGAGGTGTAGTGGCCGACGGTGCCGAGGTGGTACTTCACGTCGCCCGAGCCCTGGACGGTCTTGGGGTCGACGTTGCCCTCGAACTCGTTGAAGATCTGCGCGTAGGACTTCCCGGCGATGTTGGCGAGCACGTTGAGGCGGCCGCGGTGGGCCATCCCGATGCCGACGCCCTCGAGCCCCGAGTCGGCCGCGGACCCGATGAGCACGTCGAGGAGCGGGATCAGCGACTCCCCGCCCTCGAGGGAGAACCGCTTCTGGCCGACGTACTTGGTCTGCAGGAAGGTCTCGAACGCCTCGGCCTGGTTGAGCTTGTGGATGATCCGGCGCACCGTCTCCCGGGAGGGTTTGGTGTAGCCCGCCTCGAGCCGCTCCTGCAGCCAGCGGCGCTGCCGCGGGTCGTGCAGGTGCATGTACTCCGAGCCGACCGTGCGGCAGTAGGCGTCCCGCAGCCGGGACAGGATGTCGCGCAGCGTCGCCTGCGGCGTGCCGCCGAACCCGCCGGTGGGGAACGTGCGGTCCAGGTCCCACAGGCTCAGGGCGTGGTTGGCCACGTCGAGGTCGGGGTGGCGACGCTGGCGGTAGGCCAGCGGGTCGGTGTCGGCCATGAGGTGGCCGCGCGAGCGGTAGGAGTGGATGAGCTCGGCGATCCGTGCGGGCTTGCCGAGCGCCGTCGTGGGGTCCTCGACGATGTCGGTGCGCCAGCGCACCGGCTCGTACGGGATCCGCAGCGCCGCGAACACGCGGTCGTAGAAGCCGTCCTCGCCGATCAGCTTGGTGTGGATGATCCGCAGGAAGTCGCCGCTCTGGGCGCCCTGGATGATCCGGTGGTCGTACGTCGAGGTGATCGTGAGGACCTTGGAGATGCCGAGGTTGGCGAGCGTGTCCGGGGACGCGCCCTGGAACTCGGCGGGGTAGTCCATCGCGCCGACGCCGATGATCGTGCCCTGGCCCTGCATGAGGCGCGGCACCGAGTGCACCGTGCCGATCGTGCCGGGGTTGGTGAGCGAGATCGTGGTGCCGGCGAAGTCGTCGGCGGTGAGCTTGCCGCCCCGGGCGCGGCGCACGAGCGTCTCGTACGTGGCCCAGAACTCGCCGAAGTCCATGCCCTCGGCGCCCTTGATCGAGGGCACGAGGAGCTGGCGGGTGCCGTCCGGCTTGGCGAGGTCGATCGCCAGGCCGAGGTTGACGTGCTCGGGACGCTCGACGGCGGGCTTGCCGTTGACCTCGCGGTAACCCGCGTTCATCTCCGGCATCTCGGCGAGGGCCTCGACGACCGCGAAGCCGATGAGGTGGGTGAAGGACACCTTGCCGCCGCGGGTGCGGGCGAGGTGGTTGTTCACGACGATGCGGTTGTCCACGAGCAGCTTGGCCGGGATCGCGCGCACGCTCGTCGCGGTCGGGACGGACAGCGAGGTCTCCATGTTGACCACGACGCGAGCGGCCGGGCCCTTGAGGGGAGTCACGCCGGCGGCCTGGCCGGCCGTCTCGCGCTGCTCGGCCGTGAGCTCCGCGGCGTAGGCGGCCGTGGGCGGCTGCGGCACGGCCGGGGGGAGGTCGGCGCGCACGTGCGACTCGGTGGCGAGCTCGCCGCGCGGGTCGGTGTGCGGCGACGTGGCGCGCGCGGCAGGCGGCGCCGACTGGGCCGTCTTGGCCGCCTGTGCTGACGGCGCTGCCTGCTGCCTGGCGGGGCCCTCCGGGGCCTCGGGGCGCGGGGCGGGTGCCGGTGCGGCGGGTGCGGCCTTCGGGGGCGTCGCCGCCGCGCGGGCGGCCTGCCCGTTCGCGCTCGACCCGTTCGACGTCGGCGCGGGCCGTGCGGCCGGCGGGGCGGTGGGGGCCTCGGTCGCGGCGGGAGCCGCGCCGGGGGCGGCGGTTTGGCTGGGTGCGGCGGGCGCGCTCGACGGCGCGGGGCCGGCGGCGGCCGAGCCCCCCGTGGGCGTCGCACCGTTGCCCTGCGCCTCGAAGAAGGCTCGCCACTCACGGGTGACGGACGCCGGGTCCGCCTGCCACTCGAGTCGCATCTCGTCGATGAGCCACTCGTTCGCCCCGAACGTCTCCGTCAGGGAGGTGGACCTGGCACTGGTTTCCGACACGCTGCTCACTCCGTCGTCCTCGTCTGTCCGAGCGGTCCCAGCCTAGGCCCTTGTACCCAGGTCGGCGAACGGCGCGGCACCCCGAAATGGCCACTGATCAGCGCAAACGTCCCCACGCGGCCATCGGTTGCCCAAACCCCGATCATGTGGACGCCCGGGGGCGGCAAAGTCGCCGCGCCGCGGTACCGCAGCGCGGACGCGCCGCGGACGCCGCGCGGAGGCGAGCCGGCCGCCTCGGCCGGCGCTCGCCGTCGGGCCGCCGGGCGACGCACACCGTGCCAGAGGTGGGCCGACCGCCTCAGCCGGCGCTCGCCGTCGTGCCGCCGGAGGAGGGCCCACCCGTGCCCGGGCCGCCGGCTGGAAGGGTGAGGCGGAAGACCGCACCGGTGCGCACCCCGGCGGCGGCCGGCTCGACGGCCTCGAGGCGGCCGCCGTGCAGGTCTGCGGCCCAGCGGGCGATCGCGAGGCCGAGCCCGGTGCCGCCGCTGGTGGTGCCGTCGAGCGCCGGACCCGCGGTGCCGCGCTCGAACCGCTCGAAGATCCGGCTGCGCTCCTGGGCAGGGATGCCGGACCCGGCGTCGACGACGTCGAGCCGGACGTGCGTCGGGTCGGGCGCGCTGCCCACCACCCGGACCGTGCCGCCCGTGGGGGAGTGACGGCTCGCGTTCGACAGGAGGTTGAGCAGGATCTGGTGCAGACGCTCGGTGTCGACGCGGAACATGAGGTCGGACGGCACGTCGATGCGCCACTCCACCTCGCGGCCGTTGGCGCGTGCGGCGTGCGCGGCGGCGTCCACCACCTCCTCCACGACGTCGCGGACGGGGACGTCCTGCAGGTGCAGGCCCGCGGCCCCCGCCTCGAGCCGGGACAGGTCGAGCAGGTAGGTCACGAGTCTCGTGAGCCGCTCGGTCTGGGCGAGGGCGGACTCGAGGGCCTCGTGGTCGGGCTCGGTCACGCCGTCGACCATGTTCTCCAGCTGCGCCATGAGCGCGGCGATCGGCGTGCGCAGCTCGTGCGACACGTTGGCCACGATGGCGCGCTGCGCCTCGGCGAGGCTTGCGAGGTCGGCGGCCATGGCGTTGAACGCGTGCCCGAGCTGGCCCACCTCGTCGCGGCTGGTGGTGCGCACCCGGATCGAGTAGTCCCCGCCCGACATCGCGCGCGCGGCGGCCGTCATCTCGCGCAGGGGTGACGTCATCCCGCGCGCGAGGACCTGCGTGACGAGCAGGGCGAGCGCGATCGCGAACGGGAACGTCATGTACCAGCGCGCGTCGAGGTTGCGCCCGGTCCACACGATGATCGAGGAGACGGTGACCGAGGCCGCCACCAGCACGCCGAGCTTCATCCGGATGGTGCGCAGGCGGTCCAGGGGACGGACGTCGACGGCGTACCGCAGCGTCTCGGTCGGGGTCCGCCGCGCGTGCCGGGCACCCGCAGAGGTTGCGCGCACGGGGCCGCGCCGCTAGACGGTGGGCGGCTCGAGCGAGTACCCGACGCCGTGCACCGTGCGGATGAGGTCGGAGCCCAGCTTGCGGCGCAGCGCCTTGATGTGGGAGTCGACGGTGCGCGTGCCGCTCGCGTCGATCCAGTCCCACACCTCCTCGAGCAGCCGCTCGCGCGTGAGGACGGTGCGCGGGGACGAGGCGAGGCAGACGAGCAGGTCGAACTCGGTCGGCGTGAGGTGGGCCTCGTCGCCCGCGCGGCTCACCCGCCGCTGCGCACGATCGATGAAGAGGTCGCCGAGCTCGATCGGCGGAGGGCCCGACGGCGAGCTCACGTCCGCGACGGCGACGCGCGAGGTGCGCTCGTGGCGGCGCAGCAGCGCCTTGACCCGGGCGACGAGCTCGCGCATCGAGAACGGCTTGGTCATGTAGTCGTCGGCGCCGACACCGAGCCCGACGAGGAGGTCGGTCTCGTCGTCGCGCGCGGTGAGCATGAGGATCGGGATCGCACGCGCGTCGTCGGCCTGGATGCGCCGGCACACCTCGAGGCCGTCGAAGCCCGGCAGCATGACGTCGAGCACGATGACGTGCGGGGAGTAGCTGCGCGCGTTCTCGACGCCGGATGGCCCGTCGGTCGCGACCCGCACCTCCCAGCCCTCCGCGGCGAACCGCCGGGAGACCTGCGTCGCGATCTCGGGGGAGTCCTCCACGACGAGGACCCGGGTGGTGGGTTCGCCGCCCTGGCCGGCCGGGCCGACAGGGCCGGACACCGTCGCCCGCTGTGCACCAGAGGTCATGGCCCCAGGGTGCCACGATCCACAGGGCGTGTGACGGTGCTCGCACCGCGTGGCGGCGCTCGGACGGGTGCGTTACAGTTTCGTGATCTCGCCACCCCCTGTTCGGAACGCGTTCACGCGAGCCCGAATCCGGCGGGGCGGCCCCCACCCGAGACCTCGGAGGACGTGTGAGCGTGCTGTCGACCGACGCCACGGTGCCCGCTCCCGGCACCCGCCGCGCCCGACGACTCGCCGCTGTCGCCGCTCCGCACGCTCGTCACGCAGCACTGGCCGTCACCGTCGATGACGCGGTCACCGGTGCTCGGTTCGACGCCCAGGCCGTTCCGACCCGCCGCGAGCTGCGCGCCGCGCGGGAGCGCTCGTCACTCGAGGTCGACCGCGCCGCGATGCCGACAGGCGGCGTCTCGAGGCCGGTAGTTTCGACCCCGGTCGCGACCGTGTCGGCTCCCGAGGCTCCGTCCACTCCTGCTGCGACCGCCGCTCCGGTGACCGCCGCTCCGGTGACCGCCGCTCCGGTGACCGCCGCCGAGCTCGTCTCCGCGGCCCTCGCCCTCGCTCCGGTGACCCCCGCGCCGCTCACGCGCCGCGCGATGCGGGCGACCGCCGCGGCGTCGGCGCCGGCGTCCTCTGCGGGGGCTGTGCCGGCCGCTTCTCCCGTCGCCGTGCTGGCTCCGCCGGTGCAGCCGGTCGTGACCGCGACGGCGCCCGTCGAGACCGCTGCTCCCGCGGCGATCGCGGCTGCTGCCGTCGCGCCGGCCGAGTCGGTCGCGACGGCCGCGCCGGTCGAGGCGGCCGCCACGACGGCAGCACCCGTCCAGTCGCCGACCGCTGACGTGACCCACGACGTGGCGCGCCTCGCCGCCACCGCCGCCATGCCGGCGGCCCCCGACACGCCGACCGTCGCCGTGGAGGCCGCTGACGCCGTCGCCGCCGCGGAGATCGCTGACGCCGTCGCCGCCGTGGAGGCCGCCGACGCAGCGGGGGCCGGCGGCTGCCTCGACGCTGTCGCGTCGACGGTCGAGCCGGACGCCTCGGGCACCCAGGCCGAGCTCGCCTCGGTCGCCGTGACCCTCAGCCGCATCGCGATCGCCGCCACCGCGTTCAGCGCGTCGGTGCCACCGGCCGAGAGGTCGGTCGCCCAGCGTGACGACGACACCGTCGTGCTGCGCCGCATCCGTGCGCGCGAGCGGCGCGGCGGGCACCCGCCCGTGCCGCCCACGCCGCCCGTGCCGCCGACCCCGGCAAGCCCGGCGATGCCCTCGGTTCCGCAGGAGCCCGCGCGCGCCGGTCACCGGTTCACGCACTGGGCGCCCCGCGTCGCGGTGCTGACCGCCCTCGGCGCTGCCACGGTGCTCACGCCGTTCCTGTCGGCGCAGCAGCGGCAGGCGAACGAGGCCTCCGCCACCCCGCTGGCCGACGCGAGCGCCCTCGACACCCTCACCGCCACCCCCGCAGCCGCGGCGCAGGCCGCGACGGACGCCGGTGCGTCGAGCGCCGCCGGCAGCGAGGACACCGCCGCGCTGCTGGCCGCGGACCAGCTGGCGGAGGCGCGCAGCGAGATCACCGCCTCCCGGTCCGAGGAGCGTTCGACGCTCCCGACGTGCGGCGCGCCCGACGAGGCCGCCGCGAACGGCGCGCTCGCCGCGATGGACTCCAGCGAGTACCTCACGCTCTCGATGCCGGTCCAGGACGGGGTCTACCGTCTGACGTCCGCCTTCGGTCCGCGGTGGGGCTCGGAGCACCTCGGCCAGGACTTCGCGGCCCCGCTCGGCACGCCGATCCACGCGATCGCCGACGGCACCGTCATCTACGCCGGCGCCGGCAAGGAGGGCCGCTCGGGGATGCTCGTCATCATCGAGCACGAGATCGACGGCCAGAAGGTCGAGTCGTGGTACATCCACATGTACCCGGACGGCGTGTTCGTGAACGTCGGCGACAAGGTCAGCGTCGGCGACGTGATCGGCGAGGCCGGCAGCTACGGGAACTCGACGGGGCCGCACCTGCACCTCGAGATCCACGTCGGCGACACGTCGGACTCCGTCGCGAGCGCCGTCGACCCTCTGGCGTGGCTGCAGTCGCACGACGCGACGCCGATCACCACCTCGGGCGCCGTCTGCGCCTGACGCGCCGCGTTCGCCGGGGCCACCCGGACCACTCCTCGCCCGCCGGGGCCGCTTCGGCGTCGGAGCCTCGTGCCCGACGGCGCAGCTCACCTCACGCGGCGACCTCGCGCCCGCGGGGCGCCACCGTCGGCCCGTCACCTGAGCGACGGGCCGACGGTGGCGCTCACCGCAGCGACAGTCCCCAGCGCACGCTCGCCGTCGCGCCCGGTTCGAGCCGGACCAGGCGGTCCTCGCTGTTGAAGGCGTCCGCGATGCAGCTCATCGGCTCGGCGGCGAGGCCTGCGCGACGGTAGGGAACGGCGCCGATGTGGTCGCCGGAGCACACCTGCCAGGTGTCCATCGAGTCGTCCATCCAGACCGCCGCCGTGCGGCCGTCGTCACCGGTGAGCCGGATCCACGACAGCCCGTCGGCGTCCCGGGTGACGCCGACGAACGCGTCGTCGAGGTCCGTCGTGCCGTAGGCGCGCTCGGTGCGGAAGTCGAAGTCCGCCGGGAGGTCCTCGACGCCTGCCGGGAGCAGGCGCTCGTCCGGGCGGACCCACTGCGTCGCGTCGAGGCGAAGGCTCGCGGCGTTCAGGCCGCCCGGTCCCGGGTGCAGCCACGGGTGGAAGCCGATGCCGTAGGGCGCCGCCGTGGCGGAGGCGTTCGTCGCGTCGACCTCGATGACCAGGTCGGCGCCGTGCAGCGTGTACGTCGCGAGCATCTCCAGCTGCCACGGGTAGCCGCCGACGGGCACCGTGTCGACGGCGAGGACGAGCTGCGTCGTCGTGGCGTCCACGAGGGACCAGCGCACGTGCTGCACGAGGCCGTGCAGGGCGGTGGACCGCTCCACCTCGGTGATCGGGACCTGGTAGGTCTCGCCGTCCCACGTGTAGCGGCCGTGGTCGAGGCGGTTCGGCCACGGGGCGAGGATCGCGCCGTGACCTGCGGGGGAGAGGTCGGACTCCGGGTAGCTCACCACGACGTCGCGGCCGGCCACGGCGAACGAGCGCAGCGACGCCCCCACCTCGGTGACGACGGCCGTGGCGTTGGAGTCGGCGTCGTGCAGGACGAACTGGGATCCGGTGGGGGAGGGCATGACGGCAGCCTACTGAGTCGATCAGCCGTCCGCGCCGGCTCGGTGCCGCCGTGCCGGGCACTCCCCGGGTGGCCGCTGAGCGCGTCTCGACACCGTCCCGAGAAGGGTGCAGGGCCTCCAAAGCCGGGACGTCGTCCCAGGTCAGAGGCCCTGTGCGGAGTACACCCGACTGGATTCGAACCAGCGACCTTCTGCTCCGGAGGCAGACGCTCTATCCACTGAGCTACGGGTGCCTGTGCGCCTCGCCGACGGCGGGATGCGACACACGAGAGTACCAGTCCGGTGAGAGCGCCTGCGCATTTGTGTCTAGGGTGACCCGTGAGGAGGGGACCCTTGAGCGACCAGCACAGGACACCCGGCCGAGGCGCCGGCGCAGAGCCGTCCGACCCGTACGCGTACCTGCGTGCGGGCGAGGACGAGCTGTCCACCTCCTACCTGCCGCAGGACGACGACGCGTCCGAGGGCGGGGGCGCGGGCTCCTCGTCACCGTCGGTGCCGACGATTCCCGGCCCCGTTCCCGCCGTGCAGGTTCCGGCCGCGCCCACGCCGCCGCTGCCCGCGGAGCCCGACGTCCTCGTCGGGATGACGCGGCGCCAGCTGCGGGAGGCGCGCGCCGCGCGGGCCGCCGGCGGTGCGGTCGGTGCCGGCGCGGGAGCCTCCACCCGTGCGAGCGGGGTCGCGGTCGGCCCGTCCGCCGGCGGCGCGCCGCCGGGGGAGCCCGCGGCCTCGGCGCCGCCGTCCGGCTCGACACCACTAGCCCCCGACGGCGCGGCACCGGTCCTCGGTGCACCGACCGTGAGCGTGGGCACGGCGGGCGACGGGCACGCCCCGGGCGAGGCCCCCGTGTCGGGCGGCCGGCGTGAGCGGACGCGCTCGGGACAGGGCGCCGAGCCTGCGCGAGGTCGGAGCGCCCGGGGGGCGCTCGGGACGCGGACCCGGGCCCTCGTGGCCGCCGCGGTCGTCGCCGTCGTCGTGCTCATCGGTGTGGTGATCTGGTTCAACCGCTCGGACGACGGGACCGGTGCGACCGCCGGTCCGACGGCGTCGGGCGACGTCGGCACCGCCGCCACCGCGGGCGGGCCGCTGCTCGCCGCGCTACCCACCGAGGTCACCGGCGGAGAGTTCGGCTCCGACGGCCCCTCGGGCACCACGTTCACGCTCGGGGCCCCCGGGTACGTGACGAACCCGGTGCCGCCCGCGGGGTCGACCGAGTCCTACGTCGGCGTGTTCGCCGGCGCGGCCGTGCCGGTCACGCTGACCGCCTCCCGGTTCGGGACCTCCGAGGCGGCCGCCGCCGACGCCCAGGCGACGGCCGCGACGATCGGGACGGCCGTCGAGAGCGGCCCGGTCTTCCCCGACGACGAGGCGTCCGGCACCTACTGGATCTTCAACGAGGACGGCCTCGTCACGATCGTGTGGAACGACGAGGACCTCGGCTCCTACACGGTGGTGGCCGAGGACGCCGAGGCCGCGCTCGACTTCTACCACGGCCTCGACTTCTGACCCCGGGTGACGACGGTCCGGCGCAGGGGTCGTGTGCGACCGTGGCACTCCGGAGCACCCACCGGCCCGTTGACGAGGTCGGCCCACGACCGGCGACCGTCCGCGGTCGGCAGGCCGCCTCCCCGGCCACGTCGGCCGACGACGACGCACGACTTCCCCGCACCTCCCACGATCGGAGCGAGATGACCGCGAGCCTCACCGAGCCGGACGCGCGACCCGGACCCCTCGGCCTGCCGTGGCCCGCGACGGCGAGCCGCACCGCGGAGGGTGCGCTCGCCGTCGGCGGCGTGGGCGTGCACGACCTCGCGGCGCGCTTCGGCACACCGCTGTACGTCGTGGACGAGGCGGACATGCGCGCGCGGGCGCGCGCGTTCCGCGACGCGTTCACCGCGGCGTTCGCCGACGTCGGCGCGCACGCGGAGGTGTACTACGCGGGCAAGGCCTTCCTGTGCCGCGCCGTCGCGCGCTGGATGACCCAGGAGGGGCTGCGGATCGACACCGCCACGCTCGGCGAGCTGACCACGGCGCTGTCGGCCGGCGTGCCCGGGGCCCAGATCGGGCTGCACGGGAACAACAAGTCGGACGAGGAGATCGAGCTCGCGCTGCGTTCCGGCGTCGGGCGGATCGTGCTGGACTCCGAGCCGGAGGTGACCCGCGTGGCCGACGCGGCCGCGCGGCTGGGCGTGCGTGCGCCTGTGATGGTGCGCGTGACGACGGGGGTGCACGCCGGGGGGCACGAGTTCATCTCCACCGCGCACGAGGACCAGAAGTTCGGGCTCTCGCTGCACGCGCACGACGGCGAGACCTCCCCGGCCATGCGCGCCCTCCTCGCGGTGCTCGCGCGGGAGGAGCTGGACCTGGTCGGGCTGCACTCGCACATCGGCAGCCAGATCCTCGACGCGGCCGGGTTCGACGCGGCCGCCGGGGCCGTCATGGCGCTGCGCGCCGACCTCGCCGCGCGCACCGGCGTGCTCGTCGGCGAGGTCGACCTGGGGGGTGGGTTCGGCGTCGCCTACCTGCCCGGCGAGGTCGAGCTCGAGCCCGAGCGCATCGCGAAGGAGACCGCGGGCGCCGTCGTGCGCGCCGCGCAGGAGACCGGGACGAGCGTGCCGGACGTCTCCTTCGAGCCCGGGCGGTCCATCGCCGGGCCGGCGGGCCTCACCCTCTACACGGTGGGCACCGTCAAGGAGGTCGCGCTCCCGGCGTCGTCCCCGGACGGCGCGACGCGCCTGTACGTCTCGGTGGACGGCGGCATGAGCGACAACATCCGGACCGCGCTGTACGACGCGCGCTACCACACGGAGGTCGTCGGTCGGGCGAGCCGGGCGCCGGGCGTGCTGGCGCGGGTGGTCGGCAAGCACTGCGAGAGCGGCGACATCGTGGTGCACGACGTGCTCCTGCCGGGCGACGTGCGGGCGGGCGACCTGCTCGCCGTCGCGACGACGGGTGCCTACGGGCGCTCGATGGCGAGCCAGTACAACCTCGTGCCGCGGCCCGGCGTCGTGGCGGTGCGCGACGGCGTGGCGACGCCGATCGTGCGACGCGAGACGGTCGAGGACCTGCTCGCGCTCGACCTGGGGTGAGGAGGGTGGGCGCTCGCCGTCGGGAGCGTCCCACCTGCGGGCGCTCGTCGACCGACTGGCGCTCGCCGTCGGACCCTGGACACGGCCCGGGAGCACGGGCGCCGGAGGCTAGGGTGGGGGACCGACCTGTCCGCCGCCCGCACGGGCCCCCGCCAGCTCCAGGAGCGTGTCGTGTCCCTGCCTGCCCCGGCGTCTCCAGCGCCGTCCACCTCGGGTGCCTCGGCGGCGCCGTCCGCCGTCCGGGTGGCACTGCTCGGGTGCGGGACGGTCGGGACGCAGGTCGCTCGGGTGCTCGTGGAGCACGGCGAGGAGATCGGTGCCCGGGTGGGCGCCCCGGTCGAGCTCGTGGGCGTCGCGGTGCGCGACGCGGCGGCCGACCGCGACCCCGCCGTGCCGCGCGACCTGCTCACGAGCGACGCCGACGCGCTCGTGGCGCGTGCCGACGTCGTGGTCGAGCTCATCGGCGGCACCACCCGTGCACGCGAGCTCGTGCACGCGGCGATCCGGAACGGCGCGTCCGTCGTCACCGCGAACAAGGCGCTGCTCGCCGCGCACGGCCCCGAGCTGTACGAGGCGGCGGACGCGGCGGGCGTCGACATCCTCTACGAGGCCGCGGTGGCGGGCGCGGTACCCGTGGTGCGCGGCGTGCGCGAGTCGCTCGCGGGCGACCGCGTCCAGCGCGTGCTCGGCATCGTCAACGGCACGACGAACTACATCCTCGACCAGATGACGACCGGCGGACTGGACTTCGCGGACGCCCTGGCGCGTGCGCAGGAGCTCGGTTACGCCGAGGCCGACCCGACCGCCGACGTCGAGGGGTACGACGCCGCGGCCAAGGCGGCGATCCTCGCGTCGCTGGCGTTCCACACGCGCGTGTCGATGGACGACGTCGTGCGCGAGGGCATCACGTCGATCACCGCACGCGACATCGACACGGCGCGGCGGATGGGCGGCGTCATCAAGCTGCTCGCGATCGTCGAGCGGGTGGCCACGGCCGACGGCGAGGCCGTCGCGCTGCGCGTGCACCCGGCGGTCCTGCCCGCTGCGCATCCCCTCGCGGGCGTGGGCGGTGCGTTCAACGCCGTGGTGGTGGAGGCGGAGGCGGCGGGGCGGCTCATGTTCTACGGCGCCGGCGCCGGCGGCCGCCCGACGGCGAGCGCCGTGCTTGGCGACGTGGTCGCCGCGGCGCGGCACCGGGTGCAGGGCGGCCGCGCGCCCGCGGAGTCCGCGTACGCCGAGCTCCCGCTCGCGAGCCCCGACCACGTCCGCAGCCGGATGCAGATCACGCTCGAGGCGGAGGACCGCCCGGGCGTGCTCGCGCGCATCGCCTCGCTCGTCGCCGACAACGGCGTCTCCATCGAGTCCGTGCAGCAGAGCCCGTCGACGTCGGGCACGGCGGTCCTCGTCGTCGTGACGCACGACGCCGACGAGGCCTCGCTCGCCCGCACGGTGGCCGCGCTGCGCGAGGCGCACGAGCTCACCGAGATCCTCGCCGTGCACCGCGTCGAGCGTCCCTGAGTCCGGCTGACTCGCCTCTTCGACCTCCACGTCCCCGTCCGTTCACCTCGACCCGTCCCGACCGTCTCGACCCGTCTCGACCCCCGCGCCCCGCGCGGCCCAGCAGGAGGAAGACCCATGGCCCACCAGTGGCGCGGCATCATCGCCGAGTACGCCGACCACCTGCCGATCGAGCCGGGGGACCCGGTGGTCACGCTCGGCGAGGGGGGCACGCCGCTCGTCGAGGCGCCCGCGCTGTCGGAGCGCGTGGGCGGCCGGGTGTTCCTCAAGGTCGAGGGCGCGAACCCGACCGGGTCGTTCAAGGACCGCGGCATGACGGTCGCGGTCTCGAAGGTGCTCGCGACCGGGCCGGCCCTCGTGGTCTGCGCGTCGACCGGGAACACCTCGGCGAGCGCCGCGGCCTACGCCGCCCGCGCGGGCCTGGCCTGCGCCGTCGTGCTCCCCGCGGGGAAGATCGCGGCGGGCAAGCTGGCGCAGGCGATCGTGCACGGGGCGACGCTCGTCTCCCTCGAGGGGAACTTCGACGACGGGCTGCGCGTGGTGCGCGAGCTCGGCACGCGCCCCGACGTCGCGCTCGTGAACTCGGTCAACCCCTACCGCCTGCAGGGCCAGAAGACCGCGGCGTTCGAGATCGTCGACGCGCTCGGGGACGCCCCCACGATCCACGTGCTGCCGGTCGGGAACGCCGGGAACATCTCGGCGTACTGGATGGGCTACCGCGAGTACGCGGCCGAGGGACGCGCCACCCGCACCCCCGTGATGTGGGGTGTGCAGGCCGAGGGCGCCGCGCCGTTCGTGAAGGGCGAGCCGGTGGAGCACCCCGAGACGATCGCGACCGCCATCCGGATCGGCAACCCGGCGTCGTGGGCGCTCGCCGTCGCCGCACGGGACGACTCGGGCGGGCGGATCGACGCGGTGTCCGACGCGGAGATCCTCGACGCCCAGGCGTTCATCGCGAGCGAGGTCGGCGTCTTCGTGGAGCCCGCCTCGGCCGCCTCGGTGGCCGGCCTGCTGGCCCGTGCCGAGGCCGGTGACGTCCCCGCCGGCGCGACGATCGTGTGCACCGTGACGGGCAACGGGCTCAAGGACACCGCCACGGCGCTCGGCGACACCGTCATCTCGCCGGTCGTGGTCCCCCCGACGACGGCGGCCGTGGCCGACGTCCTCGGCCTCGGTTGAGGGCCGGCCGTGCGGATCGTCCGCGACGTCGTCCGGGTGCAGGTGCCCGCGACGAGCGCGAACCTGGGGCCGGGATTCGACGCGTTCGGGCTCGCGCTCGGTCTGCACGACGTGGTCGAGGTGCGCGCCACGACGGGCGCCACGCGCACGCACGTCGAGGGCGAGGGGGCAGGAACCGTGCCCGACGGCGAGGATCACCTCGTCGTCCAGGCCGTCCGGGCCGGGCTCGAGATCGCGCGGGCGCCGCAGGTCGGTCTCGACCTGCGCGCTCGGAACGCGATCCCGCACGGGCGGGGCCTGGGTTCCTCGGCAGCCGCGGTGGTCGCCGGGCTCGTTGCCGCGCGTGGGCTCATCTCGGAGCCCGAGGCGCTCGGCGACGCCACGGTGCTCGAGCTGGCGAGCGAGTGGGAGGGGCATCCCGACAACGCCGCCGCGGCGGTGCTCGGTGGGGCCACGCTCGCCTGGACACCTCAGGAGGGCGAGGTCGACGCGGTTCGGCTGGCGGTCGATCCGGCACTGACCGTGACGGCGCTCGTGCCGCAGACGTCGCTGGCCACGAAGGTGGCCCGTTCGGTGCTGCCGGCGACCGTGCCGCACGCCGACGCGGCGTTCACAGGGGCGCGGACCGCGCTGCTCGTGCTCGCCCTCTCGGGCCGAGCCGACCTCTTCCTCGAGGCGACGCGGGACCGGCTGCACCAGCAATACCGGGCCGACGTGCTGCCGGCGAGCACCGCGCTCCTCGGGCGACTGCGGGCCCTCGGGCTGCCCGCCGTCATCTCGGGTGCCGGTCCGACGGTGCTCGTGCTCGACGTCGTGCCCGCGGGCCTGCGCGCGTCGCTCGCGGGGGAGGGCTGGACGGCCCACGTGCTGGACGTGGACCAGATCGGGGCGCGGCTGCTCGACTGAGTCGTTCGGGGAGCGGCGGCGGGCTTGGCGGGTGGTGGGTTCGCCGGGTGGTCGGTCTGTTCGGATGTTCGGCGGTCAGCTCGCTCAGCCGTCGGCAGTCAGCTGTCCGCGGTGTCATCCTCCGCCGCGCCCGCGTTCGCCGCGCGAACCGCGGGCCATCCTTGAACGCCGCGCGTGGCCGTGTGTCCCCTCGTGGGACACGTCTTCGGCCCGTCGACCAGGCTGCCGGGCTCAGGCACGCGCTGCACCTTCCAGCCTTGCGGTACGGGCGTCTGCTCGGACTTGGCGAGGAGACAGCCCTCCGTTCTCCCACCCACGGCGCTGTCCTGCGCTTCTTCTCTGTGTCTCTTCTGCGTCGCTGTCGCGTCTCGGCACCCCGACGCGCCTCTCCGGAACTCTCATTCGGAGTCGTCGGCTGTCCCCAGTTTGCATCGGTGAACCTGTGTCCACAGGTCAAACTGGGGGGTGTACTTCTGCTACTAAAGACGTATGATAGGTACACACGTTCGATTTGCGTGGGGTTGGCTGACGAGGGGGTGAGCGGGGTGGCGGCAGAGCCGGTTGGTGCTGGTCGTGGGCCGCGCCGGTCGCCCGCGCGGGCGTCCGCGCGGGCGTCGATGTCGATGTCGATGTCGATGGTCGTGGCGCCGGACGGTGGGCGGCCCACCGCAGTGTCGGCGTCGTCGCTCGTGCCGAGGCTGGCGAGTGCGCCTCGGCCCTCTCTCGCGCCGGAGTCGTCCGAAGTCCGGCGTGCCTCGGGTGTTCCGCAGACGCTCCCGCAGTCGTCGGTGGTGTCTGCGTCGCTGGTGTCGCCGTCGTCTGCGCTGCCGTTGCCCGCGTCGTCGGCGTTCGGTGCCGCGTCGGGTGCGCCGGGTGTGTCGGGGTTGTCTGAGTGTGTGTCGCGGTTGCGGGTGGTGGTGGGTGAGGTCGTCGCCGCGGCTGGTGTGGCGCGTGCGGCTGCGGCGGCTGATCCGGGTGTCGGCGCTGCAGCGGTGGGTGCGGCGGCTGTGGAGGTTCTCGGGGTGCTGGATGAGGTCGCCACGGTCCTGGGGGTGGCGCGGGCTGAGGTGGCGGGGGTGGTGCGGTCCTCGGGGTCGTGGCGGCGGACTCCGGCGGGTCGTCGGGTGGGGGACTTCACGCGGTGGCGGGCGGAGGCCTCCCGTCAGGGTGTGGGGGTGGCTCGGGGTGAGGAGCAGGCCGGGGAGATTCTGGAGCTGCTGCCCAGGTTGCGGGACGCCGCGGGGCGGGGTGAGGTGACCGACGGGCATATCCAGGTCGTTGCGACCGTCCTGGCCGGGGTCGACCCTTCGACGCGGGAGCGCCTTGCGGGGCGTGAGGTGGAGATCGTGGCCCGGGCCAAGAGTGTGGCGGTGCCGGTGCTGCGGCGGGAGCTGCAGGGTCAGGCCGCCGCCCTGGAAGCGGAGAAGACCGACGCGTCCTACGAGGCGGCGCGCAAGGCGCGGTTCCTCCGCCTGACCGCGCGGGGTGAGGTCGTGCGGGTGGAGGGGGCGTTGGATGTGTTGTCGGCGGCGACGCTGCGCACCGCGCTGGACGCCGTGACCCCGGTGCCGGCGGACGGGGATGAGCGCAACCCGGATCAGCGTCGCGCGGACGCCCTGGTCCTGCTCGCCGACCGTGCCCTGGGCGTCGGGGTGGACAGGGCCGGCGCGCAGGTCCGACCCCACCTGAGCATCCTGGTCCGCCAGGACACCTGGCTCCTCCTGCACCACCTGCGCCGCACCTACTCCTGCGCGGCAGACGGCGATGCTGCCGCAGCGGCATCACGGTCGGATGCCTTCGGCCGCTCCGGCGGTCCTGGCGCGACGACTGGCTCGGCGGGGTCGCGGTCGGCAGGGTCGGCGGGGTCGGGGTTGTCGGTGGCCTACGAGCGGTCGGGGCTCGAACGTGAGCCGGTGTTGGCAGAGCTGATGGACGGGACCCTCGTGCCGTTCGCGGCGTTGGATGTGGTGGCGTGTGACGCGATGTGGCAGCGCGTCGTCCTCGACGCCGAGGGTGAACCACTGGACGTGGGGCGCACGCAGCGCACCTACACGGGGGATCTGCGTCGTGCGGTGCTGGTGCGGGACAGGCACTGCCAGTGGCCCGGATGCGTCTTGCGGGCGGCGTGGTGCGAGGTGCACCACGTGATCGAGTGGAACCAGGGTGGTGACACGAGCCTGGTGAACGCGGTGACGCTGTGTCGCGAGCATCACCACCGCCTCCACCGCGAGCACACCACCATCACCAAGGTCCGGGGCGGGTTCACCTTCACCACCACCGACGGACGGACGATCGGCACCACCACCCGCCTGGACGACGAGCTCCTCGTCCCCAAACGCCGACCCACCGGCGTGGGGAGAACTCCGCCCACCAACGGACCCGGCCACGACGGACGAGGCGGCGGCGGGTCCAGCGGTGGTGACGATCCCGGTGGCAGACGAGGCGGTGGCAGCGGGTCCAGCGGAGGTGACGCACGAGGTGGCGCAACTCCTGGCGGAGCCCTGTCCAGCGACGGACCCGGCGGCGGTGGCGCGGCTCCTGGCGGAGGACTGTCCGGGGGCGACAGCCCCGGCGACGACGGATCCAACGCAGGCGCGGCTCCCGGCGCAGCCCTGCCCGGTGGCGAGCGGGGCGGAAGTCTGCGCGACGGCGAGCGAGGTGGAGGAACTCCCGATGCATCGCCGAGCGGGCCGGCCGCCTTGTGGTGAGTGCGAGATCGACCGCATCGATGAGTGCGGCGGGGGCGACCCGGGTGACGGTCGGCGGTCGGCGGTCGGCGATCGCAGTCAGGGGTCAGCCGTTGACCGCAGAACGCGCGTGACGCGCGGCACGTCACGCAACCCGTCGCGACGGCGTTGACGGTGTACCCTGGGCGTACAGCACCCCGCAACGCCTCCTGCAGAGGCCCGTGCAGATGCACGTGTCGCGTGCCAGCGGCCGATTCTTCCGTGGCGGTGCTTCCCCCCGGTGCCGGCTCAGACGCCCGTACCGTTCGGACCTCAGAACAACGCGTCCATCATCGACGCAGATCCAGTGAGGAACCTGTGACCAACAGCACCGACACCGCCGCAGCCCGTGGCGGGTCACTGAGCGCCCTCAAGCTCGTGCAGCTGCAGGAGATGGCCGGCGCGCTCGGAATCTCCGGCATCTCGAAGATGCGCAAGGGCGACCTCGTCACGGCCATCGAGTCGCGTGGCGGCTCCCGGCCGGCCCCGGCGTCCGCGGCCGCAGCACCCGCGGCGGCAGCGCCCGCGGCGGCAGCGCCCGCGACCGACGGCGAGCACTCCGCTCCGGCGCGTCGCACCCGCCGCGCGCAGCGCGTCGCGGGCGAGAGCGCGCCGAACACGTCGAACGAGGGTGGCGAGGGCGACACCCTGCGCAACGCCTCGCGTGACGACTCGAGCGAGGGTGGCCAGCGCGACAGCGTGCGCAACGCCTCGCGTGACGACTCGAGCGAGGGTGGCCAGCGCGACAGCGTGCGCAACGCCCCGCGTGACGACTCGAGCGAGGGTGGCCAGCGCGACAGCGTGCGCAACGCCCCGCGTGACGACTCGAGCGAGGGCCAGCGCGACGGCGCGCGCAATGCGCAGCGCGAGAACGGCCAGCGCGAGAACTCCCAGGGCGGCCAGCGCGACAACGCGCAGAGCGGCCGCCAGGGCCAGAACCGCCAGAACGGCCAGAACGGCCAGCAGCGCGACGGGCGCCGCGCGAGCCTCGAGGACATTAAGCTGCCCGAGCCCCGCGCCGAGGACGCCCCCGTCCGGGGCGGCCAGGGTGGCCAGCCCAGCGGTAACCAGGGCGGCAACCAGGGCTCCGGCTCGGCCGGCTCCGCGAGCTCCCAGAACAACCGGACGCGTCAGGCCGCCGGCCCCGACGTGTACGACGACGATCAGGGCGGCCGTCGCCGTCGGGGCCGTGACCGCTTCCGCGACCGCAAGCGTCGCGGCGGCCGCGGTGAGGCCCAGGTCGCCTACGAGGAGGTCGAGGTGACCGACGACGACGTGCTCGTCCCCGTCGCCGGCGTCCTGGACATCCTCGACAACTACGCCTTCGTCCGGACGAGCGGGTACCTCCCCGGCTCGGACGACGTCTACGTGCCCCTCAACCAGGTCAAGAAGAGCGGCCTGCGTCGCGGTGACGCGATCACCGGTGCGGTGCGCGCCCCCCGTGAGGGTGAGTCCCAGGGCAACCAGCGCCAGAAGTTCAACGCGCTGGTCCGCCTCGACACCGTCAACGGGATGAGCGTGGACCGCGCGCGTCAGCGCCCCGAGTTCGGCAAGCTCACCCCGCTCTACCCGCAGCAGCGCCTGCGCCTGGAGACCGAGCCGCGCGCCGTCACGGCCCGCATCATCGACCTCGTCTCGCCGATCGGGAAGGGTCAGCGCGGCCTCATCGTGGCCCCGCCCAAGGCGGGCAAGACGATCGTGATGCAGCAGCTCGCCAACGCGATCACCACGAACAACCCCGAGGTCCACCTCATGGTGGTGCTCGCGGACGAGCGTCCCGAGGAGGTCACCGACTGGGAGCGCACGGTCAAGGGCGAGGTCATCGCCTCGACGTTCGACCGTCCCCCGGGCGACCACACGATCATCGCGGAGCTCGCGATCGAGCGCGCCAAGCGTCTCGTCGAGCTCGGCAAGGACGTCGTGGTGCTGCTGGACTCCATCACGCGACTCTCGCGGGCCTACAACCTCGCCGCTCCCGCGTCGGGCCGCATCCTGTCCGGTGGTGTGGACGCGTCCGCGCTCTACCCGCCCAAGAAGTTCTTCGGCGCCGCGCGCAACATCGAGCACGGCGGTTCGCTGACGATCCTGGCTTCCGCGCTCGTGGAGACGGGCTCGAAGATGGACGAGGTCATCTTCGAGGAGTTCAAGGGCACCGGAAACATGGAGCTGCGCCTGTCCCGCCAGCTCGCGGACAAGCGCATCTTCCCGGCGATCGACGTGAACGCGTCCGGCACCCGCCGCGAGGAGATCCTCATCTCCGCGGACGAGCTCAAGATCGTCTGGAAGCTGCGCCGCCTCATGGGCGGTCTCGAGCAGCAGCCCGCGCTCGAGCTTCTCCTGGGTAAGGTGCGCGAGATCCCGACGAACGCCGAGTTCCTCATGACCGTCCAGAAGACCACCCCGACGGTCCCGAGCCAGGCCAACGAGCTCGTCGGCTGAGGGCGACCCGCGACTTGACGCGGGTGGCAGAATAGAACGCTGGCCCCCGGTTCACGTCCCTCGCACGAGCGGCGACCCGGCGGCTCCCCGAATTGGAGGACACCATGAAGAGCGGGATCCACCCCGAGTACGTCATCACCGAGGTGACGTGCACCTGCGGCAACACCTTCACCACCCGTAGCACCGCCACGTCCGGCCACATCAGCGCCGACGTGTGCAGCGCCTGCCACCCGTTCTACACGGGCAAGCAGAAGATCCTCGACACCGGCGGCCGCGTGGCCCGGTTCGAGGCGCGGTACGGCAAGAAGACCGCCAAGTAACGACGTCGACGAGCGCCGGCACCCGCCAGGGTGCCGGCGCTCGCGTCGTCTCCGGGCAGCGACGGCTGCGCCGACCACCGCGGTGCTGAGAGGAAGTGACATGGCCGAGGACTTCGCCGTCGTGGCGCCCATGCTGGCCGAGCACGCACGACTCGAGGCCGAGCTCGCCGACCCCGCGCTGCACGCCGACGCCGGCCGCGCCCGCTCCGTCGGGCGGCGCTACGCCGAGCTGGGCCGCGTCGTCGCTGCCTACCGCGCCTGGCGCCAGGCGAGCGACGACGCCGAGGCCGCCGCTGAGCTCGCCGCCGAGGACGAGGACTTCGCAGGCGAGCACGCGGCCCTGCTCGAGCAGAGCGAGGCCGCCGCGGAGCACCTGCGCCGCGTGCTCGTGCCCCGCGACCCCGACGACGGACGCGACGTCATCCTCGAGATCAAGGCGGGCGAGGGCGGTGAGGAGTCGGCGCTCTTCGCCGGCGACCTGCTGCGGATGTACACGCGCTACGCGGAGCGCCGCGGCTGGAGCACCCAGGTGCTCGAGGCCACCGAGTCCGCGCTGGGTGGCTTCAAGGACGTCCAGCTTGCGGTGAAGTCGCGCGGCGTCGGCGCCGACGGCGAGCCCGACGGCGTGTGGGCGCACCTGAAGTACGAGGGCGGCGTGCACCGCGTGCAGCGCGTCCCGGTGACCGAGTCGCAGGGCCGCATCCACACGTCCGCGGCGGGGGTGCTCGTGCTGCCCGAGGTGGAGGACGAGGGCGAGGTCGCGATCGAGCCCGGCGATCTGCGCATCGACGTGTTCCGCTCGTCCGGCCCGGGCGGGCAGAGCGTCAACACCACCGACTCGGCCGTCCGGATCACCCACCTGCCCACCGGGATCGTCGTCTCGATGCAGAACGAGAAGTCGCAGCTGCAGAACCGCGAGGCCGGCATGCGCGTGCTGCGCGCGCGGATCCTGGCGGCGCGCCAGGAGGAGGCCGCGGCTGCAGCGAGTGAGGCCCGCCGCTCGCAGGTGCGCACCGTCGACCGGTCCGAGCGGATCCGGACCTACAACTTCCCCGAGAACCGCATCGCCGACCACCGCACGGGCTACAAGTCCTACAACCTCGACGCCGTGCTCGACGGCGACCTCGACGCCGTGATCGCGTCCGCGATCGAGGTGGACGAGGCGGCGAAGCTCGCCGCCGCGGGCGAGTCGTGACGCACGAGCGCCCGACGGCGTCGCTGCGGGAGTACGTCGCCGGCGCCACCGCGCTGCTCGCCGAGGCGGGCGTGCCCTCGCCCGGACACGACGCGCGCGCCCTCGCGGCGCACGCCCTGGGGCGCGATCGGCTGGAGTATCTCGTCGGCGTCGACCTCCCCGACACCTTCGCCGCCGCCTTCGCCGAGCTGGTCGAGCGGCGCCGTCGACGCGAGCCGCTCCAGCACCTGCTCGGCCGGACGACGTTCCGGCATCTGGACCTGCTCGTCCGACCCGGCGTGTTCGTGCCGCGGCCCGAGACGGAGGTGGTCGCGCAGCACGCGATCGACGCCGCTCGCGAGGTCGCGCGAGCCGGTCGTGCGCCCGTCGTCGTCGACCTGTGCTGCGGCGCCGGTGGCATCGCGCTCGCGCTGGCGACCGAGGTCGAGCGGGTGCGCGTGCTCGCCGTCGACGCCTCCCCGGAGGCGGTGGCGCTCACCCGCGCCAACGCGGAGCGCGTCGGCGCCGACCTTGAGGTGCTGGTCGGTGACGTGCGCGACGTCGAGCTGCTCGCCGCGCTCGACGGCGCCGTCGACGTGCTCGTGGCCAACCCGCCCTACATCCCCCCGGACGCCGTTCCCGTGGACCCCGAGGTCCGCGACCACGACCCCCAGCTCGCGCTCTACGGCGGGGGAGCCGACGGCCTGGAGGTTCCGCGCGCCGTCGTGCGCGGCGCGGTGCGCCTGCTGCGTCCCGCCGGGGTCTTCGTGATGGAGCACGCCGAGGTCCAGGCGGCCGCGGCGCGCCAGGCCGCGCTGGCCGCGGGCCTGCGCGAGGTGACGTCGTTCGACGACCTCACCGGTCGCCCCCGGGGCGTGCGCGCCGTGCGGTGAGTCGAGCGCATGCCCGACGGCGCACACTCGCCGACGACGTGCGCGTGCGCCGTGCGCGGGGCGGGTCGAGCGGAGGGCCGCCGGCGAGGCCTCACGCGCGGGGCGGGCGGGACGCGCGCGCGGTGAACCAGCGGTGCAGCAGGACACCGAGCGCGATCCCGACGACATCGGCGGCGAGATCGGTGACGTCGCCGCTGCGGTGAGGCAGGAAGAAGTGCTGGACCAGCTCGCTCACGACCGCGTTGAGGGCGACCGCGGCGAGCAGGAGGCGCGTCGGGATGCCCGCGAGCAGCCCGGTCGCGGTGAGCGCGGCGAACGTCGCGGCATGCCCGAGGAGGTCCAGCCGCAGGCCGCCCGGCGGGCCCGGGACGCGCGGGGCGTACAGCACCCAGAGGTTGACGGCGAGCGCGAGGACGAAGGCGACCGCCCATGCCCGACGGTGGCCGGGGCGAGGCGACGGCGGGGCAGGGGACACGGGACGATCGTGGCATCCCGGCGGGACCGCACACGGGCGGCTCGGGCGTGAGCGGACCATCGGGGCGCCCGGAGCGTGGTCGGGTAGGCGCCCGCAGCGGCGCCGTTCAGGGCGCCGCGCGCGCCGAGCGGACCGGGTCGAGCCCCGATCGGTGGCAGGATCGAGCGCGTGATCGTGCTGCCCTGTGACGACGACGCCCGTGCCGACTCGATCGACCAGGCGGCCCGGGTGCTCGCGGACGGGGGGCTCGTCGTCCTGCCGACGGACACCGTGTACGGCATCGCGGCCGACGCCTTCGACGCCGACGCCGTCACGGCGCTGCTCGCGGCGAAGGGTCGCGGTCGGCAGATGCCGCCGCCCGTGCTGGTGGCGTCGCCGGCGATGATCGACGTGCTCGCCGTCGACGTGCCCCCTGCGGCACGTGCGCTCGCCGAGGTGTTCTGGCCCGGCGCGCTCACGCTCATCCTGCGCGCGCAACCCACCCTCACGTGGGACCTCGGTGACACCGCCGGGACGGTCGCGCTGCGCATGCCCGACGACGAGGTGGCCCTCGAGCTGCTGCGCCGGACGGGGCCGCTCGCGGTGTCGTCCGCAAACCGCACCGGCGCCCCGGCGGCCACGACCGCCGAGGGTGCACGCGACCAGCTGGGCGCCCGTGTGGCCGCCTACCTCGACGGCGGGCCGGCGCGAGGCGGGGTCGCCTCGACGATCGTGGACGCCACCGGGCCGGTCCTGCGGGTCGTGCGCGCGGGTGCGGTCACGGGCGAGCAGCTCGGTCGGGTGGTCCCGCACCTCGCTCCCACGCCTGCTCCCACAGGGGCGGCCGGCGAGCAGGCGTCCGGCGCGCCGGCCGCGCCGTCCGGCGCGGACGCGGCCGCCCGGGCGGACGGCGGACGCGACGGCGAGCACGGCGAGCCAACCGGCCGCGACGGCGAGCACCCCGATCGCGTCGGTGAGGACGGCGGTCCGCCCGCGTGAGGATCTACCTCCTGGTCATGGCGATCGCCGCGGCCGTGACCTTCCTCGTGATCCCCGCGGTCCGCGTGCTGGCCCGACGGGTGAACGCGGTGACCCCGCTGCGCGAGCGCGACGTGCACCGCGTGCCGACCCCGCGGCTGGGCGGCGTCGGGATGATGGCGGGGTTCGCCGTCGCGCTCCTCGTCGCCTCGCGCACGGAGTTCCTCGGCGAGGTCTTCGAGGCCTCGAACCAGGCGTGGGCGATCCTCGGCTCCGCGACCTTCATCTGCCTGCTCGGCGCCGCGGACGACATCTGGGACCTCGACTGGGTCACGAAGCTGGCGGGCCAGGTGCTCGCCGCGTGGATCATGGTGTGGCAGGGCGTCCAGCTCCTGACGCTGCCGCTCTTCGGGCTGAGCATCCTGTCCTCGACGATGTCGCTCGTGATCACCCTGCTCGTCGTGCTGGTCGCGGTGAACGCCGTCAACTTCGTCGACGGCCTCGACGGGCTGGCCGCCGGCATGGTGGCGATCGGCGGTCTCGCCTTCTTCGTGTACTCGTACCTGCTGACCGTGGCGACGGAGTCGGACTACTCCGACCTCGCCACGATGGTGGTGGCCGCCGTCGTCGGCTCGTGCCTCGGGTTCCTGCCGCACAACTTCTACCGGGCCTCGATCTTCATGGGCGACTCCGGGGCGCTGTACCTGGGGCTCACGCTCGCCGCCGCCGGCGTCGTGGTCACCGGAAACATCGACCCGGGCGTGCAGTACGAGGTGGCGACCTTCCCCGCCTTCCTGCCGATCCTGCTGCCGGTCGCGGTGATGCTCGTGCCGCTGGTCGACTTCGCGTTCGCCGTCGTGCGCCGCGTGGGTGCAGGAAAGTCACCGTTCACCGCCGACGGGCGGCACCTGCACCACCGCCTGCTCGCGCGCGGGCACTCCCACCGGCGGGCGGTCCTCATCATGTACTGCTGGACGACGGTCTTCGCGTTCGGGGCGGTCGGCTTCGCGTTCCTGCCCGCGCGGACCATGGTGGTCGCGCTCACGGTGGCCGTGGCCATCGGGATCGTCGTGACGCTCGTGCCGCTGCCGGTCCGCGGGGGCGCGCGGCTGCGGCACGAGCGGGCACGCACGCCCTGAGCGGGCGACCGTTCCGGCGACCGCTCGGCTGCAGCGCGGGCCGAGGCGCCGTGAGAAAGTAGGTGCCGTGACCGACGCGCGACGCACCCCCGCCGGCCCCCCGACCACCCCTCGCGAGCTGTTCGCGCAGATCCTGCGCCGGCTCGTCGTCGTGACCGCGGCGGTGACCGTGCTCGGTGCGCTGCTGGGGCTGCTCCTGCGGGGGACGCCCGGCCTGTGGGGCGGGCTGCTCGGCGGTCTGGTCGGCGTCATCTTCTGCCTCACCACGGTGGTGACCATGCAGCTGGGTGAGGGCCGATCACCCCAGTTCCTCGCCGTCGCGGTGCTCGGTGGGTGGGTCGTCAAGATGGTCGTGATCATCGCGATCCTGGCGTCCCTGCAGGGCCGCACGTTCTACGACAAGGTCGTGCTCGCCATCACCCTCGTGGTGATGGTGCTGGCCTCTCTCGTCATCGAGACGATGGCCGTCCGCGGTGCGCGGATCCCGGTCGTCAACCCCTCGGCGGGCAGCACACCCGAGCAGTGACGCGCCCCGCGCGGGCGGTGTGACCGTGCCCACACCCGGGCGTCCGTCCCGCCCGTCGGCGATCACCCGGACCAGTCCGGGCCATCCGGTAGGCTGCCACCAGACCCGCTGAGCCAGCACACAACGGCGTGAGAGCGCCGCTGCTGGGCCTTGCGCCGAACCACAAGACCCGGGGAGAGCATGAACACGGCTGGACTTCTCATGGCCGAGAGCGATCACGGATCGGGCTTCCACGCCCCGTCCATCCAGGAGTTCTTCCCGCCTGCCATCTGGTTCGACGGCACTCCGTTCGAGATCAACCGCATCCAGCTGGTCCGCTACATCCTCATGATCGGGCTGATCCTCTGGCTGTGGCTGTCCACCCGGCACGCGAAGCTCGTGCCCTCCCGCGCCCAGAGCGTGGTGGAGCTGCTGCTGGACTTCGTGCGGGTGCAGATCTGCGAGTCGACGCTCGGCAAGAAGCTCGGCCGTCGCTACACCCCGCTCATCACGATGATCTTCTTCTCGATCCTCGTGATGAACCTCGGCGGTGTGATCCCGTTCCTCAACATCGCGGGCACGTCCGTCGTCGGTCTGCCGCTGCTGTTCGCGCTCATCGCGTACGTGACCTACCTGGCGGCCGGCATCCGCGCCCAAGGGCTGGGCGGGTTCCTCAAGACGAACCTCTTCCCGCCGGGCGTGCCGAAGGCGCTGTACATCCTGCTCACGCCGATCGAGATCCTGCAGGTGTTCGTGCTCCGGCCGTTCACCCTCGCGCTGCGACTGCTCGCCAACATGATGGCCGGCCACCTCATGCTGGTGCTGTGCTTCAGCGCCACGAGCTTCCTCATCCTCGACGGTGGCGGCCTCATCAAGCTCACCGGCGTGCTCACGTTCGTAGCCGGGATCGGCATCACGGGCTTCGAGCTCTTCGTCGCCGCCCTGCAGGCCTACATCTTCGCGCTCCTCACCGCCGTCTACATCCAGATGTCGGTGGAGGAGGAGCACTGATCCGCTCGCGCTGAGCCGCCGCGGCGCGACCGGTCAGCGCACCGCACCCGCCCTTCGACCCCACCACCCCGACGACGGGTAAGGAACCCGCCGCCTCAGGAAGGACAACCATGGACATCCTCGCCGAGCTCAACGGCAACATCGCCACCGTCGGTTACGGCCTCGCCGCGATCGGCCCCGGCATCGGCCTCGGAATCCTCATCGGCAAGGCGCTCGAGGGCATGGCGCGCCAGCCGGAGGTCACCAACACGCTGCGCACCAACATGTTCATCGGTGTCGCCTTCGTCGAGGTGCTCGCACTGCTCGGCCTGATCACCGGCTTCCTGTTCTGATGCCGGGGACGTTGCTGGCCGACGAGGCGGTGTCGGGGATCGAGGTCTTCCTCCCCGCGTCGTACGACATCGTCGGCTCGCTCATCGTCACCGCGATCCTCGCGTTCTTCTTCTTCAAGTACCTCATGCCGAAGATGACCGCGCTGCTGGACGAGCGCGCCGCGAAGATCGAGGGTGGCATCGAGCACGCCGCGAAGGTCCAGGCCGAGGCCGAGGCTGCCAAGGCGGAGCGCGACGCCGAGCTCGTGGCTGCGCGCCAGGAGGCCGCTCGCATCCGCGAGGGTGCCACCGGTGAGGGCGCCGAGATCGTCACCGAGGCGAAGGCGAAGGCTCAGACCGAGGCGCAGCGCATCGTCGAGAACGCCCACCGTCAGATCGAGGCCGAGCGGCAGTCCGCCGTCGTCTCGCTCCGCGCGGACATCGGCAGCCTCGCGACCGAGCTCGCCTCGCGCATCGTGGGCGAGTCGCTCGCCGACGACGCGCGTCAGTCGCGCCTCGTGGACCGGTTCCTCGACGAGCTCGACGCGAGCACCGCGCCGACCGCTGCGACCGCCGGTCCCACGGACCAGCGTCCGACGGAGGGCTGATGCGCGCGACTAGCAAGGCGTCGCTCACGACGGCGACCGAGCGGTTCGAGCCGGTGCTCGCGGCCGCGGGGGAGCAGGCGGGCCAGGTCGGCGAGGAGATCTTCGCCGTCGTGGACGCGCTCGACTCCTCGGCGTCGCTGCGCCGGGCGCTCACCGACCCCACCCGGTCGGCAGACGCGAAGGCCGAGCTCGCGGAGCGCCTGCTCGGTGGCTCGGTGCGGCCGGACGTCGTGGCGCTGGTCGCGGGCATGGCGCGGGAGCGCTGGTCGGCGGACACCGACCTGCCCGATGCGCTCGAGGACCTGGGCACGACGGCGCAGCTCGTCGCCGCCGAGCACGGTCCCGGCCTCATGACGGTCGAGGACGAGCTGTTCCGGTTCGGCCGGGTGCTCGCCGACCAGCGGGAGCTGCGGGTGGCGCTCGCCGCGCGCAGGCTCCCGGCCGAGAACCGGGTCGGTCTCGCCGAGCGCGTGCTCGAGGGCGCGAGCCCCGAGACGATCGCCCTCGTGCGGCGAACGGTCTCGGCGCTGCGCCAGCGGTCCGTGACGGGCCGCCTCGCCCGGATCGGCGAGCTGGCCGCGGAGCGCCGCAAGCGGGTCGTGGCGAGCGTGCTGTCCGCCGCCCCGCTCACGCGGGCCCAGCTCGACCGGCTCACCGGGATCCTGTCCCGCGCGTACGGCACCGAGGTGCACGTCAACGCGGGCGTCGACCCCTCGTTCCTCGGGGGGCTGCGCATTCAGGTCGGCGCCGAGGTGGTCGACGCCACCATCCTGTCCAAGCTCGAGGAAGCGCGACGCCGGATCGCCGGCTGACCGCCCGACACCACACGTACACCGTGTCTCGCGCACGCGAGAGCGCGAGAGCAACGAGAGAAGGAACCGATGGCTGAGCTCACGATCAAGCCCGAGGAGATCAGGGCTGCGCTCGAGATGTTCGTCAGCTCCTACACGCCCACCGCCGACGCCCGCGAGGAGGTCGGGCGGGTCACGCTCGCCGCCGATGGCATCGCCGAGGTCGAGGGCCTGCCGGGCGCCATGGCGAACGAGCTGCTGACGTTCGAGGACGGCACGCTCGGCCTCGCGCTGAACCTGGACGTGCGCCACATCGGTGTGGTGGTCCTCGGCGAGTTCGCCGGCATCCAGGAGGGTCAGGAGGTCCGGCGCACGGGCGAGGTGCTCTCGGTCGCCGTCGGGGACGGGTACCTGGGCCGCGTCGTCGACCCGCTCGGCACCCCGATCGACGGGCTCGGTGACATCGAGACCACGACGCGCCGCGCCCTCGAGCTGCAGGCGCCCGGCGTGATGTCGCGCAAGTCCGTGCACGAGCCGCTGCAGACCGGCATCAAGGCCATCGACTCGATGATCCCGATCGGCCGCGGCCAGCGTCAGCTCATCATCGGCGACCGCAAGACGGGCAAGACCGCCATCGCGATCGACACGATCCTCAACCAGAAGGCCAACTGGGACTCCGGGGACCCGGAGAAGCAGGTGCGCTGCATCTACGTCGCGATCGGCCAGAAGGGCTCCACGATCGCGGCCGTGCGCGGTGCGCTCGAGGACGCCGGCGCGCTGGAGTACACGACGATCGTCGCCGCGCCCGCGTCCGACCCGGCGGGCTTCAAGTACCTGGCCCCCTACACCGGCTCGGCGATCGGCCAGCACTGGATGTACGAGGGCAAGCACGTCCTCATCGTGTTCGACGACCTGTCCAAGCAGGCCGAGGCCTACCGCGCGGTGTCGCTGCTGCTGCGCCGCCCGCCGGGCCGCGAGGCGTACCCGGGCGACGTGTTCTACCTGCACAGCCGCCTGCTCGAGCGTTGCGCGAAGCTGTCCGACGACCTCGGCGCCGGCTCGATGACGGGCCTGCCCGTCATCGAGACCAAGGCGAACGACGTCTCGGCGTACATCCCGACCAACGTCATCTCGATCACCGACGGCCAGATCTTCCTGCAGTCGGACCTGTTCAACGCCGACCAGCGCCCCGCTGTCGACGTCGGCATCTCGGTCTCCCGCGTGGGTGGTGCCGCGCAGGTGAAGGCGATGAAGTCGGTCTCGGGCACGCTCAAGCTCACGCTCGCGCAGTACCGCTCGCTGGCCGCGTTCGCGATGTTCGCCTCGGACCTGGACGCCGCGACGCGCCAGCAGCTCGACCGTGGTGCACGCCTGACCGAGCTGCTCAAGCAGCCGCAGTACTCCCCGTACCCCGTCGAGGAGCAGGTCGTCTCCATCTGGGCGGGCACGAAGGGTCATCTCGACAGCGTGCCGGTGGCCGACGTGCTGCGGTTCGAGCGCGAGCTGATCGACCACGTGCGCCGGTCCACCGACGTCCTGTCGACCATCGCGGACTCCGGCAAGCTCGAGGAAGCCACGGAGCAGGCGCTCCAGGCCGCCGTCGAGGACTTCACGCGGACGTTCACGACCTCGGACGGCTCGCTGCTGGTCGAGGACGCGACGGACGACGGCGAGGAGCTGCACGTCGAGCAGGAGACGATCGTCCGGCAGAAGCGGGGCTGAGCGTGGCCGGCTCGCAGCGCATCTACAAGCAGCGCATCCGCTCCACCCAGACCCTGAAGAAGGTCTTCCGGGCCATGGAGCTGATCGCTGCCTCGCGGATCGGCCGGGCGCGCGCCCAGGCCGAGTCCGCCGCCCCGTTCTCGCGCGCCATCACGCAGGCGGTCTCGGCCGTCGCGACCCACGCGCAGGTGGACCATCCGCTCACGTCCGAGCGGAAGGACACCAACCGGGTCGCGGTGCTCGTGGTGACGGCGGACCGCGGCATGGCGGGCGCGTACAACGCCTCCCTGCTGCGGGAGGCCGAGCGGCTCCAGGCGCGCCTGATCGACGAGGGCAAGGAGCCGGTCCTGTACGTGGCCGGCCGCCGCGGGGTGGGCTTCTTCCACTTCCGGTCCCGGCCCATGGTCAAGACCTGGACGGGCAACTCCGACGCGCCGCAGCTCGAGACGGCGCGGGACATCGCCGAGGAGCTGCTGCGTGCGTTCCGCGCGCCGGTGAGCGACGGCGGCGTGTCCGAGATCCACATCGTCTACACGCGGTTCCTCTCGATGGTGCGCCAGGAGCCGCGCGTGGTCCGGATCCTCCCGCTCGAGGTGGTGGAGGGCGTGGTGCCGCCGGGGGAGGACACCCTGCCGCTCTACGAGTTCGAGCCCTCGCCCGAGGTGGTGCTGGACGCGCTGCTGCCGCAGTACATCCTCGCCCGCATCTTCACGGCGCTGCACCAGGCCGCCGCGTCCGAGCTGGCCTCGCGCCAGCGGGCGATGCACACGGCGACCGACAACGCCGAGGACCTCATCCGTACCTACACCCGCCTGGCCAACACGGCCCGGCAGGCGGAGATCACCCAGGAGATCAGCGAGATCGTCTCGGGTGCCGACGCCCTGGCCGGCTGACCCACGAGAAGGACAACCATGACTGCAGAGACCGTGCCGGCCACGCCTGAGACGACCACCGGCGCCGGGACCGGACGGATCGCCCGTGTCATCGGGCCCGTCGTCGACATCGAGTTCGCCTCCGGCGTCCTGCCGGAGATCTACAACGCGCTCGTCACGACGATCGACATGCGCGGCCAGAGCGAGGGCGAGGCCGACTCGATCACGCTGACGCTCGAGGTCGAGCAGCACCTGGGCGACAACCTCGTGCGCGCGATCGCCCTCAAGCCGACAGACGGCCTCGTGCGCGGCGGCGAGGTGCGCGACACGGGTGGCCCGATCAGCGTCCCCGTCGGCGACGTGACCAAGGGCCACGTGTTCAACGTGATCGGCGAGCCGCTCAACGTGCCGGCCTCCGAGCTGGAGATCACCGAGCGCTGGTCGATCCACCGCAAGGCGCCCGCGTTCGACCAGCTCGAGTCGAAGACCACGATGTTCGAGACCGGCATCAAGGTCATCGACCTCCTCACCCCGTACGTGCAGGGCGGCAAGATCGGCCTGTTCGGCGGTGCCGGCGTCGGCAAGACCGTCCTCATCCAGGAGATGATCCAGCGCGTCGCGCAGGACCACGGCGGTGTGTCGGTGTTCGCCGGGGTCGGCGAGCGCACCCGTGAGGGCAACGACCTCATCGTCGAGATGGAGGAGGCGGGCGTCTTCGACAAGACCGCGCTCGTGTTCGGCCAGATGGACGAGCCGCCGGGCACGCGTCTGCGGGTCGCCCTGTCGGCGCTGACGATGGCGGAGTACTTCCGCGACGTGCAGAAGCAGGACGTGCTGCTCTTCATCGACAACATCTTCCGGTTCACCCAGGCCGGCTCGGAGGTCTCCACGCTGCTCGGCCGGATGCCCTCGGCCGTGGGCTACCAGCCGAACCTGGCCGACGAGATGGGCCAGCTGCAGGAGCGCATCACCTCCACCCGTGGTCACTCGATCACGTCGCTGCAGGCGATCTACGTCCCCGCGGACGACTACACCGACCCGGCGCCGGCCACGACGTTCGCGCACCTGGACGCGACGACCGAGCTGTCGCGTGACATCGCCTCCCGAGGGTTGTATCCCGCCGTGGACCCGCTCGCCTCGACGAGCCGGATCCTCGACCCGCAGTTCGTCGGCGAGCAGCACTACCGCGTCGCGACCCGGGTGAAGCAGATCCTGCAGAAGAACAAGGAGCTGCAGGACATCATCGCGATTCTCGGTGTCGACGAGCTCTCCGAGGAGGACAAGGTCACCGTGGCTCGCGCCCGGCGGATCGAGCAGTTCCTCTCGCAGAACACGTACATGGCCGAGAAGTTCACCGGTGTCGCCGGCTCGACCGTGCCGCTCGCGGAGACGATCGAGGCCTTCGACAAGATCAGCGACGGCGAGTACGACCACATGCCCGAGCAGGCGTTCTTCAACATCGGTGGGCTCGAGGACCTCGAGGCCAACTGGGCGCGCATCCAGTCGGAGCTGAAGTGAGCGGACCGCTGACGGTCCAGATCGTCGCCCCGGACCGCGTGCTGTGGTCCGGGGACGCCGACTTCGTGAGCGCCCCCGCGGCCGACGGCGCGCTCGGCCTGCTGCCCGGGCACGAGTCGGTGCTGGCGCTGCTGCGCGCGGGTGCCGTGCGCGTGCGCGCCGGGGGTGACGTGACCGAGTTCCCCGTGGAGCAGGGCTTCCTGTCGTTCGACGCGAACGTCGTGACGGTCGTCGTCGGCGGGCGGCACTGAGGCAGCCTGGGTGGGGGAGGTCCTGACCCACGTGCTGGCCGTCGCCGCGGTGGTGCTCGCCGTCGTGGTCGTGCTGGCCGCCCTCGCCTTCTGGGTGCGGCTGCGCGCCCTGGGCCGCCGGGTCGGCTCGTTCGAGTGCGCGCTGCGCACCCAGACGGGGTGGGCCGGCGGCATCGCGCACTACGGGGTGAGCACGTTGCGCTGGTACCGCATCGTGTCGCTCGCGCCGCGCCCCGCGCGCGAGTTCCCTCGGACGGACCTCGACGTCCTCGAGCGCGCGGTGCGTCCGACGCCCGACGGCGCAGCCTCCGGCATCCTCGAGGTGACCTGCCGCACGGCCTCGGAAGAGTACGTGCTGGCGATGTCGACCGCCTCGTACGCCGGACTGGCGTCCTGGCTGGAGTCCTCGCCGCCGCGCGAACGCACGCTCTGACCGTTCGAACACCACGCCGAAGGAGGACCCCGTGCGCGTGCTCGTCGCCACCTGCGCGGTGGACTACTCCGGGCGGCTGTCCGCCCACCTGCCGCTGGCCACGCGCGTCATCATGGTCAAGGCCGACGGCTCGGTGCTCGTGCACTCCGACGGCGGCTCGTACAAGCCGCTCAACTGGATGAGCCCGCCGTGCACGGTGCGGGTCACGCCCCCGAGCGTCGAGCAGGCGGCCGACGGCGTGCGCGAGGTCTGGACCGTGTCCGCCGCGAAGTCCGAGGACCAGCTCGTCATCGCGCTGCACGAGGTCCTGCACGACGTCAGCCACGACCTCGGCGTGGATCCCGGCCTCGTCAAGGACGGCGTCGAGGCGCACCTGCAGAAGCTGCTCGCCGAGCAGGTCCAGCTTCTCGGCGCCGGCCACACGCTCGTACGCCGGGAGTTCCCGACGGCGATCGGTCCCGTCGACCTCATGGTGCGCACCCCAGGGGGTGCGTCGGTCGAGGCGGGCGTCCCGGTGCGGCACGTCGCGGTCGAGATCAAGCGACGCGCGACGATCGACGCCGTCGAGCAGCTGACGCGGTACCTCGAGCTGCTCAACCGCGACCCGCTGCTTGCGCCCGTGCGCGGGGTGCTAGCCGCCCAGTCGATCGCCCCGCAGGCGCGCACGCTCGCCGTCGACCGCGGGATCGCCTGCCTCGTGCTGGACTACGACGCCATGCGCGGCGTGGACGACCCGGACTCGCGGCTGTTCTGACCACCCCGGGTAGCCTCGTGGTCATGGCCCGCCGCTCCCGCAAGCGTGACTACGGCGGCGAGCATCCCGAGCTGGACGTCGACTCCCTCACCCGCGGCTGGGTGCGCCGGGAGAGCACGGACGACGGTCACGCGTGGCAGACCCGCAGCGTCGGCGGGAGCGACAAGCCCTACCGGTGCCCGGGCTGCGACCAGATGATCGCACCCGGGACGCCGCACCTCGTGGTCTGGCCGGCCGACCATCTGCTCGGGGACGACGCGGCGCTGGCCGACCGCAGGCACTGGCACACCTCGTGCTGGCGCGCCGGACGACGCCCCACCCGGCGGCGCTGAGGCCAGGGCGCCGGGTCGCGTCCGGCGTCGAGGCGCGAACCGACGAGGACGGACGGGCCGGCAGCACCCGGCCGCGCCCGTCCTCGACCCCCTTGCCTGCGGCGTGCTAGCCGCAGCTCACCGCCGCGAACGGAACCGTGTAGGCGGAGTAGGACGCGGTGCCGTCGACCCACGTGTACCCGGCCACCGTGAGCGTGCCCGCCGCGAGCGCGCCGGCGTCGAAGGTCCGGTACACCGTGCCGTTCGCCGCGACGCCGGTGCTCTTGTGCTCGCCGAACGGCGTGATGATCCGCAGGTCGGCCTTGGCGCTCTCCTTGTTGAGCAGGTGGACGGCGAGCTGAGCCGTCGTGCCCACGCACTGTGTTCTGACGCTGATGCCGAGATCGACGGCGCCCCTGTCCGCCGCCGGGATCGTCTGGGACCACTGCCGGGTCGCGTTCCCCGCGCGGTCGACGGCCCGGTAGTGCACGTTCGCCGCCGCGGGCAGCGCGATCGGTGCCGTGTAGGTCTGCCACCCGCCCGAGCCGACCCGGTACTGGACCACGGCGATCCCGGAGTCGCCCGTCTGGGCGTCGGAGGCGACGATCGTCAGCGTGCGTGCCGGCTCCGAGAAGCGCGTGTCGAGCACCGGCGGTGTGCGGTCGGCCGCGGGCAGGGGCACGGTCGTGAAGTCGGTGTCCGTCGCCAGGTAGAAGCCGGGGTAGGACGGCTGGTTGTAGGTCGTCTGCTGGCGGGCGACCTCGGGGCGGTACTGGGCGTCGTGCATGAGCGTGTACAGCTTGACGTCGCTGAGGTCGGTCGAGACGAACAGTCGGATCGCGGAGGAGTCGGCCGTGCGCACGAGCAGCTCCTCGCGCCAGTCGCCGAGCACGTCGGCCACGAGGCCGGCGTTCCCCTTGGTGCCGTTGTTCGCGCGCGTGCCAGTGGCGGTGAGCATCGTGCCGTGCGTGCGGTCGCTCACCGTCACGTCCTGGTTGCCCGAGCCGTTGACGATCTGCGTGGACCCGTCACCGGCCCACCGAATGGACTGGTTCGTGCCCAGGCCGGTGCCGATCGGGGTGCCCTGCGCCGTGCGCAGGTCGGTCGCCCACGCCTCGAGGCCTGGCCGGGTCGGGTCGATGTCGCCGATCATCCCGCGTCCCGTGTCGCGACCGGTGTAGCCGCCCCACAGCACCTCGCCGGTCGCGGCGTCGCGCATGGCGAACCCGTACGGGGCGTAGGTCGCACCTTCGTGCACCGTGTAGATCTCCAGGCCCGGGCGGGTGGGGTCGATGTCGGTGACGTGCATGGCGTCACCGTGCCCCAGGCGCGCCTCGATCCCGGGCGTCGCGCTCTGCGGCGGCATCGTGGCGAAGGAGCTGTAAAGGAGGCTGCCGTCGTCGTCGATCGTCGCGGAGCCGTAGACGAGCTCCTGGCGACCGTCGGCGTCCACGTCGGCCACCGAGAGCGAGTGGAAGCCCTGCGTGGTGATCGTGCCGAACTCCGGGTCGCTGCCGTCCCGGCCGTGCGGGCCGTCGTTGAACGGGTTCGTCATGGGCGTCCACCCGGAGTCGACGAACCACCGCTGGGACAGGTGCTCGCCGTCCCAGTCGTACGTCGCGATCGTGCTGCGGGTGTAGTAGCCGCGCGCGAAGATCGCCGACGGCGTGCTGCCGTCGAAGTAGCCCACCCCCGAGAGGAAGCGGTCCACGCGGTTGCCCGGCTCGATGCGCGCCATCGCGTAGTCGCCCCACAGCAGGCCGTCGTCGGTGCGCCCGGGCTCGTAGGCGACGGTCTCGAGCTCGGCCCCGGTCGCGCCGTCGAACACCGAGAGGTACTCCGGACCCGACAGGATGAACCCCTCGAAGTTCCGCAGCCGGTTGTTGGCGCTGCGGCTGGGCGCGTAGACGTCCATGAAGTAGTCCACGAGCGCAGCGGCGTCCGCCTCGCTCAGCGGGTAGGAGTAGCGCGGCGCGATGCCCCAGGCCTCCTCGAGCGTCGCCGGCCACTGCCCGGACGTGACCTCCTCGCGCGTGCTCCAGCCCTGGAAGGTCTCGACGAGGTGGGCGTGGAAGTCGGCCTTGCTCACGCGGTAGTCATCGGCGTTCGTGTAGCCGGCGTCCAGGTCGGACTGCGGCATCGTGATGAAGGACGACTCGCCGTCGGGTGTGATCGTCCGCGTTCCGGGTGCGGTCTTGAGCATGACCTCGGCGCGGCCGTCGCCGTCGAAGTCGTAGACGAGGAACTGCGTGTAGTGGGCGCCGGCGCGAATGTTGACGCCGAGGTCGAGGCGCCACAGCAGGGTGCCGTCCTGCTCGTAGGCGTCCAGGAACACGCTGCCGGTGTAGCCGACCTGCGAGACGTCCTTGGAGTTCGACGGGTCCCACTTCACGAGGTACTCGTACGCGCCGTCGCCGTCGACGTCGCCGACGCTCATGTCGTTCGCGGAGTACGTGTAGGCCTCGCCCACGGGCGTGACGCCGTCGGCGGGGCGCTGGAGCGGGATGTCGACCGAGGCCTGGGCCCACGGGGTGACGCCCGCGGACGCGGGCAGCTCCACGCCGTCGACCACGGCCGCGACGGCGTAGCGCGACGTCGCGGTGCCGCTCGCGTCGAGGAAGTTGGTGGAGTCGGTGACGGTCGCGATCGCCGCGCCGTCCCGGTAGACGACGAAGTCGGCCCCGGTCACGCCCTCGGGCGTGGTGCCGGTCGCCTCGGAGCCGAGCAGTCGCCAGGACAGGAAGACGCCCTGCGGGGTGGTGGCCGCGACGAGGCCACGGTCGAGCAGCTCGAGGTGCGGGGTGACGGCGCTCGTCGCCGTCGTACCCGTTGTCGCCGCCGTGCTGGTGGCGCCCGTGTCGGGTGCCGCCGAGGCGGGGGACGCCGCGAGGGTGAGGCCGACCGCGGCGGCGAGGACGCCGGCGACGCGGTGCGGGTGGCGGGGGAGCGGGGCGGGACGGGTCGCGTGGGGTTCGTCATCGAGTCCTCCGGGTGGTGCGGGTGTCGTGCGTCTGGTCGTGCGTGGTGCCTGGTGTGGGTCGCGCGTCGGACGCCGCACGTGCCGACCGCCCCGCGCATCGACGTGCGGTCGCCCGGGCGATCGTCGATGTTGAAACGATTTACGGCCCGGTTGCTGCCATCCTATGAGCCGCCTGGGGAGACTGGCTATGCGCCGAACGGCTACGTCACTGGCCGAAAGTCGATGCCCGCGCCGGCTCGCCGTGGACGCGCATCCCTCGCGCGAGCGCGCGCGCCGGGCGTGCGCCGGGCGTGCGCCGGGCGTGCGCCGGGAGCGTCCGCTGGGAGCGTGCGCCGGGCGTGCGCGCCGCGCCAGCACGCACGCCCCCGACCCGGGCGGCCGACCGAGGTGTCGGCGCGATATGCGGGTGACCGGTGGGCTCGCCGTCGGGCAGGGTGGTCCGTATGGGCCACCTCGATCTTGCCGGCATCACGTTCGCGCTCCCCGACGGACGTCCGCTCCTCGGCGGCGTGGACCTGCGCGTCGGCGAGGGGCAGCGCGTCGCGCTGGTCGGGCCGAACGGGGTGGGCAAGTCCACGCTGCTGCGGATCGTCGCGGGGGAGCAGGCGCCCGACTCCGGCGCCGTGACCCGCAGCGGTGGGCTCGGCGTCATGCGGCAGTTCGTCGGCTCGGTGCGCGACTCCTCCACGGTGCGCGACCTCCTGCTGTCCGTCGCGCCCGAGCGCGTGCGGGCGGCGGGGCTCGCCGTCGACCGCTGCGAGGAGGAGATGCTCGTGCGGGACGACACCCCAACGCAGCTCGCCTACGCGCAGGCGCTCGCGGACTGGGCGGATGTCGGTGGCTACGAGCAGGAGACGGTCTGGGACGTGTGCACGACGGCGGCGCTCGCCCTCCCGTACGACCGCGCGGCCTACCGCCGGGTCTCGACCCTCTCCGGCGGGGAGCAGAAGCGGCTGGTGCTCGAGGCGCTGCTGCGCGGCGGCGACGAGGTGCTCATGCTCGACGAGCCCGACAACTACCTCGACGTGCCCGCCAAGCGGTGGCTCGAGGACGCGCTCGTGGCGAGCGGGCGCACGATCCTGCTCGTCACGCACGACCGCGAGCTGCTCGGCCGGGTCGCCACGCGCGTCGCGACGCTCGAGCCCGGCGCGGCGGGCGCGACCGTGTGGGTGCACGCCGGTCCGTTCGCGACGTACGCGCAGGCCCGCGCCGATCGGCTGAGTCGGCTCGAGGAGCTGCGCCGGCGCTGGGACGAGGAGCACGCCAAGCTCAAGGCGCTCGTCCTCATGTACAAGACGAAGGCTGCGTACAACGACGGGCTCGCGGCGCGCTACCAGGCGGCGCAGACCCGGCTGGCGAAGTTCGAGGAGGCCGGACCGCCGCAGGAGGTGCCGCAGACGCAGGCCGTGTCGATGCGGCTGCGCGGCGGGCGCACCGCCAAGCGCGCCGTCGTCGTGGAGCAGCTCGAGCTCACCGGCCTGACCCGGCCGTTCGACGCCGAGCTCTGGTACGGCGAACGGATCGGCGTGCTCGGCGCCAACGGGACGGGCAAGTCGCACTTCCTCCGCCTGCTGGCGGCGGGCGGGACCGATCCCGACGTCGAGCACCAGCCGGTAGGCGACGTGCGGCCCGAGCCGGTGCGCGCCACCGGGGTGGCCCGCCTGGGGTCGCGCGTGCGGCCCGGCTGGTTCGCCCAGACGCACCAGCACCCGACGCTCGTGGGCCGCACGCTGCTGGAGATCCTGCACCGCGGCGACGCGCACCGCGCGGGCCGCCCGCGCGAGGAGGCCTCCCGCGCGCTGGACCGGTACGGGCTCGCGCGCAGCGCGGAGCAGACGTTCGAGACGCTGTCGGGCGGCCAGCAGGCCCGGTTCCAGATCCTGCTCATCGAGCTCTCGGGCGCCACGCTGCTGCTCCTCGACGAGCCGACCGACAACCTCGACCTCGACTCCGCCGAGGCGCTCGAGGCCGGACTCGCGGCGTTCGAGGGGACCGTGGTCGCGGTGACCCACGACCGCTGGTTCGCCCGGTCGTTGGACCGGTTCGTGGTGTTCGACGGCGACGGTCGCGTCAGCGTGACGGACGAGCCGGTGTGGGAGGTCGGCCGCGCGCGGAGGTGAGCGGTGTAGGGCGCGGTGTATGCAGCGCACCAACATCTTCCTCGAGGAGCGACAGACGGACTCGCTGGACGCGATGGCGCGCCTCGAGGGTGTCTCGCGCGCCGAGGTGATCCGCCGGATCATCGACCGCGCGATCGACGGCGAGGGGAACGCCGAGGCGCGTCGACGCGCCGCGATCGACCTCTCCTTCGGTGCCGCCGCCCGGATCGCCGTGGAGCGGGGCGCCGACGACGCGCGCGCGGCCCAGCTCGCGAGCATGTGGGGTCGGGACGCGTGATCCTGGTCGACTCCGACGTCCTCATCGCCCACCTGCGGGGCGTCGCGAGCGCCCGCGACTGGTTGCGCGACGCGCCGGCGGAGACGCTGACGGTCAGCGCGGTGACCGTGGCCGAGGTGACGGGTGGGATGCGGGAGTCGGAGGAGCGCGCCGTCACCGCACTGCTCGGGGTGCTCCCGACCGTTCCGGTCACCGATCCGGTCGCGCGGCGAGCCGGCGCGTTGCGTCGCGCGTTCGACCGCAGCCACTCGGGCATCGCGCTGGGGGACTACCTCATCGCGGCCACGGCCCTCGAGCACGGCTTCCAGCTGGCTACGCTCAACACGCGCCACTTCTCGATGTTCCCCGGCCTCGAGCCGCCGTTCGCCGTCGGCTGAGCCGGCCGAACGGGCCGTAGGCTGGGCGGCGATGAGCACCCCGATCGGACCGCTGACCGTGCTGCCCGCGCAGCGCGAGAACATCGAGCTGCACACCGCCGACCACCTCACGCTGGTGGGCGAGCTCGCCCTGCCCGAGGAGGCCGAGCCCGCGGCGACGCTCCTCACGCTGCACCCGCTGCCCACCCACGGCGGGTACATGGACAGCCACGTGTACCGCAAGGCGTCCTGGCGCCTCCCGGCGCTCGCCGACGTCGCCGTGCTGCGGTTCAACACCCGCGGCACCGCGTCGCCCCGAGGCGTGTCCCAGGGCCGCTTCGACGGCGGGCACGACGAGCGGCACGACGTCGCCGCGCTGCTGGACTACGCCGAGTTCCACGACCTGCCGAACCGCTGGCTCGTGGGCTGGTCGTTCGGCACCGAGCTCACCCTCATGCACGGCCGGGACCCCTCGATCGAGGGTGCGATCCTGCTGTCCCCGCCGCTGCATCGCGCCACCGACGCCGACCTGGACGCGTGGGCCGAGTTCGGCAAGCCGCTCACCGTGCTGGTGCCCGAGCTCGACGACTACCTGCGACCCGACGAGGCGCGCGAGCGGTTCGCGCGCGTGCCCCAGGCGCGGGTCATCGCGGGGGAGGGGATGAAACACCTCTGGGTCGGCGAGACCGCGGTGCGCTGGGTGCTCTCCCAGATCCTCGAGGTCGTCAACCCGGCCGCTCTGCCGCTGCCCACCGAGTGGGCGGGCGAGCTCCCCGACGAGCCCGACCCGTCCGCCGAGATCTGACCGCACCGAGTCCGACCGCACCGAGGAGTGACCGTGTCCGAGCCCGACGTCGTCCCCGTAGTCCTGCTGCACGGCTTCCCGTTCGACGCCACCATGTGGGACGACGTCGTCGAGCTGCTCGGCGAGCGCGACGTGCCCACGATCGCGATCGACGCCCCCGGGGCGGGTGAGTCTCCCGTGCCCGACGGCGAACCCTCCCTCGACGTCGCGGCCGACGGCGTCGCGGAGGTGCTCGAGGAGCTCGGCCTGGACCGGGCGATCCTCGCGGGCCTCTCGATGGGCGGCTACATCGCGCTCGCGACGACGCAACGGCATCGGTCGCTCGTCGCAGGCCTCGCGCTGCTCGACACCAAGGCGAGCGCCGACCCGCCGGCGGCGCGGGAGAACCGGCTCCGGATCGCGGACGCTGCCGAGGGCGAGGAGGGGAGCGGCGCCGTCGCCGGCATGCTCGAGAAGCTCCTCGGCGCGACGACGCTCGCCACCGAGCCCGACGTCGTGGCGCAGCACCGCGCCTGGCTCGCCGCCGCGTCGCCCGCCGGGATCGCGTGGGGTCAGCGGGCGATGGCCGCTCGGCCCGACCGCTTCGCGGTGCTCGAGGACCTCGAGGTGCCCGGGCTCGTGCTGCGCGGCGCCGAGGACGAGATCGCCACGCAGGAGGACGCCGAGGCGATGGTGCGGGCGATCACCGCGAACGGGGGCGACGCCGAGCTCGTCATCGTGCCGGGGGCGGGGCACATGACCGCGACCGAGGATCCGGAGGCCGTGGCTGACGCGCTCGAGGCGTTCTGGCGGCGGGTCACCGGGCGGTAGGGCGGTCTCTGGCCGGTGTGCGCGGGCTGGCGCTTGAGGGCTGGTGCGAAGCGACGGACGACGCGAGCGGCGGCTCGCCTCGCTCACGCTCGCTCGTTCCTCGCGAGCTCCGCTACGGCTCGACGGCTTCGCCGCCGCTCGCGTCGTCCGCCGCTTCGCTTCGCTCGTCCCCCCCGCTCGGTCCGCCACTTCGCGAGTCTTGCGAACATGCGCCCGGCAGCTCCACGCATCCGGCCCGGCGGGTTAGTGGCGCAGGTGGCGCGCCAGAGCGGCGTCCATGTCAATCGTCTCGCCGTCTCCGCCGCCCTCGCCCACGATGAGGGGTGGCTGAACGGGCTTCGGGCGGTAGCCGCGCATGCGTTCGACCAGGCCGAGGTCGGCCGTCATGACGTAGAAGTGGCCGTCCGTGGCCACCGCGACCGAGCGGTCCGTCTTGAGGTACCAGCCCATCAACCCCGACTTCGCCTGGCCGCCCTTGCGACCGCGCACGACGAGGGGCTCGGGCGGCACGGCGTCGCGCTCGGCGGTGGCGAGGAAGGCGTCGATCATCGCCTGCGCGCGCTCGGCCTCGGCGTCCTTGCGCGCCACGAGTCGACGCGCGTGCTCGGCGGCCGCCTCCCGGCGGCCCTGGGCCCAGTCCTGCTCGTCCATCGCCTCAGCGACGGGCCGCGGCGGGGTCCGTGGTCTCCTCGGCCGAGCTCGACTCGGACACCGCGGTCAGGACCTCGGTGTGCTCGGAGTCGTCGTCGGAGTCGTCGGAGTCGTCGCCGGAGTTGTCGTTGGCCTCGGCATCGGCCTCGGAGTCGGCCTTGATGTCGTCGTCGGTGTCGGTGTCGGTGTCGGTGTCGGCCTCGACGTCGACCTCGGCGGACGCCGGTGCCTCAGCCCCCGTCTCGTCCGACGGCGCGCCGTCGCCCTCGGGCGTGTCGCTCGAGGCGGCCTTGCGTGCGGAGCCCTGCTCGCCGTCGTTCTCGGTGGCCTCGCGCAGCGCGGCCTCGGCCTGGTCCGCCTTCTCGATGAGGCTGGCGTCCGGCACGGTCGAGGAGCCGAGCAGGCCGCGCAGCTCGTCGAGGTAGGTGGTGATCGCCTCGCGCTGCTTCTCGAGGTCGGCGACCTCGTCGCGGATCTCGCCGAGCTGCCGCTTGGCCTCCTCGCTCGCGCGGGCGAGGGTGCGGTCGGCCTGCTCCTTCGCGTCGGCGACGATCCGGTCGGCCTGGTCGCGCGCGGACCCGAGGGTCTGGGCCGCGGAGGCCTCCGACGAGCTCGCGATCGCCTGGGCGCGGGCGAGCGCGTCGACCACGCGCTGCTCGGCGTCGGCCACCTGGGCCCGGGCGTCCGCGAGCAGCTGGTCGACGTCCGCCTTGGCGGCCGCGTGCAGCTCGGTGTTCTCGGCCTCGGCGGCCTCCCGGCGCAGCGCGATGTCGAGCTCGCCCTCGGCGCGCTCGCGCGTCGCCTGGTCGACGAGCGCGATCGCGCGCTCCTCGGCGTCGGCGGTCACGCCGGCGGCGGTGCTGGACGCCTCCGCGAGCAGGGCCTCCGCCTCGCCGCGGCTGCGCTCGCGCAGCCCGGTCGCGAACTCCTCGGCCTCCTTGCGCAGGCGGGCCGCCTCGGCGGTGGCGGTGGCGAGCAGGTCGCGGGCCTGCTGCTCGGTGGCCAGACGCAGCTCGGTGGTCTCGCGCTCGACCTGCGCGGTGCGCGCCGCGAGCTCGCGCTCGAGCGCCCCGCGCCGCTCGGAGATCTCGGTGGCGAGCGCGCCCCGCACGCCCCGGGCCTCGCGCTCGGCGGACTCGACGAGCTCGGTCGCGGTGAGTGTCGCGTTCGAGCGGACGCTGTCGGCCTCGGTGCGGGCGGCGATCGTGACGTGCTCGGCCTCGCGACGCGCCGCGGCGACCAGGTCGGCCGCCTCGCGCTCGGCCCTCGCGAGCGTGCGCTCGGCGTCGGCCCGGCTCGAGGCGGCGAGGGTCTCGGCCCGCTTGGTGGCCTGGGTGACGACGTCGGTGCTCTGCTCCTCGGCGGAGCGCAGGAGGTGCTCGATCCGCGAGCCGAGTCCTGCGTAGGTGGGGGTCTCGGTCTCGCTCAGGGCGCGCTGGACCTCCGAGAGCTGACCGCCCAGGCGCAGCGCCTCGGCGTCGGAGGCCTCGACCTGACGGCGCGCCTCGGCGATCGTGCGCTGCAGGTCGGCGATGTGCTGGTCGACCTGGGCGCGGTCGTAGCCCCGCAGCACCACCGGGAACGTGTTCTGCTCGTCGCTCATCCCTGTCCCGCTCCCGCCATCGATCCTCGACTCAACCCGTCCAGCGTAACCGGGACGGGTACCCTGGAGCGGCGCGTTCGTACCGCCGGTCGCGCTGCCGGGGGCGCACCGCCCGAGTCGTCGGACCGACCCACGTCAGTCCCGAAGGGAGGACCGGATGGCACGTCGTGTCGTCGGGATGCTGCTCATGCTGCTCGGCGCGGCCTCGATCACCCTCGGGATCCTGTCCGCCACCCAGTGGCGGACCTCGGACGTCGTGACCGTGACGACCCCGCAGGCCGACGTGCCGTACGTCGTCGTCGAGCCCGGCGTGGCCGGGATCGTCAACCGCTTCGTCACCATCACCGTCACCGCGGACAGCCCGGACCAGGCGGTCGCCGTGATCTTCGGCCGCGATGTCGACGTCGACGGCTGGGTGGCCGACGCCGGGGTGCAGCACGTCACGGGCCTCGCGGACTGGGACGCGCTGACGACCGAGGAGACCGAGGGCGTGGGCGATGCGCCCGACCCGGTCGGAAGCGACATGTGGCTGCGCACCGAGCAGGGCACCGGCGAGGTGTCCTTCCAGTGGGACGTCCCGCAGGACCGCACCGTGCTCCTCGTGGCGCGCGACGGCAGCGCCGGCCCGGCGCCCACCGTGTCCTTCACCTGGGAGCGCGACGTCGAGACGCCTTACCTCGTGCCGCTCGTGGCGGCGGGGGTGGCCGCGCTCGTGATCGGGCTCGGGGTCCTCATCTGGTCGTTCGCGGCGCGCACGCCGCGCACCGACGGCGGGCCGGACGGTCCGTCTGCGGGTGGTTCGGGCGCCGAGGGCGCCGACTCGGCGAGCTCTGCCGACGCGGCACTCGTGGGCGCCGGGACCGGTGCGACGGCCGCGGCGGCGTCCGACGGAGACGGTGCAGCTTCGGGCGAGGCCCGATCGGCCCTGTCCGACCCCGGTCCCGAGACCGTCGAGACACAGATCCTCACCCGACGCCAGCTGCGTCAGCTCCGGGCCGTCGAGGCGGGGGAGAAGCCGGTCGAGGAGATCGCGGCGGGCATCGCGGCGGCGCCCGAGGTCGCCTCCGCCCCCGACGCGCCCGACGCCTACCCGAGCTGGCTGCGCCAGGGCGGCGACGGCGGCGGCGAGGCCGGCGCCACGGCGCCGAACGCTGCGGCCGAGGAAGCGGGTGGCGACTCCGACGCGTGGCGTCGACGCTGGGGCGTCGCCGCGCCGGCCGCCGGCGCCGGCTCGGCCGCGGTGGCGAGTGAGGGCGCGCCCGCGGTCGCGCACGACGGCGAGCCTGCGGTCGCGCACGACGGCGAGCCCGCGGTCGCGCACGACGGCGAGCCCGCGGACGAGAGCGACGAGCCCGCGCTCGCCGTCGAGCCCGCGCCCGACGACGAACCGGCAGCCACGAGGCCGACGGAGACGACGGAGCCGGACGAGTCCGCCGAGCCGACCGACGACCACGAGCCCACGGCCGAGACCAGCGAGAAGGGTGACGAGCGATGAGCCGCGACCCACGCCTCCTGCGCGGCGCGGCGGCGGCCGCCCTCGGGGCCGTCCTGCTCGCGGGTTGCGCGCCCGAGCCGGTGCCGACCTTCACGCCGCCCGCGGTCCCCGAGTTCGCGCCGCCGTCGGTGTCGGAGAGCCGCGCCCAGGACATCCTCGACCAGGTCGGCGACGTCATCGAGGTGGCCGACGCCTCCGCGAACGCCGACGAGCTCGCACCGCGCGTGGTGGCCCCGGCGTCCGACATCCGGCGCGCCCAGTACCAGCTGCAGAGCGCCACGGGCGGCACCGAGGTCCCGCAGAAGCTGTGGACGGACTCCGACATCACGGTCATCACCGCCACGGACTCGTGGCCGCGGGAGATCCTCGCGGTGACGAACCCGACCGAGGGCACCACGGCGCGCCTGTACCTCGGCCTGGTCCAGCAGAGCCCGCGCGACCAGTACAAGCTCGTCGCCTGGTCGCGTCTGCTGCCGGGGGTCACGACGCCCACGTTCGCGTCCGCCGACATCGGCAGCGCCCCCGTGACCGCCGACCAGACCGGCCTGCTCATGACGCCGACCGACGCCGTCGCCCACCTCGCGGACACGATCGCCAACCCGCAGGGGCAGTACGCGGGGGAGTTCCCCGCCGACCCCTACCGCACGTTCTTCGCCGACGAGATCGCGCGGCTGACCTCCGACGTCGCGGCCGCAGGCTCGGTGACGACGACGTCCACGCCGGGGTCCGTGGTGCTCGGCATCGGCACCGCCGATGGCGGGGCCCTCGTGATGGCCTCGGTGGACACGGTCGTCACCTTCCGCAAGACGGTCGAGGGCTCCACGCTGAAGCTGGGCAGCCTCTACGCAGCCCTCGGCGGCACCGAGGAGGTCACGGCCGCGGCGAACGCGACCTACTCGCAGATGGTCACCCTGTACATCCCGCCGGCGGGATCGAGCGCGCAGATGCAGCTGCTCGGCGCCGACCGCGTCCTGTCCAAGGTCGAGCGCGTCGACTGACCGCCCGCCCGTCCCGACCCCGCGCCGGCGCACGTCCGGCTCACCCTTCCGAGGAGCACCATGAGTCAGCCCCGCTTCGACCCCCGGGGTGCCGTCGACCTGTCGATGCTGCAGAAGCCGACCGCTGCCCAGGCGCAGGCGGCCGCCGCCTCCGCCAAGGCGGCCGCGGCCGCGCCGCCCGGCGTCATCGTCGACCTCACGCCGGAGAACTTCCAGCAGGTGGTCGAGGGGTCCGCCACCGTCCCGCTCATCGTCGCGATCGGGGCGAGCCGGTCCGCGACCGGCGAGAAGATGACGCCGACGCTGGAGAAGGCGGCGATCGCCTACCGGGGCCGGTTCGTCCTCGCCCGGGTCGATGCCGACGCCCAGCCGCAGATCGCCCAGGTGTTCGGCGTGCAGGGCGTGCCGTGCGCGCTCGCCGTGATCCAGGGTCAGCCGCTGCCCCTCTTCCAGGGCTCGCCGAGCCCCGAGCAGGTCGCGCAGGTGCTCGAGCAGGTGCTCGAGGCCGCCGCCCAGGCCGGCGTGACGGGGACCGTCGCGGGTGCCGACGCCGAGCCCGACGCCGAGCCCGAGCCCGAGCCCGAGGTCCCGCCGCTGCACGCCGCGGCGTACGAGGCCATCGAACGCGGCGACTGGGCCGCGGCGACCGCCGCCTACCAGCAGGCGCTCAACGAGAACCCCGGCGACCTCGACGCCAAGGCGGGGCTCGGCCAGGTCGTCCTGATGGAGCGGCTCGACGGAGTGACCGACCCGGTCGCCGACCTCCAGGCCGCCGACGCGGCCGGTCCCACGGCGGTGGAGGCGCAGCTGCTCGCGGCGGACATCGAGATGGCCGCGGGCCGGGTGAGCGCCGCGTTCGCGCGCCTCGTCGCCGTCGTGCGGGCGACGTCCGGACCCGAGCGCGAGACCGCCCGCAAGCGGCTCGTCTCGCTCTTCGAGCTCGTCGACCCCAACGCCGAGGAGCTCAAGGTCGCCCGGCGCAACCTCGCGCTCGCGCTGTTCTGAGTCGCGGCATCTGAGTCGCGCCCCCTCGCGAGGCGCCCGACGGCGAAGGCGCGGTGTGCGCGACGGCGAGCGTTCGCCGTCGCGCACCACGTGCGGGCCGCAGCGCGACCCGCACGCCTACCCCTTCGGTGTGAGCCAGACCGCGCCGAGCGCCGGCACCCGCAGCGTGGTGGACCAGGCCCGGCCGTGGTAGGGCTCGGGCCGCGCCTCGACCTCGCCGAGGTTGCCCACGCCGTAGCCGCCGTACTCCTCGGCGTCGGTGTTGAGGATCTCCCGCCACGTCCCGCCGGAGGGGAGCGCGACGCGGTAGTTCTCGTGCGTCATGCCGGAGAAGTTCTGCACGACCACCACGACGTCGTCGCCCCCGCGCGCGGCGTCCGTGCGCAGGTAGGCGAGGACGTTGTGGTCGCCGTCGTTGGCGTCGAGCCACTGGAAGCCGCCCGGCATGAAGTCGTCGGCCCACAGCGCGGGGTGCTCGCGGTAGACCGTGTTGAGCCGGCGGACGAGCTCGGCCACGCCGTGGTGGCCCGGGTCGTCCATGTGCCACCAGTCCAGCCCGCGCTCCTCGTTCCACTCCGCGCCCTGGGCGAACTCCTGCCCCATGAACAGCAGCTGCTTGCCCGGGTGGGACCACTGGTAGGACAGCAGGCCGCGCACCCCGGCGAGCTTGGTGCGGTGGTCGCCGGGCATCTTGGCCAGCAGCGACCCCTTGCCGTGAACGACCTCGTCGTGCGAGATCGGCAGCAGGAACTGCTCGGAGAACGCGTAGACGAGCGAGAACGTGAGCTCGCCGTGGTGGTAGCGGCGGTTGACCGGGTCCTCCGCGACGTACCGCAGCGTGTCGTTCATCCAGCCCATGTTCCACTTGAGGCCGAACCCGAGGCCCCCGCCGCTCGTCGGCGTCGTGACGCCCGGGAAGGACGTGGACTCCTCGGCGATCGTGATGGCGCCCGGGGCGAGCCGGTACGCGACCGCGTTGGCCTCCTGCAGCAGCGAGATCGCCTCGAGGTTCTCCCGGCCGCCGTAGACGTTCGGCTCCCACTCGCCGGCCTCGCGCGAGTAGTCCAGGTAGAGCATGGACGCGACGGCGTCGACGCGCAGACCGTCGACGTGGAACTCCTGCAGCCAGTACGCCGCGTTGGCGACGAGGAAGTTGCGCACCTCGGTCCGGCCGAAGTTGAAGACGTAGGTGCCCCAGTCCTTCTGCTCCCCCCGCCGCGGGTCGGGGTGCTCGTACAGCGCCGTGCCGTCGAACCGGGCGAGCGCCCAGGCGTCCTTGGGGAAGTGCGCGGGCACCCAGTCCATGATCACGCCGATGCCGGCCTGGTGCAGACGGTCGACGAGGTAGCGCAGGTCGTCCGGGACACCGAAGCGCGACGTCGGCGCGAAGTACGACGTCACCTGGTAGCCCCACGACCCGCCGAACGGGTGCTCGGCGAGCGGCATGAGCTCGACGTGCGTGAACCCGAGCCACGTCACGTACTCGACGAGCTGCTCGGCGGCCTCGCGGTAGGACAGGCCCTTGCGCCACGAGCCGAGGTGCACCTCGTAGACCGACATCGGCCCGGAGTGCGGGTCGGTCTCGGCGCGCCGACGCATCCAGTCGTCGTCCTGCCACTCGTAGAACGCATCCGTGATGACCGACGCGGTCGAGGGCGGAACCTCGCACGCGCGCGCCATCGGGTCGGCCTTCTCGTGCCAGGAGCCGTCCTGGTAGCGGATCTCGTACTTGTACCGGTTGCCGATCGCCGCACCCGGGATGAACAGCTCCCAGACGCCGGAGGAGCCGAGCGAGCGCATCGCGCTGGACGGGCCGTCCCAGCCGTTCACGTCGCCCACCACGCGCACCGCCGCGGCGTTGGGAGCCCACACGGCGAACGACGCGCCGTGCACGTCGCCGAGCACGGACGGGAAGGTGCGCAGGTGCGACCCGAGCACCTCCCACAGCCGCTCGTGGCGGCCCTCGCCGATGAGGTGGCGGTCGATCTCGCCGAGGGTCGGCAGGAACCGGTAGGGGTCGTCGACCACGCTCGCGTAGCCGTCGTAGACCACCTCGACCCGGTAGTCCGGCACGTGCTCGCCGGCCACCGCCGCGACCCAGATGCCGTCCACCTCGTGCGTCGCCGGCACGCGGGTCGTCCCGCCGTCGTCGCCCGCGACGAGGAACGTCACCTTGTCCGCGAGCGGTCGCCGCGTGCGCAGGGTCACCACGCCGTCGGCGGGGTGCGCGCCGAGCACGTCGTGCGGCAGGGGGTACTCCCCTCGAGCGACGGGGCCGAGGATCGCGTGGTCGACCGGGGCCGGTGCGAGGGGAGCGGGGGTGGTCATAGGTACTCCGTCCGTCGTGGTGTGCTCATCGTCGGGCACGCGCCCATTCTGCTCCTCCCGCGGGGCGAGCAGGCGCGCCAGCGCCGCCCGCGGGATGCCCAGCCAGCTCGGGCGGTTCCGCGCCTCGTACACGGCCTCGTACAGCGCCTTGTCGAGCTCGAGCGCGGGCAGCAGCGGACCGTCCGGCAGGACCCCGCCGGCCTCCCGGTAGCCGGCGAGGAACGCCTCGCGCGCGGCCTGCACCCAGGCCCGCGCGTCCACGCCCTGCTGCTCGGCGTTGCCGCCCGCGTAGTCGAGCGAGCGCAGCATGCCGGCGACGTCGCGCAGCGCGAGGTCGGGCTTGGTCCGCTCGGCGAGCGGGCGCAGGGGCTCGCCCTCGAAGTCGATGACGGCCCAGCCGCGGTCGGTGCGCAGCACCTGCCCCAGGTGGTAGTCGCCGTGGATGCGCTGGAGCGGCGGCCAGTCCGCGCTCGTCTCCAGCGTGGCGAGCACGCCGGCCACGGCGCCGCTCCAGCGGTCCAGGTCGCTCACCTCGGCGAGGGCGACCTCCGCGCGGGCGCGGACCTCCGCGACGAGCCGCGCACGGTCCTGCGGCGTGCTGGGGGCGGTGCCGAGCGAGGCGGCGAGCGCGGTGTGCACGGCCGCGGTGGCCGCGCCGAGCTCGCGCGCACGGTCGGCGAAGTCCTCCACGGCCAGCGCCGCTCGCGAGGCCACCCGCCACGCGTCCTCCACGCCGGGCAGGAACTCCTGGGCGAAGGCCAGGTGGCCGCTCACCTCGGCCCCGTCGGGCGTGGTCCACACGCCGCGCACCGAGCCGAACACGAGGGGCACGTGCGGCGAGCCCGCGGCGGACAGCGCCCCGGCGAGCACGACGTCGGGGTTCTCGCCCGCGGCCAGCACGCGGAAGACCTTGACCATGACGGGCGCCGCAGCGGTGCCGTCGGCCGTCGCGAGCGAGCAGATGAGCGAGGTGTTGGACTGCTCGCCCGCGAGGACCTGGTGGCCCGTGACGTGCAGGTGCGCGGCGTGCCCCAGCGTGCTGCCGACGACCCGCGGCTCGGGGGTGTCGCTCGGCGTGCGCGCCTGGGCCTGCGCGTTGCCCGTGAACAGGTCGAGGAACGTCGCGGCGAACACCGGGTCGTAGCACGCGTCGTACACCCAGCGGCGCCCCAGCACGCTGTGCTCGAGCGTCCCCACGAGCGCCTGCTCGCCCCCGGCCAGCGGCGCGCCGCGGTAGGTGAGCGGCACCTGGTAGGTCACCGGCGCGGCGCCCGAGGAGTCGGTGACGAGAAGGACCTCGATCCCGACGTCGCCCGCCGGGTCGTCGAGCCGGAAGCCGCCGGCGCTCGAGAGCACCGGGAGCTCACCCGCCCCACCCTTGCCCGTGTACCAGCGCTGGTGCGGCAGCCACGGGGCGAGCAGCTCGAGCTTGCCCGGGACGAGGGTCGCGCCGGTGTGGATCTTAGCCACGTCGCACCTCCAGCCAGAAGAAGTCCCGCGAGCCGAACGTGAGCATCACGGCCCCGCCGCCGCTGGCGTGCGGCACGACCGGGGGGAACTCCGTCCCGCCGAACACGTCCCGCAGGTGGGCGCGGGCCACGTCCGGCAGGCGCACCGTCGCCGTGCGCGGGGTGTTGGCGACGTTCGCGACGCAGAGGACGGTCTCGCCGTCGCGTCCGGGCATCCGGCGCAGGAAGGCGAGCACGGCGTCGTTGTCGCTCGGCAGCGGCACGTACTCCCCGGAGCCGAACGCCGGGTGGCGCCGCCGCACGGCCAGCAGACCGCGCACCCAGTGCAGCAGCGAGGTGCCCTGGGCCTGCTGGGACTCGACGTTCACCGCCTGGTGGTTGTAGACGAGCGACTGGATGACCGGCAGGTAGAGCTTGCCCGGGTCGGCCGTGGAGAACCCGGCGTTGCGGTCCGGCGTCCACTGCATGGGCGTGCGCACCGCGTCCCGGTCGGGCAGCCAGATGTTGTCGCCCATCCCGATCTCGTCGCCGTAGTACAGGCACGGGCTGCCCGGCAGTGACAGCAGCAGCGAGTGCGCGAGCTCGATCTCCGCGCGCGAGTTGCCCAGCAGCGGGGCGAGCCGGCGCCGGATGCCGACGTTGGCGCGCATCCGCGGGTCCTCGGCGTACCAGCCGTACATCGCGGCGCGCTCGTTCGTGGAGACCATCTCGAGCGTGAGCTCGTCGTGGTTGCGCAGGAACGTGCCCCACTGCGCGCCGGCGGGGATGTCGGGCGTCTCGTGGAGGATCTCCACGATGTTGGTGGCCCGCTGGTCCCGCAGCGCGTAGTACAGGCGCGGCATCACCGGGAAGTGGAAGCACATGTGGCACTCGGGCCGCTCGGCCGTGCCGTAGTAGGCCACCACGTCCTGCGGCCACTGGTTCGCCTCCGCCAGGAGGATCGTGCCCGGTGCCTCGGCGTCGACCATCGCCCGCAGGTCCGCGAGGAACTCGTGCGTGCGCGGCCGGTTCTCGCAGTCGGTGCCCTCGTCCTCGAACAGGTAGGGCACGGCGTCCAGCCGGAAGCCGTCCACGCCCGTGCGCAGCCAGAAGCGCACGACGTCGAACATCGCCTCCCGGACGTCGGGGTTGTCGAAGTTGAGGTCGGGCTGGTGGGAGAAGAACCGGTGCCAGAAGTACTGCCCGCGCACCGGGTCGTACGTCCAGTTGGACGTCTCGGTGTCGATGAAGATGATCCGGGCGTCCTGGTAGCCGGTGGCGTCGTCGCGCCACACGTAGTAGTCCCCGAACGGCCCGTCCGGGTCGCTGCGCGAGGCCTGGAACCACGGGTGCGCGTCGGAGGTGTGGTTCATCACGAGGTCGATGACCACGCGCATGCCGCGCGCGTGCACCTCGTGCACGAGCCGCTCGAAGTCCTCGATCGTGCCGTACTGCTGCGCGACCGAGGTGTAGTCGGCGACGTCGTAGCCGCCGTCGCGCAGGGGCGAGGGGAAGAACGGCGGCAGCCACAGGCAGTCCACGCCGAGCCACTGCAGGTAGTCCAGGCGCCGGATCAGGCCGGGGATGTCCCCGGTACCGGAGCCGGTGGAGTCGTCGAACGCGCGCAGCAGCACCTCGTAGAACACCGCGGTGCGGTACCACTCCGGGTCGGCCGTGCGCGCGTCCGCCTGCTCCACCTCGCCCGGGTGGGTCGCCCCCGGGGAGGCCGGGTTCGCCGTCGCGCCCGGGTCCGACGGCGAGCCCGGCCTCGCAGCGGACGCGGCGGAGTCGCCGGGCTGGGGACGCGTGAACGCGGTCGGCGGCGTCACTCGCCCACCGCCAGGACGTGGGCGACGGCGAACCGCGGGTCCAGCCGGACGTAGTTCTCCGTGCCCCACTCCCAGCGGGCCCCGGTGATCTCGTCGCGCACCGTGAACCGGGTCCCCCCGTTGGGGTGGGGCAGGCCGAGCGCGCCGAGGTCGAGGTGCACCACGCCCTCGCGGGTGGTGAACGGGTCGAGCGTGACGACCACGACGACGGTGTCGGCGCGGCCGGTCGGGCTGTGCTCGGCCGCGAGGTGGCGCGAGAACACGACCGTCGCGGGGTCGGAGGACGAGTGCACCGTGAGGTTGCGCAGCTGCTGCAGCGCGGGGTGCCGGCGTCGCACGTCGTTGAGGATGCCCAGCAGGCGCGCGATGCCGAGGTCGTCCGCGCGCGACCAGTCGCGGGAGACGTACTGGAACTTCTCGTTGTCGATCTGCTCCTCCACGCCGGGGCGCGGGACGTTCTCCACGAGCTCGTAGCCGGAGTAGATGCCGTACGTCGGCGCGCCGAGCGCGGCCAGGACGGCGCGGATCGCGAAGGCGGCGACCCCGCCCTGCTGCATGTACGGCGTGAGGATGTCGTGCGTGGTGGGCCAGAAGCTCGGCCGCAGCACGGCGCCGGAGTCGCCGGAGACCTCGGCCAGGTACTCCTCGATCTCGGGCTTGGTGGTGCGCCACGTGAAGTACGTGTAGCTCTGGTGGAACCCGATCGCCGCCAGCGTGCGCATCATCGCGGGGCGCGTGAACGCCTCGGACAGGAACAGCACCTCGGGGTGGGCGTCGTGGATCTCCCCGAGCAGGCGCTCCCAGAAGTCCAGCGGCTTGGTGTGCGGGTTGTCCACCCGGAACGCGGTGACCCCGTGCTCGATCCAGAGCTCGAGCATGTCGCGGATCGCCGCGTAGATGCCCTCGGGGTCGTTGTCGAAGTTGAGCGGGTAGATGTCCTGGTACTTCTTCGGCGGGTTCTCCGCGTACGCGATGGTCCCGTCGGCGCGCGTGGTGAACCACTCGGGGTGCTCGGTGACCCACGGGTGGTCGGGGGAGGCCTGCAGCGCGATGTCGATCGCGACCTCGAGGTCCAGCTCGCGCGCCCGGGCGACGAACGCGTCGAAGTCGTCGAAGGTGCCCAGGTCCGGGTGGATCGCGTCGTGGCCGCCCTCGGCCGAGCCGATCCCGTAGGGGGACCCGGGCTCGCCCGGCTGGGCGACGAGCGTGTTGTTGCTCCCCTTGCGGTTCGTCGTGCCGATGGGGTGGATCGGCGTGAGGTAGACGACGTCGAACCCCATCTCGGCGACCCGGGCCAACCCGTCCGCGGCGGTGCGCAGGGTGCCCGAGCGCCACGCGCCGGTCTCGGGGTCCTGCCACGCGCCGGTCGAGCGGGGGAACAGCTCGTACCAGGAGCCGAACAGCGCGCGCGTGCGGTGCACCCGCAGCGGGTAGTCGGCACTCGGCGAGACGGCGTCGCGCAGGGGGTGACGGTCCAGCACACGGGTCACCGCGCTCGACCGGCCCGCGCCGAGGCGGTGCAGCGGCGGCCGGTCGGTGTCGCGCAGCGCCGCCGCGGCGTCGCGCAGGACCTGCGCGTCGGCGGCGGGTGCGCCGTCGGTGATCGCCGCCGCGGCCCGGTCGAGTACGAGGGCACCCTCGGCGAGCATGAGCTCGACGTCGATCCCGGCCGGCACCTTGATGTCGGCGTCGTGCGCCCACGTGCCGTACGGGTCCGACCACCCCTCGACCCGGAAGGTCCAGTCGCCCGTGGCGTCCGGCACCACGACGCCGCGGTAGTCGTCCAGGCCCCTGTTCACGCACGTCATGCGCTCGCGGCTGTGCACCGTGCCGTCGGGGCGGACGAGGACGACCGAGGCGGCGACGGCGTCGTGTCCCTCGCGGAACACGGTGGCGCGCAGCGGGACGACCTCGCCGACCACCGCCTTGGTGGGCCATCGCCCGTTCTCGACCGTCGGACCCACGTCGATCACGGGGATCCGACCGATCGGGGTGTGCGGCGTGGGGCGAGGGGCTGGCGTCGACGTCACACCACCGAACCTAGTGGGGTTCGTCACCGCACCGGGAGAGGACGCACGTCACGACACGGAAACAGACCTCGGGCAGACTGCGCGTGGCCGTCCGCCCGGGCGGCCACGTCCGGCACCCTCGGGTGACGGCGCGCGCCCGGCGCCGCCGCCGCTCGCGCGGTGCGGCGCGACAGGAGGCGGCGATGGGCACCAAGCGGGTCGGCATCCTCACGGCGGGCGGGGACAGTCCCGCGCTCAACGCCACCATCCGCGGGTTCGGCAAGACCGCGATCGGCGAGTACGGCATGGAGCTCGTCGGGTTCCGCGACGGCGTGACGGGACTCGTGGAGGACCGGTACGAGCCGCTGGACGGCCGAGCGCTGTCCGGCATCCTCACGGTCGGCGGCACCATCCTGGGGACCTCGCGGGACAAGGTGCACAAGTTCCCCACCCCCGACGGCCCGGTCGACATGGTGCCGACCGTGGTGGAGAACTACGAGCGGGCCGGCCTGGACGCGCTCATCATGCTCGGCGGCGGCGGCACCGCGAAGAACGCCATGCGTCTGGCGAACGCCGGCCTGCGCGTCATCCACCTGCCGAAGACGATCGACAACGACATCGCGCTCACCGACACGACGTTCGGCTTCGCGACGGCGCTCGAGATCGCGACCGAGGCGATCGACCGCGTGCACTCGACGGCGCACAGCCACCACCGCATCATCCTCACCGAGATCATGGGGCACCGCGCGGGCTGGCTCACGCTCGGCGCCGGCATCGCGGGAGGGGCGGACATCATCCTCATCCCGGAGATCCCGTACACCGTGGAGTCGGTCGCGCAGACCATTCGCGCCCGCACCGCACGGGGCTCGACGTTCTCCGTCGTCGCGGTGGCCGAGGGCGCGCGCGACGTCGCCGACACCGCCGACTACCAGGCCGCGCAGCTGCTCGTGAAGAACGCTCGGACCCCGGAGGCCCAGCGTGCGGCGCGCGCGCACCTGCGCCACGTCGAGGACTCCCAGCGCGAGCACACGTTCACCCTCGCGCGCGAGCTCGAGGCGGCCACCGGGCTCGAGGCGCGCGTGACGATCCTGGGCTACGTGCAGCGCGGTGGCTCGCCGTCGGCGGCGGACCGGATCCTGGCCACGCGGCTCGGCGCGGCCGCCGCGGACCTCGTGGCCGCGGGGGAGTCGGGGTACATGGTGGCCGCGCGCGGCGAGGGCACCGAGCCGGTCCCGCTCGCCGACGTGGCCGGCAAGGTCAAGCTCGTCCCGCTGGAGCACGACTGGGTCACGGCCGCGCGCAAGGTGGGCACGGGGCTCGGGGACTGACGCGCCAGCACCGCGCGGGGCGTCGTCGCCCCGTGCCGGTGAGCGAACGGGCCGCCCCGAGTGCGGTCGGGGCAGCTCCTCAGGCGGTGGCGTCCGAGCGCGCCGCGCTCGCTGCCGTCGCCGTCGTCGCCGCGCTCGTCGCCGTCGCGCTCGTCGTCGCCGCGCTCGTCGTCGCCGCGCTCGTCGCCGTCGCGCTCGTCGTCGTCGGGCCCCCGACCAGGCCGAGGTAGTGCGCCCGCACCCGGACCACGCGGCGCAGCTGCGCGGCGATGTCGTCGACGAGCTCGGTCCGGTACACGGCGTCGACCTGGACGTTGATCGCGTAGTAGAGCCCGTTGAAGGTCGCCAGGGCGAGCGACACCCGCACGAGCGTCTGGTCCAGGACGAGGTCGGTGCCCAGGAAGGTCACGGGCAGCGACCACGAGCCGCCGGAGACGCCCCACACCTCGCGCAGCTCGGGGGTGATGGCCAGCAGGCCGACGACGGCGAAGAACACCCCGGTCGCGATGCTCACCACGAGCACCTGGAGCAGCTGGGTGGCGGCGACCATCGCGACGAGGTTGCGCCGCTGGGGCACGCTGAACGCCGTGGCCTCGGGGGCGACCTCGCCGCGCGCCTCCTCGAGCACGGCGTCCGCCTCGCGCCGCGCGCCGACCCCGGTGAGCACCACGACGAGCAGCACGAAGAAAGCCGCGAGGGCGACGTCGGCCTGTCCGGAGATGGTGTCGAACACCTGCCACAGCTCGGTGGTGAAGAACAGCACGATCGAGAAGACGAGCACGAGCGGCAGCAGCCGCACGAGCCGCCGCAGCGACGTGCCGAGCTGTCCGGCCAGGCGTGCCGTGCCCCAGCCCAGCGTCTGCAGCAGGCCGAACCCGACGAGGACCCGCAGCGCGAGCAGGATCGCGAGGTTGGCCCCCACCAGGACGAGGGCGGAGCGCCACGACCCGCCCAGCAGCCCGGCGACCAGACCGGGGACGAGCACGAAGAACGTGAGCTCGGGCGCCCGCACGGACTGCGGCAGGCTCGTGGCGCGGCGCCCGCGCAGCACGTTGAGCAGCGCGTAGCTCCCGCTCAGCAGCGCGAGGCCGCCGAGCACGGCGAGGGCGTTCTGCCACGGCGACCACCGGCTGCTGATCGACGCCGCCACCTCGAGCACGCCGACGACGAGCAGGAACGGCGCCGAGCGGCCGAAGACGTCGCGGCCGAGGGAGTGCTCCTCCACCAGCAGCGGCAGGCCCTGGCGCCGGAAGAAGCGTTCGCACTGCCGACGCGTCAGGGCCGGCTCGCCGTCGGGCAGCGTCATCGTGAGAGGTAGAACCGGATGCTCAGGGGCTCGACCGGGACCACCTCGCCGGCGTCGGGGTGCAGCGCCCCGGCCACGGCGGCGTCGCGCAGCTCGGCGGGCGTCTCCCACACGGAGTCCCAGACGAGGTCCCAGCCGCGGCCGCGGGCGGGAGCGAGCGTGACGTCGACCTCGTTGAGCGCCCCGTTGAGCACGAGCAGGAAGTCCCGGGCGCCGGCGATCTCGTGGGCGATGGCGGCGCGCGGGTCGATCGCGGCGCCTCCCGCCCGGCGCATCTGGAGCACGCGGCGGTAGGGGTTGTGCCAGGCGTGCCCCTCCATGGGGGCGCCGTCCTCGGCGAACCAGGCCAGATCGATGAACGGGTCGTTGGAGCGGGGGCGTCCGTAGGCGAACCGGGTGGGCCGCAGCGCCGGGTTGGCGCGACGCAGCTCGAGCAGGTAGCGGCTCGTCGCCAGGAGCTCCTCGCGCCAGGTGTTGAGGTCCCAGCTCACCCACGAGATCTCGGAGTCCTGGCAGTAGGCGTTGTTGTTGCCCTGCTGCGTCCGGCCGAACTCGTCGCCCGCGGTGATCATCGGCGTGCCCGCGGCCGCGATCATCGTGGCGAGCAGGTTGCGGATCGAGCGACGGCGGATCGGCAGCAGGTCCGAGCCGGGGGCGCCCGCCTCGATCCGGCCCTCGACACCGTGGTTCCACGAGAGGTTGTTGTCGCTGCCGTCGCGGTTGCTCTCGCCGTTGGCCTCGTTGTGCTTGTGGTCGTACGCGACGAGGTCGGCCAGCGTGAACCCGTCGTGCGCCGTCACGTAGTTGACGCTCGCCGTCGGGCCGCGGTCGAAGTGGTGGAACATGTCGGCCGACCCGGACAGCCGGGTCGCGAGGTCGCGCAGGTCGTGCGGCGCCCCCTGGTCGCCGTGCGCGAGCGCGCGGGCGTCGGCGAGCCAGAACCGGCGCGCCGCGTCGCGGAAGCGGTCGTTCCACTCGTGCAGCGGCGGCGGGAACTGGCCCGTGCGCCATCCCGACGGGCCCACGTCCCACGGCTCGGCGATGAGCTTGACGTCCCCGACGACTTGGTCGGTCGCCATCGCGACGAGGAAGGGGTGGTCGGGGGTGAACTCTCCGGCGCGCCGGGCGAGCGTCACCGCGAGGTCGAACCGGAACCCGTCCACGCCGATCTCGCCGACCCAGTGGCGCAGCGAGTCCAGCGTCAGCTTGACGACCTGCTGGCGGCGGAAGTCCAGGGAGTTCCCGGTCCCGGTGACGTCGGCGTACCGGGCGGGCGTGCCGCCGTCGTGCAGGTAGTAGCCGGTGTTGTCCAGGCCCCGCAGGCTCAGCAGGGGCCCATCGACGCCGCCCTCGGCCGTGTGGTTGTAGACGACGTCGAGGATCACCTCGATGCCTGCGTCGTGCAGCGCGTCCACCATCGCCTTGACCTCGGCCTCGACGGCGCCCGGCCCGGCGGCCCGGGACGCCGCCGTCGCGTAGCGCGGCTCGGGCGCGAAGAACCCGAGCGTGGAGTAGCCCCAGTAGTTCTGCCGACCCTGTGCGGCGATCGCGTGCTCGGTGAACGAGGCATGGATCGGCAGCAGCTCGAGCGTCGTCACGCCGAGCCGGACGAGGTGCTCGATCACGGCCGGGTGCGCAAGCCCGGCGTAGGTGCCGCGCAGCTGCTGCGGGATGTCGTACCGCTGCAGCGTGAGGCCGCGCACGTGCGCCTCGTACACGACGGTGTGGGCCCAGGGGGTGCGCGGGCGCCGGTCGAGGCGGGCCTGCGTGGTCTCGGCGTCCTCGTGGTCCAGCACGACGCCGTGCGCCACGTAGGGCGCGGAGTCGCGGGTGTCCATGGTGGCGACGCCGTGGTGGGTGGCGCGCACGTCCTGCACGCGGTGCCCGAAGACCTCCGGGACGAGCTCGACCTCGCCGTCGATGCCGCGCGCATACGGGTCGAGCAGGAGCTTGTGCGGGTTGTGGAACGCACCGGCCGCGGGGTTCCAGTCCCCGTGCACCCGGAACCCGTACCGCTGGCCGGGGCGCACGTCGGGCACGTGCGCGTGCCAGAGGCCGTGCCGGGCGCGCAGCAGGCCGATCCGCTCCTCGCGCAGCGCCTCGCGCGGACCGTGCAGCAGCACGAGGTCGACGGCGCGGACCTGACCGACCGACACCACGACGTCGATGCCGTCGCCCACCGGGTGCGCGCCCAGGCGTGCGAGCGAGCGCGCGGGCGCGGAGGCCAGCGGCGCCGGGTCGAGGATCCGGGCGCCGGACAGCTCGACGAGCGGGTCGACCAGGCGGTCAGGACCCTCGGGCTCGTCGGGCAGGGAGGCGTGCGGGAGCGCTGTCATGGCAGGGCACATCCTCGCACTCGCGGCTGTGGGCGGCGAGAACGTTCACCTCGCGCGTCGCGGGCGCGACCGACCCGAGGACGGAACGCCCGAGCACCACGGCGCGCCTGGCAGGCTAGGGGGATGCGTGTCGTCGTTCTCGTCAAGCAGGTGCCCGACATCGTCTCCGACCGCCGGCTCGGCGACGACCACCGCCTCGTGCGCACCGAGCGCGACGCGGTGCTCAACGAGATCGACGAGGGTGCCCTGGAGACCGCCCTGCGCGCGGGTGACGCCCTGGGGGCGACGGTGGTCGCGGTGACCATGGGTCCGCCGTCGGCGGCCGGCGTCGTGCGCAAGGCGCTGCAGGTCGGTGCGAGCCTCGGCGTGCACGTGCTGGACGACGCGCTCGCGGGGAGCGACGCCGTCGGGACCGCGCGCGTCCTGGCCGCGGCCGTCCGCCTGCTGGCGCAGGAGGAGGGCGACGGCGACGGTGGCGTCGGGCTGGTCGTCGCCGGCATGGCCGCCCTGGACGGCCTGTCCAGCGTGGTCCCCGCGCTCGTCGCCGCCGAGCTCGGCTGGCCGGTCGCGTCGTTCGCGGACTCGGTCGAGATCACGCCGGGCGACGAGAGCCAGGGCGCCGCGGTGACGGTCTCGCGCGATACCGACGCGGGGGAGGAGACGCTGCGCGCGACGCTGCCGGCCGTCGTCTCGGTGACCGACACGATCGCCTCGCTGCGGGTGCCGAGCTTCCAGACGATGCTCGCGGCGCGCAAGGCGACGCTGCGGGTGCTCACGGCCGCGGACCTCGGACTCGAGCCCGGCGAGCGTGGCGGCGTCGGCGCCGCCGGTGCGCGCGCCGTCGTGACGCAGGCCGCACCCCGGCCGCCGCGGCCGGCACCGGAGGTGGTGACGCGCGACGGCGCGGCCGCCCTGGTCGACTTCCTCGCGGCGCGCGGGCTGCTTGAGGTGGGCGCGTGAGCGCCGTCGTCGCCGCCGCGCACGGCGAGGTGCCCGGCGACCTCGCGCGGCTGGCCGCCCGGCTCGGCGACGTGCACACCGTGACCCCGGACGGGACGTCCGCCCAGGCCGCCACCGCGATCGTGACGCTCGCGCGCGAGGTGGGCGCCGACGTCGTGCTGCTGCCCGTCTCGCGCTGGGCGAGCGAGGTCGGGGCGCTCGTGGCGCACGCGCTTCGCGCCGGGATCGTGGCCGACGCGCACACGGCGCGCCGCACCCCGGACGGGGTGAGCGCGGACAAGCGGGAGCTGGGCGGGACCTGGGACGTCACGTGCGACGTGCGCGGTGCCGCGGTGGTGCTCGCGGCCCCGGTGGCCGACGACGGCGAGGTGCCCGACGTCGTCGCGCACGAGGTGGCCGTCCCGGACGCCGCCGCGGTGGGGCGCGACGTGGAGGTCCTCGCGCGCACCGAGCACGAGCGCGACGGCGTGGCGCTCGCGGACGCGGCGGCGGTGGTGGCCGGCGGTCGCGGCCTCGCCGGCGACCTCGAGCCGGTCCGCGCCCTCGCGGACGCGCTCGGCGCGGCGGTCGGCGCGACCCGCGACATCGTCGAGGAGGACTGGATCGGGCACGAGGCCATGGTCGGCCAGACCGGCACGATGATCGCGCCGCGGCTCTACATCGGGGCCGGCATCTCGGGCGCGCCGCACCACATGCTCGGCATGCGTGCCGCCGAGGTCATCGTGGCCGTCAACACCGACCCCGACGCCCCTCTCATGCAGACCGCGGACCTCGCGATCGTGGGCGACGCGGGCGAGATCCTCACGCGGGCGGCCGAGCTCGTCCGCGCGCGGCGCGGCTGACCCGGCGGACCGCGTGACCCGGCGGCGGCCCACGTGGCCCGAGCTGCCCGACGGCGTGCGTCGCCTCGTCGAGGCGCGCCTGGGCCGGCCCGTGGTCGCCTGGGCGAGCCACGACTCGGGCTACTCGCCCGGACCGGCGCTCACGCTCACCGCGGCCGACGGCGAGCGGCTGTTCGTCAAGGCCGCGGACGGCGCGGTCAACCCCGACGCGCTGCGGTTCCACCGCCGCGAGGCGGTCATCGCCGGCTCGCTGCCCGCGGCGGTCCCGACGCCGCGGCTGCGCTGGGTCGAGGAGGCGGTGCTCCCGGGGGAGGACGGTCAGGGTGACGTGCCGTGGGTCGTGCTGGCGTTCGACGTCGTGGACGGCCGCCACCCCCGGGTGCCCTGGGTGCGCGCCGACGTCGACGCCGTCGCGCGCGTGTTCACGCGCCTCGCGGGCGTGACCGCGCCGGCCGGGCTGCCCGCCCTCGCCGACCGCACGGGCTTCGACGGGTGGCGCGAGCTCGCGGGCGGGACCCGCGACGCGGCCGGCCTGGCGACCTACGACCCGTGGGTGACCGCGAACCTCGAGCGGCTGGCCGTGCTCGAGGCGGGCTGGCCCGCGGCGGTCGCGGGCGAGACGCTCCTGCACCACGACGTCCGGGGCGACAACGTGCTCCTCACCCGCGACGGCGAGGCGGTTCTCGTGGACTGGCCGCACGCCGCGCGCGGCGCCGCGTTCTGCGACCTGCTCGGCTGGCTCCCGGCACTGCGCCTGGAGGGCGGACCCGCGCCCGAGGACGTGCTCGCCGACCACCCGCTCGCGCGCGCCGCGGACCCCGACGCCGTGACCGCGTTCGGCGTGGCGCTCGCGGGCTACTTCGTGGCCTCCTCGCTCGAGCCGCCCCCGCCCGGGATCCCGCACCTGCGGGCGTTCCAGCGCGCGCAGGGGCAGGTGTGCGTCGCGTGGCTCGCCGGACGGCTGCGATGAGCACGCGCTCGACGCGACCCGGACGGTGTGGGAGCGTGGCCCGATGACCTCCGCAACCGGCGAGCAGCCCCCGCGGTGGAGCGGTCAGAGCCGCCTCTACCGGATGGCGCGGCGCTTCTTCGGACCCGCGCAGCTCTCGCGGCACGACCTGGCCACGCCCGTGACCGACGTCGAGCGCGACCGTGAGCGCCGGCTGCAGTCCACGCTCGAGCGCGTGGAGCGCCCCGACGGCAGCTCCTACGTGGTGCGGCGCGAGGTGACGAACGACGCGGACACCGGCCCGACCGGCTCGACCGGCCCGTGAGCGTCTACCTCGACCACGCCGCGACCACGACGGTCCGTCCGGCCGCGCTGGCCGCCCTCGCCCGCGCTGCCGAGCGGGTGGGCAACCCGAGCTCGTTGCACGGTGCCGGCCGCGCGGCCCGCAGCACCCTCGAGGACGCCCGCGAGCGGATCGCCGCGGCCCTGGGGGCCCAGCCCGCCGAGGTCGTTCTCACCTCCGGTGGGTGCGAGGCGGACACGCTCGCGGTGGTCGGGGGGTACCTCGCCGCGCGCGCCGCGGACCCGGCTCGACGGCGGGTGGTCACCTCCGCCGTCGAGCACGCCGCGGTGCGGGGCGCGGGCCGCGCGGTGGCCGAGGTGCACGGCGGCACGCACGTCGTCGCGCCGGTCGGGCCCGACGGCGTGCTCGACGTCGCCGCGCTCGAGGCGGAGCTCGCGGCGCACGCGCGGGAGACCGCCGTCGTGAGCGTGATGGTGGCGAACAACGAGACGGGCGCGATCCAGCCGGTCGAGGCGGTCGTCGCCGCGGTCCGCCGGGAAGCGGGGAACGCCGTGCTCGTGCACGCCGACGCCGTGCAGGCCGTGGGTCACGTGCCGGTCGACTTCGGGGCGAGCGACCTGGACGCCCTCAGCCTCTCGGGGCACAAGCTCGGCGCTCCCGCGGGGATCGGCGCGCTCCTGGTCCAGCGCACCACGCCGCTCGCACCGGTGATCCACGGGTCGGGGCAGGAGCGCGGGGTGCGGTCCGGCACGGTCCCGGTGGCGCTCGCGGCCGCGCTCGCCGTCGCGATCGAGGAGGCGGTGGCCGAGCTCGAGACCGAGGCCGCGCGGCTCGCGGGCCTGCGGGACGAGCTCGAGCGCGGCGTGCGCGCGAGCGTGCCGGACGTGCGCGTCAACGCCGCCGACGCGCGGCTGCCCGGCTTCCTGCACCTCACCCTCCCGGGCGCCGACGTGGACGCGCTGCTGTTCGCGCTGGACTCCTGGGGTGTGCAGGCGTCCGCGGGGGCGGCGTGCCACGCGGGGGTGACCCAGCCGAGCGAGGTGATGCTCGCCGTCGGCGACGACGAGTGGCTAGCGCGCAGCGTGCTGCGCCTCACCCTGGGCTGGACCTCGACCGCCACCGACGTGGAGCGGGCGCTCGCGGTGCTGCCGCGCGCGGTGGAGCGGGCCCGCGCGGCGGGTGCGGTGGCCGCGCGGCACGCGGCCGGCTGAGGCGCCCTCGTCGGGCGGCTACTCCTCGCCCGCCTGCTCCTCGCCGGCCTCCTGGGCCGGCTCGTGGTGGCGCGAGAGCGCGGGCGTCCAGCCCTCGCGCCGCTGCGCGACGCCGCGGGCCGCGGTGGCGAGCACGTCCGCGGCCGACCACGTGGGCACGACGCCGAGCAGGTCGCGAGCACGCGTCGTGTCGAGCACGGGCTGGCCGGCGAGCGTGTCCAGCCACTCGGGTCGGGCGCGCACGAGGTGCGCCCACCAGGCGGCGCGGTGCGTCGTCCGGGCGAGCGAGCGGGAGACCTCCACGAGGCGTGCGGCGCCGATCGCCTCGGCGACCTGCTCGCCGTCGAGCACCTCGGGGGAGGCGACGTTGAACGCGCCCGGGACCCGGCGCTCGACCGCGGAGACGAGCGCTGCCGCGACGTCGTCCGCGTGCGCGACCTGGAGCCCGAGCCCCTCGGGCCAGAGCAGCAGCGGCACCTTCTCGCCCAGCCCGACGCGCGGCAGGAACAGGCCCGCGTGCCGGCGCACGAGCTCGGCGCCGGCGGCCTCCTGCAGCGTGATCGCCGGCCGCAACCGCGTGACGACCACGCGCGGGTGGCGGTTGGAGAACTCGTCGACGAGTCGCTCGAGACCGACCTTGTCCAGGGACAGGGGCGAGTCGGCGATCCCGGTCGTCGGCCAGGTCTCGTCCCGCGGCTCGTCGCCGAACGAGGCGGCGTAGACGCTCGCGCACGAGGCCACGACGAGGTGTCGCGCGCGGGTCGCGGCGCGCAGCACGGAGCGGGTGATCGCCACGTTCGCGGCCGTGGCCGCGGTCGCCGAGCGCTCCGCCGACCACGCGAGGTGCACGACGGCGTCCGCCCCGATGGCGATGTCGGCGAGCGCGCGGGCGCCGGAGGAGTCGGGGCCGGCGACGTCGAGCCAGTGGTGCCGGACCCGGGCGACGCCCCCGAGGTCGGGCAGGCGCCCGGGACCGCGCCGCGAGACGGCGTCGACGCTGGTCACCGTCTGGCGCTGGGCGATCGCCCGCAGCAGCGCTGTCCCGATGTTGCCCGTGGCACCTACGACGACGATCCGCATGGTCCAAGCCTGGCAGATCCCGGGGGCGGGTCAGGCGTAGCGCAGCCGCAGGTCGGCGGCCGTCACCTCGTCGCCGATCCGCAGGGGGGCGACGGCGCCCTCCTCGCGCAGCGCGAGCAGCTCGGTGACCACGCGTTCGCGGACCGTCCAGGGGTCGATCGTGTTGACGTAGATCTTGGTGCCGCCCTCGAAGCCTGCGGGCACGTGGACGCGCCACTTGATCACCGCGCGCCAGGGCATCGGCGCCGCCAGCTCGGGCGGGCGGTGGTGCCACTCCTCGTTCGTGGGCACGGCCGGCCCGGTCGCGGCGTGCACGGCGTGCAGCAGGTCGGAGAACCCGCGCATCTCCTGCGGGGTGTGCTCCCACGGCAGCTGGCGGTCGGAGGTGGAGTAGACCTCCACGCCCGGGTAGCGGTGCCCGACCCCGGCGAGGGCGACGGCGTGGTCGTTCGCGGCGATCACGAGGCGGTCCCCGCGCGCGAGGTCGACGACCGCGCGCTGGTACAGCAGCGGGTCCTCGCGCAGCATGCCCGCCTCGCGCTGGAGCTGCGGGCCGTTGGCGTCGATCGCGACGAGCTGCTTGTGCAGGTGCTCGAACGAGGCGCCGGCCTCGCGCAGCCAGTTCTGGAACACGGCCACGTACCGCGCCGCGGGCTGGCGCGCGTAGAGGTCGGCGAGCGTGTCGACCGTGAACGCGATGAAGTCGGCGTGCTCGGCCGGCGTAAGCGTGCCCGCCGATGCGAGCCGGTCGGTGTGCGTCGCGCCGTCGACGACGTGCCGGCGCGCCACCACGACGTCGTGGGAGCCGGCGAGGAGGTCGACCGTCGCCTCCAGCAGCGCTGCGGCGTCCCCGGCGGCGGGGGCGACCACGCCCGCGCTCGTCGCGCGGTGGTGCAGGAGGTCGCGGACGTGGGCCTCGCCCTCGGGCTCGGCCAGGTAGGCCGTGGCCCAGGCGACGGTGTCCGCGCTCGGGATGAAGCCGTGGTTGACCCGCCAGGAGGTGGTCGAGACGATCTCGAAGAGGTTGGCGAACCGGCGCACCTGCGCGACGTCGTCGAACAGGTGCGAGGCGAGGCGGCGCCGGTCGATCCGGGCGCCGTCGGGGGTGCGGACGAGTCGGGACTTCTCGGGCGTGGTCTCGAGGTAGCGGTCGGAGCAGAACGCGCACAGTCGGCTCGCGGCGCCCGGCTCGAGAGCCTCGTGCGGCACCTGGGCCCGGTCCAGCGGGCGGTGCGAACGCCCCGGCACCGACCAGACCTGTGTCCCCGTCAGGGGTCCCACCTGCATCACCGTGCCGTCCGCGAGCCGGACCAGGGGATGCGCCATGCGTCCAGGATTCCAGCGGAACCTGAGAGTTCGCGCCACGCGGCGGGGGTCCGCGGTCACAACATCGCAACGATTCACGGTTGCCCTCGTCACGAGCGAGCGGGTGCCGTTACCGAACCGTGACCGAACCTGCCGGAGGCGGCTGCCAGACCGCGACGCGCGCAGGCACGCGGTCACGCGGGCCGGGGGGCGGGCGTCCGGCCGCGACGCGCGGAGGCACCCGGGAGTCGGTTTCGACGATGTCGGAGCCGCCGGGTAGCGTCCGAGCGTGCCTCAGACATCCCCCGAACCGGTCATCCGCGCGCGCGGCCTGACGAAGACGTACGGCGCGTTCACGGCGGTCGACGCGATCGACTTCGACGTCGCGCCCGGTGAGTCCTTCGGCCTGCTGGGGCCGAACGGCGCGGGCAAGTCGACCACGATGCGCATGATCAGCGCCGTGTCGCGGCGCACCGCGGGGGAGCTCTCGGTGCTGGGTCTGGACCCGGAGACGCACGGGCCGGAGATCCGCTCGCAGCTCGGCGTGGTGCCGCAGGAGGACAACCTCGACACCGAGCTCACGGCGCGCGACAACCTCGTGCTCTACGGCCGCTACTTCGGGCTGTCGCGCGCGGTCTGCCGCGAGCGCGCCGAGGAGCTGCTCGCGTTCGCGCAGCTGCAGGACAAGGCCGGCGCCAAGGCGGACGACCTCTCGGGCGGGATGAAGCGACGCCTCACGATCGCGCGCGGGCTCATGAACACGCCGCAGATCTTCATGCTCGACGAGCCGACCACCGGCCTGGACCCGCAGGCCCGCCACGTGCTGTGGGACCGCCTGTTCCGGCTCAAGGAGCAGGGCACCACGCTCGTGATCACGACCCACTACATGGACGAGGCCGAGCAGCTGTGCGACCGGCTGATCGTCGTGGACAAGGGCTCGATCATGGCCGAGGGCTCGCCGGCGGAGCTCATCCGGCGCTACTCCTCCCGTGAGGTGCTCGAGGTCCGGTTCGGGTCGGACCGCAACGCGGCCGCCGCCGAGGAGGTCGCCGCGATCGGCCGGCTCGCCGAGCGGGTCGAGGTGCTGCCGGACCGCCTGCTCGTCTACACGCCCGACGGCGAGGGCGCGCTCGAGCGCGTCGTCGAGCGCGGGCTGCGGCCCACCACGTCGCTGGTGCGCCGCTCGAGCCTCGAGGACGTGTTCCTGCGACTGACGGGGAGGTCGCTCGTTGACTGACGACATCAGGCCGGGAGCAGGCTCGGCGACGGGAGCCCCGACGACCGGCTCGACCACCGGCTCCCCGACGACGGGCGCCCCGACGACGGGCGGCTCGCCCACGGGCGGCTCGACCACCGACCTCGACGGCGCCGCGTACGTCGAGCGCGCGAGGATCGACACCACGCGCGCCTCGGACGGCACGCGGCTGCGCGTCAACGCGCTCGGTGTCGACGAGCCCCTGGCCACCCGCACCGCCGCCGCCCTCGCCGGGGGCGTCGTCCCGCGGCGTCGCGGCTGGTGGTACGTCACCGAGTCGTTCGTCGTCCAGATGCGCCGCTACGGCGGCACGCTGCTGGTCGGCGCGATCGGCTCGCCGCTGCTGTACCTGCTCGGTCTCGGGCTCGGCCTCGCGGCGGTCATCGACGCCACGGTGGCCGACGGCGCGAACGGCCCGGTCGACTACGTGACGTTCGTGGCCCCCGCGCTCCTCGTCACGGCGGGCGTGAGCGTCACGCAGGAGGAGTTCACCTACACCGTGATGGGGGGCTTCAGGTGGCACAAGACGTTCTTCGCGATCAACGCCTCCCCGGTCTCCCCGCGCCAGCTGCTGGGCGGCATGGTGCTCGCGGTGACCTTCCGGATCCTGCTCGTCACAGGGGTGTACTACCTGGCCATCGTGCTCTTCGGGGCGGTGGACCGGCCCCTGCTCGGGGCACTCACGGTGCTCACCGGTGCGCTCGCGGCGCTCGCGTTCGGGCTGCCGCTGCTCGCGTACTCCGCCTCGCTCACCGAGGACAAGGGCCAGTTCGCGCTCGTCCAGCGGTTCATCTTCATGCCGCTGTTCCTCTTCTCCGGCACGTTCTACCCGCTGACCACCCTGCCGGTGTACCTGCAGTGGATCGGCTGGATCTCGCCCGTGTGGCACGGGGCCGAGCTGGGGCGTGTGCTGTCCTACGGCGCGCCGACGCCGGGCAGGCTCGTCGTCGTGCACGTCGGTGTGCTGGTGGCGCTCGCCGTCGTGGGCGGCACGATCGCCGGACGCACGTTCACGAGGAGGCTGCGGTGAGCGGGGGAGCGGACGTGACGCAGGTGAGGGTCGGGGAGAGCGCGGCTCCGCCGTCGCGCACCGGCTGGCGCGCGGTGCGCGCGCTGTACTCGGGCAACGCCCGCATCGTGGTGATCCGCGGGCTGCTGGCGACCAGGACCAGCAACTGGGTCGTCGTGGTGTCGGGCTTCTTCGAGCCCGTGTTCTTCCTTCTCGCGATGGGCGTGGGGCTCGGCACCTACATCGGTGACGTCGAGCTGCCGGGCGGTGAGCAGGTCTCGTACGCGGCGTTCATCGCGCCCGCGCTGCTCGCGGTGTCCGCCATGAACGGGGCGGTCTACGACTCGACGTGGAACGTGTTCTTCAAGTTGCGGTTCGCGAAGCTCTACCAGACGATGCTGACCACGCGGCTCGGACCGCTGGACGTCGCGCTCGGCGAGATCTGCTACGCGCTGCTGCGCGGGGTGGCGTACGCGGCCGGCTTCCTCGTCGTGATGCAGCTCATGGGGCTCAACGGGTCGTGGACGGCGCTCGCGGCGCTGCCCGCCGTCGTGCTCATCGCGTTCGCGTTCGCGAGCGTCGGGATGGCGGTGACGAGCTACATGAAGACCTTCCAGCAGATGGACTGGATCAACTTCGTCATGCTCCCGATGTTCCTGTTCTCGGCCACGTTCTACCCGATCACGGTGTACCCCGAGGCGATCCAGTGGCTCATCAAGGTGCTGCCGCTGTGGCACGCCGTGGAGCTCGTGCGCGGCCTGACGCTGGGCGTCGCGGACACGATGACCCTGGTGCACGTCGGCTACTTCCTCGTCATGATCGGGCTCGGGCTCGTCTTCGCGACCTCCCGGCTGCGGGCCCTGTTCCAGGACTGAGGGGCAGTGGTGGGGCGGGTTCGTAGAATCGACCCCGTTCCGGAGGTCGCGGTGACGTGCCGAGCGTGCCCGACGCTCCCTCCCCGACCCGTCTGGAGGACCCCGTGCGCGTGCTCGCAGCACTGTCCGGCGGCGTCGACTCCGCCGTCGCCGCCGCGCGCGCCGTCGACGCCGGCCACGAGGTGGTCGGGGTGCACATGGCGCTGAGCCGCAGCCGTGCGCAGCACCGCAGCGGCAGCCGCGGCTGCTGCTCCATCGAGGACGCCTCGGACGCACGCCGCGCCGCCGACGTGCTCGGCATCCCGTACTACGTCTGGGACCTGTCGGCGGAGTTCACCGAGACGGTCGTCGCGGACTTCGTCGCCGAGTACGCCGCCGGGCGCACCCCCAACCCGTGCGTGCGCTGCAACGAGCACATCAAGTTCGCCGCGCTCCTGGACCGCGGCCTCGCGCTCGGTTTCGACGCCGTCGCGACCGGCCACTACGCACGCCTCGTCGAGGGCGCCGCGGGGCCGCAGCTGCACCGCGCCGTCGACGCGGCGAAGGACCAGTCCTACGTCCTGGCCGTCATGGGCCCCGACCGGCTCGCCCGCGCGCTGTTCCCGCTCGGCGACGCGCCCAGCAAGGACGCCGTGCGCGCCGAGGCCGCCGCCCGCGGGCTCTCCGTGAGCGCCAAGCCCGACTCCTACGACATCTGCTTCGTGGCCGACGGCGACACCCAGGGCTTCCTGCGGGCGCACCTGGGCTCGCGCCCGGGTGAGGTGGTCGACGCCGGCGGGACGGTCCTGGGGACCCACGACGGCGCCTACGCCTACACGGTCGGCCAGCGCAAGGGTCTCGGCCTGGACCGGCCGGCCCCCGACGGCCGACCGCGCTACGTGCTCGGCGTCGACACGGCCGCCAACCGCGTCGTCGTGGGGCCCTCGGAGCTGCTGTCCGTGCGCGTCGTCGTGGGGCACGCCGTCGTCTGGCTCGCCTCGGACGTGCCCTGCGCGGCGCCCACGCGCGTCCTCGTGCAGGTGCGTGCGCACGGCGAGGCGGTCCCCGCGCTCGTGGTGCGCGACGGCGAGCGCCTGCTCGTGCGCCTCGACGCGCCCCTGCGTGGGCTCGCCCCGGGGCAGTCGCTCGTGGTCTACGGCGCGGGCCCGGACGGTGCCGCCTCGGCCGACGACGCGACCGATGCCGGTCCCGACCCCTCGGACCGGGTCCTGGGTCAGGCCACGATCGCGGTGGCCGGCTCGGGGGCGGCGAGCGAGGTCGAGCGGGGCCTGGGCGTCGGGGCGCCGGCATGAGCGACGCCGTCGCGATCGCCGGTCCGTCGGGCTGGCCGGGGGAGGACGCCTACGCGGCCCACCTCGCCGCGCTCGACGTGCTCGCGGACCCGCCCAGCGGCGTGGCCGGCGTCCCGGGGCTGCTCGCGCTGCCGAACCGGGGGCCGTGGGCGCAGCCTGCGGGCCGCGCGCTCGCGCTCGCCGAGAGCATGCCCGCGAGCCTCGAGCCCCACGGGTGGCGGCTGGCCCTCGTGCCGGGCGCAGACCAGCAGCTCGCGCGGCGCTACCTGCGCGCCGACGTCGAGGCGCTCGCGCTCGCCTCGGCAGGCTGGCAGGGCCCCGTGACGCTGCCGGTGCTCGGCCCGTTCTCCCTCGCCGCCGTGCTCTGGCTGCCCGTGGGGGAGCGGGTGGTGGGCGACGCCGTGGCCCTGGCCGACCTCGTGAGCTCCCTCGCGCTGGGGATCGAGCGGCACGTCGCCGAGGTGAGCGCCGCGCGTGAGGTGGTCGCGGGGTCGGACGACCCGGGCGCCGGGGCCGAGGTCGTGCTGCACGAGCCGTTCATGCCGGCGATCCTCGCGGGCTCGGTCCCCTCGTTCTCGGGCATGAGTCGCCTGCGCGCGATCGCGCCCGAGGTCGTGGCGGACACGCTCACGCGCGGGTTCGCGGCCCTTCCGGGGACGCGCGTCGTCGTCCAGGTCGAGCCCGACCCGGACGTCATCAGCGCCGTCGGCGCCGCGCGGCCGTTCGCGCTGCAGCTCGACACCGCGCGGCTCGACGCGCGCGGCTGGGACGCGCTCGCCGAGCAGGTGGAGGCCGGGGTCCAGGTGCGCCACGCCGTCGTGCCGCACGCCCGCGCCGACGAGCGGGCCGATCCCGGCGCCGTCGCACGCTCGGTGCTCGAGCCGTGGCGCGCGACCGGGCTCACGACGGCGGACCAGCCCGTCGTGGTCCTGCCGCGTCCCGGGCTCTCGGAGGTGACGCCCGGTGCCGCCGCGGCCACGCTGCGCGCGACCGCCCGCGCGGCGCTCTCGCTCGGGGAGCTGCTCGCCTCCTGAACGGGCTTCCCCGGGGTCCGAGCGGCACGATGCACGGCGATCGCGGGACTGTGACGGCGTGCGCTCCCGGCTGGGGACCGATCTGGCCGGGTTCGCGGCGGTGGCGCTGCGCCATGCGACGGGGGTGGCCCACCGCGGCCACGACTTCCAGCGACCTCGCAGTGGCCACGGGTCTGGACGTGGTCGATCTGCGCTGGATCGCAGCGGCGGGGATGTCGCAGGCTCGGGTCACAATGGCCCCATGACGAGCCAGCCCACCGTCCCCGCCGACCCCACGCCGCCGGAGGCCCGGCAGCGCTGGGAGGCGCTCGCGGAGGAGATCCGGGCCGCCCGGGCCGCCTACTACGAGGACGACGCGCCGACGATCAGCGATGCGGAGTTCGACGCGATGATGCGCGAGCTCATCTCCCTCGAGCAGGACTTTCCGGCCCTGCGCTCCCCGGACTCCCCGACCCAGGTGGTGGGCGGCGCGCCGTCGGCGACGTTCTCGGCCGTGCGTCACCTCGAACCGATGTACTCGCTCGAGAACGCGTTCTCCGCCGAGGAGATCGCCGCCTGGTACGACCGGGCGCTGCGCGTGCTCGAGGCGCCACCCCGGCTCCTGACCGAGCTCAAGATCGACGGCCTCGCCATCGCGCTCACCTACGAGCGCGGGCGCCTGGTCCGTGCCGCTACGCGCGGTGACGGTGTGACGGGCGAGGACGTGACCGCGAACGTGCGCACCATCGGCTCGATCCCGCACGAGCTCGCGGGTGATCCGCACGCCCATCCCGCGGTGGTGGAGGTGCGCGGGGAGATCTTCTTCCCGGTCGAGGGCTTCGCGGCGGTGAACGAGGCGCAGGTCGCCGCCGGCAAGGCTCCCTTCGCGAACCCGCGTAACGCTGCGGCGGGATCGCTGCGCCAGAAGGACCCGGCCGTGACGGCCTCCCGACCGCTCGACATGTACGTGCACGGGCTCGGGGCGCTGGACTGGGGCGTCGCGGACCCGGGCGAGGACGCGCCGGACTCGCTCTCGGGGACCTACCGGCTCCTGGCGTCGTGGGGCCTGCCGATCTCGCCGTACACCGAGCCGGCGCACGACCTGGCCGACGTCTCGCGCCGGATCGAGCAGGTCGGCGAGGACCGGCACGGGTTCCGCCACGAGATCGACGGCCTCGTGATCAAGGTCGACGAGTTCGCCGACCAGCGCCGGCTCGGGTTCACCTCCCGCACTCCACGCTGGGCGATCGCGTTCAAGTACCCGCCCGAGGAGGTGTACACCAGGCTCCTCGCCATCGAGGTCGGGATCGGGCGCACGGGCCGCGCCACGCCGTTCGGCGTGATGGAGCCGGTCCTCGTCTCGGGGTCGACCGTGCGCCAGGCCACGCTGCACAACCAGGACGTCGTCCGGGCGAAGGGGGTTCGGCCCGGGGACATGGTCGTGCTGCGCAAGGCGGGCGACGTGATCCCCGAGATCCTCGGCCCGGCGCCCGCCGCGCCGGACGACGACTACCCGCGCACGGACTGGCAGATGCCGACGAGCTGCCCGGTGTGCGGCACCGAGCTGCGTCCGATGAAGGAGGGCGACGTCGATCTGCGCTGTCCCAACGCCGAGACCTGCGCCGCCCAGGTGCGGGGCCGGCTGGGGCACATCGGCTCGCGCGGCGGGCTGGACATCGAGGTTCTCGGAGAGGTCACCGCGGCCGCGCTCACCCAGCCGGAGTCTCCGGCGCAGCCACCCCTGCACAACGAGGCCGACCTGTTCGCGCTCGTCGGATACCCCGCGGACGCGGACGAGGAGACCCGCAGCCGGGTCCGGGAGCGCAGCCTCGACACGCTCATGCCCGTCGTGGCGATCGTGCGGGACCCGGAGACCGGGCTTCCGCGTCGGGAGGAGTCCGGGGAGGTCCGCGTCCGCACGCCGTTCCGCCGGAAGGTGACGTACTCGAAGGCGCGGCGCGCGCAGGCGGAGGCCGCCGGCGAGGCCCTGCCCGAGTTCGTCCCGTCGGCGGCTGCGCTCACCCTGCTCGACGAGCTGGACCGGGCCAAGACGAAGGACCTGTGGCGTGTGCTCGTCTCGCTCAACATCCGCCACGTGGGACCGGTGGCGGCCCGCGCGCTCGCCGCGCACTTCGGCTCGCTCACGGCCATGCGTGCGGCCAGCCAGGAGGAGCTGGCCGCGGTCGACGGCGTGGGTCCCGTGATCGCGGCCTCGTTCCGGGAGTGGTTCGAGGTTCCCTGGCACGAGCAGATCGTCCGGAACTGGGAACGCGACGGCGTGCGGACCGCGACACCGGGCCACCCCGGGCCGGGCGCGGGTGCCGCGCCGGGGGAGGGCGGCATCCTCGCCGGGCTCACCGTCGTGGTGACCGGGGCCGTGGAGGGGTACTCGCGCGACGAGGCCAAGGAGGCGATCCTGGCCCGTGGCGGGAAGGCGGCCGGCTCGGTGTCGAAGCGGACCGACGTCGTGGTGCTCGGCCCCGGCGCGGGGTCGAAGGAGGCCAAGGCGCGGGAGCTCGGCCTGCCGATCCTCGACCAGTCGGCGTTCGGGGACCTCCTGGCACGGGGCCGGGACGCCATCCCGGGTCCTGTCGAGGAGGCGGACGCCGAGCAGGACGAGTCCGCGACGCCGAAGAGTGCCGAGAAGGCGGTCGCGGACGACGCGGCCGCGGACGAACCCGCGGCGGACGACGCCTGAGGGGGGCCGGTCGCGTCGCGCACCACGGCGCGTCCCTGGCGTCCTCCTGAGGGTGAGGCACGTCACCCACCCTGCGGTCGCTGCACATTTGCAGTGGGTGCAATAATCTCCAGGTGCCCACGCTCCGCGCCCGCAAGAAGGCCGCCCGTCACGACGCCTTCGTCGACGCCGCACGTCGCCTCGTGCGGGAGCGCGGCCTCGACGGGGTCACGGTGGAGGACGTCTGCGACGTCGTCGGCGTGTCACCCCGGACGTTCTTCAACTACTTCGCCACGAAGGAGGACGCCGTGCTCGGCGTCCCGGTCGACACCGCCATCGGCGCCCCGCAGACGCGCGAGGCCTTCGCGGCCGGCGGCCCGACCGGCGACCTGCTCGAGGACTGCGGCCGGCTGGTCGCCGAGATCCTCGCGCAGGACGAGGAGGGTCGCGACGAGCTGGCCGAGCTGCTCGAGCTCGTGCACTCCGAGCCCAAGCTGCTCGTGCGGCACCTCGCCTGGATGGAGACCCAGCGCCGCGCCCTGCAGGACCTGATCACCTCGCGTGAGGAGGTGCGTCCCAGCGGCGTGGACCCCGTCGTCACCGCGACCACGGTCGTGGCCATGTTCCGCGCCGCGGTCCTCACCTGGCGTGGCGACGCGACGCCGGGCCACCACGCGCCCGGCGACCCCCCGCCCGACGCGACTCCCGCGACCGAGCCGGGCTCCGCCGTCGTGCGCTGCGCGCCCCACCACGCCCCGGGCGTCTTCGGCAGTCCCGAGGACGCCGTCACCCACGTGCTCGCCCAGGTCCGGCGCCTGGCGGGCGGCACCATCCACCAGCAGGAAGCACAGGGAGCACCATGACCGAGCCGACTCCGGCGCTCGTCGAGCACGACGCGGGCCGAGCGCCCGTCGTCCTCACCCAGCGCACGATCTGGATCATCTTCGGCGCCCTGATGGCGTCGATGTTCCTCTCCTCGCTCGACCAGTCGATCGTCGGCACCGCGATGCCCACGATCGTCGGCGAGCTCGACGGCGTGGAGCACCAGGGCTGGCTGATCACCGCCTACATCCTCGCGATCGCCGTCGTGATGCCGCTCTACGGCAAGGTCGGCGACGTCGTCGGGCGGCGGTGGCCGTTCCTCGTCGCGATCGCGCTCTTCACGATCGGGTCCGCGGGCTCGGGCTTCGCGCAGACGTTCCCCGAGCTCGTCGCCTGGCGCGGTGTGCAGGGGCTCGGCGGCGGTGGCCTCATCATCCTGTCGCAGGCGATCATCGCCGACATCGTCCCGGCCCGCGAGCGCGGCAAGTACATGGGTCCGATGGGCGCCCTGTTCGGCATCTCCGCCGTCGTGGGCCCGCTGCTCGGTGGCTGGTTCACCGAGGGTCCGGGGTGGCGCTGGTCGTTCTGGGTCAACGTGCCGGTCGGGATCGCCGCGATCGTCGTGTCTTGGTTCGCGCTCAAGCTGCCCAGCCACAAGGACTCCAAGCCGTTCGACTACCTCGGCGCCATCCTCGTGGTGCTCGCGACCTCCGGAATCGTGCTCGTGACGAGCTGGGAGTCGCTGGTCGGCGGCTCCGGCTACGACTGGAGCGACGGCCGCCTCATCGGGCTCGTCGTCGCCACCGCGGTCGCGATCGCGCTGTTCATCGTGGTCGAGCTGAGCGCGACCGACCCGCTCATCCCGCTGCGGCTCTTCCGCAACTCGACGTTCACGGTCGCCACGATCATCGGCCTCGTGCTGGGCATGGGCATGTTCTCGGCGCTCGCGTTCCTGCCGACGTTCCTGCAGATGTCCACCGGCGCGGGGGTGACCGAGTCCGGCTTCCTCATGCTGCCGATGATGGTCGGCGTCATGCTCACCGCCATCGGCTCGGGCCTCGCGATCACGAAGACCGGGCGCTACAAGCTGTTCCCGATCGTCGGCCTCGCGATCACGGCCGCCGGCATGGTGTGGCTCACCACGATCACCGGTGACATGTCGATGGTGCTGTTCGGCGCCATGATCTTCGTCCTCGGCGTCGGGCTCGGCCTCACGATGCAGACGATCGTGCTCGCCGTGCAGAACTCGGTGGACCCGCACGAGATCGGCGTCGCGACGAGCTCGAACAACTTCTTCCGCGAGATCGGCGCCGCGGTCGGCACCGCGCTCTTCTCGACGATCTTCACCACGAAGCTCACGTCGAACCTGCTCGCGGTGCTGCCCGCCGGTCAGGACGGGGGCGACAGCGCGGGGTCGCTCACGCCGTCGGCGGTCGCGCAGCTGCCGGAGCCGCTGCACACCCAGATCGTCGACGCGTACACGAACGCCCTCGCGCCGAGCTTCTGGTACCTCGTGCCGCTCGTGCTCGTCGGGCTGGTCGCGGCCCTGTTCCTCAAGGAGGTCAAGCTCTCCGACACCGCAGGCATGGTGGCGCGCGGGGAGGCGGTCGCGGCGCACTGACGCCCTGGCGCTGGACGGCGGGCACCCCGCGGCGTCGCCCGATGCGGGAACCACCCGCCGGAGCCCGCCGAATCAGTCGCGCGCGAGGGCGCGGGCCATACTGCGGAGATGATCTCTCCCGACCTGGCCCGCGCCCTCGCCGCGTCCGGACTGCGCTGGACGCCGCGGTCCGGGGACGTGTTCATGATCCCGGGGGGCGAGCTCGACGGCGAGACGTTCGTCGTCTCCGAGCTCACCATCGAGCCGCGCGAGTACCTCAGCGGGACGATCCTCGCCTTCAACGGCACCACCGAGTGGGCGCTGGACTCCGCGGCCGTCGAGGACACGCTCTGGCTCCCGCGCGAGGACCAGCTGCGCGAGGCGCTCGACCACCAGTTCATCTCGCTCGAGCGCGACGCGGGGGAGTACCTCGTGCGCACCGCGAGTGCGCTCGGCAGCGGCTCCTACCGTGCGCCCTCCGCGCCCGACGCCTACGCCGAGGCCCTGCTGGCGCTGCTGCGGCGGAACGAGACGACGTGACGGACGCCCCGCGGATCGACCTCAACGCCGACCTGGGCGAGGGCGCCGGCGACGACGAGGCGATCCTCGACGTCGTGACGAGCGCGTCGATCGCGTGCGGCGGGCACGCGGGCGACGCCGTCTCGATGCGACTGGCGCTCACCCGCGCGCGCGAGCGCGGGGTCGCCGTCGGGGCCCACCCGTCCTACGTCGACCGCGAGCACTTCGGCCGACGCAGTCTCGACGTCGAGGCCCGGGTCCTGCAGGCGCAGCTCACCAGCCAGGTGCGCGCGCTCGCGGACGCCGCGGCGGACGTCGGCACGACGGTGCGGTACGTCAAGCCGCACGGCGCGCTGTACAACACCGCGATGGTCGACCCGGCGGTCGCCGACGTCGTCCTCGCGGTCGCCGCGACCGCGCTCGCGGCGCCCCTGCCCGTGTTCGCCCTGCCCGGGTCGGTGCTGGCACGACGGGCGACGGCCGCGGGGGTGGGCGTCGCCGTCGTGCCCGAGGCGTTCGCCGACCGCGCGGCCCGGGCCGACGGCACGCTCGTGCCGCGCGGTGAACCGGGCGCCGTGCTGACCGAGCCCGAGGAGGTGCGTGCCCGCGTGGCCGGCCTCGCCGCGCACGCGCGCACCGTCTGCGTGCACGGCGACACCCCGGGCGCGCTGACACTCGCGCGGGCGGCGCGGACCGGGCTCGAGGCGGCGGGCTTTCGCCTCGAGCCGCTGCTCGACGCCTCGTGACCGCTGCGACCGGGCCCACCGGCCAGGGCGATCCAGGCGGGCCGACGGCGCCTCCCGGACCCTCGGCGCCCTCTGGGGACGCGACTCCCGCGGGGGCCGGGGCGTGCGGCGGGGTCATCGCGCGCACCGAGGGCACCGGACGCCCGCGGGTGCGCCCCTACGGCGAGGCTGCCCTGCTCGTCGACGTGCCCACGGCCGCGCACGCGCGTGCGCTCGGCGCGCTCGCGCGCGAGCTGCCCGACGTCGAGGACGTCGTCCCCGCGGCGTCGTCCCTGCTCGTGCGGGTCGCCCTGCCCGAGGCCACCGCACTCGTCGCGGCGCGACTCGCCGCGCTCGGCACGCCCGCGCCCGAGAGCGGCACGCCGGGGCGGCACGTCGAGATCCCGGTGACGTACGACGGCGAGGACCTCCCCGCGCTGGCGGCGCACCTCGGGCTGAGCGTGGGCGAGGTCGTGGCGCGGCACAGCGCGCCGCGCTACACGGCGGCGTTCGCGGGCTTCGCGCCCGGCTTCGTCTACCTCGAGGGCGTGCCCGTCGAGCTCGTGGTCCCCCGGCGGTCCGAGCCGCGAAAGCGCGTCCCGCGCGGCGCCGTGGCGCTGGCGGCCGGCTACACCGCCGTGTACCCGCGCGAGAGCCCGGGCGGCTGGCACCTGCTCGGTCGCACCGAGGTGACGCTGTTCGACCCGACCCGCGCGGAGCCGGCCCTCGTCCGCCCGGGTGACACCGTGTCCTTCGTCCCGGACGCGGTGCCCCGCTCGGCGGCGGCCCTGCCGGTGGACTCGGCGGACGGTTCGGCGGGCAGTTCGTCGGGCGGCGCCGTGGCCCACCGAGGCGCGCCTCCGGCGACGAAGAGCGGCCCGGTGGCGGTCTGCCCGGACCCGACCCGTGGCAGGTCGACGGCAGGTGGCAGGTCGACGGCAGTCGAGGTGCTCGCGCCCGGGCCGCTCACGATCGTGACCGACCTCGGCCGCGCGGGCCGGGCCGACGTGGGCGTCGCGCCGTCGGGCGCCTTCGACGTCGACGCGCACCGCACCGCCAACGCGCTCGTGGGCAACGACGAGGGCGCCGCGACGCTCGAGGTCCTGCTGGGCCCGCTGGTGCTCAGGGCCGACGGCGCGGTCGTGCTCGCCGTCGTCGGTCCGGCGGTGCCGGTGCGGGTGAACGGGCTCGCCATCGAGAGCGGACGCGCGATCGTGGTGCCCGCCGGCGCTCGCCTGGAGGTCGGACCCGCCTCCGCGGGCCTGCGCTGCTGGGTGGCGGTCGCTGGGGGCTGGGACGTCCCGCCGGTGGTCGGCTCGCGTGCTCGCGACACCCTCGCCGGGCTCGGACCCGAGCCGCTCGCAGCGGGGACCGTGCTGACAGTGGGTCGCGCCCACCGTGCGCACCGCCACGTCGGCTGCGACTCGCGCACCGCGGCCCGGGGCACCGCGCGCACCGGTGCCGGTGCCGATCTCCGTGTCGGTGTCGGTGCCGGTGCCGGTGACGGTGCCGGTGCCGGTGCCCATCGCAGTGCGGATGCCGGTGCTGTCCCAAAGAGCGGCACAAGCGTCCGACCCGCGGGCGACTCGAGGGCGGGAGCTCCCGAGCCCACGCGGCGCACGCCGGACGCGGCAGCGCCGCCCGGCCGCGTCGCGGAGCTGCCCGTGCTCCCGCCGCCGCGACCGGAGCTGCTGGCGTCGGGCGCCTGGGACGCGATGCTCGACTCCGCGTACATCGTGAGTCACGAGGCCAACCGCGTCGCCGTCCGCCTCGACGGGCCGGCCGTCGCGACGCGCGCCCCGGCCGATCTGCCCTCCCAAGGGCTCGTGGCCGGCGCGGTGCAGGTCCCGCCGTCGGGGCGGCCGGTCGTGTTCGGACCAGATCACCCGCTCACCGGCGGCTACCCGGTCGCGGCCGTGCTCACCTCGGCGGGTCTCGCCCGCCTGGCACAGCTGCGACCCGGTGCGGCCGTGCGGTTCGTCACCGCGCCGGCCGGTGACAACCCTGCGGGTGACAGCCCTGCGTGTGACACCCCTGCGGGCCGTCGGGGTGCCGGCCGTGGCGACCGGGGCCGCGGCGGTGCTGGCACAGGCCGTGGCGGGCTGCCACGATGACCGCCATGGCTTCCCCCTCGAACGATCCGAGCAGGTCCGCCCCCTCCTCCGGGACCGACGCCGGCGCGCTCGCGCGGCGGTACTGGTTCCCGGTCGTCCTCCTGATCGCGGTGATCGTGTTCATCACGCAGAACCGTCAGGAGATCCCCGTCAGCTTCCTGTCCTTCCAGTGGCGCGCCTCCGCCTGGCTCGTCTACACGATCGTCGTGCTGGTAGGGCTCGTGATCGGCTGGTTCCTGCACCGCCGTCGCATCCGCCGTCTCGCCGTCAAGCGCTGACCGGCGCACGAGCGCCGAGGGCCCGGGAGATCCCGGGCCCTCGGCGCTGAGTCGTGCGTGGGAGTCGATCGGGGGGCGGGTGCGGCGACCACCGGCCGATCACCGACCGACCACCGGCCGCCTGCGGCCCCGACCGCGACGCGCGACCGTCCCCGAACGCGTCAGACGGTCGGCGCGGCCTTCGTGGGCTGCTCCATGTCGTCCGGGACGGTGCCGCCGTCGGCCAGGACACGCGCCTCCTCGGCCTGCACCATGAGCGGCGGCGCCGCGGCGATGCCGGAGGGGTCCTTCGGCCGACCCGGCAGCAGGACGTTGAAGAACAGGTTGAGCAGCACCGAGACGATCGCCGCCGCCGAGATGCCCGAGTGCGCGATCGTGACGAACCACGTGGGGAACTGGTCCCAGAACGTCGGCACCACCACGGGGATCACGCCGAACGCGAGCGCGACGGCGACGATCACGAGGTTGTTGTTGCCCTGGTAGTCCACCTTCGACAGCGTCCGGACGCCGCTCGCCGCGACCGTCCCGAACAGCACGATGCCGGCGCCCCCGAGGACCGGGCCGGGGATGAGGTTGACCACCCCGGCCAGCACTGGCGACAGCCCCAGCAGCAGGAGCACGGCACCACCCGCAGCCACGGCGAACCGGCTCTTGATGCCGGTCAGCGCGACGAGCCCGACGTTCTGGGCGAACGCGGTCGCGGGGAAGGTGTTGAACACCGGGGCGACGGCGGAGGACAGCATGTCGGCCCGCAGGCCGTCGGCCACGCGTCGGGAGTCGACCTTCGTCCCGACGACCTCGCCGACGGCGAGGATGTCCGCCGTCGTCTCGACCATGATGACGAGCATGACGATCGTCATGGAGATGATCGCCCCGACCTCGAACATCGGCATGCCGAACGCGAAGGGCGTGGGGAAGCCGAGGATCGACGCGTCGCCGAGCGCCGAGAACGACGAGCGCCCGATGATCAGCGCCGCGACCGTGCCGACCACGAGGCCGAGCAGCACCGCGAGCCGCGACGTCGCCTTGATCTTCGCCAGGACGAGCACGACGGCGAGCGTGAACATCGCGAGGCCGATGTCCCGCAGGTTGCCGAAGCTCTCGTTCGGGACCCGCTCGCCGTCGACCGTGATCATCTCCTGACCGGTGATCCACCGCGCCGCGACCGGCATGAGCGAGAGCCCGATCACGGTGATGATCGTGCCCGTGACCACGGGCGGGAAGAACCGCACGATCCGGGCGAAGAACGGCGCGATCACGAAGCCGACGACCGCCGCGACGACGATCGCGCCGTACACGTGCCGCAGCCCCTCGGTCCCACCGCCGGTGCTGCCGATGATCGCGGTCATCGTGGAGACGGCCGCGAAGGAGATCCCCTGGACGAGCGGGAGCTGCGCGCCGAGGAACGGGACGCCGAGCGTCTGCAGGATCGTGGCGGCCCCGGACAGGAACAGGCCGCTCGCCACGAGCAGGGTGAGCTCGGGGCCCGAGAGCCCCGCCGCGCCGCCGATGATGAGCGGGACGGAGATCACGCCGCCGAACATGGCGAGGATGTGCTGGAGGCCGTAGCCGAGCGTCCTGCCCGGGCTCAGCCGTTCGTCCTCAGGCCGCACGGTGGCGGCCGGGGTGGTGGTGGTCATGCTCAGCTCCCTCGGTAGGTGGTGAAGGCGAAAGGGCTCAGGAGGACGGGCAGGTGCCAGTGCTGACCCGGGTCGCCGTCGATCCGGACGTGGAGGGTGATGCGCGGGTGCACGTGGTCGACGCCGAGCGCGTCGTAGTGCGAGCCCGTCTCGAGGCGCAGCTCGTAGACCCCGGCGGGCAGGAGGTCGGGACCGAGCCGCTCGACGCGGCCGTCGCCGTCGGTCACCGCCTCGGCGATCGGGCCGTCGGGGCCGAGGAGCACGACGGCGACGCCCGCCACGGGACGTCCCGTCGCCGCGTCGAGCACGTGCGTCGTGACGTGGGAGCGCGTCATGCGAACGCTCCCGCCAGGCGCAGCCGGGCGATCTCGCGCAGCTGGTCGGCGACCTCGGCGACCTCGGTGGCCGGGTCGTTGGTGAGTCGGCGCTCGAGCTCGTCGAGGATCTCCCGAGGGCTGCGGCCCGCCGCGCGGATGAGGAAGATGCGCCCGAAGCGCTTCTCGTAGGCACGGTTGCCCGTGGCGACCCGCTCGCGCACCGTGTCCGGGGCCGTGCCGACCGCGGCCTGCTCGCGGCGCGAGTGGTCGGCCGCGGCGCCCGACCCGTGCGGCCGCTCGCCGATCCGGGGGTGGTCGGCCAGCGCGGCGTCGACCTCGGGCTGCGCCCAGTGCTCGGCGAGGGAGTCCGCGGCGGCGAGCAGCGCGGCGACGTCGGGGTAGGGGCGCCGTGCGACGACGGCGGACGCCCAGGTGGGCACCGCGGCCGCGGTGAGCACGAGGGCTGTGGCGCCGTCGCCGTCGAGCGCGTTGAACTCGTCGATCGTCATGGTCTCCCGTTCGGTCGGCCGGCACCTGACGTCGTTAAGTTATGGGTTAAGGCGACGGTGCCGGTTTCCGCCGTGTAACCAGTGCGTTAAAGCACCGGTGAACACGTTTGCCACAATGACGCGTGCCTTCCGCCTCCCCGCCTGCCCCGTCCCACCACCCCGTCGCGCCCGATCTCGTGGTCCGCGCCCGACGCGCCCTCGTCGAGGGTCGCTGGACATCCGCCGCGATCCACGTCGCAGGCGGTCGCATCGTGGCGGTGCTGCCCTGGGCTCCCGAGCAGGATCCAGCGGCCGATCCAGCGGCGGATCCAGCGGCGCACCCGGCGGAGCACCCGGAGGGGGACGCGGCGAAGGCGAGACGACCCGGCGCGCCCGGGGTTCGGGTGGTCGACGTCCACGACGACGCGGTGCTCCTGCCCGGCCTCGTGGACAGCCACGTGCACGTCAACGACCCGGGCCGCAGCGAGTGGGAGGGTTTCGCGACGGCGCTGCGCGCGGCCGCGGCGGGCGGCGTGACGACGATCATCGACATGCCGCTCAACTCGCTGCCCCCGACGATCTCGCCGGACGCGCTCGCAGTGAAGGTGGCCGCCGTCGGGCGTCCGCTCGTGGACGTCGGCTTCTGGGGTGGTGCGGTGCCCGAGAGCCTCGGCCATCTGCGCGCGCTGCGGGACGCGGGTGTGCTCGGCGTGAAGGCGTTCACCTCGCCGTCGGGCGTGCCCGAGTTCCCGCACCTGGACGAGGCCGAGGTCGACGCGCTCATGGCCGAGTGCGGGCAGCTGGACCTGCTCGCCGTCGTGCACGCCGAGGACCCGGCGCACCTGGCCGGCGACGGCGCGCTCGGCGTGGCCTACGAGCCGTTCCTGCGCTCGCGGCCGCCGCGCGCCGAGGCCTCTGCGATCGCCCGCGTGCTCGCGGCCGCGGAGCGACACGGCGCTCGGGTGCACGTGCTGCACCTGTCGGACGCGGCGTCGCTGCCGCTCGTGCGGGCGGCGCGCGAGCGCGGGGTGCGGGTCACGGTGGAGACCTGCCCGCACTACCTCTCCTTCGACGCGGCGCAGATCCCCGACGGCGGCACCGAGTTCAAGTGCTGCCCGCCGATCCGCGACGCGGCGAACCGCGACGCGCTGTGGGCGGCGGTGGCGAGCGGGGAGATCGACGCGGTGGTGTCCGACCACTCGCCGTCGACCCCCGACCTCAAGCGGCGCGGCGGCGGCGACTTCGGCCTCGCGTGGGGCGGCATCTCCTCGCTCCAGGTGGCGTTCGCGGCGACGTGGACTGCGGCCCGGGCGCGGGGGATCGACCTCGCGACGGTCGTGGCCCGGTGCGCGTCCGGGCCTGCGCGCATCGCCGGACTGCCCGACGTCGGCGCGATCGAGGTCGGCGCGCGCGCCCACCTCGTCGAGCTGGCGCCGGAGGAGACCTGGCGGGTCGACGCGGCACGCCTGCAGCACCGCAACGCGGTGTCGGCCTACCACGGTGCGCAGCTCGCGGGCGTCGTCCGGCGCACGTGGGTGGCGGGCGAGGTGGTCTACGACGCGGGCGCGCCCGACCCCTTCAGCGGGGCTCGACCGGGCCGGCTGCGCGGCGTCGCCGTTACGAGTGTGTAAACCTATGGCTTAACACCGGCGGCGGCGCCTCGTCCGCACCTAGCCTGGCGGGACCGGCCGCAGCGCCCGTCCCGGCACCGGCCGGCACACCGCCCGACACGGGCCTGACATGGGCCCGACGTACCGCGTGTGGAGCGACGGGACGACCGCGACCGGCGCACGCACCACCCGCAGAACGCCGGCTGAACCACCGGCGCAACCACCCGGTCGACGACACGAACGAAGAGGGAGGCGCGCGTGGAGGTCCTACAGCCCGGAACGGGTCCGGTCGCGTCGTCGACCTACCTCACGGCCGACCCCGGCACGACGCTGTGGGGGAGGCTCCCCGGCGTGGACGATCCCACAGTGCTCGACCTCGAGGACGGCGCCGTCCTCACGATCGACACCGTGAGCCACGAGGGCCTGCTGCCGGATCAGGGCTCGGACCCGCTCGCGTACTTCGGCGCGCACGGGGTGGGCGTCGAGGGTGTGCTGCGCGACGCCGTCGTGCTCGCCCGCGAGCTGACGCGCGACCCGGAGCTCGACGGTCCGCACGTCGTCTCGCGCCCGATCGGGGTCCGCGGCGCGGAGCCGGGCGACCTCCTGCGCGTGACGCTGCTGGAGGCGCTGCCGCGCGTGCCGTACGGCGTCGTGTCCAACCGGCACGGCCGCGGCGCGCTGCCGGGGGAGTTCCCGCAGGGCCCGCGCGACGTCAGCGTGTTCACCCCCGTCGACGACGCCGGGCTGGCCTCGATGCCCCTCGCCGACGGTGGACCGCCCGCCGTGCGCTTCCCGACCGACCCGTTCCTCGGGCTCGTCAGGGTCGTGCCCGCGCAGGGCGGCCGGCTGCACTCGGTCCCGCCCGGGCCGCACGGCGGCAACATCGACATCCGCCTCGCGCGGGTCGGCGCGAGCATCATCCTGCCCGTGCAGGTGCCGGGCGCGGGGCTGTACGTGGGCGACCCGCACTTCGCTCAGGGCGACGGCGAGGTCGCGCTCACCGCACTCGAGGCGTCGCTGCGCGTGACGCTGCGGGTCGAGGTGCTGCCGCGGGCGCGCGCCCTGGCCGAGTACGGCGACCGCCGCGTGCCGTTCGTCGAGACGCCCGAGGCGTTCGTCCCCACGGGCATGGACCCCGACCTCGATGAGGCGGTGCGGGCGTGCGTGCGCGAGGCGATCGACTTCCTCGGCGCGCGGTACGGCATGGCGCCGCACCTCGCGCTCGCCTACCTCTCCGCCGCGGTGGACGTCCGCGTCTCGCAGGTCGTGGACCGCGTGTGCGGCGCCCACGCGGTGATCCCCAAGGTGCACCTGCCCGGCGGCGAGCCCGCCACCCCGCGGCACCTCGCCTCCGCGGAGGTCGCCTCGTGAGGCACGACGGCGTCGCTCGCCTCGACGCGTCGGGCGGCGGTCCGCACGGGCACGGCGCCACGGGCGCCGCGGGTGGCGCAGCCGACTCGGCCGTCGACGGGGTGGGGCAGGCGTGGCCCGCGGGCCTGCGCGAGGCGTTCGAGGCGTACGAGCGTGCGCTCGCGGCCGACGACACCGCCGCGCTGGCCGAGGCGTTCGAACCGGGCGAGGCGACGATGCGCGGCGACGGCGCCGGCCTGCTCGTCGGGGCGGACGAGATCGCGCGGTTCCGCACCGCGCGCGGCGGCGTCGCGAGCCGACGCATCGGCCGGGTCGAGCTGCGGCCGATCACCCCGGACGTGGTGCTTGTGGTGAGCGTGTCGCACTTCGACGCCGGCGGCCGGGGGCTGCAGACGCAGCTGTGGCGGCGCACCGGATCCGACACTCTGTCGGCCGCATCGTCGGGCGCGTCGCCCGCCCTCCCGGGCTGGCGGATCGCCGCGGCCCACGTCAGCCCCCGCCCTGCCGCGCTGGACCGCCGGGTCTGGCGCGCCGTCGGGGACCCGCTCGTGCCGCCGACCCGGCCGGGCGTGCTCGACGGGCTGCGCGTCGCGGTGAAGGACCTGTTCGACGTCGCAGGCCAGCGCCGCGGCAGCGGCAACCCGGCCGTCTGGGCCGAGGCGACGCCGGCGGCCCGGGACGCGGACGCCGTCGCCCGGCTGCGCGCGGCCGGGGCCGCGATCGTCGGGATCGCCGCGACCGACGAGTTCGCCTACAGCCTCGCCGGGGCCAACGTCCACTACGGCACGCCCCCGAACCCGACCGCGCCCGGCCACCTGCCCGGCGGCTCGTCGTCGGGCCCGGCGACCGCCGTCGCGCTGGGCCAGGCCGACGTCGGGCTCGCGACCGACACCGCCGGCAGCATCCGGGTCCCGGCGTCCTACCAGGGGCTCTGGGGGCTGCGCAGCACGCTCGGCCGCGTGCCCACCGCGGGCCTCGCGCCGCTCGCGGAGGCGTTCGACACCGTGGGGTGGCTGACCCGCGACGCGGCCACGCTGGCGCGCGTCCTCGCCGCGGGCCTGCCCGACGCCGACGCTCCCGCCCGTGTCCTGCCGACCCGCGTCGTGGTCCCCGAGGAGCTCGACCGCCTGCTCACTCCCGACGCCGTGGCATCCTTCCGCGACGCGCTGGCGCGGCTGCAGGCGCTCGGCGCGCTCGGCGAGGCCGAGCCGGTACGCCTTCCCGAGGCGGAGGAGCTGCGCGAGACGTTCCGCGTCGTCCAGGGTGCGCAGGCGTGGGCGACCTACGGTCCCTGGGTCTGCACCCACCCCGGCGCGCTCGGCGCGGACGTCGCGGAGCGGTTCGCCGCCGCGGCGGCGCTCAGCCCGGGCGACGTGGCCGCCGCCCACGAGCGGCTCGCCGAGCTGCGCGCCGGGCTGCGCGCGCTCGCGGCCGACGCGGTCCTCGTGCTGCCCAGCGCCCCCAGCGGCGCACCGCGGCTCGGCGAGCCGCTCGGCGACGTGCGCGCGGCGACCCTCGCTCTGACGAGCGTCGCGAGCGTCGGCGGCCTGCCCGCCGTGTCCGCACCGCTCCTGCACGACGGCGAGCTCCCGCTCGGCCTCGGCCTCCTCGGCGCGCCGGGCGACGACGCCGCGCTCGTCGCCCTCGCCGCGACCTGGGCGCGGGCGCTCGCCGTCGAGCAGCACGTGGTCGGCACCGACGATCCCGGTCCCGCCCCCGACCGAAGCCCCGACCCAGCCCCCAACCCGAACCTCGACCCAGCCCCCGACCCAGCCGCCGCACCCGGCGACAAGGAGCCCCGATGACCGCCGCCCTGCCCGTCGACCCGCCAGCCCGCCTCCTCATGGGGCCGGGTCCGGTGAACGCCGACCCGCGGGTGCTGCGCGCCCTGTCGACCCCGCTCGTCGGGCAGTACGACCCGTGGATGACGGCGACCATGACCGAGACGATGGGCCTGTACCGGCAGGTGTTCGCCACCGAGAACGAGTGGACGATGCTCGTCGACGGCACCTCCCGCGCGGGCATCGAGGCCGCGCTCGTGTCGCTGCTCGAGCCGGGTGACGACGTCGTCGTGCCGGTCTTCGGCCGGTTCGGCCACCTGCTGAGCGAGATCGCCGAGCGGTGCGGCGCGCGGGTGCACCAGGTCGAGGCGCCGTGGGGCCAGGCCGTGCCCGCCTCGGCGGTGCGGGAGGCCGTCGCCCGCGTGCGGCCGGCCGTGCTCGCCGTCGTGCACGGCGACACCTCGACGACGATCGCGCAGCCGCTGGAGGAGCTCGGCGCGATCGCGCACGAGCACGGCGCGCTGCTCTACGTCGACGCGACCGCCTCCCTCGGCGGCAACCCGTTCGAGACGGACGCCTGGGAGCTCGACGTGGTGACCGCCGGGCTGCAGAAGTGCCTCGCGGGACCGCCCGGGTCCGCGCCGATCACGATCTCCCCGCGCGCCACCGAGGTCATCGACGCACGCCGCAGCGTCGAGGCGGGGATCCGCGAGCCGGGCGAGGAGACCTCGAGCCGGCGGATCGCCTCGAACTACCTCGACCTCGCGCAGATCATCGACTACTGGGGTCCGCGGCGGCTCAACCACCACACCGAGGCGACGTCGATGCTCTACGCGGCGCGCGAGTGCGCCCGCGTGATCCTGCAGGAGGGCCGCGACGCGGTGATCGCACGGCACCGCGCCGCGGGGGACGCGATGGCCGCCGCGCTGGCGGCGCTCGGGCTCGCGCTGTACGGCGACCTGGCGCATCGGATGGCCAACGTCGTCGCCGTCGAGATCCCCGCCGGGGTGCCTGCCGACGGCGTGCGAACCGCGCTGCTCGCGGACTTCGGGATCGAGATCGGCACGTCGTTCGGGCCGCTGCACGGCAAGGTCTGGCGGATCGGCACGATGGGCGTCAACGCCCGTAAGGACGCCGTGCTCACCACGCTCGCGGCGCTCGAGCAGGTACTGCGCCGCGCGGGGCACACCGCACCCTCGGGCGCGGGCGCCGGCGTCGACGCCGCGCTCGCCGTCTACGCCGAGCGTCCTGCCGAGGTGGCGACCGTCGGGGGGCACGCGTGAATGCCCCGGCGATGGTCGGCCAGCGCCGCGGCCGGCGGGCGTGGGACCGGTGCCAGGCGCTCGCGGCCGTCACCGCCGTGCCCGGCCGGGTGGACCGGTTCTACCTCACGCCGCAGCACCGTCAGGCGACCATGCTGGTCGCCGGCTGGATGCGCGAGTCCGGCCTGCGGATCTGGGTCGACGAGGCGGGCAACCTGCACGGCACCACGGGTGAGCGTGGCTCCCACCGCCCGCGTCTCGTGCTCGGCTCGCACCTGGACACCGTCCCCGATGCGGGCCGGTTCGACGGCGTCGCGGGCGTCATGGCGGCGATCGAGGTGGCCGGTGAGCTCGCCGGCAGCATGCCGTTCGACCTCGAGGTCGTCGGGTTCGGCGACGAGGAGGGCACCCGGTTCGGCCACGCGCTGCTCGGCAGCCGTGCGCTCGCGGGCACGTGGGAGGACGCGTGGTGGTCGCTCGAGGACGCCGACGGCGTGAGCCTGGAGCGCGCCTTCCTCGAATTCGGGCTCGACCCCGAGCGGATCGGCGCGGCCTCGTACGCGAACCGCGACCTCGTGGGCTACCTCGAGGTGCACATCGAGCAGGGCCCGACGCTGGACCGCGCGCATGTGCCCCTCGGCGTCGTCTCGTCGATCGCGTCGGCGCGCCGGTTCCAGGTCGAGGTGCTCGGGGAGTCCCGGCACTCCGGCGGCACGCCGTTCGACGAGCGCCATGACGCGCTGCTCGGGGCGGCCGAGGCCGTCGTCGCCGTCGAGCGCCTGAGCCTGGAGCGCCAGGTGATCGGCACGGTGGGCCGGCTCGAGGTGGCGCCCGGCGCCGTCAACGTCATCCCCGGCACGGCGACGTTCACGGTGGACATGCGCGCGCGGCACGACCACGAGCGCGACGACACGATCGACGCGCTGACCGGCGTGCTCGAGGAGGTCAGCGAGCGCCGCGGGCTGCGGTACCGCCTGCAGGAGATCCACGCCGCGCCCGCGGTGTTCTGCTCGGAGCGGCTGCTGGACGCCGCGCGCGAGGGCGTCGACGCGGTGCAGACGCAGGACGTGCCGACCCTCTTCAGCCCCGCCGGGCACGACGGCATGGCGGTCGCCGCCGTCACCGACGTCGCGATGATCTTCATGCGCAACCCGGACGGGATCTCCCACCACCCCGCGGAGTACGTCTCGCCCGACGACCTCGGCCTCGGCATCGCCGCGCTCACGACGGCGGTGCGCGCCCTCGCGTGACGCGCTCGCCGCCGGAACGACGAGCGCCGGCGCGCACGACGGCGAACTCCCGTCGGCGGGCGCCGTCGCCACCCGCGTCGGCCGGGTCCCGCCGGGCCGGTGGCGACCCCACACGCCCTAGGATCGGGGCATGCCCACGTTCTCCTCCGACGAGATCGCGCGCCTTGCGTCGCTCGCGCGGATCGACCTCACGCCCGACGAGCTGACCCGGTTCGCCGTCGAGCTCGAGGTCATCGCGCACGCCGTCGAGCGCGTCAGCGAGCTCGCCACCGACGACGTCCCGGCCACCAGCCACCCGATCCCGCTCACGAACGTGTGGCGCCTCGACGTCCCCGGCGCGGTCGTCGACCGCGACGAGGTGCTCGCCCAGGCGCCCGCAGCCGAGGACGGCCGGTTCGCCGTCCCGCAGATCCTCGGGGAGGAGTGACATGACCGACTCGACCAGCTCGCCGACCGGCTCGCTGACCCGCCGCTCCGCGGCCGACCTCGCCGCGCTGCTGCGCGCGGGCGAGGTGTCCGCCGTCGAGGTCGCCACCGCGCACCTGGACCGGATCGCCGACGTCGACCCCGCCGTGCACGCCTTCCTCCACGTCGACGGCGAGGACACCCTCGCGCAGGCCCGCGCGGTCGACGCGCGCCGCGCCGCGGGGGAGGACCTGCCCGAGCTCGCCGGCGTGCCGATCGCGGTCAAGGACGTCGTCGTCACCCGCGGCACCCCCACGACGGCCGGCTCGCGCATCCTCGAGGGCTGGCTGCCCCCGTACGACGCGACGCTCGTCACGCGGCTGCGCGAGGCGGGTCTGCCGATGCTCGGCAAGACCAACATGGACGAGTTCGCGATGGGCTCCAGCACGGAGCACTCCGGCTACGGGCCCACCCGCAATCCGTGGGACCTGGACCGCATCCCCGGCGGGTCCGGCGGCGGCTCGGCGGCCGCGCTCGCGGCGTTCGAGGCGCCGCTCGCGATAGGCACGGACACCGGCGGCTCGATCCGCCAGCCCGCCGCCGTCACGGGCACCGTCGGCGTGAAGCCGACGTACGGCTCGGTGTCCCGGTACGGCCTCGTCGCCCTGGCGAGCAGCCTCGACCAGGCCGGCCCGTGCGCGCGGACCGTGCTCGACGCCGCGCTGCTGCACGAGGTCATCGGTGGGCACGACCCGCTGGACTCCACGAGCCTGCCCGAGCCCGCGGTCGGGTATGCCGACGCCGCCCGGCAGGGCCTGTCCGGCGACCTTACGGGCGTGCGGATCGGCGTCGTGCGCGAGCTCGGCGGCAGCGGTGACGCGCAGGGCTACCAGCGCGAGGTAAGCGCGGCGTTCGAGCGCAGCGTCGCGGCGCTGACCGCGGCCGGCGCCGAGGTCGTCGAGGTGTCCTGCCCGTCGTTCGAGGCCGCGCTCGCCGCCTACTACCTCATCCTCCCGGCCGAGGCCTCGAGCAACCTCGCGAAGTTCGACGGCATGCGGTTCGGCCTGCGCGTCGAGCCTGCCGAGGGCCCCGTGACGGCCGAACGGGTGATGGCCGCGACGCGTGGCGCCGGCTTCGGCAGCGAGGTGAAGCGCCGCATCATCCTGGGCACCTACGCGCTCTCGGCGGGCTACTACGACGCCTACTACGGCAGCGCGCAGAAGGTCCGCACCCTGATCCAGCGGGACTTCACGGCCGCGTTCGAGGCGGCGGACGTCCTCGTCTCGCCCACCGCGCCGACCACCGCGTTCCGGCTCGGGGAGAAGCTCTCCGACCCGCTCGCGATGTACCTCAACGACGTCGCGACCATCCCGGCGAACCTCGCGGGCGTGCCCGGCATCTCGGTGCCGAACGGCCTGGACGACGCCGGCCTCCCGATCGGGCTGCAGATCCTTGCGCCCGCGCGGGCCGACGCCCGCCTCTACCGCGTGGGCGCCGCGGCCGAGACCCTGCTCGCCCGGTCCGAGGGACCGGTCCTGGACCGCATCCCGGAGGTGGCGCGATGAGCACGCAGCTGGTGGACTTCGACGACGCCGTCGCGCGCTACGACCCCGTCCTCGGGATCGAGGTGCACGTCGAGCTCGGCACGGCGACGAAGATGTTCGACGCAGCACCCGTGACCTTCGGCGCGGAGCCGAACACGCAGGTCACGCCCGTGTCGCTGGGCCTGCCCGGTGCGCTGCCGAGCCTCAACCAGACGGCCGTGGAGTACGCGGTCAAGATCGGCCTCGCGCTGAACTGCACGATCGCGCGCACCTGCCGGTTCGCTCGGAAGAACTACTTCTACCCGGACCTCCCGAAGAACTTCCAGACCTCCCAGTACGACGAGCCGATCGCCTACGACGGCTGGCTCGACGTCGAGCTGGCCGACGGCGAGGTCGTGCGCGTGGAGATCGAGCGCGCGCACATGGAGGAGGACGCGGGCAAGAACACCCACGTCGGCGGGCACGACGGCCGCCTCCAGGGCGCGGAGTACTCCCTCGTGGACTACAACCGCGCGGGCATCCCGCTCGTGGAGATCGTCACCCGCCCGATACTCGGCACCGGCGCGCGCGCCCCCGAGGTCGCCGCGGCGTACGTACGCACGCTGCGCGATATCTTCCGCACCCTCGGCGTGTCCGAGGCCCGGATGGAGCGCGGCAACGTGCGCGCCGACGTCAACGTGTCGCTCCGCCCCTCGCCGCAGGCGCCGCTGGGCACGCGCACCGAGACCAAGAACGTCAACTCCTTCCGCAGCGTGGAGCGCTCGGTGCGGTACGAGGTCGCGCGGCAGGCCGCGGTGCTCGACGGCGGAGGCCGCGTCGTGCAGGAGACGCGCCACTTCCACGAGGGTGACGGCAGCACCTCGCCGGGTCGGGTGAAGTCCGACGCCGAGGACTACCGCTACTTCCCCGAGCCCGACCTCGTCCCGCTCGCGCCCGACCCCGCCTGGGTCGAGGAGGTCCGGGCGACGTTGCCGGAGCTCCCGGCCGCTCGCCGTCGTCGCCTGGTCACGGAGTGGGGCTTCGCGGACGCGGAGATGCGTGACGTCGTGAACGCCGGCGCGCTCGACCTCATCGAGGCGACGACCGCTGCGGGCGCGACGCCCGCCGCGGCGCGCAAGTGGTGGATGGGTGAGCTCTCCCGAGTCGGCGCGCAGACCGAGACGGCGCTCGAGGACCTGCCGATCACGCCCGCCCAGGTCGCCGCGCTCCAGGCGCTCGTCGACTCGGGCCGGGTCAACGACAAGCTCGCCCGGCAGGTGCTCGAGGGCGTGCTGGCGGGCGAGGGCGACCCCGAGGCGGTCGTCGCGGCACGCGGCCTCGAGGTCGTGTCCGACGACGGCCCGCTGCTCACGGCGATCGACGCGGCGCTCGCGGCGCAGCCCGACATCGCGGACAAGATCCGGTCCGGCAACCTCGGCCCGATCGGCGCCGTGATCGGCGCCGTGATGAAGGCGACCCGCGGCCAGGCCGACGCCGGGCGCGTGCGCGAGCTCGTGCTCGAGCGCGTGAACGGCTGACCCGGTGGCCGCCGACGCGGGGGCGGGCAACGGTTCGGTCAGCAGGGGGGACAGCGCTGCGGGCGACGTGACCGGCGGCGTGAGCCCGCCGCTGTCCGCCGTCGCGCAGGACTACCTCAAGACGGTCTGGAACGCGGGGGAGTGGTCGGGCGCCCCGCTGTCGGTCAAGCAGCTCGCGCAGCGCCTCGGCGTCACCGCGGGGACCGCGAGCGAGGGCGTGCGGCGGCTGGCCGAGGCCGGGCTGATCGACCACGCGCGCTACGGGCAGGTCGCCCTCACCGACGCGGGCCGGCTCGCGGCGCTGGCCGTGGTGCGCCGCCACCGCCTCGTCGAGACGCTGCTCGTGCGGACCTTCGGCTACGGCTGGGACGAGGTGCACGACGAGGCCGAGGTGCTCGAGCACGCGATGTCCGACCTCCTCGTCGCGCGCATCGACGAGCACCTGGGTCACCCCACGCACGACCCGCACGGCGACCCCATCCCGACCGCCGACGGCGAGATCACCATCCCCGAGGCGCGGCAGGTGAGCGAGCTCGACGCCGGGGCGTGCGGGGTGGTCACGCGCGTGTCCGACGCCGAGCCCGAGCTCCTCCAGCGCCTCGCCAAGGAGGGGGTCGTGCCCGGCACGCACGTACTCGTGGCCCTGCGCGACGAGGCCTCCGCGCTGCTCGAGCTGGCGACCGTGCCGCACGGCGACGTGGCCGAGCGAGGCGCCGCGTTCGGGCTCCCGGCGCTGCGCGCCGTCTGGGTCGTGCCCGGCTGACGGACCCCCGTGGTCTCATCATGCGGCCCGAACCGCCCACATGGCGGAACGCAGGCGTAGCGTGCGACGCGGTCGTGGGACGCGTTTCCCGCACCGTCCGCACCCCCCGCACGCTGCAAGGAGACACCCGCGATGAGCCGTCCGCTGCGCTCGGCGACCTCGACCCACGGCCGCAACATGGCCGGCGCCCGCGCCCTCTGGCGCGCGACGGGGATGGGCTCGGAGGACTTCGGCAAGCCGATCGTCGCGATCGCGAACTCCTACACGCAGTTCGTCCCGGGCCACGTGCACCTCAAGGACATGGGCGACCTGGTGGCTTCCGCGATCCGCGAGGCCGGCGGGGTGTCGAAGGAGTTCAACACGATCGCCGTCGACGACGGCATCGCGATGGGTCACGGCGGGATGCTGTACTCCCTGCCGAGCCGCGACCTCATCGCCGACTCCGTCGAGTACATGGTGAACGCGCACTGCGCGGACGCCCTCGTGTGCATCTCGAACTGCGACAAGATCACCCCGGGCATGCTCAACGCGGCGTTGCGCCTCAACATCCCGACGATCTTCGTCTCGGGCGGCCCGATGGAGGCAGGCAAGGCGGTGGTGGTCGACGGCGTGGCACAGACCCCGCTCAACCTGGTCAACGCGATCAACTACTCGGCCGACGACGGCGTGAGCGACGCCGCCCTCGCCAAGGTCGAGGAGAGCGCATGCCCGACGTGCGGCTCGTGCTCGGGCATGTTCACCGCGAACTCGATGAACTGCCTCACCGAGGCGCTCGGGCTGTCGCTGCCCGGCAACGGCTCGACGCTCGCGACGCACGAGGCGCGCCGTGACCTGTTCCTCGACGCGGGCCGCACGATCGTCGAGCTCGCGCGCCGGTACTACGACGACGAGGACGACGCCGTGGCGCCGCGCTCGATCGCGACCCGCGCCGCGTTCACCAACGCCATGGCGCTCGACGTCGCGATGGGCGGGTCCACCAACACGGTGCTGCACATCCTCGCCGCGGCGCAGGAGGCCGAGATCGACTTCACGCTCGCGGACATCGACGCGCTCAGCCGGCGGGTGCCGTGCCTGGCCAAGGTCGCGCCGAACCACCCGAGCTTCCACATGGAGGACGTGCACCGCGCGGGCGGGATCCCCGCGCTGCTCGGCGAGCTGGACCGGGCCGGGCTCCTGGACCACGACGTGACGTCCGTGCACACCCCCACCCTGCGGGCGTGGCTGGACGACTGGGACGTCCGCGGCGGGAAGGCCACGGAGCGGGCCGCCGCGCTCTTCCACGCGGCTCCCGGGGGCGTGCGCACCACGCAGGCGTTCTCGACGGCGAACCGCTGGGAGTCGCTCGACACGGACGCCGCGAACGGCTGCATCCGCGACGTCGAGCACGCCTACACCGTCGAGGGCGGGCTCGCGGTGCTGCGCGGGAACCTCGCCGAGGACGGCGCCGTGATCAAGACCGCCGGCATCGACCCCGACGTCTTCCACTTCGTCGGCACGGCGGTGGTGTGCGAGTCGCAGGAGGAGGCGGTGGAGAAGATCCTCGCCAAGCAGATCCAGCCCGGTCACGTCGTCGTCGTGCGCTACGAGGGCCCCGCGGGCGGTCCCGGCATGCAGGAGATGCTCTACCCCACGTCGTTCCTCAAGGGCCGCGGCCTGGGCAAGGTCTGCGCGCTGCTCACGGACGGCCGCTTCTCGGGTGGCTCGTCGGGGATCTCGGTGGGGCACGTGTCCCCGGAGGCGGCCGCGGGCGGCACGATCGGCCTGGTCCAGGACGGCGACGAGATCGAGATCGACGTCGAGCGCCGGCTCATCCAGGTCAACGTCGCCGAGCAGGTGCTCGCCGAGCGCCGCGCCAAGATGGAGGCGTCGGAGCGGCCGTGGCAGCCACTGACGCGCGAACGGTACGTCTCGCGCGCGCTGCAGGCCTACGCGGCGATGGCGACGTCGGCCGACCGGGGTGCGGTGCGCGACCTGTCGCTCATCCGCCGCGGCTGACCCGCACGACGGCGAGGCGCACCCTCGGCGGTGCCGGCGCGCGCGGCACGCGCGGGAGCCCGCCCGCGCGGCTCGTCGCGTCGCGTGCGGCGTCGCGTACGGCATCGGGGGAGGACGAGGCTCCTAGAGTGAGGCCATGACGGCCACCGACGCCTCCGACATCGACATCAAGCCGCGCTCGCGCCAGGTCACCGACGGGTTGGAGGCGACGGCCGCTCGAGGCATGCTGCGCGCCGTCGGGCTCGGCGACGAGGACTTCGCGAAGCCGCAGATCGGCGTCGCGAGCTCGTGGAACGAGATCACGCCGTGCAACCTCTCGCTGCAGCGCCTGGCACAGGCCGTGAAGCAGGGCGTCCACGCGGCGGGCGGCTACCCGCTGGAGTTCGGCACGATCTCGGTGTCGGACGGCATCTCGATGGGCCACGAGGGGATGCACTTCTCGCTCGTGAGCCGGGACGTCATCGCCGACTCGGTCGAGACCGTGATGATGGCCGAGCGGCTGGACGGCTCGGTGCTGCTCGCGGGCTGCGACAAGTCGCTCCCGGGGATGCTCATGGCCGCCGCCCGGCTCGATCTCGCCTCGGTGTTCCTGTACGCCGGCTCGATCATGCCAGGCTGGGTGAAGCTGTCCGACGGCACCGAGAAGGACGTCACGATCATCGACGCGTTCGAGGCGGTCGGCGCGTGCGCGCGCGGACTCATGAGCCGCGAGGACGTCGACCGGATCGAGCGGGCGATCTGCCCCGGTGAGGGTGCGTGCGGCGGCATGTACACGGCCAACACGATGGCCTCGGTCGCCGAGGCGATCGGGATGTCGATCCCCGGGTCGGCGGCGCCGCCGTCCCCGGACCGCCGCCGGGACACCTACGCCCACCGGTCGGGCGAGGCGGTGGTCGAGCTCCTGCGCCGCGGTATCACCGCACGCGACATCATGACGAAGGAGGCCTTCGAGAACGCCATCGCCGTCGTGATGGCGTTCGGTGGGTCCACCAACGCGGTGCTGCACCTGCTGGCGATCGCGCACGAGGCGGAGGTCGAGCTCACGCTGGCCGACTTCGACCGCGTCGCCTCGCGCGTGCCGCACCTGGGCGACCTCAAGCCGTTCGGCCGGTACGTGATGAACGACGTCGACCGGATCGGTGGCGTCCCGGTGATCATGAAGGCCCTGCTGGACGCCGGCCTCCTGCACGGGGACTGCCTCACGGTCACCGGGGCCACGGTGGCCGAGAACCTCGCCTCGATCGCGCCGCCGGACCCGGACGGCAAGATCCTGCGGGCGATGGACGACCCGATCCACCACACGGGCGGCATCACGATCCTGCACGGCTCGCTGGCCCCCGAGGGGGCGGTGGTGAAGTCGGCGGGCTTCGACGAGGACGTCTTCGTGGGTACCGCTCGGGTGTTCGACCGGGAGCGCGCGGCGCTCGACGCGCTCGAGGACGGCACGATCACCGACGGCGACGTCGTGGTGATCCGGTACGAGGGCCCCAAGGGCGGTCCGGGGATGCGCGAGATGCTCGCCATCACGGGGGCGATCAAGGGCGCCGGCCTGGGCAAGACCGTCCTGCTGCTGACGGACGGTCGGTTCTCGGGCGGGACGACGGGCCTGTGTGTGGGCCACGTGGCGCCGGAGGCCGTCGACGGCGGACCGATCGCCTACGTGCGCGACGGCGACCGGATCCGGCTCGACGTCGCGAACAAGACCTTGGACCTCCTCGTGCCCGAGGAGGAGCTCGCCGAGCGCGCCGTCGGGTGGGCGCCCCTGCCGCCGCGCTACACGCGCGGCGTCCTCGCCAAGTACGCGAAGCTCGTCCAGTCCGCCTCCAAGGGCGCCATCCTCGGCTGACCCGACGGCGAGCGCCGTGGCAACGAGCCGACGACGGCCGCCCGACGCCGTGCCGGCGCGGCGGTGAAGCGCGGCTGACTGCGGTGACGCACGGCTGGCTGCTCGACGGCGAGCCGCCAAGGCGGTGACGCACGGCTGGCTGCTCGACGGCGAGCCGCCAAGGCCGTGACGCAGGCCACAGAAGGCCTTCACCCTTGCGCTCGGCAGCGCGGGTACGGGCGCAGTGACTCGACGCCAGCAGAGGATCGGCGGCAGGACGCCGGAAAGTCGCGCTCGACGGGCCCTCGACGGGCCGCTGTCGGTACTCCCGGGCTCGGCGCGATCCGCATGGTTCCGCCAATTTGCCCGATCCGACATCCTCCCGTAATCTCTTCTTCACACCCGGACGGGAGAAACGGACCGCGAGACGCGGGCCGGTCCCACGGGTGGCCCCCACGAGCAGCGCACTTCGAGTGCGCGTCGCTGAAGCGGGCACATCCACAGAAGAGCGATCCGGTCGGTTTGACGGACGAGCTTCGCAGGGTGTAAGTTGGAGAGGTTGCCCCGGTGGTGCTGGCCCTGGTGGGTTGGTGTGGCTGGTGTGGTGTGTTGTTTGAGAACTCAACAGTGTGTTTGTGATTGTGATGCCATTGCCATGGCTTCCATGTTCTGGTCTTGCCTCTTTTGGGGGTGGGGTTGGGTGTGGTGGTTGTGGTGTTTTGTTTGATCTTCTCACTTCCTGGTTTGTTGGTTCCTCGTTTCTGATGGGCTGGGGGTGGGTGGGTCAGGGTTTTCTTCGTATGGTTCATACTCTGCTGTCTGCTTGTGCTCTCTGGGGTGTGGGTGTGGTGGTGGGGTTTGTTTTTGACGGAGAGTTTGATCCTGGCTCAGGACGAACGCTGGCGGCGTGCTTTACACATGCAAGTCGAACGATGATGACCAGCTTGCTGGTTTGATTAGTGGCGAACGGGTGAGTAACACGTGAGTAACCTGCCCCAGACTCTGGGATAACTCCGGGAAACCGGGGCTAATATTGGATATCCATCTCCTGCTGCATGGTGGGGGTTGTAAAGGGTTTCTGGTCTGGGATGGGCTCGCGGCCTATCAGCTTGTTGGTGGGGTGATGGCCTACCAAGGCTTTGACGGGTAGCCGGCCTGAGAGGGTGACCGGCCACACTGGGACTGAGACACGGCCCAGACTCCTACGGGAGGCAGCAGTGGGGAATATTGCACAATGGGCGAAAGCCTGATGCAGCGACGCCGCGTGAGGGATGACGGCCTTCGGGTTGTAAACCTCTTTCAGCAGGGAAGAAGCCGCTCGCGGTGACGGTACCTGCAGAAGAAGCGCCGGCTAACTACGTGCCAGCAGCCGCGGTAATACGTAGGGCGCAAGCGTTGTCCGGAATTATTGGGCGTAAAGAGCTCGTAGGCGGTTTGTCGCGTCTGCTGTGAAATCCTCAGGCTCAACCTGGGGCGTGCAGTGGGTACGGGCAGACTAGAGTGCGGTAGGGGAGACTGGAATTCCTGGTGTAGCGGTGGAATGCGCAGATATCAGGAGGAACACCGGTGGCGAAGGCGGGTCTCTGGGCCGTAACTGACGCTGAGGAGCGAAAGCATGGGGAGCGAACAGGATTAGATACCCTGGTAGTCCATGCCGTAAACGTTGGGCACTAGGTGTGGGGTCCATTCCACGGGTTCCGCGCCGTAGCAAACGCATTAAGTGCCCCGCCTGGGGAGTACGGCCGCAAGGCTAAAACTCAAAGGAATTGACGGGGGCCCGCACAAGCGGCGGAGCATGCGGATTAATTCGATGCAACGCGAAGAACCTTACCAAGGCTTGACATGCACGGGAAGCCACCAGAGATGGTGGTCTCTTTGGACACTCGTGCACAGGTGGTGCATGGTTGTCGTCAGCTCGTGTCGTGAGATGTTGGGTTAAGTCCCGCAACGAGCGCAACCCTCGTCCTATGTTGCCAGCACGTGATGGTGGGGACTCATAGGAGACTGCCGGGGTCAACTCGGAGGAAGGTGGGGATGACGTCAAATCATCATGCCCCTTATGTCTTGGGCTTCACGCATGCTACAATGGCCGGTACAAAGGGTTGCGATACTGTGAGGTGGAGCGAATCCCATAAAGCCGGTCTCAGTTCGGATTGGGGTCTGCAACTCGACCCCATGAAGTCGGAGTCGCTAGTAATCGCAGATCAGCATTGCTGCGGTGAATACGTTCTCGGGCCTTGTACACACCGCCCGTCAAGTCATGAAAGTCGGTAACACCCGAAGCCAGTGGCCCAACCCTTGTGGGGGGAGCTGTCGAAGGTGGGATCGGCGATTAGGACTAAGTCGTAACAAGGTAGCCGTACCGGAAGGTGCGGCTGGATCACCTCCTTTCTAAGGAGCATTGTTCACGCCCCGTACTGGTCCCTGTTCTCCTGCCTGTTGGTGGGGGTGGGGGTGGTGGGGTGTGTGGGTCGAAGCCTTCATCGTTGTGGTGGGGGTGGGGTGCCTGGTGCTTCGTTTTTGGGTGGAACGTCACGGTCACGCACACTGTTGGGTCCTGAGACAACACACTGGTCTTGTGCTGGTTGTTGTGTCTGGTTGCCTCTGCTGCCTGCTGCTTCGCCCTGTGGGGTGTGGTTGGGGGTGGTGGGTGGGGTTGGTTGTTTGAGAACTGCACAGTGGACGCGAGCATCTTTGATCTTTTGTGGTCAAGTGTTTAAGGGCAAACGGTGGATGCCTTGGCATCAGGAGCCGAAGAAGGACGTGGTAGCCTGCGATAAGCCTCGGGGAGTTGGCAAACGAGCTGTGATCCGAGGGTGTCCGAATGGGGAAACCCCGTACGAGTCATGTCGTGCGACCCGCACCTGAATATATAGGGTGTGTGGAGGGAACGCCGGGAAGTGAAACATCTCAGTACCGGCAGGAAGAGATATTCCGTGAGTAGTGGCGAGCGAAAGCGGATCAGGCTAAACCGTGTGCGTGTGATACCCGGCAGGGGTTGCGTATGCGGGGTTGTGGGACCTTCCTATCCATGCTGCCGCAGTGGAGGAGGAGTGAGAAAGTCGTGTCGTAGTCGAGCACTCTTGAATGGGTGGGCGTAGAGGGTGAGACCCCCGTAGACGAAACGGCATGGCCTCCTGGAAGTGTTCCCGAGTAGCACGGGGCCCGTGAAATCCCGTGTGAATCTGGCAAGACCACTTGCTAAGCCTAAATACTACCTGATGACCGATAGCGGACAAGTACCGTGAGGGAAAGGTGAAAAGTACCCCGGGAGGGGAGTGAAATAGTACCTGAAACCGTTTGCCTACAATCCGTCGGAGCCTCCTTGGTTGGGGTGACGGCGTGCCTTTTGAAGAATGAGCCTGCGAGTTAGTGGTGCGTGGCGAGGTTAACCCGTGTGGGGAAGCCGTAGCGAAAGCGAGTCCGAACAGGGCGATACAGTCGCGTGCTCTAGACCCGAAGCGAAGTGATCTACCCATGGGCAGGTTGAAGCGCGGGTAAGACCGTGTGGAGGACCGAACCCACCAGGGTTGAAAACCTGGGGGATGACCTGTGGGTAGGGGTGAAAGGCCAATCAAACTTCGTGATAGCTGGTTCTCCCCGAAATGCATATAGGTGCAGCGTTGCGTGTTCCTTGCCGGAGGTAGAGCTACTGGATGGCCGATGGGCCCTACCAGGTCACTGACGTCAGCCAAACTCCGAATGCCGGTAAGCCAAGCGCAGCAGTGAGACTGCGGGGGATAAGCTTCGTAGTCGAGAGGGAAACAGCCCAGACCACCAGCTAAGGCCCCTAAGCGTGTGCTAAGTGGGAAAGGATGTGGAGTTGCCCAGACAACCAGGAGGTTGGCTTAGAAGCAGCCACCCTTGAAAGAGTGCGTAATAGCTCACTGGTCAAGTGATTCCGCGCCGACAATGTAGCGGGGCTCAAGCACACCGCCGAAGCTGTGGCATGCGCGCATTGATCCAGGCCTTCGTGGTCCAGGGGCGTGCATGGGTAGGGGAGCGTCGTGTGGGCAGTGAAGCTGCGGAGTGATCCAGTGGTGGAGCCTACACGAGTGAGAATGCAGGCATGAGTAGCGAAAGACGGGTGAGAAACCCGTCCGCCGAATGACCAAGGGTTCCAGGGCCAGGTTAATCCGCCCTGGGTAAGTCGGGACCTAAGGCGAGGCCGACAGGCGTAGTCGATGGACAACGGGTTGATATTCCCGTACCGGCGAAGGACCGCCCATACCGAATCGGTGGTACTAACCATCTACCCGTACCTCATCGTCACCTTCGGGTGGCACCGGGGTGTGGGTGCGTGGGACCGACACTGGTAGTAGGTAAGCGTGTTAACAGGGGTGACGCATGAAGGTAGCCAGTTGGAGCGATGGTTGACTCCTTCCAAGCCCGTAGGCCGACAGGTAGGCAAATCCGCCTGTCACGTGGCTGAGAGGTGATGGTGACCGCGAACGCGGGAATATGGTGATCCTATGGTGCCAAGAAAAGCCTCGACGCGAGGGACTAGCCGCCCGTACCCTAAACCGACTCAGGTGGTCAGGTAGAGAATACCAAGGCGTTCGAGAGAATCGTGGTTAAGGAACTCGGCAAAATGCCCCCGTAACTTCGGGAGAAGGGGGGCCCGGACCGTGATCCCCACCAGCTGGGGTGAGCGGGCAAGGGCCGCAGAGACCAGGGAGAAGCGACTGTTTACTAAAAACACAGGTCCGTGCGAAGTCGCAAGACGATGTATACGGACTGACGCCTGCCCGGTGCTGGAAGGTTAAGAGGACGGGTCAGCGCACATGCGCGAAGCTCAGAATTTAAGCCCCAGTAAACGGCGGTGGTAACTATAACCATCCTAAGGTAGCGAAATTCCTTGTCGGGTAAGTTCCGACCTGCACGAATGGCGTAACGACTTCTCCGCTGTCTCAACCGCGAACTCGGCGAAATTGCACTACGAGTAAAGATGCTCGTTACGCGCAGCAGGACGGAAAGACCCCGGGACCTTTACTATAGCTTGGTATTGGTGTTCGGAGCGGCTTGTGTAGGATAGGTGGGAGACTGTGAAGCCCTTACGCCAGTAGGGGTGGAGTCGTCCTTGAAATACCACTCTGGTCGCTTTGGACATCTAACTTCGGTCCGTGATCCGGACCAGGGACAGTGCCTGGTGGGTAGTTTAACTGGGGCGGTTGCCTCCCAAAATGTAACGGAGGCGCCCAAAGGTTCCCTCAGCCTGGTTGGCAATCAGGTGTCGAGTGTAAGTGCACAAGGGAGCTTGACTGTGAGACCGACAGGTCGAACAGGGACGAAAGTCGGGACTAGTGATCCGGCGGTGGCTTGTGGAAGCGCCGTCGCTCATCGGATAAAAGGTACCCCGGGGATAACAGGCTGATCTTGCCCAAGAGTCCATATCGACGGCATGGTTTGGCACCTCGATGTCGGCTCGTCGCATCCTGGGGCTGGAGTCGGTCCCAAGGGTTGGGCTGTTCGCCCATTAAAGCGGCACGCGAGCTGGGTTTAGAACGTCGTGAGACAGTTCGGTCCCTATCCGCTGCGCGCGCAGGAAACTTGAGAAGGGCTGTCCTTAGTACGAGAGGACCGGGACGGACCAACCTCTGGTGTGCCAGTTGTTCCGCCAGGAGCACTGCTGGTTAGCTACGTTGGGAAGGGATAACCGCTGAAAGCATCTAAGCGGGAAGCCTGCTTCAAGATGAGGTTTCCATCACCCCTTGAGGGTGGAGAGGCTCCCAGTAGACCACTGGGTGATAGGCCGGAAGTGGAAGCAGGGACGAAAGACCTGTGCAGCTGACCGGTACTAATAAGCCGACCACTTCACCACAACAACAAAGACACAAATTTTGTGCGCGTCCACTGTGCGGTTCCCGAACCACCAACACACACCCAAAATGTGGGGCAGCGTGTGTTGACAAGTTCACACGAGTTACGGCGGCCATAGCGAGGCGGGAAACGCCCGGACCCATTCCGAACCCGGAAGCTAAGCCCCTCAGCGCCGATGGTACTGCCCCGGAGACGGGGTGGGAGAGTAGGACACCGCCGAACACCCATTCGTTGAAGCCCCCGGCCACACCAGTGACCGGGGGCTTCAACACATCGCAATCACGAAGCCCCCGGCGCCACGGCGTGCGGGGGCTTCGTCGTACCCAGGCGGCCCCACGTATCGCAACCACGAAGCCCCCGGCGCCACGACGTGCGGGGCTACGTCGTACCCAGACGGCTCCGCGTGGGGGGCTTCGCCATGCCCGAACGCCGGGTCAGCGCGCGTCGTCGAGCACGAGCCCGAGGTAGCGGGCGAGGTCGTCGAGTTCGCGGAGGGTTGCCTGCTCGGCGTCGTTGTCGAAAGCGTCGTCGCCGTGGATTGCGTCGAGGCGCAGGACGCCGCGATCGGGCTCGGCGTTGGCGTCCACCCGTGCGAGCATCCGGTCGCCCACGAGCACGGGCATGGCCCAGTACCCCCAGCGACGTTGCGCGGCCGGCTTGTACATCTCGAGCTGGTACTCGAACTCGAAGAGCTCGAGCAGGCGCCTGCGGTCGAACACGAGTCGATCCAGCGGCGAGAGCAGCGCGGACCGCCCCCGGAATGACGTGTCGCGCTGCTCCCATCGTTCGGGATGGACGCACCAGGTGCCGGCCGCGCCGTCGATCGCCACGGCGACGGCGCCGACGGGTGCGGGGTGCTTCGCCGTGGTCCGTCGCAGCCCCAGGGCGGCGAGTGCGCGGCGGTCGCGCTCGGCCCGAGCGGCCTCGAGGTCGGGTGCCCGTTCCGGGTCGTCAACCCACACGCGCGAGGAGAGGTCCCAGTTCCGCTCGCGGCCCTCCCGGCTCGCGACGGCGACCTCGCCGCGCGCGGCCATGATTTCCAGGAGCTTCTAGACGTTCTTCCCGTTCGTCCATCCCGTCGAGCGCCAGGGCACGGCGGTGGTGTCCGGGATGGCCTGGGCGGGGAGGGGGCCCTCGGCGCGAAGCAGCTCGAGCACGTCGTGTCGCGCCGCGTCGTTCGCCGCGATCCACCGCTGCGGCCCCGCCTGCCACGGCTCGAGCGGAACGCCGTCGCGCCACGCCGCCATCTCGGCGCGATAGAGCGCGACGTCCTCGACGGGCCGCAGCATGCCGGCGATCTCGACGAGCGAGCCGTCTCCGACGGCGTCCTCCAGCGTGCGCGCGTCCGAGCCCTCCGCTCCGAGCCGCGACCAGAGCACGAGCTCGGCGCTCGGCGCGACGGCGGCCGTGAGGTCGACCTGCAGGTGGCCGACCGTGCGCACCACCTCGAGGATGTCGACGGGTCGCGGCAGGTCGAGCAGCTGCGCCCGCACCGCGACGCGGCGTGCCTGGGTCCGGCTCATCCGCTCCACCTCGGCCGTCTGCGCCCTGGCGTCCCCCCGTGGCGAGCAGCGGATAGCGTGGCCCGCGTGCCACGTGTCGTGCTGATGTGCGGGATCTCGGGTGCGGGCAAGTCGACGGTGGCGCGGACCCTGGTCTCGGAGGGCTGGGTGCGCCTGTCCACCGACGAGGCCGCCTGGCGCCGCGGTGTCCGCACGTTCCCCGTCTCGCCCGACCTCGCGCAGGAGCTCGAGCGCGAGCAGCGCGCTGCACTCCTCGAGCTGGTGCGGGCGGGCCGCGACGTCGTCGTCGATGCGCCGTTCGCGACCCGAGCGCTGCGGGCGCAGTACCGGTCGCTGCTCGAGCCGACGGGGGTGACGCCGGAGGTGCGGTACGTCGTCGTGGACGCCGAGCTGGCCGCCCGTCGCCTCGCCGGTCGCGGGAGCGCCGGGTCGGACGACGGGCGGGTCGAGCACGACGCCGCCCTCGCCCTGGTGGCCGGGTTCGAACCGCCGACGACGGCGGAGGGGCCGCTCGCCGTCGTGCGCGGGGACGAGTCGAACGGACGGGGCGGGACGTGACGAGAGGGACGCCGCCGCCCTTCGCGGCAGTCTGACCGCGTGGCCGCGGGCGACCGGCGCGCACCCTGCCACCTCGGGCACGGGCCGAGCGCGGCGAAGCGCGGCCGCGGAGTGAGACCGTGATTCCACGGGTTGGGATACCTCGCACCCTGGGGTACGGTGGTGCCATGCAGATCGCGCTTCTCGTCGTAGTCGTCCCCGCCAGGGGCTGACTCGTCGACCGACCGACCTGCCGCCCCTGGAGCCGATCACCGGTTCGAGGGGCTTTTGTGTGTTCAACCCAAGGAGTGAGATGTCGACGACTGCGAAGCGTCCCGGGACCGCGGCCGGCCGCGCGCCCGCCGCACCCGCGCGTACCCCAGCTCCCCGGCCGCGGCCGGTTCCCTCGGCCGTGTCGGTAGCGCCGGAGCCGATGACCGGGGCCCAGAGCATCGTCCGCTCGCTCGAGGCCGCCGGCACCGACGTCGTCTTCGGCATCCCGGGCGGCGCGATCCTGCCGACCTACGACCCGCTGCTCGACTCGACGAAGCTGCGGCACATCCTCGTCCGGCACGAGCAGGGCGCGGGGCACGCGGCGTCGGGCTACGCGCACGCCACGGGCCGGGTCGGCGCGTGCATCGTGACGTCGGGCCCGGGAGCGACCAACCTCGTGACCGCCCTCGCGGACGCCAACATGGACTCGATCCCGATGGTGGCGATCACGGGTCAGGTCGGGGCGTCGCTGATCGGGACCGACGCGTTCCAGGAGGCCGACATCGTCGGCATCACGATGCCGGTCACCAAGCACTCGTTCCTGGTCACCGACGCGGACGAGATCCCCGCGCGGATCGCGGAGGCCTTCCACATCGCGAGCACGGGTCGGCCCGGCCCGGTGATCGTCGACGTCGCCAAGAGCGCGCAGCAGGCGCAGACGACCTTCCGCTGGCCCACCGAGCTCGACCTGCCCGGCTATCACCCGACGACCAAGCCGCACCTCAAGCAGGTGCGCGAGGCCGCGAGGCTGCTCGCGACGAGCCGTCGGCCGGTGCTCTACGTGGGTGGCGGCGTCATCCGGGGGAACGCGAGCGAGGCGCTGCGGGCGCTGACCGACCTCTCGGGCGCCGCCGTCGTGACCACGCTCATGGCGCGCGGCGCGCTGCCCGACTCCCACCCCCAGCACCTGGGCATGCCCGGGATGCACGGCACGGTGCCGGCCGTCGCGGCGCTCCAGCGGGCCGACCTCGTGGTGGCGCTCGGCGCACGGTTCGACGACCGGGTGACGGGACAGCTGTCCAGCTTCGCGCCGCTGGCGACCGTGGTGCACGCCGACATCGACCCGGCGGAGATCTCGAAGAACCGCCGCGCGGACGTCCCGATCGTGGGCGACATCCTCGAGGTGATCACCGAGCTCACCGCCGAGCTGGCGAACGAGCACGCGCAGCACGGCCTGCCCGACCTCGAGGGCTGGTGGAAGCAGCTGGACGCGCTGCGCGAGACCTACCCCCTCGGCTACACGGCGACGGCCGACGGTCTGCTCGCGCCGCAGCACGTGATCCAGCGGATCGGCGCCCTGACCGGGCCGGAGGCCGTGTACGTGGCCGGCGTGGGTCAGCACCAGATGTGGGCCGCGCAGTTCATCTCCTACGAGCGGCCGCGGTCGTGGCTCAACTCCGGGGGCCTCGGCACGATGGGCTACGCCGTGCCGGCCGCCATGGGCGCCAAGGTCGGCCAGCCGGACCGGATCGTCTGGGCGATCGACGGCGACGGCTGCTTCCAGATGACCAACCAGGAGCTCGCCACCTGCGCGATCGAGAACATCCCGATCAAGGTCGCGATCGTGAACAACTCCTCGCTCGGCATGGTGCGGCAGTGGCAGACCCTCTTCTACGAGGGCCGGTACTCCCACACCGAGCTCAACACCGGTCACCAGACCCGGCGCATCCCCGACTTCGTCAAGCTCGCCGAGGCGTACGGCTGCGTGGGCCTGCGGTGCGAGCGCGAGGAGGACGTGGACGCCGTGATCGAGCAGGCCAACGCGATCGACGACGCCCCCGTCGTGGTCGACTTCACCGTGAGCCGCGACGCGATGGTGTGGCCGATGGTCGCCGCCGGCGTGAGCAACGACGCGATCCAGTACGCCCGGGGAATCACCCCGAGCTGGGACCGGGAGGACTGAGAGACATGAGCCGCCACACCCTGTCCGTGCTCGTCGAGAACAAGCCGGGCGTCCTCACGAGGGTCGCCGCGCTGTTCGCGCGCCGCGCCTTCAACATCCACTCCCTCGCCGTGGGACCCACCGAGCACGGTGACGTCTCGCGCATCACGGTCGTGGTCGACGTCGACGCCCTGCCCCTGGAGCAGGTGACGAAGCAGCTCAACAAGCTCGTCAACGTCATCAAGATCGTCGAGCTCGAGGAGAAGACCTCGGTCCACCGCGAGCTGCTGCTCGTCAAGGTCAAGGCCGACGACGCCACGCGCACCGCGGTGCTGCAGGTCGTGGACCTGTTCCGCGCGCACGTCGTCGACGTCTCGCCCGAGGCGGTGACCGTCGAGGCGACCGGGACCACCGAGAAGCTCGACGCCCTCCTCACCTCGCTCGCGCCGTACGGCGTCCGCGAGATCGTCCAGTCGGGTACGGTCGCCATCGGCCGTGGCCCCCGCTCCATGAGCGACCGAGCGCTCGAGCGCATCGCGCGCTCGGCCTGATCCACCCATCACCACCGCAAGGAGAAACCCATCGTGGCTGAGCTGTTCTACGACGACGACGCCGACCTGTCCGTCATCGCCAGCAAGAAGGTCGCCGTCATCGGTTACGGCAGCCAGGGGCACGCGCACTCGCTGAACCTGCGCGACTCGGGTGTCGACGTCCGCGTCGGCCTGCGTCCCGGCAGCGCCTCCCAGGCCAAGGCGGAGGAGCAGGGCCTGCGGGTGCTGCCCGTCGCCGACGCCGTCAAGGAGGCCGACGTCGTCGTCATCCTCGCGCCGGACCAGGTGCAGCGCACGCTGTACGCCCAGGACATCGAGCCGAACCTCAACGAGGGCGCGACGCTCGTGTTCGGCCACGGCTTCAACATCCGGTTCGACTACATCAAGCCGTCCGCAGACCTCGACGTCGTCATGGTCGCCCCCAAGGGCCCGGGCCACCTCGTGCGCCGCGAGTACGTCGACGGGCGCGGCGTGCCGGTGATCGTCGCCGTCGAGCAGGACGCCTCGGGCGAGGCGTGGCCGCTCGCGCTGTCCTACGCCAAGGCGATCGGCGGCCTTCGCGCCGGCGGCATCCGCACCTCCTTCACCGAGGAGACCGAGACGGACCTCTTCGGTGAGCAGGCCGTCCTGTGCGGCGGCGCGTCGCAGCTCGTGCAGTACGGCTTCGAGGTGCTGACCGAGGCCGGCTACCAGCCCGAGGTCGCCTACTTCGAGGTGCTGCACGAGCTCAAGCTCATCGTCGACCTCATGGTCGAGGGCGGCATCGCCAAGCAGCGCTGGAGCGTCTCGGACACCGCCGAGTACGGCGACTACGTCTCGGGCCCGCGCGTCATCTCGCCCGAGGTCAAGGAGAACATGAAGGCCGTCCTGGGCGACATCCAGTCCGGCGCGTTCGCCGAGCGCTTCATCGCCGACCAGGACGCCGGCGCGCCGGAGTTCAAGGAGCTGCGGGCGAAGGGCGAGGCGCACCCGATCGAGGCCACCGGCCGCGAGCTGCGCAAGATGTTCTCGTGGCAGAAGAACGCCGAGACGGACTACGTCGAGGGTTCCGCCTCGCGCTGATCCCGCGATCCGCCGATCTCGCCGATCCGGCGAGATCTCGGTTCCACGACGCGGCGTCGACCTTCGGGTCGGCGCCGCGTCGTCGTCAGCGCGCACTGCCGCCGCGCGTCTCGTGTTGAATGGCGGGATGGGTGAGGACGAGGCGATCGTGGCGTACTGGGAGTCCGTCCGGGCCAAGGCGAAGGTCGGCCGGCTGCCGGTGGTGCTCGGGCCGGGCGCGCTCGCAGCGGTCCCGCCGCCCGCGTTCCGGTTCGGTGACACCCCCGAGCTCGCGGACGAGCTCCTCCGGCTCGTCCTCGACGGCGTGAAGACGGCCACCTCGACGGCACAGGCCGAGCTCGGCCCCGACGACGCGGCCCCGGCCGCCGGTGACCTGTGGATCGCGCTCGACGGCGCCGGGCACCCGCGCGCGCTGCTGCGCACCACCGACGTCGTCGAGACGGCCTTCCGCGACGTGACGCCGGCCTTCGCCGAGGCCGAGGGGGAGGACGACCGCTCGCTGGAGAGCTGGCGTCGCGAGCGCGAGCGCTACTGGCGCCGAGTGCTGGGGGACGACCGGTTCGACGAGGACATGGTCGTGCTGTGCGAGCGGTTCGAGGTGCTGGACCCCGCGTGAGCGAACGGCACGACGGCGAGCCCACCGGTGCGGCGCGTGCGCCCTGGGACGGGCTCGCCTCCGGTTCCGGCGGCGGGGACGACGTCGCCCCTGCCCAGCGGCCGGCCGACGCGGCCGAGCACGGCCCTGACCCGACGGAGCAGATGGTCGGACCGGCCGAGGAGGCCGAGCTCGTCGAGGCCCTGAGCCGGATCGGCTCGATCCTGCACTGGCTGCGCGTCCCCGCGGTCCTGGTCGCGCTCGCGGCCGCGGCCCCGGCGGTCGCCATCGTGGGGCTCGCCCTGACCTGGCGCACGTGGCCGATGGTGGTGGGGCTCGCCGTCGGGCTCGGTGCGCTGACGGTGCACGCCCTGTTCGTCCGCTCGGCCCTCGGCACCGCGCGAGCGGTGCGGCACCCCGGCGCGCTCGTGGCGGACCTGTGGTCGCTCCAGCGCCACACCACGGTGACGGTCGGCACCGCCGCCCGCCTGACCCGGACGGTCACCGGCAGTCGGGTCCGCCTCCTCGGCCGGCTCGCCGCGATGTGGCGGATCGTCCGGGTGCCCCAGTCCGTGCTCGATCACGTCGAGGAGCTCCCGGCGCTCGGCTGGCTGCTGCCGCCGCGGGTCGTCACAACCTGGCGACGCACGCTGGCGTCGTTCTGGGTCGGTGTCGGCAGCTGGGTCCTGGCTCCGGTGCTCGCCGGGCTCGCGCTGACGCCGGTGCTCTGACGCGGCCGTCAGGTGCGAGCACGCCGCCCTGTCCGCGAAGAGATCGTCCGAATCGCGAGATGGCATGTCCGCCCGTTGGGATGACGGCGTAGCATCCCCGCCATGACTCGTGAGCTCGACCTTGCTGTGATCGCCGGCGACGGGATCGGCCCGGAGGTGGTCGCCGAGGGCCTCAAGGTGCTCGACGCCGTGCTGGCCGGGAGCGACGTGACCGTGCGCACCACGCCGTACGAGCTCGGCGCCAAGCGGTGGCACGAGACCGGCGAGACCCTCACCGACGCCGACCTGGAGGCGATCGGGCAGCACGAGGCGATCCTGCTCGGCGCGATCGGCGACCCGGGCGTCCCGAGCGGCGTGCTCGAGCGCGGTCTGCTCCTCAAGCTGCGGTTCGCGTTCGACCACTACGTCAACCTGCGTCCCTCCAAGCTGTACCCCGGCGTGCCGACGCCGCTGGGCAACCCGGGCGAGATCGACTTCGTCGTGGTCCGCGAGGGCACCGAGGGCCCCTACGTCGGCAACGGCGGCGCCATCCGCGTCGGCACGCCCGCGGAGGTCGCGAACGAGGTCAGCGTGAACACGGCGTACGGCGTCGAGCGCGTGGTGCGCGACGCGTTCGCCCGCGCCCAGGCGCGCCCCCGCAAGCACCTCACGCTCGTGCACAAGCACAACGTGCTCGTCCACGCCGGCCACCTGTGGCGTCGCACGGTCGAGGCGGTCGCGCAGGAGTTCCCCGAGGTCGAGGTCGCGTACGCGCACGTCGACGCCGCCACGATCTACCTCGTCAACGACCCGGCCCGGTTCGACGTCATCGTGACCGACAACCTGTTCGGCGACATCCTCACCGACCTCGCCGCGGCCGTGACCGGCGGCATCGGCCTCGCCGCGTCGGGGAACATCAACCCGACCGGCGCGTACCCCTCGATGTTCGAGCCCGTGCACGGCTCGGCGCCGGACATCGCGGGCCAGCAGAAGGCCGACCCCACCGCCACCGTGCTGTCGGTCGCGCTCATGCTGCACCACCTCGGCCTGGACGCCGAGGCCACCCGCATCGAGGACGCCGTCGCGGCCGACATCGCCGAGCGCGCCGGCTCGTCCGCACCGCGCACGACGTCGCAGGTCGGCGACGCGCTGGCCGCGCGAGTAGCCCGCTGAGTCGCCTGGCGCGACCCGGCGTGGCCCCGCCGCGCAGCCGCCCCCGGGCGACTCCCGCCAGGTACCTGGCGTAGGTTCATCCCCATCAGAACCGTGGAGGCTTCCGTGACCCCGTCCCCGACCCTGACCGCCACCTCCTTCGAGGTGCGGCCCTCCTCTCACCCGCGCACCGTGACGGAGCGTGGCGAGATCCTCGCCGCGCTGTCGTTCGGTACCGCGTTCACCGACCACATGGCGCGTGCCACGTGGACCGCCGACGGCGGCTGGTCCGACCGGCGCGTCGAGGCCTACGGCCCGCTCCAGCTCGACCCCGCCGCCGCCGTCCTGCACTACGCGCAGGAGGTCTTCGAGGGGCTGAAGGCGTACGCGCACCCGGACGGCTCCGTCTGGTCGTTCCGGCCCGAGGCGAACGCCGCCCGGTTCGCGCGCAGCGCCAAGCGGCTCGCGCTGCCCGTCCTGCCGGAGGCGGACTTCCTCGAGGCGATCCGGACGCTCGTGCACACCGACGTCGAGTGGGTGCCCACGACGCCGGGCTCCTCGCTCTACCTGCGTCCCTTCATGTTCGCGTCCGAGGCTTTCCTCGGCGTGCGGAGCGCGCGCGTGGTCGACTTCCTCGTCATCGCCTCGCCCGTGGGCCCGTACTTCGCCAAGGGCGTCAAGCCGGTCTCCATCTGGGTGACCGAGGACTACAGCCGCGCCCACCCGGGCGGCACGGGGGACGCCAAGTGCGGCGGCAACTACGCCGCGAGCCTGCTGCCCCAGCAGCGTGCGGCCGAGCGCGGCTTCGACCAGATCCTGTTCACCGACTCCACGGGGGAGAACCTCGAGGAGCTCGGCGGGATGAACGTCTTCGTGGTGAGCAAGGACGGCACCGCGAGCACGCCGCGCCTGACCGGCTCGATCCTCGAGGGCGTCACCCGCTCCTCGATCCTCACGCTGCTCGACGAGCGCGGCCTGCAGACGCAGGAGCGGGACATCCCGCTGGCGGAGGTCGTCGAGGGCATCCGGTCCGGCGACGTGGTGGAGATGTTCGCGTGCGGCACCGCGGCGGTCGTCACGCCGATCGGCCGGCTCGCGGGTCGCGACTTCGACCTCACCCTCGGCGACGGCGAGGCGGGGCCCACCACGCTCGACGTCCTCAACACCCTCACGGACATCCAGTACGGCCGTCGCGAGGACTCCCACGGCTGGCTCACCCGGCTCGTCTGAGGCCGCGCGTCGACCGATCGACGCGACACACGCCGTCGTGCGGCTGCCGATGGCGCAGGCGCACGACGGCGAGCCACCGCCCGCACGCACGTCACCACCGGTGTTGGTGCGCCGCCTTGGGGCCGGCGTGCTCGCCGTCGGGCCGTGCTTCACCACCGGGTGTGGCGCGCCGCCTCGAGGCCGGCGTGCTCGCCGTCGGGCCGTGCGTCACCACCGGGTGTGGCGCATCGCCTCGCGTTCGCCGAGAACGGTCTACTGCGACGAGAACGGTCCGCTGCGGGCCGTCCAGCCGGCCGGCGCGCTCGCCGGCTGATCGAGAACGGCCCACTGCGACGAGAACGGTCCGCTGCGGGCCGTTCTCGTCGCCACGGGCCGTTCTCGTCGCCACGGGCCGTACCCGGCGACCGAAGGGGTGGGCGGGTGGAGCGGGTGGGACGGACGAGCGGAGGGGGCGGGTGAGGCGGGACGAGCGGGGCGGGTGAGGCGGGACGAGCCGGGACGCGCCGACTGGCCCCGAAAAGCCCTACCCGGCCGCGGACGCCCACTCGTCGAGGGCCACGAACCGCAGCCACATGTCCTCGAACATGAGCCGCGCGTCCACGCGCGTCCACACCCGGATCTCGCGACCGTCGGGGTCGGGCACGAAGCCGCCGTCGTCGCCGATCGTGGGAGCCGGACGGCGCACGAACTGGCGCCGTCGGGTGCGGGTGTGCGCACGGCGCGCACGGACGGGTGTGGCACACTGTTGCCGTGGCACACCCCGCCCTGCTTATTACCTAGCGCGTCCGGCCCACCCGGACGCGCCGCCTCCCGTACCCCGGGAGGCTTTTGTGTGTCCGGGGGAACCCACACTCCGGGCACGGCGGACGGGAACCCCCGGTGAGGTCATGGGCCTCCGGTCACGAGCCGGCAGCGACCTCGCCCCAGGCATCACTCGAGAGGCACGTCATGACGACGCCGACCCTCGACGGCGAGACCGTCGAGATCTACGACACCACCCTGCGCGACGGTGCGCAGCAGGAGGGAATGAACCTCACGGTGGCGGACAAGATGCTCATCGCACCGCTGCTGGACGAGCTCGGAGTGGCGGTGATCGAGGGCGGCTGGCCCGGTGCGATCCCGAAGGACACCGAGTTCTTCGCGCTCGCGGCCAAGGAGCTGGACCTGCGCCACGCCGAGCTGGCGGCGTTCGGGTCGACCCGCAAGGCTGGCACCCGCGCGCACGACGACGTGCAGGTGCGCGCCCTGCTGGACTCCGAGGCGTCGATCGTGACGCTGGTGGCGAAGAGCGACATCCGGCACGTCGAGCGCGCGCTACGCACCGACGGCGAGGAGAACCTCGCGATGATCGCCGACACCGTGCGGTACCTCGCGGGGGAGGGACGCCGCGTCATCGTCGACGCCGAGCACTTCTTCGACGGCTACCGGTTCGACCCCGAGTACGCCCTTCGGGCGGTCGAGGCCGCGTTCACCGCGGGGGCGAGCGACGTCGTGCTGTGCGACACCAACGGAGGGATGCTGCCGGACTGGGTGCACGCGGTCGTCGCCGAGGTGCGCACCCGCACCTCGGGGCGCCTGGGGATCCACGCGCACAACGACTCCGGGTGCGCCGTCGCGAACTCCGTCGCTGCCGTCCAGGCCGGGGCGCGGCAGGTCCAGGGCACGGTGAACGGGTACGGCGAGCGGACCGGCAACGCCGACCTGCTCGCCGTCGTCGCGAACCTCGAGCTCAAGCTCGGGGCACGCTGTCTCGTGCCCGGCGCGCTCACCGAGGTGACCCGGATCGCGCACTCGGTCAGCGAGGTGACCAACATCCCGCCGTTCGGGCGCCAGCCGTACATCGGCGCGAGCGCGTTCGCGCACAAGGCCGGGCTGCACGCGAGCGCGATCCGCGTCGACCCCGACCTGTACCAGCACATCGACCCCACGCTGGTGGGCAACGACATGCGGATGCTCGTCTCCGACATGGCGGGGCGCGCGTCGATCGAGCTCAAGGGTCGCGAGCTCGGGATCGACCTCACCGGCCGGCCCGAGATCCTTGGCAAGGTCGTCGACCGGGTGAAGAACGCCGAGGCGAACGGCTACACGTTCGACGCGGCCGACGCCTCCTTCGCGCTGCTCTTGCAGGAGGAGCTCGACGGTCACCGTCCCGCGTACTTCCGGGTGGAGAGCTGGCGCGCGTCGGTGCTGTACTCCGAGCGGATCGGGGGCGACGGCGAGTGCGAGGCCACCGTCAAGCTGCACGCCGGCGGTGCGCGGGTCGTGCAGACCGGCGAGGGCAACGGTCCCGTCAACGCGCTCGACCACGCGCTGCGCGAGGCACTCCTGGGGACCTACCCGGAGATCGCCTCGTTCGAGCTCGTCGACTTCCGCGTGCGCCTGCTCGACACGTCGCACGGCACCGACGCCGTGACGCGCGTGCTCATCCAGACCTCCGACGGCGCGAGCGTGTGGAGCACCGTCGGCGTGGGGCCCAACATCCTCGAGGCGGCGTACGAGGCGCTCGTGGACGCGCTCGTCTTCGGGCTCGTCCAGGCGGGGGTCGAGCCGCGCTGAGGAGCGGCTGGGCCGGCCCGCACCGGCGCTGCCGGTCCGGCTGCTGCCCGCGCGGCTGACGGGCTACAGCTCGTCGCGCGGCACCTGGTCGACGACGAGGCGCACGCGGGCGGCCTTGCGGCTCAACTGCTTGCGCATCGCGATGATGGCCTGCTCCACGTCGTCGTCCACGAGGTCCTCGACGATCGTCACGTGCAGCACGACGGGGTGGTCCTGCGGCGCGTCGGCGGGTGCGGGGGAGTCGGGCCCGACGGCGAGCTCGAGACCCTGCTGCACCGCGGTCCGCAGGTCGTCGGCGACCGGGGCGTGCGACAGCGCGACCTGCTCGATGCGGACGACGACGCCGCCGACCCCGCTGAGGTTCGGGTTCCACGCCGCGACCGGGGTCGGCGCGCCGTCGGCCGACGGGACCAGGTCGCGTGGTTCGCGCGGGGGCTCGAGGTCCTGCTCGCGCACGGGCTCCGGCTCGAAGTCCTGCTCGAGCGGGCTCTCACCGGGCTGCGGCTCCGGCCACGGGGCTATGTCGAGTTCGGGCTCGGGCTGCGGCTCGGGTTCCGGCTGCGGCTGCGGCTCGGGTTCCGGATCGGGTTCGGGTTCTGGCTCGGGCTCGGGGGTGGGTTCGGGCTGCGGCTCGGGTTCCGGATCGGGTTCGGGTTCCGGCTCGGGCTCGGGTTCGGGTTCCGGCTCGGGTTCCGGTTCCGGTTCCGGTGCAAGCTCCGGCTCCGGCTCGGGCACCGGAAGAACTGCCTCCTCGACGGGCTCGGGCTGTGCCTGAGCCTCGTCCTTCTTGCGACGCCACGGGAACCATGCCATGGCCCCAGCGTGGTGGACGGGGAGCCGATCGGCAACGCGCCGCGAGGTGCGCGTCGTGCGATGTTGCTCTCAGCCGCACGAGTGGCGGCCCGCGACGAGACGAGCACCACCCCTGCGGGAGGGCTGAGGGGGTCGGGGATAATGGCCACGTGCATGGTGAGTACAAGGTGCCCGGAGGCAAGCTCGTCGTCGTCGACCTGACGACATCGGGGGAGGGGGACGACGCGGTTCTCGCGGACGTCGTCGTCTCGGGCGACTTCTTCCTCGAGCCCGACGACGCGATCCTCGACATCAACCGCGCGCTCACCGGCCTGCCGGCGAGCACCCCGGTCCAGGCGATGGCTCAGGTGGTGGCGCGCGCCGTCGGCGACGACACCGTCATGGTGGGGTTCAGCCCCGAGGCCGTCGCGATCGCGGTGCGTCGCGCCCTCGGCCACGCCACGAGCTGGCACGACCACACGTTCGAGGTCATCCGCGGTGAGGCCGAGCTCCCGTTCATGCAGATGGCCCTGGACGAGGTGCTCGCGCAGGCGGTGGGCGCCGGGACGCGCGGCCCGACGCTGCGGTTCTGGGAGTGGGAGCGCAACGTCGTCGTCATCGGGTCCTTCCAGTCGATGCGCAACGAGGTGGACCCCGACGGCGTGGCTCGCCAGGACGTCACGGTCACCCGGCGCGTCTCCGGTGGCGGCGCGATGTTCATCCAGCCCGGCAACACGATCACCTACTCGCTCTACGTGCCGGCCTCGCTCGTCGAGGGCCTGAGCTTCGAGCAGTCCTACGCGTTCCTCGACGACTGGGTGCTGGCCGCGCTGCGCGACCTCGGCATCCAGGCGACGTACGTCCCGCTCAACGACATCACCTCTCCGGCGGGCAAGATCGCCGGCGCCGCGCAGAAGCGGTACGCCTCCGGCGCGGTGCTCCACCACGTCACGATGTCCTACGACATCGACGCCGACGCGATGCTCGACGTCCTGCGCATCGGGCGCGAGAAGCTCTCGGACAAGGGCACCCGCAGCGCGAACAAGCGCGTGGACCCGCTGCGCAGCCAGACGGGCCTGCCGCGCGCGGAGATCATCGACTCCTTCGCGGCCACGTTCGCCTCGCGGCACGCCACCGTCCCCGGCGAGATCACCGCGGCCGAGCGCGCCGAGGCCGAGCGCCTGGTCGCCACGAAGTTCGCCACCCCCGAGTGGTTGAATCGGGTGCCATGACGCGCCCGCTGTGGCTGACCGGCGATCCCGAGGCCGACGCGCTCCTCGAGCGCGACCCGTTCGCCCTGCTCATCGGCATGCTCCTGGACCAGCAGGTCGCGATGGAGACCGCCTTCGCCGGTCCCGCCAAGATCGAGCAGCGGCTCGGCTCGATCGCCCCGGAGGCGATCGCGGCCGCCGATCCTGAGGCGTTCGCGGAGCTGTGCCGCACGCCGCCCGCCGTGCACCGCTACCCCGGCTCGATGGCGGGCCGGGTGCAGGAGGTGGCGCGCGCCGTCGTGCACCGCTACGACGGCGACGTCACCGCGATCTGGACCGACGCCGACGGCGCCACCCCGGACGCCGCGACCGTTCTCTCGCGGCTCAAGGCACTTCCGGGGTTCGGCGACCAGAAGGCGCGGATCTTCCTCGCTCTGCTCGGCAAGCAGCGCGGCGTGACTCCCGCCGGGTGGCGCGAGGCTGCCGGGGCGTACGGCGAGGAGGGCTCGCGGCGGTCCATCGCCGACGTCACCGACGCCGACTCGCTCCTGCAGGTGCGGGCGACGAAGCAGGCGGCCAAGGCGGCGGCGCGCGCCGCGAAGGGCTGACTCCCGGCCCACGGGAGCCACGGCGGCGCCGGACGTCAGCGACGTCGGCGCAGCGGCGCTAGACGGGTGTCACCGCGACGGACACCGTGATCTCGTGCTGGTCGTACTCGTCCAGCACGAGGAACGACGAGCCGGCCGGGAAGGTCGCCTCGAGATAGGGGTCGTACTCGGTGCCACCCTTCTCGCTCGCGGCCTGCGGACCCCGGTCGTCCGCGAGCGTGGCGCGCCCGCTCGGGAAGTACGTGAGCCGCGCGTCCTCCCAGTCGCCCGAGGCGCGCACGTCGAACGCGACGCGCTGCTCGGCGTCACCGGTCAGCCGCAGCACCGTGTATCCGCCCGCGGGGATCGTCACGTCGGTGGTCTGCCCGACGGCGACGTCGACGGCCTCGACGGCGTAGATCGCCACCTCCGCGGAGGTCGCCACGCCGTCGTGCTCGGTGACGGTGAGGGTGTAGGTGCCGGCCTCGAGCTGCACGAACCCGGCCGGGTCGGACCAGGAGCCGCCGATGATGCCGGCGAGGTCGTTGCCGCGGTCGTCACCCGACCACAGCACGGTGCCGTCGAGGCTCAGCTCGGCGGCGACGTCCTCGGCCGCCGCCGCGGTGAGGAGGTACGAGCCCGCCTCGGGTACCTCGATCGCCACGAGGGCGGACCCGCCGTCGGGGACCGAGACCGTCGCGGGCGAGCCCGGCGAGGCCTGGCCGGCGGCCACCCCGGGCGAGGACCCGGCGGAGGGGCCGGCGGCGGGGTCGACCGCCGGGCCCTGGTTCACTAGGGCCGCGATCAGCGCGACGACGATGACGAGGACGGTGACCGCACCGCCGGCGATCCACCAGCCGAGCGCGGACCGGCGCCGGCGCGGGCGGGCTCGCCCGGGGATCGTGATCGCCTCGGGCTCCCACGTCGAGACGATGCGCGGCTCGTGGCTCGCCCGCAGATCGGCGTCGGCGAGGTAGGGGTAGTCCTCGACCGCGGTGTCGGAGCCGTGCGTACGCACCGCGACCGGGGCGAGCGGCTGGACGTACTCCGTCCACGCCTCGCCGTCCCAGAACCGGACCTGGCGCTCGCCCTGGGGGTCGGGGTACCACCCCGGGTCGTTCGTCAGCACGGCCTCATTCTCCCCCGGAAGTCGGACCGGCGGCTCGCTGGGCCCGCGGGCCGGGCGGTGCGACCGGCCGCTCGGCCCGCCGTCGCTCGCCTCAGGCCTGCCACGGACCCAGACTGACCGGTCGGACGACGAGCTCCCCGGCCGCGTCACTCGCGTCGAGGTCCACCTCGAGCACGAGGCGCCAGTCGCGGTCGCCCGAGGGGTCGTCGAGGATCTGCTCGAGCCGCCGCACGCGGCCGTAGTCCTCCAGCAGCACGAGTGCTGCGGACCGGGCGGCGCCGTCGGTCGCGAGGTGGTCGTACTCGGCCCAGTACGGCTCGAGCTGGTCGCGCCAGCGCTGCGCGTCCCAGCCCGCCGCGCCGTCCAGCGCGCCGAGGGCCGCGTAGTCCTCGCGCGCGAGGAGCTCGACCCGGCGGAATGCCGCCCCGCGGGCCGCGACGCGGACCGCGCGCTCGTTCGCGGAGAAGGGCGGCGGGGTCTCGGAGTCACCGAACCGGCGCTCGGCGCGCTCGACCTCCTCGTCCGTGAGGCCGTCGGCCGCGTCCGCGGACGCACCGGCGAGCGCCTCCCACTCGTCCAGCAGCGAGGAGTCCACCTGCCGCACGACCTCGCCAAGCCAGGTCACGACGTCGTCCACCTCGCTCGTGCGCCACGCCTCCGGCACCACCTGGCGCAGGCTGCGGTAGACGTCCGTGAGGTAGCGCAGCACCACGCCCTCCGAGCGCTGGACGCCGTACCGCGAGACGAGCTCGGAGAATGTCATCCCGGTCTCGACCATCTCGCGGACGACGGACTTGGGCTCCAGCTCCTGCTCCGCGGCCCACGGGTTCGCGCGCACGTACGGCGTCCAGGCCGCGCCGAGCAGCTCGGCGAGCGGCTGGGGGTAGGTGACGTCCTCGAGCAGCTCCATCCGCTCCTCGTACTCCAGCCCCTCGGACTTCATCGCGGCGACCGCCTCGCCGCGCGCGGCGTGCTGCTGCGCCATGAGGACCGGCCGCGGCCCCGGCGTCGTCGCCTCGACCACCGACACGACGTCGAGCGCCCGCGCGAACGGCTCGGCGTCGGGGTCCAGCAGGTCCAGGGCCGCGAGGGCGAACGGGGAGAGCGGGGAGTTGAGGGCGAACTCGTCCGGGACCTCGGCGACCAGGCGCACCGTCGGTTCACCGGGCGCGACCCGGCTGCGCGGGGTGTGCTCGACGAGGCCCGCGGTGCGCAGCGACCGGTAGATGCCCACCGCGCGCCGCACGAGCGGGTTGGCCGCGCGGTGCGGCTCGTGGTTGTCGGAGAGCAGGCGCCAGGCGCGCGCGACCGGGTCGCCCGGGCGCTCGAGCACGCCGAGCACCATCGCGTGCGTGACCGCCAGCTGGCTGGTCAGCGGCTCGGGCTCGGCGTCGCGAAGCCGCTCGAACGTCTTGTCCGTCCAGTTGACCTGCCCCTCGGGCGCCTTCTTGCGCACGATCTTGCGGCGCTTGCGCTCGTCGTCGCCCGCCTTGGCCAGCGCCCGGGCGTTCTCGATGACGTGGTCGGGCGCCTGCACGACGACGTCGCCCACGGTGTCGAAGCCGGCCCGGCCTGCGCGGCCGGAGATCTGGTGGAACTCCCGCGCCGTGAGGTGACGCTGGCGGACGCCGTCGAACTTCGTCAGGCCGGTGAACACCACGGTCCGGATGGGCATGTTCACCCCGACGCCGAGCGTGTCGGTGCCGCACACGACGCGCAGGTGACCGGCCTGGACGAGGCGTTCCACGAGACGCCGGTAGCGCGGCAGCATGCCCGCGTGGTGCACGCCGATGCCGAGCCGCAGCAGCCGCGAGAGCGTGCTGCCGAAGCCGCCGGCGAACCGCTCGCCGGCCAGCGCTTGCGCGATCGCGGCGCGCTGCTCCTTCGTGGTGACCTGGATCGACGTGAGCGCCTGCGCCCGCTCGAGCGCCGCGGCCTGCGTGAAGTGGACGACGTACACCGGATCGCGCCGGGTGCCGAGCAGCTCCTCGATCACCTCGGTGAGCGGCTCGAGGGAGTAGCGGAAGGTGAGCGGAACGGGTCGCTGGGTGTGCGCGATGACCTGGGCGCCGCGGCCGGTGCGGCGGGTCAGGTCCGCCACGAGGTCGGTCATCTCGCCGAGCGTCGCCGAGAGCAGCACGAACTGCGCCCCGGGCAGGTCCAGGAGCGGGATCTGCCACGCCGAGCCGCGCTGCGGGTCGGCGTAGAAGTGGAACTCGTCGGCGACGACCACGAGGTCGGCGTCGTTCTCGGTGCTCGACGGCGTGGCGCCCAGCTGGCCGCGCAGCGTCTGGGCCGCGAGGATCTCGGCCGTGCAGCACAGGATCGGCGCGTCCGGGTTGATCGCGACGTCACCGGTGATCATCCCGACGCATCCGGCGCCGAACGTGGCCGCGAGGTCGAAGAACTTCTCGCTCACGAGGGCCTTGACTGGGGCCGTGTAGTACGTGCGTGCGCCGCGGGCGAGGGCCGCCGCGTGCGCGACGACGGCGACCAGGCTCTTGCCGCTGCCCGTCGGCGTCGCGAGCACGACGTGCTCGCCCGCGACGATCGCGAGCGCGGCCTCCTCCTGGTGCGGGTAGGGCGTCAGCCCGCGGGCGGCCGCGTAGGCCTCGAACGCCTCGTACGTCGCCTCGGGGCTCGTGCCCGGAGGCAGGGCGAGCGGGTGGGCGGGGCTGAGGACGGTCACCGCACGACCGTAGTTCAGCCCCGCCGCGGGCGAGTGCTACTGCCCGTCGCCACCGCCCCCGATGTTGAGCATCCACGTCACCCCGAACCGGTCCACGAGCGAGCCGTACTCGTCGCCCCAGGGCGCCTTCTCGAGCGGCTGCTGGATCGTGGCGCCCTCGGCGAGCCGGTTCCACTGCTCGTGCATCGCCTCGGCGTCCTCCGGCCCCCCGAACAGGGAGACGTCCACCGACGTGCCCTCGGGCTGCGCCATGAACGACGGGGTGTCGGCACCCATGAGGACGGCGCGGCCGTCGACGGTGATCTGGGCGTGCATGAGCTTGTCGGCGTCCTCGCCGCCCATCCCGAACTCCCCGAGGGTGGAGGAGGTGAGCTCGCCACCCAGGAGGTCGGCGTAGAAGGTCATCGCCTCCCGCGCCTGGCCGCGGAAGTGCAGGTAGGGGTTGATGTTGGTGGCCACGGTGCGCTCCTTCGTGTGGTCCCGGGATCGGGATGACGTGACGGTAGACCGGCGCACCGACACGGGTTCATCGGTCGGCGCGGCGTCGGCGCCACATCGGCGCGGCGTCGGCGCCGCATCACCGCGACGTCAGCGCTCCAGCAGCGTGAGCACCTCGTAGTGCGCCGTCTGCGGGAACATGTCGAGCACCTGCGCGCGCACCGGTCGCAAGGACGGCATCGCCGCGAGGTCGGCGGCGAGGCTGCGCGCGTTGCACGAGGAGTACAGGACCGTGCCGACCCCTGACTCCTCGAGCCACGCCGCAAGGTCCGGTCCGATGCCGCGTCGCGGCGGGTTCACCACGACGACGTCGGGCACCGGGCCCGTGGTCGGCACGAGGTTCGTGGCATCGCCCGCGACGAACCGCGCGGACGCGAGGTCGAGCTCCTGCGCGGTCCGGGTGGCGCTCGCGATCGCCTCGGCCGAGACCTCGACGCCCTCGACGGCGAGCCCCGGCAGCGCACGCGCGGCGTGCAGCGCAAACCCGCCCACGCCGCAGTACAGGTCCCACAGCGTGGCGGGGGCGCGCTCGGTGAGCCACGACGTCGCCGCCCGGTACAGCGCGGCCGCGACCTCGGTGTTGGTCTGGAAGAAGGAGCGCGGCCGCAGGTGCAGCGACAGGTCGTTGACGCGCATCGTGAGCGTGTCGCCGTGCAGGACGATCTCCTGCGCACCCTCGAGCACCGCGGCGTGCGCCGGCAGGATGTTGAGGCTCACGACGGCGAGCGACGGCAGCGCGGCGAGGAGCCCGGGCAGGTGCTTGCGCACCCGGGCCTCCGCCTCGCGTGAGCGCAGGACGAGGCGAACCATGAGCTCGCCGTCGGGACTGGCGGTGACCAGCACGTGCTTGAGCTCCCCGCGCCGGGTGGGCACGTCGTACGGGGTGAGCGCGGCCGTGCGGACGAAGTCGGCCAGGATCGGCAGCGCGGCCTCGACGGCCTCCTCGTGCAGGGGGCAGTGCCGCAGGTCGTTGACCACGCCGGCGCCCGCGAACGGTGCCTGGATGCCGAGCAGCGGATGCGCGACGGTGCCGCCGACCACCATCTTCGCCTTGTTGCGGAAGCGGCGCTCGCGGCTCGGGACGGGATCGAGCCAGGTCAGCCCCGGCGTGCGCACGAGGTCCTGGACGGCGCGCACCTTCGCGTCGAGCTGCCGCGGGTACGGCACGGTGAGCTCGGTGCACGAGCGGCACCGGCCGGCCTCGAAGTAGTCGCAGCGCATCGCGTTCAGCGTACGAGGCGGCGCGCCGTCGGGCGTCTCCCGCTCCTGCCCGTCGACCGCGATCCGGACGTCACGCAGGCTCGTGCGCGCGGACGTCGCTCGGGTGGCTCGGAGCCCGGAGCCCGCGCGCCGAGGCCCGGTGAACTCTCCGAGTTCATCGAGGTCTGTCTCCGCCGTGACCGGCGTCTCCGCGCGTGGCGTGCCGCGTGCGTGCGCGCGACGCGTGGGGTCAGTCGAAGAAGTCCTCGAGGACCTCGCCGAGCACCATCCCGCCGAGGACGCCGCCGATCAACCCGCCCATGTCGTTGCTGCCACGTCCGCCCATCGGCCCGCCGAACCCGCCGAGCCCGCCGCCCCGCCGGGGGGAGTCCCAGCGCCCCGCCCCGCCGGGCAGGGAGTCCCGGCCCGCGTCGATGTCGCGCTGCGCGAGCGCGAGCGCCTGCCCCGCGAGGTCCGCGGCACGGCGCGCGAGCGCGAGGTCCTGCTCTCGGGACTCCTCGTCCGAGGGGCTGCGGCGGAGCTCCGTGAGGGCGCGCTCGGCCTCCGCGAGGCGCGTGCGCGCATCCGCCCCGATGTAGCCGCGGTGACCGGCGATCACGTCGCGCGCCACCGCGAGCTGCCGCTCGGCGTCGTCCTCCGCGTGCCGCACGTGGGCGGCCGAGGGCACCGGACGCGCGGCGCGCTCGGCCGCCCTCGCGACGGCCGCGTCGAGCGCCGTGTTCGCCGCGCGCAGCCGCGTGAGGTCGGTGAACGGGTCCGACGGCGTACCGGGACCGGTGAGCGCGGCCAGCGCCTCCTGCAGCTCGCCAGCGGCGGCCGCGACCTCGGGCGTCGCGGGCACGTCACGCACGGCGACGAGGTCGTCGCGCGAGTCGGCGACGACGGCGGAGAGCGCCGCCTGCGCGCGCAGCGCCTCGAGCTCGAAGCTCTCGACGGCGTCCAGCAGCACCGCGCTGCGGCGCACGCTCTCGGTAGCGGCCTCGAGGGCGAGCGTCGCCTGCGACGCCTGACCCGCGTCGCGCCGTCGGGCCGCGACGTCGATGCCCTGCTCGGCGAACCCGAGCAGCTGCTCGGCCTCGGTCGCGTTGCCCGCGACCTGGCGCAGCGCCTCGGGGGAGTAGCGCTCGGCCAGACGGGTCAGCGTCTCGTGGGCCTGCGGCAGCCGGGCGCGGATCGCCGCGGCCTCGGCGCGGACCCGGTCCGCGACCTCGGGGGCCTCGCGCACCCGGGCGACCTGGTCCGCCAGCGCGGCGGTGCGCTCCTCGACGAGGCCGGTCGCCCACTCCGCGAGCTGCACGATGCGCGCGTTGCGCTCGCGCTGCTCCTGCGGGGTGTCGGGGATGTCGTCGACGTTGAGCTGGTGCAGCCGGAACGCCTCGTCGAGGTGGTGGCTCACGGATGCGAGCGCCGCGGCGAGGTCGCCGGTCGCGGCCTCACCGAGCTCGGCCGTGGCGAACGCGAGCTCGTCCCGGGTGAGGCGGAGGCGTTCGTCCGCGGAGACGAGCGCCGAGGCGGCGCGGTCCGCGAGGACCCGGTCCTGCTCGTCCTGCTGCGCCTTCTCCTCGGCCCGACGCGAGCGTCCCCAGAATCCCGCCATGAGTCGAGTCTAGGTCGGCGCCGTGGGCCCTCCCGGGGGCCGGGCGTGCCAGCCGCCCGGCTGCCCGGGCTGCCCGACTGCTGGAGCTGCCCGACTGCCGGCGCGGCCCGGGCGACCGGGGCTGTCCCGGGCGGCAGGCAGTGGCGGGCAGGTGGGACGCCCGGTCGGAGCGTCGCGGCGTGCTGGGCGCTGCAGGTCAGTCACTGGTGACAGAGTCCACGAGCCAGCCGCCGCCCTGCTTGACGAGGTTGAACGTGACGTCGGCGCTCTGATGCTGGCCGGAGGAGTCCGTCCAGCTCTCCGCGACCTCCACGGTGGCCGTCGAGCCCGAGACGCTCGTCGAGGTCGCCCGCCACTCGTAGGAGTCGGCACCGTTCTGCAGGCTGGCGTTGAACTCCGCGGCGTCGACCTCGAACGAGTCGCAGCTCGCCCACGTGGACTGCCAGAACTCGTTGGTCACGGATGAGACGAGGAGCTGGCAGTCCTCGGCGTCCCAGGCGTCGTTGTAGTCGGTGACCGCGTGGAGCGGGCCGGCCGTCTGGGACCGGACCGAGAAGAACACGACCGCGAGGATGGCGACGATCAGCACCACGACGGCGACGATGATGCCCACCACCACGCCGGTGCGCCTGCGCGGGGCGCCGCCCGGCGCGCCACCGTACGGGGCGCCGGGCTGGGCGGGCGCACCTCCCGGCCGGCCGTAGGCGGGAGCGCCGGGTTGGCCGTAGGCCGGGCTCACCGTCGCCTGACCGTACGCGGGCGTGCCCGGAGCCTGGTAGCCGCCCGGGCCGTACCCGTCGGGACGTCCGGCCGAGGGGATCTTGCCGTAGCCGGCGGACGTCGGCTGACCCGGGGCACCGGACTGGCCGCCCGGGGCACCCGGGGCCGACACGACGGGGCCGCCGGGCGCGGAGGTGGCGCCGGGCTGCCAGGCGGTGCTCGCCGTCGCGCCGGTGCCGGGCGCGGAGGTGGCGCCGGGCTGCCAGGCGGTGCTCGCCGTCGTGCCCGCCCCGGGGCTCGCGGCATGGCCGGCGTCGCGCGTGTCCTCCGTCCACGCCGTGCCGTCCCACCAGCGCTGACGTCCGGAACCGTCCGGGTACCAACCCGCGGGGTGAGTCATGCCCGGATTGTGCTCGCGCCCGCGCTCGTCGTCCAACCGGACACGGCGTCGGTCCCGACGCTCGCGGCGATCTCGCTCCCACCGACCCACACGCGAATCGGGTGCCACGAGGAGTCCCACGCGACGAGGTCGGCGTGCGCCCCGACCGCGAGGCGTCCCAGGTCGGCGCGACCGAGCGAGCGGGCGGCCACCTCGGTGCACGAGGCGAGCACCGTGGCGGCGTCGAGCCCGGAGGCCACCATGCGGCGCACGCCCTCGTCCAGGACGATGCCGGCGCCCGTGATCGTGCCGTCCTCCCGCCGGCCGAGGCCGGTGTCGTCGTTCGCCACAGGTCGGCCGCCGAACTGCAGCCACGTGTGGTTGGGCAGCCCGGCCGTGACGATCGCGTCGGTGACGGCGATAGCGCGGCCCGCTGCGGCCGTGTAGACGAGCCGCACGACGCTCGGGTCCAGGTGCTGACCGTCCACGATCGTGCCGACGTAGAACCGCTCGTCCGTGAGCACCGCCCCCGGGACACCGGGCTCGCGGTGGCCGAGCGGGCGCTGCGCGTTGAACACGTGCGTCGTCATCGTGGCGCCCGCATCGGCCGCGGCGTGCACCTGCGCGGCCGTGGCGTCGCTGTGCCCCACGGCGGCGACGACGCCCTCGGCCACGAGGCGCCGCGTGGCGTCGAGGGCGTGCGGCAGCTCCGGGGCCAGCGTGAGCGTCGTGAGGACCTCCCGCGTGGCCGGGTGCGCCAGGAGCACGTCGAGGTGCTCCGGGCTCGGCTCGACCATCCAGTCCGGGCGGTGCGTCCCCTTGCGGGCGGGGGAGATGAACGGCCCCTCGAGGTGCGCGCCCAGCACCCGCGCCGCGGGGGCGCCCGCGTTCTCGTCCCGCGCCTGCCGCACCCGGGCGAACGCGCCCCCGAGCTGGGCGAGCGGTGCCGTGATGATCGTCGGCTGGACCGCCGTGACGCCGCGCGCGGCGAGTCCGCCGAGCACGCGCGTCCACTGCTCGGGGGTCGCGTCGGCGAAGTCCGCGCCGAAGGAGCCGTTGATCTGCAGGTCCAGAAGGCCGGGCGTCAGGGTCGCCGCGCCGAGGTCGACGTCGGCGGCGGGCGCGCCGGCGAGCGCGTCGCCCACGGTCACCGACGCGATCCGGCCGCCCTCGACGGCGAGCTGCGCGGGGCCCGTGAACGCTCCGTCGAGCAGCACGCGCCCCGCGCGGATCGTGACCATCAGATGCCCTGCCAGTCGGGCTTGCCGTCGTACGTGGTGCGGTAGTACTCGCGGAACGTGAGCTGGCTGGCGGCCTCGGCGTCGACGACGACCGTGGCGTGCGGGTGCAGCTGCAGGACCGACGCGGGCCAACGCGCCGAGACGGCGCCCTCCACGCACTCCCGCACGGCCTGCGCCTTGTTCAGTCCGAAGCCGAGCATCACGGCGTGCCGGGACTCCATGATCGTGCCGAGCCCCTGGGTGAGGCAGTGCCGCGGTACCTGGTCCAGGTCGTCGTCGAAGAACCGCGCGTTGTCCAGCCGGGTCTTCGGGGTGAGCGTCTTGAGCCGGGTGCGGCCGGTCAGGCTCGACATCGGCATGTTGAACGCGAGGTGCCCGTCAGCCCCGATCCCGAGGATCTGGAGGTCGATCCCGCCGGCCTCCCGGATCGCGGCGTCGTACGCCACGCCGGCCGCCGACAGGTCCTCGGCCAGGCCGTCGGGTCCTTGGACGGCGTCCGGGCGCAGGTCCACGCGCCCGGTGAAGACGCGCTCGATGAACGCGCGGTAGCGCTCGGGGTGGTCGGCCGGGAGCCCGACGTACTCGTCCAGCAGGAACGCGCGGGCGCTCGCGAACGTGAGCTCACCGGCCTCGTACCGCCGGACGAGCTCGTCGTACACGCCGAGCGGGGTCGACCCGGTGGCCAGGCCGAGGACGGCGTCGGGCTTGGCGGCGAGCAGGCGGGAGTACGCGTCCGCGACGATCGGCGCGGCGTCCTCGGGCCGCTCGACGACGATGACCTCCATCTAGAGCACGTCCTTGATGTCGTTCTTGAGGGCCTCGGCCTGCGTGCCGAAGACCGCCTGGACGTTGTTGCCCACCTCGATCACGCCGGCTGCGCCGAGCGCCTTGAGACGCGCCTTGTCGACCTTGTCCTTGTCGGTGACCTCCATCCGCAGACGCGTGATGCAGGCGTCGACGTTGACGAGGTTCTCGCGACCCCCGAAGGCTGCGATGAGCTGCTCGGCCTTGCTCGCCGTCGCGCTGCTCGCCGTCGTGGCCGCTGCGGCCGCTGCGGCGGCGCTTGCGCTGACGGCCCCGTCGCTGGAGACCGCCCCGGCGGCCGCCGGTGTGGATGCCACGGTGGTCGAGACGAGCTCCTCCGAGCTGTTCTCGGCCTGCTCGGCCTCGAACTCCGCCTCCGGCTCGCGGCCCGGCGTGCGCAGGTTCCAACGCTTCACGACGAGGCGGAAGATGACGTAGTACACGAAGAAGTAGACGACGCCCATGATGAGCAGCAGCGGGATGTTCTTCGCGGCCGGCGCCGTGCCGTAGAGCAGCAGGTCGATGAGGCCGGCGGAGAACGAGAACCCGAGGTGGATGTCGAGCGTGTGGGCGATCGCCAGCGACAGGCCGGTGAGGATCGCGTGCACCACGTACAGCGGGAACGCGACGAACATGAACGCGAACTCGAGCGGCTCGGTCACGCCGGTGAGGAACGCGGTGATGCCGGCCGCGCCGAGGATGCCGATCGCCGTCTTGCGCTGCCGCTTGTCGGCGAGGTGGATCATTGCGAGCGCTGCGGCGGGCAGGCCGAACATGAGGACCGGGTAGAAGCCCGAGGTGAGCGCGCCCGCCGTCGGGTCGCCCGCGGCGAACCGCGTGAGCTCACCGGTCACGACGCCGTTGGGGCCGTCGTAGGAGCCGTAGAGGAACCACACGTAGGAGTTCACGATGTGGTGCAGGCCGACCGGGATCAGCATGCGGTTCGCGAAGCCGTACACGAACGCACCGAACGCGCCGGCACCGGTGATGAACTCGCCGAGGCCCGTGAACCCCGGGATGCGGAGCGGCTTCTTCGCCGGCTTCGCGGGGGTCGCGGTGGCGGTGGTCATGGAACGGTCTCCCTCGAGATCGGAGGATCAGAAGTCAGAGGTCAGAGGTCAGCGGTCGGCGGTCGACCGGCAGGGATCGGCCGGTCGACCGACAGCGGTCGGCCGGTCGACCGACAGCGGTCGGCCGGTCGAACGGCAGCGGTCGAACGGCAGCGGTCGAACGGCAGCGCGGCGGTCAGGCCGAGACGGTGAGCAGGGGCTGGCCGGGCTGCGTCGCCGCACCCTCGACCCCGTCGGCGACCGCGACGAGCTCGGCCGCGCGGTCCATGACGATCACGGGGGAGACGGGGCTGTAGCCCGCGGCGACGATCGCCGGCACGTCCCAGATGACCACGGGGTCGCCGGCGGCGACGGTCGAGCCCTGCTCGACCAGGACGGTGAACCCCTCGCCGTCGAGCTTCACGGTGTCGATGCCGAGGTGCACGAGGACGCCCACGCCGTCGGCGCCGGCGATGACGAACGCGTGCGGGAACACCTTGACGAGGGTGCCCGCGATCGGTGCCACGACGTCGAGCACGTCGGCCGTCGGGTCGATCGCCGCGCCCGGGCCGACGATGCCCTGGGAGAACACGGGGTCGGGGACGTCCGCCAGGGCGACGGCGCGGCCCGCGAGGGGCGAGAGGACGGTGGTGGCCATGGGGGCTCCTCGTGGGTGCGGGTGCGAGTGTCTCGTCGGACAACTGGTTCTTACTGGTTCGTACCAGTGTGAGTATGCTGGTACCAGATCGAGGACGTGTCAACAGCGCGGAGCAGGCCGAGAGGGGCTGGCGTGGTCGAGGTGGTCGAAGGGGCAGACGATGCTGCGAGGGCGCCGGACGCCGTCGTGGACGGCCCCGTCACGAAGCACGCACAGCTGCGCGCGATCCTGCTCGAGCGCGTGACCTCGCAATGGGCCCCGCACCAGGCCATCCCCTCCGAGCGCGAGCTCATGGCCGAGTTCGGGGTCAGCCGCGCGACCGTCCGCGAGGCGATCCGCCAGCTCGTGGAGGAGCAGCGCCTCTACCGCGTGCACGGCAAGGGCACGTTCGTGGCCGCCGATCGCGTGGAGTCCCGGCTGCACCTCGCCTCGTTCACCGACGACATGCGCCGACGCGGCCTCGTCCCGTCCACGCTCGTGCGCCACGTCCGGCTCGTGCCCGCACCCGTGGAGGTCGCCGCCGCGCTCGGGCTCGCCCCCGACGAGGAGGTCTGGGAGATCGAGCGGCTGCGCCTGGCCGGCGGCGCGCCCATGGCGCTCGAGCGCGGCTTTTACAGCAACCGCCTGCTGCCGGACCTGGGCGGCATCGAGCTGACCGGGTCCCTCTACAGCATCATGGCGCTCGGCTACGGCCTGCGGATCGACGGCGCCGAGCAGACCGTGTGGTCCGAGCTCGCGACCCGGTCGACCGCGGATCCGCTCGGGGTCGGCGTCGGGGCGCCGCTCATGGTGTTCCGCCGGACGTCGCGAGCCTCCGGGCGGCCCGTCGAGTACGTCACCTCCTGGTACCGGGGCGACCGGTACCAGATCCACATGTCGCTCTCCGGGACGTAGCCGGGGAAATCGGGCAGGATGCCCACGACCACCTCCGGCCGGTCCGGGCGTGGTGTCGCGCAGTCGCCCCACGGGGCAGGAAGTGAAGGAATCACCATGGCAGCTCGCACCGTCACCGTCGGGTCGTCTTCCGGCCTGCACGCACGTCCCGCCTCGCTCGTCGCCGCCGCCGCAGCCGAGGCGGCTGAGCCCGTCCTCATCGCGCGCGTCGGCGAGGAAGGCGTGGACGCCTCGAGCATCCTCATGCTCATGTCGCTCGGCATCGGTGCGGGCGAGGAGGTCGAGCTCACGAGCGACGACGAGGCCGGCCTGGACAAGGTCGCCGAGCTCGTGGCCGCCGACCTCGACGCGTCATGACCGCGCCCGTCAGCCCGCGCGTCCTCGCCGGCGTCGGGGTCGGCCGCCGCGCCGTCGTCGGCCCGGTGGTGCAGGTGCGCGAACCGGTCGAGGTGCCCGAGGACACCGTCGTGGTGCGCGACGGCGTGCCCGTGCCCGAGGAGGAGCTCGCCGACACGGTGCTCGCGGCCTTCCGGACGGTCTCGGCCGACCTGTCCGCGCGCGCCGCGCGCAGCTCCGGCAGCCTCGCCGAGGTGCTCGGCGCGACGGCGCAGATCGCCGCGGACCCCGCGCTCGCCGCGCGCGCCAAGCGCGAGCTGGCCGGCGGCAAGCCGCCGGTCGCCGCCGTCCGCTCCGCCGTCGGCGCCTTCATCGACATGTTCACGGCCGCGGGCGGCCTCATGGCCGAGCGCGTCACGGACCTGGCGTCCGTGCGCGACCGCGTGGTCGCCGTCGTGGCGGGCCAACCCGCCCCCGGCGTGCCGGACCTGCACGAGCCGAGCGTCGTCGTCGCGCGCGATCTCGCGCCCGCCGACACCGCGGCGCTGGACCTGCGGTACGTGCTGGCCATCGTCACCGAGCTGGGCGGTCCCACCGGGCACACCGCGATCATCGCCGGGCAGCTCGGCCTGCCGTGCCTCGTGCAGGTGACGGGCGCGACGTCGCTCGAGGACGGCACGCGCGTGCTCGTGGACGCGCGGCACAGCACGCTCGAGGTTTCGCCCGACGACGCTGCGGTCGAGGCCGTCGCGAAGCGGACCGAGGCCGAGCGCGCGCTCGAGGAGGACACCGCGCCGGGGGCGACGAAGGACGGCGACCCGATCGACCTGCTCGTCAACATCGGGACCGCCGCGGACGCCGAGCGTGCCGCGGCCGCCGACGACGCGCGGACCGTCGCGGGCAGCGGGCTGTTCCGGACCGAGGTGCTGTTCCTCGACGCGCAGACGGCGCCCCCCGTCGCCGCGCAGCAGAAGGAGTACACCGCGGCCCTCGCGGCGTTCGGCGGTCGCAAGGTCGTGGTGCGCACCCTGGACGCCGGCGCCGACAAGCCGCTCGCGTTCGCGACGCTGCCGGGCGAGGAGAACCCCGCCCTCGGCGTGCGCGGCTACCGGATCGGCCGGATCCACCCGCAGCTCATGGTGGACCAGCTCACGGCACTCGCGGCAGCGGCCGAGGCGACGGGGACCCAGCCGTGGGTGATGGCCCCGATGATCGCGACGCCCGCCGAGGCGGCGGAGTTCGCGGCTGACGCGCGCGCCGCGGGTCTGGCCAAGGTCGGCGTCATGGTCGAGGTCCCGGCGGCCGCGCTGCGGGCGAAGGAGATCCTCGAGCAGGTCGACTTCGTCTCGATCGGCACGAACGACCTGGCGCAGTACGCGATGGCCACCGACCGGCTCAAGGGCGACCTCGCGGACCTGCTCGACCGCTGGCAGCCCGCCGTGCTCGACCTCGTCGCCGCGACGGCCCGCGCCGGGACCGAGCTCGGCAAGCCCGTGGGGGTGTGCGGCGAGTCGGCCGCGGACCCGCTCATGGCGCTCGTCCTCAAGGGGCTCGGGATCACGAGCCTGTCGATGTCGCTCGGCGCGGTGCCCGCGGTGCGCTTCGCGCTGCGCCACCACACGCTCGAGCAGTGCCAGGCGATGGCGGCTGCTGCGCTCGCGGCGACGGGTCCGACCCAGGCGCGCGACGCCGTCGTGGCTCTGCTGGACCCGACCACGCGGGACCTGCTCGCCTGAGTCGAGCAGCCCGCCCGCTCGTCCGCGCCGCAGGAACGGCCCGAGGCGACGAGGACGGCCCCCAGCGGACCGTTCTCGTCGCCTCGGGCCGTTCTCGGCGCCGCGCGCGGCGGGCGCAGCGGGCGCGCCGAGCGCGCCGAGCGCGCCGGCGACAGCCCGGCTACCGGCCGCCGCGTCCGCCCACGGGGGACGCGGCGGCCAGCAGCGCCCGCGTGACCTCCGACCGCGGCTGCGCCCAGACCGTCTCCACGGCGCCCTCCTCCACGACGCGACCCTCGCTCAGCACGAGCACGCGGTCGCACAGCCGGCGCACGACGGCGAGGTCGTGCGACACGAGGACCAGTGCGGTCCCGGCATCCTGCACCTCGCGCAGCAGGTCGAGGATCCCCGCCTGGACGGCGACGTCGAGCGCCGAGACCGGCTCGTCCAGCACGAGCAGCTCCGGGTCGGCCGCAAGGGCCCGCGCGATCGCGACCCGCTGCCGCTGGCCGCCCGACAGGCTCCGCGGCATCCGGTCGGCGACCTCGGGTCCCAGGTGCACGCGGGCGAGCAGCGCGACCGGGTTGCTCGCGCCCGCGTCGCGCAGGATCCGGCGCACGTCCCGGCGCGGGTCCATGCTCGCGAGCACGTCCTGCGGGACGAGCCGGATCCGCGCGCGGCGGGCTCGCCGTCGGGCCTCCGGCAGGTCCGACCAGGGTGCGCGGTCGAGCTCGACCGTGCCCTCGTCCGGTCGCTCGGCGGCGAGCAGCAGGCGGGTCAGCGTCGACTTGCCCGAGCCCGACTCGCCCACGATCCCCAGCGCCTCGCCGCGGCGCACGGTGACGGCCACGCCGTCGACGGCGGTGCGCGCCCCGCGTGGTCCGCGTCCCGGCAGCGGGTAGGTGCGGCGCAGGCCGTGCCCGGCCAGGAGCACGTCGGTCCCGATCACGGGCGCCGGGGGCGGCTTCGGCCCGCGGGGGAGCGCCGCGAGCAGGCCGCGGGTGACGGCGTGGTGGGGCTCGGTGAGCACCCGCGCCGTCGGACCCTCCTCGACCGCGCGCCCGTCGGCGAGCACGACGACGCGATCGGCGATCCGGGCGACGGCGCCGAGGTCGTGCGTGACCAGCAGCAGCGCGGTGCCGGCGTCGCGCAGGCGCCCGAGCAGCGCGAGCACGTCGGCCGCGACCGTCGCGTCGAGGGCGGTGGTCGGCTCGTCGAGCACGAGCAGCGGCGGCTCGGCCACGATCGCCGAGGCGATGAGCGCGCGCTGGCGCATGCCGCCCGAGAGCGCGCCCGGGCGCTGGCGCGCCACGACGTCGGGCTCGGGCAGGCCGGCGCGCGCGAGGGCGTCACGAACCCGCTCCCCGACGGGGGCCGACCCCCGCGCCGCCGGACGGCCGGAGGTGTGCAGGGTCTCGGCGACCTCGGCGTGCACCGTGCGCAGCGGGTCGAGCGAGCCGAGCGCGTCCTGCAGGACGAGCCCGACGTGCCGCCCGCGCACGCGCCGCCAGTCGCGCTCGCGCGCGCCGCGCAGGTCCCGGCCCGCGATCCGCAGCGTCGCCGCCGCGACCCGCGCGGGAGCGCCGCCCTCGCCGGCCAGTCCGAGCAGCGAGCGCGCGAGCACCGACTTGCCCGCGCCGGAGGGCCCGACGACGGCGAGGCACTCGCCCGCGTGCACGCGCAGGTCCAGGCCGCGCAGCACCTCGAGGCTGCGGAAGGAGACCCGCAGGTCCGCGACGGCGAGCACCGGCTCGGCGTCCCGCACCGGCGCCGGGGTGAGCATCGGCTCACCTGTCCGCCCGCTCATGCGACCCCCACCCGCCCGAACGCGCGCCCCAGTGCCGTCAGCGCCGCGGCGGTCACCGTGATCGCGAGGCCCGGACCCACCGTGAGCCACCAGGCGGTCGTGAGGTAGACGCGCCCGGCGTTGAGCATCGCGCCCCACTCCGGCGACGGCGGCAGCGCGCCGAGGCCGAGGAAGCTCAGGCCCGCGACCCACACCACGGCCTGGCCGATGCCGAGGGTCAGCACCGCGACGAGCGGCCACAGCGCGTTGGGCGCGATGTGCCGGGTGAGGACGCGCGCCGGCGCGAGTCCATCCAGGCGCGCGGCCGCGACGTAGCCCGACGTCGCGACGCCGCGCACCCGCGAGCGCAGGATCCGGGCGTACCCGGGCGCAGTCGCCAGGCCCACGGCGAGCACGGACGCCGCGAGCCCGGGGCCTCGCACCGTGACGAGGAGCAGGGCCAGCACCATGGTCGGCAGCGCGTACAGCACCTCGACCACCCGGGCGATCCCCGCGTCGAGCCACCGCGGCCCGAGCCCGGCCGCGAACCCCAGCACCATCGCGAGCGCGACGCCGATCACCGTCGCCTGCAGACCGACGCCGAGCGAGGACACGGCGCCGTGCACCACCCTCGTCCACACGTCACGGCCGGACTCGTCGGTGCCGAACGGGTGCGCGAGCGAGGGCGGCTCGAACGCCTCGCGTGGCGCGATCGCCGTCGGGTCACCGGGCGCGATCAGCCCCGGTGCCACGACCATGACGAGCATGACGACGACGACGGCGAGCGCCACCCAGGCGCCCGGCGTGAAGCCGCGCAGCGCGCGCCTCATGCGGCGGCCACGAGCGCGTCGCCCGCGCGACGGCGCGGGTCAAGGGCGAGCTCGAGGGCCTCGACGACGACGGTGAGCACGACGTAGGCGAGCGCGACGACCACGACGGCGCCGACCACCACGGGCACGTCGCGCACGAGCGTCGCGTCCACGAGCAGGCGGCCCAGCCCGGGCCGACCGAACAGCACCTCGACGACGACGGCGCCGGAGAGCAGCGAGCCGAACGCCCAGCCGGACAGGGAGACGGCCGGCAGGACGGCGTGCCGCAGCGTGTGCCGACCGAGCACGCGGGTCGGCGAGGCGCCGCGCGCCCGCGCCGTGGTGGCGAACGGGGCAGACTCGGCCTCCTCGAGGGAGTCGCGCACGAGCTGGCCGAGGAACCCCGCGAGCGGGACGGCCAGCGTCACCGTCGGCAGCACGAGCGAGGCGGGGGAGCCCGGCGTGCTCGTCGCCGGGAACCAGTGCAGCGTGCTCGCGAAGACCACGATGAGCACGGCGCCGAGCCAGAAGTGCGGCAGCACGCTGGCCACGAGCTCACCGCCGCGCAGGACGCGGGCGGCGGCGCGCCCGAGCCGGCCCCGCGCCGTCGTCGCCAGCACGGCTACCGCGAGCGCGATCACCCAGGCGAGTGCGAGCGACGTCAGGGCGAGCACGGCGGTGGCCGGCAGCTGCGCGGTGAGCAGGTCGCTCACCGGGACCCGTCGCGCGTAGGAGTCCCCGAGGTCGAGCGTGAGCACGTTGCGCAGCTGCACGAGGTACTGCTGCCACAGCGGCAGGTCGAGGCCGTACTGCGCGCGCGCGGCCGCCACGGCCTCCGGTCCGGCCTGGGAGCCCGGACCGCCGAGGACCGCCTCGACCGGGTCGCCGCCGGCCAGCCGCAGCGCGAGGAACACCACGGTCGCCGTCACGACCACGACCGTGAGCGCGCGCCCCAGGGTGCGCAGCACCCAGCCGGCCGCGGCCCGCACGCCGGACCCGCTCACGAGGTGAGCGAGGCGTCCACGAACGTCGGGGTGGAGACGGTGTGGAGCACGTCGACCCCGGTGGCGCCACGGACGAGGAAGTGGTTCTGCTGGTCGTACAGCGGGAGGATGTAGAAGCCCTCGAGGACCCGCTGCTGGGCCTGCTGCACGAGCTCGGCGCGCCGGTCGTCGTCCTGGGTGGAGGCGGCCTCGTCGAGCCACGCGTCCAGCTCGGCGTCGCGCACGAAGGCGTGGTTGGCGAAGTAGCCCGACGGCGCGGGCACGGTGCCGTCGGAGTGGTAGAGGATGCGCAGCACGTCCGGGCCGACCTTCGTGTAGGGCGCCGAGACGGCCTCGTACTCCTTGTTGCCGAGCGCCGTGTACCAGGCGCCGAGGTCCATCGGCTCCAGCACGAGCTCGAACCCGACACCGGCGACGTTGGCCTGGATCTGCTCGAACAGCGACTGCTCGGCCGCGACAGACTGGTTGGTGCTCACGGGCATCCGCACGGTGAGGCGGTTGCCGTCCTTCGTCCGCACGCCGTCGGCGTCCCGGGTGGTCCAGCCCGCCTGGTCCAGCAGCGCGTTCGCCGCCTCGACGTCGGTGGTGAACAGGTCCGGGTCGGAGTACGCGAGCGGCTCCACGGACGCGAGCGGGGAGAAGGACCGCTCGGTCACGCCGGCGAAGAGGGTCTCGATGCCGGGCTCGGGGTCGGCCGCCCGGATGAACGCCTCGCGCACCGCCAGGTCGTCGAAGGGCGCCTGGCCGGAGTTGAGCTCGATCCGGTTGACGCTGCCCGGCCTCGGCGCGTCGATGTGCTCGACGCCGAGCGAGGAGTCCGCGTCGGCGGCCGCGATCGTGTCCGGCTGCGGGTTGTCGATCACCTGCACCTCGCCGGAGATCAGCGCGGCGTACCGGGTTGCCGCGTCGGGGAGGAAGCGCCAGGTGATCCCGTCCAGCAGCGCCGGCTCGGCGGTCCCGTCCGGCCGGACGTAGTCGTCGTTGCGGACGAGGTCGACCTGCTGCTGGGGCGTCGAACCGGTCACGACGAACGGACCGGTGCCGACCGGCGCGAGGCAGTTGGCGTCCGTGCCGCGCGCGATCCCCGTGGGTGACTCCATCGCCGTCCACGGCTGGGAGAGGGACTCCAGCAGCGCCGCGTCCGGCTCGCTGAGGTGGAACCGGGCGTGCTGGGCGTCGACCACCTCGACGGAGTCGACCTTGGCCAGCGCGAGGTAGCCGGTGGAGGAGCCGGTGGCGGGGTCCTTGAGGTGCTCGACGTTCGCCTTGACCGCCTCGGCGTCGAACGCGGTGCCGTCGGTGAACGTGCGCTCGGCGAGCGTGAAGTCCCACGTCAGGCCGTCGTCGGAGGTGGTCCACTCGGTCGCGAGCCACGGCGTGATCGTCCCGTCGGCGTCGCGGCCGACGAGCGGTTCGAGGAACTGGGAGGCGAGCAGAGCCTGCGGGTAGTTGCCGCCGACGTGCGGGTCGAGGCACGTGGGCTCGGCGTCGCCCGAGGCGTACACGAGCGTGCCGCCGGCTGACGGTGTGGCGGCGCCGGCGTCGCCGGAGGCGTCGGGCGCTCCCGAGGCGTCGTCGCCGGCGGTGCCGCTGCACGCGGCGAGCAGGAGGGCTGCAGACGCCAGCGTGGCGGTCAGGGGGAGGAGGGCGGGTCGGCGCACCGGAGGCCTTTCACGTGATTGTTGGTCGGCGTCCAACAATACGACCCCTACGATGGGCGCCGTGACGCAGGGGACGGAGCGCAGGCGCGTGGGACGGCCGCGCGCGGCGTCCCGCGATCTCCTCGAGGAGGCCGCCTGCGAGCTGTTCCTCGAACGCGGGTACGCCGCGACCTCCGTGGCGGACATCACGTCCCGAGCCGGCGTGAGCCGGTCCACCTTCTTCAACTACGTCGAGGCCAAGAGCGACCTGCTGTGGGCGAGGTTCGACGACGCTGTCGTGGCCCTGCGTGCCCGGCTCGCCGACGGGGCGGACGTGGCCGAGGCGTTGCGCGAGCTCGCGGCCGGCCTGCCGGCGGAGAACGTCGCGATGGCGTTCGCCCAGGGCGAGGCGATGGGGCTGGGCGAGGAGCTGCGGCTCGCCGCGGTGCGCCGCCTTGCCGACGTGCGCGACGCGCTCACGCCGGCGCTCCGGGCAGGCGGCGCCACGCCCCTCGTGGCCCGGTCCAGGGCAGGGGCCTACGCGGGCTGCCTGCTCGCGGCGGTCCAGGAGTGGTCGCTCGCGGGTGCGGGCCGCACCGACCTCGTGGCTCTGCTGGACGAGGCGGTGAGGGCGACGCTGGGCTGAGTGCGCGCGCCGGGCGCGCCGCCCGACGTCGGCACCTGCGGCCGCGTCGACCACTACCGTGACGCCGTGGATCCCCTGTTCGTCGTCCTCGCCGCCGGTGTGACCGCGCCGCTGCTGTCGCTCGTGACCCGCAAGGTCGTGCCCGGGGTCGTCTTCGAGATCGGGCTCGGGATCGTCATCGGACCCGCCGTGCTCGCCTTGTCGAGCGCCACGGGCTCGGTGCAGAGCGTGGCCGACGTCGGCCTGTCGTTCCTCATGTTCCTCGCCGGTCTCGAGGTCAACCTGCGCACGATGCGCGGTGAGGCGCTCCGCCGCTCGGGCGGCTCGTGGCTCGTCTCGGTGGCGCTCGCCTCGATCGTGGGGGTCGTCGTCGCGCTCGCGGGTGGGGGCGACGCCGCCCGCTTCGTGGCGATCGCCCTCACGACGACCGCGCTGGGCACGCTGCTGCCGATCCTGCGCGAGGAGAGGGTGGTCGGCACGCCCCTGGGCGAGCGGACGCTCGCCGTCGGGACGATCGGGGAGTTCGGACCCATCGTGCTCGTCGCGCTCCTGCTCAGCGGACGAAACCCGGTGGCGGTCCTGGCCGAGCTGGCGATCTTCGCCGTCGTGGTGGTGACCGGCCTCTGGGCGGCCAACCACCTGCGCGTGCCGTGGCTGCGGCGCTCGGTGACGCAGGGCATGCACAGCACGTCCCAGCTCCCGGTGCGTGTCGCCGTGCTCGCGGTCGCGTTCTTCGTGCTGCTGGCCGACGACCTGGGCATCGACGCGCTGATGGGTGCCTTCGCCGCCGGCCTCGTGGTGCGCACCGCGACCGCGCTCGACATGGCCGAGGACGACCAGCTCATGCTGGACCGCAAGCTCACGGCCGTGGGGTTCGGCGTGTTTATCCCGATCTTCTTCGTGACGTCGGGGATGAAGATGGACGTGGCCTCGATGATCGAGCACCCCACGTCGCTGCTCCTGATCCCCGGGTTCGTCGTGGCGGCGCTCCTCGTGCGTGGCATCCCCACGTGGTGGGCCTACCGCCGCTCGGTCTCGCCTCCGGACGCGAGGTCGCTCGCCCTGCTCTCGGCGGCCGCGCTGCCGCTCGTCGTGGTGATCACCGAGCAGGGTGTGGCGGCGAAGGCGCTCCCTCCCGAGGTGGCGGCCGCGATGGTCGCCGGCGGACTGCTCAGCGTGCTCGTGCTGCCGCTGCTCGCGCTGCGCGGTCGCGCCCGTGCCGAGGATCCGGGCACGGACGCGACCGCTCAGGTGGCGACGCCTGCGGCGTAGCGCCGTCAGCGGCGCGACTCAGACGTAGGCGCCGTAGGACGGCAGGTCCAGCACGCCGTTCCCGGACAGCCCGATGAGCACCACCTCGTCGGTGGTCGCGGCGCGAGCGTGCGCGATCGCGGCGGCCACGGCGTGGGTGGACTCGGGCGCGGGGATGATGCCCTCGGCGCGTGCGAACTCCACCCCCGCGCGGAACGCGGTGTCCTGGTCGATCGCCACGGCCTCCATGAGCCCGAGGTTCACCGCGTGGGACACCATCGGCGCCATGCCGTGGTAGCGCAGGCCGCCGGCGTGGATGGGCGGCGGCACGAAGTCGGCGCCGAGGGTGTGCATCTTGAGCAGCGGCGTGAGGCCCGCGACGTCGCCGTGGTCGTAGCGGTACTCACCCTGCGTGAGTGACGGGCACGCGGCCGGCTCGCACGCCACCAGGCGCGTGGTGGTGCCCTCGCGCAGGTTGCGGCCCAGGAACGGGAACGTGAGGCCGGCGAGGTTCGACCCGCCGCCCGCGCAGCCGAAGATGACGTCCGGGACGACGTCACCGAGCTGCTCCAGCGCCTCCTGCCCGATCACCGTCTGGTGCAGGAGCACGTGGTTGAGCACGCTGCCGAGGGAGTAGTGGGCCTCCGGGTCCTTCGCGGCGACCTCGACCGCCTCGCTGATCGCCATGCCGAGCGAGCCGGTGGTGTCGGGCGTCGCGGCGAGGATCGCGCGGCCGGCCTCGGTCAGCTCCGACGGCGAGGAGTGGCACACGCCGCCGTACGCCTCCATCTGGAACCGGCGGTAGGGCTTGGCGTCGTAGGACGCGCGGACCTGCCAGACCTCGACCGTGAGGCCGAGCAGCGCGCCCGCGAGCGACAGGGAAGCGCCCCACTGGCCCGCGCCCGTCTCGGTCGTCAGCCGCGTGACGCCCTCGAGCTTGTTGTAGTAGGCCTGCGCGATCGCGGTGTTCGGCTTGTGCGAGCCTGCCGGGCTGACGCCCTCGTACTTGTAGTAGATCCGCGCGGGCGTGCCGAGCGCGCGCTCGAGGCGGTGCGCGCGGATCAGCGGGGCGGGCCGCCAGAGCGAGTAGATCTCGCGCACGGTCTGCGGGATCTCGACGTACCGCTCGGTGGACACCTCCTGCGCGATGAGCGCCATCGGGAACAGCGGCGCGAGGTCCTCCGGGCCGAGCGGCTCGCGGGTGCCCGGGTGCAGCGCGGGCGGGCACGGCTGCGGCAGGTCGGCCGCCAGGTTGTACCAGTGCGTGGGCACGGTCGAGGGCACCTCGAAGCCGAGCGGGTCGATGCTGCGCTCGGTGACGAGCGCGGGTGCGGAGTCGGTCGCGGTCATGGTTCTCCTCGTGGATCAGCGGCGATCGGTTGCGAGCCTAGGCAGTTCCGGGGGCGCGCGTGTGGTGCGTCTCGTCCTGCGGGTGGTCCGGCCACGGCTGGTCCACCCATGCCGTGCCCGACGGCGTGGCGCGGCCCCGCCCCGCCGTCGTCGCCGCGATCCGCGTCACCGACGCCACGGCGGCGTCCGGCGGCACGGCCAGGTCGAGCTCGACGTCGACCCCGTAGCGGGCCGACACGCCCCAGCCCGCGCGCTCGGCGAGCGCGGTGACGGCGGCCGCGTCCGCGTAGTCGAGCGTGACGCGCAGCAGGGTGCGTCGGCGCCGCAGGACGAGCGGCGCGCCGGCGAGGGCGTCGGCGACGGCGCCGCGGTAGGCCCGTGCCAGGCCGCCGGTCCCCAGCAGCACGCCGCCGAAGTGCCGCACGACGACGGCGACGACGTCGCTCACCTCGGCCGCGAGCAGCGCGTCGAGCATGGGTGCGCCGGCGGTGCCGGAGGGCTCGCCGTCGTCGCTCGTGCGGCGCACGTCGCGGCGCGGACCGAGCACGAAGGCCGTGCAGTGGTGGCGCGCCTGCGGGTGGCCCCGGCGCGCTGTCGCGACGCACGCACGCGCGTCCTCGTCCGTCGCGGCGGGGGAGAGCAGCGCGAGGAAGCGCGAGCGGGAGATCTCGACCTCGTGCTGGTGGGTCGCGGCGAGCGTGCGGTACTCCGACGGCCCGTCGAGGCTCGCGTGCGTCATCGACACGCTCACGGCTCGTCGGTGAGCGCGTCCAGCCGCTGACGCGCCGTGCGCACCGCACGCTCGGCCTCGGTGCGGGTGCGCTGCCACGTGGCGAGGTTCTCGCGCGCGGCGTCACGGTCGTGCTCGAGGGCGGCGATCTCGGCGTCCAGCGACGTCACCATCGACTCGAGCGAGCCGACCGTGTCGGTCGCGGCGGTGAGGCGGTTCTCGGCGTCGACGAGGTCCGCCGTCGCCCGCGCGACCTGGTCCGCGCCCGGACGCAGGTGCCGGACGGTGGGGGCGGGCACGCCGTCGTCGGGGCCGACCACGCCGAAGCCCTCGTGCACCACGGTCCGGGCCACCTGGCCGCGGCGCACCTGCTCGGCCACCTCGGGGTCCATCACGGCCGCGGTGAGCATCTCGACGACCCGCGCGAGCGACTCGGGGGAGGGCCCGCGCCGGCCCGCCGCGGCCTCCTCCTCGCCGAGGTGCCACAGCAGGGAGACCAGCGCGTCGGTGCGGGTGCGGCGCTCGCGGTCGAGCGCGGCGAGTCGGCTGCGGTCGCGCGTGCTCGTCGCCTCCCGCAGGCTCTCGCCGACGGCGAGCAGCTGCTCGAGCTCCTCGGGCCAGTGCACCGCGAGCCGGTTCACCCAGCTCGCGGCGATCGTCGGCTTGGGCAGACGGCGCAGCCGGGCCGCCCCGACCTCGTCGCCCGCGGCCCGCACCTGGGCGGCGTAGCGCGCGCGCTCGGTGACGAAGTCCTCGGGGTCGACGCGGTACAGGAGCGTGACGAGCTCCTCGACCCAGTCTGACGGCACGGGGCCAGCGTGGCGGGTGCGCGGCGGCCTGTCGAGCGTGGTCACGGTGGGCGGCTCCGTCAGGCCCGGTCAGTCGCAGACCCGCACGGGCCACGGCGTGGCCTCGCGCAGGCGGTGGACGGCGGCCTCGCCGCCGACCCGCTCGACGAAGGCGCGAGGCCCGACGACGACGAGCAGGCTGCGCGCCCGGGACATGCCCGTGTAGAGCATGTGCCGAGCGCGGTCGAGGTCGCGCACGCCGTTGACCGCGAGCACGACGACGCGGCGCTCCAGTCCCTTGAAGTTGAGGACGTGGCCGTAGAAGACGTCGACACCGTCCAGGGCGTCGTCCCAGTAGGCGGTGTGTCCGCGCAGCTCGACCGTGTTCACCTGCTCCGGGTGGCGCGATCCGGTGCACAGCAGCGCGATGTCACCCGGGTTCCAGCCCTCCTCGACGAGAGCCTCGACGGCGTCGTCCGCGGCGGCGAGCACCTCGTCCGCGGCGGCGCGACGCAGGGCGCGGTCGTCCGACGCGATCGCCTCGGCGTCGCCGGCCTCGACCAGGCGCACCGGTGCGCCGTGCGCGCCGGCGGGGCGCACCACGCCGTCGCCGTAGCTGCCGAAGGTCCGGGCGATCTCGCGGGTGGAGCGCAGGTTCTCCTCGAGCGTGAGCGTCGCGAGCTCGATCGGGGCGCGGCCGTCGCGCGCGAAGACACGCTGGGACTCGTCGGAGAACACGGTCAGCCCGCCCGTGCCGGGATCGCGCAGGCAGCGCAGCAGCGCGGGCCACCACTCGTCGCCGAAGTCCTGCGCCTCGTCGACGACGATCGCGTCGAACAGGTCGGCGGGGTCGCGCGTGGCGGCGAGCGTGGCGAGGTCGCGGGGCAGCCGCGTCTCCCAGTCCTCGGGGTCGTCGTCCCGGCCGGGCGTCGCGCCCCACTCGACCGGGAGCTCGTGGAAGAGGCCGACCCACGCGGGCCGGTCCCGGCGCCAGGCGGAGGTCGTGCGCTGGAGGTAGCGGCCGAGGCCGCGCGAGTAGCACAGCAGCGCGACGCGCCGGCCCTGCGCCGAGAGCCGCCGTGCCTGCTCCAGGGCGAGCCACGTCTTGCCGCTGCCGGCGCCGCCGACGATCTGCAGCCGCGGCATCGCGCGCGCCAGGTCGAGAACCCGCGCCTGGTCCGCCGTGAGCTGCTCGGCGAGCAGGTCCTGCTCCTCCGCGGCCGCCAGGAGGTCGGCCTGGCCCGGGAGGGAGGGGGCGAAGCTCGCGGCGATGGTGGCGACGAGGGCTGCGTCCGGCACGCGGTCGCCGTCCGCGTCGCGGGTGAGGGCGGCCACGAGGCGCTCGCCGGCGCGGCCCTCGAGCAGGTCGCCGGAGTCGAGGATCATCCGGCGAGTGACGTCCGGGGCGCGGAACGTCTCCGGGATGCGCGAGCCGGGCAGGGCGAGGAGGTAGGTGGCGCGCAGGCGACGGAACGTGACCGCGTCGCGCTCGTGCAGGTAGCGCCGGGCCGCGTGCATCGTCCGTCGTGCCTGACGCACCGGGTCGATGGCGCGTCCGCCCTGGCGCCACTCACCGTCGGTGAGGCGCACGTTCCCGCTCTTGACCTCGACCACCGCGAGACCCAGCCCCGGCACGACGGCGAGGACGTCCGCCTCGGACTGCTCGCCGTCGACGACGAGGTTCACGTTGCGCAGCACGACGCTGCCCTCCGGCAGCGTCGCGGTGAGCGACCTCGCGACGGCGAGCTCCGCCCGGGCGCCGGACTCGCGCCGCTGCTGCTCGCGCGTGCGGACGGCGGCGTCGTCGGTGGCGCCGCGTGCGTCGGTGCGACCGCCGCCAGGTTCTGGCATCCCGTCAGAGTGCCGCAGCGGTGGGCGCCGCGGGGGACGCGTCCGAGTCGTGAGCGCGGAGGGCGTCGCGCCGGTCCAGCGCGGCATCGAGCTCCTCGAGGATGCGCACGCACTCCTGCACGTCCCACGGCGTGCCGGACAGCTCGAACTCGAACAGCACGGGGCGCCCGGACAGCTCGGCGATCTCGCGCGCGGCGCGCTGGTAGTACCGGCCGAAGTTGCGGTTGCCCGACCCCATCACGCCCACCAGGTGGCGCCGGTTGGCGGGGGAGGCGAGGAACCGGCGCACGGCCTCGGGGATGGTGTCGTTCGCAGGGTTGCCCGTCTTGTACGACGGCGTGAGCAGCACCCACGGGCCGTCCGCCAGGCTCTGGCGGACCTCGCGCTCGGAGAGGTCGTGGACGGGGCGGCCGAGGCGCTCGGCGAAGAGCCGGACCAGTCCCGACGAGGAGGAGTAGTAGTAGACCGGGGTGCGCCGCATCGTTCCAGGATCCTGCGGGGTTCGTCGCACGGACCCGGGACCAACGTCCCGACGTGGGCGCCGCTGCGTGAGCGGATCTCAGCGTTCGGGGCGCCGCGATGCGCCTGCGCCGTCAGTGCCGGCGTCTGCGCCTGCGTCGCCGTCGCCCAGCAGCGTGCGGCACACGTCGAGCAGCGCCGCGCGCAGCGGCTCGGCTCGCTCGGCGAAGGTGCGCTGGGCCGCGACGTAATCGGCCTTCCCGGCCGGCGTCTCGATCGCCACCGCGTCCAGGCCGTAGCCGCTCACGTCGTACGGCGAGGCGCGCATGTCGAGAACGCGGATGTCGCGCGCCAGGGTGAACGCGTCCAGGGCGAGCTCGCCGGGGACCGCGGGCCCCAGGTGCACCACCGTCTTGAGCAGGTCCATCCCCACGTGCAGGCACCCGGGCTGGTCGAGCACGACCTGCGTCTCGCGGCTGGGCTGCAGCACGTTCAACCCTCGCGCCGACGGCGTGAAGAACCGGAACGCGTCGACGTGGCTGCACGTGATGCGGTGGGACTCCACCACTGCGTCGGTGCCCGCCGCGCCGAGCCGCAGCGGCAGCGGGTGGCGGTGGTCCTCACCCTCGCGGTAGACCATCGCCCACTCGTGCAGCCCGAAGCACGAGAACGTCGCCGGCCGGTGCGCGACGGCGTGCAGCAGCCGGGCGTGGAAGCGCACCGCGGCGCCGCGATCGGCGAGGTAGGCCGCCTCGTCGAGGCGAGCGACGCCGTCGTGCATCGCGAACCACCGCGCGCCGTCGAACCGGGTGCCGGCGGCGCCCGCGAGCCCGACGCCCACGCCGGGGCTCCACCGGCGCAGGTGCGAGGGTCGCAGCGGGTAGTAGGTGAACAGGAAGTCCTCGACGGCGTGGCTCGCACCCCGCGCGCGGCGTTCGCGGTGGCCGGCCGTGAGGTCGTCGGCGCGTCGGACGTGGGCGGCCTCGCGCGCGGACCAGTTGTCGGCCGCGAGGACCGAGGGCCCGAACGCGACCGGCGCGGCCGGCGGGATCGCCGCGACCGCGCTCATCGCGCAGGACGTGCGGCGGAGCGGACGACGGCGTGCGCGGCCGCATCTGACGCGCCGCTCAGCGCGCGCTCCAGCGGACCCTTGCCGAGGAAGTGCCGCCAGATCGTCGCGAACACGATCGAGCCGATCGCGAGGGCGAGCAGCGGACCGTTGGACTCAGGGAACCACACCGCGTGCTCCCCGAGGGCGCCGATGACGAGGAGCTGCACCGTGTAGATCGTGAGCGACATCGCGCCGGTCGCGGCGAGCGGCGACAGCAGCAGGCTGCCCGCGCGCCACGACGTTGCCAGGAGGCACAGCCCGGTCACGGCGAGCGCGACGCCGACGTTCCCGATCACCTCGAACGGGGAGTTCCCGTGCGGCTCGACGGACACGAGTGCGAGCGGCCAGCCCAGATCGGCCCGGTCCTGGCCGGGCGCGAGCGCGGCGGTGAGCAGCGAGCCCGCGCCGTACGCGGCGATCGCGAGGCCGGTGCCCCCGCCCACGAGCGCGAGCGCGAACGAGCGCGCGGCGAGGGCGCCCCGCCCGAGCACCATGCCGACGAGGAGGTACCCGATCCACACGAGGGCGGGGTAGTAGCCCCACACCAGCTCGCCGAGTCCGAACCCGAACAGCACGCTCGGCGCCGCGGTGCCGGTGGTCGCCTCGCGCAGGCCGAGCACGACGACCGGGCCGAGCGTCATCGCGACGCCGGCCAGCACGAGGAGCCACCGGCTGGGCAGCCGCAGGACGGGCAGCGCCATGAGGAACAGCACCGCGTAGGTCGACAGGATCACGACGACGGGGTAGCCGATCGCCTGCAGCACCCCGCCGAGCGGGAGCAGGATGGCGGCGCGCACGGCGATCTTCGTCCGCACGCCGCGCCAGTCCGTCGGCGTCGCGGCCGACCGGCTCATGAGCGTGATGCTCACGCCCGCGAGGGTCGCGAACAGCGCCGAGGAGCGGCCGTCGAAGATCCACATCCACTGGGCGCCCCAGCCCGCGTCGGAGGCGTGACCCGTGCCGAGGTGCGCGACGAGCATGCCCAGGATCGCCACCGCGCGGGCGACGTCGATGCCCGTGATGCGGGGTCGGCGCGGCTTCGCGGCGGGCTGCTGGACAGGCGGCGCGGCGGCGGGCTGCCACGAGGGTGCCGCGCCGGCGAGGGGGTGCGGAGGCGGCGGCACGGTGGCGGGCTGCCACGAGGGCGGCGGCGCGGCGGGGACGGTGCTGCCCGCGGGGAACCGTGGTGCGGGACCGTCCGGAGTGCTCACCCGGCGAGGGTAGCCGGGCTACGGTGGGCGAAGGAGCGCGACGAGGCGGTTCCCAGGAGCGACGAGGAGGCGTGATGCCGCACTACATCCACGGTCACAGCGAGAGCGTGCTGCGCAACCACACGTGGCGCACCGCGGAGAACTCCGCCGCCTACCTCCTGGACGACCTCGGCCCCGGGCTCGACCTCCTCGACGTGGGCTGCGGGCCGGGCACGATCACGGTCGACCTGGCCGAGCGCGTCTCGCCCGGCCGCGTCGTGGGGATCGACTCCTCCCGGGAGGTGCTGCTCAAGGCGGGTGAGGTGGCCGCCGCCCGCGGCGTGGACAACGTGCTGTTCGAGCCGGGCGACGTGATGGCGCTGCCGTACGTGGCGGAGAGCTTCGACGTCGTGCACGCCCACCAGGTGCTGCAGCACCTCGTCGACCCGGTCGGCGCGCTGCGGGAGATGCGCCGCGTCCTGCGCCCCGGCGGTGTGCTGGCCGTGCGCGACGCCGACTACGGCGGGATGCAGTGGTTCCCGCAGGTCCCCGGGCTCGACGACTGGCTGTACCTGTACTCCCAGGTCGCGCGGGCGAACGGCGCGGAGCCGGACGCGGGACGGCGGCTGCTGGGCTGGGTGCGCGAGGCCGGGTTCACCGACCACAGCGTCTCCACCTCGACGTGGTGCTTCGCGGACCCGGAGATGCGGGAGTTCTGGGGCGGGTCGTGGGCGGACCGGATCACGCGCTCCGGGGTGGCGCGCGACGCCGTCGAGCTCGGCTTCGCGACCACCGACGAGCTCGAGCGCCTCGCGGCGGCCTGGCGGACGTGGGCGGCCTCGGAGGACGGGATCTTCACGGTCGTGCACACGGAGGTCCTCGCCCGGCGGTGACCCGACCGCTGACCCGACCGCTGACCTGCGCCCCCGGTTAGGGTGGCCGCATGCGCATCGCTCGTGTCGCCGTCGGCGACGACCCCCGCTACGCCGTCGTCGAGGGGGAGGGCGAGGCCGCGTCCTACGTGCTCCTCAAGGGTGACCCGCTGTACGTGGGCGTCGAGCGCACCGGGCAGGTGCTCCCGGCCGACGGCGTGCGGCTGCTCGCGCCGGTCATCCCGCGCTCGAAGGTGGTCGGGGTCGGGCGCAACTATGCCGAGCACGCGGCCGAGCTCGGCAACGCGGTGCCCGAGGAGCCGATGATCTTCCTCAAGCCGAACACGGCCGTGGTGGGTCCCGACGACCCGATCGTGCTGCCCGCCTACTCCAGCAACGTGCACTACGAGGGCGAGCTCGCCGTCGTGATCGCGCGGATCTGTAAGGACGTGCCCGTCTCGCGGGCGCTCGACGTGGTGTGGGGCTACACGGTGGCCAACGACGTCACGGCGCGTGACAAGGGCGTGACCGGGCCGTGGGCGCTGAAGAAGGCGTTCGACTCCTCCTGCCCGCTGGGGCCGGTGCTCGTCACCGACCTGGACCCGGGTGACCTCGCGGTACGCACCTGGGTGGACGGCGAGCTCGTCCAGGACGGGCGCACCTCCCAGATGATCGTGGGTGTCTCCGAGCTCATCTCGTTCGTGAGCGGCATCTTCACGCTGCTGCCGGGCGACGTCATCCTCACGGGCACACCCGCTGGGGTCGGGCCGATCGTGGCGGGACAGCGGGTGGACGTCGAGGTCGAGGGGATCGGCCGGCTGTCCAACCCCGTGCTGCGCCGCTGACAACGCCGGGCCCCGAGAGGGTTGCGGCGGGGCAGCACCTACGCTGGACTCCCGTGAGCGCCCCCACCTCTGACGTGACCGTCCGCTTCTGTCCCTCGCCCACCGGCATTCCGCACGTCGGCATGATCCGCACGGCGCTGTTCAACTGGGCGCAGGCCCGGCACACGGGCGGCACGTTCGTCTTCCGCATCGAGGACACCGACGCCGCACGCGACTCCGAGGAGTCCTACGCCGCGATCGTGGAGTCGCTGCGCTGGCTCGGCATCGACTGGGACGAGGGCATCGAGGTCGGCGGCTCGCACGGCCCGTACCGGCAGTCGCAGCGCTCGGAGATCTACGCCGACGTCATCGAGCGGCTGCGTGCGGGCGGGTACGTCTACCCGTCGTTCTCCACGCCCGAGGAGATCGAGGCGCGCAACCTCGCGGCCGGCCGCCCGCCGCAGATGGGCTACGACAACGCCGAGCGTGACCTCACGCCCGAGCAGGCGCAGATCTACCGCGAGCAGGGCCGCGAGCCCGTGTGGCGCCTGCGGATGCCCGACGAGGACCTCACGTTCACCGACCTGATCCGTGGTGAGGTCACGTTCAAGGCCGGCTCGGTGCCCGACTACGTCGTGGTGCGCGCCGACGGCAAGCCGCTGTACACGCTGGTCAACCCTGTCGACGACGCCCTCATGGGCGTGACGCAGGTGCTGCGCGGGGAGGACCTGCTGTCCTCGACGCCGCGGCAGATCGCGCTCTACCGCGCGCTCGTGGAGCTCGGCATCGCCGACCGGGTGCCCGAGTTCGGGCACATGCCGCTCGTGCGCGGCGAGGGCAACAAGAAGCTCTCCAAGCGCGACCCGGAGTCCAACCTCTTCCACCACCGCGAGCGCGGCTTCATCCCCGAGGGGCTGCTCAACTACCTCGCGCTGCTCGGCTGGGCGATCGGCCCGGACCGCGACGTCTTCACGATGCCCGAGCTCATCGCCGCGTTCGACATCCGCGACGTCAACCCGAACCCGGCCCAGTTCGACCTGGCCAAGGCCGAGGCGATCAACGCGCAGCACATCCGCCTGCTGGCGCCTGCGGACTTCCGCGCGCGCCTCGTGCCCTACCTTCCGGGGCTGCTCTCGGCCGACACCTACGAGGCGCTCACGAACCGCGAGCGGGCGATCCTGGACGCCGCCGCGCCCCTGGTGCAGGAGCGCATGGTCCTGCTCGGCGAGGCGCCCGGCATGCTCGGGTTCCTGCTCGTCCCGGACGCCGAGCTCGTCGTCGAGGAGGACGCGCGCGGCACCCTGAAGGAGGGCGCCGCGGACGTCCTCGACGCCGCGATCGCCGCGCTCACCGACGTGGACGAGTTCACGACGGCGAGCATCTCCTCCGCCCTTCGCCTCGCCATCGTCGACGGCCTGGGTATCAAGCCGCGGCTCGCGTTCGGCCCGCTGCGGGTGGCCGTCTCGGGCCGGCGGGTCTCGCCGCCGCTGTTCGAGTCGATGGAGATCCTCGGTCGCGACTCGACGCTCGCGCGGCTGGCGGCGCTGCGCACCACGCTGTGAGGGGCGGCGCGCCCGACCGGCTGTCGGGCGCTGTGACCGACGCGGGGGTCGACGGTGCGTCGCCCGCTCCCGGACCAGCCCTGCCCGGGCGAGCCCTGCCCGGGCGAGCCACGGCAGGGTACGACGGCGTACGGGGCGTGCTGCTCGACGTCGACGACACGCTCGTGGACACCCGCGCGGCGTTCGCGGCCGGGATCGACGCCGTGGCGGCTGCCTATCTGCCGCACCTGGACGCGGGTGGCCGCGCCCGGGCGCTGGACGTGTGGCGGGCCGACGCGCAGGGCGCGTTCCGGCGCTACACCCGCGGCGAGCTCAGCCAGTCCGCGCAGCGGCTGCTGCGCGCGCAGGAGGTGCACGAGGCCCTCGCGGGGCCGGCGATCCCGGAGGAGACCTTCGGGGAGTGGGAGGCGGTCTACCTCGCGGGCTTCGAGTCCGGCTGGCGCGCGCACGAGGACGCCCTGGACGCGGTCGCGGCGCTGCGGTCGACCGGCCTCGCCGTCGGGGCGCTCACCAACGCCTCGCGCGCGATGCAGACGCGCAAGCTCGCGGCCACGGGGTTCGCCGACGACGTGCCACTGCTCGTGACGCTGGACGAGCTGGGCGTCGGCAAGCCCGACCCCCGCGTGTTCCTCGAGGCGTGCAGGCTGCTGGGCACCGAGCCGGGCGAGACGCTCTACGTGGGCGACGAGCTGGACACCGACGCCCTGGCCGCGCAGCGCGCGGGCCTGCGGGCCGTGTGGCTGGACCGGCCGGGCGCCCGCCGCGGAGGCGTCCACCTCGAGGACCCGGACGTCGCGCGCGAGGCGGGGATCGCCGTCGTGCACTCGCTGGGCGAGGTGCCGGGGCTGCTGGGGCTGTGACGCGTTCCACGGCAGAGCCCGCAGGTCGGTCTGCTGTCAGCCCTGCGGCGGCAGACCCACCGACGGCCGGCGGGCCACGGAAGCCCCCGGTTTGGTCGATCCCACGATGAGCGGGTAGAGTCACCCGTCGGTTGAACGGCCGAGGCGGGCGCCCGAAAGGCGCACCGAACCGGGCCCGGATACCCCCTTGGGGTATGGTGTAATTGGCAGCACGACTGATTCTGGTTCAGTTAGTCTAGGTTCGAGTCCTGGTACCCCAGCGCAGCGCAGACCCGCTCGATTTCGCTTCACGGCGAGCATCGGGTAAGGTCTTCGAGGCCCGGTTCGCCGGACATGTGTGACGGCCCCATCGTATAGCGGCCTAGTACGCCGCCCTCTCACGGCGGTAACGCGGGTTCGAATCCCGCTGGGGTCACCATCGAAGCCCCCGCTCCTGCGAGCGGGGGCTTCGCCGTGTCTGGCGAGCTCCGGCGCGGGGGAGCGCGCAGGCGGATCCGGCTCCGATGTCGGATCGCCTGGATAGGGTCGCATTCAGTGTCAGGGTGACAGTGCCGCTTCGCGGTGGTTGGGTCCTGATCACCAGTCGTCTGACTCGTAGGGTCGCTGCCTTCGTGGCGTGCATGGGTTTTGTCGGCGTCTGGTGTGACGGACCGGCCGGCGTGACTTGATAGGAGCGTGGCATCGCCCCCACTGAGATGTGTCCGCCGGCCGGCCCAACCGTCCCTGCACTGATCGGGTGGAAGGAGGCAACCCTCATGGTTGTCGTTGGAGCCGATGTACACAAGAAGAGCCACACGTTCGTCGCGGTCGATGAGCGGGCCCGCAAGATCGGGCAGTTCACGGTCAGGGCGACCACTCCTGGTCACCGGGAGGCGTTGCGGTGGGCGCGGCGCCAGTTCGGTGATGAGCTGGAGTGGGCGATCGAGGACTGCCGTCACCTCTCGACCCGGCTGGAGATGGATCTTCTCGCGGCTGGTCAGGTCGTGGTGCGGGTTCCGCCGAAGATGATGGCGCACGCCCGTGCGAGCGCGCGCACCCGCGGCAAGTCCGACCCGATCGACGCCCTGGCGGTGGCTCGTGCCGCGTTGGCGGAGCCCGGTCTTCCCCGGGCCGTGCACGATGAGCAGGCTCGTGAGCTGAAGCTGCTGGTGGATCGGCGCGACACGCTGGTCAAGCAGCGCACGGCAACGATCAACAGCCTGTTGTGGCGGGTGCACGAGCTCGACCCCGAGCACGAGATCCCGGCCGGGGCGATGGACCGGATCAAGCATCAGCGTGCGTTGCAGGCGTGGTTGGAGGGTCGAGGCGAGGGTGTGGTGGTCGAGCTCGCCCTGGATGAGTTGAGCGACATCTGCGCCGTGAGTGTGCGGATCAAGGACCTGGAGAAGCGGATCGCTGCGTTGGTGAGCGTTCGGGCTCCGGCCCTGGTCGCGGTGCCTGGGTGCGCGGAGCTGACGGCCGCGAAGCTCGTCGGGGAGATCGGTGGCATCGCACGTTTCAGCACCGACGCCCAGCTCGCCCGCCACGCCGGCATCGCGCCGATCCCGGTCTGGTCCGGAAGCACCGAGGGCAGAGTCCGCATGACCCGTAGCGGGAACCGCCAGATCAACTGTGCGGTCCACCGCGTTGCCGTCACCCAGATCAGGCTGCCCCGCTCTCTCGGGCGGGCGTACTACGACAAGAAGAAGGCCCAAGGCATGTCGAACCGAGAGGCCCTGCGCTGCTTGAAGCGGCACCTCATCCGAGTCGTGTTCACCACCCTCAAGACCACCACCCAACCCCTCCACCAGCCCACCACGACCACCGTCGCCGCCGCGGCTTGACATAGGAGAAACCCGTGACGACGGTGCACCTGGAGCCCTACGGCCGGCCCGCGCTGGACGCCGTGCGCGAGCGCGTGAACGCCGCCAAGGGCGGCGATCCGCTGGCCCTCGTCACGATCCTCGTCCCCGACAACGTCACCGCGCTCACGGTGCGCCGGTTCCTCGCTCGCGAGGCCGTGGCCGGCGTGGTGGTCACGACGCTCGCGCGGTTCGCCGAGCAGCTGGCCGCACCGCTGCTCGCGCCCCGCCAGCCCGCGACCACCGCCGTCCTCGCGGCCCACTGGCGCGTCGCGCTCGCCGGGGACGACGGCCCGTTCGCGGAGGTGGCGGAGCACCCCGGCACCGTGCGTGCACTCGTGCGCGCGCATCGCGAGCTGCGTCACCGGACGGACGAGGAGCTCGACGCGGTGGCAGCCGCGGACCCCGTCGCCGAGTCGCTCGTCCGGTTGCACCGGGTGGTGCGCGACGGCGCGGCGGCGCGGCACTACGACAGCGTCGACCTCCTGCGCGCCGCCGCGGCGCTGCTCGAGGCGCGACCGGCGCGCGGGCACGTCCTGCTCGTCGCGGCGAGCCGGCTCGAGCCGGCCGAGGTCGACCTCGTGGCCGCGCTGCACCACGCAGGCTCGCTCGAGGTGGTGGCCTGCGTCGCCAACGTCCGGCGCGCGGACGGCGACGTGGTCGACTCGCTGAGCGCCGCGGGCCTCGCGGTGCCCCCCGTCCCGGCGGGCCACCCGCGCGCCGTCGCGGGTGCGCTGCTCGATGCGTCCGACGCCGACGACGAGGTGCGGGCCGTGGTCCGCCACGTGGTGCGCCGGCTGCGCGACGTCCCGGCGGAGCGGATCGCCGTGCTCTACCCGGCCGCGGTGCCGTACGCCCGGCTCCTGCACGAGCGGTTCGCCGCTGCGGGCGTGCGCATCAACGGTCGCGGCGTGCGCTCGGTGCTCGAGCGCGCCGTGCCGCGCGCGTTCCTCGGGCTGCTCGCGCTGGCGGAGTCGGGGTTCGCACGGACCGAGGTGATCCGGGTGCTGGGCGAGGCGCCAATCCGGATCGACGGCGCCGTGGTGCCGCTCGCCCGCTGGGACCGGCTCGCGCGCGAGGCCGGCGTGGTGGGCGGCGACGACTGGACGACCCGGCCGGCCGTGTTCGCGGCCGAGCGCCGGGCCGAGGCGGCCGCACTGCTCCTGGGCGACGACCCGCAGCCCCAGCTCGCGGCGCACCGCACCAAGGACGCGGACGACGCGGTGGCGCTCGGGAACGCGATCGGCAACCTGCGCGGGATGCTCGAGCGCGGGGCGGACCTGGACACGTGGCCCGAGCTCGCGGACTGGCTGCGCGAGCTCTTCGAGCACACCGTCGGTGATCCGGCGGCGCTGCGCGCCCTGCCGCCCGAGGAGCAGTACGGCGTGGTGGCTCTCCTCGGCTCGATCGACGCGCTCGGCGGGCTCGGTGCGGTGGAGGCACGCGCCGACCTCGCGACGGCGGTCGGGGCGCTCACGCTGCAGCTCGACGCCGCGGTGCCCCGCGTGGGGCGCTTCGGCGAGGGAGTCCACGTGAGCGCGCTCGGGGAGGCCGCGCTGCTCGACGTCGACGCGGTGTTCGTCGTCGGGCTCGCCGAGGACCTGTGCCCGGGACGCGTCCGTGAGGATGCGCTGCTGGGCTCGGCGGCGCGACTCGCCGGCGGGCTGGCGCCCCTGCGTACCCGTGTCGACGCGCTGCACCGCGCGGTCCTCGCGGCGCTCGCAGCGGCGCCGGCGCTCGCCTCGTTTCCCCGGGGCGACCTGCGGCGCAGCACGCAGCGGCACCCCTCACGGTTCCTCCTGCCGTCGCTGCGCGAGCTCGCCGGTGACCACGAGCTCGCGGCCTCGGACTGGGAGCGGGTGCCGGAGAGCGTGCGCACGTCCAGCTCGTCGTTCGCGGCGGCGCTGCTGGCGACGCCCGATCTCTCCGACGCGCAGGAGTGGCGGGTCCGGGCCGCCGCGGCGCAGGCGTGGGAGGACGACACCGTGGCCGCTGCCCGCGGGATGCTCGCGGCCCGCGCGGGGGACGCTCTCACGCGGTACGACGGCGACCTGCGGCACGTTGCCGACGGTCTGCCCGACTATGCCGACGGCGTCCGGGTCGTCGCGCCGACGACGCTCGAGCAGGTCGCGCAGTGCCCGCACGCGTTCTTCGTGGAGCGCGTGCTCGGCGTGCGACACCTCGAGGCTCCAGAGGAGGTCGTCGAGCCGCCGGCGAACGAGATCGGCACCCTCGTGCACCGCTGCTTCGACCGCCTCGCGCGCGAGGCGAGCGAGCTCCCGCGCGACGGCGCACCCTGGTCGGCGGCCGATCGCGCGCGACTGCTGGCGATCTTCGACGAGGAGGCCGACCGCGTGTCGGCGCGCGGCCTCATGGGTCACCCGCGGCTCTGGGCGCTCGAACGCGACACGCTGCGGCGCGACCTGCCGCGGATGCTCGACGACGACGACGCCTGGCGGGCCGCGCGCCGCGCGAGCGTGGTCGCCTCGGAGCTGACGTTCGGCCTGGCGGGAGAGCCGGCGGTGGTGCTCGACGTCGAGCGCGGGTCGGTTCGGCTGCGCGGCAGCGCGGACCGGGTGGACCGTCGGGGCGACGGCACGCTCATCGTGACCGACCTCAAGACCGGGAGCGCGCGCACCTACGGCGACCTCGAGACCGATCCGGTCGGGCACGGCCAGAGGATGCAGCTGCCCGCCTACGCCCGTGCGGCGCTCGCGCGGCACGGGCGGCCGGGTGACGCCGTCGAGGCCGCGTACTGGTTCGTCCGGCGCGACGAGAGCAACAAGCGCGCGGTGGGGCGGGGCAAGCGGGTGACGGTCGCGCTCGACGAGGCGACCGAGCGGGCCTATCGCCGGGCCGTGGGCACGCTCGTGGACTCCGTCGCGGCCGGCATCCTGCCGCCCGTGCCCCCGGAGAAGCCGGACTTCTCCTGGGTGCAGTGCTGGTACTGCAACCCGGACGGCCTCGGGCACGGCGAGGCCCGCGAGCGGTGGGAGCGCCAGCGTCATGATCCCGCGCTGCGCGCGTTCCTCACGCTCACCGACCCGGACGCCGCGGCCGCAGCTGAAGCAGTCGCGGCCGGCGGCCCTGCCGACGCTGCGAACGACGGCGAGGGGGAGCCGTGAGCGCGCCGCTCACCGACGCCGCCGCGCGGAGGCGGATCCGCACCGACACGGCGACCTCGCTGTTCGTCGAGGCCGGCGCGGGCTCGGGCAAGACGCGTGCGCTCGTGGAGCGGATCCGCACCCTCGTGCTGGACGACGGCGTGCCGCTCGCGAGCATCGCGGCCGTCACGTTCACGGAGAAGGCGGGCGCCGAGCTGCGAGCGCGGCTCCGGTCCGCGTTCGAGGCCGTCGAGCGGGCGGAGCGAGCGGTGCGACGAGGCGGGGCCGACGGCGGCGCGGTCGACATCGATGGCGGTGCACCCAGCCTGCGCGAGCGGCGCGCGACCGCGGGCCTGGAGGACCTCGACGCGGCGGCGATCGGCACGCTGCACGCGTTCGCGCAGCGCATCCTCACCCGCCACGCGATCGCCGCGGGCCTGCCGCCCGAGCTCGAGGTCGCGGACGAGGTGAGCTCCGGCCTGGCGTTCGAGCAGCGCTGGAGCGACACCCGCCGAGAGTTGCTCGACGACCCCGCGATGTCGCCGCACCTGCTCATGGCGATGTCCGCGGGCGTCACGCTCGAGCACCTGCGGGCGCTCGCGCGCGCGTTCGGCAACGACTGGGACCTCGCGGACGAGCGCGTCCCCCCACCCGAGGATGTGGCTGTCGCGCTGCCCGACGTCGACCTCCTCGCCGCGCGAGCGCGCGAGCTGGCGGGTCGCGCGATCGAGTGCACCGACCCCTCCGACCGCTTCCTCGAACGGCTCGCCGCGATCGGGGAGTGGGGCCGAGGCCTCGGCGTGGCCGCGGACGCCCGTGAGCGGTACGCCGCCCTCGGCGCAGCGGTGGCGCTGAAGACGAGCTACGGCAGGGCCAAGAGCTGGCCCGATCTCGCAGGCCTGCGTGAGGACTGCTCGAGCCTCATCGCCGACGCCAAGGCAGCGGCGGACGCCGTGACGGACGCGACCCTGCGCCCGCTGGCGGCGTGGATTGCGCGGCGCGTGGTGGCCGACGCCCGCGCGCGGTCCACGGACGGACGGCTCGAGTTCCACGACCTGCTCGTGCTCGCGCGCGAGCTGCTGCGCCGCGATGCGAGCGTGCGGGCCGCGCTGCAGCGGGACTTCGGCGTCCTGCTGCTCGACGAGTTCCAGGACACCGACCCGATCCAGGTCGAGCTCGCCGTGCGCATCGCGGCGGGCGCGGACGGCGGTGCAGCCGACTGGCACGACATCGCGACGCCGCCGGGCTCGCTGTTCGTGGTGGGCGACCCGAAGCAGTCGATCTACCGGTTCCGACGGGCCGACATCCGCGTCTTCCTCGACGTCGCGGACTGGTTCGGACCCGAGGCCCGCACCGGGCTCGCGACCAACTTCCGCACGACGCGCCCAATCCTGGACTGGGTCAACGCCGTCTTCGGGCGCCTCATCGAGGCGCAGGATGCGGCGCAGCCCGCCTACCAGGCTCTGGCCCCGCACCGCGAGGCCGTGGGCGTCGGGCCCGCCGTGGCCGCGCTCGGCGCCCGCGCGCACGAGGACCTGCCGCGCGCCGGGGCGTCGGTGCTGCGCGAGCGGGAGGCGGCGGACGTGGCCGCCGTCCTGGCGCGAGCCAAGGCCGAGGGATGGACGGTCGTCGACGACAAGAACAGGGACGAGAACGGAGCGCCTGTCGAGCGGGCGATGAGCTGGCACGACGTCGCCGTCCTCGTGCCGGCCCGTACGTCGCTGCCCTACCTCGAGGACGCACTCGAGGCCGCGGGCATCCCGTTCCGGGCGGAGTCGAGCTCGCTCGTCTACTCCGCGCCGGAGGTGCGGGCGCTGATGGCGGCGGCGCGCGCCGTCGCCGATCCCGCCGACACGTTCGCGGTGGTGACGGCGCTGCGCAGCCAGCTCTACGGCTGCGGTGACGACGACCTGTGGACCTGGCGACGAGACGGGGGGCCCTTCTCGCTGCTCGCGCCCGTCCACGAGGACACCGCCCGGGCCGGGCACCCGGTGGCGCGTGCCCTCACGCACCTGCGGGACGTGCGGCGCGACGTGCGCTGGTCGACACCGAGCGAGGTGCTCGCGCGGCTCGTGGCGGACCGGCGGATGCTCGAGGTCCCGGCGACGTCGCAGCGTCGGGCCCGCGAGCAGTGGCGTCGTCTGCGGTTCGTCGTGGACCAGGCGCGTGCGTGGTCGGAGGTCGCCCACGGCGGCCTGAGCGCGTACCTGGAGTGGGCGGCGCGGCAGGCCGACGAGTCCTCGCGGGTGGCCGAGGCGATCCTGCCCGAGACCGACGTCGACGCGGTGCGGATCATGACGGTGCACGCCGCGAAGGGCCTGGAGTTCCCGGTCGTCGTGCTCTCGGGCCTCACGTCGCAGCCGATCAGCCCGCGCGGCGTGCGAGTGCTCTGGACCGACATCGGGTACGAGGTGCGGCTCAAGGCGGACGTGCAGACCGAGGAGTTCGAGGCCGCACAGCCCGTCGACGAGCAGATGGACTCGCTCGAACGGCGCCGCCTGCTCTACGTGGCGGCCACCCGCGCGCGCGACCACCTCGTCGTCTCGCTGCACCGCAAGGCGGGCACGGGCGGGCAGCGCACCAACGCCGAGCTGCTGGCCGTCGAGGGGGAGGGCGTGCGCGGGGCCACGGTGTTCGAGGCGGGCACGCATCCGGTGACGGTCGACCTGCCGCGGGACCCGGTCGCGCCCCCGCCCTGGGCCGAGTGGAGCGCGCGGGTGGAGGCCGCGCAGGCGCGCTCGCGCCGCGTGCCGGTGATCAGCCCGTCCGGCCTGGAGGGGACGGACCCCGCGGTCGCGCTCGGCGGCTCCGGCGCGCGCTGGGACGTGATCGACCTGGCCGAGGCGTTCGTGGGTGGGGGTGACCTCGCCGAGGCGGCGGACGGTGCGCCGTCAGACCTCGACCCCGCGGACGGTGCGCCGCCGGTGGGCGGCTCTCGGGCGGACGGGCCGCCGTCGGAGTTCGACCCGGCGGACGGTCCGGCGACCGAGGGCGGATGGGCGAAGGGGGCGCGCGACGTCGAGCTCCCGCCGTGGTCGAAGGGTCGCGACGGCACCGCGGTCGGGCGGGCCGTGCACGGCGTGCTGCAGTCGCTCGACCTCGCCACGAGCGAGGGGGTCGACGGCGCGGTCGCCGCGCAGTGCGTGGCCGAGGGCGTGGTAGAGCACGCCGACGTCGTGGCGGCGCTCGTGCGGTCGGCCCTGGCCAGCCCGCTCGTGCGGTGGGCGGCCGAGCGCGAGCACTGGCCCGAGACCTTCGTCGGGGCACCGCTCGACGACGACCGCGTGCTCGAGGGGTTCATCGACCTGCTCGTCCGGGACACCGACGGGCGGGTCACGGTGGTCGACTACAAGACCGACGCCGTGCCGGTCGGTGCGCTCGGGCCGCGGACCGCGTACTACGCACCGCAGCTGCGGGCGTACGCCGACGCGCTGCGCGCTGCGGGCGTCGACGTCGTGCGGGCGGTCCTGCTGTTCCTCAACCCCGCCGGCGCGGTGGAGCGGGACGTCAGCCTGGGCTGAGCGAGCGAGCCCTCGAGCGGTCCCGCGCTGCGGCGAGGGTCCCGCGCACGAGGTCGAGCACGTCACCGTCGGCGAGTCCGGCGGCGAGCGCGGCGCGGGCGAGGGAGTGCGCGGCGGACCGCACGTCGTCGGGTGCGTCGGCTGCGTCCTCCGTCCGCCGTGCGCCATCCGCAGCGCTTGCCGGTCGCGGTGTGCCGGGCGCCACGGAGGTGCCGTGTCGTCGTCGCGAGATCACCACGCCGGTTGCCTCGAGCTCGCGGTAGGCGCGCTGGACGGTCCCGGGGGCGACGCCGAGGTCCGCCGCGAGATCGCGCACCGTGGGCAGCCGGTCACCGGGGCTCAGCGCGCCGGCTGCGACGTGGCCCGCGACCTGGGCGCGGATCTGCTCGTAGGGCGGCACCGCGCTGCGCAGGTCGACGTGCAGTGCGGCGCTCACGCCGGCACGCCCGCCGGGTACGCGGCGCGCGCGGCGCGTGCCGGCCACGGGACGGTGGCCGCGATCGCCAGGAGCAGGACGAGCCAGGCCGCGCCGACGAGCCACGGCGCGAGCGCGCCCCACGCGGGTGCCGGCTCGCCGTTGAGGGTGAGGCCCGAGGTCACGCCGTGCACGGCGACTCCGGCGACCAGCGTCGTACCGCCGAGCGTGAGACCGAACGCGGCCTGCGCCACCCGGAGCGCGCCGCCCGTGGTGCGTCGGCGCAGGTCCGCGTCCTGCTCGGGGGTGATGCTCGGCACCGCGGGGCGTCGGCGCACGAGACGCAGGGTGAGGACTGTGAGGCCGGCGAGGGCGAGTGCCGCCGCGAGCATGGGCGCGCCGTACGCCCAGCCGGGGAAGGGCCCCGCCGACGTGGTCACCGGGCCGGACGTGACCGCCAGGCTGTTGCCGTCGCCCACGATCGCGCAGGTCACGAGGACCGCGACGAGGAGTCCGCCCCACGTGGCCGTGAGCACGCGCAGCAGCCGAGGGCTGGTCGTGGCCACCGACCGGGGCGCGAGGGCCGCGTGCCGCAGCTCGCCGTCGGGCGCGGGCCAGGTGCGCTCGGCGACGGCGGTGGCGCCGACCCAGACGAGGCCGACGGCGAGCGGCACGAGGGCGAGGACGAGCCCGGTCGGGCCGTCAGGCCCGACGGCGCGTGCGACCCGGGAGGACAGCGCCGGCTGCGCCGCGAGCAGGACGACGGCCGCGAGCAGCCCCGCGGTCGGCGGGACCCAGCGCGTCCGGCGGGCGTGGCGCGCCACTCGCTCGGGGAGCGGCAGAGCGTCGGGCCCCGGCGACCCCTGCAGGACGAGCCGCGCCACGAGCACGGCGGCAACGACGACGAGAGCGAGGACGAGGAGCGGCAACGCGATGCTCATGGTCGCAATGTATCAAACCATTAGAGCAATGGGGGAGAGAGGCAACGCCGCCGGCGAACCGACCGCCGGAGCGGGCGGGCTCAGGAGGTGATGTCCGCCGTCGTGAACCGCGCCCAGGCGAGCGAGCCGAAGACGGCGACCCAGGCGGCCTGGACGGCCACGCCCTGCAAGAGCACGCCCGCCGAGACGTCCCAGCGCAGGAACTCCGCGAAGTCGAACCAGTGGTGCGTGAGCAGGTAGGGGTGGATCGCGGCGAGCTGGGGGAGCGAGTCGAGCACCGTGGAGACCACCGAGACCACCACGGTCGCGGCCATCGCGCCGATCGCGACCTCCGTCAGCGTGGAGAAGAACAGCCCGACGGCGATCAGCCCCGTGAGGGACATCGCGACGTACGCCGTCACGCCGAGCATGCGGACGACGCCGGCCCCGGTGCCCACGCTCTGGCCCGAGAGCAGCGTGAGGTCGCCGAACCCGAACAGCAGCCCGCCCGTGAGGAACGCGGCCGCCGCCACGAGCAGGACGCCCGCGAGCACGAGCACGAGCGCACCCGCGGCCTTGACCAGCAGGAGCCGGCCGCGCGGGATGGGCACGAGGAGCAGGTAGCGCAGCGTCCCGGCGCCGGCCTCGCCGGCCACCGCGTCGCCCGACGCGATGCTCACCACGAGGGGGAGCAGGAACGGCAGGCAGAGGAACAGCGACGTCACGACGAGGAACAGCCCGTTCCCCGCGACCCGCGAGATGAACCCGGGTCCCTGTCCCGCGTACGCGGAGTCGCTCACGATCGCGAGCATGATCCCGAGCAGCACGGGCACCGCGGTGAGCAGCGCGAGGAGGAGCTGGTTGCGGCGGCGGCCGAGCACGAGGCGCAGCTCGTTGCGCAGCAGCCGGGCGGTCGCGCGGGCGCGGGACGTGCGCGGTCCGCCTGATGCGGTGTCCGACACGTCGGCCCCGACGGCCCGGCCCGGCCCGCCGTCGGTCCCGACGGCGCGGCTCGCAGCAGTGGCAGCGGCGGTGGCGGTGGCAGCGGACCCGCCGACCGCCGGCGACGTGGCCTCAGCGCGCGACATCGAAGCCCTCCCCGGTCAGCTCCACGAACACGTCCTCCAGGCTCGGGCGCACCTGCGCGAGCCCGAGCACGGGCACACCGCCCGCCACGAGCGCGGGGGCGAGCGCCTCGAAGGGCGCCTCGCCGAGCGCGAGCGTGAGCACGACGGCGCCGTCCGCACCCGGCTCCACGCCCGCTACGGACGCCGCACCGGGCAGCGCGGTCGCGACGAGTGCCTCGCCCGCAGGGGTCGTGGTGAGCGTCGCGGTGCCCGCACGGCTCGCGACGAGCGCCTCGCGCTCGCCCTGCACGAGCAGCCGGCCGCGGCTCATCACCCCGACGTGGCTGCAGACCTGGTCGATCTCCGCCAGCAGGTGCGAGGAGACGAGCACGGTGGCGCCGTCGTCGGCGAGCTCGCGCACGAGCGCGCGTACTTCGCGCGTGCCCTGCGGGTCGAGGCTGTTCGTCGGCTCGTCGAGCACGACGAGGTCCCGGGGGCGCAGCAGCGCCGCGGCGAGGCCGAGGCGCTGCTTCATCCCGAGGGAGTACTGGCGGTACCGCTTGCCGGCGGCCGCCATGAGGCCGACCCGTTCGAGCGCGGTGCCGACCCGGGCGCGGGAGCCGCGCGCGTCCACCGTCGCGTCGGCGGCGTCGAGCCGCTCGAGGTTCGCGGCGCCGGTGAGGTAGGGCTGGAACGCCGGACCCTCGACGAGGGCGCCGACCCGCGGCAGCACGCGCGCGGAGCCCTCGGGCATCGCCTCGCCCAGCAGCCACGCCCGGCCCGCGGTCGGCGTGACGACGCCGAGCAGCATCCGGATCGTCGTGGTCTTGCCCGAGCCGTTCGGCCCGAGGAAGCCGTAGACCGCGCCGCGCGGGACCGCGAGGTCCACGCCGTCGACGGCGAGCTGACCCGTACGGAAACGCTTGGTCAGCCCGGCTGTGCGGACGGCGAGGTCGACGCCCGGGTGCTGCTCGCCGTCGGGCGCGGGGTGGGTGGCGGGCCTCGCCGGGCGGCCACCGACCGACCCCGGCTCGACGTCCGGCGGCGCCTGCGACGCGCGGCGCGCCCCCGCGGCGCGACGCGCCTCGGGGACTGCGGGGGCCGCTGCGGCCGCCTCGACCGTCTCGCTCACGCGAGCCCGGCGGTCTGCAGGAGCGTCTGCGTGGGCACCGAGCCCACGAGCACCCGGCCGTCGTCGGTCACGAGAACGGACAGCAGTGCGGAGGAGAGCACCCGACCGCCGTCGACCGGCGTGGTGAGCTGGTCGTAGAGCGCCGAGGTGTCCAGCGAGAGGCCGGGGCCGTCGCCGTCGCCGGCGAACTCGCCGAACAGGTCGCCGTTGGCCGAGTCGCCGAAGGGGGAGTCCTCGCCCGCGAGCTCGGCCACCGCGGCGGGGTCGCCGGAGAGCAGCCCGGCGACGTCCACGCCGTCGCGCTCCACCACCGTGGCCCAGCCCTCGCCGGTCACGCTCACGCCCTCGGGGAGGCCGGGCGTGCCCGAGGCGTCGGCGTGCTGGTCGGCCCAGGCTCCGCCGTCGAGCGTGCCGTCCGCCGCGCCGGTGAGCGCGCCCGCGAGGGTGCCGTCCGGGTCGAGGTCGGCGAGCGTGAGGACCTTCTCGTTCACGGTCGCGCCCGCGGGCGCGGAGAAGGCCAGCGCCTCGTCGCTCGGGGTGGTGAACGAGACGTCCGTGAAGGCGAGCTCGAGCGCGGGGGAGTCGGGGTCCTGCGTGGAGAACACCTGGACCGAGAGCGGGACCGAGGTCTCGCCGTCGACGGCGATGAGCACCTGGTCCACGAGGGTCCCGGGCGTCGTGGGCACGATCCGGACCTCGTACGCGGACCGGCCGGCCACGGTCACCGGGTCGGTCACCGTGATGTCGGAGTCCTCCCGCGCGTGGTCGAGGATCTGCGTGGCGAGCTCGTCCGGCGTCGGGACGTCCGCGCTCGAGGCCTTGGCCGCCTGCTGCTGCTCGAGGACGGTGAGCATGCCGCTGAGCTGGTCGTCGAGGGAGACGTGGCGCACCTCGTCCTTGCCCGAGGAGTAGGTCCAGACCTGCGTGCCGTCGGTGACGACCGAGTACTCCGACGTGGCGCCCAGCAGCGAGACGCGGGAGCGGTCGGAGCCGTCGGACCACACGCGGATCGTCGAGGAGCCCGAGAGGAGGTTGAGCGGGTCGGCGCCGCCGGTCAGCTCGGTCGACACCTCGGGCAGCCCGAGCCGTGCGGTGTAGACCGCGGTGCCGGACAGCGGGGTCGGCTCGGCCGAGGCGACCGAGGCGAGCAGCTGCTCGGCGGTGACGTCGGGCAGATCCGGGGAGTCGGCCGAGGCGATGGCCGGGATCGTGAAGGCGGCCCCGACGGCGACCACGGCGACGGCAGGGACGGCCCAGCGGGCGCGGGCGCGGGTCCGGGGCATCGGGCCGGTGGGGGACGTCGCGACGGGGTCGAGCGGCTCGGGGGTGCGGTCGGGGCTCGTCATGCGCCCAGCCTGCCTCGTGCTGCCTGAGGAAACCCTGAGACGGACGACCCGCTGGTGGGCGCATGCGGCTCGACGATCGAGGATGCTGGGGGCATGCGGCTGCTGGTGGTGGACGACGAGCGGGCCCTCACGCGCGCCCTGCACCGCGGCCTGACGGCCGAGGGGTTCGCCGTCGACGTCGCGCACGACGGCCGGGCCGGCCTCGAGCTCGCGCGCTACGGCGACTACGACGCGATCGTGCTCGACGTGATGCTGCCCGGGCGCAGCGGCTACGACGTCGTGACCACGCTGCGCGCGGAGGGTGTCTGGACGCCCGTGCTGCTGCTGTCGGCGAAGGACGGCGACCACGACGTCGCCGACGGGCTCGACGTCGGTGCCGACGACTACCTCACCAAGCCGTTCTCGTTCGTCGTCCTCGTGGCGCGGATCCGGGCGATCGCGCGGCGTCCGGCGACCCCGCGGCCGGCCGCGCTCGCCGTCGGCGACGTGCGCCTCGACCCCGCGACGCACGAGGTGAGCGTGGGCGACGAGCGCGTCGAGCTGACGGTGCGCGAGCTGGGGGTGCTGGAGTACCTCATGCGGCACGCCGACCGCGTGGTGGGCAAGACCGAGCTGCTCGACCACGTGTGGGCGGGGGCGGGGGAGTCGGCCTGGGAGCGCGGCGCCGAGACGGCCGAGGTCAACGTCGTCGAGCAGTACGTGGGGTACCTGCGCCGCAAGCTCGGGCGCGAGCGGATCGCGACGGTGCGGGGTGCCGGGTACCGGATGGTCGGATGAGATCGGCGTCGCCCAAGCCGTCGGGCACTGATCGGCCGGCGGGCGCGGATCGACCGGCGGGTGCGGACCGGCCGGAGGGGGCGAGTCGCTCGGCCGGCGCGCGCGGCACCCTGCGCTGGCGCCTCACCCTGCTCACCACCGGGGTGGTGGCGCTCGCGCTGGTGATCGGCGCCGTCGTGCTCGTCCGCCTGCTCGAGGGCGGCCGCGTCGAGGCGCTCGACGACGCCGCGGCCACGCGGGCCCGCACCGTCGCCTCGCTCGTGGCCTCCGACCAAGTGCCCGACGCCCTCGGCGTGGTCGCACCGGGCGAGGTGGTGCAGGTGCTCGACGGCGCGGGGCGGGTCGTGGCGACCTCGGCCAACGCGTCGCTCACTCTCCCCGTGGTGTCGCTCGCCGACGTAGCGGACGAGGCGGCCGAGTCCGCGCGGACGGGCGAGCCCGTGCTCACGACGGCGGACAGCGCCTACACCGGATCCGCACGGGTCGCGGTGCTGGCGGTGCCGGGTGCCGAGGGGTCGGCAGCGGGCGACGGGTCGACGGCGACCGACGGGTCGACAGCGGGCGACGTCGTCGTCGCGGCCGTCCCGCTCGGCGACGTGGCCGCGACGATCCGCGCCCTGGCGCTCGCGCTCGTCGCGGTGGTGCCCGTGCTCGTCCTGGGCCTGGGCGTGGTGGTGTGGGTCGTCCTCGGCCGTGCGCTGCGGCCGGTGGAGGACCTGCGCGTGGCGGCGGACGCCGTCGCGGCCGAGGGCGGGCGGGGCTCCCTCCCCGTCCCCGCCTCGGGCGAGCTGGCCGCGCTCGCGACCACGCTCAACGCGATGCTCGACCGGCTCGACGGCGCCGTGCAGGCGGCCCAGCGGTCTGCACGGCGCGAGCACGAGGCGGCCACCCGCCAGCGGGCCTTCGTCGCGGACGCCGCGCACGAGCTGCGCTCGCCGATCACCGGCCTGCGGGCCGCGCTCGACGTCGCGCGCGAGCACCCCGAGGCCTACCCCGCCGCCGACCTCGTCCCGGACCTCGACGACGGCGTCCGCCGCATGGAGGTGCTCGTGGAGGATCTCCTGCTGCTCGCCCGGGTCGGCTCGCGGCCGCTCGCCCGCGAGCGGGTGGCGCTCGCCGACGTCGCGCGTGCGGCGGTGGCCGAGGGCGCCGCGGCCGCTGCCGCGCGGTCCGGCGAGGTGTCGCTGGACGTGCGGGGCGAGGGCGTGGCGCTCGCTGACGCCGAGGTGCTGGCCCGGGTCGTGCGCAACCTCGTGGCGAACGGCGTGCGGCACGCCGTCGGCCGGGTGCGGATCGAGGTGTCCGACGGCGAGTTCGCCGTCGACGACGACGGCGCCGGCATCGCCGTGGCCGAGCGGGAGCGGGTGTTCGAGCGGTTCGTGCGGCTCGACGCGGCGCGCGAGCGCGACGCGGGCGGGTCGGGGCTCGGGCTGGCGATCGCGCGTGAGCTCGCGCGCGAGCAGGGCGGCGACGTGGTGCTCGCGGACTCCGCGCTCGGCGGGTTGCGGGCGGTCGTCACGCTCCCCGTGGGATGAGAGACCTACTGGTGCTCGTCGGCACGCCGCAGCACCTCGCTGAGGCGGTTGGCCGCGCTGATGACGGCGGCCGCGTGCAGGCGACCCGGCTGGCGGGTCATCCGCTCGATCGGCCCGGAGATCGACACGGCCGCGACGACGCGGCTCGAGGGCCCGCGCACGGGCGCGGACACCGAGGCGACCCCCGGCTCGCGCTCGGCGACGGACTGGGCCCAGCCTCGCCGTCGGACGCCGGACAGCACCGTGGCGGTGAAGGTGGCGCCGTGCAGGCCGCGGTGCAGCCGGTCCGGTTCCTCCCAGGCGAGCAGCACCTGGGCGGCGGAGCCGGCCTGCATCGAGAGCTGCGCACCGACCGGGATGGAGTCGCGCAGGCCCACGGGCCGCTCGGCGGCCGCGACGCAGATGCGGTGGTCGCCCTGGCGGCGGTAGAGCTGCGCGCTCTCGCCCGTGTGGTCGCGAAGCGCCGCGAGCACCGGACCGGCGGCGGCGAGAAGGCGGTCCTCGCCGGCGGCAGCGGCGAGCTCGCCGAGGCGCGGGCCGAGCACGAAGCGGCCCTGGAGGTCGCGCGCCACCAGGCGGTGGTGCTCGAGCGCGACGGCGAGGCGGTGCGCCGTCGGGCGCGCCAGGTGGGTCGAGGAGACCAGCTGGGCCAGCGTCGCCGGCCCCGACTCCAGGGCGGCCAGCACGATCGCCGCCTTGTCCAGAACTCCCACACCACTCGTGTCCATGCCTCGATACTGCCGTCTCGGAGGCTGAGACGCAAGTTCACGGGCTGAGATCACGGGGGATGATGTCCGGCAACTACTCGGGGCCGCGTGCGTGACCCGCTCCGTCCCCGAGCCGAGTCGAGTCGAGGTGGGACATGGGCAAGACCCTGGCGGAGAAGGTCTGGGACGCGCACATCGTGCGCAAGGGTGAGAACGGCGCGCCGGATCTCCTCTACATCGACCTCCACCTGTGCCACGAGGTGACCAGCCCGCAGGCCTTCGAGGGCCTGCGGCTCGCCGGCCGTCAGGTGCGTCGCACCGACCTCACCCTCGCCACCGAGGACCACAACACCCCGACGCTGGACATCGACCTGCCGATCGCGGACCTCACGAGCCGCACGCAGATCGACACCCTGCGCCACAACGCCGCCGAGTTCGGCGTGCGCATCCACTCCCTCGGCGACGCCGACCAGGGCATCGTGCACCAGGTCGGGCCGCAGCTGGGGCTGACGATGCCGGGCCTCACGGTGGTCTGCGGCGACTCGCACACCTCCACGCACGGCGCGTTCGGCGGTCTCGCGTTCGGCATCGGGACGAGCGAGGTGGAGCACGTGCTCGCCACGCAGACGCTGCCGCTGCAGCCGTTCAAGACGATGGCGATCAACGTCGTCGGCGAGCTTCCGCCGGGCACGACCAGCAAGGACATCATCCTGGCGATCATCGCCAAGATCGGGACTGGCGGTGGCCAGGGCTACGTCCTGGAGTACCGCGGGCCCGCCATCGAGAAGCTCTCGATGGAGGCGCGGATGACGATCTGCAACATGTCGATCGAGGCCGGCGCGCGCGCCGGCATGATCGCGCCGGACCAGACCACCTTCGACTACATCAAGGGCCGCCCGCACGCCCCCGAGGGTCAGGACTGGGAGGACGCCGTCGAGTACTGGAAGACCCTGCGCACCGACGACGACGCCGTCTTCGACACCGAGGTCGAGCTGCGCGCGAGCGACCTCGAGCCGTTCGTCACCTGGGGCACCAACCCGGGTCAGGGCCTGCCGATCAGCGCGCGGGTGCCGGTGCCGGAGGAGATCGCGGACGAGAACGACCGCGTCGCCGCCGAGCGTGCGATCGAGTACATGGGCCTCGTCCCGGGCCAGCCGCTGCGCGAGATCACGGTCGACACCGTCTTCATGGGCTCGTGCACGAACGGCCGCATCGAGGACCTGCGCTCGATCGCCAAGGTGATCCAGGGCCACCGCAAGGCGGACAACGTCCGCGTGCTCGTCGTGCCAGCCTCCGCCCGGGTGCGGCTACAGGCCGAGGCCGAGGGTCTCGACGTCATCTTCAAGGAGTTCGGCGCCGAGTGGCGCAACGCGGGCTGCTCGATGTGCCTGGGCATGAACCCCGACCAGCTCGCGCCGGGGGAGCGGTCCGCCTCGACGTCGAACCGCAACTTCGAGGGCCGTCAGGGCAAGGGCGGACGCACGCACCTCGTGTCGCCGCTCGTCGCGGCGGCCACGGCGATCCGCGGCACGCTGTCCTCGCTCTCGGACCTCGACCTGCCTGCCGGCGTCGACCTCACCACGTTCGACGGCTCGCCGCTCGCGCCGCTGGACCCGAAGGTGCTCCTCCAGGTCTGACCTGGTCCGGCCAGGTCCGACGCGGATCGCGCCGCCCGCCCCCGCGCAGCCCGTCACCTCGCGCCGCCCGAGCGCATCCCGAACCTCGCACAAAGCAGGAGCCAGCCATGGAGAAGTTCACCGTCCACACCGGGATCGGCGTCCCGCTGCGTCGCAGCAACGTCGACACCGACCAGATCATCCCCGCCGTGTACCTCAAGCGTGTGACCCGCACGGGCTTCGAGGACGCGCTGTTCGCGGCGTGGCGCGGCGACCCGTCGTTCGTGCTCAACCAGGACGCCTACCGCGCCGGCACCGTGCTCGTGGCCGGCCCGGACTTCGGCACCGGCTCCTCGCGCGAGCACGCCGTGTGGGCGCTCAAGGACTACGGCTTCCGCGTGGTGCTGGCGTCCCGGTTCGCCGACATCTTCCGCGGCAACTCGGGCAAGCAGGGCCTCGTCGCCGGGATCGTCGAGCAGGAGGACGTCGAGCTGCTCTGGAAGATCCTGGAGAACTCCCCCGGTACGGAGGTGACGGTCGACCTCGTCAACCGGACCGCCACCGCGGGTGACGTCACGGTGCCCTTCCAACTCGACGACTACACCCGCTGGCGCCTCATGGAGGGCCTGGACGACATCGGCCTCACCCTCCAGCACGCCGACGAGATCGCCGCGTTCGAGGCGCGCCGGGAGTCCTGGCGGCCGCGCACGCTGCCGGCGAAGCACCTGCCGAAGATCGACATCGACGCGGCACGGCCCGCCGACCAGCCCGCCTGACCGGGGCTGACCGGGGGCATGGCCATGGTCGATCCCGGGGCGCCCGACGGCGCGTTCCCGCGCGCCATCACGGCCGTCACCCTCGGCGTCGCCGACGTCGCGCGGTCGCGCGCCTACTACGAGGCGCTCGGCTGCGAGCCGTTCGAGGTCCACGACGAGGTGGTCTTCATCCGCCTCGGCGGCCAGATCCTCGCGCTGTTCACGGCGGCAGGTCTCGCGGAGGACACCGGCTGCGACGACCTGCCCGCGGGGTCCGGCTCGGTCACCCTCGCGCGCAACTTCCCCTCCGACGCCGACGTCGACGCCGCCTTCGCGCGAGCGCTCGCCGCGGGTGCCACGTCGGTCGTGGCGCCGCGTTCGACGTCCTGGGGCGGCTACTCGAGCTACGTCGCCGATCCCGACGGGCACCTGTGGGAGCTCGCGTGGAACCCGTTCTGGCCCATCGCCGCCGACGGCACGGTGGGGGACTGAGCGCGACCGGCTCGCGGCCAGAGCCCTGACGACCTCGGAGGGGCTCGTCAGGCGCAACGGTCGCGGCCGTGCGGCCGTGCGGCGACTCGCCGAGCGCCGCTGCCCCGACCGAGTCGCCTGGCTCGTGGGCCTCGGCGTGCGGCCGTGCGGCGACTCGCCCGGCGCCGCTGCCTGGGCCGACCAGACCGGCCACCGATACTGGAGCGATGACGTCGCAGGCACCGGCCAGGAGCATCGGGCCGGCCGCCCTGCACGACGGCCCGGGGGTCCGCACGCGCGCGACGACCGCGGTCGCCGACCGTCGGCCCGCCGAAACACCCCCGGCGGGTGACCACCTGGCCCGGCCCCACACACCGGCGCCGGGCGCACCGCAGAACCGCAGGCTGCACCTCACCGGCCTGGACGGACTGCGCGCCCTGGCCGTCGTCTCGGTGCTCGCCTACCACGCGGGTGCGGCGGGGCTGCCGGGCGGCTTCCTCGGCGTCGACCTGTTCCTCGCCATCTCCGGCTTCCTCATCACCACGCTGATCCTCACCGAGGTCGAGCGCACCGGACGGCTGCGCGTCGGCGCCTTCTACGGCCGCCGCGCACGGCGGCTCCTGCCCGCCCTGTACCTCGTGCTCGGTGCCGTGGTGGCGATCGAGCTGCTCCTGCGCGACCAGCTCGATCACCTGCGTCGCGCCGTGCCGGCCGCGCTTCTGTACGTCTCCAACTGGTTCCAGGTGGCGTCCTCGGAGTCCTACTTCGACGCGCAGGAGCGTCCTTCGCTGCTGCGACACCTCTGGACGCTCGCGGTCGAGGCGCAGTTCTACCTCCTGGCGCCCCTCCTGGCGTGGGCCGCGATCCGCTGGGGTCGGCACCGGCTCGGCAAGGCGCTGCTCGTGCTGGCCGCGCTGTCCGCGACCGCGATGGTGGTGCTCGCCGTCGGCGGCGGCATGCCGGTGTCGAACGACCCGACCCGGGTGTACGTGGGGACCGACACGCACGCCTTCCCGCTCCTGCTCGGCGCCGCGCTCGCGTGCGTGTGGCGGCCGTGGAGGCTGCGCGGCGCGGCCGCGCGCAGCTCGGCGTACCTGTGCGACGTCGCCGCCGTCGTGGGGCTGGCCGCCTTCGCGGCGCTCGTCATCGGGGTGTCGGAGCGATCGACGCTGCTGTACCGAGGCGGCTACGCCGTGGCCGCGGTGGTGTGCGTCGTCCTCGTGGGAGCCGTGGTCCATCCGCAGTCCGCGATCGGGCGCGCGCTGGACCGCCATCCCCTGCGGTGGATCGGGACGCGCTCCTACGGCATCTACCTGTGGCACTGGCCGGTCCTCATGGTGACGCGCGCCGGCGTGGACCTGCCGTGGGCCGTGCCGGTCGTGGCGGTGCTCCAGGTCTCCCTCACGTGCGGGCTGGCGGAGCTGTCGAGGCGGTTCGTCGAGACGCCCGTGCGGCGCGGGGCACTGCTGCACTGGTGGCGGTCCGTGCGGACGGCCGGCCCGCTCGCCGTGCCGGCACGACGTACGACGGCGGTGCTCGCCGTCGCCGCGCTCGCCGTGGTCGGTCTCGGCTCAGGTCTGGCGTACGTGCCGGAGCGGCCGAGCCTGCTGGAGACGAGCGACCGTCTCGTCGGCGGCGGTGGGGTCGTGACCGCGCCCGACGGCGGTGCGGGCGCCGGCGCGGGCGCGGAGGCCGCTCGGACGCCGGTGATGCCGGGCGTGACCGTGGCCCTCGGACCCGACGGCACCCCGGCCGCCCTCGCCCCGCAGCCCGCGGCCGTGCCGCAGACGCACCGGCCCGCCCCTGAGCCCGCCCCTGAGCCGGCACCCGTGGACGAGGTGGGCGCGATCACGGTGGTCGGCGACTCGGTGATGGGCATGGTCGCGCCGGACCTCGCCGCGCTCGGGCCGGTCACGGTGGACTGGAAGGTGTCCCGGCAGTTCCGCGAGATGGCCGACATCGTCCTGGCCATGCGGGACGCCGGCACGCTGGGCCGCACCGTCGTGGTGCACGGCGGCTCCAACGGACCGATCGCCGAGGCGGACCTGCGCCGGGTGCTGGATGCGCTGCCGGACCACCGGGTCTTCCTCGTCAACGACCGTACGCGCGTGGAGTACCAGGACCAGAACAACGCGCTGCTCGCGAGCGTCGTGCCGCAGTACCCGAACGCGCGGGTGATCGACTGGTACGCCTACTCCGACCCGCACGGCGAGTGGTTCTTCGACGACGCGACGCACCCGCGCGAGGGCACCGGCTCGGTCGAGATGGCGAACCTCGTCTGGACCTCGATCCAGTCCGGCGCGATCGACCCGAGCGCCGAGCAGTCCTGACTCGCTCCGTGCCGAGGTCGACACGAGCGCGTGTCGTGTGGCACGTGTCGTGTCGGGCGTGTCCTGTCGGGCGTGTCGTGTGGCGTGGGGTCGTCCCACCCCGCCGGCCCGGCGGGCTCGGCCGATCCCCAGCCGCGGGCCGATCAGCGCGGCGGCCCCTCGCGCACCAGCGCGAGCTGGCGGGTGAACTGGGCGTCCTCGCCCTCCCAGCGCCCGTCGATCCACCACGTCGCGCCCGCCTCCTCGTACGCGGCGGCCCGCGCGGCGGCGTCCGCCTCGCCCGTGAACGTCCCCTGGAGCACGACGTCGAACCCCGCCATCGCGTCGGCGCCCCGCTCCCGGGTGAGCCAGGCGACCAGGTCGCGCACGTCGTCGGGTGTCGGGTCCGCCATCGCGCGCTCCCCACGCAGCTGCACCACCACACCGTCCCACCGCGCCGCGCGCCGCATGGAGCGCACGCTCGGCCATGCCCCGACGGGCCACACGGGCACGTGTGGGCGCTGCAGGGGCGCAGGAGCGATCTGCATCTCCTCGATGTGGTAGTGCTCGCCGGTGAACGAGAACGGCTCGGCGGTGGCAGCGAGGTCGAGCACGGCGAGCGTCTCGTCGAGCAGCGCGGCGCGCGTGCGCAGATCGGTCGGTGTGGCGCCGCGGCCGAGCACGCCGGCGACGGCGCGGTCGTCCGTCACGCCCACGCCCACCGGCAGCACGAGCCGGCCGCCGGAGAGGTGGTCAAGCGTGAGCGCCTGGCGGGCGAGCTCCCACGGCAGCCGGCGGGGCAGGGCGAGCACGAGGGTCCCGAGGCGGATCCGCGACGTCTGCGCCGCGACGGCGCCCAGCAGGGTGAACGGGTCCCACGTCGGTGCCGGCCCGAGGCTCACACCGTCCCAGCCGAAGAACCCGTCCCACCCGTGCTCCTCGGCCTCGACGGCGAGGCGGACGAGCTCGGTCGCGGAGCCGAAGGAACCGACGAAGCCGTAGCGCATGCGGGAAGGCTAGGCGGGGGGTACGACACGCCGCGTGCGGTGGTTGCCCTCGACGTGCTCCGCCGCGGCGAGCGCGGCGCCGAGGTAGCGCACGACGACGGCACGCTCCTCGTCCGTGAGGGCGGCGTCCGCCTCGGCGAGAGCACGAAACATCGGGCCCATGTGCCGCATCACCTCGTGGCGCGCAGACTCGGTGATCGTGACGGCGGTGCGCCGTCGGTCGATGGGGTGCGGCCGCCGCTCCGCGTGCCCCCGGGTCTCCAGCCGGTCCACGATGCCGGTGGACGCCGCCGTTGTGACGTCGAGGAGGCGGGCGATCTCCGCCGGGCCGAGGGGTCCGCGCGCGAGGTGCTCGAGGGCGTGGATCTCCTTCTCGCTGAGACCGGAGGCACCCGAGACCGTGTGCCGCACTGAACCACCGAGATCCATGACGCGACGAAGGAGCGTGAGCGACTCGGTCTGTCGCCACGCCCCGGGCGTGCTGAGGTCGATCTCGTCCGCCATCTAGTTCACCTGCTTAGGGACCGGGTCGGCGGGCCCATCGTAGACCCGCCCCTTCGCCCAGGGTCCCGCGCGGCGACGGACGGCCGCCGAGGTCCTGCTCGACGGCCGCCCGTGGCACCGGTGTCAGCCGCCGATCGCGGCCTCCGCCTCGGCGAACCACTCGTCCACGGCCGCGTCGACGTCGAGCGTGGAGTAGGCGACGTCCTGCGAGAGCGACGTGAACGTGGACTCCATGGCGCTGACGCTGCTGATCGACGTCGCGGCGCCCCTCGCGGTCGGCCGGACGCTGGTCGCACACACCGATGGCCCATATAGTTCACGTACTTAGCGACTTCGCTGCCGCCAGGAGGACCGATGAGCACCACCGCAGGGACCAAGGCCGACGTGACGCAGGACGGTCCGGGCGGCGAGCCCAGCCACCGCTCCTCCGGCTGGATCCGCTTCGCGACCGGCGCCCGCACGGCGTGGATCGTCGCGCTGCTCCCGCTGCTGATCGGCGGCGCGCTGATCGGCGGCCTCGGCCAGGCCGAGCGCGAGCGCGGCGCGACGGACCAGCTGCCGGTCGGCGCCGACTCGACGCAGGCCGCCGAGCTCGCCGAGCGCCTCCCGCAGCAGGACGGCAGCACCGCCGTCGTGCTCTTCACCGCCGCCGGCTCGAGCTCAGCCGACGACGGCGCCGCGCTCACCCCCGAGCAGCTCGAGGCGATCGGCGCCCTGGTGGGCGAGCTCGCGGGCGGTCAGCCCGTCGTCGTGCCGTCCGAGGACGGCACCGCGGCGCTCGGGATCGTCCCGATCGAGGCGACGAGCGCGTCGGCGGTGGCCGACGCCGTCGTCGACCTGCGCGCCACCCTTCGCGATGGGGCGCCCGACGGCGTGCAGGCCCAGGTCACCGGGCCCGCGGGGGTCGAGGCGGACCTCGCCTCGGTGTTCGACGGCGCGAACTTCCGCCTGCTCGGCGCCACGGCGCTCGTCGTCGCGATCCTGCTCATCGTCACCTACCGCAGCCCGGTGCTCTGGCTCGTCCCGCTCACGGTGGTCGGGCTCGCCGACCAGTCCGCGGCGGTCCTCGCGACCCACGTGCTGGCCGCCGTCGACATCCCGTCGAACGAGTCGACGATCGGCATCCTGTCGGTCCTCGTGTTCGGCGCCGGGACGAACTACGCCCTGCTGCTCATCTCGCGCTACCGCGACGAGCTGCGCCGTCTGCCGGACCGTCGCGAGGCGATGGCGCTCGCCCTGCGCCGCACCCTCGAACCCGTGCTGTGCAGCGCCGGCACCGTGGTGGTCGGCGTGCTCACCCTGCTGCTCTCGCTCGTGCCCACGACCCGTGGGCTGGGACTCGCGTGCGCCGTCGGGATCGTGGTCGCGGCGACGTTCGTGCTCGGCTTCCTGCCCGCCGCGCTCGTCGTGTTCCCGCGCGGGATCTTCTGGCCGCGGGCGCCCCGGGTGGGCGACGCGACGGCGGCGGAGACGCGCTCGGTGTGGCGCCGGATCGGCGACGGCGTCGCGAAGCGCCCGCTCGCCGTCGCGCTCACCGTGGTGGTCGGCCTGGGCGCACTGGCGATCGGCAACACGCAGCTGCGCCTCGGCCTGGACACCGCGGAGCAGTTCCTCAGCACGCCCGAGGCGATCGTCGCGGCGGACCGGATCAGCGAGTCTTACCCGGCCGGCACGGCGAACCCGACCTCCATCGTCACGACGGCGGACGCCACGCAGGTCCAGGAGCTCGCCTCCGCGGTGCCGGGCGTCGCGTCGGTCAGCCCGGTGTCCGAGGGCGACGGCGTGACCCAGCTCCAGGTCGTGCTCACCTCGCAGGAGGGCTCGGCCGAGGCGCAGCAGGCGATCCGCGACCTGCGCACGGCACTGCAGGACGAGCCCGAGACCTACGTCGGCGGGCCCGAGGCTCAGACGATGGACGCCACCGAGGCGGCCGCGCGCGACCGGCAGCTCATCGTGCCGCTCATCCTCGGCCTCGTGCTCGTGGCGCTGGCGCTCCTGCTCCGCGCCGTCGTCGCGCCCGTGCTGCTCGTGCTCACCGTGGTCGGCACCTACTTCGCGGCCCTGGGCGCGTCCTGGTGGATCTTCACCGGTCCGCTCGGGTTCTCGGCGCTCGACGAGGGCGTGCCGCTCATGGCGTTCCTGTTCCTCGTGGCGCTCGGCGTGGACTACAACATCTTCCTCGTGACGCGGGCGCGTGAGGAGTCCATCGAGCACGGGGCGCGCGAGGGCATGCTGCGCGCGCTGGGCGCGACCGGCGGCGTCATCACGAGCGCGGGCATCCTGCTCGCGGCCGTGTTCGCGGTGCTCGGCGTGCTGCCGCTCGTCGTGCTCGCGCAGCTCGGCGTGGTGGTCTGCCTCGGCGTGCTGCTCGACACCCTCGTGGTGCGGACGATGCTCGTGCCGGCCCTCGCGCTGCTGCTGGGGGACCGGTTCTGGTGGCCGCGGCGGATCGCGCGCGCCGGGGCGTGACTCGACGTGTGACCCGCGTCACGGCACATCCCGCGGTCCCCCTGCATCACCCCTCGTGATGTCTCGGATCGCGAGACGAATAGGTTGTGCCAGCAACCAGACCCGGTTCGCTCGTACGGTCGGAGTCAGCATTCCCCCCTGACCCGAGGAGCACCGTCGATGTCCCGATCCGTCCGTCCCCTTGCCGCCGTCGCGGCAGCCGTCTCGGCCGTCGCCCTGCTGGCGGCCTGCGGCTCCGGCTCCGCCGGGACCGGTGACGCCACCGACGCCGCGAACGGCACGAGCGACGCCAGCGGCGACGCCGAGGCCGCCGGCGACGTCCAGACCGGCGGCGAGCTGCTCTACCTGGAGTACCAGGCCTACGACACGCTCTACCCGCCGGCGTCGGGCTTCTACCCCAACGGTGGCCTCATCGCGAACATCACCGACAAGCTCGTCTTCCAGGACCCGGTGACGCTGGAGTTCTCCCCGTGGCTCGCCACGGACTGGGCGATGAACGACGACGCGACCGAGTACACGTTCAACCTCCGCCCCGACGTCACGTTCTCCGACGGCACGCCGCTGGACGCCGAGGTCGTCGCGAAGAACTTCGACCTGTACGGTACCGGCGACCCGGACCGCGGGTTCGCCGTGTCGGAGCAGATCAACAACTACGCCGGCAGCGAGGTCGTGGACGAGGACACCGTGATCTTCCGGTTCTCCGCCCCCGCGCCCGGCTTCCTGCAGGCGACCTCGGCCAACGGCGCCGGCATCCTGTCCTCCGCGACGCTCGACGGCGACGCGGACGCCTTCGCGGCCGGCAACGCCACCAACGTGGTCGGCACGGGCCCGTTCGTCATCACGGACGAGACGGTCGGCGCCGAGCTCGTGCTCACGGCGCGTGAGGACTACGACTGGGCGCCGGAGGAGAGCGAGCACCAGGGCCGCGCGTACCTCGACTCGGTCCGGTTCACCGTGACCCCCGAGGACAGCGTGCGGATCGGCGCGCTCACGTCGGGCCAGGCCGACCTCATCCGCTACGTCCAGGCCTACGACGAGGAGCAGGTCACCTCGGCCGGCCTGCAGCTCTTCGCCCCGCAGACCCAGGGCGTCAACAACAGCCTCTCGCTGCGCTTCACCAACGAGATCCTCTCCGACCTCAAGGTGCGCCAGGCGCTCGTGGCCGGCGTGAACACCCAGGAGCTCGTCGACACGGTCTTCACCGAGAACTACCCGGCCGCGACGGGCGTGCTGTCCCACACCGCGCTCGGCTACGTCGACCTGTCCGACCAGCTCGCCTACGACCCGGAAAAGGCGAAGACCCTCCTGGACGAGGCCGGCTGGGTTCCGGGTGCCGACGGCATCCGCGCGAAGGACGGCAAGACGCTCACCCTCGTGGCCAGCGAGGCCAAGCCGCAGCCGCTCTCGCGCGACACCCTCACCCTGATCTCCCAGCAGCTGAAGGAGATCGGCGTCGACCTGCAGATCCTCGCCGCGGACTCCGGCACGTACGCCACCGCGATCAAGGACCCCAACCAGGTCCAGCTGTACCACTCGATGGTCGGCCGCACCGACCTCGACGTCATCAAGAGCCAGTTCCACTCCAAGAACCGCAACGCGCTCCTGTCCAACGACGCCGAGCTCGACTCGCTCCTCGAGGCTGTCGCCTCGACGCCGGACCCGCAGGTTCGCCTGGACGCGTCCGCCGCGGCGCAGCGGTACCTCGTGGACAACGCCTACGTGATCCCGCTGTTCGAGGAGCCGCAGGTGTACGGCGCGCAGAACTACGTGCACGGATTCGGCTGGGACTCGATCGCTCGCCCGAAGTTCTACGACACCTGGCTGGAGCAGTGACGTACGTCGCGAGCCGCGTGCTCTCCTCCCTCGGGGTCCTGCTCGGCGCGTTCACCCTCGCGTTCGTGCTGCTGCAGGCCCTGCCCGGGGACGCCGTGATGATCCGCTTCGAGAACCCCGAGCTGGGGCTCACGGCGGAGCAGATCGCGGCGATCCGGGAGAGCTACGGGGCGGACTCCGGCCTGCTGGCGGAGTACTGGCACGCGCTCAGCGGCGCCCTCGGCGGCGACCTCGGCTACTCGGTCGCCTCCGGGGCGCCGGTGCGCGTGCTGGTCGGTGAGGCCCTCGGGTCCACCCTGCTGCTGGCGGGCCTCGGCTTCGTCGCGGCGGTGCTGCTCGCGGGGCTGCTGGCCTTCGCGGCCAGCCTCAGCCCGTTCTCGTGGCTCGCGACACTCCTGCGCTCCCTGCCCTCGCTGTTCATCTCGGTGCCGGTCTTCTGGCTCGGCATCGTGCTCATCCAGGTGTTCTCCTTCCGGCTCGGGTGGATCTCGGTGATCCGCCCGGGCCCGGTGGAGGCCCTGATCCTGCCCGTGCTCACCCTCGCCGTCCCGATCAGCGCGCCGCTCGCCCAGGTGCTGCTGCGCGCGATCGACGACGTGCGCGCCCAGCCGTTCGTCGCCGTCGTGCGCGCGAAGGGCGCGAGCGAGCCGTGGCTGCTGGTGCGCAACGTGCTGCGCAACGCGGCCCTGCCCGCCATGACCATCGCGGGCGTGCTGCTCGGAGAGCTCATCGGCGGCGCCGTCGTGACCGAGACCGTGTTCGCCAGGTTCGGCATCGGCCGGCTCACGGCGGACGCGCTCAACGCGCAGGACACCCCCGTCCTGCAGGCGATCGTCATCATTGCGGCGGCCGTCTTCGTCGTCGTCAACCTGGTCGTCGACCTGCTGGCGCCCGTCCTCGACCCGCGGCTGCGCCGTCGGGTCCAGGCCTGAGGAGGACCCGTGACCCTCGAGCTGGAGCGCAACGTGCCCGACCCCGCCGACGAGACGCCCGACGGACTGCGCAGCCCGATCGACGTCGACCCCGAGGGGCGCACGTCGCTCGCGGCGACGGCGGAGCGCGCACCTGCGCCGTGGCGCCGCGTCCTGCCGTGGCTGTCGGTGGGACTCGCGTTCGCCGTCGTCGCCCTCGTCGTCGCCTGGGCGCTCGCGCCAGGGCTGTTCACCGCCCAGGACCCCTACACGGGCGTGCCCGCCGACAAGCTCGCGCCCCCGAGCGCGGCGTACTGGTTCGGCACCGACCCGACCGGCCGCGACCTGTTCACCCGCGTCGTCTACGGCGCGCGCTACTCACTGCTGGGCGGCACGGTCGCCGTGGGCGTCGGGCTCGTCGCCGGCACTGCGCTCGGCGTGATCGCCGGGTCGATCGGCGGCTTCCTCGACGAGCTGCTCATGCGCGTGGTCGACGTGCTGCTCTCGATCCCGGGGCTGCTGCTCAGCCTCTCGGTCATCATCCTGCTCGGCTTCGGCACGACGAACGCGGCGATCGCGGTCGGCGTGACGAGCGTGGCCGCGTTCGCGCGGCTCTCGCGCTCGGAGGTCGTGCGGGTGCGACGCACCGAGTACGTCGAGGCCGCGTTCGGCTCCGGCGGCCGCTGGTGGAGCGTCCTGCTCAGGCACGTCCTGCCCAACTCGCTCACCGCCGTGCTCGCGCTCGCCGCGCTGCAGTTCGGCACCGCCGTGCTCGCGATCTCCACGCTCGGCTTCCTCGGCTACGGCGCGCCGCCGCCCACGCCCGAGTGGGGCCTGCTGATCTCCGAGGGCCGCAGCCACCTCGCGACGTCGTGGTGGCTCACCACGCTGCCGGGCCTCGTCGTCGTGGTCGTCGTGCTGTCCGCCAACCGGATCTCCGGCTGGATCTCCGAACGCCGGGAGGGCGCGCGATGAGCGACCTGCTCAAGGTCACCGACCTGTCCGTCGCCTACGCCGGACGCTCGGGAAGCCGCACCGTCACGCACGGCGTCTCGTTCGCCGTCGCGCCCGGCGAGGTCGTCGCGCTCGTGGGGGAGTCGGGGTCGGGCAAGACCACGACGGCGCAGGCCGTCATCGACCTGCTGCCTGCGGGCGGGCGCGTGGTCGGCGGGCGCATCGAGCTCGCAGGCGAGGACGTGACGCAGGCGAGCGCGCGCCGCTGGCGCGAGCTGCGCGGGCGGCGGGTGGGGCTCATCCCGCAGGATCCCGGCGCCTCGCTCGACCCGACGAAGCGGATCGGGGACTCCGTCGCCGAGGCCTTCCGCATCCACCGCGCGGCGCCGCGCCGCGTGCTGGGCGCGCGCGTGGAGGAGCTGCTGGACCGGGTCGGGATCGACGACCCGGCGCGCCGCGCCCGCCAGTACCCGCACGAGCTCTCGGGCGGCATGAAGCAGCGCGTGCTCATCGCGGCCGCGATCGCGCTCGGGCCGGGGCTGCTCATCGCCGACGAGCCGACGAGTGCGCTGGACGTCACCGTGCAGCGGCGCATCCTCGACCTGCTCGAGGACCTGCGCCGGGAGCACGGCACCGGCATCCTGCTCGTCACGCACGACCTCGCACTCGCGGCCGACCACGCCGACCGCGTGCTCGTGCTGCGCGAGGGCCGCGTGCAGGAGCACGGGCCGAGCGCACAGGTGCTGCGCGCGCCCGAGTCCGACTACACCCGCCGCCTGCTGGCCGACGCTCCGACGCTCGCCACGCCCGTGCACCGCGCCGCCCGCACGGCGCCCGACGGCGAGCAGCCCGCCGTGCGCGTGCGTGGTCTCTCGGTGGAGTTCGGCGGGCACGGGCTGGGCGCGCGGCTGCGCAAGGAGCAGCCGTTCCGGGCCGTGGACGACGTGAGCTTCGAGATCCCGCGCGGCACGACGCACGCGCTCGTGGGGGAGTCCGGCTCGGGCAAGACGACCACGGCGCGCGTCATCGCGGCGTTCCAGAGCGCCGCTGCCGGCTCGGTCGAGGTGCTCGGCGAGGACGTCCTCACGCTGGACTCCGCGCGGCGCCGCGAGCTGCGCCGCCGCGTCCAGCTCGTCTACCAGAACCCGTACGCGTCGCTCGACCCGCGCCAGACGATCCTCGACGCGGTCGCGGAGCCGCTCGCGAACTTCGGCCTCGAGGGCAGCGCCGCGGGCCGCCGGGCGCACGCCGTCCAGGCGCTCGAGCGCGTCGCGCTGCCCGCCGAGCTGCACCACCGCCGGCCGCGCGAGCTCTCGGGCGGTCAGCGCCAGCGCGTGGCCATCGCCCGCGCGATCGTGCTGCACCCCGAGCTGCTCATCCTCGACGAGGCCACGAGCGCGCTCGACGTCACCGTGCAGGCCGGAATCCTCCGCCTGCTCGACGACCTGCAGCGCGAGCGCGGCCTCACCTACCTCGTCATCTCCCACGACCTCGCGGTGGTCCGGCAGATCGCCGACACCGTCACGGTGCTCCGGCGCGGCCGGGCCGTCGAGCAGAGCGGCACGGCCGCGCTGTTCGCCGACCCCCACGAGGAGTACACCCGCGACCTCATCGCCTCGATCCCCGGAAAGGTTCCTTCGTGACGTCCCCGCTCCGCCTCGGCCTGTTCACCCGCCTGCTCGACGAGACGTCGCCGGGGGAGCGCTACCGCAACGCGCGCGACCAGATCGTGCGCGCGGAGCAGCTGGGCTACGACTCCGCGTGGGTGGCGCAGCACCACTTCCACGCGCTCGAGGGCGGGCTGCCCGCGCCCGCGGTGTTCCTCGCCTCGGTCGCGGCGCTGACCAGCCGGATCCGGCTGGGCTTCGGCGTCATCACGCTGCCGCTGGAGCACCCGCTGCGGGTCGCGGAGGACCTCGCGGTCCTCGACGAGATCTCGGGCCACCGGGTGGAGGTCGGCTTCGGGACCGGTGGCACGCCGTCGTCGTTCCGCGCCTTCGGGTTCGACGCCGCGGACCGCCGCACGATCTACGCCGACCACCTCAAGGTGGTCACCGACGCGTGGGCGGGCCTCGACCTGGGCGACCCCGAGAACCAGCTCTACCCGCCGGCGCCCACGCTGCTGGAGCGCCGCTGGGAGGCGACGTTCTCCGCCGAGGGCGCGGCCCGGATCGGCGCGAACGGGTCCGGCCTCATGCTCTCGCGCAGCCAGCCGCGCCCCGAGGGCGCGCCGAACGCGCGGATCTGGGAGATCCAGGAGCCGATCGTGGACGCCTACCTCGACGCCCTGCCCGACGGCGCGGCGCCGCGGATCGCGGCCTCCCGCACGGTGTTCGTGGCCGACGACGAGGCGACGGCGCGTCGCGAGGCCGACCGCGGCCTGCGGACGGTCGCGGTGCGGGGCGGGCTGTGGGGGCTCGACCCCGACGGACCGGTCGAGGACCTCATCGCGCGATCGGACACCGTGACGGGCGATCCCGAGCAGGTCGCCGCACAGCTCGCGCAGGACACGATCCTCGAGCGCGCCACCGACCTGCTGGTGCAGGTCCACTCCGTCGACCCCGTGCACGAACTCGTGCTGCGCTCCCTGGAGCTGCTCGCGCACGACGTGTCCCCGCTGCTGCCGCGCCTCGCGCTGCGTCCGACCTTGGAGGTCTCCCGATGACTGCCACCGCCACGTCCGGCACGGACGCGACCGAGGGCGCCCAGAGGGGACGGGGAGTCGACCTCGTCGACGCCGTGGTCGGCATCGCGCCCGGCTCGAGGCTCGACGCGCTCCGCCGGGGCCGCGACGTGGCCCGCACGCACACCCAGGCCAGCCACGACGCGCTGTTCGCGCCCGTCGCGGAGAACGGTTTCCCGCTCGTCGAGCGGTACGCCGTCGCGAGCCTCGTCCTCGCGCTGCACGGCGCCGCGGCCGCGCCCCTCGGCGCGGCGTACGACGGCGAGCTCGCGGCCCGCGACGCGGCTCTCGCCGCGGAGGTGGCCGCCATCGCGGAGGCAGCGCGGCGCCCGGGTCCGTACGGGGTGTACCGCGAGCCCGGGCTGGCGGGGGAGTCCGAGCCGGGCGAGGCGTTCACGGTGGCGAGCTCTGCCGTCGTGCCGCCGCGGCTCGCCTCGGGCCTGACGCACGCCGTGCTGTTGGTGCTGCGGCCGCGGGAGTCCTCGCCGCAGGCGCTGCAGGCGCTGCTGGACGCGGGGTGGACGACGTCGCAGATCGTGACGCTGTCGCAGCTCGTGGCGTTCCTGGCCTACCAGGTGCGGCTCGTGCACGGGCTCGGGGTGCTCGCCGGCTCGTCCGACGCGGCTGTCGGCGTGTCCGTGGGCTCTGCTGGCGCCGACACGTCGGCCACCGACGCGAGCGGCGCCGGTGCGGGTGGTGCTGCGACGAGCGGCGCCGCCGAGGCCGGTGCCTTCGGGGTTGAGGTCGAGCCGGTCGTCGACCCGGGTGACCGCGCGGTCACCACGTATCCCGACCTCGACCGCCCCGACCACTTCACGCGGGCGAACCTCGGCTGGGTGCCGTGGCTCACGCCGCCGGCGGCCGATCAGCTGAGCGAGCGGCAGTACGCGGGCCTCGTGGAGCGCAACCGCGACGCGAGCCCGTACTTCCGGCTGCTCGCGCTCGACCCCGAGGTGCTCGCGGCCCGCACGCGGACCGACCTCGACATCTTCCGCACGGGCGCGCCGCGCAAGCCGTCCGACGGCGAGGGCCTGCCTCGTCCCGAGCGTGAGCTCAGCGCTGCGGTCGCCTCGCGCGTCAACGGCTGCGTGTTCTGCGCGAGCGTGCACGCCCGCTTCGCGGAGCAGCTCTCGCACCGCACGGACGAGGTCGACCTGCTGCTGCGGAAGGGCACCGAGGCGGCCACGGCGCAGCTGGAGCCGCGTTGGGCCGCGGTCGTGCGGGCAGCCGCTGCGCTGAGCCGGACGCCCTCTGCCTTCGACGCCGAGCACGTGGCCGAGCTGCGCGGCGTGGGGCTGTCGGACGAGGCGATCCTGGACGTCGTGGGCGCCGCCGGCTTCTTCGCGTGGGCCAACCGCCTCATGCTCTCGCTCGGCGAGCCCGAGAACCCCGCCTGACCCACCGCCCCGCGAGCCATTCTTACAGTCCGCGAGGTGATTTCCGTCCTTTCCCGAGAGGATCTTCGTCCTATCGCGAGGTGATCTCCGTCGTTCGCGAGGTGATGCTGGTCCTTTCGCGAGGTGATCTTCGTCCTTTCGCGAGGTGATCCTGGTCCGTTCTCGAGGCGATGTCGGTCTTCGGGGAGGCGATGTCCGTCGTCGGCGTGATCTCGAGACCGACGAGGGCCCTCGCCGCTGCCCGCGTGGAGAGGGTTGTGCGTGCCAACGTCTCGTGAGCCAGGGCGTCCCTGACGGCGCCCGCAACCCGCGCGGCGGGGACGCTCAATCGAAACGGTTCGCTCTCGCGTCGCCCTGAGGATTTCCAGCCCGTGGCCGACGGCATCGAGGAGACGGCGATCCAGGACCTCGTGGCGCCCGCCGGCGACGTCGACCTCGTCTCGGCGATGCTCGACCTCGGCGGGTTCGTCCACGGCGACATCGACACGGTCGTCAACACCTTCCAGGCGCCCTACTTCGGCGGGGCGACGAGCGTGGACGCCGCGGGACTCACGTCCGGGGTGATCGTGCGCGCGGGGACGGACGGGTCGGGCAACCACGTCGTCGCGACCTCGGCCGACTCCGGCGCCACTTGGGTCACCTCGCCCGCCTCCGGTGGTTCGGGACCCGGCACGGTCACGGTGAGCGCTAACGGCGCGAACGTGGTGTGGGCGCCCGACGGCGTGACGCCCCGTCGGTCCGGCGACACGGGTTCGACGTGGGCGGACGTCGTCGGCCTGCCCGTCGGTGCGCGGGTCGAGAGCGACCGCGTCGACCCGCGCCTCGTCTACGGGCTCGCGGGCGGCATGTTCTACCGCTCCAACGACGGCGGGGCGACGTTCGCCGCCGTCGCCGGTGGTCTGCCAGCCGAGGGCAACGTGCGCTTCGCCGCGATGCCGGGCTCGATCGGCGTGCTGTGGCTCGCCGGCGGTGACGACGAGGGCGCGTACGGGATGTGGCGATCGACGGACGCGGGGTCCACCTGGTCCGCCGTCGCGGGCTTCGACGCCGCCGACACGGTCGGCTTCGGCCGCGCCGCGCCCGGAGCGCTCACCCCCGCGATCTACACCGCCGCGGAGCGCGACGGCGTGCGTGGCGTCTACCGGTCGATCGACGGCGGTACGTCCTGGGAGCGCATCAACGACGACGAGCACCAGTGGGGCTGGATCGGCGCCGACATCGAGGGAGACCCCGACGTCTTCGGTCGCGTCTACATCGCGACGAACGGTCGCGGGATCATCGTCGGCGACGACACCGAGGCCGCCGCTCCGGCCGACTGGAACGCGCGCACCGTGTACACCACGGGCGACGTCGTGACCTACGCGGGTGCGCAGTGGCGGGCGTCGTGGTGGACCCAGGGTCAGAAGCCCGGGGACGCGTACGGCCCGTGGCAGCAGATCGCGGCCGAGCCGTCCGGGGTGGCCGCGTGGACGTCGAGCCGCATCTTCGTGGCGGGCGACGTCGTGTCGCACGGCTCGCACCTGTGGCGGGCCAAGTGGTGGACGCGGGCGCAGGAGCCGGGCGCGTCGCCGTGGGGTCCGTGGGAGCAGATCGGCTGAGCTGCCGGTCGGTTCGATCCTGGTCGGTGCGGGCGGCGTCGATCGCCGCCTGCACCGGCCGGGAGGGCTCGCCGTCGCGCGGGGTGCGATGTGACCGAGGAGGCTCGCCGTCGCGCAGGGTGCGATGCGAGAGCGAGGGGGGCTCGCCGTCGTGCAGGGTGCGATGCGAGAGCGAGGGGGGCTCGCCGTCGTGCAGGGTGCGATGCGAGAGGGAGGGGGCTCGCCGTCGTGGGTGCTGCCGAGCCCGCGACGGCGTCCGCACGACGCGCTCGGTCGGCCGCCGCGCGGCCCGCGACCGCGTGCGCCGTTAGGATCGGCGTCCGTGACACAGCGCCGGTACTCCCCGACCTACCGCTTCATCGCCGGTGTGGTGAAGCCCTTCCTGTGGCTCATGGGCCGCAAGCGGTGGAGCGGCACCGAGAACCTCCACCGGCCCGAGGGCTTCATCGCCGCCGCGAACCACGCGTCGCTGCTCGACCCGCTCGCGACGGCCCACGTCCTCTACAACAACGGGGCGCCGCCGCGGATCATGGCCAAGGCTGAGCTGTGGAAGGTGTTCGGGCTCGGCGCGCTGCTGCGCGGGTCCGGCCAGATCCCCGTGGAGCGGCGGACGCGCCAGGCCGCCGACTCGCTCGTCGCGGCGCAGGCGGCGCTCGAGGCGGGGGAGTGCGTCCTGATCTTCCCCGAGGGCACGCTGACCCTGGACCCGAACGCCTGGCCGATGGTCGCGCACACCGGCGTTGCGAGGCTCGCGCTGACGTCGGGCGCGCCCGTGATCCCGCTTGCGCAGTGGGGGTCGACGGCGATCCTGCCGCGCAAGGCCAAGTTCCCCACGCTGCGGCGCACCACGTTCCAGGCGCTCGTGGGGGAGCCCGTCGACCTCACCGACCTGCGGCCGCAGCCGGGCGCGCAGCCCACGCCCGAGGCGCTCGCGGAGGGGACGCGCCGCATCATGGCCGCCATCACGACCCAGCTCGCGCAGATCCGGGGCGAGACGCCGCCCGCGGAGCCTTTCGATCGCCGGAAGGCGGGGGTCTGAGGTGCGCTGCGCCGTCCTCGGGTCGGGCTCGTTCGGCACGGTGTTCGCGCAGCTGCTCGCGGACGCGGGGCACGACGTCGTGCTGTGGGCCAAGACGGAGGAGACGGCACGGTCGATCAGCCTCGACCACGAGAACCCGACCTACCTGCCGGGAGTGCGGCTCGCCGACACGGTGAATGCCACGACCGATCTGCCCGCCGCGGTTGCCGGTGCGGGGCTGGTCGTGGTGGCGCTGCCTTCGCAGATCGTGCGTGGCCTGCTCGCGCCCTACCGCGACGACGTGCCCGACGACGCGATCGTGCTGTCGCTGATGAAGGGTGTCGAGGAGGGCACCGACGAGCGCATGAGCGAGGTGCTCGCATCGGTGTGGGACCTGCCGGCGAAGCGGCTCGCGGTGCTGTCGGGGCCGAACCTGTCGGGCGAGATCGCGCAGCGGCAGCCCACGGCCACGGTGGTCGCGTGCGAGCACGAGGACACCGCGCTCGAGGTCGCGCACGCCATTGCGACGCCCTACTTCCGGGTTTTCACGGCGACCGACGTCATCGGGATCGAGATCGGTGGTGCGGTCAAGAACGTCATCGCGCTCGCCGTCGGGATTGCCCAGGGCGTGGGCTTCGGCGACAACACGATGGCGTCGATCATGACGCGCGGGCTGTCGGAGGCGGCGCGGATCGGGGCCGCGGTGGGGGCGCAGCCGGAGACGTTCGCGGGGCTCGCGGGGATGGGCGACCTCATCGCGACGTGCTCGTCGCCGCTCTCGCGCAACCACCGGCTGGGCTCCTACATCGGTCGCGGGATGTCGCTCGAGGAGGCCGTCGCAGCCACGGGCTCGACGGCGGAGGGCGCCAAGTCCTGCCGCCCCATCCTGGATCTCGCCAACCGGAACGGCGTGAAGGCGTCGATCATCCGGGCCGTGGTCGACGTGTTGTACAACGGGCTCACCGTGCAGGAGATGGTCGAGCGGCTGGTGGATCGCCCGCCGCGCGCTGAGGACTGAGGAGCGCTGGTCGCGGCCCGCGTGCGGCGGCGCATGCCGGCCCGGCGGCGCATGCCGGCCCGGCGGCGCACGCCGGACCGGCGGCGGCGCGACCGCGCTCGGGCGCTCCGAGCAGCGCTCTCCCTGGGCGAGCACCGAGCCGGGCGGGCGGCGGCGACTCCCAGGCGTGGACCGTGCCAGTAGGCTCCCCGCGCCAGCCGGCGCAGGTCGCGCCGGCGACGGCGAGGCGCGGAGCATCGTCGGGCTACCAGTCGCGGGCGGGGCAGCCTTCGGGGAACTGGAAGTCGTCGGGTTCGGGCGGGTCGGTCGAGTGCACGGTGTCGTCGCTGCTGCGCGACCGGGTGCTCCGGTTGGGATGCGGGGCCGCGTCGTCGGGTCGGGCAATGCGAGTGGGCGCGGCTGCGCCGTGGGACGGGGCCGGGCGGGTGGGCAGAGTTCCGCCCGGCGCCGTCGGCGCGGCCGTCTCGGACGTCGCGTCGTCTAGCAGAGTCTCGCCGTTGGGCAGAGTCCTCTCCGAGGCCTTTCGCACGGCCGTCTCGGACGTCGGGCCGTCGAACAGAGTCTCGCCGGCGGGCAGGGCTGCGCCGTCGGGTCGGGCACTGAGGGTGGGTAGAGTTCTCCCCGACGCCGTGGGCGGGGTCGTCTCGGACGTCGCGCCGTCGAACAGAGTCTCGCCGGTGGGCAGGGCTGCGCCGTCGGGTCGGGCGCTGAGGGTGGGCAGAGTTCTCTCCGAGGCCTCCCGCTTGGCCGTCTCGGACGTCGCGTCGTCGAAGAGAGTCTCGCCGGTGGGCAGGGCTGCGCCGTCGAACGGAGGCTCGTCGGTGGGCAGGGCTGTGCCGTCGGGCGGTGTGTGGCGGGGTCGTGGTGGGGTGAGGAGGTGGTCTTCGAGGCGGGTGGTGGCCCCGATCTGGTCGCCTCGGGCGGTGGTGAAGACGAACCCGCCGGGGGTGGTGGTGATGTGGATGTCGTCGCGGTGGATGTCGTGGTGGTGGCGCGAGCACATGGTGATGGCGTTGGCGATGTTGGTCTCGCCGCCGTGGGCCCAGTGCTGGACGTGGTGGACCTGGCACCAGGTGGCGCGCAGGGTGCAGCCGGGCCACTGGCAGTGCCGGTCCCGGACCAGGACCGCGCGGCGCAGGTCACCGGTGTAGGTGCGCTCGCTGCGTCCGATGTTGACCGGTTGGCCCTCGGGGTTGAGCACGAGGCGCTGCCAGTAGGCGTCGCAGGCCAGGACCTCCAGGGCCGTGAACCGGATCAGGGTCCCGTCGAGCAGCTGCGCCAACGGCGGCTCGGCCGCGAGTCCGGAGCGGCGGAACGCCGCCCCCCACCGACCCCCACCCTGCGCCACACCGGCGGCCGAGGCTCCGGCGGCCGCGCCAGTGGCCGAGGCTCCGGCGGGCGCGCCAGTGGCCGAGCCTCCGGTGGGCGCGCCAGTGGCCGAGCCTCCGGTGGGCGCGCATGTCGTCACCCCACGGCTGTCGCCACAACCCGTGCCGCGCTCTGCGTCCCCACCGCCGCCGTCGGCGTACTCGCCGCCGCGCTCTGCGTTCGCGCCGCCGCCGTTCGCACAGGCGTCGCTGCCGTTCCTCGCGCACCTGAGGCAGATCCGTCAGCACGCTCGTGAGGTGCTCCTCAGCCCGGGTCGTGCCCCGTGACTGGCCCGAGGTCGTAGTGCGCCACCGGGTGAAGTCCTCCCGACCCGCACCCGGCTGCGCGAACCGCCCCGACTCCCGCACCACCCCCAGCACACCCGCCCGCGCAACCCCGAGCACCGAGCACGCGGTGTCCAGGTCCTTCACCGCGCCCGTCAGAACACTCCCACCGCCCACGCCGGTCGGCGGGTCTGCCTGCACACCGCGCACCACGGCGGCCAGCGTCGCGACCGCCTCACGCACCACATCCACCGCACCTGCCAGCTCACCCAGCGCGCCCCCAGCGCCGGCAGCGCCGGCAGCGGTGAGGAGAGCGTCTCCAGACCCCGCGGCGACGACCGAACCCGCGCCCGCGGAGCCCGCCCGGGCCGGGGCACGCACGAGAGGCGTCGGCTCCGGCAACGCTGCATCCAGAACCCGCGGCGAGCCGACCGGCGCGCGGCCACGCCGGCGCTGGGCGGGCGCAAGGGTGGCTGGTGCCTTCGCGCCCGCGCGATGCGCCATGCCCCGTTCCGCGACCGGTTCCGCAGCCACCTCGCCACCCCCTCTCACCTGGCCCGACGTCCACGTCGAACTCGCGTACCACACGCTAGACCCGACCACCGACAACGCATCCAGGGGGCCAAACCGGTGCGGCCGAACGACCCGGTCCGGGTGAGCGACCCACGCGGAGCGCCCGGTGCCGAGGCGACGCGTCCCATCGCCGCGAGACCGCCGGGTCGCGTCGTCCCGCTGCCCCAGGTCCGCGCGTGTGCGGGATCGAACCAACGGTTCGTGAATCCGGTCCCACCCGCCTCATCGAACGCATGTCGCAAAGCTAGGTCCAGCCACCGACACGCATGAAGGAGAACCGTGAGGTCGAAAGACGCGCCCACATGAAGGGTGGCGGACTCGGGGAGGCGGGCACCGCCGTCGTGCGCCCGGCGTCGGTGTGCGCGACGGAGACTCGAGCGTCGCGGGCGTGCGTGCCCGATCAGGCGGGCATCGGAGAGGCGAAGTTTGCCGACGTGCAGGCCACGCCGGCGCGCGATGAAGACTCGAGCGTCGTCGTCTCCCCGCCGAACGAGGCGAGCATCTTCGGGAGGCGAGCACCGCAGTCGTGCATGCCGAGCTGGGAGAGGCGGGCACCGCCGTCGTGCACAGTGAAAGAGGGGTCGTGAATCAGAGGGAGGCGTGCATCGCCGTCATGCGTGCCGACCGAGGCGCGCCTCAGGGTGAGGCGAGCACCGCCGTCGTGCACGCTGACGATGCACGGCTACACGGAGTCGGGACCCGCCCGGGACGAACGCCCCGCCCTGGACGAACGCCCGGGCCGGGACGAACGCCCCGGCCTGGACGAACGCCCCGGCCCGGACGAACGCCCCGCCCGCCTACCTCTCCTGGCTCACGCGCAGCGCCTGGTCGAGGTCCGCCCACAGATCCTCGAGGTGCTCGATCCCGACGCTCACCCGCAGCAGCTCCTCCGGAACGCTCCGCGCCTCGTCGGGCCAGCGCCGCCGCCGCTCGATCATCGACTCCACGCCGCCGAGCGACGTCGCGGGCAGCCACAGCCGCACCGCGCCGGTCAGTCGCGCCGCCGCGGCCGCGCCACCCCGCGGGCACAGCGTGAGGATCGCGCCGTACCCGTCCATCTGCTCACCCGCGAGCGCGTGCTGCGGGTGGTCGGGCAGTCCGGGGTGCGCGACGGCGAGCACCGCCGGGTGGTCGACGAGCCGCCGGGCGAGCTCGAGTGCGTTCTCCTGCGCGCGCTCGACCCGCAGCGCCAGCGTCCGCAGCCCACGCAGCGCGAGCCATGCGTCCATCGGCCCGGCGATCGCGCCGCCGAAGGTGCGCCGACGCCGCAGGGAGGCGTACAGATCGGGATCGGAGGTGACCGCGGCGCCGAGCGTGACGTCGGAGTGCCCCGCGAGGTACTTCGTGACCGAGTGCACCACCACGTCGGCGCCGAGCTCGAGCGGGCGCTGCAGCAGCGGAGTCGCGAAGGTGTTGTCCACCACGACGATGCCGCCCACCGAGTGCGCCACCCGGGAGACGGCCGCGATGTCGGCGATCTCGAGCATCGGGTTGGTCGGAGTCTCGAGCCACACGACGGCGGCCGGACCGCCACCGTCGGCGTCCCAGCCCTCGCCGCGCGTCGCGGCGGCCACGGCGTCGGTGTCCGCGATGTCGACGCTGCGCAGGCGCACGCCGCACCGCTCCACCAGCACTCGGGCCGCGACCAACGCCGCGTGGTAGGCGTGCCGCGGCACGACGAGGGCCGCACCCGGCCCCACGAGGTCGAGCGCCGCGGTGATCGCGGCCATCCCGGACCCGAAGAGCAGTCCCGGCTGGTCGGCCCGCTCGAGCGCGGCGAGCGCCTCCTCGAACGGCACCCACGCGTCGGTGCCGATCCGGCTGTAGACGAGCTGGCCGGGCGCGGGCGTCTCGTCGCCGACGTACGTGCTCGAGTAGACGATCGACGGGTTCACCGCCGCGCCGGGCTCGCGTGCGGGGCGGCCCGCGGCGACCACCGTGGTGGCGGGCCGAAAGGACGAGTCGACGTGGGAGGCGGGGGACGCCCGGGACGCGTGGGACGCGGGGGAGGCGGGGGAGGCGGGGGAGTGCTGGCTCACGTGGGCCGACCCTACGCGTGCCGGTCCGACGGCGTCGCGTCGGCGGCCCGTAGTCTCGCGAGGTGACCAGGATCAGGGTGGCGATCATCTTCGGCGGACGCTCCAGCGAGCACGCCATCTCGTGCTCGACGGCGGCCGGCGTGCTCTCCGCGATCGACCGCTCCCGCTTCGACGTCGTGCCGATCGGCATCGCCCGCGACGGGTCCTGGCTCCTGCTTCCCGACGACCCCGAGCCCCTCCGCCTCGACGGCGCGCGGCTGCCCGAGGTCCGCGCCGGCCACCCCGAGGTCGTCCTTCCGTTCGGCCCGAGGACCGGCCGCGTCCTCGTCAGCCCCGCCTCGGAGGGCGCGCGCGTGCTGAACGGCGTCGACGTCGTGCTTCCGCTCCTGCACGGCCCCTTCGGCGAGGACGGCACCCTGCAGGGCCTGCTCGAGCTGCTCGGCCTGCCCTACGTCGGCTCGGGCGTCCTCGCCTCGGCCGCCGGCATGGACAAGCACGCGATGAAGGTGCTGCTCGCCGGCGCCGGCCTGCCGGTCGGCCCCTACACCGTCATCACGCGCGCGGGCTGGGAGCGCGATCGCGCGCTCTGCCTCGACCCGATCCCCTTGCTGGGCGACGTGGTCTTCGTCAAGCCCTCGCGCGCCGGTTCGAGCATGGGCGTGAGTCGCGTCGTGCTCGCCGACGGCGAGGACGCCCTCGTCGCCGCGATCGAGGACGCGCGCCGGCACGACCCCAAGGTCCTCGTCGAGGCCGCGATCGACGGCCGCGAGATCGAGGTCGCCGTCCTGCAGGGCCGCGGCACGGACCGACCGCGCACGACGGCGCCCGGCGAGATCGTCGTCGGCGGCGACCGGGCGTTCTACGACTTCGAGGCGAAGTACATCGACACGTCCTCCACCTCGCTGCGCATCCCGGCCGTCGTCTCGGACGAGGACGAGGCGGCCGCCCGCGCGCTCGCCGCGGACGCCTTCGACGCCCTCGGCTGCGAGGGCCTCGCACGCGTGGACCTGTTCCTCACCGGCTCCGGTCCGATCGTCAACGAGGTGAACACGATGCCCGGCTTCACGCCGTTCTCGATGTTCCCGCAGCTGTGGCAGCACGAGGGGCTCACCTACCCCGAGCTCATCACCGAGCTCCTGGAGCTCGCGCTCGAGCGTCCCGTCGGGCTGCGCTGAGCGCGCACGACGGCGCAGCGTCCGTCCGGCGTTCGGCGCGCCTCGAGGTGCGCACCGCGCGAGGCGCGCGGCTCACCCGGCTCAGGCGGTGCGGGCGACGACCGCGCGCGCCTCGTGCAGCAGCATCTCCCACGTCGCGTTGTCGAGCTCGCTGCGCCGCACGCGCGCGTACGGGAGGTACCCCTCCAGCGCCTCGTGCAGCAGGGCGACTGCCTCGTGGTGGACGTCGTTCGTGGTCATCGTGGGACTCCTGAGATGTGCGCCTGGCCGGCCCTCGTGAGGCCGTTGCCTGCGATGTTACGAGCGTGTTTCGTCGTCGCGGTTAGGACCAAGGTCACGCATTCGCGCTGGTCAGCGTGGGGTATATCGCCTCGCGACGGGGTCGTGACGCCCCCTTGGGGCGCCCTCGACGAGGCGGTGACGTTGGCCGAGCTCGCCCGGCACGCAGCGCCCGACGGCGAGCCAGCGGCCAGGCAGTCGACTCGCCACCCGGAGCGGCGCGCCGTCAGTAGCAGGACCGCTGGGCGTCCGTCCGGGAGACGGCCGAGCCGAGGTCGATGAGGATCGCCGTCGCGTCCGTGCCGGCGTACTCGACCGGAACGACGACCTCGATGGCGGGCACGCGCCCGTACGTGGTGAACACGAACCGACCGTTGCCGATCTCGGCCTGCTGCTGGGCGGCGTCCGGGTCGGTGGGGTCCACGACGTCGTCGTACTCCTTGACCACCCAGTCCACCGACGTGTCGCCAGGACCGGTGACCGCCCAGCACCGGTCCGTCGTCGGCCCGAGCGGCGTGACCCCGCAGCGCAGCGTGATCGGCGGGTCGCCCCACGCGGCCGAGGCCTGCGACGTCGTCTCGCGCTGCGTCGCCCCGCCGAGCTCGCCCGGCAGCGCCTGCAGCACCTGGGCGCAGACGGGGTCCGACGCCGAGGGTGCGGGCTCGAGGACCGCCGCCGACGAGCACGAGGCGAGCGTCGCCGTCGTGAGCCCGAGCGCGAGGACCGCCGCCGAGGGGCGAAGCGTGCCGAGCCGCGCGCGACCCCGTGGACGGACGCCGACGGAACGAGGCGAGAGCGGACGCGCGAGCACCCGTCCACGGTAGCCGCGCCCGGGCGCGCCCCCGCACGCGGAGGCGGCAGGATGGCCCCGTGCTCGTGCGCGACCTCTCCGAGACCGACCTGCTCGCCTCTTTCGTCCCGCTCCTGCCCGCCGGCCGGGCCACGCGCCTCGGCCCGGGCGACGACGCGGCGGTGCTCGGCGTCGCCGGCGACCTCGTCGTGACAACCGACGTGCTCGTCGAGGACCGGCACTTCCGCACCGCCTGGAGCACGGGGGAGGACGTGGGCTGGCGCGCGGCGATGCAGAACCTCGCCGACGTCGCGGCCATGGGCGCGGAGCCCACCGGCCTCGTCGTCGCGCTCGCGATGCCGGGCGACACCCCCGCCGCCTGGGTCACGGACCTCGCGCGGGGCCTCGCGGCGGCGTGCGCGCCGCACGGGGTCGGCGTGATCGGCGGCGACCTCTCCGGCGGCCCGGCGATCTGCGTGGCCGTCACGGCGTTCGGCGAGCTCGACGGCCGCCCTCCGGTCCTGCGCTCCGGCGCGCGGGTGGGCGACGTGGTCGCCGTCGCAGGCACGCTCGGCCGCTCGGCCGCCGGCCTCGCGCTCCTCACCGCGCACGAGTACGACGGCGTGGTCCCCCCTCCCGGCACGGACCTCCTCACCAGGACCTACCGCCGCCCGGACCCGCCGCTCACGGCCGGCGTCGAGGCCGCCCACGCGGGCGCGACGGCCATGCTCGACGTGAGCGACGGGCTGCTGCGCGACGCGGGCCGCATCGCCACGGCGAGCGGTGTGGCGCTCGACCTCGACGTGGGAGCGCTCGCCCCCGACGTCGAGCTGCTCGCGGAGGCCGCCGAGTCGCTCGGCGTCGACCCGCTTGCGTGGGTGCTCACCGGCGGGGAGGACCACGCACTCCTGGCGACCTTCCCGCCCGGCGCGCTGCCCGCGTCGTTCCGTCCGGTCGGCCGGGTCGGGTCGGGCAAGGGCGTGACGCTCGACGGCGAGCCCTGGGTCGGGTCGTTCGGCTGGGACCACTTCGGGTACTGAGGGCGGGGCTCGGCAGCCCGGCTCGCGCCCCACTAAGGCCCCGCACGTACCCTGGTCGGGTGGTGGCACCGCAGCCAGTCCCCGACGACGTCCGCGCCGAGATCGCCGGTCCGGGCGTGCTCGACGCCGTGGTCGCGCAGGCGCGCGCCGACTCCTACGTGCCGTCCGCGCTCGGCGAGCCGCGCACCGTGCACACGTGGTCGGACGCGTTCCTCGCCGGCGACGTCTCGGGCGACGTGCTCGAGGCGCTCCCGGAGTGGGAGGCACCGGTCCTCGTCGGGACCTACCCCGCGGCGGTCGCGACGTTCGTGCGAGAGGACGACGCCGTCGTGCTCGCGGGGCTCCAGCACGATCCGAGCCTCGCGGCCGAGGTCGTGGGGCTGGGCGACGACGTCGCGCTCGTCAGCTACAGCGGCTGGGACTTCCTCGTCGACGACGCCGGCGTCAGCGCGTTCTCACCCGGGGCCCGGTTCGTGCTCGACGGCCCCGGCCCGGTGACGCTCGCCGAGGCCTCGACGGCGATGGCCCGCGACCCGGGGGAGTCCTCGGCGCTGCCGGTGATCGGCGGCCTGCTCGTGGTGGTGGCGTTGCTCGTCGCGCCGGTCGTGGCGCTCGTCGCGTGGCGCTCGCGGCGCGCCCGGCAGGGCTGAGAACACCCGCGGGTCCGAGCGCGACGAAGGCCGCCGACCCGGGCGGGTCAGCGGCCTTCGCGAGTCCGGCTGGAGGCGGCTCAGAGAGCGCGCGTCACCTTGCCCGCCTTGAGGCAGGAGGTGCAGACGTTGAGGCGCGTCGGGGTGCCGTTGACCACGGTGCGCACCTTCTGGATGTTCGGGTTCCAACGGCGCGAGGTCCGCACGTGCGAGTGCGAGACGCTCTTGCCGAAGCTCGGGTGCTTCGCGCACACGTCGCAGGTCGAAGCCACGGTCGTTCTCCTCATCGTGAGCCACCCGATCGGGTGGCGAATCCTGACAGCGTCCCTGGTTTCGGCCAGCACCACGAGGGCACAGCGCAACGATCCGGGTCAACGCAACCGCAGCAGCATACACCGGGAGGCCACGCGGATCGAATCGGCGGGACGCCGCGCGCGAACCGCCGCCGGACCCGTCCGACCCGTCCGACCCGTCCGCGCCGATGGCCCGCACGTTCGTCGGACCCGTCGTGCACAGCCGTCCACACCCAGCCACCGCACCGCAGCGCCCTGTCGCACCGGCGTCCTACGCTCGTGGGGTGGCTGCGGACGAGACCGGCGAGCGAACCGGCGGAGTCGTCCGTCGCGCGCCCCTGGACCGTAGCCTGCGGCTCGCCCTCGGTGACAGCCAGGCCAAGAAGTTCGCCCGCCTCGGCCTCGTCACGGTGCGCGACCTGCTCGAGCACTACCCGCGCCGCGCCGTCGACCCCGGCGAGCTCACCGACCTGTCGAAGGTCGAGGTGGGCCGGCACGTCATGGTCATCGTCGAGATCGCCTCGCTCACCTCGAGGCAGCGGCGGGCCGGTCGCGGCGCCGTCGTGACCATCGAGGTGACCGACGGCACGCGTCGCCTCCCGCTCGTCTACTTCGCCCCGCACCAGGGCCGCGTCGCCTACCTCGAGCAGCGGCTCCCGGTCGGCCGGCGGGTCACGGTGGACGGCAAGGTCGGCATGAACAACGGGCGTCTGCAGATCGTGCACCCGCGCATCGACGTCGTGGACTCCGGGCTGTCCGACGCCGAGATCGAGGCGCAGGCCCAGCGCCCGCGGCTGCTCTACGGCCAGACCCGTGGGCTCACGTCGGAGCACATCGGCGCCACGCTGCGCGGCCAGCTCGACCGGCTGCGGGACGAGGACCTGCCCGACCCGGTGCCGTTCGAGGTGCGGATGTCCGAGGGCCTGCTCGGCCACGCCACGGCGCTGCGCGCGCTGCACGAGCCCGAGACGTTCCGCGACTTCCTCGCCGCGCAGGACGCGCTGCGGTTCGAGGAGGCGTTCGTGCTGCAGGCCGCGATGGCGCGGCGCCGGGCCGAGGCGGCGGCGGACCCCGCGGCCGCCCGGCCCACCCGGATGCAGGGCCTCCTCGACGCGTTCGACGCGAGCCTGCCGTTCGAGCTCACGGCCGGGCAGCTCGACGTCGGCGGCGTGATCTCGGCCGAGCTGGCCGGCACGGTGCCCATGCACCGCCTGCTCCAGGGCGAGGTCGGCTCCGGCAAGACGCTGGTCGCGCTGCGGGCGATGCTCCAGGTCGTCGACGCCGGCGGCCAGGCGGCGCTGCTCGCCCCCACCGAGGTGCTCGCCGCGCAGCACGAGCGGTCGATCCGCGCGATGCTCGGGCCGCTCGCCGAGGGCGGGATGCTCGGCGGCGCGGACGACGCCACCCGCGTCGTCCTCCTCACCGGCTCGATGTCCGCGGGTCAGCGGCGCAAGGCCCTCGCGGAGGCGGCGGGTGGCAGCGCCGGGATCGTGATCGGCACACATGCGCTGCTCCAGGAGCACGTCCAGTTCGCCGACCTCGGGCTCGTCGTCGTCGACGAGCAGCACCGATTCGGCGTCGAGCAGCGCGACGCGCTGCGCGCCAAGGGCCGCACCGCGCCGCACCTCCTCGTCATGACGGCGACGCCGATCCCGCGCACCGTGGCGATGACGATCTTCGGCGACCTCGAGGTCTCCACGCTGCGCGACGTTCCCGCCGGCCGCGCCGCGGTCGAGACCTTCGTCGTGCCCGAGCACAACGAGCGCTGGACCGACCGGATGTGGCAGCGCGTCGCGGAGGAGGTCGCGCAGGGCCGACGCGCCTACGTCGTCTGCCCGCGGATCAGCGCGTCGGCCGGCGAGGCCGGGGAGGACTTCACCGCCGTCGACCCCGACCCGGACGACGCCGCCGCCCTCGCCGCTCCTGTCGGCGCCGCGGGTTCGCCGTCGGCCATCCCCGCCGTCTCCGGACACGCGGACGACGGCGAGCACGGCCCGGTCCGCGAACTCGCCTCGGTCGAGGCGGTGGTCGAGCGGCTGCGGACCCTCCCGGCGCTCGCCGGCGTGCCGATCGGGGCGCTGCACGGACGCCTGGCCGCGGAGGAGAAGGAGTCCGCGATGGCCGCGTTCGCGTCGGGCGAGACCCCGGTCCTGGTCTCCACCACCGTGGTCGAGGTCGGCGTCGACGTGGCCGAGGCGAGCGTCATGGTCGTGCTCGACGCCGACCGGTTCGGCCTGTCCCAGCTGCACCAGCTGCGCGGTCGGATCGGTCGCGGCGCGCTCCCGGGGGTGTGCTTCGCGGTCTCCCCGCTGCCGTTCCCGGGCCGGAACGAGGCGCCGAGCCCGTCGCTCGAGCGGCTGCTCACCTTCGCGGGGACGCGGGACGGGTTCGCGCTGGCCGAGGCCGACCTCGTGCAGCGACGCGAGGGCGACGTCCTCGGCGCCGCGCAGCACGGGCGCGGCAGCACGCTGCGGCTGCTGCGCGTGGTCACCGACGAGAAGGTCATCGTGGCGGCCCGGGACGCGGCGCGCGCGCTCGTCGCGCAGGACCCGACCTTTGCGGAGCACCCCGACCTGGCCGCCGCGATCGAGCGCACGCTCGAGGGTGATCGCGAGGAGTTCCTCGAGCGCGGTTGACCCTCCGCCAGCGTCTCGCGACCGACCCGGCGAGAGGTGAGTCGCGCCTCACCACCCGGGCCTGCGACCCGCGGGGCAGCCCGGACCACCGGCTCGCGACCGACCCGGCGAGAGGTGAGTCGCGACTCACCACCCTGCGACCCGCGGGGCAGCCCGGACCACCGGCTTGCCAGGACCAACGGGCGCAAGACCGCCGCCGCGCGGGTCCTACGCTCGTCGTCGTGGCTTCGACCCCCGCACTGCGCTCCCAGGGCCTGCTCGTCGGCTACGGCGAGAGCGCCGCGACCGCCGTCTGTCCCCCGATCGACGTCTCCGTCCCGCCGGGGGCGGGGCTCGCCGTCGTCGGTGCGAACGGAAGCGGGAAGTCGACGTTCCTGCGTGCTGTCGTGGGCCTGCTGGCGCCGCTGGGCGGCAAGGTCGAGGTGTTCGGGCGCGAGGTCGACGAGCGCGAGGCGGAGTTCCGCTCCGCCGTCGCCACCGTCATGGACGAGGACGCCGCGTTCCCTGCGCTCACGGTCCGCGAGCACCTCCTGCTGCTCGCGCGCGGCCACGGCGTCGCGAAGGCGAGCGACCTCGTCACCGAGCTCGTCGACGAGTTCGGCCTGGGCGAGCGGCAGCGCGCGATGCCGGCGGCGCTGTCCTCCGGTCAGCGGCGACGCATGCTGCTCGCGGCGGCGTTCGTGCGCCCACGCAAGCTGCTCGTGCTCGACGAGCCGGAGCAGCGCCTCGACGCGGGCATGCGAGACCGGCTCGTGACCCGGCTGCGCGCCGAGCGTGCGGCGGGCGTGACGGTCGTGATGGCCACGCACGACCCGGCGCTCGTCGGCGCGGCGTCGCACGCGCTGCTTCTCACCGAGTCCTCGGTGCGCTCGACCAAGCCCGCGCAGGCGCTCGCGTTCATCGAGGCGCTGTGAGCCCCGACGCCCCCGACAGCCCCGACGCGCCCGACGACCTCGCGGGCGTCGCACCCTCGACCCACCCCGTGGGGTCCGACGTCCCCAGCGGCGCCGGCCTGCGCGCCCTCACCCGTCGCGCCCGCAAGGGCCACGGCGGCGCGCCCTGGTACAAGATCTTCGGCGACCTCTACACCTACGTGTTCACGGCCGCGATCGCGATCGTGGTCGCGGTGCAGGGGGCCCGCCTGCTCGGCGGCGGCATCAACACGGACGCGACCAGTCAGCACGCGGCACTCGTCGACCCGGTGTGGCTCGTGCTCGTGGCGGCGCTCGCCGTCGTGGGACCCACCCTGGCCCTGCTCGTGCGACTCGGACCGGTGGCGGTCGGATCCGCCGGCGCGCTGTGGTGGCTGCCCACGCCGGCCGACCGCGCCTCGCTGCTGCGGCCCACCGCCCTCGGCTGGCTCGGCCTCGGCGCCGGGGTCGGTGGCCTCGTCGGCGTGCTGATCGGCCTCGTCGGCGAACCGGCGGAACTGCCGTGGCTCGCGCTCGCCGGGGTCGGCATCGGCGTCGCGCTCGTCGGCGCCACGATCCTCGCGCAGACGAGCAACGCCTCCCCGGTGCGCCAGGCGCGACACTCGCGCCTCGTCGCGCGGTTCGGTGACGCGCTGCCCGCGGTCGCCGTCCTCGCCTGGCTCGGCCTGGCCCTCACGGACCCTGCGGCGCCTGCGCTGCACCCCGCGATCGTGGCGATCCCGGCCGGTGTGCTCGCCGTCGTCGCGCTCGTCGGCGTGCTGCTGCGCGTCGGGGCGATCCCGGGCGCGGTCCTGCGCACGCGCGGTGCGCGGATCGGCGAGGCCACGACGGCGGTCCTCACGATGGACCTGCGTGCCCTCGGGCGTGCGCTCACCGACGCCGGGGCCGACGTTCGCCGCCGCAGCTCGTCTCTGGTCACGGCGCGCGGCCGGATGACCGCGATGATGACGGCCGACGCGCTCCTGCTCGCCCGCAGCCCGGGTCGGATCACGAACATCCTCGCGGCCACGGTGCTGCCCGTCGCGGTGGCCGCGGCGGGCGCCTCGCCGATCGTCACGGCGCTGACGCTCGTCGTCGGCGGCTCGCTCACCGCGACCGCCCTCGGCGCGGGCGCCCGGGCGGGGGAGCACGCGCCGGCCCTGGACCGCGTGCTCGGCATGTCCGCCCGCGCGACGCGCGGCGCGCGCGTGCTGCTCGCGGCGATCGTCGCGGCCGTGTGGGCCGCGGTCGTGCTCGGGGTGCTTGCCGTCCTGCTCGCGGGCGGCTTCGGGATCAGCTGGCTGGCGCTCGCGCTCGCCGTCGCGCCCGGCCTCGCGGGCACCGGGATCATCACCGCCTACCGGCGCACGCCCGACTGGTCCAAGCCGCTCGTCATCACGCCGCAGGGCGCCTACCCGCCCGACCTGTTCTCCGCCGTCGCGCTCGGCCCCGCGCTCGCGCTCGTCACGGTGCTGCCGGCGGCGGTCGCCCTCGTCGTCGGGCCGGCCGTGGTGCTCGTCCAGATCCAGGTCGTGCTCTCGGCGATCCTCGTGCTCGTCGCGCTGCACGTGCGCGGCGTCCAGAAGCCGGGGCAGCCCTCCGGCCTGATGGCGCGCGCCCAGGCGCAGGCGGAGCAGCAGCAGGCGAAGCAGCCGCCTCGGCGCTGAGATCGCTGCTGCGGCGTCCGATCGGCTGATGCGCGACCGCGTCACTAGGCTGCCGGGGTGGCACGGATCATCGCGGGGAGCGTCGGCGGACGGACCATCGCGGTCCCGCCGCGGGGGACGCGCCCGACCACGGACCGGGTGCGCGAGGCGCTCTTCACGGCGCTCGATCACGACGGCCTGCTCGACGGCGCACGCGTCCTGGACCTGTACGCCGGCTCCGGAGCGCTCGGCCTCGAGGCGGCAAGCCGCGGCGCGGCTCACGTCGACCTCGTGGAGGCGGACCGTCGCGCCGCCGACGTCTGCCGGGCCAACGCGAGGTCGCTCGGGCTCACAGGCCTCGTCCGGACGCACCAGGCGAAGGTGGAGACGTTCCTCGCCGGGGGGACCGGAGCGACCGCTGGAGCGACCGGAGCGCACGCCGGGGCGACCGGCGGGGCGTCACGTGCGGTCGGAGCCGTGCCGGACGGCGGCTGGACCCTCGCGTTCCTCGACCCGCCCTACGACGTCGACTCCTCGCGCGTGGCCACGGTCCTCGCGGCGCTCGTGCCGCACCTCGCGGCCGACGCCGTCGTGGTGCTCGAACGCTCCGTGCGCAGCGAACCGGTCGCGCTGCCCGAGGGCCTGGAGGCCTGGCGGGATCGCCGCTACGGCGAGACCGTGCTGCACCTGCTGGACCACGTGGCGCCGGGCGGCACCGCCGGCCCCGACGGCGATCCGGCCGACGGGTCTGCCGATGACGCCCGCGAGGTGCTTCCCTGAGCGCCCCCGCGGGAATACCGTCCTGATCCATGAGCACCTCGGACGCCCCGCGACCCGATCCCTCGAACCTCGGCTCGTCGAACCCCTCGGGTTCCGACGCCGGGCACGGCGCGAACCGCAACGAGAGCATCGGCTACCCGCTCGACCCGCCGCTGTCGGCCAGTGACGCGCCCGGTGGCACGTCGTCGTACGGCACGCCCGCGTACGGCGCCCCGACGCCCGCCGCCGGGGTGCCCGCAGCCTCCGTCCCGCCGGCCCGTTCAGGGGGAGGGCTGAGCAAGGGGCAGATCCTCGCGATCACCCCGATCGTCGCGACGATCCTGTTCTTCCTGTGCGGATTCCTGTTCGGTGGCTGGGTCTGGTCCTGGTTGTTCTTCCTCGCGGTGCCGATCGTCGGCATCGTCGTGAACGGCGACAAGGGCAAGGACGAGCGCTCGCGACGCTAGCCGGAGCCCGACGGCGAGCCTCCCGCGCGGTCGCTGCGCATCGGCGCCTAGTCTGGACGGGTGCGCACCGCCGTCGTCCCCGGCACGTTCGACCCCGTCACCCTGGGGCACGTCGACGTCGTCACGCGCGCCGCGGCGCTGTTCGACGAGGTGGTCGTCGCCGTCGGACGCAACGCTGCGAAGGCGCCCCTGCTGACCGCCGAGGAGCGTGTGACCGCCTTCGCGGGCGCCGTCGCCCACCTGCCCACGGTGCGGGTGGCCGAGATGCCCGGTCTGCTCGTCGACTTCTGCCGCGAGGTCGGTGCGGTCGCCGTGGTCAAGGGCCTGCGCGGCGGCGCCGACTTCGACGGCGAGGCGCCGATGGCCGCGATGAACCGGCACCTGTCGGGCATCGAGACCGTGTTCCTCGTCGGCTCCGGCCACCTCTCCCACATCGCGAGCTCGATGGTCCGCGACGTCGCCCGCTACGGCGGCCCCGTCGACGACCTCGTTCCCCCGGGAGTCGGCGATCTCGTCCGCGCCCGACTCCGCTCCCTCACCCGCCAGGAGAACCCGTGACCCACGACCCCGATCCCGCTGCCACCCGCGCGTCTGCGCAGTCCGCGTCGGACGACCGGTCCGCCCCGCTGCTCGGGCTGCTCGACGACGTGGCCACGCTGCTCGAGCACGCGCGCGCCATGCCGATGAGCGCGTCCGTGCTGGTGAACAAGGCCGAGGTGCTGGACCTGCTCGCCGCGGCGCGCGAGGCCGTCCCCGACCAGGTCGCCGCCGCCGACCAGGTGGTGGCCGAGGCGGAGAAGGTGCTCACCCGGGCGCGCGCCGAGGCCGAGGCGATCGTCGCCGACGCGCGGCTGCGTGCCGAGAAGCTCGTCGACGAGCACGAGCTCACGGAGGGAGCGCGCACGCGAGCCGCCGAGATCGTCGCGCGGGCCGAGCAGCGCGCCGCCGAGCTCGAGGCGGGCGCTGACGACTACGCGGACTCTCGGCTCGCCCAGTTGGAGACCGACCTCGACGCGGTGAAGCAGCAGGTCCTGGCCGGCCGAGCGCGCCTCGCGGGGCGCAAGTCCTCCTGACCCGACGAGCACCCGACGGGCCACCGAGGGGCCACCGGCGAGCACCCGGGCAGACACCCCTGGACCCGCGCCGGCCGACGGCCGCGCGTACGGTAGGGTAGAACGCTGGCCGTCCGTCGGCCGCCCCCACCTCGCACGAACTGGAGCATCCGCGTGGACACGCGCTCACCGTTCGTCATCGGGATCCACGACCTCAGCCGTCGCCCCGGGACGATGCGCACGTACACCCTCGAGGTCCCGGCACCCGCCGACCTGGCCATCGAGGTGATCGGCGTACCCGAGGGCGCTCCCGTGACGCTGGACGTCCGGCTCGAGTCGATCGTCGAGGGCGTGCTCGCCTCGGCCGAGATCAGCGCCCCGCTCGTGGGGGAGTGCGTGCGGTGCCTGGGCGAGGTCACCGACCGGATCGACGTCGACTTCACCGAGCTCTACGCCTACCCGGGTGCGATCGAGCACGACCCGGACGACGACGAGGCGGACGAGGTGCACGAGCTCACCGGAGACTTCGTCGACGTCGAGCAGGCGGTGCGCGACGCCGTCGTGCTCGCCCTCCCGTTCCAGCCGTACTGCCGCCCGGACTGCAAGGGTCTGTGCCCCGAGTGCGGCGCCGACCTCAACGAGGCGGGCACCGAGCACGGGCACGAGAAGATCGACGCCCGGTGGGCGGCACTGGTCGACGCGCTGACCCGCGACGACGAGAACGACGAGACCTCCGAGACGCCCCGGGCGCCCCGGACATCCGACACACCCGACCAGCAGGACGTGCCGTAGACTTCTCTGCGGTTTCACGACGAAGGAAGAGGAAGACCCGTGGCTGTTCCCAAGCGCAAGATGTCGCGCGCCAACACCCGTGCGCGCCGTTCGCAGTGGAAGGCGACGCCCGCCACCCTGAGCACCTGCCCCAAGTGCAAGGCCCCGCGCCTGTCGCACCAGGCGTGCCCGTCGTGCGGCGCCTACAACGAGCGCACCTACGCCGAGGCCATCCGCACGGACGCCTGAGCGTCATGAGCGTGAGCACCCCCCGCCCCGTCGGTAGCGTTGACGCGCTGCTGGCGGGGCTAGGTGAGCAGATCGACCCCGAGCTGCTCGTGCTCGCGCTCACGCACCGCTCGTTCGCCCACGAGGCGGGCGGCACCCCCACGAACGAGCGCCTGGAGTTCCTCGGCGACTCGGTCCTCGGCGTCATCGTCACCGAGTACCTCTTCGCCACGCACCCCGACGTCCCCGAGGGCGACCTCGCCAAGATGCGGGCCGCGTGCGTGTCGCAGCGCGCCCTCGCCGGCGTCGCCCGCGCGCTCGACATCGGGCAGTACCTCCTGCTGGGCCGCGGTGAGACGACCTCCGGCGGCGCGGACAAGGACTCGATCCTGTCCGACGCCCTCGAGGCGCTCATCGGCGCCGCCTTCCTCTCCGCGGGCCTCGAGCGCACGAAGGCGATGGTGCTGCGACTGCTCGAGCCGACGCTCGCCGTCGCGGCCTCCGCCGGCGCCGGCCTGGACTGGAAGACGAGCCTCCAGGAGCGCTCGGCGGAGCTCGGCCTCGGCGTCCCCGTCTACCAGGTCGAGCACACCGGGCCGGACCACGCGCGCGTCTTCACCGCGCAGGTCCTCCTCGGCGGGATCGTCCACGGCCAGGGCACCGGCACGGCGAAGAAGCACGCCGAGCAGGTCGCCGCGCAGCAGGCCTTCGCCTCGCTCGCCGGGGCCGACGCCGCCGACGGCGCACCGACCGCTCGTGCCTCCTCGAACGGCGGTGGGTCGACGGCTTCCGCGGAGGCGCCCGTCAACGGCGCCTCGAACCAGGCCCGCCGTCGGGTGCGCAGCGGCGCCTGACCGCGCGCCCCCCTCGTCCTGCACTCCGCCAGCTGACCGTGCCCGAGCTTCCCGAGGTCGAGATCGTCCGCGCGGGACTCGCCGCGCACGTGCTCGGTCGCCGCATCGCCGCCGTCGACGTTCTCTCCGCCCGCGCCGTGCGCCGCACCGCCGGCGGGGCCGACGCCCTGACCGAGGGCCTCGTCGGTCGCACCGCCAGCGCGGCCGTGCGCCGCGGCAAGTTCGCCTGGCTGCTGCTCGACGGCGAGCCCGCCTCAGGCGGCCAGCGCACCTCGAGCACCCAGCCCGCGCCCGACGGCGAGCCCGCCTCGGGCGGCCAGCCCACCCCGGCCTTCGACGTAGCATCCGCGCTCCTCGTGCACCTCGGCATGAGCGGCCAGCTCCTCGTCCGCGACGCCGCCGCGGCACACGCCACCGCGGGCGTCGCCCACCCCCACCTGCGGGTGCGCCTCACGTTCGCGGACGACGGCGCACTCGACTTCGTAGACCAGCGCACCTTCGGCTACGTCGCTCTCGAGCCCCTGGTCCCGACCGCGGACGGCGGCCCGGGTGGCCTGGGCGCGCCCGACCCCGCACTGCCTGCGCCCGTCGCCCACATCGCCCGCGACCTCCTGGACCCCGCGCTCGACCTCCGGGTGCTCGCCCGATCGCTGCGCCGTCGCCGATCGGGCATCAAGCGCGTGCTGCTGGACCAGACCGCCGTCTCCGGCGTCGGAAACATCTACGCCGACGAGGCGCTGTGGCGCGCCCACGTGCACCCCGAGCGCCTGGTCGCCTCGATGCCGGCGGCCCGCGTCGTCGAGGTGCTCGGGGCCGGACGCGAGGTGATGTCGCAGGCGCTGGCGCAGGGCGGAACCTCGTTTGACGCGCTCTACGTCAACGTCAACGGGGCGTCGGGCTACTTCGACCGCTCGCTCGCGGTCTACGGGCAGCAGGGACGACCGTGCCCGCGTTGCGGCACGCCGATCGTGCGGCTGTCGTTCATGAACCGTTCCTCGCACCTGTGCCCGCGCTGCCAGCGCGCGCCCCGCGCCGCCTGAGCCTCTGGCGTAGGTCTGCACGCCTCGAATGCTGCGTTCCGGCGGGCGTCGAGCGCTGAGTTTCGGTCACCAGCGGGGATTGTCGTGACCACGACCCAGCGTTCGGCGCCCTCGCATGACCGCAAGCCGGCGTTCGACGCGCTCGCGCGCCCGCTCGCCTCGCGCCTCCGGCGGGGTGGTGCCGATACCCTGCAGGGGTGAGCGCACCCACCACCGTCATGATCGTGGACGACCACGAGGTCGTCCGTCGTGGCATCGCCGACGTCGTCGCCGCCGCCGAGGGCCTGGACGTCGTCGCCGAGGCCGGCACCGTCGCCGACGCCCAGCGCCGTGGCGCACTGCTCAAGCCGCAGGTGGCGCTCGTCGACCTCCAGCTGCCGGACGGCACCGGCATCGACGTCATCACCGCCCTCGCGCAGAGCTCGCCGGACACCCGGGCGATCGTGCTGACCTCCTTCGACGACGACGACGCCCTCGCCGCCGCGGTCCAGGCCGGCGCCCGCGCCTACGTGCTCAAGACCGTGCGTGGCTCGGAGATCGTCGACACCGTGCGCGCCGTCGCGGCCGGCCGCGTGCTGCTCGACGAGCGCACCCTCACCCGCCGCCGCCAGGCCCACCCGGACCCGACGGCGAACCTCACCGCGAGCGAGTCGAAGGTCCTCGATCTCGTGGCCAAGGGGATGACGAACCGCGACATCGCCGACGAGCTCGGCCTCGCGGAGAAGACCGTGAAGAACCACGTGACGTCGATGCTCGCCAAGCTCGGGCTGTCCCGTCGCACGCAGGTCATCGCCTGGGTCGCGAGCCAGCACTCCACGTCCTGGCGCTGAGTCTCGAACCGCTGAGTCTCGAACCGCGGGCACTACGGCGCAGGGCAGCGTTCCCCGCGCGACGCCCGGGTCAGCCGATCCACGCCTCCCACGTGAGCTGAGACCCGCAGCCGTCCGGCCCGGGCTCGAGGCGAGACACGCCGTCGTGCTCCGCCGCCCGCGACGCGAGGTTCCCCAGCCCGCTGCGCCGGTCCGAGGCGGGGTCGGCGCCGCGGCCGTCGTCGGTCACCGTGACGGAGACCGTGCGGGCGTCGACCCGGATCTCCACGCGCGCGCTCGTCGCCGCGGCGTGCCGGGCCACGTTCGACAGCCCTTCGCGCACGACCGCGACGAGGTCGTCGCCGAGGCGGTCGCCGAGGCGCGCGTCGATCTCGCTCGCGACGTCGCCTGACGTGTCGAGCGAGGCGAGCTGCTCGCCGTCGAGCGTGAGCAGCATGGACGGCGCGAAGCCGAGGCTCGCGCGCGCCAGGGACGCCTCGCGGACGAGGCGCTCGACGACGGGCAGGTGCTCGTCGCGGTCGCGCAGCGAGCGCACGATGCCGCGGATCTGCCGCACGCCCTCCTCGACGCCGTCGATCGCCTGGTCGATCTCGGTGCGCACCCCGACCTCCGCGGGGTTGTCGCCGGCGAGCAGCGACTTGGCGTGCTCGAGCCGCATCCCGGTGGCGAAGAGCTGCTGGATCGCGAGGTCGTGCAGGTCGCGCGCGATCCGGTTGCGCTCGTTGAGCAGCGACGCCACGTCCTCCGCGTGCCGGGCCGCGGCCAGGCGCAGCGCGAGCGCCGCCTGCGCCCCGAAGTCGTTCGCGACGGCGAGGTCGCCCTCGGTGAACGCGGGCCGCCCCGGGAGGCGGAACAGGATGAGGACGCCGAGGGCGTCGTGGCCGTCACCGTCGGCGCCGCTGGACAGCAGCGGCGCGTAGAGGGCGCGCTCGAACGCCCGCGCGGGCGCGATGAACCGGTCGGGCTCGCGGCTGATCGACTCCACGATCGAACCTCGCGCCGTGCGAACGCTGCGGATCGCGTGGCCGTCCTCGTGCAGCGTGTTGCCGATCATCTCGGCCATGTGGGCGCCGTCGACGATCTCGGTGACCCACTCGTCGTCGACCGAGGGCAGCACGATCGCCGCGGTGTCGGCGTCGGCGACCACGCGGATGCGCCGTGCCACGAGCTGCAGCACGTCCTCCTCGTCCGAGCCCTCCAGCAGCGCCGTCGTGATCTCCTGCGAGACGGCGAGCCAGCGCTCGCGGTCCTGCGCCTGCTCGTACAGGCGCGCGTTGTCGATCGCGACGGCGGCCGCCGCGGCGAGCAGCTGGACCGTCTCGACGTCATGCGCGGTGAACCCGCCGGCCTTCTCGGCGAGGTAGAGGCGCCCGAGCGAGATCTCCCCGGCGGCGACCGTCACGCCGAGGAACGTGTGCATCGGGGGGTGGCCGGGCGGGAACCCGCCGAACGCGGGGTGGCGGGTGAGGTCCTCGAGCAGGAGCACGCCCTCCTGCGGGAGCGCGCCGAGCACGCCGTGGCCGCGCGGCGGGTGGCCCAGCACATGCTCCTCCTCCGGCGTGACGCCCTGCTGGACGAACGTGGTGGTCTCGCCGTACGCGTCGAGCTCGGCGATCGCGGCGTACCGCGCCCCGGTGAGGTCGGCGGCGGAGACGACGAGCTCGGCGAGCACGCGCTCGGCGTCGAGCTGTCCCGCCAGCTCGAGGACCTTGGTGAGCAGAGCCGGGGTGATCGGGGACGTCATGCCCCGATCATGCCTCGCTCGCGGCGGGCGCCGGCGCCGCCGACGCGGCACCGGGCGCGGCACCGGTCGCGGCCGCGCCCGCCGGCACGGCGTGCCCGAGCGTCACCACGGCGTCCGCCGCCTCGACGGCCGCGACGTGGTGCGTCACGACGACGACGCTGCGCTCGTGCCGGCCGAGCGCCAGCAGGTCACGCACGAGCGCCTGCGCGACGTCGTCCGGGAGGTGCTCGGCTGGCTCGTCGAGCAGGAGCAGGGGAGCGGGGCTCGCGAGCGCGCGCGCGACGAGGAGCCGGCGTCGCTCGCCGCCGGAGATCGTCTCGGGCCCGACGACTGTGTCCAGCCCGTCCGGCAGCGCCTCCACCCACGCGCGCAGGCCGACGGCGTCGAGCAGCTCGAGCGCCTCCTCGCGCGCCACGTCGCCACGCGCCACCCGGATGTTCTCCAGCACGCTCGTGCCGAACACGTGGGCGTCCTCGGCGGTGAGCGCGACGTGCGCGGCGCGCTCTGGCCCACGCAGCCCGTGCGGGTCCACGCCGTCCACCCGCACCGCGCCGCCGACCGGCGCGAGCATGCCGGCCAGCGTGAGCAGCAGCGTCGTCTTCCCGGTTCCGGACGGGCCCACGACGGCGAGCGATCCGCCCGTGAGGTCGAGGTCCAGCGGGGCGGTGCACGCCTCGCCGCCGGGCCAGCCGCACACGAGGCCGCGCGCGTGCAGGCCGGGCGGCTGCAGGGTCGTCGCGAGCGGGTCGAGCGCCTCGGGCGCCGCGTCCGGCGCGACGCCGTCCGGCGCGACGCTGTCGCGCACGACGCCGGGGCGCGCCGCGCTGTCCGTGGCCGCGAGCAGCGCCGAGATGCGCCGCGCGGCCTGCGCCGACCGGCGCAGCTGGGCGGCCGCAGCCGGCAGCGGCGCGGTCGCCTCGAACGCAGCCAGCGGCACGAGGACGACGACGGCGAGCTCGGTCGCGGTCAGCGCCCCGGAACCGACGGCCGGCACCGCGACGAGCAGCGCGCCGAGCACCGACGCGCCGACCGCGAGCACGGCCGTCGCCGCGGACCAGGCGAGCGGGCGTGCGGCGAGGCGCTCGCCGTCGCGCGCCTGGGCGTGCGCCTCCTCGAGCGCGGCGAGCGCGTCGGGCCGACCACCGCCGACGGCGAGCTCGGCTGCGCGGGAGACGAGCGCCTCGGTCGCGGTGGCGACGTCGGCGCGGGCCGCGACCCGGACCGTCTCGGCGCGGCTGTCGGCCCGGCCGGCGAGCGCGGGCACCACGACGGCCGTCACGGCGAGGCACGCGAGCAGGACGAGCGCCGACGGCACCGAGAAGCGCGCGATGAGCACCACCGAGCCGAGGCCGACCACGACGCTCACGCCGGCCGGGACGAGGGCGCGGATCACCACGTCGCCCACGTCGTCGACGTCGGCGCCGGTGCGGGCCAGCAGGTCGCCGCGCCGCAGTCGCGCGAGCTCCTCGGTCCGCCCCGCCGACAGCCGCTCGTACAGCTGGGTGCGCAGCTCGGCGACCCCGGCGAGCGCGGCGTCGTGCGTCGCGAGGCGCTCGAGGTAGCGCGAGACGCCGCGCAGGATGCCGAACGTGCGCACGCCGACGGCGGCCACGTTGAGGTACATCACGGGCGGCATCTGGGCCGCGCGCACGATGAGCCACGCGGCCGTGCCCGAGAGCGCGACGGACGCGGCGAGCGTGAGGGAGCCGAGCGCGACGGCGCGCGCCAGCACGGCGCGGCGCAGACCGAGCATCGCGAGGACCGGGCGCAGGGCCCGCAGGTCCCCGCGCACGCCGGTCGTGACGGCCGCAGCGGGGGGCAAACCGGCGGGCTCGGGCAGCAGCTGCGCGCCCGGCTCGACGCCGCTCACGCGGCCACCTCCACCGGCGCGGACGAGCGGACCTGGACCACGACGTCGGCCGCCGTGAGCGTGCCCGGTCGGTGCGCGACGACGACGACCGCGGCGCCCGCGTCCGCGACGGCGCGCAGCGCGGCGACCACCTCCTGCTCGTCCCCGGGCGCGAGGTGCGCGGTCGGCTCGTCGGCGACGACGAGCCGCGCCCCGCGTACGAGCGCCCGGGTGAGCTCGAGCCGGTGCGTCTGGCCGACGGACAGCCCCGAGGACAGCCCGCCGGCCTCGGCCGCGAGCGGCGTCGCCCAGCCCAGCGGCAGACCCGCGACCACGTGCGCGAGGCCGGTCGCCTCGGCCGCCTGAACCAGGCGGGCCTCGGCGTCGGGACCCGACGCGCCGCCGAGCGCGTGGCTCCTCACAGTGCCGCCGCTCGTCACGACGCGCTGCGGCACCCAGGCCGCCTGGGCCCACCACGCGGCCGAGGCGACGTCGGCGAGGTCGGTGCGTTCGCCGTCGTGCTCGAGGACGAGGGTGCCGGCGTCCGGCGGCTGCAGGCGCAGGAGCGCCATCGCAGTCGTCGTCTTGCCCGACCCGCTCGCCCCGGCCAGCGCCGTGACCCGGCCCGGCTCGATGACCGCGTCCAGGTCCGCGGGGGCGAGGTAGCCGCGGTCGTCGGCCGCCACGGCGAGCCCCGAGACGACAAGGCGGTCCCACGCGGGGACGGCACGCTCGCCGTCGGCCGGCAGGGGCTCGTCGAGCACCGCGAAGACGCGCTGCACGGCGGTGAGCCCGTTGGTGGAGGCGTGGAACTGGGCGCCGACCTGGCGCAGCGGCTGGTAGATCTCGGGCGCCAGGATGAGCACCGTGAGGCCCGTGGCCAGGTCGATCCGGTCGTAGACGAGCCGCATCCCGATCTCGACCGCGACGAGCGCGACGGACAGCGACGCCAGCAGCTCCAGCACCGCGCTGGACAGGAACGCGACCCGCAGGGTCTGCATCGTCGTGGTGCGGTACGCCTCGCCGAGGCGACGCACGCGCACGCCGGGCCCGACCTCGCGGCCGAGTGCGCGCAGTGTGGTGAGGCCGGCGAGCAGGTCGAGCAGCTGGGAGCCCTGCGCAGCCAGCGCCTCGAGGCGCTGCTCGGACCAGCGCTGCGTCGTGACACCGACCAGCCACATGAACACCGGGATGAGCGGCAGCGTCGCGGCCACCACGAGTCCCGAGACGAGGTCCAGGCGCAGCACGACGAGCAGCGTGAGCGGCGTGAGGATCGCGGTGAGGAGGAGCTGCGGCAGGTACCCGGTCACGTAGGGGACGAGGTCGTCGAGCCCGCGCGTGGCGAGCGTGGTGACCTCGGCCCCGTGCCGGGTGCGCCAGCGGTGGGGGAGCCGCGAGGTGTGCTCGAGCAGGCGGGTGCGCAGCTGCGCGACCACGTCGACCGCGGCCTGGGCGCCGAGGCGCTCACGGAACCAGGTCAGCGCGGCGCGCAGGACGACGGCGCCGACGAGCGCCGCGAGGGGCGTCGCGACCGCGGCGAGGTCGACGCCGTCGAGCGCGACCGGGGCGACGGCGTGCCCGATCGCGAACGCCTGGACCACGACGCACACGGTCGCGAGGACCGAGAGCGCCGCTGCGGCGACGACGAAGGTGCGGGCCGCGGCCGCGGTGCGCAGGAGGCGAGGATCGAGGGGCCGCACGCCGTCAGTGGTTCACGAGCTCGGACGGCTGCGGCGGGATCTGGTCGCGGTGCAGGCGGCGGGAGAACACCTTGAACGACCAGCCCTGGTAGAGCAGCACGACGGGCACGAGCACGACGGCGACCCACGTCATGATCGTCAGCGTGTAGTCCGAGGAGCTCGCGTTGTCGATCGTGAGCGAGTTCGCCGGGTCCGTGGCGGGCATGACGTTGGGAAAGATCGCGCCGAAGATGAACACGACCGCCATCGCGATGGCGACCGCGTTGAGCGTGAACGCCCAGCCCTCGCGCCGTGCCCGGGTCGCGAGCACGACACCGACGAGCGCGAGCGCGGCGACGACGAGCGGCGCCCAGGTCCAGGCGTTGCGGGAGTAGGCGAGCTGCGCCCAGATGACCCACACGGCGGCGACGGCGGCCGAGGGCAGCGCGAGCCGCTGGGCCAGGGCCATCGCGCGCTCCTGGTACTCGCCCGAGGTCTTCAGCGCGAGGAACACCGCGCCGTGGGTGAGGAACAGACCGAGCGTCACCACTCCGCCGAGCAGCGCGAACGGGTTGAGCAGCGCCCAGAATCCGCCGACGTACTGCATGTCGGCGTCGATCTGGACGCCCCGCACGATGTTGGCGAACGCGACGCCCCAGAGGATCGCGGGAACCCACGAGCCGATCGCGATGCACCAGTCCCAGCCGTTGCGCCACCGGTCGCTGTCGACCTTGTGCCGGTACTCGAACGAGACGCCGCGCAGGATGAGCGCGAGCAGGATGAGCAGGAGCGGGAGGTAGAAGCCCGAGAACAGCGTCGCGTACCAGTGCGGGAACGCGGCGAACGTCGCACCGCCGGCCGTGAGCAGCCAGACCTCGTTGCCGTCCCAGACCGGCCCGATCGTGTTGATCGCCAGGCGCCGGTCGGTGTTGTCCTTCGCCAGGGGTCGCATGAGCATGCCCACGCCGAAGTCGAAGCCCTCGAGGACGAGGTAGCCGATCCACAGAACGGCGATGAGGATGAACCATAGTGTTGGCAGGTCCACGGTCAGGTTCCTTGTCGGTCGCGGCGTGCGGGTGGGATGAGATCTGCGCGGGCGCGCCGGTCAGTAGGCGAAGTCGAGCTGAGGGGTCCTCGAGGACTCGTGCTCGCCGTCGGGCGTGTGCTGGTCGTCGTCCCGGTCGCGCGAGGTGTCGGGGGAGTCCGGCGAGCTCACCACGGGCGCGCCGGCGCGGACGTCCTTGCGCAGGAGCTTGAACCACACGACGGCGAGCGCGCCGTAGACCAGCGTGAACGCGAGCAGCGAGAACAGGACGGTGCCGCCGCCCACGACGGTCGAGACGCCGTCGGCCGTGGCCATCTTGATCTCGATCACGCCGTCGGCGCCGATGTTGGGCACCACCACCCACGGCTGACGGCCCATCTCGGTGAAGATCCAGCCGAAGGAGTTCGCGAGGAACGGCATCGGCAGCGCGACGAGGCAGAGCCGGGAGAACCACACGTTGTCGGTGAGCCGGCCGCCCCGCAGGGTCCACAGGCCCCACAGCGCGAGCGCGGCGGAGAAGATCGCCGGGCCGATCATGAGGCGGAACGCCCAGTACGTGATCATGAGGTTCGGGATGTACACCATGTCGTCGCCGTAGGTGTCGCCGAACCGCTCGGCGAAGTCCGCCTGGACGTTCTCCGTGCCCGGGACGCTGCTCTCCGGACCGCTCCAGTTCCCCGTGGCGAGGAACGACGTCAGGCCCGGGATCGAAAGGATCGCGGTGGTGTCACCGCAACTGTTCGGGTCGTTGAGGTTGCCGATCGTGAGGATCGAGAACGGCACGCTCTCCGCGGTCTCGCAGTGCGCCTCGGCCGCGGACATCTTCCCCGGCTGCTGCTCGTACATGATCTTGGCCTGGTGGTCACCGGTGACGAGCAGCCCGACGCCGGCGACGAGGATCGCCACGAGGCCGACGTAGGCGGCGGGGCGGTAGACGGAGCGCGCGGTGGCCTCGTCGCCCTTCTTGACCGAGCGGACGATCCACCAGCCCGCGATCCCTGCGACGAACGTGCCGGCGACGAGCCAGGCGGCCACGATCACGTGCGGGAAGGTCGCGATCGTGGTCGGGTTGGTCAGCACGGCACCGATGTCGGTGAGCTGCGCGCGGCCGAGCTCCTCGTTCCACACGGCGCCCACGGGGTGCTGCATGAACGAGTTGGCGGCGAGGATGAAGTAGGCCGAGAGCGTGGTGGAGAAGGCCACGGCCCAGATGCAGAGCAGGTGGACGCGCTTGGACAGCCGCTCCCAGCCGAAGATCCACAGGCCGAGGAAGGTGGACTCCACGAAGAAGGCGGCGAGCGCCTCCATAGCGAGCGGGGCGCCGAAGACGTCGCCGACGAACCGGGAGTACTCGCTCCAGTTCATCCCGAACTGGAACTCCTGCACGATGCCGGTCACGACGCCGATCGCGAAGTTGACGAGCAGGAGCTTGCCGAAGAACTTCGTGATCCGCAGCCAGTTCTCGGTGCGCTTGACGTACCAGATCGTCTGCATGATCGCCACGAGGGTCGACAGCCCGATCGTGAGGGGCACGAAGATGAAGTGGTAGACGGTGGTGATCCCGAACTGCCACCGGGCCAGGTCGAGCGCTTCCATGGGGTTCTCCCGGTCCTGTCATGCCGTCGAACGAGGTGACGGTAGCCGACCCCGCCGACAGCCGAAGGGGTGCCCCGTCGTCGTCAACCTAGTGTCGTGACGCCGCGTCAAGAAGGACCAAGGTCCTAGGGCCCGATGGCGTGTTCCGTGCGTGCCGTCGACCCTCGCCCGGGCTGTGGTGCGGGTCTCGTCCCAGGCCGGTTCAGGGGCCGGTTCAGGGCCCGGTACGGCGCCGGGCGTCGCGACTCTCGGCCGGCGTGTCGCACGGCCCCGCGTGACTCGCCGGGGGACCACCGATGGACCACCGATGGATGACCGATGGACACCTCAGGTGCTTTTCGCGGGCCCTGTGCGATACTGCTGGAGGTCGGCGGGGCCACACCCCCCGCCGGTCCGACGACAGCTCCGGCCCCTCGTCCACCTCGCACCGCCACGTCGGCGTCGTGCGGCGGACCCGGCCGTGAAGCGGGCGTCGGCCCCCCTGTCGGGGTATCCCTGACTTCCGGTGTCGGCCTGGCCGCCACCGACGAGAGAGCCCGCGGGCGCCCGCGGTGGTGTGACGGGCGCACCCGGGCACGGAGCCACCATGGCAGACGAGTCCTACGAGCAGACCCAGCAGAACGACGGCGCAGCGGCGCCCGCGCCCACCCGGCGCCGCGCCCCCCGCCGCGCCACCCGCGGTGTCACGACGCCCACGGCCGTGCCGGCCGACACCCCCGCCGAGGCCGCAGCGCCCGCCGACACCGAGCAGCAGGCGCCCAGCCCCGCCGCGCCGGAGGCTGCCGCTCCTGTCGAGCCGGTCGCGCCCGCCACCGACGAGCCGGTCGAGACGCCCTCGGCGGACGCCGAGCCCGAGGAGGACGAGCTCGACGGCGAGCACCCCGCGGGCCACGCCCTCACCTTCTCCGCCGCGCCGGTCCACCCGGTCCGCGCCCCCGAACAGCAGATCGACGTGTTCGCCGCGTTCGGCCTCGGCACCGCCCGTCCCGCCGAGTCCGGCGCCGACGCAGCACCCGCGGACGAGCCGGCCGCCGAGAAGACGAACCGAGCGCGCAAGACCAAGCGCGACACCGCGACCGCCGCGCCGAGCGCGCCCGAGTCGAACGCACCCGCGTCGGACGAGGCCACGGGGAGCACCCCCGACGACGAGTCCCAGCCCCGCCTGGCCGCCTCGGCCCTGCTGTTCCAGCCGCCCGCGTCGACCCCGCGTCGTCGCCGCCGCAAGGCGGGCGCCGAGGGGGAGACGACCGAGCCGTCGGGCGCCGGTTCCGCCGAGGGGCCCGAGTCCGCCGCGAGCGACGACACGGCGGACGACGCCGAGCCCAAGCCCGCACGCAGCCGCGGCTCGCGCCGTGGTCGCGGCCGGGGCGCCGCCACCCGGGACGAGACCGAGGAGCCGGTGGTCGAGGTCGTCGAGGCGACCGAGCCGACGGACGCCACGACCGAGCCGACGGACGCTCCCGACGCGACGGACGACGTCGAGCCCGGTGAGCAGGACGAGGCGGGTGAGGGCACGGACGACTCCGGCGAGGCCGGCACGCCCCGCCGTCGCCGTCGTCGCGGAGGCCGCGGCCGCCGTCGTACGGGGGAGTCCGGCGGCGACGCCGACGGCGAGGACGACGCGGACTCCACCGACGCCGACGGCGACACCGACCGCGCCGAGGACGATCCCGAGGACGCCGCGTCCAGCGCGAGCGACGGCGGGGCCGACGGCGAGGACGACTCCGCCGGGGGCAGCTCCCGGCGTCGTCGCCGCCGTCGCGGCAGCAGCAGCCGGCGCACCGAGCCCGACACGAGCGACAGCGGACGTGCCCGCGCCGCGCGCGACGAGGTGACGGCCCTCAAGGGGTCGACCCGGCTGGAGGCCAAGCGCCTGCGCCGTCGCGAGGGTCGGGACTTCGGGCGTCGCCGCCAGGTGATCACCGAGGCCGAGTTCCTCGCGCGCCGCGAGTCGGTCGAGCGCGCCATGGTGGTGCGCGAGCGTGCCGGCATGACGCAGATCGCGGTGCTCGAGGACGGTGTGCTCGTCGAGCACTACGTCGCCCGTGCCCAGCAGACCACGATGGTCGGCAACGTCTATCTCGGCCGCGTGCAGAACGTGCTGCCGTCGATGGAGGCCGCGTTCGTCGACCTCGGCCGCGGTCGCAACGCCGTGCTCTACGCCGGCGAGGTGAACTGGGAGGCCTCGGGCCTCGAGGGGCAGCCGCGCCGCATCGAGCAGGCGCTGAAGTCCGGCGACCAGATCGTCGTGCAGGTCACGAAGGACCCGATCGGGCACAAGGGTGCGCGGCTGACGTCGCAGATCACGCTCGCCGGTCGCTACCTCGTGCTCGTGCCGAGCGGTGCGATGACCGGCATCTCCCGCAAGCTCCCCGACACCGAGCGTGCCCGCCTCAAGAAGCTGCTCGGCGAGATCGTCCCCGAGGGCCAGGGCGTCATCGTGCGCACCGCGGCCGAGGGTGCGAGCGAGGAGGAGCTGCGCCGCGACGTCGAGCGACTGAGCGCGCAGTGGAAGGAGATCGAGGCCAAGTCCACCGGCAAGAAGACCTCGGCGCCGGCGCTGCTCAAGGGCGAGCCCGAGCTCTCCCTGCGCGTCGTGCGCGACGTCTTCAACGAGGACTTCTCCTCCCTCACCGTGTCCGGCGACGGCGCGTGGAGCACGATCTCGGAGTACGTCGGCTCGGTCGCGCCGGACCTCGTGGAGCGCCTGCACCACTGGACCGGTCCCGAGGACGTGTTCGCGAGCAAGCGGATCGACGAGCAGCTCGCGAAGGGCATGGACCGCAAGGTCTGGCTGCCCTCGGGCGGCTCGCTCGTGATCGACCGCACCGAGGCGATGACCGTCGTCGACGTCAACACCGGCAAGTTCACCGGCTCGGGCGGCACGCTCGAGGAGACGGTGACGCGCAACAACCTCGAGGCCGCCGAGGAGATCGTCCGGCAGCTCCGTCTGCGCGACATCGGCGGCATCGTCGTCATCGACTTCATCGACATGGTGCTCGAGTCCAACCGCGACCTCGTGCTGCGCCGCCTCATCGAGTGCCTCGGCCGGGACCGCACGCGGCACCAGGTCGCCGAGGTGACCTCGCTCGGGCTGGTCCAGATGACGCGCAAGCGGGTCGGCCAGGGACTCGTCGAGGCGTTCTCGACGCCGTGCGAGCACTGCCGGGGGCGCGGGTTCATCGTGTCCTCCGAGCCGCACGCGCACGACATCGCGCCCGAGCCGGAGGAGGAGACCCCGCGCGTGGGTCGACGTCGCAGCGGAAGCGGCGGCCCGAACGGCGGCAACAGCGCGAACGCGGGCGGCTCCGGCCGATCCGGGCGCGGCGCGTCCACCGGGACGCCCGCCGCCGCCGCGCCGGTGGACTCGGCCGCGCGCGAGGCGGTCAAGGCCACGCTCGCGCAGATCGCGGCCGCTGCGCAGCACGCGCACCAGGCCGCCGAGGAGCCGCACGCCGAGGCCGGTGCGTCGACGATCGCGGTCGTGTCCGACACCGCGCCCGACGGCGAGCCGCAGTCCGCGTCCGACGTCGAGACCACCGGGGCGAGCGACGGCGACGGCGAGCGCGCGTTCGTCGACGGCGAGGCCATCGCCGAGGTCGTCATCGAGCTGCCGCTCGAGCAGGTCGTCGAGTCCGTCGTGGCCACGGTCGAGGCGACCGAGGCCGCCCGCGCCGAGGAGGCCGCCGAGCCCGAGGGTGCTGAGCAGCCGCAGGACGCCGTCGTGCCGGAGACGGTCGAGGACGCTGCTGAGGTCGTCGGCGAGCCCGACGCCGAGGGGGAGTCCAGCGACGTCGCCGAGCAGCCGGTGTCCACGGACGAGCCGGCTGAGCAGCCGGAGTCCACGGACCAGTCGGCTCCGGAGGTCCTCGACCGACCGGAGGGCGCGGAGAGCGACGCCCCGGACGACATCAGCGAGCCGAACCAGGTCGAGCCGGCCGTGCAGCCCGACGAGGCCGAGCGCACCGAGTAGTCAGCCGCACCACGCAGAAGCGCAGAAGCGCGCGTGCCGTCCCGCGAGGGTCGGCACGCGCGCTTCGTCGTCGGGGCCCGCTGTCCCGGCATGGTTCCGCTCGCGCAGGTGTAGGAGGAGCTACCCGACGACCCCGCGCCGCAGGCGCCACCGGGCGAGCAGCGCCAGCACGCCGGCCCCGCCGAAGGTCAGCAGGAGCTCCGCCAGCGAGAGCCAGAGCGGCCGCGCGGGCTTGGCCGGCACGAGCAGCAGCACCAGCGCCGCGGGGGCCGCGAAGAACCCGAGGATCAGCAGACCGCGCACGTGGGGACCGAACGCCCGCGTCGCGGCGGCTCGCCCCGGGGCGACCGTCTCCTGGTCGAGGCGGGGGAGCGGGTCGACGTCCTGGTCTGCCAACCCGAGCCCGGCGGCGCGCGCGAACTCCTCGAGCGCGTCGTACCGGCCGTTCGGCGTCCACTCGTGCGCGGGCAGCACGGCGCGCCAGCGCCAGCGCGAGTCGGCGAGGGCGAACCCCCACGTGCCCGAGGAGCGAAGCCGGACGAGCCGCACCACGCCGAGGTCGCCGTCGCTCGGACCGGGTACCCGCGTGACGTGGCCGGACCGGCTCGTGAGGACGAGGTCGGGCCCGCGCAGCTCGAGGTGAGGCGCGAACGGCCCCTTGCCCGCTCGGTAGCGCGCGGTCGCGGGCGCTCGCACGGCGAGGTCGCGAGCCCAGACCGCGAGCCACGCGACGTAGGGCTCGACCAGGGCCGCGAGCGTGAGCAGCAGGACGAGGACCTGGAACCAGCCGCGTCCGCCGCCGGGCCACACCACGAAGGGCGCCGCGAGCACGAGCCACGGCGCGAGCGCGCGCAGCGGCCAGGACCAGGTGAACCCGGGACCGAGATCGCGGTTCCACCAGCGCCCGCGCCAGCCGCGCCGCAGCGCCGCCCGACCCACGCTCGCCTCGCGGCCGCGGTACGGCGGCCGGTGCGGTGCGGGCCGGAGCATGCCGGCGGAGGAGTCGGCGTCGGGCGGGTGCGCCACGCCGCGGCGCAGCGGGACGCCGATCGTCGTCGCGCCGCGCGTCACCCCGACCGCCTCGAGCGCGAGCACGCCGCGCGCGGCGCCGAGCGGCACGTCGCCCAGGGTCGAGTCGACGAGCGCCTGGTCCACCACGGTCGTGGGCTGGCTCGCCCAGTCGGCGACGGCGAAGCTCGCCAGGGAGCGGCCGGCCGCGTCGAGCACGTGCACGGTCCCCAGCTCGTCGAGCTCGGGCACGCCGGCCCACCGCTCGTCCGGCGCGAGCGCCTCGGCGAGCGCGGAGCGCGCGGCGGGGGCGACCCAGAGCAGACCGCCGATCGGCTCGCTCTGGCCGATCGAGACCCGGCCGGCCGCCGTCGTGACCTCCACGCGACCCGGCGTGAACCGCACCCGGGCGGCTACGCTCGCGCGGCGGTAGGGCGCCGCCCGACCGCTCGCGTACAGCTCGACGTCGCCGCCGACGCCGGGCAGCTGTGGCGTGCTGGGTCGGTCGTCGGTCCAGCGGTGGGACACCACGACGTCCGCGATGCGCTCGATCCGGGACGCCGACGTCGTGAGCAGGGCCAGCGCCGGGAGCACCGCGGCGGCGCCGACGCCCCGCCGCGACGTCGCGGCGAGCCGGCGGACGTCCTCCGAGAGCGCGGCGAGCGCCGAGCGCAGCGTGCCGCGCAGGCCGTACAGCTCCTCGCGCGAGGTGGCCACGGGGTCGGCGAGCCGGGGGACCTCCTGGAGCACGGCGTCGAGGTCGAGCGCGGCACCCTGGCCACCCCCGGCGCCTGGTGCCCCCGCACCGAGCGCGCCCGGGCGCCACGGCAGCCGCGCGAACGAGGGCAGGTCCTCCACCCGCGTCTCCGACGTCATCCGCGAGGCGAGGTCGAGCTGCTCGCGCGCGTACGCGAACGCCTCGTGCAGGTCGCGGTCCTCGGCCTCGACGGCCGCGGCGGCGTCCTCGCAGGCCAGCTGGGCCGAGCGGAGCTCGTTGGCCGCGGCCGTCAGCGGGTCCTTGCCGGCCGCGAACAGCCGGGCGAGCATGGCCTGCTCGCCGGTCGCGATCCGGGGGACGCCCGCCGAGCCCAGCACCGGCGTCAGCGCGATGCGCGAGGCGAACCGGGTGCCGACGGCAGAGGCGCCGGGCGCCGAGCCCGACGCCGAACCCGGCGGCGCGGCGCCGCTCGGGCCGGCGCCGAACGGTCCGGGTACTGTCGGGTGCGTCGGAGCGGTCATCGGGGGCACCTTACCCGCGGGCCCCGGCGGCCCTGCGGCGTGCCGCACGGCACTCGCGCGCGGGCCGCTGCGCATTTGACCCGCTCGGCCTGGCCGCGTAACCTGGACCGTCGGCGCGAGCACGTCCAGTGTGCGCCGAAAAGCCCTAGCTGCTGCAGCCACCGGTGCCGCGCGTCCAGGACCTCATGGTCCGGCCCACGCGCCGCGGTGATGCGCAGCAGTTCCGATGAGGAGAGATGCAACGTGGTGTACGCGATCGTCAAGGCGGGTGGCCGTCAGGAGAAGGTGGCCGTCGGTGACATCGTCGTCGTGGACCGGGTGTCCGGCGACGTCGGTGACAAGATCGAGCTGACCCCCCTCCTCCTCGTCGACGGCGAGAAGGTCACCTCGGCGGCGAAGGACCTCGCCAAGGTGAAGGTCTCGGCCGAGATCGTTCGGGACGAGAAGGGCCCGAAGATCACCATCCTGAAGTTCAAGAACAAGACCGGCTACCGCAAGCGCCAGGGGCACCGTCAGAAGTTGACGCGCCTCAAGGTCACCGCGATCGCCTGAGCCGCACGGCTCCCAGAAGAAAGGGGTGTGCGTCATGGCACACAAGAAGGGCGCCAGCTCCTCGCGGAACGGCCGCGACTCCAACGCTCAGCGTCTCGGCGTCAAGCGCTACGGCGGCCAGGTCGTCAAGGCCGGCGAGATCATCGTCCGTCAGCGCGGCACGCACTTCCACCCCGGTGAGGGTGTGGGGCGCGGCGGCGACGACACGCTGTTCGCACTCCAGGCGGGTGCGGTGCAGTTCGGGACCCGGCGTGGTCGCCGGGTGATCGACGTCGTCGCCTGACCGATCGCTTCGATGCAGCTCCGCGAGGGGCGTACCGCGCCGCGGTACGCCCCTCGCGCATTTCCTGCCCTGCATCGTCCCGCACCACCCACCCCGCACCACCCCGCACCACCCGCCCCGCACCACCCTGAGGAGTAGTCGTGGTCTCGTTCGTCGACCGGGTCGTCCTGCACGTCGCAGGCGGTGACGGTGGGCACGGCTGCGCCTCCGTGCACCGGGAGAAGTTCAAGCCGCTCGGCGGCCCCGACGGAGCCAACGGCGGCGACGGGGGCGACGTCGTGCTCGAGGTCGACCCCCAGGTCACCACGCTGCTGGACTACCACCACCGTCCGCACCGCAGCGCGCAGTCCGGCGGTCAGGGGCGCGGCGACATGCGGCACGGCGCGAACGGCGACGACGTCGTTCTCGGCGTCCCCGACGGCACCGTGGTGCGGGCCCAGGACGGCACCGTGCTGGCCGACCTCGTCGGCGCCGGTGCCCGCTACGTCATCGCGCACGGCGGCCGCGGCGGCCTCGGCAACGCCGCCCTCGCCTCCCCCCGCCGCAAGGCCCCCGGCTTCGCGCTGCTGGGCGAGCCCGGCGAGGAGGTCGAGGTCGTCCTCGAGCTCAAGTCCGTCGCCGACGTCGCGCTGGTGGGCTTCCCGAGCGCCGGGAAGTCCTCGCTCATCGCCGCGATGAGCGCCGCGCGGCCCAAGATCGCCGACTATCCCTTCACCACGCTCGTGCCCAACCTCGGCGTCGTCCAGGCCGGGTCCGAGCGCTTCACCGTCGCCGACGTGCCCGGGCTCATCCCGGGCGCCAGCGAGGGCAAGGGCCTTGGCCTGGAGTTCCTGCGCCACATCGAGCGCTGCGCCGTCATCGTGCACGTGCTGGACTGCGCCACGCTCGAGCCGCGTCGCGACCCGATCACCGACCTCGACGTGATCTCCGCCGAGCTCGCCGCCTACGCGCCCGACCTCGACATCGCCGGCGGCCGCGTGCCGATCCTCGAGCGCCCGCAGCTCGTCGTGCTGCACAAGGTCGACGTGCCCGAGGCCAAGGAGCTCGCCGACTTCGTCAAGCCCGAGCTCGAGGCCCGCGGCCTGCGGGTCTTCGAGGTCTCCAGCGCCTCGCACGAGGGGCTGCGCCCGCTCACGTTCGCGCTCGCCGAGCTCGTCGCGCAGGCTCGCGCCGCCGAGCCGCCGCCCGCGCCCGCGCCCGTCGTGGTGCGCCCACGCGCGCACGGTGACGCGCTCTTCACGGTCACCAAGGTGAACACGCCCGACGGCGAGGCGTACCAGGTGCGCGGCGACAAGCCGGAGCGGTGGGTGCGTCAGACGGACTTCGCCAACGACGAGGCCGTCGGCTACCTGGCCGACCGGCTCGCGCGCCTCGGCGTGGAGGACCAGCTCGCCAAGGCCGGTGCGCTGCCGGGCGACACCGTGGTGATCGGCGCGCTCGTCGGCGGGGTCATCTTCGACTGGGAGCCCACGCTCAGCGCGGGCGCGGAGCTCCTCGCGCCGCGCGGCACCGACATCCGGCTGGAGGAGTCCGGCCGGCGCAACACGCGCGAGCGGCGCGAGCAGTACACCTCGCGGATGGACGCCAAGACCGCCGCGCGCGAGCAGCTCGCGGACGAGGCCGACCGCGGGGTGTGGACCGACGCGGACGACGCGTGAGCTCGCCGACGAAGGCCGTCGCGGTCACCGAGCCCGACGGAGCCACCGAGCCCGACGGAGCCACCGAGCCAGAAGGTGCCGACCGCTCGTCGCTCCTGCAGGCCCGGCGCGTCGTGGTCAAGATCGGCTCGTCCTCTCTGACCCAAGGCGGGGGTGCGCTCGATCCGGAGGCGGTGACCGCCGTCGCCGACGCGCTCGCCGCCCGGCGCACGGCCGGCACGCAGGTGGTCCTCGTGTCCTCCGGTGCGATCGCGGCCGGCATCACCCCGCTCGGCCTGCCGGCCCGGCCGCGTGACCTCGCCACCCAGCAGGCCGCTGCGAGCGTCGGCCAGGGCCTGCTCATGGCGCACTACACGCGCGCCTTCGCGGCGCACGGCCTCACGGTCGCACAGGTGCTGCTCACCGCGGACGACGTCGTGCGCCGCGGCCAGTACAAGAACGCCCAACGGGCGCTGGAGCGCCTGCTCGCGCTCGGCGTCGTGCCGATCATCAACGAGAACGACGCCGTGGCCACGGACGAGATCCGGTTCGGCGACAACGACCGCCTCGCCGCGCTCGTCGCGCACGTGGTGCAGGCCGACGCGCTCGTCCTGCTCACCGACGTCGACGCGCTCTACGACGGCCACCCCAGCCTGCCGACGTCGCGGCGGATCGCCGTCGTGGCCTCGGCGGCCGACCTCGACGGCGTCGTCGTCACCCAGCGCGGCAGCGGGGTGGGCACGGGCGGCATGACCACCAAGGTGACGGCCGCGCAGACCGCGACCGGAGCCGGGATCCCGACCCTCGTGGCCGGCGCCGCCCGGATCGCCGACGCGCTCACCGGCGCCGACGTCGGCACGTGGTTCCGCGCGACGGCGTCGCGTCCGCGGACCCGCCGGCTCTGGCTCGCGCACGCCGCGCACACGCGCGGCCGGCTCGTGCTCGACGACGGCGCGGTGCGCGCCATCACGCACGGCAAGCGGTCGCTGCTCGCGGCGGGCGTCGTGGGCGTGGAGGGGGCGTTCGAGGCGGGCGACCCCGTCGAGCTCGTGTCGCTCACAGGTGTCGTGGTCGCGCGCGGCCTCGTCGCGTACTCGAGCGAGGAGCTGCCCGAGCGGCTCGGCCGCACGTCGGAGCAGCTGCGGGAGCGGTTCGGCCACGGGCACGATCGCGAGGTGGTGCACCGCGACGACCTCGTCGTCGTCGCGCGGCGTCGCTGAGGCAAGGCTCAGCGACCCTCAGCCGACCTGGGAGTGCGGCCCCGTGCCGTGGTAGGTCCGGTCGACGTACACCAGCCGCGGGGCGCTGGGCTCGCCGTCGGGCGCGAGATCGTCGGCGAGCTCGAGCACGCTGGCGACCACGAGGTAGCTGCTGCCCGCGCGGACGCGCTCGTCGATCGCGATACGTGCCCACGCGTTGACATCGGCGAGCCGCGGCTCGCCCGTGGGCAGCCACGTCAGCGGGACGCCAGCGAAGCGGTCGATGCCGGGGGTCGCGAAGCGCGTCGAGAGCTGCGCGTGGTCGTGGGAGAGGAAGTGCACGACGGCGGAGCTCGCCTCGCGCAGCGCCGGCCACGACGAGGACACCTCCGTGATGGAGAACGCGAGCACGGCCGGGTCGGCGGACACCGAGATCACCGACGTCGCGGTGAAGCCGACGGGGGCGCCGTCGGGCCCCGCGAGGGTCACCACCGCGACCCCCGCGGGGTGCCGGCGGAACAGGTCCTTGAAGGTGCGCGGCGTCACGGAGCCGGACGCGGCGGGGGAGACGTCAGGGCTCACGGACGCACGGTCCTCGGTTCGGGGCAGGTCGAGGGTCACGTTGTCGACGCTAGGTCGATCCGGGCGCTCGCGGCGAGCGGACGTGACGGGTTCCACGATGTGGACACCGCCGTCGGGGTGATGGCCTTGCTCACCCTCGTGATGAGTTGACACGACAACCTCTCCGGCCTACCTTAGGGACACGGTCTCGAGTATCAGCGACAAGCCCCGGCTCGCTGGTCGGCAACCCTCCTCCTGCGGTGGGGTGCCCCGGGTGACGACCAGGTCCTGGCTACCTGCCCAGGGCAAGCGCTCGTCCGCTCCCGCGGAAGAACGAGGAATGAACACGATGGTCACGCGAGTGCAGAGCCCCTCTCCACTGCTTCCCGCCTCCTCCTCGATGATGTGTGGCACGCCCTGCGCGTGCATGTGTATGCGCTGACGGCGGCCGGAACGGGATCTTCTCCCACCAGCTGCTGGCCCACCAGAGCCAGCCTCCCGCCGTCGTGCCCCGGCCCGCGTTGCTCGCGGGCGCCCGACCTCGCCTCCTACGGCCCCGGTCGGCCACACATCACCCTGCTCGTGCAGAAGAGGACCACTCATGTCTGTCCAGAACCTCCCCACCCCCGCCGACAGCTCCAGCCCCGCCTTCACCGGCCGCCTGCTCCTCGGCGTCGACCTCACCACCACGGGCGCCAAGGCGCCCCTGCACCGCCGCAGCTCGGCCGGGACCGGCCAGCGCGTCTCGCTCGGTGACGTCGCCGACTACGTGGCGCTGTCGCGCGACGCCGGCGCCGAGCTTGTCACGTTCGGCGAGTCCTTCCGGCTTGACGACGCCCCCCGCAACGACGCCTGGCTCGACCCGGCCGTGATCGCCTCCCGCCTCGCCGCGGCGGGCCTGCTCGACGGCGGGCCGCGCGTGGTCTCGGCCCTGCCGGCCGGTTTCCTCGACCCGATGAGGCTCGCCCGCGCGATCGCCGGCATCCACGCCCGATCGGGCGGACGCGCCGGCTGGCAGCTGCCGACGTCGACGACGTCGGGCGGCGTGCACGCCGAGGTGCGTCGCGTGTGGTCGCTCACGCCCGAGGCCCGCACGGGCGGCCGCGCGCCGCTCCTGGTGACCGCGCCGACCGACCCGGCGACCGCCGTCGTGGCCGGTCGGTGGTCCGACGTGGTGCGCCTGCGCGTCACGGACGTGGCCGAGGCGCGCCGTCGCCGGCTTGCGATCCGCACGGCGGCCGAGCAGGCGGGTCGCAACCCCGACGACGTGCGCGTCGTGGTCGACGCCGTCACCGTGATCTCCGACGACGCCGCGAGCGCGCTGTTCCGCGCCGACCTGCTGCGCGACCTGGGCACCGTCGAGGGGCCCGAGCCGCTCACGGTGGCCGGGACGGGCCGCGGGGTCGCGGACGTGCTTCAGGAGTGGGTCGAGGCGGACGCGGCCGACGGCTTCGTGGTGCTGCCCGGCGCGCTGCCGACCGATGTCCTGGCGATCGCCGGATCGCTCGCCCCCGAGCTGCGCGAGCGTGGCCTGCTGGCGCCCGCTGACCCGGTGGTGGCCGAGGCGCGCGTCGGTGGTGCGGCGCTCTCGCTGCCCGAGCTCGTCTGAGGCGATCGCCTGGAAGCCGGAAGCCCCGCCACGATCGGTGGCGGGGCTTCCGCGGGAGGCCGCTCCGGCGCTAGCGGGCCTCTACCTCCGTCGACGACCGAGGCCGCCGACGGCGCTTCGCGGCTGTTCGGCCGCTCGACCAGTCTCGTCCGCGTCGGCGCCTCCCACGCGGGACGAAGGTCCCGTCGGCTCGTCTCGCCTCGTCTGGTCGACAGGCGGCGGGCGCGTCACAGGCACGGCCGGGGCACGGCCGGGGCACGGCCGGGGCGCTGCAGGGCACTGTGCGGCCAGACGTGCGAGACTGTGCGCTGGCCCTGCCCAGGGCACTGCGGAAGGAGACAGCATGGCGAGCTCGCTGGTGATCATGGCCGAGGCGGCCCACGAGTCGGCGTACCACAGCCCCTACCTGTACGGCGGAGTGGCGCTCGGCGTCCTGCTGTTCCTCCTCCTCGCGACCTACGCGTTCCGCAGCGTTGGCACGCGTCGCCGCTGAGGCGTCCGCGCACCGCGCCCGCGGCGGCACCGGTGCGCGACGCGCCCGCCGCCGCACGGGGATCATGGGTGGCACGTTCGACCCCGTGCACCACGGTCACCTCGTGGCCGCGAGCGAGGCGGCCGCCGAGTTCGGCCTCGACGAGGTCGTGTTCGTGCCGACCGGGCTGCAGCCGTTCAAGACCGACCGCCGCGTCGCACCCGCCGAGCACCGCTACCTCATGACCGTCATCGCGACGGCGTCCAACCCGACCTTCACGGTGTCCCGGGTCGACATCGACCGCGAGGGCACCACGTACACCGTGGACACGCTGCGCGACCTGCGCGCCGAGCGGCCCGAGGAGGAGTTCTTCTTCATCACGGGCGCCGACGCTCTGAGCCAGATCCTCACGTGGAAGAACGCCGAGGAGCTCTTCGAGGCGGCGCACTTCATCGGCGTGACGCGCCCGGGCCACGACCTCGACGGGCACGGACTCCCGGTCGACAAGGTCTCCCTGCTCGAGGTGCCGGCCATGGCGATCTCGTCGACGGCGTGCCGCGAGCGGGTCGAGCGCGGCAAGCCGGTCTGGTACCTCGTGCCCGACGGCGTCGTGCAGTACATCAACAAGCACCGGCTCTACCGCGTGGACGAGGGAGGCTAGCCATGAGCACCGAATCCCAGCCGACGGGGGAGCGACGGCGTCGTCGTCGCGCCGCACAGGCGGCCGCCGGGGACGGGTCGGGCGAGAACAGGGCGGTGGAGTCCGGCGCGGCTGCGGCTGCTGCGACTCCGAGCGCCGCGGCGTTTGCGCCCCCCGCCGGGGCCGGTCAGGCGGCGCCTGCAGCGGGCGAGGCGTCCGACCGGACCGAGCTGATGCCTGCGCTGTCCGACGAGACGGCGCCCGTCGAGCCGGTCGCGGCCGAGAGCGCGTCCTCCGCGAGCTCGGCCTCGAGCGGGCCTGCGACCGAGCCGCCCGCGAGCCGCACGCTGACGCGACGCGAGCTGCGGGAGCTGCGCGCGTCGGGCACGTCCGAGCAGGTCATCGCCGACCTCGCCGGCCAGGCGACGGGTGCCGGCACCGAGTCGGGCTCGAAGGGCTCAGCCTCCGGAGGCGGTCGGTCCGCCGCCGGCGCGACCTCGTCCGCCGCGGGCGCCGCGACGAAGCCCGACGCGCCGGCCGAGCCGAGCACGCCGTCGCGCCGCTCGATGCGTGACCGCCCGCCGCCCGCCCAGACCGCGGTGCCCGGGCGCGGCGAGCGCGTGCCCCCCGGCTTCCCGACCGTCCGGCCGCCGGCCTCTGCCCAGGGCGTGCGCAGCGTGGACGAGACCGGCGGGCTGTCCGAGGTCCGCCCGACGCGGTCCCAGGACTCCCCGGTCGAGGTGACCGGACCGCTGGACTGGCAGTCCAGCGTGACCACCGGGAACGCCGGCGTCGACGCCGCCAAGGCGGCGGAGTCGGAGGCGCCCGACGGCGAGGACTCGCCTCCGCCGCTGTCCGCGGCGCCGCAGCGCCGGTCCGTCCTGGGCGGGGCGAGCGCTACGCGAGGTGAGTCGTCGCGCGCGACGCTCGGTGCGCCGTCGTCCGTCCCGCCCTCGATCCCGCCGGCCTCCGCGTCGACTCCGGCGACGCCGTCGCTGTCCGACGCGACGGAGTCCACCGCCGCGGACGACGCCGAGGACGAGACGCTCCGTCCGCCCGTGTGGGAGCCCGTGCGCAGCGACGCGGGCGCCAGCGTGCCGACGCCCCCGCTGGCGCCACCCCCGTCGACCCGGAAGGCCTTCGGCGCCGCCGCCCCGGCCACGGAGAAGGCGGCTGACGCGGAGCACGCCGACGACGAGCCCCGACGCTCCTGGTGGTCCACCCCGGTGGGCTTCCTGCTGCTGGGGGTGCTCGGCGTCGGGCTCGGCGTGGCGCTGTTCCTCCTGCTGACCTGACCGCTCGCCTGACCGACCGACCCCGACCCACTCACTGCACGACCACCGTCGTCTCGCCCCGAGACCCGACAGACCGGAGCCGTTTTGACCGCATCGCCCACCGCCGTCGAGCTCACCGTCGCCGCAGCCCGCGCCGCCGCGGACAAGAAGGCCGAGGAGATCATCGCGCTCGACGTCTCGGAGCGGCTCGTGCTCACCGACGCGTTCCTTGTCGCCTCGGCGTCCACGGAGCGTCAGGTCGGCGCGATCGTGGACGGCATCGAGGAGGCGCTGCACGCGCGCGGAGTGAAGGCGCTGCGTCGTGAGGGCGTGGGGCAGAACCGCTGGGTGCTACTCGACTTCGGTGACCTCATCGCGCACGTCCAGCACAGCGAGGACCGCGAGTTCTACGCGCTCGAGCGGCTGTGGCGGGACTGCCCGGTGATCACGCTGCCGGACGACGTGCGCCACCCCGCACCGGCCGGTCCGGAGGCGTGACGGCCCGACGCGTCGTGCTCTGGCGGCACGGCCAGACCGACTACAACGTCGCGGGGCGACTGCAGGGCCAGGTCGACATCCCGCTGAACGAGACCGGTCGCGCGCAGGCGAAGCGGGCCGCGCGCATCGTGGCCGAGTTCCACCCCGCGCTCGTGGTGTCCTCGGACCTGTCGCGCGCGGTCGCGACGGCGCAGGCCGCCGCCGAGCTCCTGGGGCTCGACGTCGTGACGGACGAGCGGGTTCGCGAGCGCAGCTTCGGCACCTGGGAGGGCTTGCACGACACCGAGATCGCCGAGCGCTGGCCGGAGGAGAACGCGGCCTGGCGGGCCGGCGGCCACCCCGAGGGCGTGGGCGCGGAGACGCGCGGGGCGGTGGCCGCGCGGTTCGCCGCGGCCGTGCAGGAGCACGCCGAGATGCTCGACGGCGAGCAGACCCTTCTCGTGGTGGCGCACGGGGCGTGCATCGCGGTGGGGATCACGGCGCTGCTCGGGCTCGACGCCGACCAGTGGGCCGGCGTGCGTGGGCTGGGCAACTGCCACTGGAGCGTGCTCCAGGCGTCGCCGCGGGAGCCGCGGTGGCGGCTGGAGGCGCACAACATCGCGCCGTGAGGCGTGGTTCGAGGTGCTTCAGGGGCGGTCCGGGCCGCTGCTCGAGGGCTGCTGAGCCGCGCCGTTCCGCCGGTTTGGTCGATCGGGTTGCGGTCGCGTAAGATGGACGAGCCCTGCGGGGCACACCAGTCCGAGGGTCGCAAGGCCGGAGGCACGGGGCATTGGCGCAGTTGGTAGCGCGCTTCCATGGCATGGAAGAGGTCAGGGGTTCGAATCCCCTATGCTCCACATAACCGGTTACGTTCGAACCCTGCCCCGCTTCATCGTGGGTCAGGGTTCGAACGTTGTTGGGGCTGGTGTCGGTGGCCAGGATCGTGGCGATGGTCTGCACGGGCTCGGGGGTGACGTGTTCGGCGTCATCGATGGTGATCTTGGTGAACAGTGCCCGGTTGAGCATCCGGCGTTCGGCGGGTTCGGCTTTGGCGTAGAGGACTCCTAGGTCGGTGAGGATGTCGAGGATCGCGTCGAGTCCGATCTTCGCGTTGGTGTAGAGGGTGCCGAGTGAGTCGAGGCGGCTGTTGATTGCGTGGAGGCTGGCGCGGATGCGGTCTTGCTCGGTCTTGAGCAGGTCGATGGGGATCGCGTCGGCGTAGTGGGCTTGGAGCAGCTTGACCTGTTCGGCTTCGAGCTTGGCCTTCTGCGCGCTCAGGGTGGCTCGTTCGTCGGCGGACGCGGCAGCGAGAGTGTCGAACACGCGCCCGAGCACGCTCTTGATTCGGGTGGCCTCGTCGGCGGTGACGCCTTGCTGCTGGTAGGCGTGGGTGATGTGGTCCTCGACGCGGTAGACGAGGATGGCGCTGCGCTGGCAGGTGTTGCGCTTGAGGCGTCGTCCGGTGCAGGTGAAGTAGTCGTAGGCGATGCCCTGGTGGTTGCGGGGCCGTTCGTACATGAGCCGCTTGCCGCAGCTGCAGTAGATCGACCCTTTCAGGTAGTGGTCGTACTTCTGGGGCTTGTCACCGACCACGTTGTTCTGACGCAGGATCGTCCGGACCCGATCGAATGTCTCTGGGGTGACCAGCGGCTCGTGGGTGCCGGGGTAGGTGACCTCGCGGTAGGTGACGATGCCCTGGTAGTAGGGGTTGGTCAGGATGGTGTGCAGCAGCTTCGTGGTGACGGGCTTTGCTGGGAACGACGGTGTGGGCCGGGTGGTCAGGCCCCGGGTCTCCAGCTCGCGGGCGAGCGTGGAGAGTGACCAGTTCCCGCTGGCGTAGGCGGTGAATGCGAATCGGATCAGTTCGGCCCGATCCGGGTCGAGTGCGATGTCGCGTATCTCGTGGCCTTTGGCGTCGATGGTGCGGATGTTGAGGTAGCCGATGGGCGCCTTGTTCGGGGTACCACCGAGGGATGCCTTCTGGACGAGACCCTTGGTGACCTCTTGGGCGAGGTTCAGGGAGTAGAACTCGGCGATGGAGGCCAGGGGCCTGACCCCGGATCTTGGACACGCTGAATCCGGCACCTGGTGCTGGGGAAGCGAGATGATCCGAGAATCATGGCCAGGAAGAACTACTCGGAGGAGTTCCGTCGTCAGGCCGTCGACTTGTACGAGTCCACCCCGGGCGCCACGGTCGGCGGCATCGCCGAGGACCTCGGCATCGTGCGCGGCACGCTGCGGCACTGGCTCGAGGTCTACGGGACCGGCAAGAAGACCGCCGCTGACGGGACACTGACCTCTAGCCCACTGCAGTCCAAGAAGCCCTCGTCCGCGAGCTCGTCGGCGCCGGCCGGTGAGACCCCGGAGCAGAAGATCGCCCGACTCGAAGCGAGGGTCGACGAGCTCGAGAACGAGACCACCAAGCTGACCACCGAGCGGGAGATCCTCCAGCGGGCGGCCAAGTATTTCGCCGGGGAGACGCGCTGGTGAGTCGCTTCCAGTTCGTCGCCGACAACTCCGCCACCTTCGAGGTGAAGCGACTGTGCGAGCTCGTGGAGATCGAGCGCTCGTCCTACTACGCCTGGCTCAAGGCAGCCCCGGCCCGAGAAGCCAGAGCAGCTGCGGACGCCGAGCTGGCGGAGCGGATCAGGGCCGTGCACGCCGAGGACAACACCTGCGGAGCGCCCCGGATCACCGCCGAGCTCAACGACAACACGGCTGCCGGTGAGCGGGTCAACCACAAGCGCGTCGCTCGAGTGATGCGGCTTGAGGGCATCCGCGGCTACGTGAAGAAGCGCCGGGTGCGGACCACGATCCCCGAGCCGTCGGGACAGAAGTACCCCGACCTGCTCAGGCGCGACTTCACCGCCGAGCGCCCCAATGAGCGCTACGTCGGGGACATCACCTACCTGCCGCTGGCCGATGGCACGAACCTGTACCTGGCGAGCGTCATCGACTGCTACAGCCGACGACTCGCCGGGTGGGCGATCGCCGACCACATGCGCACCGAGCTCGTCGAAGACGCGCTCAAGGCTGCCGCCGCGACCCGGGGCAGCCTCAAGGGTGCGATCTTCCACAGCGACCACGGGTCGGTCTACTGCTCGAAGGACTACGCCAAGCTGTGCCGCAAGCTCGGTGTCACCCAGTCGATGGGTGCCGTCGGGTCCTCGGCCGACAACGCCTTGGCGGAGTCGTTCAACGCCACGATGAAGCGCGAGGTCCTCCAGGACGCCGCATGCTGGAGTGACGAGCCGACCTGCCGCCGGCAGGTCTTCCACTGGCTCGTGCGCTACAACACCCGCCGCCGTCACACCTGGTGCGGCTACCTGTCCCCGTCCACCTACGAGGCCCGCCGGGCCGCTACGCTGCCGACCGCCGCGTAATCACACCCCGTGTCCAACATCCGGGGGTAGGGCCCGAGGGCGCGTACTTGGCCGTGATGACTGGCATCGGTGTGGCCGGTAACGAGCGCGATCGCCACATCCTCGCCGGCGAGGAAGCCGTGACCACCGTCGATCGGCACGGGCTCGGCCCTCCGCGCCATCGTGGTTGGTTCCGGCTGTGCGGTCGGTGGCTGCCGACGGGAGCGGCGCGTGGCGGGCAGGATGTCGGTGAACGTGCTCCCGTCACTCTCATGCACCGTGACCCGTACCGGCACCTGACGTTCGCGGGTGGCGTGGTCGATGATCCGTGCGAACCCAGCCCGCCGCCATGGCCCTGCCCCAACCGGCGGTGTGACCGGCTGGCCGTCGAGGAGAGCGGTCATCGTGCCGTCGGCACGCACATCCAGGACAAGCTGCGGCATCGACACCGGGACGGCGGGAGCGGCAGCATGATGGGGTTGCTTCATGTCCGCCAGGTGCGCCCACACCGCCCGGGACCGAGCCTGTTGTCAGGTGCCTGTCTCTACTATTGCGGGTTCCTCATGTTCCCGCTCTGCCAGCGGTAGAGAGGGAGCAACCCGTTCAGGTCGCGGTGCGGGTGTGCGCGGCGCGGAGCCCGTTGAGGATGACGATGACCTCGGCGATCTCGTGGACCAGCACGACGGCGGCGAGGCCGAGGACGCCGAACAGTGCCAGCGGGAGCAGCCCTGTGATGATCAGCAGTGACAGGATGATGTTCTGGTTGATGATGCGCCTGCCGCGGCGGGCATGGGCGAACGCGCGTGGGATGAGGCGCAGGTCATGGCCGGTGAACGCGACGTCGGCGGACTCGATTGCCGCGTCCGATCCGGTGGCGCCCATTGCGATGCCGATGTCAGCGGCGGCGAGTGCGGGGGCGTCGTTGATGCCGTCCCCGATCATCGCCACAAGCCCGGCTCCGGCCAGCTTGCTGATCGCGTCGGCCTTGTCTTCCGGCCGCAGCTCGGCGCGCACATCCTCGATACCGGCCTGGGCGGCGAGGGCTCGGGCAGTGCGGGTGTTGTCGCCGGTGAGCATCGTTACCGCGACTCCCTGACCGGCGAGGGTGCGGATCACTTCGGGTACTTCCGGGCGCAGCTCGTCGCGTACCCCGATCGCGCCGACCGGCTGATCGCGGCGGTGGATGACCACAACGGTCATTCCCTGCCGCTCCAGTTCCGCTACCTGACTGGCGAGGGCTCCGGGGTCAAGCCATCGGGGGCTGCCGACGGTGATCGTCGCGGCGTCGATGACGCCAGTCATGCCGTGCCCGGCCTGCTCAGACACGTCGACGGCAGCAGGGGCGCAGGGAGCGTTCTGGGTGATCGCGGCGGCGAGCGGGTGGGTGCTGTGCTGTTCCAGCCCGGCCGCCCAGCCGAGCACCTCGGCCTCGGACGCAGTCTCGGTGGTGAGCACGGCGGTGACGGTGGGCTGGTTGCGGGTCAGGGTGCCGGTCTTGTCCACGGCGACGTGGCGGATCACGCCGAAGCGCTCGAAGGCCGCGCCGGACTTGATGATCACCCCGAACTTGCTCGCGGAGCCGATCGCGGCGACCACGGTGAGCGGCACCGAGATCGCCAGCGCACAGGGAGATGCGGCGACCAGCACGACTAGTGCGCGGGTGATCCACAGCTCTGGGTCTCCGAGCAGCGACCCGATCAGTGCGACCAGGGCGGCGAGGATCAGCACGCCGGGCACGAGCGGGCGAGCGATCTGGTCCGCGAGGCGGGCGCGGTCGCCCTTCTCGGCCTGCGCCTGCTCGACCAGCTCCACGATCGTGGTCAGCGAGTTGTCCGTGCCCGCCGCGGTCGCCTCGACCTCCAGTACGCCGGCGGTGCTGATCGCCCCAGCCGACACGGTGTCGCCGGGTTCGACCTCTACCGGGATGGATTCGCCGGTGATCGCTGAGGTGTCCAGGCTGGAGCGTCCTGCGCGCACGACCCCGTCCGTCGCGATCCGCTCACCCGGACGCACCAACAGAAGCTGGCCGACCGCCAGGTCTTTCGCGGCGACCTCGACCGCAGTCCCGCCGCGTCGGATCGTGGCGGTCTCAGGGACGAGTTTCAGCAGTGCCCGCAGGCCGCCGCGGGCGCGGTCCATCGCCTTATCCTCCAAGGCTTCGGCGATCGAGTAGAGGAACGCCAGCGCGGCAGCCTCCTCGATATATCCGAGGAACACCGCACCGATCGCGCTGATCGTCATCAGCAGACTGATCCCGAGCTTGCCCTTCAACACCTTGCGGATCGCGCCCGGCGTGAACGTCGAGGCACCCGCCAAGAGCCCTGCCCAGAACAGCGCCAGGGCGGGAATCTCCGCCCCGGACCACTCACAGATCAGGCCCGCGAGGAGCGCCAGGCCCGAGAACGCCGGCAGCAGGATCTCCCGATCCTTCCACCACGGCCCGTCATGGTCGTCATCGTCGTCGTCCAGATCGACGCCCTCGACCTGTGACCCCGTAACTGCGCTCACGCGCCCGCTCCCGGTTCGCAGCAGCCCGCGACCTGGCAGGCCGGGTTGATGCACGGCGCCTGCTCATCGACGGCGAGCGTCACCTCGACCAGCGCGTTCAGCGCCGCCGCCAGGTGTGGGTCGGCAATCACATACCGCGTCTGTCGGCCCTCCGGCTCGGCCACTACGATGCCGCAATCGCGCAGACAAGTCAGATGGTTCGATACGTTTGAGCGCGTCAGACCCAGGTTCCGCGACAGCACCGCCGGATAGCTCGGCCCCTCCAACAGGCTCATCAGAATCCGAGAACGTGTGGGATCGGCCATCGCCCGGCCCAGCCGGTTCATCACATCCAACCTCGAAGCAATAGTCAGCATGTGGTGACTATACAGCGAAAGCTGAATGAATGATGCGCACGCCCAGGGCAAGGGCATGGTCTCGCCCAGCTTGCCTGTTCCACAACCATCCCGGGAGTGCGCCACCTCCACCTAGCCCGAGACCGGCGGTGAGTAGTCAGGCTCCCGAGCTTTCCGAACGAGAAGCCCGGAACCTGGGCGGCTTCGCCGGGGTCCATCTGCTGCCAACCGGGAATGTCGAGCAGCCCGCGCGGGCTCGGGTAGTTGGGACCGTCCGGGCCGCCAAAGAACGCGCGGGCCTGGTAGTTGGAGTCCATGAGTTCTGCGACGGTGCCCCAGCCGGATTGCGGGCGCATCTGGAAGAGGCCGAGGGAGTCGTGGTCGCCGCCGTTGCCGTCGTTGGGGTAGTTCGCCGATTCGGGGTAGGCGCCGGTGTTCGTGAGCATCCGCAACGTTGACTCGGTGAGCGCTGCCATCAGCGCGACCTTGACGCCGGGACGGCCACCCCCTCGATTCCACCGCCGACGGTGATGATGGTGGCCGCGTGGGTGAGCTGCTGACGATTGAGCGTGAAGGTCTCGCCGTTCGCGGTGGTCACTCGGAGTTGGTCGGGGATGTTCCCGACGATGATCCCGGTACCAGCCCCAGTCGCGCACGCGGCAGCGGCGGGGTTCATCAGTACCGCAACGCTCAGCAGCAGGATCGTCGGCCCGAACAGCATCAGGATCACCGCGGTGATGGCCGTCTTCTTCATCATCGGTCCCGCCGGCTATCGAAGAGGGTTGTCGAGCTGGGAGAGCCGCAGCAGATGACAAGACGATCCGGTGGGGCAGGCGAGAAACACCGTGAAGGCGACCTCGTGCTCACTGGTGACGGGCTGGCCCTGCCACAGGCCGGAACGGTGCCGAATGCCCTCGACCGTGATCGCGGTCGCACCGTCTGGGAGCTGGCCTGGCCGGGCCTGCGTCACGGCGTCAGCCCAGGCATCCGGGACGAACAGGCTGGTGACGTCGAGGTACTGGAGCGTGGCCCACCTGCGCAGCTCTATCCACGCTTCCCGCGAGGGCAGGTAGCCCGAGATGTCGGAGGCCAGTCCGGCCTGCTCGTGCCCGCTCGGATCGCCCACCGCCAACACGACGGAGGTGTAGTCCAGCGGCATCAGGCCCGACCCGGTGTCCCACGCGAACAGCGCCTCCGCGACGTTGCGGGCGAACCGCTCCGGGTCGCGGGTCGTTGGGATCGTGGGCAGCGTGTCCGGAACCTGGTGAGGATCACCTGGCGAGGCAGACGATGACGGCGCTGGCGCGTCGGGCGGTGCCTGGGTGCGCGGGCCGGAGAGAAGGCCGTAGACGCCGACCCCGGTGAGGATCACGAGCAGCGCGGCGGAGACGGCGATCACGATCAGTCGCCGGCGGGAAAGGGTATCTGTCGGACTCATGCCGAGCAGGTGCGCCTGCCCGACCAGCCTGTGTGGACGCTGCTAGGAGTCTAGCGCGCGCAGGTGTCGCACCGGCTCCACAGCGCCGTCGCCGTCTTCGGCCGTCTGTTGGCGGGCGCGGGCGGCGTCGAGCGCGGCGGCGAACTCGCTGGTGCCGTCCGCGATCATCAGGAACATTTCCACTTCACCGGCAGCCAGGGCATCGGCGAGGGTATCGGGGTCGTAGTGAGTCCACCATCCGTCCAACTCGCTCCAGATCACGACGAAGGAGCGGGTCGTCCACACCGGGGTTGCCGCCACCGCAGGGGTGCGTCGTTTCGTCTTCGAGCCCGCCTGCTTGGCGCGGGCGAGTGCTTCTTGCGCCATCGCCTCCAAGTCCACCGCACCCGGTGCGTCGGCCAGGAGTTCGCGGACGCGGGTGAAGACCGGATGCACGGGGCCACCGGCCTCGATGTCTGCCAGGCCTTGCGCGATCTCAGCGCGCGCCTCGGCGGGCAGGTCTTCGCGCATCGCGGCCTGCTGGACGTACTCGATCTTGTCGAGCGTCTTGTACGAGCCGGCACCGGGGATCATCGCTGCTGCCTGTTGACGGGTTTCGCCCGACGGCGTGGACGGTGCCGGAAACTTTCCGCCACCGTTGCCGTCGGCCGGTTCGCCCGTCGCTCCGGGCTGGTAGCCGCTGCTGAACCGGGTGGCGGCCTGCCGTGCGGCGGCGTCCTCGGCAAGCAACTCCTTCAGCTCCCGGTAGAGCGTGGTGGCTTCCAGCGGGGTCAGCGGCTTGTGGAGCACGTTGTCGTCCTGCTCGGCCAACAGGTGCCCGAGCCGATCCGAGATACCGGACCGCACCCACACGTTGACGGTGCGCCAGCCGAGTTGCTGGATCGCGGCCAGCCGGCGCCGCCCGCACACCAGCACCCCGTCAGGGGTGATCGTCGGGGGTTGCAGCAGGCCGTCGCGGGGTGATGGACGCCGCCAGCGCATCGAGGTCGCCCAAGTCGGTGCGATGCCGGTGGCCAATGACGATGGAGTCGACCGATCGTTTGAGCTCGATCCGCCCATCGCCGCTCATGATCGTCCACTCCCTGGAGCGGCGAGGGCGACGGTGAGCACTAGGTCGTCATCATGCAACAGGACCGGTAGCGTTTCGCCGATCAGCAGGCGCAGCAAGATGCCCCGGCCTGCCGTGGTCGCGGACATGCCAGGAGCTTGGTTGCCCAGCAGAGTCTTCAGCAGCGCTGACCATGCCTCGCCGTCGAGGTCGAGCAGGGCTTGGGCGTGCCGGTCGCGGCGCAGTACCTCGAACGCGGACTGCCGTGATCCCGCCCGTGCAAGCGCTTGGCAGACATGCTCGACCCCGGCCCGCGCGGCAGCGGCAGGCCAGCCGAGCAGCGTCATGAACGCGATCGCGTCCTCCACGGCCGAGACCGCCGACGTGTGGCCTTCAGCACTGTGTTCGTCGTCGGGCGTCGTGTCGGTGGTGTGGAAAGCGGAGTGGTAGTCATCGAGCGGGTTGTCGCGCTCCGAAAGGCGCTCGGCGTCATGGAAGACCGAGACGTGCGGGCGTCGGGCCTGGTGCACCGAGCAGAGCAGGCCCTGGGCGCGTTCCTCAAAGATGCAGGTAATCCGGACGGCGTGCGTCACCACACCCCAGGGATCGACGGCCTCCCGCGCCGAACGGGTGCGCATCACATCGAACGCGGCGGTCGCGGCCTCCCACGGATCAAGGCCGTGCTTCCTGGCCAGGGCCTCGTACTTCTCCGCAGCGAAGGCCATCAGACGTGCCGCGACGGGATCAGTGCGCCACGCATCCGGCCCCGCTTCGTGGAGCCGTCGCAACAAGGCGCGCAGTCCCTCGCCCGTGGTGAAGTCCTCTGTGCCGCCCTCGTCGGCGGTCATCGTGCGTGTGGTCATCTCGGCACCTCCTGGCAAGCAGGTGCGCATCGCCTCCCAAACTGGGGCGATACCGATGACGAACGTGATGGTGTGCATGATGGATCACCCCCGATCAGGTCCTTTCCAGGCCACGCTGCTCAACGGCGGGCTCGCCTCGCCCGAAGGCAGACAACGGGGCAAGCCGCCGCACGCGCGAAGCCGACGCCTTGGCCCCGGCGACGATCCCCGACCGGGCGCGCTGCGCGAGTCCGGTCTGGAAGTCGATGCCGCTGCGCGCCAACGCTCCACTCGCCCGCGAAAGCAAGTCGGAAGGGCGCACCCAGTCCACCCCCCGCGCCGGCCGCTCAACCTCCAACTCCTTCGTGTCCCTGCTCCCACGGTCGACATCGGCGGCCTGCACCGCCTCCGGCGCGGAGGCTCCGCCCTCAGCGGTCAGATCGCGGCGTGGAGCGGCCGGAGGCTCGGGGTCCGGCGTGGTGTGCTGGTCAATGGTCATCGTTCTCTCCTGTCTTCGGGAATCTCAGAAGCGTCGGTGGCAAACCAACGCCCCACGGTGGACGGATGCACCGTCAACTCTTGGGGGATGCGCTTGTTCGACCACCCCTCGCCCCGCAGCCGTGCCGCCTCCGCCCGCTGCGAGACCCGCTCCACAGGCGAGACGGCCCTACGCGCAGACTCCTCGACGCTCGACTCTGCAACCTGCTCGTCAGCCTCACCTGCGGTGTTGAGTGGTAGTAGCTCGGCGATAGCGAGCGGATGCGCAGTAGCCGGTGCGTCTGGTTCCGGCACGGGGCCAGCTCTGGTGGAGCGGATGAGCACGACTGTCAGGTGGGTGCTGGCCAGCAGCACGACCGGAGGCACGGCCGCGACCGACGCGGCGAGTAGCGCGGGGACATCGGCATCCGCTGTCACGATCGCGTGAATCGCGTTCGCAGCGACCGACACCAAGGCTCCGCAGATCAGCAGCGCCCACGGGTACCACGCAGCCCGCCGACCATCCAGCGCGACGACTGCGACCGTGGACACCACGATCAGACCGTCCACCAGCAGCGGCCATATCCATGCCTGTCCGGACGAGATGCCCGAGCGACGCGCCAGATCAGCCAACGCCGTGAACGACAACCAGAACGCTCCGGCAGCGATCAGCACAGTTCCAGACGCCGCCGAGACCACGGCCCAACGGCTACCACCCGCTCCAACAAGTCTGGTCACGGCAGCCCCCGCACTATCGCGGCCGGCGAGTCTGCGACCGAGACCGCGAACTCCTCCGTATCGACGGCCGCAATGCCCGAACTGACATGGCCATCGTTGACGGTGCGGTAGGCCGACCGGACCGTCCGTGCGGCTTCGCGCTCACCGAGGCCAGCACTCATCGCCGCGCGGGTCAGCACATCAAACGCCTCCGCCTGCCCGACCCCCCGTTCGGCCAACTTGCACGCGCCCCAGAACAAACCATGATTACGTTCGTTCTCCGGCCGACGCGCCACCCACTCGGCGATCCGCCGCACGTCCAACTCACCGTTGCCTCGATAGGAACGTGGGCGCGGGGGCCGGGGCGGATCGAGAAAGTCCCGCAGCATCGTCGCATCTAGCGCCTTGCCCGGCGCCTCGCTGACAGCGGTCATCTGGTACAGCGTCAACTCGCCGTTGACAGCCCGGCGTGAAGGTGGCGCGATGATGTAGCCACCGTCACCTCGGAAGTCGATCCCGGCCAGGCCCGCCTGCCACGACCGTTGCTCGGCACTTTGGTGAGTCGGGTAGTAGGCGTGCAGCCCGCCCGAGGGCGACCGGACGATCACCTCCCACCCCGAGAGAAGGCCCGCCTCCTTGGCTCGGCGGCAGGCCGCGAATCCGTTGACGCCATGAACATCGACATCCACCACGACCACCCCAGATGGCCGACCGGTCGGGACGCCGATGTTCGCCTGCGGGAACCGTCGCCACCACTGACGCACCTGAGCGAGATTCGTGGTTGCGTCGTGGAACCCGTGCTCGGTGATCGGATGCTTGCCGCCTGGCGCGCACGGGAACACCGGAACACCGGCCCCCGCGAATCCGGCGGCAGCCACCGAGAGCGGCGTCGCCAGGCCCATCTCGTTGATCGCCGCCGTCAAGCGGCCCGGGCCAGACATCACAGCCCCCGACCCGCAAACACGGTCACGGGCTCGATCTCGGGCTCGACCACCGGCACGCTCGGCACCGTGGGCCGCTCGCGTCCCGCATCCGTCCCAGGTGCCACCCGATCAGACAGCTCCCGGCTGAGGCCGGGTGGAGCGCCGTTGGCGACCTGGAAGGTGTCGAGCTGGTCGAGGATGCCCAACGCGGTCTTGCGCACCCGCTCCCCGGTGGCCTTGATGACCTCCGCCGGTTCGGTGTCCTTGACCGAGGACGCCCACCCCGCCACATACGGGATCGTGTAACCGCTGGTGTCCAGGCCGTGCGCGGCACCGATCATCAACGCGACCGATTCGGCCTCCACTTCCCGGATGCCGCGGTGCTGCCGGGCTTCCTCATCGGTCGTGTCGTGCATCAGCACATGTGCCAGCTCATGCACCAGCGTGGCCACCTGGTTCACCTCGGTCACGTCGGTTCGCACCGACACCTGCCGCGTCGTGTAGTCCGTCAGGCCGTCTGCGCCGCCGATCTGCCCGGCATCCGGCACCCGCACGACCTCGAACCCCAGCGCCTCAACCTGGGCCGCCAGGCCGTCCCACAGCCCGGCCGGTGCTTCGCCGTCCAGCAGCTTCGGCGCGGGAGTCTCGGGGATCGGATCACCCTCGGTCTGCGTCACGTCCCACACGTAGGCGGGCCGGGCGCCTACCATTCGGGTGCGCACGACCTCGTTGACCTTGTGCTTCTCCCGTGGCCCCAACCTGTGCCACGACGACGGATCAGCCGGGTTGGATGAGGCGAACCGGCCGGTCACCGGGGCAAAGATCATGTAGCCCTGCTGGCCCTTCTGCACCTGACGGCCGAGCTGCTGCCACTGCCGGTACCCGGCCACATGAGACGGCACCGGGTTCGGCACCTTGCCGGCCTCGAACGCTGCCTCGTGCTGGACCCAGATCAGCAGCGTGTTGTTGAACGAGCGCGACCGGAACCGGGCCGCGAACTCCAACGCCCGCACCCAGTCTTCGGCGGAAACCAGCGCCTCCACGGTGGTAGCGAGTGTGTCGTGGAGGTATTCGAGTTTTGCTTCGCGGGCGGCACGCCCCTCGTCGTTGGTCACCATGATTTGCGTCCTTCAGCCGGCGCTGCCTCCGGGATGGAGGCGGTGTCCGGAAGGTGCGCCAAGGCAACCCGGAGGGGACGGTCAGCAACACAGAGAAGGGGTGCCGAGAGTCGTGGCGGCAGGGAACCTGGCGTCATCCCTGCCTATCCGACGCGTGGACCAGGCGGCGAGACGGCGGGCGTCACATTGGCGCGATACCGACGCTACGCGTCGTGATCCCGACCACGCACCATCTGCCGGTACCCTTCGGGTGTCATTCCCGTTGACATCGCGAACACTGACCGAGCGTGGCTCCGGCTCCGCCAACCTACGGCTCTGCTCATTTCGCCGACTGTCATCTCGGTGTCACGAAGCATTCGGGCCATCTCCTTGGTGCGCAACAGGCCCAGGAAGGTGATCGGGGACACGCCCAGCGACTCGGCGAACACTCGCTGTAGTTGCCGCACCGATAGATGTGCCGTCGTGGCCATCTCCGCGACGAGCCAACGGTGGGCTAGATCACACTGGATGGCGTTGCGGACCTGTAGCACCTCGCTGCGCACGGGCCGCGTGGCGGTGCGACGGGCCACCATCGCTGCGATCCCGTGTGTCAGGGTTCGTAGCGACGGCGCCGGGCTCCACGGCAACAACTGCCCGAGCAGGTGCAAGACCTCGGCAAAGGCGGCCTGCATCCGATGGAACTCTCTCATTGTCTGCGCCCGCTCGATCTCATCGATTCTCGCGGCGAAGGTGGCTGCCAGCGGGCCGTTCAGACGGATCATGATTGCGCCCGTTCCGAACGCGCGTTGCATCACGGTCTCGGCTGCCGTCCGGTCCTGCAACACATCGGCGTAGCGCCAGTACACCTGATCCATTACGTAGTCTTTGTCGGCAAAGATTGTCGAGGTCGTTGCCGTCCCGTCCGGCGCTCCACCGATAGCAAAGCCTGAGCCCACCAGCATCAGATCGCCCATGCGGAACCGACGCTCGCCCCAGTCACCGGTGATAGTCCCTGAGCCCTCGCGGGCTAGCAGGAACTTCACACAGTCATATACCTCCGGCGCTACAGGGTGCGCGTAGTGGCCGGTCTCGACGCGCACCGGCCACCGAACCACGCCGCTCGCTGCGCTGTCGATCTCACCGCTGCTGGCCCCATGGCTCATCCCCAGCGAGCTCACTCTTCGAAGGTTCCGGAAGCTAACGCACCAGCTTCGTCGCGCGGATGATCGCTGAGTGCATGTCATCGGCGACTTGGTGGGTGAACTCGACGGTAGGGTCGGTGAATCCGGCTGCGGCGAGGCCCTGAAGGTATTCACTCTTGGAGAGCGCGCCGGCGATGCACCCCACGTATGAACCGCGCTCGGCTCGTTCGGCCGGGGTGAGATGGTCTTCGGCGACGACATCGGAGATGCCGATTCTTCCGCCGGGAGCGAGCACACGGAACATCTCCGCCAGGGCGGCCGGCTTGTCTGTGGACAGGTTGATGACGCAGTTGGAGATCACGACGTCGACTGCGCCGTCGGGTAGGGGTACATCCTCAATAGTGCCTTTGAGGAACTCGACGTTGGTCGCTCCGGCGTTCGCGGCGTTGGTGCGTGCCAGGTCGAGTATCTCGTCGGTCATGTCAACGCCGTAGGCGAATCCGGACTGGCCGACACGGCGTGCGGAGAGCAGGACATCGATTCCGCCCCCGGAACCGAGGTCTAGGACGCGCTCGCCCTCGCACAGCGCTGCGACCGTGGTTGGGTTGCCACATCCCAGACTCGCCTCGATCGCCTCCAGCGGCAACTCGGCAGCCTCCGTCGCGTCGTAGAGCCCGGCCCCGAAGCCACCGATGTCAGCGCTGGGATTGCCGCAGCAAGAAGCGGGTGAGCAGCAGGTACTGTCCGCCAGCAGGTCGGTGTTGTGAGCGCCGGCGCGGACTGCCGTTGCGGCTTGCGCGTAGCGGAGGCGTACCTGCTCACGGACAGCGTGACCGGCGTCCCGGTCCGAGGCGGTGGAGAGCTGGCGAAGTTGGTTCACACCCACGGGAGGGGTGTCGCTGTAGGGCACGACGGCGACCCGGCCGGTCTGCGCCTGGGCCTCTCGCAGAGGTGTTTGTTCGGCGTTGATCCGTTCGGCCAGCAGGGGGCTGGTGGTGTCGGTCGGGGTGAGGGAGCGGTTGACGATCCATCCCCAGGTGGTGATGTTGGCTCGGGTGAGGTCGGCGGCCAGGCCGGTGGCTTCGAGGACGGGGGTGGTCTCGGGCAGCGTGACGACGATGACGCTGGTGTTGTCGGGGTCCTGGAGTCGGGCCAGTGGCGTGAGCCCTGCCTGCTCGGGCAGGTTGCGGACGACCTCGCGGTGGTAGGAGCCGGTGGCGTCCATGAGGAGCAGGGTGTGCCCGGTGGGGGCGGTGTCCATGACCACGAACCGGTGGGCGGATTGCTCGACGGCGGCGGCGAAGGCCTGGAAGACGGCCACCTCTTCGGTGCAGGGCGAGCGCAGGTCCTCGGCGAGGTTGGCCCGACCGTCGGCGTCCAGGCCCGCGCCCTTGGTGTCCATGACGTGGCGCCTATAGTCGGCCACGGCCTGGACGGGATCGATACTGGAGACCTCGAAGGGCGCCGCTTCGCCGACCGTCCAGGCGAGATGCGCGGCCGGGTCGGTGGTGGTCAGCAGCACGTCCTTGCCGCGGTCGGACAAACCGACGGCGATCGCCGCAGCCATCGTCGTCTTCCCGACGCCGCCTTTCCCCACGACCATCACCAAGCCGTGATCCTTGGCCGCCAGCTGCGCGATCGTCGCGGCCAGAGAGTCCGACGAGCCGGCGGGGGCGTTGGCGCGCGGTGCGGCTAACGCCGGGGTGTGGTCCGGGGCCTCGGAGAGCAGCGTGGTGAGGGCGTCGAGGCCCATCACGTCGCGGGAGCGCAGCGGGAGCCGGTCGATCGTCAGCCCGGCGAGGTTGACGGGCATGGCGGCGATGGCGGCAGTCTCCTCGGCGCGGATCGCGTCGGCCAGGACATCGGAGATGGGTTCGCTGGGGAGGATGCCGTTGATGACCAGGTGGGTGGCGTGGACGCCGGCTTCGGCGAGTTCGTCGGCGGTGCGGGACGCCTCGGCCAGCGATGAGGTCTGTGGGCGGGCGACCAGGCCCAGTCTCGTCACGGACGGGTCGGCCAGGGCGGTGAGCGCGTCGGCGTAGGTGGTGCGGGTCTTGTCGAGGCCGGCCATCGGACCGAGGCAGGACGCATCGCCGAGCCCGTCTTCGAGGAAGGAGGTCCATTCGCCGGGGAGCTTGAGCAGCCGGACGGTGTGGCCGGTCGGGGCGGTGTCGAAGACGATGTGGTCGTAGCCTCGCGCGATGTCGTTGCCGGCCAGGAAGGCGGTGAACTCGTTGAACGAGGCGATCTCGGTGGTACAGGACCCGGAGAGCTGCTCGGTGACGTCGGCGAGGTCCTTGACCGAGAGGAAGTCCCGGATCGGGGCGAGTGCGCGTTGGCGGTACTCCTCGGCGGCGGCCTCGGGGTCGATCTCCAGCGCGTCGAGCCCGGCAACGCCGACAATCGGGGTGATCGCGTACCCGACCCGCTGGTCGAAGACCTGGCCGACATTCGAGGCCGGGTCGGTGGAGACCAGCAGGACCCTGTTGCCCCGGCGGGCGAGGTCGACCGCGGCGGCGCAGGCGATGCTCGTCTTCCCGACACCGCCCTTCCCGGTCAGGAACAGGAACCTCGGCAGGTTGTGCAGCAGCTCGATCATCTCCGATCAGCCCTACGCCTGAGAACCGGACTGGATGGTCACCGACTGGTCCGAACCGCAGCATCCCGACGACACCGGGGCCTCGTCGCCACAGCACACCGACGCTGCCGGGGTGGGCGTGGCGCTACCGCAGCACCCGGTCGCCGTGTTCTCGGCGGGCGCCTCGACGCCGGCGATCCGGGCCAGCTCGGCGCGGGAGGGGTAGCGTCCGGTGGCAACCGTCACGTCGTCAGCCACGATCAGCGGCAGCCCGGACGCGCCGACCTTCTGCACGAACGCCCGCGCGACGGCGCTGTCAGCGAACGCGGCGGGGTCCTGGGCCAGGTTCGCCCGGCGCACCGACACACCTTGCCGGGTAAGCCAGTCGAGGTCGGCGGTGAAGTCGACCAGCGCCTGGTCGGGGTCGGGGCCACACACCCCGGTGTTGCAGCACAACGGGCCTTCGAAGACCTGGATCATGAGGACGCCTCTCTCGGATTGATGTTCGTCAATATGAAGACTAGGGCTCATATCGACGTCTGTCAATCTGAGGTGGTAAGCTGGCGCGCATGGTTCAGCACCTCCCGATCATCGACTGCGCCCCACAGGGCGCGTCGGCGCTCGCCGACGAGGAGGCCGAGCGGGTCGCCGCCACCTTCAAGGCACTCTCCGATCCGGTCCGGGTCAAGCTGCTGCATCACATCTCGGCGAACTGCTGCTCCAGCGTGTGCGCCTGTCACATGCCCGACAGTCTTGGCATCAGCCAGCCAACCCTCTCCTACCATCTGGCCCGGCTGGTCAAGGCCGGGCTCATCAGCCGGGAGATGCGCCACAAGTGGGCGCACTACCACGCCACGCCGCAGGGCCTGGCGACCGTGCGAGCGTTCCTCGCCGGACTGCCGGACCCGGACAACTGCTCGGCGGACCCGTCGATCACCTGCTGACCCACCAGGCCCACGACAACCCTCCCGACCGACTCCGCCTCGAAAGCCGCGACGCCGCGGGGGCCAGCCTGCCCGTGGCGTCCGAACAGCACCCGCCGCCGCTCCCGGGTTGCATCTTGCTTCGATCTCCTTCAATATAGATACATGTCGATGCAAGATGTGGAACTAGTGATCGTCGGGTCCGGCCCAGCCGGATACACCGCAGCTATCTACGCCGCGCGAGCAGGCCTCGCGCCGGTCGTCCTGGCTGGATCGGTGACGGCCGGCGGAGCGCTGATGACGACCACGGAGGTCGAAAACTTCCCCGGATTCACCGACGGCATCCAAGGCCCCGAGCTGATGGAAGCGATGCGCGCCCAGGCAGAGCGCTTCGGCGCCCGCATCATCTATGACGACGCGACCTGTCTTGCACTCACCGAATCCACGAAGGTCATCGAGACCAGCAGCAGCGGAACCTTCCAGGCGCGCGCCGTGATTCTGGCGATGGGGTCCGCATATCGCAAGCTCGGTCTCCCTGAGGAAGCGCGACTCTCGGGACATGGCCTGTCATGGTGCGCGACCTGCGACGGCTTCTTCTTCCGTGACCGGGAAATCGCGGTCATCGGCGGTGGCGATTCCGCAATGGAAGAAGCACTGTTCTTGACGCGCTTCGCTGCCAAGGTCACGCTCGTCCACCGGCGCGGCGAGTTCCGGGCGTCCCGGATCATGGCCGAGCGGGCATTGGCCGACCCCAAGATCGATGTCGTATGGAACAGCGAGGTGGCCGCGATCCTCGGCGAGGCGAACGTCACCGGTCTGCGCCTGCGCGACACGGTCACAGGCACCGAAAGAGTGCTGGATGTGGCGGGCACTTTCGTCGCAATCGGGCACGACCCGCGCTCCGAGCTTGTCGCCGACCAGGTGTCCACCGACGCCGAGGGGTACGTCATCGTGGCCCATCCAACGACACGCACCAACGTGGCCGGCGTGTTCGCCGCCGGTGACCTGGTGGATCACAACTACCGGCAGGCGATCACGGCCGCTGGCACCGGCTGCGCCTCTGCCTTGGACGCGCAGCACTATCTGTCGACTCTCGATCTGCCCACCCAGATCGAGAGTCCCACTCTGGAGGTTTCCGCATGAGTATCACCCCCGTCACCGACGCCACGTTTGTCAGCGAAGTGCTCGAATCAGAGCTTCCGGTCGTAGTTGATATCTGGGCTGCGTGGTGTGGCCCATGCAAGGCCATCGCTCCGATCCTGGAGCACTTGGCCGCCGAGTACGCGGGCCGGGTCAAGATCGTCAAGATCGACGCGGACGCCAATCCCGAGACCGTGACCACAGCTGGTGTCACCTCGATCCCCACTCTTTCCTTCTACCGCGACGGCGAGCGGGTCGACATGCTGATCGGCGCGCACCCAAAGCCGTCCATCGCCGCGAAGATCGACGGACTCCTGGCATGACCGCGACCGCAACGGCGTCCACACGCGCCACTCCGAAGCGCCTGTCCGCCCTCGACCGTTGGCTGCCGCTGTGGATCGGACTGGCGATGATCGCAGGCCTCCTACTCGGTCGTCTCGTCCCCGCCGTCTCCGATGTGCTCGCTCGCCTGGAGGTGGGAGGCATCTCGGTACCGATCGGGCTGGGGCTGCTCGTGATGATGTACCCCGTGCTCGCAAAGGTCCGCTACGACAAGATCGCGGCCGTCACGGGCGACAAGCGCCTCCTCGTCTCATCCCTGGTGCTGAACTGGATCCTCGGCCCGGCAGTCATGTTCGCCCTCGCCTGGCTGTTCCTGCCTGATCTGCCGGAGTACCGAACGGGGCTCATCATCGTGGGACTGGCCCGCTGCATCGCGATGGTCGTGATCTGGAACGACCTGGCCTGCGGCGACCGAGAGGCCACCGCCGTGCTGGTTGCGATCAACTCCATCTTCCAGGTCGTCGCGTTCTCGCTGCTCGGCTGGTTCTACCTCACCGTACTGCCCGGCTGGCTCGGCCTCGATACCCAAGGTCTGGAAGTGTCAGTGGGGCAGATCGCGCTGAACGTCCTGGTCTTCCTTGGCGTCCCGCTCATCGCAGGGTTCGCCTCGCGGTGGATCGGCGAGAAGCGCCGGGGACGCGACTGGTACGAGAACCGATTCCTCCCCAGGGTCGGGCCGTGGGCGCTCTATGGGTTGCTGTTCACCATCGTGCTGCTCTTCGCACTCCAAGGCGAAGCGATCACATCCAGTCCGTTCGATGTCGCCCGGATCGCCCTGCCGCTACTGGTCTACTTCGCGCTGATGTGGTTCGTCGGGCTCTTGCTCGGCGAGGGTCTCGGACTGGGCTATGCCCGCTCCACCACACTGGCGTTCACGGCGGCGGGCAACAACTTCGAACTCGCCATCGCGGTCGCGATCGGCACCTTCGGCGCGGCATCTGGACAGGTTCTCGCAGGGGTCGTCGGCCCGCTTATCGAAGTTCCCGTGCTCGTCGGCCTCGTCTACGTCTCGCTGTGGGCCGCACGCGCCTGGTTCCACACCGACCCCTACGCTCCGGACACCGCTACGGCCGACCTGAGGAGGACACCATGACCGAAACACCCACAACGGTCGAGACGTGCGCACCTGCCGAGGCCCACGCAATCGGCCTCGATGCGGCCACCACCGTGGCCAACGCGCTGAAGGCGCTGGCCGATCCGCTCCGGCTCCGGATGCTCTCGGCCATCGCCACCGACCCGCGCGGCGAGTCCTGCGTCTGCGACCTCGCCGAACTCGCCGACGTCTCCCAACCCACCGTCTCCCACCACCTGAAGGTCCTGAAGGACACCGGCCTGCTCAGCTCCCAACGGCGTGGCACCTGGGTGTACTACCGCATCGTCGCCACCCGACACGCGGCCGTCACGGCCCTCCTGGACGGCTTCGCGTCCACCGTCACCGCCAGCCCCGCCGAGGACCGGCCCGAGTCGCCGCGCGAGGTCGACGCGCACGTCATCGATCGCCTCGCCGAAGAACTGGCCGACGAATACGACACGCTGAGTCGTGACCTGGTGGTGACCATGGTGCGGGAGTCCTACGCCGGCCTCCTCCGGTCCGCGAAGATCGCCCGACACCTGGTGCCGCTCACCGAGCGCTTCGCCCGCCAGCGCCTCACCGACCTCACCCGCGACCGCGAGACGGGTGTGCCGCAGGTGCTGTTCGTGTGCGTACAGAACGCCGGCCGCTCCCAGCTCGCGGCCGCGCTGGTCAACCAGATGGCCGACGGCAAGGTCGTCGCCCGCTCCGCCGGGTCACGACCGGCACCAGACGTCCACCCGCACGTGCGCTCGCTACTCACCCAGATCGAGGGCGAGGACGCCGCCACCGCGCGGTTCCCCAAGCCGCTTACCGACGACGCGGTCCGCGCCGCCGATGTCGTCATCACCATGGGCTGCGGCGACGTGTGCCCGATCATCCCCGGCGTCCGCTACGAGGACTGGGCGGTCGGAGACCCAGCCCTCGCCTCCATCGAAGGCGTCGAAGCCATCCGCGACGACATCTCCGCCCGCGTCCGCACCCTGCTCGACTCCCTCACCACCCACTAACGAAAGAGACTCGACCATGACCGACACCAAGCCGTCCGTGCTGTTCGTCTGCATCCACAACGCCGGCCGTTCCCAGATGGCAGCCGGCTACCTCCGCCACCTCGCCGGCGACCGCATCGAGGTCCGCTCCGCCGGCTCCATGCCCGCCGACCAGATCAACCCCATCGCCGTCGAAGCCATGCGTGAAGAGGGCATCGACATCACCGCAGAGCAGCCCAAGGTGCTCACGCCCGAGGCTGTCCAGGCCTCGGATGTGGTGATCACGATGGGGTGCGGCGACGCCTGCCCCTACTACCCGGGCAAGCGCTACGAGGACTGGAAGCTCGACGACCCCGCCGGGCAGGGCATCGACGCGGTCCGGCCGATCCGCGACGACATCCGCGCCCGTATTGAGGGACTGATCGCCTCTCTCGCCGGCTAGGGATCGTCCGCTCCCGTTGGCGGGCAGCAGCGTGCAAGGAAGTCGCCCAGCACCTCCAGCTGGTCACTGATCCGGCTCGGGTCCGCCCGATACCGCACCTGCTTGCCCGCCCGCGTTGAGGTCACCAGACCCCCCTGCCTCAGGATCGTCAACTGCTCCGAGGCGGTGGACTGCCCGATCCCACACCTCTCAGCGATCTCACCGACCGTCAGTGCCGCGCTGGTGGCGAACTCCTGCATGATCTGCTGTCGCGTCTCGCTGGCCAGCGCCTTCAGGAACGCCTGCGTCTCCGCCAGGAACAACGAACCACTCATGACCTCATCCTAGTCTCATATCGTCATTTCGGGAAACAACGATATGATGCGAGCATGGACACGACCACGACAGACACATTGGTGATCGGCGGCGGGCAGGCCGGCCTAGCCGCCGCTCACCACCTCGGCAGAGCGGGAACTGCGTCGATGATCCTCGACGCCTCCACCTCGCCTGCCGGATCATGGCCTCGGTACTACGACTCGCTGACGCTGTTCTCGCCCGCCCGGTTCTCGCAGCTGCCCGGCCTCCGGTTCCCAGGCGACCTGGATCGGTATCCGCATCGCGATGAGGTCGTGGACTACCTCACCCGCTATGCATCTCGGTTGGACGCGGACATCCGATACCAACGACGAGTCACGTCGCTGACCCAGACAGCGAACGGACTCGCGGCGCGGGGCGACGGGTTCGAAGTGCGAGCGCACCGCGTCATTGTTGCGTCAGGAAGCTTCGACGCTCCTTACACCCCACCGATCCCCGGCATCGACGCTTTCGGCGGGCGCGTTCTGCACGTGGCGCAGTACCGCAGCCCCGGGGAGTTCGCGGGGGCTCGGATCGCGATATTCGGTGCTGGCAACTCCGCAGTACAGATCGCTGCCGAACTTGGGACAGTGGCTCGGGTGAACATGTACTCACGTCACCCGATCCGATGGCAACGACAGCGCATCCTGGGCAAAGACCTCCATTGGTGGCTTGTCCGTACAGGCCTCGACCGAGCAGGAGTTCTCGACTCACTCTTTCCGGTGACGACGCCGGTACTGGACGACGGTCGCTACCGCGCAGCCCTTCGACGCGCAGCGGTCGGATGGAACCCGATGCCCGTTCGCATCCAAGACGGACGACTCGTAGGTGTGGACGGGCGGCGCCGCGAGGCCGATGTGCTGCTCTTCGCCACCGGGTATCGACCGAGCGTTTCGTTTCTCGCAAGCACCCCAGTGCTCGACTCCACGGGTCTACCCCGGCACCGAGCAGGCATCTCTACGACGATGCCCGGACTCGGATTCGTCGGCCTCGAACACCAGCGTTCCTTTGCCTCAGCGACTCTGCGCGGAGTTGGTCGCGATGCCCAGGCCGTTGTCAGCCGCCTCATGCCGCGCCCACACAATGACCACGCAGCATCGACCTGACGGCCAGACTCGCTTGAAGCGGAAGAACACCGTTGCCGAGGGCGGTGATCTGCTGGTTCGGAGTAAGCCCATGGACGGCGTTGCTGACCCAACCATCAGGCAAGCCCATCAGCCACTCAACGAACGCCGGTGACGGTCGCGGCCCGGTGTCGTCGCTCAGGAGCGCGGGTGCTGGGGCTGGCCGTCCGGTGACGTGTTCCCATCGGGCGATGGCGTGGGTGTAGCGTCCCCAACGGTGAAGATGTCCTCGATCAGGTTCCACAGCGTCTCCGCTTCGTCGTTCTTGTTCTGAGAGCCAGTTGGTCCGTTGAGTGCCAGGTCGATGATCTGGTGTGATAGGGCGATTGTTCCGCGCCTCGCCCGTACTTGGTCCAGTGATTCGCCGCCTCGGGTCGAGTCGGTCGCGAGCGGCGTCCGGAACAGAGCGCCAGGCGAGGATGAAGATGCGGAGCCTGGGGTGAGGAGCGCCGACAAGGGATGCCGGTAGGCCGATCCATCGCGCATCCAGCCCGAGGTCGGCCAGATCGCCCAGTACGGCGCTTATGCGAAATTCCACATAAGCGCCGTTATGCCGACCTGGTGGTTATGTGGCTCTTCGGACATCTGGTGGGGATCAGGGGGTGAGTCCGCCGGCGGCGAGGAGCATGCGTAGGCGGTAGTTGGTGCGGTTGCGGTAGCCGCGAGCGAGGCGGCGGTGGAGCTCGATGATGCCGTTCACTGCCTCGGTGGGTCCGTTGTTCGCGCGGCCGGTGGTGAAATAGGCCAGGAACGCCTCGCGCCAGCGCCTGAGGGTCCGCCCGAGGCGGGCGACCTCGGGGATGGGGCAGGTGTGGAAGGAGTCCAGGATCTTCTCCGCCCGGCGACGGCCCTTGGTCGCGTCCTTGTCGCGGTAGGTGGCGCGCAGGTCCTGGGCGCAGCGCCAGGCGACGTACACCTCTTCGTGGGCGGGGTCGGCCTCGACCGCGGTGGCGAGGCGGTCCAGCTGTTTGTCGGTGAGGTTCTCCGCCCCGGCCCGCAGGATGGTCTGGATGCCGTAGAGGGGGTCACCCTTGCGGCCGCGGTGGCCCAGGGTGGCCTGCTGAACGCGGCGGCGGACCTCGTCCACGACCTGGGTGCCGAGCTTCACGACGTGAAAGGCGTCCAGGACCGCGACGGCGTCGGCGAGCTCCTCATCGATCGCGGCCTTGTAGCCCCCGAACGGATCCAGTGCCGCCACGGCGATGTTCTTGCGGAAGGCGTCTCCGCGGGCGGTGAGCCAGTCGGTGCAGGCCTTCTTTGACCGGCCCGGGACCAGGTCCAGCAGTCGGGCGTGCACCCGTCCCTGCTCGTCGCGGGTGAGGTCGACCATCCCGGTCAGCTCCTTCGGGCCCTTCCTCCTGGGGTCGCCGTGGTGCCAGATGTGCTCATCGACCCCAAGGCTCTTCACGCCCTCGAACCGCTGCTCCTGACCGTCCAGGTGTTCCAGGACGGGCTTGATCCCGCGCCACATCGTCTTCCACGCGATCCCGAGCTGGCGTGCCAGGCCGCTGATCGTGGCGTGCTCACGCCGCAGCTGCTCCATCGCCCAGGCAACGGCCCGGGTCGTGACCGACCCCCGCGCCCGGACCAGGTCGGGGACCTGCTCGGTGAACGTCCCCCGCGCACACGCGGGATCGGGGCAGCGCCAGACCCGCTGCCGCCAGACCAGCACGACACGTGTGCTCCCGTGGGGGACGTCGTGCAGCTGCCGGACCCGCCGGCCCCGGCTCGGCGCGACCACCCCGCAGTCCGGGCAGCCCATCAGCTGCGACGGCGTGGAGACCTCCACGCGCATGTGGCCGTCGGTGCGCTCGACGCCCTCGACATGGACCACACCCTCCAGCCCCAGGAGGAGATCACAGCGCGGGCAGGGGTCAGCTGTGGAAGGCGCGCGCACGCACGCCGTAGCGTTGGTCAACGTCGAGGTCCTCGAGACGAACGGTTGCTTGGTCGCTACCGATCATCGAGGACCTCGACCCCTACCCCGCCCCGATGAAACCCCGACCCGCACTCCCCACCGGATGTCCGAAGAGCCCGTAAAGGGTTGCGTGGAAGGTTGCCGAGGGCGAGTCCGCCCGGACTGGGCGATGATTCCCCACGCTAGCTAGGCTTCATCCCGAGACGAGCGCGAGGGGATGATCGTGGCAAAGAACACCGGGCAGGGCTGGCGGCGCGGCCAGGTCAGCGATCGCTACCAGCAGTACAACGACCGCACGGATCGGTACGACAAGTACGACGGTGACGGCAACCATGTCTCGTCCACGGCGAGCCCCGGACCATACAAGGGCGTCGAAGAGCGACTGTCCCGTAGGTCTCCGCGGGGCTGAAGGAGGCCGATCATGCCCACTGGGCCGAAGCACCAGAAGTACGTCGCGATCCCGGGAGAACCAGGGTCGTTCTACGCAGAGGACTGTCGGTGCATGATAGGCGAAGACCATGACGACGACAATGAGAGCGGCGGGGAGTCGTTGAGCGTCTGGGATGCCGCAGACATCTGGATGTCGAACGGCATGGACGAGGACTACACCTTCGGGTTCTCTGGAGACGAGCTTCGACGTGCAGCAGGGATGGACTGACCTCTTTGGTCGTCACACGCCTATGTCGTCGTGGATCGCAACGCTGTCGATCTCGTAGCCGCCGTCAGGAAGTATCCAGTAGTGGATGCGACGCGCCGAAGCCGAGTTGACTTGAAGGCTGGCTCGCCATGCGACGGCCCCGTCGCCACGCACCCGATACGGGTCGCTGCCGCCTGAGCCGGTCCGAAGACGGTGGACCTTGCGGCCCTCAATCTCGGGTGCTCGTCCAGTGACGATCTCAAAGACCACGTCGGCGACCTTCTGTGGCTTCACGCCTTCGAGTGCGTCCAGCGAGTCGAGGAAGTTGGGCCCAAGCACGTAGTCGGGTAGCGGTCTGGCCGTCTGCTCGGTGGGGATAGTGCGCGACGCCCACTGCGTGAGGACGAGATACTTGAACCCCTGCTCTCGGTCAGCGAAGCGGGGCGCTTCCTCTGCGGATGGGACCACTTTCGCGCTGCCCGCCTTACGCAATCGCGCACGCGCGGACTTCAGTTCGTTCTCGGCGCGTTTCGCCCGTCGTTCGGCCTGCTCGTACAGGAAGCGCAGCTGCTCACGTTCGTCTGAACTTGCGTTGAGCTGTCCCCTGAGAGCAGCCTCCTCTCGCCTAAGTCGATTGATCTCCGCCTTTTGCCCGTCGATCTGGAGCAGCAGCGCTTTCGTCGACGCTGTCGGCTGCGAGCTTGACGCGGGCGCGTTTGCGGGTGCCGGTCTCGGGATCGGACGCGGCCCCGGTACGGGAGCCGGTTGCCGGACGGGCGATGCTGGGACGGCGGTCGATTCAGCGAGTCCGGCCGCGTGATCACCGGCAGGGGTCGACGGTGTTGGGGGAGGCAGCGGTGCGGACTCTTCAGCGGAGGCGGGCTCATCGATGTCCTCAACGAGCCAAGGCGGCCCCCCGGGCAGCAGGGATGGCGCTGGAGTGATTGGTTCGTCGTCATCGACATCTCTGAGGACGAGCGACCAGGCGGGGCCAACCGTGCGGACTCGCGCGGCGACGACGTCTCCCTCGGTCATGAGCAGCCGAAGGTCGTCGAATGGGTTGGCTGTGACGTCCTCGATCTGGACGGGCACCACGACAGGTGGAGTAGTCGTTTCCGGGTAAAGCAGCAATTCTGCTGTGCGCTCGTCTACACCGGTGACCTTGGCTAGCCTCGTGATTTCACGCCGGTAGTGGGTTGGAGACGGCGAAGGTGCCCCTGACCTGGGATGATGTGTCTTGCGACGGACAGATCAGACCAGAACGAGGAGCACCTTCGTGGTGAACGCTACCCGCCCGTATCCGAGTGTTCGAGTCGATGCCGCGCCGGTGGCCGCGGTCGGTTCTGCGGGCGGGGTGCTGCTGACGGAGGTCCTCGCAGTCAGCGGCCTGTCCTCGGCGCTGTCAGCCGGGCTGGAGCGCTGGCGCAGACCGAGCGCTGTGCATGACCCGGCCAAGGTCCTGACCGACCTCGCTCTCACGCTCGCACTCGGCGGGGACTGTCTCGCGGATGCTGCTCTCCTGCGCGGGGAGCCGGAGGTGTTCGGGCCGGTCGCTTCGGAGGCGACGGTCTCGCGCACGATCACGGCCCTGGCAGCGGAACCGGGCCGGGTCCTGCCAGCGATCGCGAAGGCTCGTAAGGCGGCCCGGGCCCGGGTCTGGGAGCTGGCGGGCCAGGCGTCCCCGCTGCACGGGATCAGTGATGCGAACCCGTTGGTGATCGATCTGGATGCCACGATCGTCATCTCCCACAGCGAGAAGGAGGCGGCCGCGCCGACGTTCAAAAGGACGTTCGGGCACCACCCCCTGCTCGCGTTCGCCGACCACGGCCAGGCTGGCAGTGGCGAGCTCCTCGCTGCCCTGTTGCGGCCGGGGAACGCCGGGTCGAACACCGCCGCCGATCACATCGAGATCACAAGGCAGGCGCTGGCGGCCGTGCCAGGGATCAACGCCTCCCGCCCGGGAAGGAAGGTGATGATCCGCACCGACGGCGCCGGAGCGAGCCGCGAGTTCCTGACGTTCCTGACCCGCCGCGGACTGTCCTACTCGATCGGGTGGACCCTGCCCTGGGCCGAGATGGGCGAGATCTACCAGGCCGTCACGAGGGCTGGCGGGTGGACTCCGGCGCTGACCGCGGCCGGTGAGGTCAACGAGCACGCCGACGTCGCCGACATCACCAACCTGCTCACCCAGCATGGGCACCTGACGGGCTGGCCGGCCGGGATGCGTGTGATCGTGCGCCGGGAACGGCCCCACCCCGGCGCCCGCGTCGCGCAGGACCGGCTCGATGACGCCGAGGGCTACCGCCTCACCGCGTTCACCACGAACACCCGCCGAGGCCAGCTCCAAGTCCTCGAGCTACGCCACCGCCGACGGGCCCGCTGCGAGGACCGGATCCGCTGCGCGAAAGACACCGGGCTACGCAACCTCCCCCTGAAGACCCTCGCGCAGAACGAGATCTGGCTGGCCGCCGTCGCTCTTGCCACTGATCTCCTGGCCTGGCTCGGCCTCCTCGGACTCGACGAGGACAGCGCCCGGGTCTGGGAACCCAAGCGGCTCCGGCTACGCCTGTTCACCGCCCCTGCCACGATCGCCCGACACGCCCGCCGCGTCATCCTGCACGTCAAGGAGACCTACGCATGGGCTGAAATCGTGCTCGCCGCGCACCGGCGCCTCAGGGCCCTGGCTGCCGCACCGACCTGACCCAAGGACCCCCGACCACCCACGACCCCGAGGAACCCCGACCGGCCGGAACCGGCGCCCACCGCGAGCGACACGCGGCACGACGTCACACCCACAGGGCAGAATCACCACCAGGAGCCGGCACCGACGCCGACAAGTCCACCGAGCCCGCCCGATGAAAGATCGAGGCTAGGACGACGTCGCCGATCGAGTACGCAGCCAAGGCCTCATCGGAAGTGCTAAGGCTTCTGGTTACGTCGACACGATTGGTCTCGGGGTCCAGCCAGCCTTTCACGGTCTGGCCCGGTGCAACGAGCCGGTCGATCGGCACGTCGTCGACAGTCAGCTCCTCAGCGATCGTCGCGGGAAGCGGGTTGCCGACTTCGACGAGAGCGCGGCCCGCGACGACCCATCTGACGACGGCGTCGACTTCCCGGAGATACCGCGTCGGCTTGGAGTGGAGAAGTCCCGCTGCGGCTGCCATCCGGAACATGTCGGAGATGAGTTGCTGAGTCGCCTTCTCGCCGTCGCGCTCACTCCATGCGAAGCGCAGCGGGGAACGCTGAAGATCGGTCAGCCACTCGTGCCCGACGGGATAGACCCGCCCGGCACCGCCGTACACCTGTGTTCCATGAGACATACGGTGCGAGAACTCCCAGGTGATGTCGCTGGTCGGCATGAGGTAGACATCGGCAAGCTCGCCGGCCTCATGCGCGACCTCGTCGACGTCAATCCATGGCTCGTCTCGTGCCGAAGGGATTGTGATCACGACGACCGGACGCTTCCGCGCGTCTCCGTTCAGCAAGTCGGCGAGAGCGCCTGCTGCGCGGGCATCATCGATGCGCTGGACAGTGGCCATGGATCAGATCCCGTAGAGCTTGAGCGCGACGTGATTGATGACGAACCGCTTGTTGTCGCTGTCCATAGCGAAGTGAATGCGACCGACCTGGTTGGGCTTGACGGCGTCTCGAACCTTCACGTGCGGCGTCTGGTCGTATGAGCGTCCGTCGAACTCGAACCAGCGCAGGCTCTTGTTCTTCTGGATCGTGTCGTCTGCGGTCGAAATGTTGAGGCCGTGGCGCTGCTTGAACCAATCGTCGATGCGGCCAATGTTGCCCGGATCGCCGCCGTAGAGATCCACGGCCGCATTGGCGAGAGCGAGGAGCTTGTCATGCATGTCTTCGGGTTCGGGGTAGTTGATCTTCGACCACGAACTGGCGGCGGCAGGGGTGAACACCACGCGTCCCTCGGTGGCAGCTTCGATACTCCTGAAGGTCTCGCTTGGGTCGACTCCGGACACCAGGGGAACGATCACCGTCCACGGGTCCACATCCGTCTCTTGTGTGGCCGATTGCGTCTGGAAGTACAGATCGCGCCAGTACTTCGCGTCCGCCTCGGCCGTATCAACCCGTTCAGCGCGATCCCGAAGCGAGTCGGCGTCGACCGCGTACTCGTTCGCGAGGCGCTCGAAGTCGTTGCGCTCTTCGATGAGCCCGTTTACCTGGTTCTGAAGGGCCGCGATCAACTCGGACTGGTCTGCCGCCGACTGCGCTTCGGCGACGCGCTCCGCGAGACGGTCTGCCTCGACGCGCTGCGCTCGGCGGCGCGCTTCCCGCCAGACCGCGTCGCTGCCCCGGTAGAGGGCTGACAGCGGTGCGACCACGCGCATCACCGCGCCGCGCAGTTCGTCGGTGCTCGTACTCAGGATGCGCTCCTCGGACCAAGTCGGACCGGGAACATGCGAATCGGACCATACGAGGCGGGCTCCGCCCGGTGGCACTTCAATGTGGGGCCTCAGCGAGGCCAGCCTCCAACGGGTGTAGTTCGCGAGGGTCACAACCCGCACGAGGCCGATGAGCCGTCGGGCAGCTTCTCGCGCGAAGTCCCATGCCGCCTGAGTGCTGGTGTTGACGAGGAGGACGGGAAGACGCTTCGGGCTGTCGAGGATCTCGGCGAACCCATCTACGAAGCTCGCTGAGGGTAGCTGAAGGTAGCGGTCGGAGACTCCCTGGTGACCCGTCTCCAGGCGGAGTTCCCGGTCGCGAGCGATGGCGCCGATGATGCCAGGCTGGAACACGGACGTGAATCCGATGGGAGTCAGAGCGCCACCCTGGCTCGATTCGCGTGAGATGCCAACTCGGATCGACACCGTTCCATCGAGGTCACCGATCGTCACCCTGGTTGTCAGCTGGACAGCCTGGGCGACATTCTGGCTGACCTCGATGAGCACGGCGCGAGCACTGTCCGTTGCCACGGTGCTCCACTGGGCCACGCGTGGAGTACCGTCGACTGCGACCGACAGCGTCGCGGTCCCATCCCGTGTGAGCGAATCGGCGGAGATGGCTCCATCCAGGCCGCGCCCGAGCCACCTCGCGGCGTGCTCCAAGAGCCGGAGAAGCGGGTTCGTTCCGCTTTCCGGTTCAGACGGCAGGACCTCGAACTCGGTCACGTAGAGCAGGTGCATCGGTGCCACAGTAGCGAGGGCCACGGACACGCGGTCACGGCTCGCGCGTCCGGTTTCCTATCTGTTGATAGTCACAGCGCTACAACGTCTCGCCGACGCCGAGCAGGAAGTTGACCCACGCCACCCCGGCGCCCGCGAGGGCGGCAGTGCCAACGGCGACGAGGACACCGGCGCGGGCCCGGGTGGCCGCGTGATAGTTGCCGCTGGACGTGGCGACGCCCCAGACGATCGCGCAGATGATCAGCATGAGCACGGCGAAGATCAGCACGAAGGTGAGCAGCGCGCCGACGATGAGGCGCAGGTCGCCGAGGCCGCCGACGGCCCCGAAGTCGGGTGAGACATCCATCGTGGTCGAGCCTCCTGTCAGGCCATGCACTGGCTGGTTTCGGACCCCGCCAGGAGGTCCTCTGGACTGTGAGTGTCGAGCCACGGCTCGGGGTCGATGCTCGGCGACGATGTGCCGCCGGGCCGCAGCTCGAAATGCAGATGATTGCCGGTCGAGTGGCCGGAGGTTCCGACATCCCCGATGTGCTGTCCCGCGGCGACGACCTCGCCGACGGTGACGAAGATCCCGTCAGCCCACATGTGGATGTAGACCGACGCGATCCGCTGGCCGTCGATGGTGTGCTCGATCGCGATGAAACCGCCGCCGGACTCGGTGTACGACGCCGCGCTGACTACGCCGTCGGCCAGGGCCAGGATCGGGGTGCCGCCTGGCGCGCTGAGGTCGACGCCGTGGTGGAAGTCGGGCTCGAAGGTGATCGGGTCGACGCGCGGGCCGAAGCCGCCCGAGCGCACCCAGGTTCCGGTGGGCAGGGGGAAGACGATCCGGCTCGTCTCCGGGACGTTGTCGAGCGGCGCGTTCGAGCCTGCGACGGATGGCGTCGATCACGCTGACGGTCCTGGCCAGCACGCGCTCCAGGGCTTCCCATTCCTCGGCGGTGATCTCAGCCGCGAGGGTCTCGACGTCGTAGTGCTCCCACCAGCCGTCGAGTTCGCGCCACATGTTCGTGAACGCGCGCACGGGGTAGGCGATGGCCGGCATCGGCATAGCCGCGGCCTCCCTGAGCTTGCGAGTCTGCTGGCGTCGGGTCGCGCGTTTGGCGGCGATCTCGGCGTTCGCCTTCTCCAGGGCCGCACGCGCGAGGGTCTCGAAGTCGTCCGGCACGACGAAGTCGCCGTCTCGTGGGACGTCGGATGCGACGGATACCAGCGCCTGTGCCTGCGCATGGGCCGCTTCGATGGATGCCTTGTGCTCGTCGATCAGCGCGAGCTGGTCGCGTGCGAAATCGCGAAGCTCGCCGGGCAGCGTCTCGTCGGCTGCGATGCTCTGCAGCGCGTTGACCTGCTCCAGGCTGTTCTGCGATTTCCTTCCCGTCACCATCAGCGCCGACTGCTCACGGGTCTTGCCGTGCCCGAGCGACGGTGGAGTCGTCACGACTCCACCGGAGGTTCCGGCGCGGTCGGCTGCGTCAGCGCCGAAGCGGGTCGCCTGCTGGCGGCGCACGGCATCCTCCGCCAGGATCTGCTTCAGCTCGCGGTAGAGCGTCGCCTTCTCGGTCTCGGTGAGCGGCTTGTGGTGCACCTGGTCTGCCTGCTCGGCGAGCAGCGCGGTGAGCTTGTCGGAGACGCCGTCGACGACCCACACCGCCACCTTCTTCTCGCCGAGTCGTTCGAGTGCGGCGAGCCGCCGTCGCCCGCTGAGCAGTACGCCGTCTGGAGTGATCGCGATGGGCTGCAACAGCCCGTCGCGGCGGATCGACTCGGCGAGCTGCTCGATGTCACCGAGATCGCTGCGGTGCCGGTGGCCGACCGTGATCGCGCTGAGCGATCGGTTGAGCGCGATGTGCTCCTGGCCGCCGCTCATGACGCTCTCCGCTGCCCGGGACGTCGCGGGGCGGACGCGACGATCGCGACGACGAGGTCGGCATCCTCGAGCATCGCCGGAAGGGGTTCCTCGCGCAGCAGCCGGAAGAGCACTCCCCGCCCGGACCGGGTATGGGCGTACTCGGGTTCGGGGTTCCCGAGCAGAACGCGCAGGAGGCCGTTCCACGATTCGGAACTGAGATTGAGGAAGGCGCGCAAGTGGAAGTCCCGACGAAGCGACTCCCAGGCCTGCACTCGTGTCTCGACATCGGTGAGGCGGTCGCACACGCACTCCGTCGCCCGCTTGGCCGAGTCGTACGGCCACCCGAGGTTGGTGAGCAGCGTGAGCGCGTCGGCGATGGCGTCGGCGACGTTCATCCCGTCGACTGCCGCAGGGGGCGGAGTGTCATCGCTGTAGGGCGGGTCGACCCGCAACGACTCGTGCCAGTCAGCGACGGGATGCTCGCGGCGCTGAACCGCTCGGCGTCGTGAAAGACGGAGTTCTGAGGGCGACGCGCCTGGTCCACGGAGCACAGCAAGCCGTTCGCCCGCTCCTCGGCGATCAGCGTCACCTTGACAGCCCGGGTGACCATCGCCCACGGGTCGTCGGCCGTGCGCATCGAGGGATGCCGCATGGCGTCGAACGCGGCAGCGGCTGCGACCCAAGGGTCGCAGCCGTGCTTGCGCGCCATCCGTCCGAACCTCCTGGAGCAGAACGCCATGAGGGCCGCGGCGTCCGGGTCGGAGCGCCACGCGCCATGCCCGGCCTCATGGAGCCGAACGATGAGGGCGCGCAGCCCCTCCGGCGACTCGAACGCCTGAGGCTCGTTCACGGGTTCATCACCTCCTGCGGAGGAGGTACGCCGGTCCGTCCCGGACTCTGTCGTGATGGTCGACATCGCCGCCCCCTCACAGTCCCGGCCCGGCGTGCTGGGGGCCGTCGTGCTGCGGCGTCGTGACGCCGAACGACGAGAGCGGCGGCAGCGCGGATGACCGCTCGCGGATCGCCCTGTGCGTCACCGCCGCGGTCTGCACGGGGAGCGATCGCGCCCGGCGGGCCAGCTCCGCTTGGAAGTCGATGCCGCGGCCGGCGATTCGCGCGGTCGTCTGCGGGATCAGCTCGGTGGGGCGCATCCAGACGATCCCGCGACGTAGCCGCTCGGTCTCGGCGGTGACTTCGGGTGCGAAGTCGCGCTTCGACGGATCGCCGTGCCGTGCGAGGTCGGAAACCTCGTCGGCAACGGTCGGCTCGAAGGTCTTGGCCGGTTCGTCGAGCCGGGACGGCGGGGGCTCGTCCCACGGGTCGATGGTGTCGTTCATTCCGCTGCTCCCTTCTGCAGGTCAGGTAGGTACGTGCTCCCCGTGAACCATCGGCCCACCGTGGAGGGGTGGACGCCGGTGGCCCGCGCGATGGCTTTGTTCGACAGGCCGTCCAACCGCAGCCGGGCGGCGAGCTGGCGTGGCGATTCGATCGCGGGCGGCTCGTCGAGTGCGAGGGCGGGGTCGAGATCTGTGGATGACACGAGCCCTGTGGACAACTCGGTGGAGTCCGTTGCGGGCCCGAAGCGCCGGGTTAGTACGACGGTGAGGTGTGTGATCGCAAGCAGCACGAGGGGCGGGACTGCGGCGACCGAGGCGGCGAGCACCTCGGGTACGTCGGCGTCCGCGGCGACGACGGCGTGGATCGCGTTCGCCGTGACGGAGACGAGCGCGCCGCCGAGCAGGAGCAGCCACGGGTACCAGGCCGCCCGCTGGCCGGCGAGGGCGACGACCGAGACGGTGGCGACGACGATGATCCCGTCGACGATGAGCGGACGGGCCCATGCCTGCCCAGCGCTGACGCCCGAGCGCGAGGCGAGGTCACTCAGGGCAGTGAACGACAGCCAGAAGGCACCGGCGGCGATGAAGATCGTCCCGGCGGCGGCGATCCACACCGCGAGCCGACCTGAGCGGGTGTCGTGCGCTGCGGGGATCACGGGAGTACCTGACCAGTAGGCAGCCGTGGCGCTGGCGGGGGCTGCTCATGCTGAGCGGCGGGTGACGCACCCACCGCCGATCGGTATGCCGAGCGCACAGTCGCCGAGACTTCGGCGCTCGGCAGTCCCGCGCGCTCTGCCGCCGCGCCGAGGTAGTCGCGCGCGGCGGTGAACGCGACGCCGTGCTCCGCGAAGCGGCACGCCGCCCAGAACAGGCCGCGGTTGCGCTCGCCCTCGCCCCGGGCGGCGACCCAGCTCGCGATGCGCTCGACGTCGATGCCGGGCGAGGCATCCGCCGCGAACCTGACCGCCTCGGCGGGCGCGGGCCGCGGGTCGAGGAACTGCCGCAGCCCGGCAGCGTCCACGGGCATTGCTTGGCCGTGGCCCGCGCCGATCAGCTCGTACGAGACGAGCGCGCCGTCGACGCGCACCCGAGACGGCGGCACCAGGACGTAGCCGCCCTCGCCGCGGAAGTCGATGCCCGCGCTGGCGACCTGCCACGACGGCTGCCTCTGCACGGGGTCGGCTGGGTAGTAGGCGTGGATGCCGCCCGACGGCGTGCGGACGAGGGCGGACCAGCGATCAACCAGCCCCTCGTGGCGCGCCAGCTCGAACGAGCCGAACCCGCTCACCGGCCCGTGCATGTCGACATCGACGACCTCCCAGCCCGAGATCGAACCGGTGGGCATCCCGATGTTCGCGTCCGGCCAGTCGTGCCACCAGCCGGCGACCTGGGCGGGAATCGTCGTGGCGTCGTGGAAGCCGTGGCGCGAGAGCGGGCGCTTCTCGCCGGGAACGCAGGGGAAGACGGGGATGCCCGCTTCCGCGAACCGTTCCGCCGCCTCGGCGGTGGTCGAGTCGATCACCGACGTGAGGAGCTGCACGGCGTCCATCAGAGGCTCCTGGCGACCGCAAGCTCGGCGCTTGCGGCGGCGGGTTCGAGGTTGGGCACCGAGGGTTCGGGCGAGCGCGTACCCGTGGATGCGGCATCCATCGCCTGCGCGAGACCGGGAGGCGTGCCGTCGGCAACCTGGAGGGTCGGCAGGGCGTCGAGGATCTTCACTGCGGCGGCGCGCACTCGCTCGCCGGTGGCCTGCACAACCTCGACCGGCGTCTTGCCCTCCACCGAGGTCGCCCACGACGAGACGTAGGGGACGGTGTAGATCGAGGTGTCCAGACCGTGCGCCGCGCCGATCATGAGCGCGACCGACTCGGCTTCGACCTCCCCGATACCGCGGTGACGTACTGCATCGGCGTGACCGGGGCCGTGGAGCATGACGTGCGCCAGCTCGTGGGCGAGCGTCTTGACCTGGGCGGCGGCATCCATGTTCGAGCGCACCTGCACGGCGTGCGCGAGGTAGTCGGTGACGCCATTCGCACCGCCGATCTCTCGCTCGCTCGTGACCATCCCGACAGTGAAGCCGTGCTGCCGCACCAGTTCGGCGAGTCCATCCCACAGCCCGGCCGGCGCTTCGCCGAAGAGCAGGGTCGGGCGCGTGGCCTCGGGGATCGGATCACCGGTGGTCTGCGAGACGTCCCAGACGTAAGCGGGCTTGACCCCGATCATCTTCGAGCGCACGACCTCGCCCGCGCTCGGCTGTTCGCCGCGTTCCAGACGCCGTCACGACTCCGGATCGAGCGGCGTGAGGCTCGCGAAGCGTCCGGTGATCGGCGCGAGGATCATCTAGCCCGCCTGGCCGCGCATCACCGAACTGCCGAGAGCAAGCCACTGCTTGAAGCCCGCGACGTAGCTCGGCATCGGGTCGGGCACGCGCCCGGCCTCGAAGGCGGCGGCGTGCTGCATCCAGATCAGGAGCGTGTTGTTGAACGATCGCGAGCGGAAGTGCGCGGCGAACTCGAGGGCACGCCTCCAGTCGGCACCCGTGACGAGCTGCTCGACCGCGCCGGTCAGCTGCTCGTGCAGCGCGTCGATCTTCGCTTCCCGCGCTTCGCGGGTCGCCTCCCATCCAGACATGTCGCGGCCACCTCCTGTCGCCCGATCGGGAGCCGGTCGGCTCTTGTCGATCAGGTGCGCCAGGCGTCACCGGTGACGGTCGCAACCCTGGTGGGGCGCGACGTCAGGAGCGAGGGGGAGCGCCTGACGTTGTAGGCGAGTGCCTAACAGGGAGATGTTCCGCGGACGTTACTGCTCCGGGAACCTGTCGTGATCCACGACATGGATGTCGTGATCCCGGACAGCGCCCCGGTACTGGGCAGGCGTGATGGTGAAGAAGCCGCGGAACTTCTCGACCGCGTGACCGCGGCTCCACCCGACGTGCGCGGCGACCACAGCGACCGTGTCGTCGGTCTCGCGCAGCAGGCGCGCCATCTCCTCGGCGCGTAGCCGTGTGAGGTGGTCGCTGAACGACTCGTGCAGCGTCTCTTCGAAGAGCCGCTGGAGCTGCCGGGACGAGATGTGTACCTCTTTGGCGAGGGCATCGACCGTCCAGTGCTCGGCGAGGTCTGCGTGGATGCGCGCGAGCGCCTCCGCGACCTCCCTGCGTGGCGGCGTCGTGCTCTGGTGCAACGGTGAGCGCAGCGTGCCCGTCAGCGGGACGCTCTCGTCGCGCAGGTGTGGCGTGACGATCGCCAGCAGGCGCGCGAAGACGGCGTCGGCGAGGTGGAACCCGTCGAACCCGTCCGTGAGCACCGCGTGCAACTCGTCGTACAGCTCGGCGACCGCAGCGGCGTCGGAGTCGGGAAGCCGGGCGCGGATGACCTTGGCGTAGACGCGGCCGAGTGCGCGCACGGACTCCGAGCTGGGGAAGAACGGCGAGAGTTGCCAGCGCCACTTGTCGAACACGAACTCCGGCTCGGCGTAGATCGTCGAGATGGTCGCGACGGGTTCTGGAGACCCGCCACAGGGGGCGTTCGGGCGCACCAGCATGAAGTCGCCGGGCTGGGTGTGGAACGCGCGCTCGTCGTGCGTGATCGTGGCCTCGCCGTCGCGGACGAGCAGGAGCTTCACCTTCGGATGAGCCACAGGGGTGACCGGCCGTCGGAACTCTCTGGTCTCGACGGCGATCGGCCCGTACTGGCTGACGCCGCGGGAGCCGCCCGCGGCGGGCGTGCGCTCCATGGTCCATTGTCACCTGTACTGGGGGCGAAGGCGAGCGCCTGTACCGGTTCTCGTCGGGTGACGCGGTGCGTCACGGGTATCCGTCGGGTTTCGCCGCCGATAGGGTGGCCCTTGTGCGCGCCTCGCGCACTCGATCCCGGAGGTCTGTCGACGTGGCTGAGGCCTGGCTTTCTGCTGAGGAGATCGCCGCCCACCTGGGCATCACGAAAGACACTGTCTACGACTGGATCGCCGACAAGGCCATGCCCGCCCACCGCGTCGGCCGGCTCTGGAAGTTCCAGGCCAGCGAGATCGACGAGTGGGTGCGCAGCGGCGGGGCGGCTCAGGCCCCCGCCGACAAGCCCGAGGAGCGTGATGCCTGAGTGCGCATCATCGACAACCTCAACGAGTTCCTCGGCGACGACCTGAAGGCGTCGATCAAGCCGGGGTCGAAGCTGCGTATCGCTGCGAGCACGTTCTCGATCTTCGCGTTCGAGGCGCTGAGGCGTGAGCTTCAGTCGATCGACGAGCTGGAGTTCATCTTCACCGCGCCCTCGTTCACGACGACGAAGGCGACCGACAAGCCTGCGCCGGAGAAGCGGCAGTTCTTCATCCCGAACGACAAGGGCCGTGATGCCGCGCTGTACGGCACCGAGTTCGAGATCCGCCTGCGTAACAAGCTGACCCAGCGCGCGATCGCGCGGGAGTGCGCCGAGTGGGTGCGGCGGAAGGTGACCTTCCGCTCGAACCACACGGGTGCGCCGATGCAGTCGTTCGCGGTGGTCGACGACACCGCCGCGTACGCCCCGCTGCAGGGGTTCACGACCGCTGACCTCGGGTACGAGCGCGGGCCTGCGGTGTCGAACATGGTGCACAAGATCGACGACGCACCGTTCACCCAGCAGTACGTCCAGCTCTTCGACCAGATCTGGCACAACCCCGAGCAGCTCGAAGACGTGACCGAGGCGGTGCGCGAGCACATCGCGAGCGTGTACGCGGAGAACTCGCCGCAGCGGGTGTACTTCCTGATCCTCTACAACCTGTTCAGCGAGTTCCTCGACGACATCAGCGAGGACGTGCTGCCCAACGACCTGACCGGATACCAGGAGACTGAGGTCTGGAAGGCGCTCTACAACTTCCAGAAGGATGCCGCGACCGGCGTCATCAACAAGCTGGAGACCTACAACGGTTGCATCCTGGCCGACAGCGTGGGCCTGGGGAAGACCTTCACGGCGCTGGCGGTAATCAAGTACTACGAGCTGCGCAACAAGACCGTGCTCGTGCTCGCGCCGAAGAAGCTCGCCGACAACTGGACGAACTACAACTCGAACTACACGACGAACATCTTCGCGAAGGACCGCTTCAACTACGACGTGCTCGCGCACACTGACCTGTCGCGCGACGGCGGCGAGTCCCTCGGCAAGCGGCTCGACCTGATCAACTGGGGCAACTATGACTTGGTCGTCATCGATGAGTCGCACAACTTCCGCAACGCCGACTACGTGCAGGAGCGCGAGACCCGCTACCAGCGGCTGATGCGCAAGGTTATCCGCGAGGGCGTGAAGACCAAGGTGCTGATGCTCTCGGCGACGCCAGTGAACAACCGGTTCAAGGACCTGCGCAACCAGCTCGCCCTGGCCTACGAGGGCGAGTCGGCGCAGCTTCAGGCGAAGCTGAACATCTCGACCACGATCGAGGAGGTGTTCCGGCAGGCGCAGCGGGTCTTCAACGAGTGGAGCGACCTGGCGCCGGAGGACCGCACCACTGAGGCGATCCTGGCGCGGCTGGACTTCGACTTCTTCGAACTGCTCGACGCGGTGACCATCGCGCGTTCCCGCAAGCACATCCAGGCGTTCTACGACACCACCGACATCGGCGCGTTCCCCGAGCGGATGAAGCCCGTCTCGCTGCGCCCGCCGCTCACAGACCTCGCCGACGCCCCGACCTTCAACGAGATCTTCGAGCAGCTCCAGTTGCTGACCCTGGCGGTCTACACGCCGCTGGCGTATGTCTTCCCGAGCCGCCGCGACAAGTACGAGCAGCTCTACGGGGCCGGCGCGGGCACGAACTACATGGGCGGGCAGACTGCCAACCTCGGCGCAGCCAGCCGTGAGCAGGGCATCCGCAAGCTCATGACGGTCAACCTGCTCAAGCGCCTGGAGTCGAGCATCGAGGCGTTCCGGCTCACGCTCAACCGACTGGAGTACACGGTCGCCGACGCGATCGAGGCCGTCGACAACCACGCCGCGAACATCGCCGACATCGTCTCCGCGTTCACCGACATCGACGCCGAGGACGACGACTTCGAGTTCCCCACCAGCGGCACCGTCGGCAAGAAGATGCAGATCGACCTGGCCGACATCGACGTCGAGTCGTGGAGCCGCGACCTGGTCAACGACGGCAAGGTCATCCAGCAGCTCCTCGCCTCGATCAGTGGCATCACCCCCGAGCACGACTCCAAGCTCATTCGCCTGCGCGAGCTGATCCGCGCGAAGTTCTCCGAGCCGCTGAACCCCGGCAACCGCAAAGTGCTGCTGTTCTCGGCGTTCGCCGACACCGCCGAGTACCTCTATAAGAACCTCTCCTCGACACTGAAGCAGCACGGCTACGACAGCGCGCTCGTGACCGGGCAGGGCAACCCATCCACGACGGTCGAGAAGGGATACGGGTTCCAGCAGACCCTCACCCTCTTCTCTCCGCGGTCCAAGCAGCGGCATCTGGTCATGCCGAAGGAGACCGCAGAGATCGACGTGCTGATCGGAACCGACTGCATCAGCGAGGGCCAGAACCTCCAGGACTGCGACTACCTCGTCAACTACGACATCCACTGGAACCCGGTGCGGATCATTCAGCGGTTCGGCCGCATCGACCGCATCGGCTCGACCAACGAGCGCATCCAGCTCGTAAACTTCTGGCCCGACATCTCCCTGGACGAGTACATCAACCTCAAAGAGCGCGTCGAGAACCGCATGGTCATCGCCGACCTTGCCGCGACCGCTGACGACAACGTGCTCACCCAGGAGGCCAGCGATGCTGCGTTCCGCAAGGAGCAGCTCCGCAAGCTGCAGGACGAGGTCATTGAACTCGAGGACGTCCGCACCGGCGTCTCGATCACCGACCTGGGCCTGAACGACTTCCGCATGGACCTGCTCGGCTACATCAAGGAGTACGGCGACCTGGCCGGCACCCCGAAGGGCCTGCACGCGGTCGTGCCCGCCCAGCCTGAGAAGGGCCTCAACCCGGGCGCGCTGTTCGTGCTGCGCAACATCAACGCCGACGAGCACCTCAACCGCGGCAACCGGCTACACCCGCACTACCTCGTCTACCTCGACGACCAGGGCCAGGTCATCGCCGACCACACCGAGGTCAAGCACCTGCTCGACGTCATCCGCGCCGGATGCCGCAACCGGGACGAGCCCGCCTGGGAGGTGTGCCGCGTCTTCAACGCCGCCACCCGCGACGGCGCGGACATGGGCAAGTACAGCCGCCTGCTCACCGACGCGATCCGCTCCATGATCGACGTCAACGAGGAACGCGACGTCGACAGCCTCTTCAGCCCCGGCCACACCACCGCGCTCGTGCAGACCATCGCCGGGCTCGACGACTTCGAGCTGATCGCCTTCCTCGCCATCATCGAGGAGGTGCCAGGTGGTTGAGCCTGTCGAGACCACGCCCGTCCTCTACCGCTGGCCCGCGAACGCCGCGTTCGGCCGCGCCGTGCCCAAGACCAAGTTCTACGAGCACGGCAACGTACGCACCGCGCTGCGCGAGAAGTTCATCGACGACATCCAGCGCATCACCTGGGCCTACAAGCTCGCCGACGACACCATCCGACTGCGCGGCACGACCACCGTCCCCGAGATCCAGGTTTTCACGATCGAGACCAAGGGTGCGGACGTCTCCGACGAGGTACTCGCCGCCATCGACAAGACCGTGCACTTCCCGATCATCTTCGAGGTCGCCAGCACAGAACGGGTCCGCATGGCCGCCGCACAGAAGTCGCTTGACGGCAAGACACCGCGCATCGCGACCTACTTCACCACCGACTGGCAGTCCGCCGACGCGCCCCGCCGGCCACTGCCGACGGCACTCGACTTGCCGAGCCTCTATGAGGCGCTCCTGGCGTCACTCTTGCCGGTCGCCACGCGCGTCGGCGAGACGGTGTCAGAGGCGACCGACAGACTGGACCACGCCCGAAAGCTCCAGCGCGAGATTGCCGCGCTGGAGAAGAAGCTGCGCACCGAACCACAACTCAACCGCAAGATCGAACTGCGCAGGCAGCTCAAGGAGCGCGAGACCGCGCTCGCCGAGCTGACCGATCCCGCGCCGAGCACCAGAGGATGACCCCGAGGATGAGTATGGAGAAGCTGAAGATGCACTCGCCGGACCTGACCGAGCGAAACATCGACAAGATCGCCGAACTCTTCCCGGCCGTCGTCACCGAAACCCTCGACGTCGACGGCAACCCAACCCGCGGTATCGACTTCGACGCTCTCCGCCAGGAACTCTCTGACCACGTCGTCGAGGGACCGCAGGAGCGCTACCAGCTCGACTGGCCCGGCAAGCGAGCCGCTGCCTTCGCTGCCAACGCCCCCATCGCGAAGACCCTCCGCCCCGTGCGTGAGGAGTCCGTCGACTTCGACACTACGAAAAACCTCTTCATCGAGGGCGACAACCTCGACGCGCTCAAGTTGCTTCAGGAGTCCTACCTCGGCAAGGTCAAGCTGATCTACATCGACCCGCCCTACAACACCGGCAACGATGAGTTCGTCTATCCGGACGACTACTCCGAAGGTGCAGACGAGCACCTCGTTCGCTCTGGGCAGGTCAACGATGCAGGGGAGCGGCTCCGGTCGAACCCCGACTCGAACGGCCGCTTCCACTCCGACTGGCTCGACATGATCTACCCGCGCCTGAAGCTGGCGAAGTCGCTGCTCACGTCGGACGGCTACATCGTCGTGAGCATCGACGACGCCGAGTTCTCCGCACAGGAGCTGTTGCTCGACGAGGTGTTCGGCGCGTCGAACAAGCTCGCAGTCCTTGTGTGGGACCGCAACCGAAAGAACGATGCACGGTTCTTCTCAGTCGGCCACGAGTACATGCTCGTCTACGCCCGCGACAAGACGGTCCTCACCGAGCGAGGAACGCGGCTGCGCGAACCGCAGGCCGGGATCGCCGAGGCGCGCGAGTTCATCGCTGAGGCCCGCGGCCGACTCGCCGATGACTGGGATGCCATTCAGGCGGAGTGGCGGAAGTGGACCTCGTCGTTCGCAGCCGATGACGAGCGCCGGAAGCTGGGACGCTTCTCGAAGGTCGGGCCGCGCGGCCCGTTCCGCGATGACGGCAACATCTCATGGCCGGGAGGTGGCGGTCCAACCTACGATGTGCTTCACCCGGCTACTGGACTGCCGACGAAGATCCCGTCGCGCGGCTGGGTCTTCTCGACCAAGAAGCGCTTCGATGAGGCCGTCGCAGAGGGTCGAGTCGTATTTGGGCCGGACGAGACCACGCAGCCGCGGATCATTTCGTACCTCTTCGAGTCCGAAGGCCTCGTGATGGGGTCCGTCCACTACAGCTATGCGCAGACGGCAGCCGTGGACTTCATGAACCTCATGGGCGGCAAGATCTTCGACAACCCGAAGAGCTGGAAGGACCTGCGACGGATCATCGAGTACCTGACCGAAGCCGATGACATCGTGGTCGACTTTTTCGCAGGGTCCGCATCTACCGGTCATGCGGTGCTCGACCTCAACGCCACAACGGAGAGTCAGCGCCGCTTCATCCTCGTACAGGTCGCCGAACCAGTACCGGAGAAGAGCGTGGCCGAGACGCACGGCTACAGGACGATCTCGGGTATCGCGCGCGACCGTCTGCGTCGCGTCGGCGATTCCCTCGACACGGCCAGTGACGCCGATGCGGGCTTCCGGATGCTGAGAGTCGATACGACGAACATGACGGACACCAGCACAACTGCCGACGCGCTCGGCCAGGGAGATCTCGTATCCCTGATCGACAGCGTCAAGCCCGACCGTACCGATGAGGATCTGCTCTTCCAGGTGCTGATCGACTGGGGGCTCGATCTGAGCCTCCCGATCGAGCGTGGGGTTTCGAGAGAGAGAGAGAGAGAGAGAGAGAGAGAGAGAGAGAGAGAGAGAGAGAGAGAGAGAGAGAGTACTTCCGCGTCGCCGACGACGCGCTCGTCGCATGCTTCAGCGAGGAGGTGTCCGCTGATGTGGTCACCGAGATCGCGAACCTCCAACCGCTGCGTGCAGTTTTCCGGGACTCGGCCTTCAGGTCGGACGCGGATCGCATCAACGCAGAGCAGCTTTTCCGTGAACTCTCGCCCAACACGGAGGTCAAGACCGTATGACCTTGCTGCTCTGGGCGGTGGTGCGTGATGGAGAAGCGCGCACTTCACTCGCCCGACCTGACCGCTCGCAACGTCGAGCGAATCGCCGAGCTGTTCCCGCAGGTCATCACCGAGTCGAGGGATGCCGGGGGCAACGTGACCCTCGCCGTTGACTTCGATCTCCTCCGCCAGGAGCTCTCCGACCACGTAGTCGATGGTCCGCAGGAGCGCTACCAGCTCGACTGGCCGGGCAAGCGAGTCGCGGCTTTTGCGGCCAACGCGCCGATCGCCAAGACCCTGCGCCCGGTGCGCGAGGATTCGGTCGACTTTGACACGACGAAGAACCTTTTCATCGAGGGCGACAACCTAGAGGCGCTCAAGCTCCTCCAGGAGTCTTTGCTCGGGAAGGTCGATGTCATCTATATCGATCCGCCATACAACTCTGGTGCCGATTGGGTGTACGACGACGACTTCGTTGAGACGACGAGTGACTACCTCGCACGATCGGGCCAACATGATGCAGCAGGTGGTCACCTGGTCTCGAACGCAGAGGCGAACGGTCGATTCCACTCGGACTGGCTCAGCATGATTTACCCACGGCTCAAGCTCGCGCGCAATCTCCTTAGCGACTCGGGCGTGCTCATCGCCGCCATTGACGATGGTGAACACTCGGGTCTGAAGCAGGTACTTGACCAGGTGTTCGGAGCCCAGAACTTCCTCTCCAATGTCGTATGGCAGGGACGGGCGAAGAACGACGCGCGGTTCTCGGCTGGTGGTCTGGACTACATGCTCATCTACGCCCGCGACCGCAACCGTCTGATAGCTAACGACGTGCGGTGGAAGGAGCCAAAGGGCGGCTACGACCTGGTAGTCGCAGCGGTCCGTGATGCATGGGCCAGATCAGGCAATGATGCGGACAAGGCGACCTCCCTCCTCCGCGAGTGGTGGCGTACGAAGCCGGACACCGAGAAGGGGTTGCAGTCGTATACGGAGATTGACGACAACGGCAGAGCGTTCCTACGTGGGCCGCTCGCCAGCCCGAACCCTCGCGCCAACCTTCAGTACGACCTCTTCCACCCCGTTACCGGCAGGGCCGTGCCGATGCACCCCAACGGGTGGAGGTACTCGAAGGAAACGATGGATCAGATGCTCGCGGAGGGCCGGATCCTATTCGGGGCAGACGAGACGACAACGCCGCGGCGCAAGATGTTCCTCGACGAGCAGGAGGACCAGGCGATTCGATCGCTGGTGGTCCATGAGCGGGCCAGTGCCACGTCTGCCGTCGCGAGCCTCATGGGCGCTGACGTCTTCGACAATCCCAAGGACACAAGGGTCCTCGCGAAGTGGATCAACGCGGTCAGTGCAGCGAACCCTACTGCCCTCGTCCTGGACTTTTTCGGCGGCTCGGGTTCGACTGGGCAGGCTGTCATGGAACTCAACAGAGTTGATGGCGGTCAGAGGCGGTTCGCCCTCGTGCAACTGGACGAGTCGGTTGCTCCCGACTCAGTTGCCCAGCGCGAGGGCTACCAAACGATCGCTCAGATCGCCCGCGAACGGCTCCGACGTGCAGGGGCGAAGCTTCGTGCGGAAGCCGGGCTTATGGCAGACACGCTAGATGTCGGGTTCCGAGCGCTCAGGGTTGACAGCACGAGTATGGCTGACACTGTCACGACCGCTGACGATCTCGTCCAGATGACGCTCATGGAGACCATCGGCAGCGTCAAGCCAGGTCGCACGGATGAAGACTTGCTGTTTCAGGTATTGCTCGATTGGGGCCTGGATTTGTCGGAGGTCCTCAAGGTTGAGCAGATCGCCGGTACGCCTGCGCTGGCCGTCGCTGACGATGCGTTGGTCGCCTGCTTTGCCGACAACGTGAGTGAAGGAGTCGTGCGCGCCATCGCCGACCGGCACCCGTTGCGCGCTGTGTTCAAGGACTCCGGCTTCGCCACCGACGCCGCGCGCATCAACGCCGAGCAGATCTTCCGCGAGGTGTCTCCCGAGACAGAGGTAAGGGCGATCTGACCCGATGAAGCTCCAGTTCAAGGTCCAGCCGTACCAGACCGAGGCCGTCGATGCCGTGGTCGATGTGTTCACCGGCCAGCCGTATGCCGACGGGGTGAAGTACCGCATCGACCCCGGAAAGGACGCGGCGCTGACGCTGCTGGAGGATGCAGGGCTGCGCAACGCGGAAATCGCTCTCACGCCGCCGCAGCTCTTGGAGAATCTGCACGGGGTGCAACGGGCGCGCGGCCTGGCGCTGTCGAAGGACTTGAAGGACCCGGTCAAGAAGTCGGCCGCGCCGATCAACCTCGACATCGAGATGGAGACCGGCACCGGCAAGACCTACGTCTACATCAAGACGATCATGGAGCTGCACAAGCGGTACGGGTGGTCGAAGTACATTGTGGTCGTGCCGTCGATCGCGATCCGCGAGGGTGTGAAGAAGTCGTTCGACATCACCGCCGAGCACTTTCAGCAGTTCTATGGCACCAAGCCGCGCACGTTCGTCTACAACTCGTCGCGGCTGCACGAGCTGGAGCGGTTCTCATCGGACGCGGGCGTGCAGGTGATGATCATCAACATCCAGGCGTTCAACGCTACTGGCAAGGACGCCCGGCGCATCTACGAGGTGCTCGACGACTTCCAATCCCGCAAGCCGATCGACGTGATCGCAGCGAACCGGCCGATCCTGATCATCGACGAGCCGCAAAAGATCGAGGGCGACGCGAAGAAGCCGTCGAAGTCGCTGGAGGCGCTCGGCCTGTTCAACGCCCTGTTCGCGCTGCGCTACTCGGCGACCCACAAGATCGAGCGCACCAAGGTGCACCGTCTCGACGCGGTCGACGCCTACAACCAGAAGCTGGTCAAGAAGATCGCGGTACGTGGCATCACGGTCAAGCACTTGGCCGGCAGCACCGCCTACCTCTACGTCGACGGGCTCGAGGTCGGGAAGGGCGCAGAGTTCCCCAAAGCGCGCGTCGAGCTGGAGGTCCAGACCGCGACCGGCATCAAACGGCAGGTGAAACGCCTGAGCCAGGGCATGAACCTGCACGACATCTCCGGCGGCATCGAGGCCTACAAGGGCCTGTTCATCCTGGACGTGGATGCGAACCGCGACATCATCGAGCTGAGCAACGGTGACATCATCGGCGCGGGTGAAGTCACAGAGGATGTCGCCGAGGACCAGAAGCGGCGCATCCAGATCCGCGAGGTCATCCGCGCCCACCTCGACAAGGAGCGCGAGCTGTTCGCGCAGGGCATCAAGACGCTGTCGCTGTTCTTCATCGACGAGGTCGCCAAGTACCGCGACTACGACCGCGAGGACACCCTCGGCGAGTACGCCCGGGTATTCGAGGAGGAGTACGACGCGGTCCTCGCCGACTACCTCGGCCAGCTCGACCTCGATGAGGCTGCCGAGCGGTACCGCACGCACGTCGAGGCCATCCCGGTTCGATCGACCCACGAGGGCTACTTCTCCATAGACAAGAAGACCGGCCACTCCGTCGACGGCAAGATCGCGGCCCGCGGCGACTTCGCAGGCCAGTCCGACGACGTCGACGCCTACGACCTGATTCTGAAGCACAAGGAGCGGCTGCTGTCGTTCGCGGAGCCGGTGCGGTTCATCTGGTCGCACTCGGCGCTGCGCGAGGGTTGGGACAACCCGAACGTGTTCGTGATGGGCATGCTCAAGAAGAGCGACAACACCACGACCAGGCGGCAGGAAATCGGCCGCGGACTGCGGCTGTCGGTCGACCAACACGGCGAGCGGATGGACAACCCCGTCACCGTGCACGACATCAACGAGCTGACCGTCGTCACCGACGAGTCGTATACCCAGTTCGTCACCGCACTCCAGAAGGAGATCGTCGAGTCGCTGTCGGCCCGGCCGCGGAAAGCCAGCGTCGACTACTTCACCGGCAAGCAGTTCAAGACCGCGGACGGCGGGACGAGCGTGCTGGAGAGGGCGGTCGCGCAGGCGCTGTACAACCACCTCATCCGAAACAACTACATCGATGACGACGGCTTTGTCACCCAGGAGTACAAGGACGCCCGCGTCGACGGCACGCTCGCCGTCCCCACCGCGGACGTGCTCAAGCCCATCATCGACTTCGTGTGGCCGCTGGTCGACGCCCTGTACCTCGACGTGCCCAAACCGACCGACGGGCGCAAGCCGAAGAAGATCCCGTTCAGCGAAGCCAACTTCAAGAAGCGCGAGTTCCAGGAGCTGTGGGGCCGCATCAACCACAAGGCCGTCTACCAGGTCGAGTTCGACTCGGCCGAGCTGATTGCCAACTGCATCAAGGTGCTCGACAAGTCCCTCAACGTCACCGTCATGCAGTACCTCGTCGAGAGCGGCAAGCAGGTCGTCGGCCTGGAAGTCGAGCAGCTCGAGGCCGGCACCGGCTTCAAGGTGTCCGAGACCAAGGTCGAACACTCGGCCGTCTCGGCAGGCTCGACCGTCAAGTACGACCTCCTCGGAGAGATCGCGGAGAAGACCCAGCTCACCCGCCGCACCTGCGCCTCCATCCTCACCGGCATCAACCCGGGCACGTTCGCGAAGTTCAAGCAGAACCCCGAGCACTTCATCACGGAGACCGCCCGCCTCATCAACGAGCAGAAGGCGACCGTGATCGTCGAGCACCTCGCCTACGACCCGCTCGACCACCGCTACGACTCGTCGATCTTCACCGAGAACCAGACCGCGCAGGACCTGTCGAAGGCAGGCGACAAGCTCAAGAAGAGCGTTTACGAGTACGTCGTCACCGACTCCAAGGTCGAGCGTGCGTTCGTAGAGCAACTCGACGTGAGCGATGAGGTTGTCGTCTACTCCAAGTTGCCCCGCGGGTTCTTCATTCCGACTCCGGTTGGCGACTACAACCCCGACTGGGCCATCGCGTTCCGCGACGACACTACGAAGTTCAAGCACGTCTACTTCGTCGCCGAGACCAAGGGCTCGATGTCCACCCTCCAGCTCAAGGGTGTCGAGGAAGCCAAGATCGAGTGCGCCCGCAAGTTCTTCGCCTCGCTCAACGACAAGGCCGAGAACAACGGCGTGAAGTACGACGTCGTGGACACGTACGAGAACCTCCTCGTGCTTGTGGGGGCGTGATGGCTGACGTCCGAATCAACGGTGTGGCACAGCAACCCGTGTCCGAGCCCCACGCGAACCGACTGACGCCCGAGCGCCTTCGCACCATCGTCGAGTCTGCGCATCTCAACTTCCTGATCGGCGCGGGTACGTCCGTTCCCTACTTCGCGCCGCTTGGCAACATCGAGCAGGCGCTCACAGACCTCGCCGACGCGAGCGGGTCCGACGGTGCGAAACTGCTTGTCCGCGCCTCGATTCAGGCTTACTTCTTCGAGAACGTCCTCGTCCCCAACACCAAGGTCATCGAGCGCGAGGCATCGGCTGAGTCCGTTCTTCGCTCATATGCGACCTTCGTGCGTACCCTGAACCGCATCTTGCTGCGACGGCACAGCACGCTCCTGTCGAAGCAGGCGAACATCTTCACGACGAACGTGGACATGTTGTTCGAGGTGGCCATGGAGGAACTCGGCATCGACTTCTCCGACGGGTTCAGCGGGAAGATCAGGCCGAAGTTTGACCTCGGTGATTTCAACACCCTCCGCTTTCGGATGGGCAGTCGGTACGAGCACCGGTTCGAGGTGCCGGTCTTCAACCTCATCAAGATCCACGGATCGGCCTCGTGGCGTCAGCAGGAGCGCGCGAACCGGAAGTCCGACATCTATTTCGACCACGGGTTGACGCTCGTATGGGAGGTCGCGGGGCAACTCGACGCTGCGAGGCAGCACCTGCTGCCTGTGCTCGTCGATCCTCAGCCGCAGGGCCAGGGGCCGACAATCCGCTCAACCACGGATCTTCTGACCGAGGCAGAGCGACGATTTGAGGACCTCAAAGTGCTCGGCACCCAGGAATCGACATCCGCGGCAGTTGAGGCATTCTCGGATGGCTACGGCAAGCTCGGCATCGTCAATCCGGACAAGCGCAAGTTCGCGACGACCGTGCTCAACGAGACGTACTACGAGCTGATCCGCCGCTTCTCCAACGAGATGGAGAAGGAGAACAGCGTCCTATTCGTCCACGGGTTCTCGTTCCGTGATGAGCATCTGCGCGATCTCGTTCTGCGTGCAGCGCGAACGAACCCGACCCTGCAAGTGGTTGTGTTCTGCTATTCGCGCGGAGGGCTCAAGGACTACGAGGTGCTCCTGCCCGACACCGAAGTCAAGAATGGCAACATCCAGTTCGTGATCCCAGACGAGCCAGGCGAGGGACTCGTTGAACGCAAGATCAACCTCGACATTCTGGAGTCCGACTACTTCGCGCCAATCGTTCGCGACAAGATTCCCGCACCGGATCAGCGAATCGAACTTGACATCCGGACGGCGTCGGCGGAGTCCTCCGATGATTGAGGAGGACGTTCTTGACCAGGACGCAGTGTTCTGCGTGGGCAGGGTCGTGTCGGTTGACGGCCGGCGTGTGCGAGTCGCGGTCGACAAGCTCAAGAACGGTTCGCACCTTCTGTACCGCGGAGGGCTCGTGCGGAACGTCGCCGTCGCAAGCTACGTCAAGATCGTTAAGCCTGACTTGGGTCACTCGTGTCAGTTTGCGGGGGCTGCATGGCTGTGACCTGGGGTGATGGTCGTGGTGGGTGCGTGGTTGAGGCACTAATTCGGTCGTAGGATCGGTGGGTGGCGTGGGTCCGGCGGGTGCGTACGGCCTCCGGATCGACGGCGGTACAGATCGCGGAGTCGGTGAATGGCAGGCGACGGATCGTGCGGCATGTCGGCTCGGCGCGGGACGAGGCCGAGCTCGGGCTGCTCATGGCGCAGGCGCAGCAGTTGCTGCTCGATGACGCGCAGCGCGAGTTCGATCTCGGGCTGACCCCGAGAGTCCCGAAAGCCGTCCTGGTCCCGGCGCCGGCGAACGCGCTGATTCCCGGGCAGGGGCCACAGCTGCGGCGGTGGGTGCGACGCGCGCACGTCCTGAAGACCAACGCCGGGGTCCTGTACGAGGCTCTCGCGGGTGTCTACGCCGATCTGGGGTTCGACGCGGTCGGGGATGAGGTCTTCCGCGATCTCGTGATCGCGCGGGTCGTGGAACCCACCAGTCTGCTGGACGTGGACCGGGTCCTGGCCGAGCTGGGCCGGGTAGCGGCCTCGCACTCGACCCGGAAACGGGCCCTGCGCCGCGCTCACACCGGCGACTACCGGGACGTCATCGCCTCGGCATGCTTCACCCACGCCGTCTCCCACGGCGATGTGTCGCTGGTGCTCTACGACGTCACGACGCTCTACTTCGAGGCCGAGAAGGAAGACGACCTGCGCAAGGTCGGCTACTCCAAGGAACGCCGCGTGGACCCGCAGATCGTCGTCGGGCTGCTGGTGGACCGGCGCGGGTTCCCGCTCGAGATCGGCTGCTTCGAGGGCAACAAGGCCGAGACCCTGACGATCGTGCCGATCGTGAAGCAGTTCGCCGACCGTCACTCCCTCGCCGACATGGTCGTCGTGGCCGACGCCGGCATGCTCTCGGCCTCCAACCTCACCGCGCTGGAGGAGGCAGGGCTGCGGTTCATCGTGGGCTCACGAGTCACGAAGGCACCGAAAGATCTCGCCGCGCACTTCCGCTGGCACGGCAACGCGTTCACCGACGCCCAGATCATCGACACCATCACCCCCCGCGATCAGCGCGGCACCGCCGCGCGGGTGAGCGACCCGGCCACCCGGGCGGAACCGGTCTGGGACCCGGCCGTGCATGCGAGATCGTGGCGAGCGGTCTGGGCCTACTCGACCAAGCGGGCCGTCAGGGACAACAAGACCCTCACCCTGCAGGAGAACAAGGCCCGCGCCGTGATCGCCGGGGAGAAGACCGCCCGGACACCACGGTTCGTGACCAGCCGCAACGGCAGCCACGAGCTCGACGAAGCATCCCTGACCCGAGCCCGCGCCCTGGTCGGGCTGAAGGGCTACGTCACGAACATCCCCGCGCACCTCATGCCCGCCAGCGAGGTCATCAGCAGCTACCACGACCTGTGGCACGTCGAGCAGTCCTTCCGGATGTCCAAGACCGACCTCGCAGCCCGGCCCCTCTTCGCGCGCACCCGCGACGCGATCGAGGCCCACCTCACGATCGTGTTCACCGCCCTCGCGATCTCACGCACGATCCAGGACCGCACCGGGCTCTCGATCCGCCGCTTCCTGCGTCAGCTCAAGCCCCTGCGCTCAGCAACCATCGAGATCAACGGCGTCATCACCACACTCCCACCCGCGATCGACCCCGACACCCAAGCCACCCTCACCGCCCTGCAACACCCCGCAAGGCACTAAGGCAGATGACCCAACTCAGGACACCGAAGTCAAGAATGGCAACATCCAGTTCGTGATCCCAGACGAGCCAGGCGAGGGACTCGTTGAACGCAAGATCAACCTCGACATTCTGGAGTCCGACTACTTCGCGCCAATCGTTCGCGACAAGATTCCCGCACCGGATCAGCGAATCGAACTTGACATCCGGACGGCGTCGGCGGAGTCCTCCGATGATTGAGGAGGACGTTCTTGACCAGGACGCAGTGTTCTGCGTGGGCAGGGTCGTGTCGGTTGACGGCCGGCGTGTGCGAGTCGCGGTCGACAAGCTCAAGAACGGTTCGCACCTTCTGTACCGCGGAGGGCTCGTGCGGAACGTCGCCGTCGCAAGCTACGTCAAGATCGTTAAGGGGCTCTTCCCAGTTGAGGGTGTAGCCGGCTGCCGGGCAGGCGCGGGGTCGGTCGGCGCGTCGGTGCCTGGGTAGAGGTCGAGGCCTCCCGAGGATGGGAGTTCTCACACAGCCATCCAGGAAGACCTCGACGTGCTTGACGCTACCTTCGCGACCCCTGATGTGACGACGTTCTGCCGCCTCGACGAGCTCGGTCTCGTCGTCGTGGGGCAGAAACTGGAGCCGGACCGGGCGGTGCTTGCCTGCCGTGTCGAGGAGGACGATGCGGCGCGCTGGTGCCGGCGTTGCGGCTGCGAAGGCAGCCCGCGGGACACCGTGACCCGGCGCTTGGCGCACGAGCCGTTGGGCTGGCGCCCGACGACGCTTCTGGTCACGATCCGCCGCTACAAGTGCACCGGCTGCGGACATGTCTGGCGCCAGGACACCAGCCGCGCCGCCGAACCTCGCGCGAAGCTGTCCCGGACTGCGCTGCGCTGGGCCCTGGTCGGCCTCGTCTGCCAGCACCTCACCGTCGCCCGCCTCGCCGAGGCCCTGGCCGTGTCCTGGGACACCGCCAACGACGCCGTCCTCGCCGAAGGCCAGCGCGTCCTGCTTGATGACCCGGCCCGCTTCGACGACGTGAAGGTCATCGGCGTCGATGAACACGTCTGGCGTCACACCCGCCGCGGCGACAAGTTCGTCACCGTCGTCATCGACCTCACTCCGGTCCGCGACAAGACCGGCCCGTCGCGGCTGCTGGCCATGGTCGAAGGCCGCTCCAAGCAGGCCTTCAAGACCTGGCTCGCCGAACGGCCCAAGGCCTGGCGCGACGGCCTGGAGGTCGTCGCCATGGACGGCTTCTCCGGGTTCAAGACCGCCACCACCGAAGAGCTCCCCGAGGCCGTCGCGGTGATGGACCCCTTCCACGTGGTCCGTCTCGCCGGCGACGCCCTGGACCGCTGTCGGCGCCGCGTCCAGCAGGACCTGCACGGGCACCGCGGCCGGAAGGACGACCCGCTCTACCGCGCCCGACGGACCCTGCACACCGGCGCGGACCTACTCACCGACCGCCAACGGCAGCGCCTTACCGCGCTGTTCGGGGTCGAGGACCACGTCCAGGTCGAGGCCACCTGGGGCATCTACCAGCGCATGATCGGCGCCTACCGAGAGCCCGACCGCACCCGCGGCAAGCACCTCATGACCGCGCTGATCGAGTCGGTCACCGCCGGAGTCCCGGCCGCGCTGACCGAGCTCCGCACGCTGGGCCGGACGCTGAAGAAGCGCGCCGAGGACGTGCTCGCCTACTTCGACCGACCCGGCACCAGCAACGGCCCGACCGAGGCCATGAACGGCCGCCTGGAGCACCTGCGCGGCTCAGCCCTCGGCTTTCGCAACCTCACCAACTACATCGCCCGCAGCCTGCTCGAGACCGGCGGCTTCAGGCCCCGACTACACCCTGGAATCGGATGAGCCCGTTAAGGGCTTCGCTGAGCTGATCGCCAAGGTCGACGGCGAGGTCGTCGAAGAGGATCGCGGTGCGAGTTCCGGGTACCGCCGCGGCGTGGATCCTCTGTCTCGACAGCTCGACGTGAGCCTTGTCGGGTACATCGAGGGCGGACGCTTCGAACGCGGAGTCCGTGAGATGCCGCTCCTGGACAACGAATGCTTCATCCTCACGGAGCATGAGTTCAGGATGATCCACACGTTCGTCTCGGCGGGCGATGAGCCGCTCGAAATCGGCGCGCTTGCGATGGAGCCAACTCAGCCGGTATCAGTTGGCGTCAATGCGATATTCGCGAGCCACGTAGGGATCTTCGGCAACACCGGCAGCGGGAAGTCGTACACGCTCGCCAAGCTGTATCACGAACTATTCAAGAGATACGGGGCGATCGAGACGTTCCGCCGGCGGTCTCAGTTTGTGTTGATCGACTTCAACGGCGAGTACGTCAACTGCGTCGGCGGGTCGGAGGAGTACGCGACCGCAGTCATTGCCGGGGACGATGTGAAGCAGGTCTACGACCTGTCGACACACGACGACGGTGGAGACCGGCTGCCACTTCCGAAGTCCGCCGTTCACGATCCAGTCTTCTGGACCGTTCTGCTCGACGCGACCGAAAAGACGCAGGCTCCCTTCATTTCTCGCGTGCTCAAGAGCGAATACTGGGACCGGTTGCTACCCGACGCTCAGGCGCTCCTCGACGTGATCGGCGACCTGGTCGCGCGCGCAACGAAAAGCAACGACGGTGCGCTGGACCGCCAGCTGCCGGTCAACTTCCTTGAAGAAGTCGTGTCCTGTCTTGGCGACCATGCGTCGCCCGACCTGACCGCGCTGATCGAGGAGATGCGGGCCAGTCTCGGCTACTTCAGCCAGAGTCATAACTTCTACTGGGAAGCGACACCGACCACCCAGCGCAAGTGGGCGACCGACGCGGACTGGGCGGACTTCATCAAGGCCAAGGTGACCGCGGTCCAGCAGGACTTTTCGGCCGTCGACGACGTCGATCTCGTTCGCTTCAAGTTGGTGCTCCAGTACTACCGCGACGTGATCAGCGGGTTCGCCAACCGCGAGCATCTTGGGCCGATGATGAAACGGATGGACGAGCGGGTGCCGAGCATCAAACGGCTCGTGAAGGTCTCCGAGGATGCGTTCACGGAGGGGCCGCTCACCGTCGTGTCGCTTCGCAACGTCAATCTCGCCATGCGCAAGGTCATCCCGATGATCGTCTGTAAGCACCTCTATGACGCCAAGAAGCGCACAGACCCTCGGGGGCAGCGATACCTGAACCTCATCATTGACGAGGCACATAACATCTTGTCGACCGAGTCAGCGAGGGAGAGCGAAGCCTGGCGCGACTACCGCCTGGAGACGTTCGAGGAGATCATCAAGGAGGGCCGCAAGTTCGGGGTCTTCCTGACGCTCGCGAGTCAGCGCCCACACGACATCTCCGAGACGATCGTCTCGCAATTGCACAACTACTTCCTCCACCGCCTCGTGAACAACCTCGACGTTCACGCGATCGAGAAGGCGGTCGCCTACCTCGATCGGGTGTCGTTCGAATCGCTGCCGATCCTGCCCACGGGCACCTGCGTCTTGTCCGGGGTCTCAGCTCAGGTGCCCGTCGTCGTGAGGATTGGCGGCTCTTCGGACATCCGGTGGGGAGTGCGGGTCGGGGTTTCATCGGGGCGGGGTAGGGGTCGAGGTCCTCGATGATCGGTAGCGACCAAGCAACCGTTCGTCTCGAGGACCTCGACGTTGACCAACGCTACGGCGTGCGTGCGCGCGCCTTCCACAGCTGACCCCTGCCCGCGCTGTGATCTCCTCCTGGGGCTGGAGGGTGTGGTCCATGTCGAGGGCGTCGAGCGCACCGACGGCCACATGCGCGTGGAGGTCTCCACGCCGTCGCAGCTGATGGGCTGCCCGGACTGCGGGGTGGTCGCGCCGAGCCGGGGCCGGCGGGTCCGGCAGCTGCACGACGTCCCCCACGGGAGCACACGTGTCGTGCTGGTCTGGCGGCAGCGGGTCTGGCGCTGCCCCGATCCCGCGTGTGCGCGGGGGACGTTCACCGAGCAGGTCCCCGACCTGGTTGCGGCGCGGGGATCGGTCACGACCCGGGCCGTTGCCTGGGCGATGGAGCAGCTGCGGCGTGAGCACGCCACGATCAGCGGCCTGGCACGCCAGCTCGGGATCGCGTGGAAGACGATGTGGCGCGGGATCAAGCCCGTCCTGGAACACCTGGACGGTCAGGAGCAGCGGTTCGAGGGCGTGAAGAGCCTTGGGGTCGATGAGCACATCTGGCACCACGGCGACCCCAGGAGGAAGGGCCCGAAGGAGCTGACCGGGATGGTCGACCTCACCCGCGACGAGCAGGGACGGGTGCACGCCCGACTGCTGGACCTGGTCCCGGGCCGGTCAAAGAAGGCCTGCACCGACTGGCTCACCGCCCGCGGAGACGCCTTCCGCAAGAACATCGCCGTGGCGGCACTGGATCCGTTCGGGGGCTACAAGGCCGCGATCGATGAGGAGCTCGCCGACGCCGTCGCGGTCCTGGACGCCTTTCACGTCGTGAAGCTCGGCACCCAGGTCGTGGACGAGGTCCGCCGCCGCGTTCAGCAGGCCACCCTGGGCCACCGCGGCCGCAAGGGTGACCCCCTCTACGGCATCCAGACCATCCTGCGGGCCGGGGCGGAGAACCTCACCGACAAACAGCTGGACCGCCTCGCCACCGCGGTCGAGGCCGACCCCGCCCACGAAGAGGTGTACGTCGCCTGGCGCTGCGCCCAGGACCTGCGCGCCACCTACCGCGACAAGGACGCGACCAAGGGCCGTCGCCGGGCGGAGAAGATCCTGGACTCCTTCCACACCTGCCCCATCCCCGAGGTCGCCCGCCTCGGGCGGACCCTCAGGCGCTGGCGCGAGGCGTTCCTGGCCTATTTCACCACCGGCCGCGCGAACAACGGACCCACCGAGGCAGTGAACGGCATCATCGAGCTCCACCGCCGCCTCGCTCGCGGCTACCGCAACCGCACCAACTACCGCCTACGCATGCTCCTCGCCGCCGGCGGACTCACCCCCTGATCCCCACCAGATGTCCGAAGAGCCGGATTGGCCAACTCCCACCTGAGGCCGCTCCCAACAGTCGCACCATGTCGGTGACGACTGAGTGGCTGTCACCGCTCATCGCCGATTCTTTCGACGACGAGCCGCCGGACGCGACGGATCTGAGCGACGCGGACTGGCCATCCGTGGCGCCGTTCTGAAGCCGCCGTTCTGAAGCTGATCACATGTAGTAGGCGTATCGGGGTGCAGGCGTCTCGCCGGGATCGAGGTGCTTGAGGATTCCACCGATCGACTCCGCGGTGCGGATTGTGATCGGTAGCCGTCCATCCATCTGGGTCGCGTTCCAGTTCATCTTCGTCAGCGTGAGCAGCTCCGTTCCGATTTCCTCTGCACTCGACTCGGTGTCCACGAGGCGAAAGGGGAGTGGCGACGGTACGTACATACCCGCGTATGTCTTGTAGAGGGGCACACTGCCGCGAGTGTAGAGAACGTGTCGTTGCTCGGAGAGTGAGAGCATCGTGCCGCGAAGCGGCGGAAACTCCCCGCTTCGGAAGAGCCGGACTGAGTCGCCTCGCGGCAGCCAGACCAGTTCGAGCAGGTCAATGTGATCATCGACCGCCGCGGCCCGGAACCCGCGCTGCTCCGCGTCCGTGAACGACGAGGTCTTGTGCAGCATCACCCTGGCTGGCATCGTGCGGTGCTCGCGGCGGTACGACGCGAGCGACTGGCTCAGCAGACTCTTGGCGTCGTTCTCGGTCAGATGGGGCTGACGGTCGTCTCTTGATTGACGGGCTGGTGCTCCGCGGACGATGACGCCGTCTCCTCTCTGGTTGAAGACCTGGGCGACGCTCGTCTGGAGTGTGTCTCTGGCCGAGTCGCGGTAGAACGCGACACCCACGAAGCAGCTCGTGAGGTCCTCGGCGGCGCGGGTCATCCGCCACGGTACGCCGCCTGCCTTGTAGTAGAGGGCGGTGTGGAGGTTCCACGCCTTCGTTGCCTCATCCTGTTGCTGGCGACGATCTCCACCCTTCGGCTTGTACGCGGCGTCCCAGGTTTCACGCCGAATGATCTGGATCGGCCGGCTCGTCTTGAGTGATCTCGCTTTGAGAAGCGAGTGGAAGTCGACACCGGCGTACTCGACGCGGGGTTCTCGGGCTCTTCCCAGTTGAGGGTGTAGCCGGCTGCCGGGCAGGCGCGGGGTCGGTCGGCGCGTCGGTGCCTGGGTAGAGGTCGAGGCCTCCCGAGGATGGGAGTTCTCACACAGCCATCCAGGAAGACCTCGACGTGCTTGACGCTACCTTCGCGACCCCTGATGTGACGACGTTCTGCCGCCTCGACGAGCTCGGTCTCGTCGTCGTGGGGCAGAAACTGGAGCCGGACCGGGCGGTGCTTGCCTGCCGTGTCGAGGAGGACGATGCGGCGCGCTGGTGCCGGCGTTGCGGCTGCGAAGGCAGCCCGCGGGACACCGTGACCCGGCGCTTGGCGCACGAGCCGTTGGGCTGGCGCCCGACGACGCTTCTGGTCACGATCCGCCGCTACAAGTGCACCGGCTGCGGACATGTCTGGCGCCAGGACACCAGCCGCGCCGCCGAACCTCGCGCGAAGCTGTCCCGGACTGCGCTGCGCTGGGCCCTGGTCGGCCTCGTCTGCCAGCACCTCACCGTCGCCCGCCTCGCCGAGGCCCTGGCCGTGTCCTGGGACACCGCCAACGACGCCGTCCTCGCCGAAGGCCAGCGCGTCCTGCTTGATGACCCGGCCCGCTTCGACGACGTGAAGGTCATCGGCGTCGATGAACACGTCTGGCGTCACACCCGCCGCGGCGACAAGTTCGTCACCGTCGTCATCGACCTCACTCCGGTCCGCGACAAGACCGGCCCGTCGCGGCTGCTGGCCATGGTCGAAGGCCGCTCCAAGCAGGCCTTCAAGACCTGGCTCGCCGAACGGCCCAAGGCCTGGCGCGACGGCCTGGAGGTCGTCGCCATGGACGGCTTCTCCGGGTTCAAGACCGCCACCACCGAAGAGCTCCCCGAGGCCGTCGCGGTGATGGACCCCTTCCACGTGGTCCGTCTCGCCGGCGACGCCCTGGACCGCTGTCGGCGCCGCGTCCAGCAGGACCTGCACGGGCACCGCGGCCGGAAGGACGACCCGCTCTACCGCGCCCGACGGACCCTGCACACCGGCGCGGACCTACTCACCGACCGCCAACGGCAGCGCCTTACCGCGCTGTTCGGGGTCGAGGACCACGTCCAGGTCGAGGCCACCTGGGGCATCTACCAGCGCATGATCGGCGCCTACCGAGAGCCCGACCGCACCCGCGGCAAGCACCTCATGACCGCGCTGATCGAGTCGGTCACCGCCGGAGTCCCGGCCGCGCTGACCGAGCTCCGCACGCTGGGCCGGACGCTGAAGAAGCGCGCCGAGGACGTGCTCGCCTACTTCGACCGACCCGGCACCAGCAACGGCCCGACCGAGGCCATGAACGGCCGCCTGGAGCACCTGCGCGGCTCAGCCCTCGGCTTTCGCAACCTCACCAACTACATCGCCCGCAGCCTGCTCGAGACCGGCGGCTTCAGGCCCCGACTACACCCTGGAATCGGATGAGCCGGTTCTCGTCGCGGACGGTCGGGGGTGCCGGAGTTCATGACCTGTTCGGGAAGCACGTCGGGCCGGCAAATCAGAACGACGTCGCACCCGGGCTCCTCGTTGAGCGCTGTCAGCTCCGTGTCATAGAGATCAACCGCTGCTGCGACGGCCTCGGCCGGACTGAGCGACTCGATGTTTCGCAACGCGTGCGTAGTGATCGGTCGTTCGAGGCGTGTGTCCCAGACGATCGTCGACCGGAAGCCGACGTTGGTGTCAAAACCGGGGAAGGACAGGAACAAGCCCGTGAGGTGACTTGACTTTGCGGCGATCGGGCTGCGGCATTTGTCGAGCCAGCGTTTGACGCCGTCGATTGCGTCACGCGTTCCGATGATCCCGACACGGATCGCTCGTGGGGCCGCAAGGTCCGCGTCGGCGGACCCGTAGAACGTGATCCCGTGGCGAGGATCGGCGTGTCGGCTGCCGGTTGAGAACTCCAGTTCGGGCTCGTCGAGGAGCGAGAGCTTCATGCAGGCACCTCGAAAAGGGCGGCCTCAGGGTGGGTGAGCACCATCGGCGCGGCTTCAGTGGCCTGCTTCCAAGAGGCGTCATCGATGCCTCGGTCAACTCCGAAGCTTGCGAGCTGCCCGAACTCGAGGATCTTCGGCTTGGGCTCGTGAAGCAGCGTGACCTCGCCACGAAGGATCGATGCCCACATTCGCGTCTCCTGCCGGACAGCTTGATGACGATCAAAAGACTTGATCTTCTTCAGCAGGTCAGCTGCGAAGTGGGACTCGTGGCGACCGTCGTACGTGAAGTAGTAGTCGGGCGTCAGCGCGCAGTACCACTCGCCGTCGATAGGTAGGAATTTCCAGGAGAAGGCCGCGTGTCGGTAGTAGCTCACCTTGCCCGGATCCTTCTTGCTCCGGTAGGCCTTGAACACGGCGCGCCAGTTGGAGCCCCCGGTGTTCCACTTGCGGTCGGAAAGGTCGTCGGTCGCCCGCACATACAGAAGGCCACGCTCTCGGGAGTAGTCGCAGTCGTCGCTGAGATCGTCGCGAAGCGATCGGTTGAGCAACTGAACGGCAAGTCGTTCATCGTCGAGGGTGCCCGCCGCAAGGTCGGCAATCTGACGGACTTCAGGCTCACCGCGGACGGTCACGCCGAGCCCGGTCTCATCGACGATCCGCAAGGTGTGGAGAAGGCCGCCCTTGAGTACGAAGTCGTGGCGCATACCCAGGTTCTCAGCCCGCTGGGCATCGTACACATCTCGCGGCTTAGTCGCAGTTGTCGCGTATGAGTAGACCTGGGCTGGTGGGCGCGAGAGGAGCAGGTTGGACTCCAGCGTTTCGTGCTTGTGTGCCGGTGCCGGAGTGTGTGCGCGTCCCTGCGGATCTGCCACGGCGAAGAGGCGTTCGGTGAGGTTGCCTTCGAGCGCCATCGTCCGCTTGTCGAAGTCCACCCGGCGGTCAGCCCGTCGTGACGCATCCGCGAAGTAGCTCTGGACATGCACCCACCATGCTCCGTCCGACTCGGGGTGGGAACAGATCAAGAGAACCGGCTGATCGGACTTCAGCCAGTACTCGAGGTCGCGCTCGTCGCAGATGTAGTGGAACCGGTCGGCGGTCTCGCCCGGGAACGGCCGGTTACTCGCCTTGCTCTGAACGAGGATGTGGCGGTTGGACACCTCACCCGTCGTGTGATCGCGCAGTTCGATGCTGCCGTCGATGCCCGCGTCGAGCCCGAGTTGGCGCCACGCGTGCCCCATCGTGTTTACGCGCCGGTGAATGAGGGCGATCCCGGCGTCGCCGATCAGCTCGCTATCGCTGAGCTTCTTTCCGGCGGCCACTGGACTCTCCTCTCGCTGTCGCGGGGAACCGCTCGACTCCCCGTATGCGACAGCGTAGGTGTCGCCTCTGACATGACAGGCGAGGCGGCCCAGTCACCGGGTTCCGCCGACAGCGGACGGCATCCGATGATCGACACTCGGGCCGCCACGCTTCTGGCAGATCAAGGTTCCGGCCCTGGGTTCTCGCGTCTGATGCGACCCGCGTGACCCGGTTTCACGGCGCTCACCTCCTTGTCGAGGAGGTGCGCGATGACGGTCTCGATGCGCGTGATGAGTGCGGGCGACGGCTACAAGTACCTGCTGAAGACGGTCGCTGCGGGCGACGGGAATCGGACGCTCTCGACGCCGCTCACCAGGTACTACGCCGAGGCGGGAACGCCGCCCGGCAGGTGGCTCGGCGGCGGGGTCGCGTCGCTCGGCGACGGCCATATCCTCGTCGGCAGCCAGGTCTCTGAGACGCAGCTCCAGCTCCTTGTCGGGTTGGGACGCGACCCCCTCACCGGGGAGCCGCTGGGCCGCGCCTACCCGGTGTACGCGCCGGTTGCCGACCGCATGGCGAAGCGCGTCGCCGACCTCGACCCGTGGCTGGGGATCGTCCAGCGGGCGGCGGCGATCGCCGCCATCGAGGCAGAGGAGACGGCATCCGGAACCCGGCGTGCGGTCGCAGGGTTCGACTTCACGTTCTCGATCCCGAAAGCGGTGTCGGCGCTGTGGGCGGTTGCCGACGCGGGCACGCAGGCGACCATCGCCGACGCCCACCACGCGGCGGTGGCGGACGTGGTTGCGTTCATGGAGCGCGAGGTTGCAGCCACTCGGGCCGGTGCGGCCCCCGGCGACGGGGCGGTCGCGCAGATCGACGTGACCGGGCTCATCGCGACCGCGTATGACCACTACGACTCCCGCGCCGGTGACCCGCACCTGCACACCCACGTCGTGGTGAGCAACAAGGTGCGCACCGTGCTCGACGGCAAGTGGCGCTCACTCGACAGCCGGCCCCTGCACGGCGCAACGGTCGCGCTCTCCGAGTTGCACGAGGCCGTCTTTGCCGACCATGGGACTGCTGCACGGATGGGTGACACCTGATGTGTGGTGCCGTGGGGTGCCACTGGAAGGATGTCGATCGTGCCCAGACCTCATCCGAAGGAGTTCCGCGACGATGTCGTGGCCGTGGCTCGCCGCGGGGATGCTCCGATCGCACAGATCGCGAAGGACTTCGGGATCTCCGAGTCGTGCCTACGAAACTGGCTGCAGCAGGCCGACGTGGAGGACGGCGCCCGGCCGGGGGTGACGAAGTTGGAGTCGGTGGAACTGCGGGACCTGAAGCGTCGCAACCGGCTGCTGGAGCAGGAGAACGAGGTTCTGCGCCGCGCTGCGGCGTACTTCGCTCAGGCTCATCTGCCGGGAAAATGATGTACCCGCTGGTCCGTGACCTTGCCGCTGACGGGATTCCCGTCACGGTGACCTGCCGGGTGCTGAATCTCACCAGAGCCGCCTACTACCGGTGGCTGGCCGATCCCGTGACCGCTCGGGACCTGCACCAGGCCTACCTCGCGAATGCCCTGTTCGACGCCCACCGCGATGACCCGGAGTTCGGGCACCGGCTCCTGGCCGACGAGGCGGTGCTGGCGGGTGAGAAGGCCTGCGACCGCACGGTGTGGCGACGCTGCTCGGAGAACGGCTGGTGGAGCGTGTTCGGCAAGAAGCGCGCCAGGAACGGGAAGAAGCCCGGACCGCCCGCGCACGAGGACCGGGTACAGCGCAACTTCTCCGCCGAGACGCTTAACGAGCTGTGGCTCACCGACATCACCGAGCACCACACGAGCGAGGGCAAGCTCTACCTGTGCGCGATCAAGGACGTCTGCTCGGGCCGGATCGTGGCTACTCCATGGACGAGCGCATGAAAGCCCGTCTGGCCGTGGACGCCCTGGCCTGCGCGCTCGCCCGACGCGGACCCGGTGAGGTCACTGGCTGCATCGTGCACAGCGATCGAGGTAGTCAGGGCGGATTCAACTGGTCGTCGCAACACGTTGCTGTTCTAGTGATAGTAGGTGGTTGTTCCATGCTTCGGCGGGAGTGTGCCAGCCGAGTCTCTTCCGGGGACGTGTGTTGAGGGCGTGGGCGACGGCGGCGAGGTCGTCTGGGCCCCACCGCGCCAGGTCGGTGCCCTTGGGGAAGTACTGGCGTAGCAAGCCGTTGGTGTTCTCGTTCGTCCCTCGCTGCCAGGGGCTGCGTGGGTCGGCGAAGTAGACCTTGAGGCCGGTGTCGATGGTGAACTGGGCGTGGGCGGACATCTCCTTGCCGCGGTCCCACGTCAGTGATCGCTTCAGGTCCTCGGGCATCGTTGCCAGCGCCGCCGCCAGCGCCTTGTTCATCGAGATGGCGCCGTATCCCGACAGCGCAGTGCCGTTCTTGACGATTGGCTGCTCGCGCCACCCTTCTTCCCTCGGAAGATGGACGAGGGTCGTGAAGCCTGTCGTGCGTTCGACGACAGTCCCGATCGCGGACCTGTTGATGCCGATGATGAGATCACCCTCGTGGTGACCTGGGATAGCCCGGTCCTCCGCCTCGGCGGGCCGCTCGCTGATCAGGACCTCCGGGGTGACGTGTGCCCAGGCCACTCGCTTGGAGCGGGCACGAGGCATTCGCAGCGCCCGCCCGGTGCGCAGGCAAAGGATGAGCTCGCGTTTGAGCGCGCCCCGGGCCTCGATGAACAAGGCCTGGTAGATCGCCTCGTGGCTGATCCGCATGGATTCATCATCGGGGAAGTCGACCTTGAGCCGGTTGGAGATCTGCTCCGGGCTCCACGCGTTGACCCAGCGACGGTCCTGGCGGTGCGGCTTGTTCAAGCCCTTCCAGTCCCGCTCCATCGGGCCAGCCACGATCGCGCCGCTTGGCATGCGGATCTGGCCAGCGAGCCGATCTTGGACGTACTCCCGCAACCTCTGGTTCGTCACGAGCTTGGCGGTCTTGGGCCGGCGGGCAAACAGCTCTGCCTTCCACTGGGCCACCGAGGCCCGGTAGTCGAGCTTGCCGCCCCGGGTTGCCGAGTTGCGGCGCAACTCCCTCGAGATCGTTGACGGGCTCCTCCCGAGCGCGGCAGCGATCGCGCGGACGCCGTTGCCGAGCGCGTTGAGGATCGCGATCTCCTCTCGTTCCGCGAACGTGAGATACCGGCCCGACGGAGGAGGCCAGGAGTATGGCGTCATCCCGCCAGCGTGGCGGAACCACCGCTGCCCCACGGCTTGCGCCACGCCCACCGCCTCTGCGGCCTCACGGGGCAACTTCCCCGTAGCGACCTCGTCCCAGAACTCACGCTCCTTCGCGCGATGGTGGCCTGGATGCCCTGGGGAGTGCATCGGCCCCCGCTTGGCGACCTCCGTCTCCCACCGTGATGGTCGTCCCACTACACCCTCCTGACCTCGGGTGTTGCGACCACCGGTTGAGCCTGATCAGTTCCGATCCAGGAAGTTCCTACGCGCTCTGGCCGAGCACGACCTGCTCGGCTCGATGGGCCAGGTCGCCTCCGCCGGCGACAACGCCGCGATGGAGTCCTTCTTCAGCCTGCTGCAGAAGAACGTCCTGGACCGCCGCCGATGGGCCACCCGCGAGGAGCTCCGGCTGGCCATCATCACCTGGATCGAGCGCACCTACCACCGGCGTCGACGCCAACCCCGACTCGGCCGATTGACCCCGATCGAGTACGAGACCATCATCACCACCCAGGCAGCACTCGCCGCCTGACCCACCCTGTCACCTCACCGTGCAGCAGACCCCATCTCACCCGTGCGCTCGGCGTGGACTGGGAGCAGCGGCACCGCGGACGCGACCGCAACCCCACCTGGGCGATCACCGCCGTTCCGGAGGCGCTCGTCCAGGGGTTCAGCGACCGGGCACGACACATCGACATCGAGGCCCGGCGGCTCGTCGAGGAATGGGCCGCAACCCACGGGCGACGCCCCTCGCGCGCAACGATCATCAAGCTGCGTCAGCAGGCAACCCTCGCCACCCGCCCCGAGAAGGAAGTGCGCTCGCTCGCCGACCTCACCGCCGAGTGGAGGCAGCGCGCGGGGCGCGTGCTCGGATGCGACGCAACGTCATGGGCGACCGGGGTTGCGAGCGGCGCAATGCCGCTCGTGCTGCGCGCCGACGACATCCCGCTCGACGTGCTCGACCGGATCGGGTCGGACGTCGTCGCCACCGTCGGTGAGAAGCGCTCGACCTGGCGGCGCTGGAACCTCTACGCCGAGGCCGCTCGCCAGACGATGCACTGGCGGTTCGCATCCACGAGCGACCGGGAGGCGATCATCGGGCTCGTGGTCGACGCCGCGGAGCGCGCGTCCACCCGGCTGACGCCGCCAGAGCTGGCATCCAACCCCGCCGTGTTCCAGCGGGTCGACGGCACGTCGGTGTTCCGCCCGAAGCACTCGGCCGTGTTCTCCTCGGAGATGCAGCTCGCCGCAGAGGATCGGCTGCGCGTACTTGCGGCTGACCTCGGTGCGCCGACCCTCGGCCTCGATTCGTTGGAGAGGATCGCCCGTCGTCCTGGCCCTGCTGGTCAGGCGTTGGGTGACGACCAGGTGTCAGCGCTCGCGTCGGTTGCCGTGTCGGGACGGGTGCTCGACATGCTCGTCGGCCCGGCCGGAGCGGGCAAGACCACCGCGATGAATGTGCTGCGACGCGCCTGGGAGCACGAGCACGGGCGTGGTTCGGTCGTCGGGCTCGCTCCGTCGGCGACGGCCTCGCAGGTGCTCGCCGACGACCTAGGCATCAACACCGAGAACACCGCAATGTGGATCACGCAGCACGACCGCGGCGAGGTCGACTTCGTCGCCGGGCAGCTCGTCATCATCGACGAGGCCAGCCTCGTCGGCGCCCGCGCACTCGACAACATCGTCGGAGCCGCGGCGCGCACAGGTGTGAAGGTGCTGCTCGTCGGCGACTGGGCGCAGCTCCAATCGGTCGAGCCGGGCGGCGCATTCGGGATGCTCGTCGCCGAGCGCGACGACGCGCCCGAACCGGTCGACGTGCACCGCTTCATCCACGCCTGGGAGAAGGTGGCGTCGCTCGAGCTGCGGCACGGGCGAGCGTCCGCACTCGACGCCTACGACGTACACGGACGCATCGTCGGCGGCGACGTCGAAGCCATGGCGGACGCCGCGTACGCGGCGTGGCGGCGCGACCGCGACGCCGGGCTCACGTCCGTCCTCATCGCCGAGACGAGCGACACCGTCGTGACACTGAACCGCCGGGCACGCGCTGACCTCGTGCTCGACGGCGCGGTGGATGCCTCTGCCGAACTCACGCTACACGACGGCACGGCGGTCTCTGTCGGCGATACGATTCTCACCTGCCACAACGACCGCCGCCTGCGCGCCGGACGCGACTGGGTGCGCAACGGGATGCGGTGGACCGTCGCCGAGCTGCGACGCGACGGGTCCATCGTGGTGCGCCGACCGGATCGGCGCTGGGGTGGCTCGCTCGTACTCCCCGCGGCGTACGTCGCGTCGCACGTCGAGCTGGGATACGCCGTCACGGCGTACCGAGCGCAGGGCACGACCACCGACACCGCTCACGCCCTCGTCGAGCCGAGCACCACGCGCGAGAACCTGTACGTCGCGCTCACCCGCGGGCGCGCGGCGAACACTGCCTATGTCACGCTCAACAGACCCGATGACGACCACTCTTCGGCACACCCGGGAGACGATCCCGCCGCGACCGCTCGCTCGGTGCTCGCACGCGTGCTCGCGCACGTCGGTGCGGAACTCTCGGCCACCCAGACCATTGCCACCGAGCAGGATGCCTGGAGCTCGATCGCCCAGCTCGCCGCCGAGTACGAAACCATCGCAGCCGCGGCTCAGCGCGATCGATGGGCCTCGTTGGTGCGTTCCTCGGACCTGTCCGCCGCCGATGCCGAGGCAGCGATCGAGTCCGACGCGTTCGGTGCGCTGACCGCCGAGTTGCGACGTGCTGAGGCGAACAACTACGACCTGGACGACCTGCTCCCGCGTCTGGTCGCCGCACGCGGCCTCGAGGATGCCGACGATGTCGCCGCGGTCCTGCACGCCCGCGTCGAGCGGGCGACGGTCCGGCCCCGTTCGCAGGGGACTTCGCGACGTGCGCCCCGACTGATTGTCGGACTCATCCCCGTGGCATCCGGCGAGATGGGTGCCGACATGAGCCGAGCCCTCGACGAGCGCCGCGATCTCATGGAGGCGCGGGCGTCCGCGCTCGTGACCGCCGCCGTCGCGCGTGACTCGGCTTGGCTACGTGAGTTGGGGGAGGAGCCTCGCGAGCCGTCGGCCTCGGCGACCTGGCAGCGGCAGGTGCGGATCGTTGCCGCGTACCGCGACCGCTACCGCGTTGGTGAGGACGGTCCCACGCTCGGTGCTCCGGCGATCGGTGCCGTGCAGCGTATCGACGAGGCGCGGGCGTGGGCTGCCATGCAGCAGGCCCGCAGGATCTCTGCCGAGGCTGCGACGCCCGCAGATGCGCCTACGCCGGTCGAGCGGGACGCGCTGACCCTATGAACAGCGAGTTCTTCCGCGATGTCGCATCCCGGGCGTAACCTGTTTGACGAGGCAGAAGACACTGATACGAGCGTCCTTCTGGACAGACGCCTCCGGGCACCCTCCACGCGCTGCCTCCTCGGCGGAGAATCACGCTTCCACGGGAGACCGGGATCATGTTCCGACTCATCTGGACGATCGGCGTCAGCATTCGCGACTTTTTGCAGCGCTACATGCCCTCGAACATCCTCATCCGCGCGACGCACCGCCGCACCGGACTGAAGTGGGGCATCCCGGCGATGCTCCTCGCCGCGGTCTACCTCGTGATCGCCGCTGCGCTCGTGCAGTGGATCGCGGACGGCGGGCCGGGCTGGCTCAACCTGATCATCATCGTCTGCATCTGGAACGCCCTGAAGTTCATCATCAACGGGCCGATCACCCTGGTCCGCCTACTCCGCGCGCGTGCCGAGGAGGCTCGCGCCCGGAAGGCGTTTCTCCGAGCAGTAGCGTCCGGGTACGAGCCAGGGACACCGGTCGGCCCGCTTACTGCTCGGGTCTAGCCCGACGGGGAGTGAGTTCGTACTACGCGGTGCTTGCGCTGATCGGCACGTCAATCGAGTCGCGCGCGACGACGATCCCATCCTTGACGATGTAGCACTCGACGATGTGCTCGCCACGGAAGGACGTCCGCTCATGCCGGACTCCGGGGCGACTTGACGAGATGATCTGGCCCCGAATGTTGTTGCGGCGTTCCGCTTCCTCGCCCCGGTTGAGCACCTTCCACTTCACCTCGTACGGCTCCTGCACCTCGCACTCGGTGATAGTGAAGTCGAGTTCCTTGTTCGGGAGGAGCAGGCTGCGCTCCCGGAGCATCTCCCGCAGCGAAGCTGGTCTCCAGCCGTTCTGCGTGACAGTGCAGTCGATCGTGACCGAGTGGCAGATGTCGACCGGGAACTGGTTCTCGATGAACTCCTCGGTGTTGGTGAACGCGTGTGCCGACTCGCTCGTCGCCAGCGGCACCCCCGTCCCGAAGACCTCGCGCCACTTCTTGTTCGCTGAAGCCTTGCCCTCGTCGGCGATCGCCTCAAGGCAGCGGTTGTAGGCCTTCTTCGCCTTCGACTGGAACCGCTTCTTCACTGTCAAGCGCTGGTTGCTGCCTAGCGCGAGGTAGTAGTCCTTGTCGGGCTCGTTCATGAGGAACTCGAAGAAGTCCCGAGCCATGAAATCGAACCACAGGGTTCCCTTGTCGTCGTACTCGGACGTGCTGGCGAAGAACCTGTGGACAAGCGTGTCGATGAGCAGACCGCCCATGACCACGCCGTTCGCGTCCTTCCAAGCGCGCGCCATTCGGGCGAGGTGGCGCATGTTCTTCGAGGTGCGGTCGTTGCACTCCTTGGTTGCCGCGATCTCGTCACGCGGCTTGGTGGTCTTCCAGGACTCCGCCTTCGTGTCCGGGTAGTCGAAGCTCCCGTCGTCGTTCTCGAAGGCCGACTGCACCTCGAACTTGAACTTGTTGCTGGTGAACTGCACGCGAACGACGCACTGGTCGACGCGAATGTCAGTATTCGGGTACCGCGACTTCAGGGCGTCCTTGACTCTCGTGAGGATCCGTCGTGGCCCCGTCTCGGTGTCGTACGAGGAACGCAGCGAGGCCGGGAGGATGAAGATCAGGTCCAGGTCGGACACCCCGCGGATGGCCGTATGCCGACCGTATGACCCGACCATCAGTCGGTGCGCGGTGGACCCTTCCACGCCTCTAAACTCCTTGTTGAGAGACTTCGTGATCTCGTCGCGGCGCATGGCGATGGTGGTGCTCGCGTCGCCAACCTTGAGATTCTCAAGAAGCGTGTCGAAGATCTCCGAGACCTTCACGTTCACGCCTCGCTCTCGTTGAGTCGCAGCGTCGCGGGCAGAAGGAGGTCGATCTCGCGAGACGTGAAGGTTAACTCCTCCTTGTTCTTGAGACCGTCCTGCGCCCGTCGATATGCCCTGGCCGTGGTCCGCGGCGCTTCCGCGTAGGCCTCGCGCGTCGCATCCTGGAGTGCATCGCGGCGGGCACGGGCATCGACCGCCGACGTCGCGCCCGACATCAGGTCGGTGATCAACGACAGGTACGACTCGCGCACATCCCACAGGCGAGCGGCGATGTCGCGGTGGGCCTTGGACTCCTCATCGAATCGGAAGCTTTTGGTCGCAAGGCTCAGGGCGCTGACGACAATCGCGATGGCCGAGGTCGCGAGGCTGGTGAGAACCGGGTTGCTGACGAGCCCGAGCACCGCGGCTAGGAAGGTTCCGGTGCTGAGCGCTGTGAAGGCGACGAGCAGGCCCTGCTGCCATCGATGCTTCCTGAAACATAGGTCCGCCTGCTTCTCGTGTGTCTTGTGGCTGTAGACCACCCTGCCGAATGCCTCACGAACCTGCGCGAGGAGGTACTCGTCGTGCGAGTCGTCGGTCGTGGGTTCCGGCGTCATCGTGCTCCGTTCGTCCTACGGCATTGCAGCGTCCTCCGAGCTGTGAGGCGCGGGAAGAGCGGCAGCGTTCGGGTGATCGCTGCACCGCCTCTCATCATGACGGTGACCACCGACATCGACTGAGGTTCGGGCACTCGCGTGACCGCGGATCGAGCCCCCGTGCGCGAGGACGGCGGTCTTGACCGCTCCGCGTCTGACGCCGTACCGGTCTCCGACCGCGACGAGCGATAGACCGGACTCGTAGAGCCGCGCGGCCTCCCGTGCTTCGTCGGCGTCGAGGGGTCGTACCTGTCGCACCCGACCCGCCCGCTTGCAGTGGTCGATGACCGTCTGGCGGGCAATGCCGTACTTGCTCGCGAGGTGCTTCAGGGTGAACCCGGCATCCCGGTTGGCGAGGAGCTGGGCGACCCGCTCGGGGCGCAAACGGGTTGGAGTCTCACTCACTTTCGTGCGGATTGCGCCGCGCGAATCGCGCCTGCAGGATGGCTGGAAGCCGTCAGATCGGTCGCGCGGAGCCCGCAATACGCGCCTGACCAGGGACTTCGTCGGAGCGCCGGGTTTGGAGCTTCGTCGGGTCGGGTCCACCACGGTGCTCCTAGTCGAACTCATGACACGACTGAAGAGCCCCGGATTTGACTCAGCAAGTCTGACGCGCGACAGCGCGAGGCAAGATGGCGTCCAAGGACAGCCTCGCGCGGATGCAGGCCGGACAGATCTACGACCCGAACCACGTCGATCTCCTGGCGCAGCAGACCGTCGCGCTGGATCTCATGTATGACTACAACGCGACGCGACCCTCCCAAGGCGAGCGGCGGACCGAGCTGATCCAGCAGATGTTCGCCGAGGCCGGCGTCAGCTGCTACGTCGAGCCCCCTTCTACGCCAATTGGGGCGGCCGCAATGTGCACCTCGGTGAGGGGGTGTACGCCAACTTCGGACTCACGCTGGTCGACGGGCCCTACCCCCGGATGTTGGACACGGGGTGTGATTACGCGGCGGTCGGCAGCGTAGCGGCCCGGCGGGCCTCGTAGGTGGACGGGGACAGGTAGCCGCACCAGGTGTGACGGCGGCGGGTGTTGTAGCGCACGAGCCAGTGGAAGACCTGCCGGCGGCAGGTCGGCTCGTCACTCCAGCATGCGGCGTCCTGGAGGACCTCGCGCTTCATCGTGGCGTTGAACGACTCCGCCAAGGCGTTGTCGGCCGAGGACCCGACGGCACCCATCGACTGGGTGACACCGAGCTTGCGGCACAGCTTGGCGTAGTCCTTCGAGCAGTAGACCGACCCGTGGTCGCTGTGGAAGATCGCACCCTTGAGGCTGCCCCGGGTCGCGGCGGCAGCCTTGAGCGCGTCTTCGACGAGCTCGGTGCGCATGTGGTCGGCGATCGCCCACCCGGCGAGTCGTCGGCTGTAGCAGTCGATGACGCTCGCCAGGTACAGGTTCGTGCCATCGGCCAGCGGCAGGTAGGTGATGTCCCCGACGTAGCGCTCATTGGGGCGCTCGGCGGTGAAGTCGCGCCTGAGCAGGTCGGGGTACTTCTGTCCCGACGGCTCGGGGATCGTGGTCCGCACCCGGCGCTTCTTCACGTAGCCGCGGATGCCCTCAAGCCGCATCACTCGAGCGACGCGCTTGTGGTTGACCCGCTCACCGGCAGCCGTGTTGTCGTTGAGCTCGGCGGTGATCCGGGGCGCTCCGCAGGTGTTGTCCTCGGCGTGCACGGCCCTGATCCGCTCCGCCAGCTCGGCGTCCGCAGCTGCTCTGGCTTCTCGGGCCGGGGCTGCCTTGAGCCAGGCGTAGTAGGACGAGCGCTCGATCTCCACGAGCTCGCACAGTCGCTTCACCTCGAAGGTGGCGGAGTTGTCGGCGACGAACTGGAAGCGACTCACCAGCGCGTCTCCCCGGCGAAATACTTGGCCGCCCGCTGGAGGATCTCCCGCTCGGTGGTCAGCTTGGTGGTCTCGTTCTCGAGCTCGTCGACCCTCGCTTCGAGTCGGGCGATCTTCTGCTCCGGGGTCTCACCGGCCGGCGCCGACGAGCTCGCGGACGAGGGCTTCTTGGACTGCAGTGGGCTAGAGGTCAGTGTCCCGTCAGCGGCGGTCTTCTTGCCGGTCCCGTAGACCTCGAGCCAGTGCCGCAGCGTGCCGCGCACGATGCCGAGGTCCTCGGCGATGCCGCCGACCGTGGCGCCCGGGGTGGACTCGTACAAGTCGACGGCCTGACGACGGAACTCCTCCGAGTAGTTCTTCCTGGCCATGATTCTCGGATCATCTCGCTTCCCCAGCACCAGGTGCCGGATTCAGCGTGTCCAAGATCCGGGGTCAGGCCCCGACGACGCGCCGATCTACATCGGCGACCGTGTCATGTTCGGGCCGCCCGTCACGATCACCACGGCAGGCCATCCGGTGCTGCCCGAGCTTCGTGGGCTCGGCGCGCAGTTCAACCTTTCCGGTCACGATCGGCAGCAAAGTGTGGATCGGTTCGGGAGCGACCGTCATGCCGAGGTGTCGATCGGGGGAGCTCGGTGATCGGCGCCGGCAGCATCGTCACCAGAGACATCCCCGCGAACGTCGTGGCCGTGGGAGCGCGGTGTCGCGTCCTCCGTGGGATCGGCGAGCACGACGCCGAGTTCCACTGGCGCGATCGGCGAGCACGACGCCGAGTTCTACTGGCGCGATCGGCGTATCGACATCGACGCTGAGCAGTTCCGGCTGGCGAGGCCTGACCAGGCATAGCACTCCGTTCACCGCGCGGCGCGACGTCAGGGGAGTCGACACCGCCATGCCGATCTCGGCGCCCCTGCGCGCGTCAGAGGCCGGGGCAGGGGCGCCGCGAAAGCCCGGAACCTACGCCTTGCGCGCCTTGCGCGCCACTTCGATGTACGGCTGAAGGAGCTCGAGGAACGCGTGCGCCTCGCTGTCGGTGAGGTCGATCTCGTACCGGGCCGATCCCACGCCGAACGTGACGAGCCGGTCCGCCTTCTGGCCGCTGAGGTCGGACAGCGTCTCCACGATCGTGCGAGTACCCATGGAGCGGGAGCCTACGGGGCGCGCGGACCCTGGCGATAGCGGGACAGCACCGCAGATCCGGAGCGCGCGACGACCGCATCGACCTCAGCGGCTCCACGTCTCGCCCGCAGTTCCAGTCTTTACCCCACGGGGGGTCTTGCCGCAAGACCCCCCTGTCAGGGAAGGATCGCCGGCTCGAGGGCGAATGCTGCACCGCGCAGCACCCCAGCCCTCGCCGATCTGGGGGAGCACATGCCATTCACGTTCGACCTGCCCAACCGTCTGCGGGCCAAGGCGGCCCCGGAGCTCGTCGTCGACGACGAGTCGCACTTCGCGAGGATCGCTCGCAGCCTCGAGGAGCAGAAGACGCAGCTCCAGACCCGGCTGGATGCGGCGCGGGCGCGGCCCGCCGGAACCGGTCAGTCGGCGATGGACCGGGACACGGAGGTCCACCGGCTCAGCGCGCGACTGCGCACGCTCAGCCGCTACAGCCTCGACCTGTGCCTGGGGCGCATGGTGACCGACTCGGGCGACACGGTCTACATCGGCCGGCTCGGCCTGCTGGACGCGAGCGACGAGCGCCTGCTCGTCGACTGGCGCTCGCCTGCCGCCGAGCCGTTCTTCGCCGCCACGCACCAGGACCCCCGCGGCCTGGTCAGCCGACGCCGCTACCGCTGGGAGGGCGGACGCGTCATCGACTACTGGGACGAGGTGTACGTCGGCACTGACGAGGCGAACCCGGCCGCTCTCGACGACCAGTCCGCCTTCATCGCCTCGCTCGGCGCCAGTCGCTCCGCGCAGATGCGTGACGTGCTGGGCACCATCGCCGCCGACCAGGACGCCATCGTCCGGGCCCCCGCGCGCGGGGCGCTCGTCGTCGACGGCGGTCCCGGCACCGGCAAGACGGTCGTCGCGCTGCACCGCACGGCCTACCTCCTGTACGCCGACGCCCAGGTGGGCCGACGCGCGGGAGGCGTGCTCGTCGTCGGGCCGCACGCCCCGTACCTCGCGTACGTCGCCGACGTTCTGCCGAGCCTCGGCGAGGAGGGCGTGCGGACGTGCACCCTGCGCGAGATGGTCCCGGGCGCCGAGGCATTCCCGGACGAGCCCGAGCCGGACGTCGCGAAGCTCAAGGCCGACGTGCGGATGGTGGCCGCGATCGAGCCGGCGGTCGCGTTCTACGAGGAGGCGCCGACCGAGGGCATGGAGATCGCCCTGCCCGAGGGAACAGTACGGGTGAGCCCGGGCGACTGGGCGGAGGCGATCGCGTCGGTGGAACCCGGCACGCCGCACAACGACGCTCGCGACCGCGTGTGGTCAGCGCTGCTCGAGATCCTCGCCGACAAGCGGGTGTCCGACGGCGAGGGTCAGGATCCGCTCGACGCCTGGGGCGACGAGGGGGGCGAGGGCGTGGAGGACGAGGGCGAGGCGGAGTTCGACGCCTACGGACTCGACCGGGACGACGGCGCGGCCGACAGGCGTGCGCTGGAGTCCAGCGCGGAGCTCGCTGACGCGTTCGGGCGGGTGTGGCCACGGCTGAGGGCGCAGGACGTCGTGGGTGACCTGTGGGAGGTGCCGGCGTACCTGCGCCGGTGCGCGCCGTGGCTCACGCCGTCGGAGGCCGCCAAGCTGCGGCGGAGGCGATCGCACGCGTGGACGACGGCGGACCTCCCGCTGCTCGACGCCGCCCGGCGCCGGCTCGGCGACCCCGACGCATGGCGTCGCAGGCAGCGGCAGCAGGCCGAGGCGAGGGCCGAGGCACGCGACCGCGCCGACGTGACCGCGCAGCTCATCGCCACCGACGACTCCGAGCTGCACGTGATGTCCATGCTGCGCGGGCAGGACTTGCGCCACGCGCTGCAGGCGGACGTGGCATTGTCCGACGCCGACCCCCTGGCCGGGCCGTTCGCGCACATCGTGGTCGACGAGGCCCAGGAGCTCACCGACGCGGAGTGGCAGATGCTGCTGAGCCGGTGCCCGCAGGGGAACTTGACGATCGTCGGCGACCGCGCGCAGGCCCGGCACGGGTTCACCGAGTCGTGGACCGACCGCCTGGCACGGGTCGGCCTGAGTCGTGTCGCGGTGCGGACGCTGAGCGTGAACTACCGCACGCCGTCGGAGGTGATGGCCGAGGCCGAACCGGTCATCCGCGCGGCGATCCCCAACGTGACCGTGCCCACCTCGATCCGCGCGTCGGGGGTGCCGGTCACCCACGCGTCCGTCGACGAGCTGGACGACCTCCTGGCCGGCTGGCTGGCCGAGCACGAAGAGGGGACCGCCTGCACCATCAGCACGCGGCTCGGGCAGGAGGAGACCCACGGTCGGGTGCGACGCCTGCGGCCCGAGCACGCCAAGGGGCTGGAGTTCGACCTCGTGGTGCTCGTCGACCCCGACACCTTCGGCGGCGGCATCACGGGGGCGGTGGACCGGTACGTCGCGATGACCCGTGCCACGCAGCAGCTGGTGGTCCTCAGGTCATGAGACGACCTGAGCGGTGGATCGTCCATACCAGCCTCGCCAACCTCCATTCCCGCACCGGCCGTCTGCTGCCTACGGTCGACCCATGACTGTGCCGTCGCTTGAGGTCGTGCCCGACGCATCTGCGCAGGACCGCTGGCACCTCAGCCTCGCCGGGGAGTGGACGTGCGCGCTCGACCCCGACGGAGTGGGGGAGCGGGAGGCGTGGTTCCGCCACGGTGTGGCGAACGGTGCGGCGTCCGCCGCTGGGATGGCCACGACCCCCGTGACCCTGCCCGGCTCGATCCAGCACCAGGGACTCGGCGACGAGATCGCCCTCGACACGCCCTGGACCGGCAGCATCGTCGACCGCTCGTTCTTCACCGACGAGCGCTACGCGCCCTACCGGCGGCCCGGCAACATCGCGGTGCCGTTCTGGCTCCAGCCGCGGCGCTACTACCGCGGCGCCGCGTGGTTCACGCGCACCGTCGCGATCCCGCCGGAGTGGGCGGGCCGGCGCGTGCGCCTGTCGCTCGAGCGCGTGCACTGGGAGTCCACGGTGTGGCTCGACGGCGAGCGCGCCGGCTGCGCCGACAGCCTCTGCACGCCGCACGAGGTCGACCTCGCACCTCTCGCGCCGGGCCCGCACGTGCTCACCGTGCGGATCGACAACCGCACCGTCGTCGACGTCGGCCCGAACGCGCACAGCGTCTCCGACCACACGCAGGGGAACTGGAACGGCGCGATCGGCGCGCTCACGCTCACGGCGTTGCCCGACGTCGTCATCTCGCGCGTGCGCACGTTCCCCGACGTCGCCGCGCGCCGCGTCGAGGTCCGTGTCGATCTCGCGGGCACGACGGCGGGCACCGGCCGCGGCGTCGTGCGCGCCACCGCGCGCCTCGTGTCCCCGGGCGCGCCTCCTGAGGCAGGCGCGCCCTCCGCGAACGCTCCCGACGGCGAGGCGTCACCTTCCGCGAGCACGCCCCCGAGCACGCCCGGCTCGCCGTCGGCCGACGGCGCCACCGCCGCCGCGCCGTCGGCCACGACCGCGACCACCCCGACCGCGACCGCCGAGGCGTCCTTCGAGGAGGTCTACGAGGTCGACCTGCGCGAGCGCGGCCTCACCGCCTCACGCGCCGGCGTCGACCTCGTGCTCGACCTCGGCACCGACGCCCGCACCTGGGACGAGTTCGACCCGGCGCTGTACGAGCTGACGGTCGAGCTCACCACGCGGGTGAGCGACGTCGAGCACACCGACACCCACCGCACCCGGTTCGGCCTGCGCGAGATCGCGGTCCGCGAGGGCCGCCTGGAGGTCAACGGCCGCCCGGCGTTCTTCCGCGGCACGCTCGAGTGCGCCGTCTTCCCCCTCACCGGCTTCCCGCCCACGGACGTCGCCGCCTGGCGCCGCATCGTCGAGGTCTGCCGCGCGCACGGCCTCAACCTCGTCCGGTTCCACTCGTGGTGCCCGCCCGAGGCGGCGTTCGTCGCGGCCGACGAGGCGGGCATGTACCTGCAGGTCGAGGGCCCGCTGTGGGCGAACCAGGGCGCCGCGATCGGCGAGGGCCGGCCCGTCGACGCGTTCCTGCACGCCGAGACCCGCCGCATCCTCGACACGTTCGGCAACCACCCCTCGTTCGTCGTGATGGCGCACGGCAACGAGCCCGCGGGTCGCGACGCGGAGCTCCTCGGCGGCTGGCTGCGCTGGTGCCAGCGCCTGGACCCGCGCCGCCTCTACACGAGCGCCGCGGGCTGGCCCGCGATCGAGGAGAACGACCTCGACAACGTCCCGGCCCCCCGCGCCCACCAGTGGGGCGACGGCCTGGCCTCACGGCTCAACGCCCTGCCGCCGGAGACGCGGACGGACTACCGCGACGCCGTCGCGGCCTCGCCCCGACCGGTGGTGAGCCACGAGATCGGCCAGTGGTGCGCCTACCCGGACCTCACCGAACGCGCGCGCTACACCGGCCTCATGCAGCCGCGGAACTTCGACGTGTTCGCGGACTTCCTCGCCTGGGCCGGCCTCGCCGATCTCGCCCCGGACCTGCTGCGCGTCTCCGGCCGGCTGCAGACCCTCTGCTACAAGGAGGAGGTCGAGTCGGCGCTGCGCACCGAGGGCTTCGGCGGCTTCGACCTGCTCGGGCTCAGCGACTTCCCGGGCCAGGGGACAGCCACCGTCGGGGTGCTCAACGCGTTCTGGGAGTCCAAGGGCTACTGCAGCCCCGAGGAGTTCTCCCGGTTCTGCGGGCCCACGGTGCCACTCGCGCTCCTGCCCCAGCGGGTCTGGACGGCAGGGGAGGACCTCACGTTCGACGTCGTGATCGCGCACTTCGGCGCGGCGCCGCTGCGCGCGCGAGTCACGTGGAGCCTGCGGGACGACGCAGGCGGGGTGGTGCACGACGGCGAGGTGGCCGACGGCGTGCACGTCGCCCTGGGCAACGGGAACCGGCTGGGCCCGGTGAGCGTGCCGATCGCGGCTCGCGCGCGGGCCGAGCGGCTCACGCTGTGGCTCACCGTGACCGCCGACGACGGGTCGGTGCACGAGAACGACTGGCCGCTGTGGTTCCTGCCGGCGCCGACCGCGACCGCCGCGCTGCCGGCGACGTCCGCGCTGCCGGCGACGTCCGCGCTGCCCGTGACGCCGGGCTCGCCCGAGGCGTCCGGGTCCGCAGGTCCCGGCGGCGCGACCCCCGCCCTGCCGCCGGCCGAGCGCGCGACCCGGGCTGCGCCGTCGTGCGTGGTGGGTACCCACGAGGTGACCGAGGCGATCGCAGCCGCGGAGGCGGGCGCTGCGGTGCTGCTCGAGCTGCCGAGCGCAAGCATCGGCAACGACGTGGCGCTGGGGTTCACGCCGGTGTTCTGGAACACGGCGTGGACGTCGGGGCAGGCGCCGCACACGCTCGGCCTGCTGATCGACGCCACGCACCCGGTATTCGAGGACTTCCCGACGCAGGACCACACCGACTGGCTGTGGTGGGACCTGCTGCACGGCGCACGCGCGATGCTCGCCGACGGTCTGCCGTCGGCCCTCACCCCGATCGTCCGGCCGATCGACACGTGGTTCTCCGCGCGTCGGCTCACCGCGCTGTTCGAGGCGCGCCTCGGAGCGGGGCGGATCATCGTGACGTCGCTCGCGCTCGGCGCGGACCGGCCGGCGTCGGCGCACCTGCGCCGGGGCGTGCTCGCGCACCTGGGTCGCGCGGATCGGGTGCCCGCGGCGCGGATCACGGCGCAGGAGCTGCGCAGCGTGCTGCGCTGATCCGCGCGAGGGCACGCCGCTAGGCTCGGCACCGATCCGGGAGCCGGCCGGTCGGATCGCACCGCCTCGCGGAACGGAGACGCCGATGGCGCACGACGAGGACTCACCCGACACGTCTCCGGGCATCCGCCGGCTGCTGACCCTGTCGATCCCGGCGCTCGGCATCGGCATCGGCTCGGCGGTGACGCTCAAGCTGCTCGACGCGCTCGCCGACTGGCTGCAGGACGTCCTGTGGGAGACGCTGCCGGCCCAGTTCGGGGCCGATCGGGCGACGTCGTGGTGGATCTTCCTCGTTCTCACGCTCATCGGTGTCGCGGTGGGCGCCGTCGTCTGGCTCATGCCCGGGCACGGCGGTCCGGACTCGGCGACGACAGAGCTCTCGGGACCGTTCCCCACACTCGGGGCGGTGCCGTCGGTCGCGATCGTGGTGGTGCTCGGGCTCGCCGGCGGCGTGAGCCTCGGCCCGGAGAACCCGATCATCGGAATCAATGTGGCGCTCGCCGTCGCGGTCCTCGCGCGCACGATGACGTCCGTGCCGAAGCCGCTCGTCGTCATGCTGACGATGGCCGGCACGATCGGTGCCCTGTTCGGCACGCCCGTGGCCGCCGCGCTCCTGTTCACCGGGACCGTGGGTGCGCTCAAGGGCGGTGGCAGCCTGTGGGACAAGCTGTTCCTCCCGCTCGCCGCCGGTGGCGCCGGATCGTTGACCACGCTCCTGCTCGGCGGCCATGGCATCGCGTTCCACCTGCCCGGCGTCGAGAAGATCGGAGCGATCGACCTGCTGTGGGGCGTGCTGATCGCCGCCGTCGCGGCCGCGCTCGCCGTCGTGGGGGCCTGGCTCCTGCCGCTGCTCTACCGGGTCTTCCACACCGTGCGCCACCCGCTCCTCATGACGACGCTGGGCGGCGTCACGCTCGGCCTGCTCGGCGTGCTCGGCGGCCCGATGACGCTGTTCAAGGGGCTCAACGAGACCGGGGAGCTGCTCACCCACCCGTCCGACTACACCGCCGGACAGCTCACGGCGTTCGCTGGCATCAAGCTGCTCGCGCTCCTCGTCGCCGCCGCGTCGGGCTTCCGCGGTGGGCGCATCTTCCCGATCGTGTTCGTCGGCGCGGCCCTCGGACTGCTTGCTCCGGCGCTCGTGCCGTCGATCCCGCTCTCGCTCGGCGTCGCGTGCGCAGTGCTCGGTGTGACGCTCGTGGGAACCCGCGACGGCTGGGTGGCACTGTTCCTGGCCGTCGCGCTCACCGGTGACTACGCGCTCCTGCCCGTCCTGTGCCTCGTCCTCCTGCCGACCTGGCTCCTGGTGACGCAGGCGCCGGCGCTCGTGGTGACGCTGCGGGCGACGCCGGAGACGCACGCGACGGCGTGACGACCGGCCCCGGTGGCACCGCCCGCCCACGACTAGGGTTCTTCGGGTGACGCGCCCGCGACATCTTCGCCCCGGGACCCGCACGACGCGCAACGCCGCGCTGCGCTCCGCCGACCTCACGACCGCCGCGGCAGCGTTCGCCGGCCCGCCGTCGGACGCCCGCCCCATGGTCCGGTGGTGGTGGTTCGGCCCCGCACAGACCGAGGCGATGATCGACCACGACCTGACCGCGATGTCCGCGGCCGGCCTCGCCGGAGCCGAGCTCGCCGTCGTGTATCCCTTGGCCGACGGCGCGGGCGAGCCCGAGACGTACTCCTTCGGATCCCCGGAGCTGCTCGCGCGCGTCGGGTACGCGGCCGAGCAGGCACACGCGCTCGGGCTGCGGCTCGACCTCACGCTGAGCGGCGGGTGGTCCTACGGCGGGCCGCACATCACGCGCGAGCGCGGGGCCAAGCGGCTGCGCTGGGAGACCACCGAGCTCGCGCCGACCGAGCGGTCGTTCGCGGTGCCGGCGGCGACCCCGGGCGAGACGCTCGTGGCCGCCTACCTCGGGCCGGGCACGCTCGAGTCGTTCCCGCCCGACCTGCCGGTGCTCGACGGCGCAGCGCCGGGTCGGGTGATCGACCTCCCGCCGCACCCGGGGCCGCGCGTGCTCGCGCTCGCGTGGTGCACCCCGACGGGGCAGACCGTGAAGCGCGCTCCGCTGGGCGGCGAGGGCTACGTGCTGGACCACTACGACGCCGAGGCCACCCGGCTGCACCTCGACGCGGTGGCCGTCCCCCTGCTCGACGCCGCGCAGGCCGGCGGACCCGACCGCGTGACGGCCGTGTTCTGCGACAGCCTCGAGGTGCACGGTGCGGACTGGACGCCGGACCTGCCCGCCCAGGTCGAGCAGCGCTGCGGGTACGACCCCGTGCCCCTGCTGCCACGGCTCTTCCGGGCGCAGCGGCACCCCTGGTCGACGGACGAGGAGGTGCGCCGGCTGCGCCGGGACCTCGGCCGCACCCTCACCGCGCTGTACGAGGAGCGGTTCGTGGGGCCGCTGCACGCGTTCGCCGCCGAGCGCGACGTGCTGCTGCGCCTGCAGGGGTACGGCAAGCCGCCCGCGGCGATGCGCAGCTACGCCGACGCCGACCTCGTCGAGGGGGAGTCCTGGGGCTGGGACGAGCTGCCGCCCACCCGGTGGGCCTCGTCCGCGGCGCACGCGCTGGGCGAGAACGTCGTCTCCGCCGAGGCGTGGACGTGGGTCGCCTCGCCGTCCTACGGCGCGACACCGCTGGACCTGCAGGCCGAGGCCGTGGAGCACCTCTCGCTCGGCGTCACGCAGCTGATCGGGCACGGCTGGCCCTCGAGCCCGCCCGCCGTGCCGGACCCGGGCTGGATCTTCTACGCTGCGGGCGCCCTCACCGACCGCAACCCGTGGTGGCCCGTGATGCCCGCGCTCACCACGTGGCTCGCGCGGCTGGGAGCGGTGGCCCGCCTCGGTGAGGCGGTCCGGCCGGTCGGCGTGCACGTCGCCGACGGAGTCGCGTACGCCGCCCTGCGGCCCGCCTCGGGCGAGCTGATCGCGCCCGTGGATCTGTGGCGAGCCACGCACGAGCTGGTCGGGGCGGACGTGCTCGGGGCGCTGCGCTCCGCAGGCCTGGACCTCTCGGTGCTCGACGACGCCGCGCTCGCGACGGCGCACGAGCGGCACCGGGTGGTGGTGCGGGTCGGGGGTGCGGGCTCGGTTGCGGGTGCGGATGCGGGGCTCGGCGAGGGTGACGGGCTTGGCGCGGGTGGGGGGCTTGGTGCGGGCGGCGGGCTTGGTGCGGGCGACGCGGCGCTGCGCGCGCACGGCGTGAGGCTCGTCCCTGCCGAGGCGAGTGACCTCGTGGAGCGGGTGCTCGCCGTCGTGCGTCCGGTGGTCGAGACCGACGCGCCGACGCTGCTGCCGGTGCACCGCCGGCTCGCCGACGGCGAGCTCGTGCTGCTGATCAACGTCGCGTCCGAGCCGGCGACGGCGCGGGTGGCCGCGGGCGAGGACGGCTGGCAGGTGTGGGACCCGCGCGACGGCTCGCGAGCGGCGCTCGCGGGCGACGTCACGGTGCCGCCGCACGGCGCGCTCGTGCTGGCGACCGGGTCGGGGCTGCCCGCGCCCGAGGGCGGGGCGGGTGTGGTCGAGCCGGCGGGGTGTGTGTCGGGGCCGATGCCGGTGCCGGTCGAGTGGCGGGACGAGGACGGCGCCGTCGCGGCGTTCCCGCTGCTCGCGGACTGGCGCACGCCGCCCGGCTCGCGCACGGTGCGCGCGGAGGTGGACGTGCCCGACGGCGTCGCGCGTCTCGAGGTCGACCTCGGCGACGGCGTGAGCACCGGTCCGGTGACGCGGTCCGGGGACGGCGGCGGCCCGGCCTATCGCACGCCCTACCGGCCGCCGGCGGGGACGGCGGTGGTGCTCGCCGTCGACGGCGCGCCTGTCGGCGCTCTGTGGGCGCCGCCGTACCGGATCGCGGTGCCCGTGTCGCCCGGCCGGCACACGGTCGAGGTGAGGAGCCTCGGAAGCCTGGTGGGCGCCGTCGTCGGCAACGCGGAGCTGGCCGCGCGGCAGGAGGCGCTGACCGAGCGCTACGGGCAGCGGTTCGTACTGCAGGAGGTCGACCGCGGACCGACGGATCTGGTGCTCGGCCTGCGCACGGAGCCGGTGCTCCGCCTCCCCTGAAGTCGCGAGAGGTTCTTCGTCCTTTCGCGAGAGGATGTCCGTCCTTTCGCGAGAGGATCTCGAGGGCGCGGCCCGCTCGGCTCGGCTCAACCGTTCGCGACGGCGAGCGTGCGCATCAGCTCCTCGGCCGCGGCGGCGTCCGTGTACTCGCCGAACTCCTTCTCGTCCAGCGAGTTCACCTCGAGCACGACGGCTGCGAGCGCGTCCTCGTCGACGTAGAGCGCCTCGACCTTGCCCGCGGGCTCGCCGTTGATTGCGGTGCGCGTGACCGAGACCGAGGCGCCGTGCGACGTCTGGTCGCTGTGCGTCACGGTGTTGGTGCTGCTCGACGCGCCCACGAAGTCGGCGACCAGTCCGTCGAGCGCCGCGGCATCGCCCGCCTGGTACAGGCGCAGCGAGCCGGCGTAGAGGTCGGGCGCCCAGAACCGGCAGTCGTAGCCGTAGGAGTCGGGGTCGGTGGCGTCCCCGAGCGTCAGGAAGCCGACGTCGGTCGTCTCCGGCCCGGCGTCGAGCGGGTTCGGTGGGTCGCCGAGGAGGCACGTGTCGCGCGCGTACACGGGGATGCTCGAGCCGAACGAGTCGGAGTCCGGCCAGGCCTTCGCGGTGCTCGTCCGCCAGTCGTCCGGGACACCGGTGACATCGGCGTCCGGATCACCGCCCGACGGCGAGCACCCCGTCAGCGCGCACGTCGCCACCACGAGGGCGGCGGTCGCGAGGGCGGGTGCCGGGGTCGGACGGAGGCGGGGGTGCCGTGCTCGGAGCCGATCGGTGCGCATGTCTCTCCCTCGGACGAGTGCGGCCACGGTACCCGGCGCCCGCCGACGCTCCGGGTGACCCCCGCCGTCGTGCGGGAGGCGGGGCTCGCCGTCGTGCGCGGGCCGGGAGTCTCTCGCGAAAGGACGGAAACCCTCTCGCGAAAGGACCGAGAACCTCTCGCGAAAGGACGGAAACCCTCTCGCGAAAGGACGGAAACCCTCTCGCGAAAGGACCGAGAACCTCTCGCGAAAGGACGGAAACCCTCTCGCGAAAGGACGGAAACCCTCTCGCGAACGGGGCGGAAGGGCAGACAGGGCGTCAGGCGCCCTCGGCCACGCCCTCGCGCCAGTAGCCCATGAACGCCACGGTGCGGCGGTCCACGCCCAGATCACCCACGAGCGCGCGGCGCAGCGTGCGGATCGAGCCCGCCTCACCGGCCATCCACGCGTACATCGTGGTCGAGCGCAGCGCGGCGCCACCGCGCGCCCGGCGCGGCACCTCCCAGATGAGCTCGTCGGCGGGGATCTCCTCGACCGTGTGCGGCTCGCCCGCGGGTGCGAGCTCGCGCGCCGCGCGCACGCCCTCCTCGACCAGGTGCCGCCCGCGCTCGCCGGCCGCGCGCGCGAAGACCCGCACCTCGAACCCCGGGTGCTCGGGCAGGTAGGCGGCGTCGGCGAGGCTCGGCAGCTCGAGCACCGCGATGCCGCGCGCCGTGGCGGGCAGGTGCTCCAGCATCACGGCGATCGCGGGCGCCGCGGTCTCGTCGCCCACCAGCAGGTGGCACGAGGTCTGCGCGGGCGGCAGGAAGTCGACTCCGCCGGACTCGCCCTCGGTCCACTCGGCGTTCGGCCCGAGCACCACGACCTCGTCACCGGCCCTCGCCTGCGCGATCCACGCCGAGGCGGGGCCGAGCACGGGCTGGTGCACCACCATGTCGATGTCGATCGAGGCCTCCGCGCCGTCCCGCGCCGGCCGCACCGCGCGCGTCGTGTAGGTGCGGAACTCGTGCCGCTCTGCGGCGTCGCGCTCGCGCCACTGCTGGTACCAGTCGTTCCCGCGGGGGAGCGCGCCGAAGTCGAGCGTGGGGTGCGGCAGCACCACCTTGATCCGCTGGTCCCAGCCCGGGTCGGCGAACAGGTGCGCCTCCGTCCCGGTCAGGGTCACGCGCCGGAACGAGGGCGTGAGGTCGGTGACGCTCTCGACGCGCAGGTCGAAGAAGCGGAAGGGGGAGACCGCCGGGGGAGTCAGGGTGCTCATGGGCGCTCCAGGACGTCGGAGGTGGGGGAGAGTGCGGAGGAGAGAGCGGGGGCGAGCGAGGCGGCGGCCGAGCTCGGGTCAGCGACGCCGTCGAGAGCCCCACCGGGCGCGATCCCCACGTGGTGCCGCCCGCGCGGCAGCACCATCGGCGCGCCCGAGACGGGGTCGGGCACCACGAGGGAGTCCAGCGCGAACACCTCGCGCACGAGCTCGGCGGTCACGACGGCGTGCGGCGGCCCGTCCGCGACGACGCGCCCCGCGCGCAGCGCGACCATGTGGTCGGCGTAGCGCGCGGCGAGGTTGATGTCGTGCAGCACCATGACGATCGTCGTGCCGCGCGTGCGGTTGAGGTCGGTGAGCAGGTCGAGCACCTCGATCTGGTGGGACACGTCGAGGAACGTGGTCGGCTCGTCGAGCAGCAGGACGTCGGTCGACTGCGCGAGCGCCATCGCGATCCAGACCCGCTGACGCTGCCCGCCGGACAGCTCGTCGACGGCGCGGTCGGCGAGGTCGAGCACGCCCGCCGCGGCCATCGCGCTCGTCACGGCCTGGTCGTCCGCGGTGGTCCACGGCCGGAACAGCTTCTGGTGCGGGTGCCGCCCGCGCCCCACGAGGTCGGTGACCACGATCCCCTCGGGTGCCACGGGCTGCTGCGGGAGCAGGCCGAGCGTGCGCGCCAGCTCCTTCGTCGGGATGGTGTCGATGCGCCGCCCGTCGAGCACCACGGCGCCGTCCTGCGCGGGCAGGAGCCGCGCGATCGTCTTGAGCAGCGTCGACTTCCCGCACGCGTTCGCCCCGACGATCACGCTGATCCGACCCGAGGGGACCACGAGGTCGACGCCGTCGACGACGACCCTCGCGCCGTACCCGGACCGCAGCTGCTCGGTGCGGATCTCGTGCTGTGCGCTCATGCGGAACCCCCGCGGCGGCTCGTGCGGACAAGGAGGTAGATGAGGTACGGCGCACCGAGGATCCCCGTGATGACGCCGACCGGGAACTTCGTGTCGAACGCGAACTGGCCGAGCAGGTCGGCGGCGAGCACGAGGCACGCGCCGGTCAGTGCGGCGGGCAGCACCACCGACGAGCCCGGCCCGACGATCCGGGCCGCGATCGGCCCGGCAAGGAAGGCGACGAACGCGATCGGACCGGTGGTCGCCGTCGCGACGCACGCGAGGGCGACGGCGGCGACGACGAGCAGCACGCGGGTGCGGTCCACCCGCACGCCGAGGGCGGTGGCCCACGAGTCGCCCAGCTCGAGCGCGCCGAGGTCGCGCGCGAGGAACAGCACGATCGGCACGAGCACGACGACGGCGATCGCCAGCGGGAGGATGTCCTCCATCCGCGACCCGTTGAGGCTGCCCGTCATCCACCGGGTCGCGACCGCGAGGTCCCACACGGCGGCCTTGAGCAGCAGGTAGGCGACGACGGAGTCGAGCATCGCGCCGACCCCGATGCCGATGAGGATGAGGCGTCCGCCCGTGGAGTCGCCGCCGCGCGCCGCCAGGTAGATGACGAGCGCCGTGAGGATGCCCACCGCCAGCGTCAGTCCCATCGTGGCGGTGCCGGACCACTTGAGCACGACGATCGACAGCACCGCCGCGGCGCTCGCGCCCGACGTGATGCCGATGACGTCGGGGCTGGCCAGGGGGTTGCGCAGCATCGTCTGGAACGTCGAGCCGGCCACGCCGAACGCGGCGCCCGCGAGCACCGCCGTGAGCGCGCGCGGCAGGCGCAGGGTCCCGACGGCGAACGAGGCTCCCGGGACGTCCTCGCCGCGGAGCACCGCGAGCACGTCGGAGACCGGGTAGACCGTGTTCCCCAGCATGAGCATCGCGGCGAACAGCACGACGGCGAGCACGGACAGCACGACGAGCGCGACGGTCCGGCGACGCGATCGACGACGGCGACCGGCGCGGACGCGCTCGACCTCGGCGTCGGTGACGGTGGGCAAGGAGTCCAGGATCGCGGCCATCACAGGGCCCTCATCCGGGTGCGGCGCGCGATGGCGATGAGCACGGGTGCCCCGAGGAACGCGGTGATGATGCCGGCCTCGACCTCGCCGGGGGAGCCGATGACGCGGCCGATCGTGTCCGCCAGCGTGAGGAGCACGGCTCCGCCCAGCGCCGACAGCGGCAGCAGCCAACGCTGGTCCGTCCCGGCCACCAGCCGCACGGCGTGCGGCACCATCAGCCCCACGAACCCGATGGGGCCGGCGATCGCGGTGACGGCCGCGCACAGCCCGACGCCGGCGACGGCGGCCACCACCCGGATCCGGCCGACGTGCACGCCGAGCCCGACGGCGACGTCGTCGCCCAGAGCGAGCGCGTTGAGCGCGGAGGCGCACAGCAGCGCGACGACCGTGCCGATCACGAGCACGGGCAGCACGACGCCGAGCGAACCCCAGTCTGCCCGGGCCACGTTGCCGACCTGCCAGTAGCGGAACTCGTCCATCACGGCCTGCCGCGGCAGCAGGATCGCCGCCACGAGCGAGGACAGCGCGGCCGTCGTGGCGGCGCCGGCGAGCGCCAGCTTGATCGGCGTCGTGCCGCCGGGCCCGACCGAGCCCACGAAGTACACGAAGAACGCCGTGACGAACGCGCCGATCAGCGCGAGGACGAGGTAGCCGGCCGCGCTCGACAGTCCGAAGAACGCGATGCCGATCACGACGGCGAGCGCGGCTCCCGTGTTCACCCCGAGGATCCCCGGGTCGGCCAGGGGGTTGCGGGTGATCGCCTGCATGAGCGCGCCGGACAGCGCGAGCGCGCTCCCGGCGAGCAGTGCGACCACCGTGCGGGGGATGCGGCTCTGCACCGCGATCGCGCCGATGTCGGTGGGCGTCTCGCCCCGCAGCCAGGTCGTGATCCCCTCGACGACCTGGTCGACCGTCACCGGGCGCGACCCGAACGCGAGCGAGAGGCCCGCCGCGAGGAGCACCGCGACGACGGCGACCACCAGCGCGACGACGCGACGCCGCGCGCCCGCTGAGGCAGCGGGCGCGCGGCGCGGTGTCGCGAGGGTGGCGGTCACGACGGGGTCACTGGGCCTTCGCGGCGGCGTCGGTGAGCGCGGCGACGTAGTCGTCGAGCACCCACGGGATCGACAGCGCGGTCGGGGTGACCGCAGCGCTGAACGCGTCGCCCTCGCCGACGGCCACGACTGCGCCGTTCTGGACGGCCGGCAGCGTGCTCCACAGCGGGTCGGCCTGCATCGCGGCCAGCAGCGTGTCGTCGCCGTAGCTGACGATCACGTCGACGTCGGCGAGCTGGTCGGCGTTCTCGGCGCTGAAGTCCTGGTAGAACGCGTCCTGCTCCGCGAGGTCGGTGGCGACCTGCGGCAGGTCGAAGCCGAGGTCCTGCAGGAACGCGGTGCGCGCGTCGCCCGCGCTGTACAGCGAGATCGTCGAGAGGTCGGTGGGGCTGGCGTAGAAGAACGCCGCGGTCTTGCCCTCGAAGCCGGCGTCAGCCGTGGCGGCGGCGATCTGGTCCTCGAGGTCCGCGACGAGCGCCTCACCCTCGGACTTCAGCCCGAGCGCCTCGGCGTTGATCGTGATCTGGTCGCGCCACGGCGTGAACCACGGCACCGTCGGGTAGGCGACGGTGGGCGCGATGTCGCTGAGCGTCGCGTAGTCCTCCGCGCTCATGCCCGACTGCGCGGCGAGGATGACATCGGGCGTCGTGTCGGAGATGGCCTCGAAGTCGATGCCGTCGGTCACGTCGAACAGGACCGGCATGTCCGCGCCGAGCTCGTCGAGCTTCTCGCTCGTCCAGTCGTAGACGCCCGGCTCGGCGGCGCCGGTCCAGGCCCAGACCTGCGAGTCCATCCCGACCGGCACGACGCCGAGCGCCAGCGCGACGTCCTGGTTGCCCCAGGAGATGGTGGCCACGCGCTCGGGCTTGGCCTCGATGGTGGTGTCGCCGTGGGCGTTGGTGATCGTGACCGGGAACGCGTCGTCGGCACCATCGGCGCCGGCGTTGGTCGTGGCGTCCGCGGAGCCGTCGGCGGCCCCGTCAGTGGCGTCACCGGACGCGTCGTCGGACGAGGCGCACGCGGCGAGGCCGAGGGTGAGTGCGAGGGCGGTGGGCAGGGCAAGGGCGCGTCGGAGTCGCACGGGGCAACCTTCCTGTGGCGGGTGCGGGGGGAGACGGCAGTTCCGCCGTCGTCCGAGGGGTAAGCGTAGGCGATCCTTACCTGTGCCGGGACGGCGTGGACCGGACGAGTTTCGCGTCGGGGAGTGGCGTGCCTCACGTCACGGCCGCAGTCCGTGCCACGCTGGGCCCATGTCGAGCACGAAGCGCTGGGTGGTCCGACTGGTCGCGCTCACCCTGTTCAACATCGCGGTGGTCCTCGCGATCGTCCTGATCGTCCCGCAGGTCACCGGCGGCGTCCTGGCGATGATCGGCGCCGGCGTCGTGCTGGCGCTCGCGACGGTGTGGATCCGCCCCGCGCTCTCGCGCTACGCCACGCGCAAGGCGCAGGCGGGAGCCCCGCGGCGCAGCCCCGGCACCCAGCGCCTGGTGGCAGCGCTCGCGGTCTTCCTCGTCGCCGCAGTGATCTGGGTGCTCACGGTGCTGCTCACCTCCATCGACGTGCACGGCTGGTTCTGGGGCTACGTGGTCCCGCCGCTGGTGCTGCTGGTCGCCTGGTGGATCTACGCGCAGGTGGTGGACTCCCTCGAGGCGAAGGTGGCCAGCGCGTACGACGCTGCGGACCGCAAACTCACCTGACGCCTGACGCCTGACGCCTGACGCCCCGCCGAGTGCCGACGTCACGGCGCGGCGAGCGCCGCCTCGACCGCCGCCCGCAGCGTCTCCCGCGCCCGACCGGCCGCCGCGAGCACGGTGTCCGCGTCCACCGGGGCGGTGGCGAACGAGAGGTCCGAGACGACGCTGAGCCCGGCCACCCGCAGGCCGAGCGCCCGCGCCACGAGCGCCTCGTGCACGGTCGACATGCCCACCACCTCCACGCCCGACGCCGCGAGCAGCCGCGTCTCGGCCATTGTCTGGTACTCCGGCCCGCGCAGCTGCGCGTAGACGGCCTCGCCGCGCACGCCGACGATCGCCCCGACCGCCGAGCGCAGCCCGGTGTCCCACGTGTCGCGCGGGTCCAGGAACACCGTGCCGTCGAACGGCGAGGATCCGGTGAGGTTGGCGTGGTCGCCGATCGCGACGACGTCGCCGAGTGCGCGCTCGACGAGGCAGCCGTTGGCGTTCGTGAGCACCACGCGCCCGACCCCCGCGGCCGCGGCGACGCGCACCAGTGCTGTCACCGCGCGCCGCGGGACGCCCTCGTACAGGTGCGTGCGGCCGAGCGTCACGAGCGTGCGACGGCCGCCGACGGCGAGCGAGAGCCAGCGGTCGACGTGACCGTCCGCGGTGGGCGCCAGCACCCCGGGCAGGTCCGAGAGCCGACCCGAGCTCGCGGTCGGGTCCGCCTGCGCCCAGGCGTCGGCGAGCGGGGCGACGCCCGACCCGAGCACGACGAGCGCGTCGTGCCGGGCCGTGCCCGTGGCGGCGGCGAGGTGCTCCGCTGCGGCGCGATCCTCGCCGTCGAGCAGGGCGTCGCGGAACTGCTCGGGCGTCATCGCGGGGAGGATGCGGTGTCGGCAGCGCCCGCCGGGCCCGCGGTGCCCGCAGTGCCGAACGACACGAGCGACCCGGTCTCCTCCTGGTGCCGGACCCGGCCGCGGCACAGCAGCAGGTAGCCGACGAAGCCGATGACCAGCGCGAAGAGCACGCCGAGGTTGGCCCACGCCCAGTCGCCCTCCTTGCCGCCGACGGCGCCCAGCAGGTAGCCCTGCCAGCCCAGCCAGCCGGCGTAGGTGTTGACCACGAAGCCCCAGCCCACGACGGTCGCGACCGCGAGGACGGCCATCGCGCGGCCGTTGACGGCGCCGTAGACGCCGCGCGTGGTGAACAGGTCGGCCTCGGCGTAGTCGCGCCGGCGCAGCGCGATGTCGGCCAGCATGATGCCGGCCCAGCCGGCGATGACCACGCCGAGCGTGATGAGGAAGCCCTGGAACGGCACGAAGAAGCTGTCGGTGAAGAAGACGATGACGATCGTGCCGAGCGTCATGATCGTGCCATCGATCGCCGTCGCGACCGGGCGCGCGACGGGCAGGCCGGTCGCGAGCAGCGAGAGGCCGGAGGAGTAGATGTCGAGGATGATCCCGCCGATCAGGCCGAGGATCGCGACGACGGCGAACGGCACGAGGAACCAGGTGGGCAGGATCGTGGTGAGGGCGCCGATCGGGTCGCTCTGGATCGCAGCGCCGAGGTCGGGGTCGGAGCCGACGAGCAGGAGCCCGAACACGACCAGGGCGACGCACGGCAGCGCCGAGCCGAACGTCGTCCAGCCGACCACCCCGCGCGTGGAGGCGGACCGGGGCAGGTAGCGGGAGTAGTCGGCGCCCGCGTTCACCCAGCCGAGGCCGAAGCCCGTGAGCACCATGACCAACGCGCCGACCACCGCCGTCGCGCTGCCCGCCGGGAGGGTGGTGACGACGTCGAGGTCGATCCGCGGAAGGACGAGGACGAGATAGACGATCGTGAGCGCGGCCGTGATCCATGTGATCCAGGTCTGCACCTTCATGAGCGTGTCGAACCCGAGCACGCCGGCGCCGCCCGCGACGAGCACCACGAAGACGAGCGCGACCACCTGCGCCGCGGTGTGGTTGCCGAACCCGAGCGCCTCCATGACGGTCGCGGCCGCGAGCGTCGCCATGACGCACAGGAACGTCTCCCAGCCGACCGTGAGGATCCACGAGATCGCCGCGGACACGCGGTTCCCGTTGTAGCCGAACGCCGCGCGCGAGAGCACGAGCGTGGGCGCGGACCCGCGCTTGCCCGCGATCGCGATGAGCCCGACGAGCACGAAGCTCGCGACGACGCCGACCACCGAGGCGAGCACCGCCTGCCAGAACGAGATCCCGAAGCCGAGCACGAACGCGCCCCAGGAGATCCCGAACACCGAGATGTTCGCCGCGAACCACGGCATGAACAGGTCCGAGGGCTTTCCCTTGCGCTCGGACTCCGGGATGACGTCGGTGCCCGCCATCTCGACGGTGAGCGTGCGGGCGGCCGGCTCGGAGCCGGGAGCGGGGGGCGGTTCCGGCGAGGCAGCGGGGGTGGCCATGGCGCTCAACCTAGGCAGCGCGTCGGGACGTGTCGAGGAACACCGCCGCCGCTCGCCCGCCCAGGCTCGCCGAGCCCTTGTCTGGGTCCAACGTCGCACGGGGGCCCACCCCCCGACCCGCCATGATGGGCCCATGATCATCGGAGTCCCTCGCGCGACGGTGCACGGCGCCAGCACCGTCGCCGCGACCCCCACGACGGTGCGCGCGCTGCGCGCGCTTGGCTACGACGTCGCCGTCGAGCACGACGCCGGCGCCCGCGCCAGCCTGCTGGACCCGGACTACGAGGCGGCCGGCGCGCGCCTCGTCGGTCCCGAGGAGGCGTGGCAGGCCGACGTCGTGATCCTCGTCCACACCCCGACGCTCTCCGACGTGGCGCGCGTGCGGCCCGGCGCGGTGCTCGTCTCGATGGTCGCCCCCGCGCAGCACCCCGACCTCGTGCAGGCGCTCGCCGAGCGCGGTGTGACCTCGCTCGCGCTGGACGCGGTGCCGCGGCTGTCGCGCGCGCAGGCGCTCGACGTGCTGTCCACGCAGTCGAACATCGCCGGGTACCGCGCCGTCATCGAGGCCGCCGAGGAGTACGGCGGGATGTTCTCCGGCCAGGTCACCGCGGCCGGCAAGACCGACCCCGCCGCCGTCTTCGTGATCGGCGCGGGCGTCGCGGGGCTCGCGGCGATCGGCGCCGCGTCCAGCCTCGGCGCCCGGGTGCGCGCGTTCGACGTGCGTCCGGAGGCCGGCGAGCAGATCGCGTCGATGGGCGGGACGCCCGTCGTGGCCCCGCAGGCGCAGCAGGAGATCGCGGCCGACGGCTACGCCAAGCCGCTCACGCCCGAGCAGCAGGCCGCCGCGATGGACGTGTACGCCGTCGAGACCGAGCTGGCCGACGTCGTCATCACCACCGCGCTCGTGCGCGGCACGGCTCCCACGACGATCTCCCACGCGATGGTCGCCGCGATGCGGCCCGGCAGCGTGATCGTCGACCTCGCCGCGTCCGGCGGCGGGAACTGCGAGGACACCGTGCCGGGGGAGCGCGTCGTCACCGCGAACGGCGTCTCGGTGCTCGGCGAGACCGACCTCACCGCGCGCATGCCGCGGCACACCTCCCAGCTGCTCGGCACCAACATCGTCAACTTGCTCCAGCTGCTCACGCCGGGCAAGGACGGCACGCTCGTGCTCGACCTCGACGATGTCGTGCAGCGCGGCATGACCGTCGCGCACGCCGGGCAGATCCTCTGGCCGCCGCCGCCCGTGCAGGTGTCCGCGGCGCCCGCCGCGCCGGCCGGGCCGCCCGCACCGCCGCCGCCCACCCCGGCGGAGGTCGCCGCGCGTGCGGCGGCCGCCGCGGAGGAGGCACGACGGCGCGGCACCCGTCGCGTCGTCGGCTACGCCCTGGGTGCGGTGCTCCTCGGCCTGGCCCTGACCCTCGCACCCGTCGCGTTCCTGGGTCACATGACCGTGTTCGCGCTCGCCGTCGTGATCGGGTTCTACGTCATCTCGAACGTGAGCCACGCGCTGCACACACCGCTCATGGCGCAGACCAACGCCATCTCGGGGATCATCCTGGTCGGCGCGATGCTGCAGCTCGGCAGCTCCGACTGGCTCGTGACCGGGCTCGCGTTCGTCGCAGCGGCCGTGGCCAGCATCAACATCTTCGGTGGCTTCCTCGTGACCCACCGCATGATCGGCATGTTCCACAAGGGCGCTGACGCATGAGGATCCAGATGACCACGCTCGCGCAGGTCGCCTACCTCGCGGCGGCGATCCTCTTCATCCTCTCCCTCGCGGGCCTGTCCAAGCAGACGACGGCGCGGCGGGGCACCGTGCTCGGCATGGTCGGCATGGGCCTCGCGCTCGCCGCGACGATCGTGCTGTCGCTCGAGGGCTCCGAGCGCAACGTGCTCGTCACGGGGCTGCTCATCGCGCTCGTGCTGCTCATCGGCATCGTGGTGGGGACGTGGCGCGCCCGCACGGTCGAGATGACCCAGATGCCCGAGCTCGTCGCGATGCTGCACTCCTTCGTGGGCCTCGCGGCGGTGCTCGTGGGCTACAACTCCTTCCTCACCGAGGAGCCGGACGCGGTGCACCTCGTGGAGGTGTTCCTCGGCGTCTTCATCGGTGCGCTGACGTTCACCGGCTCGATCGTCGCCTACCTCAAGCTGTCCGCCCGGATCCCCTCCAAGGCCCTGCGGCTGCCGGGCAAGCAGGTCCTCAACGTGGCGATCCTCGTGGCCTCGGTGGCCCTGGGGGTCTGGTTCGTCGACGGCCACTCGATCTGGCCGCTGCTGGGGATGACGCTGCTGTCGCTCGCGCTCGGCTGGCACCTCGTCGCCTCGATCGGCGGCGGGGACATGCCGGTGGTGGTGTCGATGCTCAACTCCTACTCGGGCTGGGCGGCGGCCGCGGCGGGCTTCATGCTCGGCAACGACCTGCTCATCGTCACCGGTGCGCTCGTCGGCTCCTCCGGTGCGATCCTGTCCTACCTCATGTGCAAGGCCATGAACCGCTCGTTCGTCTCGGTCATCCTCGGCGGCTTCGGCGAGGGGTCGCCGGCCGCAGCGGCTGGCGCCGGGCCGGCGGGGGAGCACCGCGAGACGACGGCGCAGGACGTCGCCGCCGAGCTCCTCGCGGCCCGCACGGTCGTCATCACGCCGGGCTACGGCATGGCGGTCGCAAAGGCGCAGTACCCCGTCGCTGAGCTCGTCGCCAAGCTGCGCGAGCGCGGGGTCGACGTGCGGTTCGGCGTGCACCCGGTGGCCGGGCGCCTGCCGGGCCACATGAACGTGCTGCTGGCCGAGGCCAAGGTGCCCTACGACGTCGTGCTCGAGATGGACGAGGTGAACGACGACCTCGCGGCGACCGACGTGGTGCTGGTGATCGGTGCGAACGACACGGTGAACCCGGCGGCGCAGGACGACCCGACGTCGCCGATCGCGGGGATGCCCGTGCTGCGGGTGTGGGAGGCGGGTCACGTCGTGGTGTTCAAGCGGTCGATGGCCACGGGCTACGCGGGTGTGCAGAACCCGCTGTTCTTCCGCGACAACACCTCGATGCTGTTCGGTGACGCGAAGCAGCGGGTGGAGGACATCGTCAGGGCGCTGTGACCGGGCGAGGTCATGCTGGCCGGCCCGCACCCGCGTAGCGTTGCGGGTGAGGCGCTCGCTCGCGAGGGTGCCTTTGGGAGCCGACGATCGATTGCACATCACTTCCTTTAGCGGAAGACTAGTGAAATGATCTCGGTCGAGGAGGCCGCCCGGCACCTGGGGCGCAGTGAGCGATGGGTCCGCGCGATGCTCGCCGACGGACGGCTCGACGGCGAGCGCATCGCCGGGCGCTGGCTGGTGGACCCCGCGTCGCTCCCCGTGGTTCCCGTGCGTGCGGGCAGGACCGCCGGCGTCGAGATGGCGTGGTCGCTCATCGCGCTCTCGGACGGTGACCGTCTTGACGGTCTCTCGGCTGTCGCGCGCCACCGCCTCCGTCGCCGGTTCGACGAGCTGCTCGCGAGCCCCGACCCTCTGCCCCTGCTCCGTGCGCTGCTGGACTCGCGCGCCGAGCGCCACCGGCTCCACGTGGACGAGCCCGAGGCGCTCCTCGTGGAGGATGCGTTCATCGCGTCGGGACGCAGCGACCCCCGCTCGGGGATGTACGGTCCCGACTTCGCCGAGGGGTACGTCCGGCCCGAAGACTTGCGGGCAGTCCGACGCCGGCACCTCGCGGTCGAGGCCAAGGCAGGCGAGCGGCACAACCTCGTGGTTCACGTCGGCAATGTCCCCGAAGGACTGCGCGCGCCGGTGCCGCTGCTGCTCGTGGCCGCCGACCTGGCGCAGGCCGGCTCCCGCGAGGCGCAACAGGCCGAGATCATCCTGAGAGACCTGGGCAGGTACCGGGGGGTCGAACGTGACGGGTGAGCCCACCGTGATCCCGGTGCTCGGTCGTGCACAGGAGAGCGGCTGGATCGGCCTGCTCGAGCTGTTCGAGCGACTCCCGCGACACTGGACCTTGGTGGGCGGCCAACTGGTGCACTACTGGTGCGCGGTCCGCGGCCGGTGGCCCGAGCGAGCCACTGACGACGCCGACACCGTGCTGGACGTCCGCGGCGAGCCTCATGCGCTACTCCTGGTCACTGGCGTTCTGCGCGACCTCGGCTTCGCCGCGACCGGGACGACACCCACCGGGCACCAGCACCGCTGGCAGCGGGGGGACGCCGTGATCGACCTGCTCATTCCACGCCACCTCGGGGCCCGTGCCGACAGTCGGACCGGCGTCAGCGGCGGGACCACCCTGGCTACTCCCGGCGCCCAGAAGGTCATCGATCGCTCCAGCATTGCGCCGGTGAAGGTGGGGAAGCGGACGGGCGCGATCCTGCGCCCCTCACTGATCGGTGCGCTCGTCGGAAAGGCGGCTGCGCGCAGCGTCGCCCTCGACCGCCACCGCGACCGCCACCTGATCGACTTCGGCGTCCTCTGCTCGCTGCTCGACCCGAGCGACGGTGTGGAGGCCGAGACGCTGGACCGCAGTGAGCGCGGACGACTGACGTGGATGGTTTCCGAGATGCGCACCAACCGCCCCGCCTGGGCTTTCGTGGGCGGGGCCGACAGGGGACTCGGCCGACTCGAGCTCATCCTCGACGACCAGGACTGACGCTCCACGCCAACACCTCGACGCTGTCCGGCAACGCGAAGCAGCGGGGTGGAGGAGCTCGTCAGGGCGTTGTGACCAGGCTGGGCGGCGCCGCCTCCAGCAGGTCGAGCATGTCCGCGGACCACCGGTGGACCACGTCGAGCCGGTCGGCGAACGCCGGGTCGACCTGCGCGGTCCCGGTGTACCAGAGGTCGAACGCGACCTGTCGCGCCGCGATGTAGTCGTCGAGGTGGGTCGTGTCGATCGGCCGGACCTTGCGGTAGGCGGTGAGGAGGGCGTCGCGCAGCATCGGGTACTCCGGCTCGTCGCGCCGCTCCCACAGGGCGACCGCGAGGTCGTACACCCTCGGGCCGGTGCCGGAGTCGTCGAAGTCGATGAGGCTGATCGTGCGGTCGTGGTGCACGACGTTGCCGAGATGCAGGTCGGCGTGTATCAGGCCGACGTCGGCGTCGTTCGCCATGACCGGACCTAGCCGGTCGCGGACGGCGTCGAAGCGTTCGGCCAGCGCTCGCGGCAGAAGCTCCCAGCATTCGGAGGCGCGCAGCGTGCCGTAGACCATGACGTCTCCGAAGAACGCCTCGTGGTCCCAGGTCAGGCGTGCGAACCCGGGGAGTGGGGTCCACGTGTCGGCCTGGTGATGCAGCGTGGCCATCGCCCGGCCGAGCCGCGCGAAGTGGACCGGGTGCGTGAAGTCCTCGATGATCCGCCCCTCGACCCAGCGCAGTACGGAGCACACCCGGGTCCAGTCGCCCCCCGCGCCCGTCGCCGTGAGCGAGCCGTCGCGCGTCTCGATCGGCTCGGGGACGCCGACGTCGGCGCCCGACGCGATCGCGCGCAGCCACGTAAGCTCCGATCCGATCGCGACGTGGGGGTCGAGCGACCGGCCGTGCCGCAACGGGCGGTGCACGCGCACGAGGAAGCGGCCGTCGTCGCAGTCGAGGCGGAACGTCGTGTTCTCCCCGTGCGTGAGGAACGTCAGGCGCCCCGGCGGCATCGGGTACTCCCGCAGCGCGGACGTCGCCACCGCGCGGGCCCGTGCGAGCTGGGCGCGCCGGGGGAGCATCTCAGGGCCGACGATCGAGCTGGTCCACGCGGACAGTGTCCGCGCGCCGGAGCGTCGTCGGCAAGGGTCGTGGCGCTCGGTCTGCCAGGCTTCGGGGGTGCCCCCGCAGCTCCTCGTGCTCCTGGCCGCGGTCTGCTTCGGCACGACCGGCACGGCGCAGGCGTTCGCGCCCGACGGCGCCACGTCCGTCTCGCTCGGCAGCGCGCGCCTGGTCCTGGGTGGGCTCGGGCTGGCGCTGGTGGCGTGGGTCGCCCGGGCGCGAGCCGGGCGGGATGTTGCGTTCCCGAAGGCGACGCCTGACGGCCCCGGGCAGGGCGTGCTCGCGCGGGTGCCGACCTGGCTCGTCGTGCTGGTCGCGGCGGCGGGCGTGCTCGCCTACCAGCCGACCTTCTTCGGCGGGACCCGCGCCAACGGGGTCGCCGTCGGCACCGTCCTGGCGCTCGGCTCGGCGCCCCTCTTCACGGGCCTGCTGGAGTGGACCCTGCTCGGCCGCCGACCCGGGCGGGTGTGGCTGGGGGCGACGGCGCTCGCCGTCGTCGGCATCGGGCTGCTCGCCTCAGGGGAGGGCGACGCGGGCGGCGGCCCGGGCGGTCTGCTGCTCTCCCTCGGTGCGGGCGCGTCGTACGCGCTCTACGCCGTGGGGGTGAAGGTCCTGCTGGACCGCGGCTGGGCGTCGGCGGACGCGGTCGGGGCGGTGTTCGGCGTCGGCGGCGTGCTCGCGCTGCCCCTGCTGCTGGCGACGGACACGGCCTGGCTCGCCACGCCGTCGGGCCTCGCGATGGTGGCGTGGCTCGGCGTGGTGACCGTCATCGTCGCCTACCTCCTGTTCGGGGCGGGCCTGCGGCACCTGCCCGCGGCCACGGTCTCGACCCTCACGCTGGCCGAGCCCGCGACCGCGGCGCTGCTCGGGCTGCTCGTGCTCGACGAGCGGCTCGCGCCGCTCGCGTGGGCGGGCGTCGCGGTGGTGGCGCTCGCCGTCGTGCTGCTCAGCGTCACGCCGACGCCGGGCAGGTGGCTCGCGCGCACCCGGCGCTAGAGCTCGCGCACCGTCTGCGTGAACAGCGCCGAGTAGGCGTTGAGCGCGGGCTGGCCGCCGAGGTGGGCGTAAAGGACGTTCGAGCCGGGCTCGATGCGGCCCGTGCGTGCGAGGTCGATCAGCCCCGCCATCGACTTGCCCTCGTACACGGGGTCGAGGATCACGCCCTCGAGCTGGCCGACGAGCCGGATCGCCCGCAGCGTCGAGTCCACCGGGATGCCGTACTCGTCCCCGGCCCAGCCCTCGAGCACCGTGATCTCGTCCTCGCGCAGGTCGCGCGGCACGCCGATCAGCGCTGCGGTGCGCCGGGCGATCCGCTCGACCTGCTCGCGGGTCTGCGCGAGCGTCGCCGAGGCGTCGATGCCCAGGACGGTGCGCCGTCGTCCGCCCGCGGCCTCGAGGTCGGCGAAGCCGGCGATCATGCCCGCGTGCGTCGACCCGGTCACCGTGCACACCACGATCGTGTCGAAGAAGACGCCGAGCTCGGCCTCCTGCGCCGCGACCTCGTGCGCCCAGCCGGCGAAGCCGAGTCCGCCGAGGCGGTGGTCGGACGCGCCGGCGGGGATCGCGTAGGGCGTGCCGCCGCGTCGCTCGACGTCCTCGATCGCCTGGCGCCAGGAGTCGCGGAAGCCGATGTCGAAGCCCGAGGCGTCGAGGCGGACCTCGGCGCCCATGACGCGGGAGAGCAGGATGTTGCCCACGCGGTCGTTGACGCTGTCCGGCCAGTCCACCCACCGCTCCTGGACGAGCACCGCCTGCATCCCCAGGTGCGCGGCGACCGCGGCGACCTGCCGTGTGTGGTTGGACTGCACGCCGCCGATGCTCACGAGCGTGTCCGCACCCGAGGCGATCGCGTCCGGCACGAGGTACTCGAGCTTGCGCACCTTGTTGCCGCCGTAGGCCAGTCCGGAGCTGCAGTCCTCGCGCTTGGCCCAGATCCGCGGTCCGCCGAGGTGAGCCGAGAGGCGGTCGAGAGGGTGCACCGGGCTCGGGCCGAAGGTGAGCGGGTAGCGCGGGAAGTCGGACAGCGGCACGGGGGCTCCTCGGTGGTGGTGTGGTCGGACGGACGGGCAAACGGAGGGGGCCGGGCAAACGGATGGACCGGCAAACAGGCGGGCACACACCGGGTGACGCCGACGCCGATGCCGCCGCCAACAGCGTTCTGTTTGCGGAACATCTGCGCCCACCGTAGCGCCTGCTGTTCCGTAAACGGAACGATAGGCTCGACCCCATGACGGACACCACCGCGGAAGCGCTGGCGGGACGGGTGGGCGAGCGCGTGCGCGCGCTGCGCGCCGCCCGGGGCCTGAGCCTCTCGGCGCTGGCCGAGGCGTCCGGGGTGGGCAAGGGGTCGCTCTCGGAGCTCGAGAACGGCACCCGCAACCCGACGCTCGCCACGCTGTACTCCATCGCCGGCCCGCTCGGCGTCCCGCTCGCGGCGCTGCTCGCCGATGCCGGCGCCGGCGCCGACAGCGACGGCGTCGCCGTGACGCTGCTCGAGGCCCGCCGCGAGGGCGCGGTGGTGCGTGAGGTCTACGCCCTCCAGCTCGCGCCCGGCGCGCACCGGGCGTCGCCGCCGCACGGCCCGGGGGTCGTGGAGCACCTGCTCGTCACGGCGGGCGAGGCGCGGGTCGGCGCCGCCGACGCGGAACGGACGCTCGCCGTCGGGCACTGTCACGCCTGGGCGAGCGACGTCGAGCACACCTACGCCGGCGGGCCTGCCGGCGCGAGCGGCGTCCTCACGATCACGACGCCCGAGTCCGAGCCAGCCCGTACCCTGGGGCGGTGACAGACGCTCCGATCCGGCTGGTGGCCTTCGACCTCGACGACACCCTGGCCCCCTCGAAGTCCCCCCTCCCGGACCCCGTGGCCGACCTGCTGCGCCGGCTGCTCGCGCGCGTGCCCGTCTGCGTGATCTCGGGCGGGCAGTACGCGCAGTTCCGCCACCAGGTGCTGGACCGGCTCGAGCTCACGCCCGAGCTCGCGGCCCGCCTCCACCTCATGCCCACGTGCGGGACGCAGTACTACCGCTGGGACGGCACCGAGTTCGCGCAGGTCTACGCCGAGACGCTCACCGAAGCCGAGCGCGACGCCGCGCTCGCCGCGCTCGAGGAGCAGGCCCGCGCGCTGGGCCTGTGGGAGACCCAGACGTGGGGGCCGGTCCTGGAGGACCGCGGCTCCCAGATCACCTTCTCGGCGCTCGGCCAGGCCGCGCCCGTCGACGCGAAGGCGGCCTGGGACCCGACCGGTGCGCGCAAGGGCGCGCTGCGGGACGCGGTGGCCGTGCTGCTGCCCGACCTCGAGGTGCGCTCCGGCGGCTCCACGTCCGTGGACATCACGCGCAAGGGAATCGACAAGGCGTACGGCATGCGCGCCCTCGTCGACCTCGCGGGCGTGCCGCTGGCGGAGATGTTCTTCGTGGGCGACCGCCTCGACGAGGGGGGCAACGACCGGCCGGTCCTCGACCTCGGCGTGCGCTGCCACGCCGTCGACGGCTGGGAGGACACCGTCGCCTACCTGCGCGACGAGCTTCTGCCGCTGCTGGACGCCCAGGGCTAGGCCGTGCACCGGCGTCTCCGGCTGGCGACTGCCGCGCTGGCGCTCGCCGTCGGCGCGCTCACCGCGTGCTCCGGCTTCGCCGAGCTGCCCGCCGACCCCGCCGCGAGCGCAAGCCCGGGCGCGCTGGTCGCCGGCGACCTGCCCGACGTCATCCTGTCCGGCGACACGGCCGGCACCCTCGCCGTCTCCGCCAGCCAGGAGTTCTTCACCACGGCCGGGATCGTCGTCCTCACGCCCGCCGACGAGGCGTCCCAGGTGCGCGCCGCGTCGATCGCGATGCTGCTCGGCGTGCCGGCCCTGGTCATGGGCGACGGCGCCGACGACGCCGTGGCGACAGAGCTCACGCGGCTCGGCACGCACACGGTGCTCGTGGTCGACGGCGCCGAGGTGCCCGAGCTCGGCGAGGACCGCCCGCTGCTGCGCGCGGTGCAGGCGCCGCGCGAGCTGAGCGCGCTCCAGGTGGTGCTCGGCCACGATCTCGCGGGCGAGGAGGTGATCCAGCCCGAGGACGCGGTGGAGGCCATCGCCGATGCGCAGGCCCCGTTCGACTGGCTGCTCACCACCGAGTCGACGCAGACGCCGAGCCCGGACGCCAGTGCGCCCGCGCTCGCGGACCTGCCGGGGCTGCCGCCCGTGCTCGCGACGGCGCGCCTCGCCGACACGGTGACGGTCTCCGACGGCGGAGCGCACCAGGTCGCCGCGCTCGGCACCGCGCGTGCCGCGGGCTCCGCCGTCGTGGTGACCGACGAGCCCGTCCTCGCCGACAGCGCCGCGAGCGCGCGGATCTACGGGCTGCAGCCGACCCGCGCCGTCGGCGTCGGCGACGTGGGCACGCTCGAGGCGCTCTCCTACGAGGTCGCGGTGGCGGCCACCGGCACGCAGCTGCCCGGCGGCGGCCAGCTCCTCCTGCCGGGCTCGGTCTACGTGGGGGTGCGCGGCACGGCCGGTTCCGGGTTCCCCGACTGGGACGCGCTCGCCTCGACGGCGGGGCAGATCGCCGACGGCGAGGGCGTGCCGACGGCGGAGGTGATCACCACGGTCGTCACCTCCTCCCGAGGGCGCTCGGGCACTTACAGCGCGCGTGCGGAGCTCGCCGCGATCCGCGACGTCGTGGCCGTCGCGCAGGAGCGCGGGGTGATGGTGCTCCTCGCGTTCCAGCCGGGTCGGGAGTCGTTCCTGGATCAGGTGCAGGCGTACGCGGACGTGCTCGGCTCGCCCAACGTCGGGCTCGTGCTCGAGCCGCGCTGGCGGCTGGCGGAGTCCGAGACCCCCGAGTCGCACGGCGGCACCTTCGGCGACGCCGAGGTGGCGGGGGTCGTGGACTGGCTCGCGGACCTCACGCGCGACGCCGCGCTCCCGCCGAAGCTCGTCGTCGTGCGCTCGCCCGTGGACGCCTCGGCGATGGTGACGTCGCGGCCCGAGGTGAACCTTGTGGTCCAGGTCGACGGTGAAGCGGTCACGCCTGCCTCCGACGTGCCGGGTGCGCCGGCGGCGGTGTCGGCCGGACAGGTGTGGGAGGGCGCCGTGGTGCCGGGACCCGCGTGGTGGGGCTGGTGGCAGGGCGCGAACGCCGTCTCGCTCGGGGAGCTGCAGGCGCTGAACCCGGCGCCGGTGGTGGTGACGTCGGGGTCGTAGCAGGCCGACGGTGTCACCGTGACACCGCATTCGGGTAGGTGACACCGAAGGGGTGACATTTGGTGTCATGGTGTGTCACCATGGTGTCATGACCTTCGACGACCACGTGCGCACCGTGCGCGACCAGCTCACCGTCCTCGGCGCCTCGACCGGTGGCCCGGTGGAGGAGGCCGCGATACGGCTCTCGCTCGCCGTCGAGCCCGCCGTCCGCCTCGCTCTCCAGGGCGTCCTCGAGGACGCCGCCCGCACGCTCGACGACCAGCTCGGAGCGGTGGCCGACGTCGAGGTGCGCCTGCAGGAGGGCGAGCCCGTGCTCGTCGCCCGGCTCCGCACCGAGGCGTTCGGGCCGACGGCGGCGTTGGAGCCGACGGACGCGCTCGACCCCACCGCGGTGCTCGACACCTCGCCCTACGGCACGCCTTCCGCGTGGCCCGCCGGGTCGGCCGGGGGGCCCGTGGACTCCCCGGTCGACGGTTCCGGCGATGCGGCGGGCGGCGACGGCGGGGGCGGTGACGGCGGGGGCGGTGACGGCGGGGCCACGCGGTTCACGCTCCGCATCCCCGACGCGCTCAAGGCGCGGGTCGATGCCGCGGCCGCCGCGGCCGGCCAGTCCACCAACACCTGGTTCGTCCAGGCCGCCGAGCTCCGCCTGCGCGCGGGGTGGCAGGCCGGCCCGGCCGGGCAGCAGGGGCCGCCGTCGCGTCGCGGTCACCGCCTCACCGGCTGGGTCGGCTGACCGCCGGCTCGCACCACCGCCACCGCCCCGAATCGCGTCCAACCCCAGAACGAGGAGATCACCATGACCACCGACACCCCCACCGGCTCGAACCTCCACCGCGTCGAGGAGGGGCCGGCCGCACTGCCCTACGCCGCCCGGCTCGACCTGCGCCACGCCGCCGCGACCGTCACCGCGGTCGAGGACCTCGCGCAGGCTCGCGTCGCCGTGACGGCGACGGGACCGCGCGCACAGCAGCTCGCCGACTCCGTCGTCGTGCACCTCGACGAGCACGGGCTCGTGGTCGAGGTTCCCGCCCAGGTCACGCTGTTCGGCCTCGGCGGCTCGGTACGCCTCGACGTGCACGTGCCGGCCGGCAGCGACGCGCGCGTGGTGTCGGGCTCCGGCGGCGTCGACCTGCGCGGTCGCCTGCTCGACGTGGACGCACGGTCCGGTTCGGGCGTGCTCACGCTCGAGTCGGCCGCCTCCGCCGTGGTGCGGTCGGGTTCGGGGCGCGTGCGCATCGACGCCGTCGAGGACCTCTCGCTCACGTCCGGGTCAGGAGCGGTCGAGGTGGGCCGGACCGGGCGCCTCGTGGCCAAGTCCGGCAGCGGCAGCCTGCGGGTCGGCGCGATCGCCGGGGAGAGCAGGCTCGTGTCGGGGTCGGGCGCCGTCTCGATCGACGAGGTCTCGGGCGACCTCGAGCTGCGCGCGGGATCCGGCGCCGTGCGGATCGGAGAGCTGACCGGGCGGGTCGCTGCCACGACCGGCTCGGGCTCGTTCGCGGTCGCGAAGGCGACCTCGGGGCGGGTCGAGGGCGTGAGCGGCTCGGGCTCGTCGACGATCGGCGTGCCGTACGGCACCGCGGTGCTCGTGGACGCCGAGTCACGCTCCGGCCGGGTGCGCAGCGAGCTGGAGAGCGTGCCGGGCGCCGAGGGGTTCGAGCGCACGCTCGAGGTGCACGTGCGCGCGGGCAGCGGCAGCGTGACGCTGCGCCGCGTGAGCTGACCTGCGCCCGACCAGTCAGAGCGTCCGGGCCGTCCCCTGCGCGGAGTGCAAGCGGCCGCGGGCTGAGCCGACCCGCCGGGTCGGCTCAGCCGCGGCCGGCCATCCGGCGGGAGTCGTCGCGGATCTCGCCCACGAGCTCCTCGAGCACGTCCTCCAACGTCACCACGCCGATCGGGCGGTCGCCGTCGCCCTCGTGCACCGCGGCGAGGTGGCTGCTCGTGCGCTGCATCGACTGCATCACCGCGCGCAGGCTGTCCGACGCGGAGACCCGCGGCAGCGGACGCACGAGCGCCGGGTCGATCGGCACCCAGCGCTCCTGCTCGCTCACGCCGATGATGTCCTTGATGTGGAGGTAGCCGACGAGCCGCCCGTCGGCATCCGCGAGCGGGAACCGGGAAAAGCCCTGGACCGAGGCCGCCTCGGCGCCGGCCGGGGTGACGTCGGGCCGTAGTGTCCGCACGCGGGACAGCGGCAGGACCACCGAGGAGATGTCGCGCTCGGTGAACTGCAGCGCCCCGAGGAGCAGCTTCTCGTCGTTGAGCTCGATGAGCCCGCCCTCGTGCGACTCCTCGACGAGCTCGGCGACCTCGTCGCGGGTGAACGCGCTGGTCACCTCGTCCTTCGGGGTCACGCGCAGCATGCGCAGCGTGATGTTCGCGATGCCGTTGAGCAGCCAGAGCACGGGGTAGAGCAGCCAGACGATGACGACGAGGAACGGCGCGAGGCCCATCGCCATCCGGTCCGGGCCGGCGAGCGCGATGTTCTTCGGCACCATCTCGCCGAACACGACGTGCAGGTAGGTCACCAGCGAGAGCGCGATGACGAGCGCGATCGGGTGCTGCCAGGCGTCGGGCACGCCGATCGCGTGCATCGGCGCCTCGATGAGGTGCGCGATCGCGGGCTCGGAGATCGAGCCGAGGGCGAGGGAGCAGATCGTGATGCCGAGCTGCGCGCCGGCCATCATGAGCGACACGTGCTCCATCGCGTAGAGCGTGATGCGCGCGACGGGGTTGCCCTCCGCGGCACGCGGCTCGATCTTCGTGCGCCGCGCCGAGATGAGCGCGAACTCCGCGCCCACGAAGAACGCGTTGAGCACGAGCAGCAGGGCGGTGAGGCCGAGGCCGGCGACGTCGCTCATCGCTCCTCCTCCGTCCGCGAGTCGGCCGGGCCCGCGTCACGGGAGCCGCCTGCGTCGGCGCCGGGCTCGACGCCCACGACCAGGCTCCGCACGTCGCCCAGCTCGGGACCCGTGGCGTCGCCGAGGCGAGAGTCCTGCGGGTCGCGAGGCTCGCCGTCGAGCGCGTCGTGCGCGTCGCTCGCGTCGGCGCCACGCGTGTCGCCGTCGTCCTCGTTCTCGTCCTTCTCGTCGTCACCCTCCGCGCGCAGCGGCACGACCTCGACCTTGAGCAGCTCGACCCGCCGTCCGTCGAGCTCGAGCACCTCGAACCGCAGCAGGCTGTCGTCGACCCCGGGCACGTGCGCGCTCGTCACCTCGGCGACGTCGCCGACGTCGGGGAAGCGCTCGAGGTGAGCCGTGACGAGCCCGCCGAGGGTCTCCCACGCCTCGTCCTCGGGGACGGCGACGTCGAGGATCTCGGTGGCCTCGTCGGTGCGCATGAGGCCGGGCAACGTCCACACGCCCGCGCCGTCGGAGGAGGGGGCGCGCTCGTCCTCGTCGTGCTCGTCGCGCACCTCCCCGACGATCTCCTCGACGAGGTCCTCGAGCGTGACGAGGCCGGCGATCGAGTCGAACTCGTCGATGAGGACGGCCATCTGCAGGCCGCCGGCCCGCAGGTCGTCCATGAGCTCGTCGAGCGGGATGGAGTCCGGGCAGATGATGGCGGGCCGCACGAACGGGCCGATGAGGGTCGTCGCGCGCTCGTCGTAGGGGACGGCGAGGGCGGCGCGGATGTGCGCGATGCCGCGCACCTCGGCCTCGGAGTGACCCTCCTCGTCCTCGGTGATGTCGATGACGGGAAAGCGGGAGTGGCCCGAGGAGCACGCGCGGTCGATGAGCTCGGCGACGGTGTCGGTCGAGTCGAGCGCGATCATCCGTGAGCGCGGCGTCATGGCGTCGCGCGCGCGCCGGTCGCCGAACGCGAGGCTGCGCTCGACGAGCTCGGCCGTCTCCAGCGCGAGCGTGCCCTCCTTGGCGGAGTGCTTGACGAGGGCGGACAGCTCCTCGGCGCTGCGGGCCGACGCGAGCTCCTCCTGGGGCTCGATGCCGACCGCGCGCAGGAGCCGGTTCGCGGTGCCGTTGAACAGGCGGATCGGCCAGGCGACGGCGCGCGTGAAGCCGCGCTGGAAGCCCGCCACGGCCTTGGCCGTGCCCATCGGACGGGCGATCGCGAGGTTCTTGGGCACGAGCTCGCCGAAGACCATCGTGATCACGGTCGCGGCGACGAGGCCGATCGCCACGGCCCAGGTGGACACCGCCGACTCGCTCACGCCCCAGTCCAGCAGCACGGGGCGGATGAGCTCGGCGATCGCGGGCTCGGCGAGGAAACCGATCGCGAGGTTCGTGACGGTGATGCCGACCTGGGCACCCGAGAGCTGCGTCGAGAGGGTGCGCAGCGCGGCGAGCACACCCACCGCGCGGCGGTCCCCGCGCTGGGCCTGCGACTCCACCTGGGCGCGGCCCACGGTGATGAACGAGAACTCGGCGGCGACGAACGCACCGCACGCGGCGACGAGCGCCATCGCGAGCAGCAGGAGCAGGACCTGGGTCATCGGGGCTCACCACCGCTCAGGCGGGAAGCGCGGCCGGGTGGCCGGAGGGGGAGGAACGGCCGGGTGGGACTGTCGCCCTCCGGGTCGTCGTCACCGAGCGGGGTGGGGGTCAGGCAGGTGGCGGCGCTATGGTCGCCGGCGCTGGAGGCGCGCATCGTCTCCGTCCGAGTTAGGTCGAGGTGCCCGCGGAGGCCGGGGCGAGGCTCCAGGATAAGGGACGGGGCGGCACGTGCCACGAGCGCGCGTGACAATGGTCGCGATGACCGCACCAGACCCCGTCCGCAACCCCGTCGCCCGCTGGTGGCACGGCCTGCGCCCCGCGACGCGCCGCGCGACGCGACAGACGCTCGCGGTGCTGGCCGCAGGCGTGTGCGCGTTCCTGTTCGGGCTGCTCACGGCGAGCGCGGACGGTGCGGTGGGCCCGCACGAGGCCCGGCTGTCGACCACCGTCGACCACCAGGTGGTGATCGACCTCGGCCCGCTCGGCTCGGTGATCCTCGACTCCCCGGCGCCCTGGCCGCTCGGCGTGCACGTCGACGTGGGGGAGATCCCGGCGACGCTCACCGAGATCGACGACCCGCTCGCGTCCCTCGGCGGCGACGTCGCCGCCTACGCCCAGTTCTTCTCCGACCCGGCGTCCTCGGTGCGCACGTCCCTGCTCGCGCTCGGTGCCGACGTCGCGCGGCGCACGTTCCTCGCCTGGTCGATCGCGGTGGTCCTGCTCGCGGCGGGGCGCCTGGCCGCCGGTGGTCTGCTGCGCGACGAGGTGCGGCGGAAGCTCTCCCAGCCCGCCGTGGCGACCCTGGTCGTGGTGAGCGTGCTCGCCGTCGTGGCCGTGCCTGTCGTCGGGGCCGTGACGGCGCCCGAGCCGGCGGGTCGGCCGTCCGAGGTGCTCGCCGACCTCGGCGGTCCGCTGGCGGGTGCGCGCGTCACGGGGCGGCTCGGCGGCCTCGTCGACACCTACGGCGAGATGGCGCTCGATGCCGTACGGGCCAACGAGGCGTACTACGACGTCATGGTCGCGAACGCCGCCGCGGCCTACGCGGCCGACCCCGAGCCGCTCGCGCCCGACGTGCTGCCCGGGCCCGTCGCCGTCGAGCCGGGCGACGACGAGCAGACGGACGCGCAGGCGGGCGACGGCGGGCCGTCGGATGCGCAGGCGGGCGACGGCGGGCAGTCGGACGCGCAGGCGGGCGACGGCGAGCAGTCGAATGCGCAGGCGACAGACGACGCGACCGACGGCTCCACCCCGACGCCGAGCGCGTCGCCGACCCCGGCCGAGCCGGACATCGTCACCGCGATGATCGTCTCGGACAACCACTGCAACACCGGCGCGACCCGCGTGTTCGGCGAGATCGGCCGCCAGGCGGAGGCCGACGTCGTGCTCAACCTCGGCGACACCACGCTCGGCGGCTCGAGCGTGGAGTCGATCTGCGTGAACCAGATGGCCGACGCGCTCAAGGGCTTCCCGGTGGTGGTCGCCGACGGGAACCACGACTCGGCCGAGACCGGTCGCCAGGAGGCCGTGCGCGGCTGGACCGTGCTCGACGGCGGCGTGGTGGAGGTCGAGGGGCTGCGCATCGTCGGCGACCGCGACCCGCGCCTGACGTCGGTGACGCTCGGGAACACCGAGTTCCGCACCAAGACCGACGCGGCGCAGGCGCTCACCGACGCGGCGTGCCCGGGCGTGGATCCGGACGACCCGTCGACGCGGGTGGACATCCTCGCGATCCACGACCCGTACGTGGGCAACCGTGTGATGCCGTCCGGGTGCGTGGTGCTCGAGCTGTCCGGCCACCTGCACCGCCGGATCGGCCCGATCCAGCAGGGCCTCGGGCTGCTCTACGTCAACGGCTCGAGCGGCGGCGCCAAGGAGGGCACGGTGCCGGTCGGGCAGCTGGAGGCGCCGGGCTACGTGTCGGTGCTCCTGTACGACCGCGCGAACCACCGTCCGGTCGCGCTGCGCGAGATCGTCCTCGGCACCGACCAGAGCGTCACGCTGGGGGAGTGGGAACCGTTCCCCGAGCCCCCGACGACGTCGGTGGACGCCGACCTGTCCGTCGCGGCCAACCCGCGCCCCTGACGCGGCCACGCGAAAGGACGCACCGAGGACGCGGCGGCGCCACGACACATCGGCACCACGACACAGCAGCCCCACAACACACCGGCCCCACGACACGGCAGCGGGCCGGCACGCCGAGGCGTGCCGGCCCGCTGCCGGTGGTGCTGGAGCGCTCAGTGCGAGGCGCGGAACATCCAGGCGTGCTTCTCGAGCCCGAACGCGACCCCGATGAGGAGGTCCTGCGACGGCAGGTCGACCTCGAGCTCGGGCAGCTCCTCCTTGATCCGCTCGGCGGTCGCGGACAGGCGCTCGGCGAACTGCTGGATGACCTTGTCGGAGGCCACGGCACCGGACTCGTACTGCTCGACCGCCGACTCGGCGGCGACTGTCGCGGCGCGGCCGTCCGGCGTGCCGCCGATCGCCACGAGGCGCTCGGCCACGTCGTCGGACCACGTGCGGACGTCGGCCACGACGTCGTCCAGCTGCAGGTGCACCGAGCGGAACTGCGGGCCGTACACGTTCCAGTGGGCCTGCTTGGCCTGGAGCGAGAGGTCGATGAGGTCGACCAGGGCCTGCTGAAGGCTTGAGGTGACGATCTCGGGGGTGCTCACGGTTCCTCCTTGTGTCGCGGTTGGGACCACGTGGAATAACCCCGAGCATGGCCCGGTTGTTCCGACTAGTCCATGCAGATGAATCTAGTTGGAGTGAGGGCACCATGGCTCAGGCGGCGAACAACGCAGCGAACCAGTCGGCGGACAACCCGGTGAACGGCGTCACGAACCAGGCAGCGCCGCGCCCCGGCCCCCCGACCGGAGGCGTGCAGATCGGCATCTTCAGCGTCGGCGACGTCACGACCGACCCGACCACCGGCCACACTCCCACCGAGCACGAGCGGCTCACGGCGATGATGACCATCGCGCAACACGCCGAGGACGTCGGGATGGACGTGTTCGCGACCGGCGAGCACCACAACTCCCCGTTCGTCCCGAGCTCGCCGACCACGATGCTCGGCTACCTCGCCGGGCGCACGTCCCGGATCATCCTGTCGACCTCCACGACCCTCATCACGACCAACGACCCGGTCCGCATCGCCGAGGAGTACGCGATGCTCCAGCACCTCTCGGGCGGGCGGATGGACCTCATGCTCGGTCGCGGCAACACCGCGCCGGTCTATCCCTGGTTCGGCCAGGACGGGCGCAACGCGCTCCCGCTGACGGTCGAGAACTACCAGCTGCTGCGCCGGCTCTGGGACGAGCACACCGTGACGTGGGAGGGGCGGTTCCGCACCCCGCTGCAGTCGTTCACCTCGACACCGCGCCCGCTCGACGGCGTGGCCCCCTTCGTCTGGCACGGCTCGATCCGTACGCCGCAGGTCGCCGAGCTCGCCGCGTACTACGGCGACGGGTTCTTCGCGAACCACATCTTCTGGCCCAAGGAGCACTTCGCGCGCCTGATCGGCCTGTACCGCGAGCGCTACGAGCACTACGGGCACGGCAGCGCCGACCAGGCGATCGTCGGACTCGGTGGCCAGGTGTTCGTGCGCAAGAACTCCCAGGACGCGGTCCGGGAGTTCCGGCCCTACTTCGACAACGCACCGGTCTACGGGCACGGCCCGAGCCTCGAGGACTTCACCGACCTCACCCCGCTCACGGTGGGCTCGCCGCAGGAGGTCATCGACAAGACGCTGACCTTCCGCGAGACCTTCGGGGACTACCAGCGCCAGCTGTTCCTCGTCGACCACGCGGGCCTGCCGCTCAAGACCGTGCTCGAGCAGCTCGACCTGCTCGGCAGCGAGGTCGTCCCGGTGCTGCGCCGCGAGCTCGACGCCGCCCGGCCGGCCCACGTGCCCGGCGGACCCACGCACGCCGCGCGCGTGGGCGCCCGGGACGCGGCGCTCGCCGTCGGGCCCGGTGCTGACGCTGCCGCCGCCGGCGGCGCCGACGAGCCGAACGCCTACGACACCCCGGGGCTCGCGGACGACGACCTCGTCCCCGCCTCGCAGCGGTGAGCGGGACAGGTGAGTGAGACGGCAGCGGGCCGCGAGGGCCCCGCGATGACCGCGGCCCGCACGGGTCAGCCCGGCCTGCGCGCGACGACGACGGCGTGGCGCGAGCTCCTGCGCACATCGACCGAGCTCATGCGCTGGTTCGAGGAGACCGGCGACTTCGGCGACCTCACGGTGCGCGAGTACGACGTGCTCCGAGCGCTGGCGGAGTCCCGCGACGGTGACGGGGGCGCCCGGCTCGGTCGGCTCGCCGAGGTCACCTACCTCCCGCAGCCCTCGATGAGCCGGCTCGTGGAGCGGCTCGAGCGGCGCGGCCTCGTGAGCCGGTGCTCCGCGCCGCAGGACGGGCGCGGCGTGCTCGTCCGGCTCACGCCCCGGGGCCGCGAGGTCCAGGCCGCGGTGGGCCGGCGGCACGTGCGCTCGATCCACCAGGCCATGGCCGCCGGTCTCGACGCTGCCCAGCTCGAGACCCTCACCGCGCTGCTCGCCACCGTGCGACGCGCGCAGCACACCCCGCCCGCCGCTCGAGCGGGCGCCCGGCAGCAGGCCGACGCGGTCGGCCCGATCGGAGGTCGCTCATGACCGCTCCCGTCCGCCTCGTCGGCCTGTCCGGCGGCGTCGGCACGCCCTCCAGCACGACGGCGGTGCTCGCCGCGGTCCTCGACGCCGCCGCCGCGCAGCTCACCGAGCGCGGGCTCACGGTGACCACCGAGGTGGTCGAGGTCCGCGACGTCGCGCGGGACGCCACCGACGAGGTGCTGGGTGGCCTGCGCTCGAACGCTTTGGACGCCGCACTGCGCACGATCGAGGACGCCGACGGGCTCGTCGTCGCCTCGCCCGTGTTCCGCGGCAGCTACGCCGGGGTGTTCAAGACGGTGCTCGACCTGCTCGAGCCGGGCTCGCTGCGGATGACCCCGACGGTGCTGGCCGCCACGACCGGCACCGTGCGGCACACGCTCGTCACCGAGCACGCCATGCGGCCGCTGCTGTCCTACCTCGGTGCCCTCACGCTGCCCACGACGATCGTCGCCACGCCCGAGGACCTCGTGCTGGGCGTGCGCCCGGTGCCCGCGCTCGCCGAGCGCGTGGCGAGGTCCGCGCGCGAGCTGGCGGACGCCGTCGGGCACGGGCGGTGACATGCCTGGGGGACGTGTCTGGGTGACGCACCTGAGGGTTAGCCGGATGGCGGTGGCGTGGGTAGGCTGACCCCGTGACCCACCTGGAGCTGCTTACCCAGCCGCGCTGACCTCAGCCGGACATCCGTGTCCGTCAGCGCGGCCGACCTCCTGCGACCACCGCGGAGGTCTTTTTGTTGCCCGAGGCGCCCCGCCCGGCGACCAGCAGCCCACCGAAGGAAAGCGCGATGACCACCACGACGTCCGAGCACTCCGGCCCCGCCACCGAGGCGCCACCGTTCCGCTACACCCCCGCGCTGGCGAACGCGATCGAGCTCGCGTGGCAGGACCGCTGGGAGCAGGCGGGCACCTTCGAGGCGCCGAACCCCGTCGGGGACCTCTCGAGCCGTGGTGACGGTGTCGACGACGGTGCTGCCGACGGCGCCGCGGCGGCCGCTGCGGCCGCCGTGCCGGGGGAGTCCTTCTACGTCATGGACATGTTCCCCTACCCCTCCGGCAAGGGGCTGCACGTCGGGCACCCGCTGGGGTACATCGCCACGGACGTGACCGGACGGTTCGAGCGGATGCGCGGCAAGAACGTGCTGCACGCGCTGGGCTACGACGCGTTCGGGCTGCCCGCCGAGCAGTACGCCGTGCAGACGGGGCAGCACCCGGCGATCACCACCGACCAGAACATCGCCGTCATGCGGCGCCAGCTGCGCCGCCTGGGCCTGGCGCACGACCCGCGCCGCAGCTTCGCCACCACGGACCCGGAGTTCGTGCGCTGGACGCAGTGGATCTTCCTGCAGATCTTCTCCTCGTGGTTCGACCCGGACGCGACCGCGCCGGACGGCTCCCGCGGCGCCGCGCGCCCCGTGAGCGAGCTGGTCGGCCGCCTGGCGGCCGGCGAGGTCGCGCTCCCGGCCGAGTTCGAGGGCCGGACCTGGGCCGACCTGACCCCGCGCGAGCGCGAGGACGTCCTGGCCGACCACCGGCTGGCGTTCGTCGCCGACGTGCCGGTGAACTGGTGCCCGGGGCTTGGCACGGTGCTGGCGAACGAGGAGGTCACCGCCGACGGCCGCTCCGAGCGCGGCAACTTCCCGGTGTTCAAGCGGAACCTGCGCCAGTGGGTCATGCGCATCACGTCCTACGCCGACCGCCTGGTCGCCGACCTGGACCCGCTGGACTGGCCGGAGAAGGTCAAGGCCATGCAGCGCAACTGGATCGGGCGGTCCGAGGGCGCGCACGTGCACTTCGCCGTCGCGACTGCCGCGGGCGAGCGTGACCTGACCGTGTTCACCACGCGCCCGGACACGCTGTTCGGCGCGACCTACATGGTGGTGGCTCCCGAGCACCCGCTGGTCGAGGAGCTGCTGGCAGGCGAGGAGCCGTGGGGCGCGGACGTGCCGGCGTCGTGGCGCGGCGCAGCCGCCTCGGGGGCCGACACGCCCGCGGCCGCGGTCCGTGCCTACGTCGCCGCGGCGTCCGCGAAGACGCTCCAGGAGCGCCAGGCCGACGCCGGTGCGAAGACCGGCGTGTTCACCGGCGGGTACGCGGTCAACCCCGTCAACGGCGAGCGGCTGCCGATCTTCGTGGCCGACTACGTGCTCATGGGCTACGGCACGGGCGCGATCATGGCCGTGCCCGCGCACGACGAGCGCGACCACGCCTTCGCGACCGCCTACGGGCTGCCGATCCGCGAGGTGGTCTCGGGCTCGCCGTCGGGCGTGCAGGAGTCCGCGTGGACGGGCGACGGCGTGGCCGTCGCGTCCGCGAACGACGAGGTGAGCCTGAACGGGCTGGCCGTCGCCGAGGCGAAGCACGCGATCGTGACGTGGCTGGAGCGCACCGGACAGGGCGCCGGCACCACGACCTACCGCCTGCGCGACTGGCTGTTCAGCCGCCAGCGGTACTGGGGCGAGCCGTTCCCGGTCGTGTACGACGCCGACGGGCGGGTCGTCCCGATCCCCGAGGACATGCTGCCCGTGGCGCTGCCCGAGGTGGCCGACTTCTCCCCGCGCACGTTCGACGTCGACGACGCGGCGTCCTCCCCGGAGTCGCCGCTGTCGCGCGCGACGGACTGGGTGAACGTCGAGCTCGACCTGGGCGAGGGCCTGCAGACCTACCGCCGCGACACCAACACGATGCCCAACTGGGCCGGCTCGTGCTGGTACTACCTGCGCTACCTGGACCCGTTCGACGCCGACGCGCCTGTCGACCCGGCGCTCGAGCGGTACTGGATGGGGCCGCAGCCGGGCGGCGCGCGCGGTGAGACCGGAGGCGTGGACCTGTACGTCGGCGGCGTGGAGCACGCGGTGCTGCACCTGCTGTACTCCAGGTTCTGGCACAAGGTGCTGTTCGACCTGGGCCACGTGAGCAGCCGCGAGCCGTTCCACAAGCTGTTCAACCAGGGGTACGTCCAGGCGTACGCCTACACCGACGCGCGCGGCGTGTACGTGCCGGCCGACGAGGTCGAGGAGGTCGCTGCGGGGGCAGCCGGGGCTGATGCGCACGAGGGGCCGACCTTCACCTGGCGCGGCGAGCCCGTCACCCGCGAGTACGGGAAGATGGGCAAGTCGCTCAAGAACATGGTGACGCCCGACGACATGTACGCCGCCTACGGCGCGGACACCTTCCGGGTGTACGAGATGTCGATGGGTCCGCTCGACCAGTCCCGCGCGTGGGAGACCCGCGCCGTGGTCGGCGCGCAGCGGTTCCTGCAGCGGCTGTGGCGCAACGTGGTGTCGGAGGACTCCGGCCTGGTCACGGTGGTCGACGACGCACCCGACGTCGCCACCGCGCGCCTGGTCGCGCGCACGATCGCGGACGTCACCACCGAGTACGCCGCGATGCGGCCCAACACGGCGATCGCGAAGCTCATCACGCTGAACAACCACCTGACGTCGCTGCCGCAGGTGCCGCGCGCGGCGGCCGAGGCGCTGGTGCTCATGGTGGCGCCCGTCGCGCCGCACATCGCCGAGGAGCTGTGGTCGCGGCTGGGGCACGAGAGCTCGCTCGCGCACGAGGCCTTCCCGGTCGCCGACCCGGCGCTGCTGGTGGAGGAGACGGTGACGTGCGTGGTGCAGGTCGCGGGCAAGGTCCGCGACCGGCTGGAGGTCGCACCGTCGATCTCCGACGCCGAGCTCGAGGCGGCCGCGCTGGCGACGCCCGGGGTGCAGCGCGTCCTGGCGGGGGCCACCCCCCGCACGGTGATCGTGCGTGCGCCGCGGCTCGTCAACGTGGTGCCCTGAGCGGTGCCGCCCGGCTGCGCCGACCACGCCTCGTTGACCTCGCCTCCTTGACCTCGCTCGCCCTGCCTCGTTGACCGTTCGCTGACGCCGCCGATCCGCCGTGGACACCTTCCCGCTGCTCCAGGTCCCGCTGTGGATCGAGGTCGTCGCGATCGCGGTCGGCGCACTGGCCGGCGCGGCGGGCGCGGTGCGCCAGCGGTTCGACCTCGTCGGGGTGCTGTTCGTCGCCGTCGTGATGGGACTGGGCGGCGGCGTCGTGCGCGACGTCATGCTCGGCCTGCGCCCGGTCGCCGTGACCAACCAGGCGTACGTCCTCGCCGCGCTCGGCGCGGGCCTCGGCGCCGTCGTGCTGCTGCGCGTGGTGACCCGGTTCGTGCGGCTGTTCGGGCTGTTCGACGCGCTCGCGCTCGGGCTGTTCGTGGTTGTCGGGGTGGAGAAGGCGGTGCTCAACGGTGCGCCGTTCACCGGGGCGCTGCTCATCGGCGTCGTCGCGGGGATCGGCGGCGGGGTGATGCGGGACATGATCTCCGGGCTGCCGGTCCAGGTGCTGCGCCGCGGGGAGTGGAACGCGGCCGCGGCAGCCCTCGGAGCCGCGCTGTTCCTGCTGCTGCGCGAGCTCGGGACGCCCGACCTGCTGCGCGACCTGCTCGCCTTCGCCGTCATCGTCCTCGCGCGCTACGCGTCCCTGCTCTTCGGCTGGCAGACCGTCGAGGCGGGGGACCTCTGGGGGCGCCTGGCGCGCCGGCGCGGGCTGCGGTCCAGGGGCGGGGGCGAGGACGGCTAGCGCTTCCGGGCGGCTCGGACGCTGACCAGCGCGGTCCCGTGATGTGAGACGAGCCGAGCGGTCGCCAGTCCGGGGCACGGGCGTGCGTAGCGTCGCGGGTATGACGAGCACCACGACGGCGGACGCCACCGGGACGAGCCCTGAGGCGACCGACACCCCGACGCCCACTGCGACCCACACCGCGACCGACGAGAGCGCCGCGCCCGACGGGCTCCGCGCCGCCGTCGTCGCGCGTGCCGAGGCGCTCGCGGACGAGCTCGACACGTTCTCCCGCGACCTGCACGCCCACCCCGAGGTCGGCTTCGTGGAGTTCCGCTCGGTGGCGGCGATCGAGGCGCTGCTGGCGCGGCACGGCGTCGCGCTCGAGGTCGGGACCGGCGGCCTGCCGACGGCGTTCCGCGCGCGGGCGGGCAGCACCGAGGGACCGCAGGTGGTCATCACCGCGGAGTACGACGCGCTGCCCGGTGTCGGGCACGGCTGCGGCCACAACGTGATCGCGGCCTCCTCGCTCGGGGCCTTCCTCTCGATCGCCCCGCTGGTGCAGGCGGGCGTGGTGCCCGGCGGCGTCACGCTGCTCGGCACGCCCGCCGAGGAGGGCGGCGGCGGCAAGGAGCTGCTCATCCGCGCCGGCGCCCTGGACGGGTTCGACGCGTCCGTCATGGTGCACCCGGGCGGCGCCGACGTCGCCGCCGGGCCGTCGGCGGCGAAGCGCCAGGTCGTGGCGACGTTCCAGGGCCGCACCGCGCACGCGGCCGCGAACCCGCACCTGGGCCGGAACGCGCTCGACGCCGCCGTGACCGCCTACCAGTCCGTCGCGCAGCTGCGGCAGCACATCCTGCCCACCGACCGCGTGCACGGGGTGTTCCTCGAGGCCGGGACGCGGCCGAACATCGTGCCCGAGCGGGCCGTGCTCGAGTTCTTCCTGCGCTCGCGGACCGTCGAGGGCCTGGTGGCGCTGTCCGAGCGGGTCGAGGCGGCCTTCCGGGGCGCCGCGCTCGCGGCCGGCGTGGAGGTCGACGTGGTGTGGGACGGCGAGCCGGTCTACCTGCCGCAGCGGATCAACGCGACGCTGGCCGAGGTCTTCGCGGCTCACTCGGCGCCGCGCCGCGAGGTGCTCTCGGTGCAGCGCGAGGCCGAGGCGGTCGGGTCCAGCGACGTCGGCAACGTGAGTCACCTGCTCCCGACCATCCAGCCCACCGTCGCGATCGGTGACCCCGGCATCCCCGGGCACTCGCGCGAGCGCGCCGATTCCACCCTCACGCCGGACGGCCGCCGCGCGATCGTCGACTCCGCGATCGCGCTCGCCCTCACGGCCGCGAGCGTGCTGGACGACCCGGCCCTGCGCGAGGCCGCGTGGGCGGAGTTCCGCGAGGCCGGCGACCCGGTGCGGGTCGACGCGCTGTTCCCCGGCGCGCCGTGGCCCGACCTCCCGACGCCGCCCGTGTCCGCCTGACGTCCCCGCCCAGCCACCCCCGACCTGCACCCGACCACCCGAGGCGCGCTGCGCCGTCGTCCATCCCGCTGGAGGCCCTGATGCCCGCACCGTTCCCGTCCACGCTCGACCACGTCGTGCTCGCCGGACCCGACCTCGCCGAGGCGGTGGCGCACGTCGAGGCGCTCACCGGCGTGCGCGCGGCGCCCGGCGGCGCGCACCCGACCGGGACCGCGAACCACCTCGTCGCGTTCACGGTCCACGGAGAACGCGTGCCGCACTACCTCGAGGTGATCGGTCCGAACCCGGAGACCGGCGCGCGCGCCGAGGACGTCGAGACGTTCGGGATCTCGGGCCGGACGGCGCCCGGCGTCGCCACGTTCGCGGTGCACCCGGACGACATCGACGCGACGGCGAGCGCGGCCGAGGCGGCCGGCGTGCGGGTCGGCCCGGTGTCGCCGCTGTCGCGCCGCACGCCGGACGGGACGCTGCTGGAGTGGCGGCTCACCCGTGGCGAGGGCCGCGACCCCGACCCGGCGGTCCCGTTCCTCATCGACTGGGGCAGCACGCCGCAGCCGGGGCTGTCGGACCTGCCGACGCTCGAGCTCCTCGAGCTGCGGGTCGAGCACCCCGACGCGGAGGCGCTGGCGGAGAAGTACCGCGCGCTCGGGGTCGACATCGTGCCCGAGCCGGGCGACGCCGTCGCCCTCGTGCTCGTGGTGCAGGGGCCGGACGGGCCCGTCGAGCTGCGCTGAGGTCAGTCGGCGCCGAAGTCGAACGAGGCGGAGTCGAGCGCGGACTCGTCCGCCTCGTCCAGGACGCGGGGGTTGGCCGCGATCGGCTGGGCGCCGCCGGCCGGCAGCGTGCCGAGCAGCGTGCCGTGCTCGACGAGGAGCTGCCCCTGGTCCAGCGGCTGACCCGCGTAGAGCTCGAGCTTGGCGCGCGAGTCCGCGATGTCGAGGTTGCGCATCGTGAGCTGCCCGATGCGGTCGGTCGGGCCGAACGCGGCGTTCTCGGTCCGCTCCATCGAGAGCTTGTCCGGGTGGTAGGAGAAGTTGTCGCCGCGGGTGTCGAGGATCGTGAAGTCGTCCCCGCGCCGCAGCCGCAGCGTGACCTGCCCGGTCACGAGCGAGGCGATCCAGCGCTGAATGGACTCGCGCAGCATGAGCGACTGCGGGTCGAGCCAGCGGCCCTCGTAGAGGAGCCGGCCGAGGCGACGTCCCTCGTTGTGGTAGTTGGCGATCGTGTCCTCATTGTGGATGGCGTTGAGCAGGCGCTCGTACGCGATCCACAGCAGCGCCATGCCGGGCGCCTCGTAGATGCCGCGGGACTTGGCCTCGATGATGCGGTTCTCGATCTGGTCGGACATGCCGAGCCCGTGCCGGCCGCCGATCGCGTTCGCCTCGAGCACGAGGTCGACCGCGGAGGCGTCGTAGCGCACGCCGTTGATGGCGACGGGCCGACCGAGCTCGAAGGCGATCGTCACGTCCTCGGTCTCGATCGCCACGCTCGGGTCCCAGAACTTCACGCCCATGATCGGGTCGACCGTCTCGAGGGAGACGTCGAGGTGCTCGAGCGTCTTCGCCTCGTGCGTGGCGCCCCAGATGTTCGCGTCCGTGGAGTAGGCCTTCTCCTTGGAGTCGCGGTAGGGCAGGTCGCGCTCGGTGAGCCACTGGCTCATCTCGGCGCGGCCGCCGAGCTCGCTGACGAAGTCGGCGTCCAGCCACGGCTTGTAGATCCGCAGCTCGGGGTTGGCGAGCAGGCCGTAGCGGTAGAACCGCTCGATGTCGTTGCCCTTGAACGTCGAGCCGTCGCCCCAGATCGAGACGCCGTCCTCGTGCATCGCGCGGACCAGCAGCGTTCCGGTGACCGCGCGGCCGATCGGCGTGGTGTTGAAGTAGGCCTTGCCGCCGGAGCGGATGTGGAACGCGCCGCACGCGATCGCGCCCAGGCCCTCCTCGACGAGCTGTGCGCGGCAGTCCACCGCGCGGGAGATCTCGGCGCCGTACTCCAGGGCGCGGGCGGGGACGCCGGAGATGTCGGGCTCGTCGTACTGCCCGATGTCCGCCGTGTACGTGCAGGGGATCGCGCCCTTCTCGCGCATCCAGGCCACCGCCACCGAGGTGTCGAGCCCGCCCGAGAACGCGATACCGACCCGCTCGCCCGTGGGGAGGGTCGTGAGAACCTTGGCCATAGAGCGGAACTATACATCAGTCCGTATAGTCATGCACGACGGCGTGGCTCGGGTTCGGGTGGCGCGTTGCCCGGGTGCGGGGTCGCCCCGCCGGGGTCCGGCGCCGACGGCGCGACTCGCGGCGGTGCGCGGGTCGCCCGGGGCTGGCTCGCCGTCGACGGCGGGGCTCACCTGCGCGGGGCTCGCGGCGGTGGGCGGGTCGCCCGGGGCTCACGTGCGGCCGGGGCTCGTGCGGCCGGGGCTCACCTCCGGCGCGTGCCGAAGATCGTCCGCGTGATCTCGCGGCCGAGCTGGGTGCCGGCGGAGCGGAGGAAGTTGTCCAGCGGGGAGGCGTGCGACGCCGAGCGCGAGGACGAGCGCCCCGACCCAGACCCCGACGACCGCCCGGACGACCCGCGTGCGCGCTCGGCCTGCTTCTCGAGGTCGCGCTGCATCTTCGCGAGCTCCTTCTCCCGCGCCGCCGCCTCGGAGGCGGCGGCCTTGTCGGCCGCGGCGCGCTGCTCCTCCGCGAGACGTTCGCGGGACTGGTGCTCCACGCGCTCGGCGAGCAGCTCGTACGCCGAGGCGTTGTCGACCCGCGTGCCGTAGCGCGCCGCGAGGGGCGAACCCGCCACCGCCGCCTCGAGTGCGGACGCGGGCGAGGGGTCCATGGACGACTGCGGCGCACGCACGCGCGTCCAGGCCACCGGTGTCGGCGCCCCGCGCTCGGACATCACCGTGACGACGCACTCGCCCGTGCCCAGCGCCGTGAGGAGCTGCTCGAGGTCGTAGGGCGACTTCGGGTAGGTGCGCACGGCCGCGCGCAGGGCCGAGGCGTCCTGCGGGGTGAAGGCGCGCAGTGCGTGCTGCACGCGGTTGCCGAGCTGCGCCAGGACGTCCGCGGGAACGTCCTGCGGGCTCTGCGTGACGAAGAAGACCCCGACGCCCTTGGACCGGATGAGCCGGACGGTCTGGACGACCTGCGTGAGGAAGTCCTTCGAGGCGCCCGTGAACAGCAGGTGCGCCTCGTCGAAGAAGAACACGAGCCGCGGCCGGTCCTGGTCGCCCACCTCGGGCAGCTCGGAGTAGAGCTCCGCGAGCAGCCACATGAGGAACGTCGAGAACAGCGCCGGCCGGTCGGCGACGGCGGGCAGCTCCAGCGCCGTGATCACGCCCCGCCCGTCCGGCGCGGTCCGGAGCAGCTCGTGCACCCCGAACGCCGGCTCCCCGAAGAACGCGTCGGCGCCCTGCGCCTGCAGCGCGACGATCTCGCGCAGGATGACGCCCGCGGTCGCCGACGAGACGCCGCCGATGCCCTTGAGCTCGGCCTTGCCGTCGTCGGAGGTGAGGTAGGCGATCGTCGACTGCAGGTCCTTGAGGTCCAGGAGCGCGAGTCCCTGCTGGTCCGCCCAGTGCACGATGAGGCCGAGGCTGGACTCCTGGGTCTCGTTGAGGCCGAGCACGCGCGAGAGCAGCAGGGGACCGAAGTCGGTCACCGTCGTGCGCACGGGCGTGCCGGTGCCGAGGCCGCCGAGGGTGAGCAGCTCGACGGGGTAGGTGGTCGCGGACCAGTCCTGGCCGAGCGACTCCGTCCGCGCGAGCAGCTTTTCGCTCGGCGTGCCCGGCGTCAGCAGCCCCGACAGGTCACCCTTCACGTCGGCGAGGAAGACGGGAACGCCGGCGTCCGAGAGGCCCTCCGCCATTGCCTGCAGTGTGCGCGTCTTGCCCGTTCCGGTGGCGCCTGCGACGAGCCCGTGCCGGTTGAGCATGCCGAGCGAGAAGGCGACCTGGCTGCGCGGCTCGGGCTCGCCGTCGACCAGGAGTGCGCCGAGCGGCAGCGTGCCGCCGGGGAAGGCGTACGCCCGCGCGACCTCGGCCGCGTAGCCGGTGAGGCTCGACGCGGTCGCGGTCGCGGTGGTGGCGTCGGGTGCGGGCGCGGGTGCGGGTGTTGGTGCGGGTGCGGGCTCGGGTGTTGGTGCGGGGGCGGGGGGCATGACGGCGTCGCTCGCGGTCGTCACCGGGTCGCCGTCGGTGGTCGTCGGGTCGGCCGCATCGCGTGCGCCGCGTGCGCCCGCCGTGTCGCCGGCGCCCGCCCCTGTGCCGCCCGCGCTGGCCGTGCTGCCCGTGCTGCCCGTGCTGCCCGTGCTGGCCGCCCCTCCATCGCCGACGACGACGACGGCGTCGGTCGCCGTCGCGGACGCCTCGCCCGAGGTGGTGGCGGGGTCGGGCTGGGCCGCGCTGGCCGCGGCGGCCTCGGCAGCGGCCAGCGCCGCCCGGGCAGCGGCTGCGCGTGCCTCCGCCGCGTCGGCCTCGGCCTGCGCCGCTGCGGCGCGCAGCTGCGCGAGCTCCTGGGCGGACGGTGTGCTCATCCTGGCCTCCCTGCCTGCGTGACCTGCCTGCGACGGGTGTCGCCCGACCGCGAGGGCGCGGCTGTCGCGGCCCGAGTCGATCGTCGGCCGTGCCCGACTCGGGATCCCGTCCGACCTCGGGGCCCGTCCGTTCACGACCGCGATCGAGTCCCGGGGCAGCCGGCCACGCGTCCTCGCGGTGGCCCGAGCCTAGGGGCCGGGACCGTCGCGGCGCTGGACCATGTGCGGACCGGTTGTCCCCAGCGGGCGTTGTCGTCGCCCGCGCGGGGACCGTCCCCAGCGGCGGGAGCGTCCGGCAGGAGCGCTGCTTAGCGTGATCGGCATGGTGCGTCGTGACATGGTCCAGCGGGCGCGGCTCGCGGCGCTCACCCGCGCGGCCTACGGCACCGGGGACGGCGTCGCGGCGTGGGACCTCGACCCGAGCGATGACGGTGACGGCACGGATCGAGGCGGCTCGGCCGACACCGACCCGACCGGGCGACGACGGCGACGCGCCGGACGCAGCGCCGGTCCACGACGTCGACCCTTCACAGCCCGCACCGCGCTGGCGCTGGTGCTCGCCGCGGTGGCGGTGCTCGCCGTCGTCCTCGTGCGCTCCGCGGCGACGAGTGTCGCGACGACCGTGCTGCCCGACGCGGCGAACGCGTCGGCGACGGCCGCCGTACCCGATGTGACCGCCGAGGGCGCCCCCACCCAGGACGCCGGCCCCGGCTCCGCGCAAGGTTCCGCACCGCCGGCCGGAGCCGCTGACGCGATGCCGTCGACGGCGGCGTCGCCCACGCCGAGCGGGGTCGTGGTGGTGCACGTCGCGGGGGAGGTGCTCGCGCCAGGGGTGGTGACGCTCCCGGTGGGGTCGCGCGTGCAGGACGCGGTGGCAGCGGCGGGAGGAGCGACGGCGACGGCCGACCTGGACGCCGTGAACCTCGCTCGCCTGCTCGTCGACGGCGAACGCGTGCTGATCCCCGCGCCGGGAGAAGCGGTGACCGAGCCCGACGTTCCGGGGACGGGCTCGGGGTCTGGCCCGGGTCCGGCGGCGTCGGGCGGGGCGGGCTCCGGCGGCCTGGTGAACCTCAACACCGCTGACGCGACGACGCTGGAGGAGCTGCCCGGGATCGGTCCGGCGCTCGCCGCGCGGATCATCGCGTGGCGGGAGCAGCACGGCGGGTTCACGGCGGTGGCCGAGCTGGACGAGGTGTCCGGGATCGGGCCCGCGCTCATGGCGCAGCTCACGCCGTTGGTGACGACGTGACGGGCGTCGACGGGGCCGCTGCCCTGCGCGACCGCGGGCGGACTCTCGACGGTGAGGGCCCGGCTCGGGGTCTCGTGTCGGCTCGGGGTCTCGCGCCGGAGGGGCGTGCCGGCAGCGAGGTCGTGAAGGCTCCTGCGCTGCTGCGGCCGGACCCACGCCGCTCCCTGGACACCCGGCTCGTCCTCCCTGCAGCGGCGGCATGGGCGACGGCGGCGCTCGCCGTCGGGTGGTCGGGATCGGCACGTGCGGTGGCGGCCCTCGCGCTGCTGGCCGTCGCGATCGCGGCGCTCGTCCGGGCGGCACGAGCGGGTCGTGGACGCCATCGCACCCGCTGGCCCCGCGGGCCGACCGCACTGCTCGCGACGGCCGTCCTCGCGCTGTGCGTGCTCGGGTCGATCGCGGCGCAGGACACCGTGCGGCACGGACCCGCTGTGACGGCCGGGCTCGACTGGGGCGGCACCGTCACGGCGCTGCTGCGCACCGAGTCGGAGCCGCAGCCGACCACCACCCAGCGAGACGGATCCCCACGCCTGCGCCTCGACGCGACCCTGCTCGAGGTGGACGTCCGGGGCGAGGCGCGGCGCGCTCGATCGCCGGTGGTCGTCCTCGCCGGTGCGCGGTGGGCGTCGCTCCCGCCCGGGTCCACCGTGTCGGCATCCGTACGTCTCGTCGCGACGGCCGACGGCGAGCGCGCCGTCGCTCTCGTGCTCGCCTCGGGCGACCCGGACGTGCGAGCGCCCCCGCCGTCCTGGCGCGCCGGGATCGTGGCGCTCCGCGACGGGCTGCGCTCCGCCGTCGAGGGACTGCCACCCCATGCGCGGGGCCTGCTGCCGGGGATCGCGGTCGGCGACGACTCCGCCGTGCCGCCTGCGCTCGTGGACGCCATGCGTGCGGCGGGGTTGACACACCTGCTTGCGGTGTCGGGAGCGCACGTCGCGATCGTCGTCGGACTGGTGCTCATCGGCACGGCCGGTGTGCCTCGTGCCGTGCGCCTCGGAGTCTCTGCTGTGGTGCTCGCCGGCCTCGTGCTGCTCGTCGGCGCCGAGCCGAGCGTCGTGCGGGCGGGCGCGATGGGTCTCGTCGCGATGCTCGCGCTCGGCCTGGGGCGCCGCTCCGCCGCGGTGCCGGCGCTCGCCGTCGCCGGCGCGGTGCTGGTGCTGACCGACCCGTGGCTCGCGCGCTCGCCGGGGTTCGCCCTGTCGGTGCTGGCCACGGCCGGGATCGTGCTCTGGTCGCGGCCGTGGGGTGAGGCGATGGCCGCTCGGCTCGGCCGGTTCGCGCCGGTCGCACCGGCGCTGGCCGTGCCGCTCGCCGCGCAGGTTGCCTGCCTTCCCGTGCTCGTCGGGCTGGACGGCGGGCTCGCGACCTACGCCGTGCTTGCGAACGCGCTGGTCGCGCCCGTCGTTCCGCCCGTGACGGTGCTCGCTCTGCTCGCGACGCTCGTGCAGCCGGTGGCGCCACTCGTGGCGCACGGTCTCCTCGTCGTCGCGCAGAGCGGAACGTGGTGGATCGAGGCCGTGGCCACGCGCGCCGCGGCGCTCCCGCTTGCTCGGCTGCCGTGGCCCGGCGGGGCCGGCGGGACGGTGCTGACCGTCGGGCTGGGGGCCGGGGTCTGGCTCCTCGTGAGGCGTGGTGGGCTCTCGGCAGCTGCCCAGGCGCGACTGCGGGTCTGGGCCGCGCCGTCGGTGCTGGGCGTGCTGAGCCTCGTCGTCGTTCTCTCGGTCCTCCCAGCGACTCGTGGGCTGGTCGGGCGGATTGCGCTGGGCTCGGTGCCCGCTGCCGTCCCGGCCGACTGGCGGCTGCTTCAGTGCGACGTCGGGCAGGGGTCCGCGCTGCTGGTCTCGGCCGAGCCCGACGGCGGACCGGGCGCGGCGGTACTCGTGGACACCGGACCCGCAGGCGCGCCGGTGCGCGACTGCCTCGAGGCCGGGGGAGTCCGCGAGCTGGCGGCGCTCGTGCTCACGCACGCTGATGCGGACCACGTGGGGGAGCTGGGGGACGTGCTGGCGGCCGTCCCCGTGCGGCAGGCGCTGGTGCCGCGCGCGCTCGACCCGCGGCTCGTGCGGGTGGTGGGCGCCCTCGAGGAGGCGGACGTGCCCGTGGTCGCGGCGGATGCCGACACGCCGACGCTCGGTCTCGGCGCGCTCGAGGTGAGCGTGCTGTGGCCGACTCCGCGTGCGGTCGCGCTCCGTGCGCCGCCGGAGGGCGATGTGATCGGTAGCGGCGAGGGCGGGCTGATCGGTGGCGGGGCGGTAGGCGTCGTGGCGGGTTCCACGACAGGTACGACGGCGGCGGTCGGCTCCGACGAGGCAGCGAGCTCCGAGGAGGAGGCCGAGGGCACCGCGAACGAGCTCAGTCTCTCGCTCTGGATCAGCGCGCCGGAGCTGACGGTGCTTGCACACGGCGACGCGGGTGCGTGGGCTCAGGCCGGGATTGCGCGGCAGTGGCCGGCCCTACCCCGTCCTGACGTGCTGGTCGTCGCCCACCACGGGTCGCGTGACCAGGATGAGGCGCTCCTGTCGGCGACGGCCGGTCGGGTCTCGCTCGTGAGCGTCGGTGCCGGAAACGACTACGGGCATCCCGCGGACGACGTCGTCGCTCGGCTCTCGCAGATCGGGATGGTCGCGCGCACCGACCTCTGCGGGCGGATCTCGGTCAGCGCGCGGACTGATGGTGCGCTCGTGGTCACGGGTTGTCCGTGAGGAGGGTTGCTCGGGCATCGGTCATCCCTCCGACGGCGTGACGTGGCGCCTTCTTGTCGTGATCCGACGAGGCCCTCGCTCGTCGTCGGTCGCCTGTCCCACGGTCCTCGGTTGTCCCCAGGTGGGGTGGGGTGTCGCAGTGTCCACAGGCGAGTGTTGAGGGGTGCGTTTGTCGTTGTTCGGATTTACTCTAGGTACACGCGTTCGATTCGCGTGGGATCGGCTGACGAGGGGGTGAGCGGGGTGGCGGCAGAGCCGGTTGGTGCAGGGCGTGGGCCGCGCCGTTCGCCCGCTCGGGCGTCGGCGCGGGTGTCAGCGCGGGCGTCGAGCTCGATGTCGATGTCGATGGCGGTGGCGCCGGACGGTGGGCGGCCCACCGCCGTGCCGGCGTCGCGGCTCGCGCCGAGGCGGGCGAGCGCGCCTCGGGCCTCTCTCGCGCCGGAGTCGTCCGAAGTCCCGCGTGCCTCGCGTGTTCCGCAGACGCTCCCGCAGTCGCCGGTGCCGGCCGCGTCGCTCGCGCCTCTCCCGTCTCCGGTGCCGGGTGCGCCGGGGTTGTCTGAGTGTGTGTCGCGGTTGCGGGTGGTGGTGGGTGAGGTCGTCGCCGCTGCTGGTGCGGCCAGGAAGGCTGCGGCGGCTGATCCGGGTGTCGGCGCTGCGGCGGTGGGTGCGCTGGCGGTGCTGGACGAGGTCGCCACCGTCCTGGGGGTGGCGCGGGCTGAGGTGGCGGGGGTGGTGCGGGAGTCGGGGTCGTGGCGGCGGACCCCGGCGGGTCGCCGCGCGGGGGACTTCACGCGGTGGCGGGCGGACTCCTCCCGCCAGGGCGTCGGAGTCGCCCGGGGTGAGGAGCAGGCCGGGGAGATTCTGGAGCTGCTGCCCCGGCTGCGGGACGCCGCACAGCGGGGTGAGGTCACCGAGGGTCACGTCCGCGTCGTCGCGACCGTCCTGGCCGGGGTCGACCCTGCGACGCGGGAGCGCCTTGCGGGGCGTGAGGTGGAGATCGTGGCACGGGCCAAGAGTGTGGCGGTGCCGGTGCTGCGGCGGGAGCTGCAGGGTCAGGCCGCCGCCCTGGAAGCCGCCAAGGCTGATGCGTCCTACGAGGCGGCGCGCAAGGCGCGGTTCCTCCGCCTCACCGCGCGAGGTGAGGTCGTGCGGGTCGAGGGGGCGTTGGATGTGTTGTCGGCGGCGACGCTGCGCACCGCGCTGGACGCGGTCACCCCGGTGCCGGCGGACGGGGATGAGCGCAACCCGGATCAGCGTCGCGCTGACGCCCTCGTCCTGCTCGCCGACCGTGCCCTGGGGGTCGGGGTCGACAAGGCCGGCGCCCAGGTCCGACCCCACCTGAGCATCCTGGTCCGTCAGGACACCTGGCTCCTCCTGCACCACCTGCGCCGCACCTACTCCTGCGCGGCGGGCGGTGAGGCTGCGGGCGAGCGGGGCACCTTCGGCGACGTCAAGCGTGGCGGTGCAGACGCCAGCGTCGCCGGAGGCGCCGCGCCTTCGGACGGCGTGAGCACTGGCGGGAACGGCGCAGCAAACGACGCCGCGAACGCCGACGGCGACGCGGCGCACCGTGACGCCGCCGCCGCGGCGCACCGCGACGGCGCGCCGACTGGCTCGGCGGGGTCGGCGGGGTCGGGGTTGTCGGAGGCCTACGCCCGGTCCGGGCTCGAACGTGAGCCGGTGTTGGCGGAGCTGCTGGACGGGACCCTCGTGCCGTTCGCGGCGTTGGACGTGGTGGCGTGTGACGCGATGTGGCAGCGCGTCGTCCTCGACGCTGAGGGTGTGCCGTTGGATGTGGGGCAGACGGAGCGGACCTACACCCGGGACCTGCGGCGTGCGGTCCTGGTGCGGGACCGGCACTGCCAGTGGCCCGGATGCGTCTTGCGGGCGGCGTGGTGCGAGGTGCACCACGTCATCGAGTGGAACCAGGGTGGCGACACCAGCCTGGTGAATGCCGTGACGCTGTGTCGCGAGCATCACCACCGCGTCCACCGCGACCACACCCGCATCACCCCTACCCGGGGCGGGTTCACCTTCACCACCGCCGACGGACAGCGCATCGGCGCCACCACCCGCCTGGACGACGAGCTCCTCGTCCCCAAACCCCGACCCGAAGGCGAGGGGAGAACTCTGCCCACCGCCGGGCCCGGCGACGACGGACGAGGTGGCGGCGGTTCCAGCGGTGGTGACGGACGAGGTGGCGCAGCTCCTGGCACAGCCCTGCCCGGCGGCGAACGGGGCGGAGGGTTGCCCGGCGGCGGGTCCAGCGGTGGTGACGTACGAGGTGGTGCGGCTCCTGGCGGAGGTCTGCCCAGCGGCGGCGCGGCTCGTGGCGGAGCCCTGCCCAGCAGTGAGCGGGGCGGAGGGTTGCCCGGCGGCGCATCCGGCAGCAGTGCGGCTCCTGGCGCAGCCCTGCCCGGTGGCGAGCTGGACGAAGTCCTGCCCGGCGACCGATCTAGCGGCGGCTCGGAGGTTGTTCGCGGCCGCTCTACCGGGCTGTGGTGAGACGGCAGCGAGCGGCGGCCGTCGACATGAGTACTCGAGGGGCTGGCTTGGCACTGCGTCGTGGCAGGCTGGGGACCGTGCCTCCCGCCCGCAGGTCGACGCGATCCACTGCCCGTCCCGGGCTGAGCTGGGACGTCGTCGAGCCCGCGCCCGTCGTACTCGTCCGGGGAACGGAAGGGCTGCTCGCCGACCGCGCGATGGCTCGGCTGGTGGGCCTCGCTCGCGAGCGCGCCACGGCCGAGTCGACCACGTTGGAGGTCACCCGCCTCGAGGCGTCGATGTACGAGCAGGGGCGGCTCGCGGTGCTCGCGTCGCCGTCGCTGTTCGCCGAGCCGAGGTATGTCGAGATCCTCGGGCTCGAGTCGCTGAACGACGCGTGCGCGACCGACGTGACCGCCTATCTCGCCGATCCAGCGCCCGACGTCGTCCTGGTGCTCCGGCACGCCGGCGGCCAGAAGGGCAAGAAGCTGCTCGAGGCGATCGCGGCGACCGGTGCACCCGAGGTGGCGTGCGAGCCGGTGCCGGAACGGGAGAAGGCGGCGTTCGTCCAGGCGGAGTTCGCGCGGGGCCGCCGCCGCATCGCTCCGGCCGCGGTCACGGCCCTCGTCGACGCCGTCGGTTCGGATCTGCGCGAGCTCGCTGCGGCGTGTTCGCAGCTGATCGAGGACACGACCGGTCAGGTCGGCCAGGACGACGTGGACCGCTACTACGGCGGACGGGTCGAGGCGACGGGTTTCAAGGTCGCCGACGCCGCCATCGCGGGTGATGCCGGACAGGCTCTCGCGCTGGCACGGCATGCCATGGCCAGCGGAACCGACCCCGTGCCGCTCGTCGCTGCCGTCGCCCTCAAGCTGCGCACGATGGCAAAGGTGGCCGCCTCACGCGGTCGCGAGCAGGGAAACGCCACGGCGGGTCTCGCGCCCTGGCAGATCGACCGCGCACGCAAGGAGCTGCAGGGCTGGACACCGGAGGGCCTGGCGGCGGCGGTCAGTGCCGTTGCAGCGGCTGATGCCGAGATTAAGGGCGAAGGGCGGTCGCCCGGGTATGCGATCGAGCGAGCGCTGCTGCGAGTCGCTGCGGCGCGTGCGGGCCGCTGAGCGACGACGTGGAGGGTGCTCGAGTGTCGGGTCGTGCGCGACTCGACTCGGCGGTCCGGTGCCTCGCGACGGCGCCGCGCGTTGGACGCGCCGCTTCGGGGTGCTGAGTCCGACGGGGTGGTGAGCCCGACGGGTGGTGAGCCCGACGGGTGCTGAGTCCGACGGGGTGGTGAGCCCGGACCGCGCGATCGGAGGCGGCGAACTCGGCGCGCTCGTCGGGACGCAGCGCGTCAGCGCGCTGAGCCGCCCGCCCGAGCACCGCAGAGACAGCGACGGCGCCGCACCCGGTGGGGTGCGGCGCCGTCGTCGTGCGTGCGGCGGGTCGGAGCTCAGAGCTCGGCGACCTGCTTCGCGAGCGAGGACTTGCGGTTGGCCGCCTGGTTGGCGTGGATCACGCCCTTGCTGACGGCCTTGTCGAGCTTGCGGGTGGCGACGCGAAGAGCCTCGTCGGCCTTCTCCTTGTCACCCGCAGCGATGGCCTCGCGCGTCTTGCGCACGTAGGTCTTCAGCTCCGACTTGACGGACTTGTTGCGCAGACGAGCCTTCTCGTTCGTCTTGTTGCGCTTGATCTGGGACTTGATGTTGGCCACGTGTGGAACTTCCTGCTGGATTCGTCTGGGTCGGCGAGGGTTCCCCGGCGGCCGGGACAAGGCGTGGGGCACCTCGGAGAAGCCATCGGGAACGAGCCGGCCGACCCGTGCGGGCGCCAGGCTCGACCCACCATGCTACCAGCCGTGCAGCTCGCGCAGGGCCGCGACCACCGCGTCGTACCGCGGGTGCTCCAGGATGGCGCCCTCACGCCGGATCCGGTCCTCCGGGACGCGCAGGAGACGGTCGAGTCGCACCTCGCTGTCGCGCCGCTTGCGGTCCCACTCTCCGGTACCGACGTCGAACCAGTACCGGCCCCGTCGGGCCTCGGCGGCGCGGTCGCCCGTCCGGTCCTTCGAGGTGAGCTGCAGCGCCACGAGCGCACCGCCGCCCGACCCGACGACGAGCATCGGGCGGTCCTTGCCCTTGCTCGCGTCCTCCTCGTACGGCACCCAGCCCCAGACGATCTCGCCCGGGTCGGCCGCGCCGTCGAGGTCGGGGGCGTAGCTCAGCAACGGGGGGCCGAACGCCGGCACGTCGTACTCGGTGATGCCCCCGGGCGGGGGTGGCGCCTGTCCGCCCGGCGGCCGGGTGGGGGTCGGCCGCCCGGCGGGCGACGGCGACGGCGTGGGCCGGGTCTCCCGTGACGGCGACGGCGGGGTGCGCGTGCGCCCCGGGGCGGGCCGCAGCGCCGTGCCAAGGGCTCGCGCGGCGGAGCGCAGGATGTCCGTGGCTCTCACGCCGGACACCCTAGCCCCGCCCCGTGGCCGCGCAGCGAGGGCGCCGGGTCGGGTGAGTCGTGCGGGCTGGGGCGCGCCGCGGCGGGGTGGCGCGGGAGGGGCACGGGCCGTCGGGTTGCGGGCGCGGGTCGTCCGTACCGCCCACGCCGTGACCGGCGTTACCCAACCGTTACGCCCGCGCACTACGGTTCGAGCCATGGTCGACCTGTTCGAGGGTTATCCCGCCGGCGCAGCCTGGGACGAGATGCTCGGCAGCGCGTCCGGCACCGACGGGCACGAGGAGTGGCGCAGCCAGTTCGCCCACGTCCGCGCGATCATGTCGCGGCTCTCCCCGCAGGAGATCCGGAGCCGCGCTGATGCGCTCGCCCGCTCCTACCTCGCCCAGGGGGTGACCTTCGACATCGGCGGCGAGGAGCGACCCTTCCCGCTAGACCCCGTCCCGCGCGTTCTCGACACCGGCGAGTGGAACGTGCTCGCCCCGGGCATCGCCCAACGGGTCAAGGCCCTCGAGGCGCTCCTCGAGGACATCTACAGCCGGCAGAAGGTCGTGTCCGACGGCGTGATCCCCCGTGCGCTCATCACCTCCTCCGCGCACTTCCACCGTCAGGCGAGGGGCATTGTCCCGGGCAACGGCGTCCGGGTGCAGGTCGCCGGGATCGACGTCATCCGCGACTCCGAGGGCGGCTGGCGCGTCCTCGAGGACAACGTGCGCATCCCGTCGGGCGTGAGCTACGTGCTCTCCAACCGGCGCGCCATGGCGCAGACCTTCCCCGAGCTGTTCACGTCGATGCGTGTCGCGCCCGTGGTCGACTACCCGCGGCGTCTGCTCGCCGCGCTGACGGCCGCGGCGCCGTCGGGCGTGGACGACCCCGTCGTCGTCGTGCTCACCCCGGGCGTGTACAACTCCGCGTACTTCGAGCACTCGCTGCTGGCGCGACTCATGGGGGTCGAGCTCGTGGAGGGCCGAGACCTCGTGGTCTCCGGCGGCCGCGTCTACATGCTCACCACCGACGGCCGCCGGCGGGTGGACGTGATCTACCGCCGCGTCGACGACGACTTCATCGACCCGGTGGCGTTCCGGCCCGACTCGCTCCTGGGGTGTCCCGGACTCATCACCGCCGCACGGCTGGGCAATGTGACCCTTGCGAACGCCGTCGGCAACGGCGTGGCCGACGACAAGCTCATGTACACCTACGTCCCCGACCTCATCCGCTACTACCTGGGCGAGGAGCCCCTCATCAACAACGTCGACACCTGGCGGCTGGAGGAGCCCGAGGCGCTCAGCGAGGTGCTGGACCGGCTCGAGGAGCTCGTCGTGAAGCCGGTCGACGGTTCCGGCGGCAAGGGCATCATCATCGGGCCCGCGGCCAGCCGCGCCGAGATCGACGAGGCGCGCACGCGGCTGCGCCTCGATCCCCGCGGCTGGATCGCGCAGCCCGTGGTGCAGCTGTCCACGGTGCCGACCCTGGCCGGCGACTCCATGCGGCCGCGGCACGTCGACCTGCGTCCCTTCGCGGTGAACGACGGCGAGGACGTCTGGGTCCTCCCCGGTGGCCTCACGCGGGTGGCCCTGCAGGAGGGTCAGCTCGTGGTCAACTCCTCGCAGGGCGGCGGGTCGAAGGACACGTGGGTCATGGGCGAGGCGCGTCGCTACGACGCGGGCGACCCCGAGGCGGCGCCGATCGCGACCCTCGAGCTGCGTCAGGGACCGTCGGTGGACACGCATCCGGACAGCCGGAAGTCGGTGTCCCAGCAGCAGCAGCAACAGCAGCAGGGCGGGACTGCGCAGCGGCAGAGCCAGCAGCAGGGTGGGCGCGCCCAGCGGCCGGAACCGCCGCAGCAGCAACTGCCCCAGCAGCAGCAACAGCAGCAGGGCGGGACGGCGCAGCGCCAGAGCCAGCCGCATGGCACGCGACGCCGGACCCCCGGCAGTGAGGGGACGAGCACGTGCTGAGCCGGATCGCCGAGTCGCTGTTCTGGGTCGGGAGGTACGTCGAGCGGGCGGACGACACCGCACGCATCCTCGACGTGCACCTGCAGCTCCTCCTGGAGGACCCCTGGATCTCCGAGGACCTGGCGTGCCGCTCGCTGCTCGCCGTCATGGGGGCGGCCCCGCCGCCGGTGGGGACGCTCGTGGCGCCGTCGGACGTGCTGGACGTGCTCGCCTACGACCGGCTAAACCCCGGCTCGATCGCCGGTGCGCTCGAGGCCGCGCGCGAGAACGCGCGGCGGGCGCGCGAGACGATCTCGACCGAGCTGTGGGAGTGTCTCAACACCACCCGCAACGAGCTCGGCTCGGTGATCGGCTCCCGCAGCACCCCGGAGTTCTTCGCGTGGGTCCGCGAACGCGGCGCGGTGGCCACCGGGATCGCCGACTCGGCGACGAGTCGTGACCAGATCTGGACCTTCCTCGTGCTCGGCCGCTCGATCGAGCGCGCGGACATGACGGCCCGCCTCGTCGCCACGCGCGCCGTGGCGGGCACGAGCGGGCCGAGCTGGACCACACTGCTGCGCTCGTGTGGCGCCTACGAGGCCTTCCTGCGGGCCTACCGGGGCAACGCGAGCGATGCCCTCGCCGCGGAGTTCCTGCTCCTGGACCCGCACTTCCCGCGGTCCGTCGTGTACGCCCTCAAGCAGGCGGAGGACTGCCTCCTCGCGCTCGGCGAGGGCAGCGACCGCACCGGCACCGAGAGCGCGATGCGCATCCTCGGCCGGGTCCGTTCGGGCCTGGAGTTCCGCCCGGTGGGCCAGCTGCTCGACAACCTTCCCGAGGAGATGGAGGAGGTGCAGCGCGCGTGCTCGACGGCGAGCGACGCCGTCGGGCTGCGGTACTTCCCCTCGGGCCTGCACGACGACTGGGTGGGAGAGCGACTGTGACCAGGCTGCACATCGTCCACACGACGACCTTCGCGTACGAGCGGCCCGCCGTTGCGTCCTACAACGAGGTGCGCATGCGCCCCGCGACGATCCCCGGGCAGATGGTGCTGGCCTCACGGGTGACGGCGACGCCGTCGACGTGGAGCCACGAGTACCGCGACTACTGGGGCACGTACGTCGTCGGGTTCGAGGTGCTCCGGCGCCACTCCGAGCTCGTGGTCGTCTCCGAGTCGACGGTCGACCTCGCGGCACGCCCCGATCCGGGCGCGACGGGGGTGGCCGACGCCGTGGAGTGGTCCACGCTGACCGAGCTCGCCGTCGTGGACCGGCTGGCGGAGTATCTCGCCACGACCGCCGCCACCGCGCCGTCGGACGACCTCGCCGCGCTCGCGCTCGAGCGGGCCGGCGGGCTCGGCCCGGCCGAGGCGGCGCTGGCCGTGTGCAACGCGGTGCGCGACGCCGTCGAGTACGTGCCCGGGGCGACCGGGGTGCACACGCGCGCGACCGAGGCGTGGGAGCAGCGCAAGGGTGTCTGCCAGGACATCGCGCACCTCGCGCTCGGCGCGCTGCGCAGCCTGGGCATCCCGGCGCGCTACGTGTCGGGGTACCTCCACCCGCTCGGCTACGAGGCCAAGCCCGGCGAGACGTTCGTGGGGGAGTCGCACGCCTGGATCGAGTTCTGGTGCGGGGACTGGTACCCGTACGACCCCACGAACCGCACGGCGGTGGGCGACCACCACGTCGTGGTCGGGCGCGGCCGGGACTACTACGACGTCACCCCGCTGCGCGGCGTGCTCGCTGGGGGCGGCCGGTCGCGGCAGTCCGTGGAGGTGCGGCTCACGCTCGAGGCGTGAGTCGAGCCGGCCGGGCCGAGCAGACGAGCGCGGGCCGGGCTCCGAGGAGCCCGGCCCGCGCGCTCGTTCAGCGTGCAGCGCTCAGCGTGGCGCAGTCCAGCGGTGATCGAGCCTCAGGCGCCCGAACCCGCCAGCGTCCCGGTGGACTGCCCGTCGAGGGAGTACACGGCGCACGTCACGGTGCGGTCGCCCTGGTCCCAGGAGCCGTCGGTCGGGTAGAGCATGTAGACGTCGAGGTTGGTGGTGTCCTCGTAGGAGGCGCCCACGAACGACTCGAACTCCTTCAGGCAGAAGTCCGAGGCCTCCTGCTGCACGGCGTCGGTGCCCGGGTAGTCGTCGCCGTCGATGTCGTACTCGGCGTACACCTCGTTGTCGTGCGCCTCCGAGCAGTCCACGATCGGGACGTCGGAGACCTCGGTGGTGTCGTCGGGGTCGTTGAAGCAGTCGCCCTTCTCCAGGGAGAACGCGCTGCCGCTCGAGCAGGCGGCGGTCAGTCTCAGAGCAGCGCCGCGATCCCGATGATCACGAGAATGCCGAACGAGATCCCCGCCGAGGCCAGCGACGCGAACGCGAGGGCGGTGAGCCCACCGATGCCGGTGCGCGGCACGACGCTGGTCTCCGCACCGGACACCACGACGGTGACCTCCTGACCGTCCGGGGTCCGGGTGTGCACGACGTTGTCGGGGTGCTCGCCCGTGCGCTCCATCTCGCCGAGCCGGCCCAGCACCTGGTGGCGCCGGACGGCGAGCCACACCACGGGCACGGCGAGCAGCAGCGCCACGAAGCGCAGCACCCAGGCGCCGAACCCCTGGACGGACAGGGTCGCGAGCACGAGCCCGCCCACGCACACCCCGGCGATCACGAGCACCACGAGCGAGGGTCGTGCGACGGCGCGGGTGCCGCCGCGGCCGAACGCGCCCCAGTCCACACCGTTCGTCATGGCTCGAGCCTGACACGTCACGCTGCGGCGTGCATCCCGCCTACGGGGTGAGGCTCGTCGCGAGGAGCGCGTCCAGCGCGCGCAGCCCGTCGGGATCGCCCCCGACGGCGAGCGAGAGGTCGTGCGCCGACGTGCGGCCCCACAGGAGGAGGGCGAGCGCGGGCGCCGGCCCGGTGACGCTCACCGCCGGTGCGCCGGGCGGCGCACCCGACAACGTCCACCGGTGCTCGCCGTCGGCGGCGAGCGTGAGGGCGATCGGCGGTGGCGCGATCCGGGCGAGCCGGATCTGGCGCGGGTGCATCACGGTGACGGCCTCGTCGACGCAGTCCAGCCACCACGCGTCCGGGACTTCCGCCGTGTCGAGGCCGGTCGCCGTGCGCAGGTCCCACAGGTGAACGAGCGTCTCGGACTTCTGGCGTCGGTGCCAGAACGCGACCGTGCCACCGGCGTCACCGGGGGAGTCGTCCAGGAGGGTCCACGCGGGCGCGTCGGCGTCGAGGCGGCGCAGCACGTCCGCGAGCTCGGTCGCTCCCGCCCGGTAGTGGCAGGCGAGGTCGACCGGCGCGTCGACGGGCTCGGCGAGCGGCGCGTCCGGCGGCGGCTCGGGGAAGCGCGCAGCCTGGGCGGCGGCCCAGCGGTGGATCTCGACGAGGTGCGTCACGAGGTCCCTCACGCGCCAGGTGCCGCACGAGGGGACGGGCTCGTCGGGATCCACGAGCGGCACGGTGGCGAGGAAGCGGGCCTGGAGGTCGAGGAGGTCGAGGAGGTCCGTGGGCAGCGCGCGCGGGGGGTGGTCCGGGCTCATGGGACCATTGTGGGAGTCCCACTCGTCCGTCCCGGAGCACTCGTGCCGATTCCCTCGCCTGCGCTCGCCGCCGGCATCCAGCCCGCCGCCACGGCGCCCCACCTGCTGCGCAACTTCTGCATCATCGCGCACATCGACCACGGCAAGTCCACGCTGGCCGACCGGATGCTCCAGCTCACCGGGGTGGTGGACTCGCGCGCCATGCGGGCCCAGTACCTGGACCGGATGGACATCGAGCGCGAGCGCGGCATCACGATCAAGAGCCAGGCGGTCCGGATGCCGTGGGGCGTCACCGGCGACGACGGCGTGGAGTCCGCCTACGCGCTCAACATGATCGACACCCCGGGCCACGTCGACTTCACGTACGAGGTCTCGCGCTCGCTCGCGGCGTGCGAGGGTGCCGTGCTGCTCGTCGACGCCGCGCAGGGCATCGAGGCGCAGACCCTGGCGAACCTGTATCTCGCGCTCGAGAACGACCTCACGATCATCCCGGTGCTCAACAAGATCGACCTGCCGGCCGCGCAGCCGGAGAAGTGCGCCGAGGAGCTGGCGAACCTCATCGGCGGCGACCCCGAGGACTGCCTGCGCGTCTCGGGCAAGACCGGCGCCGGCGTGGTCGAGCTGCTGGACCGCATCGTCGCGGACATCCCGGCGCCGACGGGCGACCCCACGGCGCCGGCGCGCGCGATGATCTTCGACTCGGTCTACGACACCTACCGCGGCGTGGTGACGTACGTGCGCGTGGTGGACGGCCAGCTGAGCCCGCGCGAGCGCATCCTCATGATGTCCACCCGCGCGACCCACGAGCTGCTCGAGATCGGCGTCTCGGCGCCGGAGCCCACGCCGACCCGCGGCCTCGGGGTGGGGGAGGTGGGGTATCTCATCACGGGCGTGAAGGACGTGCGCCAGTCCCGCGTCGGCGACACCGTGACGAACGCGCACAAGCCCGCGAGCGACGAGCTCGGGGGGTACCGCGACCCCAAGCCCATGGTCTTCTCCGGGCTGTACCCCATCGACGGCTCGGACTACCCCGTGCTGCGGGACGCCCTTGACCGGCTCAAGCTCAACGACGCCGCGCTGGTGTACGAGCCGGAGACGTCCGCGGCGCTGGGCTTCGGCTTCCGGTGCGGCTTCCTCGGCCTGCTCCACCTGGAGATCGTGCGCGAGCGGCTCGAGCGCGAGTTCACCCTCGACCTCATCTCCACCGCGCCGAACGTGGTCTACGACGTGACGATGGAGGACGGCACCGAGCACGTGGTGACGAACCCGAGCGAGTATCCCGCGGGCAAGATCCGCGAGGTCCGCGAGCCCGTGGTGCGCGCCACGATCCTCACGCCGAACGAGTTCGTCGGCGGGATCATGGAGCTGTGCCAGTCGCGGCGAGGAGCGCTGCAGGGCATGGACTACCTGTCCGAGGACCGCGTCGAGATGCGCTACACACTCCCGCTCGCCGAGATCGTCTTCGACTTCTTCGACCAGCTGAAGTCGAAGACCCGCGGGTACGCCTCGCTCGACTACGAGACGACCGGCGACGCGCCCGCCGACCTCGTCAAGGTCGACATCCTGCTGCAGGGCGAGACGGTCGACGCGTTCAGCGCCATCGTGCACAAGGACAAGGCGTACTCCTACGGCGTGATGATGGCCGGCAAGCTCAAGGACCTCATCCCGCGTCAGCAGTTCGAGGTGCCGATCCAGGCCGCGGTGGGGTCGCGGATCATCGCGCGCGAGACCGTCCGCGCGATGCGCAAGGACGTGCTCGCCAAGTGCTACGGCGGTGACATCTCGCGCAAGCGCAAGCTGCTCGAGAAGCAGAAGGAGGGCAAGAAGCGCATGAAGACGATCGGTCGCGTCGACGTGCCGCAGGAGGCCTTCATCGCCGCGCTGTCCTCCGACGCCCCGACCGGCAAGGACGCCAAGGACGCGAAGAGGTGAGGCTGCCCGACGGCGAGGACGCGCCGTCGGACGGCACGCTTCCTTCCGCGGTGGTCCAGGGGGCGGCGGAGCGCGTGTTCGGGGTCTACCTGCACGTCCCGTTCTGCGCCGTGCGGTGTGGATACTGCGACTTCAACACCTACACGGCGCTGGAGCTCGCCCGCCCCGGCGAGCAGCTCGTCGGCGCGAGCCAGGACACCTACGCCCAGGCCGCATGCGCCGAGATCGCCTTCGCCGACGCCGCACTGCGGGCGTCGGGCGTGCCGCGCCGCACGGTGGAGACCGTCTTCGTCGGCGGGGGGACGCCCACCCTGCTGCCCGTGGCCGACCTCGCGGCGATGCTCCAGGCGGTACGGGACACCTGGGGCCTCGCCCCGGACGCGGAGGTGACCACCGAGGCCAACCCGGACTCGGTCACGCCGGACGCCCTGCGTGCACTGGCCCGGGCGGGCTTCACCCGCATCTCGTTCGGCATGCAGTCCGCCGTGCCGCACGTGCTCGCCACGCTCGACCGCACCCACGATCCCGAGCGGGTGCCCGATGCGGTGCGCTGGGCGCGCGAGGCGGGCCTGGCGGTGTCGGTGGACCTCATCTACGGCACACCGGGGGAGTCCCTCGCGGACTGGGCCACGAGCCTCGCGGCCGCCGTCGCGCTCGAGCCGGACCACGTGTCGGCCTACGCGCTCACCGTGGAGGAGGGCACCGCGCTGCACCGCCGCGTGGCGCGGGGTGAGCTGCCCGCCCCCACCGACGACGATGAGGCCGCGAAGTACGAGCTCGCCGACGCCGTGCTCGCTGGGGCGGGCTACGACTGGTACGAGATCAGCAACTGGGCCCGCACGCCCGCCGACCGGTGCCGGCACAACGTCGCCTACTGGCGCAACCAGGACTGGTGGGGCATCGGCCCGGGCGCGCACAGCCATGTCGGCGGGACGCGGTGGTGGAACGTCAAGCACCCGCGGGCGTACGCGGCGCGGATCGCCGCCGGCGTCTCGCCGGCCGCCGCGCGCGAGGTGCTCGACGGCGAGGCTCGCCTGCTCGAGGACGTCCTCCTCGGGACGCGGCTGGTCGAGGGGTATCCGGTCAGCGCACTCTCGCGGCAGGCGGTCGAGGGCCTGGTTGCCGACGGCCTCGCCGTCCGCACCGACGCCGACCGGCTCGTGCTCACGCTGCGTGGACGCCTGCTCGCCGACACCGTGGTGCACCGCCTGACCTGAGCCGTGCCCGTGCGATCGCGTGACCGGGAGCCGGGTCTCGGGTGGCCGGGTGCATGGGACTGCCGGGCGCCTGCTTGACACTCCTGGGGCGTACCGCTTCGCTGACAGGTGCGGTGACCGCCGCCCGCGTGGACACGGCTGCTCGAGGGCCGTAGCGCACGACAGATCGAGAGGACGTCATCGATGAGCGAGCCCAACGCTCCAGAGGAGAAGAAGCCCACCGCGCCGGACGGTGAGGGTTCGACGCCCGCGCCCCCGCCGCCTGCGTGGGGTGGCACCGAGGGCGACTCGCCCGCGCCGACCACCCCGCCGGCGCCGTCCGCCCCCGCGCCGTCCGCGCCGTCCGCCCCGAGCTGGGGCGCCACGCCGTCGGACACCCCGCCGCCCAGCGCGCCGCCCGCGTACGGCAGCCAGACGCCGCCGTCGCCGTACGGCGCACCCAGCGCGCCCACGCCGCCGCCCGCGTACGGTGCGCCGAGCCAGCCGACGCCGCCGTCGCCCTACGGCGCGCCGAGCCAGCCGCCGTCGCCCTACGGTGCGCCCCCGCAGCCGTCGAGTGCCTACCCGCAGTCCTCCGACGCGGGCTACACGCCCCCGCCGGGTTCGGGCGGGTTCCCGACGCCGCCGCCGGCCCCCGAGTACGGGTACGGCTCCCAGCAGGCCGGCTACGCGGGCGGCTACCAGCAGCCCGCCGACATCGGCAGCGCACTGGGCTGGGGCTGGAAGAAGTTCGGCCAGAACGCCGGCGTGCTCATCGGGTCGCACGTCCTGTGGTACCTGGTGATCATCGCGATCGCGCTCGTCGGGTTCGCCGTCGCGGGCCTGTTCGGCACCACGCGCTACAACACGTCCGACGGCGTGAACGTCGCCGCCGCGTTCGGCGTCTTCGGCTCGATCGTCCTGTACTTCTTCGTCTTCGCGGCCGTCTTCCTCGCCCAGATCGGCCTCATCAACGGCTACCTCACGATCGCGGACGGTCAGCGCCCGGCGCTCGGGACGTTCTTCACGTTCCGCAACATCGGGGCCGCGCTGCTCGCGGTGCTGCTGATCGCCGTGGTGTCCGCCGTGCTCTCGATCGTCCCGGTGATCGGTTCGATCGCCGTCGCGTTCTTCACGGTCTTCGCGCTGTACTTCGTGGTCGACCGCAACCAGGACGCGATCTCCGGGATCCGGTCCGCCGCCACGCTGGCGATCCAGAACCCCGCGCAGACGCTGCTGCTCATCGTCGTGACCTACCTGCTCAACGTGGTCGGTGCGCTCGTGTGCGGCGTCGGCCTGCTCGTCACGGTGCCGCTCGCCGGCCTTGCCACGGTGTACCTGTACCGCCGCCTGTCCGGCGGCCAGGTCGCCGCGGCCTGAGCCGGCGACCGCCCCCGGTCACACGAACGAACGCCGGTCCCGCATCGCGGGGCCGGCGTTCGGCGTTCAGTGAGCCGTGACGAAGTCGACGAGCTCCTCGACCCGGCCGAGCAGCGCGGGGGAGAGGTCGCGGTAGTCGCGCACGCGCCCGAGGATGCGGGCCCAGCCGCGCGCGACGTCGGCCTGGGTCGCGTGCGGCCAGCCCAGGGCGGTGAGCGTGCCCACCTTGATGTCCGTGCCGCGCGGTACGTGGGGCCACGCGGTGAGACCCACGCGGTCGGGGTTCACCGCCTGCCAGACGTCGACGTACGGGTGGCCCAGCACGAGGACGTGGGCGGCCCGCCCGCCGAGGGCTCGCAGGGTGTCGTCGGCGAGCCGACGCTCCTTCGACCCCGGGACGAGGTGGTCCAGGAGCACGCCGGCCCGGCGCTCGGGGCCCGGGGCGAAGTCGGTGAGCACCTCGCGGAGGTGATCCGCGCCGTCGAGCATCTCCACGACGACGCCCTCGAGGCGCAGGTCCTCGCCCCAGACGCGCTCGACGAGCTCGGCGTCGTGCTTGCCCTCCACCCATATCCGCGAGGCGCGCGCCACGCGCGCGCGGGCACCGGCGACGGCGAGCGAGCCGGACGCGGTCCGCGCCCGTCCGGTGGCACCCCCGGCGCCCGCGGGGCGCGGCGGACGGACGAGGCGCACGGGCGCGCCGTCCACCCAGAACCCCGCGCCGAGCGGGAACGAGCGCTGGGCGCCACGGCGGTCCTCCAGCACGACGACGTCCCCGCCGTTGGTGCGCTCGACGCGCAGCACGGCGCCCACGTACCCGGTCGTGACGTCCTCGACCACGAGGCCGGCGACGGCGGGCTCGTCCCGGGTGACCTTCCGGCTGCCCGTGCGCACCCGGGGGTCGCGCACGCGGTCGGGGGCGTCGGCGGCGAGCACGTCGGCGGCGTAGAGGTCGGGTCGGAGCGGGTCGCGCGGGGGCACCCGCGGACCATACCGGCGTAGGATTAGCACTCTGGCACGTCGAGTGCCACGGCGGCGCGGGCTGCGTCGCCTGCGGTGAGCGGACCTGGGAGGGGACGATGGCAGCGGATCGGCGCCTGGACGTGCTGCGCGCCATCGTGTCCGACTACGTCGAGACGCGGGAGCCGGTCGGCTCGCGCACGCTCGTCGAGCGGCACCAGCTCGGCGTGTCGCCGGCCACCATCCGCAACGACATGGCGGCGCTGGAGGAGGCCGGCTACATCGCGCAGCCGCACACCTCCGCGGGCCGCATCCCCACCGACGCCGGCTACCGCGTGTTCGTGGACCACCTCGCGTCGCTGCGCCCCCTCCAGCCGCCCGAGCGCCGGGCCATCGAGTCCTTCCTCAGCGCCTCGGTCGACCTCGACGACGCCGTGAGCCGCACGGTGCGCCTGCTTGCGCAGCTCACCCACCAGGTCGCCGTCGTGCAGTACCCCTCGCTGCGCCGCTCGGCGCTGCGCCACCTCGAGCTCGTACCGCTCGGCGCGGACCGGATGCTGGTCGTGATGATCACCGACAGCGGCCGGGTCGAGCAGCGCACCCTCACCGTCCCGTCCGCCGGCGCCGCGCACGACGCGACCGCCACGACCGCGCTCGACGAGGGCGTCGTCGCCGACCTGCGGGCGAGGCTCAACGCGGCCGCCGCCGGTCGGCGGATGCCGCAGCTCGCCGTCGCGCTCGCCGCGGTGGCGGACGACGTCGAGCCGCGCCTCGCGCCGCTGGTCGAGGCCCTCGCCGCGGTGGTGGGCGAGACGCTCCTAGAGGAGGTCGAGGACCGCATCGTCATGGCCGGCACGGCCAACCTCGCGCGGTCGGGCTTCGACTTCGCGCACACGATCTCGCCGGTGCTCGAGGCGCTCGAGGAGCAGGTCGTCCTCATGCGCCTGCTCGCCGAGATGGCCGCGGACGCCGACGCGCTGCGCCAGGAGCACGGCGAGGTCGCGGTCCGGATCGGCGCGGAGAACCGGCACACCGGACTCGCGGAGACGTCTGTCGTTGCCGCGCCGTACGGTGGGGAGGGCAGCGGGGACGCGCTGGCGTTCCTCGGCGTCCTCGGACCGACCCGGATGGACTACCCGGGAACCATGGCGGCCGTCCGGGCCGTCGCGCGGTACCTCTCGCGCATCGTCACGCCGTGACCGGCGCGACCCACGCCTTTCGTCCCAGCACTGACCACCCAGATCCCCGAACGAGGATGAACCACCCACGTGACTGACTACTACGAGGTCCTCGGCGTCTCGCGCGACGCGTCCACGGACGAGATCAAGCGCGCCTACCGCAAGCTCGCCCGGCAGTACCACCCCGACATCGCGGGTGAGGCCGGCGCGGAGCGGTTCAAGGAGGTCACGGCCGCGCACGAGGTGCTGTCGGACCCGGACAAGCGCGCGATGTACGACGCAGGCGGCGGCCCCGGCGGAGCCGGTGCGGGGGCCTTCGGGTTCTCCGACATCTTCGAGACGTTCTTCGGCGCGGCCGCCGGCGGCAGCGCACGCGGCCCCGTGCCGCGCGCCCGCCGAGGGCAGGACGCGCTCGTCCGGCTCGACCTCGAGCTGGCCGAGGAGGCGTTCGGCGCGCGCAAGGAGATCACGGTCGAGACCGCCGTGGTGTGCGGCACGTGCCACGGCTCCTGCGCGCGGCCCGGCACCTCGCCCCGCCCCTGTCAGGTGTGCGGCGGCCGCGGATCGGTCCAGCGCGTCGCGCGCTCCTTCCTCGGCAACGTCATGACCCAGGCGCGCTGCGACGCGTGCCAGGGCTTCGGCTCGACGATCCCCGAGCCGTGCCCCGAGTGCTCCGGCGAGGGGCGCGTGCGCACCCGCCGCACCATCACCGTGGACGTGCCCGCCGGCGTCGAGAACGGCACGCGGATCAAGCTCGTCGGGCACGGCGAGGTCGGCCCCGGCGGCGGCCCCGCCGGCGACCTCTACGTCGAGATCCGCGAGCACCCCCACCCCGTCTTCACCCGTCGGGGGGACGACCTGCACTGCACCACCTCGCTGCCGATGACCGCGGCCGCCCTCGGCACGGTCGTCTCGCTCGACACGCTCGACGGCGAGCAGGAGGTCGACATCGCACCCGGCACCCAGGGTGACCACGTCATCACCCTGCGCGGCAAGGGCATGGGCCGGCTGCGCGGCCACGGGCGCGGTGACCTGCACGTCCACCTCGACGTCCAGGTGCCGACGCGGCTGGACGAGCGGCAGGAGGAGCTGCTGCGCGAGCTCGCCGCGCTGCGCGGCGAGGAGCAGCCGCAGGCGCGGCTCGCGCCGGTCGGGGCCGGGATGTTCTCCCGCCTGCGGGACAAGCTGGCGGGTCGCTCATGACGGTCGCCCACCAGGTCACGGTCCCCGACGACGTCGACATGCGCTCGTTGCTGGGCCCGCGCGACGAGGTGCTGCGCGCGCTCGAGCGAGGGTTCCCCGACCTGTCGGTGCACGTGCGCGGCAGCGTCGTCACCCTGGAGGGCGAGCCCGCCGACGTGTCGCTGGCCGAGCGCCTCGTGGACGAGCTCGCCCAGGTCTCGCGCGCGTCCCAGCCGCTCACGGCCGACGCCGTCGAGCGGGCGATCGCGATGCTGCGCTCGCCCGCGCCGACGTCGCCCGCGAGCGTCCTGACGATGAACATCCTGTCCTCGCGCGGCCGCACGATCCGGCCCAAGACCGTGGGGCAGAAGGAGTACGTCGAGGCGATCGACCGCAACACCGTGACGTTCGGCATCGGCCCGGCCGGCACGGGCAAGACCTACCTCGCGATGGCGAAGGCCGTGCAGGCGCTGCAGGCCAAGCAGGTCGCGCGGATCCTGCTCACGCGCCCCGCCGTGGAGGCGGGGGAGCGGCTCGGGTTCCTGCCGGGCACGCTCAACGACAAGATCGACCCCTACCTGCGGCCGCTGTACGACGCGTTGCACGACATGGTCGACCCGGACTCGATCCCGCGGCTCATGGCGTCGGGCACGATCGAGGTCGCGCCGCTGGCCTACATGAGGGGCAGGACCCTCAACGACGCGTTCATCGTGCTCGACGAGGCGCAGAACACCTCGCCCGAGCAGATGAAGATGTTCCTGACCCGCCTCGGGTTCGGCTCGCGGATGGTGGTGACGGGCGACGTCACCCAGGTCGACCTGCCCGGTGGCACGCAGTCCGGCCTGCGCGTGGTCTCGGAGATCCTGCACGACATCGACGACATCGCGTTCTGCCGGCTGACCTCCGCTGACGTCGTGCGCCACCGCCTCGTCGGCGAGATCATCGACGCCTACGCGAAGTGGGACGACGTCGCGCGCGCGGGCGAACGTCCCGTGCGCCGCGAGGGCGCCGACCACCCGCGCGGCGACCGTCGCGGCAGGAGGACACCGTGAGCACCGAGATCACCAACGAGTCCGCCTACGAGATCGACGAGCTCGAGTTCGCCGCGCTCGCGCGGTACGTGCTGGACCAGATGCACGTGCACCCGCAGGCCGAGCTGTCGGTCATCTTCGTCGACGTCCCGGCCATGACCGAGCTGCACGTGCGCTGGATGGACGAGCCCGGCCCGACCGACGTGATGTCCTTCCCCATGGACGAGCTGCGCCCCGGCACCGAGGGTGAGCCGTCCGATCCCGGGATCCTCGGCGACATCGTCGTGTGTCCCGAGGTCGCCACCGCGCAGGCCCGCGAGGCCGGCCACTCGGCGCAGGAGGAGATGCTCCTGCTCGTGACGCACGGCATCCTGCACCTGCTCGGCTTCGACCACGCCGAGGAGGAGGAGCGCACCGAGATGTTCGACCTGCAGCGCCGCCTCCTGCTCACGTTCCTGGCGAGTCGGTGAGGCCGGCATGACGCTCGACTACCACCGCCCCGAGCACCCGGAGACCTACCGGGCCGGCTTCGCGTGCATCGTCGGGCGCCCCAACGCGGGCAAGTCCACGCTCGTCAACGCGCTCGTCGGCACGAAGGTCGCGATCACGTCCGGGCGGCCCCAGACCACCCGGCACACGATCCGCGGCATCGTGCACCGCGAGGACGCCCAGCTCGTGCTCGTGGACACCCCGGGCCTGCACCGACCGCGGACCCTGCTCGGCACGCGCCTCAACGACCTCGTGCTCGGCACCCTCGCCGAGGTCGACGTCGTCGGCTTCTGCATGCCCGCGGACCAGAAGGTCGGACCGGGTGACGAGTTCATCGCGCGCATGCTCACCGACGTGCGCACGCCGGTGGTCGCCCTCGCCACCAAGGCCCACACCGTGCCGCAGCCTCGCCTCGTGGAGCATCTCATCGCGATCGAGCAGCTCGGCGAGGGCCTTGGTGGGTTCGCGGACATCGTGCCGGTGAGCTCGCTCGAGGACTACCAGGTCGACGTCGTGGCCGACGTGCTGTGCTCGCACCTGCCGGTGAGCCCGCCGCTCTACCCCCGGGGCGAGCTCACGGACGAGCCCGAGAACGTCATGATCGCCGAGCTCGTCCGCGAGGCCGCCCTCGAGGGCGTGCGCGACGAGCTGCCGCACTCCCTCGCCGTGGTGGTCGAGGAGATCGAGACCCGCCCGCGCCGCCCGAACGCGCGCCCGGAGGACCTCGACCTGCTCGACGTGCACGTCACCGTCTTCGTGGAGCGCGACTCGCAGAAGGCCATCGTGATCGGGCGCAAGGGCGCCCGCCTGCGCGAGGTCGGCACGCGTGCGCGCGAGGGCATCGAGGCGCTGCTCGGGGCACGGGTGTATCTCGACCTGCACGTCAAGGTCGCCAAGGACTGGCAGCGCGACCCCAAGCAGCTGCAGCGACTGGGGTTCTAGTGCCCGCTCGACCCGGTGACGCACCGGTCGACGCCCGCGCGGACGGCGCGTCGGCGCACCACGGCACAGCGCGCGACGGCGAGCCTGCCCCGGGTGGTCACCCCGCCGAGGGCGCAGCGCGCGACGGCGAGCCCGCCCCGGGTGGTCACCCCCCCGAGGGCGCAGCGCGCGACGGTGAGCCCGGTGCCGACCGGCGAGCGGTCCGCACGCGCCCGGCCTGGGTGCGTGTCGCGGTGGCGACCGTCGTCGCGGTGCTGCTGTTCGCCGTCGTGGGCTTCGCGGCCGGACCGCGGTGGGACCCCGAGCTCGTGACGACGTCGGTGGTGCCCGAGACCGCCTCGGTCGCGGTCGACGGGAGCAGCGCGGAGGCGACGCTCGGGCGGTACGACACGACGAGCAAGCTCGTCGACGTCGAGCTCGACGGCGCCACCACGCAGGTGCTCGTCGTCGAGCCCGTCGGGCTCACGGAGCCGGCGCCCGCCGTCGTCTTCCTGCACGGCGCCGGGACGGGCCTGGCCGAGTCGTTCTCGGCGCACGCCCAGGCGCTCGCGAGCGCGGGCGTGGTCGCCGTGTCCCCGAGCAAGCGCCTGGACACCTACTCGACGGCGCAGCGCGACTACGTCGCGATGGCCGCGGACTACGAGCGCAGCGTCGCGTACGCGCGCACCCTGCCCTCGGTCGACCCGGACCGCGTCGGGCTGTACGCGGAGAGCGAGGGGACGTGGATCGCCCCCGTCCTGGCGGACGAGGACCCCGACGTCGCGTTCGTCATGCTCGTCAGCGCGCCGGTCGTGACGCCGCGCGAGCAGGCGGCGTTCGCCGTCGACGCCTACCTGCGCAACGTCGGCGTGCCCGCGCCGCTGCTGCGGGCGATCCCGCGCGCGACCGGCGCCCACCTGCCCGGCGGCATCCTCGCGTACGCGGACTTCGACGTGCTGCCCTACCTCACGACGATGACCCAGCCCACGTTCATGGCGTACGGCACGCAGGACGCGTCGATGCCCACCGTGCAGGGGCCGCAGATCGTGGCGGGCGCGCTGCCCGAGGGTGCCGCCCAGCTGCTCGTGCGGTACTACGCCGGCGCGAACCACGGCATCCGGGTCGGCTCGTCGACCGATGCCGTGGTACCGGACTTCCTTGCCGGCGTCGCGGCCTTCGCGCTCGACCCGGCGGGTGCGCTCGCCGCCGGGCCGACCGTGGCCGGGGCGACCCCGGTCCAGGTCCACCTCGCGAACGCCGTGCCCCAGCCGCGCTGGTTCGCCGACGGCGAGATGCTCCTGCGGGTCCCCGCGATCTCGATGACGGTGCTCGTGGGCGGGTATCTCCTGCTGCTCGGCGCCGCGCTGGTGCGGACGGTGGCGCGACGGCGAGCGCGTGCGTCCGCCTCGACCGGGGCGCCGAGGCCGCCGGTGCGCATCCCGGCCACGCTGGGCCGACGGGCGGTGGGCTACAGCCTGGCGGGGCTGTTTGTCGTCGTGCTGCTCATCGCGTACGTCGTCGTCGTCGCGCAGCTCGCGCTCAACTACCGCACGAACGCGGCGATGGTCTGGGGCGGCTGGGTGGTGCTGCAGCTGTCCGCCGTCGGCGCAGCGCTGCTCGGCGTGCTCGCGGTGCGCGACCTGCTCCGGGCCGGCCGGGCCTGGCGCGCCCACCGCTCCGCGGTGCGCCTCGCCGGCGAGCGGCCGCCGCTGGTGGCGCGTGGCGCGCGCGGCGCGGTCGCCCTGCTCGGCGTCGTCGGCGCGTGGGCGGTGGCTCTGGGCACGACCGGCCTGCTCGTCGTCGCCGCGTACTGGGGGGCGTTCTCGCCGCTGTCGTGACGGGTGGGGCGGACGCGCGCGACGGGCGTGCGGCGACGTGGGCTAGGGTGGCGAGCGTGCGACTGCCGGCGCTCCTCCTTCGGTGCCGCGACGAGGTCCTGTAACGGCCGGACCCTCGTTGCGGCGACCGTCATGCGCCCGGCCGGCCCACAGCCCAGCACAGAGGACGTCATGAACCAGCGCAGCACCGTCGACACCAGCATCAGCAACGTTCCCGCCCGGCCCGCCGCGAGCCCCATGCCGCTGGCGAAGTACCGGCCCTTCCACGAGGTCAACGGCATCGACCTGCCGGACCGCACGTGGCCCGCCAAGCGGATCACCGTCGCCCCCCGGTGGCTGTCCACCGACCTGCGGGACGGCAACCAGGCCCTCATCGAGCCGATGGACCCCGCCCGCAAGCACCGCATGTTCGAGCTCCTCGTCCGGATGGGCTACAAGGAGATCGAGGTCGGGTTTCCGGCCGCGAGCCAGACCGACTTCGACTTCGTGCGCTCCCTCATCGAGACGGACGTGATCCCCGACGACGTGACGATCTCGGTCCTCACGCAGGCGCGCACCGACCTCATCGAGCGCACGGTCTCCTCGCTCGTCGGTGCGCACCACGCCACGGTGCACCTGTACAACGCGACCGCGCCCGTCTTCCGCGACGTGGTGTTCCGTAAGGACCGCGCGGGCACCAAGGAGATCGCGGTGTCCGGGACGCGCGACGTCATGGACTACTACGAGAAGTACCTGGACTCCTCCGACACGGTGCTGGGGTACGAGTACAGCCCGGAGATCTTCATCGACACCGAGCTGGAGTTCGCGCTCGAGGTGTGCGAGTCCGTCATGGACGTGTGGGAGCCCGCGGCCGGCCGCGAGATCGTCCTCAACCTGCCGGCGACGATCGAGCGCGCGACGCCCAACGTGTACGCGGACCAGATCGAGTGGATGAGCCGGCACCTGTCCCGCCGGGAGAACGTGTGCCTGTCGGTGCACCCGCACAACGACCGCGGTACGGCCGTCGCCTCCGCCGAGCTCGCCGTGATGGCCGGCGCGGACCGGGTCGAGGGCTGCCTGTTCGGCCAGGGCGAGCGGACCGGGAACGTCGACCTCGTCACCCTGGGGATGAACCTGGTCTCGCAGGGCGTCGACGCGGGGATCGACTTCTCCGACATCGACGACGTGCGCCGCACCGTCGAGTTCTGCACGCAGATGGACGTCCACCCGCGTCACCCCTACGGCGGCGACCTCGTCTACACCGCGTTCTCCGGCTCGCACCAGGACGCGATCCGCAAGGGCCTGACGAAGCGGGACGCCGACGTCGAGGCGGCCGGCGGCGACGAGCTCGCCGTCGCGTGGGCCGTGCCGTACCTGCCGGTCGACCCGCGGGACGTCGGCCGCACGTACGAGGCGGTCATCCGCGTCAACAGCCAGTCCGGCAAGGGCGGTATCGCGTACCTCATGTCGACCGAGCGGCACCTGGACCTGCCGCGCCGCCTGCAGATCGAGTTCTCCCGGATCGTGCAGGAGCACACCGACAGCCGCGGCGGCGAGTTCACCGCGGACGACCTGTGGCGCATCTTCGTCGACGAGTATCTGCCCGCCCCCGCCGACTCCGAGCTGGAGCCGTGGGGCCGGTTCGCGCTGCGGTCCACCCGCCTCACCTCGGCCGGCGACGGCAGCGACGAGGAGCTCGTGGTCACGCTCGTGGACGACGGCGAGGAGCACGTCATCACGGCGCGCGGCAACGGCCCGATCGACGCGTTCGCGGCCGCGCTCGCGACGCGCGGGGTCGAGGTCGCGGTGATCGACTACGCCGAGCACGCGCTCGCCCAGGGCGAGGACGCCTCGGCCGCCTCGTACATCGAGGCCGAGGTCGACGGTCAGGTGCTGTGGGGCGTGGGCATCGACCCGTCGATCACGACGGCGTCGTTCAAGGCGATCGTGTCGGCGGTCAACCGCGCGGTGCGCTGAGCGGCGGCGTGCTCGCGGCCGCGCGCGTGGCTGCCGGACACCGGATGCCGGATGCCGACGGTGGTGACGCCGTCGGCATCCGGCGGGCCGCGGTGCATCGGGGCGTGATCGCGGTGCATCGGGGCGTGATCGCGGTGCATCGGGGCGTGATCGCGGAGCGTCGGCGGGGCAGGCGGGCGATGTCGGTGGGCTGGGGGATGATGCTGCGGTGAGTCGGACCTATCGCGACGAGGCCGTGGTGCTGCGCACCCACGACCTGGGCGAGGCGGACCGCATCGTCACCCTGCTGACCCGTGGTTCCGGTCAGGTGCGCGCCGTCGCCAAGGGCGTGCGGCGCACCTCGAGCAAGTTCGGGGCGCGGCTGGAGCCCTTCGGCGTGGTCGACGTGCAGCTGCACCTGGGTCGCTCGCTCGACGTCGTGACCCAGGCCGACACGCTCGCCCCGCACGGTCGCTCGATCATGGCCGACTACAGCCTCTTCACGACGGCGACGGCGATGGTCGAGACCGCGGCGCGCCTCACCGAGGTGGAGCGCGAGCCGGCCACGCAGCAGTACCTGCTGCTCGCGGGTGCGCTGCGGGCGCTGGCCGAGCGGGCCCACGCGGCCACCCTCGTGCTGGACTCCTACCTCCTGCGGGCGCTCGCCGTCGCCGGCTGGGCCCCGAGCTTCGCCGAGTGCGCGCGCTGCTCCCGGCCCGGTCCGCACCGCGCCTTCTCCGCCCCGATGGGCGGCGCGGTGTGCGGCGGCTGCCGCCCGCCCGGCGCCGCCGCGCCGGCCGAGGAGACGTTCGCGCTGCTCGGTGCCCTGCTCGCGGGGGACTGGGCGGTGGCCGACCGCAGCGACGACCGGCACCGGCGCGAGTCCAGCGGACTCGTCGCGGTGTACCTGCAGTGGCACCTGGAGCGCCAGCTGCGCTCGCTGCGGCACGTGGACCGGACCGGCGCGGCGCGCGTGGACCGCACGCTCGACCCCGCGGTCGCGATCATCGGGCGGACGGCGTGAGGCTGCGCCGCCGGCCCGTGGTGTGGGAGCCGCACGAGCCCAGCCCGCCGTTCGAGCATCCCTCCGGCGAGCGCCCGCCCGTGCTTCCCGAGGGTGTCGTCCCGCGGCACGTCGCCCTCGTCATGGACGGCAACGGGCGCTGGGCCAACGCGCGTGGGCTCACGCGCACCGAGGGTCACGCGGCGGGCGAGCAGGTGCTGCTGGACGTGGTGGCCGGCGCGATCGAGATCGGTGTCACGCACGTGAGCGCGTACGCGTTCTCCACCGAGAACTGGAAGCGCAGCCCCGAGGAGGTGCGCTTCCTCATGGGGTTCAACCGCGACGTGCTGCGGCGCCGGCGCGACGAGATGAACGACTGGGGCGTCCGGGTGCGCTGGGCGGGGCGTCGGCCGCGGCTGTGGCGCAGCGTCATCACCGAGCTCGAGACCGCCGAGCAGCTCACGGCCGGGAACACCACGTGCACCCTCACGATGTGCGTCAACTACGGCGGGCGCGCCGAGATCGTCGACGCCGTGCGCGCGATCGGGCACGAGGTCGCGGCCGGCCGGCTCGATCCCGAGCATGTCACCGAGCGCACCGTGGCGCGGTATCTCGACGAGCCCGACATGCCGGACGTCGACCTGTTCATCCGCACGGGCGGTGAGCAGCGCGCGTCGAACTTCCTGCTCTGGCAGGCGGCCTACGCCGAGTTCGTGTTCCTCGACAAGCCGTGGCCCGACGTCGACCGGCGCGACCTGTGGCGCGCCGTCGAGCAGTACGCGCGGCGCGATCGCCGCTACGGCGCCGCGGTGGACCGCCCGACCGCCGCGAGACCCGACGAGCACGCCGACGAGCACGCCGACGGCGAACCCGCGCACGAGCGGTGAGACCGCCCTCGACCGGTGAGACACCGACCCGGGCGACCGCGCGGTGTCGCAGGTCGCGGCTAGCCTCCGGAGCATGACGCTCGCGATCGGCATGATCACCGTGGACTCCACCGACCCCGTCCCGCTGGCGCACTGGTGGGCGCGGGTGCTCGAGGGCGAGGTGGTCGCCGAGAACGAGGGCTGGTTCGTCGTGGTCACCACCACGGCCGGCACGCTGGGCTTCCAGCGCGTCGACGCCGTGACGCCCGGGAAGAACAAGGTGCACCTCGACCTCACGACGCACGAGGACCTCGCGCTCGTCGCCGGCGGTCTGCTGGCCGCCGGCGCCACGCTCGTCGGTGAACGGGCCGAGGGCGCCGCGCGCTGGTTCACGCTGGCGGACCCGCAGGGCAACGAGTTCTGCGTCGCCCACGAGGGCTGACGCCGCGGACCGCGCGCCGGGTCAGCGACGCGTCACTCCGCCGCGGCCGACCCCTGCGCCGGTGCGGCCTCGGCCAGGGCGTCCCGCGCGCGGGAGCGGCGCCGCAGCACGACCAGCACGGCGATCGCCGCGAGGATCGCGACCACGCCCGCGACGCCCCACGGCGAGCCGGCCGCGGCCGCCACGACGGCGAGGAACACCCCGAGCCCGACCGTCGCGTAGATGAGCGCCCACGCCACGCAGCCGGGCAGCATGAAGAGCGTGTAGCGCAGCCACGGCATCCGCACGAGGCCGGCCGCGGCGTTGATCATCGTCTGCAGGCCCACGGTGAAGAACGACAGCGTCACCGCGATCGGACCCCAGCGGTGCAGCAGCGCGATCGCGCGCACCATCGCCGGCCCCTCGCTCAGCCGACGCACCCGCTCGCTCCGGGTGACCCCCGCGGCCACGCCCCGGCCGACCCAGTACGTGCCCTGGGCGCGGCACAGCACGATGACGAACAGCGCGAGCACGACGAGCGGGAACGGGAACCCGTCCAGCCCGTACGCGGCCACCACCGACTCCTGCGCCGGCGCCTCGGCGAGCAGCGTCACCGCGCGTCCGCGCTGCGCGACCCGCACCGCGCGCACAGGCCGAAGAGCTCGACCGTGTGCTCGACGTCGGTGAACCCGTGCGCTCGGGCGATGCCGCCGGCCCACGCCTCCACGGCCGCGGCGTCGAGCTCCACCGTGGTGCCGCAGGACCGGCACACGAGGTGGTGGTGGTGCGCCTCCGCCTCGCAGCGGCGGTAGCGCAGCTCGCCGTCGGGCCCGCGCACGGAGTCGACCTCGCCGAGGTCGGTGAGCACCTGCAGGGTGCGGTACACCGTGGCGAGCGCGACCCGCTCGCCCCGGTCGTGCAGCATCCGGTGCAGGTCCTGCGCGCTGTGGAAGTCGGGCACGCCGTCGAGCAGGTCGGCGACGGCGGTGCGCTGCCGCGTCGTGCGTGGCACGTGGACGCTCCTTCCGTCGGTCCTCAGGGGGTGACGATGACGTCGTCGGGGACGTCGAGGTGCGGGTCCCCGGGTGCGCGGTGGCGCAGGAGCCCCCGCACCAGCGCCACGCCAGCGTAGACGGCGATCGCGAGACACACGATGACGGCGCCGGGGGAGAGCGGGTACAGGTACGTGATGACGAGCCCGAGCACGCACACGCCCACCCCGACCCCCATCGCGATCCGCATCGTCGAGCGGAACGACAGTGCGACGAGCTGCGCGACGGCGACCGGCACGATCATCACGGCGCTCACCAGCAGCAGGCCCACGACGCGCATGGCGACCGTCACCGTGAGCGCCGCGAGCACCGCGATGACGAGGTTGAGGCCGCGCACCGGCAGGCCGAGCGAGCGTGCGTACTCCTCGTCCTGGGAGACCGCGAACAGCGCCGGACGCAGGCCGAGCCCGACGACGAGCACCACGACGCCGAGGACGGCGATCGTGACGAGGTCGGTCTGGCTCACCGTGGCGATGGAGCCGAACAGGTAACCCATGAGGTTCGCCGTCGTGCCGCCCGCGAGCCCGATGAGCAGGACGCCGCCCGCGATGCCGCCGTAGAAGAGCAGCGCGAGCGCGATGTCGCCGCTCGTGCGGCCGCGCTCGCGGAGCACGTCGATCCCGATGGCGCCGAGCACGGCGGCGACGACGGCGCCCGGGACCGCGAGCACGTCGTAGGGCGTGAGGTCGAGCGCGTTGCCGACGAGCCAGCCGGCCGCCACGCCCGTGAGGGCGACGTGCCCGATGCCGTCGCCCAGCAGGGAGAGCCGGCGCTGCACGAGGTAGGTGCCCATGACGGGCGCGGCGAGGCCGACGACGACCGCGGCGATCAGGGCGCGCTGCATGAGGGGGCTGGAGAGCATGTCCGTCAGCGTGGTCACGGCAGGCCTCCCGGTTCGACGCGCAGGGCGTGCGCGCGGTGCTGCCCGTCGGCGCCCTCATCGGGCGCGTGGGCGTGCTGGTGGTGGTGCTCGGCGTCGTCGTGGCCGGGTGCGGCGGGCGGTGGCGGGCCGTCGTGCACCACGCGGCCGTGCCGCAGCACGACGGTCCGGCTGATGAGCGGTGCGAGCGGGCCGGTCTCGTGCAGCACCACGAGCACCGTGACGCCGCGGTCGCGCAGGCGCGCCATCGTCGTCGCGAACGCCGTCTGGCTGGCCGAGTCGACGCCTGCGAGCGGCTCGTCGAGGACGAGCAGCTCGGGGTCGCGCACGAGGGCCCGCGCGATGAGGACGCGCTGCTGCTGGCCACCGGACAGGGTCGCGACGGCGGAGCGCGCCCGGTCGGCGAGGCCCACCTGCTCGAGGGCGTGTCGCACGCGGTCGGCGCCGTCCGGCGTGCGCCGGAACCCGACGCCCGTGAGCAGACCCGACGCCACGACCTCGGCGACCGTCGCCGGCACGCCGGCGCTCGCCGTCGAGCGCTGCGGGACGTACCCGGCGCGGTGCCACGGCACGTGGCGGCGCTCGGTGAGGTCGACGCCGAACAGCCGCACCCGCCCCGCGGTGGCGGGCAGCACGCCGACGACGGTGCGCACGAGCGTGGACTTGCCCGACCCGTTCGCGCCGAGCAGCGCGACGAACTCGCCGGGTCGGACGGCGAACGTCACGTCCCGCAGGATCCGGGAGGCGCCGATCGCCACGTCGAGCTGGGCCACGTCGAGGACCGGCGCGGCGGCCGGGTCGTCACCGGCCGGAGGGCAGTCCTGCTGACTCACGCGCAGTCCAGGGCGGTGCGCAGCGCCTCGAGGTTGGCGGTCATGACCGCAAGGTAGTCCTCGCCGGCGCTGTCCTTGGTGAGCGTCTCGACCGGGTCGAGGACCGCCGTCGTGATGCCGAGGTCGGAGGCGAGCACGTCGGCGACCTTCGGGTTGACGAGGCTCTCGGTGAAGATCGTGGTGACGCCCTCGTCGCGGACCACCTGCTGGATCTCGCGCAGGCGCGCGGGCGACGGCTCGGCCTCGGGATCGAGGCCGGAGATGCCGACCTGCTCGAGGCCGTAACGGTCGGCGAGGTAGCCGTACGCCTCGTGTGAGGTGACGATGACGTGGCCCGAGCACTGCGCGAGGCCCGTGCGGAAGCGCTCGTCGAGCGCCTCGAGGTCGGTGCGCAGCGCGTCCGCGTTGGCGCGGAACTCCTCGGCGTGGGCCGGGTCCGCCTCGGCCAGCGCGTCGGCGACGGCGTCCGCCGCGTCGGCCATCCGGGTCGGGTCGAGCCAGAAGTGGGGGTCCTCGCCGCTGTGGTCATGCTCGTCCGTGGACGCAGACTCCGTCTCGCCGTCGGCGTGCTCGTCCTCGTCGGCGTGCTCGTCGGCGGTGAGGTGCACGACCTCGTGCACGTCGACGGCGTTCGGCGCGACCTCCTGCACGGCCGTGTCGACCGAGGGCTGGAAGTCCGACAGGTAGACGAGCAGGTCGGCGCGGCCGAGCGCGGCGACCTGGGCGGGGGAGAGCTCGAGGTCGTGCGGCTCGGTCCCGGCGGGGGCGAGGCTCGTGACGTCCACGAGGTCGCCGCCGACGCGCTCGGCGAGGAACTGCAGCGGGTAGAAGGACGCCATCACGCTGAGGGTCGCGTCGCCGTCGCCCGACCCGCCGGAACCGTCGTTCGCGCCGTCGGCCGAGCACGCGGCCAGCGGGAGGGCGAGGACGAGGGCGGACGCGGCCAGCGCGCGGCGGTAGTTCATGAGAACTATTCTCATTACGGACGGGGCGGCGGTCAAATCCGCGCGACGAGGCTCACGTGCGCGGCGCCGGAGCGTGCGCCCGGTAGGTTGAGGGACTGCCCAGTGCAGCCAGCACTGGGTGTCGCGCACAAGGAGAACCCGTGGCCGCCAGCCGTCTCGATTCCGTCATCGCCCTCGCCAAGCACCGGGGCTTCGTCTTCCAGTCCGGTGAGATCTACGGTGGATCGCGCTCCGCGTGGGACTACGGACCGCTAGGCGTGGAGCTCAAGGAGAACATCAAGCGTCAGTGGTGGCGCGCGATGGTGCAGCGCCGCGAGGACATCGTGGGCCTCGACTCGGCCGTGATCCTGCCCCGCCAGGTGTGGGTCGCCTCCGGCCACGTCGGCGTCTTCACCGACCCCCTGACGGAGTGCCTGTCCTGCCACAAGCGGTTCCGCGAGGACCAGCTCATCGAGGAGTTCGAGGAGAAGAAGGGCCGCACCGCCGAGAACGGCCTGGCGGACGTGCCCTGCCCGAACTGCGGCACACGCGGTCAGTGGACCGAGCCGCGCGACTTCAACATGATGCTCAAGACCTACCTCGGCCCGGTCGAGGACGAGTCCGGACTGCACTACCTGCGGCCCGAGACGGCGCAGGGCATCTTCGTCAACTACGCCAACGTCGCCACGGCCGCGCGCAAGAAGCCGCCGTTCGGCATCGCGCAGATCGGCAAGTCGTTCCGCAACGAGATCACGCCGGGCAACTTCATCTTCCGCACGCGCGAGTTCGAGCAGATGGAGATGGAGTTCTTCGTCGAGCCGGGCACGGACGCGCAGTGGCACCAGTACTGGATCGACACGCGCACCGCCTGGTACACCGATCTCGGTATCGCGCCGGAGAACCTGCGCCACTACGAGCACCCGGCCGAGAAGCTCTCGCACTACTCCACGCGCACCGTCGACATCGAGTACCGCTTCGGCTTCACCGGCAGCGAGTGGGGCGAGCTCGAGGGCATCGCGAACCGCACGAACTTCGACCTCAGCACCCACAGCGAGCACTCCGGCAAGGATCTGTCCTACTTCGACCAGGAGAAGGGCGAGCGCTGGGTGCCGTACGTCATCGAGCCCGCCGCCGGCCTCACCCGCTCGCTCATGGCGTTCCTCGTCGAGGCCTACCACGAGGACGAGGCGCCGAACACCAAGGGCGGCGTCGACAAGCGCACCGTCCTGCGGCTCGACCCGCGCCTCGCGCCCGTCAAGGCCGCGGTGCTGCCGCTGTCGCGCTCGGGCGAGCTGCCCGCCAAGGCGCGCGCCCTGGCGAACGAGCTGCGCGCGTCCTGGAACGTCGACTACGACGACGCGCAGGCGATCGGCCGGCGCTACCGCCGTCAGGACGAGATCGGCACGCCCTACTGCCTCACGGTCGACTTCGGCACGCTCGAGGACGACGCCGTGACCGTCCGCGAGCGCGACTCGATGAGCCAGGAGCGCGTCGCGCTCTCGCAGGTCGCCGGGTACCTGGGGGCGCGCCTCCTCGGCGCGTGAGGTCGTGGGTCGACACGCGGTGCACGGGGCGGCGACCCACGCCCACGCCCACGGCGAGCTCGCGCTCGACGGCGGGGAACGCCGTCGGGCCCGCGTGGTGCTCGCGGCGATCGTCCTGCCGCTGCTGATCGCCACGGTGGTGGGGCTCGTCGCGCTGTGGCCGCGCGGCGACACGATCGCGGGCTCGGTCGACATGACGGCGTCCGGGTACTCGTTCGAGACCGCCCGGATCACTGCGGTGCCGCTGACCCAGGGCGCCGAGATCGAGGCCGAGCTGCTCACGGGCGAGGGTGAGGGGCAGGTCGTCCCCGTCGCGGTCGCGCCCGAGGTGCTGCGCGAGGACATCCCCGTCGGGGCCGAGATCACGGTGCTCTTCGACGTGGCGGGGCTCGCCACCGGCGTGCCCTTCACGTTCGTGGACTACGTGCGCGAGGTCCCGCTGCTGCTGCTCGCGGCGGCGTACGTCGTGCTGGTCGGGCTCGTCGCGCGCTGGCGCGGGCTCGCGGCGATCGTCGGGCTGGCGACGTCGCTCGCCGTCGTGGGGCTGTTCGTGCTGCCCGCGCTCATGTCGGGCACGTCCCCGCTGCTCGTGGCGCTCGTCGGGTCCAGCGCGATGATGTTCGTGGCGGTGTATCTCGCGCACGGGATCTCGATCCGCACCACGACGGCGCTCGTGGGCACCTTCGTCGGCCTCGCCGTGACCACGGGCCTCGCGCTGTGGTCCGCCGACGCGACGCGCCTGCTCGGCACCGGGTCGGAGGAGGGGTACCTCGTGGCCGGCACGTTCGGAGAGATGAGCCTGCGCGCGCTGCTCGTGTGCGGGTTCGTCATCGCCGGGCTGGGGGCGCTCAACGACGTGACGATCACGCAGGCCTCGGCCGTGTGGGAGCTGCACGCGGCGGACCCGAGCGTGCCGCGGCGCCGGGTGTTCGCACGGGCGATGCGGATCGGGCGCGACCACATCGCCTCGACCGTGTACACGCTCGCGTTCGCCTACGTCGGCGCCGCCCTGCCGATGCTGCTCGTGTCCTCGATCTACGACCGCAACCCCGTGCAGTTCGCCACGTCGGGCGCGGTGGCGGAGGAGCTCGTGCGCACCCTCGTCTCCTCGATCGGCCTCGTGCTGGCCATCCCGGTCACGACGGCGATCGCCGCGGCCCTCGTGCGCACCTCGCGTCGGGTGAGGGTCGCGCCGCCGGTGGGAGAATCCTCCCCGTGACCCTCGCTCTCGGCCGCCACACCCTCGGCACGCCCGTCGTCCTCGCGCCCATGGCCGGCGTGACGAACGCGCCGTTCCGGCAGCTGTGCCGCGAGGCCGCCCGCGCGGGGCTGCCCGCCGAGGGTGCGGCGCCCGCCCTGCACGCGACCGACGTCCCCGAGGGGATCTTCGTCTCGGAGATGGTGACCTCGCGCGCGCTCGTCGAGCGCACCGAGGAGTCGATGCACATCATCGAGCCAGCCCCCGACGAGCGAATCCGCAGCGTGCAGCTGTACGGGGTCGACCCGGCCACCGTGCGTGCGGCGGTCCGGATGCTCGTCACCGAGGACCGCGCCGACCACATCGACCTCAACTTCGGCTGTCCCGTGGCCAAGGTGACCCGCAAGGGCGGGGGAGCGGTGCTGCCCTGGAAGCGGGACCTGTTCGCGGCGATCGTGCGCGGCGCCGTCGAGGAGGCCCGCCCCTTCGACGTCCCGGTCACGGTGAAGATGCGGATGGGCATCGACGACGCGCATCCCACCTACCTCGACGCCGGCCGCACCGCGCAGGACGCCGGGGTGGCCTGGGTCGCGCTGCACGCCCGGACCGCCGCCGACTACTACTCCGGCGAGGCGCGCTGGGCGGCGATCGCGCGGCTCAAGGGCGCGGTCACCGACATACCCGTGCTCGGCAACGGCGACATCTGGTCCGCCGAGGACGCGCTGGCGATGATGGCCGGGACGGGGTGCGACGGTGTGGTCGTGGGCCGCGGCTGCCAGGGCCGCCCGTGGCTGTTCACCGACCTCGTCGCCGGGTTCGCCGACTCGCCCGTGCGGGTGCGGCCCGGGCTCGGGTACGTCGCCTCGGTGCTGCGGCGGCACGCCGAGCTCATGGTCGACTACCACCGGGGAGATGAGCTGCGCGCCCTGCGCGAGCTGCGCAAGCACATGGCCTGGTACATGAAGGGCTACCCCGTGGGCGGCGAGGCGCGCACCGAGCTCACGCGGGTCTCCAGCCTCGCCGACCTCGACGCCGCCCTCGCGGGGCTCGACCTCGACCTGCCCTACCCGGGCGTCGGCGCCGAGGGTCAGCGCGGCCGCGGCGGGTCGCCCAAGGTGCCGCACGTCCCCGACGGCTGGCTCGACACGCGCGACGTCGACGACCGCCTCCGCGCGATGCTCGCCGAGGCCGAGCTGAGCGTGTCCGGTGGCTGACGCGCCGACCGGGCGAGGCGCGCGGGGCGCGCGGGCGCGAACCGCCGCGATCGCGGGCGCGGCGACGCTCGCCGTCGGGGGCCTCGCCGCGTGCACGGGCGGGACGGGCGGCGCGAACGGCGCCGGCGACGGCGACGCGCGCTCCGACGTCGGCGTCCAGATGTTCCAGTGGACGTGGGACTCGATCGCCCAGGAGTGCACCGACACGCTCGGGCCCGCGGGCTACGGCTGGGTGCTGACGTCGCCGCCGCAGGAGCACATCCTCGGCGAGGAGTGGTGGACGTCCTACCAGCCCGTGTCCTACCGCGTGGAGTCGCGACTCGGCACGCGCGAGCAGTTCGAGGCGATGACGGCGGCGTGCCGGGAGGCGGGCGTCGACGTCATCGCCGATGCGGTGATTAACCACATGACCGGCTCCGACACGGGCGGCACGGGCTGGGCCGGGAGCTCCTACGAGCACTACGACTACCCCGGGATCTACACGACAGGCGACTTCCACCACTGCGGCCTCACGCCCAGCGACGACATCGTGAACTACGGCGACGCGGCGCAGGTGCAGACGTGCGAGCTGCTCAACCTCGCCGACCTGGACACCTCGAGCGAGAAGGTCCAGGACACGCTGCGCGCCTACCTCCAGGACCTGCTGGACCTCGGCGTGGCGGGCTTCCGGATCGACGCGGCCAAGCACATCGCGCCCGAGGACCTCGCGGCGATCCTCGACCCTTTCCCGGACGACACGATCGTCAGGCGGGAGGTGATCGGCGCCTCGGGCGAGCCGGTCCAGCCCGCGCAGTACACCGGCACCGGTCAGGTCTTCGACTTCGTCTACGCCCGCGCGCTCACGGCCGCGGTCCGCTCCGGCGACCTGGCGGGCGTGCTCGACCTGCCCACCTCGACCGGGTTGTCGAGCAACCAGGCCGTGGTGTTCGTCGACAACCACGACACCGAGCGCAACGGCGAGACGCTCTCGCGCAGCTACGGCGACCAGTACGCGCTCGCGACCACGCTGCTCCTCGCCGCGCCCTACGGCACGCCGGTGGTGCTCTCGAGCTACGCGTTCGGCATCACCGACCCGAACCTCGGCCCGGCGCAGGACTCGACCGGCGCGGTGCTCGACGCGGCGTGTCCCGACGAGGTCGGACCCGGGGTGGCGTATCCCGACCAGACGTGGGTCTGCCAGCACCGCTGGGACGCCGTGGTCGGCATGGTGAACTGGCGCATCGCTGCGGGCGACGCCCCCGCGGAGGAGATCACCGCGATGGACGACGGCGTGCTCAGCTTCCGCCGCGGCGACGCGTGGGTGGTGCTCAACGTGACCAGGGAGCCGGTGTCGTTCGGCCTCGAGACCGCGCTCGAGCCGGGGGAGTACTGCGACGTGGTGAGTGGCCTGCTCGTCGACGGCGCGTGCGCCGGCGGGACGGTCGAGGTGCACGACGACGGCGTGGCCTCGCTCGTGGTCCCGGCGCAGGGCGCCGTCGCGTTCCACCCGGGGCAGCGGGTGTCCGGCTAGCTCAGCGCGGGTGCATCCCCGCCGTCGAGCCCCGCACGATGAGCTCGGGGGCGAACCGCAGCTCGTCGCGCACGGAGCGGCCCTGCATCGTCGAGAGCAGCAGGTCCACGACGGCCTGGCTCATCGCGACCACGGGCTGGCGCAGCGTGGTGAGCGGGGGGTCGGTGAAGCCGACGAAGAACGAGTCGTCGAAGCCCACGATCGAGACGTCCTCGGGCACCCGCAGGCCGGCGTGCTTCACCGCGCGGATCGCGCCGAGCGCCATGAGGTCGCTGCCGCAGACGATCGCGGTCACGCCCTCGCGCACCAGCACGCGCGCCGAGGCCTCGCCGCCCTCGACCGTGAACAGCGACGTCAGCACGCGATGCTCGGCGGTCGGGCCGACGTAGCGCTTCATCGCGGTGACGAACCCCTCGCGCTTCTGCGCGGAGGGCACGAGGCGCTCGGGCCCGACGGCGAGCGCGATCCGGCTGTGCCCCATCGCCGCGAGGTGCCGCACGGCGATGTCCATCGCGAGGCGCTCGTCCACCGACACCGACGGCGCGGTGAGATCGTCCCGGTGGCCGTTGACGAGGACGTACGGGACGCCGCGCTCGGTGAGCCGCTCGTAGCGGGTCAGCGGGGACTGGACGTCGGCGTGCATCCCGTTGACGAAGACGATGCCGGCGACGTCGGCCGCGAGCAGGGTCTCGACGTACTCGTCCTCCGTGACCCCGCTGGCCGTCTGCGTGCACAGCAGCGGCGTGTAGTCGTGGTGTGCGAGCGCCGTCTCGATCGCCTGGGCGAACGCGGGAAACACGGGGTTGGACAGCTCGGGCACGATGAGGCCCACCAGGCCGGCGGACTGCGAGGTCGGGCGGTTGGGCCGCTCGTACCCGAGCATGTCGAGCGCGTGGTACACGGCCTGCCGCGTCGACTCGGCCACGCCGGGCTTGCGGTTGAGGACGCGGGAGACCGTTGCGGTGCTGACGCCCGACTGCGCGGCCAGGTCGGCCAGCCTCGTGCGTTGGCGGTCGCGTTCGCTCACCGTGATCGTCCCTTCCTTGGGCGAGAGCATCCGTTGCGTCATCCGTTGCGTCACTGCAAAGGAGCAGAGCGTTTTCGTAGGCTTGCATAGTTTCGCGAAGCGCGGGCCCAGCGCAAGCACCACGATTCCGGGAGTCACGGGCGCGTCGGCGCTGTTCGGCCCTGCAACGACGCCGCAGGTCGGCGAAACGCTGCAACCGCGCGCACCGCGGTTGCCACGGACTCTGGGTCACGATTCAGTCACAGTCCTGCGTCGCGCACCACACCCCCTGTTGGCTTGCAGAAAGTTGCACTAGCGTGACGTGCGTCGCAGTGCCTCGTCTCGTCTGGCCACCGGGGTCCAGAGGTGGTGCTGCCCGTTCCACTGGAGGACGATCGACATGCGCAAGTCCCTTCTCTCGGTCGCCGCCGTCGCCTCGGTGACGCTGCTGCTGACCGCCTGTGGTGGTGGCGGAGGCGGTACCGACGCCACGGGTGACTCGACGGCGACCACGGACGCCAGCGCCGAGGCCACCGGCGACGCCGGCGCGAGCGCCGACCCCAGCGCCCCGCCGGTCCGCGGCAACGAGGACCTCGTCGTCTGGACCGACGCCACCAAGCTCGACGCCGTGACCGCCGTCGCGCAGGCGTTCGGCGAGGCCAACGGCATCACGGTCGGCGTGCAGGCCATCGTCAACACGCGTTCGGACTTCATCACGGCGAACCAGGCAGGCAACGGTCCCGACGTGCTCGTCGGTGCGCACGACTGGATCGGTCAGCTCGTCGCCAACGGCGCGATCGACCCGCTGCAGATCTCGGCCGACTCCCTCTCGGGCTACTCCGAGAAGGCGGTCACCGCCGTCACGTACAACGGCCAGCTCATGGGCATCCCCTACGGCGTCGAGTCGCTGGTGCTCTACTGCAACAAGACCTACGCCCCGGACACCTACGCGACGCTCGACGACGCGATCGCCGCCGGGCAGGCCGCCAAGGACGCCGGCAGCGTGCAGTCCGCGCTGAACATCCCGCAGGGCGTGAACGGTGACCCGTACCACATGCAGCCGCTGTTCACCTCGGCGGGCGGCTACCTGTTCGGCCTGGACGCCACCGGCACGCCCGACGCCAACGACCTGGGCGTCGGCACCGACGCGGGCATCGCAGCTGCGCAGAAGATCGCCACGCTCGGCGACGCCGGCTCGAAGGTGCTCTCGACGGCCATCACGAACGACAACGCGATCTCGCTCTTCGCGCAGGGCCAGGCGGGCTGCCTGATCTCGGGCCCGTGGGCGCTGTCCGACGTCGAGGCGGGCCTCGGCGCGGACGGCTACACCGTCCAGCCGATCCCCGGCTTCGCGGGCATGTCCCCGGCTCAGCCGTTCATGGGCGCCCAGGCGTTCTACGTCGCTTCCAACGGCCAGAACAAGAGCTTCGCGCAGGCCTTCGTGACCGGCACCTCCGGTGGCGGCCTGAACTCCGAGGAGGCCATGACGACGTTGTTCGAGGGCACGAACCTGCCGCCCGCGATGACGTCCGTGCGGGCGACGGCCGCCGCCTCCGACCCCCTGATCGGGGTGTTCGGTGACGCCGCTGACGCGGCCTACCCGATGCCGGCGATCCCCGCGATGGACCAGGTGTGGACGCCGCTCGGCCAGGCGTACGCCGCAATCATCGGTGGCGCCGACCCCGCCAGCACGATGACGACGGCGGCGCAGACGATCAGCTCCGCGATCGCCTCCTCCTGACGCAAGGCCGGGGTCGGCACCCGACTCGGGTGCCGACTCCGGCGCGTCGCTCCCCGCCGGGCCGCCCCGGCGCCCGGGAGACTCGGCCACGACGTCGTCGCCCGAGTCGCAGTTCCGCTCAGGCGCCGGCGCCAGGCCCGGGTCGCCCACGTTCAGGAGTGCCAAGGAGTGCCGCTGTGACCACCACCGCCCCCCCGAAGACCGACGCACGACCCCCGGCCGGCTCCCGCCGGTCCTTTCCCATGGAGATCACCGGTGGCTCGACCGGTGTGCTGATCGCCAAAGTGATCGGCCTCGGCCTGATCCTCGCCCTCGCGATCGGCCTGACGCCCACGCTCATCGCGACCTCGAACTGGGCCTTCCTGGCCATCCTCTGGGTCATCACGCTCGTCATCCTCGCGATCTACCTCACGGGGCGCGCGGTACCGGCGAAGTACCTCCTGCCCGGCACCCTGTTCCTCGTCCTCTTCCTCATCTATCCGATCCTCCTGACGTTCCAGCTCTCGACCACCAACTACGGCGACGGAACCCGCACCAGCCGCGAGGCGGCCATCGCCCGCATCGTCGGCAGCTCGGCCGTGCAGGTCGAGGGCGGTGCGACCTACGGCATGGTGATCGGCACGTCGGGCTCGACCACGACGGGGCCGTTCGTCATGCTGCTCGTGAACTCCACGACCGGTGACGCGTACGTCGGTTCCGAGGAGGACGGCCTGCAGCCGCTCGACGAGGACGCCGTGACGATCGAGAGCGGCGTCGTCACCGAGGCGGACGGCTACACGATCCTCACCCGCCAGGAGCAGAACAGCCTCTCCAGCTCGGGTCAGCCGCTCGACGGCTTCTCGGTGCCCGCGGGCGGTGACTCCGTCATCAAGGTGCAGGGCTTCCAGGCGATCGAGATGCGCACCCCCCTCGTCTACGACGAGGAGGCGGACACCATCACGAACACCGACACGGGCGTCGTCTACACCGAGCAGCTCGGCCCGTCCGGTGACCGTTCGTTCTTCGTCGACGAGGACGGCAACCGGCTCTCCAACCAGTCGTGGGGAGAGAACATCGGGCTGCAGAACTACAAGCGGATCTTCACCGACCCCGCGATCACCGGGCCGTTCGCCGGGATCTTCGCGTGGACGCTGGTCTTCGCGTTCGTCTCGGTGGCGAGCACGTTCCTGCTCGGTCTGCTCCTCGCCGTCACCCTGAACGACCCCCGGATGCGCTTCCAGCGCGGCTTCCGGTCGATCCTCATCCTCCCGTACGCCATCCCCGGGTTCATCTCGCTCATGGTGTGGGCCGGGTTCTGGAACCGCGACTACGGTCTGGTCAACGACCTGCTCGGAACGGGCATCGACTGGCTGGGCAACGCGACCTGGGCCAAGGTCGCGGTGCTCGCGACCAACCTCTGGATGGGCTTCCCGTACATGTTCCTCATCAGTACCGGGGCGCTGCAGTCGATCCCTGGCGACCTCAAGGAGGCGGCGTCGATCGACGGCGCGACCGGGTTCACCCAGTTCCGCAAGATCGTCTTCCCGCTCCTCATGGTCGCCACGGCGCCGCTGCTGGTCTCCTCGTTCGCGTTCAACTTCAACAACTTCAACGCGATCCAGCTGCTCACGGAGGGCGGTCCGTTCACCCCGGACAACCCGACGGCCGGCGGCACCGACATCCTCATCAGCTACACCTACCGGCTCGCGTTCGGCTCGGCCGGTCAGCAGATCGGGTTCGCGTCCGCGGTCTCGGTCGTGCTGTTCGTCCTGACCGGCGTCATCGCCGCGATCCAGTTCCGTGGCACCCGCGCGCTCGAGGAGATGAACTGACATGGCGACCCCGGACCTGACCTCGGCCACCGCCGTCCCTCCGACGGTCGTGGCTCCCGCGAAGCCGCAGAAGGGAGCCGGCCCCGACAAGCTCAGCGGGGCCCGCTGGTGGCGCATCCTGTCGTGGCGCTACCTCGTCGGCATCGTGGCCTGCGTCTACGCGCTCATCCCGGTGCTGTACATCGTGTCCGCCGCGCTCAACCCGATCGGGTCGGTGGCCTCCACTGAGATCATCCCGAACACCGTGAGCTGGGTGAACTTCGAGGCGCTCACCAACAACCCCTCCCGCCCGTTCTTCCGGTGGTTCGGGAACACGGTGATCGTCGCCGTGGTCGTCGTGTTCGCCCAGCTGCTGTTCAGCTCCCTGGCGGCGTACGCGTTCTCCCGGTTCCGGTTCAAGGGCCGCCGGCTCGGGCTGCTCTCGCTGCTGCTGATCCTGATGTTCCCGCAGATCCTCGTGACGGTCGCGCTGTTCCAGATGTTCAGCGTCATCGGCGCGGTGATGCCGTCCGTCGGACTGGACACGCTGCCGGGGTACATCCTCATCATGCTGGGCGGCTCGCTCGGGCAGGTGTACCTCATCAAGGGCTTCTTCGACACCATCCCGCACGAGCTCGACGAGGCGGCCAAGATCGACGGCGCGGGGCACGTGCGCGTCTTCTTCGAGGTCACGCTGCCCCTGGTGCGGCCGATCCTCGTGATCTCCGGCCTGCTGGTCTTCGTCGGAGTGGTCGGGGAGTTCCTGCTCGCGTCGATCTTCCTGCGCTCGACGACCATCAAGACGCTCGCCGTGGGCATGTACGGCGTGCTCGCGAGCGACCGGTCCAACAACCTGGGCTGGTTCGCGGCGGCGTCGGTCGTCATCGCGGTGCCGATCATCATCCTGTTCCAGTTCCTCCAGCGCTTCATCGTCGGGGGCATCACCTCCGGTGCGGTCAAGGGATGACCAGGTGAGTCCGGAGTCGCCCACCGACCTCCTGCGTCACCCGCACCACGACGGATCCGCGTGCTACGTGGCGCCCGGGCCTCATCGCCTGGGCGCCACGGTGCCGCTGCGCGTCCTCGTGCCGGACACGCCCGGCGGCGAGCCGGGCGCCGAGCACGTCGTCCTGCGGGCGGTGCGCGACGGCGAGCCGCACCTCACGCCCGCCGTCGCCGGCGCGCGGGGGCCGCACGGTACCTGGTGGCACGTGGACCTCGTCCTGGTCAACCCACTGACCTCCTACCGGTTCTTCGTCGGGGGCCCGCACGGGCGCTACCGCTGGCTCAACGCGGAGGGCGTGCACGAGCGGGACACGTCCGACGGTGCGGACTTCCTGATCCGCGCCGACGAGCAGCCGCCGGCGTGGGTCGCCGACCAGGTCGCGTACCAGGTGTTCCCCGACCGGTTCGCGCGCTCGGCCGGCTCCGCGGACCGGTCCACGCCGGAGTGGGCGGACCCGATGCCGTGGGACGCCCCGGTTCTCGTGCGCGGGCCGGGCGTGGAGCGGCAGTGGTACGGCGGCGACCTCGACGGCGTGGCGGAGCGGCTGGACCACGTCGCGGACCTGGGCGCGACGGTGCTGTACCTCACGCCCGTGTTCGAGGGTCGGTCCAACCACCGCTACGACGCCGTCACGTTCGACACCGTCGATCCCGTGCTGGGCGGCGACGAGGCCCTCGTGCGGCTGATCGACGCGGCACACGAGCGCGGCATCCGCGTCCTCGGCGACCTCACGACGAACCACACCGGTCGCGAGCACGCGTGGTTCCGCGCCGCGCAGGCCGACCCCGACTCGGTGGAGGCCGGTTTCTACCGCTTCCGCCGCCACCCCGACGACTACGTCGCGTGGCTCGACGTGCCGAGCCTTCCCAAGCTCGACCACCGCAGCGCCGAGCTGCGCGCGCGGCTGTACGAGGGGGAGTCCTCGGTGGTCGCGCGGTGGCTGCGGGCCGGGCTGGACGGCTGGCGCATCGACGTCGCGAACATGACCGGGCGGATGGGCGCGGACGACCTCGCGCGCGACGTCGCCCGCCGGATCCGCGCCACGATGCTCGCCGAACGGCCGGACGCGTGGCTGCTCGCCGAGCACGGGCACGACGCCGGGCCCGACCTCACGGGGGACGGCTGGGACGGCACGATGGACTACCAGGGCTTCACCCGCCCGCTGTGGGTGTGGCTCAACGGGGGTGCGCCCGACGTCGCGGATCGCCCGGGCGACGGCGAGCAGGCGAACGACGGCGAGCCGCAGCGGGTGCCGCACGGCCTGGACTTCCTCGGCCTGCCGATCGACGTGCCGGTGCTGCCCGCGACCTCGGCCGTGGGCACGATGCGCGAGGTGCATGCCGCCATGCCCTGGGCTGCCCAGAGCGCGTCGACGCTGCACCTGGACTCCCACGACACCCCGCGGTTCCGCACGATCGCCGGCGGCGGGACCGACGGCACGATCGACGTGGCCGGCCGCGGCCGGCGCCGGCACCTGCTGGCGCTCGCGCTGCAGATGACGATGCCCGGCGTGCCCTCGGTCTTCCAGGGCGACGAGATCGGCCTGACCGGGACCACGGGAGAGCACGCGCGCACCCCGTTCCCGTGGGACCGGGACGTGTGGGACACCCCGACGTGGGAGGCCTACCGCGCGTGGGTGCACGCGCGGACCGGCAGCGTCGCGCTGCGGCGCGGCGGGCTGCGCTGGGTGCACGTGGGCGCCGACAGCCTCACGTTCCTGCGCGAGCACCCCGACGAGCGCGTCCTCGTGCACGTGGTGCGCGCCGCCGTCGAGCCTCTCGCGCTGCCGCTGGACCTGCTCGGCGGGACGCTCGAGGGCGTCCTCGTGGGCGCCGAGGCCCGGGTGGACGCCGGCCGGCTCCTGCTGCCCGGTGCGCCGGGGGCGTCGGCCTGGCGGCTGGGCACACGCGGCCTGGCGTGGCGGTGACCGGGTCGAGATGAGCACGGCTGCGCGACCTCACCGCGGTGCCGCACCACGACGGCTCGACGTTCGACACCGTCGACCCGCTGCTCGGCGGGCTGCCGGCGAGCGCGAGGCCCAGAGACTTGTCTCGAATCGCGAACGGAGCACCATGAGCTACTCCCACCACCCGTCCCGGCTCACGCACCCGGAGTGGGCGCGCGACGCGGCGATCTACCAGGTGAACACGCGCCAGCTCACTCCCGAGGGCACGCTGCGCGCCGCGATCGAGCACCTGCCGCGGATCGCCGCCCTGCACGTCGACATCGTGTGGCTCATGCCGGTGCACGAGATCGGCGTCGTGAACCGCAAGGGCGTGCTCGGCAGCCCCTACGCGGTGCGCGACTACTACTCGGTGAGCTCGGAGCTGGGCACGCTCGAGGACCTGCGCACCTTCGTGGACCGCGCGCACGAGCTCGGCCTGCACGTCATCCTCGACTGGGTCGCCAACCACACCTCGTGGGACAGCGTGCTCCTCGAGGAGCACCCGGAGTACTTCCCGCGCGACGCCGACGGTGAACTCATCCCGACGCCGTGGTGGGACTGGGACGACATCGTCGACCTGGACTACGACCAGCCGGGCGTCGCGGACTACATGGCCGACGCGATGGAGTACTGGGTGCGCGAGGCCGACGTCGACGGGTTCCGGTGCGACGTCGCGGGCCTCGTGCCGACGTACTTCTGGGTGCGGGTGCGCGAGCAGCTCGAGCGGATCAAGCCGGTGTTCCTGCTCGCCGAGTGGGAGTCGCGGGAGCTGCACGACGAGGCGTTCGACATGACGTACGCATGGACCTGGAACTCTGCGATGCACGAGATCGCGACCGGCAAGGCCAACGTCGACGCGCTGCGCGGCTACTACGCGTGGAACGACCGCGCCTACCCGCGCGACTCGATCCGGATGCTGTTCGTGTCCAACCACGACAAGAACGCGTGGGACGGCACCGAGTTCGAGCAGTTCGGCGACGCGCTCGAGGCCGCGATCGTGCTGTCGGTGACGAGCGACGGCATGCCGCTGATCTACTCCGGGCAGGAGGCGGGCAACGACCGCCGGCTGCCGTTCTTCGACCGCGACCCGATCGAGTGGCGCGAGCACCCCATGGGCGACTTCTACACCGCGCTGCTCGCGATGCGGCACCGCTACCGCGCGCTCGACAACGGCGCGTGGGGCGCGCCCATGCTCGAGGTGCGCACGTCCGACCCGCAGCAGGTGATCGCGTTCGTGCGGGACGCCGGCGGCGACGCCGTGCTCGTGGTGCTCAACCTCTCCGACGCCGCGCGCGATGTCGAGCTGCGCACGGGTCCCGTGGCGGGTCAGTGGCGGCGGTGGACGCCGGAGGTCGAGGCCGCGGGGTCTGGCGACGCAGCGTCCGACGGCGCAGCCCCCGCGGGCGAGCAGCTCACCCTCGAGCGCGGGGACACGATCGCGCTGCCCGCGTGGGGCTGGGCGGTGCTGGTCCGGCCCTGACGGGGCGGTGGGGCGGGGCCGCCGGCCCTGCCCTGCGCCGCCGGGTCGGCCGGGTGATCAGTCCGGACCGAACGGCTCGCGGCGCTCCGCCGAGGTGCGCCGCAGCCAGACGGTGGTGTCCGGGGGAAGGTGCGTCTCGCCGTCGTGCTCGCGGAGGGGACCGCTCGCGAGCAGCACCTCGTGGTCGTCCGGCAGGGGGTAGTCGTGCCCGCCGGTGTTGGCGGCGACGACGACCTCGCCGTTGCCGAACGCCACCACGTCCTCGTCCTCGAGGTCGACCCACGCGAGGCCGCCCGAGCCGAGCGAGTAGGAGCGGCGCAGGCGAAGCGCCGTGCGGTACATCTCGAAGGTCGAGCCGGGGACGCCCTTCTGGGCGTCGAGGGCGTACGTCGCCCAGTCCGCGGGCTGCGGCAGCCACGTGGCGCCCGACGGCGAGAAGCCGAACCCCGGCGCGTCCGCCTCCCAGGGCAGCGGGACGCGGCAGCCGTCGCGGCCGTTGCCGCCGCCGCGCGCGACGGCGGGGTCCTGGCGCAGCTCCATCGGCAGCAGCGTGTGCTCGGGCAGCCCGAGCTCCTCACCCTGGTAGAGGTAGGCGGACCCGGGCAGCCCGAGCTGGAGCAGGGTCGCGGCGCGGCCGCGGCGCAGGCCGAGCTCGGCGTCGGGCACGGGGTCGGTCGGGCTGAGCGCCTCGACGTTGCCGCCTGCCGAGGGCAGGCCGAACCGCGAGTGGTGCCGCACGACGTCGTGGTTGGACAGCACCCACGTGGTCGGTGCGCCGACGGCGTCGTTGGCGTGCAGCGAGCGCTCGACGACGGACCGCAGCTCGTGCGGGTGCCAGTGCGCCGAGAGGAACGCGAAGTTGAAGGCCTGGTGCATCTCGTCCTCGCGGACGTACTCCGCGAGGGCGCTGAGCGGCTCGACCCACGCCTCGGCCACGAGCATGCGGTCCGGCCCGTACTCCGCGAGCACTCGGTGCCAGTCGCGGTAGACCTCGTGGACGCCGGGCTGGTTCCACATCGGGCCGTCGTTGACGTCGGCGTCGGCGTCGGCGTCGGCGTCGGTGTCGGTGTCGGTGTGCGTGGCGGGCGTGGCGTCGGCGTCCCCAGCGTCCTCGATGACGTCCCCGACGTCGTGCGTCGGCAGCTCACCGTGCTCGGTCTCCGACACCATCGAGGAGTGGCCGGCCCAGTCCGGCAGGCCCTCCTTCTTCACGAGGCCGTGCGCGACGTCGACCCGGAAGCCGTCGACGCCGCGGTCGAGCCAGAACCGCAGGACCGAGCGGAACTCCTCGGCGACCTCGGGGTTGGACCAGTCCAGGTCCGGCTGCGTGGTGTCGAACAGGTGCAGGTACCACTGGCCGGGCGTGCCGTCCGCCTCGGTCACCCGGGTCCAGCCCTCGCCGCCGAACACGCTGCGCCAGTTGTTCGGGGGGAGCTCGCCGCGGGAGCCGCGGCCCTCGCGGAAGAGGTAGCGCGCGCGCTCCGGGCTGCCCGGTCCCGCGGCCAGGGCCGCCCTGAACCACGCGTGCTCGGAGGAGGTGTGGTTGGGCACGAGGTCGATGACGACCTTGAGCCCGAGCTGGTGGGCCCGCTCGATGAGGGCGTCGGCGTCGGCGAGCGTCCCGAACAGCGGGTCGACGTCGCGGTAGTCGGCGACGTCGTAGCCCGCGTCGGCCTGCGGGGACGTGTAGAAGGGGGAGAGCCAGAGAGCGTCGACGCCGAGTCGGGCGAGGTGACCCAGGCGCTGGGTGATGCCCGGGAGGTCGCCCACGCCGTCGCCGTCGGAGTCCGCGAAGGAGCGGGGGTAGACCTGGTAGACGACCGCGGTGTGCCACCACTGCTGGGTGCCGGTCCGAGGCGGGGAGACGGGGCTGGTGCGGCACACGGTCGAGGTCGTCGCGCTCATCAGACCATCCTCCCGCGGGCCGCACGAGCGGGCAAATCCCGCCAGGCCGCGGCTCGCGGCCCTCGGGCACCGCGTCTCGTCCGTCACCGCGCGGGTGACCGTGCGCGCGAAGCGGATGCTCGCCGTCGCGCGTCCCGCCCCCTCGCCGGGGCGCCGCGCTGAGCCGGGTGGCCGTCCACAGCCGCCGCATGCCCACCGCCGCCAGGGCGGTGCGCCACTAGGCTGGCGACGATGTCCTGGCAACCTCCCCTCGCGCACGCGAGCCGTCACGCGATGATGGCCTCCGACGTCGAGCGATGGCTCCCCGAGGTCGCCAAGAACCCGCGGCGCTCCCCGTTCGAGCGCGACCGTGCGCGGATCCTGCACTCCTCGGGGCTGCGCCGGCTGGGTGCCAAGACGCAGGTGCTCGCGCCGTCGACCGACGACTTCGTCCGCACGCGGCTCACGCACTCGCTCGAGGTGGCGCAGGTGGGCCGGGAGCTGGCCAAGCAGCTGGGCTGCGACCCGGACGTCGTCGACGCCGCGTGTCTCGCGCACGACCTGGGCCACCCGCCGTTCGGGCACAACGGGGAGGCGGCGCTTGCCGTCGTGGCCGAGGACGCGGGCGGCTTCGAGGGGAACGCGCAGACGCTGCGGATCCTCACCCGGCTCGAGCCCAAGGTGTTCCGGCCGGACGGACGCTGCGTGGGGCTCAACCTCACCCGCGCGAGCCTGGACGCGTCCGCGAAGTACCCGTGGCAGCGCCGCGATGCGCCGCGCCGGGTGGACGGTCGGCGCTCGCGGAAGTTCGGCGTGTACGACGACGACCTGCCCGTCTTCACGTGGCTGCGCGAGGGTGCGCCCGGGCGGGAGCGCTGCCTCGAGGCGCAGGTCATGGACCTCGCCGACGACGTCGCGTACTCGGTGCACGACGTCGAGGACGCCGTGGTCGGCTGGCGCGTGGACCCGCGGGTGCTGCGCGAGGACCGCGAGCAGGCGCGGGTCGTGGCGCAGGTGCGGTCCTGGTACGACCCGGACCTGACCGACGACGAGCTGGGTGACGCCGTCGCGCGGGTGGTCGCGCTCCCGGACTGGGCGAGCGAGTACGACGGCACGCGCGCCTCCCTCGCGCGGGTGAAGGACGTGACCTCCCAGCTCATCGGGCGGTTCGTCGGCTCCGCCGTGGACGCGACCCGTGCGGTACACGGCTACGGCGACCTCGGGCGGTACGACGCTCGGCTGGAGGTGCCGCGTGGCACGCTCGCCGAGATCGCGGTGCTCAAGGGCGTGGCGGCGCTGTACGTCATGGCGCCGCGCGAGCACGAGCCGCTCTACACGTTCCAGCGGCGGGTGGTGACCGACCTCGTGGGGGTGCTGCTGGAGCGCGCCGAGCTCGCGCTCGAGCCGCACTTCGTGAGCGACTACCGCGAGGCGGAGTCCGACGCCGAGCGGATGCGGGTCGTGGTGGACCAGGTCGCGTCGCTCACCGACCTCTCGGCGATGGCGTGGCACGCGCGGCTGGTCGGGCCCGTCGGCTGAACCGCTTCGCGAGGTGATTTCCGTCCTTTCGCGAGAGGTTCTCTGTCCTTTCGCGAGAGGTTCTCTGTCCTTTCGCGAGAGGTTCTCGCGGCCTGCGAGGCGATCTCTGCGTTCGCGAGGTGGTTCCTGTCGTTCGCGAGGTGAAGCGCCCCAGGTTTGATGCCGCATCCTTTTGAGTTGGAAGGATGTAAGTCATGCCGAAGAAGATCGATCCCGCGCTCCGTGACCGGGCGGTGCGGCTGGTGCGGGAGCACCGGTCGGAGTATCCCTCGTTGACGGCCGCGTCAGCGGCCGTAGCCCGCCAGGTCGGTGTCGGCCACGAATCCGTGCGCCGGTGGGTGCTGCAAGCCGACATCGACGACGGCACCCGCGACGGCGTCACGTCGGTCGAGCACGCCGAGATCAAACGGCTCAAGGCGGAGAACAAGCGCCTCCGTGAAGACGTCGCGATTCTGAAAGCGGCAACGAGTTTCTTCGTGGGGGGAACTCGACCCCCGCAACCATTGATGATGGGTTTCATCGACACGATGAGAGCCGAGGGGCACGCGGTCGAGTCGATCTGCCGGGTCTTGCGTGAGCAGGGCTGCCAGATCGCCGCGCGCACCTACCGGGCCCAACGACAAGGCATCATCGCGGCCCGCACCGTCACCGACGCGCAGGTCTACGGCGCGGTTCGTGATGCCGCGTGGACCATGGTTGAGATGAACGGGCGGGTGCGTCGCGTGCTCACACCGGAGGGCCTCTACGGGCGGCGGAAGATGACCGCGCTGATCCGTCGGACCCGGATTCTGAACGCGTCACGCGGCGCGGTCGACCGGGCGATGCGAGGCCTCGGTCTGGAAGGCATCCGCCGCGACAAGGGCACCCGCACCACGATCCCCGCCAAAGACGGGGTCCGCGCCGGGGACCTGCTGAACCGCGACTTCACCGCGCCGCGGCCCGATCACACCTGGGTGATGGACATCACGTATTGCCGGACCTGGGCCGGATGGGTGTACGTCGCGTTCATCGTCGACGTGTTTTCGCAGCGGATCGTGGCCTGGCACGCCCAGACCAGCAAGCACGTCGAGCTCGTGATGATCCCACTGCGGATGGCCCTATGGGAACGCGGCCGGCAGGGCCATCCGATCGAGCCGCAGCAGCTCCGCGCGCACTCGGACGCCGGGTCTCAATACGTCTCACTGGCCTACACCGACAAGCTCGCCCTGGACGGCATCGCACCCTCGATCGGATCTGTCGGCGACGCTTACGATAACGCGCTCATGGAGACGATCAACGGGCTCTACAAGGCCGAATGCATCCGCACGACAGTGTTCCACGATGGGCCCTACAAGACGATCGCGGACGTCGAATTCGCGACCGCCGGCTGGGTCGACTGGTACAACACTCGTAGGCTTCACTCGAGCCTCGGCTACGTCCCACCCGCCGAGTTCGAGCAGGCCCACTACGCGACCCTCAACCGAGAGCCGCAACCCGCATAGGAGCGGCAAGAAACCTGGGGCGCTTCAGCCTGCCGGTCAGCCGACGGTTGGCCCCATTCGGCTCCGCAGACGGCGTCCGCGTCGGCGCTGAGCAGCGCGTTGATCATGGTCTGCAACAGGGATCGCATCATGTCCGGCGATGCGTCCGTGAGGAGATTGCCCAGCACGCGGGCAGGGTCGACAATATGGGGTGCGGTCATCGTGGTGATCCATTCGAGAAGAACTGTGCAAGGTGATACTCGAAGGTCCCGCGGTGGCCGCTTCCTCATTTACGAGGAGACTCGCCGTCCGCGGGGGCTACACCACTCTAGGGGGCACTACTCCGGGTGGTGTCAGTCTTACAACGATTGGCCAAGGGCGGAGGTAGACCTTGGCTGTCGCCGTGGTGCCGCGCTAGGTCATACGCCTCGGGTACTACTCCTGCGCCGCCGCGTCGTCGTCGACGGGTGCCACCGCCGCGGCGGAGGAGGCTTGTTCGATCAGCGCTGCCTCGGGCGGCGATGGAGGCGGTGCGGTAGGTCCGGCGAGTTGGAGCACGTCCGCGAAGTGGCATGCCGCGAAGTGGCCGGGTGCGACCTCGCGCAGCGCGGGTGCCTCTCGTGAGCAGACGTCCTGCGCGTAGGGGCACCGAGGGTGGAAATAGCAGCCCGAGGGTGGTGCCGCCGGGTTCGCCACCTCGCCCTTGAGCACGATCGTGGGACGGGTGCGGTGTTCCTCGGGTACGGGTGCGGCCGAGAGCAGGGCCTCGGTGTAGGGGTGGCGCGGCCGCCCGAACATGTCTTCGGTGCGGCCGGTCTCCACCACCTGGCCGACGTACATCACCGCGGTCCGGTGGGCGAGGTGCTCCACCACGGCCAGGTCGTGCGTGATGAACAGGTAGGACAGGTCGAGGTCGCGCTGCAGGTCCTTGAGCAGGTTGAGGATCTGCGCCTGGATCGACACGTCGAGGGCGGAGACCGCCTCGTCGCACACGATGAGGCTTGGACGGCAGGCGAGCGACCGGGCGATGCCGATGCGCTGACGCTGTCCGCCGCTGAACGCGTTGGGGTAGCGGCTCAGGTGCTGGGCGCCGAGGCCGACGAGCTCGAGGGTCTCCACCACGCGCTTGCGCAGCTCGGCACCCTTGAGGCCGAGGTTGTTCACGAGGGGCTCACCGACGATCTCCTCGACCGTCATCCGCGGGTTCAGCGAGGAGTACGGGTCCTGGAAGATCATGTGGAAGCTGCGCCGGGCGTCCTTGAGCTCGGAGGCGCCGGCGGCCGTGACGTCGACCATCCGCCCGTTGTGGTCCCGGATCTGGACCTTCCCGGAGGTGGGTTCGTGTGCCCGCACGATGACCCGGCCGAGCGTGGTCTTCCCCGAGCCGGACTCGCCCACGACACCGAGGGTCTCACCCTTGTCGAGCGTGAAGGTGACGTCGTCGACGGCGTGGACGGTCCCGCGCCCACGGGACCACAGTCCACCGCGGATCGGGAAGTCCTTGCTGACGTGCTCGACCGTGAGCACCGTGCGGTCGGTCACCTCGGTCGAGGGCGTGGCCGTCGTCCGAACGGGAGTCTCAGACATGGCTCCACTCGCTCTCTTCCTGGATCTGGTCGGAGTACAGGAAGCAGCGCACGTAGTGGCTGTCCCCCTGCTGGGTGATGGCCGGCGTCGTCGCGTCGCAGACCCCTTCGATCGCCTGCGCGCAGCGACTGGCGAACCCGCACTGGGGCTTCAGTCCGATCGGTACGGGCACCGAGCCCTCGATCACCTCGAGGCGGTCGACGGGGTGGCCCGGCTTGGGCACCGAGGCCAGCAGCTTGCGCGTGTAGGGGTGCATCGGGTTCGCGAAGAGCTCCTTGGTTGGGGCCGACTCCACGACCTTGCCCAGGTACATCACGTAGACGCGGTCGACGTGCTCGGCCACCACCCCGAGGTTGTGGGTGATGTAGAGGACCGACATCTCCTCGGAGGTCTGCAGGTCCTTGAGCAGTTGCAGGATCTGCGCCTGGATCGTGACGTCGAGCGCGGTGGTCGGCTCGTCGGCGATGAGCAGGGCCGGTCCGCACGCCAGCGCCATCGCGATCATCGCGCGCTGCCGCATACCGCCGGAGAACTCGTGCGGGTACTGGTCGACCCGCGCCTCCGGGTTGGAGATGCCGACCTTGCGCATGAGGTCGATGACGCGTTCCTCGATCTCGTCGTCGTCCAGATCGGTGTGCTGCTCGAGCATCTCCCCGATCTGGGACCCGATGGTGTGGACGGGCGAGAAGCTCGCCATCGGCTCCTGGAAGATCATCGCGACGTCGTTGCCGCGGATCGCCCGGAGCTCGGGGGAGTCGGGCTCGTACGCGAAGATGTCCTCCCGCCGGCCGTCCTTGAGCGTGATCTCGGCCGTGCCGCCGACCACCTCGCCGGGCTCGACGATGAGGCGCAGCAGCGAGTGGGCCATGGTGCTCTTCCCGCACCCGGACTCGCCGATGACGCCAACGGTCTCGCGCTCGCCGATCTCCAGATCGACGCCGTCGACCGCCTTGACGACTCCTGCGTCGACGAAGAAGTACGTCCGCAGATCTTTCACCTCGAGCAGGCTCATGGCGCCTCCAGTCAGTTGGCTCGGGGGGTGGCAGTTGTGAGGTCGCCCGTCCCGGCACCAGCGGTGCAGGGAGGGGCGACGGACTCGCGGATCACCGGTTCACAGGCGATCTCTCGGAGGCGGGGAGCATCCGGGGCTTGGTCGAGCAGCATGTCGACGGCGGCCATGCCCATCTCGTAGTGGGGCAGCTGCACGCTGGTCATGGCGGGGACGGCGCGGCCGGAGAGCTCGAGGTGGTTGTCGTACCCGACGACCGAGAGGTCCTCGGGGATGCGCAGGCCGCGCTGGAACGCCGCGTAGTAGAGGCCGACGGCCATGCGGTCGTTGGCGCACATGATCCCGGACGGACGGTCGGGGCGATCCAGCAGCGCCACGGCCTGCTCGTAGCCGCCGTCGGTCTGGAAGTTGCCCGTGCGCACCAGGGTGCGGTCGTAGGGGATGCCCGCCTCCTGCAGCGCGTCGCGGTAGCCCAGTCGGCGCTCCTTGGCGGCGTAGGTGTCGCGCACACCGTTGATGAAGCCGATCCTGCGGTGCCCGGCTTCGATGAGCACGTTGGCGGCCGCCTTGCCGCCGCCCTGCTCCCCGGGGAGGACCCGCGGGCGGTCGTCGTCGGAGAAGCAGTTGAGCATCACGACCGGGAGCGAGTCGAACTCCGCCGGGACCTCGACCTCATGGGTGAAGTCGGTCGTCACGATGACGGCGTCGAACTGCCGCGCGAGCGCCATCTCGATGGCGCCCTTGCGGAGCGTCGGGTCGCCGCCGGTGGCGATGGTCGTGACCAGGTAGCCGCGGTCCCACGCGCGCTCCTGGACCCCGCGGGTCGTGGAGTTCGTCCACGGCACGGAGGTGAGGTAGTCGGTGAGTACGGCGATCGAGTGGGTGCGCTGGGTGCGAAGGCCCCGGGCAGCGAGGTTCGGTCGGTAGTCGAGCATGCGGACGGCCTCGTTGACCCGGTCGCGGGTCGCCTGCGTCAGCGTCTTCGCCTTCGGGTCGTCGTTGACGACGAACGAGACCGTAGCGATGGAGACGCCAGCGAGCCGCGCCACCTGACTCATGGTGGCGCGCTTGGGAGACTTCGATGTCCTCACGGGTATGCCCTCCGTCTGGGTTAAAGGAATAACAGGCCGCGCCGCAGCCGTCAAGCCCACCCGCCGCAGCGCCTCCGTTATCGGCTTGTTACCTTGCGGTTCCTTGACGCGCCTCGCGCCCGGCTGCTAGAACAGTCTCGGTTAAACGTCTAACGAGCCTGCACGGACGCGGGCTCGCCTGAGCCCGTGTGGGCGACGGACGGACGACCATCCGAGACGCAAAGGAGCTCCGGGATGAGCCGGAAGAGTAAGAAGCGCCGCGGTCGGCTGATCGCTGGCGGCGTTGTCGGTGCCCTCGTGGTGGGCGGCGGCATCTGGGCACTCACCAGCGGGGGCGGGGACGACCCCGGCGGCGGTGGGGGCGGTGCCACGGGCGACGGCGGTGGGAGCGCCGCCGTCGAGGAGGGCATCACCCCGTCGGAGCGCGGCTTCCTCGAGCCGCCGCTGCTCGCCGATCGGGTCTCCGCCGGCGACCTGCCCCCCATCGACGAGCGGATCCCTGCCGAGCCGTTCGTCGTCGGCCCCGGGATCTACCTCCAGGAGGAGTACCTCGACTGGGTGGACGGCCGCTACGGCGGTGAGATCTCGGTCTCCGCGCTCGGCGCCAGCGGCTTCGTCAACATCACCGGCACCACGGTGCTGCGCTCGCCCGGCCAGACGACCGAGGTCAGCGCGCCGAACGTCCTGAGCGCCTTCGAGCACAACGACGACTACACGGTCTTCACGATGACGCTCCGCGAGGGCATCAAGTGGTCCGACGGCGAACCCCTCACCACCGAGGACGTCCGGTTCACGATGGAGGACATCTACGGCAACCCCGAGGCCAACCGGCCCGCGCCGAGCTGGCTGTACACCCAGGGCAGCCCGGCCAAGGGGCTCGGGCAGATCGACGTCCAGGACGACTACACGTTCACGATGACCTTCTCCGAGTCGTACGGCCAGTTCGTGGCCGACCTCAACTCGTGGATCCCGGCCTACAGCGAGCTCATCAAGCCGGCGCACTACCTCAAGCAGTTCCACGCCGACTACGCCGACGCGGACGAGCTCGCCGCCCTGGTCGAGGAGAACGCGCGCAACGACTGGCAGACGCTGCTCGAGTACAAGGACGTCTCCCACTGGGACTCGGGCGAGCCGCGCGCCGTCGGTCTGCCGGTCCTCAACCCCTGGGTGATCGTCGAGTCGGGTGAGAACCTCTCGGTCTTCGAGCGCAACCCCTACTTCTGGCACGTGGACGGCTCGGGTCACCAGCTGCCGTACGTCGACAAGGTCGTGGTCAACCGCGTGATCGACGGCGACGCCCGGACCAACGCCATCCTGGCCGGCCAGGTGTCGCTCGCCACGGGTGGGGAGACCTCGCTCAACAACATGTCGATCTACACCCAGAACGCCGAGCGGTCGGGTCTTCGCGTGTTCACCACCGGTTCGTTCAACAACCCGTTGCAGCTCTTCCTCAACCGCGACTTCGAGTGGACGGTCGAGGGCAGCCAGTGGCAGGTGCTCATGAACGACCCCGAGAGCCGCTTCCACCACGCCATCGCCTCGGCGATCGACGGCGACGCCATCAACACTGCCGTGTACTTCGGTCTGTTCGGCGACGTCGACCCGGCCTGGCGGACCTACAACCCGGACGAGGCGAACGCGCTGCTGGACGAGATCGGCATGGCGGCCGGTGCGGACGGGATGCGCACCTACCCCGACGGCTCGCCGTTCGTGCTCCCGATCACCTACGCGGCCGAGTCGGCCGACCAGAACCCGGTGGCCGAGCTCCTGCGGTCCCAGCTCGCCGAGGTGGGGATCAACGTCCAGCTCGACACGGTCGACCCCACGCTGTGGGGCCAGCGCAAGGACTCCAACCAGATCATGGCCTCGATCCACTGGAACGACGGTCAGGGTTGGGCGTCGGGCATCTCCGAGGACTACCTGCCGAACCACAAGGGTCCGTGGGCGACCGACCAGTGGGCGTACTTCTCCTCCAACGGTGAGAAGGGTCGCGAGCTCACGCCGGAGATGCAGGAGTTCTTCGACCTGCACGTGGCGCGCAAGGCGGTTCCGCCGGAGTCGGCCGAGGGCGTCCAGCGCTGGGAGGCGCTCGAGACCTGGATGCGCGAGCACTACGCCTTCATCCCGATCACGGGCCTCCGGGTGCACCCGACGGTCGCCGATGCCCGGCTGCAGAACCTCCCGAACGAGGGCTCTCCGGTCGAGCTCGACGTCTACATCGGTTCTGCGGGCCTCTGGTTCTCCGAGTAGCGGAGGCATCGGACCGATGTATGCGGTGACATCCAGATCCAGTACCGGGAGGTTCGAGTCATGACACAGTTCGTGATCCGACGAGTGCTCCTGCTCATTCCGTTCCTGTTCGTCATCTCGCTCGTAGCGTTCCTCATCATCCAGCTGCCGCCGGGTGACTTCGTGGACACCTACATCCGTAATCTCGAGATGCAGGGCGGGTCGGTCAACCAGGCACAGATCGATGCGCTCCGAGCGCGCTACGGCCTCGATCAGCCCCTGATCGCCCAGTACTGGATCTGGATGTCCCACCTGCTCCAAGGGGACTTCGGGAACTCGTTCCTCTACGACAAGCCGGTGTCGGCGGTCCTCGCGGAGCGCATCCCCCGCACGATCCTCCTCGCCCTCGTGTCGATGCTCGTCACCTGGATCATCGCGGTCCCGGTCGGCATCTACTCGGCTCTGCGCAAGTACTCGATCGGCGACCACATCGCCACCTTCCTCAGCTTCGTGGGTGTGGCGGTCCCGCCGTTCCTGCTGGCACTCGTGTCGATGTACCTGATCTTCGACAACACGGGCTTCCTCATCACCGGGCTGTACTCGCCGGAGTTCCGGAACGCACCGTGGTCGATGGCCAAGATGCTCGACCTGATGAAGAACACGTGGCTCCCGGTTGCGGTGCTGGCCGTCACGGGAGCCGCCGGAACGATCCGCGTGCTGCGGTCGTCCCTGCTGGACGAGCTCAAGAAGCTCTACGTGACGACCGCGCGGTCCAAGGGCCTGCCCGAGCACCGCGTGATCCTCAAGTACCCGGTGCGCATCGCCATCAACCCGCTCGTCTCGACGATCGGGTGGATGCTCCCGGCGATGGTCGGTGGCGAGGTCGTCGTCTCCAAGGTGCTCAACCTCCCCACGACGGGGCCGGTCCTGCTGGAGTCGATCCTCGCCCAGGACATGTACCTCACCGGCGCGATCGTCCTGATCCTGAGTGGGCTCACCATCGTGGGCACGCTCCTGTCGGACGTGCTGCTGGCAGCCATCGACCCCCGTATCCGCTACTAGTGGCCGCGTCCGAGGAGAGTTCGAGATGAGTACCAAACTCGAGGAACGACCCGTCGAGCAGGAGCACTACGTCCGCGAACGCGGGCTGGAGCGGCTCGAGGAGCTGAAGTCGCGGCGGGGCCGTCGGCAGCAGAAGGTCCAGGAGCGGCTGCGCGACGCCGCTCAGAGCAAGCTGGTCTGGCACCGCTTCAAGAAGCACAAGATCGCGCCGATCGCCCTGTGGCTCCTCATCCTGCTCTACGCGACGGCGCTGCTGTCGGACTTCGTGGCCCCGCACTCGGTGCAGCAGCAGTTCTCGGAGCACCAGTACAACCCACCGACGCTCGTGCGGGTGATCGACCGCGAGGGCAGCTGGCACATGCCCTTCATCTACGAGACGGAGACGGCGCTCGACCCGGCGACGTTCAGCTACAAGACGACGATCCCCGACGACGCCGAGCGGTTCCCCGTGCGGCTGTGGGTCCCGTCCGAGGAGTACCGCCTCCTGGGGTTCATCCCGATGGACCACCGGCTGTTCGGCACGGGGGAGGACGCGCAGCCCCTGCTCCTGTGGGGGAGCGACAACCTCGGTCGCGACCTGTTCTCCCGGATCGTCATCGCCTCGAAGGTCTCGCTGTTCGTCGGTCTCGCGGGCGTGTTGATCAGCTTCGTGCTCGGCGTGATATTGGGCGGGATCTCCGGCTACTTCGGCGGTCGCATCGACTCCGTCATCCAGCGCACGATCGACTTCCTCATCTCGATCCCTCTGATCCCGCTGTGGATGGCGCTGTCGGCGGCCATTCCCCAGGGTTGGTCGGGCATCCAGACCTATCTCGCGATCACGGTCATCCTGTCGCTGGTCGGCTGGACGGGCCTGGCGCGCGTGGTGCGAGGCAAGCTCATGTCGCTGCGCGAGGAGGACTACGTCACTGCGGCGCGGATCTCCTCCTCCAGCCACTCGAAGATCATCGGCAAGCACCTGCTGCCCGGTGTCACGAGCTTCCTCATCGTGCACATCACGCTCGCCGTCCCGGGCATGATCCTCGGCGAGACGACGCTGAGCTTCCTCGGCCTCGGCATCACCCCGCCCGACGTGAGCTGGGGCACCCTGCTCCAGGCCGCTCAGGACGTCACGGTGGTGGCGAACTACCCGTGGCTGCTGCTGCCCGCCGTCGTCCTGGTCTACGCGGTCGTGCTGTTCAACTTCGTGGGTGACGGTCTGCGCGATGCCGCCGACCCGTACTCCCGCTGACCGCACTCCTGCCGACCCGCACTCCCGCTGACCGCATTCGCACCGACCCGCACGCCCGCTGACGATCCGCACCACCCCAGCTGATCGTTCGATGCCGTACGTCCACTGCGCCCGGAGGGTGACCCGATGAACGTGTTCTACAAGCCACCCTCCGGCGTCGTGGGGGACTGCATCCCCCGCTTCGACGACGGCCGGTACCACCTGTTCTACCTGCGCAACTACCGGGACGCGGACAACTACGGCTGGGGCAGCCCCTGGCACCACGTCTCGACGCTGGACGGGGCGACGTTCGTCGACCACGGGGAGGCGATCCCCAAGGGGGGCGATGCCGACCAGGACCCCGGGGTCGGCACGGGCTCGGTGTTCACCGACGACGACGGCCTGCACCACATCTACTTCACCGGGATCAACCCGCTCTTCCGCAACGACCGCCAGCACGAGCAGGTGATCCTCCACGCGACGAGCCCCGACCTCGACCACTGGACGAAGGATCCCGACTTCGCGCTGTTCCCGGACGAGAGCCGGTACGAGCGCCACGACTGGCGGGACCCGTTCGTCTACCGGCACCCGGTCACCGGCGTCGCGACCATGCTGGTGGCCGCCCGCGTCCGGTCCGGGGAGCCGACGGGCCGTGGCTGCACCGCGGTCCTCACGAGCACCGACCTGCGCACCTGGGAGCCCGCGTACGACTACGCACCCGGGCGCTACCACGGTCACGAGTGCCCTGACCTGTTCCGGATCGGCGACTGGTACTACCTCGTGTTCTCCGAGTACACGACGCACACCGCGACCCGCTACGTCATGAGCCGCGACCCCGACGGGCCGTGGCTCACCCCCCGGGACAACCAGTTCGACAACCGCGCGTTCTACGCGGCGAAGTCGGCCGGCCCCGAGGACGGCAGCGGTCCGCGCCTGCTCTTCGGGTGGAATCCGACGAAGCTCGAGGACCAGGACGACGGCGAGTGGCAGTGGGGCGGATGCCTCACGGTGCACGAGATCGTCCAGCGCGAGGACGGCACGCTCGGAACCCGGCCGCCTCAGGCACTGCTCGACCGGTTCGGCGAGCCCGCCGCCGCCGCCGTTGATGTCGTGCTCGATGCGACCTACGAGCGCCGCACCGCGGTGCTGGGCCGACTGCCCGCGGCCGCGCTCATCGAGGGCGAGGTGACGGTGGGCTCGAGCACCGGCCACGCCGGGGTCCTCCTCGACACGGACGAGGAGGGTAACGGCGGGTACTTCCTGCGGTTCGACGCCGAGCGTCAGGCCCTCCAGTTCGGCAAGGTCGGGGGCTACCACAGCTGGTACGTCGACCACTTCCCCGAGCTGGACCGGCCGCTCGCGATCCAGCCGGGTCGCCCGATCCCGTTCCGGATCGTCGCCGACGGCACCGCCGTCGTCGCCTACGCGGGCGACGTGGCGCTGAGCGCCCGCATGTACCACCGCCCGCGCGGCTGGTACGGGGTGTTCGGCGACGGCGCCGCCGTCGAGCTCCAGGGGGTCGTGCTGCGACCCCAGGTGGGGTGATCCCACCCACGACATCTCTCGTCCTCGTCCCGACCACCCACCCGAGACCGGAGTTCCTCGTTGTCCCTCCTCTCCACCGTCCCGGCCCTCGGCCGAGGACTGCTGTCCCGATCGATCACCGCGGAGAACCCCGACGGAGCGAAGGGGGGTGGGGGCCGGACGGCCTCCGCCCTCGGGCCCGGGCGAAAAGGGCGTCCGTGCCTCACCCTGCCCCAGGGCGAGGAGACGGTGCTGGCGGATATCGAGGGGGCCGGTGCGATCACGCACATCTGGTTCACCCTGCCCGACCACACCGACGCCGTCGGCTTCGTGCTGCGGGACCTGGTGCTGCGCGCGTACTGGGACGACGAGGACACACCGTCGGTCGAGGTCCCGCTCGGTGACTTCTTCTGCTGCGGCGCCGGCACCCGGGCCCTGGTGACCTCGACGCCGATCGTCGTGGCGCCCACCAGCGGGCTCAACAGCTACTTCACGATGCCGTTCGGCAGTCGCGCCCGGATCACGGTGACGAACGAGCACCCGGTCGACGTCGAGGGCTTCTTCTTCCAGATCGACTACACCCTCGATCCCAGCGGCCAGGACGAGGGCGCGCGGTTCCACGCCCAGTGGCGGCGGGAGAACCCCACCCGGCTCGGGATCGACCACACGATCCTCGACGGCGTCTGCGGACGCGGTGCCTACATCGGGACCTTCGTGTCCGTGACCTGTCTCGAGCGGTACTGGTACGGCGAGGGCGAGGTGAAGTTCTTCATCGACGGCGACACGACGCACCCCACGATCTGTGGCACGGGGCTGGAGGACTACGTCGGCGGGGCCTGGGCCTTCCAGGACCGGCTCTCGAGCGACGTCGAGCCCGAGGTCCTGACGTTCAGTGCACCGTTCATCGGGTACCCGCAGCGGCTCGTCAACGACACATCGCGGCAGTCCGTGTATGCCACGCCGATGCCGCCCGTGCACAGCATGTACCGGTGGCACCTGCCCGACCCGGTGTACTTCGAGAGCGACCTGCGCGTGACGCTGCAGCAGATCGGGCAGACCGGCCCGATCCTGTTCGAGCGCAGCGACGACGTCGCCACGGTGGCCTACTGGTACCAGCTGCCGCCGCACGCGCCCTTCCCCGCGCTTCCCGGACGGGACGCCAGGCGGCCCCGATGACGCTTTCCCGAGGCCCCCGAGGCGCGAGCGATCCGCCCTGACGGACGGTGGCGTGACGGACCTCGACGACGGAGCCGCCACGCCCCCACGCCACTCGACGGCATCCGATGACATCACACGACACCAGACGACACCCAGACGAAGGATTCCCGATGACCTCCTGGCGCCACGCCTTCCACCTCACCGTCCCCGACCGCTGGATGAACGACCCGCAGCGCGCCATCCACCACGCCGGTGAGTACCACTACTTCTACCTGTACAACCCGGACCACCCGGAGCCGACCGGAACCTCGTGGCGGCGGGCCACGACGCGCGACGGCGTGCGCTTCACCGACCACGGCGTGGCACTCGACAAGCACTCCCAACCCAACCGTGACATCTGGTCCGGCTGCCTCGTGGTGGACGAGACCGGCAGCGCCGGGCTCGGCGAGGGCACGATCATCGCGCTCGCCACGCAGCTCGACCGGGCCTCCGGCAGCAACGCCCAGGCCCAATTCCTCTGGTACTCCACGGACGGCGGCGCCTCGTTCCGGCCGCTGTCCAGCACCCCTGTGCTGGCCAACCGCGGGTGGGAACACTTCCGGGACCCCAAGGTGGAGCGCGTCGGGAATCGCTGGGTGATGGTGCTGGCCGAGGACCGAGACCTGGGGTTCTACGCCTCGGAGGACCTGCGCAACTGGGCCGAGACCAGCCGGTTCCACGAGGACCGGATCGGGATGCTCGAGTGCCCCGACCTGTTCGAGATCACCGCCGACGACGGCACACCCCACTGGGTGCTCGCGGCGAGCCCGCAGCTGTCCAGCGCGGAGCTGCCCGGCACCTATGCCTACTGGGTGGGCACCTTCGACGGCGCGTCGTTCCGACCCGACCACCCGGACCCGCGCTGGCTCGACTTCGGCTACGACTGGTACGCGGCTGTCACCTGGGCGGTTCACGACGGCGACGGCGCCCCGAGACCGGACCGACGCTGGGCCATCGGGTGGATGAACAACTGGGCCTACGCCGCGACGCTGCCGCCTACCTGGACCGAGGGCGGGTACTACGGGATCGACTCGGTGGTCCGCGAGCTCACGCTCGTGCGCTCGGGCGACGGTTACGAGCTCGTCTCTCGTCCTCTGCGCGAGCTGGACACCACGACGCGGCGCAAGGTCGCGGCCACGCCCGACACGGTGGTCGAAGCGCCGGCGGCACTGTCGCTGACCACCCGCGTCGATCCCGGCACCGAGTCCGCCGGCGTGCGCGTGAAGTGCTCGCAGGACGGGAGCCGGTACGTCGAGATCGCGGTGACGCCCGAGCACATCGTTGTCGACCGGAGCCGGTCGGGCTGCCCGGGTGATGGCACGCTCGCCGTGGCTCGGGCACCGTGGCACGGTGGGGTGGCCGACCTCGAAGTTCTCGTGGACCGGGCGACCGTGGAGGTGTTTGCCGACGGCGGCCGTGTGGCGCTCAGCATGCAGGCGTTCAGTCCTGCCGAGGACACGGCCGTGCAGACGTTCGGTGCGCTCGGCGCTGTGACCGACGTGGTCCTCACCCGCGTGCGGGCCACGGCGGCCGGCGAATGATCGTCCCGAGCCGAGACCGCGCGGGTATGGACCCAGGGCCCAGCCCGGCGACCCGGCCAAAGCCCGGAACAGCCCTTCGCGCCGCGAATTCCGAGGATGTGCCCGATCACCGCCGCCCGCTCACCCCGACGCCCCATCCTTCGCTCGACCGACTCCGGCCTCTCTCGTCTCGGCTCTCCAGCCGCCGTCGCACCGAACCGTCAGGACTCTCGTGACCACGATCTCGCACGGCCCGACCGCCGCCACCCACTCCGTCCCCACTCCGCACTTCCGCCCGAACGCCCACTTCACCGCACGGGACACCTGGCTCAACGACCCGAACGGGCTGCTGCACCACGACGGCGTCTACCACCTGTTCTTCCAGAACAACCCGCACGGGAACACCTGGGGGAACATGTCCTGGGGCCACGCCACGTCGACGGACCTGGTGACGTGGCAGGAGCAGCCGGTCGCCATCGAGCACACCGCCGAGGAGCTCGTCTTCTCGGGCAGTGCCGTCGCCGACGTCCGCAACACCGCCGGCTTCGCCGGGCCGGAGGAGACCGCGCTCGTCGCCGTCTACACGAGCGCCTACACCGCCGCTTCCGAGCGGCCGGACGTCCAGGCGCAGTCCCTCGCCTACAGTCTCGACGGCGGCCAGACGTGGACCCGCTACGCGGGCAACCCCGTCCTGGACATCGGCTCCTCGCAGTTCCGCGACCCCAAGGTTTTCTGGCACGGCGGCGACGACGGCCGTTGGATCATGGTCGCCGTCGAGGCGGTCAGGCGGACGGTGGTCATCTACTCGTCGCCGAACCTCGTCGACTGGACCTTCGAGTCGCGGTTCGGCCCCGCGCACGCGACAGCGGGTGTGTGGGAGTGTCCCGACCTGTTCCCTCTCACCGTGCGCGGAACCGATCAGACCAAGTGGGTGCTCGTCGTCAGCCTCAACCCGGGCGGCATCGCCGGTGGATCCGGCTCCCAGTACTTCGTCGGCGACTTTGACGGCCACACCTTCACACCGGACCGGATCTCGACCTCGACCGACCCGGCGGACTACGACTGGCTGGACTACGGCCGCGACTACTACGCGGCCGTCTCGTTCAACGACGCACCCGACGGTCGGCGCCTCATGATCGGGTGGGCCAGCAACTGGGAGTACGCGAATTCGACGCCCACGCACCCGTGGCGCTCGGCGATGTCGCTCGTGCGCGAGCTCGAGCTGGTGCGGTGTGCCGACGGCCGGCTCCGGGTAGCGCAGCAGCCGGTGCTGCCGACCGACGGCGCGGGCGTCGACGTTTTCGATCTTGCGGTCCCCGCGGCACCGGGAGCCCGCACCGAGGTGGTCCTCGCGCCGGCGGAAGGGACGGGCACGAGCCGCCTCGTTCTGACCGTCGACGGAAACAGCCGTACCCTCCGCTGCGACCGCACCCCGAGCGGCATCGTCGACTTCCACCCGGCATTCCCGTCGGTGGACACGGCGCCCCTGCTCGGAGACGGCGACGAGACCCGGCTGCGGATCGTCGTCGACGCCAGCATCGTCGAGGTTTACCTCGACGGCGGCCTGGCGACCCTCACGCAGCAGGTCTACCCCGACGCCGCGCTGACCGAGGTGCACACGATCGACAGGGCCGCCTGACCGATGGGTAGCGACGTCGACTTCCTGGTTGTCGGCGAGTCCGTCATCGACCGCGCGAGTGAACAATCCCAACGGTCTCGAGGACCCAGGCGATCGGTGCTTAGCCCCCCGCGTCGGATGAAGGACCTGACCTGCTCCGGGGGCTGCGCCGGTCCGTCCGACGGTCGCTGGAGTCGAGGACCTCGATCCTCGACTTTGCCGACCTGGCGGCGCCTCGTCCGGGCCGTAGGGGTCAATGCGGTCGGGCGACGCCCCATGGGTTTGGATGGCCACATGGCTCACATTCCGGCCCCTGCCGAAGAACGGACCTCCCGTGCCCCAAGCGGCGACCGGCACGTGCTCGTGGTCGGCGAGGCTCTGATCGATGTCGTGCACCGCGCCGACGGCAAGGTTGACGAGCACCCTGGGGGCAGCCTCGCCAACGTCGCCCTCACGCTCGGGCGCCTGGGACGAGACGCGCGCCTCGCCACGTGGCTTGGCGACGATGCGCGCGGGAGCGCGATCCGCGCGTGGCTCGAAGGCTCGGCGGTGACGCTCGCCCCGGCAGCACGCAGGCCGCCGCCACGAGCGTCGCCACCGCACGCCTCGACGAGCATGGCGCGGCCAGCTACGAGTTCGACGTGGAGTGGCGCGTTCCCATGGGCACCGTTCCTGGTGGCGGCACGCTCGCCGTGCATACCGGCTCGATCGCCGCCGTGCTTGAGCCGGGCGCGTCCGACGTGCGCGCGCTGGTGTCGCAGGCGCGCGCTACGGCCACGGTCACCTACGACCCGAACGCACGCCCTGCCCTCATGGGAGAGCCGGCCGGTGCGCGAGCCCGGATAGAGGCGTTCGTCGCGCTCGCCGACGTGGTGAAGGTGAGCGACGAGGACCTCGCGTGGCTTGTCCCGGGCGCGGACTCAGTCGCCGCCGCGCGCGACTGGCTCGCGCTCGGACCAGCGCTCGTCGTCGTGACGTTTGGCGGCAAGGGTGCCGTCGCGGTCACAGCAGCTGGTGCGCAGCACGTCGCGGCCCCGCATGTGCGTGTCATCGATACCGTGGGCGCGGGCGACTCGTTCATGGGGGCACTCCTCGACGGGCTATGGGACGCCGGGCTCCTCGGCGCGGAGAACCGAGCGGCGCTGCGCGCGATCGACTGCTCCACGCTCCGGACGCTGCTCGAGCGCTGCGTCGCGGTTGCCGCCATCACCGTGTCGCGCGCGGGCGCGAACCCGCCGCACCGCGAGGAACTCGCTCATCTGTAATCGCGCGCCCTCCACCTGCGGGAACACCAAGCGCCGGTCATCATCGCTCGAGGCGATGCGCTTCGCGCCTTCGCCGGTGGGGAGGTCTCACGGGCGCGCAACTAGATGCCCACACCCCGCGGGGTACTACGCCGCTAAGCCTCGATCCACCGATAGCCGGGCGGTGCTGTCGGTCGTGGTGCCGGGTTGCCGAGGGTGGGCTCGGGGCGCGTGGGGTTCGCCGGTCTGCCCGGCGTTTCCACTGGTGGTCCTCGTCGTAGGGGACTGCTGCACGATCGGGTGACATCTGATCTGGCTTGCCCTGTGGGGTGGCCTGGAAGGATGTTGCTGTGCCGATGTCTCGCGTCAAGTAGTTGGCAGGTTTTCGGGGGTGGGGAAGTTGGGGATGGTGGGGTCGGTCAGGCCGAGATGGACGTCCAGGGGGCGGTTCCAGGCGATGGCCTCGTGCGGGCGGACGGTGTTGTACTCGGCTCGGTAGGCTTCGGCGTGGTGGACGAGCTGCAGGACGTCGTCGATCTCCTCGAGGAAGAGACGCTCGTACTTCAGCGACCCGAAGCCGCGTTCGCGGGAGCCGTTCTGGCCAGGGGTGCGCGCGCGGGTGCGGACGTGGTGCAGCTCGGGGTGGGCAGTCATGAAGCGCTCGAACCTGAAGGAGCGGAACGGGCCGCCGTTGTCGGTCACGATCGTGACCGCAGGGATCACGTTCCCGTCTGCGTCCCGGGAGCAGGTCTCGATCAGCGCTCGCGCGAACAGCCGTTCGTAGTCGGCCAGCGCGAGCTCGATCGCTGCGATCGCGTCGCGGGAGGTTCGCCGTCGCAGAAGTGTGCCACGGGTGCTCGTACTTGCTCCAGTAGTCCCGGCACCCCGCGATCCGCCAGGTGCCGCCGGTCGTGGTCTCGAACTCGGAGAAGTCCAGCTGCCAGACCTGGTTGGGGCCGGTCGGCTCGTTCGCGAACGCGGCCTTCCTGCGCTGGGCGAGCTGGCGCCGTTCCCGCTGATAGGCCGCGGGCAGGATCAGCCCGTCCTCGCGTAGCAGTCGCAGCACGGTCGCCGCGGAGACCTGGTGGCCCTCGTGGCGGACCATCGCCCAGACCTTGCGATGCCCCCATGCCGGATGGGCCAGGGCGTGCCGCCGGGCGGCGTCGTGGACGCCCTGACGCACCGGCCGCGGCCACGGGCCCTTGACTGGCGCGCCGGCCCGGGCACGGGCCTGCCAGCGGCGCCATGTCCGTTCGGGCATGCCGATCAGCTCGCAGAACCTCGTGGTCGGCATGCCCGCCTCGATGCGGATCACCTCGAGGTCCTCGAAGGGCCCAAGCGGCCCTCGGCGGACTTCTTCCAGACCCGGACCTGCAGGTGCGCCTCACCCAGCGCTTGGGTCAGATCGGCTACCTCGGCCTCGAGCTGCTTCTCCCGGGTCGAGGGACCGGACTTGCCCACTGCCAGACCCGTCTTGCCGGCCTCGAGGAACTGCCGCTTCCAGTTCCCCACGGACTGCTCCGACACCTTGGCCCGGCGAGCAGCCTCGGGGCCTGACCCCGGATCTTGGACACGCTGAATCCGGCACCTGGTGCTGGGGAAGCGAGATGATCCGAGAATCATGGCCAGGAAGAACTACTCGGAGGAGTTCCGTCGTCAGGCCGTCGACTTGTACGAGTCCACCCCGGGCGCCACGGTCCGCGGCATCGCCGAGGACCTCGGCATCGTGCGCGGCACGCTGCGGCACTGGCTCGAGGTCTACGGGACCGGCAAGAAGACGGGGCCTGACCCCGGATCTTGGACACGCTGAATCCGGCACCTGGTGCTGGGGAAGCGAGATGATCCGAGAATCATGGCCAGGAAGAACTACTCGGAGGAGTTCCGTCGTCAGGCCGTCGACCTGTACGAGTCCACCCCGGGCGCCACGGTCCGCGGCATCGCCGAGGACCTCGGCATCGTGCGCGGCACGCTGCGGCACTGGCTCGAGGTCTACGGGACCGGCAAGAAGACCGCCGCTGACGGGACACTGACCTCTAGCCCACTGCAGTCCAAGAAGCCCTCGTCCGCGAGCTCGTCGGCGCCGGCCGGTGAGACCCCGGAGCAGAAGATCGCCCGACTCGAAGCGAGGGTCGACGAGCTCGAGAACGAGACCACCAAGCTGACCACCGAGCGGGAGATCCTCCAGCGGGCGGCCAAGTATTTCGCCGGGGAGACGCGCTGGTGAGTCGCTTCCAGTTCGTCGCCGACAACTCCGCCACCTTCGAGGTGAAGCGACTGTGCGAGCTCGTGGAGATCGAGCGCTCGTCCTACTACGCCTGGCTCAAGGCAGCCCCGGCCCGAGAAGCCAGAGCAGCTGCGGACGCCGAGCTGGCGGAGCGGATCAGGGCCGTGCACGCCGAGGACAACACCTGCGGAGCGCCCCGGATCACCGCCGAGCTCAACGACAACACGGCTGCCGGTGAGCGGGTCAACCACAAGCGCGTCGCTCGAGTGATGCGGCTTGAGGGCATCCGCGGCTACGTGAAGAAGCGCCGGGTGCGGACCACGATCCCCGAGCCGTCGGGACAGAAGTACCCCGACCTGCTCAGGCGCGACTTCACCGCCGAGCGCCCCAATGAGCGCTACGTCGGGGACACCACCTACCTGCCGCTGGCCGATGGCACGAACCTGTACCTGGCGAGCGTCATCGACTGCTACAGCCGACGACTCGCCGGGTGGGCGATCGCCGACCACATGCGCACCGAGCTCGTCGAAGACGCGCTCAAGGCTGCCGCCGCGACCCGGGGCAGCCTCAAGGGTGCGATCTTCCACAGCGACCACGGGTCGGTCTACTGCTCGAAGGACTACGCCAAGCTGTGCCGCAAGCTCGGTGTCACCCAGTCGATGGGTGCCGTCGGGTCCTCGGCCGACTGCGAGCATCGTGACTGCGCCACCATCTGGGGTCTGACCCTTGCTTATGACCGGCCCTGCGGGTGCCCTCGCGTTGACGTGTCGGCCCCGGGTGGTGGCGTTCACCAGGCTGCTGGCCGGGTGGGCAGTGACCTGATAGGAGCCTGACTCGACCAGGGCCTCATCGCAGTCCTGTCCGCCCACTCCGGCCAGCTGAGCCATGGACAGCCCGCCCGGAAAGTGCGAGAGAGGATCCACAGCCCGATGCCCAGCATGCAGCTTCGGCGTGACGATGTCATCGTCGGCGTCGACACCCACAAGGACAACCACGTAGCGGTCGCGATCGACGGCTTTGGCGGCCGGCTCGGCGACATCGTCGTGCCCACCACCATCGCCGGGTTTGAGGAGCTCCTCGCCTTCTGTCTGGCCTTCGTCGGGTCGGCCGGTCGGCTGATCGGGTTCGGCGTCGAGGGCACCGGCTCCTACGGGGTCGGCTTGGCGCGCTACCTGCGCAACCACGGTCACGACGTCCACGAGATCGCCCGCCCAGCACGGGTCGCGGAACGTCGACTCGCAGGGAAGAACGACACCATCGATGCCGAGCACGCTGCACGCCAGCTCCTGGCTGGGCACGGGCTGTCGACACCCAAGACCGCCGACGGCGCGGTCGAAACGATCAGGCTGGTCAAGATCGCCTGAAGCGCCCCAGGTTCTCTGCCGCTGCTATGCGGGTTGGAACTGCTCGGTGAGTGCAGCGTAGTGCGCGGCCTCGTACTCGGCGGGTGGGACGTTGCCGAGCGAGCCGTGCAGACGCCGGTTGTTGTACCACTCGACCCACGCGGCGGTCGCGAACTCGACGTCGGCGATGGTCTTGTAGGGGCCGGCGTGGAAGACGGTGGTGCGCACGCACTCGGCCTTGTACAGGCCGTTGATCGTCTCCATCAGGCCGTTGTCATACGCGTCGCCGACGGTCCCGATCGAGGGCCGGATGCCCTCGAGGGCGAGGTGCTCGGTTAGGCGCAGGCTCGTGTACTGATCAGGCTCAACCGGTGGTCGCAACACCCGAGGTCAGGAGGGTGTAGTGGGACGACCATCACGGTGGGAGACGGAGGTCGCCAAGCGGGGGCCGATGCACTCCCCAGGGCATCCAGGCCACCATCGCGCGAAGGAGCGTGAGTTCTGGGACGAGGTCGCTACGGGGAAGTTGCCCCGTGAGGCCGCAGAGGCGGTGGGCGTGGCGCAAGCCGTGGGGCAGCGGTGGTTCCGCCACGCTGGCGGGATGACGCCATACTCCTGGCCTCCTCCGTCGGGCCGGTATCTCACGTTCGCGGAACGAGAGGAGATCGCGATCCTCAACGCGCTCGGCAACGGCGTCCGCGCGATCGCTGCCGCGCTCGGGAGGAGCCCGTCAACGATCTCGAGGGAGTTGCGCCGCAACTCGGCAACCCGGGGCGGCAAGCTCGACTACCGGGCCTCGGTGGCCCAGTGGAAGGCAGAGCTGTTTGCCCGCCGGCCCAAGACCGCCAAGCTCGTGACGAACCAGAGGTTGCGGGAGTACGTCCAAGATCGGCTCGCTGGCCAGATCCGCATGCCAAGCGGCGCGATCGTGGCTGGCCCGATGGAGCGGGACTGGAAGGGCTTGAACAAGCCGCACCGCCAGGACCGTCGCTGGGTCAACGCGTGGAGCCCGGAGCAGATCTCCAACCGGCTCAAGGTCGACTTCCCCGATGATGAATCCATGCGGATCAGCCACGAGGCGATCTACCAGGCCTTGTTCATCGAGGCCCGGGGCGCGCTTAAACGCGAGCTCATCCTTTGCCTGCGCACCGGGCGGGCGCTGCGAATGCCTCGTGCCCGCTCCAAGCGAGTGGCCTGGGCACACGTCACCCCGGAGGTCCTGATCAGCGAGCGGCCCGCCGAGGCGGAGGACCGGGCTATCCCAGGTCACCACGAGGGTGATCTCATCATCGGCATCAACAGGTCCGCGATCGGGACTGTCGTCGAACGCACGACAGGCTTCACGACCCTCGTCCATCTTCCGAGGGAAGAAGGGTGGCGCGAGCAGCCAATCGTCAAGAACGGCACTGCGCTGTCGGGATACGGCGCCATCTCGATGAACAAGGCGCTGGCGGCGGCGCTGGCAACGATGCCCGAGGACCTGAAGCGATCACTGACGTGGGACCGCGGCAAGGAGATGTCCGCCCACGCCCAGTTCACCATCGACACCGGCCTCAAGGTCTACTTCGCCGACCCACGCAGCCCCTGGCAGCGAGGGACGAACGAGAACACCAACGGCTTGCTACGCCAGTACTTCCCCAAGGGCACCGACCTGGCGCGGTGGGGTCCAGACGATCTCGCCGCCGTCGCCCACGCCCTCAACACACGTCCCCGGAAGAGACTCGGCTGGCACACTCCCGCCGAAGCATGGAACAACCACCTACTATCACTAGAACAGCAACGTGTTGCGACGACCAGTTGAATCCGCCCTGAGACCCGGCATCCGAGTGATGGACCAACTCGCCCGGCACCGGCGGGTGCCCGTCGCGGTCACGCTGCCACAACGCGATCCGCAGCGGGACCATGACCAGGTCGGTGTGCTTGGACGTGGCCGCGTGCCAGGACACGATCTTCTGGGAGAACACGTCCACGATGAACGCGACGTAGACCCACCCGGCCCACGTGCGCACATACGTGAAGTCGGTGACCCACACCCGGTTCGGCGCGGCGGCGGTGAAGTCCCTGTTCAGCAGGTCGCCGGCCCGGATGCCGTCCTTGGCCGGGATCGTGGTGCGCACGTGCTTGTCACGGCGCACCCCGGCCAGCCCGAGCGCTCGCATCGCCCGGTCCACCGCGCCCGGCGAGGCGTCCGGCACGCTCGTGCGGCGCAGCAGCGCGGTCATCTTGCGCCGCCCGTACAGGCCCTCGCCGGTCAGCCGACGCACACCCGCCTCGTCGGTGCGCCACGCCGCCGAGCGCACCGCGTCTTCGACCACGGCGTCGCTGATCGTGCGCGCCGCGACCCGCCGATGCGCACCGCGCCATGCCCGGTAGGTCCGCGCAGCCACCGGGCAGCCCTGCTCGCGCAGGACCCGGCAGACCGTCTCGACCGCGTGACCCTCGGCTCTCATGGTGTCGATGAACCCCATGATCAGCGGTTGCGGGGGTCGAGCTCCCCGACGAAGAAAGACGTCGCGGCCTTCAGCACCGCCACGTCCTCGCGCAGCCGCTTGTTCTCCGCCTTCAACCGGCGGACCTCGGCCGACTCCTCGCTCGTCGTGCCCGGCCGGGTCCCGGCGTCGACCTCGCCCTGCGCGACCCACCGGCGCACCGACTCACGCGAGACGCCGAGCTGCTTGGCCACGGCGACCGACGCCGCCGTCACGTTCTGGTACTGCCCGGCGTGCTCTCGCACCAGACGCACCGCGCGCGCCTTGAGCTCGGGATCGATCTTCTTCGGCATGGTGGCCATCCTCCTGGACTCAAACAGGAGCGGCATCAAACCTGGGGCGCTTCACGCCTACGACGGTGCCGTTCAAGCGCGGACAACCGCGATGATCACGCTCAAGGCGACCCTCGCGACCGGGAGCGAGGCGTTGCGGGCGGAGCTGGAGACGCTCACCGACCACAAGCTGATCCTCGCGTGCGCGGCGCTGGAGGGTCCGACTCCACTGCCGCCCGTGCGCCGTGGCGCACCTGCCGTTGTTGTCCCGGGCGACCCGGATGTGGCGATGCGACACGTGCTGTCCTCGATGGCGAAGCGTTGGCTGGCGCTGCACGAGGAGGCCAAGGCTCACGCCGCATCACTGAAGGCACTCACTGCGGCCGCTGCGCCCCAGCTCGTCGAGGCCGTCGGCGTCGGCTACGACACTACGGCACAGATGCTGATCACCGCCGGCGACAACACCAACCGGATCAAGTCCGAGGCAGCGTTTGCCAAGATGTGTGGCGCGTGCCCGATCCCGGCTGGATCCGGCAAGACCAACAGCCGGCACCGTATGTACCGCGGCGGGAACCGGCAGGCCAACGCCGCGCTGTATCGCGTGGTCATCGTGCGCATGCGCTGGCATCAGCCGACGATCGACTACGTGGCCCGTCGCACCGCCGAGGGCATGTCGAAGCGGGAGATCATCCGGTGCCTGAAGCGGTACCTCGCTCGCGAGCTCTTCCGCCTGCTGCCGGCCCCGGACGCCATCGCCAAGCCCGTTAATGGAGAGCTCGAAATCGCGGCCTGATCGACTTGACGAGCTATAGGAGCATCAACGCCTTGGCGGAGTCGTTCAACGCCACGATGAAGCGCGAGGTCCTCCAGGACGCCGCATGCTGGAGTGACGAGCCGACCTGCCGCCGGCAGGTCTTCCACTGGCTCGTGCGCTACAACACCCGCCGCCGTCACACCTGGTGCGGCTACCTGTCCCCGTCCACCTACGAGGCCCGCCGGGCCGCTACGCTGCCGACCGCCGCGTAATCACACCCCGTGTCCAACATCCGGGGGTAGGGCCCCTCCGCCACGCTCACCTCACCGGCCAGGATCGACAGAACGATCCTCGTCTTCTCCTCAGCCGGAACGGCCGTCGGTCTCGCCATGATCGATCAGACTCCTTCGAACTTCGGACCCGCAAGCAACGGGTACTGCCACAAAGTCTGACGCGCGACACTCGCCTGATGGGCGCCCGTGGCGTGTTGGTGCTCGCCTGACGGGCGCCCGTGGCGTGTTGGTGCTCGCCTGACGGGCGCCCGTGGCGTGTTGGTGCTCGCCTGACGTGCCCCTGGTGGGGCGTTCGCGCTCGGCGGCGCACCCGCGATCCCGCGTCGCCGAGCCGCGAGCCGCGAGCCGCAAGCCGTGTCGACCCGTCGCCGCCACCGTCAGTCGCGCGCCTGGAACGCGGGATACCCGTCGAGCTCGGCCACGTCCTGCGCCCGCCAGCTCGCCTCAGCCCAGCGGCTGGCGTCCGCACCGACGGCCGCGAGCGGCGGCGCGACCTCCCGCATGCTCTCGGCGAGCCACCGCCACCGCGCCGCGAGGTAGCGGCGCCGCGTCGGTGCGGCGGGGTGGAGACGCGGGACGGCGCCCTCGCCGCCCGAGCCCTCGCCACCCGACCCCGCCGCCTCCGACTCCTCGCCGCCCGCCAACGCCCGCGGCAGCAGCGAGCCCGACATGCCGAGCACCCAGGCGGTGCTCGCCAGCGCGACCTCGCGGGGCCACGCGGCGCGCGAGGTGACGTCGGGCGCGAAGGCGGCGTACGCCGTCGTGAACGCGCCGGTCATCGCGCGGGTGAAACCCGCGGGCGGCGCCGCGACGCACCAGCACGTGGGGAACGGGAGCGCGGGGTAGGCGGCCACGAGCGCGGCGTGGCTCACCGTGGTCCCCTCGAGGTCCAGGAACACCCAGCCCGACGGCGTGCGCACCGCATTGTCGGGACACGTGTCGCTCGGCCAGACCACGTCGGCCTCGGAGGGCTCGAGCAGGGCCGCGACCTCGGCGAACGCGTCGTCGAGGCCCGACGGCGAGCCTCCCGTCAACGCGGTCACCGCACCTAGACCGTCGCGCAGCCAGGCGGCCGCGTCCCAGCCGTCGACGTGCGGCGGCAGCGCCGCCCGCGCCTCCTCGACCCGCTCCCGCGACGCTCCGGCGAGAGTGCCGAGCGCGGCGGCCCACGACGTCGCCCCCTCGCGGGCGGCCACCGCGTCGTCGCCGAGGAGGAGGTCGGCGAGCGTGGGCCCGGTCCCGGCGTCGGTCATGACGACGAGGCGGAGCTCGTCGTCGACCGCGAGGACGTCCGGGGTGTTCGCGAGCAGCCCCAGCCCGGTGCGCTCGGCCGTGTACGCGGCGCCCGCGCCGAGGAACTGCTTCGCGACCGCCGTCGACCCGTCCGCGAGCGTGAGGCGCGCGACCAGCGAGCGGGTCGATCCGCCGAGCCCGACGGCGTGGGTCACCTCCCGGCGCAGGAGGTCGCCCGCGGCGAGAGCGAGCTCGTCGAGAGCTGCCGAGTCCGAGCTCACCCGCGGGCGCGCTCGTCCCGCCAGGCGACCCACTGCGCCGCGAGATCGAGGTCGTAGTCCGGGCCCGACGTGCCGATCGTGAACAGGGTGGCACCGGCGTCGAGCAGGTCGTCGGCGACCTCCGCCGGCGGCGCGCCGACACCGACCGACCGCTCGACGGCGCCGGCGGGCCGGCCGACGGCCGCCGCGTGCTCCTCGAGCAGCACGGTGCGCTCGCGCAGGGCGGCCGCGTCCCCGAAGGAGTGCCACACGTCGGCGTGCTCGGCGACGAGTCGAAGGGTCTTGCGCGGTCCGGATCCGCCGATGAGGACCGGGATGTCGCGGGTCGGCGCGGGGTTGAGCGCGGCCCAGCGGGTCTTGATCCGGGGGAGCGCCTCGGCGAGGTCGGCGATCCGAGCCCCGGCGGTGCCGAACTCGTAACCGTACGCGTCGTAGTCCTTCTCGAACCAGCCCGCACCGATGCCGAGGATCAGCCGCCCCGGACCGCCGTCGCGCGCCGAGATGTGGTCGACCGTGCGGGCCATGTCCGCCAGCAGCTCGGGGTTGCGATAGGAGTTGCACGTGACGAGGGCGCCGATCTCGACGCGCTCGGTCTGCTCGGCCCAGGCCGCGAGCATGGTCCAGCACTCGAAGTGCAGGCCGTCGGGGTCACCGCTCAGGGGATAGAAGTGGTCCCAGTTGAAGACGACGTCGACGCCGAGGTCCTCGGCGCGCAGCACGGCGTCGCGGATCTGGGCGTAGGTCGCGTGCTGGGGCTGGAGCTGGACGCCGATGCGCACGGGGAACTCGGGGGTGGTCATGGCCCCAACCTACGCGGCGCGCGCGGCGGCGAGGGCGGTGCCGCGCAGCGCGCGCGGCAGCCCACCGTCTCAGTGATGGAACCCGCCCTCCGGCGCCTCGAGCGGCATCGCCGCCTCGAGCCGCTCGAGGTAGTCGACCTGCTCGCGCAGGTCGTGCAGGAAGGCGTCGGCGAGGTCACGGGAGAACCCGTTGCGCACCACGATCCGCTGCACCACGAGGTCGGTCATGTCCTGCGGCATCGGGTAGGCGGGGACGAGCCAGCCGCGCGTGCGCAGCCGGTCCGACAGGTGGTGGAGGGTCCCGTTCCCCGAGGCGGCGTCCGAGAGCCGCCAGGCGAACACCGGGATGTCGGAACCGTCGTTCCACAGCTCGAACTGCGCCAACGCGCCGATCTGCGACGCGAGGTAGCGCGCGACGTCGCGGCTCGCGCCCTGAACGGCGGTGTAGCCCTCGTGGCCCAGCCGCAGGAACAGGTAGTACTGCAGCAGCACCTGCGATCCGGGGCGGGAGAAGTTGAGCGCTAGCGTGGGCATGTCCCCGCCGAGGTAGGACACGCGGAAGACGAGCTCCTCGGGCATGGCGTCGGCGTCGCGCCAGACGATCCACCCCAGGCCGGGGTAGGTGAGGCCGTACTTGTGCCCCGAGGTGTTGATCGACGCGACGCGCGGCACGCGGAAGTCCCACTCGAGGTCGGGCTGGAGGAACGGCGCGATCATGCCGCCGGACGCGCCGTCCACGTGGATCGGGACGTCCAGGCCGGTCTCGGCCTGGATCGCGTCGAGCGCGGCCGAGATCTCCTTCACGGGCTCGTACATCCCGGTGTACGTCACGCCCATGCATGCACGCCTCGGACGAGCCGATCGTGGACGTCCCGATCGTGGTGGTGGGCGACGGCGCGTGCCACAGGTCCGCGATCATCTGCCAGCACCGCGTCTCGATCGCCGCCGTCGCCGGGTACTCGTCCTTGTCGATCATGTTCTTGTCGGCGGCCTCGTCGTAGAGCCGCCGTGCCGTGTCCTCCATCCACGTCGAGACGAAGGTGGCGAGGTTGAGGCGCGAGTTGCCGTCGAGCATCGCCTCGTCGTGCACGATCTGGTACGCCGTCTCCGGCGCCGCGGGCCGTCGCGGCAGCGAGGTGCGCGAGAACTCCGTCGCCTCACCGGGGCGCGCGAACATCGGGTTGACCTCGACGACGTCGCGCAGCTCCTCCTGCTCGTACTGGGCGCGCGGGTGGGCGTGGTGGTGGGTGGTGTCCACGGGCTGTCTCCTCGACGTCGTCGGTAGCCGGCTCGCACCTACCCGCGCAGGCTCTCGACGCGCAGGGGTTGCCCGAGCCCCGCGTTCGCCCGCAGCCGCCCGCGGCCCGTCCACACCCCCGCCCCGCCCCGCGCGAGCGCCCGGGAACGCGACCTAGACTCGCGGTCATGGCTGCCCGCATCCGTCGTGAGGACATCGCGACGGTCCGGGAGAAGGCCAGGATCGAGGAGGTCGTCGGCGAGCACGTCTCGCTCCGGCCGGGCGGCGTCGGGTCGCTCAAGGGCCTGTGCCCCTTCCACGACGAGCGCACCCCGAGCTTCAACGTCCGTCCCCAGATGGGCCTGTGGCACTGCTTCGGCTGCGGCGAGGGCGGCGACGTCATCTCCTTCGTGCAGAAGATCGACCACCTCCCGTTCGGCGAGGCCGTCGAGCGCCTGGCGGGACGCTACGCCGTCGAGCTGCGGTACGAGGACGACGGCGGACCCGCCCGCCCCCGCGAGGAGCCGGGCAAGCGCCAGCGGCTGGTCGAGGCGAACCGTGCGGCGGCGGAGTTCTTCGTCGAGCAGCTCGTCACCCCGGAGGCGGCGCCCGGGCGGGCGTTCCTCGCCGAGCGCGGCTTCGACCGCCAGGCGGCCACGACGTTCGGCGTCGGGTACGCCCCGCAGGGCTGGGACGCACTCATGCGTCACCTCCAGGGCCGCGGCTTCACCCAGGCCGAGCTCGCGGCGGCCGGCCTCGTCTCGCAGGGCAACCGCGGGCACTACGACCGGTTCCGCGGCCGCCTGATCTGGCCGATCCGCGACCTCACCGGCGACACCGTGGGCTTCGGCGCGCGCCGCCTCTACGACGACGATCCCGGCCCGAAGTACCTCAACACCCCCGAGACGCCGCTGTACCGCAAGTCGCAGGTGCTGTACGGGATCGACCTCGCGAAGAAGGCCATCGCGACCGGTCGCCAGGTGGTCGTCGTGGAGGGCTACACCGACGTCATGGCGTGTCACCTCGCCGGGGTGGGCACCGCTGTCGCGACGTGCGGCACCGCGTTCGGCAGCGACCACACGCGCATCGTGCGGCGCCTGCTCGGCGACTCCGCGACCGGCGCGACCGGCGTACTCCTGTCGTCGGGGCGGGCGATCGGCGGCGAGGTCGTGTTCACGTTCGACGGCGACGAGGCGGGCCAGAAGGCCGCCCTGCGCGCGTTCGGCGAGGACCAGAGCTTCGCGGCGCAGACGTTCGTCGCCGTGTCCGCCGACGGGATGGACCCATGCGAGGTCCGCGTCGCGCACGGCGACGCCGCGGTGCGCGCGCTCGTCGCCGGCCGCGAGCCGATGTTCGAGTTCGCGATCCGCTCGGTGCTCGCCCAGGTCGACCTCTCGACGGCGGAGGGCCGGGTCGCGGGGCTGCGCGTCACCGCGCCCGTGGTCGCCGGGATCCGGGACTACGCGTTGCGCGCCGAGTACGCACGCCAGCTCGCGGGCTGGCTCGGGATGGATCCGGGGGACGTGCGCCGCGAGGTGCAGCGCGGGCCGCGCGGCGGCCAGGGTGGTGCGGCCGGGCAGGGCGGCGGCCGTGAGCGCGAAACGGACGACGGCGAGCCTCGCCTCGATCGCGCGCCTCGCCGCACCCCGGTGCCGGACGACCCGGTCGCGCGCCTGGAGCGCCAGGTGCTCGAGGTCGCGCTGCAGGCGCCGACCGCCGCGGCGGGCGCGGGCTTCGACGCGCTCGCCGGCGACACGTTCACCCTGCCCGTGCACCGCGCGGTGCACGACGCGCTCCGAGCCGCCGGGGGAGCAGCGGCCGGCGTCGACGCGCCTCCCCGCTGGCTGGCCGACGTGCTGGAGGGCGCGCCGGAGGGGATCGGAGCGTTCGTCCGCGAGCTCACGGTCGCGCCGCTGCCCACCACCGAGGACGACGTCGCGGACTACGCGGCGGGCGTCGTGCTCGCGCTGCGGCGGCTCGGCATCACTCGCGAGATCGCGAACCTGCGCGGCCGCGCCCAGGCGATGGAGCCGTCCGACCCCGCCCAGCGCGAGGCGTGGACGCGGATCTACCAGCTCGAGGAGGAGCGGCACCGCCTCACCGGTGGCGCCGCCTGAGGCTCGGTTCAGGCCGCGGACGCCGCCGACTCCTGCGCCGACGCCCGTACGGCCTCGAGCAGCGCGGCCACGGCCGGCACCCCGAGCAGCTCCGGTGAGGTCACGGCCTGCACCGTGCGCGCCGTGACGCCGAGGACGCTGCGCAGCACGACGTCGTCCCGCCCGCGCGCCACGGGCGCCACCAGCCCGGGCAGGAGCGCGACGCCGAGCTCGGCGGCCACGAGTCCGAGCAGCGCCGAGTGGTCGTCGGTCGCGAGCACGACGTCGGGCACGAACCCCTCGTCCTGACCCGCCGCGAGGAGGTGGCCGCGACACCGGGGGCAGCCGGCGATCCACCGCTCCTCGGCGGCGTCGCGCAGGCGGGGGTGCTCCGCCGTCGCGAGCGGGTGCCCCGCGGGCACGGCGAGCAGCGTCGGGTCCTCGAGCAGGGGGAGCACCGTGAGCCCGGCGAGGTCGTCCTCGCCGCGGCCGAGCTCGACGCCCGGGTAGGTGAACGCGAGTGCCACGTCCGCCGCGCCCTGGCGGACTAGCGCGAGCGACTCGGGCGGCTCGACCTCCTCCAGGCGCACGGTGAGCCCGGGGTGCTCGGCCCGCAGGCGGGCCAGGGCACGCGGAACGAGCGTCGCGTTCGCGGAGGGGAACGCCGCGAGGCGCACGACGCCGGAGCGCAGGCCGGTCAGAGCGGCGACCTCCGCCGTCGCCGCACGCAGGGCGGCCGAGACGCTCTCGCCGTGGCGCGCCAGCACCTCGCCCGCCTCGGTGAGGCGTACCGTGCGACCGGACCGGACGAGCAGCGACGTGCCGAGGCGCCGCTCCAGGCGCCGGACGTGCTGGCTCACGGCAGGCTGACTCACGCCGAGCGCCTCGCCGGCCGCGGTGAGGGTGCCGCGGTCGCGGATCGCCTGGAGGAGCCGGAGTGCGCCGACGTCGAGGACCTCGTTCATAGGCCCATCTTATGGATCGGTGTCAAGACTGTCGCTCGTGTGATGCGTGTGCCTCGCCGCAGGGTGGAGGCATGCCGACGGACCACCTGAGGGATCTCCGCGCCGCCTTCGCGCCCGACCCGGGCAACCTCGACGCCGCGACGTGCGGGATCCCGCCGCGCTCCGCCGTCGTGGCGATGCAGTCCGCACTCGCAGACTGGGCCGCGGGGCGCACCTGCCCGGTGACGCTCGGCGCCGACGTCGAGCGCGCCCGCGCGGCGTTCGCGCGGATCGTCGGGGTCGAGACGGCTCGCGTCGCGGTCGGCTCGCAGACCTCGGCCGCCGTGGGCACGGTCGCCGCGTCGCTGCCCGACGGCGCCCGCGTGGTCGTCGTCGAGGACGACTTCACCTCCGTGACCTACCCGTTCCTCCAGCACGCCCACCGCGGCGTGACGGTCCGCGCGGTACCGGCCGCCGCCCTGCCCGACGCCGTCGCGGAGGGCTGCGACCTCGTCGCCTTCTCGGTCGTCGCCTCGCGCACGGGAGCCGTCGCGGACGTCGGGGGCGTGCTCGCCGCGGCCGCGGCGGTCGGCGCGCTCACGCTCGCCGACCTCACCCAGGCCGCGGGCTGGCTCCCGGTCGAGGCGGGGCGCTTCGACGTCACGGTGACCTCGGCGTACAAGTGGCTGTGCTGCCCGCGCGGCGTCGCGTTCACCACGCTGTCCGACCGCGCGCAGCGCCTCGTCCGGCCGATCCTGGCCGGCTGGTACGCCGGGGCGGACGTGTGGGACAGCTGCTACGGCGTCGATCCCGCGCTCGCGCCGGACGCGCGGCGGTTCGACGTCTCGCCGGCGTGGCTCGCGTTCGTCGGCGCCGCGGCGAGCCTCGAGGCGATCGCCGCGGTCCTCACCCGGCCGCCTGACGCGATCGCGGCACACGACGTCGCCCTCGCCGACGCCCTCCTCGCGGGCCTCGGGCTCGCCCCGCGCGGGTCCGCCGTCGTCTCCCTGCCCGACCCCGACGGCGAGCACCGCGCCGCGCTCGCGGCCGCCGGCCTGCGCGTGGCCGGGCGCGGCGGCAACGTGCGGCTGTCCTTCCACCTGTGGAACGACGAGCGCGACGTGGCGCGCGCGCTCGAGGTGCTGCGCACGGCCCGTCGAGCGGCCGCCTGAGATCGCTCAGCGGGCCGGGTAGCTGCGCCCGCGCCACACCACCCGGCGCCGCAGCGCGCGCGCGTACACGGGCACCGCGAGCAGTGGCGTGAGGGGCCCGAGCAGGCCCTCGGCGAGGTCGGCGGGCGCCGTCCGACCGGTGGTCGCGGCGACGACGGCCCGGTCCACGAGCGTGAGCAGTCGGGCGAGGTGCGTCGCGCCGGTGGGCGGCACGAGCCACGGCCCGAGGAATGCGACGAGGTAGGTGAGCGCCGAGCCGACCATGGCGGCGCGCGAGCCGCCGTGCAGCCCCGGCGTGCTCTTGGCCAGGCCCGCCACCGACGCTCCGAGGGAGTCGTACATCCGCACCGACACCGCATCGTCGCCGCGGGCGAGTGCGACCGGCAGGCCCGCGCGCTGGTACGCGAGCGCGAGCCCGACGTCGTCGAGCACCGATCCCGCGACGGCGCCGTGCCCGCCGACCCGCTCGTACGAGGCGGGATCGGTGAGCATGACCTGCCCGTTCGCCGCGACGGCGCCGCGCAGTCCGGCCCGCATCAACGGGTAGGGCAGGTGCCCGAGCATCGCGGCGTCCACGAGCGGGGTGAGCAGCCGCTCCTGGGCCGAGGCGAGCCGCTGACGCGGCCAGGCGCTCGTGAGCGCGGCGCCCGTGCGCGCGTGCTCGGCCACGAGCGCCGCGACACCGCCGTCGGCCCACGTCACGTCCGCGTCGGTGAACAGCAGCAGGTCGCCCGTGGCCGCCTCGGCGAGCTGTGCGCACGCCCAGGGCTTGCCCGCCCAGCCCTCCGGCAGCGGAGCGCCGGTGAGGACGCGGGCGCCGAGCGCTCGCGCCGTCGCGGCGGTGTCGTCGCTCGAGCCGTCGTCGAGCACGAGGACCTCGTGCGCGCCCTGGCGCAGCAGCGCGGGCAGCGTGGTCGGCAGCGTCCGGGCCTCGTCCCGAGCCGGGACCAGCACCGACACCCGCCGCGCGGGCGGCACGCCCGGCGTCGGGCGCAGCACCGGGATCGTCGCGGCGTTCACGGCGAGGGTGGCCAGTCGCGTGCCCACGACGGCGAGCGACACCCCCGTCACGACGCGCGCCACCCGCGCGCCCGCTGTGCTCACTCGACACCCCGCGTCATCGCCGCGAGGAGCCGGCTGGCCGGCGACGTCTCGCGCGGCGCGCCGTCGTGGCCGTGCAGCACCACCCGGTAGCCGCGCGGCACGTCGTCGGGCGGGGTGCCCGCGACGTCCGCGTCGAGGCGCTCCTCGGCGAGCCGGAGCGCGTGGGCGAGCTGCGCCGTCGTGCCCCGGAGGTTCGGCGAGGCCGCGTCGAGCGACTCGGCGAAGCGGAGGAACGCCTCGGGCGTGCGCCGACCGCGCTGCAGCACCCGCAGGGCGACGGGGACGAGCGGGACGCTCGCGCGACGCGCGACCCAGGCTGCGCCGTCGTGCAGGGTGGGAAACGGTGCGCCGGGTGCGCGGATCTCGCCCTCGGGGAACACGACGACCCACCGCCCGGTCGCGGCGTCGCGCGCGAGGGCGGGGACCGCACTCGGGGGCCGTGCCCCGACGAGCCGCAGGTACGGGAAGGCGTCGAGCTGCGGGCGCGCCATCATGACCGAGCCCGTGCGGCCGACCAGGCCGGCCATCCCGGTGAGGAGGTAGCCGTCCCACCACGAGACGTGGCTCGGCGCGAGGACGGCGCCCGTGCGCGGCGGCTCCCCGGCGATCGCGACCCGCGCGAGGCCGCGGCGCAGGTCGCGGCCCACGCTGCGCAGCAGGATCCGGCGCGCGCGGGTCGCGGACATCGGCGGGACCGGCAGGCGACGCGTCCGGGCGACGTCGTCGAGGGTCACGGGCCGGGCGGGGGAGTCCTGCGGCATGACTCGAGCATGGCGCACGTCCGGCGGTTCGTCCCACGTCCGCGGCGCTGGTAGAGTCTTCCGGGCGATCCCGCATAGCTCAATTGGCAGAGCATCCGACTGTTAATCGGACGGTTACTGGTTCGAGTCCAGTTGCGGGAGCACACACGAGGCCCCTGACCAGCGCAGATGCGCGGGTCGGGGGCCTTCGTCATGCCCGGGCGGCGCCGCGGCCCGCGCCGGTCACCCCCCGTCCGCCGCTCTTGCCCCCTCGTGACCGCCCGGTACTCAGCGTTACTTTGTACCGGTACTCAGCACCACTGAGTAGCGAGGAGGTTGCGGTGGGCAGGCAGATGACCGAGATGCTCAAGGGCACGCTCGAGGGGATCGTCCTGGCGATCCTCGCCGTGCGCCCCGCCTACGGTTACGAGATCACGGCGGGCCTGCGGGACCGCGGCTTCACCGACATCGCCGAGGGCACGGTCTACGCGCTCCTCGTGCGCATCGAGCAGCGCGGCTTCGTCGACGTCGAACGCGTGGCGTCGCAGAAGGGCCCGCCACGCAAGGTCTACACGCTCAACGACGCGGGCCGGACGAGCCTCGCGGAGTTCTGGGGGACGTGGAGCTTCCTCGCCCAGCGGCTCGGACAGCTCCGTGCGGAAGGACAGTGACATGACCGGCTGGATCGAGAAGGTGACCGGACCGCTGGAGGAGAAGAAGCGGTACCGCCAGCACCGGGCGCGCCTGCGTGCGCTGCCCGAGCCCTACCGCACGGCGCAGGAGGGCGTCGAGCGCTACCTCATGCACGCCGGCGGCATGGTCGGCGGCGACTCGCTCGTGCGCATGCTCGACGACCTCGACGAGATCTTCGCCGGCGCCGTCGCCGATCGCACGCCCGTGCGCGCCCTTGTCGGGGAGGATCCCGTGGCGTTCGTCGAGGACTTCCTGTCCGGCTACGCCGAGGGTCAGTGGGTCGCGAAGGAGCGCCGGCGGCTCGTCGAGACCATCGACCGCGCCGCCCAGGCGGACCCGTCCGTCCCTGACGGTGAGGCGCCCGACGGCGAGGCGCCCGACGGCGAGCGGCCCACCTCGGGCGGGGGTGCGTCGTGAGCACGGCCGGCGCGGCCCCGCTCGCGATCGACGTCCGCGGTCTCGTGAAGTCCTACGGCGAGCTCGCGGTGCTGCGCGGCGTCGACCTGCGCGTCGCCCGCGGCACGATCGTGGCGCTGCTGGGCTCGAACGGCGCGGGCAAGACGACGCTCGTGCGGATCCTCGCCACGCTGCTGCGTGCGGACGCCGGCACCGCGTCGGTCGCGGGGCACGACGTCGTCGCCCGCCCCGACCTCGTGCGCTCCGCGATCAGCCTCGCGGGCCAGGTCGCCGCGGTCGACGAGGTCCTCACGGGCCGGGAGAACCTCGTGCTCGTGGCGCAGCTGCGGCACCTCGCCGACCCGGCGTCCGTGGCCACCGACCTGCTCGAGCGCTACTCCCTCACCGACGCGGCCGACCGGCCCGCCGGCACGTACTCCGGCGGCATGCGGCGCCGGCTCGACCTCGCGATGAGCCTGGTCGGAGAGCCGCCCGTGATCCTGCTGGACGAGCCGACCACGGGTCTGGACACGCAGGCCCGGCACGAGGTGTGGTGCGGCGTCCGGGCCCTCGCCGAGGCGGGCACCTCCGTGCCTCTCACCACGCAATACCTCGAGGAGGCCGAGCAGCTCGCCAGCCGCATCGCGATCCTGCACGACGGCGTCGTCATCGCCGACGGCACGCTCGCCGAGCTGCGCGCGCTCCTGCCGCGGGTCGAGGTGACCTCCGTGGAGCGGCAGCCCTCCCTCGAGGAGGTCTTCCTCGCACTGATCGGCTCGGGTGGGCACGATGGCGAGCCGGCCACTCCCTCCGCAGGGACGCAGCGATGAGCGCCCAGGGCGGGCACGTCGTCGCCGCCACCGTCGACGCCGTCGCCGTCGCCGACACCGTGGTCCTGACGCGTCGCTCGCTGCGGCACGTCACGCGCAGCCCGGACACGATCATCACGACGGCGGTGCTGCCGATCGCGTTCCTGCTGCTCTTCGTCTTCGTGTTCGGCGGCGCGATCGATCTGGGGCCGGGCGGCGGGCCGTACGTCGACTACCTCCTGCCCGGGATCCTCGTGATCACGATCGCGCAGAGCGTGAGCTACGCGTCCTACCGGCTGTTCCAGGACCTGCAGGGCGGGATCGTCGAGCGGCTGCAGTCGATGCCGATCGCGCGGTCGAGCGTGCTCGCCGCGCACGTGGTGACCTCGCTCGCGGCGACGCTCGTCTCGCTCGTTCTCGTCGTCGCGCTGGCGCTCGCGATCGGGTTCCGCACGGGGGCGGGCGTGCCCGCGTGGCTCGCCGTCGCAGGCCTGCTCGTGCTGCTCACGCTGAGCCTCACGTGGCTGGCGATCCTCGCGGGCGTGTCCGCGCGATCGGTCGACGGCGCGAGCGCGTTCGCCTACCCGCTCATCCTCCTGCCGTTCCTCAGCTCCGCGTTCGTTCCGACGGCGTCCATGCCCGCGCCTGTGCGCTGGTTCGCGGACCACCAGCCCGTCACGTCGATCGTGGACACCGTGCGAGCGCTGTTCGCCCAGGAGCCGGTCGGGAGCGAGATCTGGGTCGCCGTCGCCTGGTGCGTGGGCCTGCTCGTGTTGTTCTGGGCGCTGGCCGTGCGGGTCTACCGGCGCCGCCTGGCCTAGGCGGTGAGCCAGCGCGCCTCCCGCACCAGCAGGTCGCACCGGGCGGGTGCGTCGTACGACGGTCCGTGGTGCCCGAGCGCGTCGAACACGACCCGGCCCCGTGCGTCCTCGCGCGCCCACGCGCTGACGTGCGTGACGCCGTCGTGCACGTGCGTCAGCAGCGGGCCCACGTCGGCGTCGCGCTCGAGCGCGGAGTAGCGCTCCTCGTCGGGCACGTCCACGGCCGTGAGGCCCGCGAGGATCGGGTGCTCGGACGCGGTCGTGAAGTGCGCGGGGCCACGCTCGGGGTGGAAGGACACGTCCTCGACCCAGTGGCCGCCGAGTGCGGTGCGGTACGCCGGGACGTCGGTGAACGCGTTCGCGGCCCCGTGCACGCCGAGCAGCGGGACGCCGGTCGCGAGGAGTGCCGTCAGAGCGGCGTGCGCGGCGCGCCACGCGTCGTCCGGAGGGTCGGAGTGCGCCCCGCCGCCGGCATCGACGACGAGCAGGTCCGGTCGCCGCGGCCCGGCGCACACGGCCACGACGGCGTCGGGCACCGTCGGCACGACGTCGACCGCGAGTTCGAGTTCGTTGCGCAGCAGCCGCGCGATCCGCCCCGAGGTCTCCTCGAACGGGTGCCACGGGTCGGCGTACCGGCCACGGCCGGACAGGACGACGGCGGCACTCACGCGCGCAGCCCGACGGCGGAGCGCACCTCGCGCTCGAGCTCCTCGCCCGCGCGGTCGATCGCCGCCGTGCGCGTGGCCGCGCCCAGGACCGTGACCTGGCTGGAGAGGTCGCCCGACGCCGAGCGGCGGACCGCGGCGCGGACCGTGACACCACGGCCGAGGTCACGGGTCTGCACGTGCACGATCGAGGCCTCCACCCGCTCGCGCACGACCTGCGGGAAGGTGCGCTCGCCGTCGGGCAGCGGGAGGCGGTGCTCGGCGCCGTCGAGCGCGCGCACGAGCAGGGTGGCGCTGTCGGCGAGCCACTCCGCGCCGTCCGTGAGCTCCCAGGGCACCGTGACCGCCTGGTCCTCGTCGGTCGCCGTGGGGTCCGCCGTCGCGACCATCACGAGGGCGGGGACGGTCGCCGCGGCGGTCCCGCCGCCTCTCAGGGCGACGCGGGCGAGCACCTTGCCGCCACCGAGCGCCTTGAGGCGCGCATCGGGCACGACGGCGGAGGTCGTCTCGGGCGGGGACGCGGGGGAGCGGCGCAGCAGACCCATGGACTCACGCTAGTCCCGGCGTGCCCGGTGCCCCCGACAGACGGTGCCCCGTGTGGGGCTTGAACCCACGACCGACGGATTATGAGTCCGCTGCTCTGACCGGCTGAGCTAACGGGGCGAGGCGGCTCGCGCCGCCCGTCGATCCTAGTTGCGTCGGTGCTCCGGTTCTGCCATCCTCCAACGTTCGTCGCCGTCCGGCGGGGTGTCTGACACATCCGGCCGAGAGACGAGATGAGCCCACGCGGGGGTGCCCCGCTCTGGAAGGATCGCCTCGCACGCACCTAGGAGGGCACCATGAGCTACCGATTCAACCCCCCGCCCGGATGGCCGACCCCGCCGTCGGACTGGTCCCCGCCCGAGGGGTGGCAGCCCGACCCGTCCTGGCCCACGCCGCCGCAGGGCTGGCAGTTCTGGGTCGAGGACACGCCCGCGGCCCCGACTACCCCGACCGCCCCGAGCGCCCCCGTCGCGGGTGCCGCGGCCGGTGCGGCCGCCGGACAGGCGTGGGGCCCGACCGGCGGTGTCGACCCCACCACGCAGATCCCGACCGGCTCGGGCCCGGCGTACCCGCCGGCCCCCGCCCCGTACTCCGGTGAGACCCAGCAGCTGTCCTTCGGCGCGAGCGGTGCGCCCGTCTACAACCCCGGCGGCTACGCCGGCGGACCCGGGCAGCCGGGCTCCGGCGTCCCGGGCGGTCCCGGAGGCTCGAGCGGCTTCGGCGGCCCCGGTGGGCCGGGTGAGCCCAAGAAGGGCAAGGGTCCGCTCATCGCCATCATCGCCGGTGGCGCCGTCGTCCTCGTCCTGGTGATCGTGCTCCTGGCGAACCTCTTCGGCGGCGGCGACGACGACCCGTCGCCGGCTCCGACCTCGGCCGACGCGCCCACCTCGGCCGCTCCCTCCTCGGACGCGCCGTCGGACGAGCCGTCGTCGGCCGCCCCGACCTCGGCCGCCCCGACCTCGGCCGCTCCGACCACCGCGCCGACGCAGGACGCCCCGGCCGGCGCCACGCCGCCCGCGGGCAGCACGGCCGTCGCGATCGGCGCCCCGTTCGCCGCGCCCGGGTTCGACGACGAGGTGGCGGCGAACGTCACGCTCACCAAGGTGACGTGGGACGCGGAGTGCAACGCGGGCTTCGGCTCGGGGCCCGAGGGCCGCTACATCGGCCTGGAGTTCCAGGTCGAGGTGCCGGCGGACGCGACCGAGGCGTTCAGCATGAACGGCTACATCGACATGACGCCGTACTCCGACTCCAACAGCCTCGAGCTCGGGGACGACTCGCTGTTCTGCAACCCGGACAACGCGCTGCCGGACGACATCCAGCCCGGAGCGACCGTCAGCGGCGTGATCGTGCTGGACGTCCCGGCGGAGACCACCTGGATCGTCTACGACCCGACGTGGGGCCTCTACGACAGCGCGGCCTGGCGCATCGTCTGATGCCGCTGCGTGACATCCGCATCGTCGGCGACCCGGTCCTGCGCACGCCGTGCGCACCGGTCCGGGTCGTCGACGACGGCGTGCGTGCGCTCGTCGCCGACCTCCTCGACACGGTGGACCGGGAGGGCCGGGCCGGCCTCGCGGCCAACCAGATCGGCGTGAGCCTGCGCGCCTTCTCCTGGAACATCGACGGCGACCTCGGGTACGTGCTCAACCCGCGGATCGTAGAGCTGAGCCAGGACGAGGTGCAGGACGGCGACGAGGGCTGCCTCTCGGTGCCGTCCCTGTGGTTCCCGACCCGGCGGGCGTGGTACGCCCGGGCGGTCGGAACGAACCTCGACGGCGAGGAGGTCGTCGTCGAGGGCGAGGGGCTCATGGCCCGGTGCATCCAGCACGAGGTGGACCACCTCGACGGCATGCTCTACCTCGACCGGCTCGACAAGGACGTACGCATCAAGGCGATGCGGGCGCTGCGCACGCTGTAGCAGCCCTCGCCCGCCACGGCCGCTGTGCGAAGTGTGCCCGCGATCAGCACCGAGACCCCGTTCGGGGGTGCGCGCAGGCCCCGGGTGGGGCATAGTGGTGCCACGCCGTTCGTGCGTGCCGCACCGCCTCGGGCGAGATTCGTTGGGGAAGACGTATCTCGAGTGAGGAGGGTCGACATGCCGGGTACCACCCGCGGTGTTCTTTTCGTGCACTCAGCGCCCCGCGCGCTGTGCCCGCACGTCGAGTGGGCGGCGACGTCCGTGCTCGGCGGGCGTCCCGTCGTCGACTGGACGCCGCAGCCCGCCGCGCCCGGCACGATGCGCGCCGAGCTGTCCTGGACCGGCCCCGTCGGCACGGGCGCGCGGCTGACCTCCGCACTGCGCGGCTGGGACCACCTGCGCTACGAGGTGACCGAGGAGGCCACCACCACGACCGACGGGTCGCGCTGGTCGCACACCCCCGGGCTCGGGATCTTCCACGCGCAGACCGACCGCGTCGGCAACGTCGTCGTCCCCGAGGACCGCATCCGCGCCGCCCTCGTGTACGCCGGCGACCCCACGCGGCTCGCCGAGGCGCTCGACCTCGCGCTCGGCCAGGCGTGGGACGACGAGCTCGAGCCGTTCCGCTACGCCGGCGCCGGCGCGCCCGTGCGCTGGCTGCACCGCGTCGGCTGAGGCGCCCGGCCCACCGCCGTTCTCCGACCCTGCCCGACGGCGAACGCCCGGTCCGTACGGACCGGGCCTTCGCCGTCGGGCACCTCGGGCGTCAGACGGTGGTGACCAGCAGGCTCACGTTGTGGCCGCCGAAGCCGAAGGAGTTGTTCAGCGCCGCGATGTCGCCCTCGGGCAGGCGGCGCGGCGCCGTGGCGACGTCGACGGGCAGGCGCGGGTCCGGTGTCGTGAGGTTGATCGTCGGCGGAGCCACGCGGTCGCGCAGCGCCAGCACCGTGAAGATCGTCTCGAGCGCGCCGGCGCCGCCGAGCAGGTGCCCGGTCATGGACTTCGTGCCCGAGACGACGACGTCGCCCAGCACGCTGTGGATCGCCTCGGCCTCGCCGATGTCGCCGGCGGGCGTGGAGGTCGCGTGCGCGTTGGCGTGCACCACGTCCTGCGGCGTGAGGCCGGCGTCGGTGAGCGCGTCGCGCATCGCGCGGGCCTGGCCGGCGGAGTCCGGGGCGGCGATGTCGCCCGCGTCGGAGCTGAGCCCCGCACCGGCGATCCGCCCGTACACGCGGGCGCCGCGGGCGCGGGCGTACTCCTCGCGCTCGAGCACCACGACACCGGCCCCCTCGCCGAGGACGAAGCCGTCACGCGTGGAGTCGTAGGGTCGCGATGCGGTCTCGGGGGAGTCGTTGCGGGTCGAGAGCGCCTGCATGCGCGCGAAGGCCGCGATCGGCAGCGCGTGGATGCACGCCTCGGTGCCGCCGGCGACCACGACGTCGGCACGACCGGTGGCGATTATCTCCTTGGCGTAGGCGATCGCCTCGGCGCCGGAGGCGCACGCGGAGACGGTGGCGTGCGTGCCCGCCTTGGCGCCCAGCTCGATGGAGACGTAGGCGGCGGAGGAGTTGGGCATGAGCATCGGGACCGTGAGGGGCAGCACGCGGCGCGGGCCGCGCTCCTTGAGCGTGTCCCAGGCGTTCATGAGCGTCCAGAGGCCACCCAGGCCCGTGCCGATCACGACGCCGAGCCGCAGACCGTCGACCTCGGGCGTGCCCGCGTCGGCCCACGCCTCGCGCGCCGCGATCATCGCGAGCTGCGCGGAGCGGTCCATCCGGCGGGTCTCGGGCACCGACAGCACCTCGGCCGGCTCGACGGCGACCTCGGCCGCGAAGCGCACGGGCAGCTCGTAGCGCTCGACCCAGGCGTGCTCGAGCGTGGCGGCGCCGGGGGTGCCGGCGAGTGCGGCCGACCACGTGTCGGCGACGTTCCCGCCGAGCGGCGACGTGGTGCCGAGCCCGGTCACGACGACGTTCGCGTCACTCATCGTTGTCTCCTCGTTCCGAGCGGGTGGTGGGGGACGACGTCGACGGGGCGCCCGGCGCCGCTTCGCGGCCGGACGCCCCGTCGACTCACCGCGGCGGGTGCCGCGGGGACGTGCTCAGGCCTGGGCGCCGGCGATGAACGAGACGGCGTCGCCCACGGTGACGAGGTTCTTGACCTCGTCGTCCGGGATGGTGACGCCGAACTTGTCCTCGGCCTGCGTGACGATCGTCATCATCGACAGCGAGTCGATGTCGAGGTCGTCGGTGAAGGACTTGTCGAGCTCGACGGAGTCGGCCGGCAGACCGGTCTCCTCGTTCACGATCTCGGCGAGGCCGGCGAGGATCTCCTGCTCGGTGAAAGCCATGCTCTTCTCCTTGGTGCGGGGCGGGGTTCGCCCGGTCGGTTCGATGTGCGGGTCCAGTGTTCCAGCAGTCCGCCGTCGGGAGCGGCAGGCTGCCCGCGGCGGTGGTTCGGCGCGGGGGAGTGCGTCAGGGCAGCAGCACGACCTGCGCCGCGAACGCCATCCCCGCGCCGAAGCCGATCTGCAGCGCGACCTGACCCGAGCGGGCCTGGCCCTCGCGGAGCAGGCGCTCGGTGGCGAGCGGGATGGAGGCGGCCGAGGTGTTCCCGGTCTCCACGATGTCCCGCGCGACCACGACGTCCTCGCGCAGCCCGAGGGTCTTCACGAGCTGGTCGGTGATCCGCAGGTTCGCCTGGTGCGGGACGAACACGTCGATGTCGGCCATCGTGAGCCCGGCCGCCTCGACCGCGCGGCGGGCGATGTCCGGGACGTTCGTGATGACCCACTTGAAGACGCTCGGCCCGTTCTGGCGCAGGGTGGGCCACGTGCCGCCCTGGATGTCCGCGGGCGTGTCGTTCCCGGTGCCCTCGCGCAGGTTGAGCCAGCTGTCGGTCTGGTAGATGTGGCCGGCGAGCGAGCCGTCGGCGCCCCAGACGGTCGGCCCGATCCCGGGCACGTCGGCGGGACCCACGACGGCCGCACCGGCGCCGTCGCCCAGCAGGAACGAGATCGACCGGTCGGTCGGGTCGATGAAGTCGCTCATCCGCTCGACGCCGATCACGAGCACCTTGCGCGCCTGACCCGAGCGCACGAGCGCGTCGGCCTGGCCGATGCCGTAGCAGTAGCCGGCGCACGCCGCGGACACGTCGTACGCCGCCGCGGGGGTGGCGCCGATCGCGTCGGCCACGCGGGCCGCCAGGGCCGGGGTCTGCTCGAAGTAGGTGACCGTCGACAGGAGGACGACGTCGAGCTCGTCCGGCGTCGTGCCGGCCATCTCGAGCGCCTCGTTCGCGGCCGCGACCGCCATGTCGAGGATCGTGGTGCTCTCCGCAGCGCGGCGGCGCGTCACGATGCCGGTGCGCTGGCGGATCCACTCGTCGCTGGAGTCGATCGGCGCGATGATCTCGTCGTTCGGCACCACGCGTTCGCCGCGGAAGCCACCGATCCCGAGGATGCGGGTCCCGGCGACCGGCTGGATCGAGGTGAGCTGGGTCATGCGTCTCCCTTGCGTCCCGTCTGTGGGGTCTCGGTCCGGCTCAGCGCGTGCTCGGCGACGAGCTCGGCCGCGGCCCCGAGGTCGTCCGGACTCTTGATGGCCACGCGGGCCACGTCGGGCAGCGTACGCCGGGCCAGCCCTGTGAGGACGCCGCCGGGCGCGAGCTCGAGGACCGCGGTCACGCCCCGCTCGGCGAGCGTCGCCTGGCACAGGTCCCAGCGCACGGGCGAGGTGATCTGACGCGCAATCCTCGCGAGGGCGTCGTGCCGGTCGGTCACGACCTCGCCGTCGGCGTTCGACAGCAGCGGGAGCACCGGGTCGGTGGCCTCCCACGACGCGGCGACGGCCGCGAACGCGGTGCCGGCGCTCGCCATGAGGGGGGTGTGGAAGGCGCCGGCCACCTGCAGCGGCACGACGCGCGCCTTGGCGGGCGGTGCGGCCACGAGTGCGGCGATCGCCTCGTGCGTCCCGGCGGCGACGACCTGCCCGCCGCCGTTGACGTTCGCGGGCCACGCGCCGGCGGCCTCGATGGCGGCGGCGACCTCGTCCGGGTCGCCGCCGAGCACCGCCGCCATGCCGGACGGGTTCTCGGCGGCCGCGCTCGCCATGAGGCGCGCCCGCTCGCCGACGAGCGCGACGGCGGAGGCGTCGGTCAGCACGCCAGCCACCGCGGCCGCGGCGAGCTCGCCCACGGAGTGCCCGGCGGCGACGTCGGCGACGTCGGTCGCCGTGGCGTCCAGGCGCGCGAGCAGCTGACGGAAGGAGAGCAGGGACGCCGCGACGATGAGGGGCTGCGCGATCGCGGTGTCGCGGATGGTGTCCGCGTCGGAGACGGTGCCGTGCGCGAGGAGGTCGACACCGGCCGCCTCGGCGAGCTCGCCGAGCTGGTCGGCGACGCCGGGCAGCTCCAGCCAGGGCGCGAGCATGGCGGGGGTCTGGGCGCCCTGTCCGGGCGCGAGGATGGCGAGCACCAGGCAAGCATGCCGTCTCGGGAAGGCCGCAACGGGTCACGGCGCGGACGAAGGCGCCGCGGGCTCTTTGTAGGAAACCTACGGAGTCACCGAGGGGCGCGCGACCGGCGTCCGCCCCAGCCGACCGACCACGAGGGCCACCTGGAGCACGAACCCCTCGCGCGCGTCAGTGGCGTCCCAGCCCGTCACCTGGGTCACCCGGCGCAGCCGGTAGCGGACCGTGTTGGGGTGCACGAACAGGGCCCGGGCGGCGGCCTCGAGCGAGCGGCCGGAGTCCAGGTAGGCGCCGAGCGTCTCCACCAGCGGGCCGGCCGCGGCCTCCAGCGGGGCGACGATCTCCTCACCCAGCGTGCGCGCCGCCTCGGCGTCGCCGCCGAGCAGCCGCTCGGGCAGCAGGTCGTGCGCGGCCGCGGGCCGCGGCGCGCCCGGCCAGCCCGGTGCGGCGGCCAGGCCCGCGAGGGCGACCCGCGCGGAGTGGCCCGCGCGCATGACGTCGTCGACCGGCGGGCCGAGCACCACCGGGCCGGGTCCGAGCAGGGGGAGCAGGGCGTCGGCCGCCGCCCGCAGCGGGCCGGGGCCGCCCATGATGACGATGGCGCGGTTGCCGTGCAGACCGACCAGAGCGTCGCCCGCGGCCCGGCGCGCCGCGCGCCGCAGGTCCGACGCGATGCCCTCGTGCACGGGCGACTCCACGGTCCCGACCACCGCCATCACCTGGCCTGTGCCCGCCCAGCCGAGCGTCGCGACGCGGCTGCGCAGGTTGTCGTCGTCGTCACCGCGCAGCATCGCGTCGACCGTGAGGGCCTCGGTGCGCGCGTCCCAGGCGCCGCGGGCCTCGGCGGCCCGGGCGTAGACCTCGGCCGCGGAGAACGCGACCTCGCGGGAGTAGACGAGCACGGCCTCGCGCAGCTCCGACTCGCCCGCGGGCGTGGCGATCTCACCCGTGTGCGCCTCGACCACCTCGACGATGAGGCGGACGAGCGCGAGCGCGTGCTGCAGCGAGATGGACCGGATGAGCTCCGGCGGCGCGGCGCGGAAGATCTCGGCCGCGTTGTACGTGGTGGGCGCCGGGTTCTCGTACCAGTCGATGAACGCGGTGATGCCGGAGGAGGCCACCACGCCGATCCACGACCGGTCGTCGGCCGGGAGGGCGCGGTACCAGGCGGCCTCGGCGTCCAGGCGGCGCGTCGCGGCGGCCGTGAGCATCGCGGTGCGCTGGCGCAGGCGGGCGATCGTCTCCGGGTCGGCGCGCCTTCTCACGCGCCGAGGATACTGCCGCCGTGTCGTCACCGGCGCCCGCCTGTTGTAGAGGAGGCACAAGGACGGGTGGGCCGCGCGGCCGGGCGAGGCACGCCGTCGGGCCGGGTGCGGCCTCGGCGGACGCGGGTGCGGACGGGCAGAGCGGGGGTAGCACCCGTGCCGGTTCGCCAGGATCCCGATATGGTCAAGAAATGGCATTGATGAGCTGGTTGCGACGACTCGCCGAGCGGCACGATCCCGAGGGCGCGAAGAAGACGCTCACGCACCGCGAGACGACCCCCCGCGAGGACGAGCTGCGGGCCGTGCTCGCGGCCGACCCCAACGACGAGGACGCGTTCGACGCGCTCGTCGAGATCGTGCGCGAGCGCGCGGACGAGGGCACGCAGCCCGACCCGCTCGTCGCCGAGCACGTCGACCCGCAGGTGCGGCAGAACCACGCCGTGTGGGCGCTGGCCGAGGAGCTCGCGGGCCAGCCCCGCGCCTGGCTGCCGCTCATCGTGCTCGCCCGGCTCTCGCTCGGCTCGGACCACGAGGCCGCGATGCGTCGGCTCAGCCTCGCGTGCGAGCGCGAGACCACCGGGCTCGCCCTCACGCACGCCGTCGCGATGCTGCGCGACGCCGGCGCCTCCGCCGAGGCGATCGCCTTCGGCGTGGCGCACTGGGAGCTCGCGAGCCGCGACGTCGAGGCCGGCCGCGAGATCGTGCTCGCCGCGCTGGAGTCCGGCCGGGTCGCCGAGGCGCGGCGCCTGCTCGACTCGCTGCTGGAGTCCTCCGGCTCGCCCCGCCTCGACGACGTCGAGGACCTCGTGGCCTACGCGGAGAAGGAGCAGCAGGCCTGACGCACCCGCACCCGCACTAGCACGACGTACGACGGCGAAGGGGCGCCTCCCGCTCGGGAGGCGCCCCTTCGCCGTCGTGTGCGTGCGATGTGGTGCGTGCGATGTGGTGAGCCGGGAGGCTCAGGCGTCCCCACCCGCGGAGCCGGTGCGACCCGCGGTCACGTCGAGCAGCTGGTAGCGCTCCACGGCCTGCGCCGGCACCGACCGGTCGATCTCGCCGCGGCGGGCGAGCGTCTGCAGCGCCTTGGCGACCAGCGAGTGGCTGTCGATGAGGAAGTGGCGCCGCACGGCCGGGCGGGTGTCGGACAGGCCGAACCCGTCGGCGCCGAGCACCGCGTAGTCGCCGGGCACCCACTGCCGGATCTGGTCGGCCACGAGGTGGTCGTAGTCCGACGTCGCGACGAACGGGCCGCCCGCACCCTGCAGCTTCTGCGTGAGGTAGGGCACGCGCGGCTCGCGGTCGGGGTGCACGAACGCCTCCCGGTCGGCGGCCAGGGCCTCGCGGCGCAGCTCCGACCACGAGGTCACCGACCACACGCCGGCCCGCACGCCCCACTCCTCGGCGAGGATCTGGCGCGCCTCGAGCGCCCACGGCACGGCCACGCCGGAGGCGAGGAGCTGCACCTGCGGTCCCTCGCCGTCGGGCGCCGCGAGCTGGTAGATGCCGCGCAGGATGCCCTCGACGTCGACGTTCTCCGGCTCGACCGGCTGCAGCATCGGCTCGTTGTAGACCGTGAGGTAGTAGATGACGTTGCGGTCGCGCTCGCCGGGCAGGAGACCCTGCGCGCCGTCCGGTCCGAACATCCGCTCGAGGCCGTCGCGCACGATGTGCCGGATCTCGTAGCCGTAGGCCGGGTCGTAGTGCACCACCGCCGCGTTGGTCCCCGCGAGCAGGGGGGAGTGGCCGTCGGCGTGCTGAAGGCCCTCGCCGGTCAGCGTGGTCCGCCCGGCCGTGGCGCCGACGAGGAAGCCGCGGGTCATCTGGTCCCCGGCCGCCCAGAACTGGTCGCCCGTGCGCTGGAAGCCGAACATCGAGTAGTAGATGTAGAACGGCACGAGGACCTCGCCGTGCGTGGCATAGGACGTGCCGACGGCCTGGAACGCGGAGGCCGAGCCGGCCTCGTTGATCCCGGTGTGCATGATCTGCCCGGCCTCGGCCTCCTTGTAGCTCAGCATGAGCTCGCGGTCCACCGGGAGGTAGTTCTGGCCGAGGGTGTTGAAGATCTTCGCGCTCGGGAAGATCGAGTCCAGGCCGAACGTGCGGGCCTCGTCGGGGATGATCGGCACGATCCGCTTGCCGAACTCCTTGTCCTTGACGAGGTCCTTGAACAGCCGGACGAACGCCATCGTGGTGGCGACCTCCTGCTGGCCCGAGCCCTTCGCGAGCAGCGCGTAGGTCTTGTCGCCGGGCAGCGTGACGGGCTTGTGCTCCGAGCGGCGCTCGGGCACGAAGCCGCCGAGCGTGCGTCGGCGCTCCATCATGTACTCGATCTCCGGGGCTTCGAAGCCGGGGTGGAAGTACGGCGGGAGGTAGGGGTTCTCCTCCAGCTGGGCGTCGGTGAGCGGGATGTCGAGCGCGTCGCGCAGGAGCTTGGCGTCCTCCGGCTTGAGCTTCTTCATCTGGTGCGTCGCGTTGCGCGCGGCGAAGTGCGGGCCGAGCCCGTAGCCCTTCACGGTGTGCGCGAGGATCACCGTCGGCGCGCCGACGTGCGAGGTCGCGGCCTTGTAGGCGGCGTAGATCTTGCGGGTGTCGTGGCCGCCGCGCTTCATCGCCCAGATGGTGTCGTCGGACAGGTCGGCCACCATCTCCTTGGTGCGCGGGTCGCGCCCGAAGAAGTGCTCGCGGATGAACGCACCCGACTCCGCCTTGAAGGTCTGGTAGTCGCCGTCGGTCGTGGTGGACATGAGGTCGACGAGCGCGCCGTCGGTGTCCTTGGCGAGCAGGTCGTCCCACTCGCGGCCCCAGACGACCTTGATGACGTTCCAGCCGGCGCCGCGGAAGAAGCCCTCGAGCTCGGTGATGATGCTGCCGTTGCCACGGACCGGGCCGTCGAGGCGCTGCAGGTTGCAGTTCACCACGAACGTGAGGTTGTCCAGCTTCTGGTTCGCGGCGTGCTGGAGGAGACCGCGCGACTCCGGCTCGTCCATCTCGCCGTCGCCGAGGAAGGCCCAGACGCGCTGCTCGGAGGTGTCCTTGATGCCGCGCAGGTGCAGGTAGCGGTTCGTCCACGCCTGGTAGATCGCACTCGCGGGGCCCAGACCCATCGAGACGGTGGGGAACTCCCAGAAGTCCGGCATGAGCCGGGGGTGCGGGTAGGACGGCAGGCCGCCCGCGGGGTGGGAGAGCTCCTGGCGGAAGCCGTCGAGCCGGTCCGCGGAGAGGCGACCCTCGAGGAACGCGCGGGCGTACATGCCGGGGGAGGCGTGGCCCTGGAAGTAGACGGAGTCGCCGCCCCCGGGGTGGTCCTTGCCGCGGAAGAAGTGGTTGAGGCCGACCTCGTAGAGCGTGGCCACCGACGCGTAGGAGGAGATGTGGCCGCCGACGGCGACCCCCGGGCGCTGCGCCCGCGTCACCATGACCGCGGAGTTCCACCGCAGGTAGTCGCGGTAGCGGTTCTCGACCTCCTCGTCGCCGGGGAACTCGGGCTCGTCCTCGGGGTCGATCGTGTTGATGTGCGGGGTCGTCACGACGCCGGGCACCTGGAGGCCACGCTGCGTCGCGTGTCCCAGGACGGCGTGCACGACGTCGGCGGCGTGGTCCTCACCGCGGGCGTGGACGAGGGCGTCGAGGGACTCGATCCACTCCTGGCGCTCCTCGGCGTCGTCGGCGTCGAGCGAGACGGAGTCGGCTGTGGTCACAGACGTGCGCTCCTTCAGCATCAGGGCCCGCGCGCGTGGCAGGGGCCGCCATCGGACCCGTGAGTACCGGGCCTGCGGGCGCGGGACCGCGTGGGTCGGGCGCCTTGCACAGCCTATCCAGCGCGGGACGGCCTCGCGGGCTGGCAACCGGGGCCCGGCGGCCCGACGGCGCGTTCCCACCTGCGCGAAGGGCGCGTGCGGGCGGTAGTCTCGCGGGCACACCCTGCTGGACACGGCGCGGTGGCGTGACGAACACCACCGTGACGCACGGCATGACCTCCATCACGAAGGGACAGAAGGCGTGGCATCGACCAGCGACCCGGGCGTCGAGGGAACCCGGTTCGGGTTCCGCACCGGGCAGGTGATCCAGGAGTGGGGCTACGACGACGACGTCGACGAGGACGTCCGTGACGCGCTCGAGGGACTCGGGATCGAGCTCGTCGACGAGGACTACGGCGACGTCACGGACTCCGCCATCGTGTGGTGGCGCTCGGGCGACGGCGACTCCACCGATCTCGAGGACCTCCTGGTCGACGTCTCGAGCGCACTCGACGACGGCGGCCTGATCTGGGTGCTCGTGCCCAAGGCGGGTGCGCACGGCCATGTCCGCCCCGCGGAGATCGGCGAGGCCGCGCGCACCGCGGGCCTGCAGACCACCACCTCGATCGCGGCCGCGCCCGCCTGGCTCGGGGTGCGCCTCGTCGCCAAGGGTCGCGGGCGCTGACGCCGCCGCTGACGAGGGCGCCCTCGTTCACGCTGGCGCTGCCCTACGGCGCCGCGCTGACCGAGCGCGACCTGCGCGGCCGGCCCGCGCTCCTGCTGTTCGTGCCGGGCGCCTTCACGCCCGTGTGCACGCGCGAGGTGGTCGCGCATGCCGCGGCGTTCGGCGCTCCCGCGTCGGCCACGAGTCCGAGCCCGGCCCCACCCGTCCGGCTCGTCGTCGTTTCGTGCGACTCGCCCGCCACGCTCGCCGCGTGGCGCACCGCGCTCGAGTTTCCCGACGGCATCGACCTCGCCTCGGACTTCTGGCCGCACGGCTCGGTCACGACCGCGTTCGGCGCCTTCGACGAGGCCCGTGGCACACCGCGTCGGCGCACCGTGCTGCTCGACGGCGCGGGCGCGGTCCGGTGGACCACGACCAGCCCCGGCGGGGTCGAGCGCGACGTGGCCGAGGCGCAGCGCGCCGTCGCCGCGCTCACGGGGTAGCGTGCCAGCGTGAGCGTCCCCGTCCTCCCGCCCGGCGACCGCCCGCTCCCCGCGTTCCCCGAGAGGTCGCGCAAGGTTCGCTCGGGCGCCGCAGCCGGCGCACCGGTCGGCGACGCCGCGACGCCGTACGAGCGGCTGCCCCGGACCCTCGCGCGCTGGTCGTGGTGGCGGATGCTGCTGGCCCTGGTCGCCGCAGGCGGCCTGTTCGTGGCGCTGCAGACGCTCGTGTTCGGCGTCGGGCTCATGCTGTCGGTGCTGCGCGGGGACGTGCAGCTCACCGACGCGGGCCTGTTCGACTGGCTGAACCGGCTGGTCACCCTGGACGCGGCCCGGCCGCTCGACCTCGCGATCACACTGCTCTCGCTCGGCGTCATCATCCCGAGCGTCTACCTGGGGCTGCGGATCGTGGGGTTCGTGCCGACGGGACACGTCGCCTCGGTCGCCTACCGGCTGCGGTGGGGCTGGCTGCGCCGGTGCGCGCTCGTCGCCGGCGCGACGATCGTCGTCTCGCTCGGCGGCAGCCTGCTGCTCTCGCTCGCGTTCGGCGAGGAGCTCACGCCGGCCTGGACACCCTGGCCCACGCTCGTGGCGAGCGTGCTAGTCGTCGTGCTGCTCGTGCCGTTCCAGGCCGCTGCCGAGGAGTACGCGTTCCGCGGACTTCTGGTGCAGGCGCTCGGCTCCTGGCTGCCGCGGCGCTGGTGGTCGCGCGTGCTCGTCGTGGCGATCCCGACCGCGCTGTTCGTGGCCGGGCACGTGTACGACCCGTGGGGTTTGGCGGACGTCGGGACGTTCGCCCTCGCCGCGATGTGGCTCACGCTGCGCACCGGTGGCCTCGAGGCGGCCATCGCGCTGCACGTCGCGAACAACGTGGGCATCTGCCTCATGCTCGCCTCCGGGGTGCTGGGCTCGACGGCGCAGTCCGACGAGGGCGGCTCGCTCACCGGGGTCCTCATCACCGCGATCACGTCGTTCCTCTACTGCTGGGTGGTCGAGGTGCTCGCGAACCGCACCGGGCTGCAGCGGCGCTCGCCGTGGCCCGAGCACGGCGCGACGACGCCGCTGCCCGTCCCGGTGCCGCCGCCGTACGCGACTGCTCCCGCGCCGGCCGGTGCGGCGGGGTACCCGACGCGCGACCGTTAGGCTGGTCCGCCGTCGGGCCTATAGCTCAGCTGGTCAGAGCGCCGCGCTTACACCGCGGAGGTCGGGGGTTCGAGCCCCTCTGGGCCCACCGGCGCAAGACCCGGGCGGTTCGCCCCTCGCCACGCTCGCGTTCGCAGGGTCCACACACACCGTCGGCGAGGAGACGCCATGGCCGCCACGTCAACGCCGTCGTCGGTCGACCACGTGTCCACTCGGAGGTGGGACGCCTGCGCGAGGTGCTGGTGTGCGCGCCGGGGCTCGACCACGAGCGTCTCACGCCGAGCAACTCTGACGACCTGCTCTTCGACGACGTGCTGTGGGTCGAGGCGGCGCAGCGGGACCACCTCGACTTCGTGGACAAGCTGACGGACCGCGGTGTTGAGGTCATGGAGCTTCACGACCTGCTGGCGCAGACGCTGGCGCTTGCTGAGGCGAAGGCATGGTTCCTGGATCGCGCGGTCGTGCCCAACAAAGTCGGTCTGGGTCTGGTGGAAGGTACCCGCGCCTACCTCAACTCCCTCTCCGAGCGCGAGCTTGCGCGCTTCGTCGTGGGTGGCCTCGCGACGACGGATCTGCCCGCCGACTACCGCGCCGACTACGCCACCGTCGAACGCGAGTCGACCGGCGGGTCCGAGTTCCTGCTACCGCCGCTGCCCACCCTCTACACGCGGGACACCACCTGCTGGATCTGAGGCGGCGTGACGCTGAACCCGCTGTACTGGCCGGCGCGCCAGGACGAGACCCTGCTGATGACGGCGATCTACACGTTCCACCCGGAGTACCGGGACTCGAGGGTGTGGTGGGGCGATCCGGAGCAGGACAGGGTGCAGGCCACGCTCGAGGGCGGCGACGTCATGCCCGTCGGCAACGCGACCGTCCTCGTGGGCATGAGCGAGAGGACCTCGCGGCAGGCGATCACGCAGCTCGCGAGGGCGCTGTTCGACGCCGGGGCTGCGGAACGGGTCGTCGTGGCGGGGATGCCCCGGTTTCGCGCCGCGATGCACCTCGACACCGTGTTCACGTTCGCCGACCGGGATCTGGTCACCGTGCACCCCGCGATCGTCGACGGCATCCACGCGTTCACCTTGCGTCCCTCGGACACAGCACCCGGCGTGGAGGTCACGGACGAGGGCGACACTGCCTTCGTCGACGTGGTGGCCCGCGCGCTCGAGCTGCCCACGCTGCGCGTCGTGACGACGGCGGGCGACGTCTACGCATCGGAGCGCCAGGGTTGGGACTCCGGGGAACAACGCCATCGCCGTCGAGCCCGGCGTCGTGTTCACCTACGACCGGAACACCTTGACCAACGCCGCGCTGCGCCGGGCCGGCGTCGAGGTGATCACCATCGTCGGCGCCGAGCTGGGCCGGGGCAGCGGGGGCGGTCACTGCATGACCTGCCCGATCGCTCGGGACCCGCTGGACTGACCCGCCTGCGCTCGCCGCCCTGGCGAGGTCAGCGCCTGAAGAGGCGAGCCAGGAAGCCGGTCGGGGTGCTCTGCGAGGCGGTGCAGGCGTGTCCGGCGCACCACTGCGCGGCCGGGACGGTGCGCCTGACGTCGGCGACGTGCTGGCCGCAACCGGCCCACGTGGTCTTCCCACAGGTTCGACAGGTGACGGCGCGGCACATGGGGGCTCCTTCGGAGGAGGTCGGGTGGCGGGTGGGCGTGACGAGTCAGGCGAGCGTGAGGAAGAGCTTCTCGAGTTCCTCGGTGGTGAGGCCGTCGACCTCGCGCTCACCGTCGGGCGACGCGACGCAGTCCTTCATGGCGGTCGCGATGATGGTGAACCCCGCCCGGTCGAGCGCGGCGGACACGGCCGCGAGCTGGGTGACCACGTCGCGGCACGAGCCGCCGTTCTCGACCGCGTCGATCACGGCGTTGAGCTGCCCGCGGGCGCGCCGCAGGCGGTTGAGGGCGCGACGCTGAGCGTCAGGATCAGGGCTGGAAGGCACGGCGGGCTTCAGGGGTTGAGGTGTCAGGCACCGACGGGCACGAGGACGGCGCGGGGACGTGGAGGACGTCGTCAGCGGCGTCGCCGAGGACGGCACGCAGCGTCAGCATGCCCCCGGACAGGGAGGCAGAGTCGAACCCGGACTGTGCGAGTACGCGGTGCGCGATCGCCGAGCGCACGCCCGAGGCGCACAACACCCGAACCGGCCGCCCTGCGGCCGCGCCCCGCACCTCGTCCAGGCGAGCCCGCAGCTCGGTGTGCGGGACGTTGAGCGAGCCGGGCAGGTGCCCGGTGGTGTACTCGGCCGTGCTGCGCACGTCGAGCACGAGCGCGGTCTCCCGGACCTCGGGCAGATCCTCGCTGTACCAGAGGCGAAGGGTGCCGTCGAGCACGTTCGTCGCGACCATCCCGGCGAGGTTGACGGCGTCCTTGGCCTGTCCGTACGGCGGGGAGTACGCGAGGTCGAGGTCGATGAGGTCGCCCGCGTCGAGGCCGGCCCTGATGGCGGTAGCGAGCACGTCGATCCGACGGTCGACGCCGTCGGTGCCCACCGCCTGGGCGCCGAGCAGGCGACCGCCGTCCTGGGCGACGTGTACGACGAGGTGGATCGGGTCGGCGCCGGGGAAGTATCCGGCGTGCTGCAGCGGGTGCAGATGGAGCGTGCGGTGGGGCGTCCCGGCCCGGTCGAGCGCCGCCCGGTTCGCCCCGGTGATTGCCGCCGTCAGCCTTCCGACGCGCACGATCGCGGTCCCGACCGGACCGGAGATCGGTCGCGCGGAGCCCGGGCGCAGGATGTCGTCGGCGACGAGCCGTCCGGCACGGTTGGCGGGTCCGGCGAGCGGGACGGGCCGCCGGGCGCCGGTCACGGCGTCGGAGGACACGGTGGCGTCGCCGACCGCCCAGACGCCCGGCGCCGAGGTACGGCCGTGCTCGTCAACGATGATCGCGCCCGCCTCGCACGCGATGCCGGCCGCCTCGACGATCGCGGTGTCCGGGCGCACGCCGACCGACAGCACCACGAGGTCGGCGGGGACGCGGTGGCCGTCGGTCAGCACCACGACGTCCTCGTCGACACCCTGCTCGATCGCGGCGGCGCCCACGCCCACCCGGACGTTCACGCCGAGCTCGCGCAGCTCGGTCGTGACCAGGTGTGCGAGCTCGGGCTCGAGCGGGGGCAGCACGTGGTCGGCGAGCTCGACGACCGTCACGGCGAGGCCCCGCCGGGCCAGCGCCTCGGCCGCCTCGAGGCCGATGAAGCCCGCACCGAGCACGAGCGCGCGGCGTGCGCCGTCCTCGATGTCGCGCCGGAGCCCGACGGCGTCGCCCACGGTGCGCAGCGTGCGCACCCGGGGAGAGTCGAGCCCGTCGATCGGGGGGCGCACCGGACAGGCGCCGACGGCGAGCACGAGCGCGTCGAAGCCGACCTCGCTGGTGCCGCCCGCGGCACGCACGGTCACCGTGCGACGGACGGGGTCGAGCGCGACGACGTCGTGCCCCGTGCGCACGTCGAGGTCAAGCGCGGCCCTCAGGGAGCCCGGCGTCTGCACGAGCAGGCGGCCGGTGTCCTCGATCTCCCCGCCCACGTGGTACGGCAGGCCGCAACTCGCGTACGACACGAACGCCCCGCGCTCGAGCACGGTGATCTGCGCGGTCTCGTCGAGGCGCCGCGCGCGCGCCGCGCAGCTCATTCCGCCGGCAACGCCCCCCACGACGACGATCCTGGTTGGGCCACCGGCAGCGGTGGGCGCCTGAGCTGTCTTCGGTGCTTGCGTCACGGTCCGACTATACCCCACGGGGTATCGGGGTCGCCATGTGATCGGTGTGCACGCCCGGTATGTCTCCACCCGTAACCGGTCGTAACCCGGCGGACACATGCGGGCACCTAGCGTGAGGCCACGCGGCGCCACCGGTCCCGCGGGCGAGCGGAGGGAGCGGGGATGCTCGAGCACGTGGACCCGTTCATCGGGACCGCCGGCACCGACCTGCCGGCGCCCACCGGCCTGGCCGCCACCTGGTGGTGGCCCAAGCCGCAGGTCGGCAACACCCACCCGGGCGCCGCCTACCCGTTCGGCATGGTCTCCGCGTGCGCCTACTCCGGCGGGTACCCCACGGGGTACGGGCCGTACGAGCTCGGCACCGAGGGGCTGCCGGTCCCGTTCCTCGACGCGCACGTCGCCTCCGGCTTCACGCACTTCCAGCAGTCCGGGACCGGCGCGATCCGCAAGTACTACAACTACCTGCGGGTCACCCCGATGCTGCAGCGGCTGGACGACCTCGGCGAGACGTGGGAGATCCTCGAGGAGGAGGCAAGCCCCGGCTACTACCGCGCCCTGCTGTCCAGCGGCATCACGGCCGAGATCACGGTCGGCCCCAAGAGCGCGGTGCACCGGTACACGTTCCCTCGCCACCACGACGCCCGCGTCGTCGTGGACCTCTCCCACGGCGGGATCGAGGTGCCCTACGGCGCGACCGTGCCGCTGCGCGCCTCGCTGCAGTCCCACGGGCCCGGCGTCGCGAGCGGCGAGGTCGTGGTGGAGGGCGCACCGCTCGCGGTGCACTTCGAGGTCGACGCGCCGGGCATGCGCCAGCTGCTCTGGTACGACCGCCGCCTCATGCCCGGTGGGTCGCGCCTGGACTTCCACGACATCCGCCCGACGACGCTGCGCACCTTCGGCCTCATGTGGTCCGGCCCCACGGCGGCGGGCCAGGTGGTCGAGCTGCGGATGGGCTTCTCCCTGCGCGGCACGGACCAGGCGCGAGCCAACCTCGCGGCGGACTGCTCGCCGTCGGGCACCGTCGCGGGACCCGCGTTCGACTCGCGTCGCGCCGCGACCCGCGCCGCGTGGGCCCAGCACGTCGACGCGATCCGCGTCGACACACCGTCCACCGAGCGCCGCACGGTGTTCGCCACCGCGCTGTACCACTCGCTGCTCAAGCCCAGCTTCGCACCCGAGGAGAGCCCGTTCTGGCCGGCCTCGGGACCGTTCGTGTTCGACATCTCGACGATGTGGGACATGTACCGCACGCAGTTCCCGCTGATGACGCTGCTGCGGCCGGAGCGGTCCGTGGAGCTGGCCAACGCGCTGCTGCGGATCTGCGAGGAGGAGGGCAACTTCCCGATCGGCTACCGGATGGCGCGCGGCGCGGACCGGTTCTCCCGGCAGGCCAGCGCGCTGGCGCACACCCTCCTGGCCGACCTCTGCGCGCTCGGCCTGAGCGGCGTGGACTGGGACTGGGCGCTCGTGCACATGACGGCCGACCTGCGGCGCACCTACGGCGAGGAGTACCTGCTCGCCGGCATGACGCAGCCGGTCACCCACGTCCTGGACCTGGCGTTCGGCTACTGGTGCACCGCGCAGATCGCCGAGCACGTGGGCGACCGCGCGCTGCACGCGGAGATGGCGCGCTTCGCCGGCGGCTGGACGCGCGCGTTCGACCGCGCGACGGGGCTGCTGCGCGACTCGACGTTCTACGAGGGCACCACCTGGAACTACTCCTTCCGCCTCCTGCACGACATGGCGACCCGGATCGCGGGGGTCGGGGGCGACGCGGCGTTCGTCGCCCTGCTCGACACCTTCTTCGGCTACGGCGCGGACCCGGTCACGCAGCCCGGGCTGCGGCCCGGTCGTGCCGAGCTCGCCGCCGGGTACGCGCTGGGCCGCTTCGAGGGCCTCAACAACGAGCCCGACATGGACGCGCCGTGGGCCTACCTGTACGCCGGGCGACCGGACCGGACCGCGGAGGTGGTGCACGGCGTCGTGCACCAGATGTTCGGTCCCGGCCGCGGCGGCCTGCCCGGCAACGACGACTCCGGCGGCCTGTCCTCCTGGTACGTCTGGGCCGCGCTGGGCCTGTTCCCCGTCGCGGGCCAGAACCTCGTGCTGCTGCACCCGCCCTCGTTCGCCGAGGCCGAGGTCGACGTGCCCGGCGGCCTGCTCGCCCTGCGTACGCGCGGCTTCCGAGAACCCGAGCCGGGCGGTCCGGTGCAGTACGTCGAGGGCGTGACGCTCGACGGCGAGCCCCTGGACGCCGCGTACCTCACCGGCACGCGGCTGCACGCCGGCGGTGAGCTGGTGGTGAGCCTCAGCGACCGCCCGACGGCGTGGGGCACCACGACCCGCCCGCCCTCCACACCACTGACCGGCCCGGCGCCGGACTCCTGGCCGCCGCTGTGACCTACCGACCCTGATCGCACCGACCCCACCTGCCCGGCTCGACCGAAGGAGCCCGACATGACCGCACTGCTGGACCGCTACCGCCGCCTCGTCATCGTCGTCCGCGCCGACCCCGTCATCTGCGGCCACTCCGTGGAGGCGCGCAACCTCGCCGAGGCGGCGCTGCTGCGCGGCTTCACCGAGGTCCGGATCGTCACCTGGCCGCTGGACCGGCTCGAGGCCGCCGGCCTGCCGCTCAAGCCGCTCGAGCACCTCCTGCCCTACAGCGACGGCATCACGGTGGAGCGCCCCGAGCCCGTGGGGGACTACCGCGTGGTGGACGGGCGCTACACCGGCGGCGTGGTCGGCCGGCTCGTGGAGCTGTTCACCGACGGCGTGCCGACCATCTGCCTCTCGCTCTACCTCTCCCCGCACACGCTCGCGGTGCAGGAGGCCGTCACGGCCGCGCACCGCACCGGGCTCCCGGTCGACGTCCTCACCGTCGCCGAGGCGGTCGGCTCCGACATCACGAACGTGGTGCGCACCGCCGTCGCGCAGCAGCGCTACGGGGCGGCCGCGCACGTGCTGGGCACCTACCTCGCGAACGACTGCTGCGTGGCCGTCTCGGAGTACACCAAGGAGCTCATCGTGGCCGCGGCCGCCGAGGTGGACGCCGGCCTCGGGACGTCGTTCGCCGCGCGCTGCCAGGCGCAGGTCGGGATCTCCTACCCGGCGCTGGACACCGCGAGCTACCTGGGCGTCGACCCGGCCGGGGCCGGCGCGGTGCTCGCGCGGCGCGGCATCCCGGACGAGCCGTACGTGCTGTTCCTGTCCCGGCTCACCGAGGCCAAGGGAGTGCCGGACCTGCTCGAGGGCTACGCGCGCAGCGGGATCGCCGACCGGGTCCGGCTCGTCGTCGCCGGCCGCGGACCGCAGGAGGAGGAGATCGCGGCGCTCGCCGCGGCGTCACCGCTCGCCGGCCGCATCCACGTGCTCACCGACGTCGACGACGAGGAGAAGCCCGCGCTCATGGCCGGCTCGCGCGCGTTCTGCCTGCCCACGCTGCCGCGACCGGAGTTCGTCGAGACGTTCGGCATCGCCGTCGTGGAGAAGATGCTCGCGGGCGGCGGCCCCGTCATCACGACGACGACGGGTGGCGTGCCCGAGGCCGTGGGGGACACCGCGATGATCGTCGGCGTGCAGGATCCGGACGCGATCGCCGCGGCGCTCGCGGCCGCCGTCGCGCTCGAGGGCGACGAGCGCGAGGCGTGGGAGGCGCGGGCGCGGGACTACGCGCTCCAGTTCGACCGGGCGACAGTCCTGGACCGCATGCTCGGTCAGCTCGAGGTGGCCGTGGGGGAGACGGTCGCCGCCTGAGACCGCACGACGGCGGGGGCGCCACGTGCGCCCGGCGTCCCCGCTGCCGTGCCTCGGCTCACGGCCTCGCCAGCGCCTACAGCTCGCCGTCGGACACCGCGAACGTGTCGCAGGCCGCGAGGGAGCCCTGGTCGTGCCCCACGAGGAACCAGCGCTGGCGCTGCTCGGAGCTGCCGTGCGTCCACGTGTGGGGCGTCACCTGGCCCTGGAACGTCTCCTGGATGTGGTCGTCGCCCACGGCGGCGGCCGCCGAGAGCGCGTCCTCGATGTCCTGCCGCGTCGGCGGCTCGAGGTAGGTGACCCCGTTCTCGTCCTTCGTCTGCGACGCGCCGCGGACCCACATCCCGGCGTAGCAGTCGGCCTGCAGCTCCAGGCGCACGGAGTCCGACGTCGGTCCGGTCGCGCTCTGGTCGATCGTGCTCATCGTGCCGAGCTGGTTCTGGATGTGGTGACCGAACTCGTGCGCCACGACGTAGAGCTCGGCAAGCGGTCCGCCGCTCGCGCCGTAGCGGGACTGCAGCTCCTCGAAGAACGTGGTGTCGATGTACACGGTGCGGTCGGGCGGACAGTAGAACGGCCCGACGGCGGAGGTCGCCGCCCCGCACCCGGTGCTCGTCTGCCCGGTGAACAGCACGAAGTCGGGCAGCTCGTACTCGATGCCGGCCTGCTGCGGCAGGGTCGCGCCCCAGTAGTCGTCGAGCGAGAGGGCGGTGAACTCCATCCGGCAGGAGACGTCCTTGTTGGCGTCGGCGCCGGTGGTGCAGTCGGCGATCGACTCGCCCTCGGGGTTCTCGTACTCCGCCTGGTTCTGGCTCGTCAGGCCGGGGATGTCCAGCGTGCCGCCGCCACCGCCGCCGAGCACGTTCATGAGGATCAGCACGATGATGCCGACCACGCCGAGCCCGCCGCCGACGGCGACCCCACCGGTCCGCGCCCGGCTGCCACCCCCGCGGCGCACGCGGCCGCCCGAGCTGCTCGCGTTCGGGTTGAACGTCATGTCCCTCTCCTTCCTGATGACGGATGGGCCAGGCCCCTGTCGTGGAGGGTAGGCCCCGCCGCGGGGATGCACGATCCCGACAAAGCGACCGAGGCGAGTTGGTGGGGTGGCGTGCCTTCGCCGTCGGGCGCCCCGCCCCTACGGTGGGGAACCGTGACGACCTCCGCCGCGGCCCTGCGCCGCCCCGTGCTCGCCGACCTCGTTCCCGCCGGCGCCGGCCGCGCCCGCGGCGCCGCGGTCACCGCCGCCCTCGTGCTCGCCGGCACCGCGCTGGTCGCGGTGCTCTCCCAGGTGGCCGTGCCGCTTCCCTTCACGCCCGTGCCGCTGTCGCTCGGCACGTTCGGCGTGCTCGTCGTCGGCGCCGCCCTCGGGCCGGCCCGTGCGACGGCGTCGCTCGGCCTCTACCTGCTGGCGGGCGTCGCGGGCGTGGGCTGGTTCGCCGGGGGCGCGAGCGGCTGGCAGTTCGCGTCGTTCGGCTACCTCCTGGGCTACGTCGTCGCGGCTGCCGTGGTCGGCGCCCTCGCGCGGCGCGGGGCCGACCGCTCGGTCTGGGGCACGATCGGCGCGATGCTCGCGGGCAACGTCACCGTCTACGCGTTCGGCGTGCCTTGGCTGTCGGCCTACCTCGGGGTGGACCTGCCGACGGCGCTCGGGCTCGGCGTCGTGCCGTTCCTGCTCGGGGACACGGTCAAGGCGATCGTCGCCGCGGTGCTGCTGCCCTCGGCATGGGCGCTGGTGCGTCGCGCGCAGCGCTGAGGACCGGGCGCGCAGCGCTGAGCGCGCTGTGCGCGAGCCGTAGACTCGTGCCACGTGATCACCACCCAGGCCCTCGAGATCCGCATCGGCGCGCGGACCCTGCTCAGCGACGCGTCGCTGCGCATCGACTCGGGTGACCGGATCGGACTCGTCGGGCGCAACGGCGCCGGCAAGACCACGCTGACCAAGATCCTCGCGGGCGAGGCCCAGCCGACCGGTGGCAGTGTCATCCGCTCTGACGACGTCGGCTACCTGCCGCAGGACCCGCGCACCGGCGACCTCGAGGTGCTCGCCCGCGACCGGGTGCTGTCCGCGCGCGGCCTGGACGCCACGATCCGCAACATGCGCAAGGCCGAGATCGCGATGGCCGAGACCACGGGCGCCGAGCGGGACGCCGCGATGGCCCGCTACGAGCGGCTGGAGAACACGTTCCTCGCGCGCGGCGGCTGGACCGCCGAGGCCGAGGCGGCCCGCATGACGAGCAACCTCGGCCTGCCCACGCGCGTCCTGGACCAGGAGCTGCGGACGCTGTCGGGCGGTCAGCGCCGCCGGGTCGAGCTCGCCCGCATCCTCTTCTCGGGTGCGCGCACGCTGCTCCTGGACGAGCCGACCAACCACCTCGACGCCGACTCGATCGTGTGGTTGCGCGACTACCTGCTGGCCTACCCCGGCGGCTTCGTCGTCATCTCCCACGACGTCGAGCTCCTGCGGGCCACGGTGAACAAGGTGTTCCACCTCGACGCCAACCGCGCGGTCATCGACGTGTACAACCTCGGCTGGGACGCCTACCTCACGCAGCGCGAGACGGACGAGAAGCGCCGCCGCCGCGAGCGCGCGAACGCCGAGAAGAAGGCCGCCACGCTCCTGGCGCAGGCGGACAAGATGCGCGCGAAGGCGACGAAGGCGGTCGCGGCGCAGAACATGGCGCGGCGCGCCGAGCGGATGCTCTCGGGCCTGGAGGAGACCCGCGCGGCCGACAAGGTCGCCAAGCTGCGGTTCCCCGAGCCGGCGCCGTGCGGGCGCACGCCGCTGCGCGCGTCGGACCTGTCCAAGAGCTACGGCTCGCAGGAGGTCTTCACGGGCGTCGACCTCGCGATCGACCGCGGGTCCCGGGTCGTCGTGCTCGGCCTCAACGGTGCGGGCAAGACGACGCTGCTGCGCATCCTCGGCGGCGTCGAGGCGCCCGACACGGGCCAGGTCGAACCCGGCCACGGGCTGAAGATCGGCTACTACGCGCAGGAGCACGACACCCTCGACACCTCCGCGACCGTCGTGGAGAACCTGCGGCACGCGGCCCCGGACCTCACCGACACGCAGGTGCGCAGCGTGCTGGGCTCGTTCCTGTTCTCCGGGGACGACGCCGACAAGCCCGCGGGCGTCCTGTCCGGCGGGGAGAAGACGCGGCTCGCGCTCGCGACGCTCGTCGTGTCCGCCGCGAACGTGCTGCTGCTGGACGAGCCGACCAACAACCTCGACCCCGCGAGCCGCGCGGAGATCCTGGCCGCTCTGCGGACGTACGCGGGCGCCGTCGTGCTCGTGACGCACGACGAGGGCGCCGTGGAGGCGCTCGAGCCCGAGCGCGTCCTCCTGCTGCCCGACGGCGACGAGGACCTCTGGAACGTCGAGTACGCCGAGCTCGTCTCGCTCGCGTAGGACGCGACGACGGCCGCCTCGCGGAGGCGAGGCGGCCGTCGTCGGCGGGCGCGGGCGGGCTCAGGCGGCGTGCGCGATCCGCCGAGCCCGCACGAGCAGCAGACCGAGCGCGATGAGCGCAGCAGCCACGAGCGTCGCCCCGAGCACCTGGGCGCCCGTGCCGGGCAGGCTCCCGCTGCCGCCGCCACCCGCGATCACCGCCGCTGCCGTGCTCGCGGCGGGGTCCGTCGGGGAGGCCTCCGCGGTCGCGGTCGCCGTCGCGGTCGCGGTGGCCGACGGCGAGCTCGCCACGACCTGGAACGTCGCCGCGGCGCTCACGCCGGTCTGGGTCCCGGTCACGGTGACCGTGTGCTCGCCGACCTCGGTGGGCGCCGTCGCGGTCAGCACGGCGGCCCCGTCCACGACGTCGGACGCGCCCAGGTCCACCGGGTCGGACTGCAGGAGCGCCGACAGCGTCTTGTCGCCGGCCAGGCCCGCCACCCGGATCTCGAACGGCTGACCGGGTGCGACCGACTCGGGCAGGGTGACCGTGGCGTCAGCGCTGAGCGAGGCGAGGTCGCGCTCGAGGCCGAGGGCGTCGGCGATCGTGAAGAACGTGTCGGTCTGGTCGGTCAGCCCCGCCACGTTCGCGGCGCCGGGACCGTAGGCCGCGACGCGCAGCTGCGAGCCCGTGTGCTGCTGCGACCCGCCCTGCGGCGCCGTGCCGTAGGAGACCAGCATCGGCGCGCCGTCGGCGGTGGTGAGAGAGATCGAGAGCCCGGGCGTTGTGGCGTCGACGATCTGGCTTGTATGAGCGTGGTCGGCTGTGACGATGACGAGGGTGTTCCCGTCCGCGGCGGCGAAGTCCAGCGCCACCTGCACCGCCTCGTCGAGGTCCTGCGTCTCGCCGATCTGGCCGCACGCATCGGCGGCGTGGTCGCGCTTGTCGATGGACGCGCCCTCGACCTGGAGGAAGAAGCCGTTCTCGGCGTCGGAGTCGAGCAGGTCGATCGCCTTGGTGGTGAGCGCGGCGAGGGAGAGGTCCGGCGTGAGCCGGTCGGGGTTCTCCGAGCACGTGATCGGCGCCGCGTCACCGCCCCCGGCAGTGGCGTACGCCGGGGCGAACCGGGTCGGGAAGTTGCCGGGCGTGAACAGTCCGAGCACGGGGGCGTCCGCGGACGTGACGGCGGCGAGCTCCGCCGCCGTGCGGACCACCTGGTAGCCGCGGTCGGTCGCCTGCTGCCAGAGGGTCTGCCCGGCCCACCGTCCGGCGACGGCGGTCTCGTCGAAGGACGCCGCGCCGCCACCGAGCGTCACGTCCGCGCGCGTGTCGAGCAGCTGCTCGCTGATCGACCCGGCCCCGCCGTTCTCCAGCGCGTTCGTGGGGCATTGCGTCGACGTGGTGCTCGGGCCGTAGCACCGGCGCGAGGTCACCGAGGCCACCTGCACCGCCGGGGTCGCGTCCTGGATCTCCGCCGTCGAGACGTCACCGGTGCGCAGGCCGTTCGCGTTCGCGATCTCGAGGAGCGAGGGGAGGTCGGCGCCGTCGAGGTCGACCGAGATCGCGCCGTCGTAGGACTTGGTGCCCGTCGCCCAGGCCGTGCCGGTCGCGGCCGAGTCGGGCGTGTAGTCGGGCAGACCGTAGAGCTGGTCGTCGGCGTGCAGCGAGTACGTCGTGTACTGCCCGGTCACCGGCAGCGCGTCGATCCCGGGCAGCTCACCGGCCGCGCCGACCAGGTAGTTGCGCGCCACCGTGATCTCGGAGTCGCCCATGCCGTCGCCGATGAGCAGGATGACGTTGCGCGCGCCCGGATCGCGGACGGCGTCGCGCAGCGCCTGCGTCTGGTCGCCGTCGTTGCGGGCCGCGTCGCCGGTACCGGTCAGGGGGTCGGCTGTGGCCGAGGTCGCGCCGAGCGCGAGGGCGAGTGCCGCGAGCGCCAGGGCGCTCCCGGCCCGGGTCAGGGTGGACATGCGTCTCCTCCGGGGTGGGGTGTCGGGTCAGGCCCTCGGAGGCACGGCTGGGGCCGTGCGCACGCGAAGGTCGAGACCATGCCATCCCGTCCGGGTGAGGGCCGGTCGCACGCAGGATTGCCGGAGCGTGAGCACTCAGGAAACGAGTGTCGTCGGGCTACCTCAGCCGGACGCGCAGCCGGTCCGTCGTCACGGCGACCACGGCGGCACCGGCGAGCACGCCGAGGCGCGCGAGGTCCCCGAGGTCGAACGACAGGTCCGCCGCCCCGTTCGCCGCGAACCCCGTCACGGTGCACCACGCGAGCACGACGGCGAGGCTCGCCGCCAGCGGTCCCAGCCCCTGGGCGCCGACCACCAGGACGAGCGCCACGAGCACCGTGGCCGGCCACGGCCCGAGGCCGAGGGCGTCGGTGATCGCCACGCCGGCGACGACGACAGCGACGACGCCGAGGAACCGGACCGCCTCGCCGAGCTCGTTGCGCGGGCGGGCGTCTTTGACAGGGGTGACCTGCGAGACCGGGGTGACCTGCGAGACCGGGGTGACCTGCGCTGCTGCCATCGCCGCAGCATGCTCGGTCACCCTGGGGGGAGCCTGGACGCAGACCCAGACGTTCCTCGACCGGCTCGCCGGCTCGCCGGCGCACCGGCTAGCCGGTGCGGCCCGCGGTCCGGCGCTCCTCCTCCGCGGCGTCGAGGATCGCGTCCTCCTCCTCAGCCATGGTCGGCCGCCGGCGCACCCGCGGCGCCGGAGCCACGGGTGGGGCCTCGCCCGCGGCGAGCGCGGCCTCCTGCGCCGCCTCGAGCTCGGCGTCGCGGCGCGAGCGGCGCCCGATGACCACGGTGGCGATCGGGATCGTGAGCGCGAACACCCACCACTGGAACGCGTAGGAGAGGTGGTTGCCGAGGTCCTCGTCGGGCTTGGGCAGCGCGCCGAGCGGCGCGATCGGGGCCGGGCTCGCCAGCATCCCGTAGGCGTCCTCGACCAACGTCCCGGTCGCGACGGCGGCGGGCCAGGCCGCGGGATCGGGGCCGAACGCGGCCTGCACGACGTCGAGCGCCACGACGTCGTAGACCTCGCCCTCGGGATTGGTCCGGCCGTCGGCGGTCTCGGCGGCGCGCAGCCGCACCACGACGTCGGCGCGGCCGCTCGGGACGGTGAGCGCGCCGTCGGGCACGACGTCGGTCTGGCGCCACCAGCCGCGGTCGACGACGAGCAGCGCACCGTCGTCGGTGCGCAGCAGGGCGAGGGCGTGCGAGGCGTTCGCGCCGTCGACGGGCCGGTTGCGCAGTTGGACGCCGGAGCCCGCCACCCACGTGCCGGTGACCTCGACCGAGCGCCACACGTCGCCGGGGTCGAGGGGGTCGGTGAGGTCGGGGCCGAGCAGGTCGGCCGCGGGCACGGCGTCGGCGTCGTAGTTCGTCTGGACGAGGTCGACCTGTGCCACGCGGTCCGTGTGCCGGTGGTACTGCCAGCGACCGAGCAGCACGCACGTCGCCGACGCCGCGAGCACGAGCAGCACCACGCCGGCCGTCCGCAGGATCCGCTCGAGCCTCGAACGCGTCGGTGCGTGGGTCCCCGCCGTGGTCACGAGGGCCCCGGGTCGGTGCCGAGCGGCCCGACGTCGACGGGGAACGAGCGGGCCTCGAGGAAGCGCTGCAGGTGGTCCAGGTGCTCGGGGCACGCGGTCCAGACCTTGCGCCGCCCGCCGTCGTGGATGCGGGGGTTGCGCCAGCCGATCGCCCACACGGCGGTGGCTCGGCACCCCTTCGCGCTGCACACGACGACGTCCTGACCGGTGGGGCTGTCCAGGGTCACGCCGCGGCCTCCGGGCGCCGACGCGATTCGGGGTCCTCCCGCACCTCCGTGCGGTAGGGCAGCTCGCCGTCGTCCGGCGTGGCGTCGCCGTCACGGACGACCGGCGACGCGGCGTGCTCGGGCAGGGCCGGCGCCTCGACCACCTCGTCCACGCCGCGCGACATCCGGGTGGACCCGACGTTCGCCAGGACGACGGCGACGTAGGGGAGCACCACGGCGCCGACGGCGAAGATCCAGCGCCACGGCGGGGGCAGCATGATGGCGAGGGCGAAGCAGCCCATCCGGACGCCCATCGTCATGAGGTACCGCTTCGTCCGGGTGTCGCTCTCGAGCGCGTGGGAGCGGCGCGCGGTCGTGATCGACGGCACCTGGCTCATGTCGACGAGCGTACGCCGGGCCGGTCGGGGGCGCCGATCCGCTAGGTTGACCGGGTGCCAGCGCCAGAGCCCTCCCAGCCCGTGAGCGAACCCCGAACCGTCGTCGTCACCGGGGCCACCCGGGGCATCGGCCGGGCGATCGCCGAGCGGTTCGTCGCCGCGGGTGACCGGGTCGCCACCCTCTCCCGCGGCAGCGACGTGCCCGACGGCGTGCTCGCCGTCCCCGGTGACGTCACCCACTCCGCGGCGGTGGACGACGGCTTCACCGCGATCGAGCAGGAGCTCGGTCCGGTCGAGGTGCTCGTGGCGAACGCGGGCATCACGCGCGACTCCCTGCTCATGCGGATGTCCGACGAGGACTTCGACGCCGTGCTCGACGTCAACCTCGTCGGGGCGTTCCGGTGCGCGCGGCGTGCGAGCAAGGGGATGATCCGGCTGCGCCGCGGGCGCATCGTGCTCATCTCCAGCGTCGTGGGCCTGTACGGCGGCGCCGGGCAGGTCAACTACGCGGCGAGCAAGGCCGGCCTGGTCGGCGTGGCGCGCGCCATCACGCGCGAGCTCGGCGGCCGCGGCATCACCGCGAACGTCGTGGCGCCCGGGTTCATCCGCACCGCGATGACCGACGCCCTGCCCCAGGCCCAGCAGGACGCCTACCTCGCCGCGATCCCCGCCGCGCGGTTCGCCACGGCCGACGAGGTTGCGGGCGTCGTCCAGTTCCTGGCCGGCCCCGACGCGGGCTACATCTCCGGCGCCGTCATCCCCGTCGACGGCGGCCTCGGCATGGGCCACTAGCAACCACACCCGATCGGAAGGAGCACCCCGTGGGCATGCTCGAGGGCAAGACCCTGCTCATCACCGGCGTCCTGACCGACGCCTCCATCGCGTTCCACGCCGCGCGCCTCGCGCAGGAGGAAGGCGCCACCGTGGTGCTCTCCTCGTTCGGCCGGCAGGCCAAGCTCACGCAGCTCGCGGCCAAGCGGCTGCCGTCCCTCGCGCCGGTCGTCGAGCTCGACGTGACCGACCCCGAGCACCTGGCCGGCCTCGCCGACGCGGTGCGCCAGCACGCGGACTCGCTCCACGGCGTGGTGCACTCGATCGGCTTCGCCCCGCAGAGCGTGATGGGCGGGAAGTTCCTCGAGGCCGAGTGGCCGGACGTCGCCACGGCCGTGGAGGTCTCGGCGTACTCGTTGAAGTCGCTCGCCGTGGCCGCCCGGCCGCTCCTGTCCAGCGGTGGCTCCCTGGTCGGCCTCACGTTCGACGCGCGCTACGCGTGGCCCGTCTACGACTGGATGGGCGTCGCGAAGGCGGCGTTCGAGGCCACCGCGCGCTACCTCGCGCGCGACCTCGGCGGGGACGGCATCCGTGTCAACGTCGTGTCCGCGGGGCCGATCCGCACCACGGCCGCGCGCTCCATCCCCGGGTTCGAGCGGATGGAGGGGAACTGGTCCGAGCGGGCGCCGCTCGGCTGGGACTCCAAGGACCCCGAGCCGGCCGCGCGCGCCGTCGTGGCGCTGCTGTCGGACTGGTTCCCGGCGACCACGGGCGAGATGGTGCACGTGGACGGCGGCTTCCACGCGATGGGTCAGTAGTGCCGACCCTCGTCCTGCTGCGGCACGCCAAGGCGGAGCCGCACGCCGCGTCCGACGCCGCCCGGCCGCTCGCGCTGCGCGGCCGGCGGCAGGCCGCGGCGGTGGGCGACGCCCTCGCGGCGGACGGCCCGGTGCCCGACCTCGTGCTCGTCTCCGCGGCCACCCGGACCCGGCAGACCTGGGAGCTCCTCGCGGCGCGGCTGCCGGTCCGGCCGGACGTCGCGGTGCTGGAGGAGCTGTACGACGCCGGACCGCGGACTGTCCTGTCGCTCCTGCGCGGGGTCGACGACGCGGTCGGCACCGTGCTCGTCGTCGGGCACGAGCCGGTCATGAGCTCGACGGCGGCGCTGCTCGCCTCGGCCGACTCCGACGAGCACCTCCTCGACGCCGTGCACCGGGGCGTGCCGACGGCGGCGCGCAGCGTGCTCGAGCTCGACGCCGGGTGGGCCGCGCTCGACCGCGGCACGGCCCGGCTCGTCGCCGTGGAGCGCGCCGTGGAGGACTAGCGCAGCAGCGCGACGACCTCGGCCATGGTGTGGTGCACCGCGTGGTCCGCCTGCGCGGCGACCACGGGCTTGGCGTTGAACGCGATCCCGACGCCCGCCGTCGCGAGCATGTCCAGGTCGTTGGCGCCGTCGCCGATCGCGACGGTGTCGGGGAGCGGGACGCCCGCCTCGGCGGCGAACTCGCGCAGCGCGGCGGCCTTGCCCGCGCGGTCCACGACCGGGCCGGCGACCCGTCCGGTGAGGCGGCCGTCCGCGCCCACCTCGAGGGCGTTGGCGCGCACGCGGGTGATGCCCCACCGGGCGGCGAGCACCCGGACGATCTCGACGAACCCGCCCGACACGAGGCACAGCGGCCAGTCCCGCTCGGCGAGGAAGGCGACCAGCTCGGGCACGCCGGGGGACACCTCGACCTGCGCGGCGACGTCGTCCAGCACCGAGACGGGCAGACCCGCCAGGGTCGCGACGCGCGCGTGCAGCGACTCGGCGAAGTCGAGCTCGCCGCGCATCGCGGCCTCGGTGACCCGCGCGACCTCCTCGCGCGTCCCGGCCCGGTCGGCGATGAGCTCGATCACCTCCGCGGTGATGAACGTCGAGTCGACGTCCATCACCACGAGGCGACGGCGGGCGGGCACGGTCGAGGCACCGGTCACGCGGTCGGGCACGTGCTCAGATGGCCCAGCTCGACGGCGTGACGGAGTCGACGCCGATCCGCATGCCCTTCGGGACGACGGTGATGCCCGACGGCGTGACCGTGAAGCCGCGCGCGAGGTCGAGCTCGCGGTTGAGGCCGATGCTCGCGCCCTCCTCCACCACCACGTTCTTGTCGAGGATCGCGCGGTTGACCTGGGCGCGCCGCTGGACGATGACGTCGTCCAGCAGCACCGAGTCCGTCACGCGTGACCAGGAGTTCAGGCGCCCGCCCGGGGAGATCACCGAGCCGTGCACCTCCGAGCCCGACACCACGACCCCGGGGGAGATGATCGAGTCGACGGCGAGGCCGATCCGCTCGGGCGAGGCGTGCACGAACTTCGCCGGCGGGAGGCCGGTGTAGCCCGTGAAGACCGGCCACTCGTCGTTGTAGAGGTTGAAGACCGGCACCACGGAGATGAGGTCGCGGTTCGCCTCGTAGTAGGCGTCGATCGAGCCCACGTCGCGCCAGTAGTCGCGGTCACGGTCGTTCGAGCCGGGCACGTCGTTCTCGATGAAGTCGTAGAGCGCGGCCTCGCCCCGCTCCACGAACGCGGGCACGATGTCCCCGCCCATGTCGTGACGCGAGTCCTCCAGGGCGTCGCTGCGCACGGCCTCGACGAGCGCGTCCGCGTCGAAGACGTAGTTGCCCATCGACACGAGGACCTCGTCGGGGGAGTCCGCGAGCCCGACGGCGTCGGTCGGCTTCTCCCGGAACGCCTTGATCCGCCGGGGGTCGTCCGGGTCGGCCTCGATCACGCCGAACTGGTCGGCGAGCGAGATCGGCTGGCGGATCCCGGCCACGGTGAGGCGCGCACCGGAGTCGATGTGCGCCTTGACCATCTGGGAGAAGTCCATCCGGTAGACGTGGTCGGCCCCGACCACGACCACGATGTCCGGCCGCTCGTCGGCGAGGAGGTTGAGGCTCTGGTAGATCGCGTCGGCCGACCCGAGGTACCAGTTCTTACCCATCCGCTGCTGGGCGGGGACCGGCGCGACGTAGTTGCCGAGCATCCGGGACATGTCCCAGGTCTTGGCGATGTGCCGGTCGAGGCTGTGCGACTTGTACTGCGTCAGCACGACGACGTGCAGGTAGTGGGAGTTGACGATGTTGGAGAGGGCGAAGTCGATGAGGCGGTAGATCCCCCCGAAGGGGACGGCCGGCTTGGCCCGCTCGGCGGTGAGCGGCATGAGGCGTTTGCCCTCGCCACCGGCGAGGACGACCGCGAGGACACGTGGTGCAGCCATACGGCGACCCTAGGGGGTCCCGCGTGATGTTGGCCACGAACACCACACCGAAGTGGTGCACGTCCCACCCGCGGGGGACGCCGCGTCTTAGGACCGGGACCGCGCCCCGATCGGTGGCATGATCCCGCCATGCGCGTCGACCTGCTGACCCGGGAGTACCCCCCGCACGTCTACGGGGGCGCGGGCGTCCACGTGGCCGAGCTCGCCGCCGTGCTCGCCGAGCACCTCGACGTGCGCGTGCGCTGCTTCGAGGGGCCGCGCCCCGACGCGCCGAGCGGGCCGGGGCTGCCCACGGTGACCGGCTACTCCGCGCTCGCCGAGCTCGCGGGCGCGAACGCCGCCCTGGCCACGCTCGGGGTGGACCTGACGATCGCGCAGGACGTCGGCGGCGCCGACCTCGTGCACTCCCACACCTGGTACGCCAACATGGCCGGGCACCTCGCGGGCCTGCTGCACGGCGTCCCCCACGTCGTGAGCGCGCACAGCCTCGAGCCGCTGCGGCCCTGGAAGGCCGAGCAGCTCGGGGGCGGGTACGCCCTGTCGAGCTGGGCCGAGCGCACCGCCTACCTCGGTGCCGCCGGCATCATCGCCGTCTCCGGCGGCATGCGGGCCGACATCCTGCGGTCCTACCCCGACGTCGACCCGGCGCGGGTGCACGTCGTGCACAACGGCATCGACCTGGCCCGGTGGGTCCGGCCGGTCGCCGCGGGGGACTCCATGCCGACGCCGCGGGCCCGCGAGCTCGCCGTCGCGCGCGGGATCGACCCGGACCGCCCCGCGGTCGTGTTCGTCGGTCGCATCACGCGGCAGAAAGGCCTGCCGTACTTCCTTCGCGCGGTGCGCCGCCTCGACCCCGAGGTCCAGGTCGTGCTGTGCGCCGGGGCGCCGGACACGCCGGAGATCATGGCCGAGGTGTCCGGGCTGGTCGAGGAGCTGAGCCACGAGCGCTCCGGGGTCGTGTGGATCCCGGACATGCTGCCGCGCGAGGAGCTCGTGGCCGTCCTGGCGGCGTGCACCGTGTTCGTGTGCCCCTCGATCTACGAGCCGCTCGGCATCGTAAACCTCGAGGCGATGGCGGTCGGTCTGCCCGTCGTGGCCTCGGCGACCGGCGGCATCCCCGAGGTGGTCGACGACGGCTTGACGGGCCTCCTCGTCCCGCTCGCGCAGGAGAGCGACGGCACCGGCACCCCGCTGCACCCCGAGAAGTTCGAGGCGGACCTCGCCGCGGCGCTCACGCGCGTGGTGAGCGACCCGGCGCGGGCGCGCGAGATGGGCCGAGCCGGGCGCACCCGCGCCGAGGAGCACTTCTCCTGGGGCGCGATCGGGGAGCGCACGATCGAGGTCTACGAACGGGTCCTGGCCGGGTCCTGAGGGGCTCGGTCCCGCCGATCGACGGACCCGTCAGCCGACGCGGCGCACCGTCGCGGCCGCGACGACGACGCGCGCGGCCCGCGCGAGCGCGGCGAGCGCTGCGCTGCGGGCGCCGAGCTGGCCCGCCGTGACGGCGGCGCCGGGGTCCTCCTCGGCGAGCTCGACGATCCGCAGCACCCGCAGCGCCTGCAGCAGGGCCGCGGCCGGGCGCTCCGGCAGCGACTCGAGCAGCTCCGCCGTGCGGTCGTCCGCCGGACCGGACAGGTCCAGCAGCGCCTCGCGCAGCTCCCGGCGCTCGCGGGCGACGTCGAGTCGCGTGAGCTCGTCCGTCGCGTCGTGCAGCGCGTGCACCAGGGCGAGCCGCGCCTCGCCCAGGTCGGCGGGCGGCGGGACCACGGCCCCCGGTCCCAGCGCGACCGGTCGCCACCGCACCGTCCAGCCCGGTTCGAGCGCACTGCCGAACGCCGCGACGTCGGGCACGAGCACCACGGTGTCGCGCGCCCCGCGCACGACGGCGGCCTCCCCGGCCAGCAGCGCGGGCGCGGCGGCGGACGGGGGCACCCCGGGATCGCCGGGCACCGGCAGGACGGCCCAGGCCACGCCCGTGCCCGTCGTCGTGAGGAGCTCGGGGAGCGCGACGGCGAGCGGCCGAACGCCGATCCGGTGCGGCTCGTCCGCGCCCTCGAGGAGGGCGAGCGCGCGTGCCTCGGCCGTGCCGAGCCGGTCGGCCAGGAGCACGAGGGCGACGGCGCGGGGGACGAGCGGCACGCCCGTCACCCTAACGAGGGTTGCGTGGGTCGAGGCCCGGCCGCTGCGCGGGTGCGCCGTGGCGTGCGCCCTGGCCCGACGTCGGTAGGGTCGAGTCAGTGTCAGGGTGACAGTGCCGCTTCGCGGTGGTTGGGTCCTGATCACCAGTCGTCTGACTCGTAGGGTCGCTGCCTTCGTGGCGTGCATGGGTTTTGTCGGCGTCTGGTGTGACGGACCGGCCGGCGTGACTTGATAGGAGCGTGGCATCGCCCCCACTGAGATGTGTCCGCCGGCCGGCCCAACCGTCCCTGCACTGATCGGGTGGAAGGAGGCAACCCTCATGGTTGTCGTTGGAGCCGATGTACACAAGAAGAGCCACACGTTCGTCGCGGTCGATGAGCGGGCCCGCAAGATCGGGCAGTTCACGGTCAGGGCGACCACTCCTGGTCACCGGGAGGCGTTGCGGTGGGCGCGGCGCCAGTTCGGTGATGAGCTGGAGTGGGCGATCGAGGACTGCCGTCACCTCTCGACCCGGCTGGAGATGGATCTTCTCGCGGCTGGTCAGGTCGTGGTGCGGGTTCCGCCGAAGATGATGGCGCACGCCCGTGCGAGCGCGCGCACCCGCGGCAAGTCCGACCCGATCGACGCCCTGGCGGTGGCTCGTGCCGCGTTGGCGGAGCCCGGTCTTCCCCGGGCCGTGCACGATGAGCAGGCTCGTGAGCTGAAGCTGCTGGTGGATCGGCGCGACACGCTGGTCAAGCAGCGCACGGCAACGATCAACAGCCTGTTGTGGCGGGTGCACGAGCTCGACCCCGAGCACGAGATCCCGGCCGGGGCGATGGACCGGATCAAGCATCAGCGTGCGTTGCAGGCGTGGTTGGAGGGTCGAGGCGAGGGTGTGGTGGTCGAGCTCGCCCTGGATGAGTTGAGCGACATCTGCGCCGTGAGTGTGCGGATCAAGGACCTGGAGAAGCGGATCGCTGCGTTGGTGAGCGTTCGGGCTCCGGCCCTGGTCGCGGTGCCTGGGTGCGCGGAGCTGACGGCCGCGAAGCTCGTCGGGGAGATCGGTGGCATCGCACGTTTCAGCACCGACGCCCAGCTCGCCCGCCACGCCGGCATCGCGCCGATCCCGGTCTGGTCCGGAAGCACCGAGGGCAGAGTCCGCATGACCCGTAGCGGGAACCGCCAGATCAACTGTGCGGTCCACCGCGTTGCCGTCACCCAGATCAGGCTGCCCCGCTCTCTCGGGCGGGCGTACTACGACAAGAAGAAGGCCCAAGGCATGTCGAACCGAGAGGCCCTGCGCTGCTTGAAGCGGCACCTCATCCGAGTCGTGTTCACCACCCTCAAGACCACCACCCAACCCCTCCACCAGCCCACCACGACCACCGTCGCCGCCGCGGCTTGACATAGGAGAAACCCATGCCCCAGACCCTCGTCCTCGGACTCGACGACGTCACGGTGCGTCGCGACGGCAAGGAGATCCTCTCCCACGTGACGTGGGAGGTGCTCGACGGCGAGCGCTGGGTTGTCCTCGGACGCAACGGCGCCGGCAAGACCACGGTCGTGCAGCTCGCGGCGGGCCGGATGCACCCGACCAGCGGGACGGTGGAGATCCTCGAGGAGACCCTCGGCCGCGTCGACGTCTTCGAGCTGCGGCCCCGGATCGGGCTGTCCAGCTCGGCCCTCGCCGAACGGATCCCGGGCGACGAACGCGTGCTCGACGTCGTGCTCACCGCCTCCTACGGGATGACCGGGCGCTGGCGCGAGACCTACGACGACGTCGACGAGGACCGCGCGCGCTCGCTGCTGGCGGTGTTCGGCATGGCCGACAAGACCGGGCGCACCTACGGGACGCTGTCCGAGGGCGAGCGCAAGCGCACGATGATCGCGCGGGCCCTGATGTCGGACCCCGAGCTGCTGCTGCTGGACGAGCCCGCCGCCGGCCTCGACCTCGGCGCGCGCGAGGAGCTCGTCGGCGCGCTCGCGGAGCTCGCCGCCCACCCGGCCTCGCCCGTGCTCGTGCTCGTGACGCACCACGTGGAGGAGATCCCGCCGCACTTCACCCACGCCCTGCTGCTGCGCGACGGGCACGCCCTGGCGGCCGGACCGCTCGAGGACGTGCTCACCCCCGAGAACCTCGAGGCCACGTACGGGATGCCGCTGGAGATCACGCGGCACGAGGACCGGTGGAGCGCTCGCGCCACGGGACGCTCCTCCGGCAACCGGCACGGGGCCTGAACGAATCTGCTCGTCGATCGCCCCGGACGGAACTCCCCACCCTCTTGACTCGTTCTTGACATAGAGTGGGCTGTGACCGGGGACGTCCCGGCGCCGGCGAGGGGAGGCTGCGATGGACGCTTGGGTGATCTGGTTGGCGCTGTTCCTCCTGCTCCTCGTGGTCGAGGTGCTCGTCGTCGACCTCCTCTTCCTCATGTTCGCCGGCGGCGCGCTCGCCGCGGTCCTGGCGGCCCTGCTCGGTGCCCCGGTCCTCATCCAAGTGGTGGTGTTCGGCGTCGTGTCCGCGCTCCTGGTGGCCGTGATCCGACCGTGGGCGTTGCGCACGTTCCGGCGCGAGACGCCGGAGACGGCGACCAACGTGGCCGCGCTGATCGGCCGCTCGGCGACGGTCCTGGAGCCGACGTCGTCGCTCGCCGGGCGCGTCAAGCTCGCCGGGGAGGTCTGGACGGCACGGTTCGAGGGTGCGGGGACGCTGCCCGAGGGCGCGCAGGTCGAGGTCGTGCGGATCGACGGGGCGACCGCCGTCGTGACGCCCTCCAAGTCCGCGGACCTGCCCGACCCCGCCAACCCGTACGGCACCCCGACGCTCTAGCACCTGCTCTGACACACGGACCTCCAGGCGCTCGCACCCGCGAAGCGCGCGGCCCCGCCGCAGCCTGGAGCGAGGCACGACCGGCCGGAGCACCCGGCCCCGACCGGCCGCCACGGCGGCCACCAAGGAGGCACCCGTGGACACGGGCCAGATCGTAGGACTCGTGATCGTGGCGCTGCTCGCGATCTTCATCATCACGGCGATCGCCCGTGCGGTGCGGATCGTGCCGCAGGCCGTGGCGCTCATCGTGGAGCGGCTGGGCCGCTACCACTCGACGATGTACGCGGGTCTGCACTTCCTCATCCCGTTCGTGGACCGCGTGCGCGCCGGCGTCGACCTGCGCGAGCAGGTGGTCTCCTTCCCGCCGCAGCCGGTGATCACCTCGGACAACCTCGTGGTGAGCATCGACACCGTCATCTACTTCCAGGTCACCGACCCGAAGGCCGCGACCTACGAGATCGCGAACTACATCACCGGTATCGAGCAGCTCACCGTCACCACGCTGCGCAACGTCATCGGGTCGATGGACCTCGAGCAGACGCTGACGTCGCGCGACCAGATCAACGGCCAGCTGCGCGGCGTGCTCGACGAGGCGACCGGCCGCTGGGGCATCCGCGTCAACCGCGTGGAGCTCAAGGCGATCGACCCGCCCGCCAGCGTGCAGGGCTCGATGGAGCAGCAGATGCGCGCCGAGCGGGACCGCCGCGCCGCGATCCTCACGGCCGAGGGTGTCAAGCAGTCCCAGATCCTCACCGCCGAGGGTGAGAAGCAGTCCGCGATCCTGCGCGCCGAGGGTCAGGCGCAGGCCGCGATCCTCAAGGCCGAGGGTGACTCGCGCGCGATCCTGCAGGTCTTCGACGCGATTCACCGCGGCGACGCGGACCCCAAGCTGCTCGCGTACCAGTACCTGCAGACCCTGCCGCAGATCGCCAACGGCTCCTCGTCGAAGATGTGGATCGTGCCGACGGAGTTCACGGCGGCGCTCAACGGCATCGCCGGCGCGTTCGGGGGCACGGTGCCGGCACCGTCGTCCGACGGCGCGGAGCCGGGCGAGAGCGCGACGGCGCGTTCGCGGCGCGAGCCGCTGGAGTTCGAGGACTCGTTCGCCGAGACCACGCTCGAGGACCCGTCGGAGGCGCTGCGCAAGGCGCGCGGCGAGGCGTCCGAGGCGACGAGCGAGGCACGCGCGGCCGGCACGCTGACCGGGCACCCGTTCGACCACGGCGAGGAGGCGGGGCAGCGGCCCGCCCAGGCTCACGAGGCGCAGACCGGTGCCGGCGGCCCGGCTGCACCTGCCGGCCCCGCCGTTCCGCCGTCGCCCGACGCGGCCGAGCGTCCTGGGCAGGGCGAGGGCCAGGGGCTGCCGCCGACCGGTGGACCCTCGCTCCCGCCGCCGCCCCGCCCCTGAGGCACTGGGCGCGGGGCAGCAGGTCGATGTGCAGGTGCGCGGGGTGGTCCGCGGCCCACGGGTTCGTCTCCTGCCCCCGCCCCCACGCGTAGGACGCGATCTCGTCGTGCCGGCCGCGCACCGCCGTCGGGCGCGGCCAGCGTGCGGCGAAGGTCGGCCACCACGTCGAGGCGAACCACGTCTCGAAGGCCTCGCTGTCGTCGGTGCCGACGACGTACCCGGCCGGCCCCTTGCCGTCGTCCACCACGAGCGCGAGGTCGGAGTGACGCGCGAGGTAGGGCGCGAGGAAGACCGCGGCCCACAGGTCGTCGTCGGGCAGGAGGCCGGTCGCGTCGCCGCCGTGGTCGGCGGTGCGCACGCAGATGTCGGCGAGTGCGGGATCGTCCTCGCCCGGGCGGTAGGGGCGCGGGGCGGAGAGGCCGGGGCTCACCTGCCCAGCGTGCGCCGGGCGGAACGCGCGCCGCAAGCGCGAGGTCGCCTCGCCGTCGTGCGCCTGCTCCCCCCGGTCGGCGCCGTGCGGATGTGCCGGTGTCGGTGCGCGGGCGTACCGTTCACCCCGTGCTGATCGGACTCCTGCGCACGCACCTGCGCCCGTACCGGGGCGCGGTGGTCGTGGTGCTCGTGCTGCAGCTGGTGCAGACGATGGCCTCGCTCTACCTGCCGAACCTCAACGCGCGCATCATCGACGAGGGCGTCGCGGTCGGGAACGTGGACCAGATCTGGCGGATCGGCGCGGTCATGCTCGTCGTCACCCTGGCCCAGGCGATCGCCGCGATCGTCGCCGTGTATTTCGGCGCCCGCACCGCCATGGCCTTCGGTCGCGACGTGCGCGGCGCACTCTTCGCGCGCGTGCAGAAGTTCAGCCAGCAGGAGCTGGGCTCGTTCGGTGCGCCGTCGCTCATCACGCGCACCACGAACGACGTGCAGCAGGTCCAGATGCTCGTCATGATGACCCTCACGATCATCGTGATGGCGCCGATCATGCTGGTGGGCGGCGTCATCATGGCGCTGCGCGAGGACGTCAAGCTGTCCGCGATCCTGCTCGTGGTGGTGCCGGTGCTCGTGGTCACCGTGCTGATCATCGTGAGCCGGATGGTGCCGTACTTCCGCACGATGCAGGGCCGGATCGACGCCGTCAACGGCGTGATGCGCGAGCAGATCACCGGCATCCGGGTGGTGCGGGCGTTCGTCCGCGACCCGTTCGAGGTGGCGCGGTACGCGATCGTCAACGCGGACCTGCGCGAGGTCCAGCTCAAGACCGGCAAGCTCATGGCGCTGATGTTCCCGACCGTGATGCTCATCATGAACCTGTCCACCGTGGCGGTGATGTGGTTCGGCGGGAACCTCGTCGACCGCGGCGACATGGAGGTCGGCGCGCTCACCGCGTTCCTCAGCTACATCATGTACATCCTCATGGCCGTGATGATGAGCTCGATGATGGTGATGCTCGCCCCGCGCGCCGCCGTCTCGGCGGACCGGATCGCGGCCGTGCTCGCCTCCGAGCCCACGGTGCTCTCGCCCGCCGAGCCGGTCCGGCCCGCGGTGCTCACCGGCCGGGTCGAGCTCGACCACGTGACGTTCCACTACCCGGGGGCCAGCGCGCCGGTGCTCGAGGACGTGTCGTTCGTGGCCGAGCCGGGCCGGACCACCGCGATCATCGGCGCCACCGGGTCCGGCAAGACGACGATCCTCAACCTCGTCCCGCGGCTCTTCGACGCGACGCAGGGTCGCGTGCTGCTCGACGGCGTGGACGTGCGCGACATCGACCCCACCCTGATCACCCAGCTCCTCGGCCTGGTGCCGCAGAAGGCGTTCCTCTTCTCCGGCACGGTGGCGAGCAACCTGCGTCTCGGTCGCCAGGACGCGACCGACGAGGAGCTCTGGGAGGCACTGCGGGTGGCGCAGTCGGAGGACTTCGTGCGCGAGCTCGGCGGGCTCGAGGCGCCGATCTCCCAGGGCGGCACCAACGTCTCCGGCGGGCAGCGCCAGCGCCTGTCCATCGCACGGGCCCTCGTCCACCGGCCGAAGGTGCTGCTGTTCGACGACTCGTTCTCGGCCCTGGACTACGCCACCGACGCCGCGCTGCGCCAGGCGCTGGTGGCGGTCGTGCGCGAGTCCGCGGTGATCGTCGTCGCCCAACGCGTGTCGACGATCCGCACCGCCGACCTCATCCTCGTGCTCGACGACGGGCGGATCGTGGGTCGCGGCACCCACAGCGAGCTGCTGAACACCTCGGAGACCTATCGCGAGATCGTCGAGTCGCAGATGAGCCTGGAGGAGGCCCGATGAGTGGCGTCGCGCCCGGAGCCTCCGCGAAGGGCACCGCGGCCCGCACGGCGAACGAGTCGGCCCCGGTCGACGACGCCGAGGTCGTGCGTGACAGCAGGCCGGCGCGTCGTGGCCCCGGCGGGCCCATGGGCGGCATGGGCATGCCGACCGAGAAGCCGCTCGACATGCGCGGCACGCTGCGTCGCCTTCTCGGCGACATGCGCGAGCACCGTCTGGAGCTCGCCGTGTCGGTGCTGCTCGGCGTCGCGTCGGTGGTGCTCGCCGTCGTCGGTCCGAAGATCCTCGGCAACGCGACCAACATCGTGTTCGCGGCGGTGATCTCGCGGGAGATTCCGGCGGGCATCACCCAGGAGCAGGCGATCGAGGGTCTGCGGGCGCAGGGTCAGGACCGGCTCGCGGACATGCTCACGCAGGTGACGTTCACCCCCGGGGAGGGGCTGGACACCCATGCCCTCGCGGTCACGCTGGGCTGGGCGCTGCTCGTGTACCTGGGCGCGTGGCTGTTCGGCTGGCTGCAGGCCCGCCTCACCGCGATCGTGGTGCAGCACACGATGTTCCGCATGCGCGCGCGGGTGGAGGACAAGCTCACCCGGGTCCCGCTGTCCTACGTCGACCGGCAGAGCCGCGGCGACGTGCTCTCGCGCGTCACGAACGACGTCGACAACCTCTCGATGACCCTCAACCAGACGCTCTCGCAGCTGGTCACCTCCGTGCTCACCGTGGTCGGCGTGCTCGTCATGATGTTCTGGATCTCGCCGCTGCTCGCGGTCATCGCGCTCGTCACGGTGCCGCTCACGGTGGGCGTGACGGCGATGATCGCCAAGCGCAGCCAGCCCCAGTTCATCCGGCAGTGGCGCACGACGGGCGAGCTCAACGGGCACATCGAGGAGATCTACACCGGGCACGCGCTCGTGAAGGTCTTCGGCCAGACGGACACGGCCCAGCGCGTGTTCGACGAGCGCAACGACGAGCTGTACGACTCCTCGTTCCGGGCGCAGTTCATCTCCGGCACGATCCAGCCCGCGATGGCGTTCATCGCGAACCTCAACTACGTCGTCGTCGCCGTGGTCGGCGGGCTGCGGGTGGCGTCGGGGCAGATGAGCCTGGGCGACGTGCAGGCGTTCATCCAGTACTCGCGCCAGTTCACGCAGCCGATCACGCAGATCGCCTCGATGATGAACATGCTGCAATCGGGCGCTGCGTCGGCCGAGCGGGTGTACGGCCTCCTCGACGCCGAGGAGCAGGAGCCCGACCCCGAGCCGGCCGTCCGGCTCGACGAGGTCGCGGGCCGGGTGGAGTTCGCGGACGTCGACTTCTCCTACGACCCCCGCAACCCGCTCATCGAAGGCCTGTCCCTGGTGGCCGAGCCTGGCCAGACGGTCGCGATCGTCGGGCCCACGGGGGCCGGCAAGACCACGCTGGTCAACCTCATCATGCGGTTCTACGAGGTGCAGGCGGGCGCCATCACGCTCGACGGCGTGGACACCCGCGCGATGACCCGGGCGGACCTGCGGGGGAGCGTGGGCATGGTGCTCCAGGACGCGTGGCTGTTCGAGGGCACGATCGAGCAGAACATCGTCTACCCGATCGCGACGTCACCCGGCGCCCCCGTGACGCCCGAGCAGCGCGAGCGGATGCTGCGCGCCGCGCAGGCGACGCACGTCGACTCGTTCGTCCGGTCGCTCCCCGAGGGCTACGAGACGGTCATCACGGGCGAGGGCGGCTCGCTCTCCACGGGTGAGCGCCAGCTCGTGACGATCGCTCGTGCCTTCGTGGCCGATCCGCCGATCCTCATCCTCGACGAGGCGACGAGCTCCGTGGACACCCGCACCGAGGTGCTCGTGCAGAAGGCCATGAACGCGCTGCGGGTGGGTCGGACGTCGTTCGTGATCGCCCACCGCCTCTCGACGATCACCGGTGCCGACGTGATCGTCGTGATGGAGCACGGCAGCATCGTGGAGCAGGGCTCGCACGAGGAGCTGCTCGCCGCCGGGGGTGCGTACGCGCGGCTGTACGCCAGCCAGTTCGCGGCCGCCGCGATCGAGGACTGACCGGGCGGGACCCGCGACACGCGCGATCTTGCGCGCGCCGGTATCAGGACGACGACAGCGCGCTCCCCACGACCATCACCAAAAGTCGCTGGTGCGGGGGTTCGGCCCGCTGGGACACTGTCCCGCGAACCCGCCCCTCGACGAGGTCGTGAGGAGAAGGGGATGAACGGTCCGCCGAACGACAGGGGGAGGCGGACGGACGGGGATGTCGCTCGTGCTCGCCCTCTCGCGAGCGGCAGCACCCCGATCCGCCATCGCCTCCTTCGCCGCGTCCGCGGCATGCCCTCGGGCGTGGTGCTCGTCGTCGCGGGCCACGGCTGGGGCAAGTCGACGCTGCTGGGCCATCTCGCGGCGACCGACGACCGACCGGTGCTGGCCGGTCGCGCCACGCCCCTCGGCGCCGTGTGGCACACGACGCCCGGCGGGGTGTCGTCGCCCGTCACCGCCTCCGAGGCGGCCGCGACGCTGGCGGCGCTGAGGCGCCCGACGCTCGTGACCCTCGACGACGCGCACCGGTTGCGCGAGCCGGCCGACGCCGACGGCTGGTTCGGTCGCCTCGCGGCCGCCGTGCCGCCCGGCGTCCAGGTCGTGGTGGCGGTGCGCGCGCTCCCGCCGTCGATGATCGCGCGGTACGACGCCCCCCTCGCCGGTGTGCTCGACGTCGAGGACCTCGCCCTGCGCCCCTACGAGGTGGACCGCGCCGCCCGGGAGGGGTTCGACGCGCCACTGCGCGCCGACGACGTGCACCGACTCGCGGCCGCCACGGACGGCTGGCCGGCCGCCGTCGACCTCTTCTGCCGCGCGACGCAGGGGATGCTGCCGGCGGACCGACGTCGCGCGGTGCGGGGGCTGCGCGGGGCGCCGTGGTACCTCGCCGACTACGCGGAGCACGTCCTGCTCGCCGGGCTGACGGCGCAGGAGCGCCGGCTGCTGATGTGGGGAGCGGCGTTCGACGTCCTCACGCCGCCGCGCCTGGACGCGCTGCTCGAGGTCTCGGACAGCGCGGACGTGCTGCGCAACGTCGCGCACCGGTCCGTGGTGCCGCTGCGTGAGTTCCTCGCGGGCTACCGGATCCCGATGCCGCTGCGGCGCTACCTCGGGGCGCGGCTCGCCCGCGACCTGGGTCCTGCGCAGGCGCGCGCATGGTGGAGCAGGGCCGCGAGCGTGCTCGAGAGCGAGGGCGAGACCGCGTCCACCATCGGGCTGTGGGCGCGCGCGGAACGCCCGGCGGACGTGGTGCGGGTGGCGCACGCCGGCACCGACCTGTGGACATCGGTCGGCGGCGTGCTGCGCACCGATCCCGCCGTGCGCGAGCTGGTGCCGCAGCGCCTGTCGGCGTTCGCCACGATGGCGGAGGCGGTCGCGGACGGTGCGCTGGCCCCGGCGGCCCGGCTGCTCGAGCAGGTCGACCGCCCGGACGCGCCGGCGGGCGAGGGTGAGGGTGCGGACGACCACGAGCTCCGGCCGCTGCTCGGCGCTGCCGTACCCGCCGCGGTGCGTGACCTCGTCGCGGTCTGGTCCCCGGACGGCACCGGGCACGGCTCCTCGCGAGGCGCGTGCTCTGCCCCGGACGACGCGACGATCCCCGTGGCGCAGCTCGACGCGATCGGATCGTGGGCGCGGGCGCTGCAGTGCGGTCTGCGCCAGGGTCGGATGCCGTCGGGTCCGGCGGAGTGCGGCCTCGTCGCAGCCCTGCTGCACGGGTTGGCCGGCCGCGTGCCCGAGGCCCGGGCCGCGCTGGCCGCCGTGCTCGACGACGAGGACGAGGCCCCCGGGACGCTGCTCGCGGCGGCGCTCACCGAGTCGCTCGTGGACCCGGACGCACGGATCGAGACCGTGGCCGACGGCGCCGACTCGGTGCTGCGCGCCGCGCAGCGCCTGGGTCTGACCTGGCTGCAGCGGCTCGCGCACGCCGTCGTGGTGGCAGCCGAGGACGCCGACGACGCGCAGCGTCAGATCGCTGGGCTCGTGCAGTGGGCCCGGGACGTCGAGGACCCGTGGGGAGGCGTCGTCATCGCGACCGTCGTGACGGCCATCGCGGCGCGCCGGGGCGAGGACGACGCGCCGTCCTGGCTCGCGCTCGCGGCGGACTGGGCGGCACGTGACACTCCCGTCCTCGAGGCGTGGTGTCGCCTCGGCGCGGCGCGCGCCGCTGCGCGGGACGCGGGTCGGGGGGCTGGGTCTGGGTCGTCGGCTGGGTCTGGGGCTGCGTCGACGGCGGGGGCTGGGTCGTCGGCTGGGTCGCCGGCGGTGGGTGGGGCTGGGTCCACGGCCGAGGTTCCTTCCGTGGCGGGTGCGCCGTCACCCGCGGGGATCGCCGTCGTGCCGGACGCGGCGTCCCGGGAGCGCGCGCGTGGGCAGGCTCGTGCGGGCGCGACCGAACCGACGGTGACGGCGGCGTCGGGTGCGGCCGCGTCGCCGTTGTCGGGGTCGCCGTTGCCGGAGCCGTCGGAGCCGTCGGGGTCGTCGGGGTCGTGGCCCGCCGAGGAGGCGACGACTCCGTCGTCGCCGTCGGCGCCGGGTGCGAGCCCACTCGGCGGAACAGCTCGTACCGGCGGCCGCGGGGGTGCCGCGGCCGGCTCGGGAGCGAACGACCGTCGTCGGCCGGCACTCGAGGTGCGCTGCCTCGGTGAGCTTGCGCTTCTCGTGGACGGAGCCGCCGTCGATCTCACGGTCCTGCGTCCTCGGGCGAGGAGCATGCTGCGGATGCTCGCGGTCGAGTCCGGGCACCCGGTGCACCGCGAGCGACTCGCGCTCGCGCTCTGGCCCGACCTGCGCCCGACCGCGGCGATCCACAACCTGCACGTCAGCGTCTCCGCCGTGCGGCGGGCGCTCGACGACGCGCACCCGATGCTCGGGCGCGACGTGCTGGTCCGGGTGGGGGAGTCCTATCTCCTTCGCCTCGACGTCGGCGACACGTGCGACCTCATCGCTCTCGACGAAGGGCTCCGCGAGGCGCGTCGGGAGGCTGCGCGAGGCGACCTCGCCTCGGCCACCCAGGCGTGGCGGGCTGCGGTCGACCGGTATCGCGCGGACCTTCTCGTCGACGAGGGGTCGTCGGAGTGGGTGGTCGGGCAGCGCGAACGAGTCCGGCTCGCCGTGGCCGATGCGGCGTCAGCGCTCGCGAGGGCCGAGCTCGGCGAGGGCCGCAACCGTCAGGCCGCCGCTGCCGCGGTGCGCGCGATCGAGCTGGACGAGTTCCGAGACGATGCCTGGCGGGTGCTGGTGCGGTCGTTGACCCTGTCGGGAGAGGCGGCCGCGGCGCAGCGAGCGCGACAGGGCTACGCGCGGGTGCTGCGCGCGCTGGGGATCGCCCAACCCGGCACCGAGGTGGCCGGGGCGCGCCGAGCCCCGGGCACGGCGGCGGCTGCGCCTGCCTCGGCTGCATCCTCGCCGACAGCTCCGCCCACAGGTTCGCCGGTGACTGCCGACCCCGCTCGGACCCAGCCGGCGGGTTCGGTGCGACCCCTCCCGTCCGCTCGCGGGGGAGCGGTCGCCAGGGTGCTTCCGGTGCCGGACGGGCCTTTGTCTGCGACCGCGAAGGACGCGGAGCAGTCGCCCACCGCCGCGCGAGCCACGAGCGGGAGCGGCTCGTCGCCGCGCCTCGTGCCCGTCGCACGCGCGCCGCGCCCCGCGCGCGAGCTGGACCTCGAGCCCGAGGCGGTCGCTCCCTCCGCGTAGCTGGGTGGGCTCCGTGCTGGTCTGCCCGACGCCTGGGCGGGCACTGCCCGGGGCGATCACGCGCTCCACGTGGTGCTCGTCACTGGTCGCAACCGTCACTGACGTGACCGGTCCCGTGCGGATTGGTTGCGTGGTCGTCCGGCGCGGTCCGCGTGCGATCGCGTGCGTAGCGGGTCGCGGCTCGTGAGCGGGCTCGGGTGCCGACGCGCTCGACGTGACAGCCTCGCCGAGCCGCTCGTCACGAGGCGCCGCGGCGCGGCCGCGCGCGTCGTCGAGGCTGACGTGCACGAGCGCCAGGTCGTCATTGTCCGGTGGAGCGACGGGACCGATCTCGCTCGTCAGACCGTTCGGCAGCGGTGGGGCGGTGGAGTGGTAGCGGTGGCCGAGGTTGGGTGGGGCGCACCGGGATCGGGAGTCCATCGCGGCGAGCTCACCGGTGGTGGGGTCGCGGAACAGGCGCCGCAGCCACACCCCGTCCTTGCGGTCGTTGCTGCTGCCGTCCGCGGCGCTGTCGCGCGTCGCGCTGGTCCCCCTGTCGCTTGTTGCGCTGGTTGCGCTGGTGCCGAGCTGCCCGGGGTCCTCGTCCGCGGTGTCGGTGATCCCGCCGCCTGCCGAGCTCGTGCCGCGGTCACTGCTGCTGCTCTCGGCGTCGCTGGTGCCGTTGCTGCTCGAGCGTGGGCTGGTGAGGGTGGTGTGGATGAGGGTGCGGGCCCAGGGTGCGGGGACGGGGGTGCCGGCCAGGCTGGGGGTGGTCAGGGTGGCGGGTTCCTCGGCGCCCGGGGGGCCTTCGGGTGCGAGGAGGGTGGCCTCGGTCATGACGAGTCCGACGTGCACGGGGACGGGGTCGGTGGGGGCTCGTCCGGTCAGGCGGGAGGTGAGGGTGTCGGCCATGGCCTGGCCGCAGCTGGTGGCGTGTCCGGTGCTGACGGCGGTGTCGGCGGCGGCGCGTAGGGCAGTGTAGGCGGCGATGCCGTCCTTCATCGGCAGCAGGGCGGTGAGGTAGGTCATCAGGTCCGGGGCTGGGCGCAGGGTCACGGTGCGTTCGGTCTCGGCGCGGCGGGCGCGGCGGACAAGGGCGGCGGCGTCCAGGCGTTGCGCGAAGGTGCGGGCGCGGGCGACCAGGCGTCGGTCCCCGACGCCGCGTAGCGAGTGGTGGTCGCTGCTGATCTGCTGGTCCAGGAGGGCGCGGTCGGTGCGGGTGAGGCAGGCGCTCTCGCGGATCAGGAGCATGGCGCGCCACTCGTTGAGGCTGCCGTGGGCCAGGGCGGTGAGTGTGTGCGGCATCTCGGTGAGAAGGGCCTCGGCGGCGCCGAGGAGCTTCCCGCCGTGGTGGGGCGACTCACCTCGGGCCAGGGCGACCTGGGCTGCGACACCACGGCCGCAGTGCTTCGCGGGGACACCGGCGGCGCGCTGGCAGGCGCGTTGGGAGGAGGCCAGCTGCGCGGCCAACCTCGCCTGCGCTGCGCAGATCACGGACTTCAGCGCCTCCAGCTCAGTCAGCATGCCCACCCGCCACGCATCCACCTCCACCGCGTCGGGTCGGGTCGGGTCGAGCCCGGCGCGCTCGAGGGTTCTGTGCCCTGCTTGTTGGTGGGTGCCGCGGCCGTGCGTGCACGGCCCTCCGGCGCGTCCGCAGAACCCAACCACGCGCCCGCCAGCCAAGTCCGCCCGGTGGCGCGGGCGCTCTGCACTGAGTGGTCAGCCGACGGGCCGTGGGCTCGGTGCAGCGGGGCTCGGCCCAGCACCACAGCCCCCACGCCGCGCCGCCCGCTGCGCGAACGGGCAGCGTTCGCTGCGCCTTGGTGCCGATGCCGACCGCACCGCGCCCGGCGGAGGTGCAATGGTGCAACAGCGTCCCCGAGGAGCCGACATGCCCAGCCACGACCTCGAATCCCAGCTCCTGCCCCAGGCTGCTCCGCTGCGACACCGGCAGAGCGCGGCGCCGGAGAGCGCCTTGCGACCGGGCGCGCCGCTCGCCCCGCACGACCTGCTGAGACTCCAGCGCGAAGCCGGGAACGAGGCCGTCAGCGAGCTGGTGGCCGAGCGCTCGCCGGTGCTCGACGTCGTGGGCCGCGGTGGCGGCAGCCCCCTCGACGCCGGCATCCGGGCCGACATGGAGGGCCGCATCGGTGCCGATTTCTCCGACGTCCGCGTGCACACCGACAGCGCGGCGCACGACTCGGCACGCGCCGTCGGCGCCCGCGCCTACACGGTGGGCCACGACGTCGTCTTCCAGCGCGACGCGTTCGACCCAGGCTCGCACACCGGTCGTCTGACGCTCGCCCACGAGCTCACGCACGTCGTGCAGCAGCGCAGCGGCCCGGTCGCCGGCACGCCCAGCGCCGGGGGGATCCGCGTCAGCGACCCCGGCGACTCGTTCGAGACCGCCGCCGCCGCCAACGCCGAGCGGGTCCTCGCGCAGCCCGCCGCCGGCGAGCACACCCACGCGCACGACTCCGACACGGCGCCCGCCTCGAGCGCACCCGGCGTCCAGCTCCTCGCCGAGGAGTCCGCCGCGGGGAGCGCGGCGCCGGCTGTGCAGCGTGAGGAAGAGGAGGAGGAGCTCCAGGCCTAGCCCGGACCGCCTCAGCCAGCCTGACGCACCCCCGCACGACGGCGGGCCGCACCTCCCGGGTGCGGCCCGCCGTCGTGCGGGGCGTCAGGTCCGACCGCGGAACTCGACCTCGGCGATCGCGACGTGGGTGTCCGGCGTCGCGCGGTAGGTCTTGGCGATCTGCAGTCGGACGGCGACGACGTCGTCGACGGCGAGCGGCATGTTCTGCAGCCCGACGCTGTCCTCGAGCGGCATCGTGAACGTCTGCTGCGTCCCGGCCGACGTCGTCACCACCACCGTCAGCTCCTGCGGGCTCGCCTGCGCGAGGTACTCCTCCTCGACGTCGGACGCCCCCGGCATCACGAGCACGCGGGTGAGCCGGAACGGCTCGCCGAAGGTGAAGTCGAGGAACTGGCCTACGCCGTCGCCTGGCGCCTCGGGCTGCCAGGACAGGTTGGTCGTGCCGTCCCGGACGAGGTCGGCCGGGTGGTCCGGCGCGGCGCTGGACGCCGCGACGCCGACCGGGTTGATCGTGTCGCTGCCCGCGACCCGGTCCTGCACCGTGAGGGCGAAGCTCTCCAGCTCGGGGCGGAACGTGAACCCGACCGCGACGAGCGCCCCGATCACGAGCAGGGTCACCACGCCGCGCGTCGGGAACCGGCGACGGCGCACGTTCGGCCGGTAGCCCGCCTTCGGCGCGGCCTTCGGCTCGGGCCGCCACAGTCGCGACCACCACGAGCGCCGACCCTGCACCGCGGCGTCGACGAGGCTCGCCCCGCACCGGCGGCAGAACTTGCGCGTCGGCGCGTTGCCTGCGCCGCACGAGCCGCAGACCAGGTCGCCGGGTGACGGGGGCGGCTCGTCCGCGGCCGGCTTCGGGGGCGGGGGAGGGGTCGCGCGTGGGCGGCCGGGCCGCACCGGCGCGACGCGGCCGGTCGGAGCCGCGGTGGGCCGCACCGGAGCGACGAGCGCTGCGGCGCCCGCAGCCGCCCCGGCTGCCGCGACGGGCTTGGTCCCGGGCTTCACGCCCGACGGCGAGCCCCCCTTCGCGGGGGCCGCACCCGGGTGCACGGGGGCCGTCCCGGGCGTCGTGACGGAGCGGCGGGTCGGCGCCGGCGCCGGCGCCGCCTGCTCGGCGGGTCTCGCGGGCGCTGCGGCGTCCGCGACCCCGCGCCGGGACGCGCGTGCGGGAGGACTCTCAGCTGTCGGCGCCTCGCGCACGAGGGGCGCGGCGGGCGCGGCGGGCGCGGCGGCGCCTGCGGCGGCGGCTCCTGCCGCCGCACCGCCGGCGTGGGTCAGGGTTTCGTGGTCCGCCGGCGGGCCATCGAGCTCGGGCACGACGGCGAGCTCGGGTTCGCTCCTCGTCTCGCCGCTGCCGGGGGCGGGGGTGTCCGGGACGGGCGACCCGGCGCTCCTGGGTGCGCCGTCGCTCCGTGCGGGGGCGGTGGCGGCGGCGAGCGGGGCGGTCGCGGGCGCCGCGGAGGAGTGCGCGCCGTTCGTCGTGACGGCAGCTGTGGCGAGGAGGCCGTCCTCCGGCTGGTGCTCGAGCGACGACGCGTCGGCGGTCGCGTTGTCGGTCTCGTCGACGTCCACCCCGCCGTCGTTGCCGGGCTCCTCGAGGGGGGCCGCTTCGTCGTCGCCCGCCTCATCGGCGTACGGCTCGTCGTCGCCGGTCACGCCCGCCTCATCGACGTACGGCTCGTCGTCGCCGGTCTCGCCCGCCTCATCGGCGTACGGCTCGTCGTCGCCGGTCTCGCCCGCCTCATCGGCGTACGGCTCGCCGTCGTCGGTCTGCTGGGCGTACGGCTCGCCGTCGTCGGCACCCCCTACCTCGCCGGCCTCGCCGCCCGCATCCTCCTGGGACCACTCGAGGAAGGCCCCGCACCCCCCGCAGAAGCGCTCGTCCGGCTCGTTGCGGAACCCGCACTCGACGCACACGTTCACTGGTCCACCTCCTGGATCTCGCACGTGTGCGGCACGTGCGCCGGTTTGACGTTCCCCACCACGGCGTCGAGGCCGCGCACGTCCACGGCCGAGGCGTCCGCGACCCGCACGAGCACGTGCAGCCACGGCCGCGCGTCGCCCGGCGGGGTGGTGGCCGGTGTCAGCGACGCCACGACGCCGCCGGACTCGGTGACCTCGACCTCGCCGTCGACGACCAGCTGGACGGCCTCGCGCACACCGCGCACGGTGCCTCGCCAGCGGTGCACGCTCGCCATCGAGGCGATCACGGTGCGCGTGCGTTCGGTGCTCCACCGCTCGTCCGGCTCGAGCCCGACCCAGCCGGTGAGCCACTGCAGGAAGTCGTCGGGGGCCAGCGCCGGGTCGACGTAGGCCTGCAGGCAGTCCAGCGTCGAGTACACGGGCGCGAAGGTCTGGTCGAAGGCCGAGGCGAACCGCACGAACAGGTCGTCGTCCAGGAGCACGCCGGGCAGGCGCGTCGCCACGGGCACCGCGCTGATGAGGTCGGGGACCGCGCCGCGCATCTCAGCCCCTCCCCACCCGGACCTGGTGCCGGAACGAGAAGACGAGGCCGTGCGGGTCGAGGTCGAGGCGCTGCACCGGCTCGCTGCGCTTGCCGGTGAGCGGGTCGGCCGCGAACAGGCGCACGTCGTCCACGAGCTCGGTCCCGGGCAGACGCTGCAGCACCGCGAAGATCTCCCCGACCTGCAGTGGACGCCCGAAGGGCCAGCCGGTCCCGGCGGGCCCGCCGCGCAGCGGGTCGAGGTACCGGTTGAGCGCGGCGACCGCCTCGGCCTCCAGCAGCGCGGGCGCGGCCCGGAGCGTGGCCGTGAGCCGCGCGACCACCGTGACGCCCTGGTAGGTGGGCGGCTCGACGACGATCCGCGCCCCGACCGTGCGCCGCTCCTCGAGGGACGCGGCGATCGCCTCGACGGCGTCCGCGGGCGGCACCATGTCCTCGAACCGCAGCACGCCCTGCGCGTCGGTGACCGCGGACGGCACGACCAGTACGCGCACCGTGCCGATGTCGTCGCCCTCGGCCGGCGTGTACGCGTGCACCCGGGCGATCTGCGGGGCGGCCTGCAGCGCGAGGTGCTCGATGTCCTCGACGGTGACGGCGCGGTCACGGGTGCGCAGCGCGAGCGGCCCCCGCAGCCGAGCCTCGTCGACCGTCTCGGCCGCGACGCCGCCGTGCGCCGGCCACGGGTTCTCCACCCGGGCGACGAACGGTACGGGCGTGCGCAGCACCGTGACGGCCCCCTCGGCGACGTTCCCGGCGACGCCACCGCCCGTGCGGTACGCGGGCAGCCGCAGCGGCGCGCCCTTGGGCGGCACGGCGCCGCACCGCCGCAACGTGCCGTCCGGCTCACGCACCGCCGGCGCGAGCTCGACCACCCCGGCGGCGCGGTCGACGCGGAAGACGCGATCCTCGCCGTCGTGCCCCGCGAAGCTCTCGACCTCCTGCCACGCGTCCCAGCCGTGCCCCGCCGCCACCTCCAGCACGAGGGGCGGGCCGGCCACGACGGGGGCGTGCTGGAGCGCGAACCGCTGGCCGGGCACGCCCTCGGAGAGGCCGACGACCTCGTCGGTGACGGTCCGGGCGTGCACCGCGGGCACGCAACCTCCGACGGTGGCGGCGCTCGCCGTGCGCAGCACGGGTGCGCGGGTGTATCCCGGGTAGCCGGGCTCGGGCTCGACGACGCGGCAGCGCACCCAGCCCGCGCGCACCTGGGAGATCACCGAGGCGGTGTGTTCGGCCGGCAGGAGGAGCACGACGTCGCCGGTGCGGTTGAGGCCGCCCGTCCCGTCAACGACGACCTCGCACGGCGTCCAGTCCTTGCCGGTCCAGCCCTCCCAGACGAGCGGCGGGTAGCGCGGGTCGACCCCGACGCCCTGCACCTCGCAGCCCAGCCGGAACGACACGAGCAGGCTGCCGGCGGCGTGGTCGAGGCCGAGGAGCAGCGCGTCGCCGATCGCGGGCTCGTCCGCGAAGCACGGCACCGGGTGCTCGGCGTGGACCTCCTGCACGACGGCGGACTCACCCGCACGGTGCACCATCACCGTGGTCAGGGCGCGGGGCGCGATGACGAGGTCCTGCGTGGTCGCGAAGACGACGACGTCCTCGGGGTCGCCACCCGTGGCGACCTCGGACCGGGCGGGCAGCACGACGTCGTCGGGCTGGGGTGCCGAGAGCCAGGCGTACAGCTCCGCGCGTGCCGCGGTCGCCGGGTGCAGGCGCACCCCGAGCAGCTCGAGGAACTGCACGTACAGGCGGTCCGGCACCCGGTTGAGCCGGTAGAACAGCTCGTCCGCCATCATGGCGACGGTCTCGATGAGGGTGACGCCCGGGTCGGAGACGTTGTGGTCGGTCCACTCGGGGCACCGCTGCTGCACCATCCGCTTGGCGTCGTCCACCAGGTCCTGGAACCGGCGGTCGTCCAGGTTGGGCGTGGGGATCACGGGGCACCTCCGGCGCGCGGGGACGAGGTCGAGGGGGACTCGGGGCCGCCCTCACTGGGGATCGTGTAGAAGGGGAAGACGAGGTTGCGCGGGTCGTTTGTGCCGCGCACGGTGTAGCGGATCTCGATGAGGAGCACGCCCTCGCTCGCCCGCTCGAGGCTCACGACGACGTCGTCCACCTCGATCCGCGGCTCCCACCACTCCAGCGCGGTCCGCACCGTGCGGGCGATCGAGCCGGCCGTCGAGGCGTCGGCGGGCGCGAACACGAACTCGTGCACGCCGCACCCGAACTCGGGGCGCATGGGTCGCTCGCCTGGCGCGGTCGCGAGGATGAGGTGGATCGCCTCCTCGATCTCCCGCGTGTCGTGGGACAGCGCCAGCCGCCCTGTCGCGTCCGTGCGCAGCGGGAAGCTCCAGCCGGCTCCGACGAACTCGCGCGCCATCTCCCGCCCCCTCAGTTGATCTTCACGAGCGTGCCGCGGACGGTGGTCACGCCGGAGGAGGACAGCTCAGCGGTCCCCGTGCCGGCCACCTTGACGCTCGGCGCGGACGCCTCGACGGCGGCCTGACCGGTGATCGCGACCTTCGCGCCCTTGAGCGTGAGGTTCTGCGTCGCCTCGACCGCGATGTTCATGCCCTTCACCGAGACGTCCGAGGTCGCCTTCACGACCACCTTCGCCTCCGACGTGAGAGTGGCGTCCTGCTTGGCGGTGATCTCGAGCGTGCCGTCGGTGACCACCTGGATGCCGCGGGGCGAGGTGCTCAGGATGATGGCGTCCTTCTCGCCCTTGAGGGCCACGACGACGCGCTCCTTGCCCTCCTGCTCCTCCAGGCGCACCGTCGTGCCCGAACGGGATACGAGCCCGGTCCGCACGACCTTGCCGCCGGAGACCGTCTCGGTGGCCGCCCACGGCGGGGCGTCCTTGCCGTTGTAGAGCCCGCCGATCACCCACGGCGGCGCGAGCGGGTCGGCAGGCAGGACGGCGAGCACGAGGTCGTTCACCTCGGGCGTGATCGTGAGTCCGCGTCTGCTGCCCGCGCCCGCGGACACCACGTCGGCCCAGCCCGTCTCGGTCCGGTCGGAGATGGTCGGCAGCTTGACGCGGACCCGCCCGAGCTTTCCCTCGCCGTCGTCGTTGTTCGTCACGACGGCGGGCATCGCCCGCAGCGCGCCGGCGGAGGACCCCGAGCCACCGGACCCCCCACCCCCGCGGGGGCCGGTCACGCCCCACGTGCTGCGGTCGGCGGTGCCGGACACCCGGAACTCGCAGGTGTACCCCTCCACGGACCCGTCGAAGCGGTGGACCACCGTGCTCAGCACGTAGGCGCCGTCGAAGGGCGCACCCAGCCCCTTGAGGGTCGCGACCGTGCCGGCCTTGAGCGCCGGGTTCCCCGTCGCGGTGCCGTCGATCTCCGCGAACGACTCCCCGAGCCGGTCCGCGAGCAGCGTGGCGCGCGACTTCACGAGCGACGCGGTGGACAGGTGCGGCGCCGAGACGAGGGTCGGCGAGGCGCTCGTCCTCCCGGCGAGCGGGCCCGGGGTGAGCGAGGTCGCGACTCCCTTCGCGGACACCGACGCCGTGCCCACCGTGGCTGCCTTCGTCGTCGGCGACCACCCCCGCACCTCCACCGAGGGGACCAGGCCGGACGCGGTGCTCGTGACGTGCACCCGCAGCAGGTTGGCGCCGCGCTCGAGCACCGTCGGGTCGTCCCGCGCCCCGGCGGCGGCGGGACCGCTCGCCGTCGTGGGCGCACGGAGCACGACGGCGTTGCCGCGCGAGGCGACCTCCAGCCCGCACACGTCGGCGAGCTGGTGCAGCAGCTCCCAGTCGCTCTGATCCGTCTGGAGGACGTGCTCGAGCACCGCGGAGGCCCCGGTGGCGTCGACGGTGAGTCCGCACGCGCCCGCGAGCTTGCTCGCGATGTCGGCGAGGGTCATCTTCTGGAACGCCGCCGGCTCGCCGTGCCGCATGAGCCGGTAGGTCAGCTCGTACCCCCGCACCACGGTCACCGAGCCCTCCGGACCGATCTCCGCCTCGAGGCTGACGACCTCGACCTTGTCCACGAGCGTGACCGGTGCCGACGTCTCGTTCGTCTGCACCTGGACGCGCAGCTGGGAACCGACCTTGAGGCTCGTCGCCCCGATGACGGTCCGGTCCTCGTCGGCGAAGGTCAGCTCGACCAGGGCGGGCAGGGTGCGGCTGGTCTCGACGAGGACGGCGAGGAGGTGCTCACGCACCTGGTCGCCGAGGGAGGACCCGTCCACCGTGACGAGCGGCCGCGCCGTGACGATCTGGTTCGGCACGCCGTCACCCCCGACCAGCAGCGGAGGAGTCGGCGGCGGCCGTCCCGGCGCCCGCCCAGCCGGGCCCGGCGACCGCCGCGGCCGAGTCACCCGGCCGGTCGGCCAGGTGGGCGGCGAGCGGTAGGAGCAGACGGCGTCCCGTCGGGACGCGGGTCGGGTCGTCGATGCCGTTGACCCGGGCCACGTCACGCCACCGCGCGGGATCGCCGTACTCGGCGTACGCGATCGCCTGAAGGCTGTCGCCCTCGACGACGACGTGCTCACGGTGCGGGACGAGCGTGCCGGACGTGGGGTTCTGCCGGGGCGGCGCCGTCGCGATCTCCTCGAGGGTGACGGTGACGACGGCGCGGATCGGCAGGCCAGCACCCGTGAAGAGCGTGTACTTGGCCTGGACGCTGGACAGGTAGGCGTAGAAGCTGGTGATCCCGCCCCACTGGAACTGCACCCACATGGGGTTGTTCTTCCCGGCGGCCGCGGACTGCGTTGTTGGCACGCAGCACGCGAAGAGCTTCTCGACCGTCTTGACGACCGACCCGGTGCGCTTCTCCGCGTCGTCGAGGAACATCTCGAGGGTGAGCTTGGAGGGCTTGGGCCCCTTGTACTGCGGCGGACTGGCGTTCGCCGAGCCCTGCGCGTCGCGGCGCTCCCAGTTCGCCTCCTTGGCCATGACGAGCTCCTTGGGATTGAACTGGAACGCGACCTCGCCGACCTTGCCGCCCGGCTTCGCCGTGGTGCCACGGGCGGGGGGCTCGAACAGCAGGAGCGTCGCCGCGGTCCGCGTGCTCGTCGCGGACGCCGCCGTGGAGCCGCCCTGCAGGCCCGGGGTCACGCTCCACCCCCGCTGAACCCGTGGTGGGCGATCTCGAGCTGCTCGGTGAGCACCTTCGTGCCGTCGGACTGCAGCTGCGGGCCCGTCCACCGCACCGGCACCACCCCCGCGAGCGACCACGACGCGATCGTCGTGCCGTCGACCGCGGTGACGACGATCTGGCACGTGGTGCGCGTGTACCCGTTCGCGACCGAGGACACCCAGGCCGCCACCTTCGCCGACCCGGCGCCGAGGGGTCGGGAGAGCTTGATGTTGGGGAACTTCACGCGGGTGGGCAGCTGGTGCACGAAGCCGTTGGTCCCGCCCTCCTCGCGGGTCTCGATCACGACCTCGACGCCGAGGCCGTCGCACGTGGAGAACGCGCCGAGGTCCGCGCCGTCGACCGTGACGCGGTACTGCACCCCGACGGCGGTCCGGGTCTCCTCCAGGACGGTCATCGTCGGCTCCCTTCCCTCGAGTGATGGCTCACACGTCGGCCCGCCAGGCGTGGCGCTCGCGGCCGATCAGGACGTCGCGGCGCACCTGGCGCAGCATCGGCGCGGCGAGCCGCTTCGCGAGCGCGTCGAGCTGCGCACCGTCGAGCGCCTCCAGGGCGGCGGCGACTCCGGCCGCACCGGTGGCGGGACCGGTGGCGCTCGTCGGTGCACCGCCGGCCGCCGTGCCCGACCCCTGCCAGCTGCCCGCCGCCGGGGCGACGTTGCGCGGGTCCGCCACCGGCGCGACCGGGGTGACGTCGCCGCTCGGGGCCGCGGCCTGCGCCGCGGCGGGCAGGGCGAGCGCGGCGGGAGCCGCCCCGGGCATGCTCGCGGGAGCCGGCAGGTCGACGGCGGGAAGCGCGACGGCGGGCATGCTCGCCGGCGCGGGCAGGTCCACCGCCGGGTACTCGACCGCGGGAACAGCGGCCGGGGCGGGGAGGTACCCGTCGTGCAGCGGACCCCAGTCGTCGGCGATCGCCCGCGCCACGACCGGACCGAAGGCGCGCGCCACGGCGGGTTCGCTCGCGGCCGCCAGAGCCGTGCCCGACGGCGAACCCGCACGTTGCGCGGTCGTCCCGCCGTGGGCGGTGGTCGCGGAGCGCGCGGGCGCGGGCGAGGGGGCATCCGGGGCTGCGAGCGGCACGCTGACCGGCAGGGCCGTCGGCACCGCGCGGACCACGGGTCCGGTGCTGCGCTGCACCGTCCGACCGGGGGTCCTGGCGCTCGCGGTCGTGCGGGGAGCCGGCACGAGGGGCGTGCTCACACCGGACTCGAGGCGGCGGTTCCCGACCAGCGAGAGGACGGGCGCGGGTGCCGCAGCGGGAGCCACGGACGCAGCTGCAGCCGAGTCCGCGGATGTGAAGCGCCGGGTGTCCGGACCGTCGGTCGACCCTGCTGTGCTCGTTCCGGCCGCTCGTGGCACGGGCAGGTCGGCGTGGTGGGTGGCGACGAAGGCCGGCGAGGACGTCGCCTCGGGTCCGGGGACGGCGAGGGCTCCCACCGTCGCCGTCAGCGCCGTGTCCGCCACCAGGCCGGTCGTGCCCGTCGCGCGTGCCTCGACAGCGGCATCGGGCTCGGCCTCCGCATCGGCCGCGGTGCTGTCGGCGCCCACGCGTCGCGCGACGGGCAGCGGGCTCGCCTCGGCGAGGCCGGACGCGGCGCCCGGCGCCGCGTCGTCACCCACGAGCCGCTGCACGCAGCCGAGCGATGCGGAGTCGGCGACCAGCGGTGCGGACGCCTCAAGGGTCGCCTGCTGGTCGCTGCGTCGCCCGCCGTCGGCGGGTCCTGTCGTCTCGGCGGTTCCGACGGTCGCGCCCCTGCCGCTCGTCGCCTCCCGCGACACGACCGGCAGCTTGCCGCCGGGCGTGCTGGCCGGCGTCGGGAGCCCGCCGGCTGCCGGGGAGCTCGCGGCACCTTCCGCACCGAGCAGCGGGCGGGTCGCATCGGGCGTGCGCTGCGCGATCGTCGGTGACGAGGCCCCCACGGTCCCGATGGCGGGCGCACCAGCGCCCGAGCCGTGCGGTGCGCCGGACGTCGCGCCGAGGGCTGCGTCCGAGCGCGAGCCCGTGTCGGCGGCCTCGGTGGCGCGCTGGACGCCGGCCCGTGCCCCGGTTGGTGGCGCCGGAGCGTACGCCGTCGCGGACGGGACCTGCGACGGCGTCTCGCTCCGTCGCGATGGTCCGCCGGCCGGCGTGGCCTCGCGCTGCACCGAGGCCGGTGCCGCGGCGGTCGACGAGCGCACCGGGAGTGCCGCTCCGGACGCCGGTGAGGTGAGCGGAGCCGGTGTCGCGGACGACGTCGCCCGCGCGAGCACCCCGGCGCCGGTGAGCGGTGCCACCGACTCGTCCGCCCCCGAGAGCGTCGGAGTCGACGAGACAGCCGACACGGCGGACGAGGGCGTGCCTGGTGTCCCGGTGGTTCCCACCGACCCCGACGTCTCCGACGTCTCCGACGTCCCCGGCGTCTCGGGGGTCTCGGGCGTCACCGCAGACGAGGTGGACTCGGGCGACTCGGACGCGCCCGGCGCCTGCGTCGACCTCGACACCGACGGCACCGAGTCCGAAGTAGCAGAAGGCGGCGGCGCCGATGCCGGCGGTACGGATGACTGCGGGCTGGACCCCGACGGGGTTGACCCAGCCGGGGTGGACACGGACGGGCTGGACCCGGACGGGCTGGACACGGACGGGCTGGACACCGGCAGGGTCGAAGCCGACCCCGGCCCGGCCGGCCGGGTGGCCTCCGCGAGCCGAGAGACCGGCAGCGGCGCCGACGGCCGCGTTCCTGCACCCCGCGGGGTTCCCACCGGGGAGACGGACGAGGTCAGTGGTGCCGGCGCGGCCGTCGATGTCGGCCCGGCCGGTGACGACGGCAGGGCCGGCGAGGTCCACGAGCTCGACGACACCGGCGAGGTCGACGCCGAAGCCGCCCGCGCGTTCGCTCGACCGCGCGGGGGACCGCCGGGTGCAGCGAGCGGTGTCTCGCTCGCCACGGTGCGCTGGAGCGGTGCGCCCAGCCCCAGACGGGTGGACCTCGGCACGGCCTGGGTGCCCGTGTCCGTGGAAGCGCTCGCGTCCGCAGCGGCAGACACGGCTCGCTCGACCGGGAGGCTCGCGCCCAGCACGGGGACGACGGTGGCGCCCTGCTCGTCCAGGTCCTGGCCGAGCGGGCCGGGCTCGGCGCGCCGGCCCCCGGGTGTCGGGTCCGAGGCGCTCGTCGGGGTCGATGCACCGATGGGCGCCGCAAGTCCCAGCTCGGGCAGCCCCGACGCGGCGTGCGTCGGTGCGCCGGCGGGCGTGGGCTCCGGGGCGTCCAGTGCCGACGTGGCGAGCGTCGGGGCGGAGGTGGGGCTCGGGGCGGGACTCGGGGCGGGACTCGGGGTCGGGCGGGGGGTGGCGGGCTCGGTCCCGGCCGAGACCGCGCGAGCGACGAGCGGCAGGTCGCCGGCCGGCGGAGGGGCGACGGCCGCCGGGTCGGGTGCCAGGGCCCTCGTCGCGAGGACGGGCAGACCCACGGGTCGGTCGGCGAGGCTCGTGAGGCTCGTGCCCCCGACGGACAGCGGGCCCTGCCTCGCCGCCTCGCGGGCCGAGCGTCGGGGCAGGTTCGCTCCTGCGACGGGCGTCGGCCGTGGCACCACCGGGAGCGTCTGGAGCGCGCGCTGCGCGGTCGGCGCCGCTGGCCGGACGCCGGACGCGAGCGCCGACGGCGACGCCGACGCAGCCGACGCGGCCGACGACAGCCCCGGCGACAGCCCGTCCGACGTCAGCACCCCCGACGAGGAGAGCGCGGCCGAGGACGTCAGCCCCGCGGACGTCGCTCCGGCACCCCGCCCGCCGTCCTCGACGTCCCCGACGTCGGTGAGCCGGCCGCCCAGCGTCCCGTCGCCGTCGATGACGCCCCCGACCTCGGAGGTCACGACGTGTCCCAGCGACGTGAGGAACGTCGGCGGCTGCCAGGTGCTGATCCGCTCTCCGGTGCTCGTGAGACCGAGCACGTCGGGCATCGCGCCGATCGTGCGCTGCAGCGGCGCGTGGAACGCCCAGCCCCGGGGAGCAGGCGCCGGCGCCGGGGAGCCCACCGACCCGGCCCGGCCCGGACCACCCGCGGACGCGACGGGCGCAGCGTCGGCGATGCTCGCCGTCGTGCCCTGGTCGGCGTGCGCCGCCACGCTCGGTTCAGCTCCTGCGCCGCTCGCCGCCCGGCTCCACGGCCACCGCACGGCTCAGTCCTCGCCGCTGATGCGGCGGTTGAGCGCCGCGATCTGAGCCACGTACCGCGCCCGGTCCGGGTGCTCGAGGTCGAGGATGTCCGCCAGGGGCCAGTGGAAGTGGTACGCCACGTACGCGACCTCCTCGTACAGACGGTCGGGCGCGTACGTCACGATTCCCCCAGGCGCCCACCCGAGATGTCCACGGTGAAGTGCTGCTGGCAGGACGGGCAGACGACGGCGGCGTGCGTGTGCCCCTCGGCGTTGATGCGGCGGTAGAGGTCCTGCAGGAACGCCACGTCGGAGGCGAACATGCTCTCCACCACCTGGGAGGTCACCGAGGGCAGCGTGCCGAGCTCGGTGATCACCCGGCTCAGCAGCACGACCGTGGTGAACGCGGGGTTCTCCTGGACCCGGGCGTCGTAGAGCGGCAGCAGCTCGTCGCGCGCCGTGGCGAGCCGCATCGTGCCGACCCGGTGGAGCACGCCGTCGTCGTCGAGGTAGCCGCGCGGGAGTGCGAACGCGAACTCGGTGCGCAGCGCCGGGGTGCGCTCCGGCGAGCGGTCGGAGGCGGGGGTGAGGTCGGCGGGTTCGCCGGTACTCGGCTCCGCCACCCCGAGCACCCCCGCCACCGCGCGCCTCACACGAACTCCGCCTCGTCCCAGCACACGGTGAAGGACTCCGAGAGCGCTTCGGTCGAGCCCGCCTTGAGCGTGCCGCCGAGCTCGACGTCCTTGACCCACACGTTGCGGAAGTTCATCCGCTTGAGCACCTGGTTGTCAGAGCTGTAGATCGCCACCTCGGCGGTCTTGCGCGCGTCGGCGAGCTTGCCCTCGTAGACGGTCTTGAGCCAGTCCGTCACGGTCGTGGAGTCCGTGAGGCCGCGCTTGACCTTGAACTCGCCGGCCTTCTGCCGGCCCATCATCTGGCGCGTGACGAACTTCCCGTCCTGGGCCTGCTGCTGGTAGGAGACCTTGTCCACCTCGATCTTGAGCCCGCTGATCTCCATGATGTGCGGGACCTGGATCCCGTCGATCTTGAGGCTGAACGCGTAGGCGGTCGCGAGATCGAATGCGTCGGGCAGTGCCATGGCTTTTCCTTTCCCGATGGTGGACGGTGGCTACTCGGCGACCAGGCTGGTGCCGCCGGAGAACTGCGCGAGCTGGAAGATGACGAACTCGGCCGGCTTGACCGGCGCGACGCCGACGCGGCACGTCACCTGGCCCGCGTCGATCGCCTCGGCGGGGTTGGTCTCGCGGTCGCACTGGACGTAGAACGCCTCGGCCGGCGTGAGGCCGAACAGGGCGCCCTTGCGCCACTCGTTGACGAGGAACGCGGCGATGGTGCGCCGGATGCGCGCCCAGAGCGCGTCGTCGTTCGGCTCGAAGACGACCCACTGGGTCCCGACGAGGATCGACTCCTCGAGGTAGTTGAACAGCCGGCGCACGTTGACGTAGCGCCATGCGGGGTCGGAGGACAGGGTGCGGGCGCCCCAGATCCGGATGCCGCGGCCCGGGAAGGCGCGGATGCAGTTGATGCCGACCGGGTTGAGCAGGTCGTGCTCGGCCCGGGTGATCTGGGTCTCGAGCTCGACGGCGCCGCGAATCACCTCGTTCGCGGGTGCCTTGTGCACGCCGCGCTCGTTGTCGCTGCGCGCCCACACGCCGGCGACGTGGCCCGACGGCGGCACGTACCGCGTGGAGGCGGTCGAGGGGTCGAAGACCTTGACCTCGGGCCAGTACAGCGTGGCGTACTTGGAGTCGTAGCCCGCCTCGTCGACCCGCCAGTCCTTGATCTGCTGCGCGTTGAGGCCGGGCGGCGGGTCGAGGATCGCCATCCGGTCGCCCATCAGCTCACAGTGCGCGATGATCGCCAGCTGCACCGCCTTGAACGTCTCGCGGTCGATCGCGCCCTGCTCGAGCGCGGCGACGAGGTCCGGCACCGCGACCATCGTCACGTCGTCGATCGCCTCGAGGCCGCTGAACCCGGTCCGCTCGGCGGCGTCGCCGATGTAGTCCGCGGCCGTCACCTCGTCGGCGCTCGGTGCCGGGGGAGCCTCGGGTGCCACGAGGAGCTCCGTGACGCCCTTGTCGGGCTTCATGAGCGCGCTGCCGGACGTGAGCTCCTCGACCTGCAGGATCTTGGAGTGCGTGTTCACCTTGGTGGCGACGTTGTTCTCGCCGCGCTTGGTGGTGACGTTGTCGTAGCGCTCGGCCTCCTTGCCGTCGACCTGCACGATGAGGGTGAACTGGTCCTCGGGCGGGTTCTCGCCGCCGGCGTCGGCGACCTCGACGGTGACCCGCTTCGGCTTGACCGACTTGTCCTGGCTCGTGAGGCGCAGCGCGCCGACCACGGCCTGCGCGGGGCCGAGCTGCTTGGGGGCGGACTTCGCCGAGGAGGACGGCGGGGCAGCGATCGCGGGCGTCGGCGTCGCCCCGATCCGCACGACGTAGCAGACGCCGCCGCCGTTCATGTAGTAGCCGTACACGGCGTGCGCGAGGTAGCTGCCCGGCACGAAGTCGCCGAACGTCTCCACGAACTGCGTCCAGTTCGCCACCAGGGTCGGCGTGTTCACCGGTCCCTTCTGGGCGAGCCCGACGAAGGCGGCGACGGAGGTCCCGACGCCCTCGATCGGCCGGGTGCCCGCCTCCACCTCCTCGACGTACACGCCGGGCGAGAGATAGGTCGGCATGGGGGGCTCCTCGTCTGCGATCGTGAACCGGTCATCCGGGCGCCTCGACGGGGTCCGCCGCGGCTGTGCCCAGCGTGCTGCCGGGGCTGGGGGCCCGGGCGGTCCGCGCGGACGCCCGTGGGGGAAGAGCGGGTGCCCGAAAGGGCGCGGGTGGCCAGGGGTCGCCGACGAGTGGGTGCGGCGAGGTCCAGGCAGGGCGCCGAGGTGCTCAGGCTCGGTCCAGCAGGCCCCAGTACCGGCCGAACTCGTGCTCGAGGGTGAGCCGGCCGAGCTTGCGGTACTCCCGGTGCACCGCGGAGACGAGGTGCGTCATGCTCACGACGCCGCCGTCCGCGGCCGCGAGGTAGGCCGCGGTCACGCACGCGGACCGGATGGCGCCTCCCGCCATCTCGAAGGCCTCGGCGCAGAACTCGAGGTCGACGTCGCCGGCCCGGGGGATCGCCCGCCCCAGCGACCGGTCCCACAGCGCGAGGCGCTGCTCGGCGTCGGGCAGGGGAAAGTCGACGAGGACGTCGAGGCGGCGCGTGAAGGCCTCGTCGATGTTGGCGCGCAGGTTGGTCGCGAGGATGCACAGCCCGTCGAAGGACTCCATCCGCTGCAGGAGGTAGGCGCTCTCGATGTTGGCGTAGCGGTCGTGGGAGTCGCGCACCTCGGTGCGCCGGCCGAAGATCGAGTCCGCCTCGTCGAACAGGAGCACCGCGTTCACGCCCGCGGCGCCCTCGAAGATCCGCTCGAGGTTCTTCTCGGTCTCGCCGATGTACTTGTCCACCACGGTCGCGAGGTCCACGACGTACAGCTCCAGCCCGAGCTCGTGCGCCACGACCTCGGCCGACATCGTCTTGCCGGTGCCGGAGTCGCCCGCGAACAGCGCCGCGACGCCGATGCCGCGACCGCCGCCGGGCCGCATCCGCCAGTCCCCGAGCACCTGCTCGCGGAACCGCGCGCGCAGCGCGATCTCGCGCAGGGCACCCAGCACGGCGGGCGGCAGCACGAGGTCGTCCCAGCCGACGCTCGGCTCGATCCGACGCGCGAGCCGCTCCAGCGCGGTGCCGTTCTCGCCGAGGGCGCCGCGGCGCACGTGGTCGGCGGTGAGGCGGCCGTCCATCCGGGAGAGGTTGCGGGCCGTGCGCGCGGCGCGCGCGACCTGCTCCGGGCGCAGGCGGAACGGTGCCGTGGCGGCGACGGGGTCGATGGTGCCCGGTCGCCCGCCGGGCGGCAGCTCCAACGCGTCCTCCCACAGCGCCGAGCGCTCGGCCGCCGTGCTCGCCGGGACGGCGAGCTGCAGCGCGGGCGTGGCGCTCCACGCGGGGTCCCACGTGCCCGTGCCGACTGCCACCGTCTGCACGGCGGGATCCAGCAGGCGGCGCAGGACGTGCGGCGTGCCCGCGAGGGCGTCGACGTCGCAGACCACCAGCACGTCCCCGCGCAGGCGCGCCTCGCGGGCGGCGAGCGCGGCGAGCGCCCGGGGGTCCTCGGCGGCCGCGAGCGCGTGCGCGTCCACCACGAGCCCGCCCCGCCCCAGGCGCTCCAGCGCCCCGACGGCGAGCAGCCGGCCCGAGCCCGTCGGGGACTCGCGCAGGTGCACGAGCGCGACGCCTGCGCCGAGCGCGCTCGACAGGCGGCTCGAGTCGCCCCATCCGATCGGCTCGGCCGGGGCCAGCACGTCCCGCAGCGCGGCGTCGGGGGCGTCCGAGCCGAGCAGGTGGTCCACGACCCGGTCGGGCAGGCGCAGGCCTCGGCCGGGGAACGGCCGCTCGACGTCGTCCACCACCAGGAGCGCGCACGCGACGAGCGGACCGTGCTCGAGCCGGTGACGCGCCGCGGCGTTGGCCACCGACGTGCCGCACAGCGTGAGCGCGACCGCGACCGTGGGACGTCGCCGGGTGACGTCGTCGTTGAGGTATCCGAACAGCAGCTCCATCCGCGGGTCGACCTCGCAGATCAGCGCCGTCAGCAGGAGGCGCACGTCCAGCTCGGTGAGCGCGAAGGCGCGCGCGAGGCGGAGCACCCGGTCCTCCTCCTCGGGTCCGGACGCGCCCGCCCCGCCGAGACTGCCGGGGTCGACGAGCCACGCGGGCTCGCCGAGCCGGTCGGGCAGGGCCGCGGCGTCCGGCCCCTCGCGGGCGAGCAGGTGGTCGACCATCGGCTCGTCCACGTAGAGGCCGCGGAACGGGTCCTCGGGCCGAGGGTCGCCCGCCCGCCGCAGCTCGACGGCGAGCCCGACCCGGTCCTGGACGTCGAGCAGCCGCTGCAGCAGACGGTCGGTCGCGGTGCTCACGGCGCCTTCCTCCTCGGGGCGGACCGGCGCGCGGTGGTCGTGGTGCGGGTGCTCGGCGCCTCGTCCGGTGGCGACCCTGCCGCCGGCCTCGCGGTCGACCCGATCTCGGCCGCCGGGTCGGTCGCACCGGCAGGGGCGGCCGCCCCCCGCGCCAGCGCGGCCGTGGTGGGCACCGGCGCCCGGTGCCGACGGCGCACCTCGCTGCCCGCCGTCGGGACCCACCCCGGGGTGGCGCCGTCGGTGACCAGCTCCATCGGCTCGGTGACGGGCGGTGCCACGACACGGTCGGTGTCGAGGTCCGCCGGGACGGTGACCACCACGTCGATCGACGGCTTGAGCTCCCCGCCCAGCGCCGTCCAGACGTCCGCGAAGGAGCGGTCCTCGGGCGGTGGCAGCCCCACCAGCATCGAGGTGCTCTGTCCCATCGAGAGCGCGAGCGCGGGCACGGCGAACCCCGGCAGCGCGTCGAACCGCACGAGGTGCTGGAGCACGGCGTCGAGCAGCCGGTGCTCGTCCTCGGGGCGCTGGGTCCATGCCGTGACGAGGTAGGAGAGCTTGAACTGCCGCGGCGGCGGGATCCGGTGCGTCACCTTGCCGTCGGCGTCTCGCGGCTCGAGCAGGCCGAGGCTGCGGCGGCGCAGGTCCTCGCGCAGGTCGTACAGGTACACGTCCACGGTCGGGGCGTTGCGGCGCGCGGCCCAGTCCTTCGTGGGCGCGTCGAGCACGACCTCGACGTCGGTGCCCTGCAGGGCGGCGCGCACCTGCGCGCGCAGCGCCTCGTCCACCTGGGTGATCACGGGCGGTCCTCCGTCAGCTGCGGAACAGGAAGTGGGGTGCGGCTACGGTCGTGGAGATCACGAGGAGGCGCGATCGCGCGTCGCCCCACGAGGTCGGCTCACCGGTGGCCGGGACGGCGGCGAGGTCGCGGTCGGCCAGCAGCCCGTCGGCGATGACCGGCACCGTCGCGACGAGCGTGCCGTCCTCGCGCACGGTGTACGGGCCGGGGATCGTGGTCACCCCGCGCGACCAGACGAGGTCGACCTGCGCGCCGGGCGGGAAGTACTGACCCATGGCCACCACGGGGTTACCCGGCCGGGCCACGTCGTGCGTGATCCGCAGCTGCGCGAGGCGCAGCTCCACCGCGGCGGTGGCCGAGTCGTTCGCGGCGTCCTGCGGCGTGGCCGTCGTCGCGACGGCGCCGACGCTCACCGAGACCGGCGGCTCGACGGGGCCGACGGCGGGCGCCGGCTCGGAGCGCTCGGTCGGCGCCGCCGGGGGCACCGGCCCGACGGCGGCCACCGCGGCCGTGAGCACGACCTCGGTCCCGGGGGCGAGGGTGCCGAGGGCGCACGAGCCCGACGTCGACGTGCACGCGCTCGTGCCCGGGTTGCCGGACGGGAGGAGGTCGGCGGGCCACGTCGTCGCGACCGCGACGTCCACCGCCGGCGCGGTGCCCGTGTTGCGCACCGTGATTGTGGCCGTCCCGGCCTGGCCGCCGCGCCACAGCACCGGCCCGGTCGCCCCGGGGACCGCCACGGGCGAGCCGAGGGCGACCGAGACGACGAGGTCCGCGGTCCCGCCGGCCGGCGTCGTGATCGTCAGCGTGACGGAGTCGTTGCCGGCGACGGCGTCGCCGGGCGGCAGCGTCGCCGTGACGACCGAGTCGCCGGCCACGGCGCGCCGCACCGTGAGCGCGACCTCGTACGAGCTCCCGACGGCGAGCGCCGGCACCGCGCAGTCCCACCCCACCGCGGCGCTCGGGGCGCAGGTGCCCGGGTCGGTCACGGTGAGGGAGTCGGGCACGACCACGGTCACGGACGAGGCCGGCGCGTCGCCCGGTCCGGACGACGCGATGCCCACCCGCAGGGTCGTGGACTGCCCGACGGCGAGCGCGGGCTGGTCCGCGGCGAGAGTCACGCCGAGGTCGTGGCGCAGGGAGCCCTGCCACGCCGGGTCGGTCTGGTTCGTCCGGTCGTTCGTCACGCGGCGCAGCGTCGAGCCGTCCGGCGCCACCGTCCACACGTCCCGCGCGGCGTCGCGGCCCGCGAGCGCCGCGGAGAACGCGAGCGCGGTGCCGTCGGGGGACCACGCGGGCTCGCCGGGGTCGCTCAGGGTGCGCAGCGCGGGGTCGACGGCGCCCACGTCGGACTCGCCCGTGCCGGCGGCGCGCGTGAGCAGGTGCAAGTCGGTGACGGCGACGGGCACGCGCGGCGCCGCGCCGTCCCACCCGGGCAGGTCAACCACCGTCAGCGCCCCCCGGCCGTCGAACCGCAGCGCGGAGCCGACCGGCTGCGCAACCGTGACGTCGGCGAGCGCGAGCCGCGTGCCGTCGGGGGACCAGGTGGGGTGGCGGCCGGTCACGGGTCGCGCCTGGCAGAGCACGCTGAGCGGGCAGTCGGTGGGCGGCAGGACGGTCAGCGGCGCGGCCGCGAGCGTCGCGACGTCGACGAGGACGACGCCGAGCTCCTGCGGGGCGCCGGCCCACGGGTCGCGCGAGAGGGTCAGCGCGATCGTGCGTCCGTCGGGGGAGAACGCCGGGTCGCGCTGGGACGTGACGGCGTCGTCGGCGTTCGGGTCGTCCTCGTCGGGGAGGAGCGGCGTGACGGTGCCGGTGGCGACGTCGAGCAGCATGACCCGGCCGGGCCGGTAGCCCTCGGGCGCCGCGGACGTGGCCGGGTCGCCCTCGGAGCGCAGCGAGTACCGGACGAACGCGATCGTGGTGGAGTCCGGCGACCACACGGGGTCGACGTCGAGGTCGTGCGGCGCGCGGTCGTAGGCGAGCACCTGCGTGCCGTCGCCGCGCCAGTCCGACACCCCGATCGCGCGGACGCGTGGGTAGCCCGGGCCGCAGTCATCGACCTCGCCGTCGACGCACGGCACCTCGACGTCGACCGAGTACGCGAGCCGTTCGCCGTCGCCGGAGTAGGCCGGCTGTCGTTCGTCGAGCTCGGTCGAGCCGTCGGAGTAGAACCAGTCACCGGCCTGCACGGCGCGGCGCTCGGTGAAGTCGGGGGCGTGCACGTCCTCGACGTCGCCGTCGCCGTCGGAGGTGGTGAGCGACAGGTCGGCGGACGCGGAGGGAAAGCCCTGCCACAGACTCAGCCAGCTCGGGAAGCTCGCTGCGACGCCGGGCTCGGAGACCGCGCGGTCCTGGTCGACGTACGTCGCCACGCTCTCCTCGGTCGAGGGGTCGAGCCCGACGCGCCACGTGCCGACCCACACGTCACCCGCCTCGTCGCCCGTGGTCGAGGTGAACGCGAGCGTCATCTCGGCGTTGTCCACGGGACTCCACCAGCTCGGCGCCGGCATCCACGCGGGCTCGCTGCCCTGGACCGACGCCACCGGCGAGGCGGCGTAGGCGTCGATCACGGCGCCGTAGCTCTCCTCGGTGCAGTCGTACCAGGGCTGGCAGACGAGGAACCCGAGCGAGCCGTCGGGCCGGAACGCCGTCGTCCGCAGCGCGATGACCGAGGCCGTCCCGCCGTCGCGCGTGGGCAGGGACACCGCGGCGGGCTGCGACTCGTCGGACGGCGTGTCCGTGAGGCGGACCGTCGTCGGCTCGCCGCTCAGCGGATCCTGCACGAGGTAGAGGTCGGCGGGCTCGCCCGGCGCGGTGCTGCCGGAGTACACCAGCGAGCCGGTCGCCGGCACCCAGGTCGGCCAGGTCTGGTCGCCCGGTCCGCCCGCGATCGTCACGACCTCGAGCCCGCCGTCGCACGCCTGCTCGACGGCGTCCTCGTCGTCGTAGGGGATGACGGCCGCCACCACGTCGAGCCCGTCCGCGCCCGTGTCCACCGCCCAGGCGACCCACTCGTTGTCGGGCGACACGACGGGGTGCTGCTCGACGTCGGCGTCGCAGGTGATCCGGTGGGGGCGGGCGGACGGGCCTTCGTCGAGGTCGACGTAGACGTCGCCGGCGTCCTGCCCCGCGGAGTACGTGAGGTCGCCGTCGGACACGAACGCCGCGCGGTCGGGACTCTCGATCCCCGGAACGACGGCGGTGAGCTGACCGGCCGCCCGCAGGCCGAGGTACTCGCGGTAAGGCCCCGCGCTCTCGTACCGCCGGTCGGTGCGGGCGGGGAACACCGGGGCGTCGGGCTCGGGCGTGGAGCTCGGGTCGTCCGTCGGGCCGTCGACCGTGCTCGAGGCGACGTCGGTCCCCTCGCTGGTGAACGCGAGCCGCGGTCGCGTGAGCACGAGCACGGGGGTCAGCGTGACCGAGGTGTCGGCCACGACCGAGTCGTCCGGGTAGGTCAGCGCGACGTCGACCGTCGCCTCGCCCTCGTCCACGACGTCCACCGTGATCACGACGTCGTGGCTGGTCCCGAGGAGGAGGGGCGGCACGGGGCACGTCACCGCGTCCCCGAAGACCTGGCACCCGGACGCGGAGGGGTTGGCGAGCTGCTCGGGCAGGGTGAACGTCACCCGGGTCGCGCCGAGCGGTGCGGTCGTGCCGGGCACGACCGTGGCGGTGAACGTGACCGTGGTGCCGACGCTCGGCGCCGGCTCGGACGCCGCGACCGTGAGCCCGGGCGCGGGTGCGGGCTGCCACGCCGGGTCGGTCTGCCGGGTCGGGTCGTTCGTGACCCGGACGAGATCGCTGCCGTCCACCGCGATCGTCCAGAGGTCGCGCGCCACGGCCTCGCCGGCGGCGGTGCCCGAGAACGCGATCCGCGTGCCGTTGGGGGACCACGCGGGCTCCGCGGCGGACGCGACCTCGCGCCAGATCCGGTCCACCGCGCCGGCGTCCCGCTCGGTCGCCAGCACGGCGGGCCGGGTCAGGAGCACGGGGTTCGACGCGACGGCGGCGGTGCCGTTCGCCCCACCCGCCACGTCCACGACGGCGAGCGCGCCCCGGCCGTCGACGGTCACCGCCGCGCCGCTCACCGTGGGCACGGTGAGGTCGGCGACGACCAGGCGCTCGCCGTCGGGCGACCACGCGGGGTGCCGGCCGAGGACGGAGACCATGAGGTCGCACGTCGGGGTCGGGCACGGCAGGGGGGACTCGGTCAGCAGGGGCTGCGCGGTGGCCGCCGAGACGTCGGCGATCTGCAGGCCGAGGTCCGTCGGCGGACCGGCCCACGGCTCGCTCGTGCGGGAGAACGCCACGCGCGTCCCGTCCGGGGACCAGGAGGGGTCGGACTGGCCGATGCCCTCCCCGCGGTCGTCGTCGTCCACGAGGGGCCGCACGAGGCCCGAGTCGGTGTCGACCACGTAGATCCGCCCGGGCCGGTACCCCTCGGGCGCGCCCGAGGTCTGCGCAGGATCACCCTCCTGACGCTCGACGTAGCGCACGAACGCGATCGACGAGCCGTCCGGGGACCAGACGGGGTCGACGTCGAGATCGCTCGGAGCACGCTCGTAGGGCAGCGGCGAGAGCTCGGCGCCGCTCGCGCTGCCGTCCCACGGCCCGACCGTGATGGCACGCCCCATGACATAGCTCTCCCCGTCCTCGGTCCAGAGGTTCTGGGAGAACGCGAGGCGCTCACCGTCGGGGGAGTAGGTCGGGGTGCGCTCGTCGGTCGCCAGCTCGTCGAACTGCTCCACGATCGTGCGGCGCTGCGAACCGTCGGAGGCCAGGACGTCCTGGATGTTGCCCGCCCCCACCTCGAGGTTGCTGTCGACACCGCTCGCGGTCGACCACAGGGCGACGCCGTCCGGGTCGTTCTCGCCCTCGCCCACCGGGGACCACTGTGAGGTCCAGGTGGGATGGGTCTCCGCACGAAGCGGCTGCGCAACCGCGCGGTCCTGGTCGAGGTAGCGCGCCTCGTCCGCCCCGACCGACCACTCACCGACCCAGACGTCGCCGTCGGAGTCGCCGGTCGTGCTCGTGAACGCGAGCTCGGCGATCGACCGGGTGGGGTTCGCCGGGTCCCGCGTCGGTTCGGCGTTCGACCAGACCGGCTCGGCGCCCTGCACGTCCGTGCCGGCCTCCGTGTCGACGTACGCCGAGGCCGGCGCGGTGAGGTTCTCGCCCCGGCACGGCTCGAGGTCGGTGCACTGGATGAACGCGATCGACCCGTCGGGCCGGAACTCGTCGGTCCGGAAGGCGATCACGGTGACGGGGGTGGCCTGACCGACGAACACCTGCGTGGCCGCCGGCTGCGTCTCGTCGGCCTGTCCGTCGGTGAGCTCGACGACGCTCGTCGGCTGCTCGAGGGGGTCCGGGAGCATCAGGAGGTCGGACTCGAAGCCTTCCGCATCGTTGGTGGAGTACACGAGCCCGCCCGACGCGGTCCACGCCGGCCACGTCTGGTCACCCCCGCCGCTCGCGACGACCCGCGCCCCGAGGTCGTCCGTGCACGCGTCCAGCGGGCCGTCGTCGGTGTCGTAGGGGACCGGGACGACGACGACGTCGTCGGTGCCGTCGAGGTTCGTCGCGTACGCCACCCACTGTCCGGTCGGGTCGATCACGGGGTGCTGCTCGGTGGCGGCGTCGCAGGTCACGCGCAGGTACTCGGTGGCCGCGTCCGCATTCTGTGTCCGCACCCACACGTCCCCGGCGTCGAAGCGGGGGTCGGCCGAGTCGTTCCACCAGTCGTCGCTCACGAACGCGACAAGATCGGTCGTCGGCTCCGGCGCGCTCGCCTGAGCGTTCGACCGGCCGTAGCCCAGGACGTTCTCCCGCCCGTCCCACTCCGTCGCCCGGCCCTGCGTGCGGTCGGGGTAGGCGCTGGTCTGGTCGTAGCGCAGGAGCGTGTCCTCCGACACGACCGATCCGTCGTCCGTGAACGCCAGCCGCGGGCGGTCCACCGGCGGACCGGGACTTGCGGTGGGGCTCTCGGTGGGCTCGGGTTCGGTGACGGCGATGCTCGCCGTCGTGACCGCAAGGACGAGCGCGAGGGCGGCCGCGACCGCGGCGACGCCCGCGCCGATCCTCCGCCTCACCTGCCCACCTCCGCCCGCCCGCCTCGTCACGCACGACTGCGCACCCACGCCCCGCCGTGCTCGCGCGCGGCGCCTGCCCAGCGTGGTCGCGCCCCGGGGAGGGAGCGAGTGCGCTCGGTCCACCCGAGCGGGCACCGCCCGCTTCCCGTTGGGGCAGGCGGGCGGACGACGCCGCTAGATCAGGCCCTCGCGCAGCGCGTACGCGACGGCGTGGCTGCGGTTGCGCAGCTGCAGGCGCGTGGTGATGTCGTGCAGCACGTTCTTCACCGTGCGCTCGGAGTAGGACAGCGTGCGCGCGATCTCGGCGGTGTCCATGCCGTCGGCGACGAGCCGCAGCACGTCGATCTCCCGCGTGGCCAGGCCCGTGAACGTGAGCCCCCGGGGGCGCAGCACCTGCCGCTGCAGCGAGCCCACCTGGTCCAGGAGGTGCCCGAGCAGGTCGGGGGGGACCGTGCCCTCGCCGTGCGCCGCGCTGCGGATCACGGCCACCAGCCGGTCCGGCGTCGCCTCGGACCGCCGCACCAGGGCGAGCACGCCGGCCTCGACCGCCGCGACGACGTCGTCGTCGGTGAGGTAGCCGGCCACCAGCACCACCTGCGCGTCACCGGTCCGGCGCGCGTTGCGCACCGCCCGCATGGTCGCCTCGTCCACCCGGTCGGTCACGATGACCGCCACCCGGGCGCCCGCCGCGCCGCCGTCGCCCTCGCGCACGAGGGTCAGCTCCGGCCGCGGCCGCAGCGCGCTCGCGACGCCCGCGAGAGAGATCGGATCGGTCGCGCCGACCCACACCCGTACCTTGTCGGTGGCCGCACCGGCCACCGTGCCCGTCATCACACTCATCCCCAGCCCCTGTCACCGTGGCGCGTCGACCTCGCCCGCACCGTCCCCGCAGGCACCCGTCCGGCCCGCTCGGGCAGCATGCTCCGGCGTACTGATCAGGCACTCAACGTCGGCTCAACGGGCAGGAGCGCTGCCCGCTCGGACGTCCGCGCCGCTGCTGCCGGGGCGCGGACGTGCTGCCTACCGTCGAGGCCATGACGACGACGGCCACGCTGGAGACCTCGCACGTCCGGCTGACCCCCGGGGAGGAGGCGGCCGTCGCCGTGCGCATCGCCAACACGGGCACCACCGTGGAGGGGTACCAGATCGAGGTGCTGGGCGTCCCGGCCGCGTGGGCGCAGGTCGAGCCCGCGCAGATCGCGGGCGTGTACCCGAGCGAGGCGACGACGGCGACGATCACCTTCCGCCCGCCGCGCGACGCCGCGGTGCCGGTCGGCTCGCTCGACTTCGGCGTGCGGATCGTGCCGGTGGACCACGCCGAGCAGGTCGTGACCCCCGAGGGGGTCGTGGAGATCCTCCCGTTCCTGGAGTCGGTCGCCGAGCTCGTCCCGCGCACCACGACCGGACGGATGGGCGCCAGGCACCAGGTCGCCGTCGACAACCGGGGCAACGCGCCCGCGACGCTCACGATCAAGGCGACCGACGACGGCAAGCACCTCGGGTTCAAGGTCGATCCCGGGCTGCTCGTGGTGGAGCCCGGCACCGCGGCGTTCTCGACCGTCAAGGTGAAGCCCGCGAAGCGGATCTGGCGCGGCGCGAGCGTCACGTACCCGTTCGCCGTGACCGTGTCCGCGGAGAACTCCACGCCGGTCGTGCTCGACGGCGTGCACGTCCAGACCGCGACGCTGCCGAAGTGGTTCATGAAGGCGCTGCTCGCGCTCCTGGCGCTGCTCGCGCTGCTCGCGCTGGCGTGGTTCGTGCTCCTGCGCCCGGTCATCGAGTCCGCGGCGCGGGCCGCCGTCGCCGAGGAGACGGAGGCCGCGGTGCAGGCGGCCGAGGACGCCCAGCAGGCCGCGGCCGCCGCGCAGCAGGCGGCGCAGGACTCGGCCAACACCGCCGCCCAGACCGACGCCGCGGCCCAGGACCAGCTGGAGCAGATGGAGACGCTGCGCGAGGGCATCCTGCCGCCCGCCGAGATCTCGGTGCCGTCGGTCAACCGGCTGGAGGTCTCGGCCGGCCCCAACGCGAGCGACGTCGCCGCGTTCACGGTGCCGGACGGCCAGACGCTGCGCCTGTACGACCTGCTCCTCAACAACCCGCAGGGCGACTTTGGCACGGTCTCGGTGGAGACCTCGATCGACGGGCAGAGCCAGGTCCTCATGCAGCTGGGCCTGGAGAACTTCCGCGACTCCGACTTCCACTTCCAGACCCCGGTGGTGGTGCCGGCGGGCGGGGAGGTGCGGTTCTTCCTCTCCTGCCGCCAGCCGGGCGCACCGTTCGGCCTCACGCCGCCGCCCGCCGAGTGCGCGGACGCGCTGACGTTCGGCGGCAACCTCGTCAGCCCGGCGCCGCAACCCACGCCGACCGCGGGAGGCTGAGCGCGTGCCGACCGGTCCGTGGCTGCGCGCCGGCGACGTCGCGCTCTGTCCGCTCACGACCGGGCCGGTCCCGCACGTCGGCGGGCCGATCACGCCGGCCGGGTGCGTCCCCACGGTCCTCGTCATGGGGATGCCGGCGGCCGTCGCCAACGCGATGCCGGGCAGCATCCCGTGCGTGGGGCCGCCGAACGGGATCGCGATGGGCTCGCTCACCGTGCTCGTCGGGGGGTTCCCGGCCGCGCGGCTCGGCGACCAGTCGATGCACGGCACGCCGATCGCACCCGGGCCCGGAGCGGCCACCGTGATCGTGGGCGGCTGAGCCGTCGGTCGGTCGACGGACCGTGACCTGGGACGATGGGGAGGTGACCCGACCCGACCCCGTCCCGCTCGCCGTCGCGCTCGAGGACCCGCGGGTCGCGGAGTACACCCACCTCACGGACGTCGCGCTGCGCACGCGGTACGAGCCGGGCGCGGGCCTGTACATGGCCGAGTCCTCCAACGTCATCCGCCGCGCCGTCGCCGCCGGGCACGTGCCGCGCTCGTTCCTCATGGCGCCGCGCTGGCTCGAGCAGATGGCGGACGTGCTCGCGGCGTTCCCCGACGCGCCCGTGTTCACCGCGCCGGAGCCCGAGCTCGAGGCGCTCACGGGCTTTCACCTGCACCGGGGAGCGCTGGCGGCGATGAACCGGCCCGCGCTGCCCGACGTCGACGAGCTGCTGCGCGACGCGCGCCGGGTCGCCGTGATCGAGGACGTCGTGGACCACACCAACGTCGGCGCGATCTTCCGCTCGGCGGCGGGGCTCGGCGTCGACGCCGTGCTCGCCACGCCGCGCTGCGCCGACCCGCTCTACCGCCGCAGCGTGCGGGTCTCGATGGGCACCGTGTTCCAGGTGCCCTGGACGCGGATCGACCCCTGGCCCGCCGGCGTGGACCGGCTGCGCGCGGCGGGGTTCGTCGTCGCCTCGCTCGCGCTGAGCGACGACGCCGTCACGCTCGACGCGCTCGCGGCCGACCCGCCCGAGCGCCTCGCGCTCGTGCTCGGCGCCGAGGGGCACGGCCTCGCGCCCGCGACGGTGGCGGCGAGCGACGTGGTCGTGCGCATCCCGATGGCGGGCGGGGTCGACTCGCTCAACGTCGCCGCGGCGAGCGCGGTCGCGTTCTGGGCGATGCGCGTGGCGGGCCGCGAGCTCTGACCGGCCGGCGCGTCCTCAGCGCGCGCGGTGGCGCGCCGCGGCCATGCCGCGCAGGTACCCGAGACCGGCGACGACGTGCCCCAGCACGCCCAGCCACAGGACGACCAGCGCGACGACGTGCAGCCACTCCAGCGACGCGGCGGCGGAGGTGATGAGCAGCGGCAGCGCGCCGAGCAGGCACGCGGTGCGCCACTTGCCGATCCGGCTCACCGGGAGGTCGGGGGAGCCGCGGAACCACAGCCCCGCGAGGACGAGGAGCGTGAGGTCGACCGCGAGGATGATCGCCACCGCCGGCCAGGGCACGAGGCCCTCGGCCACGAGCGCGGCGATCACCACGACGATCGCGACGCGGTCGGCCACGGGGTCCAGACGCTGACCCAGCAGCGTGACCTGCCCGAGGCGCCGCGCGAGGTACCCGTCCACCCAGTCCGACGCGCCGAGGGCGATGAGGGCCACGAGCCCCCACCACAGCCGACCGGTCACGAGCAGCCACACCACGAGCGGCAGCAGCACCGCCAGGCGCGCGAAGGAGATGAGGTTCGGGAGCGTCCACACCCGGGTCGACGGCGCGGGGGTGCTCACGAATCGATCCTAGTGCGACCACACTGCGAGACAGCGACGCTCGGGTTGTCACCCGCACCGCGCGGTTGCCACAGTGTCTTCCGCCGGACACCCCCGGCCCAGCGCCCGCGGACCACCGAGCCGCAGCACTCACCGAAAGGTCACCGCATGACTCGCCGACTTCCCGTCCTCGTCACCGCTGCCGTCGCAGCGCTGGCCATGGCCGCGTGCGCCGCCCCCGGGTCCGGCGGTTCCGACTCCGACGCCACCGACGGCGGCACGATCCGGATCGGCGTCATCGGCGCCTCGGACACCCAGTGGGACGTCTTCACGCAGAAGGCCGAGGAGGAGGGGATCGACGTCGAGATCGTGAACTTCACCGACTACCAGATCCCGAACCAGGCCCTCGCCGACGGCGAGCTCGAGCTCAACCAGTTCCAGCACCTGCAGTTCCTCGCGAACTTCAACCTCAAGACGGGCAACGACCTGCAGCCGATCGGTGCGACCGCCGTCTACCCGCTCAACCTCTACTCCACCGAGTACGACGACGTGGCGGACATCCCGGACGGCGCCCAGATCGCCGTGCCGAACGAAGCGACGAACCTGGCCCGCGCGCTGCTCAACCTGCAGCAGGCCGGCCTCATCACCCTGCGCGACGGCGGCACCTCCTTCTCCGCCGCGGCGGACGTCATCGCCGACGAGTCCCGCGTCACCGTGACCCCGGTCGACGCCGCCCAGACCGCCGCCGCGCTCACCAGCGGCAGCGTCGCGGCCGCGATCATCAACAACGACTTCGTCGGCAAGGCCGGCCTGACCGACGACGACATCGTCTACGCGGACGACCCGAGCGGGGACGCCGCGAAGCCGTACATCAACGTGTTCGCGGCGCGCGCCGAGGACTCCGGCAACGAGACCTACCTCAAGCTCGTCGAGATCTGGCACGACCCGGAGGTCGAGGCGGCGGCCACGGAGGACTCCGGCGGCCTCGCGATCTTCAAGAACAACGAGGCGGGCGAGCTCCAGGACATCCTCGCGGACATCCAGGCGAACGCCCCGACGAGCTGAGCGTGACCACCGCTGCACCCATCGTCAGCCTCCGCGGCGTCTCGAAGGTCTTCCCGGGACGCCGCGGCGGCACGCCCGTCACCGCCGTCGACGACGTGACGATCGACATCGCCGAGGGCGAGATCTTCGGCGTGATCGGCTACTCGGGCGCGGGCAAGAGCACGCTCGTGCGGCTCATCAACGCGCTCGAGATCGCGACGTCGGGGACCATCACGGTCGCCGGCGCCGAGGTGACGGGCCAGGGCGAGCGCGCCCTGCGCCGCGTCCGTGCGGGGATCGGCATGATCTTCCAGCAGTTCAACCTGATGGGCTCGCGCACGGTCGCCGGCAACGTCGCGTACCCGCTGCGCGTCGCTCGCGTGCCGCGTGCACAGCGCGCCGCGCGCGTCGCCGAGCTGCTGGAGTTCGTCGGCCTGACGGACAAGGCGCGGGCCTACCCGAACCAGCTCTCGGGCGGCCAGAAGCAGCGCGTCGGCATCGCCCGAGCGCTCGCCACGTCGCCCCGGATCCTGCTGGCCGACGAGTCCACGAGCGCGCTCGACCCCGAGACGACGCAGGACGTTCTCACCTTGCTGCGCCGCGTCAACGCCGAGCTCGGCATCACCATCGTCGTCATCACCCACGAGATGGACGTCGTGCGGTCGATCTGCCACCGCATCGCCGTGATGGAGAAGGGCAAGGTCGTCGAGGTGGGGGAGGCGTACGACGTGTTCGCGAACCCGCGCCACCCGGCGACCGCCCGCTTCGTCGCCTCGTCGCTGCACGACGTCCCGAGCCCGGCGGTGCTGCAGCGCCTGCGGAACCGGCACCCCGGCCGGCTCGTGCTGCTGCGGATGAAGTCCGACGGCGCCGCCAGCGGCTACCTCACGCGCACCCTGCGGGAGCACGGGATCGAGGGGACGATCATCTACGGCGGCATCTCCGAGATCGCCGAGCGTCCGTTCGGGTCGCTCACCCTCGAGATCGACGGTGCGGTCGACGACGTCGAGGCGTTCGTGCGTGAGGTCGTCGCCTCCGCGGGGGCGACCGACCTCGGCACGGCGAGCTCGCCGTCGTCCCTTCCCGTGCTCGGCCGCATCAACGGGGAGGAGTCGGCATGAACTGGGAGCGACTGGGGCCCACCTTCACCGAGGCGCTCGCCCAGACGGCCTACATGCTGTTCTGGGCGATGCTCGTGGGCGGCCTGATCGGCCTCGCGATCGGGGTGGGGCTGTACGTCTCGCGCAGCGGCAATCTGCTGAGCAACCGCGTGGTGTTCGCGGTGCTCAACGTGGCCGTCAACATCGTCCGGCCGATCCCGTTCATCATCTTCCTGTTCGCGATCGGCCCGCTCACCAAGGCCGTCGTGGGCACCACGATCGGCACCGAGGCGGCCACGTTCGCCATGGCGCTCATGGCCGGGTTCGCGTTCTCACGACTGGTGGAGCAGAACCTCGTCTCGCTGGACCCCGGGGTGATCGAGGCGGCCCGCGCGATGGGCGCGTCCCCGCTGCGGATCATCCTCACGGTGCTCATCCCCGAGGCGCTGGCCCCGCTCATCCTCGGGTACACGTTCCTGTTCATCGGCGTGCTCGACATGTCCGCGATGGCCGGCTACATCGGCGGCGGCGGCATCGGCGACTTCGCGATGGTGTACGGCTACCAGCAGTACGACTGGACCGTCACGTACATCGTGGTCGGCGTCATCATCGTGATCGTGCAGCTCGCCCAGCTGCTCGGCAACTACCTGGCGCGCAAGGCGATGCACCGGTAGCAGCCGGACGGTCGAGGCTGGTGCCCGCTCCCGCCCCGCGCTCGGCACCCGCTCGGGCGCAGTCAGGCGGACGGGTCGACCGGTCCGGTGCTGCGCGTCAGCGCGAGGAGCAGGTCGCGCAGCTCGACGTGCTCGCGCGCGGGCGTGCGGCTCCACATCAGCGACGCGGTGAGCCCGTCGGCGGCCTTCATCACGAGCTCGGCGCGCAGCGGCTCCAGGCCGTCGCCGGCCACCCGGCTGCGCCAGCTCTCGTCGTCGGCGCGCAGCACGTGCGAGACGGCCTCGCTCGCGCCGATCATGCCCATCAGGGTGATCTGCTCGCGGGCCCGGTCGCCCTCGGCGAGGTCCGCGAACACCGCGCGCACGTAGGCGCGGGTCAGCCGGCCCGGCGCGTCGGCCTCCGTCGGGTCCTCGGCCTGCGCCCGCTCCAGCTCGCGCTCGACACTCGTGTCGAACGCGGCGAGCAGGTGGCGCATGAGCGCCTCGAGGAGCGCGTCCCGGCTGGGGAAGTGGTGCAGGAGCCCGCCCTTGGAGACCCCCGCCCGGCGGGCGACCAGGTCGAGGCTGACCTCGGGGCCCTTCTCGCCGATCGCCGCCGCTGCCGCCTCGAGGAGGCGCGCACGGGTGCGCTCGGCGTCGCGCTGCGGTCCGGGCACGGGGCGGGGTCAGTACGTGGTCGGAGTCGGAGCTCGGGGCGGGTCAGCGCCCGCGCATGCCCTTGCGGTCCGGGCGGGCGCGCAGCGGGTCGACGCCCTTCGGCACCGGCATCTTGATCTTGCCGAGCGCGGCGAGGCGCTTCGTGACCACGGCGACCTCCGCCGTCGTGATCGCCTTCTTGTGCTTGCGCACGGCCGCGGCGAGCTGTGGCAGCGGGACCTGGCCCTCCTCGCGACCGCACTGGACGAGGTGCACGGGCACGTCCGGGACGAGGCGGGTGGTGCGCTTGCGCTCCTGCTCGAGGAGGCGCTGCTGCGAGCCGCGGCTGCCGCCGTCACCGACGAGGACGACGCCGGGGCGCCCGACGGCGCGGAACACCATGGTCTGGGTGCGCTGGTCGATCGCGACCGGCTGCTCCTCGAGGTTCCAGCCGCGGCGGATGGTGCCGAGGGCGGCCGAGGCGGCGCCGGGCTGCCCCTCGACGCGGGAGTAGGCCGCGCGCTCCGCACGGCGGGAGAGCAGCAACGTCGCGCCGAGCACGCCGAACGGCACGGCGAGGACGACGAAGTACCAGAGCATCGCGCCGTCGTTGACGAGCAGACCGACGACGACCCCGACCGCGATCGCACCGAGCAGGATCGCGAGCATGAGCCAGGGGACGGACGGGTCCGCCTTCCGGGTCATCTGGAAGACGTCCCAGATCTGGTGGTACCACCGGCGCTTCTTCGGCTTCGGTGCGGGCGCGGGGGTGGAGGGGTTCGAGCGTGCCATGGTGGGCACAGCCTACCGGCCGTCGACCGCCCCTCCGGCCTGTGGACAACGTCCACGGCGGGCCCCGAGGCGCTTGGCTGGTCGGGTGAGCACCGTCGTCGTCCCCGGCCCGCCGCACGTGGCGGGCTTCCGCGCGGGCGAGGCACTCGTGCGTGGCGCGGGGGACGGTCCGGCGGGCTGGGTCTGGTCGGGCGTGGACGAGGGCGGCGACCTCGTGGTGCTCCGAACGATCCCTGCGTCAGGTGAGGATCGGGACCGGCTCCTCGCTCGTCTCGACACGCTCGCCGCCGCCGGGCACCCACACCTCGCCCGGGTGCGCGCGTCGCGCGTGGACGAGGCGGGCGTGGCGGTGGTGCTCGATCTCGTGCCGGGCGTGGACCTCGCCACGTGGGTGCGGGCGCGCGGGGCGCTCCCGCCGCCCGAGCTCGAGCGCCTCGCCGCCGGCCTCGCGGCGGCGCTGGCCCACCTGCACGGTCTCGGGCTCGCGCACGGCGACCTCTCGCCCCGCAACGTGCTCGTGCGCGACGGCGGGGACGCGGTCCTCGTCGACCTCGCCGACACGGGGCTCGGCACCCCGGGCCACGTCGCCGCCGAGCGGTGCGACGAACGCGGCCTGCCGGACGTCGCACCGGACGAGGTGAGCGACGTCGCCGAGCTCGCGGCACTCCTCGCGTGGGCGGCCGCGGGGGGTGGCGGGCGCAGTGGTGAGGGGGGCGAGGGGGCAGACGGTGACCGCGGTGGTGACGTTGGTGGTGGTAGCGCCGGCAGCAGCAGCAGCGGTGGCGGCGGCCACGGGGGCGTGCGGGAGGGCCGGGACCACGGCGGCGGGCCCGACGTCGTCGACGACGGGTTGGCGCGCCTGCTCGACCGGGCGTGCGGGCCGCGGGCGGGCCGACCCGCGGCCGCCGAGCTGGCCGTCGCGGCCGACGAGGCGGTGGCCCGACGGCGAACCCGCCTCGAGCTGCTGGGACGGCGGCCGACGAGTCCGCTCGGCGCCGCGGACCTCGCCGGCGCGGCCGTCCGGACCGCGCTGCTCGCGGCGCCCACCTACCGGCCGGGTCGGCGATCAGCGCGTCCCCGTCGGACGCAGCGGCACGCGCGCGGAACGAGTCTGCCGCCGGGTCTGACGGTGGCGGCCGCGGCCGCGTCGGTGCTGCTGCTGGCCGGGGTCGGCGTGCTCGCCGCCCGGTCGAGCGCGTCGTCGGTCGTCGGCGGCCTGCCCGCGACGGAGCGGGCCGAGATCGACGCGGTGCTCGCGCGTCGCGACGCGGCGCTCGAGGCGGGCGACCTCACGGCGCTGGCGCGCGCCGTCGTGCCCGGCTCGCAGGCGTGGCGGCACGACGCCACCCTCGCCCAGGCCCTGGCCGGCGGCGCGGGCGTCGGGCCGGTGGTGGGCCCGGGGTCGGGCTCGGGCACGGGCTCGGGCGCGGTGGGCGTGGTGGCCGAACCCGCCTCACCCGTGCACGTCTCGGGCCTGCACACTCAGGTGCTCGCGGCTGCCCCGGCGTCGGGAGCCGCGGTCCGCACGGAGCTGCGGCAGGGCGCGCACCACCGCTTCACCGGCGGTCTGTGGCGACCGGTGCCCGCGCAGGCCGGCCGGTGCCTCGTGCTCGAGCTGGCCGAGGACGGCCGGATCTCGGGGTGGCGCGCCTGCGCGTGAGCCGGCCCCTACGCGACGAGGGCGTCGGCGGCGTCCTCGATGGTGGGGGAGGTGAACTCGAAGCCGTCGGCGAGGAGCGCCTCGGGCAGCACGCGCTGGGACGCGAGCAGGTCGCCCGCGAAGCCGCCCAGCGCGGCGCGCAGGGCGAACGCCGGTACGGGAAGGACGGCGGGGCGGTGCATCGCTGCGGCGAAGGTGCGGATCAGCTCACGGTTGCGGACGGGCTCGGGGGCGGTCAGGTTCACCGGCCCGGTGACGCCGGAGCGGGTGAGGTGCACGAGCGCGCGGACCTCGTCCTCGAGGGTGATCCACGGCCACCACTGGCGGCCCGAGCCCAGCGGGCCGGCGACGCCGAGCCGGATCAGGGGCCGCAGCCGCCCCAGTGCGCCGCCCTCGGGCGCCAGGACGATGCCCGTCCGGGCGTGGGCGACGGACGTGACCTCGCGCGCCGGGTCGGCGGCGCGCTCCCAGGCCTGACACAGGTCGGCGAGGAAGCCCTCCCCGGGTCCGGAGGACTCCGTCAGGACGTCCTCGCCCCGGTCGCCGTAGTAGCCGACCGCGGAGGCGGTGACCAGTCGGGCGCTCGACCCGGCCTGCGCGAGCCGCGCGGCGACGAGCGAGACGCTGCTCGTGCGCGAGCGCACGAGCTCGCGGGTGTAGGAGCGGGTCCAGCGGTGGTCCCCGACGCCCGCACCGGACAGGACGACGACGGCGGTCACGTCGTCGAGCGCTGCGGGATCGAGCCGGCCCTCGGCCGGTGACCACGCGACCTCCTCGGGGGTGCGCGGTTCCCGCCGAACCAGTCGGCGCACGGTGGCGCCGTCCGCCTGCAGCGCCGACACGAGCCGGGAACCGATCAGCCCGGAGGCGCCGCCCACCAGGACGGTGCCGCCGGGCTGGGCGGGGTGGAGATCAGGGTGCTCGCTCATGCGGGCCAGGCTACGTCGCGCACCGGCCGATCGGTCCGGAGCGAGCCGTCGGACCGGTGCGCGAGGGGCCTGCGTGGGTTCAGATGCCGAGGTCGGCCTCGAACGCGCCCTCCTCGAGGCGCTTGCGCACCGCGGTGAGGTAGCGCCCGGCGTCCGCGCCGTCGACGATCCGGTGGTCGTAGGAGATCGCGAGGTACACCATCGACCGGATCGCGATCGAGTCGCCCTCGGGACCGGAGACGACCACGGGCCGCTTCACGATCGTCCCGACGCCGAGGATGCCGACGGTCGGCAGCGGCACGATGGGCGTGTCGAACAGAGCGCCCGCGCTGCCGGTGTTGGTGAGCGTGAAGGTGCCGCCGCTGAGCTCGTCCGGGGAGACCTTGTTGTCACGCGTGCGCGCGGCCAGGTCGTTGATCGCGCGGGAGAGGTCCGCGATCGACAGGTCGCCCGCGTTCTTGATGACCGGGGTCAGCAGCCCGCGCGGGGTGTCGACGGCGATCGAGAGGTTCTCGGACTCGGGGTAGACGATCGTGTCGTCCTCGATGCGCGCGTTGAGCTTCGGGTACGCCTGGAGCGCCTCGATGGCGGCCTTCGCGAAGAACGGCAGGTAGGTGAGCTTGAGGCCCGCCTTCTGCTCGAACGGCCCCTTCATCCTCGCGCGCAGGGCGGCGACCTTCGTGACGTCGACCTCGACCACCGTGGTGAGCTGGCCCATCGTCTGCAGCGACTCGACCATGCGCGAGGCGATGATCTTGCGCAGCCGGGTCATCTTCTCGGTGGTGCCGCGCAGCTCCGAGACCGGCAGCCGCGTGCTCGCCGCAGCCGCGGGCGCGGCCGACGGTGCGGCAGCGGCCGGCGCCTGCTCGGGGGCGGGCGCCGCTGCAGCGGCCTTCGCCGCCTCGGCCGCCGCCAGGACGTCCTGCTTGCGGATGCGACCGCCGACGCCCGTGCCGGCGAGCGAGGCCAGGTCGACCCCGTTCTCGGCGGCGAGCTTGCGCACGAGCGGAGTCACGTAGACCCCGGCCGCCTCGGCGGTGGGCTGCGGCTGCTCGGCCTTGGGCTGCTCGGCGGGGGCCTCGGCCTTCGGGGCCTCGGCCTTGGGCTGCTCAGCGGGTGCCTCGGTCTTCGGGGCCTCGGCCTTGGGCTGCTCGGCGGGGGCCTCGTCCTTCGGGGTCTCGTCCTTCGGGGCCTCGGCCTGCTGGGCGGAGGCGTCGCCGACGACGGCGACGACGGCGCCGACCTCGGCGGTCTCGTCCTCGCCGACCTTGATCGCGAGCAGGGTGCCGGCGACGGGGGACGGGACCTCGGTGTCGACCTTGTCGGTGGAGACCTCGAACAGGGGCTCGTCGACCTCGACCGAGTCGCCGACCTCCTTGAGCCAGCGTGTCACGGTGCCCTCGGTCACGCTCTCCCCGAGCGCGGGCAGCGTCACCTCGGTCCCGGACGCCGAACCGGAGCCAGCACCCGAGCCGCTGTCAGCCTCGGGCGCGTCGGACTTGGGCTCCTCGGCCTTCGGCTGCTCGGCGGGGGCCTTGTCCTTGGGCTGCTCGGCGGGGGCCTCGTCCTTCGGGGCCTCGGCCTGCTGGGCGGAGGCGTCGCCGACGACGGCGACGACCGCGCCGACCTCGGCGGTCTCGTCCTCGCCGACCTTGATCGCGAGCAGCGTGCCGGCGACCGGGGACGGGACCTCGGTGTCGACCTTGTCGGTGGAGACCTCGAACAGGGGCTCGTCGACCTCGACCGAGTCGCCGACCTCCTTGAGCCAGCGCGTCACGGTGCCCTCGGTCACGCTCTCCCCGAGCGCGGGCAGCGTCACCTCGGTCCCGGACGCCGAACCCGACGCCGAACCGGACCCAGCACCCGAGCCGCTCTCGCTGCTGCCACCGGCCTGCGCGGCGGGGGAGGGCGCGGCGCCCTCGGGCTCCGCCTGCTCCGGCTCCGCGGCTGCGCCCGACGTCGCCGGCTGGGGCTCGTCGGCCTGGATGGACCCGTCGTCGGAGCCGGCCGAGTCGGAGCCGCTGCCGTCGCCGATCACGGCCAGGTCGGTGCCGACCTCGACCGTCTCGTCCTCCTCGACGAGGATCTTCTCGACGACGCCCGCGACGGGCGAGGGGACCTCGGTGTCCACCTTGTCCGTGGACACCTCGAGCAGGGGCTCGTCGACCTCGACCGAGTCACCGACAGCCTTGAGCCACCGTGTCACCGTGCCCTCGGTCACGCTCTCCCCGAGAGCGGGCATCTTCACGGACTCCGACATGTGCTGTCTCCTAACGTTTCTCGATCGCGGTGGCTCACCCGGCGGGGCGGCTACACGTCCTCGGGCTGCTGGCTCGCATCTCTATCTTGGCACTCGGGCCGGCCGGGACCGGCCACGGCGACGTGATGCCGACCACGTGACACCGCCGCCGCGCGGTCGGCGACGGCGCCCGCCGCGACCGAGTCACGCACCGCGCTCATCGCGCGCGGGACTCCAGGTAGCCCAGCAGCGTGCGCACGCCGGCCCCCGTGCCGCCCTTGGGCGTGTAGCCCCAGGGCGAGCCCTCGTTGAAGGACGGCCCCGCGATGTCGAGGTGCGCCCACGGGGTGGCCCCGACGAACTCGCGCAGGAACAGCCCGGCCGTGAGCATGCCGCCGAACCGGTCACCGACGTTCGTGAGGTCGGCGATCGTGGAGTCCAGGCCCTGGCGCAGGTCCTCGGGCAGCGGCATCGCCCACGCCTGCTCGCCGCTCGCGTCGGCGGCGGCCACGACGGCGTCACGCACCTCGGGCGTGCCCATCACGCCGGTGACGCGCGGGCCGAGCGCGATGAGCTGCGCCCCCGTGAGCGTGGCGATGTCGAGCACGGCGTCCGGCTCGAGCGCGGCCGCGTCGACGAGCGCGTCGGCCATCACGAGCCGGCCCTCGGCGTCGGTGTTGAGCACCTCGACCGTCTTGCCGCCGCGCATCGTGAGCACGTCGCCGGGACGCTGCGCGTCGCCGGAGGGCATGTTCTCGGCGAGGGCGAGGAAGCCGGTCACCTGGACGGGCAGCCCGAGCCGGGCGGCGGCCAGCACGGTGTGCAGCACGGCGGCGGCGCCGGCCATGTCGCTCTTCATCGTGATCATGCCGGTCGGCGGCTTGAGCGAGAGCCCGCCCGAGTCGAACGTGATGCCCTTGCCCACGAGCGCGACGTGCGCGGCGGGCCGCGACGGCGTGTAGGAGAGGGTGACGAGGCGGGGCTCGTGCGGCGAGCCCTGGCCGACGCCGACGATCCCGCCGTAGCCCCCGGCGCGCAGCGCCTTGAGGTCGAGGGAGGCCACCTTCACCTTGGTCCCGGCGGCCGCCTGCCGCGCCGCCTCGGCGAACGCCTCGGGCGTGAGGTCGCCCGGGCCGGTGTTCACGAGGTCGCGCACGGCGGTCACCGCCTCGGTGACGACCTGCGCATGCTCGACGACGTCGCGCAGCGCCTTCGCGCGCGCCTTGGCCACGAGCACGGTCACCTCGGGCTCGGGGTCGGTGCTCCGGTAGCGGGTGAACGCGTAGCCGCCGAGGGCGGCGCCCTCCGCGACGGCGCCGACGACGGCGGGGTCGTCCGACGGAGCCAGCACACCGACCCGGGCCCGGCCCTTCGTGGCCCGCACCGCGGCGCCGACGGCGCGCCGCACGGCCTCCGGGTCGGCGGGGTCGGCCCCGACGCCCGCGAGGACCACGACGTCGGCCTTGAGGACGGGGGGCGCCGGGATGGTCGCGACCTCCTCGGCCTTGCCGATCAGGCCGAGGGCGGCGACGGCGTCGGCCAGCTCCTCGGCGACGGTCGAGGTGCTCGCGGCGAGCACGTGCGCCGACCCCTTGACGCTCCCCGACTCCGAGTCCCGGGCGAGGAGCACGACGAGCGCCTCGACGTCGGCGGCCTCGGGCGCGGTGGAACGGAGCACGATGGGGGAGGACATGCCCTCGATCGTAGTGCGCGCCGCGCTAGGGTGACCCGCGTGCTGCTCACGCTCGTGCTCGTCGGCGCGCTCGCCGTCGGGCTCGGGACCTGGGCCGGCGTGCGGGCCGCGCGAGACACCCCGGTGGTGGGCAACCAGATCCCGGGGATGATCGCCGTCGAGGTCGGGCTGGTCGTCCAGGCCGTCGTCGTCGCGGTCGGCCTCGGTCGCGGTGCGAGTACGGGGGATCCGGCGCTGCTGTGGGGGTATCTCATCACCGAGCTCCTGCTGCTGCCGGCCGCCTTCGCGTGGGCGTTCGTGGAGCGCACGCGCTGGAGCTCGGTGGTGCTCGCCGTCGCGAGCGCGGTGGTGGTCGTCCTCCAGGTGAGGGTCTGGCAGATCTGGCAAGGAGCGGGATGAGCACGCAGCACCACCACGAGCCCGGGGACGACCGGCCGCGCGCGTACGGGGCCGGCCGCGCCCTCGTCGCCGTGTACGGCATCCTCGCCCTCGCGGCGACCGCGCGCTCGGTCTACCAGCTGCTCACGAAGGCCGCCGAGGCGCCGCTGGCCTACGGGCTGTCCGCGTTCGCGGCGCTGGTGTACGTCGTGGCGACCGTGGCCCTCGCCCACAACGGGGTGCGGATGCGGCGCGTCGCCTGGGTGGCCGTGGCCGTCGAGCTCGTCGGCGTGCTCGCCGTCGGCACGTGGTCGTTCGTCCACCCGCAGGACTTCCCCGAGGCGACCGTGTGGTCGCACTTCGGCCAGGGTTACGGGTACGTCCCGCTCGTGCTGCCGTTCCTCGGCCTCGCGTGGCTGCGGCGCTCGGACCCGGCGCGGATCGCCCGCCAGTAGGTTGTCGGACGTGAGCCACCCCCTCTACACGTTCGTCTTCCGGCACGCCTTCACGCGGCTCGACCCCGAGGTCGCCCACCACCGCGCGGCCCGTGCCATCGAGCTCGCGGGTCGGGTCGCCCCCGTCCGCGCCGCGCTCGCCGCGACGTTCGGCCGGACCGGCCGGACCGGACGCAGCACCGGCACCAGCCCGGCCGGACCCACGCTCTTCGGGCGGCACCTGTCCTCCCCGCTCGGCGCCGCAGCGGGTTTCGACAAGGAGGCCCGGATGGTCCCCGGCCTGCTGGCGCTGGGCTTCTCCCACGTGGAGATCGGCACCGTGACGGCCCACGCGCAGCCGGGCAACGACAGGCCCCGGCTGTGGCGTCTGGTCGACGAGCGCGCCCTGGTGAACCGGATGGGCTTCAACAACTCCGGCAGCGCGGCCGTCGCCGCACGGCTCGCGGCGCTGCGCCGCACCCGGGCGGGCCGGTCCGCCGTCGTCGGGGTGAACATCGGCAAGACCAAGGTGACGCCGCCCGAGCACGCCGCGCAGGACTACGCCCTGAGCGCGAGCGCACTGGCGCGCTTCGCCGACTACCTCGTGGTCAACGTCTCCAGCCCGAACACCCCTGGCCTGCGGGACCTGCAGGCGGTGGCGTCGCTGCGCCCGATCCTGCAGGCGGTGCAGGCGGCGGCTGACGCCTCGGCGCGCCGCCACGTGCCGGTGCTGGTCAAGATCGCGCCGGACCTGTCCCAGGACGACGTGGTGGACGTGTGCGCGCTCGTCACCGAGCTCGACCTCGCCGGCGTCGTCGCGACGAACACCACGATCGACCACGACCACGGCCCCGGCGGCCTGTCGGGGGAGCCGCTGCACGCTCGTGCGCTCGAGGTGGTGCGGCTCGTCCGCGCGCACCTGCCCGGCCGCGTCGTCATCGGCGTCGGCGGCGTGAGCGACGCCGCGGGTGTGCGCCGCATGCTCGAGGCGGGCGCCGACGTCGTGCAGGCCTACACCGCGTTCATCTACTCCGGGCCGGCGTGGCCGGGCGCCGTGGCGCGCGAGCTGGCCGGCTCGCGCTGACGGCGCCGGCCCTGCGCCCACGCGGGGTCAGAGCGGGTCAGGCTCGCGTCACGCCGGTCACGCCGGTGATGCCCGAGTGATGCCGGGTCTCAGGCGGGGAACTCCCCGCGCTTGACCTGCGGCTTCGGCTGGCGGGTGGGGCGCATCTGGAACGAGCGCAGGACGGCGTACATCACCCCGCCCTTCTGCACCTTGTCCTCGCCGAACTTCGTGCGCAGCCGCTTGCGGATGCGCAGGCCCGCGAGCACGGAGTCGACGACGGCGATGATCACCAGCAGGTACATCGCCAGCAGCAGCGGCAGCGCGACGTTCGGGTTCTGCCCCACGACGAACGTGAGCACGACGAACACCAGGGCGATCGGCAGGAAGAACTCCCCGAGCGACCAGCGGGCGTCGACGTAGTCGCGGATGTACCGGCGCTGCACGCCCTTGTGCTGGACCGGCATGTAGCGCTCGTCGCCGGTGTTCATGGCCTCGTTCATCCGGGCGCGTGCCTCGGCGTTGGCCTTGCGCTGCTCCGCGCGCGCCGCCTTCGGGTCTCCGGCGCTGGCCACGAGCGGCCGGCGGTTCTTGGCCTCGGCCTCCTTGCGGGTGGGCGTCGGGCGGCCCTTGCGGTCCGCGGGGGAGACCTCCGCACCGCTGGAGCTCGCGCCCGTGGCGGGCGCCTTGGCATCCTGCGTCCCGGTGGCCGGGGCGACCACCGGGGTCACGCCGTCGGGCACCGCGACCTCGTGCTGCTGCACGGCCTCGGCACCGATCGTCGACGAAGGGGCGGCCGTCTCGTTCTTCTTGTTCCCGAACACCTCGTCAGGGTAGTCGAGCCCGGTAGGTTCGACGCGTGACGACGGTCCCAGACGCTTCCACGCCCGACCCCCTGCCCCTCCCGAACGAGACCCTCGAGGCGCTCGAGCGCGCCGTCGACGCCGGCGTCGACGACGTGCGGGCCGACCTCGAGGCGCTGGTGCGCATCCCGTCGGTCTCGGCGCCCGCGTTCGACCAGGCGCACGTCGAGGCGAGCGCGTCCGCCGTCGCGGACCTGCTGCGCGGCGCCGGCCTGCCGCAGGTCGAGGTGGTGCGGGTGCCGGGCGGCGCGCCCGCCGTCGTCGCCCACCGACCGGGGCCCGACGGCGCACCCACCGTCCTGCTGTACGCCCACCACGACGTCCAGCCGCCGGGCGAGGGCTGGACCACCGAGCCGTTCGAGCCGACCCGTCGCGGGGACCGGCTCTACGGGCGGGGCGCCGCCGACGACAAGGCGGGCGTCATGGCCCACGTCGGCGCGCTGCGCGCGCTCACCGCGGTGTTCGCGGACGCGTGGCCGGTCGGGGTCACCGTGTTCGTCGAGGGCGAGGAGGAGGTGGGCTCGCCGTCGTTCACCGCGTTCCTCGACACGTTCGGGGACCGCCTGCGCTCCGACGTGGTCGTGGTCGCCGACTCGGCGAACTGGAAGGTGGGCATCCCCGCGCTCACGACGTCGCTGCGCGGCCTCGTGGATCTCGTCGTGCGCGTCGACGTGCTCGAGCACGCGGTGCACTCGGGAGTCTTCGGCGGACCGGTGCTGGACGCGCTCACGCTGCTCGCGCGGCTCGTGGCGACGCTGCACGACGAGGACGGCAGCGTCGCCGTCGAGGGCCTCGTCCGCGGCGAGGCCGCCCCGCTGGACTACTCCGAGGAGATGTTCCGCGCGGAGGCGGGCGTGCTCGACGGCGTGCGCCTCGCCGGCACCGGGACGATCCCGGACCGGCTGTGGATGCGTCCGGCGCTGAGCGTCATCGGCATCGACGCCCCGACGATCGCGCACTCCTCCAACACCATCCGGCACACCGCCGCGGCCAAGCTGAGCCTCCGCCTCGCGCCCGGGCAGGACCCCGCGGCCGCCGAGGCGGCGCTGATCGCCCACCTGCACGCGCACGCACCGTTCGGCGCGCGGCTCACGGTGACCCCGGGCGAGCGCGGCGAGGCCTTCCTCGCGCCGCACGACGCGCCCGCGATGCGCACGGCCCGCGCGGCCTTCGCGCGCGCCTGGGGCCACCCGCCGGTCGACATGGGGATGGGTGGCTCGATCCCGTTCATCGCCGACCTGCTGCGCCTCGCGCCCGACGCCACGATCCTCGTGACGGGCGTGGAGGACCCCGACGCGCGGGCGCACGGGGCCGACGAGTCGGTCCACCTGGGCGAGCTGCGGCACGTCGTCGTGGCCGAGGCGCTGCTGCTCGCCGCGCTCGGGGCCGGGTGCGCGTCCTGATCGCCGCCGCGCGCGTCGGCTCGCTGCCCGCGCGCGGCGCCCTCGACGCGTTCGCCGCGGGCTGGCGCTCGGGCAACCCCGACGCACTGCTCGACCTCGCGGTGTGCTCGAGCGGCGCGCACGACCTGCTCGACGCGGTCGAGGCCGTGCACGGCGGGTCGCGCGAGGTCGAGACCGTCGTCGCCGCCGACGGCGAGCACGAGCACCCGGTCGTCGTCCTGCTGGTCGCGGGCACCGCCTACGTCCAGGCCGGTGACGTGCTCGACCCGCCGCTCGCGCGGGCGACGACCGCGTGGACCGGGACGTCCTACGGAGTGGGGCAGATCGTCGCGCGCGCCGCCGACGCCGGCGTGCGCCGCGTCGTGGTGGGGGCGGGCGACGCGGCCACACTGGATCTCGGAGCGGGCCTGCTGGCCGCCCTCGCCGACGCGCCGCCCGGACCGTTCGACCCCGCGACGGCGCTCGACCGGCTCCCGGCCTGGCTCACGACGGCGCGTGCCCGGCTGCGCGCGACCGAGCTCGTGCTGGCCGCGGGGACGGCTGCGAGCGTCCGCGGCCTGCGCGGTGCGGCGGCGGCGCTGCGCGAGAGGGTCGGCGCTGCGCAGAGCCAGGCGCTGGACGCGCGCCTCGCGCCGCTGGCCGCCGCTCTCGAGGCCCAGCGGGTCTCGCGGCACGACCTGCTCGGCGCGGGCGGCGGCCTCGCGGCGGGCGGGACGGGTGCGCCTGGTACGCCTGGTGCGCCTGGTGCGCCGGCGTCCGCGACGTCGTCGACGGCCGGGACGGCCGGCGCCGGCTCGGGTGGCGGACTGGGCGCCGCGGTGCTCGCGCTCGGCGGGCGGGTCGTCCCGGGCGCCGCCTTCGTCGCGGCCGAGACCGGTGTCCCGGCGCGGGCGCGCGAGGCCGAGCTCGCCGTCGTGCTGGCCGACCGGGTGGACCCGGTCGAGGCGGACACCGGGGTCCTCGGTGCGGTCGCCGCGGCGGCGGCGCGCGACGGCGTCGCGCTCCTCGCGCTCGGCCGCACGGGTGTGCTGTCGCGGCGCGGCGCGGCGCCGTTCGGGATCAGCGCCACCGGGCACGTCGAGGGAACCGCCGAGGGGCTGACGGCCGCGGGGCGCAAGCACGCCGCGGCCTGGCGGTGGTGAGGCGGCGCGCCCGCTCGGCCCGCTCGACGGCGAGCTCGGCCACGCCTGGGGCGAACGTCACGGCGGGGATCGGCGCACCGGGCGTACCGTAGGGGCAGGACCGACGCCCGACCCGTGCGCGACAGCCCCTCGACCGGCTCGTGCGCGACCCACCCCGAGCGCTGCCCGTCCGGCAGCCCGACCACCGAGCAGGAGCACCGATGACCGACACCCTGGCGGGCACGACCCCGGCCGAGCAGACGCAGCAGGCGGACCCCACGCACGAGGTCACCCTCACGGACGTCGCGGCGTCCAAGGTGCGCTCGCTCCTGGAGCAGGAGGGCCGCGACGACCTTCGGCTGCGCGTCGCCGTGCAGCCCGGCGGCTGCTCGGGCCTCATCTACCAGCTGTACTTCGACGAGCGCCTGCTCGACGGTGACGCCGTCGTCGACTTCGACGGCGTCGAGGTCGTCGTGGACCGGATGAGCGTCCCCTACCTCGCCGGCGCCACGATCGACTTCGCCGACACGATCGCGAAGCAGGGCTTCACGATCGACAACCCGAACGCCGCCGGTTCCTGCGCCTGCGGCGACTCGTTCCACTGACGGGTCCCTGACGGCCCCGCCGGCCGCCGAATCCCCGTTCTCGCGCCCGCGGTGGCCCAGGCCACCGCGGGCGTTCTCACAGGTGGCGTCCAGGCTGCCTTGTTATCCAGAGTGCAGACCCGACACCACCTGAGGAGCTCCGTGCGTCATCGCCTTGCCCTGCCCGCCGTCCTGCCCGCCGCGCTGCTCGTCGGCGCGCTCGCCCTCGCGGGGTGCTCGTCCGACTCGAGCACGGAGTCCGCCACCGGTTCCGCCGACGCCACCGCCTCCGCCGACGCGTCCGCGGGTGACGCCGCGACCGACGCCGCCGTGATCGCCGGCAGCGACGTCGGCTTCGAGGCCTCGGGCGCGTTCGGCGAGAAGCCGACCCTCACGTTCAGCGCCGACGCCGCCCCCGAGGGCCTGCAGGTGCAGACGGCCAGCGCCGGCGACGGGGCCACGATCGAGGCCGGGGACTTCGTCGTGGCGAACTACCTCGGCCAGGTCTGGAACGGCGACGTCTTCGACAACTCCTACGACCGTGGCGCGCCGAGCGGCTTCTCGCTCGACGGCGTGATCGAGGGCTGGTCCACCGGCCTCGTCGGGCAGACCGTCGGCTCCCGCGTGCTGCTCACCATCCCGTCCGACCTCGGCTACGGCGACACCGGGAGCAGCGACGGCTCCATCGCGGCCGGCGACACGATCGTGTTCGTCGTCGACGTCGTCGACGCGTACGGGGCCGAGTCCACCGGCCAGGCCGACGCCACGCCCACCGACGCGGACGTGCCCGTGACGGTCGACGGCGACCTCGGCGCACCCATCGCGAAGGTCACGGTGGCCGACGGCGCCACCGAGCCGACCGAGAGCTCCGCCACGGTGCTCGCGACCGGCACCGGCGACCCGGTGGCCGCCGAGGACCAGGTGATCGTCCAGTACACGCTGACCACCTGGGACAACGCGGACTTCGAGACGTCCTGGCCCTCGCTCGGCGGGTACGGCATGCAGTCCGCTGCCGTCTCCGAGGGTTCCCCGTTCGCGCCGCTCGTGGGCGTGCCGGTCGGCTCGCGCGTGCTGCTGCTGCTCCCCGCGGACGCGTCCACCGAGTCGGCGGCGCTCGCCGTCGTGGTCGACGTCGTGGGCACGGTCGGCTCCTGATCCTCAGCCGGTCCCGGGACGGGCGTCCCGGACCGGCTCCCGACCCGGTCTCCGGCCGGGTCCACGAGCGGCGCCGTCGTTTCCTGACGGCAGGGTCCCGCGACGTCGTGACGGCGTCGCGGGACCGTTCTCGTACCACCCGCGAACGGCGACATTCCGCGGCGGAGCGGCGCCTGGGACGAAGGTCCCGCTATGGTGACGACGTGTCGACATCGCCCCACCGCCCACGCCGGAAGGTAGTCGTCGCGGCCCTCGCTGCCGTGACCGCACTCGGCCTGTCCGGCTGCTCCGACATCGTCCAGCGCGGCTTCCTGCCCGAGCAGGCCCCCGGCGCGACCAACCACACCGACACGGTGATCTCGCTGTGGAACAACGCGTGGATCGCCGCGCTCGCGGTCGGTGTGCTCGTGTGGGGGCTGCTGCTGTGGTGCATCGTCGTGTACCGCAAGCGCAAGGGGGACAACGAGCTCCCCGTGCAGCTGCGCTACCACGTGCCGCTGGAGCTGATGTACACGTTCGTGCCGATCGTCATGATCGGCGTGCTGTTCGCGTTCACGTCGCGCTCGATGGGCGAGATCGTCGACACGAGCGCGGAGCCGGACGTGCACATCGAGGTCGTCGGCAAGCGGTGGAGCTGGGACTTCAACTACACCGACGCGGACGTGCACTACTCCGGCACCCAGGTCGTGCTGACCGGCCAGGAGGGCGTCGCCGAGACGCTCCCCACGCTGTACCTGCCGCAGGGTGAGAACGTCGAGATCTCGCTGCGCACCCGCGACGTCAACCACGCGTTCTGGGTCCCGGGCTTCCTGATGAAGCTCGACATGATCGCCGGCCGCACCAACGCGTTCCAGATCGTGCCGCAGGAGCTGGGCACGTTCGAGGGCAAGTGCGCCGAGCTGTGCGGGGAGTACCACGCGTCGATGCTCTTCAACGTCGAGGTCGTGACTCCCGAGGAGTTCGAGGAGAAGATGGCGGAGTACCGCGAGGCCGGCAACACCGGGCTGCTCGGGCCGGAGTACGACACGGACCAGGCGAACGTGCCGAGCGAGGAGGGCGAGGGCTGATGGCCATCGACGAGATCCAGCAGATCGACTCCCCGCCGCGCGCCCCGGTCGCGACCGTCCCGGGTCTGGCGCCGTCGCGCCAGCGGCGGGGCAACGCGATCGTGGCGTGGATCACCTCCACCGACCACAAGACCATCGGGTACATGTACCTGGTCACGTCGTTCACGTTCTTCTGCATCGGCGGCCTGCTCGCCCTCGCGATCCGCGCGGAGCTCTTCTCGCCCGGACGCCAGCTCTTCACGAGCGCCGAGCAGTACAACCAGTTCTTCACGATGCACGGCGGCATCATGCTGCTGCTGTTCGCGACGCCCCTGTTCGCGGGTTTCGCGAACGTGCTGGCGCCGCTGCAGATCGGCGCGCCCGACGTGGCGTTCCCGCGGCTGAACCAGTTCGCGTACTTCCTGTACCTGTTCGGCGGGCTGCTGGCCGTCAGCGGGTTCCTCACGCCGGACGGCCCGGCCGGGTTCGGCTGGACGTCGTACGTGCCGCTCGCCTCGGAGACGTTCTCGCCGGGCCTCGGCGCGGACCTGTGGCTCGTCGGGTTCGGCCTCACGGGCTTCTCGACGATCTTCGGCTCGGTCAACTTCATCACGACGATCATCTGCATGCGCGCACCCGGCATGACGATGTTCCGGATGCCGATCTTCACGTGGAACGTGCTCATCACGTCGGTCCTCGCGCTCATGGCGTTCCCGGTGCTGACGGCGGCGTACTTCGGGCTGCTGGCCGACCGGCGGCTCGACGCGCTGGTGTTCGACCCGGCGTCCGGCGGCGCGATGCTGTGGCAGCACCTCTTCTGGTTCTTCGGCCACCCCGAGGTGTACATCCTCGCGCTGCCGTTCTTCGGCATCGTGTCGGAGATCTTCCCCGTCTTCTCGCGCAAGCCGATCTTCGGGTACAAGACGCTCGTGCTCGCGACCCTCACCATCGCCGGCCTGTCGGTCACGGTGTGGGCGCACCACATGTACACGACCGGCGCGGTGATGCTGTCGTTCTTCGCGCTCATGACGATGCTGATCGCAGTGCCCACCGGCGTGAAGTTCTTCAACTGGATCGGCACGATGTGGCGCGGCAAGCTCACGTTCGAGACGCCGATGCTGTGGGCCTGCGGGTTCCTCGCGACCTTCCTCTTCGGCGGCCTGACCGGCGTCATCCTCGCCTCGCCGACGCTCGACTTCCAGCTGCACGACACGTACTTCGTCGTCGCGCACTTCCACTACGTCGTCTTCGGCACCGTGGTGTTCGCGATGTTCGCGGGCTTCTACTTCTGGTGGCCCAAGTTCACCGGGAAGATGCTCAACGAGCGCCTCGGCAAGATCCACTTCTGGCTCACGTTCATCGGGTTCCACACCACGTTCCTCATCCAGCACTGGATCGGCGCGAAGAACATGCCCCGCCGGTACGTGGACTACCTCGTCGAGGACAACATCACGGTCCAGAACCAGATCTCGACGGTCGGCGCCTTCATCCTCGCGGCCGCGACGCTCCCGTTCATCTGGAACGTCATCACGACGTGGCGCAACGCGCCGCAGGTCACGGTCGACGATCCGTGGGGCTACAGCCGGTCGCTCGAGTGGGCGACGTCGTGCCCGCCGCCGCGGCACAACTTCGTGTCGATCCCGCGGATCCGCTCCGAGTCGCCCGCGTTCGACCTGCACCACCCCGAGGTCGCCGCGATGGACCACGTCGAGACCGATCCCGGCTTCCTCGACCAGGTGTACGGCAACGCCGACATGCAGGGCTCGATCCAGGAGGCCACCTCCGGCGGCTCTCCCGCGGGCGAGGACGAGAACCGGAAGGGTGACCACGCGTGACCGCGCAGCACACCGGCGGCCCCGACCGCCACGTCGAGCCGTCCCGCCGGACGCGGCCCCCGCTGTTCGTCGAGACCGTCGTCTTCGGCGCGCTGGTGCCGTTCTTCATCCTCGTCGGCGTCGTGTACATCGTGCTGACGGACTTCGAGCCGGTCGGGTCCGTCGCGATCCTGCTCCTCGCCGGGCTCGCGGGCCTCGTCGCCTTCTTCCTGTTCGCGACCGGGCGGCGGATCGACGCCCGGCCCGAGGACGACCCGCTCGGGACGGTCGAGTCGGCCGCGGGGGAGTACGGCGAGTTCTCGCCGCACTCCTGGTGGCCGTTCGTGCTGGCGTGCGGCGCCGCCGTGCTGTTCCTCGGCGTGGCCGTGGGCTGGTGGGTGTGCGTCATCGGTGCCGTCGTGGGCCTCATCGGCCTGGTCGGCCTGCTGTTCGAGCACTCCCGCGGGCAGCACGCGCACTGACGGACCGCTCGGACACGATCTCGCGAGAAGGGGCGCCCGTACCGGGCGCCCCTTCTCGCGTCTGACCCCTGGCGCGCGGGGCGGCGCTGGTCCAGGCTGGGTGAGCCATCAGGCGCCGTCGTCCGAGAGGAGCCCGCGATGTCCGTCCTGCCCGAGGTGCTCGCCGCGAACGCGGCCTACGCCGCCGACTTCGGCGAGCGCGGTTCGCTCGCCCTGCCCCCCGCCCGCCGCTTCGCGATCCTCACGTGCATGGACGCGCGCCTGGACCCGGCGCGGTACGCGGGTCTCGCCGAGGGCGACGCCCACGTCATCCGCAACGCCGGGGGCCGGGCCTCCGACGACGCGATCCGCTCCCTCGTCATCTCCTACAAGCTCCTCGGCACGCAGGAGTGGTTCGTCGTCCACCACACGGACTGCGGCATGGAGACTTCCGGGGCGACGTCATGGCGGGCCTGCTGGACGCCAGCCTCGAGACCGCTGAGCTCGGCCCGAACGGTTTCGTCGACGTCGGCGAGGGCCCCGGCTCGCCGGCCGGTCACGACGTCGACTGGTTGACGATCGCGGACCGCGAGCAGGCCGTGGTCGACGACGTGGCGCGGATCCGCAACCACGACCTGGTGCCCGCCCGGATCCCGGTCTACGGGTACGTGTACGACGTGACGACGGGCCGCCTGATCGAGGTGGCGGAGGCGACCGCGGTCGGCGCCGCGTCCTGACCCGTCCCGGACGCCACGACGGGGCGCCCCCGGGTGGGGGCGCCCCGTCGTGGCGTCGTGTGCCCTGCTGAGCGGCGGGACGCCGCGCACGCCGGGCCGCGGGTGGGGTCAGGCCGGGACGATGAGCCCCGAGGCGCCGGCGGTCGTCGCGCGCTGCAGGCGCTCCGCGACGTCGCTCCAGTTCACGATGTTCCAGAACGCCTTGATGTAGTCGGCGCGCACGTTGAGGTAGTCGAGGTAGTACGCGTGCTCCCAGACGTCGAGCATGAGGAGCGGCACGAGACCGAGAGCGAGGTTGCCCTGCTGGTCGTAGAGCTGCACGATGACCGGCTTGGCGCCGATCGTGTCGTAGGCCAGGACGGCCCAGCCGGAGCCCTGAACGCCCGCCGCCACGGCCGTGAAGTGCTTCTTGAACGCCTCGACGCCGCCGAACGCGTCCTCGAGCGCGGCGAGGAGCTCACCGGTCGGCTCGCCGCCGTCGGGAGACAGGTTGTTCCAGAACACCGTGTGGTTGACGTGACCGCCCAGGTTGAACGCGAGGTTCTTGGAGTGCAGGTTGACGGCCGCCAGGTCGTCGGCGTCCCGGGCCTCGGCGAGCTTCTCCAGCGCCGTGTTGGCCCCGGTCACGTAGGCCTGGTGGTGCTTGTCGTGGTGGAGCTCCATGATCTTGCCCGAGATGTGCGGCTCCAGGGCCGCGTAGTCGTAGGGGAGCTCGGGAAGGGTGTAGACGGGCATGCTGTCCTCTCCTGACATGTGATCGTGCCCCGTACCAGGTGCGCGGGGGTCCTCCATCGGTCCAACGTACGCGGCCCCCCTCGCCTTCCGCGAGGGGGGCCGCATCTCGTCCGTTGGTCGGATCCGGGCGAGCCGGAGGCTCAGTGCTGGGCGCCGCTCCCGGCCTCGAGGGACTCCCGCTCGGGCCGCGCCAGCGAGGCGTGGTCGTCCGCGCCCTCGACGGCGGACGCGCCGTGGGCGTCGTGAGCGTGCGCCAGCTCGGCGGGCGTCACCGGTTCCACCCGGTCGGCGAAGAAGAAGTTCGACACCTTCTGGCGCCGCTGCAGCTTCTTGTAGCCGGGACGGGCGACGCCGCGCTCGTTCTCGGCCGACCCGATCTCGAGCGGGCGCGCGGGCTCGTGCTGGACGAGAACCCAGCGCTCGGCGTCGGTGAGCGGCTGGTGCACCTCGATGTACTCCCCGGACGCGAAGCGCACCACGCGGCCCGTCTCGTACCCGTGGAGCACGAGCTCGCGGTCACGCCGCTGGAGGGCGAGGCACATGCGCTTCGTCACCATGAAGGCGATGAAGGGACCCACGAGGAACAGCACCCGGAACACCCAGGTGATCTCGTTGATCGAGAGGTGGAAGTGGGTCGCGATGATGTCGTTCGAGCCCGCCAGCGCCAGGATGATGAAGGCGGTGAGGATCGCGACGCCGACCCCGGTGCGGGTCGGGACGTTGCGCGGCCGGTCGAGGAGGTGGTGCTCACGCTTGTCGCCGCTGGCCCACTGCTCGAGGAACGGGTACACGGCCAACGACGTGAACAGGATCCCCGGGACGACCACGCCGGGCACGAGGATGTTGAGCGAGACGGTGTAGCCGCCCCACGTGACGAACTCCGTCTGGCCCGGCATGAGGCGCAGTGCACCCTCGAGGAACAGCATGTACCAGTCGGGCTGGGCCCCGGCGGACACCGGGGAGGGGTCGTACGGCCCGTAGTTCCAGATGCTGTTGATCGAGAGCGTCGCGCCCATGATCGCGAGGACGCCGAACACGACGAAGAAGAACCCGCCGGCCTTGGCCATGTACACCGGGAAGAGCGGGTAGCCCACCACGTTGCGGTTCGTCCGGCCCGGCCCGGGGTACTGGGTGTGCTTGTGCACGACCACGAGGATCAGGTGCACCGCGACGAGCGCCAGGATCAGACCTGGCACGAGCAGGATGTGCGCCGTGAAGAGGCGGGGGATGATCACGGTTCCGGGGAACTCGCCGCCGAAGAGCAGGAACGAGACGTAGGAGCCGATGATCGGGATGCCCTTGGCCACACCGTCGGCGATCCGCAGTCCGTTGCCCGAGAGGACGTCGTCCGGCAGCGAGTAGCCCGTGAACCCGGCCAGGAGGCCGAGGATCATGAGCGTGAAGCCGACGACCCAGTTCAGCTCGCGGGGCTTGCGGAACGCGCCGGTGAAGAAGATGCGCATCATGTGCGTGACGATCGACGCCATGAACAGCAGCGCCGCCCAGTGGTGGATCTGCCGCATCAGCAGGCCGCCGCGCACGTGGAACGACAGGTGCAGCGTGGAGGCGAACGCCTCGGACATCTCGACGCCGCGCATCGTGACCGGGAGCGCGTCCTCGGGGTAGTGCACCTCGGTCATGCTCGGGACGAAGAACACCGCCAGGAAGGTGCCCGTGAGCAGCAGGACGACGAAGCTGTAGAGCGCGATCTCCCCGAGCATGAACGACCAGTGGTCGGGGAACACCTTGCGGGCGAACTCCTTGACGAGCTTGCCCGCGCCGATGCGCGTGTCGAAGAAGTCACCGGTGCCGGCGGCGAGCTTCGCGGCGGGGGTCGTGGGTGCGGAAGCCATGCTCAGTAGTCCTCCCCGCGGATCGGGCGCTGACGCTCCCAGGTGGACGGTCCGACCGCCTCGTGGAAGTCGCTCTGGGCGACGAGGTACCCCTCGTCGTCGACCGTGATCGGCAGCTGCGGCAGGGCGCGCTTGGCGGGTCCGAAGACCACCTTGGCGCCGTCCGTGATGTCGAAGGTGGACTGGTGACAGGGACAGAGCAGGTGGTGGGTCTGCTGCTCGTAGAGCGCCACGGGGCAGCCCACGTGGGTGCAGACCTTGGAGTACGCCACGATGCCCTGCCAGGACCAGTCCTCCCGGCCGGGCTGCACCTTGAGCTCGCTCGGGTCGAGCCGCACGAGGAGCACGATGGCCTTGGCCTTCTCCTCGAGCATGTGCTCGGACTCGTTGAGCCCGTCGGGGATCACGTGCCAGACGGACCCGATCGTGACCTGCTCGGGACGGATCAGCGCGCCGTCGGGGTCACGGGCCAGGCGCGTGCCCTGCCGCCACATCGTGTGGCGCATGGCGTTGACGTTCCAGGTGCCGCCGAGGTTGCCCACCAGGGGCACCACGAACGCCAGCGGGGCAAGGGCGACGGCACCGACGAGCGCGCCCTTGAGCAGCGGGCGGCGACCGATCTGCGAGTCCTGCGCGCCGTCCTTGAGGAGCTGGACGGCATCGGCCCGGGTCTGGTCGTCGCTGCGCTGCGCGTGCCGCTCGTCGACCTGCTCGACGTCGGACATCAGCGCCTTCGCCCAGTGGATGGCGGCGACGCCGATCCCGAGCATGCCGACGCCGAGGCCGAGGCCGATCGAGAGCGTGGAGTAGCGGACGTTGCCGAGCGTCGCGTCCATGGGGAACGCGAAGTACCCCCACACACCCACGATCGAGGCAAGCATCGAGAGTCCGAAGATGAGCGCCACCTGGCGCTCGACCTTCTTCGCGCCGGCCGGAGAGGCGTCCGAGAGGCGGTGCCGGTGCTCCGGGAGGCCCGGGTTCTCGAAGGCCTCGGCGGACTCGCCGACGGCGAGGGGGTCGTTCACGAGCGAGCCGGCGGTGCCGTGCTCGCCCGTGGTCAGGTCCTTCCCCGTGGTGCTGCTCATGAGGACTTCGCTCCGATCCACACTGCGGCGGCGATCAGCGCGCCCATGCCGACGATCCACACCCACATGCCCTCCGACACCGGCCCGATCGCGCCGAGGTTCGCGCCGCCGGGGCTGGCGTTGTCCGCGCGCTGCTCCATGAGGAACGCGATGACGTCGCGCTTAGCCTCGGGCGTGATGTTCGCGTCGTTGAAGACGGGCATCGACTGCGGGCCGGTGAGCATGGCCTCGTAGATCTGCTGGGGCGTGGTGTGGAAGAGGGACGGGGCGAACTTGCCCTGGCTCAGCGCACCTCCGGCACCGATGGCGTTGTGGCACATCGCGCAGTTGGTGCGGAAGACGAGCATGCCGTTCGCGGCGTCACCGAGGGAGGCATCGACCTGTTCCGCGGTCGGGCTGGACGGACCGGGGCCGAGCGTGGCGACCCAGGCGGCCAGCGCCTTCGTCTGCGCCGCGGTGAACTGGGGCGGCTTCGCCGGGGCCTGCGGCGCCGAGGCGGCCATCGGCATGCGCCCGGTGCTGACCTGGAAGTGCACCGCGGCGGAGCCGACGCCGATCAGGGACGGGGCGATGCCGTCGCGGCCCTCGGCGGACATGCCGTGGCACGACGCGCAGTTGGCCCGGAAGAGCTTCTGGCCCTCGGCGATCTGGTCGGGGGAGCTCGTGTCCGCCGCGGCGGGGGTCGGCGCGGCGATCGCGTACACCCCGCCGACGGCGAGCAGCGCGAGCAGCATGAGCAGCACCGGGGCGAACCGGCTTCGTCGTGCGCCGGCGAGGGCCTTCACCACGTCGAGTCCTCGTTTCCAGGTCGGGAGCGGGGGGCGGGAACGGTCGTCACGGCCCTCACCTCAGGAAGTAGATGACGAAGAAGAGGGCGATCCAGACGACGTCGACGAAGTGCCAGTAGTACGACGTCACGACGGCGCGGGTCGCCTCGAGGTGCGTGAAGCGGCCGGCGACGAACGAGGACCCGAGCACGAACAGGAAGGCGATCAGCCCGCCGATCACGTGCAGGCCGTGGAAGCCGGTGGTGAGGAAGAAGACGGTGCCCCACGTCGAGTTGGCGATCGTGATGCCCTCGTGCACGAGCTCGGCGTACTCCGTCACCTGACCGGCCACGAACACCGCGCCCATGAGGAACGTCAGGGTGTACCACTCCTGCATACCCCAGCCGCGGACGTCCAGCAGGCTCCCGGTGCGGCGCTGGCGCAGGTGCTCGGCGGCGTTGACGCCGATCTGGCACGTGACCGAGGACAGCACGAGGATCGCGGTGTTGGTGATGACGAACGGCATGTTCAGCTTCGACGTGCTCTCGGCCCAGACCTCGGGTCCGGCCACGGCGCGGTGGGTGAAGTAGATCGCGAACATTCCCGCGAAGAACATGAGCTCGCTCGACAGCCACACGATAGTGCCGACCTGGGTCATGTTCGGCCGGTCGACGCTCACGTGGGCGCTGGGGGCGACGGCATGAGTGGACACGCGCTCATTATGGCGAACTGTCGCCTCCCGCCCCCGCCGCCCGGCGGTGACCGGCGTGTTTGCGCCGGAAACGGGCCTCACAGGGGGCCGGGCGCGAGGCGTCGAGGCGGGTGATCTGACGCCGCCGTGCGGCGTGTAAGAAAACGGTGTGCGGGGTGGGGTGGGGTGGTGCCGCACTAGCATCGGGGCATGACGTCACACCTGCCTCAGCCCGCGGCCGACGCCCCCGGAACGGGCGTCGTGGAGCGAGGCTCCGCACCGGCCCCGTCCGCCGCCCGCGCCCGCGTGGTGCTCTACAGCGACGACGTCGAGACCCGCGCCGCGGTGCGCCGCGCCGTCGGGCGCAGGGCGTCGAGGGACACCCCCTTCATCGAGTGGGTCGAGGTCGCGACGCCCGAGACGCTGCTGACGGAGGTCGCGGCGGGCGGCAACGCCCTGCTCGTGCTCGACGGCGAGGCCGCCAAGGTGGGCGGCTTCGGCCTCGCGCGGGAGGTGAAGGAGCGGTTCTTCGACGTGCCGCCCGTCCTCCTGCTCGTCGCACGCCCGCAGGACGCCTGGATCGCGGCGTGGTCGCAGGCGGACGGGATCGTGCCGTTCCCGCTGCGCCCGGCCGCCGTGGCCGACACGGTCGCGGCCCTCCTGCGCGGGGTACCGAGCGACGTCCCGACCCCCACGCACCCGTGACGGCGCCGTCCGCACCCACGTTCCCCGACCTGCTGCGCCGCCTCGTCGCGGGGCAGGACCTCACCGCGCCCGAGGCGCGCTGGGCGATGGACCGCGTCATGGCGGGGGAGGCCCCGCCGTCGGTCGTCGCGGGCCTCCTGGTGGCGATGGCCGCGAAGGGCGAGACGGTCGAGGAGCTCACCGGTTTCGCCGACGCGATGGTCGCCGCCTCGGTGCCCCTCGCGGTGACCGGCCGGGTGGTGGACCTCGTCGGCACCGGCGGCGACCGGCACCACAGCGTGAACATCTCGACGATGGCGTCGATCGTCACGGCGGGAGCCGGCCTCACGGTCGTCAAGCACGGCAACCGGGCGGCGTCCTCCGCGTCGGGTGCCGCGGACGTCCTCGAGGCGCTCGGCGTGCGCCTCGACCTCGCCCCGGACCGCGTGGCGGAGCTGGCCGGCGAGGTCGGCATCACGTTCGCGTTCGCGACGGTGTTCCACCCGTCGATGCGGCACGCCGGGCCCACCCGGCGGGAGCTGGGCATCCCCACGGCGTTCAACGTGCTCGGTCCGCTGACGAACCCGGCGCGTCCGCGGGCGGGCGCGATCGGCGTCGCGAACGCCGCGATGGCCCCGCTCATGGCGGGCGTCTTCGCGGGCCGGGGCGACGACGTCGTGCTCTACCGCTCCCAGGACGGCCTGGACGAGTGGGCCACGACGGCGCCGGTCGACGTCTGGGAGATCGGCGGCGGCCGCTGCGTCCAGCACACGGTGGACGCGACGGCGGCGTTCGGCCTCGCACCCGCGACGCTGCAGGATCTGCGCGGGGGAGACGCGACGGCGAACGCCCGGGTGGTGCGCGACGTCCTGGCGGGCGGACGGGGCGCGGTGCGCGACGCCGTCGTGCTCGGTGCGGCGGCCGCGATCACGGCCGAGGGTTCGCTCGCCGGCGAGGGGACGTTCCTCGACCGCGTGCGTCGCGCGATCGCGGTGGCCGAGCGCTCCCTGGACTCCGGGTCAGCGGCGGACGTCCTCGAACGCTGGATCGCCGCCTCGAACGCGTGAGGCGCTAGTCCTCGATCCCGAGCGCGAACGCCTCCTCGAGGTCGTGCCGGGAGTAGGCCTGGAACGCGATGTACGTGCGGGTGCCGGTCACGCCCGGGACCTTGCCGATCCGGTTCGCGATGACGTCGGCGAGGTCCTCGTGCCGGCGGACCCGGACGATCGCGACGAGGTCGACGTCCCCGGTCACCGAGTACACCTCGCTCACCCCGTCGAGCGCGGCCACCCCCTCGCAGACCTCCGGTACGCGGGCGACGTCGGCGTCGATGAGGGCGATGGCGGTGAACATGCGCCCAGCCTACGCAGCGCCGGGGGCGTCCTCGGGCTCGCCGTCGGGCGCCTGCTCGGGTGCCTGGTGGGGCGGCGCGCCGAGCACGTCGGACTCCACCGTGACGCCGAGGACGGCGGCGAGGTCGACGAGCGCGCGCTCGGCACCGAGGCGCGGCAGCGCCGGCCCGGTCCCGGTGACGTCGAGCATCCGCACGCCGGGCTGGTCCAGCCAGCGGGAGACGATCTCGGTCTCCTCGGCCAGGGCCGCGCCCGCCCAGCGGTCCGGCGCGGGAACGTCCTCGGCGACGAGCCGCAGGGCGTGCGCGGTGCCGAGGACGTCGCCGACCCCGGGCGCGACGGCGCTGCCCGCGAGCCGGCCGTGCCGCACGCAGACGACCTCCCAGGCGCCCGGAGCGGTGGGGGCCGGCCGGGCCGCGAGCAGCTCCGGAGCGGCGGCCGAGGCCAGGCGCTGCGCACGCGCCGCGCCGCGCAGCAGCGCGTGGCAGCGGTCACGCTCCAGGGCGGCCTCCTCGTACCGCTGCTCGGCGGTGAGCCGGCGCAGTCGGGCGGACACCAGCTCGAGCACCTGCGTGGCGTCCCCGGCGCAGAACGCCTCGTACGCGGCGACGCGCTCGGCGTAGTCGGGGGGCTCACCCGCTCCCACGCACGGCGCGGCGCAGCGGCCCAGCTCGGCGAGCACGCACGCGCTCGCCCCGGGCCGCGGACGGGCCGGGAGCCGGTCGGTGCACGTGCGCAGGCCGAACGCCCCGGTGGCGGCCTCGAGCGCCGCGGTGGCCAGGGCGCGGGAGCGGAAGGGGCCGAGGACGCCGCGCGCGTCGAGCGGCGCCGTGCGCACGATCGAGGGTCGCGGGAACGCCTCGTCGGTGAGGCGGATCCACGGCTCGCGCGCGGGCGAGCGCGAGCGCGCGTTGTACGGCGGCGTGTGCTGGGCGATGAGCCGGAGCTCACGCACCGAGGCCTCGAGAGCCGTGGCGGTGACGATGGGGTGCACCCGGTCGGCGATCCGCACCATCTCGGCCATCCGGCGGCGCTTCTCGGCGGCCGTGAAGTAGCTGCGCACCCGGGTGCGCAGGTTGGTCGCCGTACCGACGTAGAGGATCCGGCCCGACGCGTCGAGGAACTGGTACACGCCGGGTGCCGAGGGCAGCGCGTCGGCGAGCGTGGACTTGCGCCGTACCGCGTCCGGCACGGGGTCGGCGGCCGTGCGCAGGTCCGCCAGGTGCGTCACGCCGAGGGAGGCGAGCCGGCCGAGGAGGCCGTGCAGCACGTCGACGGTGGCGCGCGCGTCGGTGAGCGCGCGGTGGTCGGGCACGACGTCGGCACGGAACAGGCGCGCGAGCGAACCGAGCTTGTGGTTGGGCGCCTCGTCCTTCGAGACGACGCGTCGCGCGAGCGCGACCGTGTCCACGACCACGGGGTCCGGCCAGGTCAGCCCCATCCGGTCGCACGCGGCGCGGAGGAACCCGACGTCGAAGCGGGCGTTGTGCGCGACGATCACGGCGCCCCGGGCGAACTCCAAGAAGGTCGGCACCACCTCCTCCTCCGGCGGCGCGGCCACCACCATCGCGTCGGTGATGCCGGTGAGGACCGTGATGCCGGGCGGGATCGCGCGGCCGGGGTTGACGAGCGTGCCGAGCTCGCCGACGACCTCGCCGCCGCGCACCCGCACCGCGCCGATCTCCGTCATCCGGTCGGCGTGGGGTGAGCCGCCCGTGGTCTCGAGGTCGACGACGACGAACTCGACCTCGTGCAGCGCCGGGCCGTCGGCGAGCAGGCTGGGCTGCAGCGAGGTCGGTCCGGCGGTCATGGAAGCGAACGTACGTGCGGGCACCGACATGCGGTGCCCGCCGCGCCGTCGTCCGTCGTCGGACTCCTCGTCAGCCGTCCGCTCGGCGGCCGGCCGCCTCCTCGTAGAGCCCGTCGACCGTGCCCGCGAGGTCGTGCAGCACTGCGGACCGCTTCACCTTGAGGGAGGGCGTGAGGTAGTCGTTCGCGATCGTGAAGTCGCCGTCGAGGATCTCGAAGACGCGGATCGACTCCGCCCGCGAGACCTGGGCGTTCGCGCCGTCGACCGCCTCCTGCAGCGCCGCGCGCACCCCCGGGTCCGTGCGCGCCTGCTCGAGGGTGAGCGGCTCGCGGCCGTGCGCGGACAGCCACCCGGGCAGCATCTCCGGGTCGAGCGTGAGGAGCGCGGCGATGAACGGTCGACCCTCGCCGACCACGAGGCACTGGCTGACGAGCGGGTGCGCCCGGATGGCGTCCTCGAGCTGGGCCGGGGCGACGTTCTTGCCACCGGCCGTCACGATGATCTCCTTCTTCCGGCCCGTGATCCGGGCGTAGCCGTCCGCGTCGAGCTCGCCGAGGTCACCGGTGTGGAACCAGCCGTCCTGGACCGCCTCCGCCGTCGCCTCGGGGTTGTTGTGGTACCCGCGGAAGACCGCGATGCCGCGCGCGAGGATCTCCCCGTCGGGCGCGATGCGGATCTGGTTGCCGGACAGGCACGGACCGACCGTGCCGATCTTGATCCGGGCGGGACGGTTCACCGTCAGCGGCGCCGTCGTCTCGGTGAGGCCGTAGCCCTCGAGCACCGTGAGGCCGACGCCCCGGAAGAAGTGGCCGAGCCGCTCCCCGAGCGGGCCGCCGCCGGACACGGCGTACGTGAGGTTGCCGCCCATCGCCTCCTGCAGCTTGTGCAGCACGAGCTTGTGCGCGACGGCGTGCTTCAGTCCGAGCAGGACGCCCGGCTTCCCGCCGCCCTCCTGGGCGCGCGACCAGGCGATGCCGGTGCCGGCCGCCCAGGCGAAGATCTTCTCCTTGCCGCCGGCGATCGCCTTCTGCTCGGCGGAGTTGTAGACCTTCTCGAAGACCCGTGGCACCGCGAGGATCATCGTGGGGCGGAACGTGCCGAGGTCGGCGACGAGGTTGCTGACGTCCGGGGTGTGCCCGAGCGGGACCCGACCCGCGAGCGCGAGCACCTCGACGAACCGGGCGAAGACGTGGGCGAGCGGCATGAACAGCAGGGTCGAGCGGTTCGCGGGCTCGAACACCTCGGCGATGTCGCGCACCGCGCCCTTGGTGAGCAGGACGAAGTTGCCGTGCGTGAGCTCGGCGCCCTTGGGGCGGCCGGTGGTCCCCGACGTGTAGATGATCGTCGCGAGGTCCGTGAGCCCGACGGCGGCGGCGGCCTCGTGCACGCGTTCGGCCGGGACCGACTCGCCCCGCGCCGTCACGACGGCGACGGCGCCCGCGTCGAACTCCCAGACCTGGGCCAGCTGGGGCGCCTGGTGGCGCGCCTCCGCGACGACTCCTGCGTGCTCGGCGGTCTCGACGAAGGCCGCGACCGCGCCGGAGTCGGACAGGATCCAGCCCGTCTGCGCGACCGACGACGTCTCGTACACCGGCACCGGGACCGCGCCCGCGTACCAGATCGCGAGGTCCGCGAGGGTCCACTCGTACCGGGTGCGCGACATGATCGCGACCCGGTCGCCCGGACCGACGCCGCTCGCGATCAGCCCGCGCGCGAGTCCGACCGCCTGCTCGCGGAACTGTGCGGCCGAGACGTCTCGCCAGCCGGTTCCCTCGGGGATCCGGTAGAGCGTGGCGCCGGGGTCGTCCCGGACGACGTCCTCGACCAGGTCGGTGATGCTGTAGTCGGCCGGTACGTCCGGCGCGTTGCTCAGCGGTATCGTGTCCATCGTGGCTCCCTCGTCTCGATGGCGGTCCCCCCACGATAGGTCACCGTCGGGCCGTGTGCGGGGCAGGCGCGTGGCTCGCCGTCCTCCGCGTCGGCCCGTCGGACGTCGTGCACGGGCGAGCCGGATGGGCAAGGATGGCCGCAGACCGTCCCGCCGGCGTCGCCGGGCGAGCTCGGGGCGAGCCGGACGGGACAGACACGGAAGGGACGTGACATGCACGCCGTAGGAGTGGACATCGGTGGGACGAAGATCGCGGCCGGTGTGGTCGACAAGGACGGCACGCTGCTGGCCAAGACGCGCCGCGACACCGACCCTCAGCAGCCCGCCGCGATCGAGGACGCCGTGGTCGACGCGGTCGCCGAGCTGCGCAAGGAGTTCCCGGCGATCGAGGCGGTCGGGGTGGCCGCCGCGGGGTTCGTGGACCCGGGGCGCCGCGTCGTGAAGTTCGCCCCCAACATCGCCTGGCGCGACTACCCGCTGCGCGACGCGCTCGAGCCGCGGCTGGGCACGCGCGTGGTGGTCGAGAACGACGCGAACGCGGCGGGCTGGGCCGAGTTCCGCTTCGGGGCCGGGCGCGAGGTCGACGACATGGTGATGCTCACCGTGGGCACCGGTCTGGGCGGGGCGCTCGTCGTGGGTGGCGAGCTCGTGCGGGGAGCCGCGGGCGCCGGGGGCGAGATCGGCCACCTGCGCATGGTGCCGAGCGGTCGCGCCTGCGGCTGCGGTCACGACGGCTGCTGGGAGACCTACGCATCGGGCACGGCGCTCGTCCGCGAGGCCCGCGCCGCACTCGCGACGGACCCGGATCGCGCCAAGGCGCTCCTCGTGCTCGCCGGCGGCAAGGCCAAGAACGTCACGGGACCGCACGTCACCAAGGCGGCGAACGCGGGGGACCCGCTGGCGATCGAGATGCTGGCGGAGCTCGGCCGATGGCTGGGAGCCGGGATGGCGGCGCTCTCCGCGGTGCTGGACCCGGCCGTGTTCGTGGTGGGCGGGGGAGTCGGCGCTGCCGGCGACCTGCTTCTCGTGCCGGCGCTGACGGAGCTCGAGGACCAGCTGTTCGCGCGGGCGCACCGGCCGATGCCGCGGGTCGCGCTCGCGAAGCTGGGGAACGACGCCGGCATCGTGGGTGCCGCGGACCTCGCTCGCCGCTGACGCGCTGGGCGACGGGCCGCTAGACCTCGGCGCCGTCGTCGCCGTCGTGCCGGCGCGGCAGCCGGGCGAAGCCCAGCACGCAGCCGGCGACGAACAGCGCGACGCACGCGGCCACGTACCACGGGGGCGCCGAGCCGAACCCGAGCAGCGCCAGCAGCATGAGCAGCGGACCACCGGCGATCGCCGCCCAGGCGAGTGCCGTGAGCCGGTTCATCGGGCGCTGGGGCGGGAGGTCCGGCTCCCACGCGTCGTCCTCGGGGGCCGGCGTGTAGTCGCGGGGGCCGCTTCCGGCGCCGGTGACCGGGACGTCGGACATCCGGTAGACCGGGCGCCCGAAGGAGCCCGCCGACGATCCCGCGCGCGGTGCGAGCGACGGCGCGCTCGGCGGCTCGAGGTCGGAGGTCAGCGCTGCCCATTCCGCGTTCCAGTCGCGCTCGGACGAGGGGCCGGCGGTGGGCTCGCCGTCACGCTCGGCCGCCTGCTCGCGGTCACGCTCGGCCGCCTGCTCGCGGTCGTGCTCGCCGTCACGCTCGGCGTCGCCGGCGGGGGTCGTCATGCCGGAAGCCTAGATCGCGCTCGCGCCCGGCCGGCGCGACGCACTCTAGAGTGGTGCCTCGGCACGAGGCGTGTGCCACGGCCGGGGCGGCCGCCGACGGACAGAAGGGTCCAAGGGGTGTTCTACCGGTTCATGAAGGCCACGCTGGGCACGATCCTGCGGGTCTTCTACCAGCCGTGGATCCGCGGCGAGGAGAAGCTCCCCGCCAACGGGCCGGCCATCCTCGCGAGCAACCACCTCGCGGTGATCGACTCCTTCTTCCTGCCCCTCATGCTGCCGCGCGAGGTCGTGTTCCTCGGCAAGTCCGACTACGTCGAGGGCAGCGGCGTCAAGGGTCGCTTCATCGCCTGGTTCATGCGCGGCGTCGGGCTGATCCCGGTCGACCGCTCGGGCGGCAAGGCCAGCGAGGCCGCGCTCGAGGCGGGCCTGGCCAGGCTGCGCGACGGCGGGCTGTTCGGCATCTATCCCGAGGGCACCCGCAGCCCCGACGGTCGGCTCTACCGGGGCAAGACCGGCGTGGCGCGGCTCGCGCTCGAGTCGGGCGCGCCGGTGGTGCCCGTCGCGATGATCGGGACGAACATCGCCCAGCCCATCGGCAAGCGGATCCCGCGCCTCAAGCGGATCGGCGTCGTGATGGGCGAGCCGATGGACTTCTCGCGCTACGCCGGCATGGAGAACGACCGCTTCGTGCTGCGCTCCATCACGGACGAGATCATGTACGAGATCATGCGGCTCTCGGGCCAGGAGTACGTCGACATGTACGCCGCGACGGCGAAGGCCCGCCTGGCGCAGGGCAAGAGCGCCGCGTCGCAGGCCGACGCGCCCGGCGGACGGGCCGCGCCCGAGGCGCCGCCGGAGGTGCACGAGCCGCCCGCGCCGGCCACCGCGTCGCCCGCAGCGGAGCCACCCGCCATTGAGTCACGTGCCGCCGAGCCAACCGCCGCCGAGCCACCCGCCGCAACCCTCGGCGATGCCGACCCGGTGCACGCCGCCGGGCTCGCCGTCGACGCTCCCGTCTCCCGCGACCTCGAAGCCGCCGATGCCGCCGGTGTCGAGGCCGGGCTCGCCGGCGGGCGAGACGACACCACCGGAGCGGCCCCGCAGACCCCCACCCACGATTCCCAGGAAGGTCCAGCATGACCGTTAAGCGCGTCGCCCTGCTCACCGCCGGAGGGTTCGCCCCCTGCCTGTCCTCCGCGGTCGGTGGCCTCATCGAGCGCTACACCGCCATCGCCCCCGAGATCGAGATCATCGCCTACCAGTACGGCTACCACGGCCTGCTCACGGGCAACAGCGTGGTGGTGGACGACGCCGCACGCGCGAACGCCGGCCTCCTGCACTCCTTCGGCGGCAGCCCGATCGGCAACTCCCGCGTCAAGCTCACGAACGCGAAGAACCTCGTCGAGCGTGGGCTCGTCGCCGAGGGCGAGGACCCGCTGGAGAAGGCGGCCGAGCGCCTGCGCACCGACGGCGTGGACGTGCTCCACACCATCGGCGGTGACGACACCAACACCACCGCCGCCGACCTCGCGCACTACCTCGAGGAGCACGGCTACGGCCTCACGGTCGTCGGCCTGCCCAAGACGATCGACAACGACATCGTCCCGATCCGGCAGAGCCTGGGCGCCAACACCGCCGCCGAGCAGGCGTCGCGGTTCGCGCAGAACATCATCGGCGAGCACCGCTCCAACCCGCGCATGCTCATCGTCCACGAGGTGATGGGCCGGGCGTGCGGCTGGCTCACCGCCGAGGCCGCCCGCCGCTACCACGGCTGGGTCCAGGCGCAGCCGGCCTGGAACCCGAGCATCGGCCTGAGCAAGGAGCGCTGGGACGTGCACGCCGTGTTCCTGCCCGAGCTCGCCGTCGACCTCGCCGGCGAGGCCACGCGCCTCAAGGCCGTGATGGACGAGATCGGGAACGTCAACATCTTCCTGTCCGAGGGTGCCGGCGTGCCGGAGATCATCGCCGAGATGGAGGCGAACGGCGAGGAGGTCCAGCGCGACCCCTTCGGCCACGTCAAGCTCGACACGATCAACCCCGGCAACTGGTTCGCGAAGCAGTTCGCGGGCCTCATCGGCGCCGAGAAGGTCATGGTGCAGAAGAGCGGGTACTTCTCCCGCTCCGCGGCCGCCAACGAGGAGGACCTCCAGCTCATCGCCCGGATGGTCGACCTCGCCGTCGACTCGGCGCTGCGCGGCGTCTCGGGCGTGATCGGCAACGACGAGGAGGCGGGCGACGAGCTGCGCGCCATCGAGTTCCCGCGCATCGCCGGGCACAAGGCGTTCGACGTGAACCAGCCGTGGTTCGGCGAGCTCCTCGCCGACCTCGGTCAGCCCCTGGTGCCGGCCGCCGCGCACTGACCGCACGACGCACGCCCCGGTCGGGGCGAGCGAGAGGCCCGACGGCGAGCGTTCGCCGTCGGGCCTCTCCCGTCTCGTGGGGCGAGGGTCCGCCGTGTCAGGCCCGGGTCAGCTCCGGGCGGCTCCGGGAGGGCCCGGGTCTCGACGTCTCGCCCTGCGGCGCCATCCGCGGCGCCCTCGCGGCTCGCCTAGACTTCTCGGCCGTGAGCGTCCCCGCAGATCCCGCCGTCCTCGCCGGCCTCGACGCCTGGCGCAGCCTTCCCGTCGAGCAGCAGCCCACCTGGCCCGACGCCGCGGCGCTCGCGTCCGTGACCGAGGAGCTCTCGGCGTGCCCCCCGCTCGTGTTCGCGGGCGAGGCCGACGCCCTGCGCGAGAAGCTGGCCCTCGCGCAGCGGGGCGAGGCGTTCCTGCTCCAGGGCGGGGACTGCGCGGAGTCGTTCGCCGAGACGACGGCCGAGCGCATCCGGAACAAGATCAAGACGATCCTGCAGATGTCGATCGTGCTCACCTACGGCGCGAGCATGCCGATCGTGAAGATGGGGCGGATCGCGGGGCAGTACGCCAAGCCGCGCAGCAGCGACACCGAGACGCGCGACGGCGTGACCCTGCCCGCGTTCCGCGGCGACATCGTGAACGGCCACGCCTTCACGCCCGAGTCCCGCACCCCGGACCCGACGCGCCTGCTCAAGGCGTACCAGACGTCGGCGTCCACGCTGAACCTCGCCCGCGCCTTCACCATGGGCGGCTTCGCGGACATGCGTCTCGTGCACGACTGGAACCGTGGCTTCACCGTGACCCCGGCCTACCGCACGTACGAGGGTCTCGCGGCCGAGATAGACCGCGCGATCCGGTTCATGGCCGCCGCGGGCGCCGACTTCGAGGCGCTGCGCACCGTGGACTTCTACGCGGGCCACGAGGGCCTGCTCCTGGACTACGAGCGCCCCCTCACCCGGATCGACTCGCGCACGGGGCTGCCGTACGACTGCTCGGCGCACTTCCTCTGGATCGGCGAGCGCACGCGCAAGCTCGACGGCGCGCACGTGGACTTCTTCTCCCGGGTGCACAACCCGATCGGGGTCAAGCTGGGCCCGACGACGACGGGCGAGGACGCGGTCGCGCTCGTCGACGCGATCAATCCCGAGGGCATTCCCGGCCGCCTCACCTTCATCACCCGGATGGGCGCGGGCCGGATCCGCGACAACCTGCCCGCGCTCGTCGAGCGGGTCGAGGCCGACGGCCGGCCCGTGCTGTGGGTCTGCGACCCGATGCACGGCAACACGATCACCGCCTCGAACGGGTACAAGACCCGGCGGTTCGCCGACGTGATCGACGAGGTGCGCGGGTTCTTCGAGGTCCACCAGGCCCTCGGCACCATCCCGGGCGGGATCCACGTGGAGCTCACGGGAGACGACGTCACCGAGGTCCTCGGCGGCGCGGAGGAGATCGACGACCTCGGGCTCGAGGCGCGCTACGAGACGCTGGTGGACCCGCGCCTCAACCACGCGCAGTCCCTGGAGATGGCGTTCCTCGTGGCCGAGATGCTGCGGGAGCGGTCCAGCCGCTGACGCAGGGCTCGTGCGCTCAGACGTACGTGAGCGTGACCGTCGAGCCGCGGGCCAGCATCTCCCCGGCCGCCGGGGACTGGTCGACCACCGTGCCGATCAGCCCGCCCCACGAGGACTTCGTCGAGACGACGAACCCGGCTCCCTGCAGGACCGCGGTCGCGTCGGCGAGGCTCATCCGCTCCACGTCGGGCACCGCCACGAGCTCCGGGCCCTTGGACACCTCGAGCGCCGCCGGCGTGCCCTGCGGCACCTCGGCGCCCGGCTCGGGTGTCTGTGAGACGACGCGGCCCTGCGGCACCGTGTCGGAGTACACCTCGGTGACCGTGATCTGCTCGTCCGTGATGTCGAGCACGCGCGCGAGGTCCGTGACCGCGATGTCGGACTCGGTGCCCTTGCTGACGTAGTCGTCGATCGTCACCACGCGCGGCCCCGAGGAGTCCACGAGGTCGATCGTCTCGGTGTGCGGCACGGACGCCCCAGCGTCCTCACTCGCGTCCAGCACCACGCCCTCGGGGACGTCGCGGTCCTCGCGCGGCACGACGTCGCCGACGGCGAGCTGCGCCTGCTCGAGCGCGGCCTCGGCCTCGTCCTGGGTCAGCCCGACGAGCGTCGGCACCGTGCGGTGCTCGATGCCGAGCGAGACGGTGAGGGTCACCTCGCTGCCGCGCGGCACGCTCGTGCCCGCACCGGGGTCGACGGCGAGCACGGCCCCCTCGGGCGCGGTGTCGTCGTAGGCGGGCTCCTGGCTCACCTCGAGGTCGAGGTCGGTCAGCTGCGCGGTGACCTCCGTGGCGTCCCGCCCGACCACGGGCGGCACCACCACCGGGCTGCCAGGTCCGAGCAGGAACCACCACGCGGCTCCGCCGCCGGCCCCGAGCAGCAGCAGGACGAGCAGCACTACGAGCACGCGCCGGCCCCGGCGCCGACCGGTGCGTCGGGCCGGCCGCTCGGGGGCGACCGCGACGGTCTCCTCCTCGCGCGGCGCGATCGCCCCGATGGGCAGCGCGATCGTGCCCGTCCCCGGCCCACGGTCCAGCGCCGTCGTGCGGTCGTGGTCAGCGTCGTCCTCCGAGGCTGCGTCGAGCGACTCGGCGCTCGCCTGGTCGTCGGGGAGGTCGGGGGCGGCGTCGACGAGGAGGTCGGGCCGGCCGGGCACCGAGGCGCGCAGCGCGAGGGCCCGGTCGTCGAGGTCGCGGCGCAGGCGCCGGACGTGCTCCAGGGCCACGCCGGCGTCGGCGGGACGCACGGACAGGTCGCGCGCCGTGAGGGTCGCCACGAGGTCGTCGACGTCCATCGGCAGCCACGGCACGGCGTCGCTCGGCGGCGGGACGTCCTCGTGCACGTGCCGGTAGGCGATCTGGATCGGGGTCACGCCGTCGTACGGCGGCGAGCCGGTGATCATCTCGTAGAGCATGATCCCGACGGCGTACACGTCCGCGCGCGCGTCGGCCTCGCCCACGGAGACGATCTCGGGGGAGAGGTAGGCGACCGTGCCGAGCAGGGTCCCGGTACTGGCCGCGGTCGCCTCGGTGACGGCGCGGGCCAGCCCGAAGTCGCCGACCTTGACCCGGCGATCGCGCGTGAGCATCACGTTCTCGGGCTTGACGTCGCGGTGCACCAGGCCCGCGCGGTGGGCCGCCGCGAGCGCGTCGAGCACGCCCTCGGTGATCGCGAGCGCCTCGCCCAGGCGCAGGGCGCCCAGACCGGCGATCTCGGTGCGCAGGGTGCGCCCGGGCACGTACTCCATCGTGAGGTAGCTGGTCTCGCCGTCGGTGCCCTGGTCCAGGACCGCGACGATCCCCGGATGGGCGAGCCGGGCCGCGGCGCGTGCCTCGCGGCGGAAGCGCGCCTCGACGTCGGTGCCGTCCGCGAGGTGCGGGTGCATGACCTTGAGCGCGACGCGCCGGTCCAGGCGGCGGTCCGTGGCCAAGTACACCGTGGCCATGCCGCCCCGCGCGATGCGCCGCAGGACGTCGTACCGCCCGTCGACCGTGCGGCCGACGAGCGGATCGGTCACCAGGGCGCTCATCGAGGGAAGGCTACCGGCGCGGTCGTGGCGGACGGGGGAGGCTGGCCCGGCGCGCTGCCCGAGCGCGTCGCACACCGCGCGTCGCGGGTCCGTGCCGGCTCCGGGCTCGGCGTGATGGCGGCACGCGGTTAGGCTCGTCCGGTGGAACGTGAGTGGGAAGAGCTCGTGACGGCGTGGGTCCCGGTGCCGGACGTGGCCCGGCGCATCGGGGTGGTCGACCGCCAGGTGCGCTCGATGATCAAGGAGCGCCGGCTCCTCGCCTTCAAGGTCGGGCCGAACGCGGCGACCTGTGTGCCGGAGGACTTCCTCGTCCCCGACCCCGACGAGCCCGGCCAGGAACAGATTCTCCCGTCGCTGCGCGGGAGCCTGACCCAGCTGGCGGACTCGGGCTACGACGAGCTCGAGACGCTGCGCTGGCTCTACACCCCGGAGGAGTCCCTCGGCGCGACCCCGATCGCGGCCCTGCGCTCCGGGCGCGTCGCGACAGTGCGCCGCGCCGCGCAGGGGCTCGCGTTCTGATCCGCTGAACCCGGCCTGGTCTGCCGACCCGGGTCGGGCCGCGCGGGCCTCGCCGGGGTGCGGCTTGCCGTCGGGCGCGGCCTCGTCGACCGGGCGCCGGCCGCGTGCTCAGGCCGAGCGCTGCGTCGCCGCCGCGACGAGCGCCTCGAGCTCGGCCGTGTCGGCCACGAGGGTCGGGGGAGCCTCGAGCAGGCGGTGCGCCTCGGCCGTGTGCTGCGCGATGAGCGCCTCGACCTGCGCGACCGCCCCCGTCCGCTCGAGCAGGGCCCGCAGCTGCGCGATCGCCGCCGCGTCCAGGTCGGGGTGCCCGAGGGCGCCGAGCAGGTGCTCCCGGTCGGCGTCGGAGCCGGCGAGCGCGGCGAGCGCCACGAGCACGGTGCGCTTGCCCTCGCGCAGGTCGTCGCCCGCGGGCTTGCCGGTGACCTCGGGGTCGCCGAACACGCCGAGCAGGTCGTCGCGCAGCTGGAACGCCGTGCCGACGTGCGAGCCGATCGCGGTGAACCACGCCGTCGTGGCGTCGTCCGCACCCGCGAGCCGTGCGCCCAGGGCAAGCGGCAGCTCGACCGAGTAGCGGGCCGACTTCGCCCGAACGACCCGCCACGCGCGATCGAGGTCCGCCTCGCCGTGCCACGGCACGTGCGCCGCGACCAGGTCGAGGAACTGCCCGAGCGCGACCTCGGTGGACATCTCGGCGTACACCGCGGCCGCCGCGCGGCGGACCTCGCGCTCGGTGTCGGCGACCGCGTCGTGCAGCGCGGTCGCACTCATCGTGAGGAGGAGGTCGCCCAGCAGGACGGCGGCGGAGTCCCCGAACCGGGTCGCGTCCGCGCCCGGTCGCGACTCCACGGCGACGGCGAGCCACCGGTGCGCGGCCGGCTCGCCCCGCCGGGTGTCCGAGGCGTCCATCAGGTCGTCGTGCACGAGTGCGGCGGCCTGGAAGAGCTCGAGTGCGGCGGCCGCACGGACCGCGGGCGCGAGCGCGCTGTCCACCGGTGCACCGCACGCGCCCGCCGCCGCGAGGCACAGCCGGGCGCGCAGCCGCTTGCCCCCCGACACCGCGCGGGACGCCGCCTGCACGAGCACGGCCGTCTCCGCGCCGGCGGCCGCCGCGAGCCGGTCGGCCTCGGTCAGGGCCGCTTCGAGGGCGTGCTGGACGAGCGCGGGCGTGTCGGCGGGCATGGAAGCGAGGGTACGGCGCGAGTTGCGCCCAGGGGGCCAGGACGTCGCACTCCCGGGGGCTGTCCTCAGGCGACGCGCGGCGGCCGGGCCGGCTGCGGTGGCATGGGGGCACCCCCGCAGCGGGGGCACGAGAGGAGGAGCGTGCCGTGGAGAACGAACGTCCTGGTCAGTCCGGGTCCCGTGGGCGGCGGGGGCGCAGCGGGCCGGGTGGGCCGGGTGGGCCGGGTGGGCCGGGTGGGCCGCGGGCGCCGCGCGGTGTCGGTGCGGCCGGCGGATCGGACGACCTCGACGACGTCCCCGTCGTGCGGGTCGCCGGTCCCGCCGAGCTGCTGTCCTACGTCCCGCACGCCATGGGCTACCACCCGCGCAGCTCGGTCGCGCTGGTGTCGTTGCGGCCACCGCGCGGGCGGGTGGGGCTCGTGGCACGCATGGACCTCGCCGACCTCGCCGGCCCTGGCGGGCCCGTCCTCGCGGCCGAGCTCGCCGCCCACCTCGCGGCGGACGGTGCCGCCGCGGCCTTCTGCGTGCTCTACCGCGACGGCGACCCCACGCACGTGCCCGAGCGCGACCCGCTGCACGTCGTCGTCGCCGCGCTGGAGACGGCGGCCGGAATGCCGCCGCTGCGTGACGTGTGGGTGGTGGGCACCACCGGCTACGCGGCGTGGGGCTGCACGGACCGCGCGTGCTGTCCGGCCGGCGGCCGGCCGCTCGCCGACCTGAGCGCCACGAGCATCGCCGCCGAGCTCGTGCTCAAGGGCTCGGCGCCCGTCGCGTCCCGGGCGGACCTCGCGCCGGGGCGGGAGTCCGACCCCTGCGCGCGGCTGTCGTTCGAGGACGGGGTCCGCGCCGTGCGCGGACGCCGGACTCGGGCGGGTACCGCGACCCGTGCCGCGGCCGCGCTGCGCGTGGTGCGCACCGCCGACCCCGGACCCACCGAACTCGGCCGGCTGAGCGCGCTCCTGCTGGACCGGGCGACCCGGGACGCCGTGCTCGGGGTGCTCGCGGAGCAGTCGATCGGCGCGTTCGACGGGCGGGGGAGGTCTGCGGCCGGTGCCCCAGCCCGCGGCGCTCCGAGGGCCGAGCACGGCGCGGGCCCGGCCGTGGCGGCTGCTGCGGACGATGCGGCGCCGCACGCGGCCGAGCGCGACCGGCGGATGCTGGAGCGTGCGCGGATCGCGCTGAACAGCCTGTACGAGGCCGGCGGACCGGCGCCCGGGTCGCTCGCCCGCGCCGCGCGTCGGGCGCTCACCGAGGCGGCCCGGCTCGCGTCGGGTGACGTGCGGGCCGAGACGCTCGCCGTGCTCGCGTGGCTCGCGTGGTGGCACGGCGACGGCGCCACGGCGGACGTCTGCGCGGAGGAGGCGGAGCGGGTCCGGCCCGGACACGTGCTCGCGGGCCTCGTCCGGGACGCGCTCGCCGCTGGCCTGCCACCGGGTTGGGCGCGGCGCGGTTCCCAGGGGCGCCAGGGGGCCGCCGCGGTCGGCTAACCTCACCGAGAGGGCCCCTGACGCGGCCTGCGAATCGAGGAGGACACCATGACGATCGTCGTGGGTTACCTGGCCACACCCGAGGGTGCGGCGGCGCTCGACGCGGCGGTCGCGGAGGCCGGCCGACGTGCCGCTCGCATCGTCGTGGTCGTCTCGCAGCGACGCGGTGACGACGTCCAGGCGCTCGAGGCGAACCTCGAGCACGTGCGGGACCGTCTCGACGAGGCGGGCCTGGGGTACGAGGTGCGCCAGATGGAGCGGGGCCGCGACGTCGCGGACGACCTCATCGACGCAGCGGAGCAGACGGGCGCCGAGCTCATCGTCATCGGTCTGCGCCGTCGGTCCCCGGTCGGCAAGCTGATCCTCGGCTCGAACGCCCAGCGGATCCTGCTGGACGCCCCGACCCCCGTGCTCGCCGTAAAGTCGAGCTGACCGCGCAGCCCGCCTGACGCGCGTCGCCCAGTCCGCACGAGGAAGGCAGCTGCCGTGGCCGCGAACGACGTCCCCGAGAACCTCACGTACACCGCCGAGCACGAGTGGGTCGCCGTCGACGACGACGTCGCCACGGTCGGGATCACCGCCTACGCGGCCGACGCCCTCGGTGACGTCGTGTACGTGGCGCTGCCCGCCGTCGGCGACACGGTCACGATCGGCGACGTCGTCGGCGAGGTCGAGTCCCACAAGTCCGTCTCGGAGATCTTCGCGCCGATCGCGGGCGAGGTCGTGGCGGTCAACGACCGCCTCGAGGCGGAGGCGGAGCTGGCGGGGTCGGCGCCGTACGAGGACGGCTGGCTCTTCCGGGTGCGGCTGGACGGTGGCACCGAGCACCTGCTCGACGCCGCCGCGTACGCCGCGCACATCGCCGACGCCTGACGTCGCGGCCGGGAGGCCGCTGCGCCGCCCGAAACTTGTCGCCGGCGGCGGGAACAATCTCGTCGATGCTCGCGTTGGACCCAGTGGTTGACGACAGCCTCCCGTCGGTGCGCCCTGATCGTGCGGGACATGTCGTCGTCGGCCGGTACCATTACCGGGCCGACCCGGGCGCTACGCCCGGTCGGCTGCTCCCTGCCGAAAGGTTCTTCGTGTCGGTCAGTACCACCCCCGCCACCCAGGTCGACTCCACCACCGAGACGGCAGTGGCCGAGAAGAAGGCACCCCGCGCCCGCCGCGCCGCCGCACCCGCGGCTGAGACGGCCGAGACCGTCACCGCCGAGAAGCCCGCCACGCCGGCCCGTTCGCGTTCGCGCGCCAAGGCCGCGCCCGCGGGCGCCGAGGCCGACGAGAGCACCGCTCCCGCCACGCCCACCAAGGCCCGCACGACGCGGTCGAGCGCCAAGCCGGCGGCGAAGGCGCCCGCGAAGGCCGCGAGCAAGGCGAAGGCCGCCCCGGCGGACGACTCCGAGCACGCCGAGCCCGAGGACGTGGACGACGCCGAGCTCGAGGAGGTCGAGGTCGACGTCGAGGACACCGCGACCGACTCCGACGACGAGGAGTCGACCGGCGAGACCACCGCGAAGCCGGAGGCCAAGGAGGAGTCGGAGGAGGAGGAGGCCTCGGCCGGCTTCACCTACTCCGACGCCGACGACGACGATGCCCCCGCGCAGCAGGTCGTCACGGCCGGCGCGACGGCCGACCCGGTCAAGGACTACCTCAAGCAGATCGGCAAGGTCGCCCTCCTGAACGCCGAGCAGGAGGTCGAGCTCGCCAAGCGCATCGAGGCCGGCCTGTTCGCCGAGGAGAAGCTCGCCGAGGGCACGATCACCGACTTCCACCTGCGCCGTGAGCTGGAGTGGATCGCGGCGGACGGTCGCCGCGCGAAGAACCACCTGCTCGAGGCCAACCTGCGCCTCGTGGTGTCGCTGGCCAAGCGCTACACCGGCCGCGGCATGCTGTTCCTGGACCTCATCCAGGAGGGCAACCTCGGTCTGATCCGCGCGGTGGAGAAGTTCGACTACACCAAGGGCTACAAGTTCTCCACGTACGCCACGTGGTGGATCCGCCAGGCGATCACCCGCGCGATGGCCGACCAGGCCCGCACCATCCGCATCCCGGTGCACATGGTCGAGGTCATCAACAAGCTGGCCCGCGTGCAGCGGCAGATGCTCCAGGACCTGGGCCGTGAGCCCACGCCGGAGGAGCTGGCCAAGGAGCTGGACATGACGCCCGAGAAGGTCGTCGAGGTCCAGAAGTACGGCCGCGAGCCCATCTCCCTGCACACCCCGCTGGGCGAGGACGGCGACTCCGAGTTCGGTGACCTCATCGAGGACTCCGAGGCGATCGTCCCGGCCGACGCGGTGAGCTTCACGCTCCTGCAGGAGCAGCTGCACGCGGTGCTCGACACGCTGTCGGAGCGCGAGTCCGGCGTGGTCTCGATGCGGTTCGGGCTCACCGACGGTCAGCCGAAGACGCTCGACGAGATCGGCAAGGTCTACGGCGTGACGCGCGAGCGGATCCGGCAGATCGAGTCCAAGACGATGTCGAAGCTGCGTCACCCGTCGCGCTCGCAGGTCCTGCGCGACTACCTCGACTGATCTTCGTCCCACACCGACACGGGCCCGGCACTGACGTGCCGGGCCCGTTCGCGTCCCTCGGGGGGGCGGTCGGGACGTGCTCCCGGGTCGGCCTCGGCCACCCTGCGAGTCACCCGGTCTAGGGTGTGCAGGCGATGCGCCCCTGCACCCGGGGCGCGCTGACGGTCGGAGGGCGCGTGACGGAGCACGACCACGCCGCGGACCTTCGACGCGCGCTGCGGGCCGGCGACGGCCTGGCGGCCCGGCACCTGCGCGAGGGGGTCGACCCGGACGAGCGCTGGGCGGTCCTCGCGCAGGAGGGCGGTTCGGGATCGGTGCTCGCCGTCGAGCTGCTGGTCGAGGAGCTCGACCGCAGTGGCACGGTGCGCCGGCTCGTGCGACGGTCCCTGCTGGACGAGAGCGCGGTCGACGACGTGGTGCAGGACACCCTCGTGTCCGTCGCCGGGTCGATCGGGCAGTTCGGCGGCGACGCCAAGGTGACCACCTGGGTGCACCGCATCGCGCAGCGCCGCGTCGTCAACCACCTGCGTCGACAGCGCACGACGGCGGAGCTCACCGACTCCGACCTCGGCCCCTCCGCCCGCATCAGCTCGATGATCGCCGCCCGCGTCACGGTGCGGGACGCCGTCGAGCGCCTTCCCGAGCTGTACCGCGAGCCCGTGCTGCTGCGCGACCTCGCCGGCCTCGACTACGCCACGATCGCCGAGCGGCTCGGCCGCTCGGTCGGCACGGTGAAGTCGCAGATCGCCCGCGGTCGGGCGATGGTCGCGGCGCTCGTGGGGGAGCCGGGGTGAGCGAGCCCGCGCTCGGCCGCTACCGCCTGCTCTCCGTGCTGGGCGTCGGCTCCTTCGCCACCGTGCACCGCGCGCGGGACGACCGGCTCGAGTCCGACGTCGTGGTCAAGGTGCTGGCCGAGAACCACAGCCTCAACCTCGAGATCCGGGAGCGGTTCATCGCGGAGGGGCGCAGCCTGCGCCGCGTGGTGAGCCCGCACGTCGTCACGGTGCACGACATCGGCGAGTCCGAGCGCGGGCAGCCCTACCTCGTGCTCTCGCTCGCGGATCGCGGCACGCTCGCCGCGCGCGTCCGGGAGCTGCGCTCCGCGGGCTGGACGGCCACGGCGGACGACGTGCTCGCCGTCGCCCGCGCGCTCGCCGCCGCCCTCTCCGCGGTGCACGCCGCGCAGCTGGTGCACCGCGACCTGAGCCCGGAGAACGTGCTGCTGACCTCGGTCGCCGGACTGGAGCGCGGCGACGCGCCGAGGGCCGAGGCAACCGGTGGCCTGGTGCGGGCCGACGAACGGCTCGTCCTCGCCGACCTCGGGCTGTGCAAGGACCTCGCGCTGAGCTCCGGGCTCACCGTGGCCGGGGGGACGACGGGGTTTCGCCCGCCGGAGCAGCGCGACGCCGGCGTGGTCGACACGCGCGCCGACCTGTGGGCGCTGTCCGCGCTCGTGCGCTGGCTCGCCGCCGACGCCGCGCTGCCCGAGGAGCTCGCCGTCGTGCTGGGGCGCAGCCTCGCGGACGACCCGGAGCGGCGGCACCCCGACGTGGGCGCCTGGCTCGCGGACGTCGAGCGCGTGCTGGCTCCGCAGCCGGTCGGATCCGACCCGGGGGACGCCGCCACGTCGGGAGGGCGCGACGACGGGACGAGCGACGACGGCGCAGCTCACCCTCCGGTGCGACGCTCGCGTCGGGCGAGGGTCCTGGCGGGCGTCCTCGCGCTCGTGCTCGCGCTCGGCGTCACCGCCGGGCTTCTCGTGGCGCGCTCGAGTGGCCCGGGCGACGCGACGGCGACCGCGCGGATCGCGATCTCTGGGCCGGTGCAGGCGCAAGTGGGCGTGCCGGTGACGTTCGAGGCCGACGTCGACGGCGCTACCACCTGGGTCTGGACGCTGCCGAGCGGGGAGTTCGTGCCCGACGCCGAGTCGGTCACCGTGACGGCGTCCGCGCCGGGAGCGGCCCGGGTGGTCCTCAGCGCCCTGGACGAGGCCGGCCGTGAGCTGCGGACCGAGCACGGCTTCCGGGTGACGCCGTGACGGCGATGAGGTCGACGGGAGGGAAGGAGGAGGCGACGGTGAGCGCGGCGAGTTCGGAGCCCCTGCAACTTTTCCCCCTCCGACGCCGACGAACCTGGTGTGAGCAACCCACCGACCCGAGGAGCTGACATGACTCACCACGACCAGAACCGGCGGACGGCGTTCCTTCTCCCCGTCGTGCTGCTGACGGGCGCGTTCGCGCTGTCCGCGTGCACGGGCGACCAGGCCACGTTCGACCCCTCGGAGGAGGGTGACGCGCCCGCCAGCGCGGGCGCGACGCCCACGGGAGGCAAGGGGCCGAGCCAGGGCTCGACGTCGGACGCCTCCGCTGCCGCGAGCGGGGGAGACGCCGCCGGGATCGACCCGGACGACGTGGTCGCCGAGTACACGGTCGCGTTGCCCCCGGGCGCGGAGGCGCCGGAGGGCAGCACCGTGACGGTCGGCGTGCACGAGCTGCGCGTGCAGGGCGACGTGATGCTGCTCGAGCTCTACGTGACCCCCGACATCGCCGGGGACAGCTCGCAGGAGTGGTCGCTGTACGACCTGGGCGGTGAGCGTTCGATGTGGCCGATCCTCAACGACGCGGCGAACCTCAAGCAGTACAACCTGTTGATGGACGACCTGGGCCGGCGCTGGGTCGTCGACAACGTGTACACCACCACGACCGACGGAGTGACCGCGCTGTGGTGGGGCTACTACGCGGCGCCGGAGGACGACATCGACACGATCTCGGTCCAGGTGACGCAGGGTCACCCCGTGATCGACGTCCCCATCGAGCGATGAGCGCCGCACGCGCCACGTGGATGGCCACGCTGGCACTCGCCGCCACGCTGGTCACAGCGCCCGCGCTCGCGTACAGCGGGCCCCCCGTCGACTCGCCCACCCCGCCCGCGCAGCCGCCGACACCGACGCTGAGCCAGCTCGACGCCTCGGTCCTGCGCTTCACGAACCCGGGCGTGCTGCGCTTCACGGACCCGGGCGTGCTGCGCTTCTGGGCCGAGGGCAGCGTGTCGACCCTGGCCACGACCGAGCAGTCGGCGGGATCGACGACGATCACGCTCGCGACCGACATCCTCTTCCGGCCCGACCTGTGGGACGTCCCGGAGAACGCGCGCGAGCAGATCGTCGACCTGGTGGCGCAGATCCCGAGCGGCGCGAACGTGTCGGTCGCGGGACACACGGACTCGGTGGTCGGCGCGGTCGACAACCAGGAGCTGTCCCAGCACCGCGCCGACGCGGTGGCCGCCGTGATCGCGGCCGCTCGGCCCGACCTCGTGCTTGACGTCCAGGGGTACGGTCCCACCCGTCCCGCGGTGGCCGAGGACCCCGCCAACCCGGCGACGTATGCCGCCAACCGGCGGGTGGAGATCGTCTACCAGGGCTGAGCAGCGCCGCGTTGCGCTCGGAGGCGCGGGGAACGGCCCGTGGCGACGAGAACGGTCCGCTGCGGTCGCGGTGGTTGCGCCGGGAACGGCCCGTGGCGACGAGAACGGTCCGCAGCGGGCCGTTCTCGTCGCGGTGGGCCGTTCTGGGCGGAAACGGGAGGGGGATCGGGCCGTCTGGGCGCGGCAGGGCGGTTCTGAGTATGGGCGGCGCCTCGGTGATGGGAAGTGGGCGCGGTGGTTGCGCCGGGAACGGCCCGTGGCGACGAGAACGGTCCGCAGCGGGCCATTCTCGTCGCGGTGGGCCGTTCTGGGCGGAGATGGGAAGCGGGCAGTGGGCCGTCTGAGCGCGGGGTGGTGATCGGAGCGGGCGCGGCGCGTCGGTCGGGCGTCAGCGCCCGCGCCGACGCCCGCCAGACCGTGGGCCGGCGGAGCCGGTGTGCCGTCGGTCGCCTGGGGGCCGTCCGCCGCGCCGATCGTCGGTGGCGCCTCGCCCGCCGTCGCGCTTACCGGCCGCGCGGGCACCTCTCTCGCGCGCACCGCCATCTGGCTCGTCGCGGCCGCCGGCACGGTCGCGACCACGTGTGGAGGCCGCGGTCCGACCGCGCACCACCCCGATGAGGTCGTCCACGAGGGGCGGCGTCTCGCCGTCGGGCGCGGGTCGCCAGGCGAGGCCCACCTGCGAGGTGGGCGCGTCGCGCAGCGGCCGCAGCTCGACGTCGCGGCGGTGCAGGGCGCGCGCGAGGGCGCGAGGCAGCACGCAGACGCCCGCCTCCGCACCGACGAGCTCGAGCGCGTCGGCCGTGGTGGCGGGAGCGCGGCCGACGAACCGCTCGCCGGGCGCGCCGGACCAGTGCAGCACGTCGTCGGCGGGGACGAGGAGGGTCTCCTCGGCGAGGTCGCCGGGCGTGAGCTCCTCGAGCAGGGTGAGGACGTGCTCCCGGGGCAGCGCGACGACCGTCTCCTCCACCCACAGCGGGATGCGCGCGAGGTCGCCGCTCGCGAGGGGCAGGCGAAGGAAGGCGGCGTCTGCCGTCGCGGCCACGAGGGTGGCCTCGGCGCCCGAGGCGGGGACCTCGAGGAGGTCAAGGGGCACCGCGGGGTAGCGCTCGCGCCAGGTGTCGACCCAGCGTCCCGGGCTCACCCCGGGCACGACGGCGAGGCGCAGCCGGGAGGCGTGCTCGCCGTCGGGGGTCAGCGCAGGTCCGGGGCGGAGGTGGCGTGCAGGCGGTCCGTCTCGTCGAGGATCTCGACGGCGATGTCGCTTAGAGCCGGGGTGAGGGCGCGCCCGTGGTGGGCGCAGAAGTACAGCTGGCCGGACTCGAGCGTGACGCGGACGTAGGCCTGCGCACCGCAGCGGTCGCAGCGGTCGGCGACGGTCAGCTCGGCGGTCGGAGTCGTGGTCACGTGTCCATGGAACCACCTCGGGCGCCCGGACCACGGGAGGGTTCGCTGACCGCGTAGCGGCGCGTTGCGCGGATCACGTCGGTGCCGGCCCCGCCCTCCAGGACGCCGGAGGACCCCGCGCGAGCCGCCCGGGACCGGGGCGAGCCTGCCCGGCGATGTCGGCGCGGCGACCTAGCATGACGCGGTGAGCACCCCCGAGTCGTCCTACACCGCACGCCACCTCTCGGTCCTCGAGGGGCTCGAGGCGGTCCGCAAGCGCCCCGGGATGTACATCGGCTCGACCGACTCGCGCGGGCTCATGCACTGCGTCTGGGAGATCATCGACAACGCGGTCGACGAGGCCCTGGCCGGGCACGGCACGCTCATCGAGGTCGTGCTGCACGCGGACGAGAGCGTCGAGGTGATCGACCACGCGCGCGGCATCCCGGTCGACACGGTGGAGAAGCTCGGCCTGTCCGGCGTCGAGGTCGTGTTCACGAAGCTGCACGCCGGCGGCAAGTTCGGCGGCGGGTCCTACGGCTCCTCCGGCGGCCTGCACGGCGTGGGTGCCTCGGTCGTCAACGCGCTGTCCTCGCGGCTCGACGTCGAGGTCGACCGCGGCGGCAAGACCTACCGCATGACGTTCCGCCGCGGCGAGCCGGGCACGTTCGCCGACGGGCCGGGCGGTCCGGGACCCGACTCGCCGTTCACGCCGTTCACCGACCGCAGCGAGCTCGCCGTCGTCGGCAAGGTGGCGCGCGGCCGCACCGGTACGCGCATCCGCTACTGGGCCGACCGGCAGATCTTCCCGGTGAGCGCGACGTTCGCCTACGACGAGCTCATCACGCGCGCCCGCCAGACCTCCTTCCTCGTCCCGGGCCTCGAGATCGTGGTGCGCGACGAGCGCCGCCGCCCGGGCACGCCCGGTGAGCACGGCGTGGTCGAGGAGCGTTTCAAGCACGACGGCGGCACGCGCGACTTCGTGGAGTTCCTCGCCCCCGCGGACCCCCCGGTCACGGACGTGTGGCTGCTGCGCGGCAGCGGCACGTTCACCGAGACGGTGCAGCAGCTGGACGGCAAGGGTCACCTCGTGGCGACCGACGTCGAGCGCACGTGCGAGGTCGACGTCGCCCTGCGCTGGGGTCAGGGCTACGAGACCGAGGTGCGCACGTTCGTCAACATCATCGCCACCCCGAAGGGCGGCACCCACCTCGCCGGCTTCGAGCAGGCGCTGCTCAAGGTGCTGCGCCGCGAGATCGAGGCGAACGCACGGCGGCTCAAGCTCACGGCGAAGAACGGCAAGGACAAGGTCGAGAAGGACGACGCGCTCGCCGGCCTCACGGCCGTGCTCATGGTCCGGCTGCCCGAGCCGCAGTTCGAGGGGCAGACGAAGGAGGTGCTCGGCACGGCGCCGGTACGCCAGGTCGTGGCGAAGGTCGTCGAGACCGAGCTCACGGCTCACCTGCAGTCCACCGCCCGGACGACCAAGGCGCAGGCCGCCGCCCTGCTGGAGAAGGTCGTCGACGAGATGCGGGCTCGGGTGTCCGCCCGCACCCAGAAGGAGATCTCGCGCCGCAAGAGCGCGCTCGAGGCGTCCTCGCTGCCGGACAAGCTCGCGGACTGCCGCACGGACGACGTCGCCCGGTCGGAGCTGTTCATCGTCGAGGGCGACAGCGCGCTCGGCACGGCCAAGCACGCACGCAACTCCGACTTCCAGGCACTGCTGCCGATCCGCGGCAAGATCCTCAACGTCCAGAAGGCCTCGCTCTCGGACATGCTCGGCAACGCCGAGTGCGCGTCGATCATCCAGGTGATCGGTGCCGGCTCGGGCCGGTCGTTCGATCTCGACGCCGCGCGGTACGGCCGCGTCGTCCTCATGACCGACGCCGATGTCGACGGCGCGCACATCCGCACGCTGCTGCTCACCCTGTTCTTCCGGTACATGCGCCCCCTGGTGGACGCCGGGCGCGTGTTCGCCGCGGTGCCGCCCCTGCACCGGGTGGAGACGTACGGGTCGGGCGGCAAGCCGGGGGAGATGACCTACACGTACTCCGAGGCCGAGCTGCACCGGCTGCTCGCCCGGCTGGAGCGCTCGGGCAAGCGCTACAAGGAGCCGATCCAGCGCTACAAGGGTCTCGGGGAGATGGACGCCGACCAGCTGGCCGAGACCACGATGGACCCCGCGCACCGCACGCTGCGGCGCGTCACGATGGCGGACGCGACCCGCGCGGAGGAGATCTTCGAGCTGCTCATGGGCAACGACGTCGCGCCGCGCAAGGACTTCATCGTGGCCGGGGCCGCGGGCCTGGACCGCGAGCGGATCGACGCCTGAGGGCCTGCGCGGGTCCGGCGCGCCCAGCCCTGGACTCGGCACGCTCGGCCGGCTGGGACTCCTCGGCGGGCTCGGCCGGCCCGCCGGACTCCCAGGTGCGAGGCGCTCGGGGGAGGCCCGCGGGCCCTCCCGTAGGCTCGGCCCCATGACGCTGGAGGAACCACCGCTGCGCCCGCCGGGCGACCGCGAGTCCGCTCCGGCGACCCTGCCGGCCCCGCCGGCGCTCGAGGGGATCAGCTGGCGCGGCCTCGACCGACTCGACCTGCCCGCCCTCGCGGCGCTCGTCGCGGCGTGCGAGGAGCACGACGACCCGCCCTACCGCACGAGCGAGGACGAGCTCGCCGAGGACCTGTTCGACGGCTCGGCGTGCGACCCGGGCGTCAACACGATCGCCGGCGTCACGGCCGACGGCGCACTCGTCGCGTACGCCCGGGTGCGGGCGCTGCCCGGCCACGAGGTCAACGTGCGGGTGTTCCTCGGCGGCGGCGTCCACCCCGAGGTCCGGCGCCGCGGCGTGGGAACCGGGCTCGTGGCGTGGCAGGTGGCCCGGGCGCGGCAGCTGCTCGCGGAGCTGCACCCCCAGGTCCCGGCCCGGATCGCGACCTACGTCGAGGACGGCATGGGTGACCAGGAGGCGCTCCTGCGCCGCGCGGGGTTCGAGCCACGGCGCTACTACACCGAGCTGCGCCGCGACCTCGCCCTGCCGATCCCGGCGACCACCATCGCGGCGTCGCTGCGGGTCGAGCCGTGGACCCAGGAGCTGGACGACCAGGTGCGTCAGGCGCACAACGAGGCGTTCGCCGACCATTGGGACGCCGAGCCGCAGACGCCCGAGGCCTGGCAGGAGGGCAACAGCCACTTCGCCCCCGAGTGGAGCTTCGTCGTCATGGACCGCTCCACCGACCGGGTGCGCATCGCGGGCTACCTGCTGTCGGGCAGGTACGAGCAGGACTGGCCCGCGTTCGGGTACACCGTCGGCTACACCGACCTGCTCGGGGTGCGCCGCGAGTGGCGCGGCCGGCGCGTGGCCACCGCACTGCTCACGACGGCGATGCGCGCGTACGCGGCCGACGGCATGCAGTACGCGGCGCTCGGCGTGGACACCGAGAGCCGCACCGGCGCGTTCGGGCTGTACGAGGGGCTCGGCTACGTCCCGACCCGCGGCTCGGTGCTCTGGAGCATCGAGGTCTAGCCGATCCCGGCCACCGGGTGCGTGAGCGGCCGGCCGGAGCCGTCCCGGCGGTCGTCCAGCTCGGGCAGCTCGACGGGCTGGCCACCGGAGCCCACGGCGCGGGCCGGGTCCGGCCCGACCCAGGCCAGCACGAGGGCGTCCTCGCCGCGCAGGAACCGGTGCGCCCGGACCCCGCCGGTGCCGCGGCCCTTGCCCGGGTAGGCGGCGAACGGCGTCACCTTGGCGGTCCCGGGCGCGGTCCCCGGAAGCGCGCCGGACGCGCCCGCGACGGTCACGACGACCGTGTCGTCGGCCCGGCCGTGCGGGACGACGGCGAGGTGCACCACCCGGCTCCCGCCGTCGACCTTGACCCCGGCCATGCCGCCGGCCGCGCGGCCCTGCGCGCGCACCTGGGCCGCGGGGAAGTGCAGCAGCTGCGCGTCCGAGGTCACGAGCACGAGCTCGTCGTCGTCGCGTGCGGGGACCGCCGCGACCACCTCGTCGCCGGGTCGCAGCGCGAGGCACTCCCACGCCTCGCCGCGCACGGGGCGGTCCCCGGGGGCGACGCGCTTGACCATGCCCTGCGCGGTGGCGAGGGCGAGCACCGGTGAGTCGGGCTCGATCGCGGTGAGCGCGAGGATGCGTTCGCCGCGCTCGAGCGTCACGAGGTCGGCCGCCACCGCGCCACCGGCGAGGCTCGGTGCCCCGTCCGTGCTCGGCAGCGTCGGCACGTCGAGCACGGACAGCTCCACGATCCGCCCCCGCGAGGTGACGACGCCGACCGTGGCGCGTGCCGACGTCGAGACCTGGGCGGCGAGCGCGTCGTGCGCGGACCGCGACCCGGTGCGGACCACGGGTGCGTCGTCGCCGGTCCGCGCCACGAGGCCGGTCACCGACAGCAGCACGGTGCAGGGGGTGTCGGGCACCTCGAGCGGAACCGCCCCGCCGCGGCCCGCGGCCGGCGCGGACAGCGCGGTCACGGCGCCGCCCGCGGACTCCAGCAGCACCGTGCGCCGTGGCGTGCCGTACCGGCGGGCCACCTCGGCGAGCTCGTCGGACACGACGCCGCGCAGCACCGCGTCGTCGGCGAGGATCGCCTCGAGCTCCGCGATCTGCGCGAGCAGCTCGCCCTGCTCGCGCTCGAGCTCGATCGTGGAGAACTTGGTCAGCCGGCGCAGCTGCAGCTCGAGGATGTACTCCGCCTGCGCCTGGGAGAGGTCGAAGACCTGCTGCAGGCGGGTGCGCGCCGTCGCGGCGTCCTCGCTCGAGCGGATGACCGCGATGACCTCGTCGATGTCGGCGATCGCGACGAGCAGGCCGCGTACGAGGTGCAGGCGGTCCTGCCGGCGGCCGAGGCGGTACTCGGTGCGCCGCCGCACCACCTCCAGGCGGTGGTCGACGTACACGACCAGCAGCTCGCGCAGCCCGAGCGTGCGCGGCTGACCGTCGACGAGCGCGACGTTGTTGATGCCGAAGGAGTCCTCCAGCGGGCTGTGCCGGTACAGCTGCTCGAGCACGGCCTCCGGGTTGAACCCGGTCTTGACCTCGATCACGAGGCGCGTGCCGTTGGTGCGGTCGGACAGGTCCACCACGTCGGACACGCCCTGGACCTTCTTGGCCCGGACGGCGTCGACGATCTTCGATTTCGCCTTCTCCGGCCCGACGAGATAGGGCAGCTCGGAGACGACGATGCCCTTGCGGCGCGGCGTGATCGACTCGATCTTCGCCGTCGCGCGCGTGCGGAACGAGCCGCGCCCGCCGGCGTACGCCTCGCGAACGCCCTCGAGGCCGATGATCCGGCCGCCGCCGGGCAGGTCGGGCCCGGGGACGAAGCGCATGAGCGCCTCGAGGTCGGCGTCCGGGTGGGCGATGAGGTGCCGGGCCGCGGCGACCACCTCGACGAGGTTGTGCGGCGGCATGTTGGTCGCCATCCCGACCGCGATCCCCGAGGCCCCGTTGACGAGCAGGTTCGGGATCGCGGCGGGCAGCACCTCGGGCTGGCGGAACTGGTTGTCGTAGTTCGGGACCATCGTGACGACGTCCTCGTCCAGGTCCGCCGTCATCGCCAGGGCCGCCGGCGCGAGCCGGGCCTCGGTGTACCGGGGCGCCGCCGGACCGTTGTCGAGCGAGCCGAAGTTTCCGTGCCCGTCCACCAGCGGCAGGCGCAGGGAGAAGTCCTGCGCCATGCGCACGAGCGCGTCGTAGATCGCGGTGTCGCCGTGCGGGTGCAGCTTGCCCATCACCTCGCCCACGACGCGGGCCGACTTCACGTGCCCCCGGTCGGGTCGCAGGCCCATCTGGTCCATCTGGAACAGGATCCGGCGCTGGACGGGCTTGAGCCCGTCCCGGGCGTCCGGCAGGGCGCGGGCGTAGATGACCGAGTAGGCGTACTCCAGGAAGGAGTCCTGCATCTCGGACGTGACGTCGATGTCGACCACCGACCCCACCCGGTCCGCGCCGGGGGAGTTTCGGCCGCTCGGGCGGGAGGCGTCAGGCACGCCTCCCATCATCACCGACGAACGGGCGTTCGCCTGCCAGCCTCGCCGGGCCCCGGTTAGGGTGACGGTCATGCAGCCCGCTGGAGAGCCGTACCCCCGGCACTGGGAGGCGGACGTGCTGCTGCGGGACGGCTCGACCATGCGGATCCGGCCGATCCGCCCCACCGACGCCGACGCGCTGCAGGCGTTCCACGTCGCGCAGAGCGAGGAGTCGATCTACTTCCGGTTCTTCGCGCCGCTGCGCCGGCTGCCCGAGCGCGACCTGGAGCGCCTCGTCACGGTGGACCACGTCGACCGGGTCGCGCTCGTCGTCGTCTCCGGCGCGGCGATCGTCGCCGTCGGGCGCTACGACCGGATCGACGCCGACTCCGCCGAGGTCGCGTTCAACGTGTCCGACGTCTACCAGGGCCGCGGCCTCGGGTCGGTGCTGCTCGAGCACCTCGCGGCCGCCGCGCGCGAGCGGGGCGTGTCCACGTTCGTGGCGGACGTCCTGCCGGGCAACGCGAAGATGATCCGTGTCTTCACCGACGCGGGCTACGACGTCGTGCAGCGGTACGAGGACGGCGTGATCTCGCTGTCGTTCACGATCGAGGCGACCGACCGGTCCCTCGAGGTCGTCGCGAGCCGCGAGCAGCGCACCGACGCGGCGTCGATGCGGATGCTCCTGGACCCCACGGGCGTGCTCGTGGTCACCGACGGCCACGACGCCGCGTTCGCGCGCCGGGTCGCCAGCAACCTCACCGGCACCCTCGCGCACTGCGTCGGCGAGGCCCTGGCCGACGTCGCCGCGCAGGCCGGCCACACCTGGTCGGCCGACCTGGCGGGTGCGCCGGAGGACCCGCTCCAGCTCGCCGTCGTCGCCGCGTCGCCGCACGCCGTGCTCGACCTGCTGGCCCCCCTCGCGGCCCGCGGGGTGCGGGGCGTGGTGCTCCTGTCCGACGGTTTCGACGCGCCCGACGGCGACGCCCCGCGCCTGAGCGACCTCGTGACGGCCGCGCGCGAGGCGGGTCTGCGGCTGATCGGTCCGCGCTCGTTCGGCGTGTCCGTGGCGCGCGGCGACCGCGTGGTCAACGCGACGCTGCGCACCGAGCCCCTGACGCCCGGCCCGTCCGCGTTCTTCTGCCAGTCCGGCGCGATGGCGCAGGAGATGATGGACGAGGTCGAGACGTACGGCGCACGGGTGGGCACGTTCGTCTCGGCGGGACACCGCGCCGACGTCTCCGGCAACGACGTGCTGCAGTACCTCGCGGGTCAGAGCGACGTCCGCGTCGTCGGGATGTACCTGGAGTCCCTCGGCAACCCGCGCAAGTTCGCGCGCGTCGCGAGCCGCGTCAGCGCGGCGGTCCCGGTCGTGGCCGTGGTGGGCGCCAGCCAGCGCGAGCGGTCGCGGGAGGCCGGCACCCTGGGGCGCGGGGCCGTCGAGGAGGCCATGCTCGCGGCGGGCGTCCTCGTGGCTCCGACGATGCGCGCGATGGTGGCCGCGACCACGCTGTTCGCCCACCAGGAGCTCCCGCGCGGGGCACGCGTCGCGGTCCTCACCACCGCCGCGTCGGTAGCGCGGCTCGTCGCGGCGCAGGTCGCGCACCTGGACCCCGACCCCGTCGTGGTCCAGCTGCCGTGGGCCAGCCCGCCCGGGGCCGTGGTGGAGGCCGCCGCGACGCTCGCGACCCGGGAGGACTGGGACGTCGCGCTCGCCGTGTACTCCCCGCCGCTGGGGCCGCCGGAGGCCGAGGTGCTCGAGGCCATTGCCCGACTGGGGTCGGGGGAGCGACCGGTGCTCGCCGTCGTGCCCGGTCTCGTCGGCGTGACGCCCGGCCTCACGCATGAGCGGACCGTCCCCGCTTTCCCGTCCGTCGAGGACGCCGTGGCGGCGCTGGAGCTGGCGGACGCGTACGCGCGCTGGCGGCGCACCGACCGCGGTCACCTCGTCGCGCCCGACGGCGTGGACCTGCGTCGTGCGCGTGAGCTCGTCGCCGCGGAGGTCGCCCACGCGGCACCGGGGGAGCGGGTGCGCCTCGGACGTGACCGGACGCGCGAGCTGCTCTCGGCCTTCGGGATCGAGGTGCTGCCCAGCCGCGAGGTGCGCTCGACGTCGCAGGCGCTCGCCGCCGCGCGCGACCTCGGCTGGCCCGTGGCCGTGAAGTCGACCGACGCGATGCTGCGCCACCGCGCGGACCTGGGCGGAGTCCGGCTGGACGTCGCGGGGCCGATCGAGCTCGTCGAGGCGGTCCGCCAGGTGCGGCTGCGCCAGGACTCGCACGCCCCGGTGGAGATCCAGCCGATGGCGCCGCTCGGCGTGGCGTGCGTCGTCACGGCCGGCGAGGACCGCCTCCTCGGCCCGGTCGTCTCGTTCGGCCTCGCGGGCGACGCGACCGACCTGCTCGACGACGCGTCCTACGCCATGCCGCCGCTGCGCACCGGTGACGTGCACCGGCTCGTGCACTCCGTCCGCGCCGCGCCGCGGCTGCTCGGGCAGCGCGGGGGCGAGAGCGTCGACGTCGCGGCCCTGGAGGACCTGCTCGCGCGGGTCGCCGAGGCCGTCGAGGCGCTCCCGCAGCTGCACCGCGTCGAGCTGCGGCCGGCGCTCGCCTCGCCCGAGGGCGTCGTCGTGCTCTCCGCCCACGTGGACCTCACGCCCGAGTCCCGGCCCGACGGCGGGCGGCGCGCGCTACGCGCCTGACGCCGCGCGCTACGCGCCTGACGCCGCGCGCGACGCGCCTGACGCCGCGCGCGACGGGCTCGCGGCCTGCGGCCTGCGGCTTGCGGCTTGCGGCTTGCGGCTTGCGGCTGGCGGCTTGCGGCTGGCGCGCGGCACCAGCCCGGGGCCCGGGCTGTGGGCATCGCCCGCGGGGCGGCCCGGGATGGAACAATGTCGCGGTGCGCCGACCCACCTCAACCGACCTCGTGCAGGACCTGCACCGGTGCGGGTACTACCCGGACCTCGTCGCGGACGTCATCGACGTCGCGCTCGCCGGTGAGGAGGTGGTCGCCCACCTCCTGCAGCCCGAGACGACGTTCGACGACGCCGAGGTGCGCCGTCACCTCACCGCCCTCGTGCTCACGCCGCACCGGCTGATCGTGGCGCACGTCGACGACCACACGCTCGACGGCGAGGCGCAGGCCCTCGCGAGCACCGAGGCCGTGCCCCTGCGTGAGGTGCGCTCGGTCGTCATCACCCAGGGCTTCACCGACCCCGCCCAGCACGACGGCGTCTCCCGCCGGCGCGACCTCACGATGTCCCTGGGCTGGGGTGCCGTCCAGCGCATCGACCTCGAGCCCGCGACGTGCGGGGATCCGCAGTGCGAGGCCGACCACGGGCTGACCGGCGCTGCCACGCCGGACGACCTCGTGGTGCGGGTCAGCGCCGAGGCCGAGGGCGAGGAGGCGCTGGGTGCCGCGCTCGGGTTCGCGCGCGCCCTGTCCGCCGCGACCGCACGCACGTGACCGGACCCACGGCCGCCGATGTCGCCGCGCCGGACCCGCCGCAGCTGCACCCACCCGCCGGGCTCGAGCTGCCGGGCACGCGGCGGCCGCTGCGCGGACTGCTGCCGGACGTCGCGCGCTCGCTCGGTGCCGTCCTGCCCGACCTGCCGGGCGCCGGGCTCGACCTTCCCGCGGGGGAGCGCGCCGTCGTCGTGCTCGTCGACGGGCTCGGCGCCGAGGCGCTCACCGCACGCGCGGGGCACGCGCCCGTGCTGCGCGGGATGCTCGCCGACGCCGCCGCGGCGGGCGAACCGCACGCGAGCGCCGGCTACCCCAGCACGACCGCGGCGTCGCTCGGCTCGTTCGGTACCGGGCGCAGCCCCGGCGAGACGGGACTGCTCGGCTACTCGCTGCGCTGCCCCGACGCGGCGGCGCTCGGGCTGCCCCCCGCCGATCAGCTCGTCAACCTCGTCTCGTGGACCGCCGGTCCGGGTGCACCCGTGCCCGACGCGCGCACGTGGCAGCCGCTGCCGACCGTCTTCGAGCGGTTCGAGGGCGCCTCCACGGCGATCGGCAAGTCCAAGTTCGCCGGCTCCGGGCTCACCACGGCGGCCCTGCGCGGCGCGACGTTCGTGCCGGCCGACCGGTGGGACGACGCCGTCGAGGCCACGCTCACCGCCCTGCGCCGACCCGGCCTCGTCTACCTGTACTGGGGCGCGCTCGACGCGGTCGGGCACCAGCGCGGCTGGGCGGCGCCCGAGTGGGGCGAGGAGCTCGCCGCGCTCGACGCGGGGCTGCGCACGCTGCTGCGCCGGGCGCCGCGCGGGACGACCGTGCTCGTCACGGCCGACCACGGCATGGTCGACGTCACCGAGCGCCTCGACGTCGCCGAGACCCCGGCGCTGCGCGAGCAGGTGGTGCTCGTGGCGGGCGAGCCGCGCGCGCTGCACGTGCACCTCGAGCCCGGCGCCGCGATCGGCGCGGCGCGCGAGCGCTGGGCCGAGGCGCTGGGCGAGCGGGCGTGGGTGCTGACCGGGGCTGACGCGGCGGCCGGCGGGCTGTTCGGCCCGGTCGCCGACCGCAACCGCGCCCTGATCGGCGACCTCGTGGTCGCCCTCACGGGCACGACGGCGGTCGTCGACTCGCGCAGCCAGAGCGCCGCGTCGCTGCGGCTGGTCGGGATGCACGGCTCGCTCACGACGGCGGAGCTCGCCGTCCCCGCGCTCGTCACCCGGACCTGAGGTCGAGTCAGTCGGAGCGCGACCCGAAGACGATCTCGTCCCAGGACGGCACCGACGTGCGCCGCGAGCGGGACTTCCCCCGCGCGGGCGCGGCGGGCGCCGCCGGGTCCTCAGCCGTGGCCGCGGTGTCATCGGACCCGGACCCGGACCCGGACTCCGCCCCGGAGGCGCCGGTGGTGGAGTCCGCGGCCGCACGGCGCAGGCGGAGGACCGGTGGGACCGGGAAGAGGCCCTCCTCGGCGGGTGCGTCGTCGGCGGTGCCGCCGAGCCCGGGGGAGCGCGAGTCACCGGGATCGTCCGGGTCGCCCGGCTCGAGGCGGCCCCCGCTCGAGGCGCGCTCGTCGCCGTCGTCCGCTGCGCCGTCGTCCCGCGCGGCGTGACCGCGCCGCCCGCGGCGGGCCGTCAGCTCGGCCAGCAGGGAGTCCGTCGCGCTGGCCACGCCGGCGTCGTCCGCTGCGCCGGCGTGCGCCGCGGTGTCGGCACCGGGCACGTCCTCGGCGGCCGCTGCGCCGTGCGTCGGGCGCCCACGCTCACCGGGCTGCGGGCCGGCGGTCGACCCGACGGAGGGTCCGACGGCCCCCGACCCGGCCGCCGCGGCTGGTCCCGCCGGCCCCGTCGACCCGGCCGAGCCGCGCAGGTCGCGGATCACGAGATCGGCGCCGCGGCGGTGCTCGTCGGCCTCGACGTCGAACGGCGTCGCGCCGCGCGGGCGACGCGTGGTGAGGTCGGTCTCGGAGAGCCAGCGGCTCTCGTCGTCGAGCGCGGTGATCGAACGGGCCTGGAGGTCGACGTGCCACGCGGCGCGGCGCTCCGCGCCGCCCGCGGTGAACGTGACGCTGACCTCCCACGGCTCGCCGGCTCGGCGCAGGGCGTCCCACTCGGCCTCGGACTCCACGCCGCGGGCGGCGAGCCGGTCCAGCACGAGGTCCCCGAGCGTGGGCGCGCCCACCTCGTGACCGATCGCCAGGGCGCGCGTCTGCTGCACGATCCACGTGCGTTCCGCCTGCACCGGACCCTCGAACCGGCGCACCGCCTCGAGGGCGACGCCGCCCGCGGCGGCGACCTCCTCGACGCTCGCGCCCGCGCGGATCCGTGCCTGGATCTCCCGGGGGGACAGCGGGCTGCGCTCGGCTGCGCGCAGCGCCTCCAGGTGCGGGCGGTCCCGCCGCACGGCGACGCGCAGGGGCTCGTCGATCACGAGCAGGTAGCGCTGCCCCTCGCCGTCGACGAGGACCAGGTGCTCGCCGTCGGCGTGCAGGCTCTCGAGCTGTAGCTCACGCATGTGGCCTCCTTCTGCCCCCAGGGTGCCACCTGGCACGCGAGGACCGTGGGACCCGGTGCGGAGTGTGGCCGCCTCCGAACCATCTCGACGCGGTCCGAGGGCTTGCGCGGCGGCGACGCGGCACGGTCGGTCGCGACGTCGTCCTCAGCCGTCTCGACTGCCTCGCGAGACCGGGAACAACCGCGGGGTCGCGTGCGTTGAGCGCAGTGTCCGGCCCCGTGGAGCCGTCGGCCGATCCCTGTCGGCGACACCCCGGAGGGCGGGCCGCGTGCGGTCGGGTCTCGTTTGGTGCACAATCACCCCGCTCGACCTGCCCGCCGAGTCGGCGAACCGGCCCGACGTGAACACCTGGGTGGACAACCACCCGACGAAGACGGAGTGTGACGCCCCACCATGGCGACCGATTACGACGCCCCCCGCAAGACCGACGAAGAGCTCAACGAGGACTCCCTCGAGGAGCTGAAGGCCCGCCGCAACGAGAAGACCTCGGCCGTGGTGGACGAGGACGAGACCGAGGCCGCCGAGGGGTTCGAGCTGCCCGGCGCCGACCTGTCCGGTGAGGAGATCACCGTCCGCGTCCTTCCGCGGCAGGCGGACGAGTTCACGTGCACGCGGTGCTTCCTCGTGCACCACCGCAGCCAGCTCGCGTTCAGCGACTCGGTCGGAGCGGTCTGCGCGGAGTGCGCCGCCTGATCCGACCCTCAGCGACAGCACGGCCCCCGGCTCCAGCCGGGGGCCGTCGTCGTCTCGGCGCGGTCGTCCTTCGACCGCGGACCCTGCCTGCGTGCCGTCAGGCGACGGGTGGACGGATCGCCTGCAGCGCGCGTGCCAGCTCGTCCGCGCGCCGGGAGGAGACGACCCAGTACGGCGTCGGGTCCGCGTCGTCGCGCACCTCGACCTGCACGGCGGTGCGGATCCAGCCGCGGTGCGCGAGGTAGGCGCGTGCGTCCGCACCCGGCCCCAGGACGTGCCGGGTCGCCTCGGCGTCGAGCGCGCGCACCTCGCCGATGTGCCACGCGTCCAGGAACGCGCGGCCGGCGCGCAGGCCCGGGTCGGTGCCGTCGCTCACGCTGACGCGGTCGGCGGTCCGGGCCAGCAGCAGCGCGATGGTGGCGGTCACCACGATCGCGGTCGCCAGGGCGGTCACCTCCGACAGCGGGAAGACCACGAGCCCCGCCAGCAGACCCCCGAACGGTGCGAGCACCCAGGCCCCCGCGGAGGGCCACTGACGCTCCACGAACACGTCGGCGGACTCGACAGCGGGGGGCATGTGTCCAAGCCTGCCACGGCGCCGGGGCCGTGCAGACGCGCAGGTAGAGTGGCCGGGTGACGCACGACGGCATGGCGGGAGCGCCCGGGGAGGGCCCCGAGGAGGTCGACGTCGCGATCAAGATCCTCGACGACGGCATCGAGCCGCCCACCTATGCGCACCGGTTCGACGCGGGTGCGGACCTGCGCGCGCGGGTCGCCGTGACCCTCGAGCCGGGTGAGCGTGCGACCGTGCCCACGGGGCTCGCGCTGGCGGTGCCGCCGGGGTTCGTCGCGCTGGTGCACCCCCGCTCCGGCCTGGCCGCGCGGCACGGGGTCACCGTGCTCAACGCACCCGGCACGATCGACGCGGACTACCGCGGCGAGGTCGCCGTCGTGCTCGTCAACACGTCACGTGACCGCGCGGTGACGCTCGAGCGGGGCGACCGGATCGCCCAGCTCGTGCTGCAGCGCGTGGCGCACGCACGCTGGCAGGTCGCACAGGACCTGCCCGAGACCGTCCGCGGGACGGGCGGTTTCGGTTCCACGGGCGGGTTCGTCCCCGCCGGAGAGGACTCCTGATGGCTCTGTTCGGTCGACGCCGCCGCGAGGCGGAGGAGACAGCGCCCGAGCCGGCCGCCGAGGCCGTCGACGGCGAGGCCACCCCGGACGCCGGCGAGGCCACCGACGGCGGCGAGGCCACCGACGGCGAGGCCACGCTCTCGCCCGAGGCGGTGCCCGCCGGCGAGCGTGGCCCGTGGGACGTCGCCGACGCCGACGACCGCCCCGGCCGCGTGGACCTCGGCGCGCTGCGCATCCCCGGCCGCAACGGGATGGCGCTGCGGATGGAGCTGGACCGCCAGTCCAAGCGCGTCATGGCGGCCAACGTGACGATCGGCCAGTCCAACCTGCAGCTGCAGGCGTTCGCCGCACCGCGCACCGCGGGCATCTGGGACGAGATCCGCGGCCAGATCGCCGCGCAGATCACGGCCCAGGGCGGTTCGGTGCAGGAGGCCAAGGGCCCGTTCGGCGCCGAGCTGCTCGCGCTGCTCCCGGTGCGGGACCAGGCCGGCAACGTGGCACGCCGGCCGGCCCGGTTCCTCGGCGTGGACGGACCGCGCTGGTTCCTGCGCGGCGTGCTCACCGGGGCAGCCCTCGCCGACCGCGCGGCCGCGACGCAGATGGAGCAGTACTTCTCCGAGGTGGTCGTGGTGCGCGGCAGCGAGGCCAAGCCGCCGAGCGAGCTGCTCACCCTCACGATGCCCGGCCGGCCGGCGCCCGCCGAGCCGGCGCCCGCGCAGCCGGACCTGCTCCGCCGCGGTCCCGAGATCACCGAGGTGCGCTGAGGTGGGGACGACCTCGGCCCGCGTCGGCTGGCTCGCCAGCCACGCCGAGCTCCAGGCGTCGGAGCAGCGCAGCTGGGTCGAGCGGTACCAGACCGAGGACATCGCCGCGCTCCAGCCGCGCCACCGCAGCCGTGTGGCCGGCGTGCTGCGCTCCGTGACGTACGCGCCGGTGGGCTCGACGACGGCGCTGCGCGCGGAGCTGTTCGACGGCACCGGCTCGATCGAGCTGTGCTGGACGGGACGCCGCGACGTGCCCGGGATCGTGCCCGGCCGGCGGCTGCTCGCCACCGGCATGGTGGCGCGCGGCGAGGCGCGCCAGGCGCGCCTGCTGATGTTCAACCCGCGCTACGACCTCATCGCCACCCGGCCGGGTGCCGGGTGAGCGACGCGGCGCGGGACCGCGTCGACGGCGCCGCCCCCACCGCACCAGACGCTGGGCCGGACGCCTCGCCCGCCGCCACGCCCCCCGTTGCCAGGCCCGCGACCCCCGACGGCGTGTTCCACGCCGGTCCCGCCGTCGCGCCCGCGGTGACTCCCGCCGTCGTGCCCGCGACCGCTCGCGAGCTGGCGCCGGACGTCGCGCGGGCGCAGGGCCTGCGGGCGCTCGGCGGCGAGGGCTTCTCGCTCGAGGAGGCCGTCGGCGGGTGGCGCGGGCTGATCGAGTCGGTCGCGCCCGGGTTCGTCTTCGTCGTCGTCTTCGTCGTCACGAACGAGGTGCGACCGCCTGTCCTGGCCTCGCTCGCCGTCGCGGCGATCGCCGTCGTCGCGCGGCTGGTGCGTCGCAGCCCGGTGACGTACGCGCTCGGCGGCGTGCTCGGCGTCGGGATCGGCGCCTTCTGGGCCTGGCGCTCGGGCGACGCCGAGAACTACTTCGCGTGGGGCCTGCTCACGAACGCCGCGTTCGCGCTCGGCGTGGGGATCTCCCTCGCGGTGCGCTGGCCGCTGGTGGGGATCGTGGTGAGCGCGCTCGGCCTGGCGCCCAAGGCCCCGGTCGACGCACGGACCGAGGCGGGTGCCGCCGTCGAACCGGGCGAGCCGGCTCCGCCCGTGCTGGACTCCTCGTGGCGGCGCGACCCGCAGGCGATGCGCCGCTACACGATCGCCACGTGGCTCTGGTTCGCCGCGTTCGTGCTGCGCCTCGCCGTCCAGCTGCCGCTCTACCTCGGCGGCGAGGTCGCCTGGCTCGGCACGGCCCGGCTCGTCATGGGGCTGCCGCTGTGGGCGCTGGTGCTGTGGCTGACGTGGCTGCTGGTCCGGCGTCCAGGACACGCTGGAGCTGCTGCACGGGCGTCCCGTCGGGACTGAGGTGCGCGTCGACCTTGTCGGCCACCACGAACAGCAGCTGGTCCCCGCCCTCCAGGGCGTCGTCCGGGCTCGGCGGGATCGGGTGGTTGCTGCGGATGATGGTGGCGAGCACCACGTCGAGCGGCCAGGCCACCTCGCCGACGCGGCGCCCCACGAGCGGGGAGCTGTCGGGGAGTGCGACCTCGTACATCCCCGCACCGGAGGACTGCAGCTCGAAGAGCTTGACGAGGTCCCCCACGCTGACGGCCTCCTCGACGAGCGCCGTCATGATCCGCGGCGTCGAGACGGGGACGTCCACACCCCACGTCTCGTCGAACATCCACTCGTTCTTCGGGTTGTTCACGCGCGCGACGGTGCGCGGCACCGCGAACTCCGTCCGGGCGATGAGCGACAGCACGAGGTTCACCTTGTCGTCGCCCGTCGCCGCCACGACGACGTCGCAGTCCTCCAGGCCCGCCTGCTCCAGGGTCGCCATCTCGCACGCGTCCCCGAGCAGCCAGCGGGCGCGCGACACGCTGGCCACGCGCATCGCGGCGGGGTTGCGGTCGATGAGCGTGACGTCGTGGCCGTGCCCGAGCAGCTCGCGGGCGATGGACCGGCCGACACTGCCGGCACCGGCGATGACAGCCTTCATGACTCCTCCTTGCGCGGCGGCGTGGCGAGCACGCGCTGGACGGCGTTCGCGGACGACGGCGCACACAGCACGTGCGCGACGTCGTTCTCCTGCACCACGGACTCAGGGGTGAGGAGCATGCCGGCGCCCCAGCGGGTGAGGAAGGCGACCCGGGCGCCCGACGCCTGCTCGAGGCGAGCCACGGGCACGCCGATCCAGCCCGCGTGGAGCGACATCTCCACGAGCGCGACCTTCCCCGAGGAGTCGGTGTACTCGGTCATCTCGCGGGCCGGCAGCAGGCGACGCAGCATCTGGTCCACCGTCCACCGCACGGTGGCGACGGTCGGGATGCCGAGCCGCGAGTACATCTCGGCGCGACCGGCGTCGTAGATCCGCGCGACCACGTTGTCGACGCCGAAGGTCTCGCGCACCACGCGGGCGGCGAGGATGTTGGAGTTGTCGCCGTTGGACACCGCGGCGAACGCGTAGGCCTCGTCGATGCCGGCCTGGGTCAGGGCGTCCCGGTCGAACCCCATGCCGGTGACGCGTCGTCCGGAGAAGTCGGCCGGGAGCCGGCGGAACGCCTCGGGGTTGGAGTCGATGACGGCCACCGAGTGGCCCTGGTTCTCGAGCGTCTCCGCGAGCATGACGCCCACGCGGCCCGCACCCATGATGACGACGTGCACGCGTCAGACGCTACACGCGCCTAGCATGTCGACCCGTGCCAGGAATCCTCGACGGCGCCAAGCGCGTCCTCCTCGGGCGCCCGATGTCCAGTGACGCGCTGGGCCACACGCTGCTGCCCAAGCGCATCGCGCTGCCCGTCTTCGCCTCGGACGCGCTGTCGTCGGTCGCCTACGCGCCGGACGAGATCCTGCTGACGCTCTCGATCGCGGGCGTCACCTCCTACCTCCTGTCGCCCTGGATCGGGCTCGCCGTCGCCGTCGTCCTCCTCACGGTGGTCGCCTCCTACCGCCAGACGGTGCACGCCTACCCCTCGGGTGGCGGGGACTACGAGGTCGCGACGACGAACCTCGGCCGCAACGCGGGCATCAGCGTCGCGAGCGCGCTGCTCGTGGACTACGTCATGACGGTGGCGGTCTCGATCTCCCAGGCCGCGCAGTACCTGTCGGCGATCGTCCCGTCGGTGAACGGCTACGAGGCCGCCATCGCGGTGGGCGCCATCGTGCTGCTCACCCTCATGAACCTGCGCGGCGTGCGGGAGTCGGGGGCGTTCTTCGCCGTCCCGGTGTACCTGTTCATGTTCGCGATGGGACTGATGGCGGTCTGGGGCACCGTGCAGTACTTCACCGGCAGTCTCACGCTGGCCGAGAGCGCGGGTTTCGAGCTGGTGGCCGAGCCCGGGTTCGAGCAGGGCCTCGTGGGCATCGGCGGCGCGATGCTGCTCGCCCGGGCGTTCTCCTCCGGCTGCGCGGCGCTGACGGGTGTCGAGGCGATCAGCAACGGGGTTCCGGCGTTCAAGAAGCCGAAGTCGCGCAACGCCGCGACGACCCTCCTGCTGCTGGGTCTCATCTCGGTGACCATGATCGCCGCGATCCTCTTCCTCGCCCGGGCCACGGGCGTCGTCTTCGCCGAGAACCCGCACGAGCAGATGACCGACGGTGGTCGGGCGCTCCCCGTGGGGTACGAGCAGCACCCCGTCATCGGGCAGATCGCCGACGCGGTGTTCCACCACACCCCCGTGCTGTTCTACTTCGTGACGGCGGTCACCGGCCTCATCCTCGTCCTCGCGGCGAACACGGCGTTCAACGGGTTTCCCGTGCTGGGCTCGATCCTCGCGCGGGACGGGCTCCTGCCGCGGCAGCTGCACACCCGGGGTGACCGCCTCGCGTTCTCCAACGGCATCATCGCCCTCGCGGCCGCCGCGATCGCGCTCGTCATCATCTTCGACGCCTCGGTCACGCGGCTCATCCAGCTCTACATCGTGGGCGTCTTCATCAGCTTCACGATGAGTCAGCTCGGCATGGTGCGGCACTGGACGCGTGCGCTGCGCACCGAGGTCGACGCCCGAGTCCGGTCGCGGATGGTCCGCTCGCGCGCGGTGAACGCGTTCGGGCTGGGGCTCACCGGCGTCGTGCTCGTCATCGTCCTCGTCACGAAGTTCACCCGCGGCGCCTGGATCACCCTCGTCCTCATGGGGATCCTCTTCGTCGCGATGCGTGGCATCGCCAAGCACTACGACCGGGTGCGCGCGGAGCTCGAGCTCGACGACGTGAGCGCCGCGCGTGCGCTGCCGTCCCGGGTCCAGGCGGTCGTGCTCATCTCGCGGGTGCACAAGCCGACGATGCGGGCCATCGCGTACGCGCGAGCGACCCGCCCGTCCTCGCTCGAGGCCATCACGGTCGGGGTCGACCCGGAGGACGTCGAGCGGCTGCGCGCCGACTGGGTCGACAAGGAGATCCCGATCCCGCTCACCGTGCTGGACTCGCCCTACCGCGAGATCACCCGCCCGGTGCTGGACTACGTGAAGTCGCTGCGCAGCACCTCACCGCGCGACCTCGTGGTCGTCTACGTGCCGGAGTACGTGGTGGGGCACTGGTGGGAGCAGATCCTGCACAACCAGAGCGCCCTGCGGCTCAAGAGCCGTCTGCTGTTCACGCCCGGCGTCGTGGTGGCCTCGGTGCCCTGGCAGCTGGACTCCGCGAGCGACGGCGCGGACGAGTCGCGGTGGGACGAGCCGGTCGTCCAGTGGCGGACCGGCGGCCCGCAGGAGTGAGCCGCCGAGGTGGCCCGGTCGACCACGACCGGCTCGGCTACTGCAGGAGCGAGTCCGGCGGTGGCAACTGCACCGCCTGCTCGGCCTCGACGTGCACGCCCGGAAGCAGGTCCAGCCGTTCGCGGGTCGGGGTGTCGGCTCGCCCCAGCACGATCCCGAGCTGATCGAGCACCGAGGTGACGGCGAGCCCGCACTCCTCGAGCGCGGGCAGCGTCGTGCTCAGCGGGCGACCGGTGATCGTCACCACGACGGCCTGACGCTCGGGGCGCTCGGGGGCGTGGGGGGTGCGGCGGTGCAGCGGCGTGGAGCCGGACATGCCTCCATTCTCACCCCGGGTCAGCCTGCCGTCGACGACTGCCCACCCCCGGGCGGCGCGCGTCCGATCCTCAGGCCGGCGGCCGGGTGGGCACCGTGGCGCAGCCGGCGCCGACGAGCATCGCGTCCTGCCCGGTCGCCCGCGCGGTCTCGACCACCCGCGCCCACAGCTCGCGCCCGCGCAGCCCGGTGGCCTGCGCGTACACGGCGGCGACCCCGGACACGTGCGGCGTCGCCATGCTCGTGCCCGAGAGGTAGGCGTAGGACCCCCGAGCCACCGGGTAGGAGGAGTAGACGTCGACCCCCGGCGCGGCGATGTTCACCTCGCCGCCGTCGCCGTTGAGCGCGACGCACGAGAAGGACGCCCGCAGCAGCGCCCGGTCGAGCGCGGCCACGGCCATCACGCTCGGGCAGTTGGCGGGTGAGCCGACCGGCATGTACCCCTCGTTGCCCGCGGCCGCGACGATGAGGCAGCCCGCGTCGAGCGCGGCCTGGGCGGCGGCCTCGTAGTACTGCAGGTAGGTCTCGCCCTTGGCGACGGCCGAGCCGAGCGACATCGAGATGACCGGCGCTCCGAGCGAGACGGCCCAGTTGATGCCCGCCAGCACGCCGCCCGAGGACCCCGACCCCTCGTTCGAGAGCACCTTGCCGACGGCGAGGCGCGCCGAGGGGGCGACCGAGAACCGGCGCTGCCCGCCCGGCGGCGTGTGCGCGCCGGCGATCGTGCCCGCCACGTGCGTGCCGTGGCCCAGCCCGTCGTGCACCTCCTCGCCGTCGACGAAGCTCTGGTGGGCGACGACGACCCCGGCCAGGTCCGGGTGGCCGAGGTCGACTCCGGTGTCCAGCACCGCGACCGTGATCCCGGAGCCGGCCCAGGGCGCGCGGCTTCCGGCGGGCGGCGCGGCGTGCACGGCCTGGATGCCCCACGTCGCGTTCGGCGAGTCCGCCCAGAGCGTGGCCGGGTCGGTGCCCGGCTCCTCCGCGAGGTAGGTCTCGTCGGCCGAGACCGCGGCGGTGTGCTGGCCCAGCGCACGGACGTAGACCTCTGGCTCGCAGGAGCGCACGGGGAGCTCGGTTCCGGCGGCGGCCGCGCCCAGGGCGCTGACCTGGTCGGGATCCGCCGCGAGGATCGCGATGCCGAGCTGGTCGAGGTAGGCGTACTCGCCCGGGACGGAGCCCGGCGGCGTATCGCCCACGCGCTGCACGCGGATGCCGGTGACGTCACGCAGAAGTCCCTCGCCCTCGCCGCGGGCACCGGGCTCGAGGACGACGATCGTGCGTCCGGTCGTCCCGGTGGGGAGGTCGGCGCGGGTGGTGCTGTCCAGGCTCATGGGGGCTCCTCGAGAGTGACGGGTGCGGGTCCGAGGGGGACGTGCTCACCCCGGGGCGGGGGCGTGGGTCGAGCGTGCCACGCGCCGCCGACATCGCCCAGGGCGGGCGGATCTCGGCCGACATGCCAAGACCCCCGGACCCGCGCGGGGTCCAGGGGTCTCGGTCAGGATCGAGCCCGGGCGTGCGGCGTCAGGGACGGCGGGGCCTTCGCCGTCGGCCGGGGATCACGCGAGGAGCCCGGTCACGAGACGAGCCCGATCACGAGACGAGCCCGATCACGAGCTGGACCCAGAACACCCCGAGCACCGCGAAGGCCACGGCGCCGAGCGCGACCTGCCACCACCGGTTCCGGAGCCGGCCCATGAACTCCGCCTTCGTCGCCATGTAGACGAGCAGGAAGCACAGCACCGGCGCGGTGAGCACGGTGAGGGACTGTGCGATCACGATGAGCTGCACCGGTGAGGCCTGGAAGATGGCGGTGACGACGAGACCCACGGTGAGGATGACGCCGGAGAAGATGCGGGCGGCCGTCGTGGACGCGGAGGCGCCCTTCCCGAGCGCGTCGGAGAGCATCGTGCCGCCGGCGGTCGCGTTGGCGGTCATCGCGGAGAACGCCGCCGCGAAGAAGCCGAGCGAGAAGACCCAGGTGCCCACGCTGCCGGCGAGCGGCTCGAACACGGAGGAGAGCTGACCGATCGTCGAGGCGATCTCGCCGGGGCCGTCGAACACCTTGGCCGCCACGAGGATCACGAGGGCCGTCATGACGCCGGGCGCGACGATGCCGGGCACCGTGTCGGCGACGGTGATGTCGCGGTACTGCGACTCCGTCCGCCGACGCTCGCGCGTCCCGTAGGCGCTGTAGAAGGCGGCGTTCGCCGAGAGACAGGTGCCGATGAGGGCGATGACGATGGTCGTGGAGCCCTCCGGGACGCGCGGGACGAGGCCCTCGACGGCGAGCCACCAGTCCGGCCGGGCGAGCACCGCCGACAGCACGAACGCGAGGGCCATGAGCGCCATCGCGACGATCATCACCCGCTCCATCACGCCGTAGACGTTGCGCAGCACGAGCACGACGGCGACGGCGAGCGTGCACACGACGGACCAGAACACCGGCGCGCCGCCGAAGAGCATCGAGAGGGCCAGGCCGGACCCGACCGCGTTGCCGACGGAGAACATCAGCGTGATGACGAACACGGCGCAGCCGGCGAGGTAGCCCACCCAGGTGCCGAGCCGCTGCTTGACCGCGGTGAGCAGCGAGACGGGGGACTTGATGCCGATACGGACGCTCATGTCGGTGAGCGTGAGCATGAGGATCGTCGCCGCCACGACGACCCAGACGAGCTGGTACCCGAAGCCGGAGCCGGCCTGGATCGACGTGGTGAGGTTGCCGGGGCCGAAGCCCCAGCAGCCGACTACGAATGCGGGGCCGGCCATCCGCAGCAGCCGGACGAAGGAGCGACGACCGGTGGTGGTCGTCTCGCCCGTGGCGCTCGGCACTGCGGTGGACGCGGCTGCCTGCCGCTCTGGCGCGGGCGGGCCCGCGACCGTCTGGGGGAGCGGGTCTGCGCGGACGGCCGCTGGGGCGACGGTGCCGGTGGGACGGGTCGTGTCGTGCATGGGGTCCTCCGTAGCGGCAACTCTGCCGCGGGTCGACGTCGACGGGAAGGCTCGGACGAGTGGTCACGGAGTGCATGACCGCGAGGGACGTTCGATAAGGAACGTTCCCGGGAACGATTGCAAGTGTGCGGGCGCGTCGAGGCCGCCGTCAAGGGCCAGTTCCCGGAGGTCGCCGCGTCACGCCCCGTACAGGCCCGCGAAGACGAACGACAGCGTCACGGACAGCCCGGCCACGATCAGGCCCGGAACGAGGAACGGGTGGTCGAACACGTGGCGGCCGAGCCGCGTGGAACCGGTGTCGTCGAGCTCGGCGGCGGCCAGGAGGGTCGGGTAGGTCGGCAGGATGAACATGCCGGCGGTGGCGGGGAACGCCGCCACGATCGCAGCCGGCGCGACGCCGAGGGCGAGCGCGGTCGGCATCAGCGCCTGCGCCGTCGCGGCCTGGGAGTAGAGCAGCGACGAGGCAAGGATCATGACGACGGCGAGCAGCCACGGCCACTGCACCAGTGCATCGCCCGCCAGCTCGCCGATGAGCTCGCTGTGGTTGTTGACAAAGGTCGAGCCGAGCCAGGCCACGCCGAGGATGCACGTGCACGCCGTCATGCCGACCTTGAAGGTCGAGGCCGACGGGATCTCTTTCACGTCCCCGCGGCACAGCACGAGGATCGCCAGGGCGACGGTCAGCATGGCCGCGACGCGAGCCGCCGCGCCGTTCATCGCGGGCGGGTCGACGAGGCCGACCCGCTCGCTCGTGAGGACCGCGTAGGTGAGCACCGCGACGAGTCCGACGACGAAGATCACCACCGAGCGTCGGGCGCCGGGCGGCAGGTCGCGCGCCTCGTGCGGCTGCGGAGGCCGCGCCTCACCGGTGCGCAGACGCTCGGCGTACTCGGGCAGCGTCGACAGCGCGGTGCGGCCCCGCGCGCGGTCCCAGACGAGGTAGAGCACCGAGGTCGCGAGGACCGCGAGCAGTGTCGCTGGCATCACGATGGCGAGCAGGAGCAGGTAGTCCCAGCCCGTGTCCCCGTCCTCCAGGAGGGAGGACATGAACAGGACGGACGCTGAGATCGGGGAGGCGGTGATCGCGACGAGCGAGGCCGCGACGCCGATCGTGAGGGCGCGCTGCGGGCGGACGTCGTTCTCCTTGCCTCCACGATCACCGGCATCGTCGCGAAGGACGCCTGACCGGTGCTGGCGGTGAGCGTGAGCAGGTAGATGACGACCGGACCGAGCACGGTGAGTCGTTTGGGGTTGGCCCGCAGCACTCGGTCGGCGAGATCGACGAGGTAGTCCATGCCGCCGGCGACCTGCATGGCGGCGACGGCGACGATCACCACCATGATGAACGCCACGACGGTGAGGGGCAGGTCGTCGAGCGAGACCGTGGCGCCCGTGAGGCCGAGCAGCAGGACGCCGAGGCCCCCCGCGAACCCGATGCCGATGCCGCCGACCTTGGCGCCGATCGCGATGGCGCCGAGCAGGATGAGCAGGTGGAGCCAGATCATCGCCGCCACCCCCTGGCGACCGCGAGCGGCCGCGGGAACGGGGTGGGAGCGGGGGTGGTGGGACGGGGGCGCACGGGGCCGCCCGTCGGGGTGCCGGACAACGCGGGTCATCTCCTTCGATGGCGGCGTCGAGACGCCGTAGGCCTGCGGGTGGGCCGGCACCCTGGGGGAGGAACGGGAACGTCGGGGGAGCGGGGCGTCCCGGCCGCGCGGGGGTGAGCCGCGCGGCCGGGAGATCCGGGTGGGCCGATCAGGCGGGGACGACCGCCTGGCCGAGGCCCGCGAACGCCAGCGCGGCCGCGATCTCCTCGTGCGCGCCCTCGGCGAGCGGGAGGAGCGGCGAGCGGACGGTCGCGTGCTCGAGAATGCCGCGGGCGACCAGCGCCTCCTTGAGGGCCACGGTGCCCTCCATGTGCGAGCCGCGGTGGTACACGGCCTGGGTGAGCGGGAAGAGCTTGGTGTGCACGGCCTTCGCCGCGGCGTAGTCCTGCGCCTTGCCGGCCTCGAGCAGCTCGTTCAGCAGCTCCGACGCCATGTTGCCGTAGCCGACGAGGAAGCCGTCCACGTCGAACGCCGTGTGCAGCAGGTACTCGTCGTGGCAGGAGAGGATCTGCAGGTCGGGGTAGGTCTCGCGGAGGATCGGGATCTCGGTGTCCCACCGCTTCATGTTCCGCACGCCGTTCTTGGTGGCGAACACACCCTCCTGGCCGGCGATCTCGAGCTGGGTCTCGAGGTCGTAGGACGCCTTGGTGACGTCCGGGTACTGGAAGAGGATGCTGGGCAGGCCTGCCTCCTCGTAGATCGCCTTGTAGCGGTCCTGCGGGGCGCCCTTCTGGAAGCCGAAGCGCAGCCAGCCGTGCGAGGGGTAGATGAGCCCGGCGGCGGCGCCCGCGGCGACCGCGCGGCGCGACTCCTCGACGGCGACGGCCGTGCCCTCGCCGGTGATGCCCGCGATGACCGGGACGCGCCCGTCGGTGGACGCCACGAACTCCTCGATCACCTGCACCTGCTCGGCCTGGGTGAGGAACGTGCCCTCGCCCGCGTGGCCCAGCACGATGAGGCTCTTCACGTAGGGCAGGGAGCCCAGGTAGCCGCCGAGGCGGTGGATGGCCTCGACGTCCACCGCACCGTCGCGGGTGAAGGGCGTCACGGGGGCCGGGTTGATGCCGCGCATGTCCAACGTCATTGTTCTTCTCCTTGTCGGGATCAACGTGCAATCGTTCACGGGAACGATTGCAAGTATGCCCCCCGTCCCGATCACAGGTCAACCCTGCGTCTGCCACGGATCGTTCCCGGGTCGCCGGCGCGATGGTGGCGCGGCGGCGTGGCCGAGCGGATGGAAGGATGGCGGGTGCAGACCAGACCGAACCGGGGGTGGACGTGGCGTTCGAACGACAGGTCGTGACGCTGCGTGACGTCGCCGACGCAGCCGGGGTGTCCGTCTCGACCGCGAGCCGCGTGCTGGACGAACGGGGGCCCCGGTCGCGCTCGGCGAGCGCTGACCGGGTGCGCCGCGCCGCCGACGAGCTGGGCTACCGCCGCAACGCGATCGCGGCCGGCCTGCGCCGTGGTGCGACCGGGACGATCGGCATGCTGGTCCCGCGGCTGTCCGACACCGTGATGGCCGTCATGTACGAGGCGGTCGAGAGCGCCGCGCGAGCGCGCGGCTTCATGGCGGTCGTCGCGACGAGCGGTGACGACCCGCAGGACGAGGCGCGCGCCACCGAGACGCTGCTCGACCGCAACGTCGACGGCCTCGTGCTGGCGACGGCGCGCTTCGACGACTCCCTCCCCGAGTCGCTGCGCGAGCGCGGGATCCCGCACGTCCTCGTGCTGCGGACCGACGGCGTGAGCGCGTCCTCGCTCGGCGACGACGAGACGGGTGGCTACCTCGCGACGCGCCACCTGCTCGACCTCGGGCACGAGCGCGTCGCCGTCGTGGCAGGACCCGCGTTCACCTCGACCGCGCGATCGCGGCTGGCCGGGGCGAGGCGCGCCCTCACCGAGCGCGGCCTCGAGGCGCCCGCCGAGCTCGTCGGCCACGCGCCGACGTACGGCGTGGACGACGGCGTGCTCGCCGGCGAGCGACTGTTCGCCCTTCCCGCGGCAGAGCGACCGACGGCGGTGTTCGCCGCGAACGACAACCTCGCCATCGGGGTGATGTCGGCCGCGTACCGGGCCGGCCAGGTCCCGGGGCAGGACGTGGCGATCGTGGGCTACAACGACATCCCGTTCTCCCGCCGGATGCCGGTGCCGCTCTCCTCGGTCCTCGTCCCGTACGACCACATCGCCGCCACCGCGCTCGACCTGCTCGCCGAGCACGGCGAGCCGCGGATCGAACGCGCCATGCCGACCCTCATCCCACGGGCCTCCTCGGGGGCTCCCCTGCGCGGGGGGCGCTCGTGAGCCAGGACGGCCACGTGCTGCGCGGCGTCCGCACGGGCGCCCCGGCGCACGGCGGGCACGTCGTCGCCCGGCACGAGGGTCGCGTCGTCTTCGTGCGGCACGCCGCGCCGGGCGAGCTCGTGGACGTCCGGCTCACCGACGCCGGCGAGGGCGCGCGGTTCTGGCGCGGTGACGCGATCAGCGTCCACGAGCCCTCCCCGGACCGGGTGCCGCACGTGTGGCCGCCGGCCGGGCCGGGCGGCGTGGGCGGCGCCGAGCTCGGCCACCTCACGCTCGAGGCCCAGCGCCGCTGGAAGGCGACCGTCATCGCCGACACGCTGCGGCGCATCGGCCACCTCGAGGTGCCGGACGTGCCGGTGCACGCGGCGCCGGGCGAGGAGGCGCGCGGCGGGCTCGGCACGCGCACCCGCATCGAGCTCGTCGTCGACGCCGAGGGTCGCCCGGCGATGCACCGCCACCGCAGCCACGCGCTCGTGCCCGTGCCGGACATGCCGCTCGCCGTCGAGCAGATCCGCTCCTCCGGCGTGCTCGAGGAGTCCTGGCCGCCGGGCACCCGCCTCGACGTCGTCGCGGCGCACGACGGCCTGGCGGTCTACGTCGACGGCGAGCCCGCGCCCGGCCGACCGGGCGTGCGGGCCGGCGTCGTCGAGCGCGTGACGGTGACCGACCCCGCGGGCGCGAGCCGGGAGTACGAGTTCCGCGTCGCGGGCACGGGCTTCTGGCAGGTGCACCCCCAGGCGCCGAGCCTGCTGGCCGAGCGCGTGCTGACCGCGGCGGACCTGCGCGAGGGCGAGCACGTCCTCGAGCTCTACTCCGGCGCCGGCCTGCTCACGCTCCCGCTCGCGGACGCGGTGGGGGAGTCCGGCGTCGTGGTCGCCGTCGAGGGGGCCGGCGACGGCGCACGCTACGCCCGGCGCAACGCGCGCGCCCACCCGTGGGTGCGGCTCGTCGAGGGCGACGTCGACCACCTGCTCGCGCAGGCCGCCGACGGCCACGCGCCCCGAGGTCGAGGCGAGGGCGGCGGCCGCGGCGCGCGGGGCCGCTCGGGGCGCGGCGGCCGGACGAGGGCCGACGCGCAGACCCGGGCGCCCGGGACGCGCGGCCTGCTCGCTGACGTGCGACCCGACGTCGTGGTGCTCGACCCGCCCCGGGTCGGCGCCGGTCGCGGCGTGGTCGACGCCCTGACCGCGCTGCGCCCGCGGCGCATCGTCTACGTAGCGTGCGACCCCGCCGCGCTGGCGCGGGACGCGGCCCGCGCCGTCGCCCGCGGCTACGTGCTGAGCGACCTGCAGGCCTACGACCTCTTCCCGCACACCCACCACGTCGAGGCGATCGCGGTGCTCGACGCGCCCGGGGACCTCCGCCTCGCCGCGGAGCAGGGGTGGCCGGCGTGACGACGGCGACCCTCGTCGGGCTCACCGAGGCCGAGGTCGCGCAGCGGGTCGCCGCGGGTCAGGTCAACCGCGCCGACGACGCCACGTCGCGCAGCCTCGCGGACATCCTCCGGGCGAACACCCTCACCCTGTTCAACGCCATGCTCGGCACGGCGTTCGTGCTCGTCCTCCTCACCGGCCGCTGGCAGGACGCGCTGTTCGGCCTCGTGCTGGTCGTCAACACGCTCGTGGGCGTCGTCACCGAGTACCGCGCGAAGCGCACCCTCGACCAGCTCGCGGTGCTCGACGCACCCACCGCGCGGGCGCTGCGCGACGGGCAGGTGCGGGAGGTCGCCGTCGGGCACGTCGTGCTCGACGACGTGCTCGAGATCGCCGCGGGCGACCAGGTCCCGGTGGACGCGGAGGTCCTGCAGACCCGTGGGCTCGAGCTCGACGAGTCCCTGCTCACCGGCGAGTCCCGTCCGGTGCGCCGCGGCACGGGCGAGGAGGTGCTCTCGGGCTCGTCCGTGGTCGCCGGGGCCGCGACCGTGCGTGCCGTCCGGGTCGGTGCCGACTCCTACGCGCAGAAGGTGACGGCCGCCGCCAAGCGCTACTCCCTCGCCTCCTCCGAGCTGCAGGCGGGGGTGCGCCGCGTGCTGCGCGTCGTCTCGTGGATCATCGTGCCGATGGCCGTGCTGCTCGGGCTCAGCCAGCTGCGCGCGCTCGGCGGATGGGACGCGGCGCTCGCGAACGGGACGTGGCGCGACGCGGTCGTGCAGTCCGTGGCCGGGGTCGTCGGGATGATCCCCGACGGCCTGGTGCTGCTCGTGTCGCTCAACTTCGCCCTCGCCGCCGTGCTGCTCGCGCGGCGAGGCGTCCTCGTCCAGGAGCTGCCCGCGGTCGAGGTGCTGGCCCGGGTCGACGTGCTCTGCCTGGACAAGACCGGCACGATCACGGACGGCGCCGTCGCGTGCGAGGCGCTCCTCGTGCTCGACGCCGACGGCGAGCCCACCTCCGCGCAGCCGGACCGCCGGGTGCTCGCGGTGCTCGCCGCGATCGGCGCGCAGCCGGGGGCGAACGCGACCGCCGCGGCCCTGGCCGAGCACGTGCGGTCCAGGGCGGGCACCGCGCCGGGTGCGGCGAGCGGGGCGAGCACGACCGGATCCGCGATCGTGCCCGCCGCCGTGGGCGCCTCGGTCCCGTTCTCCTCGGCGCGCAAGTGGTCCGCGCTCGACGCCGACGGCGAGGCCTGGGTCCTCGGGGCGCCCGAGGTCGTGCTCGCGGGCCGGGAGGACGCCCTGGCCCGCGCAACGCTCGCGGCCGCCCGCGAGCGGGCGGGTGCGGGTGCGCGGGTCGTGCTGCTGTCCCGCGCCCCCGAGGGCCTGCCGGACGTCGACGAGGCGATGCCCGCCGTCGTGCCCGCCGCGCTCGCGGTGCTCGCCGAGCGCGTCCGGGGCGACGCGTCGGCGACGCTGGGCTACTTCCGCGAGCAGGACGTCGCGCTGCACGTCATCTCCGGCGACAACGCCGACACGGTCGGCGCCATCGCGACGAAGGTCGAGCTGCTCGGGCCGGGGGTCGACGTGCCGGGCACGGACGCCCGCACGCTGCCCGACGACGTGGCCGCCCTCGGCGACGCGCTGCAGGACGCGCCCGTGCTCGGGCGGGTCACGCCCGAGCAGAAGGTCGGCATCGTCGAGGCGCTGCAGGCGCAGGGCCGCACGGTCGCGATGACCGGCGACGGCGTGAACGACGCGCTCGCGATCAAGACGGCTGACCTCGGCATCGCGATGGGCGAGGGCGCGCGCGCCACCAAGGCCGTGTCCCGGATCGTGCTGCTCGACGGCCGGTTCGCCACCCTGCCCGGCGTCCTGGCGCAGGGCCGGCGGGTCATCGCCAACATGGAGCGGGTGGCGACGTTCTTCCTCGTCAAGACCGCCTACTCGACCGTGCTCGCCGTCGTGACGGTGCTCGCGACCCTCGCCGTGCCGATCGGCTACCCCTTCCTGCCGCGCCACCTCACGCTGGTCTCCGCGCTCACGATCGGCATCCCCGGGTTCCTGCTCTCGCTGCCGCCCTCGCAGGAGCGGTACGTGCCGGGCTTCCTGCGCCGGGTGCTCTCGTTCGCGCTGCCGGCCGGCCTGCTCGTCGCCGTCGCCGCGATGGGCGTGTACCTGGCCACCCGCGACCCCGCGCACGACGGCGAGACGACGGCCCGCACGCTGGCGACCCTCAGCGCGACGGGACTCGGGCTCGTCATCGTCGTGGCCTACCAGGGCCGGTTCGCGTGGTGGAAGGCCGCGATGGTCGCGGTGCTCGCCGCGGCCGGCGTCGGCGCGCCGTACGTGCCGCTCGCACGGGACTTCTTCCTGCTCGAGGTGCCGACGGCGGCCGACTGGCTGCTCGTGCTCGCCGTCGTGGCCGTCGGCGGAGCCCTGCTGGTGCTGCTGCGGCGGGTGGTGCAGGCGCGGGACGGCGGGCATGCTGGGCGAGCCGGTTCGCCGTCGGTGGGCCCGACGACGTAAGATATCTTGACGTCAAGATAGTTTTTGCGCGAGCGCGAGGAGACCCCATGAGCACACCTGACAGCTTCGGAGCCAGAGGGACCCTCGAGGTCGCGGGCGCCAGCTACGAGATCTACCGCCTCTCGGCGGTCGAGGGGACGGCACGGCTGCCGTTCAGCCTCAAGGTCCTCGCCGAGAACCTGCTGCGCACCGAGGACGGCGCGAACATCACCGCCGACCACATCCGCGCCATCGCGGCGTGGGACCCGGACGCCCAGCCCGACACCGAGATCCAGTTCACGCCTGCGCGCGTGATCATGCAGGACTTCACCGGCGTCCCGTGCGTCGTCGACCTCGCCACGATGCGCGAGGCCGTCGCCGAGCTCGGCGGCGACCCCAAGCGGATCAACCCCCTCGCGCCCGCCGAGATGGTCATCGACCACTCGGTGCAGATCGACGTCGCCGGCCGCCGCGACGCGTTCGAGCGCAACGTGGAGCTGGAGTACGAGCGCAACCACGAGCGCTACCAGTTCCTGCGCTGGGGCCAGACGGCGTTCGACGACTTCAAGGTCGTCCCGCCGGGGACCGGCATCGTGCACCAGGTCAACATCGAGTACCTCGCGCGCGTCGTGATGACGCGCGAGGTGGACGTCGACGGCGAGCGCGTGCTGCGCGCCTACCCCGACACCTGCGTCGGCACCGACTCGCACACCACGATGGTGAACGGCCTCGGCGTGCTCGGCTGGGGCGTCGGCGGCATCGAGGCCGAGGCCGCGATGCTCGGTCAGCCGGTCTCGATGCTCATCCCGCGCGTGGTCGGCTTCAAGCTCTCCGGCACGATCCCGGCGGGCGTCACCGCGACCGACGTCGTCCTCACGATCACCGAGATGCTGCGCCAGCATGGCGTCGTCGGCAAGTTCGTCGAGTTCTACGGCGCGGGCGTGGCGGCGGTCCCGCTCGCCAACCGCGCCACGATCGGCAACATGAGCCCCGAGTTCGGCTCGACCGCGGCGATCTTCCCGATCGACTCGGTCACCGTGGACTACCTGCGCCTGACCGGGCGCAGCGAGGAGCAGCTCGCGCTCGTCGAGGCGTACGCCAAGGAGCAGGGCATGTGGCTCGACCCGAGCGCGGAGGGCTACGCCGAGCCGCAGTTCTCGGAGTACCTCGAGCTCGACCTGTCCACCGTGGTCCCCTCGATCGCCGGGCCGAAGCGCCCGCAGGACCGCATCGAGCTGTCCCACGCCAAGACCCAGTTCGGCCGCGACCTGCCGACGTACGCGCCCGACGTCGTCAACGTCATCGACCAGGCCGAGCTCGAGTCCTTCCCGGCCTCGGACTCCCCGGCGATCGGCGAGCGCGTGCGCCGCACCGTCTCGGTGACCGACTCCGAGGGTCGCCAGTACGAGCTGTTCCACGGCGCCGTGGCGATCGCGTCGATCACGTCGTGCACGAACACCTCCAACCCGTCGGTCATGCTCGCGGCCGCGCTGCTCGCGAAGAACGCCGTCGAGAAGGGCCTCGTCGCCAAGCCGTGGGTCAAGACGTCGATGGCGCCCGGCTCGCAGGTCGTGACGAACTACTACGAGAAGGCGGGGCTGTGGCCCTACCTGGAGAAGCTCGGCTTCCACCTCGTGGGCTACGGCTGCGCGACCTGCATCGGCAACTCCGGCCCGCTGGACCCGGCCGTCTCCGAGGTCGTCAACCACGAGGACCTCGCGGTGGTCTCGGTGCTCTCGGGCAACCGCAACTTCGAGGGCCGGATCAATCCGGACGTCAAGATGAACTACCTGGCGTCCCCGCCGCTCGTCATCGCGTACGCCCTGGCCGGCACGATGGACTTCGACTTCGAGCACGAGCCCCTGGGCCGCGACGAGGCCGGGCAGCCGGTCTTCCTGCGCGACATCTGGCCGGCGCCCGAGGAGGTCCAGGCCACGATCGACGCCTCGATCGACCGCCAGATGTTCACCGAGGACTACGCCGACGTCTTCACGGGTGACGAGCGCTGGCGCGGGCTGGACACCCCCGCAGGCGACACGTTCGCGTGGGACCAGCAGTCGACCTACGTGCGCAAGCCCCCGTACTTCGAGGGCATGCCGGCCCAGCCCGAGCCGGTCACCGACATCACGGGCGCGCGTGTGCTCGCCAAGCTCGGTGACTCCGTGACCACCGACCACATCAGCCCTGCGGGGTCGATCAAGGTGGACAGCCCGGCCGGGCGCTACCTCGCCGAGCACGGCGTGGACCGCAAGGACTTCAACTCCTACGGCTCGCGCCGCGGCAACCACGAGGTGATGATCCGCGGCACGTTCGCGAACATCCGGCTGCGCAACCAGCTCCTCGCCGACCGCTTCGACGGCAAGGGCGTCGAGGGCGGCTTCACCGTCAACTTCCTGACCGGTGAGGACACCACGATCTACGACGCCTCGGTCGCCTACGCCGAGGCCGGCGTCCCGCTCGTGGTGCTCGGCGGCAAGGAGTACGGCTCGGGCTCCTCGCGCGACTGGGCCGCGAAGGGCACCCGCCTGCTCGGCGTGCGCGCCGTCATCACGGAGAGCTTCGAGCGCATCCACCGGTCCAACCTCATCGGCATGGGCGTCGTCCCGCTGCAGTTCCCGGCGGGCGAGAGCGCGAGCTCGCTCGGCCTCGACGGCACGGAGACGTTCGACATCGCCGGCATCACGCAGCTCAACGAGGGCGTGACCCCGCGCACGCTCGCCGTCACCGCGACCAAGCCGAGCGGCGAGGTGATCTCGTTCGACGCCGTCGTGCGCATCGACACCCCGGGTGAGGCGGACTACTACCGCAACGGCGGCATCCTGCAGTACGTGCTGCGCTCGCTCGTGGCCTGACGCCCGGCGTGTGACACCCGCGCCTGACACCCCGGCGCTGCGGGCCACCCGCGTGCCCGACGGCGGCCCTCACCTTCGCGGTGAGGGCCGCCGTCGTGCGTGTCGCACCCCGCTGGCACACTCGGCGCCATGACCACGACGTCCACGGTGCAGGACCACCTCGTCGACCGCGTGCAGCGCGAGCTCAGCAGCCTCGTCGACAAGACCGAGGGGCTCAGCGAGTACGACGCGCGGCGGCCGCTCGTGGGCAGCGGGACCAGCCTGCTCGGGCTGCTGCAGCACACGAGCGCCGTGGTGCTCGGCTACGTGACCGAGTGCTTCGGGCGCGAGGCGGGGATCGAGCTGCCCTTCTTCGGGCCCGACGCCGAGGAGGGCGCGGACATGTGGGTGTCGCCCGACGTCGAGCGGTCGTGGGTGGTCGGTCTCGCCCACCACACGATCGAGCAGGTGGGGCGCTCGAGCGAGGCGCTCACGCTGGACTCACCCGGACGGGTGCCCTGGTGGGGCGAGCGCGGTGCGGTGACGTTCGGCGAGATCCTCGCGCACGTCCTCGTCGAGGTCTCGCGGCACGCGGGGCAGGCCGACATCCTGCGCGAGGAGCTCGACGGCGCGCTCGGCTCCCGCCGCGACGACCCGAACGTGCCGGCGTGGAGCGCGCAGCAGTGGGCGGCCTACCGACAGCGGCTGGAGGAGATCGCGGCGCGCTTTCGCTGAGCACCGTCGAGCCGGCGGTGCAAGCACGGACCGCCGGCGGACACATCACGGTCATGGAGGGTCCCGCTCGTCCCGCTGATCCCACTGCCTCCGCTCGCGCTGCTCGCCGTGCGCGTCCGGTCCGGCCCTGCCGTCCAGATCGCACGGCGCCCGGCGAGCGTCCTCGCGGCCGGTCGCTCGCCGTCGTCGGTGCGGCCGTCGTGTCGGCGACGCTCGTCGCGGGGTGCGCTGCGCCAGAGGGTGCGACCGAACCCTTGCGCAGCGAGGTCGCGAACCAGCCCGTCTCGCTCGACGAGGCGTCCGCGCTCGACGGCGTGCTCGCCGCCAACGACGCCCTCGGCGCCGCGATGCTCTCCTCGAGCGACGCGACCAACGCCGTCGCGAGTCCGTTCGGCGCCTACGTCGCGCTCTCGATGCTCGCGGAGGGCGCGCGCGGCGACACGGCGGCGGCGTTCGAGGCGGCCCTCGGCGCGGCCGGTGCCGACCGCACGGCGAGCGTCTCGGCGCTGCGGGAGGCGCTGCTGGCCTACGACGGCGACCCCACGCTCGCCGCGGCCGACCAGCTGCCCGCCGCCCCGCTGCTCCACCTGGCCGACCGTGTCGTGCTCGACGACGAGCTCGACGTCGAGCCGGACTTCCTCGCCGCGCTGGCGCGCGGGTACGACGCGGGTGTCGACACGACCGACCTGGGCGTCGACGCGGCCAAGGCCGTGCTCGACGAGTGGGTGAACCGTGAGACGGGCGGCCTCGTACGGTCGTCGGCGATCACGCCCCACCCCGACCTGCGCGTCGTCCTGCAGGACGCGATCGTGCTGGCTGCCCGCTGGCGCGTCCCGTTCGAGCCGAGCGACACCGCGCCGGCCGCGTTCGCCACCGGCACCGACATGGTCGACGTCGACACGCTGCACGGGACTGCGGAGGCGGACTGGACGGCGCACGACGTCGACGGCTGGACCAGCGTGCGGCTGCCCTACGTCGAGGGCTTCGTCGCCGACCTCGTCCTGCCGCCGGCCGGGACCGACCCGGCCGACGTCTCGCTCGACGTGCTCGGCGGGCTGCGCACGGGGGCGGAGGCGACCGACCTGGCGCAGGGCCGGCCGATCGGCGTCGCGGTGCCCGTGCTCGACCTCGAGCCGGGCCCGCTCGACCTCCTTCTCGCGCTGGACGCCGTCGGGCTCGGGGAGCTGTCCCGTCTGTCCGACCTGCCCGACCTGGGAGGCATCACCACGACGGAGAATCTCGTTCTCGCCCAGGCGGCCCAGCAGGCGCGTCTGACATTGGACGAGGGCGGAACCGTCGCCGCTGCCGTCACCGAGCTCGCGGCCGACTCGACCGCCGCGCAGGTCCGGCCGGAGGACGCGTTCGTCGTGACGTTCGACCGGCCGTTCCTCCTGCGGGTCGCGGACGCGGAGACCGGGCTCACGCTGTTCCTCGCCGCGGTGCGCGACCCGAGTGCGGGGTAGCGCGCGTCAAGCGCTGTCGCACCCTGGTGCGAGGATGCGGGCATGACCCGGCCGGCGATCCCCGCGACAGGCTCCGGTGCGTCGCCGCCCGGGTGGTGGCCGGTGCTCGGTGGCGTGGTCGCAGGCGCCGCAGCCCTCGTGGCGGGCGAGCTCGTGGCCACCGTGCTCGTGCCGGCGGGGGCGCCGGTCGCCGCGGTCGGGGGAGCGGTCATCGACGCGCTGCCGGCCTCGCTCGTGAACTGGGGCAAGGAGACGCTCGGCACCGCCGACAAGCCCGTGCTGCTCGGCATCGTCGTGCTCGTGGTGCTCGCGCTCGCGGGCTGGGCCGGCGCGAGCGAGGTCCGTCGCGACGGCGCCGGGTCGCTCGTGCTCGCGGGCCTCGCGACCGTGGCGGGCGTTGCGGCCGCGGTGCGGGCCGAGTCGCTGGTGGCGGCGCTGCCCGCCGCCGTCGCGGGCGTGGCTGGCGTCGTGCTGCTACGGGCGTTGACGCGGCGGCTGCGCGCGGGTGGCGCCGGGGCGCGTGCACCTGCTCCCCGGCCGGGCGCCGAGGCCGTATCCGATGTACCCGGTCTTCCGATCGCGCCCGTGGTGCCCGCATCCGGTTCCGGTCCCGCCGGGGCCGCCCGCCGATCATTCCTCGTCTGGACCTCGGCGACGGCGGCGCTCACGGTGATCGGCGCCGTCGCCCTGCGCGCCTGGGGTGCCGCGGCGAGCGTGGTCGAGCAGACCCGCGCGCTGCTCACGCTGCCGGCCCCGGCGACGACCGAGTCGGTGCCGGCGGGAGCCGAGCTCGGCGTCGACGGCCTGTCGTCCTACCACACGCCCAACGCGACCTTCTATCGCATCGACACCGCGCTGCGGGTCCCGGTGGTGGACGCGGACACGTGGACCCTGCGCATCACGGGTCTCGTGGAGCAGGAGGTGACGGTGACGTTCGCGGAGCTGCTCGCCATGCCGCTCGTCGAGCACGCCGCGACCCTGGCGTGCGTGTCGAACCCCGTGGGCGGCGACCTCGTGGGGAACGCGACGTGGCTCGGGCTCCCGATCCGCGAGCTGCTCGCGCGCGCGGGCCCGCTGCCCGGTGCGGACATGGTCCTGTCGACGAGCGAGGACGGCTGGACGGCCGGGACGCCGCTCGAGGCGCTCACCGATCCCGACCGCGAGGCGCTGCTCGCCGTCGGGATGAACGGGGAGCCGCTCCCGGTGGAGCACGGCTTCCCCGTCCGGATGGTCGTGCCGGGCCTGTACGGCTACGTGTCGGCGACGAAGTGGGTGCGCGAGCTGCGGGTCACCACGTTCGCCGACGACCAGGGCTACTGGACGCCGCTCGGCTGGGCGGCGCTCGGGCCGGTGAAGACCGCGTCGAGGATCGACGTGCCCAAGCGAGGCAGCGACGTCGCGGCAGGCCCGGTCGTCGTCGCGGGTGTCGCGTGGGACCAGCACACCGGGATCGCGCGCGTGGAGGTCGGGATCGACGGCGAGTGGCGGGATGCCGAGCTGGCCGAGGTCACGGGGCCCGACACCTGGCGGCAGTGGCGGCTTGACTGGGTGGCGACGTCGGGTCGACACGAGATCGCGGTCCGCGCGACGAACTCCGACGGCGAGACCCAGACCTCGGACATCGCCTCGCCCGCGCCGGACGGTGCGACCGGGTGGCACACCGTGGTGCTCGGGGTCTCCTGAGGGGTCCGGGCGGTCCGGGCGACGGTCAGGCTGCTCGTCAGGCCGACGGTCGGGCTGCTCGTTCTCGTGGCCTGCGGCTAGTTTCCTCGGCTGCCCGGTCAGGCGGGCGGCACGCCGTCCGTCGGCTCCTCGGACACGTGGGCCCGGAACGCCGTCGTGACGTACGGCAGCTCCACGGTGTCCGCGCCGGACGCCGTGCGGGTCTCCGTGTCGAACCCCGGGGCGGCGCGGAACACCTCGTCGAGGAGGTCGGCCAGCCCACGCTCGATCCGGGCGCGCTCCTCGTCGCCGGCCGTGATGAGGTAGCTGCGCGACCGCGCCATGGCCAGGAGATCCGCACGTGTCACGGTCTGCGTCCAGCGCCACTCGGCGCGGTCCAGCCGCGACGACAGCGGGGGAGCGACCGGAGGAGCGCCGGCCGCGACCATCTGCTCGGCTCGGCTGCCGTGCATGATCTCAGTCAGCCTGCGCACCCACGGTTCCGACTCGTCGCGGACGTTCCAGATCAGCCCGAGCACGCCGCCGGGGCGCAGGACACGGGCAACCTCGCGGCTCGCGGCCCCGGGCTCGACCCAGTGCCACGCCTGTCCCATCACCACGGCGTCCACGGATCCGTCCGGCAGCGGGAGCGCCTCGGCGGTGCCGCGGAAGGTCGGGACGCCCGGCACCTGCTCGCGCAGCACCGCCAGCATCGCCGGATCGGGGTCGACGGCGACCACCTCGGCACCCGTCGCGACGATCCCGCGGGTGAGCTTGCCGGTCCCGGCGCCGACGTCGGCCACGCGCAGCGGGGGAGCGTCCGGCGACGGGTCGCCGAGCAACCACGCGACGGCGGGCTCCGGGTAGGTCGGGCGGCCGGCCTCGTAGGTCGCGGCTGCTGCTCCGAAGGACGTCGCACGCTCGGTCACGCCAGCACCCTACGCCGCGCGCCTCACGGCTCGACGGGGTCGTCGCCGGCGTCGGACGCGTGCACGAGCTCGTCGAGCGCGGCACGCGCCCACGGTCCGTTCGTCGGATCCTCGGGCGCGTCGACGAGCACGCCCGTCGCCATCGCGACCGCCCACGCCCCCGCGCGCCGCCAGCGGCCGGGATCGGGGCGGTCGGTGCCCGGGCCGCCGGGGCGACGCGCCTCGTAGGCCGCGGCGAACGCGGCGCGACCGGATGCGTCGAACGCGAGCCACGCCGTCGCGAGGTCGCACGCGGGGTCGCCCGCGCTGTGGTCGCCGAAGTCGAGGAGCGCGGCGAGCGCGTCCCCGCGTGCGCCGTCGTCCGCCCCGGGCGTCACCACGAGGTTGGCGGGGTGCGGGTCCCCGTGCACCCACGCCGGTGCGTGCGCCCACGCGGGGGCCGCCACGCCGGCCCGCCACCGGGCCTCGGCGAGGTCGAGATCCTCGAGCGGGACGGCGCCCGCCCCGGCGCGCGCGCGGTCGAAGCGGGCCGTCACGGCGGCGACGCGCGTCGCGAGGGGCACCGCCCGCACCGGGTTGTGCGGTGCGTCGGGCGGAGCGGTGGTGTGCAGGGCGGCGAGCGCGTCGGCGAGGTCGACCGCCCAGGCCGAGGCTCGCCGTCGGGGCCGATCGGCGGAGCGCGCACCGCTCACCCAGCGCGTGACGGTCCACGGCCAGGGGTAGCGCGGCGACGGCGCACCGACCCGCACCGGGACCGGCACCACCACCGGGAGACGGGGCGCGAGGGCGGGCAGCCACCGCTGCTCGTGCTCGATGAGCGGCACGCCCTGGGCGCGCCGGGGCAGCCGAACGCAGAGGTCGTCCCCGACCCGGACGAGCACGTTGTCCCAGCCCTCGGCGACGACGTGGCGCGGCAGGCCGGCGAGGTCGGGGTGCTGCTCCGCGAGCAGGTGGCCCACGAGGTCGGCGTCGATCGGGTGGTCCAGGGGCAGGTCGCGGGGCGGGACGGGCACCGGGCCATCGTGCCCGACGGGCCCACGGCCCCGCGCGAGAGTGACGGCGCGCGTTCGAGCTCGTGGTGGCACGCTGGGCCGGTGACAGCAGCAGCGGGGAGCGACGGCGCAGCGAGCGCGTCGGCACTCGACCCGACCCGGGTGTGGCGCTACGACGGCGAGATCCTCGGAGTGGGGTCGGCGAGCGGGACGCGCCTCGTGGTCGGGCTGTGGCGGCGCAGCCCGTTCGGGACGTTCGCGGACGTCATGGTCGAGGACCCGGGCGGCCGGCGCACGCTCCTCGCGCCCTCCCGAGAGATCGCCGACGAGGTCGCGCGCCTGTACCGGTTCGACCAGGTCCGCCTCGGACCCGTGCGCGTGCAGGGCAGCGCTGCGTCCGACGCGCATCCCGGTCTCCTCGTCGTCAGCGCCCCGGGTCTGCGCCTGACCGTCACGCTCGGCGGTCGCGACGGGCTCGGCAGGGTGTTGTCGCTCCTGCCGCGCGGCCTGGCGGCCTCGACGTCGTGGGCACGCGTCGTCGACGCACCCGCCCGGCTGCTCGCGCCCGGCGTGCGCACCGCGGGGCTGACCCGCGACGGGCGGCGCGCCACCTACGGGGCGTGGGACCGCCGTCGGGCGATCGCGGTCGAGGGGACCTGGTCCGGCGAGGACCTCGGCGTGCTCGCTCCCGTCGACCCGCCGGTGCGGTTCGGGTTTGGGTCGTCGCCGAGGGCGCCCGGGCTGACCCGCGTGGTGACGACCGTGCGGCCCTGACGCGCGGGTCGCGGCGAGCGCTGGGTCCTGGTCATGCTTCCGCGGCGAGCGCTGCGTTGCGTCACCGGAGGGCGCTGTGGTGACCGCAGGTCAGCGTTCGGTGGCGGGCCGTGACCGCAGGTCGTGCGCCGGCCCCGCACTGCGACGGCACGGTGCCGCCCGCGTCGCTCGTGGGGGCCCTGCCGTTCGCGCCGGACGCGGCGGCCGAGGCGCTGCACCGGCTCGAGCGCGACCACCCCGGCGCGTGGGACGAGCGGTACGGCTGGTGCGACGGCGTGAACCTCGGGGCGGGCGACGCCGCACCCGGGTCCGAGGGCACCGTCGCGAGGACCTGGTACGCGCCCGCGCGGTTCGGGCTCAACAAGGGGGTCTCGGCGCTGCTCGGCGCGGCCGCGCTCGGCAGCACCGTGGTGTGGGACGCGTACGCGGCGCACCCGTGGGTCGCCCGGGGACTCGACGTGCTCGGCCTCGAGCTCGCGCGCTGAGCCCGTGCCCGGAACTTGCCCGCCGAGCTCGCTCGGCGACCCGGCTCGTTCGTACCTGCTAGCTCAGTGCCCCGGCAGCGCGATCTCGCGCTCGCGGTCCCACGGCACCGTCCAGCCGAGGGAGTCCAGCAGCGCGTCGAGCACGAAGGCCGTGAAGCCCCAGACGACGTGACCGGCGACGGCGAACGCGGGGCTGCGGTGCAGCACCGTGCCGCGCCGGCCGGGCACCGGTCGGCGCAGCACGACGGTGCCGCGGTGCGCGGGGTCGAGCAGGTCGGCGACGCCGGCCCGGAACGCCTCGACGGTCTCGACGCCGTCCACGCGCAGCGCCGACGGCGCGTCCCACCACGCGAGGACGGGCGTCACCACGTTGCCGCTCACCGCGACCGGGACGTCCGGCAGCGCCCCGAGCACGGTGACGCCGGCCGGGTCCAGCCCGGTCTCCTCCTGCGCCTCCCGCACCGCCGCCGCGGCGGCGGACTCGCCGTCGTCGATCCCGCCCCCGGGGAAGGCGACCTGTCCGGGGTGGTGGCGCAGGGTGTCCGAGCGCCGGGTGAGGAGGAGGTCGACGTCGGCGTGGACGGGGTCGGCGACGTCGGACTCCTCGAGGAGGCCGAACAGCAGCAGCACGGCGGACCGGCGTACGGGGCCGGTGACGGGGGAGCGGTCCAGCGGCGTAGTCCAGGGACCGCCGCGGCTCGCGAGCGCCGTCAGGTCGGCGCGCGCCCCGTCCGCGTCAGGCGTCACCACGACGAGGGCAGCGGGCGGCCCTCCTCGTACCCCGCGGCGGACTGGCGACCCACCACGGCCCGCTCGTGGAACTCGGCCAGCGTGCGCGCGCCGGCGTAGGTGCAGGCCGAGCGCAGGCCCGAGATGATCGAGTCGAGCAGGTCCTCCACGCCCGGGCGCTCGGGCTCGAGGTACATCTTCGAGGAGGAGATGCCCTCCTCGTAGAGGGCCTTGCGCGCGCGGTCGAACGCGGAGTCGTTGCGGGTGCGCGCGGCGACCGCGCGGGCCGAGGCCATCCCGAAGCTCTCCTTGTACAGCCGCCCCGAGCCGTCGGTGCGCAGGTCGCCGGGCGACTCGTGGGTGCCCGCGAACCAGGAGCCGATCATCACCTGGGACGCACCCGCGGCGAGCGCGAGGGCGACGTCGCGCGGGTGGCGCACCCCGCCGTCGGCCCAGACGTGGGCGCCCAGCTCGCGTGCGCGGGCGGCGCACTCGAGGACGGCGGAGAACTGGGGCCGGCCGACGCCGGTCATCATGCGCGTGGTGCACATCGCACCGGGGCCCACCCCGACCTTGACGATGTCGGCGCCGGCGGCGACGAGGTCGCTCACGCCGTCGGCCGTGACGACGTTGCCGGCGACCACGCGCACGTCGGTGTCGACCGAGCGCACCGCGCGCAGCGCCTGCAGCATCTTCTCCTGGTGGCCGTGCGCGGTGTCGACGACGAGCAGGTCGACGCCCGCGGCGAGCAGGGCGGCCGCGTTGCCCGCGACGTCGCCGTTGATGCCGATGGCCGCGGCGACCCGGAACCGCCCGTCGGCGTCGAGCGCGGGGGAGTAGATGGACGAGCGCAGCGCGCCCGTCTGCGTGAGCACCCCGACGAGGGTGCCGTCCGCGCGCACGACCGGGGCGACGCGCCGTCGGGCTCGGTGCAGCTCGTCGAACGCGCGCGCACCCGCGTCCGCGCCGGTCAGCGTGGACTCCTCGATCACGGTGGGCGTGGCGGCCATCACCTCGCCGACCATCGTGAACTGGTCCACGCCGGCGCAGTCGGCGGGGGTGAGCACGCCCACGGGTCGTCCCTCGCGCAGTACGACGGCCATCCCGTGGCTGCGCTTGGCCATGAGCGCGACGGCGTCGTGGACGGTGTCCTCGGGCGTGACGTGCACCGCGGTCTCGACGACCGGGTGGCGGCGCTTGAGCCACGCCGTCGTGCTCGCGACGACGTCGGTGGGGACGTCCTGCGGCAGCACGGCGAGTCCGCCGCGGCGGGCGAGGGTCTCCGACATCCGCCGACCGCTCACGGCGGTCATGTTGGCCGCGACGATCGGCAGCGTCGTGCCGGATCCGTCACCGGGCGTCAGGTCGACGTCGAACCGGCTCGCGACGTCGCTGCGCGAGGGGACGAGGAACACGTCCCCGTAGGTGAGGTCCTCGTGGGCGTCCTGGCCGGGGAGAAGGCGCATGACCACCAGCGTAGGCGTCCGTCCCGGGCGCTCCCTCGACGGCGTGTCGGGCGCGGCGCGCCGCGACGGGAGGGCCGGTCCCGGCCGGGGAGGGCGAGCTCCTACCAGGCCGTACCCGTGCGTAGTAGCGTCGGGCCGTGAGGGGCATCACAGCAGGTGAGGCGCCTCACAGGAGGGTCGGGACCAGAGTCCCTGACGCTCGACCGGCGCGGTTCGTAAAGTCGAGGTCAAGGCCCGATCGGGTCGCTTCCGTACCACCAGGAGGAACGAGAACATGACCACCACTGCTCCGGCGGGTGTCGAGGTCGACGCCTGGGCCGGGTTCGTCCCCGGGCCGTGGACCGAGTCCGTGGACGTGCGTGACTTCATCCAGCGCAACTACACCCCCTACACCGGGGACGCCTCGTTCCTCGCCGGGCCCACGGAGAAGACTCTCCGGACGTGGGACACCCTGGCGAAGGACTACCTCGCCGTCGAGCGTGAGCGTCGCGTGTACGACGTGGACACCCACACCCCCGCCGACATCGACGCGTTCCCGGCCGGCTACATCAGCGCCGACGACGACGTGATCGTGGGCCTGCAGACCGACGTCCCGCTCAAGCGCGCCATGATGCCGAACGGCGGCTGGCGCATGGTCGAGACCGCGATCCAGGAGGCCGGCAAGGAGGTCGACCCGCGCGTCAAGGAGATCTTCACCAAGTACCGCAAGACGCACAACGAGGGCGTCTTCGACGTCTACACCCCGCGCATCCGCGCCGCCCGGTCCTCGCACATCATCACGGGTCTGCCGGACGCCTACGGCCGCGGCCGCATCATCGGCGACTACCGCCGCGTGGCGCTCTACGGCGTCGACCGCCTCATCGCCGAGAAGAAGAAGGACAAGGACTCGGTCGTCGGCCAGCCCTTCTCCGAGAGCTGGGCGCGGTTCCGCGAGGAGCACAGCGAGCAGATCAAGGCGCTGCTCAAGCTCAAGAAGCTCGGCGAGCAGTACGGCTTCGACCTCGGTCGGCCCGCACGCACCGCGATCGAGGCCGTGCAGTGGACCTATCTCGGCTACCTCGCCTCGGTGAAGAGCCAGGACGGCGCCGCGATGAGCATCGGCCGCCTCTCGCCGTTCTTCGACGCGTACTTCGAGCGTGACCTCGCCGCCGGCACCCTCACGGAGGAGCAGGCGCAGGAGATCATCGACGCGCTCGTCATCAAGCTGCGCATCGTGCGGTTCCTGCGCACGATCGACTACGACCAGATCTTCTCGGGCGACCCGTACTGGGCGACCTGGTCCGACGCCGGCATGAGCGAGGACGGCCGCACGCAGGTCACCAAGACCTCGTTCCGCCTCCTGCAGACGCTGCGCAACCTGGGCCCCGCGCCCGAGCCGAACATCACGATCTTCTGGAGCGACGAGCTGCCCGAGGGCTACAAGGAGTTCTGCGCCGCGATCTCGATCGAGACCAGTGCGATCCAGTACGAGTCGGACAACGAGATCCGTGACCACTGGGGCGACGACGCGGCCATCGCGTGCTGCGTCTCGCCGATGCGCGTGGGCAAGCAGATGCAGTTCTTCGGCGCGCGGGTGAACGCCGCCAAGGCGCTGCTCTACGCCGTCAACGGCGGCCGGGACGAGATGTCCGGCAGGCAGATCGTCACCGGCTACGAGCCGATCCAGGGCGACGGTCCGCTGCAGTTCGACGAGGTGTGGGCGAAGTACGACGCGATGCTGGACTGGGTCACGCAGACCTACGTCGAGGCGCTCAACATCATCCACTACAGCCACGACAAGTACGCCTACGAGTCGATCGAGATGGCGCTGCACGACGACGAGATCGTCCGGACCCTCGGCTGCGGCATCGCCGGCCTGTCGATCGTCGCGGACAGCCTCTCGGCCATCAAGTACGCGACCGTGACGCCCGTGCGGGACGAGACCGGCCTCGTGGTCGACTACCTCACCGAGGGCGAGTTCCCCGTCTACGGCAACGACGACGACCGCGCCGACGAGATCGCGCAGCTCGTGGTCAAGACCGTGATGGACAAGATCCGCGCGCTGCCCACGTACCGCGACGCGGTGCCCACGCAGTCCGTCCTCACGATCACGTCGAACGTGGTCTACGGCAAGGCGACCGGGTCGTTCCCGTCCGGCCACCGCGCCGGTCAGCCGTTCGCACCGGGCGCCAACCCGGAGAACGGCATGGACACGCACGGCATGATCGCGAGCATGATGTCGGTCGGCAAGCTCGACTACGACGACGCCCTCGACGGCATCTCGCTCACCAACACGATCACGCCGTCCGCCCTCGGCCGGACCAAGGACGAGCAGGTCACCAACCTCGTCGGCATCCTCGACGCCGGCATGGGCGAGGGCCTCTTCCACGCCAACATCAACGTGCTCAACAAGGACACGCTGGTGGACGCCATGGCGAACCCGGAGAACTACCCGCAGCTCACGGTGCGCGTGTCCGGCTACGCCGTCAACTTCGTCAAGCTGACCCGCGAGCAGCAGATGGACGTGCTCCAGCGCACGTTCCACGAGTCCGTCTGACGCGATCAGTCACGAGCCGAACGGGCGCCGGGCTGCCGACCAGGCAGCCGGGCGCCCGTTCGGCACGACAAGGAGGTGTCGCGATGACCGCGACCACCGGAACCACCACGACGACGAGCACGACGGCGGGCGCCCCGACCATGCTCGGCGGCCTCTCCACGGTGATGGACGCCGACCGCCGCGAGCTGCTCGCCGGCATGCGCACGGGCGAGATCGGCATGGTCCACTCGTGGGAGCTCGTCACGGCCGTGGACGGGCCGGGCACCCGGATGACCACGTTCTTCTCGGGCTGCCCGCTGCGCTGCCTGTACTGCCACAACCCCGACACGCTGCAGATGCGCGGCGGCAAGCCGGTGCGCGCCGACGACCTGCTCGGTCGGATCAAGCGCTACCGCAACGTGTTCAAGGCGACCAGGGGCGGCATCACGCTGTCCGGCGGCGAGGTGCTCATGCAGCCCGCGTTCGCGGCCCGCATCCTGCGCGGCGCCAAGGCCATGGGCATCCACACCGCGCTGGACACCTCCGGGTTCCTCGGCGCGAACGCCAGCGACGAGCTGCTCGCCGACGTCGACCTCGTCCTGCTCGACGTGAAGTCCGGCCTGCCGGACACCTACAAGCGCACCACGGGCCGGGAGCTCGCGCCCACCCTCACGTTCGGTCGGCGGCTCTCGGCGCTCGGCATCGAGACCTGGATCCGCTTCGTGCTGGTCCCGGGCCTCACGGACGCCGACGAGAACATCGCCCCGATCGTGGAGTACGCCGCGTCGCTGGAGTCCGTGAGCCGGGTCGAGGTGCTGCCCTTCCACCAGATGGGCCGCGCGAAGTGGGAGGAGATCGGGATGCGCTACGAGCTGGGCGACACCAAGCCGCCCACGATCGAGCGCACCGAGCAGGTCCGCGACATGTTCCGCGCCGCCGGGCTCACCACCTACTGAGCCCAGCCCAGCCCAGCGCAGCGCGGCCCAGCCCGGCCCAGCCGTGCACGACGGCGATCCTTCCCGTGCACGACGGCGAGCTGCGCCGTCCGCGGTCGTCGCGCCCGGGCGAGGCTCGCCGTCAGGCTCGCCGTCGTGACTCCACGATCACTCCGGGAGCGACGCCACGCCGTCGGGCAGCAGCCGCCGACCCAGCACGCGCTCGGAGTACCCCGTGCGGTCCAGGTACGGCGTGATCCCGCCGAGGTGGAACGGCCAGCCGGCGCCGAGGATCATCGCGGTGTCGATCTGCGACGGCGTGGTCACGACGCCCTCGTCCAGCATCCGGCCGATCTCCGTCGTCAGGGCGACGAGCACGTCGTCGAGCACGCCCGCCTCGTCGAGCGGCTGCTGCGGCGTGGCGGGGTCGCGCGCGGCGTCGAAGGCCGCCTGCACGTCCGGGAGCGGGCGGCGCGGAAGGCCCGGCGCGGGCGGCGGACCCACCACGGGGACGCCGTCGGCCACGATCCGCTCGAGGCCCGGCGAGCGCGGGAACGCGTCGCCGAGCTCCTCGCGCAGCGAAGTCAGCACGTGCAGCCCGACGGCAGGCCCGACCAGGTCGAACAGCTGGAACGGCGGCATCGGCAGACCGAGCACGTCGCACGCCCGGTCCGCGACCTCGACCGGCGTCCCGCGCTCGACGGCGCCCACGATGCGACCCAGGAGCAGCACGAGCAGCCGGTTGACGATGAAGCCGGGCCGGTCGGCCGACCCGACCGCGTTCTTGCCCAGCGCCTTCGTCACCGCGTACGCCGTCGCCAGCGCGGGCTCGTCGGTGCGCTCCGCGCGGATCACCTCCACCAGCGGCATGGCGGCGACGGGGTTGAAGAAGTGCAGCCCCACGACGCGCTCGGGGTGGTCCAGGTCGGCTGCCATCGCGGTGACCGACAGCGCCGAGGTGTTGGTGGCGAGCACGGCGTCAGGCCCGACGATCGGCTCGAGCTCGGCGAACACGCGCTTCTTGAGGTCGAGCCGCTCGGTCACGGCCTCGATCACGAGGTCGCAGCCCGCGAGGTCGGCCAGGTTCGTGGTCGCCGTGACGGAGCCGAGCACGCGCGCGGCCCGCGCCGTGGTGAGCCGGCCACGGTGCACCGCCTTGTCGACCTCGGCCCGCACGTGCGCGAGGCCCGCGGCGCAGCGCTCGGAGTCGAGGTCGCGCATCACCACGGGCACCTTGAGCCGACGCGCGACGAGCAGGGCGATCTGCGCGGCCATGAGCCCCGCGCCCACCACGCCGACCCGGCGCACGGGCCGGGCCAGCTCGGCCGGCGGCGCCCCGACGGGCCGCTTGGCGCCGGTGACGAGGCCGAACGCGTAGACGCTCGCGCGCATCTCGTGCGTCATCACGAGGTCGGCGAGCGCCTCGTCCTCGAGCGCGTACGCCTCGTCCAGGCCGAGGTCACGGGTCTGCTCGACGAGCGCCAGGGCGCGGTGCGGTGCGGGCCGGGAGGTGCCCACGACGGCGTCCAGGCGCGTGCGCGCCGCGTCCACGACTGCGCGGAAGGTCTCCTCGGGCTCGGGCGCGCGACGAGCCACCACGGTGTCGCCGCGCACCACCGACGCCGCCCACGCGACGGAGCGGGCGAGGAAGTCGGCCGGGTCGAGCATGACGTCGACGACCCCGAGCAGGTCCGCCTCGTGCGCGCTGAGCGGCTTCGTGGCGGCGGCCCGGGTGAGGATGACGTCCAGCGCGGCCTCGACGCCGATCAGCCGCGGCAGCAGGGTCGCCCCGCCCCAGCCCGGCACGAGGCCGAGGGAGGTCTCGGGCAGCCCGAGGGCGCGCACCGAGCCGGCGACCGTGCGGTAGTCGCACGCCAGCGCCAGCTCGAGCCCGCCGCCGAGCGCGACGCCGTTGACGAACGCGAACGTCGGCACGCCGAGCTCGCGCAGGAGCCGGTACGCGGCGTGCCCGCCGCGGCCGAGCGCGAGGGCCTGGTCCCGGGACGTGACCTCGGTGACCCGCTTGAGGTCGGCGCCCGCCGCGAACACGTAGGGCTTGCCGGTCACGGCGAGGGCCGCGATCTCCCCGCGGGCTACGCGCTCGCGCTGCGCGAGGAGGACCTGCTCGAGCTCGGCGACGGTCTCGGGGCTGAGCGTCGTCGGTCGCGTGTGGTCGGCCCCGTTGTCGAGCGTGAGCAGTGCCAGCGTTCCGCCGCCGCGCAGGGCGTCCGCGGTGGGCAGGTCGACGTCGCGGACCAGGACACCGGTCGTGCTCACAGCTGGACCTCCGGGGTGGTGGGCGTCGTACCCGCGGACGCGAGGTGCTCGCCCGAGGTGGGCTCGCCGTCGTACGCGGGGTGGTGCGGGTTCTCCCAGACGACCGTCGCGCCCTGGCCGAGGCCGACGCACATCGTGGTGAGGCCGTACCGGATGCTGGGGTCGTCCTCGAAGCGACGGGCGAGCTGGATGGCGAGTCGCACGCCGCTCGCGGCGAGCGGGTGGCCGACCGCGATCGCGCCGCCGTCGGGGTTGACGCGCGGGTCCGCGTCGTCGAGGCCGAAGGCGTCGAGGAAGGCGAGCACCTGGACGGCGAAGGCCTCGTTGACCTCGATCGCGCCGATGTCGTCGACGCCCAGGCCCGCGAGCTCGAGGGCGCGGCGGGTCGCGGGGACGGGACCCAGGCCCATGACGGCGGGGTCGACGCCCGCGTAGGCGAAGGACACCAGGCGGGCCCTGGCGGCGAGCCCGAGCTCGGCGGCGACGTCCTGCGCGGCCAACAGGCACGCCGTCGCGCCGTCGGTGAGCGGCGAGGAGGTCGCCGCGGTGACGCGTCCGCCGGGCCGGAACGGGGTCGGCAGGTCGCGCACGCCCTCGAGGGTGGTGCCCGGCCGGGGCGGCTCGTCCGCGGTCGCGAGCGTCCAGGCGCCCTGGTCGCGGATCCCGACGGCGACGAGGTCGCGGTCGATCCGGCCCGCGGCGAGGGCGGCGGCGTAGCGCTCCTGGCTGGTGACCCCGTACCGGTCCGCACGCTCGCGGGTGAGGCGAGCGTCGCCGTCGTGCAGGTTCTCGGCCGTGGCGCCCATGACGAGCGCGTCGGAGTCGACGATCCCCTCGGCGACGAACCGCGGGTTGGGGTCGGCGCCGCCGCCGAGCGGGTGCCGGCCCATGTGCTCGACCCCGCCCGCGATCGCGACGTCCACGGCGCCGACGGCGATCTGGGCCGCGACCTGCGTGGTCGCGGTGAGCGCTCCGGCGCACATGCGGTCGACGGCGTAGCCAGGCACCTCCTGCGGCAGGCCCGCGAGCATGGCCACGGTCCGGCCGAGCGTGAGGCCCTGGTCGCCCTGCTGGGTGGTCGCCGCGATCGCGACCTCGCCCACGCGCTCGGGGGGCAGGTTCGGGTTGCGGTGCAGGAGCTCGCGCACGCAGGCGACGGCGAGGTCGTCGGCGCGTGTGCCGGCGTACAGGCCGTCGTCGCGGGCGCGACCGAACGGGGTGCGCACGCCGTCGACGAGGACGACGCGTCGGCCGAGCAGGCCGCGGCGCGTAGGGGGAGAGCTGGTCACGGTGACCTCCGGGAGGGCCGCGCAGGCGGCGGGACGACGGTGTCGAGGACGACGTTACCTGATACCGCGGGTACCGGTAAACGGGCGCCGTCGCCGCCGGTCGTCATACCCCGTCGGACGAGGTCGGCCCGTCAGACGGGGTCAGTGGCCCGCTGCTCGCCGTCGGGGTCGGCCACCGAGGCAGGGTCCCGCAGCGCCGCCGCGAGCCCGGCCGCGCAGACCTCGGCCTGCCAGGGCCGCGCGCCGTGCGTGGTGAGCCAGGTCGCCACGACGCCCGTCGTGATCGCGTCGCGCGGCGTCACCTCGCCGGCCTCCCAGGCGAGCCGGCGCTGCAGGTCGGGCGTGAGCAGGTTCTCCTGCGGCGTGCCGACCTCCTCGGCGATCTCGCGCATCCGCGCCCGCACCGCCCGCAGCCGCTCGGCCGCCTCGGGGTAGCGGTCGCGCCACGCGCGGTAGGAGGGCACGTCGGCCGCGGGGCCGCGCCGCGAGGGCAGCTCGTTCTCGGGCAGCGCGAGCGCACGCGCGACGGCGGACCACCAGATCCCCAGGCGCCGCCGCGTCCCCTTGCCGGAGAACTCGGGCAGCGCGCCGAGCGCGTCGGCCGAGCGCGGCAGGGCCGTGGCGGCCGCGACGATGGCGCGGTCGGGCAGGACTCGACCGGGGGAGATGTCGCGGTCGCGCGCCACGTCGTCGCGCTGCTGCCACAGCTCCCGCACGACGGCGAGCCGGCGCACGTCCCGCACCGACGTCAACCCGGACGTGCGTCGCCAGGGCTCCACGCGGGGCGGGGGCGGCGACGCGAGCCGGACGGCCTCGAACTCCTGGCGGGCCCACTCGAGCTTGCCCTGGCGCACGAGGTCGGCCTCGAGCGCCTCGCGCAGCTCCACGAGCACCTCGACGTCGAGCGCCGCGTAGCGCAGCCACGACTCGGGCAGGGGGCGGGTGGACCAGTCGGCCGCGGAGTGCTCCTTGGCGAGCGAGAGGCCGAGCTCGGCCTCGACCATGGCGGCGAGCCCGACGCGATCACGGCCGAGGAGGCGGCCGGCGAGCTCGGTGTCGAACAGGAGGTCGGGCACGAAGCCGACCTCGGCGAGGCAGGCGAGGTCCTGGGAGGCGGCGTGCAGCACCCACTCGACGCCCGCCGTCGCGCGCGTGAGCGAGGACAGGTCCGGCAGCTCGACGGGGTCGATGAGCGCCGTGCCGGCGCCCTCGCGGCGCACCTGCACGAGGTAGGCGCGCTGGCCGTAGCGGAAGCCCGAGGCCCGCTCGGCGTCGACGGCGACCGGGCCCGTGCCGGCCGCGAGCGCGGCCGCGTACGCCGCGAGCTCCGCCTCGGTCACGAGGACGTCGGGCACGCCGTCGCGCGGTTCGGTCAGCGGCGTGACCGGGCGGACTGCCGGCTCGGTCGGGGCGGTGCCCGGGGAGCTGGTGGTGCCCGTGGCGTCAGCGCTGTCGGTGCTGCCCGTGCTGCCAGTGCTGCCCGTGGTGTCGGCGGTGGTCACCGCGCCTGCCGGCTCAGCCACGGTTCCTGCGGATGCCTAGGGCGGTCACGTTCTCGGGCAGGGGCGGCAGGCCGCCGGCCCACGCGGTGGCCGCGACCCACGCGCGCAGGTGCGGACCGAGGTCGGAGCAGGCGGGGGTCCACGAGGCTCGCATCTCGATCTCGACCTCGTGGCCACGCACCTCGAGCCCGCCGAACGTCTCCGAGAGCACGCGGGTCACGGTGCCCGAGAGCGAGTGGTACTCGGCGCGCGCGTCCGTGAGCGAGTCGGTCAGCCAGCTCCACGCGGCCTCGCCGAGCATCGGGTCGGCGCCCATCTCCTCCTCCAGCCGCGCACGGGCGAGCACGACGACGCGGAAGGTCCCGTGCCAGGCGTCCTGGCCCTCCGGGTCGTGCAGCACGACGAACCGCCCGTTGGCGAGCATGTCCTCGGCGTCGGTGGTGGGGTTGATCTCGGCCGTCATCGCCAGCGCCCAGGGCGCGATCCGGGTCGGCGGGGGCACCTCCTCGAGGTGCACCTCGGGTCGGAACGCGTGTCCGCGCAGGCTGAGCAGCGCCGCCTCGAAGTCGGGCGGCAGCGTCGGTGCATCCGTGGCCACGCTCACACGCTAGGCGGGTGCGCCACCGGCGCGGTCTAGGCTCGCCGTCGTGCCGCTCACAACCCCGCCCCCGCCCGCGTCCGGAGGCCCTGCCGGGCACCGCTCTCGCGGAGTGCGGGGCAGCGCGGCGGTGCGGCCCGTGCGGCCGATCGTCCTCGGTGGCGACATCGGGGCCTACGCGTCCGCGCGGGCGTTCCACGAGGCGTTCGGCGTGCGCTCGGTCGTGGTCGCGGGCGCGGCCACCGGGCCGGTCCGCGACTCCGTCGCCGTCGACCTGCGGGTCGTGCCCGACGTCGCCGCCGACCTCGTCGCCACCCTGGGCGCGATCGTCGCGGAGCGACCGGGGGAGCGCCACCTCGTGCTGGCGAGCGCGGACTGGCTGGTCGAGGCGGTGGTCGCGGCGGCGCCGCAGCTGCGCGACCTCGGCGTCGTCGTCCCGTACGCACCGGCCGACGTCGTCGCGCAGGTGTCGGACAAGGCGCAGGTGATGGCCGCGTGCGCCGCCCTCGGCGTGCCGCACCCGGAGACGGCCGTGCTCGTGCTCGACGGCGAGGCGAGGCTCGACGCCGTGCTCGCGCCGTTGGCGGAGCTCACCTACCCGCGCGTGGTGAAGGTCGCCTCGACGTCGCGGGCGCACGACGTGATGTACCCCGGCCAGGCGAAGGTGCACGTGGTGGCCGACGCGGCCGAGGCGCGCGACCTGCTCGGCCGGATGGCCGCGGCCGGCCTGCGCGGCGGGGTTCTCGTGCAGGAGGTCCTCCCGGGCGGGGACGGCGCGATGGCCGCGGCGAACGTCTTCGTTGGGCCCGACGGCGAGGTGCGGTTCGCGCAGCTCGGTCGCGTCCTCCTGGAGGAGCACACGCCGACGGCCCTGGGCAACTCCCTCGCCCAGGTCACGGCCGACGCCCGCACCGACGCCGTGGCGCCCGCGGTGCTGGCCGACGTCCAGCGGCTGCTGCGGCATCTGGGCTGGAGCGGCTTCGCGAACGTCGACCTCATGCAGGACGCTGCGGGCACCTACCGCGTGCTCGAGATCAACCCGCGCGTGGGTCGCAGCGGGTACGCGGTGACGGCCTCGGGGTACAACGTGGCGGCGATGTACGTCGACGCCTACCTCGACGGCGCGCCCGCGCCGGCGGCGCCCGTGCTCGGCGCGCGGGAGCACCTGTTCACCGTGGTGCCGACGGCGCTCCTGCGCGTGTTCGCGCCGCAGGCGCGCGCCCAGGTGCGGCGGCTGCGCCGGGCCCGCGCCGTGACGAACGTGCTGGTGTACCGGGCCGAGCGGAGCCCGCGGCGCTGGTGGTACGTGACGGTCGCGGCCGTGAACCAGGCCCGCAAGCTGCTCCGGTACCACCCGGCGTCGCCGCTCGCCGGTCGCCGCTGACCGGGAGCCGCGCGCCGCGTCTGCGGCGGGCGCCGCCGAGGCGAGGCGTGCTACTCGCCGACGACCGAGGTGCCCGTGTAGAAGTGCAGGACGGGCACGCCGAGCTCCTTCTCCGCCTTGTCGGCCCAGCCGCGGTGGAAGGTGTCCTCCACGGCGCGGGGCTGCGTCACGGCGATGACTTGGAGGATGTCGGGGGCCGCGGCGAGCTCCGCGCGCAGGGCCACGACGACGTCGTCGGCGATCGTCGCGGCCTCGACCTCTGCGCCGGCCGCCTCGAGCGCGTCCACGGAGCCCTGCAGCACCTCGGCGGCGTCGCGGCGGGCGACGTCGTCGGGCAGGTCGTTCCTGCCCGTCACGTCCTCCCACGCCTCCTTGAGGTCGAGCACCATGAGGTGGTCGAGGAAGTCCGACACGACGCTGTGCTTCACCTCGGTGGGCACGAGCACCCGGTAGACGGCGCCGTCCTCACCGGCGAGCGCGAGGATCTTCGCGACGTCGGAGGCGGCGAGGACGTCCTCGCTCAGGACGACGACGGTCTGGGGCATGGCACGGGCCTTCCTGCGGGGAACGGGTGGCGCGTCCGAGGGTCTGGTCGCGCGGCGCCACCAGCCTAGGCCCCGCCGGGCCCGCCAGGGCCGCCAGCCCCGCCAGGACCGCCGGGCCCGCCAGGGCCGCCAGCCCCGCCGGGCCCGCCAGGACCCGGTGCCCGCCGTCGCAGAGTGCCCGGTAGCCTGCCCACGTGCCCGACCCCGCCCACCCGATCTCGCTCACGGACCGACTCCCGGAGGTCACGGCGGCGCAGCTGCTCGCCGGCCTCGTCCCGCCGCCGCAGTTCGCCCGCGCCTCGTTCGACTCCTACGTGCCCGATCCGGCGCACCCTTCGCAGGCCCACGCGCGCGAGCGCATGCGCGACCTGGCGGCCCGCATCGTCGAACCCCCGCGCAAGAGCCTGTTCCGCAAGGCGCCCCCGCCCCCGCCGTCGCTCTACCTCGACGGCGGCTACGGCGTCGGGAAGACGCACCTGCTCGCCTCGCTGGCGCACGCCGTCGGGCCCGAGCGCTCCGCGTACGGCACGTTCGTCGAGTACACCCACCTCGTGGGCGCCGTCGGGTTCCGCGAGTGCGTGGCCGCGCTGTCGGACCGCGCGCTCGTCGCGATCGACGAGTTCGAGCTCGACGACCCGGGCGACACGGTGCTCATGTCGCGCCTCCTGCGCGAGCTCGCCGACGCGGGGGTCACGCTCGTGGCCACGTCGAACACGCTGCCCGAGGCGCTGGGTGAGGGCCGGTTCGCCGCAGAGGACTTCCTCCGCGAGATCCAGGCCCTCGCCGCCCGGTTCGAGGTCATGCGGATCGACGGCGAGGACTATCGCCTGCGCGACGGACGCCCCGAGCGGACCGCGCTGACCGACGAGGAGGTGCGCCTCGCCGTCGAGCAGGCGTCGGCGAGCGGCGCGCAGGCGAGCCTCGACGACTGGGGCGGGCTCATGGCGCACCTCGCGCGGATCCACCCCTCCCGCTACGGGCAGCTGGTGGACGGCCTCGACCTCGTCGCGGTCACCGGCGTGCACGAGCTCGACGACGACATGGTGGGGCTGCGGCTCGTCGTCCTCGTCGACCGGCTGTACGACCGTGACGTCCCGGTCCGGCTCGGCGGAGCAGCGGTCGCCGATCTGTTCAGCCCTCGCATGCTGACGAAGGGGTACCGCAAGAAGTACTTCCGGGCACTCTCGCGGCTCGGTGCGCTGGCCGGACGGCCCCTGCCCTGAGCCCCCGCCCGACCTCGCGCGGCGCCGTCGCCGGCTCTCCGACGGCATCTGCGCCGCACGCCGAACGGTCACGGGACGAGGGATCCGGCACCCGTCCGACCCCGGCGGTCAGCGCGCGCTGAGCGCCCGGGCCTCCTCGACGGGCTCGGCCTGCCCGCCGGCGGCGAGGGCGTCGCGCAGCCGCTCGGCTGCGTCGTCGAGCTCGGAGTCCGGCGCGGGCGGGCCCTCGATGCCGTGGAAGTCCTCCGGGCCGTGGGTCGGGAGCACGTGAAGGTGCAGGTGGGGGACCCCGTAGCCCTGCACGACGAGGCCCGAGCGGACACCGCCGAACGCCTCGAGCTGCGCGCGTCCCACGATGCGGGCGACGTCCACGAGGTGGGCCATGAGTCCGGGGTCGGCGTCCAGCCAGTGGTCCACCTCGGCGCGCGGCACGACCAGGGCGTGCCCGGGGCGCACGGGGGCGATCGTGAGGAACGCGACGCACGTGGGGTCGGACCAGACGAACCGTCCGGGGATCTCGCCGTCGATGATGCGGGTGAACAGGGTCGTCATGGGTCCTGACGGTACCGAAGGCGCGGGGTTGCCGAGGTAGTGTGATCCGGGTCACCATCGGGGGTGGCAGCCGGGGGCGGCGGAAGGGTGACGGACGTGCGGGCAACGGTCCTGACGAGAGGCGTCGCGGCATGCCTCGCGGCCGCCGTCGGGGTGCTCGTGGCGGGCGGCGCGCAAGCGGCGCCGGTGCCGCTGCCGGTCTCGGGGGAGAGCGCCCCCGCGTACCTCGACTCCCCGATCGCCGGGGCGGCCTACCTCGCACCCGAGCACGCCAGCCCGCGCTGGGACCGCACGTCGAGCGCCCGTGGGGCGGCCGACTCCGACGGGCTCTCCCCGATGGACTATCCGCTCGAGGAGGACTCGGTCGACCCGCTGGCGGAGGCCGCCTCGTGGTGGACCCCGGCCACCGCGACCGGGACCGCGCCCCCGCCGCCCGCCCCGCTGCTGTCCGCCGTGGACGGCGCGGTCGAGCAGGCCGCGTACCGGCTCTCGCTCGCCGAGGCGGGGGTCGAGGTGTCCGAGCTCGGCTGGGTGCACCCGCTGCCGAACGGGAAGTTCGCCTCACCCTTCGGGTTCCGCGGCGCGATCGCGGGGTTGACCAGTGCGGGGCTGCACAACGGCGTGGACCTCTCGGCCCCGCTCGGGTACCCGATCCGGGCGGCCGCCGCGGGCACCGTGGTGTACGTCGGCAACGGCAGCCGCGAGCTGGGGCTCTCCGGATGGGTGGTCGCGATCGACCACGGCGACGGCGTCGTGACCGCGTACAACCACATGGCCCAGGCCGGCGTGCTCGTGACCCTCGGGCAGCAGGTCCGCGAGGGCGAGATCGTCGCACTGGTCGGGACCGAGGGTCGGTCGACCGGACCGCACCTGCACTTCTCGGTGCACGTCAACGGCGTGGCCGTCGACCCCGTCCCGTTCATGCTGGCGCGCGGCGTCGACCTGCGCTCCGGGCGCACCGTCACGCCGGTCCCGCTGACCGCCGACTACCTCGCCGCCCAGGCCGCGTTCCAGGCCAACCTGGTGGCGATCGCCACGACGCCGCTCCCGCCCGTGCCGGTGGTGCAGGCGCCGTCGCCGACCCCGACGCCCACGCCCGACCCGTCCCCGAGCCCGACGCCCACGCCCGACCCGACTGCGAGCCCGACGCCGGAGCCGTCGCCGAGTCCCTCGCCCAGTCCGTCGGCCAGTCCGTCGCCCAGCCCCGGACCCTCGGCGACGCCGCATCCCTCGACTACGCCCACGCCGACTCCGAGCCCGACGCCCGAGCCGTCACCGCAACCCTCTCCGAGCCCGAGCCCCACCGCCACGCCGACACCGGCCGCGACGGCGTCACCCGAGCCCGCAGGGACGCAGCCTTCCGCGTCAGCAGCGCCGTCCGCCGCCGCGAGCGACGAGCCGACCTCGAGCGCCGCCGTGGCCGGGGACCCCGAGCCGACCGCCGCTCCGTAGCGCACCCGCGCCGGCGCCCTCGCGAGCCGGCGCCGGCGCCGACCGCGATCAGCTCCGGGTACGCACCAACGCGACGCCGTGGGCGCCCAGGTCGACCACGCCGTCGTGCACGCTGGTGCCCGGCTCCCACGCGAGCAGCACCTCGACGGCGCCCTCGACGCGCACCGGGAGCGGCTCGTCGGTGAGGTTGAGGACGACGGCGACGCCCGAGCCGCCGTCCGACGCGCCACCGTCCGCAGCCTGCGCCGCCTCCCCGGCACGGTGCAGCACGAGCGCGGTCGCGTCGTCGTCGGCGTCCACCCGGGTGCGCGACCGGTCGCCCGAGGCGAGGGCCGGCTCGCGGCGGCGCAGCGCGATGAGGTCGCGGTGCCACGCGAGGAGCCGGTGGTGCCGGCGCGCGCCGTCGTCGGGTGTCGCACCGGAACCAGCGTCGTGTGCGTCGCCCCGCGGAGCGTCGATCTCGCTCCAGTCCAGCCGGCTCGCCTCGAAGGTCTCAGGGTCCTGCGGGTCGGGCACCTCGTCGGTGTCCCAGCCGTGACCGCCGAACTCCTCGCGCCGCCCCCGGGTCACGGCCTCGCCGAGCTCGGGCTCGGGGTGGGAGGTGAAGAAGCGGAACGGCGTGCTCGCGCCCCACTCCTCACCCATGAAGAGCATCGGGCTGAACGGCGAGGCGAGCACGAGCGCGGCGGCCTGCGCGAGCGCGGCGGGCGGGAGGCTCGCGCCCGGCCGGTCACCCGTCGCCCGGTTGCCCACCTGGTCGTGGTTGGCCGAGCACACCACGAAGGCGTGGCCGTCGATCCCCTCGGGAACCGGCGCGCCCCAGTCCTGCTCGCGGAAGGTCGAGTACGTGCCGTTGTGCACGAAGACGTCGCGCATCACCTGGGCGAGTGCCGCCGTCGAGCCGAAGTCCACGTAGTAGCCCGCGCGCTCCCCGGTGAGCAGGGCGTGCACCGCGTGGTGCACGTCGTCGTCCCACTGCGCGGTCATGCCGTGGCCCCCGGCCGCGGTCGGCGTGACCATGACGGCGTCGTTGAGGTCGGACTCCGCGACGAGCGAGAGCGGCCGGCCCACCTCGCGCGCGAGGTCCGCGACGGCGTCGGACAGCTCGGCGAGCAGGTGCCGCTCGGAGTCGTCGACGAGCGCGTGCACGGCGTCCAGCCGCAGCGCGTCGACGTGGAAGTCGCGCAGCCAGCGCAGCGCGTTGTCGACGAGGAAGGCGCGCACCTCGGCGCTGCCCGGTCGGTCGAGGTTCACGGCCGACCCCCACGGGGTGGTGTGCGCGTCCGTGAAGTAGGGGCCGAACTCGCCGAGGTAGTTCCCCGACGGACCGAGGTGGTTGTAGACGACGTCGAGGCACACCGCGAGCCCGCGGGCGTGCGCGGCGTCGACGAACGCCTGCAGAGCCTCGGGGCCGCCGTAGGGCTCGTGCACCGCGTAGAGCGCGACGCCGTCGTACCCCCAGCCGCGGTCCCCGTTGAAGGCGGCGAGCGGCATGAGCTCGACGACGTCGACGCCGAGCTCGACCAGGTGGTCCAGCCGCTCGATCGCGGAGGGCAGCGTGCCGCCGGGCGTGAAGGTGCCCACGTGCAGCTCGTACGTCACGGCGCCGCGCACGTCGCGCCCCGCCCACGCCGCGTCGGTCCACGCGAAGGCGTGTGCGTCGAACGTGCGGCTCGGCCCGTGCACCCCGGCGGGCTGCCGGGGCGAGCGCGGGTCGGGGCGGGGATCGCCGCCGTCGAGCCGGAAGGCGTAGTCCACCTCCGGCGCGACGTCGCCGGTGGTGCGCCACCACCCGCCGCCGACGGCGAGCATCGCCTCCTCGTGCGCGTCGCCACCCTCGCGCCCCACGCCGAGCACCACCGCCACGGCGTCCGCGTAGGGCGCCCACACCGACAGCGGGGCGGCGCCCGGCCCGCTGGTCACGAGGGCGCCCCGGACGGCCCGGCGACGGCGTCCGCGGCGTGCCCGGCGTCCTCGGCAGCCCCAGCCGCCTCGGCAGCCCCAGCCGCCTCGGCAGCCCCAGCCGCCTCGGCAGCCTCAGCCGCCTCGGCCGTGACATCCTCGACCGGCAGCAGGAACGCGACGGGGGAGGGGGCGAACAGGTCGGCGAGCCGGACCGGGCCGGGCCGGTGGACGAGGCCGGGTCGGCGGGGGTCGGCCCACGTGGTGCCGTCGGGCAGCACCACCTCGCGCTCACCCCAGCCCGACGTCAGACCCGTGGTGTGCCGGCTGATCACCGTGAGCGAGCGGGGTTCGCCGTCGCGCGTGCGGGCGAAGGCGACGGCCCGCTCGGAGGAGGTCGCGAGCGGGAGGTAGCCCGCGCGCGGGCCCACGAAGGCCTCGGGGTCGCCGCGCCGCGCGTGCAGCACGGCGCGCACGAGCGCGAGCTTCTCCTCGCCGAGCGAGCCGGTGCCGCTGCCGTCGGTCCGCTCGACGCGGTCGAGCGCGACGGCGAGAGCCGCGTAGTCCACGGGGCGCCGGTTGTCGGGGTCGACCAGGGCGATCCGGGTGGTCTCGGTGCCCTGGTACACGTCCGCGACGCCCGGCAGCGTGAGCTGGAGGAGCGTCTGACCGAGCGTGGCCGCGCGGACCGAGGCCCGTGTGCGGTCCAGCCACCCCGCCATGAGCTCGGCGACGTCCGGCGAGGCGAGCACGTGCTCGGCGAAGGCGATCACGCGCTCCTCGCGAGCGGCGTCCGGGTTGGTCCAGGCGGTCCACTCCTTGGCCTCGCGTGCGGCCTTGAGCAGGTACCCCGTGAACCGGTCGGCCTCGAGCGGGCCCTCGTCCGTCCAGGTGCCGGCCAGGATCTGCCAGAGCAGGTTCTCGGTCCGGCCCGGCAAGTCGGTGGGTCGTGCGTCGGACGTGGCCGCGCGCAGCGCGTGCACCAGGTCGACCCACGCCGTCGCGTGCTCGCTGAGCACCCCGATCCGGGCACGCACGTCGGCGCCGCGCTTGGTGTCGTGCGTCGTACCCGCCGTCATCGTGTCGGGCCAGCGCTGCTGCTGCCGCTCGGCCCACGAGTGCAGCGTGTCCGGCCCGAGGGCGAACGTGCCCGGCGAGGCGCCCACCTCGCACAGGCTCACCAGGTGGGTCCACCGGTAGAAGGTGGTGTCCTCCACGCCCTTGGCCATGACCGCGCCGCAGACCTGCTGGAAGCGCACGATGATCTCGTCGCGGCGGGGCTCGCGCACCTTGCCCGCGCTGCCGGCCTCGCGCCCGAGCACGAGGTCGACCACCACCTGCATCGTGTCGGCCCGCTCCTCGTCCAGCCGGGACGCGGCCAGGGCGGCCGCCTCCTCCACGAGGGCGACGGCGGCGGGCGGGGCGGGCTCGCCCGCGACGACGTAGGCGCGGTAGCGGTCGAAGGCGATGACGAGCTCGGTGACGCAGTCCAGCAGGGCGCGCCACGTGTGGTCCCGCAGCCGGATGTCGTCGTGGCACACGTCGGAGATGAGGGACGTGAGCCGGTGCACCTCGGCGAACAGCGACTGCTCGACGACCTGCCGCTTGCTCTCCACGGTGAGCGCCGGCAGGCCCATCGGCCCGTCGCCGGTCAGCTCGTGCATGATCCCGGCGAGCGCGGGCGCACCGGCGGGATCCACGAGGAGCTGGCCGACCCGCCATGCGGTGTCGTACCCGGTGGTGCCCGCCACGGGCCAGTCGGCGGGCAGCTCCTCCGTCGGCTCGAGGATCTTCTCGGCCACGACCCAGGCTCCGCCGGTCGCCTCGTCCAGGTGCCGCAGGTAGGCGCGCGGGTCGGCGAGGCCGTCCGGGTGGTCGATCCGCAGGCCGTCGACGAACCCCTGCGCCATGAGCTCGAGCACGAGGCGGTGGGTCGCGTCGAACACCGCCGGGCGCTCCACGCGGATCGCCACGAGGGTCCCGACGTCGAAGAACCGTCGGTAGTTCAGCTCCTCGTCCGCGACGCGCCAGTAGGCGAGCCGGTAGTGCTGGGCCTCGAGCAGTCGGGTCAGGGGCAGGCTCTCGGTGCCGGCCCGGACCGGGAAGACGTGGTCGAAGTAGCGCAGCACCGTGGTGGGCCCGACACCGGGCACGTCGACCTCGTCGACGGTGAGCTCACCCCGTCCCAGTACGGCACCGATCCGGTCGCCCAGGACGGGCATGAGCAGCCCGGCCGAGGGGCCCGACCACTCGACGTCGAACCACTCGGCGTACTCCGAGGTCTCCCCGTGCGCCAGGACGTCCCACAGCTCGCGGTTGTGCCACGCAGGCGTCGGCACCGCCATGTGGTTCGGCACGATGTCCAGCACGACGCCCATGCCCCGTTCGTGGGCCGCCGCGCAGAGCCGCTCGAGGGCGGCGCGCCCGCCCATCACCTCGCTGACCTCGTCGTGGTCCACGACGTCGTACCCGTGCGTCGACCCCGGCGCCGCCGCGAGCACGGGCGAGAGGTAGAGGTCGGTCACCCCGAGCCGCTCGAGGTACGGCAGCTGGGCGCGCGCCTCGTCGAACGAGAGGTCAGGACCCAGCTGGAGGCGGTAGGTGGAGACCGGGGTGCGTCGGGAGGGCTGGTGGGGCTCGCGGCTCATGCGTCGTTCTTCTTGGCGCGCGGCTTGCGCGGCGCGCGCCGCTTCGGCGTGGGCGGGTTGGGTGGCGTCGCACCGCCGCTGGTCCCCGTCTCGTCGGCCGCCGCGGCCGCCGTCGCCGGGTCGGTGGGTGCGGTGGAGACCGAGGCGGTGGGCGCGGCCTCCGCCGCCCGGGCGAGCTGCGCCGTCGTACCCGCCGACACGCTCGTGCCGGGACGCCGCGTCACCGTGACGCTCGGGCGGGAGAACACGACGATCGAGCTGCCGGCGACCTGCACGGTCGTGCCCGCGGCGAACACCTGCCAGTCCTCGAAGGAGTGGTCGGAGTCGAGCACGCCCTGCCAGGCCTGACCGTAGGAGGCGGGCGGCAGGGTGAACGTGATGGGCGCCGGGTCGGCGTTGAAGAGCACGAGGAAGGAGTCGTCGACGATCGGCTCGCCCCACTCGTCGGGCTCGTTGATCGCGTCGCCGTTGAGGAACACCATGAGCGCCTTGGCGTACCAGGTGTTCCACTCCTCGCCCGTCATCGGCTCCGCCGCGGGGGTGAGCCACGCGATGTCCTGGATCCGGTCGCCCTCGGACTCGGTGTAGGTGCCCTCGAAGAACCGCCGGCGGCGGAACACCGGGTGCTTGGCGCGCAGCGCGATGACCTTGCGCGCGAACTCGAGCATCGTGGTCTGGGGCTCGCCCAGCTCCCAGCTCATCCAGGAGATCTCGTTGTCCTGGCAGTAGACGTTGTTGTTGCCGCCCTGGCTGCGCCGCAGCTCGTCACCGTGCGCGATCATCGGCACGCCCTGCGACAGCAGCAGCGTGGCGAACAGGCTGCGGGCCCGCCGCGCGCGCAGCTCGAGGATCTCCGGGTCGTCCGTGGGTCCCTCGGCACCAGAGTTCCAGGACCGGTTGTGCGACTCCCCGTCCCGGCTGTCCTCGCCGTTGGCCTCGTTGTGCTTCTCGTTGTAGGAGACGAGGTCGTTGAGCGTGAAGCCGTCGTGCGCCGTGATGAAGTTGACCGACGCGATCGGCTTGCGGCCGGTGTGCTCGTAGAGGTCGGAGGACCCGGCGAACCGGCTCGCGAACTCCGACATCGTGTGCGGCTCGGCGCGCCAGAAGTCGCGCACGGTGTCGCGGAAGGCGCCGTTCCACTCGGTCCACAGGGGCGGGAACCCGCCGACCTGGTAGCCGCCCTCGCCGAGGTCCCAGGGCTCGGCGATCAGCTTGACCTGGGAGACGACCGGGTCCTGGTGGACGAGGTCGAAGAACGCCGACAGGCGGTCCACCTCGTGCAGCTCGCGAGCGAGGGTGGCCGCCAGGTCGAAGCGGAAGCCGTCCACGTGCATCTCGGTGACCCAGTAGCGCAGCGAGTCCATGATGAGCTGCAGCACGTGCGGGGACCGCATCATGAGCGAGTTGCCCGTGCCGGTGGTGTCGAAGTAGTGGATGGGCTCGTCGTCGACGAGCCGGTAGTACGCGGGGTTGTCGATGCCGCGGAAGGACAGGGTCGGGCCCAGGTGGTTGCCCTCCGCCGTGTGGTTGTACACGACGTCGAGAATCACCTCGATGTCGGCCTCGTGCAGCGCCTTGACCATCCCCTTGAACTCCTGCACCTGCTGCCCGCGGCTGCCGGTGGCGCTGTAGGTGTTCTGCGGTGCGAAGAAGCCGATCGTGTTGTAGCCCCAGTAGTTCGACAGGCCCTTGCCCTGGAGCGTGGAGTCGTTGACGAACTGGTGCACCGGCATGAGCTCGATCGCGGTGACGCCGAGGGTTTTGAGGTGCTCGATGACCGCGGGGTGGGACATCCCCGCGTACGTGCCTCGCAGGTCCTCCGCGACGTCGGGGTGCAGCATCGTCATGCCCTTGACGTGGGCCTCGTAGATGACGCTGCGGTGGTACTCGTGCGCCGGCGGGTGGTCGTGGCCCCAGTCGAAGAAGGGGTTGTGCACCACGGAGGTCATGGTGTGACCGAGGGAGTCCAGGTCGTTGGGCGCCTGCCCCGGCTCGGGCGCGCCGCCGGCGGGGTAGGACAGGAGCGCGGGGTCGCCGTCGATCGTGCCGTCGAACGCCTTGGCGTACGGGTCGAGGAGGAACTTCGCGGGGTTGCACCACAGGCCGCGCTCGGGCTCGTAGGGCCCGTGCACGCGGTAGCCGTAGCGCTGCCCGGGCTGCACGGCGGGCAGGTAGACGTGCCACACGTACGCGTCGACCTCGCGCACCTCGATGCGCTCCTCGTTCCCCGCGTCGTCGATCAGGCAGAGCTCGACCCGCTCGGCGACCGAGGAGAAGAGGGCGAAGTTCGTCCCCGTCCCGTCGTAGGTCGCGCCGAGCGGGTAGGGGTGTCCAGGCCAGATACGCATTGCGGAAGCATGTCATGGACGCGTGACATCCCTGTGACGCGGTCGGGGAGAGCGTTGCGCTCAGCGGGGCGCCGAGCGCGTTCGGCCTCGTCAGCGCGCCGGCGCGGCGACGGGGCCCGGCGGCGGAGCGCACCTCGCGCGGTCGGCTCGTCAGCGCGCGACGGCGGAGCGCACCTCGCGCGGTCGGCTCGTCAGGGCGCCGGCGCGGCGACAGGGCCCGACGGCGGAGCGCACCTCGCGCGGTCGGCTCGTCAGCGCGGCACGTCGGCCAGGCGCGCACGCAGGGCCGCGAGACGCGACTCGTCCCACCCGTCCGGCTGAGTCACCCAGCGCCAGGCGTCGACGTAGGCGCCGCAGTAGTGGTGCCCGTAGCCCGCGGGGATCCCGTCGGAGTCGGAGACCATCATGTCGAGGAAGAGCTGGACACCGGTGATCACCGGCCACCACTGCAGGCGTGGCAGCACGTCCTGGCCGGCGGGCTCGCGCAGCCAGTCGTCGGGACGCCAGAGCTCGGGCCACCACCAGCGCGCGACGCCGTCGCTCGGGTGCTGGACGTAGACCACGCGAGGCGAGCCGGCCGGGCCGAGGGCGTCGAGGTGCTGGGGTCCGCCGTTGCGGGTCGCGAAGCGCACGTGCCGACCGCCGTCCAGGACGGGGTGGATCTGGGTGGAGCCGGCATCCCGCCGCGCGGTGAGCTCGGTCACGAGCGGCGTGAACCGGGGCGAGCCCGCCCACACCGCGCCACCCGCCCGGCTCAGGACGTCCTCCAGCGAGCCGAACGCTGCCTGCGAGCCGTAGGCGCCGAGCGACAGCCCGAAGGGCACCAGCAGGGGCCGGGAGTCCGGCGGCAGCTGCCGCCAGCGCGCGTGCACGGCCTCGAAGAGCGCGCGGCCGGCGCGGGCCGGCAGGTCCAGCTCGAGGGCCAGCTGGACCCAGCTGGGGTTCACCGAGTACTGCAGGGCGGCGACCGCGGTGCGGCCGCCGTGCAGGTACTCCACGGCCGCCACGGCCGGACCGTCCACCCAGCCCGACCCGGTCGGGGTGACGAGGACGAGCACGTCCCGCTCCCAGGCACGGGTGCGGTCCAGCTCGGCGACGAGGCGTGCGGCCATCGCGTCCAGGTCGGGCGGGTCGACGAGCTTCCCGTGCGTCGTGACGCCCACGTAGACCCGGATCGGCTCGACCGCGGGGCGGCCGGTGAGCTCGGCGATCTCCTCGACGGAGGGACCGGAGCCGACGAACCGACGGCCCTCCGCGCCGAGACCCGACCACGGCTCGAAGGAGGCCGGCGAACCGGACCGGGTGCTCGCCGTCGGGCGCTCGTACTGGTGGGAGATGGTGCCGCTGCGGATCGCGAAGCGGCCGGTGACGTAGCGGCCGAGGATCTCGGCGAACCCCGCGCGCAGGAGGAGGATCGAGCCGACGGTGTAGAGGGCGTCGCCCGCCACGCCCGCGACGGGCTCGGGCAGCCAGCGCCCGAGCAGGCTGCGCAGCGCGTGCACGCGGCGCCGGATGCGCCGCTGCGCGATGACGGGCAGGACGATCGCGCCGGCGGCGACGGCGAGGGTGCGCGGATCCGGTTGCGCGGTCGCGGGCAGGCCCCACAGCCGCTGGAGGCGACGCTGCCCCTGGGCCCCGGTCCAGAGCGTGACGACGGCGGTCGCGGCGAGGCCCGCGCCGGCGACCGCGCGTGCGACGGGCTGGGCGTCGGACCACGGGTGGCCCGCCGCGTCGTCCGCGCGGTGCGCGCCGCGGCGCGCCCAGTGCACGAGGCGCTCACCTCGCGCGCCGAGCGCGTACCCGACGGCGAGCGACAGCCCGGCGGCCACGCCCTGGGCGACGGCTCCGCGCGGCGCGAGGGTCGGTCGGGTGCCGGCCGCGTAGGCCGCGGCCCCGACGGCGAGGCCCGCGGGGGAGAGGCTGCGCCAGAAGCGGCCGAGCGGGCCGACGGCCAGGCGGGCGCTCGCCGCGGCCGGCGTCACCGCTGCTGCTGCTCGCGCCGCGTCCGCCGCCGTGGCCGTGGCCGCCCGGTCCGTCGCCAGGGCTCGCGCCGCCCGGAGCGACGCCAGCACTCCCGCGGCGCTCACCGCGTGAACGGTCCTCACCACGGCGCGCGCGCGTAGTCCTTGAGGAAGCAGCCGTGCAGCAGCTCCCCGGCCTCGCCGCGCACGATGGGGTCGTATACCCGGGCGGCGCCGTCGACGAGGTCGAGCGGCGCGTGGAAGCCCTCCTGCGCGAGACGCACCTTCGTGGTGTGCGGGCGCTCGTCCGTGATCCAGCCGGTGTCCACGCTCGTCATGTAGATGCCGTGCTCGGCGAGCTCGGTGGCGCTGGTGCGGGTGAGCATGTTCACGGCGGCCTTGGCCATGTTCGTGTGCGGGTGACCGGGGCCCTTGTAGCCACGCGCGAAGACGCCCTCCATCGCGGACACGTTGACCACGTAGGCGCGGCCGGTCGCGGTCGCCGACATGCTCGCCCGCAGGCGCGAGAGCAGGATGAACGGCGCCGTGGAGTTGCACAGCTGCACCTCGAGCAGCTCCATCGGGTCGACCTGTTCGACGGTCGCGACCCAGGAGTTGTGGTCCACCTCGTCCGGCAGGAGGCCGCCGGCGTCGATCGCCGTGCCCGCGAGGTGCCTCTCGAGGGAGGCGCTCGCCGCGTCGAGGGCGGCCCGGGCGGGGCCGAGGCTCGCGAGGTCGGCGCCGACGGGATTGCTCGGCAGGTCCGTCACGGAGCCCGCGAGCATCGCGGGGTGCGCGGCGCTGGTGCGCCCGAAGGTGATCGTGGGGACGTCCGGGTCGTCCGGCAGGTGCAGGTTCTCCGCCTCGGCCAGGGCCGAGTAGGCGCCGGGCGTGCGCCGGACGGTCTGGGCGGCGTTGTTGACGAGGATGTCGAGCGGACCGCGGGCCGCGACGTGGTCGGCCAGGGCCACGACCTGGGCGGGGTCGCGCAGGTCGATGCCCACGACGTCGAGCCGGTCCAGCCACTCGTGCGCGTCCGGCATCGCGGCGAAGCGGCGGGCGGCGTCGCGCGGGAAGCGCGTCGTGATGGTGAGGTGGGCGCCGTCGCGCAGGAGACGCAGCGCGATGTACATGCCGATCTTCGCCCGCCCGCCGGTCAGCAGGGCGCGCCGCCCCGTGAGGTCGGTGCGGGCGTCGCGCTTGGCGTGGTTGACGGCCGCGCACGCGGGGCAGAGCTGGTGGTAGAACCAGTCGACCTGCGTGAAGAGCTCCTTGCACACGTAGCACGGCAGCGGCTTGCGCAGCGTGCCGGCCACCCGGTCGGGCGTGGTGGCCGAGCTCGGCAGGAGGCCGGCCGTCTCGTCGTCGATCCGGCCGGGGCTGCCGGTGGCGGTGGAGTGGATGACGGCGCGGTCGTGGTCCTGCAGGTCGCGACGGCGCTCGTCGCGGCGGACCTTCTTGGCCAGCTTGTACAGGCCCGCCGTCGCGCGACGGGCCTCGATCTGGTCGGGGTGGTCCGAGGGCAGGTGGGCCACCTCGCGCGCCACGCGGACGAAGACCGCCATGTCGGCGGGGTCGACGCCCGCGGGTGCGTCGGCGTCGGCGTCGAACGCGTTCGATCTGGTGGAGAGGTCCTCGAGGGTGGTCATACGCCTGCCTGGGCCGGGCAGGCGCGAACCTGCGGAGAGAGTCGAGTCGGTCAAGTCTACGGGCGGGTTGCGCAGCGAGCCCGGGACGGTGGCGACGGCCACAGGGGCGGGACCGGCGGGCTCGCGGTCGTGGGAGCGAGGCGGTGGCGCTGGCGGCCCGGACAGGGGGTCGCGGCGCGTGCCTCGCCGTCGGGCGTGGGGCTGGGCCCGGCAGACTGGTCGCGATGGATGCGATCGCGCGGCTGCTCGCGAACCCCGGCGACCTCCCGGTGCGGGGCGCGCTGCCGGAGGTGCGTGCCGCCGTCGAGCGCGCGGGTGTCGCGGTGCTCACGGCGCCGCCCGGGAGCGGCAAGACCACGCTAGTCCCGCCGCTGCTCGCGGACATCGTGCGCGCAGGTGCCGGTGTGGGCGCCGGTTCCAGGGCACGTGCCGGTGCCGGTGCCGGCCGGATCGTGGTCACCCAGCCGCGGCGGATCGCGGCCCGGGCGGCCGCGCGCCGACTCGCGTCGCTGCTCGGCCAGGAGGTCGGCGGCGACGTCGGCGTCACGGTGCGGGGCGAGTCGCGCACGTCCCCGCGCACCCGGGTCGAGGTCGTCACGACCGGCGTGCTGCTGCGCCGGCTTCAGCGCGACCCGGCGCTGCCCGGCGTCGCGGGCGTGGTGCTCGACGAGGTGCACGAGCGGTCGTTGGAGTCCGACCTCGTGCTGGCGATGGTCGCCGACGTGCGGGAGACGCTGCGCGAGGACCTCCGCGTGGTCGTGATGTCGGCGACGCTGGACGCCGCCGCTCTCGGCGCCGCATGGGACGCGCCGGTGGTCGTGGCCGACGGGGCGCTGCACGAGGTCGACACGGTGTGGTGCCCGCCCGAGCGGCCGCTCGTGCGCAGCGACGAGCGAGGCGTGCGGCGCGAGTACCTGCAGCACGTGATCGCCGTCGCGCGGCGCGCCGTCGCCGAGCGTGCGGGGGATGTACTCGTGTTCGTGCCGGGGGCGCGGGAGGTGGACGACGTCGTGGCCGGGCTGCGGCGTGCGCCCCTCGGGGGTCTCGCCGGCGCCGAGGACACGGCCGACGGGCGTCGCAGCGAGGAGCCGGAGGTGCTGCCGCTGCACGGGCGCCTTCCCGCCGCAGCGCAGGACCGCGCGCTGCGGGCCGGTGGGCGTCGACGGGTCGTGGTGAGCACCGCCGTCGCGGAGTCCTCGCTCACGGTGCCCGGCGTGCGCGTGGTGGTCGATGCCGGACTGGCGCGGCAGCCGCGCACCGACCACCGGCGTGGGCTTGCCGGGCTGGTCACGGTGATGGTGAGCCGCGCCGGCGCCGAGCAGCGCGCGGGCCGCGCCGGGCGTGAGGGCCCGGGGGCGGTGTACCGGTGCTGGTCCGAGGCCGAGCACGCCCGGCTCGCGCCGTTCGCCGAGCCCGAGGTCGCGACGGCGGACCTCGCCTCGTTCGTGCTCGAGGCCACGTGCTGGTCGCGCGACGGCGTCGCCGGGCTCCGGCTGCCCGACGCGCCACCCCGCGCCGCGCTCGAGGCGGCCGAGGAGGTGCTGCGCGGGCTGGGCGCGCTCGACGGCGACGGCGTGGTGACCGCGCGGGGTCGCGCGATCGCCGGGGTGCCGACGGATCCGCGGCTCGCCCGCGCGCTGCTCGACGGCGCGGCGTCCGTCGGTCCGCGCGCCGCGGCCGAGGTGGTAGCCCTGCTGGCGGAGGACTTGCGCGCTTCCGGGGGCGACCTCAGCGCCGCGTGGCGGGCGGCGCGGGGCGGAGGAGCGGGGACCGAGTGGGCGCGGACGCGCGACCGGTTGCTCGCCGTCGTGCAGGACGCCGACGGCGGGGCGGACGTCGCGGGAGACGCGCCCACGCGGGCGGTGCGCGACGCGCAGGCGCGCGACACGCCGAGGGTGAGCGACGCCGTCGTGGCCGAGGTGGTGGCACTCGCGCACCCCGACCGGCTGGCGCGGCGTCGGGCCGGGTCGACCGCCTATCTCATGGCCTCGGGCTCGGGCGCCGTGCTGGGCGAGGGGTCGGCGCTGGTCGGCCAGGAGTGGCTCGCCGTCGCCGACGCCGATCGCTCGCGGGGGAGGGACGCGCTGATTCGGTCGGGGGTCCCGATCGACGAGGCCGCGGCGCTCGCCGCCGGCGCTGCGCTCGTGCGTGAGGAAGTCGACGTGGCGGTCGAGGGCACGCGCGTGGTGGCTTCACGGGTGCGCCGCCTGGGTGCGATCCCGCTGTCCTCGGTGCGGCTGAGCCGCGTCGGACCGGAGGGTGCGGCGGCGCTGCGGGCGGCCCTGCGCCGCTCGGGAGTCGGCGTGCTGCGCTGGACCGAGGCCGCGAGAGGCCTGCGGGCACGACTGGCGTTCCTGCACCGTGAGCTCGGTCCGCTGTGGCCCGACGTGGGGGACGACGCGCTCGCCGAACGCGTGCAGGAGTGGCTTCCCGACGGGACGACGGACCTTGCGCGCGTCGACGTGCTCGCGCTGCTGCGCGGGCTGCTCCCGTGGCCCGACGCCGCGCACCTCGACGAGCTCGCGCCCGAGCGGATCGCGCTGCCGTCGGGGCGGTCCGTACGGGTGGAGTACGGGGCGGACCAGCCCGTGATCGCGTCGCGCGTGCAGGACTTCTTCGGGATGCACGAGACGCCGCGGCTGGCCGGGGGGCGGGTTCCGGTGGTGGCGCACCTGCTGTCACCCGCCGGTCGGCCCGCGGCGATCACGGCTGACCTGGCGGGCTTCTGGGACGGCGGGTACACGGCGGTGCGCGCGGACCTGCGGGGGAGATACCCGAAGCACGCCTGGCCGGAGCGGCCGTAGGGGTAGCCGTACGAGTAGTGGCGCGTCTGTGGTGGACGTGGCGGTCGCCGTGTCCACGTGTGGCGCGCCGAGGGGATATCGGTGCTCGGCTCAGGACGACGCGAGTGCGAGAAGCTCCCGTTCGTCCTCGTCGGAGAGACCCGACGTCGGCACCCCGCCGACGGTCTCGTGCCACCGCAGCGTCGCGGCGAACGTCTCGGCGAGCGGGCGAAGTCGGAGCCCGGCGGCGAGCGCGGCGGCGTTGCTGCGCGCACCGAAGCCGGCCCACTCCGGGTCGTCCAGCCACAGTGGCATCGAGCGCGGCCCCGCCCACGGAGCGACCTCGTGCGCCGCGAGCCACGGTCCGTCCACCGCGACGAGGGCCGGCTCGCCAGGCTGTCCGCCGCCGCCGTCAGGCGCCCCCGCCTGCTCGCCACCGCCCACCGCGAGCGCCGCCTCGTGCGCGGCGCTCAGCGCCGCGGGGAACGGCGTCGCGTGCCCGACGGCGTTGAACACTCCCGTTCGTCCGCTGTCGAGCAGATGGACGATCCACGCCGCGAGGTCCTCGACGTCGATGAGCTGCACGAGCAGGTCGGGTGCGTCCGGGACGAGCACCGCCGGCCCGCTCGGGTGGGCGAAGCGCCACGGCCAGTAGCCCGATCGCCCCGAGGTGTCGCCGGCGCCCCCGATCAGGCCGGGCCGCACCACCGTGGCGCGGGAGGCGCCGTCGAGCACCGCCCGCTCGCACGCGACCTTCGCGCCGCCGTAGTCGGCCATCGACTCGAGCGCGTCGCCCGCGAGCGCAGGCAGCAACGGCCCGTCCTCGGTGAGACCGGGCGTCGCGGTGTCCGCATAGGCGCTGCCGCTCGACACGTAGAGGTAGTGCGCACCGTCGGCCGCGAGCTGCGCGACGGCGGAGCGCACCTGGCCCGGTTGGCTCGAGACGTCGACGACGGCGTCCCACACCTTGCCCGCCACGCTCGCCAAGCCGTCCGGAGCGGTTCGATCCGCGCGGACGTGCGTGACGCCGTCGGGCACGGTGCCGTGCAGGCCGCGGGTGACGGCCGTGACGTCGTGGCCGGCGGCGAGCGCGTGGCGCACCACGGCGGCGCTGACGAAGACGGATCCACCCAGCACGAGAAGGCGCATCGTCACACCGTAGGCCGAGGTTGGCATGGGCGAGGTGCCCCCGCAGAAACGCGAGAGGCCCCCGGCTCGGCGTCGCCGCCGGCCAGGGGCCTCTCGTCAAGGGTGGGCGATACTGGGATCGAACCAGTGACCTCTTCCGTGTCAGGGAAGCGCGCTACCGCTGCGCCAATCGCCCGCTGCGAGGTGGGTACGGGATTCGAACCCGTGTATACGGCTTTGCAGGCCGCTGCCTCGCCTCTCGGCCAACCCACCGCGCTGAGATCGCTCCCAGCAGGATGACCCATCAGGTGGGTGCTTCCGAGCGGATGACGGGACTCGAACCCGCGACCCTCACCTTGGCAAGGTGATGCTCTACCAACTGAGCCACATCCGCATGCTCCGTGCGACCTTTTCGGCCGTGCGGCGCGGATAAGACTCTAGACCAGCCTCGCCGGGATGACCAAATCGGCGCGCTGGCGCCGCTCGCGGGCCGCCCCTGGGCGCGGACTCCCTGGGCCGCAGTGCGCTGGCCCGCCCCGCGACCCGGACCGGTTCCGTCCGCGCCCCGATGGCAGGATCGAGCTCATGACGACGATCGCGTGGGCCCACGGCGCTCTCATCGACCCGACGACCCCGCAGCTGTCGGTGCTCGACCACGGCTTCGTCGTGGGGGACGGCGTCTTCGAGACCTGCGAGCTCATCGACGGCGCACCCTTCGCGCTCACGCGGCACCTCGAGCGGCTGCGGGCCTCGGCGCTCGGCCTCGGGATCGCCGTGCCCGACGAAGCGGTGGTGCGCGACGCCGTCGCGCAGGTGAGCCAGGCGTGGCACTCCGCCGAGCCGGGCACGACGGCGAGACTCCGGATCACCTGGACGGCCGGTCTCGGCCCGCTCGGGTCGGACCGGTACGAAGGTCCGGGGACCCTCGTCGTCGCGGCCTCGGCCGTGCCGTCCCACGGAGAGGTGCGCCTGCACGTCTTGCCCTGGACGCGCAACGAGCGCGGCGCGCTCGCTGGGCTCAAGACGACGTCCTACGGCGAGAACGCGATGGCACTGGCCCGGGCTCGTGCGCACGGCGCCGCGGAGGCGATCTTCGGCAACACCCGAGGAGAGCTCTGCGAGGGCACGGGGACGAACGTGTTCCTCGAGGACGCCGAGGGCCTCGTGACCCCGCCGCTGTCCTCGGGCTGCCTCGCCGGCGTGACCCGCGCGCTCGTCCTGGAGTGGGCCGTCGAGGCGGGCGTCGCCGTGCGCGAGGAGGCCCTGCCGCTCCGTGCGATCCACGACGCCCAGCACGTGGCGATCACCTCGAGCACCCGCGGTATCGCGGCCGTCGCGGCGGTCGACGGCGAGCCCAAGCTCCCGGGTCGGCTCACCCTCGCGATGGGGGAGATCTTCGCCGCGCGCCGGCTGGAGCGGATGGACCCGTGAGGTTCGGCGGGGCGACGTCGGTCCGGACGGGCTCCGTCAGGGTGCCGTGCCGGTGAGCTCCGGCTCACCGCGGCGCACACCTGCACCGTCGCGAGGGCGAGGCGACGGGACGGACTCGGGCTCGCCGTCGCGCATGATCCTGCCGATTTCGGGTCGACGCGTTCCTCGGCTACTATCGACAGGCCGCGGTTCGCAACGGACCGCACGGGCGATTGGCTCAGTGGTAGAGCGCCTCGTTCACACCGAGGAGGTCACTGGTTCGAACCCAGTATCGCCCACCCGATCCGAAGGCCCCCTGACCAGCGCGAGCGCTGACCAGGGGGCCTTCGTCGTGCTCGGCCTGCCATGACGCGCCGTGCTTCTCGGGCTCGACACCGCATCGGCCGGTGCGCGTGTCACCGGGTCGTCGTAGCGTGCCCCGCATGGGTGAGTTCACCGAGCTGACGCTGTCCCGGGTGCCTCCCGGGCTCGGATCGCGTCGCCGCCCGGCTGGGCTCGACGCTTCACGTCGCCCGACGGACGCGACCGCACGCCGCGCGCCACGAGCCGCACGCCCCCGGCCCGAGTAGGCTCGGGCGTCGGGCCGTTCGGCCCGGTCAGCCCCCGACCCCAGGAGTCCGCAGTGCCCAGCGTGCGCATCACCCTCGACGGCATCGACCACGAGATCGAGGCCGGGACGACGGGACTGACGCTCCTGGGCAAGGAGAAGGCGGTCGTGGCCGTCCGGGTGGACGGCGAGCTGCGTGACCTCAATCGCGAGCTGCCCGACGGCGCGGCGGTCGAGCGCGTGGGCATCGACACCCCGGACGGGCTCGCGATCCTGCGCCACTCCACCGCGCACGTCCTCGCGCAGGCCGTCCAGCAGGTCAACCCCGACGCCAAGCTCGGCATCGGCCCGCCGATCACCGACGGCTTCTACTACGACTTCGACGTCGAGACCCCGTTCACCCCCGAGCAGCTGCGCGAGCTCGAGAAGGTGATGACCCGGATCATCCGCGACGGGCAGTCCTTCCGCCGCCGCGTGGTGACCGAGGAGGAGGCGCGCGCCGAGCTGGCCGCCGAGCCGTACAAGCTCGAGCTCATCGGGCTCAAGGGCGGTGCCGGCCCGGGTGACACGGGCGACGCGGACGTCAGTGAGGTCGCCGAGGGCGCGAGCGTCGAGGTCGGCGGCGGCGAGCTGACGATCTACGACAACGTCGCGCGGACCCGCGAGGGCGAGGAGGTCGTGGCGTGGAAGGACCTGTGCCGCGGTCCCCACGTCGCGAGCACCCGGGTGCTCGGGAACGGCTTCCAGCTCATGCGCAGCGCCGCCGCGTACTGGCGGGGGAGCGAGAAGAACCCGCAGCTGCAGCGCATCTACGGCACCGCGTGGCCGAGCAAGGACGAGCTGCGCGCCTACACCGAGCGACTCGCCGAGGCCGAGCGGCGCGACCACCGGCGCCTCGGCGCCGAGCTGGACCTCTTCTCCTTCCCGGACGAGATCGGCTCGGGCCTGGCGGTGTTCCACCCCCGGGGCGGCATCATCCGCTCGGCGATGGAGGAGTACTCCCGCAAGCGGCACGTCGAGGCGGGCTACGAGTTCGTCTACACCCCGCACGCCACCAAGGGCCGACTCTTCGAGGTCTCCGGGCACCTGGACTGGTACGCCGACGGCATGTACCCGCCCATGCACCTGGACGCCGAGCACCACGCGGACGGCACCATCAAGCGCGAGGGCCAGGACTACTACCTCAAGCCGATGAACTGCCCGATGCACAACCTGATCTTCGACGCGCGCGGCCGCTCCTACCGCGAGCTGCCGCTGCGGCTGTTCGAGTTCGGCACCGTGTACCGCTACGAGAAGTCCGGCGTCGTGCACGGCCTCACCCGGGCGCGCGGGTTCACCCAGGACGACGCCCACATCTACTGCACCCGCGAGCAGATGCGGGACGAGCTGAGCAGCCTGCTGACCTTCGTCCTGGACCTGCTCAAGGACTACGGGCTGGACGACTTCTACCTCGAGCTGTCCACCCGCAACCCGGAGAAGTCCGTCGGCGACGACGCGACCTGGGAGGAGGCGACCGAGACCCTGCGCGAGGTCGCCGAGGCCTCGGGGCTCGAGCTCGTCCCCGATCCGGGTGGCGCGGCGTTCTACGGACCCAAGATCTCGGTCCAGGCCAAGGATGCGATCGGCCGCACCTGGCAGATGTCGACCATCCAGCTCGACTTCAACCTGCCCGAGCGGTTCGACCTCACCTACCAGGCCGCCGACGGCTCCCGCCAGCGCCCGGTGATGATCCACCGTGCGCTGTTCGGCTCGATCGAGCGGTTCTTCGCCGTCCTGCTCGAGCACTACGCGGGCGCCTTCCCGGCGTGGCTCGCGCCCGTGCAGGTGCTCGCCGTCCCCGTCGCGGAGCCCTTCAACGACTACCTCGCGGACGTCGTGGTGCAGCTGCGCCGTGCGGGCGTGCGCGCGGAGCTCGACGACTCCGACGACCGCTTCAACAAGAAGATCCGCAACGCCACCACGCAGAAGGTGCCGTTCGTCCTCATCGCCGGCGGCGAGGACGCCGAGAACGGCGCGGTGTCGTTCCGGTTCCGTGACGGCAGCCAGCGCAACGGGGTCCCGGTGGCCGAGGCGGTCGAGCTCGTCCGGACCGCGATCGCCGAGCGGACGGCCTGACACGTGACGCGCGACGCGCCCGGCCCGGACGTGCCGCTCGAACGGTCCGAGTCGTTCGCGGGCGACCCCGACCGCTTCGAGCGGCTCTGGACGCCGCACCGGATGGTCTACATCGACGGCGCCGACAAGCCCGCCGACGCCAGCGCCGGGGAGTGCCCGTTCTGCCGCGTCCCCTCGCTGGACGACGCCACCGGGCTCGTCGTGCACCGCGGCGAGCTCGCCTACGTCGTGCTCAACCTCTACCCGTACAACCCGGGCCACCTCATGGTCGTGCCCTACCGGCACGTCGCGGGTTACCCCGAGCTCACGACGGCGGAGCTCGCCGAGGTCGGCGACCTCACCCAGCGCGCCATCCGCGTCCTGCGCGCCACCTCACGTCCCGACGGGTTCAACCTCGGCGTGAACCAGGGCGCCAGCGGAGGGGCCGGGATCGCGGCGCACCTGCACCAGCACGTCGTGCCGCGGTGGACCGGCGACGCGAACTTCATGCCGGTCGTCGCCTCGACCAAGCCGCTCCCGCAGCTGCTCGGCGCGACCCGCGAGCTCCTGGCGGGCGCCTGGGCCACGCACGCCGACCCCGTGGCCGCTGCCGACGCGAGCACTGCCGACGCTGCCGACCCGACCCGGGTCGAGGAGGCCTGATGCTCAAGCACCTGCGCGCCGTCGTCGGCCGGATCCTCGGCCCGATCGCGGCGTTCCTGCTGCGGATCGGCCTCACGCCCGACGTCGTGACGATCGTCGGCACGCTGGGCGCCATGGCCGGGTCGCTCGGCCTCATCGCGCGCGGCGAGCTGTTCGCGGGGACGATGGTCATCACGTTCTTCGTGCTGTTCGACGTGCTCGACGGCACCATGGCGCGCCAGGCCGGGACTACGGGGCCGTGGGGTGCCTTCCTCGACTCGGTGCTCGACCGGTTCGCCGACGGCGCCCTGTTCGCCGCCCTCACGATCTACCTCGCCGGTCAGGACGAGAACGTGGCGGCCGTCGCGGCGCTCGCGTGCCTCGTGCTCGGCTCGATCGTGCCGTACGCCCGCGCCAAGGCCGAGTCGATCGGGTTCACCGCCACGGTCGGCATCGCCGAGCGCGGCGACCGGCTGCTCCTCACGCTCGTCGCCACCGGCCTGGTGGGGCTTGGGCTGCCCCCGGTGCTCCTCACGGTCGTCCTCGTGGTGCTCGCGGTCCTCTCGCTCGTGACCGCGGTGCACCGCATGCTGTACGTCCGGCGCCAGGCGCTCGCGGCGCAGCGCGTCGACCCGGCCGCGGGGGAGGGCCACGCGTGAGTCGCGCCCGGCGGTTGCGCGCCCCCGGCACCACGCAGCTGTTCGCCTTCGCCTGGCGGAACGTGCGTCACCTGCCCGACGGCCTCGTGCGCGCCCTCGCGGCGCTCGCCGCCGACGTGACGTGGCTGTCCCGCACCGACGGCGTGCGCCGGCTCGAGGCCAACCTCGCCCGCCTGCGCCCCGACCTGGACGCGCGGGCCCTGCGTCGCACGTCGCGCGCCGGGATGCGCTCCTACCTGCGCTACTACGCCGAGGTGTTCCAGCTGCCCGGCTGGAGCGAGGCACGCGTCGACGCGCGCGTGCGGGCCACCGGGCTCGACGAGGTGCGCACCGCGCTCGAGGACGGCAGCGTCGTCCTCGCGCTCGGGCACGCCGGCAACTGGGACCTCGCGGGGGCGTGGGCGGCGCGGCACCTCACGCCGGTGCTCACCGTGGCGGAGAAGCTCCCCGACGGCCTGTACGAGGAGTTCGTCTCGTTCCGCAACGCCCTCGGGATCGAGATCGTGCCGCTCGAGGGCAGCGCCACCTTCCGCCGGCTCGTGCGGCGTTCCGGCGCGCAGACGTTCCTCGTCCCGCTCCTCGCGGACCGCGACCTCACGGCGCACGGCATCGAGGTCGACCTGCGCGGCCACCCCGCGCGCGTCGCGGCCGGCCCGGCGGCGCTGGCACTGGCACGCTCCCGACCGCTGTTCGCCGTCGCGATCCACTACGAACGCCTCACCGGGGCGCGCCGGCGTGCGGCGGGCTCGCCCTGGGGCATCGTCCTGAACTTCCTTCCCGTGGCCACGACCGACGACGGCGGAGCGCGCCTCGACGTCCGGACCCTCACCCAGGCCTGGGTCACGGCGTACTTCGACGCGATCGCAGCGTTCCCGCAGGACTGGCACATGCTGCAGCGGGTCTTCCTCGCCGACCTCGACCTCGAGCGGCTCGCCCGTGCCCAGGACCGTGAGCGCGGATGAGGATCGGCATCGTCTGTCCCTACTCGATGGACGCACCCGGCGGTGTCCAGGTGCACGTCAAGGACCTCGCCGGGCGCCTCATCGCCCTCGGCCACCACGTGAGCGTGCTGGCGCCCGCCGAGGACGAGACCGACCTGCCGGACTTCGTCGAGGGCACCGGGCGGTCCGTCCCGGTGCGGTACAACGGCTCGATCGCGCGCCTCGCGTTCGGACCGGTGACGGCGCGGCGCGTGCGCACGTGGCTCGAGGACGGCGCGTTCGACGTCGTGCACATCCACGAGCCGCTGAGCCCGAGCGTCAGCCTCATCGCGCTGTTCCAGGCCGAGAGCGCCGTCGTCGCGACGTTCCACACGGCGACCGACCGCTCCCGTGCGATGCAGATCGCCTACCCGATGCTGCGGCCGGCGCTGGAGAAGATCGCCGCTCGGATCGCGGTGTCGGAGGAGGCCCGGCGCACCGTCGTCGAGCACATCGGCGGCGACGCCGTGGTGATTCCCAACGGTGTGGAGCTCGCGACGTTCCGCCGGGCGGACCCCGATCCGCGCTGGACGAGCACGCCGGAGCGGCCGACCGTGGCGTTCCTCGGCCGCACCGACGAGCCCCGCAAGGGCCTCGGCGTGCTTCTCGAGGCGCTGCCCGACCTCGCCGCACGGGTGCCCGGCCTGCGCGTGCTCGTCGCGGGGCGCGGTGCGCTCGACGAGGCGCGCGAGGCGGACGAGCGCACCCCGGGGGTGCTGGAGCTCCTGGGCGAGGTGAGCGACCGCGACAAGGCCGCCCTGCTGCGCTCGGTCGCCGTGTACATCGCGCCGCAGACGGGCGGGGAGAGCTTCGGGATCGTGCTGGTCGAGGCGATGGCGGCCGACGCCGTCGTGGTCGCGAGCGACCTGGCCGCGTTCCGGCGCGTGCTCGACGAGGGGCGGGCCGGCGCGACGTTCGAGGTCGGCAACCCAGGTGCGCTCGCCGACGCGGTGGTCTCGATGCTCGCGGACGGCGACCACCAGGACGCCTGCCGGACGCACGCACGCCGCTGGTGCGAGCAGTACGACTGGGACGTGGTGACCCGCCAGGTGCTCGACGTGTACGCGCTGGCCGTGGGGGAGAGCCCCGAGCCGATCGATCGCCTCGCCGGTGGGCGCGCATGACCGCCGAGACCTGGCTCGTCGCGCTCGCCGTCGCGGTCCTGCTCGTCTGGCTCGCGCTCGCCCGCGCCAACCGGATCGACCTGCTGCACCAGAAGGTGACGCGGACGGCCGCCACCCTGGACGCGCAGCTCCTGCGGCGCGCCGCGCTCTCCGCCGAGCTTGCGGTGTCGGGGGAGCTGGACCCCGCGTCCGGGCTGCTCGTGGCGGACGCCGCGAACGCGTGCCTCGCCGAGGCGCGCGAGGACGTGGAGGCGGACCCGGCGCTGCGGTCCGGATCGGGCGGGCGGCGCCGCCCGCCGGCGCTGCCTGGTCGGGTGACGCTCACCGAGGACCGAGAGACCGTCGAGAGCGACCTGTCCCGGGTGCTGCGCCAGGCGATGGGCGAGGTGGGCGACGACGGCGTGGCGGCCAGCGCAGGCGAGGGCACGCTCGCCGGCGACCTCGTCGCGACCTGGCGCCGCGTGACGCTCGCGCGGCGGTTCTACAACGAGGCGGTGGCACAAGCCGTCCGCGTCCGATCCCAGCCGATCTCGCGGCTGCTGCGCCTCGCGGGTCGCGCGCGGATGCCGCGCATGTTCGAGATGGACGACACCCTGCCCTGACCCGGCTCGACGGCGAGCGTTGGCTAGGGTGCTCGCGTGACGTATCCCCCCACGCCTCCGCCCACCGGCGGGTACCCGCCGCCGCGCCGGGCGGCCGACCCGGCGCAGGCCGACCAGCAGGGTGCGCCGCAGGGGTACCCCCGGCAGACACAGCCGCAGCAGCAGGGTTACCCGCAGCAGCACGGGTACCCGCAGCAGACTCAGCCGCAGCAGCAGGGTTACCCGCAGCAGCACGGGTACCCGCAGCAGACTCAGCCGCAGCAGGGGTACCCGCAGCAGCAGGGCTACTCGCAACGGCAGAGCTACCCCACGGCGAGCCGCCCCGTCGCTGCCGGGCCCGTCGCCGCCGGCAACCGGGGCGTTCCGGGCGGCCCGCCGGGCTCGCCGGGAGCCCACGCGGCGTGGTCCGGCAGCGCCGTCGTGCCGCAGCAGTGGGCCCGCTCGCGTGGCAGCGGCTCCGTGGGCACCTGGGCGGCGCTCGGGATCCTGGGGTTTGCCGCACTGTGGGGCATGTGGATCGTGCTGTCCAACGTCGGCACGGCCCCGGCCGCGGTCGGCTTCGTGGCGGCGCTCGTGCCGCTGATCGCCGTCGTCGCCGTCGTGATGTGGCTGGACCGCTGGGAGCCGGAGCCGCGGATCATGCTGCTGCTCGCGTTCCTGTGGGGCGCCGGCCCCTCCGTGGTCATCGCCTACTTCGGCAACACCGCGGTCGCACAGGCCATCTATGACGCGACTGGCGACCCCGGCGTCGCGAGCGTCCTCGGCTCGGTCATCTCGGCGCCGGTCCTCGAGGAGCTCGCGAAGGGCACGGGCGTGCTCCTCATCTTCCTGCTGCGGCGCTCGTACTTCGACGGCGTGGTCGACGGCATCGTCTACGCCGCCATCGTCGCCGCTGGTTTCGCCTTCACCGAGAACATCCTGTACTTCGGGCGGTACATCGACTCCCTGGTGCCCGTGTTCGTGCAGCGCGGCGTGATGTCGCCGTTCGCGCACATCCTGTTCACCGCCTGCACCGGAATCGCGCTCGGCCTCGCGAGCCGGAGCAGGAGCCGACGGTCGGCGTGGTGGTTCTTCCCGCTCGGCCTGCTGAGTGCCATGGCGCTGCACGCGCTGTGGAACGGGTCGGCGTCGCTCGAGGCGCTCGGCGTCCAGGGCGTCAGCTTCTTCCTCCTCTACGCCGCCGTCCAGGTCCCGCTGTTCGTCGCGGCGATCATGCTCGTCGTCTGGCTGCGCCGGCAGGAGAGCGCGGTGATCCGGGACCGCCTCGGCGAGTACGCCGCCGCCGGGTGGTTCGCGCCGCACGAGGTCGCGATGGTGTCGTCGCTGCGGCAGCGCTCGCAGGCGCGCACGTGGGCCGCCCGGGTGGGGCCGACCGCCGCCCAGGCCATGCGCACCTTCATCAAGGACGCGACCTCGCTCGCCTACCTCCGCCAGCGCGCCGTGTCCGGCCGCGCGGACCTGCGCACGCACGCGACCTCCGAGACGGACCTGCTGGGGCGGATCAAGGAGGACCGGCAGACCTTCCTCGCCGCGGCCGGCGTCGCGGGAGCTCCACGGGCCTGAGCCCCGGTGGCACGCCTCCTGCCACGGGCGGGCTCGAGGCGCAGGCGCGCCCGCGTCCCGGCCGTCTGCGATGCGGTAGACACGTCACGGGCAGACGAGCGATCGACGAGGAGGTACGCGTGCGCAGCACACCCGCGCAGACGACGCCCGACGGCGAGCACCACGGCGCGAGCGCGCCCGACGGCGAGCACCCGCCCCTGCCGGGCGGGGAGTGGGCGATCGGGCCGGACGGCATGCCCGTCCGCGAGGCGGCGCGCCTCGTCCTCCTCGACGCCGCAGGCCGGGCGCTCCTGGTGCGCGGGCACGACGCGCACGACGTCGAACGCACCTGGTGGTTCACCGTGGGTGGCGGCATCGAGCCCGGCGAGGACCCGGTGGCGGCCGCCGTGCGAGAGCTGCACGAGGAGACCGGGCTGAGGCTCGCCGTCGCCGACCTCGCCGGACCGGTGGCCACGCGCTCAGCGGTGTTCGACTTCTTCGCGCGCTCGGTGCGCCAGCGCGAGGTCTTCTTCGTGGCGCACCTGGACCGCGAGGTGCCGCAGGAGGAGCTCGTCCGGCACGGGTGGACCGACGTCGAGCGCGCCTTCATGGACGAGCTCGCGTGGTGGTCGGCCGACGACCTCGCCGACGTCGCGATCGAGGTGTTTCCGCGCGCCCTTCCCGACCTCGTGCGCTGGCTCGCGCCCGGCTGGGACGGCACGCTGCGCGACCTCGGCCACGAGGGTGAGGGCACCGCCTGAGCGGCGCCGCGACCCGCCGCCGCGCGGCGTGCGAGCGATCGGCGGCCGGGACGCGCGGCGGGTCCTGGCCCGCGACCCGCGGACGCGCACGGCGCGCGAGTAGGATCGGCCGGGCCGTTCCTGCCAGCTGCCGCGACGCCGACGCTCTGCTCGGAGCTGCGCCGCGACGCCCGGGACGGGAATCGAGACGAGGGCGAGGAACATGTCGGGTCACTCCAAGTGGGCCACCACGAAGCACCAGAAGGCCGCGAAGGACGCCAAGCGCGGCAAGCTGTTCGCGAAGCTCATCAAGAACATCGAGGTCGCGGCGCGCACCGGCGGCGGGGACCCCGCGGGCAACCCCACGCTCTACGACGCCATTCAGAAGGCCAAGAAGACCTCCGTCCCGAACGACAACATCGATCGCGCGGTCAAGCGCGGCTCCGGCCAGGAGGCCGGCGGCGCGCAGTACGACACGATCATGTACGAGGGCTACGGACCCGGCGGGGTGGCCGTGCTCGTGGAGTGCCTCACGGACAACCGCAACCGCGCGGCGGCCGACGTGCGTGTCGCCTTCAGCCGCAACGGCGGGTCGATGGCGGACCCGGGCAGCGTGTCGTACCTGTTCTCGCGCCAGGGCGTCGTCGTGGTGCCCAAGACCGACGGCCTGACCGAGGACGACGTCCTCGTGGCCGTCCTCGACGCGGGCGCCGAGGAGGTCAACGACCTGGGCGAGGCGTTCGAGGTCCTGTCCTCCGCGAGCGACTTCGTCGCCGTGCGCAAGGCCGTCCAGGAGGCCGGCCTCGACTACGAGTCGGCCGAGGCGGAGTTCCGCCCGTCCGTCGAGGTCGAGGTCGACGTCGAGGGTGCGCGCAAGATGCTCCGCCTCATCGACGCGCTCGAGGACTCCGACGACGTGCAGAACGTCTTCGCGAACTTCGACGCCTCCGACGAGGTCATGGCGGAGCTCGAGGCCGAGGACTGACGCTCGCCACCACCCGGCGCACCGAGCGCTCGTCCGACGGCGAGCACCGGGTCAGCCGGCGGCCCCGCCGGCCGCCGGGGTTGCGGTCCGCGCGTGTCGCAGCGCCCCCTCGGCGCTGCCCGTACCGCACAGTGGAGCGGTGACCGCGACCGCCGTGCCCCGACCGGGTGATCCCGGTTCCCAGGTCCGCGGGCGCACCGTGCTCGGCGTCGACCCCGGCCTGACCCGGTGCGGGCTCGGCGCCGTGACGGTCACGGGCGGGCGGGTCGTCCGTATCGTCGACGTCGGTGTCGCCACCTCCAGCCCCGACGAGCCGGTCGAGCGGCGGCTGCTCGCGATCTCCGACGCGATCGAGGCCTGGCTGGACAGGCTGCGCCCGGACGCCGTCGCCGTCGAGCGCGTGTTCGCGCAGTCCAACGTCAGCACCGTCACCGGCACCGCGCAGGTCGCCGGGCTCGCGATGGTGGCGGCGACCCGGCGCGGCATCCCGGTGGGGCTGCACACCCCGAGCGAGGTGAAGGCCGCGGTGACCGGCAACGGCCGCGCAGGCAAGGAGCAGGTCACCACCATGGTGACCCGCGTGCTGGCCCTCGCCGAGGCGCCGCGACCTGCGGACGCCGCGGACGCCCTCGCGCTGGCCATCTGTCACGCCTGGCGGACCGGTCCGATCTCGGGCGCCGGGGCCGCCGCCGCGGCAGCCGGGGGAGCCCGTGCAGCGTCCGGCGCCGGCACGGGTGCGGGAGCTCCTGGCGGCTCGTCGCTCACGGCGGCCCAGGAGGCGTGGCGCCGCGCGGAGGCCAGCGCCCGCCGGTCCGGACGGCGCGTCGCGCCTGCCCGGCCCACTGTGGGACGCTAGTCTTCGATTCGTACACGTGTTCGCCGTCGTGCCCTCTCGGGACGCGACCCGACGTCCCGGAGGTTCCGTGATCGCCCTGGTTCGCGGCGAGGTCGCCGCCATCGGCCTGGACCACGCCGTCGTGGTGGTGAGCGGTGTCGGGATGCGCGTGCACGCCGCTCCGAACACGCTGGCCGAGCTGCGGCACGGCACGGAGTGCACGCTGCACACCACCCTCGTGGTGCGCGAGGACTCCCTCACCCTGTTCGGCTTCGCCGACGTCGACGGGCGCGACACGTTCGAGATCCTGCAGACGGTCACGGGCGTCGGGCCGCGCCTCGCGCTGGCCATGCTCGCGGTGCACACGCCGGACGACCTGCGCCGCGCTGTCGCCACCGAGGACCTGGCCGCGCTGTGCCGCGTGCCGGGCATCGGGCGCAAGGGCGCGAGCCGCCTCGTGCTCGAGCTCGGGGACCGGCTGGGTGCGCCGCTGGGCGCCGGAACGGCGGCCGGAGCCGGGGGAGCCGCCGCGCCCGCCCGGACGTCGGCCGGGATCGAGGACGACGTGGTGGCGGCCCTTGTGGGCCTGGGCTGGAACGCGAAGGCGGCCCAGGACGCGGTGGCCGGCGTGATCGAGCGCGGCGAGGCGACGGCGAGCGACGCCGCCGGTGTGCTGCGCGCCGCCCTGCGGGCACTCGCGGCGCAGGGTCGCTGACGTGAACGAGGAGGGGCTGCTCGCCGCGGAGGCCGACGAGCTCGAGCGGGCGGCGGAGGCCGCGCTCCGGCCGCGCCGGCTCAGCGAGTTCGTGGGGCAGCGGGTGGTGCGCGACCAGCTCTCGCTCGTGCTCGAGGCGGCGATCGCGCGGCGCCGGCCGCCCGACCACGTGCTGCTCGCGGGCCCGCCCGGACTGGGCAAGACGACGCTCGCGATGATCGTCGCGAGCGAGGTGGGCGCCGCGCTCCGGCTCACCTCGGGTCCGGCGATCGCCCACCCCGGTGACCTCGCGGCGATCCTGTCCGGCCTGCAGGAGCACGACGTGCTCTTCATCGACGAGATCCACCGCCTCGCGCGTCCCGCGGAGGAGATGCTCTACCTCGCGATGGAGGACTTCCGGGTCGACATCGTGGTGGGCAAGGGCGCGGGTGCCACCGCGATCCCGCTGAGCCTGCCGCCCTTCACCGTGGTCGGCGCCACCACGCGCGCCGGACTGCTGCCGGCGCCGCTGCGCGACCGTTTCGGGTTCACCGGCCACATGGACTTCTACGAGACGGCCGACCTCGAGAAGGTGCTCGCGCGCTCCTCACGCCTGCTGGGCATCGAGCTGTCGGGTGAAGCCGCGCACGAGATCGCCAGCCGGTCGCGCGGCACACCGCGGATCGCCAACCGCCTGCTGCGCCGCGTGCAGGACTGGGCGCAGGTGCGTGGCGAGGGCGTCGCCGACCTCGCCGCCGCCGAGGCTGCGCTGCGCGTCTTCGAGGTGGACCCGCGGGGTCTGGACCGGCTGGACCGCGCCGTCCTGCGGGCCCTGTGCGAGCGTTTCGGCGGCGGACCGGTGGGCCTCACCTCGGTCGCGATGGCCGTGGGGGAGGAGCCGGAAACGGTCGAGACGGTCGCCGAGCCGTTCCTCCTGCGCGAGGGCTTCCTCGCCCGCACGCCGCGGGGACGGATCGCCACGGAGCTGGCCTGGCGACACCTGGGCCTCACGCCGCCGGCCGGTGCCGCCGGCACGCTCTTCGACTGAACTACACTCGACCGAGCACCGCGCCCGCTCCGCCTGCGCGCGCCCCCCGACACGAAGGTCTGCACACTCATGGGTGAGTCCCTCCCGCTGATCCTGCTGCTCGGCGTCGCCGTGATCGGCATGCTGTTCATGAGCCAGCGCGGCAAGAAGCAGCAGGCCAAGCAGAGCGACTTCCGCAACACGCTCGAGCCGGGCCAGCAGGTCATGACCTCCTCGGGCCAGCTCGGCGCCGTGGTCGAGGTCGTCGGCGACGCGGTGACGATCGAGACCACCCCCGGCGTCCAGACCCGCTGGGTCAAGGCGGCGATCCAGGCCGTGCCGCCGCAGTTCGCGAGCGTGCTGGAGCCGGCCGAGTCCACCGAGGCCCTCGAGGCGCTCGACACGGGCGAGGCGACCTACGTGGACGACGTCCTCACCGACCCGGGTGCGGAGCGTCCGAGCTACGGGACGGCGCAGGACCGCGACGACGAGGGGACCTCGGGCCCCGCTCGGGCCTGATCTCTCCGAGATGAGAGCCGCGGCCTCGCCGCGGCGCGAGTAGAAGGAAGACCCGGTGGCCCGACGCAGCACGATCGCGCGCCCGCTCTACGTTCTCGCACTGCTGCTGGTCGCGATCTACGGTGCCGTCGGCATCGGCGTCGCGACCGGCAGCTCCGGCGTGGGCAAGGCCTCGTTCACCCCGGCGCTCGCGCTGGACCTCGAGGGCGGAACGCAGCTCATCCTCACCCCGCGCACCACCACGGGGGAGGACATCACCAGCGACGACGTCAACCAGGCGATCGCGATCATCCGCCAGCGCGTCGACGGCTCCGGCGTGGCCGAGGCCGAGATCACCACCCAGGGTGGCCAGAACATCGTCGTGGCCATCCCGGGCGAGGTGGACGACGCGACGGTCGACCTCATCACGCAGTCCGCGCAGATGCGGATGCGCGCGGTGCTCATCGAGTCCGGCCCGGGCACGATCGACCCCGCCGCGCTCGCGGCGAGCGAGGACCCGACCGCGGACCCCAGCGCTGACGCGACGGCGGAGGCCGGCACGGACGCGACGGCGGAGGCCGGCACCGATGCAACGGCGGACGCTACGGAGGAGCCCACCGCGACCCCGACGTACACGCAGGACCAGATCGACGAGGCTGCGTTCACCGCGGCCGACGCGGACGGCGACGGCGTGCTCTCGAACACGCCGGCCACGACGCCGACCGACGCCTCCGACCAGGCCTGGGTGACCGAGCAGGTCACGTACGACTACCTGCGGCTGGACTGCACGCTCCCGGAGAACCGCATCGGCGGCATCGACGACGACGTGGACGCCCCGCTCGTCACCTGCTCGCAGGACGGCACCTCGAAGTACGTGCTGGGTCCGGCCGAGCTCACCGGCCAGGACCTCTCCTCGGCACAGATGGGCTACAAGCAGTCCTCGACCGGCATGCAGACCAACCAGCCGATCGTCCAGCTCACGTTCACCGACGAGGGCGCCACGAAGTTCGCGACCGTCACCACGCGCCTGTCCGCGCAGACGACGCCGCCGGCGAACCAGTTCGCGATCGTCCTCGACGGTCTCGTGATCTCGGCGCCGACCGTGAACGAGCCGATCCCGAACGGCATGGCCGAGATCTCCGGCCCCACCACCAACCCGTTCACCCGGGCGGAGGCGACCTCGCTCGCCAACCAGCTCAACTTCGGTGCGCTCCCGCTCACGTTCGAGGTGCAGTCCCAGGAGCAGATCTCCGCGACGCTCGGCACCGAGCAGCTCCAGCGCGGCATGCTGGCCGGCGCGATCGGCCTCATCCTCGTCGTCGCGTACAGCTTCCTGCAGTACCGCGGCCTGGGCATCGTGACCGTGGCCAGCCTCGTCATCGCGGCGGCGCTCACGTACGGCGTGATCCTCGTGCTCTCCTGGACGCAGGGTTACCGGCTCTCGCTGCCCGGCGTCACCGGGTTGATCGTCGCGATCGGCATCACCGCGGACTCGTTCATCGTGTACTTCGAACGTATCCGTGACGAGGTGCGCGAGGGCAGGTCCCTGTCCGCGGCCGTCGAGCACGGCTGGACGCGCGCGCGCCGCACGATCCTCGCCTCCGACGCCGTGAACTTCATCGCCGCGATCGTGCTGTACCTGCTCGCCGTCGGCGGCGTGCGTGGCTTCGCCTTCACGCTCGGCCTCACGACGATCATCGACCTCGTCGTCGTCATGCTCTTCACGCACCCGCTCATGCGCCTCCTCATCAAGACGCGCTTCTTCGGCGGCGGACACAAGTGGTCCGGCCTCGACCCCGTGTCGCTCGGCGCCTCGGTGGCCGCGTACGCGGGCCGAGGCCGCGTACGGACGCCCGTGGAGCGCAAGGCCGCCGTCGCGAACGCGGACACCCGCACCATCGCGCAGCGCAAGGCCGACGCCGAGCGCGCCGCCCGCGAGGCGGCCGCAGCCGACGCGAAGAGCACGGTCGCGGGCACGACGGCGAGCGACCCGGACGCGACGACGGCGGGCCAGGGCGCGACGTCGGCGGGCACCGAGCCCGCGACCGCACCGACCACCGAGCCCTCGACGAAGGCCCCGGGCGTGGTTCCCGTGCCCTCGGCGACCGACGAGCCGGAAGGAGGCTCCCGCTGATGGCCGGCAAATTCTCCCAGTTCGGGAACGACCTGTACTCGGGCAAGCGCTCGTTCGACATCATCGGCCACCGCCGTCGCTGGTACCTCATCGCGTGCGGCCTGGTCGTGTTCTCGCTCGCGCTGCTCCTCGCGCGTGGCCTCAACCTCGGCATCGAGTTCCGCGGCGGCTCGGAGTTCACCGTGTCGGGCGCGTCGACCACGGCCTCCGAGCCGGCGCAGGAGGCGCTCAACTCGGTCGACGCGAACCAGGTGGCGCGGGTCTCGGTGGTCGGCGGCAACTCGGTCCGCGTCCAGACCGAGGCGCTGGGGGCCGACGACACCGAGGCGATGCGGGACGCGCTCGCCGTGGCGTACGGGGTGGATGCGACGCAGGTGACCTCGTCGTTCGTCGGGCCCAGCTGGGGTCAGGACGTCACGGCGAAGGCGCTGCAGGGTCTCGTCATCTTCCTCGTGATCGTCACGGTCGTGATGGCGTTGTACTTCAGAACCTGGAGCATGGCCATCGCCGCGCTCGTCGCGCTGCTGCACGACCTCGTCGTCACCGTCGGGCTGTACGCGGGGGTCGGGTTCGAGGTGACGCCGGCGAGCGTCATCGGGTTCCTGACGATCCTCGGGTACTCGCTCTACGACACGGTGGTCGTCTTCGACAAGGTGCGCGAGAACACCGCACACGTCCTGGACCAGAGTCGCGTCACGTACGCCGAGGCCTCGAACCTGGCCGTGAACCAGACGATCGTCCGCTCGATCAACACCTCGGTCGTGGGCATCCTGCCGGTCGCGTCGATCCTGTTCGTCGGCGCCTTCCTGCTCGGCGCCGGCACCCTGCGGGACATCGCGCTCTCGCTCTTCATCGGCATGATCGTCTCGACGCTCTCGTCGATCTTCCTCGCCTCGCCGCTCGAGACGACGTTCCGCCTGCGGCGGCCCGCGTACCGCGAGCACACCGCGAAGGTGCTGGCGCGTCGTGCGGCGAGCGCGGACGCCGACGTCACGATCACCTCCGACGACGTGCGCTCCGAGGCCGATCGCGTCACCGCGCTGCTGCCCGGCGGACACCAGGGACAGGCGGCCCAGCCGAAGCGCAAGAAGCGCTGAGGTCCGCCCGCACGAGCGCCCGCCGGGGTCACCCGGCGGGCGCTCGTGCGTTCCGCCGTCGGGCACAGGCACCGACCCGGCGCCCTGTGGACCGCGCCGCCCCGCGGACGCTCGCTCGCCGTCGTGCCCGCCCGCGGGACCCGTGGACGGGTGGGCCCGTTCGCGGACCTAGGATGACGAGATGGCGGACGAGGGGCGTCACAACCTTCCCGGAGGCAGCGAACCTGTCATCCCGCGGTCGCGCATGCGCTCCACGCTGGTGCGGTTCGGCTCGCGCGGTCACTCGAGCCCGCCAGCGATCGAGCCGCTGCTGCAGGTGGTTCGCGCGAACCACCCGCGTGAGGACCTCGCCGTCATCGAGCGCGCGTACCTCGCCGCGGAGCGGGCGCACGAGGGGCAGCTGCGCAAGAGCGGCGACCCCTACATCACGCACCCGGTGGCGGTCGCGACGATCCTCGCCGAGCTCGGCCTCACGTCCTCGACGCTCGCGGCGGCGCTGCTGCACGACACCGTGGAGGACACGCCGTACACGCTCGACCAGCTGCGCACGGAGTTCGGGCCGGAGATCGCGGCCTTGGTCGACGGCGTGACGAAGCTCGACAAGGTGACGTTCGGCGAGGCGGCGCAGTCCGAGACGGTCCGCAAGATGGTCGTGGCGATGGCGCGCGACATCCGGGTCCTCGTCATCAAGCTCGCCGACCGCCTGCACAACGCGCGGACGTGGCGGTACGTCTCCTCCGCCTCGGCCGCGAAGAAGGCGCGCGAGACCCTGGAGATCTACGCCCCGCTGGCGCACCGGCTGGGCATGAACACCATCAAGTGGGAGCTCGAGGACCTCTCGTTCGCCACGCTGTACCCCAAGGTGTACGACGAGATCGTGCGGCTCGTGGGGGAGCGGGCGCCGGCGCGCGAGGAGTACCTCGGCGTTGTGCGCGAGCAGGTCGGCGAGGACCTCAAGGCCGCAAAGATCCGAGCCACGGTGACCGGCCGGCCGAAGCACTACTACTCGATCTACCAGAAGATGATCGTGCGCGGCCGCGACTTCGCCGACATCTACGACCTCGTCGGCGTGCGGGTCCTCGTGGACTCGGTGCGCGACTGCTACGCGGCGCTCGGCGCGCTGCACGCGCGGTGGAACCCGGTCCCGGGCCGGTTCAAGGACTACATCGCGATGCCGAAGTTCAACATGTACCAGTCGCTGCACACCACGGTGATCGGGCCCGGCGGCAAGCCGGTCGAGATCCAGATCCGCAGCCACGAGATGCACCGGCGCGCCGAGTACGGCGTCGCCGCGCACTGGAAGTACAAGGAGCGTCCCGCGCCCGGGGCGGCCGCGCGCGGCGAGCGGGGCGGCGAGGCCGGCGAGATGCCGTGGCTGCGCCAGCTCGTGGACTGGCAGCGCGAGACGAGCGACCCGGGGGAGTTCCTCGACTCCCTGCGCTACGAGATGGCCGGCACCGAGGTCTACGTGTTCACGCCGAAGGGCGACGTCGTCTCGCTGCCGGACGGGTCCACTCCGGTCGACTTCGCGTACGCCGTGCACACCGAGGTGGGTCACCGCACCGTCGGGGCGAAGGTGAACGGCCGCCTCGTGCCGCTGGAGTCCGCGCTGGAGAACGGCGACACGGTCGAGATCTTCACCTCCAAGGCGGAGGGGTCTGGCCCGAGCCGGGACTGGCTCGGCTTCGTGAAGTCCCCCCGCGCCCGGAACAAGATCCGCGCGTGGTTCACCAAGGAGCGCCGCGAGGAGGCGATCGAGGAGGGCAAGGCCGCGATCGCCAAGGTGATGCGCAAGCAGAACCTGCCGATCCAGCGGCTGCTCACGCACGACTCACTCGTCGCGCTCGCCGCCGACATGCGCTACCCCGACGTCTCCGCGCTCTACGCCGCCGTGGGGGAGAACCACGTCTCCGCGGCCAACGTCGTGCAGCGGCTGGTCGCGAGCCTCGGCGGCGAGGACGGCACCACGGAGGACCTCGCCGAGGTCACCACGCCGGGGTCGGGCCACATCGCGCGGCCGCGGGGCGGCAGCGTCGGGGTCATCGTCGCCGGCATGGACGACGTCTGGACCAAGCTCGCCAAGTGCTGCACACCGGTGCCGGGCGACCCGATCGTCGGGTTCGTGACGCGCGGGCAGGGCGTCTCGGTGCACCGCGCGGACTGTCCGAACGTGGCGGTGATGCGCAGCGAGCCCGAGCGGTTCGTCGACGTGGCCTGGGCGCCGGACGCGCAGAGCGTCTTCCTCGTCCAGATCCAGGTCGAGGCGCTCGACCGGGCGCGTCTCCTGTCCGACGTCACCCGCGTGCTGTCGGACAACCACGTCAACATCCTGTCCGCCACGGTGTCGACCTCGAAGGACCGGGTCGCGCTGAGCAAGTTCGTGTTCGAGATGGGCGACACCTCCCACCTCGGCCACGTGCTGCGCGCCGTGCGGGACATCGACGGCGTCTTCGACGTCTACCGCGTCACCGGCGTCCGCCCGGATGCCGCCCCGGTGCCGTCGGCGCGCAGCTGATCGTCGGCGCCGCGCCGCGTCGCGTCGCCGGCGTTGGCGGCGCCGCGCCGGTCACTCGTCCGCGAGCACGACGGCGAGCAGCGCCTTCGCGCGTCGGGCGTGGGCGCGCTCGGGCTGGCTCGTGAGCAGCCGCTGCACCTGTGCCACGCGCGTGCCGGCGTCGAGCAGGGCTCGGACCGCGGCGACGACCTCGCGGGCGTCGAGCTCGCCCTGCCCCGGCGTCGCTCCCGGGAGCGCGCCGAAGCGCAGCAGGTCGCCCGCCGTCTGGGTGGGTGTGGTGACGGTGACCCCACCCAGGAGGAGGATCTCGTCGGGCGGCAGCACGAGGGTGCGCGGTCGCACGCGGTAGGTGCGGGTGCTGCGGGGTGTCCGGTAGGCGACGTCGAGCGCGTCAGGGCGGACGCGGCCCGTGTGCACCCACGCCGCGGCACCGAGGACCACGATGGCGCCGGTCGGCACGAGCGAGCGCAGCGAGGTGGCGCGCTCGGCGGGTCCGGGCGGGACGTCGGGGGCGGTCGCGCCGGCCCAGAGCGCGGTGGCCGGGTCGACCGCGAGCGGCGGCGGGCACAGCCCGTCGGTCGGGAGGACGACGAGGGGCGCAAGAGGGAGCGGGCGCCAGGCGGGGAGGGTCACGCCGTCAGTCTCGCGCTGCTGGCCGCGCTGGGGAACGACGACGGCGCGCCTGTGGATCCACGTGCCGGTGGCGGGCGAGGGGTGAGGTCTGCCGCGTGTGGGGTGGACGTGGCGGTGGCGGTGGCCACGTGGGGCGCGGTGGGGTGAGGGGTCTGCTGCACGGTGAGGTGACAGGGTGGGTCAGGCGGCGAGTGCTGCCTGGGTGGTGATGATGGTCTCGTACTCGATCGGGGTCAATCGGCCGAGTCGGGGTTGGCGTCGACGCCGGTGGTAGGTGCGCTCGATCCAGGTGATGATGGCCAGCCGGAGCTCCTCGCGGGTGGCCCATCGGCGGCGGTCCAGGACGTTCTTCTGCAGCAGGCTGAAGAAGGACTCCATCGCGGCGTTGTCGCCGGCGGAGGCGACCTGGCCCATCGAGCCGAGCAGGTCGTGCTCGGCCAGAGCGCGTAGGAACTTCCTGGATCGGAACTGACTACCTCGATCGCTGTGCACGATGCAGCCAGTGACCTCACCGGGTCCGCGTCGGGCGAGCGCGCAGGCCAGGGCGTCCACGGCCAGACGGGCTTTCATGCGCTCGTCCATGGAGTAGCCCACGATCCGGCCCGAGCAGACGTCCTTGATCGCGCACAGGTAGAGCTTGCCCTCGCTCGTGTGGTGCTCGGTGATGTCGGTGAGCCACAGCTCGTTAAGCGTCTCGGCGGAGAAGTTGCGCTGTACCCGGTCCTCGTGCGCGGGCGGTCCGGGCTTCTTCCCGTTCCTGGCGCGCTTCTTGCCGAACACGCTCCACCAGCCGTTCTCCGAGCAGCGTCGCCACACCGTGCGGTCGCAGGCCTTCTCACCCGCCAGGGCCGCCTCGTCGGCCAGGAGCCGGTGCCCGAACTCCGGGTCATCGCGGTGGGCGTCGAACAGGGCATTCGCGAGGTAGGCCTGGTGCAGGTCCCGAGCGGTCACGGGATCGGCCAGCCACCGGTAGTAGGCGGCTCTGGTGAGATTCAGCACCCGGCAGGTCACCGTGACGGGAATCCCGTCAGCGGCAAGGTCACGGACCAGCGGGTACATCATTTTCCCGGCAGATGAGCCTGAGCGAAGTACGCCGCAGCGCGGCGCAGGACCTCGTTCTCCTGCTCCAGCAGCCGGTTGCGACGCTTCAGGTCCCGCAGTTCCACCGACTCCAACTTCGTCACCCCCGGCCGGGCGCCGTCCTCCACGTCGGCCTGCTGCAGCCAGTTTCGTAGGCACGACTCGGAGATCCCGAAGTCCTTCGCGATCTGTGCGATCGGAGCATCCCCGCGGCGAGCCACGGCCACGACATCGTCGCGGAACTCCTTCGGATGAGGTCTGGGCACGATCGACATCCTTCCAGTGGCACCCCACGGCACCACACATCAGGTGTCACCCATCCGTGCAGCAGTCCCGAGGTCTGCCGCGTGTGGGGTGGACGTGGCGGTGGCGGTGGCCACGTGGGGCGCGGTGGGGTGAGGTCTGCCGCGTGTGGGGTGGACGTGGCGGCGGCGGTGGCCACGTGGGGCGCGGCGGGGTGAGGTCTGCCGCGTGTGGGGTGGACGTGGCGGCGGCGGTGGCCACGTGGGGCGCGGCGGGGTGAGGTCTGCCGCGTGTGGGGTGGACGTGGCGGCTCCGCAACCCACCCGGGACCGCCGACGGGGCGCCTGGAGTGATCCAGGCGCCCCGAGGTGACCATCGGACGCGGCGAGCGGGCGGACCGAGCGCCCGTTCGCCGTCGGGCGTCAGCGCTGCGAACGCTGCACGGCGTCGAGCCACTGCCGCCGAGCGGCCAGCGCGGTCCGCGCGCTCTCCACCGCGCGGGCGTCGCCCTTGGCCTCGGCGGCCGCGAGGTCGGCCTCGAGGGCGTTGATGGCGTCGACCAGCTGGGCGGTCGCGCCCTCGACGCGGGCCTTGAGCTCGGGGTCGCTGCGGCGCAGGTCGGCCTGCTCGGCGTCGCGCACCGCCTGCTCGACGGCGCGCAGCCGCGCCTCGACCCGGCTGATGTCCTTGCGGGGCACCTTGCCGGCCTCGTCCCAGGCGTCCTGTATCGCGCGCAGCTCGCGCTTGGTCGACGCGAGGTCCTTGACCGGAAGCAGGGCTTCCGCACGCGTGAGCAGCTCGAGCTTGACCTGGAGGTTCGCCTCGAACTCCGCGTCCACGGCCTCATTCGCCGCCGTGCGGGCGCCGAAGAAGTGGTCCTGCGCGGCCTTGAAGCGCGCCCAGAGGGCGTCGTCGTCCTTCCGGGAGCCGCGGGGAGCGACCCGCCAGGAGTCCATGAGGTCGCGGAACTCCCCGCCGGTGGCGCCCCAGTCGGTGGAGTCCTGCAGCCCCTCCGCCCGCGCGACGAGCGCCTCCTTGACGCTGCGGGCCTCGGCGTTGCGCTTGTCCAGCGTCGCGAAGTGCGAGCGGCGCGCCTTGTCGAAGACGGTGCGCGCGTGCGAGAACCGCTTCCAGAGGGCGTCCTCGGTGGGGCGGTCGATGCGCACGCCGCTGCGCTGCGCCGTCTTCCACTCCTCCAGGAGGGCTGCGACCTTCGCCGTCGCGTCGCGCCACTGCACGCGCTCCGGGTCGGTCGCCGCGAGCGCCTCGACCTGCTCGACGATGGCGGTGCGCTCCTCGACGGCGCGCGCCCGGCTCTGCTCGCGCTCGGCCTGCGCCGCCGCGGCGATCTCCTGCGCGCGGACGGCCGCGGCCGACAACCGGGTGCGCAGTGCGGGCAGGTCGCCGACCGCAGCGGGCTCGGTGAGCTGCTCCTGGAGCGAGGCGATGGTCGAGGTCGCGTCCTTGGCGGGCAGGCCCGGCAGACGGGTCTCGAGCAGCTGGACCTGTGCGGCGAGGTCGAGGTACCGGCGGACGTAGAGGCTGAGAGCCTCCTCGGGCGCGCCACCCGGGACCTGGCCGACGACGCGGACCGTATCGCCGTCGCGCACCGACACCGTGCCGTCCTCGGCCACGACGCCGAACTCGGCCGCGGCGGTCGCCGCCGCCTCGTCCAGGGGTGCGGGGATCGGGGCGGGTGCCGCGGCCGGTGTGGCAGGGGCGGCTCCCGGGCGCGGTGCGGGGCGAGCTCCGCCGCCACCGGGGCGCGGACCGGGGCGCGGGCCCGGCCGGGGGCCAGGCGTGGGGCGCGGGCGCGGCGCTGGGGCGGGCGTGGGAGCGGGCTCGGGAGTCGCCTCGGCTGCCGGCGTCTCGGGCTCCGGCGCGGCGACCGACTCGGTGGCGGCCTCAGGCTCGGCCTCGCTCACGGCCTCCTGGCCGGCGGGCTCGTCGGAGGCGTCGGGGTCCGTGGCCACGTCGGCCTCGACCGCGGGCTCCGGCTCCGCAGCCGCGTCCGGGTCCGACGCGACGTCGGGCTCGTCCGCCTCAGGAGCCTGGACCGAGATCTCGGCCTCGACAGGGACGTCCGGCTCGACCGCCACCTCGGGCTCGGGGTCGACCGCCACCTCGGGCTCGGGGTCGGCGGCGACCGCGGGCTCGGGGTCGGCGGCGGTCTCGACCGCGGCGTCGGGCTCCTGCTCCAGCGCGGGTGCGTCGTCGACCGTCTGGTCGACCGTCTGGCCGACTGCCGGCTCGGCAGACTGGTCGACGGCCGGGTCGAGCTCGCCGACGGGCCCCTCCTGGAGGGCGTCCTGCGGCTCGGGGGTCGTCTCGAGCGGGTCTGGGGTGGTGGTCACGAGATGGTCACCTTCTCGATGATGACCGCCGTCGCCGGCGGTCCGTCCGAGGCACCGGTGGTGGTGCCTGCTGCGCCTACGGACTGAAGGATGTCCAGTCCCTGGGTCACGGTACCGAACACCGTGTACCCCCCGGCAGCGTCGTCCGGGAGCGTGGTGTCCTCGAACACGAGGAAGAACTGGCTGCCCTGGCTGTCGGCGATACCGGGCTGCCGCGCCATGGCGACCGTGCCGGCCGGGTAGGTCTGGTCGCTCGGCGAGTTCTCGATCGGCCCGAAGCTGTAGCCGGGACCGCCGGTGCCGCTCGCCGTCGGGTCCCCGCACTGCAGCAGCGCGTCCGGGAGGAGGCGGTGGCACGCCGTGCCGTCGTAGAAGCCGTCGCTCGCGAGCATGAGGAAGGACGCCACCGCCTGCGGGGCGGCCGCGCCGTCGAGCTCGAGCACGATGTCGCCGAGGTTCGTCGTGACCGTGGCCGTCCACGTCGTGCCGAGCGAGTCGGTGGCGGGCGGGGGTGCGTCGTAGGTGCGCGGCACCGTGGTCGGCAGGGCGTTCGGGTCGATCGACGGTGACGCGCCCGCCTCGGTCGCGCCCGCCGTCGCCTCGGCGGTCGCGGTCGCGGTCGCGGTCGCGGTCGCGCCGACCGTGGCCGTGGGGTCGACGGCCGGGTCGTCGCCGACGTCGCCCAGCGTGACCGCCGCGACCACGCCCGCGAGCACGAGGAGACCTGCCACGAGGCAGATCGCCACGATCCGTCGCTCCCGACGCAGCTTCGCGGCCCGCTCGTAGCGCGCCTGCGCCTTCGCTGCGCGTCGCCGCTCCGCGTCGCGCTGCTGCCTGCTGACCACTGCGGCCTCCCGCCGTCCCCGCCGATGCTCTGTGCGTCGCCGCCGCCACGCGTGCCGCGGCCGTCGGCAAGTCTAGGTCGGCGCCACCCTCTGCCGGACCGCGCGGCGCCCCGCTCGACGACCGGCTCGGCGCCCCGCTCGGCGACTGGCTCGGTCGATCCGAGGGACCTGGAAGGATCGAGGCATGGCACGTGCATCCCTGTCCGGCTTCCCCGAGTGGCTCCCCGACGAGCGCATCGTCGAGCAGCGCGTGCTCGACGTCATCGCGCGGACCTTCGAGCTGCACGGGTTCGCCTCGGTCCAGACCCGCGCCGTCGAGCCGCTCGGCGAGCTCCTGCGCAAGGGCGAGACGTCGAAGGAGGTCTACGTGCTCTCGCGCCTGCAGGCCGACGAGGGCGAGGCCCCCGCGGACGAGGCCGACCGCCTCGGCCTGCACTTCGACCTCACCGTCCCGTTCGCGCGCTACGTCGTGGAGCACGCCGGTCGCCTCACGTTCCCCTTCAAGCGCTACCAGATCCAGCCGGTCTGGCGCGGCGAGCGACCCCAGGACGGCCGGTTCCGCGAGTTCTGGCAGGCCGACATCGACGTGGTCGGCGACGGTGAGCTCCCCTTCCACCTCGAGGTGGACGTCGCGCTCGTCGCCGCCGAGGCGCTCACCGCTCTCGGGGCGCTCGGCCTGCCGCCGGTGCGCATGCTCGTCAACAACCGCAGGGTGGTCGAGGGGTTCTACGCCGCGATCGGCCTCGACCGCACGGAGGAGGTGCTTCGCGTCGTCGACAAGCTCGCCAAGATCGGGCCCGACGGCGTCGCTCGCCTCCTGCGCGAGGAGGTCGGGGCGAGCGAGGCGCAGGTCGAGGCGTGCCTGGCCCTGTCCCGCCTCGGCGGCGACGCCACGGTGGTGGATCAGGTGCGCGACCTGGCCGACCGGTACGCCGCCGTCACCGCCGACGACCCGGCGCGTGCGCTGCTCGCGACCGGGCTGGACGAGCTGTCCGCGCTGCTCGGGGCCGCCGAGCGGCGCGCCCCCGGGGTCGTGGCCGCCGACCTCTCGGTGGCCCGCGGCCTCGACTACTACACGGGGTCGGTCTACGAGACCGTCCTGCTCGGGCACGAGAACCTCGGCTCGATCTGCTCCGGCGGGCGCTACGACTCCCTCGCGACGGACGGGAAGCGCACCTTCCCCGGCGTCGGGATCTCGATCGGCGTGTCCCGGCTGCTCTCGCGGCTGTTCTCCGCCGACTTGGTCCGCGCGACCCGCAGCGTACCGACGGCGGTGCTCGTCGCCGTCGTGGACGAGGACCGGCGTGCGGCGTCGGACGCGATCGCGGCGACGTTGCGCTCGCGCGGCGTCCCGACCGACGTCGCCCCGACGGCGACCAAGTTCGGCAAGCAGATCCGCTACGCCGACCGCCGCGGCATCCCGTTCGTGTGGTTCCCGGGCTCGGACGAGTCGGGCAGCGATCCGGCGCCGCACGGCGAGGTCAAGGACATCCGCTCGGGCGAGCAGGTGGCCGCCGACCCTGCGACGTGGACCCCGCCGGCCGAGGACCTCTGGCCGCGCGTGGTCGCGGTCGTCCCGGAGTAGCCGGGACCACCCCGGCCGGCGCACCACGCGCGAGAGGCCGGTCCCGAACGGGACCGGCCTCTCGCCGTCGTGCAGGTGGAGCGTGCGCACCGGGTGACCGACGGCCGCGGGTGGACGAGCCACCCACCCGCGCCGCGTGGTCGGTGTGCGCCGATCAGTGCGTGCTGATCAGTGCGCGAAGGTGCGCGGGCGGCGCGGACGGTCGTCGCGGTCGCGCGGGCCGGCCTCACGGCCGCCGCGCGAGGGCGGACCGGAGTCCGCCTTGATCCGCAGCTGACGCCCGGCCACCTTGGCCGCGCTGATCCGGCGCTCCGCCTCGGCGTCGATCCCGAGCGGGATCTCGACGATGGAGAAGGACCCGAAGATGTCGATCTTGCCGATCTCGGCGCCGCGCAGGCCGCCCTCGCCGGTGATCGCGCCGACGATGCCCTGGGGCGTCACGCCGTCGCGGTGGCCGACCGAGATGCGGTAGCGGTTGCCGCCCGACTCACGCGAGTCGCGACGGCCCGAGCGCTCACGGCCGCGACCGTCACGGTCGCCCCGCTCCTCGCGCTCGCCGTAGGAGCGGCGGTCGTCGCGGAGCGCGACCTCGTCGGGAACCTCGGGCGTCACGCCGTCGTCGCCCACGGCGAGCGCGAGGAGCGCGGCGGCGACGTCGAGGATGTCGGTCCCGGTCTCCTCGCAGTGCGCCACGAGCTGGGCGCGGGTGGTCGCGAGCGGGCTCGCGCCGATCCGGGCCTGCGCGGAGCCGAGCGCCGCGCCGAGGCGGTGGGTGAAGACGTCGGCGCGCGAGGGCAGCCGGGTCTCGACGAGGGTGGAGCCCGTCACGCGCTCGATCGTGCGCAGGCGGGGCTTCTCCTTCGGCGTGAGGAACGTGAGCGCCACGCCCGTGCGGCCGGCGCGGCCGGTCCGCCCGATGCGGTGCACGTACGTCTCGACCTCGCGCGGGACGTCGAAGTTGACGACGAGGCCGATGCGCTCGACATCGAGCCCGCGGGCCGCGACGTCGGTGGCGACGAGCACGTCGAGCGTGCCGGCGCGCAGGCGGTCCACGATCTTCTCGCGGTCGCGCTGGGCGACGTCGCCCGAGATCGACGCGGCGTTGACGCCCATGGCGCTCAGCGCGGCCCCGACCTCCTCGGCCGTCTCCCGGGTGCGGACGAAGACGATCGCGGCCTCGGCGTCGCTCGTCGCGAGCACGCGCGCGACGGCCTCGGTCTTGTTGCGGAAGGGCACCACGGCGTAGCGCTGCTCGACCGAGCCGATCGGCGTGGACTGACGCGCGATCGAGATCTCGACCGGGTTGCTCAGGTGCGTGTTGGCCACCGCGCGGATCGCGGCGGGCATCGTCGCGGAGAACAGGGCGACCTGCTTGCTCTTGGGCGTGCCCGCGAGGATCGTCTCGACGTCCTCGGCGAAGCCCATCCGCAGCATCTCGTCGGCCTCGTCGAGGACCACGAAGCGCAGCGTGGACAGGTTGAGCGCGCGGCGCTCGATCATGTCCATGACGCGGCCGGGCGTGCCGACGACGACCTGGGCGCCGCGCTCGAGGCCCCGCAGCTGGGGCACGAAGCTCGCGCCGCCGTAGATCGGCAGGACCGTGGCGCGCGAGCCGGCGGGCAGGAAGGACGAGATGGCGTCGGCCACCTGGATCGCGAGCTCGCGGGTCGGGGTGAGCACGAGCGCCTGCGTCTCGCGCGAGGAGCCGTCGACGGCGGCGAGCATCGGCAGGCCGAACGCGGCGGTCTTGCCCGTCCCGGTCTGGGCGACGCCGACGATGTCGCGGCGGGCGAGCAGCGCCGGGATCGCGCGGGACTGGATCGGGGTCGGGGTGGTGAAACCGAGGGCGTCGACCGCCGCCATGATGTCGGCTGGCAGGCCGAGGCCGGCGAAGGTGGGGCCGGTCTCGACGGACGTCTCGGCCTCGGACGAGGTGTCGGCGGGCGTGCGGGCAGGGGTGTCAGCAAGGTCTGGCATGGCAGGGATATCCCAACGTGTCGAACGGGGGGAGAGGTCGACGCGCGACGGGTCGCATGCCGCACGTCCGCGCCCGGCCCGTCGTCCTGCCGTCGCACTCTGCGACGCGCGTGGTCCCGTCCGCTGCCTGGTCGTGCTGCAGCGCTCTGCGGGAGCTTGTGATGGGGCCCTGTGGCGGATTCGCACTCCAGGAACTCCCACAGCCTACCGGACGGGGTCCGCGCGGGCGAGGACGCCCCCGGTGACCTGGCTCACCCGCGCCCGCAGCCGCCGCGGCAACCGTGGCCGTGCCCAAGCCGGCGCGAGTGCGAGTGCGAGTGCGAGTGCCAGAATGCCGGGGTGTCGCCGTCCCGTCGCTCCGCCGTCGCGCCGTTCGAGGTGATGGACGTCGTGGCCGAGGCCATGCGGCGCCGCGCCGAGGGGCTCGAGTCGTACCTGCTGTGCGTGGGGGAGCCGAGCGGGGGAGCGCCCGCCGACGTGCGCGCCGCGGCCGAGCGTGCGCTGGCCGACACCGCGGGGATCGCGCACGCCTACACGCAGCCCTCGGGCCTGCCCGCGGTGCGCGAGGAGATCGCGGGTCACTACGACCGGTGGTACGGCGTCGCGGTTGACCCCGCCGACGTCGTCGTGACAACGGGCGCGTCCTCGGCGTTCCAGGTGGCGGCGCTCGCCGCGTTCGACCACGGCGATCGGGTGGCCGTCCCGGCGCCGGGCTACCCCGCCTACCGCAACCTCCTGGCCGCGCTGGGCTGCGAGGTGGTCGACGTCGACGCGGGTGCAGCGCGCGGGTACCGGCTCACCGTGGCGGCCCTCGTGGAGCAGCACGCGCGCCGGCCCCTCGCCGGCGTCGTGCTCGCGAGCCCCGCGAACCCCACCGGCACGATGGTCGACGCCGACGGCATGGCGGCGCTGGCGCTCTGGTGCGCGGAGCACGGCGTCGTCCTCGTGAGCGACGAGATCTACCACGGGCTCACCTACACCGGCTCGCGCGGCGAGGCCGCCCTTGGGCACACGGGCGAGGCGCTGACGGTGGGGTCGTTCTCCAAGTACTGGGGGATGACGGCGTGGCGGCTGGGCTGGATCGTGCTGCCGCGTGCCCTGCGTGCCGCCGGGGAGGCGCTGGCGGGCAACCTGCAGCTGTGCGCGCCGTCGCTCGCGCAGGTCGCGGCCCTGCGGGCCTTCACGCCGGCGAGCTACGCCGAGTGCGACGCGCGGCGGGACGCGCTGCACGTCGCACGCGACGCGGTCGTGGCCCGTGCGCCGGCGCTGGGCTGGCGCGACGTCGCCCCGCCGGACGGCGCCTTCTACCTGTGGGCGGACGTGTCGGGCAGCGGGCTGGACTCGCGCACGTACTGCGCCCGCCTGCTCGAGGCCACGGGGGTGGCGCTGGCGCCCGGGACGGACTTCGACCCGGTGGCGGGGAGCTCGCACGTGCGGCTGTCGTTCTCGCCCGGCGCCGAGGTGGTCGCGCGGGCGTGCGACCGGATCGCGGACTGGAGCGCCTGAGCGCGACTACCATCGAACGTCGGCTCGCGCGCTGCGGGCCGAGACACCCGGAAGGAACCTCCTCGTGCTCCGCACCCACACCGCAGGCGACCTGCGCGCCACCGACATCGGGACCACCGTCACCCTCACGGGCTGGGTGGATCGCCGTCGGGATCACGGCGGCGTGGCGTTCCTGGACCTGCGCGACGCCTCCGGCATCGCCCAGGTCGTCGTGCGGGACGAGGAGGTCGCGCACCCGCTGCGCGCCGAGTGGGTCCTCCAGGTCACCGGTGAGGTGACGCGCCGACCCGCGGGCAACGAGAACCCGAACCTCCCCACCGGTGAGATCGAGGTGGTGGCGAGCGACGTCGTCGTGCTCAACCAGGCTGCGCCGCTGCCCTTCCAGGTCTCCACCGCGCTGGACGCGACCGAGCACGCCGCGATCGGTGAGGAGGCGCGTCTGAAGTACCGCTACCTCGACCTGCGCCGCCCGGCGCCCGCCCGCGCGCTCCGCCTGCGCGCGAAGGTCTCCCAGGTCGCGCGTCGCGTGCTCGACGGCGAGGGCTTCGTCGAAATCGAGACGCCCACCCTCACGCGGTCCACGCCCGAGGGCGCGCGCGACTTCGTGGTGCCCGCGCGCCTGTCGCCGGGGTCCTGGTACGCGCTGCCGCAGAGCCCGCAGCTGTTCAAGCAGCTGCTCATGGTCGCGGGCATGGAGCGCTACTACCAGATCGCCCGGTGCTACCGGGACGAGGACTTCCGGGCCGACCGCCAGCCGGAGTTCACCCAGCTCGACGTCGAGGCGTCGTTCGTGGACCAGGACGACGTCATCGCGCTCACCGAGAAGCTGCTGGTGGAGATCTGGCGCCTCGTCGACGTCGAGGTGCCCACCCCGATCCGGCGGATGACCTACGCGGACGCGATGGCGCACTACGGCACCGACAAGCCCGACCTGCGGTTCGGGCTCGAGCTCGTCGACCTCACGGCGTACTTCGCGCAGACCCCGTTCCGCGTGTTCCAGGCGCCGTACGTCGGCGCCGTGGTGCAGCCCGGCGGCGCCGCGACGCCGCGCCGCGGCTTCGACGCGTGGCAGGAGTGGGCCAAGCAGCGCGGCGCCAAGGGCCTGGCCCACGTGACGGTCGGCGAGGACGGCACGCTCGGCGGGCCCGTCGCGAAGAACCTCACCGACGACGAGCGTGCCGGCCTGGCGCAGGCCACGGGCGCGGGCCCGGGCGACGCGATCTTCTTCGCGGCCGGCGCCGCGACCGCGTCGCGTGCGCTGCTGGGCGCGGCGCGCCTGGAGATCGGCCGCCGCGGCGGCCTCATCGACGAGGACGCCTGGTCGTTCGTGTGGGTCGTCGACGCGCCGCTGTTCAAGCCCGTGGGCGAGGACGACGACGTCGCGGTCGGCGCCGGTGCCTGGACCGCGGTGCACCACGCGTTCACGTCGCCGACCCCGGACTGGATCGACACGTTCGAGAACGACCCGGGCGCCGCCCTCGCCTACGCCTACGACATCGTGTGCAACGGCAACGAGATCGGCGGCGGCTCGATCCGTATCCACCAGCGGGACGTGCAGGAGCGCGTGTTCGCCGTCATGGGCATCGACCCCGAGCAGGCGCAGGAGAAGTTCGGCTTCCTGCTCGAGGCGTTCTCGTTCGGCGCGCCCCCGCACGGCGGGATCGCGTTCGGCTGGGACCGCATCGTCGGCCTCCTCGCGGGCACCGACTCGATCCGCGACGTCATCGCCTTCCCGAAGTCCGGCGGCGGATACGACCCGCTGACCGGCGCGCCCGCGCCGATCACGGCGCAGCAGCGCAAGGAGGCCGGCGTCGACGCGGCGCCGCCGAAGGCGAAGGCCGGTCCGGCTGAGACGGCCGAGACGGCCGCCGGGGACGCCGCCGCGACGCCCGACGGCGAGGCACCGGCAGCGCCCTCCGTCACCTCGGCGCGGGCGTGAGGCTCGCGCTGCCCGACCCGCTCGTCGACCACCCCCTGCTGCTCGCCGAGCGCGGGGAGTGGTCGGCCGCGCGCGTCGAGCGCACCGCTGACGCGGTCCTGCTCGTGCGACCCGGCGCGCAGGGCGACGTGCTGTTCGCGCTCGGCCCGGACGCGGGCGTGCTGGATCTGCTCGACGCCGAGGCGCGGCTGCGCTACCGGTCCGAGGCACGGGGGGCGATGTGGCTGTCGGCCCCGGCCTCCGTCGCCGTGCCCGCCTGGGTGCTGGACGCGCTCGGGCTCGCGGCGTTCTCGCGCTGGGACTGGCTCGCCACGACGGAGCGGCCCGGGGAACGTGGCCACGACGCCGGCACCGTGCGGCTCCTCGATCGCCTGGCGGACCAGGATGCGATCCGCGCGGTGCTGACAGCCGCGAACCCCATCTCGACGGCGGATCCGTCCGCCGCCGGCGAGGTCGCGTGGTTCGGCGCGTACGACGGCGAGGCCCTCGTCGGCGTGATCGGTGCCCGGATCGCCCAGGGTGGGCTCGGCGAGGACGAGCTCGGGGGTCGTGGAGCGGACCGGGTGGGCTCGACGTGGGGCACGGCGCCGGGCTCGGCGCCGGACTCGGTGTCGCACGAGGCGTCCGCCGAGGAGCCGACCGTCGAGCCCGCGGACGGCGAGCCGTTCTCCTGGCACCTGCACGGGCTCGCGGTGCTGCCGCAGGCACGTCGGCGTGGCCTGGGCGCGGCGCTCACCGCGGCGGCCACGGCCGCCGGCCTGGATGCCGGCGCCGACTGGGTCTCGCTCGGGATGTACGCGGACAACGCGGGCGCCCGGCGTCTGTACGAGCGGCTCGGCTTCGTCACGCAGGCGCGCATGGCCTCCTACGGGCCCCAGGGCGTGACGCGGCCGCTGCGCTGACGGCCGGGCGCGGGCAGCATCGGGGCGCGGCCGGCGCGGCTCAGTGCTCGATCGCGAACCGGGCGGCGATCGGGCGCAGCCACCGCGGCGCCCACCAGTTGAGGTCGCCGAGCACGGTCATCGTCGCGGGCACGAGCAGCATCCGCACGAGCGTGGCGTCGAGCGCGACGGCCACGGCAAGCGCGAACCCGGCCTCCTTGATCGGCAGCAGGTCGCCCGAGGCGAACCCGGCGAACACGACGATGATGACGAGCGCGGCCGAGGTGATGATCCGGCCCGAGCGCTGCAGACCGAGCCGCACGGCGTCGTCGTTGGTCGCGCCGTGGTCGTAGAGCTCCTTGATCCGGGAGATGAGGAAGACCTCGTAGTCCATCGCGAGGCCGAAGCCGAACGCGATGACGATCGCCACGACGTAGCTCTCCAGCCCGCCCGACGGGGTGAACCCCAGCAGTCCTGCACCGTGGCCGTCCTGGAACACCCACGTCGTGATCCCGAGCGAGGCGCAGATCGACACGGCGTTCGTGAGCAGCGCCTTGATCGGCACGAGGACCGACCCGGTCATGAGGAAGAGCAGCACGAAGGTCGCGAGCACCACCATGCCGCCGGCGAGGGGCAGGCCCTCGAGCAGGGCCGCGGTGAAGTCGGCCTGGCCCGCGGCCTGACCACCGACCAGCAGCGGCTCGGGGGTGTCGAGGGCGCGAATGTCGTGGACCACCGTGACGGCGTCGGCGCTGTCCGGCTCGATCGAGTCGTCCAGGCGCACGCCGAGGAGCACGTGCTCGCCGTCGGCGCCGACCGGGGCGGCCGCGTCGACCGAGGCGACGCCCGGCACGTCCGCGAGGTCCGCCGCGATCGCGGCGACGTCGTCCTCGGCGGGGGACATGGCGTCGGGCACCACCCAGATGTCGGCGGCGGAGGTGGCGGGGAAGCGCTCGGCGACCGCGTCGTACGCGCCGCGCGCCGCCGAGGACTCCGGCAGCGCGTCGATGCCGGAGTTGCGCAGGTGCAGGTGCGCCAGCGGCGACGCCGCGACGAGCAGCAGCGCGAGGCACGTGAGCAGCACGAGCCACGGCCGGCGCTGCACCCATGTGGTGAGCCGGGAGAACACGCCGTGCTCGGGGGCGACGTCGCCCAGGCGCCCGACGACGCGCCGCACCAGCGGCACCCGGGCCAGCACCGAGGGGCGCAGGAAGCGCCGTCCGCTGAGCGTGAGCAGCGCCGGCACGAGCGTGATCGCCGTGAGCAGCGCGATGACCACGACGATGCCGCCCGCCACGCCGAGGCCCTTGAGCAGCGACGGCGACATCGCGGTGAGCGCGCCGACGCAGATCGCGATCGTCAGCGCCGAGTAGAGCACCGTGCGGCCGGCGGTCGCCACGGTCCGCTCGACGGCGCGCACCACCAGCGGGTCGCGCCGGCGGCCGCCGCGGCGGCGCTTCCCGACGGCGATCCCCGCCGTGATCGCGAGCTCCATCTCGTCGACGAGGTGCTTCAGCTCCTCCCGGAACCGCGACACCATCAGCAGGCCGTAGTCGATCGACAGGCCGAGCCCGAGCAGCGTGACGACGTTGATGACGACCGAGTCCAGGTCCATCACGTACGACAGCGCCCAGATGCTGCCGAGGCCGCCCGCGATCGACGCGAGAGCACCGACGATCGGCATGCCGGCGGCGAGCGCCCCGCCGAACACGATGATCATGACGAGCAGCGAGATGGGCAGCGCGACGAGCTCGCCGCGGACGAGGTCCCGTTCCATCTGGTGGTTGAACTCGCGGACGAGGATCGCGCCGGACGTCACGTCGGCGTCCGTGGCCAGGTCCGCGTCGACGAGCTCCTGGCCGAGCGCGACGAGCCCGTCCTCCACCTCGAGGCTGACCGCCTTCTCCCGCGCGTCGGACAGGTCGTTCTCGAGCGTCACGGTGACGAGGAAGGCCTCGCCGTCCTCGGACACGAGGGCCGCGACCTCGGGCGCCGTGGGACCGAGCGGGTGCTGGTAGGGGTCGGCCTCCTCCGCGACGCCGTCGATCGCGGTGAGGTCCGCGCGGGCGTCGTCGAGGATCGCGTCGGTGGCGGCGACCGCGTCGGCGTCGGTGAGGTCCACGCCGTCGACCATGAGCGTCGTCGTCGCGCCCGAGGCGGACTCCTGCAGCAGCTGCGAGACCTGCTCGGACTGGCTGCCGGGGACGGTCGGCTCGCCCGTCTCGAGCTTCTTGAACAGCGGCGTGCCGCCGAGCCCGGTCATGGCGGCGCCTGCGGCGATGCCCGCGACGAGCACCCAGACGACCAGGACCCACAGCGGGCGGCGCGTGACGAGGTGGCCGAGGCGGACGAACACGGGGTCAACTCTCCCACGGGCTGCGCGCGCTGCGGGGAGCGCCGGTGCCCTCGCCGCACCGCCGTAGGCTTCCGGGGTGGATCTGTTCGAGGCGGCCTCGCGCGCCGACGACGGCACGCCGGCCGTGCGCGCCGACGCGCCCCTCGCGGTGCGGATGCGCCCGGCCCGGCTCGAGGAGGTCGTCGGCCAGGACCACCTGCTCCAGCCCGGCTCGCCGTTGCGCCGCCTGGTCGATCCCGCCCGCCCGGGTGCGGTGCCGCCGTCGTCCGTCGTGCTCTGGGGCCCGCCAGGCACCGGGAAGACGACCATCGGCTACCTCGTGGCCTCCGCGCAGGGACGTCGGTTCGTCGAGCTGTCCGCGGTCACCGCCGGGGTGCGCGACCTGCGCGTCGTCATCGAGGACGCCCGGCGCCGCCTCGCGGGCGGCGGCGAGGAGACCGTGCTGTTCGTCGACGAGGTGCACCGCTTCTCCAAGACGCAGCAGGACGCGCTGCTGCCGAGCGTCGAGAACCGCTACGTCACGCTCGTCGCGGCGACCACCGAGAACCCGTCGTTCTCGGTCATCTCGCCGCTGCTTTCCCGCTCGCTGCTGCTCACGCTTCGACCGCTCGAGCCCGACGACGTCGCGGCCCTCGTGCTCCGCGCCGTCGCCGACCCGCGCGGCCTGGCCGGCCGGTTCACGATCGACGACGACGCCGTCGCGCACCTCGTGCGCCTCGTCGGCGGCGACGCGCGCAAGGCGCTCACCGTGCTCGAGGCGGCCGCGGCGACGGCCGGCGACGAGGCCGCAGCCGGCGACGCGGCAGCCGGCGAGGACGCGGCGGGGGCGCCCGACGGCGAGCCCCCGGTCGCGATCGACCTCGCCACCGTGGAGCGCGCCGTCGACGTGGCGGCCGTGCGCTACGACCGCGACGGGGACCAGCACTACGACGTCGCGAGCGCGTTCATCAAGTCGATGCGCGGCAGCGACGTCGACGCGGCGCTGCACTACCTCGCCCGGATGCTCGCGGCGGGGGAGGACCCCCGGTTCGTGGCGCGGCGCATCGTCATCGCGGCGAGCGAGGAGGTCGGGATGGCCGACCCCACCGCGCTGTCCACCGCCGTCGCCGCGTTCCAGGCCGTGAGCTTCATCGGCATGCCCGAGGCGCGGATCGTGCTCGCGCAGGCCGTGGTGCACATCGCGACCGCGCCGAAGTCGAACGCGTCCTACGCCGCGATCGACGCGGCGCTGGCCGACGTGCGCGCGGGTCGTGCCGGGTCCGTACCCAGCCACCTGCGGGACGCGCACTACGCGGGCGCCGAGCGGCTGGGCCACGGCCAGGGCTATGCCTACGCGCACGACGCACCGCACGCCGTCGCCGCCCAGCGCTACCTGCCCGAGGGGCTCGAGGGTGCTCGGTACTACGCGCCGACCGGGCGCGGCAACGAGGCGCAGGTGGCCAAGCGGCTCGAGCGGATCCGGGAGATCCTCGACTCCGTCGGGCCTGTTTCGCCCCCGGTGTGACGCTGGGCGCGGCCGGACCGGCCGGTGTGACGCTGGGCGCGGCAGGGCCGGCCGGTGTGACGCTGGGCGCGGCAGGGCTCGCCGGTGTGACGCTGGGCGCGGCAGGGCTCGCCGGTGTGACGCTGGGCGCGGCAGGGCTCGCCGGTGTGACGCTGGGCGCGGCAGGGCTCGCCGGTGTGACGCTGGGCGCGGCAGGGCTCGCCGGTGTGACGCTGGGCGCGGCAGGGCTCGCCGGTGTGACGCTGGGCGCGGACGGGCTCGCTCTGCCGCGCCGAGCGTCACACGCGGGATCTCCGACGCGCAGCAGCACGAGGCGATGCGGTAGGATCCTTCAGTTGCCTTGCGCCCGCCCACGACCACCCGGTCGCGATCGGACAGCACGGCCCTGGGGTCCTAGCCACCGCACCGGCTCGCCGGAGCACCGAAGGTCGGCCCCACCCCCGGACGGACACGCCGCGCCGGGAGTGACATCGAGACAGGAACGAGAACAGCATGGCTTCCAGCCGCGCCCGCAACCAGGTGCGCCTCTCGCGCGCCCTGGGCATCGCCCTCACGCCGAAGGCCGCTCGCGCCTTCGAGAAGCGTCCCTACCCACCCGGTGAGCACGGTCGTGCGCGCAAGCGGCAGGAGTCCGACTACGCGGTGCGTCTCAAGGAGAAGCAGCGTCTGCGCGCGCAGTACGGCATCCGCGAGGCCCAGTTCCGCCGCACGTTCGACGAGGCGCGTCGTCACCCGGGTCTGACCGGTGACCGCTTCGTCGAGCTGCTCGAGATGCGTCTCGACGCGCTCGTGCTGCGCTCCGGCTTCGCCCGCACGATCGCCCAGGCCCGCCAGGTCGTGGTGCACCGCCACATCCTCGTGGACGGCGCGATCGTGGACCGCCCGTCCTTCCGCGTGAAGCCGGGCCAAACCATCCAGGTCAAGCCCAAGAGCCAGGCCACCACCCCGTTCCAGATCGCCGCCGCCGGTGCGCACCGCGACGTGCTGCCCCAGGTGCCGGGCTACCTCGACGTCCAGCTCGAGAAGCTCCGCGCCTCCCTGGTGCGCGAGCCGAAGCGCGCCGAGGTCCCCGTGCAGGCCGACGTCCAACTGATCGTCGAGCTCTACGCCCGCTGATCCGCGACCGTCCGAGTCCGTCGCGTCGACTCGACCCACCGCGTGTGCCCCGGCTCGTGCCGGGGCACACGCGCGTCTGGGTAGTCTCGTCCGAGGATCCGCCACCTCCCGGCTCCGACTCCACGGAAGGGTGCACTCGTGTCCGTATCGCTCGGTGACATCGCCGGCCTGCTCGCCGCGCTCGCGTTCGTCGCGCTCGTGGTGGTGCTTGCCGTCCCGCTGCTGCGGCTCGGCGCCGTGCTCGACGAGACCCGGACCAGCGTCACCCGGTTCACAGAGCACACGCTGCCCGTGATCGACGAGGCCGCCGAGACCGTGCGGGGCGCCAACGCCCAGCTCGGCAAGGTCGACACCGTGACCACGTCGGCCGCCGAGATCGGCACCAACGTCTCGGCCCTCACCACGCTCGTGTCGGCCACCCTCGCCCGCCCGATGATCCGGGTCGCGGCGTTCTCCTTCGCGGTGCGCAGCGTCGTCGCGCGCCGTCGGGGGCGGTCCTGATGCGCCGCCTGGTCTGGGCCGGCCTCGGGGCCGCGGTCGCCGTCGCCGTCGTGTACCAGGTGGGCCGCGCCCGCTCGGCGGCCGACTCGGTCGCCCGCACCCTCACGCCGCGCGGCCTCGCCGACGCCGTCACGCGCGGTGTCACCGAGCTGCGCGTCGCCGCGGGCGAGGTCGCCGAGGCGATGCGCGAGCAGGAGGCGCGCCTGGCCGCCGACCTCCTGCCGCCGCCCGACGCGGTCGCCGAGTCACGCACGCACCGCGCCGCCCGGACGCGGCCCCGCGCCGCGGACGCGTGGGACGTCGACGACGAGGACTTCTAGCCGACGGTCGTCGCCGAACGCACCGGCCCGCAGGACCGGGAGCTCGTGCCCGCCGGCGACCGGAGCCCACCCGTAGCATCCACCTCCGGCCGGCTCGCTGGCCGACCCGCTCGCCCCAGCACCCACCCGGCTGCTCACCCCGCACCCACCGCCGCCGCCTGCGGCTCCACGAGGACCCACGAGGACCCACGATGCGCACCGCTCAGATCCGCCGCCGCTACCTCGACTTCTTCGAGGAGCAGGACCACACGATCGTCCCGAGCACGTCCCTCATCTCCCCGGACCCCTCGATCCTCTTCACGATCGCCGGCATGGTCCCGTTCATCCCTTACATCGTGGGGACCGAGCCCGCACCGTGGCCGCGGGTGGCGAGCGCCCAGAAGTGCATCCGGACCAACGACATCGAGAACGTCGGGCGCACCACGCGGCACGGCACGTTCTTCCAGATGCTCGGCAACTTCTCGTTCGGCGACTACTTCAAGGACGGGGCAATCGCCTACGCGTGGGAGCTCCTCACCGGTGACCCGGAGAGGGGCCGGTTCGGCTTCGACGGCTCACGGCTGTGGGTGACCATCTGGGACCAGGACGACGTCGCGCTCTCGGCCCTCACGAACGTGGGCGTCAACCCCGACCAGATCGTGCGCCTGCCGCGCGAGGAGAACTTCTGGGACACGGGCCAGCCCGGCCCGGCGGGCCCGTGCGCGGAGTTCCACTACGACCGCGGGCCCGAGTTCGGCCCCGAGGCGGTCGGCGGGACGGTCGACCCGGGCGGTGACCGCTACCTCGAGATCTGGAACCTCGTCTTCGACCAGTTCCTGCGCGGAGAGGGCACCGGCAAGAGCTACCCGCTGCTCAAGGAGCTGGACTCCAAGGCCATCGACACCGGCGCGGGCCTGGAGCGCATCGCCTTCCTCAAGCAGGGCAAGGCGAACATGTACGAGATCGACGAGGTATTCCCCGTCATCCAGCGCGTCCAGGAGCTCTCGGGCCGCACCTACGGGGGCGGCGACGGCGTGAGCGAGCCCGAGGACGACGTGCGGATGCGCGTCGTGGCCGACCACGTCCGCTCGGCGCTGATGCTCGTGGGCGACGGCGTCCGGCCCGCCAACGAGGGCCGCGGCTACGTGCTGCGCCGTCTCCTGCGCCGGTCCGTGCGGGCCATGCGTCTGCTCGGCGTGACCGACCCGGCGCTGCCGGAGCTCCTGCCGGTGTCCAAGGACGCGATGAAAGCCTCCTACCCCGAGCTCGAGGCCGACTTCGCGCGCATCTCGGGCATCGTCTACGACGAGGAGGACGCGTTCCGACGCACCCTGGAGTCCGGCACGACGATCCTCGACACCGCGGTGCGCCGCGTGCGGCAGTCCGGCGGCACGGCGATCACCGGCGAGGACGCGTTCAAGCTGCACGACACCTACGGCTTCCCGATCGACCTCACGGTCGAGATGGCGTCCGAGCAGGGCCTCTCGATCGACACCGAGACCTTCCGCCGGCTCATGACCGAGCAGCGCCAGCGCGCCCGCGCGGACGCGCTCGCGAAGAAGACCGGCCACGTCGACACGTCGATCTACACCGCGATGGCGGGCGACCTCGCTCAGCCCGTGCAGTTCCTCGGCTACACCGACGCGACCGCACGGGTGTCCGTGGTGGGTCTGCTCAGCGGCGGTGCCCCGGTGCCCACCGTGTCCGCGCCCGCGGACGTCGAGGTCGTGCTGGACCGCACGCCCTTCTACGCCGAGGCCGGCGGCCAGCTCGCCGACCAGGGCCAGATCGTGCTCGACGGCGGTGGCGTGATCGAGGTCGACGACGTGCAGGCCCCGATCAAGGGCTTCTCCGTGCACCGCGGACGCCTCGTCGAGGGTCAGGCGACGCTCGGCGACGGCGGCGTGGCGAGCATCGACACCGAGCGCCGGCACGCGATCGCGCGTGCCCACACCGCCACGCACCTCGTGCACAAGGCGCTGCGGGAGACGCTGGGGGAGTCGGCCACCCAGGCCGGCTCCGAGAACGCGCCGCACCGGCTGCGGTTCGATTTTCGGGCCGGCAGCCAGCCGCCCGCCTCCGCGCTGCCCGAGATCGCCGAGCGCGTGAACTCACGCGCGGCGGAGGACCTCGAGGTCACCGACCGCACGATGGCGCTGGACGACGCGCGTGCACTCGGCGCGATGGCGCTCTTCGGGGAGAAGTACGGCAACCGGGTGCGGGTCGTGGAGATCGGCGGCGACTGGTCACGCGAGCTGTGCGCCGGGACCCACGTGCGCTCCACCGGGCACCTCGGCCCCGTCACCCTGCTCGGGGAGTCCTCGATCGGCTCCGGCGTGCGCCGGGTCGAGGCCCTCGTCGGTGACGCGGCCCAGCGCTTCCACGCGCGCGAGCAGGTCCTGGTCTCCCAGCTCTCCCAGCTCGTCGGCGTGCGCAGCGAGGAACTGCCCGAGCGGATCTCCGGCCTGCTCGGCCGGCTCAAGGACGCCGAGCGCGAGCTCGCCGCGCTGCGCCAGTCCCAGCTCCTCGCGAAGGCGGGGGCGCTCGTCGCGCAGGCGCAGGACGTCGACGGCGTGCGCGTCCTCGCGCACGACGCGGGCGAGGTCGCAGGCGGGGACGACGCACGCACGCTCGCCCTCGACCTGCGTGAGCGGCTCGGCGGCGCGGCCGTCGTGGTGGTGGGCGCCGTCGCCAAGGGGCGGCCCGCCGTCGTGGTCGCGACCTCTGAGGCGGCGCGCGGGCGCGGCCTCAAGGCCGGCGACCTGGTGCGCGACCTCGCGGCCGCCCTCGGCGGTCGCGGCGGCGGTCGCGACGACGTCGCGCAGGGCGGCGGGGCCGACGCCTCGGCGCTGCCCGCGGCGCTGGCCGGCGCGGCCGAGTCGGTGCGCTCGAGGCTGGCCTGAGCGTGCGTCGCGGGGTCCGGGTGGGTGTCGACGTCGGCAGCGTGCGCGTCGGCGTCGCCCGCAGCGACCCCGACGGCCTCATCGCGACCCCGGTCGAGACGGTGCGGCGCACGCCCGGCCAGGATGGGTCCGCCCGGGTTGTGGAGATCGTGCGCGAGTTCGACGCCGTCGAGGTGGTGGTCGGGCTCCCGCGCTCCCTGGACGGGCGCGAACGTGCGGCCGCCGGCCTCGCACGGGGTTACGCTCGGACGATTGCGCGCGCCGTCGCACCGGTCCCCGTCCGTCTCGTGGACGAGCGATTCTCGACGTCGACGGCGCAACGGGCGATGACCGCCTCGGGCCGCAGGGCCCGAGACCAGCGGTCCGTCGTCGACCAGGTGGCAGCGGTGGTGATCCTGCAGGCTGCTCTCGACCTCGAGCGCTCCACGGGGACGCCGCCGGGGACTGAACTGACGTCAGGGGGCTGACGTGGAGGAATCGATACCGTGACGGATCTCTTCGGGGACTCGCCCGAGCACGACGAGCTCGAGTACGAGGAGGAGCGGGCCAGCCGGCGCCAGCGGCGCACGTCCGGCCAGGGGGGCAACGGACGCGGCGACAGCAGGTCCGCGCGCGAGGTCGCGCGCCGCCGTCGGCGCTCGATCTTCAGCTTCGTCGTGATGATCGCGATCCTGGGGGGGATCGGGTTCTTCGCGGTGAAGATCATCGTGCCGTCGGTCACGCCCGACCCGCAGGCGACCCCGATGGTCACCGACTATCCGGGTCCCGGCCACGACGAGGTCACGGTGGACATCCCCGAGGGGGCCAACGGCGCTCAGATCGGCGACATCCTCACCACGGCCGGCGTGGTCGCGACGACCGACGCGTTCTCCGCGGCGTTCGCCGCGAACTCGGCCGCCACGTCGATCCAGCCCGGGTCGTACTCCCTCGCCCTGGAGATGAAGGCATCCGACGCCGTCTCGGCGCTGCTGGACCCGAACCGCCGGGTGGACAGCCGCATCACCATCCCGGAGGGCTGGCGCGCCGACCAGATCTACGCGCGGATCGCGGACAACCTCGGCATCCCCGTCGAGGACGTCACCACGGCCGCGCACGACTACGCGAGCTTCGGGCTCGACGGTCCGCCCAACACCAACGACGGCGTGCTGGACCCGATGGAGGGGTGGTTCTACCCCTCGACGTACTCGGTCCCGCCGGGCTCCACCGCCGCCGACGTGCTCAAGCAGATGTACGACCGCACCATCAGCGAGCTCGACAAGCTCGGCGTTGCCCCCGAGGACCGCCTGCGGGTCCTCACGATCGGCTCGATCGCGATCAAGGAGGCGTTCTTCGAGGAGGACTGGCCCAAGGTCACCCGCGTCATCGAGAACCGCCTCGTCCCGGGCAACGCGACGGGAGCCACCACGCTGGGCATGGACTCGACGCTCGACTACGCGTGGTCGGTGCAGAACCCGGGTCAGACGATGGACCCCTCGCTGCACAACAGCGACACGAGCCCGTACAACACCCGCAAGAACTCCGGCCTGCCGCCATCGCCGATCGGCTCGATCGACTCGCGTCTCATGGAGGCCGCGGTGTACCCGGAGGAGGGCGACTGGGTGTTCTTCGTGTCCACCGACCTGTGCTCCGGCGTCACGACGTTCACCGACGACTACAACGAGTTCCTCCAGCTGCAGGAGCAGTTCCGGGCCTGGAACGAGAAGTACGTCGCGAACGGCAGCACGTGCCCCGTCCCCGAGGGCTGAGTCGGTGACTCGCGGCGCACCTGCCGCGCCTGGCACGTCCGGACGCTCCGGCCCGCACACGCCGCCCGTGCGGCGGGCCGGCGTCGTCGGACACCCCGTGGCGCACAGCCTGTCACCCGTGCTGCACGGCGCCGCCTACCGCACGCTCGGCCTCGACGGCTGGTCCTACGACGCGATCGACGTGCCCGACGGCGAGCTCGCCGCATGGCTCTCGGGTTGCGGTCCGGAGTGGGCCGGGTTGTCCGTGACGATGCCTCACAAGAAGGCCGCGCTCGCGCTCGCCGACGTCACCGACCCCCTGGCCGCGACCGTCGGTGCGGCCAACACGCTCGTCCTGCAGGGCGCCGGTGCCGGTCGCCTCGTCGTGGCCGCGAACACGGACGTCCACGGCGTGGCCCAGGCCGTGCGCGAGGTGCGCGGTGCGGACCCGGCGACCTCCGCCGTCGTGCTCGGTGCCGGCGGCACCGCCGCGGCGGGCCTCGCGGCGCTCGCCGAGCTCGGGGTCACCTCGCCGGTCGTGTGCGTGCGCTCGAGCGCACGCGCCGCGGACCTGCTCCAGGCCGCGCACCGGATGGGGGTCGACGTGACGCTGCGGCGGTTCGACCAGGCGGCGCGGTTCATCCTCGGGGCGGACATCGTGCTGCAGACCGCGGTCGCGGGCGCCGCCGATCCCGTCGCGGCCGGGCTGACCGCCGAGCTGGCCCGCTCCGGGGCTCGGCTGCGGCCGGACCAGGTGCTCCTCGACGCGATCTACGACCCGTGGCCCACGGCGCTCGCGCGGGCGTGGGAGGACTGCGGCGGCTGCGTCGCGCCGGGCTGGCTCATGCTGCTGCACCAGGCGGTCGAGCAGGTCCGGCTGATGACGGGCGTGCCCGCGCCGGTGGACGCGATGCGCGCGGCGCTGGTCGCAGCGCTGCCGTGAGCCTGCCCGCTGCGGCGGTGGCGGCGCTCGTCGCACTCCTCGCCGGGGCGGCGGGGTGGCGCGCCGCGCCGTGGCTGCGCACGCTCGCCCGGCTGTCGGCCCACGACCAGCGCCAGCCGTGGACCCTGCGGCCCGCCGTGGTGGCGTGCACGTGCGCGGGCCTGGCCGCGCTGAGCGTGCTCACCGCGCACGCCCAGGAGCTGCCGCCGGCGACCTGGTCGGGGCTCGCCGTCGGCTGGGTCGCGGCCGGTGCGGCGGCGCTGGTGGACGCCGCGGCGCACCGCCTGCCCGACGTCCTCGTCCTGCGGGTCGGGGGAGTCGGGGTCGCGCTCGCTGTCGTGGGCGCCCTCATCGCCGGGCGCCCCGCGCTCGTGCTGGGCGCGCTCGCGGGTGCCGTGGTCGGGTACCTCGTGCTCGGCCTCGTCGCGTTCGCCTACCCGCCGGGGATGGGCTACGGGGACGTCAAGCTCGCCGCCCTGCTGGGAGCCCTGCTGGGCCTCGCGTCCGGGTTCGGACCCGCGCCCTGGTGGGGCGGGGCGATCGTGGCGGTGGCGATGCTCCTGCTCGCGTTCGTCGTCGGCGGCGTGGGCTCGCTCGTCCTGCTCGCCGCACGCCGGGTGACGGCGCGCACGGCCGTGCCGTTCGGACCGGTGCTCGTGCTCGCCGCCGCGGTGGTGGCCGCGGGGTTCGCCTGACGCCCCCCAGCGTTCCCCTGAGACTCGCGTGATCGGTGCGAGCCCGCACGACGGCGGGTCTCGCCACCCGGCCACGCGCGGCGGGTCGCGGTGCGGCGTGGGAGGATGCCGATCATGCTCAGGTGGTTGACCGCCGGCGAGTCGCACGGTCCGGCGCTCGTCGCGATGCTCGAAGGACTTCCGGCCGGGGTCGCCGTGACGACCCAGGAGATCCAGGAGGCGCTCGCGCGTCGGCGCCTCGGCTACGGCCGCGGCGCACGGATGAGCTTCGAGCAGGACGAGGTGACCCTGCTCGGCGGCGTGCGGCACGGGCGTTCGCAGGGCGGCCCCGTCGCGATCGAGATCGGTAACACCGAGTGGCCCAAGTGGGAGCAGGTGATGAGCGCCGATCCCGTCGACCCGGCGATCCTCAGCGGCGCCCGCGGCGCCCCGCTCACGCGACCGCGACCCGGGCACGCCGACCTCATCGGCATGACGAAGTACGGCTTCGACGAGGCGCGTCCCGTGCTCGAGCGCGCCAGCGCGCGAGAGACCGCGGCCCGCGTGGCGCTCGGCGTGCTGGCCGCGCACTACCTCGAGCAGGTCGCCGGCGTCCGGCTCGTCTCGCACGTCGTCTCGATCGGCGAGGTCGCCGTCCCCGACGACGCACCCCTGCCGGGTCCCGACGACGTCGCGGCGTTGGACGCCGACCCCGTGCGCTGCCACGACGCGAACACGTCCGCGGCGATGGTCGCGGAGATCGACGAGTGCAAGAAGGCCGGCGACACCCTCGGCGGCGTCGTCGAGGTACTGGCCTACGGCCTGCCGCCGGGCCTCGGCTCCTACGTGCAGTCCGACCGCCGGCTCGATGCCCGGCTCGCCGCCGCGCTCATGGGCATCCAGGCGATGAAGGGCGTCGAGGTCGGCGACGGCTTCACGACGGCGCGGCGGCGCGGCTCGGCCGCACACGACGAGATCGAGCGGGACCCCAGCGGCGTGCTGCACCGGCGCAGCAATCGCGCGGGCGGGCTCGAGGGTGGCATGACGAACGGCGAGGTCCTGCGTGTGCGCGCCGCGATGAAGCCGATCTCGACGGTGCCTCGCGCGCTGGACACCGTGGACGTCGCGACGGGGGAGGCCGCCAAGGCGATCCACCAGCGCTCCGACGTGTGCGCGGTGCCGCCCGCGGCCGTGGTCGCGGAGGCGATGGTCGCGCTCGTGCTCGCGCAGGCGCTGCTGGAGAAGGTCGGTGGGGACAGCGTCGAGGAGTCCGCGCGCAACCTGCGCGCCTACCTCGACGCGGTGCCCGCGACGATGCGATGACGCCGTTCGTGCTGCTCGTCGGGCCGCCGGGGGCGGGCACCTCGACGGTCGCGCGCGCGCTGGCCGCGGCCCGCGGGCTCGCCGTGGTCGACACCGAGCGGGTGACGGCCGAGCAGCTCGGCCACACCGACGTCGCGACGGCGTTCGTGGTCCGCGGCGAGGACGCGTTCCGCGCGGCGGAGACGCAGGTCGTGCTCGCGCTGCTCGGTGGCCGTGCGGTACCGGGCGACGGCGATGGCGGCGACGGCGACGGCGAGAGTGCGGTGCCGGAGGGCTCCGGCGTGGCGCCCGAGGAGTCGGACGCGGCGGTGACCGCAGGGCCCGACAGCAGCCCCGTCGTCGTGGCCCTCGGCTCGGGTGCGCTCACCGCGCCCGAGGTGCGCGACGCCGTCGTCGGCCTGCCGCTGGTCCAGCTGACGGTGTCGCTCGCGCACGCCGCGCCCCGGCTCGGGCTCTCGACGGCGCGACCGGTCTTCCTCGGCAACCCGCGCGCACAGTGGGCACGGCTCGCCCAGGAGCGCCGCGCGCTGTACGACACCGTGGCGGTGGCCGCCGTCGACACCGACGACCGCACGCCTGCCCAGGTCGCCGCGGACGTCGTCCGCGTGCTGGAGGAGAGGGACCCGCGATGACAGGACCGGCCACGAGGATCACGGTCACGGCCGAGCGCACGTACGACGTCGTGATCGGGCACGGGCTGCTCGGCGAGCTCGCGCCGCTGCTCGGCGAGGGCGTGCAGCGCGTCCTGCTGCTCGCGCCGCACGCGCTCGCCGCGACCGCCGAGGCGGTGCGCGAGGACCTCGTCGCGCTCGGTTACGAGGCGTACATCGCCGAGGTGCCCGACGCCGAGGAGGCCAAGACCGCGCAGGTCGCCACCTTCTGCTGGGGCGTCCTCGGGCAGGCCGGGTTCACCCGCAGCGACGCGGTGGTCGGCATCGGCGGGGGTGCCACGACGGACCTTGCCGGGTTCGTGGCGGCGACCTGGCTGCGCGGCGTGCGGGTGGTGCAGGTCCCGACGACGCTGCTCGCGATGGTCGACGCGGCCGTCGGCGGCAAGACGGGGATCAACACGGCCGAGGGCAAGAATCTCGTCGGCGCGTTCCACTCGCCGGTCGGCGTGCTGGCCGATCTCGGGACGCTCGAGACGCTGCCGAGGCACGACCTCGTCGCGGGGCTGGCCGAGGTGGTGAAGTGCGGGTTCATCGCGGACCCGGTGATCCTCGACCTCGTGGAGGCCTCACCGGACGAGGCCGCGACGCCGGGCTCGCCGGTGCTGCGCGAGCTCGTCGAGCGCGCCGTGGCGGTCAAGGCCCGCGTGGTGTCGCAGGACCTGCGGGAGGCCGACCTGCGGGAGATCCTCAACTACGGGCACACGTTCGCGCACGCGATCGAGCAGGTCGAGCGCTACCAGTGGCGGCACGGCGCGGCGGTGAGCGTGGGGATGGTCTACGAGGCCGAGCTCGCGCGTCTCTCCGGGCGCCTGGCGGAGGACGTGGTCGACCGGCACCGGGCGATCCTCACCTCGCTCGGGCTGCCCGTCACCTACCGGGGCGACCGGTGGCCCCGCCTGCTCGAGGCCATGCGGCGGGACAAGAAGACCCGCGGCGACATGCTCCGCTTCGTCGGCCTTGAGGGGGTGGGCCGTCCGATCCGGATCGAGGGCCCGGACCCCACGCTGCTGACCGCCGCCTACGCCGAGGTGAGCGAGACCGCGGCCGGGGGTGCGGTCGACCTGTAACGGTGCTGCACGCAGCATCCGGTTGATCAGGCATGATCAACCCGTGGTGGTTGATCGCATCACATCAATCCGCTAGGGTTGATGCCATGCTGGTCATCACGGCGGATCAGGAGGGCAGTCGCCACGGCGTGGATCGGGTGCCGGAGGCGCTCGACGTGCTCGAGGGCGTGCCCGTGCTCCTGCCGTTCGTGCGCACGGTGGGTGACGAGCTCCAGGGCGTGCCGGAGGATGCGGCTGCGGCGCTCGAGGCGTGTCTGCGCCTCGTCCGCCTCGGCGGCTGGAGCATCGGCGTGGGCGTCGGGCCCGGACGACTGGCGTCGACCGCGCCCGAGAGCGCGGGGGAGGCGTTCGTGCGTGCGCGCGCCGCGGTCGAGCGCGCCAAGGGCCGCACCGTGCCGCTCCCGCTCGCGATCGAGGCGGCCCCGTCGGGCGGCGGTGTCGGCCCGGACGCGGACGTCGCGGGGACTGCGGGGGTCGCGGGGACTGCGGGCGCCCGGGGGCGCGCGGAGCGCGGGAGCGCCGAGGGTCTCGCCGGTCGCGAGGTGCCCACGGGTCCGGCGGGGGCCGCCGCCGTCGAACCGCTCGTCCACCTGCTCGCCGCCGTGGTCGCCGCGCGGAGCGACACGGCCTGGCGCGTGCTCGACCTCCTCGCCACGGGGACGACGGGTGTCGAGGTGGCGCGCGAGCTGGCGATCTCGCCGCAGGCGGTGAGCAAGCATCGCCGCGCGGCGCTGTGGGACACCGAGCAGGCGGCGCGCCCCGTGGTGGCGCGCCTGCTGGCCGCACTCGACGGCCGCTAGGCCCCGCGCGGGGCTTCCGGGTCGCGATCGCGGCCGCGCAGCCCGCCGCATGCTCTCGTCCGCCTCCCGTCAGTCACGCGCCGGTGTGGCCCAGCCCGGCTCAGCGCAGCCCGGCCCGGCGCAGCCCGGCCCGGCGCGAGCGCACGCGTCGGAGGTGCCTGGTTCGATGGGCGCATGGTGGTGCTCGTCGTCGTCCTCGCGCTCCTGCTCGCGTCCGCGGGCGGGGCGATCGTCGTCCCCGCCGTCCTCGGGCTCACCCCGGAGCGCGGGCGCATGCGCGCACAGGCGGCGTCGCTGCTGCGCGGTGGCCTCGTGATCGGGGTGCTCGAGCGGCTCGCCGTCGCCGGGTCGGTCCTGCTCGGCCACCCGGAGGGCGTCGCGATCGTCGTCGCCGTCAAGGGGCTGGGGCGCTACCCGGAGCTGCGTGGCGCCGCGACGGCGCGTACGGGCGCGGCGGGGCCGGTCGTCCAGGGCGACCCACCGACCGACCCCCAGGCGCGCGCCGCGCAGGAGCAGGCCGCCCAGGAGCAGGCCGCGAAGGAGCGCGCCGCTCAGGAGCAGGCCGCCGAGCTGAGCGCCGCGGTCTCGGAGCGGTTCATCATCGGCACGCTCGCCTCGCTCGTCTGGGCCGTGGCGTGCGGCGCGGGCGGGCTGTGGTGGCTCGCACAGCTGGCCTGAGGCCCGTGCGTCGCCGCCGCGGCGGCCCGCCCGGTAGGATGAGGTGGTTTGTGTCCGGGCCCGCGAGGCCGGGGCCACGCGCCCGTCACCGGCTGGAGAGCAGCCGGTGGCCAGCTGAGGACCGGCAGGTCGTCGCTGATGCAGGGCGCCCACAGGAGATCGAGACGGCGCGCACACGCGTCGACCGCGACGTGAGGACGGACGAGAAGTGGCAACGACCAACGACCTGAAGAACGGCACGGTCCTCAACCTCGAGGGTCAGCTCTGGAGCGTCGTCGAGTTCCAGCACGTCAAGCCCGGCAAGGGCCCGGCGTTCGTCCGCACCAAGCTCAAGAACGTGCTGTCGGGCAAGACCGTGGACAAGACCTTCAACGCCGGCCTCAAGGTCGAGACGGCGAACGTCGACCGCCGCGACATGCAGTACCTGTACAAGGACGGCGACTCCTTCGTCTTCATGGACGCCTCCGACTACGAGCAGATCTTCGTGCCCGAGGCCACCGTGGGCGACGCCGCGAACTTCCTCCTGGAGAACCAGGCCGTGATCATGGCGCTGCACGAGGGCAACCCGCTCTACGTCGAGCTCCCGGCGAGCGTCGTGCTCGAGGTCACCTACACCGAGCCCGGCCTGCAGGGCGACCGCTCGAACGCGGGCACCAAGCCCGCCACGATCGAGACCGGCTACGAGATCCAGGTCCCGCTCTTCATCGAGCAGGGCACCAAGGTCAAGGTGGACACCCGCACGGGTGACTACCTCGGCCGCGCCTGACGCGCATGCCGGACCGCTCCAAGGACCGCCGCCGCGCCGTCGACCTGCTCTTCGAGGCCGACCAGCGCGGCCGCGCCGGTGACCGCGTCGACGTCGTCGAGCTGCTCGCGCAGCGCATCGCCGACCCCTCGGGGCTCAAGCCGATGCGCACGTACGCGGCGGAGATCGTCGAGGGCGTCGCGGCGCACCGCGCGCGGATCGACGAGCTCCTCGCGTCCTACTCCCACTCCTGGACGCTGGACCGGATGCCCGCCGTCGACCTCGCGATCCTGCGGGTCGGCGCGTGGGAGCTGCTGTGGAACGACGACGTGCCCGACGCCGTCGCCGTGGAGCAGGCCACGAACCTCGCGGCCGAGCTGTCCACCGACGAGTCGCCGGGCTTCGTCAACGGCCTGCTCGGCCAGCTGCAGCGCCTCGCGCCCGCCCTGCGGGACGCCCCCGGGCAGGCCGTCGCCGCGGAGTAGGGTGCACGAGAACCTCCACCTTTAACCCCGTCCTGTGAGGCGGAGAAGGAGCGAGCCAGCATGACCCAGTCCCACCACAGTGAGGACCGGGGCGAGCGGGTGGTGCTCTCGGCCGACGAGATCGGCCGGGCGCTGACCCGGATCGCCCACGAGATCCTCGAGCGCAACCACGGCGCCGCCGAGCTCGTCCTGCTCGGCATCCCGAGCCGCGGCGTCCCCCTCGCCGCACGTCTCGCCGACCGGATCCGGCTCGCCGAGGAGCGGTCCCAGGCGCCCGACGGCGAGCCACCGGTCCGCGTGCCGGTCGGCGAGCTGGACATCACGCTCTACCGCGACGACCTGCGCCACCACCCGACCCGTTCCCTGACGCCCACGGTGCTGCCGCCCGGCGGCATCGACGGGCGCGTCGTCGTCCTCGTCGACGACGTGCTCTTCTCCGGGCGGACCGTGCGTGCCGCGCTCGACGCCCTCACCGACCTCGGCCGCCCGCGCGCGGTCCAGCTCGTGGCCCTCGTGGACCGCGGCCACCGCCAGCTGCCGGTGCGCGCGGACTACGTCGGCAAGAACCTGCCGACCGCGGTGACCGAGCGGGTGCAGGTGCGCCTGGAGGAGATCGACGGCGTCGACGCCGTCGCGATCGGAGGAACGCGATGAGGCACCTGCTGGACGCCGGCGACCTGAGCCGGGACGAGGCGGTCGGGCTGCTCGACGTCGCCGAGGCGATGGCGCGCACCCAGTCGCGCCAGATCAAGAAGCTGCCCGCGCTGCGCGGCCTCACCGTGGTGAACCTGTTCTTCGAGGACTCCACCCGCACCCGGATCTCGTTCGAGGCCGCCGCCAAGCGGCTGTCGGCGGACGTCATCAACTTCTCCGCCAAGGGCTCGAGCGTGTCCAAGGGCGAGTCGCTCAAGGACACCGCGCAGACGCTGCGCGCGATCGGGGCCGACGCCGTCGTGGTGCGACACTCGGCCTCCGGCGCGCCGCACCGCCTCGCGCACGCCGGCTGGATCGACACGCCCGTCGTCAACGCCGGTGACGGCACGCACCAGCACCCGACCCAGGCGCTGCTCGACGCGTTCACGCTGCGCCGGCACCTCGCCGACGGCACGGGGGACCTGCAGGGCCGCCACGTGGTGCTCGTCGGGGACGTGCTGCACTCGCGCGTCGCGCGGTCCAACGTGCAGCTCCTGCACACCCTCGGGGCCCGGGTCACGCTCGTCGCCCCGCCCACGCTGCTGCCGGTGGGCGTCGAGGACTGGACGTGCGACGTCTCGTTCGACCTGGACACCGCCGTGGACGGCGGCGCGCCCGCGGGCGCGCCGGACGCCGTCATGATGCTGCGCGTCCAGCGCGAGCGGATGACGAGCGGCTACTTCCCCTCCGAGCGCGAGTACGCCCGGCGCTACGGCCTGGACCGCGCGCGCGTGGACCGGCTGCCCGAGCACGCGATCGTCATGCACCCCGGCCCGATGAACCGCGGCCTGGAGATCTCCGCGGAGGCCGCCGACTCACCGCGCTCCACCGTCGTGGAGCAGGTCGCCAACGGCGTCTCGGTGCGGATGGCCGTGCTCTACACGCTGCTCGCCGGGCAGGACCCCGCCCAGGCCGCCGCCGACATCACTCGGACGGAGACCCGATGACCCGCTACCTCCTGCGCTCCGTGGCGCCCCTGGGCGCCGAGCGGACGGACCTGCTGCTCGGCGACGGGGTGATCCTCGCCGTCGGCGCCGACGCGCGCGAGGCGGCCGGCCGCGACGCCGTGGTGGTCGACGGCGACGGGCTCGTCGCGCTGCCCGGCCTCGTCGACCTGCACACCCACCTGCGCGAGCCCGGCCGCGAGGACACCGAGACCGTCCGCTCCGGCACGCGCGCCGCCGCGGCCGGCGGGTTCACCGCGGTGCACGCCATGGCGAACACCGACCCGGTGGCCGACACCGCGGGCGTCGTGGAGCAGGTCTGGCGGCTCGGGCGCGACGCCGGGTACGCCGACGTGCGGCCCGTCGGCGCCGTGACGATCGGCCTCGCGGGCGAGCGCCTCGCCGAGCTCGGTGCGATGGCGACCTCCGCCGCGCGCGTGCGCGTCTTCTCCGACGACGGGAAGTGCGTGTGGGACCCGGTGCTCATGCGCCGCGCGCTGGAGTACACCCGCGCGTTCGACGGCGTGGTGGCCCAGCACGCGCAGGAGCCGCGCCTCACGCAGGGGTCGCAGATGCACGAGGGTGCCGTCTCGGCCGAGATCGGCCTGGCCGGCTGGCCCGCCGTCGCCGAGGAGGCGATCATCGCGCGCGACGTGCTGCTCGCCGAGCACGTCGGCGGCCGGCTGCACGTGCAGCACCTGTCCACCGCGGGCAGCGTCGAGATCGTGCGGTGGGCCAAGGCGCGCGGCATCCGCGTCACCGCCGAGGCCACCCCGCACCACCTGCTCCTCACCGACGAGCTCGCGCGCACCTACGACCCGGTGTTCAAGGTGAACCCGCCGCTGCGCACCGCCGAGGACGTCGAGGCGGTCCGCGCCGGTCTCGCGGACGGCACGATCGACGTCGTCGCCACCGACCACGCGCCGCACGCCGCGCAGGACAAGGACTGCGAGTGGTCCGCCGCCGCGTTCGGGATGACCGGCCTGGAGACGGCGCTCTCGGTGGTGCAGCACGTGATGGTCGACGACGGACCCTTCGGCTGGGCGGACGTCGCCCGCGTGCTCTCGGTGACGCCGGCCGCGATCGGCGGCGTGACCGACCACGGCCGCCCGCTCGAGGCGGGCGAGCCCGCGTCGCTGGTGCTCGTGGACCCGGCCGCGCGCACCGTCGTCGACCCGGCCGCGCAGGCGACGGCGAGCCGCAACTCCCCGTTCGCCGGCCGCGAGCTCCCCGGTGCCGTGCGCTGGACCTTCCTGCGCGGTCACGCGACGCTCGCCGACGGCGTGCTGACGGAGGCCGACCGGTGACCCGGCCGCTCGCCGTCGCGCTCCTCGTCCTCGTCGGGCTCGCGCTGCTGGCCCTCATGTGGTGGGGCTGGCGCCGCCGCGTGCGGCGCACCGCCGTGGGGCTCGGTGCACCCGCCGCCGCCCTGACCGCGCCGGTGACGCTCGCCGTCGAAGGCGTCTACGTCTCGAGCACGACGGCGGGGGAGTGGCTCGAGCGGATCGCCGCCGACGGCCTCGGCGTGCGTTCCCCGGTCGTGGCCGAGGTGGGCGACGACGGCGTGACGCTGCGCCGGACCGGAGCGCCCGACGTCGTCGTGCCGCGCGCGGCGCTGCTCGGCGCCCGCACCGAGCGCGGCATCGCCGGGAAGGTCGCCCAGCCCGGCGGGATCGTCGTGCTGCGCTGGCGCACCGGCGACGTCGTGCTCGACACCGGCGTCCACCCGCGGCACGCGGCCGACCGCGCACGGCTCGTGGACGCGATCAACGCGATCACGCCGCCGCCGGTCGGCGAGCCAACCGCAGCCACCGCGCCGGGCGCCCCCGACTCACCCGGCTCGCTCGGCGCCCCCGACCCCTCGTCCGCACGATCCCAGGAGGACGTCGCATGACCACCACCACGAGCCAGACCCCGCCCGGTGCCACGAGCGAGGAGGCCTACCTCGTCCTCGAGGACGGCACCGTGCACGTCGGTCGTGCGTGGGGCGCGCGCGGGGAGACCCTGGGCGAGATCGTGTTCTCCACCGGCATGACCGGCTACCAGGAGACGCTCACCGACCCGAGCTATCACAAGCAGATCGTCGTGATGACGGCGCCGCACGTCGGGAACACCGGCGTCAACGGCGAGGACCCGGAGTCGGGCCGGATCTGGGTGTCCGGCTTCGTCGTGCGCGACCCCGCGCGCCGTGCGTCGAGCTGGCGCAGCGAGCGCTCCCTCGACGCCGAGCTCGAGGCGCAGGGCATCGTCGGCATCCGCGAGCTCGACACCCGCGCGCTCACCCGCCACCTGCGGACGGCCGGCGCGATGCGCGCGGGCGTGTTCTCCGGCGACGCGGTGCCCGCGGCCACCGGCCCCTCCCGCGTGGCCGAGCTGCTCGAGCGGGTGCGGTCGAGCTCGCAGATGGTCGGCGCGGACCTGGCCGACGAGGTGACCACGGCGAGTTCGTACGTCGTGGAGCCGGAGGCCGGCACCGACCCGGTCGGCACCGTCGTCGCCGTCGACCTCGGCATCAAGGACATGACGCCGCACCGGATGGCCGAGCGCGGGCTGCGTGTGGTCGTCGTGCCGAGCACGAGCACCCTGGCCGACATCCAGGCGCACGAGCCGGACGCGGTCTTCTTCTCCAACGGCCCCGGCGACCCGGCGGCCGCGGACGACGCCGTCGAGCTCCTGCGCGGCGTCCTCGACGCCGGGATCCCGTACTTCGGGATCTGCTTCGGCAACCAGATCCTCGGGCGCGCACTCGGGTTCGGGACGTACAAGCTCACGTTCGGCCACCGGGGCATCAACCAGCCGGTGAAGGACGTGCGCACCGGCAAGGTCGAGATCACCGCGCACAACCACGGCTTCGCCGTCGACGCGCCGATCGGGCGGGAGTCCGTCGCCCCGCACGACGGCGGTCGCTACGGCCGCGTCATCGTGTCGCACGTGGGCCTCAACGACGACGTCGTGGAGGGCCTGGAGTGCCTGGACATCCCGGCGTTCTCCGTGCAGTACCACCCCGAGGCCGCGGCCGGACCGCACGACGCCGCCTACCTGTTCGACCGGCTCGTCGAGCTGGTGACCAGCCACGGCGCGATCGCCACCAACGCCACCGACGACTCCGCCGCCCCCGACGGCTCCACCGCCCCCGAGGAGAACTCCTGATGCCCCGCCGCTCCGACCTGCACTCGGTCCTCGTGATCGGGTCGGGCCCCATCGTCATCGGGCAGGCCGCCGAGTTCGACTACTCCGGGACCCAGGCGTGCCGCGTGCTGCGCGAGGAGGGCCTGCGGGTCATCCTCGTCAACTCCAACCCGGCCACGATCATGACCGACCCGGAGTTCGCGGACGCGACCTACGTCGAGCCGATCACGCCCGAGGTGGTCGCCGCGATCATCGCCAAGGAGAAGCCCGACGCTCTGCTGCCGACGCTGGGCGGGCAGACGGCGCTCAACACGGCGATCGCGCTGCACGAGAACGGCGTGCTCGCCGAGCACGGCGTCGAGCTGATCGGCGCGAACATCGAGGCGATCCACCTCGCCGAGGACCGCGAGCAGTTCAAGGGCGTGGTCGAGCGCTGCGGCGCGGAGTCCGCACGCAGCTCGATCTGCCACACGATGGAGGAGTGCCTCGCGGCCGCCGAGGATCTCGGCTACCCGCTCGTGGTGCGCCCGTCCTTCACGATGGGCGGGCTCGGCTCGGGCATCGCCTACGACGAGGCGGAGCTGCGGCGCATCGCCGGCGCCGGCCTGCACTACTCCCCGACCACCGAGGTGCTCCTGGAGGAGTCGATCCTCGGCTGGAAGGAGTACGAGCTCGAGCTCATGCGCGACCGCGCGGACAACGTCGTGGTGGTCTGCTCGATCGAGAACGTCGACCCGGTCGGCGTGCACACGGGTGACTCGATCACCGTGGCGCCCGCGCTCACGCTCACGGACCGCGAGTACCAGCGGATGCGCAACGTCGGCATCGCGATCATCCGCGAGGTCGGCGTGGACACCGGCGGCTGCAACGTGCAGTTCGCCGTCCACCCCGAGACCGGCCGCATCATCGTCATCGAGATGAACCCCCGCGTCTCGCGCTCCTCCGCGCTGGCGTCCAAGGCCACCGGCTTCCCGATCGCCAAGATCGCCGCGCGCCTGGCCACCGGGTACACGCTCGACGAGATCCCCAACGACATCACGGGCTCCACGCCGGCCTCGTTCGAGCCGACGCTGGACTACGTCGTCGTCAAGGTGCCGCGGTTCGCGTTCGAGAAGTTCCCGGCCGCCGACCCCACGCTGACCACCACGATGAAGTCGGTCGGCGAGGCGATGGCGATGGGCCGCAACTTCACCGAGGCCCTGCAGAAGGCGCTGCGCTCGATCGACAAGAAGGGCGTCGCGCTGCACTGGAACGGTCCGCGGCCCACGAGCGCCGAGACCCTCGCGCTGCTCGAGGCCGCGCGGGTGCCCACCGAGGGCCGCCTGCTCCAGGTGCAGCAGGCGATCCGGGGCGGTGCGAGCATCGAGCAGCTCTTCGAGGCGACGGCGATCGACCCGTGGTTCCTCGACCAGCTCGTGCTCCTGCAGGAGGTCGCCGAGGCGCTGCAGGCCGCCGAGGCGCTCGACCCGGAGATCCTGCGGCACGCCAAGCGGCACGGGTTCTCCGACGCGCAGATCGCGCAGATCCGCGGCCTGTCCGAGGCCACCGTCCGCGAGGTGCGGCACGCCTACGGGCTGCGCCCGGTCTACAAGACGGTCGACACGTGCGCGGCGGAGTTCGCGGCCCGCACGCCGTACCACTACTCCGCGTACGACGTCGAGACCGAGGTGCAGCCGCGCGAGCGGCCCGCGGTGCTCATCCTCGGCTCGGGTCCGAACCGGATCGGCCAGGGCATCGAGTTCGACTACTCGTGCGTGCACGCCGCCCTCGCGCTCAAGGGCGAGTACGAGACCGTCATGGTCAACTGCAACCCCGAGACGGTCTCGACCGACTACGACACCGCCGACCGGCTCTACTTCGAGCCGCTCACGCTCGAGGATGTGCTCGAGGTCTACCACGCCGAGCTCGCCGTCGGACCCGTCGCGGGCGTGATCGTGCAGCTCGGCGGCCAGACGCCGCTCGCGCTCGCCGCCGACCTCGCCGCGGCCGGCCTGCCCATCTGGGGCACGCCGCCCGAGGCGATCGACGCCGCCGAGGACCGCGGGGTGTTCGGCGGGGTGCTCGTCTCGGCCGGCCTGCCGGCGCCCGCGTTCGGCACGGCCACCACGCTCGCGCAGGCGCTCGAGGTGGCCGAGGGCGTGGGCTACCCCGTGCTCGTGCGGCCCAGCTACGTGCTGGGTGGGCGTGGCATGGAGATCGTCTACGACGCCGACCAGCTCGCGGACTACGTGCGCCGCTCCACCCCGGTCTCGGGCGAGGGCGCCGAGGTGTTCGCCTCCCCGGTGCTCATCGACCGGTTCCTCGACGAGGCGATCGAGATCGACGTTGACGCCCTGTTCGACGGCGAGGAGATGTTCCTCGGCGGGATCATGGAGCACATCGAGGAGGCCGGTATCCACTCCGGCGACTCCGCCTGCGTCCTGCCGTCGGTGACGATCTCGCGGCGCGAGATCGAGCGGATCAAGGCCTCCACCGAGGCGATCGCGCGCGGGGTCGGGGTGCGCGGCCTGCTCAACGTGCAGTACGCGCTGTCCAGCGACATCCTCTACGTCCTCGAGGCGAACCCGCGGGCCTCGCGCACGGTGCCGTTCGTCGCCAAGGCGACGGGCGTGCCGCTCGCGCGTGCCGCGGCGCTCGTCATGGCGGGGGAGTCGATCGCGTCGCTGCGCGAGCGCGGTGTCCTGCCCGCCGTCGACGGCGCGCAGCTGCCCCCCGACTCGCCCATCGCGGTCAAGGAGGCCGTGCTGCCCTTCAAGCGGTTCCGCACCGCCGAGGGGACCGTGGTGGACACCGTCCTCGGCCCGGAGATGCGCTCGACGGGTGAGGTCATGGGCTTCGACGCCGACGTGCCGCTCGCGTTCGCGAAGTCCCAGTCCGCCGCCTACGGCGGCCTGCCCACGTCCGGCACGGTGTTCGTCTCGGTCGCCGATCGCGACAAGCGCTCGATCGTGTTCCCCGTCGCGCGGCTGCAGGAGCTCGGCTTCGAGATCCTCGCGACCACCGGCACGGCCGACGTGCTGCGCCGCTACGGGATCGACTCGCGCGTGGTGCGCAAGGCGTCCGACGGTGCGGGGCCCGACGGCGAGCCCACCATCCTCGACCTCATCACCTCCGGAGAGGTCGACATGGTGGTGAACACCCCCAACGGCCAGGGAGCGCGCGCGGACGGGTACGACATCCGCACGGCGACGACCGCCGTCGACAAGCCGATCGTCACGACGATCCAGCAGTTCGCCGTCGCCGTCCTCGCGATCGAGGCCGTGCGGCGCGGGCCGTTCGGGGTGCGCTCGCTGCAGGAGTTCGACGCGGCGCGGCACGCCGTCGTGACCGGGGGGGACCCCGCGGCCCTTGCCGAGGTGATCGCGTGAGCGCCGGGTCCGGCACGTTCGCCGGGTCCGGGGCGTCCGGTGCGTCCCGTGCGTCGCAGGCCTTCGGGGCGCGCCTCGCGGACGCGATGGACGAGCGCGGCCGGCTGTGCGTGGGCATCGACCCGCACCCGCCGCTGCTGCGCGCGTGGGGCCTGGGCGACGACGTCGCCGGCCTGCGCGAGTTCTCCCTCCGCGTGGTGGACGCCCTGGCCGGCATCGTCGCGGTGCTCAAGCCGCAGGCCGCGTTCTTCGAGCGGCACGGCTCCGGCGGCGTCGCGGTGCTCGAGGAGACGATCGCGGCCGCGCGCGAGGCGGGCGTGCTGACGATCGTGGACGCCAAGCGCGGCGACATCGGCTCCACGATGCAGGGCTACGCCGACGCGTTCGTGCGGGAGGGCTCGCCGCTCGCGGGCGACGCCGTCACGCTCTCGCCGTACCTCGGCTTCGACTCGCTCACGCCCGCGATCGACACCGCGCTGGCGTCGGGGCGCGGGGTGTTCGTCCTGTGCCTCACCTCCAACCCGGAGGGTGCGGCCGTCCAGCTCGCGCGCAGCGACGACGACGGCGCCACGCACGGCGTGACCGTCGCCGCGCGGATCGCGAGCGCGGCGGGTGAGGCCAACGCGCTCGAGCTCGCCGCCGGCGGCAACCCCGGCGCGGACCAGCACGCCCTGGGCAGCGTCGGGCTCGTCGTCGGCGCGACGGTGGGGGACGCCGCCCGGCGCGGGGGCGTCGACCTGGCCGGGGTCCGTGGCCCGCTGCTCATGCCGGGACTGGGCGCGCAGGGCGGCTCCGCGGAGTCGGTGCGTGCCGTCGTCGGGACCGCCTGGGGCCAGGTGCTCGCCTCGTCCTCGCGCGAGGTGCTGGGCGCCGGACCGGATGCCGACGCGCTGCGGGCCGCGGCTCGCGCCGCGATCGACGCGCTCACCTGAGCCTCGTCCGGTCCGGAGCCGGCTTCGGGGACCCGTCGTGCCAGCGGCGTCCCCGGGGCGCCGGCTCAGGATGCCAGGATGGCGCCATGACGTCGCCGACCTCTCCGACCACCCGTCCCGAGCCAGACCCGGCCACGGTCGACCTCACGATCGAGGGCACCTGGAACGCGCGGGACGCGGCCAGCCTCACGGGCGTGGCTCCACGGGTGCTGCTGCGCACCGCGGCACTCCAGGGGCTGACGGACGCGGGCCGCTCGACCCTGCTCGAGCTCGGCGTCACCGACGTGGTCGACCTGCGCTCGGACCCCGAGGTGGCCAACCAGGGCGGTGACGCGGTGCCCGACGGCGTCGCGGTCCACCGCCTGGCGATCTCGCCCGGTGCCGCGCTCGCCGGCCAGATCGGCGGTGCCGGTCCCGACCCGGCCGTGATGGCGCAGTTCCTCGAGCTGCTGCGCCAGCCCGGCTGGGCCCAGGAGTTCATGGTGGGCATCTACCGCGAGATCGTCGCCGACGCGGCCTCCGCGGCCCAGCTCGGCGCCGGCCTGCGGGTCATCGCCCGCGCCGAGGGGGCCACGGTGGTGCACTGCTCGGCGGGGAAGGACCGCACCGGGGTGCTCGTGGCTCTCGCATGCACCGTGGCCGACGTGCCCGCCGAGCGGATCGAGCAGGACTTCCTCTGGTCCAACCGGGCCAGCGCGGCGCAGGCAGCCGTGATCCCGGAGCTGCCGGGTCTCGACCCGGCTCTGCTCGAACCGTTCCTCGGCGTGTCGATCGACGGGCTGCGGGCCGCCGAGCAGGCGGTGACGGACACCTACGGGGGCATGGACCCGTTCCTCGCGGCCGTCGGCGTCGGCGGCAACGACGTCGAGCGGCTGCGCGGGCGGCTGCTCGGCTGACGAGCGCGGCACGCGGCCGCCGGCGTTCGACCACGACCGTCCGCGCCCGTGGGGCGAACGTGACCTGCGCCGTCGGGCACTCGCCCCCGGGGCGTCCGGGCCGGTCGCGCGACGGTGACGCACGCCGTCGGGCGCTGTCTGCGGGGCGTCCGGGCCGGTCGCGCGACGGTGACGTACGCCGTCGGGCACGCTGTTCTGGCCGGTCCGGACCGCGGGCCCGGCCCGCGGCGCGATTGCCGGAGGCGCACGTGGCCGATAGGTTGCACTAGCCGTCCGTACACCATGGAGGAGACGCAGGTGGCCCTTCCCGAACTCACGCCGCAGCAGCGCGCCGACGCGCTGGAGAAGGCAGCCCAGGCCCGGGCGACCCGCGCCGAGGTGAAGAACCGGCTGAAGTACTCGGGCGCCTCGCTCTCGAGCGTTCTCGAGGCAGCCGAGGCCGACGAGGCGATCGGCAAGCTCAAGGTGAGCGCGCTGCTCGAGGCGCTGCCCGGCGTCGGGCCGGTGCGCGCGAAGCAGATCATGGCCGAGATCGGCATTGCCGAGACCCGTCGGGTGCGAGGCCTCGGTCCGCACCAGCGCGGCGCGCTCGTGACCCGTTTTGGCTGAGCGGCTCCCGCGGCTCACGGTGCTCGCCGGCCCGACCGCGGTCGGCAAGGGCACGGTCTCGGCAGACGTGCGCGAGCGCCATCCCGACATCTGGCTGTCCGTCTCCGCCACCACGCGGCCCCCGCGGCCCGGCGAGATCGACGGCGTGCACTATGCGTTCGTCGACGAGCAGCAGTTCGACCGCATGGTCAAGCGCGGCGAGTTGCTGGAGTGGGCCGTGGTGCACGGCCGCAACCGGTACGGCACGCCGCGCGCGGCCGTGGAGGAACGCCTCGAGGCCGGTGTGCCGGTCCTGCTAGAGATCGACCTGCAAGGCGCCCGGCAGGTGCGTGCCACGATGCCTCAGGCGCGGTTCGTGTTCCTCGCCCCGCCGAGCTGGGAGGAGCTGGTGCACCGGCTCGTCGGGCGCGGCACCGAGGGGCCGGAGGAGCGCGAGCGCCGGCTCGCCACCGCCCGCGTCGAGCTCGCCGCGGTGCGCGAGTTCGACCACGTCATCGTGAACGACGACGTGCACCGCGCGGCCGACGAGCTGGTCTCGCTGATGCGGACCCGCGAGCGCTGAGCCCTCCGTCCGCGCCGCCGACGCGAGGCGCTAGACTGAGAGGCTGTTGCCGCCTGCCGTCAGATCGCTGACGCAGCGCCGGACAGCCCGCCACCCGCTCCCGCACCCTGGAGGATCCACCATGGCCGGAACCGTCGCCGCCCCCGAGGGCATCACCGACCCGCCCATCGACGAGCTCCTCGAGGTCGCCGACTCGAAGTACGCCCTCGTCCTGTACGCCGCCAAGCGCGCGCGCCAGATCAACGCGTACTACGCGCAGCTGCACGAGGGCCTGCTGGAGTACGTCGGCCCCCTCGTCGAGACCCGTCCGCAGGAGAAGCCGCTCTCGATCGCCATGCGCGAGATCAACAAGGGCCTCCTGGACTACACCCCCACCGAGGAGTAGGCCCTGCGCGTCCTGCTCGGGGTCAGCGGAGGCATCGCCGCCTACAAGGCGGTCGGCCTCCTGCGGATCCTGGCCGAGGCCGGGCACGACGTGCACGTCGTGCCCACCGAGGGTGCGCTCCGGTTCGTCGGCAAGCCGACGTGGGAGTCCCTCGCGGGCCACGCGGTCCGCACCGACGTCTTCACGGGCGCGCCCGAGGTGGAGCACGTTCACCTGGGCCGGAGCGTGGACCTCGCGGTCGTCGCCCCCGCGACGGCGGACCTGCTCGCCCGGATGGCCGGCGGCCACGCCGACGACCTCCTCACCGCGACGCTGCTGACGGTGACCGCTCCCGTCCTCGTCGCGCCCGCGATGCACACCGAGATGTGGCTGCACCCCGCCACTCAGGCGAACGTCGCGCTCCTGCGCTCGCGCGGGGTCCACGTCCTCGACCCCGACACCGGACGCCTCGCCGGCGCCGACTCCGGCCCCGGGCGACTGCCCGAGCCCGCCGCCATCGCGGCCGCGGCCCTCGCCCTGCTGGCGCCGCAGGACCTTACCGGTGTGCGCGCCGTCGTGAGCGCGGGAGGCACCCGCGAGCCGCTGGACCCCGTGCGCTTCCTGGGCAACCGCTCCTCGGGGCGGCAGGGGCTCGCCGTCGCCGACGAGCTCGCCGCCCGCGGGGCGGACGTGACGATCGTCGCGGCGCACGTCGAGGTGCCCCTCGGCGCGCACCGGGTGGTGCCCGTCGGGACGGCCGCCGAGCTCGAGGTTGCGGTGCGCCACGAGGCGAAGACCGCCGACGTCGTCGTGATGGCCGCCGCGGTCGCCGACTACCGGCCCGCGCACGCTGCCGACGCCAAGATCAAGAAGTCGGGCGACGCCGGACTCACGCTCGAGCTCGTGCAGAACCCCGACATCCTCGCCGGGCTGGTCGCCGACCGCCGGCCCGGCCAGGTCGTCGTCGGCTTCGCCGCCGAGACGGGTGAGGGCGACGACGTCGTCGGCACCGTCCTGCAGCACGGCCGCACCAAGGCGCGTCGCAAGGGCGCGGACCTGCTCGCCGTCAACCCCGTGGGTGTCGACCTGGGGTTCGGCGACGTGCCCAACTCCGTCGTCGTGCTCGACGGCGAGGGCACCGAGGTCGGTCGCGGCGGGGGCACCAAGCGTGAGGTCGCCCGCATCCTGGTCGACCTGGTCAGCGACCGTCTGGACCGGTCCTCGCTGCACTAGGCTCGACGCTCGTGACCACGCTGCGCAGCTTCACGTCCGAGTCGGTCACGGAGGGGCACCCCGACAAGGTCAGCGACCTCATCTCCGACTCGATCCTCGACGCCCTCCTCACGGCCGACCCCGGGGCGCACGTCGCCGTCGAGACCCTCGTGACCACGGGCCTCGTGCATGTCGCCGGGGAGATCAACACCACCGGGTACGTGGAGATGCCGGCCCTGGTGCGCGACGTGGTGCGGAGCATCGGGTACACCTCCTCCGAGGTCGGGTTCGACGGCGGCTCGTGCGGGGTCTCCCTCTCGATCGGGCAGCAGTCGCCCGAGATCGAGCAGGGCCTCGTCAAGTCCTGGGAGGTCCAGGGCGGGGAGGCTGTCGACCCCTACGACGCACAGGGCGCGGGCGACCAGGGGCTCATGTTCGGCTACGCGGCGGCCGAGACGCCGACGCTCATGCCGCTGCCCATCCACCTCGCCCACCGGCTGTCCGAGCGCCTCGCGCAGGTCCGGCACGACGGCGTGGTCGACCTGCTGCGGCCCGACGGCAAGACGCAGGTCACGATCGGCTACGACGGCGACCGGCCGGCCCGGCTCGAGACGGTCGTCATCTCGGCGCAGCACGACCCCCGGCTGAGCGAGTTCGACCTGCGGGAGCTGCTCGAGGAGCACGTGCTCGCGCCCGTGCTCGCCGAGCACACGCCCGACGGCCTGGACCGCGACGGCGTGGACCTGCTCGTGAACCCCACGGGCGCGTTCACGCTCGGTGGACCGATGGGGGACGCCGGCCTCACGGGTCGCAAGATCATCGTCGACACCTACGGCGGGATGGCGCGGCACGGCGGGGGAGCGTTCTCCGGTAAGGACCCCTCGAAGGTGGACCGCTCGGCGGCGTACGCGATGCGGTGGGTGGCGAAGAACGTGGTGGCCGCCGGCCTTGCCGGCCGGTGCGAGGTGCAGGTCGCCTACGCGATCGGGCGCGCGCGCCCCGTGGGCGTGTACGTCGAGACGTTCGGGACCGAGGCCGACGGCGTGTCCCCGGACGCGATCGCCGTCGCCATCGACGAGGTCTTCGACCTGCGGCCGGCGGCGATCATCCACGACCTCGACCTGCTGCGGCCGATCTACGCGCGGACGTCCAACTACGGGCACTTCGGGCGCGAGCTGCCGGAGTTCACGTGGGAGCGGACGGATCGGGCCGAGGCGCTGCGGGAGGCTGTGCGCTGAGGGGGCTGTGCGCTCACGGCCATCCGCTCAGCCGCGTCCCGTGACGAGGTGGACGGGCAGGTCGGTGACGGCGACGTCGAGTGAGGCGTCGGTGTCCATGTCGAGCGTTCCGGTCTGACCGCCGCCGGTCCACGTGATGGCCCAGTGCGACGTGGCGGTGACGGTGTAGACGCCTCCGGGCTCGTCGTCGCTGGGGTGTTCCCAGGTGTGGCCGCACACGGGTGGCGCGGTCGGGTCGGCGGGCGCTGCGGCGATCTCGGCGCGGGTGCACGTGAACTCGCTGCCGTCGCCGGTGTCGAAGGTGACGCCGGTGAGGGTGGCCGTGACCGTGACCGTGAGGCCGGCATCGGACGCGCTCACCGTCGCTGGGCCGAGCTCGTTTGGGGCGTCGCCGTCCAACCAGAAGTGCGCGGGCATCGTGATGAGGACGTTCGGGTCGTCAAGGTCGGGCGCAGGCGCCATCCCGATCGGCGGAGTGGTTAGTTCCATCTCGGCGACAGCGCGACGTGCGAGGGCGACGGGGTCGAAGGTGACCCCGGGTGGAGCGGGGGCCCAGTAGTTCGCGTACGCAGTGGCCGGCGTAATTCCCAGGTTGTTCCCCACGGGTATCGATGTGCATCGAAGAATCACCCCGTAGTTGCGCCCCATCCAGATGGGGTCGGAGTACGGCGGCTGCGGGTTGATTGGTCCGAGGTAGCAGTCTCCGGTCCAGATGCCGGCGTCTGTCGTGCAAGGCACCACAGCGCCTCGATTCAGACAGATGGGAGCTGGACCACCCGATGTGTCTGAGTTCGATGCCTCTTGGACGCCAGAGTGACTACTCTTCGGCGGCGTGTTCCCGTTGCTGCAGGTCTTTCGGACTTTCGAACCGTGGATCTCTTCCCCCTTCGGGCAATCGATGCTCGTGTCCGCGGCAGCGGGAAGCGCGATAGCGACGAAGGGGACAACGACTATCGAGGCGAACAGCAGCGACGATAGCGCTCTGACCTTCAGCATGGTCGGTCAATGTGGGCGGCGAAATCGACGATCTTCCAGATACCTTCCCCTGAATTCTGGAGTAGATACTCGTCGATGTAGCGTGTTGGACCGACCTTCGGGATCGCCGATCCATCGACCGCGAAGTAGGCAATCCCAGAGTTGTCCGTACAAGCTTCCAAGCGGACCTGCTCTCTGCCTTCGGGCTCTGCGACGTACTCGACGACGGTGAGGCCGTCTATGATGAGTGTGCCCTCGACCGTCTCCCCATCCTCGAATGAACCGCGGTAGTACGAGGTCTCAGCTCCGGTGAGCTCGGGCGTACCCCAGTACTGCGGCAGTTCTGCAGACCACGTCGCGTAGTCGCTCATGAAAACCCGATTCAGCGCATCGTTGTAGTCGAGCAGCGTCTGTTTCGCCTCCGCGATGTGCGTCTCCTCGGCCGAGGGTGTCGGGCTCGCCGTCGCGGTCGTGGACTCGCTCGTCGCGCTCGAGGCGGACGACGCCGTCGTAGGTTCTGGTGTCGGCGAGTCGGCAGGGTCGCAGGCTGCGACCAGGCAACCCAGCAGCAGGACAACCCCGGCTACAGCGCCAGTGCGCGTGGCGGATCGGGAGGGCCCCATTACGGGTGTCCTCGTGCGTCGCATCCGCATGTCCTCTCGGTGGCTCGTCACGGCACCTTAGAAGTCCACGTCGGCGCTGCGGAAGAGTAACCCGCCATCTGTGGATACAGGGCGGGGCACACCAGGCAGGACGCATCGTCTCGCCACCGGCGATGATGGACCTCGGCGAGCCCCGGGCCGAACGCACGCTCGGAACCGGGGTGACATACATCCAGCGCCCCACGCTGTTGTTCCGTCGGTTGTCCCCAGGAGTCCCTGGCGTCACCTTTGGGCCAGTTGTCCACAAATGTTGTCTCGTCACGTATAACCGCGCTTCGATGTCGGCGGTCCGACTTACGATGTACGCATGTTCGAGGACACGTGGACCGAAGGCTGGGATGAGCGCGTGGTTGTGGCCACTGCGTCGTCGCGGCGCGGGCCTGACGGGGCGGAGGCACCCACGCCGTCTTCCCTCGCCGCCTTGGGCGAGCTGGCTCAGTCCGAGGTGCTCGACGCCATCGGACGCGGCCAGCTGTCGAGTATCGAGATCCTCGAGCTCGCCGCTGCGTTCGCGCACGTCCAAGCGTGGGCGGCGGCAGGCCTGCGTGTAGCGGCCGCAGCCCTCGAACGCCGCAGCCGCGATGCCGAGACCCGATGGCTGCCGGAGCGAGTCCTGGTGCGCGGCGCCGCCGCGGAGGAGCTGAGCGTCAGGCTCGGTGTCTCTGGGCAACAGGCTCAACGGCTTGTGGGGGAGGGTGTGGCACTCACGGGCTCGTTGTTCCCCGTGCGCGAGGCGCTCGAGACCGGAGCGATCGACTCGGGCAAGGCTCGGGTCCTCATCGACGCACTGGCCGACCAGGAGGACGCCGTTCGTCTCGCGGTGTGCGACGAGGTCCTGCCCGATGCCCCGCTCCAGTCGCAGCACACCCTGGCGCGTCGGGTGCAGCGGGCCGTGGTGGCGGCCGACTCCCGAACCGCGGCGGAACGGCACTGCGGCGCGAGAGCCGCCCGCCACTTGTCGCGGGTGCGGACACGTCCGGACGGGATGGCATCGGTGACTCTCGTCGCGCCTCTCGTGGACGTGACCAGCGTCGAGCACGCGTGCGAGCTCGCTGCGCGCGCGGCGCGGGCGAGCGGAGACGGACGCACCCTGGAGCAGCTGCGCGCGGACGCACTGACGACCCTCGCCGCAGGGGCCCTCGAGCGCGGTCGACTCGTCTGGCACTCGTCGAGCGAGGTGCCCGTTCCCCGCGTGGGTGCGGACCTCGAGCCGCTGCCGCTGCCGATCGCGGCGCCCTCGACCGCAGCCTCGTCCGTACCGGTGTCCGCACCCCCGTCCGTGCCGGTGTCCGAGCGCGAGCCCTCGTCCGGCAAACCTGCTCTGGAACGACCCACCGACGGCGCGGACGGGCGGGGCGCCGCCTTCGGCGTGGTCCCGATGGGCCGTATCGCGGTGTCTCCGACTCCGTCGCGTCCCGACGGGTCGCCGTCGCCGGCCAGTGAGGTGTTGCCGCCGACCGGACGGTCGCTGCCTCCCACCGGCGGCTCGATCCCGACCCCCGGGTCGGCATCTCGGCGCCCCGGCCCGGCTTCTGCGCCCGCTGACACACTGCCGAGCGGCCTCGCGGTCGTCGGGAAGGCCTTCGACACGCACGGGCACCGGGTCCCGCTCGTCATCCCACGAGCGGCGCTCGATCCGGCTCACGACGGCGAGCCGAGCCCCGCGGACGAGTATCGCGAGGCGATGCTCGGCTCCCCGAGCAGCCCGGACCATCCGCACGCGTGCGGCCCACCTACGGCTGTTCCGTTCGAGGCGCCGCCGTGCCGAGGCACTCCTGCCGAGCTGCTCGGCTTCGGACCGCTCGCGCCGGCGGTTGCGCGGGAGCTCGCAGCCGCGCCGCCGCCCTGGGTGCGCGTGCTGGTCTCGGAAGGAGTCGCGGCGGACGAATGCGCCCTCGACGGACCATCGTCGAGACCACGTCAGCCTGGCACCACGGGGGCAACCGCTGAAGCCAGAGACGTCAATGCCGTCGTGCCCGGTTACGACATCCCGGACTGGCTGCGCTGCGTGGTCCAGGTCGATCACCCGACGTGCGTCGTCGGCATCTGCGGCGTTCCGTCGACGCGGACGGACTGCGACCACGTCGTTCCCCACCCGCTCGGACCCACCTGCCGAGCGAACCTCCGCCCCGGCTGCCGCCGCCACCACGTGCTCAAGACGCATGCGGGGTTCCACCTCGCGCTCGATGAGTCGGGGGCGAGCGTCTGGACCACACCGCTCGGCCAGCGTCTGCGCCGCGATCTCGCCGGGCGCGTGACCCGCCTCGCACCGGTCCCGCCCGCCCGCGCGGAACGGGGTGTGATCTGATGAGCGACGTGGGAGGGCCGACCGAGAGAATCGCCGAGGTTTCGGTGGACGTGCCCCTCCCGCACCTCGACCGCCCCTTCGACTACCTGATCCCGCCGACGCTCCCCGGCGCCGAGTCGCCCGACGTCGTCGCGCCCGGCATGCGCGTCAAGGTGCCCTTCGCGGGACGCGACCGCGACGGCTGGGTGCTCCGCGTCCGCGACGCCACGGACGACGACGCGGCACGCAGGCTCGCGCCCCTGCGCCGGCTGGTCTCGCCGGTCGCCACCCTGACGCCGGCCGTGCTCGCGCTCGCCCGCACCGTCGCGGACCGCTACGCCGGCTCGCTGCCCGACGTCCTGCGCTTCGCCGTCCCGCCGCGGCACGCGCGCGCGGAGGCGGGGGTGCTGGCAGCGCTCGAGAAGCGTCGCGCGAACGAAGCGGGGACTGCCGAGGGCGAGTCCTCGCCGTCGGACATCGCCACGACGCCCCGCGACGGCGAGGTAACCGCTGTCGGCGCCACGAACACCGCCCCGGGGGCGACGTCAGCGTCGTCAGCAGTACCGCCGGCGCCGGAAGCACCCGCCCCCGACGGCGAGGCCCCGGTCCCCGAGGACGCGTCACCAGAGCTCAACCCCGCAGGTTGGCGGGACATCACCGGTGGCGAAGCCCTGCTCCGACGCCTCGCGGACGGCGAGGCGCCGCGCGCGGTGTGGACCCACACCGGCACGCCCGCCGCGGCCCGCGACATGCTCGTCGCCGCCGCGAGCGCCACGCGTGCCGCGGGCCGGAGCGTGCTGATCGTCGTCCCCGACGTCCGCGACGTCGACCGCGTCGTCCCCGCTCTCGCGGAGGCCCTGACGGAGGAGGTCGTACGCCTCGTCGCCTCGGACGGTCCCTCGGTGCGTGCCCGCGCGCACCTGCGGGCGCTGACCGGGCTGGCGAGGATCGTCGTCGGGACCCGCTCCGCCGCCTGGGCGCCGCTGCCGGACCTCGGCCTCCTCGTGTGCTGGGACGACGGCGACGACTCGCTCGCGGAGCAGCGCGCGCCCTACCCGCACGCCGCCCAGGTCCTCGCCCTGCGCGCCGAGCCCGAGCGTGCCGCGCTCCTGCTCGGCTCGGTGAGTCGCTCGACGTGGGCGCAGCACCTCGTCGCGACCGGGTGGGCCGTCTCGCTGCGGGGGGACCGCGCCGTCGTGCGCCGCACCGCACCCCGCGTGACCGCACCCGACGCCGAGGACCTCGAGCGGGCCGGCCCCGGGGGCGCCGCCCGCATCCCGACCCCCGCCTGGCGGGCCGTCAAGGACGCGCTCGAGCGCGGGCCGGTCCTCGTCCAGGCGCCGCGCGCCGGCTACGTGCCTCACCTCGTGTGCGCGCGGTGCCGCGAGATCGCGCGCTGCCCGGCCTGCGGCGGCTCGCTCGCCGCGACCGACGCCGCACCCGCGCCCGTCTGCGGCACGTGCGGCACGGTCGCCGAGGGCTGGACCTGCCCCGAGTGCCACGGCCACCGGCTGCGCGCGATGCGCGTCGGAGCCCAGCGCACCGCCGAGGAGCTCGGGCGGGCGTTCCCGCAGACGCCCGTCGTCGTGAGCGAGGCCGCGCGCGGGGTGGTGGCCGACGTCGACGAGCGGCCGCGGATCGTCGTCGCAACCCCGGGGTCGGAGCCGGAAGCTGCCAGCGGGTACGCGGCCGCCGTCCTCCTGGACGGCGCCCTCGCCACCTCGCTGCCCGGCCTCTCGGGCGGGGAGGAGGCGGTGCGCCGCTGGCTGCACGCCGCGTCGCTGGTCCGCTCGGCGCACGACGGCGGGCGCGTGGTGCTGACCGGCGGCGGAGACGCCCGCGTGCTCCAGACCCTCGTGCGCTGGGACCCGGTCACGTTCGCCGAGCGCGACCTCGCCGAGCGGCGGGAGCTGCGCTTCCCGCCCACCGTGCGGGCCGTCGCCCTCACCGGCGAGCTCGGGGCAGTGACCGACCTCCTCATGGAGATCGAGCTGCCCGACGGCGCCGAGCTCCTCGGCCCGTTCCCCGCGCCCGTCGCGGGCGAGGACGAGGGCGTCGACACCGTGCGGGCCGTGCTGCGCGCCCCGCTCCAGCTCGGGCCGCAGCTCAGCGCCGCCGTCCGCGCCGGACTCGGGGTACGCAGCGCACACAAGCGTGCGGGGTCGGTGCGCGTCGTCGTCGACCCGCGCGACATGTGAGGATCGGGACGTGCCGTCTCCCGTCATCGACACCCTCGTGCTGGACTTCGGGCAGGTCGTCGTCGACTGGGAGCCCGCCCGCGCCTACCCGCACCTGAGCCGCGAGCAGTTCGACGCCGTCATGACGGAGATCGACTTCCACACCCTCAACCTGCGCGCGGACGCGGGGGAGACGTGGGCGGACCTCGAGCGCGAGGTCGCCGAGCGCTGGCCCGAGCACGCGGGCGTCGTCGCGCACTATCCCGGCGCCTTCCCGGCCACGCTCACCGGGCCCGTCGACGGCGTCGCCGAGCTCGTCGCGCAGGCGCAGGCCGCCGGCCTGCACACCTACGGCCTCACCAACTGGTCCGCCGAGACCTTCCCGCACGGCGTGCACGTGGCGCCGGTCATCGGGACGCTCGACGGCGTGGTCGTGTCCGGCGAGGTAGGCCTCATCAAGCCCGACCCGGCGATCTTCGCGGTCCTCGTCGAGCGCTACGGCGTCGAGCCGACGCGCACGCTCTTCGTCGACGACAAGGAGGTCAACGTCGAGGCGGCGCTCGCCCTCGGCTTCCTCGGGCACGTCTTCACCGGCGCGGACGGGCTGCGCGAGCGGCTGCGGTCGCTCGGCGTCGACGTCGGTGCTGCGGCCGGGACGCCCGGCTCGCCCGCGCTCACGGCGCGCAGCCCCGCGACCGTGGACGCTCCCGTCGCGCCGGTCGCCGCGGAGTCGCCCTCCTAGACTCTCCGGGTGACCTCCCGCCTCCGAGTCCTGTTCGCCGGCACGCCAGACGTCGCCGTGCCGACGCTGCGGGCGCTGGCCGAGCGGCACGACGTCGTCGCCGTGCTGACCCGCCCACCGGCCCGCCGCCGGCGCCGCGGCGAGCCCGAGCCGAGCGAGGTCGCCCTCGCCGCTCGCGAGCTCGGCGTCGAGGTCCTCGAGTGGCCCACCTTGCGCACGCCCGACGCCGAGGATCACCTGCGCGCGCTTCGGCTCGACGTCGCCGTCGTGGTCGCCTACGGCGCCCTCGTGCCGCCGAACCTGCTCGACCTGCCGACGCACGGCTGGGTCAACCTGCACTTCTCGCTGCTGCCCGCGTGGCGAGGCGCCGCGCCCGTGCAGTGGGCGGTCCGGCATGGCGACGAGCTGTCGGGCGCGACCGTCTTCCGCCTCACCGCCGGGCTCGACGAGGGTCCCGTGCTGGGCACGATGACCGAGACGATCCGGCCCCGGGACACCAGCGGGGACCTGCTCGGGCGCCTCGCCGTCTCCGGCGCACCGCTCGTGCTCTCGGTGCTCGACGCGCTCGCCGACGGTTCCGCGGTCGCGACGGACCAGGCGCCCGACGGCGTGAGCCTGGCTCCGCGGATCGAGGTCGCCGACGCCCGGGTTCCGTGGGCGGACCCCGCGCTCGCCGTGGACCGTTTCGTCCGGTCGATGACGCCGGCGCCGGGCGCCTGGACCGAGCTCGACGGTGTGCGGCTCAAGGTCGGTCCGGTCCGCCCCTCGTGGCTGCCCCGGCGCATCCCGGCGGAGGTCCCCGACGCACTCGCCGCGGGTGAGCTGCTGGCGACGAAGGACGCGGTGTGGGTCGGCACGGGTGGCGGGGTGGTCGAGCTCGGCGACGTCGCACCCGCGGGCAAGGCGTGGATGCCCGCCGCCGCGTGGGCGCGCGGGGCGCGGCTCGAGTCCGAAGCGAGGTTCCAGGCGTGAGCGGGGAGCGGCGTGGCGGCGGCACCGGCGGCGGACCGCGCGGCGGCGGCTCGGGCGGGCACGGCGGGCCCCGGAACCCTGGCGGCACCGGCACCGGCAACGGCAGCGGCCAGCGCGGTTCAGGCAGCTCGGCGAGCTCCGGCGGTGCCCGGCGCGGCACGGGCGGCGGCTGGGGCGACACCGCACGCGGCGGCGGTGACCGCCGTCGGCCGCAGGAGCGTCGCCCCGCTCGCAGCGAGCCGCGCACGGCGCCGCCCGGCCGCACCGACCCCGCGCGCCGGGCAGCCTTCGACGTGCTGCGCGCCGTCGCCGACTCCGACGCCTACGCCAACCTCGTCCTGCCGCCGATGCTCGCCGAGCGCGGCCTCACCGGCCGGGACGCCGCGTTCGCGACCGAGCTCGCCTACGGCACGCTGCGCCTGCGCGGCCGCTACGACGCCATCCTCACGATGGCCTCGACGCGACCCCTGAAGGAGATCGACCCCCGCGTGCTCGACGCGTTGCGCCTCGGCGCGCACCAGCTGCTCGGCATGCGGGTGCCGCCGCACGCGGCCGTGGGGGAGACCGTCGACCTCGTCCGCGCGGTGGCGGGCGAGGGCGCGTCGTCGTTCGCCAACGCCGTGCTGCGCCAGATCGGGCGCGCCGACCTCGCCGAGTGGGAGCGCCGGATGGCCGAGCGCACCGCCGACCCCCTGGAGCTGCTCGCCCAGCGCACCGCGCATCCCGCCTGGATCGCCCGCGCGTTCCGCGAGGCGCTCGCCGTCGAAAGCACCGCCGGCGGTGCGAGCCCCGCCGAGCTGGAGAAGCTGCTGGCGGCGGACAACGCCGCGCCCGCCGTCACCCTCGTCGCGCGCCCCGGCCTCGTCGGCGCCGACGAGCTCGCGCAGGAGGAGCACGACGGCGCGATCGAGCCCCAGGGCACGGTCCCGACGGCGTGGCGGCTCCTCGGCGGCGCACCCGACCGCATCGCCGCGGTGCGGCAGGGCCGGATGGGCGTGCAGGACGCCGGCAGCCAGGTGGTCGCGCTCGCCCTCGCTGCCGCGCCGCTCACGGGCCGCGACGAGCAGTGGGCCGACGTCTGCGCAGGCCCCGGCGGCAAGGCTGCCCTGCTCGGCGCGGTGCTCGCGGAGCGCGCCGAGGGTGCGGGTCGCCTCGTCGCCGGTGAGGTCCAGCCGCACCGCGTGGGCCTCCTCCGGCGCAGCGTCAAGGCGATCGAGCAGGCCGACCCCGGCCTCGTCGAGGTCGTCGAGTGGGACGGGCGCGAGGTCGGGCAGACGCACCGCGAGCAGTTCGACCGGGTGCTCGTGGACGCGCCCTGCACCGGACTGGGCGCCCTGCGGAGGCGACCCGAGGCGCGATGGCGCCGCTCGCCGTCGGACATCCCGCCGCTGACGGCGCTGCAGCGCGACCTGCTGACCGCGGCGCTCGACGCGACGCGCGTCGGGGGCGTCGTCGCGTACGTCACGTGCTCGCCTCACCTTGCGGAGACCCGGGGCGTGGTGGACGCGGTGCTGCGCAAGCGGTCCGACGTCGAGGTGGTCGACGCCGCGGCGGTGCTCGCGGAGGTCGCGCCCGGGCTCACCGACGTGGGCGCGGGCCCGTACGCGCAGCTGTGGCCGCACCGGCACGGCACGGACGCGATGTTCCTCGCGCTGCTGCGCCGAACCTGACGGGTCAGTTCCGAGGGCTCGGGCGACGAGCGAGCGGGCTGACTAGGCTCGGGTCTCGTGGGCATCCGTATCTCCCCGAGCATCCTCAACTCCGACGTCTCCGACCTGCGCGGCGAGCTCGCCCGGATCGCGAGCGCCGACTGGGCGCACATCGACGTCATGGACAACCACTTCGTCCCCAACCTCACGTGGGGGCTGCCGGTGGTCGAGGCAATCCTGCCGCACAGCCCCGTGCCGCTCGACGTCCACCTCATGATCGAGGACGCCGACCGCTGGGCGCCGCAGTACGCCGAGGCGGGCGCGCAGGGCGTGACGTTCCACGTCGAGGCGGCGCAGGCGCCGATCCGGCTCGCGCGGGAGATCCGTCGCCTCGGGGCGCGCGCGGGTATGGCGCTGCGGCCCGCGACCGGGCTCGACGGCCTCGTGGAGCTGCTGCCCGAGATCGACATGCTGCTCGTCATGACGGTCGAGCCCGGGTTCGGTGGCCAGTCCTTCCTCGACGCGATGCTGCCCAAGATCCGCGCCGCGCGGACCGCGGTGAGTGCGGCCGACCTCGACGTCTGGATTCAGGTCGACGGCGGCGTGAACGTCGAGACCATCGAGCGAGCGGCCGAGGCCGGAGCGGACACGTTCGTCGCCGGGTCGGCGGTCTACCGCGCGGAGGACGCGGCGGCGGCGATCGCGGAGCTGCGCGGGCTCGCCGGTGGGGCGCACGCGCACTGATCGCCGGCTGCCGGGCGGGCAGCGTCCGCTCAGACCCGCCGCAGGATCGCGTCGGCCACGAGCTCGGTGACGTGCGGTACGAGGTGCAGGTTGAGGGCCGGCTCGAACAGCTCGGCCTCGAGCAGCACCAGCCCGTGCGCCGCGGAGTCCACCATGTCGATCCGCGCGTAGAGCGGGGTCGCCACCCCGGTGACGCGCCCGACGGCGAACAGCACCTCGCGCGCGAAGGCGCGCTCGCCGTCGTTCGCCTCGACCACGACGGGCCGTTCCTCGTAGACGCCGCCGAGGAGGCCGCCGCCCCGCGCGAGCAGCGCGCCCTTCGCGATCGCGTGGGTGACCTCGCCGTCGACGAGGTAGAGCGCCTTCTCGGCGCCGGCCGACAGCTCGGGCACCTCGGGCTGCAGCATCACGGTGTTGCCCTCGGCCAGCACGGCGCGGGCGAGCGCGAGGGCGGCCGGGTCGTCCGCGCGGAACAGGCCCGTCAGGCGCGAGGCGGCGCCGACGGCGGGCTTGATCACGACGTGCGCGTCGAGGTCGCAGGCGGCGTAGGCGCCGTGGGCCGCGAGGGCGTCGGGCAGGTGGTCGGGGTCGAGGTGGTAGGTCGTGGGCACGACGGCGATCCCCGCCTCCGCGAGCTGCGCCAGGTAGCGCTTGTCGAGGTTCCAGCGGATGACGTCGGGCTCGTTGAGCAGCCGCGTACCGCGGCCGGCCCGGTCCAGCCAGGGCCCGACGTCGCCGGGGCGCTCGGCGTAGTCCCAGGTCGAGCGGACGACCGCGAGGTCATAGGCCGCCCAGTCGACGCCTTCGTCGTGCCACACGACCGACTCGGCGCGGGCGCCGCGTCGGTGCAGCGCGTCGAGGAGGGGAGCGGTGTCGCGGTCCGGGTCGACGGGGGAGTACCAGGCCGGGTCGGTGGTGACGATCGCGATGCGGGGTGCGTCGGCGGATGCGTCGAGGGGCTCATCGCTCACGGCGCCCGAGTCTAGGGACCGCCGCGCGAGCACCGTGAGCCTGCCTGTCCGAGTGCCGGACCGGACGTGCCCAGGAGGTGTCGCAGGCGGCACGCGGCTACGATGACCCCGAACAACGTGCTCCGGGGTCGGTGAAAGTCCGAGCCGGCGGTGACAGTCCGCGACCCGCACGATCTGCCCGAACGGGCAGGCGTGCGGTTGACCTGGTGGAACTCCAGGACCGACGGTGAAAGTCCGGATGGGAGGAAGCACGCGCGTCGCGTCCCGCGGCGCGGGCTGACGCGCGCCGTCGACCCGCCCGAGGTGTCGCGACCCGGCGCAGCCTCTGCGCACCCCCGGAACGCGACGACGCGACACCGGGGAGAACCACCATGGCAGGCCGCAGGACACGGACCGACACGCGCGGCGGTGCGCCCGCCGTCGTCTCCGCTGCCCTGCCAGCGGTCCTGCTCGCCGTCGCGGTCGTCGTCGCCTGGGCGCTGACCGCGCCCGCCCTCGGGCCCACGCTGTTGCCCACCCCGTCCGCCGTCGTGACCGCGCTCGGCGAGCTGGCCGCCACGGGCGACCTGTGGCCCGCGATCGCCGCGACCGGAGGCGCGGCCGCTCGCGGTGTGGTGCTCGCCGTCGTCGTCGGTCTGCCCCTGGCCTGGGTGATCGTGCACTCGCGTCGGACCGCGGCTGCGGTCGAACCCTGGATCGTCGTCTCGCAGGCGGTGCCGGCCATCGCGATCGCGCCGCTCCTCGTGCTGTGGTTCGGCTACGGCACGGGCACGACGGCGCTGCTCGCCGCCCTGCTCGTCTTCTTCCCGTTCGTGATCGCCTCGAGCCTGGGCCTGCGGGGCCTGGACCGCGAGGTCCTTGCCGCCGCTCGCGTCGACGGTGCCGGCACCGTCCGGCTCCTGCGGCATATCGAGCTGCCGCTCGCGCTGCCGCAGATCCTCGCCGGGCTCCGCGCCGCCGTCGCGCTCGCGATGACGGGCGCCGTCGTCGGCGAGTTCGTCATCGGCGGCACGGGCCTGGGCCAGCTGCTCGTCGCCCAGCGCGACCGCGCCGACACCGCCGGCCTGTTCGCGACCCTCGTCGTCCTCGCTGCGGTCTCCACGACCGCCTACCTCCTCGTCCGCCTGCTCGAGACCCGCGCGCTCGCGATGACCGAGCGCTGATCCTCCGTCATATGTCCTGACCCGACCGCCAGACCAGCCCACGCCAGACCCGACCACCTCGGAGCCGACCATGATCCGCCGCCCCCTCCTCGCCCTCAGCGCCCGGGCCGCCGCGGCCGCGCTCCTGCTGGCCGCCTGCACAGGCGGTTCCGACGGACCGACCGCCGCGCCGTCGGCCTCCGCTGACGCCGCCTCCGACGGCACGACGGCGAGCACCGGCGAGCGCACGCCGCTCACCATCGGCCTGACGTACGTCCCCGACATCCAGTTCTCGCCCTTCTACCTCGCCGACTCGCTCGGCTACTACCGCGACGCCGGCCTCGACGTCACGCTGCGCCACCACGGCGCGAACGAGGGCCTGTTCACGGCGATCGAGCAGGGTCAGGAGGACGTCGTCGTCGCGAGCGGCGACGAGGTGCTCACCGAGCGTGCCTCGGGCGGCACCCTCACCCAGGTCGCGACCCTCTACGACACGTCGCCGGTCGCGCTCATCGCGCCCGCCGACGGCGGCATCACCACCGCGGCGGACCTGCGCGGCAAGACGATCGGCGTGCCGGGGGAGTACGGCGCGACGTACCTCGGCCTGCTGGTGCTGCTGGACGAGGCGGGGCTCACGCCGTCGGACGTCACGATCCAGTCGATCGGCTACACGCAGACGACGGCGCTGCTCACCGGGCAGGTCGATGCCGTGATGGGCTACCTCAACGGCGACGCCGTGCGCATCGAGGCCGGCGGGATGGCCGTCACGACGCTCGAGCCCGGCAGCCTCGTCGGGGTCGGGATCGCGGTGCCCGACGCACTCCTCGCCTCCGACCCCGACGCCGTCTGGGCGTTCGTCACGGCCACGCTGCAGGGCGTCGCCGCGGTCGAGGACGACCCGGAGGGCGCCGTCGAGGTCGCCGCGGACGGCTACATCCCCGGCATGACGAGCCAGGCCAAGGCGGACGCGCTCGCCGTCCTGGAGGCCACGATCCCGCTGCTGTCCACGACCGGCGAGACCGACCCCGCCGAGTGGGACGCGATGGCGCAGGCGATGCTCGCCGCGGGGATGATCACGAGCGTGCCCGACGGCGGGTTCACCAACCCGTGAGTCTCGCCCTCGGCGGGGGTCGTCTCGCGAGGGCGCGCGTGGAGCTGCGCGGGCGGGTGGTCCCGCCCGTCCGGCGATGCTTCGCGTCCAGTCGCCGGGCGCCGCGGGTCCGGATGGCGGGCGCCCACTAGACTCACGGCCCGTGAAGACGTTCGAGGACCTGTTCGCGGAGCTCTCCGAGAAGGCGGTGTCCCGCCCCGAGGGGTCCGGCACCGTGAAGGAGCTCGACGCCGGCGTCCACACCATCGGCAAGAAGCTCGTCGAGGAGGCCGCCGAGTCCTGGATGGCAGCCGAGCACGAGAGCGCCGACCGGGCGGCGGAGGAGCTGTCCCAGCTGCTCTACCACGCGCAGGTCATGATGATCGCGACGGGTCTGACGCTCGAGGACGTGTACCGACATCTGTGACGTGGCCCCGTCGCGGCCTGGTGCCAGCCCCGTGCCACCCTGTGCCGCCTCAGTACCACCCAGCGCCTCGTCCGAACGATCCGCCTGACCGAAGGTTTCCCATGCTCCGCATCGCCGTCCCCAACAAGGGGTCGCTGTCCGAGCCCGCCGCCCAGATGCTCGCGGAGGCCGGCTACCGCCAGCGCCGCGACGGCCGCGAGCTCGTCCTCGTCGACGCCGAGAACGACGTCGAGTTCTTCTTCCTCCGCCCGCGCGACATCGCGGTGTACGTGGGCCACGGCACGGTCGACGCCGGCATCACGGGCCGCGACCTGCTCGTCGACTCCGGGGTCGAGGCGATCGAGCACCGCGCGCTCGGCTTCGCCCGTTCGCGCTTCCACTTCGCCGCGCCGCCCGCGTCGATCTCGCGCGTGGAGGACCTCGCCGGCACGCGGATCGCGACGTCGTACAAGGTGCTCGTCGAGAAGTACCTCGCCGAGCGCGGCATCGAGGCCGCCGAGGTGATCCGGCTCGACGGCGCGATCGAGTCGACGGTGCAGCTCGGGGTCGCCGACGCCGTCGCCGACGTCGTCGAGACCGGCTCCACACTGCGGGCCGCGGGCCTCTCGGTGTTCGGGGACGTGCTGCTCACGTCCGAGGCCGTGCTCATCCGACCTGTCGGTGAGATCCGCCCGGGCTTCGACGTGCTCGACCGCCGCATCCAGGGCGTGCTCACGGCGCGCGAGTACGTGCTCATGGACTACAACATCCCGCTTGAGCGGGTCGCCCGCGCCGTCGACGTCACACCCGGCCTGGAGTCCCCGACGGTCTCGCCCCTGCGCGAGAGCGGGTGGGCCGCCGTGCGCGTCATGGTGCGCCGTTCCGCGAGCCACCGCATCATGGACGAGCTCTACGAGATCGGCGCCCGCGGCATCCTCGTCACGAAGATCCACGCGACGCGCCTGTGAGTGCTCCGCGAGGTCCGGTCGAGCCCGACGGCGTACCCGCCGGAGCGCTCGCACCGTTCCGTCCGCGCCTGGCCAGGCGGGTGACGGTCGTGCTGGCGCCGGTCATAGTCGCCTCGCTGATCGCCCTGTTCGTGTTCGTCCGGCCGAACGCCGCGACGGTGCTGACGCTGTCGGACTACCTGCTCATGGTGGTGTTCGCTGGGGCGCTGCTCGTCATCCTCTGGCGGCAAGGGACGGTCACGGCTGTCCCCGATCGTGACGGCATCACCGTGCGCAACCTCGTGCGTACCACGCGGGTTGCGTGGAACGAGGTCGTCTCGGTGCGGTTCTCCTCCGACCGCGCCTGGGCCCAGCTCGACCTGGCCGACGGCGAGCAGCTCGCAGTCATGGCCGTCCAGTCCGCGGACGGCGCCCAGGCGCGCCGTGAGGCGCAGCGGCTCGCGGCCCTCGCCGAGCGTTTCGGCGGAGCGCGCGAGCGCTGAGCCAACGTCGTCGAGCCGGCCCGGACCCCGTCCAGCGGACGCGCCTCGCGATCGTTGGCACGTCGTCGAGCCGTTTCGGACCCCGTCAAGCGGACGCGCCTCGCGATCGTTGGCACGTCGTCGTCGAGCCGTTTCGGACCCCGTCTAGCGGACGCGCCTCGCGATCGTTGGCAACGTCGCCGTCGTCGAGCCGTCTCGGACCCGTCCAGCGGTCGCGGTGAGTCAGCAGCGGTGGTAGCGGTTGGTGCGTTGTTCGGGGGTGGGTGTCCAGGCGTGGTGGTGGGTCGGGGTGAGGGTGGGGCCGGGGGTGATGGTGGGTGTGGCGCCGGGTCGTGGGGTGGTGAGGGTCCAGTCGCCGGTGTGGATGAGGTGGTGGTGGTAGCCGCACAGGAGGGCGGTGTTGTCGGTGCTGGTGGCGCCGCCCTGGTACCAGGGGATGATGTGGTGGGCGTCGCACCAGGTCGCGGGGATGTGGCAGCCGGGGAAGAGGCAGCCGCCGTCGCGTGCGGTCAGGGCGGTGCGCATCCATGCGGGAACGAGCCGGTGGCTGCGGCCGAGGTCGAGGACACGCGAACCGGTCCCGAGAACGACGGGGACGAGGTCGGCGTCGCACGCCAGGCGCCGCACGCTGCGCAGGGATACGGGTCCCTCGTGGATGAGCCACGCGACACCGTCCAGGTCCTGCTCGCTGAGCGCGGGCGCGTTCGTGTCCGTGGGAGCGTTCGTGTCCGCATTCGGCGGACGGCCGGATCTGACGAGACCGGATGCGGCGGGACCGGGTCGGTTGCGCGGGTCGAACGGTTCATCCGGCTCTCGGGTGTCGGGTGTGGCCGACGGTTCCCTGTTTCGAGCGTTCGGAGCGTTCGAAGCGTTCTGTGTGCCCTGCGCGTGTCGGGCGTTCGCCGTTTCAGCGGGGGTTGGGGTCTGGTTGCGCAGGGCGGTGAGGAGGTCGGCGCCGTCGAGGGTGACGATGACCTGGGTGGGTGCTCCACCGGTGGTGGGCAGGACACCGGTGCGCAGGATGCACATCGTGGCGGCGATGAGGGTGTCGAGCATGACCTGGGGGCGGGTGCGCCGCTCCACCGGCACCACCAGCGTCGGCGGACCGCCTGTCGCGCTCTGAGCGGGAACGTCGCCACCGGCCCCGCCGTTGACCGTCTCGCCCTGGTCGAAGACCGATTCATCGTCGGCGTCGATGGTCTGACTCTCGCCGTCGATGGTGTTGCTGTCGGGGACTGAGTCGTCGAGCGTGGCGGCGCCGTCGTTCGTGTCGGGGGTCGCTGTGCCCGGGCTCGCGCTGTCGGAGTCGGTGTCGGTGGGGGTGGGGGTGGTGGTGTGGGGGTTGGTGCCGGTGTCGAAGACGGTCTGGAGGATCTCGAGCTGGATGGCGTCGACGACGAGGCGGATGGTGGTCAGGCCTTTGCGGGTGGGTCCGATGTGGACGCCTTGCTGGATGTGCTTGAGGCTCTCACTGGGCGCTGCCCCGTCGGGGTCGGCCACGGCCACGGCGTGGGTGGCGATCCGACGCAGCTGATCGGGATCGAACGTGGTCGCATGGGTGGTGAGGACCTGTTCGAGCTCGGTGACGTCCCCCTGCTCCAGCACCGCACTCACGCGTTCGAGGGCGCGCAGGACCTCGGTGGTGGCTTCCCGGTCCACATGGGGCAGTGCCGACGCGAGGACGGGGTGCTCGGGCGGCAGGACCTGCCCGGTCAGACTCGTGCGAGGAGCGAGGGCGTGGCCCAGGCGGATGCGGCGGCCGGCTTCGGCGCCGCTGATCCGCAGCCGCATCCGCAGCAGGTCCCGCGCCCGCGCGTACGGGGTACGCGGCCCCGACCGGCCGGTCGGGGCGCAACCCGCGTCCTGCACTCCGGTGGCGCCGGTGCCGCGCGCGCCGACGTCTTCCGCCCCACCTGTGCCGGCCGGGTCGCCGGTTCCGGCAACGTCGCGGCCACGGGCGCCGATGCTGCTGCTGCTGGTGGTGTCGGGCAGGAGGGTGGGGCGGGGCAGGGTTCCGGTGTGGTCGACGAGGACGCCGTGGCCGGGTTCGGGTGGGGTGGTGGCGTGCTCGAGGGTGGCGGCGAGGTGGAGCTGCAGGCGGGTCAGGCGTCGGGTGGTGGTCTCGACGAGCTCGGCGAGGTGGAGGGTGCGCTCGGAGCCGGCACCCGCCGACTCGCGGTCGATGAGGTCCTCCAGGTTCGCCACGGCAGCGGCGAGGTCGGCCTGCGCGTGGTGCGCGGGGTCGATCAGGACGGGTGCGGCCATGCGTCGAGTCTAAGATACGAATGTGCGATCTACAAGCCCTGACCTGCACGAACATATCCACAAGCCCGCTCGAACAAGCGACACGCCAGCCACCGGGGGACAACCGGCGCGGCGGTCCGAAAGTGGTCGACTCGGGCTGGGGAGCGATGGCCGACGCGGCGCCGCGAAGCGATGGCCGACGCGGGGAGCGAGGCCGAGGCGGAGCTGCTTGAGCTTTGGCCGCCGAGCGTCACCCGCCGAGCGTCACCCGCCGAGAGTCACCCGCCGAGCGTCACCCGCTGAGCGTCGCCGCCAGCGTCCCGCGCCACGGCAGCGCCCGCCGCACCGCCTCCACCGGCACCTCCCCGTACACGTGCGGGAAGCGCTGCGAGGTCTGGTCGCGCGGATCCCCGGGCTCGAGCACGCAGGCGATGCCCTCGCCCGCGAGCACGTCGGCGTCGATCTCGAGGGCTACGGCACCCTCACTGGCGAGATCGGCGTAGAACGCGTTCGCGACGCCGTCCACCTGGTCCGCCGACGACGCGTGCACGAACCCGACGTCCGCGAGCCGCGCCCCGCGGGTCGACATCGCGTAGGCGCCGAGCCGTTGCGCGAGTGCCCAGTCGTCCGCGAGGGCGAGGTGCCACACCGTCCCGCGCACGGGCGCGAGCAGTCGCGCCGCCCACCGGCCCGCCGCAGCGGCCGCGAGGAACGGCGAGGCGTCCTCTTCCAGCCCGCGGCCCATCGTCGACAGCCGCACGGGGGAGTCCTCAAGCGCCGCCCGCAGCCCGGTGAGCGCCACAGGGACGAAGCGGTGCCGACCGATCGGGGTGCACAGGTCGCCGGCGGCGAGCGTGACCTCCCGTTCGAGCTCGCCGTCGTAAGCCCCGCGAACGCCGTGATCGCCAGCGCCGCCAGCGCCGCCAGCGCCGCCAGCGCCAGCAGCGCCACCAGCCCCGCGCTCACCGTCGGCCTCGCCGTGCCCAGCGGCGCCTTCGTCCGCGAGCCCCGCCGCCGTCGGCACCACGATGTCGGCGACGGCGAGCGCGACCCGGCCGTACGCCGTCGTGGAGTGGTGGGACAGACCGCGGTGCCGGCCGCGCGCGTCGGCCGCGGAGACCCGCAGGGAGGCGACGGGACGCCCCCCGAGCACGGCCGCCGCGTTGACCGCCTCACCCGCCGCGACCCCGGAGAACCCCCAGCGCGTGCCGGTGCCGAGGTTGCCCGGCCCCTGCGTCACGACGGCGACGTCCGCCCCGAGCACGAGCCGCGCCGCGAGGAGCCCGGTGTGCAGCGTGACCGCCTCGAGGTCGCCGCCGAACGCCTGCCCCACGGTCACGGTCCCGGCGATCCAGCCCGCCTCGCGCAAGCCGGCCGCGGCGCGGGAGAACCAGGCGGGCAGCGCGCCGCCGTCGGTCATCACGTACGCGACGCGCGGCACCGGCAGGCCGAGCGCCGCGGCCTCGGAACGCAGGCCGGCCACGATCGCGGGCAGCGCGGAGTGCAGGTCGGCGACGACGACGGGCATCCCGGCGAGGTCGTCGGCCTCACGCAGCGTCTCGTGGTCGGGCGACTCCTGCTCGTCCACGCCGAGCACGAGCGGCTGCAGCGGGGTGTAGCGCGCCTTGACGAGGTGGCCCGGCCCGGCCGGCGGATCCGCGGGCAGCGCGTCCGGCAGCGCCGCGACCAGCGCGTAGCCGCCCGTGCCGAGCCCTCGCGCGAGCGCCGAGCACGTGAGCGTGACCCGGTCCCCGACGGCGGGCGTCCCCACGAGCGCGGTGTACGCGAGCGCCCGGACCTCGGCCCCAGCGGCGAGCGCCGGCGTTTCGGCGGCGGGCGCAGACGCACCGGCGGCGGGCGCAGACGCCCCGGCTGCCGACGAAGACGGCTCGGAGGACCCCGCGGTGATCCTCGCGCGGACCTCCTGCACGCCCGGCCAGGCCGGCCCCAGGGACTCGACGACGGCGTCGCGCCAGATGATCATCCCCCCACACTAGGCTGGGCCCGATGTCCGAACAGGTGCCCGCGGCCGAGCGGCTGCTCGATCTCGTCATCGCGCTGACGCACACCAACCACCGCATGACGAAGGCGGACATCCGCGCGCGCGTGAACGGGTACGGCGCCGCCAACGACCGCACGTTCGAGCGGATGTTCGAGCGCGACAAGACCGCTCTGCGCGAGGCCGGGATCCCGCTCGTGACCGTCGTCGACGACGCGCACGGTGACGACATCGGCTACCGCATCGACCTCGACGGCTACACCATGCCCGAGCTCGGCCTCACGCCCGAGGAGATCGGCATCCTCAGCGTCGCCGCGCAGGTGTGGCAGGGCGCCGACCTCGACGCGCGCGCCCGCCGCGGCCTCGTCAAGCTCAACGCCGTCGCGCCCGGCGCCTCGGCCGACCTCGCCGGTCACGTGCTCCGCGTCCCGCCGCCCGAGGCGTCTTTCGACGCTCTCCTCGAGGCGGTGCACCGCCGCCGCCTCGCCACCTTCGACTACCGCGCCGCAAGCTCGGGCACCACCTCGCGCCGCCGGGTCGAGCCCTGGCGGCTGCTCGTGCGCGAGGGCGCCTGGTACCTCCAGGCGTGGGACACCGCGCGCGACGCCGAGCGACAGTTCCGTCTCTCCCGCGTGGTCGGCGCGGTGACGGTGACGGACGAGCCGGCTCGGCACGCCGTCGGCGAGCCGCCGCTCGAGGCCGGCGAGGCGGGCGTCGCGACCCTGCTCGTGCGCCCCGGTCGCGGTGCCTCCCTGCGCGTGCGTGCGCGCTCGGTCGAGGCCGGAACGGGCCACGACGAGGGCTGGGACGTCCTCCAGCTCCCCGTCGGCGACCTCGAGGACCTCGCGGGTCTCGTCGCCGGGCACACCGACGCCGTGCTCGTGCGCGAGCCCGAGCGGCTCCGCACCGCCGTGGTCGCGCGGTTGCGCGCCGTCGCGATGCTCGACGGCGAGCCCGCCCCCGGCAGCGCGGCTCGTGCGGGTGCAGCGGCGGTCACCCCCGCGCCCGACGGCGAGCCCGCCCCCGGCAGCGCGGCTCCCGCGAGCGCAGCGTCCGGCGCCGGGGGTACCCGTGGCTGAGACGACGATCGAGCGCGTCAACCGGCTGCTCGCGATGGTGAGCTATCTCGCCGAGCGCGACGCCGTCGGGGTCGCCGAGGTTGCGCGGCACTTCGGCGTGACCGAGGCACAGGTGCTGCGCGACGTTGAGACGCTGTGGATGTCCGGCACGCCCGGGTACCAGGCCGACGACCTCATCGACTTCAACGGCGACGCCTTCGACGCGAACACGATCGTCCTGACGAACGCGCGCGGCATGGACCGACCGCTGCGTCTGCAGCCGTCCGAGGCCGTGGCCCTCATCGTCGCGCTGCGCGCCCTCGCGAGCCTGCCCGGGGTGGAGCAGACCGTCGTGCGCTCGGCGCTGGAGAAGCTCACCATGGCCGCGGGTGAGGCCGTTGTCGCGGCCGACGCCGTGAGCGTCGCGCCCGGCGACACGACGGTGGCGGACCACGTGAGCGGGGTGCTCTCCGTCGTGCGCCAGGCCCTGCGCGACGGCGCACGCCTGCACCTCACCTACGCCGGGGCCTCGGACCAGACCACCGAGCGCGACGTCGACCCGCTGGAGATCTCCTCCGACGGCGAGCACTGGTACCTGCGCGCCTGGTGCCTGCGCGCCGACGACGTGCGTCACTTCCGCCTCGACCGGGTCGTCGCGGTGCAGCCGACCGGCGAGCCCGTCGCGCCCGGCCGGCCCGGGACGCGCACCGCGGACTCGGTGCGGCCCAGCGCCCGCCCGCACTCGGTGCGGCTCGAGCTCACGCCGCGCAGCCGCTGGGTCGCCGAGCGCTTCGGCGGGGAGGTGGTCGCCGAGGGCGACGGCCGGATCACGGTGATGCTCGCCGTCGCCGATCCCGCGTGGCTGGACCGGCTCGTGCTCGATCTCGGTCCCGACGTGCTCGCCCTCGACCCGCCCGAGCACGCCGCGCGGGTGGCGGCGCGGGCGCGGGCGGCCCTCGCGCTGTATGGCACTGGTCCCGACGGCGGAGGTTCCTGATGCCCTGGTGGCTCGTGTGGGTGATCCTGGTGGTCGCGGCGCTGGGCGTGTTCGCCTGGATCGGCCTGCGGCTGTGGCGATCGGTGAAGGCGCTGGGGCGGGAGGTCGCCAAGGCCGAGGTCGTGCTCGAGCGCCTCGAGGCGCGCGTGCGCGAGCTCGACGAGCTCGCGGGCGAGGTCGAGGCCATCGCTCCTCAGATCGTGCTGAGCCCGCAGCAGCGCACCGCCCTGCACGAGGTGCGGGCCGGGGTGCGCGCCACGCGTCGGGCGCGGCGTCGGTTCCGGTTCGAGCGCGCCGCCGCCCAGTGGGACGACATCTCGGGCGGCCCCCGCGCCGACGCGCGAGCGGCGGCCGCAGCAGCGGCGGCGCACCCGGCCTCGCCGTCGCCGGCCGCGCTGCCGACCACTGTGATGCCGGCCCAAGCCCAGCCCGCCCAGCCCGCCCACCCCGACGCGCGCAAGGCCTGACCCGCGTGCGCCTGGGCGTGCTGGTCAACCCGGCCGCCGGGGGCGGACGCGCGGCCGCGGCCGGCCGCGAGGCCCTCGACCTGCTGGCCGCGAGTGGCCACGAGGTCGTCGACCTCACGGCCCCCGACGCGGCCTCGGCGCGCATCCGGGCGGCGGCGTTCGCCGTCGAGGCCGACGCCGACGCGCTCGTGGCCGTGGGCGGCGACGGCGTGCTCAACCTCGCGGCGAACTGCGTGCTGCAGCACGCGCCGCACCTGCCAGTCGGGCTCGTGCCGGCCGGGACCGGCAACGACACCGCCCGAGCGCTCGGCCTGCCGCGCGGCAACCCCGTCGCCGCCGTCACCCACCTCCTGGGCGCCCTCGGGCGCGATCCCGTGGTCGTCGACGTCGGCGAGATCACGCCCCTGGACGCCGACCCCGCCCGCCGGCGCTGGTTCGTCGGCGTCGCGAGCGCGGGCATCGACGCCGCGGTCAACGCGCGCGCGAACGCGACCGCCTGGCCGCGGGGCAGCGCCCGCTACCTCGTCGCCCTCGCGCGCGAGCTGGTCGCCTTCCGCGGGTTCGACGTCGCCGTCGTGGCCGACGGCGTGGCGCTGCCCGAGAGCGGCACCCTCGTCGCGATCGCCAACGGCGCCCGGATCGGCGGCGGCATGCTCATCGCCCCGGACGCGTCGTGGACCGACGGGATGCTCGACGTCGTGACGGCCCGGACGGTGCCGCGCCGCACGCTGCTCACGGTGTTCCCGCGGGTCTACCGCGGCACGCACGTGGACCACCCGGTGGTGCACGTGACCCGGGCGCGTGAGGTGGAGCTGCGCGTCCCGCACCGGCCGGGACGGGCCGCACCGCCGGTCGTGCACGCCGACGGCGAACCCGTCGGGAGCCTGCCGCTGCGTGTCCGCGTGGTGCCGCAGGCGCTGCGGCTGCTCGCCTGACGGCGCGCTTAGGGTGGGAGCATGACCACGCCCGCCGAGCGGTACGCGGCCTTCGTCCAGCGTCGAGCGCTCGAGACCTCCTCCGGCGGCGCCGCGGACCACCTGCGCCGGTTCGCCGACGGGCTGCCGTTCCCGATGGACGAGTTCCAGCGCGACGCGTGCCAGCACCTCGCTGCGGGCGAGGACGTCCTCGTGGCCGCGCCGACGGGCGCCGGCAAGACCGTGGTGGGGGAGTTCGCCGTCTTCCTCGGCCTCGCCGCGGGACGCAAGGCGTTCTACACGACGCCGATCAAGGCGCTCTCGAACCAGAAGTACCTCGAGCTCGTGCGCGCGCACGGCGCCGAGCGCGTCGGGCTCCTCACGGGCGACGTCAGCATCAACGCGGGCGCCGACGTCGTCGTCATGACCACGGAGGTGCTGCGCAACATGATCTACGCGCGCTCCAACGCGCTGGACGGCCTCGGCTTCGTCGTCATGGACGAGGTGCACTACCTGGCCGATGCCGCGCGCGGCGGGGTGTGGGAGGAGGTCATCCTCCTGCTGCCCGACGACGTCCGGCTCGTCTCGCTCTCGGCGACCGTGTCGAACGCCGAGGAGTTCGGCAGCTGGCTCACGGAGGTCCGGGGCGAGACCGCGGTCGTGGTGACCGAGCGGCGCCCGGTCCCGCTGTGGCAGCACATGATGGTGCGGCACGAGGTGCTGGACCTCTACACGGCGGCGGTCGACGCCTCCGACCCCGGGCCCAACCCGCCCGTCAACCCCGAGCTCGTCGAGGCGGTGCGCCGCGCCGAGCGCGCATCGGGACCCGAGGACCGGCGCGGTCGCGGGCAGAACGCCCGGCACCGCGGCCGGCCGGGCAAGACCTCGGGCGGCGCCGGCCGCGGCGGGGTGCGTCCGCCGCGTCGCGACGTCGTGCTGCAGCGCCTCGACTCCGCCGGGCTCCTGCCTGCCATCGTCTTCGTGTTCTCCCGAGCCGGCTGCGAGGCAGCCGTGGACCAGGTCCTCGCCTCGGGCCTGCGGCTGACGACCGAGGCGGAGCGGCGCCGGATCGGGGAGGTGCTGCACGAGCTGTCGGTGCGCATCCCCGGCGAGGACCTCGAGGCCGTCGGGTTCTCGGCGTTCGCAGCGGCCGCGAGCCGCGGCGTCGCGGCGCACCACGCCGGGCTGCTGCCGCTGTTCAAGGAGGCCGTCGAGACGCTGTTCGTCGCCGGCCTCGTCAAGGTCGTCTTCGCCACCGAGACCCTTGCGCTCGGGGTGAACATGCCCGCGCGATCGGTCGTGCTCGAGCGACTGGTGAAGTGGGACGGGCGCGGGCACGCCGACGTGACGCCGGGGGAGTACACCCAGCTCACGGGTCGCGCCGGGCGCCGCGGGATCGACATCGAGGGGCACGCCATCGTGCTGTACGCCTCGGGCGTGGACCCGCTCGCCGTCGCGGGCCTGGCCTCGCGGCGCACCTACCCGCTGCGGTCGAGCTTCCGGCCCACCTACAACATGGCCGTCAACCTGCTCTCCGGCTCAAGCCGCGAGCGCGTGCGCGGCGTGCTCGAGCAGTCCTTCGCGCAGTTCCAGGCCGACGGCGCGGTGGTGCACCTCGCCCGTCAGCTCCGCAAGCACGAGGAGGGCCTCGCGGGCTACCGCGAGGCGATGGCGTGCGACCGCGGCGACATCACCGAGTACCTCGAGCTGCGCCGTCGGATCTCCGAGCTGGAGGCGGACGGGCAGCGTGAGCGCGCGGGGGAGCGGCGCCGGGCCGCGGCCGACAGCCTCGCCGCGCTGCGGCCGGGTGACGTCGTGGAGATCCCGCGCGGGCGGCGCTCGGGCTGGGCCGTGGTGGTCGAGCCGGGCCTGCCCGGGTTCGACGGGCCGCGGCCGCAGGTGCTCACCGAGGAGCGCCAGGTGCGCACCATCGGGCTGGCCGAGGCACCGCAGGGCGTGCGCGTCGCCGGGCGCGTCCGGATCCCGCGCTCGTTCAACGCCCGCGACCCCCGCCAGCGCCGCGACCTCGCGTCCAGCCTGCGCAACGCGATCGCGGAGGGCGTCGGGGCGCCCGACCCGTGGGGCGACGGTGGTGGGCACGGCGTGAACGAGGACGTCGAGCTGCGTCGCCTGCGCCAGGCGCTGCGCGCGCACCCGTGCCACGGCTGCCCCGAGCGCGAGGACCACGTGCGCTGGGCGCGCCGCGCCGAGGGCCTCGAGCGCGAGCGGGACCGGCTCGCCGAGCGCATCGCCGGGCGCACCACCTCGATCGCACGGGACTTCGACCGGGTCTGCGAGGTGCTGCTGACCCTCGGCTACCTCGCCGAGACCGACGACGGTGGGACCGCAGGCACCATCGTCACCGCCGAGGGCACCTGGCTGCGCCGGCTCTACTCCGAGCGCGATCTCGTGCTCGCGCAGTGCCTGCGCTCGGGGGCGTGGGACGCCCTGTCCGCCGCCGAGCTCGCCGCGGCGGCCACGGCCATCGTCTACACCTCGCGGGGCGACGACGACGGCGACAAGACCGCCGTGGTGCGCGGGGTGTCACCCGCGCTCTCGACGGCGCTGGACGCCGTCGTGCGCACCGGTCACGAGATCGAGGAGCTCGAGCGGCACGTCGGCCTCACGCCGTCGCCCGCCGTGGACCTCGGTCTGGTCCGCAGCCTGTGGTCGTGGGCTCGGGGCGCCTCGCTCGCCGACGTGCTCGCCGCGAGCGACCTGGGCGCCGGCGACCTCGTGCGCTGGTGCCGGCAGGTGCTCGACGTGCTCGACCAGCTCTCCGTCGCCGCGCCCACGTCCGCGTTGCGACGCCGCGCGCGCGAGGCGATGGACCTCGTGCGCCGCGGCGTCGTGGGGCAGGAGCTGTGAGCCGGGCCGCGGCCGCCGCGTCGGCCGAGGGCACGACGGGCGACGGCGTCACGACTGACGCCGCAGCACATGACCCAGCAGACGCCGCAGCAACTGATCGCACGACGACCGACGGGACGAGGATGACGAGCGAGGCTGCAGTCGCCACCACGGGCACGGTGCTGCTGCGCGGGGGCACCGTCTACAGCGCGGCCGACCCCTTCGCCACGGCGATCGTTCTGACGCCCGACGGCGTGGCGTGGCTCGGCGAGGAGAGCGGTGCGGACGTGCAGGCGCTCGGCGCCGACGAGGTCGTCGACCTCGCGGGCGCCTGGGTCGCGCCCGCCTTCGTCGATGCCGGTCAGCCCGCGGGCACGACGGCGGAGCTCGCCTCGGCGGGCGTGCTCGCCGTCGCGCCGCGTGCGTCGGGTGCGGCGTGGATACCCGAGTCCGCCGCGCTGACCGCGTTGATCGCGGACCGTCCCGGCACCGTGGCGTGCGTGGACCCGCGCGACCTCGACCCCGCAGGTGCCCCGCTGGCAGCCGCGGCGGCCGCGGGGGTGCCCCTGGCGTTCGGCACCGCGCCGGGCCGGCAGGTGGCGCCCTGGCGGCTCCTGCAGGCCGCCCTGGCGTGCGGGCTGTCGGCGCGGGCCGCGTTCACGGCGCACACCCGTGGCGCGTGGCGCGCGGCCGGCGGCGGTCCCGACGCGCGGCTCGTGGTCGGCGCCCCCGCGACGCTCGTGGTGTGGGACGCGCCCGACCTCGTGGTGCAGGTCGCCGACGAGGCACGGGCGCGCTTCTCCACCGACTCCCGTGCGGGCCTTGCTCCGCTGCCCGCGCTTGGCCGGCTCGACGATGCGGACTGGGTGCCGCCGCGCCTGGTCCGGGCCTACCGGGACGGTCGGCCGGTCGCCGGAGACGGGGCGGCCGCCGGTGGTCGGCCGGTCGTCGGCGAGGGTGCGCCGCGGGCCGTGGCGCCCTAGCACGAGGGTGTGACACGCCGTCGGGCACGACACGCCGAGGACCTCTGACGTTCAACGATCCGTTGCCCGTCGCTGACCTGCGGCCACACTCGCGACCTGCACCGTTACCAACTTGACACCTTCCGACGGTGGCGGTTCCCTCGTCCTGGCACCGACGCGGTGGAGGGGGCGCACCTCGAACGAAACCGCACCGGAGCGGTTCGCGGCCTGACCCTGCGGGCACTAGACAACGTCGTGGATGCACGACGGCCCGAAGTCCGCAGGGCCAGGCCGCGGGACCTCCCGGCCCGGCTTATCCTGGCGGGGTGCCCCCCACGTCCGAGCCGTCCCGGCTCCTGACGCTGCTGCTCGCCGTCATCGGTGGCCTCGTCACCGACGCCGCCTTCCCGCAGCGATCCGTGTGGCCGCTCGCGATCCTCGGTGTCGCCCTGCTGGCGCTCGCTCTGCGCCGCGAGAGCGCCCGGTGGGGGTTCGTCGTCGGGACCGTCTGGGGCCTGTCGTTCTTCCTCGTGCACATCTGGTGGGCGAACGAGGCCGTCGGCGTGGTGCCGTGGGTCGCGCTGTCGAGCGCCGAGGCGATGATGGTCGGCGCGTTCGGCGCCGCGTGGGTGTGGATCCGGCGCTGGCCGCCCGTGCGTGACCGGGCCGTGCTCGCGGTGCCGGCCTTCGCGATCGCCTGGGTCGCCATCGAGGCGCTGCGCTCCGCGTGGCCGTTCGGCGGCTTCCCGTGGGGCCGGCTCGCGTTCTCCCAGACCACCGGACCGCTGCTGCGGCTCGCGTCGCTCGGCGGGACGCCGCTGGTCTCCGGCCTCGTCGCGGCCCTCGGACTGACCCTCGCGATCGGCTGGTGGTCGCTGCGGCGGGGCATGCCGGGTCGGGGCGCCGTGGTGCTGGGGGTGCTCGTCGCGGTGCCGCTGGTCTCGCTGGCGGTTCCCCTGGACTCGCGCCCCGAGCAGGGCACCACGACGGTCGGCATCGTCCAGGGCAACGTGTCCGAACCGGGGCTCGGCGCCTTCGACAACGCACGCGAGGTGATCGGCAACCACGTGGCGGGCACGATGGAGCTCGCGCAGGACCACGCCGGCGAGCTCGACGTCGTGCTCTGGCCCGAGAACGCCGCCGACTACGACCCGCGCACCGACGCGCAGGCCGCGGCGGAGATCGACGGCGCCGCGCAGGCCGTGCAGGCGCCGATCCTGCTCGGGACGCAGAGCTACACGTTCGGGGCGGACGGCAAGGCCGACGCCCGGTACAACGACTACCTGCGGTGGGATCCGGGCGTGGGCCCGGTGGCCGTGTACGCCAAGCAGCACCCCGCGCCGTTCGCCGAGTACATCCCGCTGCGCGACGTCGTGCGCCGCTTCTCCAGCGCCGTCGACCTCGTGACGGTCGACATGAAGCCCGGGACGGGAGTCGGCATCCTGCCGGTCGACGTGGACGGACGATCCGTGCCGTTCGGCATCGCGATCTGCTTCGAGGTCGCCTACGACCAGATCGTCGCCGACTCGGTCGACGCGGGCGCCGAGGTGCTCGTGGTGCCGACCAACAACGCGTCGTTCGGGGAGACGCCGGAGTCGGAGCAGCAGCTCGCGATGTCGGTGTTCCGCGCCGTCGAGCACGGCCGCGCGGTGGTCCAGGTCTCGACCGTCGGCGTCTCGGGGGTCATCACCCCCAACGGCGTCGTGACGCAGCGGACGGAACTGTTCACGGCCGCGGCCGCGACGGCGGAGCTCCCGCTGCGTACCTCCCTCACCCCGGCCACGACGCTCGCACCGGTGCTCACCTGGCTGGCGTACGGCGGCGCGGTGCTGCTCGTGCTGATCGGGGTCGTGACGCACCCGCGGCGCCGGTCGCGGACCGCGTCGGGGCGGACGACGTCGGGGCGCACCACCTCCGGACGCACGACCTCCGGACGCACGACGGGTGGGCGGAACGAGCGGGGCGCCCGGGTGCGCGCTCGCGCCGAGGGAGACGTACGGGTGTGACCGAGAATCGGCTCGCCGTCGGGCGTTCTGCGCCGAGACGGGCGTGACGCGCGTGGCTGACGTGGCGCCGTCGAGTCCTCGGCCGGGCCGCGCGGCCGGAGCCCACGAACGGCCCCGGACATGACTGACGCCCGGTGCCCCGTGGGGCACCAGGCGTCAGCGGTGTCAGCGGATCAGGCGCTCTTGCGGAGCTGACCCGATCGGAGCAGCTCGAGCCGCTCGTTGAGGAGCTCCTCGAGCTCGGCGATGCTGCGGCGCTCGAGCAGCATGTCCCAGTGGGTGCGCTGCGGCTTGGTGGCCTTCGGCTCGGGACGCTCGGCGTCGCGAAGAAGAGCCTCGCCGCCGCCGGGGGCCTCCCACACGGGCGGGATGTCGGCCTCGACGGAGAACGGGATCACGAGAACGCGGCCGTCGGGGCAGTCGTAGACGGCTTCCACGCGGGGTGCCAGCTCGACGCCGACCTCGGTCTCCATGCTGTTGGCACCGATCTTCATGCCACGGAGGGTGCGCTCTGCCATGGGGGGTCTCCCTCTTCTCGGTGAGTCTGCGGACTGATCGGTACAACGTGGGACGGCCCGTCCTATGTTCCCGGGGCGGTGTGGAGGTCGCGTGAAGGTCGCCTGAGAGCGTGGTGGGATGGGGGCGTGCGTCCGCCCTTCCCGCTCACCCCCGCCTCACCGGCCGTCGCCGTTCCCGTCGCCGGCGCGGACGGCCAGGACCTGCTCGAGCGGACCGCGGCCGCCGTCGCCGGCGGCGCCGACCTCGTGGAGTGGCGCCTGGACGCCTGGGGCGGGGGAGCGGCGCACGCGCTCGCGCCGTCGGCCGTGGCCGAGCTGGTGGCCGCGCTGCGGGCGGAGCTGGGCGGCGTTCGGGTGCTCGCGACCTACCGTTCGCGCCTCGAGGGCGGTCCGGGGGAGGCGGACGACGGCGAGTACACCGACCTGCTGCTCGCACTCGTCGCGGCCGGGGTGGACGCCGTCGACGTCGAGCTGACCCGGCCCGAGGAGGACGCGGCGGTGGTCGTGGCCGCAGCCCGGGCGGCCGGCGTCGTCGTGGTCGGCTCCAGCCACGACTTCAGCGGCACGCCGGACGACCTGCCGTCGCGGTTCCGGGAGCTCGCCCGCCGGGGCGCGGACGTGCTCAAGGTGGCCGTGATGCCCGAGTCGGCGTACGACGTCGTGCGCCTGCTCGACGCCGCCGTCAGCGCGCACGAGGCGACCGCGCGGTCCGTGGTGCCCGTCGCGATGGGCGCGCTCGGCGTGCTGACGCGCGTGGCCGGGGGCCTGTGGGGTGCGCCATTCACGTTCGCGATGGTCGGCGAGGCGTCGGCGCCCGGCCAGCTCGCCGTCGCCGACGTGCGCGCGGTGCAGAACGTGCTGGCGCGTGCGGGGACTCAGCCGGGGGAGCGCGCGTGAGCGGCGCCGGCGGGCGGCGGCCGGCCGTGGTGCTGTGCGGGCCGATGGGCTCGGGCAAGAGCGCGGTCGGCCGGCGGGTCGCCACAGCGCTGGAGCTGGGCGTGCGCGACACGGACGCGGACGTCGAGGAGACGGCGGGACGGTCCATCCCGGAGATCTTCGAGGCCGACGGCGAGGCCGCCTTCCGCGCCCTGGAGCACGAGGCCGTCGCGCGCGCCCTCGCGGAGCACGACGGCGTGGTGTCACTCGGCGGGGGCGCGGTGCTGCACCCCGACACGCGGGCGGTGCTCGAGGCGTACCGCGCGGCCGGCGGCGTCGTGGTGTTCCTCGACGTGTCCGCGCGCACCGCGGCGCTGCGGATCGGCGTCGACGCGAACCGCCCGCTGCTGCACGGGGAGGGTGAGACGCCACGGCAGCGCTGGGAGCGGCTGATGGGGGAGCGCCGCCCGACCTACGAGGCGGTGGCGACACACCGGGTCTCGACGGACCGGCGCACGCCCGCCGCGGTCGCGCGCGAGGTGCTTGCGATCCTCGAGGCGCTCGACGGCGAGGGCTGAGCGCTACCGGCGCTCGCCGTCGTGCGTGGTGCTTCGCGCGGTGCCGGCGCTTCCGACGTAGTCGGAGTCCTCAGCCTTATGGCCAGAGGCGGCGAGACGTGCGCGACGACGCGAGTCCACGAGGTACCCGGCGGGGCCGAGGATCGGTATCGCGACCATGACGACGAACCAGCCGAGCGAGACGATCGAGCGGTCCCTGCTGCGGGCCCACACGACGAACGCGACGAGGAAGAGAACGCCTGCGAGGACCGCGAGGACGCTCCAGATGACGCCCGCGCTGGACTGGTCGGGAATCGTGATCACGGGGCCAGACTAGGTGCGGCCGGGTGGGCGTCGGGACGCGTGCGTGGCTCCGGCAGCTCCACGGCGGGCTCGGTCAGTAGTCCATCGACATCGCCCTGCGGACCTCGGCGAGCGTCGCCTCGGCGACGGCGTTGGCCCGGGCGTTCCCCTCGTGGAGGATCTCGACGAGCTGCGCGCGGTCGGCCACGAGCTCGCGTCGTCGCTCGCGGTGCGCCCGCAGCCCCTCGTTCACCGCCTCGATGACGAGCGCCTTGAGCGCTCCACCGCCGCTGCCCACCGCCGCAGCGAGCGCCTCGGGGGTCTCGCCGGTGAACCCGGCGGCGATCGTGAGCAGGTTGGCGACCTCCGGGCGCCGCTCGGGCTCGTAGGTGATGGTCGACTCGGAGTCGGTGCGCGCCTTGCGCAGGAGGGCCGCCGTCTCGTACTCGGTAGCCGCGAGCCGGATCACGTTGCCACGGGTCTTGGACATCTTCCGGCCGTCCGTGCCGAGGATGAGCTGCTGGTCGTTCAGGAGGGCGGAGGGCTCCGGGAAGAGCGCCGCGCCGTCCGCGTAGCGAGCGTTGAAGCGGCGCGCGATGACGCGGGTCTGCTCGAGGTGGGGGAGCTGGTCGCGCCCGACGGGCACGACGTCCGCCTGGCAGAACAGGATGTCGGCAGCCTGGTGGACGGGGTAGGTGAGCAGCAGGCCGGAGAGGGGACGGCGGCTCGCGGCGAGCTCGTCCTTGACCGTCGGGTTGCGCAGCAGCTCGGCCTGCGTGACCAGGCTGAGAAACGGCAGCATCAGCTGGTTGAGGGCGGGCACCGCGGAATGGGTGAAGATCGTGGAGCGTCGCGGGTCGACGCCCGCCGCGAGGTAGTCCGCGAGCAGCGAGAACGTGTGGTCCTGGAGCCGGCCGACCGAGTCGCGGTCGGTGATCACCTGGTAGTCGGCGATGAGGACGAACGAGTCGACGCCGGCGTCCTGCAGCGCGACGCGGCTGCGCAGGCTGCTGAGGTAGTGCCCGATGTGCAGGTCACCCGTGGGGCGGTCGCCGGTGAGCATTCGGTGGCGGGTCGGGTCCTGGGCGATCGACGCGGCGAGCTCGCGGCTGCGGGCGGCGGCTGCGTCGGTGCTTGAGGGGGCGTCTGTGCTCGAGGGGGAGTCTGTGCTCGCGAGAGCGTCGACGCCCGACGGCGTGGGGGAGGGGGAGAGGGCCGGCTGGGTGGTCATGGGGTGCTCCTGGGGTTCAGCCCTCAGGTGCGCGAGGCCATCCAGACATGGCTCGAGCCGCCCGAGGGCGGCTCGATGGGACGTGACTGTCGGCGGCCGCCTACGAGGTCGGCCACCACCACTGCGCGAGGCGAGGGGTCGTCACGGTGGACAGCGTAGTCCTCAGGCGGACTGAGCCCGTGAGCCCACCGCGCCGAGCGAGGCGTGGGCGGCGACGACGATCCAGCGGTCCTCGGCGTACTGCCAGGTCCTCGTGTAGATCAGCGTGGCGTCGATCGGCTGGCCGGAGACCGATCCGGCCAGATGAAGGAGCACCCTGCTGACTCCGACGGGCCCGAAAACCTGGACCTCCCGGTCCAGCTCGACGACCTCGTCGAGCACGAGAACGTCCGACCGGCGTGCCGCCAGGTCGGCCGCGCGGTCGACCGTGATGCCATCGGGCCCGACGTACCGGACGTCCGGATGCAGGATCTCCTCGAGTGCGACAACGTCGCCCGTGCGGAACGCCACCTGGAAGGCAGACTCGGCCTCGTGCAACGACGCTGTGCCTGACGGCTCGATCATGAGGGCCACCCTATGTGGGCTTGCCACCACGGCGGGGGAGCCGGAGGGGTTGAGCTGGTGGGGCCAGATGAGCGATAATGGCCACATTGGTGTTCACCATTGTGGCTACAGGAGGCGCGATGTCGGAGGTCGGTGTTCGCGAGCTGCGAGACGGTCTCAGTCGCCATCTCGCCGCCGTGCGTGATGGTCACACGATCACCGTGACGGATCACGGCCGGCCCGTCGCTCGTCTCGTGCCGATCGCCGCACCCACCGCGCTCGAACGCCTGATTGCCGAGGGAAGGGTGACGCGTGCGCGTCGCACTCGGCACGACCTGCCGCAGCCTGTGGTGACAGCCGGGACGGTGAGTGACCTCGTCGACGAGCAACGGCGGTGATCGTCTACCTCGACACCTCCGCCGTCGTACCCCTTCTCGTCCAGGAGCCGAGCACGCAGATCTGTCGACGACTCTGGGGCGAGGCCGATGAACGAGTGACGTCGAGACTCACGTTCGTCGAGACTGCGGCGGCGTTGGCGGCAGCGCGACGCCTCGGGCGCTTGTCCCAGCCGGAGCACGACGAGTCCTGGTCGATCTTCGTCCAGATCTGGCCCGAGTTCGACGTGGTCGAGGTCGATCGCGATCTTTCCGAGTCAGCTGCGCGCATGTCGAGCTCCTTGTCGCTACGAGGCTACGACGCGGTCCACTGCGCGTCAGCGGTCGCGGTTGACGACGAGACGACTATCGCGGCGTCGGGCGACGGTCGCCTTCTCGCGGCGTGGCGTGCGCTGGAACTCGCTGTCGCCGACACGAGTGCACACGACTGATGTCGATCCAGGCACGGGCGCGGCCGCATCCGGTGGGTCACCCGACCGCCGATAATCAATATTAACGCGTCTGCGCGTTGCATGACTCTGCACTCTAGACCCGAACCCGGTTTGTCTAGCTTGCCCGGAGGCGGGATGCAAGCATCGTGCGGCTGGTCTTGATAAGCACGGGTACCGGCACTGGTCGCAAGTCAGTTGTTACGAACTGCTATCTCCCATGCGTGGTAATACGGCTCTTCGGACATCTGGTGGGGATCAGGTGTTGAGTCCGCCGGCGGCGAGGAGCATTCGTATGCGGTAGTTGTCGAGGTTGCGGTAGCCGCGGGCGAGGCGGCGGTGGAGCTCGATGACGCCGTTCACTGCTTCGGTGCCGCCGTTGCTGACTCGCGCGGTGGTGAAGTAGGCCAGGAACGCTCCGCGCCACTTGCGCAGCGTCCGGCCCAGGCGGGCGACCTCCGGTATCGGGCAGGTGTGGAACGAGGCGAGGATCTTCTCCGCTCGGCGTCGCCCGTCTGCCAGCTCCCGGGTCCGGTAGGCGGCGCGGAGGTCCTGGGCGCAGCGCCACGCGATGTAGACGGCTTCGTGGGCGGGGTCTGCCTCGATCGCGGTGGCGAGGCGGTTGAGCTGGCGGTCGGTGAGGTTCTCCGCCCCGGCCCGCAGCAGGCGCTGGATCCCCTGCAAGGGGTCGCCCTTGCGGCCACGGTGGCCGGTGGTCTCCTGCTGGATGCGGCGACGGACCTCGTCCACGACGGTCGTGCCGAGCTTGACGACGTGGAACGCGTCCAGGACCGCGGTCGCGTCTTGGAGCTGATCGTCGATCGCGCTCTTGTAGCCGCCGAACGGATCCAGAGCCGCAACCCCGACCCCGGCGCGGAAGGCGTCCCCTCGCTGGGTGAGCCAGTCGGTGTAGGCCTTCTTCGACCGGCCGGGCACCAGGTCCAGCAGCCTCGCCTTCACGACCCAGCGGCCCTTGCTGTTGCGGTGCCGGGTCAGGTCGACCATCCCGGTCAGTTCCTTGGGCCCCTTCCTGCGACTGTCGCCGTGGTGCCAGATGTGTTCATCGACCCCGAGACTCAGCACACCCTCGAAGCGGGACTCATCCGCGGCCAGGCGCTCCAGTACGGGCTCGATGCCGCGCCACAGCGTCTTCCACGCGACCCCGAGCTGCTCCGCCAGGCCCTGGATCGTGGCGTGTTGGAAGCGGAGCTGTTCGATCGCCCACGACACCGCCCGGGTCGTGATCGAGCCGCGGGGCGCGACGAGGTCGGGGACCTGCTCCACGAACGCTCCCCTCGGGCAGGCGGGGTCGGGGCAGCGCCACTCTCGCTGGCGCCACAGGATCTCCACCCGTGTTCCGGCGTGAGGGACATCGCGCAGGAGTCGCTCACGCCTGCCGCGGCTCGGGGCCACGACACCGCAGGCGGGGCAGCCCATCAGTCGCCACGGGGTGGAGACCTTCACCTCGAGCCGGTCGGGGCGGCGTTCCACAGCCTCGACCTGCACGCACTCAAGCCCGAGGAGCAGGTCGCAGCGGGAGCAGGGATCAGTGGTCGCGGGTGCCGCATGGCACCCCGTAGCGTTGGTCAACGTCGAGGTCTCCGAAACGAACAGTTGCTTGGTCGCTACTGATCATCGGGGACCTCGACCCCTACCCCCGGCCCACCGCGCCGAACCCCTCACTCCCCACCAGATGTCCGAAGAGCCGGTAATACACGATCGTGTCGGAAAGCGCTTCCTGGAGAAGTCCCCAGAGCCACCGAGCCTGGCTCAGATGCCTCCGGAGATCGGCAGCGTCAGGCCATCCGTCGATCGGGTCGTAGGCCCTCTCGAAATCGCTCTGCCATGCGCACAACGCCTCCGTGAGCTCTGGCCCCACAGGAGACGCCTGCAGTGGACCGACCGAGTCCCAGAGCGGCAGGCGCGCTCCGTAATCGACGGCTAGACGCAGTAGACGAGGGCGTTGATCAGTAGTACCCACACGCCCCCCCGGGGAACGCAGTGATCACGCGGGGAACTTTCCGAGCGGGCACCGTCGAGGTGGGTTCCGCGGGGGCGATCGAGACCGATGGATAGAACGTTTCCGTAGGCATATCGTTTACCATCATGACGACCGGGGTGGTGTAACACAGGGTGCCGTTTGCGGGACGCTGGACAATGGTCTCCGGGGCTTCCAATGAGTTATAGACGACGAACCACATAAAGTCGTCCCAGAGAGCAGAGTTGGCGGGGAAACCCAGGGAGACGTACTTGTCGCGCCAGTGTGCCTCGTGTTCGTTACGGATATGGATGTAACCGAAACCCAACGATCCACACCGAAGGTGTACCTTTCCTCCTGGAAACGTTATGTCGGTGCCGTAGTAAGCGACCGCCTCGTCAACCCGAGCAACCTCGTGCTTCGCCACACCCAGCGTGTTACATTGCACAGAATCGACCGGATCCAACAGATACGGAGTAACCTCAGAACTCTCGCTCGTGGTCGAACGCTTCAGGAAACCGGCGATATCGTCAACGCCATACACTTCTCCGCCGACGCTGATGGATAGTTCGGAGTCCCCGCTCCCGATCTGTGGAGGCGACGATATGGAACCGGCAAACGCTGAGGTCGCAGGAACGCAGACCGCCAGAACCGAAATAGTCAGGACCGCCGATCGCCGAGAGACGAGACGATTCCATCGGGAACCTTCACGGGCACTGCTCACGGGCACACTCCCCGCTGACGACTGCGGTGTCGAGTACGAACGGACTGATACACCCTAACCTCACCCTGGCCCCTGAGCCACCGCCTCCACGACCCTGCGCGGGGCAAGGTGCACCTGGTCACGGCATCGGGCGGTCCCGCGGAGGGTTGGCCACGACGGTGCTGCTGGACCGGCTCACCACCCGCGAGGAGCGCGACTGGTACGCCGCACGGGCGCTGGATGACGGCTGGTCGCGCGCGGTGCTCGAGCACCAGATCAAGGCGGACCTGCGTGGGGCCATCGGTGCGGCAACAACGAACTTCACTGCCGCCCTCGAGGCGCCGGACTCCGAGTTGGCACAACTGCTGGTTAGGGTGGGCCGGTTGCCGGAACTGAACACGACGGCGCGGCCCTTGGGCAGCGCTGCGAGGTCGTCGACGCCGAGGAGGCGTTCCCGGGAGAGGTGCTGGGAGGTGGAGCGCTGCCCGCGGCTGTAGCAGTTGCTGCTCGCGAGGCAGTCGTAGTCGCCGACGATCCGACTCATCCGCTCAAGAAGGGCCTCCTCGTCGATGCCGCCGAGGTAGGCCTTGACGATAGCGGCGGACAGAGCTTGCGCATACCGGCCTCGCCCCAGACCTCCTCGCCCTGGGACCAGGACTGGAGCACCGTCATCAGGACTATCCCGCACGAGCCTTGAGAATCAGGTCATGCAGTTTACACCACCGGCGCACGTTCGCCGCCTCGCAACACGGCGCCCGCTTCGCTAATCGGCTCCCGCGGCCGGAAGTCGGCCAGCGATCCAGAACTTGCTCGGACGCCAACCTCGACAGCCGCGGGCTCGGGCACCAGAACGACCGCCGATAATGTGCATTATGTCAGTTCCAAGATCTGACGTCCGGGGTGACACCCCCCGCGATGTCCCCCGCCATCAAACATGACGCTTTGACGCGATAGATGACGTTCTACCCTCTCGGACCTTGATTGACAGCCAACATGACGCGTAGGCTGCCCTTTAGGTCAGACTGACTGTAAGCGTGCGTTGGATCGGGTGAGGCAATGGATCGTCGGGTGGTTCCCGTGAACTTCTCCGACCGAACTCGTGTCTACTTCGCCCTCCGGGGTGCGGGCCGGGTGGAACCGCACAGTGTCACCCCCGACCAAGCCGCAAGTATCGACCTCGCCCACTGCGCCCCCGTGCACCAGTCCGTGGCCTACCCGCACCGCCGCAACTACGACGGCACGTGGTGGTTCGCGACCACCCACACGTCGGTGACGTTCGAGTCGTTGACCGAACGGGACTTCCTCCTGTGGGCGGATTGGGACCCGCAAGTCGTGAGCGTCTACGCCCAACCGTTCGGGTTCCAGTGGCCCAAGGGCACGCCCGGTCACAAGGTCCACACCCCGGACTACGCGGTCGTCCTCCATGACCGTTCAATCCGCGTCGTGGACGTGCGACCCGCCGACCGCGTCAGCGCACACGCCGCGGAGCAGTTCGACATGGCACGGGCGGTGTGCGCGCAAGTCGGATGGGCCTACGAGGTGTGGCACGGCTTCCCAGACGGGATGGAAGGCCCCCTGCGCTGGCTCGCTGGGTTCCGCAAGGACCGGTATCGACCACAGCCACCCGCCCAGGACGCGATCCTTCGAGCGTTCGCCACTCCTACCCCGCTCGCAGTCGGGCTGGCAGCGGCCCGGTTCGGCAGCGACCGCATCCCCGAAGCTGAGCTCCGCGGCAACGTGTACCACCTGCTGTGGACCCACCAACTGAAGTGCGACCTGGCCCGCCCGCTCAGCAACAACACGGAGGTGACCGCAGCATGATCGGAGTCCGCCTCGGCGACCTGATCGAGTACGACGGCGAAGCGTGGGAGATCGTCACCCGCGAGAAGGACGAACTCGTCCTCCGCCACCTCATCGACGAGCGCCTGCGTCGCGTGTCCGTGCTCACACTCCTGGCCGACGAAACCTTCAAACCCGAGCCCGTGGACGTGGACACTGACTTGGCCCGCGCATCCATCCTCGCCTCCCTCGACACCCGAGAAGCAGACCGAGTCCGCTTCCTCCACAAGCACGTGTACGAGCTACTGAACGGCGTCCAAGCTCCCGAAGTCGGCCAGCCGCTCCCCCAGCCGCGCGCCGAGTACGCCCTCGACAGGCCGTTCGGTGAGCGACTGGACGCGAAGGTTGCTGAGCTTGCCGCCGCTGGACGCCCCCTGTCACGCCGTACCCTCCAACGGCACGTGAAGGCGTATCGCGAGAACGGGATCGCCGGACTCGTTGACGCCCGCAAGCAACGGACCAGCACTGAGCACGGCGAACTCGACCCCGCGCTGGTCGCCATCATCGACGAGGAGCTCGCCCAACAGGTGGGCCGTTCCACAGGCACCCGCTCGCGTGCGATTCACGACATCAAGGCCCGCGCCAAGCTTGACAGCGAGCGCACCGGCATCACTATCCGCGTCCCATCCGACCGGACCCTGTACCGCGCCCTTGAACGCCTCGACCGGGGACGCCACTCTTTCGGGGAAGCGTCCACTCGGCGTAGCCTCGCGAACCAGCCCGACCGACCGTGGGGCGGCGCGTACCCGCAACGTCCCGGCGAGCTGTGCGAGATCGACTCCACCCCGTTCGACGTGATGGTCATTCTCCCTGACGGGTCGGCGGGGCGCTGCGACCTGACCGGCGTGATCGACGTCGCCACCCGCACGATCATGGCGACCGTACTCGTGCCAGTCGCCACCCGCGCCGTCGACGCGGCCGTGCTGCTGTACCGGGCGATGCTGCCCATGCCCATGCAACCCGGCTGGGACGCGTCGTTGGCTTACTCCCGCAGCATCCTCCCCCACGGGATGCTCGCTGACGCCTACGAACTGGAACAAGCGGCCGCGGCCAGGCCCATGATCACCCCGGACAGCATCACCATCGACCGGGGCAAGGTGTTCGACTCGGAAGTGTTCCGCAACGCCTGCCACTACCTACAGATCAGCGTGACCAACGCCAGCCCCTACTCCCCCACCGACAAGCCCCACATCGAGCGCGGTTTCGGCACCATCCGCACCCGGTTCGCCCAGTACCTCAACGGGTACATCGGACGGTCCGTGTCCACGCGCGGTGACGACGCAACCACCAAGGCGTACTGGCACATGCACGAGGTGCAGAACCTACTGGACCAGTGGATCCTCACCCACTACCAGAACGAGCCCCTGGAAGGGTTGCAGCACCCCGCTCTGCCGGGCAGGAACCTGTCCCCGAACAAGCGCGCCCACCACCGGCAAGACCACCGCCGCGACATGGTTGGGCCGCAAGTACGAGCAACAGGTACGCGAAGCCACCGGACGCAAGGACGACCCGACGTTCGCGCCCGTCGTCTACGTGGAGATGCCCGGCACGGTCACCGAGAAGAACATGATGGGCAAGTTCCTCACGTTCCTGGGCCTTCCCGAACCGCCCGCGCGTGTCACGATGGAAGAACGTACCGACCGGGTCGTCAAAGCACTCCGTGACCTCGACACCAGCCTTGTCATCATCGACGACATCCACCTCGTCCGGGGCACGTCAAGCAGCGGACGCGACTCCGCGAACACGCTCACCCAGTTCTCCCGTCGGGTCGCCGCCGGGTTCGTCTACGCGGGCGTGGACGTGCAGGACACCAACCTGTTCGCAGGCCCGGTCGGGCAACAGACGAAAGGCCGGGCGAAGGTCACCCGGTTCACCAACTACGGGTACAGCACGGACGCGCAGCGGGAGACGTGGCTCAGTCTCGTCCTCACCGTTGAAGCCGACCTGTGCCTGTTCCTGTACGACCACCCAGCGCAGGCGTTGGCCCCGTTGGCGGAGTACCTGTGGAACCGGACAGCGGGGAACATTTCCAGCCTGACCGAGTTGCTGCGGACCGCCGCCGCGGACGCGGTCGATGACGGCACGGAACGGGTCACCCGGCAGGGGTTGGAGCTCGTCACGTTGGACGAAGTCGCCAGCGAGGCCGAGCAGGACAGGTACAGCGGGCTTGGCCCGTCCGATGGTGGCGGTAGAGCCCGGTAGGACGTTGTGCGTGACTCTGCCACCGTTACCGATCCGCACCCGCGCCTATGACGGCGAGGGCGTGGACTCGTACGCGCACCGGGCTGCTGCCCGCAACTACACGACCGTGAAGGACACGGAGGACTGGCTCCGCAGACTCGGCGTACTCCACGGGAAGGACCGGCGGGACCCGGCGCGGAAGCAAGCGTGGCGACAGCTCGGCGCCCTGCACGACACGGCGTTCACCGCCCCCGACATTCTGGGCGGCGACTGGGTGACCGAACGGGAACTGTGCCACAGGTGCGCCCCGACCGTCGCGTACACAACGTTCCTGCCCCGCCCACGCCCAGAGGACGCGCCCGACACGTGGAAAGCAGACATGACCACCGAGCCGCCCACCGTCGATCACCTGTCGGCGCCCGCGCGCGGCCGTCTGCCCGGAGTCGGTCGGGTGTGCCTCCGTCACCGCCGCTGGATCGACGGGCCACAGGTCGACGTGACCGGCCGGCGGGACATCCTCCGCGCGGAACGTCGATACCGGCAGGTCCTCGCGCCCCGGCACGTCCTGTTCGACTCGCCAGTCATGCGGGAGGCCGCACAGGTTGCCGCCGTGTCCGCTGACCCGTCCAGGGTCGCAGACCTCCAACAAACCACCAGCGTGCCCATGTCCGCGGTCCTCTACCCGGAGCAGGTCGCCTTCGCTTTGCTCATGGGTTCGCCCGCGTTCCTCCGCATGGTCGGTCGCACCGGCCCGCGGCCCGACCTGGTCACGCTCATCGACACTGTGATCGAGCAAACCGTCCCAGTCACCGCCGATGCGCAGCCGTACCGGGCGCGCAGCCGACTGTTGGCGTTCGCGAACGGTCTCGACCGGATCGTGTGGAACGCCCGTGCGAAGGACGCGGAGCCCGACGACGGCGCGTACAACGTCCTCCGGCTGCTGGACGAAAGCGACTAGGACTGCACCACCATCGGGGTGCCACTTGTGAGAGGGACCATCTCGTCGGGGACGACCGTGCCGGTCAGCGAACGTGCGAGGGCGGACGCCGCCTCGTCGGCGACCGCCTCCATTCCGTCGAGAACGGCTGCGTGCAGGATCAACCCCGCATGAAGGAAATCGGGATCGATGCCACGTCCTGCTAGGACGAGCAGAAGCACTGGCCCGCTGTCCCTCGCAGCGGAGGAAAGCGGCGCGGTGAGCTGGTCTGCGAACGAGCGCGGCCGAAAGTCCTCCACAACCGCAAGCGCCTGCCCGAACGACGTTCCGCGTGCCGCGGACCACGAACTCGGCACCCACGTCAGCACCGGCCACTCCGAAGGGAACCGCGCCGGGATCTTCGCGTCCAACCTGTCGATCCACAAGGCGTCGTACCTGTTCACGACGATCCGCCGCTCAGCGACCGCACCCAGTGCCTCCGCCACGAGTGCCGCGCAACGCACCGACTCGGTCACGTCCGGGTCGGGGCAGGTGAGGATCTCCACGACAGCCTCAACACCAGCGGCGTTCAGATCGTCCAACCGCGCAGCAGTGTCCGGGAGCTTCCGTGCATCCCACAGCAGCGACGACGAGTCCAAGCCATGCGTTCGCGCGGGCAGAGCCCCCACGTGAAAAACCGTGCCCGCAGGATGGTTCACCGGATCGGTGGTCGGGTCGACGAGCAAGTACACCGCTGCCGTCCCGGTCCGTGTACCACCAGCCATAGCCCCAGTCCACCCGCTCGCGCGGCCCCGGACCAGCCGACTCGCCGACCCGCGCGAAACGACCCACATACCAGGGTCGGTTTCCGGTTGTCCGCGTGCCCCAGCCGATTCTGTCGGTGGGAGTTCATAGACTCACCGGTAGTACCTGATCGATGGCGCGGATGCACCGCGCCCGGAGAGGAACCAGCGTTGTGTTTGGGCTGAACGAACTGCCCGCGTCGAAGCGGACGCGAGCGTGAACCCCTCCCCCACCGACGCGCCCGAAACATCCATGTACGACGTGCTCAAAGTCGGCGCGACCGTCACCGGACTCGCCGGGCCGCAGCCCGTAAAGCTCATCGCCGTGGATCGGCTCACCGACGACTCCGCCAACGTTGCCTACCGCACCGAGTCGGGGATCGTGGAGAAGATCGTGTTCGCGGACGCGATGACCCACGTGAAGGCCGTAAACCCCGGCCTGGCGTTCAGTTTCGACGCAGACCCGACCGCGTTCCTGCTCGCCGCCGAAGCCCGCCGGATGAGCCTCGCGCACCTGTTCGACCCGCTCGCCGCGCTAGGCACCAGCGACGTGCAACCCCTCCCCCACCAACTCCGCGCCGTGTACGCAACCATGCTGGACAAGCAACCGCTCCGGTACGTCCTCGCTGACGACCCCGGTGCAGGTAAGACCGTCATGGCGGGCCTGCTCGTCAAAGAGTTGCTGCTGCGTGGTGACGCGGCAAACGTCATGGTCGTCTCCCCCGGTGTTCTCGCTGACCAGTGGGACGAAGAAATGCGGACCAAGTTCGGTTTGGAGTTCGAGGTCCTGACCCGCGACAAGGTGATCCACGAGGGCAACCCGTTCTCACGCGGCGGTTTGTGGCTGGCCCGTTTGGACGTGCTCGCCCGCAACAGCGAAGGCATCCTCGACAAGGCGTGCCAGGTGGACTGGGACCTGATCATCTTCGACGAGGCGCACAAGATGAGCGCGTCCGTGTGGGGCGGCGAGGTGAAGAAGACCAAGCGGTATCAGATGGCGGAGGAACTGGGGAAGCACACCCGCAACCTGCTGCTGATGACCGCCACCCCGCACAGCGGCAAAGAGGACCAGTTCCAGTTGTTCATGGCGCTGCTCGACTCTGACCGTTTCGAAGGGGTCGCCCGCGAGGGCACCCGCAAGGTTGACGTGTCCGACCTGATGCGCAGGCTCGTGAAGGAAGAGCTCTACACGTTCGAGGGCACCCGCTTGTTCCCTGAACGGTTCGCGTTCACCGTCCAGTACGAGCTCAGCCGACCGGAGAAGGGGCTGTACACGGCGGTCACCGATTATGTGCGTGAAGAGATGAACCGTGTTGACGAGTCGAACGCGGACGGGCGGCGACGCAACGCTGTCGGGTTCGCGCTCACCACACTCCAACGTCGGCTCGCGTCATCCCCGGCCGCGATTCACCGTTCCCTGGAACGACGCCGGAACCGTCTGCAGTCCGAGCTGCGGGAAGCACGGCTCCGCTCAACCGCTATCGGTGACGACGTGGACGTGCCCGACTGGGACGACCTGGAGGATCTGACCGACGAGGAACGCGAAGCCCTCGAAGACCGCGCGATCGCCGGGGCCACGAACGCTCGTACGCCGGAGGAACTGGAAACCGAGATCACGATTCTTGACCGGCTCATCGTCCGCTCCACGGCGATCAAGGCATCCCCTTCGTACGCGAAATGGGACAAGCTGCGTGACACCCTCGACGACGCCGACGAGATGCGTGACGACACCGGGGCACGCCGCAAAGTCATCATCTTCACCGAACACAAGGACACCCTCGACGACCTTGTAGCCCGCCTGACCCAACACCTCGGCCGGGACGACGCCGTCGTCACGATCCACGGCGGCACCCGCCGTGAGGATCGGAAGAAGGCGAAGGAGACGTTCGAGCAGGACGAGAAGTGCGTGTTCCTCATCGCCACTGACGCCGCCGGTGAGGGCGTGAACCTGCACCGCAACGCGCACCTGCTCATCAACTACGACCTGCCGTGGAACCCGAACCGGATCGAACAACGCTTCGGCCGCATCCACCGAATCGGACAGCCGAACACGTGCTTCATGTGGTCACTGGTCGCCCAGGACACCCGCGAAGGTGACGTGTACGGGCGCCTGCTGGAGAAGTTGGAGGAACAGCGAGCCGCGCTCGGTGGACGCGTGTACGACGTGCTCGGGCAACTGTTCCAAGGCAACGCCCTGCGGGACCTGATTATCGCCGCGATCAAGGAAGCGAACAAGCCCGAACGGGAGCGTTACCTCACCGAAGTGGTCGACCCGAAGATCGCCGAAGGTATCCCCGAACTCCTGGCAGCGAACCAGCTCGTCCCGTCCAAGCTCGACCAAGGCGAAGTGGACGAGATCCGTCGCGACATGGAACGCGCCGAAGCCGCACGGCTCCAACCGCACCATGTGGAGGCGTTCTTCCATCGCGCGTTCACGGACGTGAGCGGTTCCCTGCGGATGCGCGAGAGCCACCGTTTCGAGATCCGTAGCGTCCCCGCCGTCATCAAGGAGAGGGACCGGATTACCGGGTACGGCCAACCGGTCGTGAACGCCTACCACCGGGTCGCGTTCGACCCGAAGTTCGTGAAAGTGCCCGGCAACAACCACGTCGCAACGCTCCTGCACCCCGGCCACCCGCTCATGGCAGCCACCATGAGCGTGATCACCGACCGGCACCATGACGCGCTCCGTCGCGGCGCAATCCTCGTAGACCGCGCCGACGTGAACACCGCCCCCTACGTTGTGTGTCTGCTCGAACATGACGTGACCGACGGGCGCACCGGCCGGGACGGGCAACCGTGGGTGTTGTCCCGCCGCGCCCAGTACGTCCGCATCGACCAGGACGGCACCATCAGCCCGCTCGACGGGACCCCCATCCCGAACTTCGACCCAGCCACCGACGACGAACGTGCCGCCGCCGCAAACGTGCTGCGGGAACCGTGGGCGAACGCTGACGACCTGAACACCCGCGTGATCCGCGAAGCGTCCGTAACACTCGCTCGAGCGCACGCCGAAACTGTCACCGCACGCGCACTCGCCCAGGTAGACAAGACCGAACGGCTCGTCCGTGACCGGCTCACCCGCGAAATCAACTACTGGGACCAGCGAGCGTTCGAGCTCGCAGAACGCGAACGTGCAGGCAAGAAGACCCGCCTGCCCGCCTCACAGATGCGGGAACGCGCCGAAGCCCTCGCCAGACGACTCGACCGACGCCTCGCAGACCTGGACAAGGAACGCGACATCTCTGTCCGCCCACCGCGCGTCACCGGCGCCTGCCTCGTCCTCACCCAAGGCTGGCTGGACGCACAAACCGACCCCGAAGGCGCCGAACACCGCGCCAAGGAAACCACCCGCATCGAACGGCTCGCAGTCGACGCGGTCCTCCGCGTCGAACACGCCCTCCGGCACGAGCCGACCGAGATGCACCACAACAACCCCGGCTACGACATCGAGTCCGACACGCCCGCAGGACTCGACTTCATGGAGGTGAAGGGACGGGTCATGGGTGGCTCCACGTTCGTGTTGACTCGTCAGGAAGCCGTCACCGCACTCAACAAGGGCGACAGGTCAGTCCTCGCCCTCGTCCGCGTCGGTAACGACGACAGCACGACAGTCCGCTACCTCCGCCACCCGATCACCCAACCCATCGACCCACGAGCCGCCCGCGTCGAGTACGACTGGGACCCGTTCTGGAACGACGCCACAGAGATGAGCCAGCAATGACCGACACAGCGACGCGCAAGAAGAAGCTGATCGAAGTCGCGCTCCCCCTGGAGGAAGTGAGCCGGGCGGCGCGGGCGGATAAGGCAGTGAAGACGGGCACCCTCCGCAATCTGCACAAGTGGTTCGCACCCATGCCTCTACCAGCATGGCGGGCCCTTCTCTTCGCCGCTCTCGTTGACGACCCCGAGGATGACAACCGCCGCGTCTATCTATTGGACTTGGTGAAGCGACTCGTGGCTAACGGGGCGGGCCTGCCAGATGCCGAAACCCTTGCCGAAGCCAAGTCGATCCTGGATGAGCAGTTCCCCGCTGGCTTGCCTACGGTGTTCGACCCGTTCTGCGGGGGCGGCTCGACCTTGGTGGAGGCACAGCGACTTGGCCTGCCCACGTTCGGATCTGACCTAAACCCCATCCCCGCGCTGATCACGCGGACGATCACGCAGACGTTGCCGGCGGTGCACGGGCAGCAGTCGATTACTGAGAGCCTGACCCCGTTTGCTACGGACACTCTGCCGGTGGGCGACTCCCACCCCACGGACGGCTACGAGGGGCTGATCAAGGACGTTCGCTACTACGCCTCACTGATAAAGGACGAAGCAGAGCAACTGCTGCAGGGCGCATTCGCAGCACCGCCTGCCGAGGATCCCGTGGCCTGGCTCTGGGTTCGCACAGCCACTTGCGTGAACCCGGCCTGCGGCATTGAGACTGTTCTGACAACATCTTGGTGGCTCTCTAAGAAGCAGGGTCAACTAGCTTGGATAGAGCCTCTCGTTCGTGATGGACGAGTGCATCTGCAAGTGGTGTCCAACCAACGATCCGGGTCGCCGAGCGCACCACCGAAAGTGGGACGCGGGGCCACCTTCTCCTGCATTGCGTGCAGCGCCATTCTCAACGAAGACGAGATCATCAAGCAGGGGCGGGAAGGGAAACTCGGCACAAGGATGGCGGCGGTCATCGCTGAGACACAAGGCCAAAGGATCTACCGGGAGCCGACGGATGGTGAGCATGCTGTCGCCAGCAAAGTTCCCGCGGTAGACGACTTCCCAGACCTTTCCCTGCCTGATATTCCCCGATGGTTTTCGGGGCCACGATTCGGTTTCACGACTCAGCGGGATCAGTACACTCCAAGGCAACTCCATGTGCTTGCTACATTCGCGGATCTCGTGTCAAGGATGCACAGTCGTGTGCTCCAAGATGGAGGAACCTCCGAATGGGCAGATGCCGTCACGACCCTCTTGGGGCTCGCCGTAGGCAAACTCGCACAGTACGGGTCGACTCAGACATTTCTGTTCACCCGCAACGGGCCCAGCGCAGCCAAGGCAGCATTCGGGCGAGCAGACATGCCCATGATGTGGGATTTCGTCGAGACATACGCCCTCGGGGACTCCATCGGCTCTTGGGACGCGATCGTCAAGAACCTGATTCGATCCCTCTCGTTTGTAGTGGCAGGAACGGGTCAAGTAGTCAGGTCGGACGCGCGGATCTCACGACTGCCAACACCTGGGCTCGTCGCTACCGACCCTCCCTACTTCGATGCGATCGGCTACGCCGACATGTCCGACTTCTTCTACGTTTGGCATCGACGAGCTCTGCGTGAAACTCACCCCGACCTCTACCAGACGATGGGGGCCCCAAAGTCAGGCGAACTGACCGCCATCCCACTTCACCACGGGAATAGCATGGACGAAGCCCGTGAGTACTTCATCGGTGGATTCACAAGCACGTTCCAGAACCTGCGCCACAGCATGGCGCCCGGGCTACCCATGCTCGTGGTCTACGCGTCAAAGGAGCAGAAGTCAGGCGCGGGTGAAGAGGCGAGATGGTCCTCGATCCTTACCGCGATGCTCGCAGCAGACCTAGAGATCACAGGAACGTGGCCGGTGCATGGCACGACGGTCAACAGGATGATCTCAGCAGGGACAAACGCCGTTGCCTCCTACATCGTCATGGTGTGCCGCCCCCGTAGCCAAGACGCGGAGGCGATCAGCGTCACCGACTTCAACAGGGCGCTTCGGAGGGAACTGGGCCCGGCCATTCGGAATCTTCAGGCATCATCGATCCTTCCCGTTGACCTTTACCAAGCCGCGCTCGGTCCTGGTATGCAGGTGTTCTCCCGGCACCGTGCAGTACTGGACCAGACAGGTGCGCCCCTCGGGGTAGATCACGCACTACGGCTGATAAACGCAGCCCTGGCCGAAGTCCTTGACGAACAAGAGGGTGAACTCGATACCACCTCGCGCTTTGCTGTGCGCTGGTGGGCAACCCACGGGTGGCATCATGCGACTTTTGATGACGCCGACAAGGTGGCAAGACCGCTAGGACTCGGCGTGGACTCTGTAGTTAGGGCGCAAGTTGCAACCAGCCACGCGAACCGAGTCGCGCTGTTGGGTTCAGGCTCTCTGGACCGTAACTGGTTCCCCGACTCCGACTCGGTTCCCACCGCATGGGAGGCCGTGCATCATCTCACGGACCGCCTGATCGACGGAGGTGGCGAGCTGGAAGCGTCGAAGCTCATGGCCCGACTCGGTTCGTTGCAGGACCCGACGATGGCGTTGACGTACCGGCTGCATGACATTGCGGCGAAGAAGGGCCGGACTGCGGATCAGGAGCGTTACAACGCGCTGATCAACTCGTGGGCTGAACTTGTGAGGTTGAGCGGCGATAGCGCCGCAACGATGGAAGGGCTGTTCTGATCGTGGCTGGGCTGACGAACAAGGAACGTGTCGGGCGTGTGCTGGACTTGGTGGCTGATGGGCTTGGCCCGTGGATGGTCAAGCTGCTGCACGCGAAGTACGGGAGCGACTGGGCGACCGAGGTGGGTCGTACGGCTGGGCTGACTGGTCGTGACGCCAGTGCGAACGTCACTGATCCGGCGTACCTGTTCTGGGTGTTCGACAAGCAGTGGCATGTGGTGTTCAAGGATCACCTGTCGTATGAGGACAAGCGTGCCGCTTCAGCGTTGTGGGATGCGCGGAAGGAGTGGGCGCACGGGGAGCGCATCAGTTCGGAGAGGACTGAGCGGGTCCTCATGGACGGGGAGCACCTGCTCCGGTCGATTGGTGCGACGGCCCAGGCGGACAAGGCGGATGAGATGCGGCGGGAGTATCGCCGGATCGTGTTCGAGGAGGACCAGAAGCGCCTGCAACGTGCCCGTGAGAAGGCGCTGTCGGTGCAGGTGGACTCGGCTGGCCTGCCGGCGTGGCGGGACGTTGTGGAACCGCACGATGACGTTGCTCGGGGCACGTTCGAGTTGGCGCAGTTCGCCGCCGACTTGCGGCAGGTCCATCAGGGAATCGCGTCCCCAGAGTACGGCGACCCGGCCGAGTTCTTCGGCCGCACCTACCTGACGCGGGGTTTGCGTTACCTGTTGGAGCAGGCTGTGAAGCGCATGACCGGCACGGGCGGTGAACCTGTGCTCGACCTGATGACGACCTTCGGTGGCGGCAAGACCCACTCGCTGCTCGCGGTGTACCACGCCGCGTCCGGGGTGTCCGCGGATGATCTGCCGGGGATGCGGGACGTTCTCGACGGGCTCGGCGTGACGGAGCTCCCTGACGGCGTGAGCCGCGCGGTGCTGGTCGGGAACGACATTTCGGTGCTCGGTTCGCAGAAGGCGGACGGTACGACCGTCAACACCATGTGGGGCGAACTCGCCTACCAGTTGGGCGGCGCTGAGGGCTACGCCATGCTCGCCCGCTACGACGAGAAGTCCGTGCCCCCGACCACGACCGACCTGGCGAGCCTGCTGTCTGCCTACGGGCCGTGCGTGATCCTCATTGACGAGTGGGTCGCATACCTGCGCCAGTTGTGGTCGCTCGAAGACCGCCAGGCCGGGGGTACGTTCGACGCGCACATGACGTTCGTGCAGTCACTCACCGAAGCAGTCAAGGCCGTCCCGACCGCGCTGTTGGTTGTGTCCTTGCCCGCTTCCGATGTGGTGCGGGACATGCCCGCCGCGGAGTCCCCTGTCGAGAACGAGCACGAGATCGGCGGCACCGCCGGGTTGGAAGCACTCCGGCACTTGCGTTCGGTGATTCACCGGGTGGAGTCCGCGTGGCAGCCGGCCACTATCGAAGAATCGTTCGAGATTGTGCGGCGCCGCATCTTCAAGCCGTTCGAGCGGGAGCAGGACGCCGCCCGTGACCTGGTCGTCCAGAAGTTCATGGACCATTACCTGCGGCACGCATCCGACGTGCCCAGCGAGGTCATGCAACCGGGTTACAGGTCGGTGATGAAGACCGCGTACCCGATCCACCCGGAACTGTTCGACCGGCTGTACAAGGACTGGTCCACGTTGGAGCGGTTCCAGCGGACCCGTAGTGTGCTGCGCCTCATGGCAACGGTCGTGTCCGCGTTGTGGAGCAGTGGGGACAAGTCCCCGATGATCCTGCCCGCGATGGTCCCCTTGGACAACGCGAAAGTCATCGACGAGCTCACCAACCATCTGGACGACGCGTGGAAGCCCATCGTGGACGCCGACATTGCCGGTGAAACATCGACGGCGAACCTCATCGACAGCGACATCAAGATCCTCGGCAAGTCCATGGCCACGAAGCGTGCCGCTCGTTGCGTGTTCATCGGTTCAGCGCCGATGGCGAACCTGCGGCAGCGGGACGGGAGCAACGCGCCCGTGCGCGGGATCGAGCAGAAGCGTGTGGTGCTCGGCTCGACGTATCCGGGGGACAACCCTGCGCACGTGACCGACGGGTTGCGTCGTCTTGGGGACATGGGCAAGTACATGAACCGCGACCAGGACCGGTACTGGTTGTCGTTGCAGCAGACGGTCGCGCAGATCGTGCAGGAACGCGCGGACTCGTACCACGACGAGCAGGTGTTCGACGAGCTCGCGGGGATCGTCCGTCAGGAAACGGACAAGGGGCTGTTCGAGCGGGTTCACAGGTTCCCGCCGACGAGCGGGGACGTGGAAGACGATCCGGGTATCGGGCTGGTTGTGTTCGGCCCGGACAGGGCGTTCTCCAAACGGGCGAAGTCCACAGCGGAGAGCGAAGCGTTGGCGTTCCTGAACAAGCGGGGCACAAACGCGCGTATCCACAAGAACAGTCTCGTGTTCCTCGCCCCAGACGTGGACCGGGTGGACGTGCTCCTCAACGCTGTCAGGCAGCGCATGGCGTGGGCGTCCATTCTCGACAACCGTGACTCGCTGAACTTGGACCAGCACAACATCAAGGTCGCTGAGGCCCGCGTGACCCAGTCGAAGCAGACGGTCGCGGACGCGATCCGTGAGGCGTACCGATGGATCCTCGTGCCCACCCAGGAACCGGGCGCGGCTGAAGTCGAGCTGGAAGCGATCCTGATGAACGGTGACGGTACGCTCGCGGAACGGGTCACGAAGAAGGCCGACAGTGGCGAGTTCGTCGTCCGCACGTTCTCTCCCTCACTGCTGCGCATGCAGATCAACCGGCTGAACCTGTGGAAGGACAAGCCCTACGTCGCCCTTGACGCGCTCACCGGCTACTTCAGCCAGTACGTGTACATGCCGAAGGTCACCACACCCAAGGTCGTCATCGACTGCGTATGGCGCCTCGACGAACTCCTCACCATCGAATACGACGGGTTCGCGTACGCCGACTCCTACGAAGACGGTCGGTTCGTTGGCCTTACCACCAGCCGCCCTGCCGCCGTGCGACAAGGTGGACTGCTGGTAGACCCGAAGGTCGCAACCGAGCAGATCGAACAGGACCAGGCCGAACGCGATAAGGACAAGCCCGGTGGGGACACCGACCCGACACCGCCCGACGACACCGTCACGCCGCCTCCTGGTGGCGGAGGCGGCACCACGCCCGGAGGCGGCGGTGGGGTTGGGCCTACTCCCCCGCTGACGCCGACGCGGTTCCATGCGACCAAGACGCTCACCAGCGACCGGGTTGTCCGTGACGTGGGGCAAATCTACGAAGAGATCATCCGCCATTTCGTCACCACCAACGGTGTCGCCGTGAAGGTCACGCTCGACGTGGAATCCCAGGACCTCGACAAGCTCACCCCGGATCAACGGGCCGCTATCCGCGAGAACCTGAACACCCTCGGCTTCGCGCCCGAAGACTGGTCGATGGACTGACCTGCTCCCGGCCGCAAAACGAACCTGGCGCGTTCGACGTGGGACGCACCATGCCGCCAAGGTTCACTAGGTGGCGCGTTCCGAGACGACAATATGACTGGCAGGACCCGGCCGTGCCACGTGGCGTAAACACGCCCCACATACATGACACTTCGCGCCAACATCACTGACAAGTCACACGCGTCTCCCCTGAAGCCACCGCGGCGACGCACCCGAACTCAGTCGCGGGCCTCCCCGACCCGACTTCGCCCAGTGTGGTCGGCTGAGTCGGGTTGTAGGGCTGTGACCTGCGGGTTCGTGTGCTGGGTGTTGTCGGGGACGGCACTAAGTATTCGGCGGGTAGCGTCGTGGGGTGGTGTCGCGGCGGATCCGGGAGGTGCGCACGGCCTCGGGTGCGGTCGCCGTTCAGGTGGTCACGTCGCGCGGGGACGTGGTCGTGGAGATTGAGCACGTCGGCTCGGCGCACACCGATGCGGAGCTGGAGCTGTTGTGGTCCGTGGCCCGCGAACGCCTCCACCCCGGGCAGCAGGCGTTCGACCTGGGTGAGGTGCCGCGCGTGGCGGCACGGGTGGACCGGATCGCTGACTGGACGAGCTCTGGCAAGTCCGAGCGGTCGGCGACGGGTGAGCGGGGCAGGCCCCGTCATCACGCCGGTGATGCTCATACGGTCGCCACCACCGCGCAGGTGTTGTGGGACGCCCTGGGCTGGGTCTACACGCATCTCGGGTTCGACCAGGTCGCCGACGAGGCGTTCCGGGTGATGGTCCTGGCCCGGTTGATCGAGCCGACGAGCAAGGCCGACACGATCCGCGTCGTGAGGTCGCTGGGGGTGAAGCCGCCCGGGCTGAACACGCTCTACCGATCGTTGAAGCGCTGTCAGGCGCGTGACTACCGCGACCGGCTCGCGAAGGCGTGTCTGGCGTACTCCGCGCGCACCAGTGGGCGGGCGTGCCTGGTCTTGTACGACGTGACGACCCTGCACTTCGAGAACGAGCACGAGGACGAGCTGCGCAAGGTCGGGATGAGCAAGGAGCACCGCGTCGACCCGCAGATCCAGGTCGGGCTCCTGGTCGACCCGGCCGGCTTCCCCCTCGAGGTCCACCTGTTCGAGGGGAACAAGGCCGAGACCACCACGATCGTGCCCGTCCTCCAAGCGTTCCAGGCCCGCCACGGCGTCACGGACATGGTCGTCGTGGCCGACGCGGGGATGCTGTCGGCGGGGAACCTGAACGCCCTCGAGGACGCCGGGTTCTCCTTCATCGTCGGCTCCCGCCTGACGAAGGCGCCCTACGACCTGGCCGAGCACTTCGAACGCAAGGGCGACTACTTCACCGACGGGCAGATCCTGGAGTCGGTGCGGACCATGGGCACCGGGCGGCACGCCCGGGCGCGGCGGATCGTCTACCAGTGGTCGTTCAAGCGGAGCAAGCGTGATGACCGCACGATCAACGCGCAGATCGCGAAGGCCGAACGCGTCGCCGAAGGCACCGCCCCTCTGAAGCGGACCCGGTTCCTGAAGGTCACCGGTGCGACCAAGACCCTGGACGAGGCCACGATCGCCCGGGCCCGTCAGCTCGCCGGCCTGAAGGGGTACGTCACGAACCTGCCCCTCGAGACCATGACCAGCGCCGCGGTGATCACCGCGTATCACGACCTGTGGCAGGTCGAGGCCTCGTTCCGGATGACGAAGAACGACCTACGAGCCCGGCCCGTGTTCCACCACCAACGCGAGGCGATCGAAGCGCACCTGACCATCGTTTTCGCCGCCCTCGCCATGACGCGCTACCTCACCCGCGCGACCGGCCAATCCCTCAAGACGATCGTGAACCAGCTCCGCGAGACCCGCACCTCAATCATCGAGATCAACGGCGCCACCACCACAATCCCACCCAAGCTCACCCCCCAGACCACAGACCTGCTCGCCGCCATCCACGGCACTAAGCCCACTGGGTGAAGTCAGGCCCGAGCGTGACCTCTCTGGGCAACGTATCGTCCGACGTCGGGTCAGCACGAACGAAGACGGCGGTCTCGCTCAGCTCCATGCCGCCGGACAGGACATAGACGCCGGCCGTCGCGCCCGTGATGTAGTAGTCGCTGTCGTCGGCTCCCTCGAGCCCCATATGAGTCAGGTACAGCAGATAGACACCGCCCGGCTCGAGGGTAAGCATCGGCGCGTCGGCGTTGTCGTTCCTCCCCGTCTGCCACACACGGACGAGCGAGCCGGACGTCGTGACGTTGGCATCGTCGGTGCTGCCGTGCGCCAACACCTCCAGAACTTCCGCCGTTGAGACGGTAAGGTCCGGCCAGTCCCGTGCTGGAGAGTCGACGTCCTGCGGGTCGGTACGTCCCACGATCACCAGATCGCTCGCCTGCGAGATCTCGTTGAGGCTCGCGAACAGCTCGTGTCGAGACGCAGAAGTCGACGAGGTGCCGCATGAAGAGACCAGCCCTGCCACCAGGGCCCCGGCGGTCAGTGCCGCACAGCGTGACGGGCGCACTCGCATGGCCAGCAGTGTGCTGCATGCCCGAGCTCGCCGTCGCCCACCGCAAGGCCTGTCTGCACGCTCGCGACAGCAGCAAATGGGGTGCGACGGGTAGTTTGATCTCATGAAGGCCCCGATCGATTTGGCTCGGCTCGAGCGTGACGCCGACGGCCGACTCGTAGCGACGAGCAACACCGTGGTTACCGACGACGACGTGTTCGCACTCATCGACTCGGGTCGTCGGTGAACAGCATCGTGGGCGTCTGACGTGCCCGATCGTCCTGAGATCGTGTGCCTCTGCGGATCCACGCGATTCGTCGAGGAGATGGCCGCCGCAAACCGGGATCTCACGTTCGCCGGCGCGATCGTCGTCGCGCCGGGGGTGTTCAGTCGAACTGACGGCCGCGGCGGAGGCGAGCCGATCACAGCCGAGCAGAAGGCCGCGCTGGACGCCCTGCACCTGCGAAAGATCGACCTCGCCGACCGTGTCCTGGTGGTCAATCCGGGCGGCTACATCGGCGAGTCCACCAGCCGTGAGATCGCCTACGCCCGCGCCAACGGTAAGCCCGTCTCTTTCACCGGCTCGACTCGAGTACACGATGACCGGGCTGCTCGCTGAAGAAGACCGAAGCCGAAGTCCAGTTCGAGCCGCGCGGGAGGTCGCGGCCGCGCTCGCTGGCGTCGCGAGCATCTTGGCTGCGGGAGCAGCCTGGAGTCTCTGGGACATGCTCCCCTTCCCCGACACCAGCACGATCGTCGCGCTCCTCATCAGCGTGTCGTTGTCATTCATCTCGGCGATGATGTGGCGTGCCGGAGCGTCGCGCGCTGACTCCTCGTCAGTCGTAGGCAGATGCGCGTTCTGGGGCTTCGCGGCCTCGGCGACAGCAGTTCTGCTCCTGCTGATGGTGCTGGTCGGGGAGATTCCGGACGCGAGGCCCTGGCTCAGGGCCGCGGTCGCTCTGGCGGCTCCGGTCTTCGCATGCCTCGCTGCGGCCAAGCGCGTCACGCTGACGTGGTTCGGCGTCTCCCTTGCGCTCTTCTCCGTGTTGCTGTGGACCGCGGTGGTCGTCCTCCACCAGCACAACTGGCTCAGCCCTTACCCTCAGTGAACACGTCCTCCGAGGACGTCGACCGTCACTGCTCGCGGTACGCGGGCACCAGTGACGCGGTGGAGCAGTACCGCAGCGTGTCCGCCGCGACCGACGTGTCCCCCGGACCCAACGGGTCCACGTAGGTGGCCAGGTAGAACCCGTAGTCGGGGAAGTGGGAGACGAGCGGGTTGTCCTCGAACGACCGGAGCTGCGCGACGGCGTACTCGGCGTCCTCGACGTTCCCCAGGTCGTACTGGCTCACCGCCTCCGACAACCAGGCACACTGCCAGTCGAGCGCCATCTTCGCCTTGAAGTAGCCCTCCTCGTACCAGACCTTTGTCGGCTGTGACGCACCGTCGGGGAGATCGTCGCCCGACTCCAGCGCGGAGATCTGTGACTCCAGCTCCGGGAACGCCTCGATCAGCCCCCACGTGGAGCCGGGAGGCATCGGGAGGATCGGCTCGGCTTCTGCGCGCTCCTGCGCCGACTGCTCCCTGGCCTCGCGGAGGTTGGTCCTCAGCTCCTCGAGCCAGCCGATGCTCGCCGCGCTCAACGTAGGCACGCTTGTGACGGTAGCCGCCGATGTCGTCGGTGCCGACGCGGGCGAGGGCGACTCAGCGCTCTCCGCCGTCCCTCCCGTCGCGACCGCGCACGCCGACAACCCCCACGCCACCATCGCCACGGTCAGTGGGAGCGACCCCCGCCTCATCCTCGACACCCTCTCCTGAGCTCCACCCCGCCTCGTCGCGGGCCTGGACCCCATCTTGCGGCAGAGGTGCGCAGGACTGCGCGCGCCCTCACCGCAGCCGCACGCCGACCTCCGCTGCGATCCTCTCCACCATCACGGTGAGCCGCTCGACCCGAGCGGGCATGGTGTGGCGATAGCTCGCGATCGTGAGCAGGCCGGGACCGACGAACGCCCACGCCCGGGCACGGGACCACGTCGCCTCGTTTGCGCCCGCGGAGGCCCGGAAGACCTCTCGAGCCGGGCCGTCGAAGATGCTCCACGCGTAGAGCAGGTCCACGGACCTGTCCCCCACACCAGTGCCGCCGAAGTCGACGACGCCGGCGAGCTCGCCGTCGGGCCCGACGAGAAGGTTCTCCTCCGAGAGGTCCGTGTGCACGACACACGGCGCCTCCGACGCTCCCGGGACCTCGCGCACCCGACGCCACGCCTCGCGGACCCCGGCCGGGTCGAACAGATCGGCCAGCGCGTCGGTCGCGTCCTCGGCCCACCCGTCGATCGCGTCGGTGACCGGCTCTCCGCAGCGGTAGCCCCAGTGTTCGGACCCGGCGGTCACGTCGGGTGGGTCGACGAGGTGCAGGCTCCGGACGAACGCGCCCAGCGACCGGGCCAGGCGCGCCTACCGCGGCCCGTCCAGCGAAGTCGGCAGCGGCGGCTCCCCCGGCACCCAGGTCACCACCGTCCACGGCCGGGCGAAGAGCACGCTCGGCCCGCCCACGGCGACCACCTCGGGCACGGCCACGGGCAGGTGAGGCGCGAGGCGCGGCAGCCAGTGCAGCTCGTTCTCCAGGTCCCAGACGTAGCGGTCGGACCGCGGCAGGCGCACGGCCAGCGCGTCCCCGACCCGGAACACCCAGTTGCTGCTCCCCTGGGTCTCGCTCGCCCGCACGGGCTGGTCGGCCAGCTCAGGGATTTGCTCCCGCAGCAGCGCGGTGACGAGATTCGGGTCCGGAACGGCGTCCGCCGGCCGAGCAGTGGGTGCGCTCACCTCGCGATGTTGGCGGAGTCGCCCGCCGACGCCGTGTCTATTTCGACGCGGTGAGGCGCCCGACGGCGAGCTCCACCTCCCGTGCATCCCGCGCCTGCGCGTCGAGCGCGCGATGGATCGTGAGCCCCTCGATCAGCGCGTCCAGCATCCGCGCGGTCTCCGGATCGAAGTGGCGCTCGAGCGCCGCCCGGCTGCGAGCCATCCACGCCGTCGTGAGGTCGCGGTACGCGGCGTCGCGCGCCGCGAGCGTGTAGAGCTCGTGGGACAGCACGAGCTCGCGCTGGCTGGTGAACACGTCCTCGAGGATGAGGGCCACGACGGCGTCGCGTGCCTCCTCGCGCGACCTCGCCTGCGCCATCCGCGCCTCGAACCGATCGCTGACCGTGGTCGCGAACCGCGCGAACGCCTCGTGCAGGAGCTCCCCCATGCCGTCGAAGTAGTACGTCATGGCGCCGAGTGGCACGTCAGCCTCCGCCGCAACCCTGCGATGGGACGTCCCCGCGACGCCGTCGCGTGCGATGACGTCGAGGCAGGCGTCGACGATCCGGTCGCGTCGGCCGGGGTCGTTGCGCCTGCCCTGGCGGGAACCCCGGCGTGACGTCTCGCCCGGACCACGTGAGGCCGACCCCGTCGGCGAGCGCTCCCCTCCCCCACGCGACGCCGACGGCGAGCGCTCCTCTTCCAGGGCGGCCTCGCCGTCGTGCATGGTCGTCACGAGACGTGACGCTACCCGGAGTGTGTACGTACGTCCATAGACGTGCGTACGATGGGCCGACCGCACGACGCCCCCGAGAGGCCCGCTCGATGTACTCCCTCCTCCTGGCGATCATCTACGTCGCCTTCGTGAGCCTCGGGCTGCCGGACTCCCTCGTCGGCTCCGGCTGGCCCGTGATGCACGAGGACCTCGGCGTCCCCCTCGCCTACGCCGGCATCATCACGATGCTCATCGCGGGCGGCACCATCGCCTCCAGCCTCCTGTCGGAGCGGCTCACCCGACGGTTCGGAGCCGGCCTCGTCACGGCGGTCAGCGTCGGCATGACCGCCGCGGCGCTGCTCGGCTTCTCGGTCACCGGATCGTTCTGGGTCCTGTGCCTGTGGGCGATCCCGTACGGGCTCGGCGCCGGTGCCGTCGACGCCGCTCTCAACAACTACGTCGCCCTGCACTACGCCGCGCGCCACATGAACTGGCTGCACAGCTTCTGGGGCGTCGGCGCCTCGATCAGCCCCTTCGTCATGAGCTACGCGATCACGTCCGGCCTGGGCTGGTCCGGCGCCTACCGGACCATCGGCGTGGTGCAGGTCGTGCTCACCGGCCTGCTCCTGGCGAGCCTGCCGCTGTGGGGCAAGGTCCATCCGCGCGTTCCCGCGCACGACGGCGAGCCCGCCCCCGCGCACGACGGCGAGCCCGCCCCCGCGCACGACGGCGAGCCCGCCCCCGCGCACGAGCCCACCTCGCGCGGTGGTCACGTCCCCCTGGCGACCGCCCTGCGGATCCCCGGCGTCCCCCTGGTGCTGCTCGCCTTCTTCGCGTACTGCGCGCTCGAGAGCACCTCGATCCTGTGGGCGTCGACCTACCTCGTCACCGACCGCGGCGTGACCCCCGCGACCGCGGCCGCCTTCGCCTCGCTGTACCTGCTCGGCATCACCGGCGGCCGGTTCCTCGCGGGCTTCGTGGCCGACCGCATCGGCGACCGCGCCCTCATCCGTGGCGGCTTCCTCACCGTGGCGCTCGGCGTCGTGCTCATCGCCCTGCCGCTGCCGACGCCGGTCCTCGCACTCGCGGGACTCGTCGTCGCCGGCCTCGGCAGCGCGCCGATCTATCCCGCGATCATCCACTCCACCCCGGTGAACTTCGGCCGCAACAGCTCCCAGGCCATCATCGGTATCCAGATGGCCGCGGCCTACAGCGGCTCGACCTTCATGCCGCCGCTGTTCGGCGTCCTGTCGGGCTGGGTGGGCCTGTGGATCTTCCCGCTGTTCGTCGGCGTCCTCGCGGTCCTCGGCCTGGTCATGTCCGAGCGGCTCAGCGGGCTGGTCGCTCGTCGTGCCTCGACGTCGGTACCGTCGAGCGATGCCGCCGCCTCCCGAACCCCCTGAAGAGCCGCTCGCCGGCGGGAACGCGAGCGGCGCCGTCGTGCGCGTGGGTGACACGGTCCGCAAGCCGTGGACCGAGGCCACTCCGACGGTGCTGGCCTACCTGCACCACCTGCGCGGACGCGGCGTCGACGCGCCGCGCCCCCTCGGCCGGGACGAGCGCGGACGCCTCGTGCTCGAGTACGTGCCGGGCGAGCTCGCGATGGCACGGCAGCCGCTGGACGACGCGCTCCTGCGACGCGTCGGTGGCCTCGTACGGTCGATCCACGACGCGAGCGTGGGCTTCTCCCTGCCTCGCGAGCACCCCGTGCTGCTGCCCGCGGCGGAGCCGGACCTCATGTGCCACCAGGACCTCGCGCCCTGGAACCTCGTGCTCGACGGCGAGCGCCTCGTCTTCATCGACTGGGACGGCGCAGGACCGAGCTCGCGCCTGTGGGACCTCGCCTACGCCGCGCAGTCCTTCGCGCACCTGGTGGACGGCGAGCGCCCGGCCCACGCCGCCTGCCGCCTTGCCGCGTTCGTCGACGGGTACGGGGCCGACACCGCGCTGCGCCGCGCCCTGCCCGACGCGATGACCCGGCGCTGTCGGGCCATGTACGACCTGCTGCGGCGCTCCCACGAGTCGGGCGTCGAGCCGTGGGGCTCGATGTACACCAGCGGTCACGGCGCGCACTGGGCGGGCGCCGCAGGGTACGTCGAGCGGCACTCGGCCGCCTGGGCGGACGCGCTCGCCGTCGAACCCGGCTCGTCTGGTGCGCCTGCCGCGCCTGGTGCGCCTACGGCGCCGGGGGTGCCGCCGCGCGCTGGTTGAGCCGTGCCGCCTGCAGCACGAGGTGGTCGCGCTCCGCCGCACTGGTCGCCGCCCGCGCCGCCTCGGCGTACAGCGCGGCCGCGGTGACGAGGTCGCCGTCGCGCTCGTGCAGGTGCGCGGCCACCGCGGCGTACCGCGGCAGCCCGGGGTCCAGCTCGTCGAGCGCGGCGAGCCCGGCGCGGGCCCCGTCCGCCTCCCCCACCGCGACCGCGCGGTTGAGCAGAACGACGGGGTTGGGCGTGAGGCGGACCAGCTCGTCGTACCACTCGACGATCTGCACCCAGTCGGTCTCCGCCGTCGTGCGGGCGTCCGCGTGCAGCGCGGCGATCGCCGCCTGCGCCTGATACTCCCCGAGGCGGTCGCGGGCGAGCGCGGCCTGCAGCAGCGCGACGCCCTCCGCGATTGCGGCGGTGTCCCAGCGGGTGCGGTCCTGCTCGGCGAGCGGCACGACGGCGCCGTCCGCCGTTCGCCGAGCGGCTCGTCTCGCGTGGTGCAGCAGCATGAGGGCGAGCAGGCCGAGCACCTCCTCGTGGTCGACGAGCGCCGCGAGCTGCCGCGTGAGGCGGATCGCCTCCGCCGCGAGGTCGACGTCACCCGAGAACCCCTCGTTGAAGACGAGGTAGAGCACGCGCAGGACCGTTCCGACGTCGCCGGGCTCGTCGAGCCGGACGCCTGCGACCGTCCGCTTGGCGCGGCTGATGCGCTGCGCCATCGTCGCCTCGGGCACCAGGTACGCCTCGGCGATCTGCCGGGTGGTGAGCCCCGCGACCGCGCGCAGCGTCAGCGCCACGGCCGACGCGGACGTGAGGCTCGGGTGGGCGCACAAGAAGTACAGCGCGAGCGCGTCGTCGTGGGCGGACCCCAGGGGCGGCGCCGGCTCGCGCGCCACACGTAGCTCCCGCTCGCGCCGCGACGTCTGGGCCCTGGTGGCGTCGAGGAACTTGCGCCACGCGACCGTGACGAGCCACGCCGTCGGGTCCCGAGGCGGTTCGCCCGGCCAGCGGTGAAGCGCCTCGACGAGCGCCTCCTGCGTCGCGTCCTCGGCGGCGGCGAAGTCCGCGCCGCGGCGGACGAGGGCCCCGATCACCGACGGCGTGAGCGCCCGGACGAAGCCCTGGTCCACCGCGGTCACTCCGTGACGGTCGGCGGCTCGCTGAGGAACGGCCGCAGCTCGAGCCACTCGTGGATCGGCTTCCCGCCCGCCCCTGGCGCGGAGGACAGCTCGGCGGCGAGCTCGAGAGCGCGCTCACGGGAGTCGACGTCGATCGCCATCCACCCCGCGATCAGGTCCTTCGTCTCGGCGAAGGGGCCGTCGGTGACCGGGGGGCGACCCTCGCCGTCGAACCGCACCCAGGTGCCCTCGGGTGCGAGCGCCTGCGCGTCGACGAACTCGCCCGACTCCTCCAGCCGCGACGCGAAGTCCTGCATGAACTGGATGTGCGCCGCGACCTCCTCGGGCGTCCAGCGGTCCATCGGCACGTCGTTCTCGGCGGCCGGGGCGCCGCGGTAGTGCTTGAGCAGGAGGTACTTGGCCATCGTCGGCTCCTTCGATCGGTGCGGCCATTCTGGCCGCGCTCGTCCGGGGGACGAAGCACCGCGGCGGATCTCGACATCTCCGGCGCCACCGCGTACGAGAGGTTCTTCCCGGGTAGGCGCGGCGTGTCAGCGTCTCCTCGACATCACGCCGAAGTCACCCCGAGCTGCCCGAGTCACCCCGCCGGGAGCTCCTGGCCCCGTCGGGCGAGCTCCGCGCGCGCGTCACGGAGCGCGAACCACGGCTTGGCGGTGAGGAACGGCACGAGGTCGACGATCGACGGCGTGCGCTCGAGCATGTCCGCCACCGGAAGCACGACGGCGCGGCGCACTTCCGCGGCGAGCGCCTCCTGGCATCGTGCTGCTCACCTCCTCGTCCAGCAGCGCGATCCCGGGGACCTCGACCTCGGTCACCCCGTCGCCTCGCCCGAGGCGTGTCGGCTCGATCACGCCCGTCTCCTGCGCGCGGAGCCGGAGGAGACACCGGTTCTCCGACCGGAACGACGACGCGTCCACGTCCCACCCGAGGTTGAGGTAGCAGCTCCCGCTCCCCCACGGCGAGCGCTGCAGGTTAACCACCTGGTACTCGACCGCGGAGGTGGTCCGGTACCAGTTCCGGGCGCGCTTGCGGAAGCCGCGCTGCTTGAGCACCTCCACGCACACGCCCTCGACCCGCGTCGCCGCGTCCATCCACCGAGCATCGCACGCTCCGCCACTACCGTGGCCGTCGTGACGTCACCTGCGCCCGGGCCCGGGTCCGAGGACCGGGTGGTCCTCGCGCCCGGCCCCGAGGACCGGGTGGTCCTCATCTGCGGGCCCGCGGGCTCCGGAAAGTCGACGCTCGCCGGCCGGCTCGCCGCCGGCGGCGCCGTCGTGCTCTCCTTCGACGAGGAGGCGTGGGCCCGCGGCCACCGCGTCCACCCTCTGCCGGACGACGCCGCGCGCTCGATCCACGCCGAGCTGCAGCGGCGCCTCGTCGCGCTCGTCCGCGACGGCGCGCGAGTCGCCGTCGACACCTCGTTCTGGTCGCGCGCCTCGCGCGAGGCCTACCGCGCAGTGCTGCGGCCGCTCGCCGTCGAGCCGGTCGTCTACTACCTCGCGACGCCGCGCGCCGTCGTGCTCGACCGACTCCGCGAGCGGCGGGGCAACGGGCCGCACGACGTGATCGTCCCGGCCGACCTGGCCGCGGCGTACCTCGACGGGTTCGAGGTCCCGACGGCGGACGAGGGTCCGCTGCGCATCCTTACCGGCGCGTAGCCCTCGCGGTGCAGGGCCGCACAAACCAGTCAGCCGGTCCTGCCTCACGCGCCGCGACGTAGGGTGGCGTGGTGCGCCTGATCCTCGTCCGGCACGGCCAGACCCACTCCAACGTCGGCCACCACCTCGACACCGCCGAACCCGGAGCCGACCTCACCGACCTCGGGCGTGCCCAGGCCGAGGCGCTCGTCGAGACGCTCGGCGACACCGGGATCGGGGCGCTCTACGCCTCGACCCTCGTCCGAACGCAGCAGACCGCCGCGCCCCTGGCCCGCGCGCTCGAGCTGCCCGTCCAGGTGCGCCGCGAGATCCGCGAGATCGGCGCCGGGTCGCTGGAGATGTCCAACCACCACGACGACGTCCAGACCTACCTGCGCATCGCCCTCGGCTGGATCGACGGGGACCTCAGCACGCGCATGCCCGACGGCGAGGAGGACGGCGCGCAGACCCTCGCCCGGTTCGACGGGGTGGTCGCCGAGGCGGCCGAGTCCGGCGCCGAGGTCGCGGCGCTCGTCACGCACGGCGCGATGATCCGCGTGTGGGTCGCGGCCCGCGCGCGCAACGCCCACGCCCGCGACGTCGCCTACGCGCCGGTGTCGAACACCGGTGCCGCCGTCCTCGTCGGCGAGCCGGGTGAGTGGCACCTCGAGCGCTGGCACGAGCCGGCGCTCGGCGGTCCGGAGCTCGCCGATCCCACGTCCGACGGCGCGGCCGCCGAGGTGGTCGAGCCGCCGCAAGGTGAGGCTGTCACCGAGGAAGCAGCTCCACCCGCTCGGTGAGTCGTTGGGCTCGCCGCGGTCGCCTTGTCCACCTCAGACGCGGCTGCGCTGTTCCCGACGCGTCTCACGTGGACGCTGCCGTCGCCACGTCCACCTCAGACGCGGCTGCGCTGTCCTCGGCGCGGTCGACGTGGATGCTGCCATCGCCACGTCCACCTCAGACGCGGCGCACCCCGAGGTTCCGTGTTGTCGGAGGGCCGGTCTAGCGTGGCAGGCATGCGCATCATCCTGGTACCGGGGTTCTGGCTCGACGGATCGTCCTGGGACGACATCACTCCCCCGCTCGTCGAGGCGGGGCACACGGTCGAGCCGGTCACGCTGCCCGGCGCCGAGCGGGAGAACGACCACCGTGCGGAGGTGACGCTCGCCGACCAGGTCGACGACGTCGTCGCGCGCGTGGACGCGAGCGTCGAGCCGGTGGTGCTCGTGGGGCACTCCGGCGGCGGCGCGGTCATCCACGCCGTGGTGGATGCGCGGCCCGAGGCCGTCACCCGCGCGGTCTACGTCGACAGCCTCCCCCTCGCGGCGGGCAAGTGCATCAACGACGAGCTCCCGGTGGTGGACGGCGTGATCCCGCTGCCGGACTGGTCGGTGTTCGACGACGCCGACCTCGTGGGCATGACGCCGGAGATCCGCGACGCGTTCCGTCGGATCGCGATCGACGTTCCCGCGCACGTCGCGCAGGACAAGCAGGTCCTCACGGACGAGCGCCGCTACGACGTCCCGATCACGGTGATCACGTGCGAGTTCCCCTCGGCCGACCTCCAGGCGATGGCGCAGGACGACGACCACCCGTGGCACGGCTACGTCCACGAGGTCTCCCTCGTCCGCGACGTGACCTGGATCGACCTGCCCACCGGGCACTGGCCCCAGCTGACCCGGCCGGCCGATTTCGCCGCTGCCCTCGCGGACGCGGTCGGACCGGCCTGACGAGGGTCGACGGCACGAGTTCGACGGGACGAGTTTCGGCCCGTCGAGCGCAGGTCACGAGGGGGGAGCAAGGATGACGAGCACGCGCTGGGCCCTGCTGCTGCGCGGTGTCAACGTCGGCGGCGTGACGATCCGGTCAGCCGATCTCAAGGCCTGCCTGGCCGACGCGGGCTTCGACGACGTCCGCACGGTGCTCGCGAGCGGCAACGCCCTCGTCACCGCGACCGGCGGGGCGTCTGGATCCGCGGCATCGACGGTGCGTACCCGTGCCGAGGCGGCGGTCGGCGAGCGGTTCGGGAGGGACGTGCCGCTCCTCGTGCGGACCCAGGAGGAGGTGCGCGACGCCGTCGGGCGCTGCCCGTACGACGCGGACGCGACCACGCACCACGCCTACCTCGTGCTCACCGAGGACGAACCCGCGGCGCGGGCGCTGCACGAGGCGATGGCCGCCGTCGTCGGGGACGACCCCGCGCAGGAGGCGGTCGAGCTCGGCGACCGGCTCGTCTACTGGTGGTGCCCGAAGGGGTCGTCGCTGGTCACGCCCGTGTCGAAGGTGACGGCGAAGACAAGGCTGGTCACGACCACGCGCAACGTGCGCACCATGCGCAAGCTCTGCGAGGACTGAGAGACGAGAGCGCCGAGAGCCGCCTCGGGCTCAGCCGACCTGGCGCTTCGCCGCGCGACGGTGCGCGAGCTCGTCGCCGGGGTGCACCTCGGGCTCGGCCACCTGGTTCTCCTCCGCCGCCTCGACGGGGAAGGTGGCGATGGTCGCCTCGACCTCGCGCCACACGCGGCCGACGGCGATGCCGAAGACCCCCTGGCCGCCCTGGACGAGGTCGAACACCTCGTCCGCGGAGGTGCACTCGTACACCGAGGCGCCGTCGCTCATCAGCGTGATCCGGGCGAGGTCCTCGACCCCGCGCTCGCGCAGGTGCTCGACCGCCTGGCGGATCTGCTGGAGCGAGACGCCCGTGTCGAGCAGCCGCTTGACGACCTTGAGCACGAGGATGTCGCGGAAGGAGTACAGCCGCTGCGTGCCCGAGCCGGTGGCGGGGCGCACGCTCGGCTCGACGAGCCCGGTGCGGGCCCAGTAGTCGAGCTGGCGGTAGGTGATGCCGGCGGCACGGCATGCCGTGTGGCCGCGGTAGCCGGTGTTGGCGTCGAGGTCAGGAAGCTCCTCGCCGAACAGCAGGCCCTGCGAGATCTGGTGCGACGGGACCGCACCTGCCTTGCTGCTCGCCACCCGAGGCTCCTCCCGGTCGTGCCACCTCACGGGCGTTCGCCCCGTGGCCGTCGATCCATCGTAGTCAACCTAGGGACGGGTCGGAGCCGGGTCAACGCACGTCGCCCCGACACGCCGAAGCGGGTTTCGCTACGGCATGTCTCACCCTCAAGCACAGGGTGAGACATTTGTCGAACCACTCGCCTGCCGGGCCCGACCGAACCAGCCGGTCCCGCACGTCAGGAGTCCTGGTCGTCGAAGTCCTCGGGCTCGACGCTCTCGAGGAACTCGCGGAACTCCGCCAGCTCGCCCTCGCTGTCCACGCGCGCAGCGATCCACGGTCCGCCCTGCACGCCGGCCGCGTCGAGCACGCCCGGGTGGCACAGGATCGGCACGCTCGCGCGCAGCGCCAGGGCGACGGCGTCCGAGGTGCGCGCATCGACCCGTCTGCCGCTGCCGAGCACGAGCTCGGCGAAGAACACGCCGCCGAGCAGCTTGACGATCTCGACCCGCAGCAGGCTGCCGCCCGCCGCGTGCAGGAGGTCGAGCGCGAGGTCGTGGGTCTGCGGCCGCGGAGGCGCGATACCCGCCTGGACCGAGGCGATCGCCGCGCCCTCGCGTGGTCCGATCGACACAGGGACGACGAGCTCCTCCTCGCCCGTGCTCGGCTCGTCGAGCACGAGCAGCAGCATGACCTCGCCGACCTCGGAGTCCACGTGCACCCCGAAGACGGCCAGCCGGCGCAGCTCGGCGTCCACCGGTGGGCCTAGAAGAGCCGCTCGACGCCCGAGGACACGAGCGCGCTGTGCAGGCGGCTCAGCAGGCCGGAGAGCTCGTCGGCCGCCTCGAGTGCACGCTCGCGCTGCCGGGAGTCCTGCGGGCTGTTCGGCCGACCGCGCAGCGGCGCGGTGAGCTGGGCGACGACGTCGACCTGCCGGTCCGCGGCGCTGCGCATCTGGCGCAGGTGGCGCAGGTCCACGCCCTGGCGGCCGAGCTCGGCGGCGAGCTGGACCACGGCCACGCTGTGCGCCGGGTAGCGCCCCCCGGCGTCCAGGCCGACGAGCCCGGCGGAGGTGAGCTCGGCGAGGTGCTCCGTGCTGACGCCCGCGAGCTCGGCGAGCTCAGCAGGGCGCAGTCGTGCGCTCGTCGTGGTCGCGTGCGCGGCGGTCACGGACGCCTCCTCGAGGCCGGCGTCGAGCTCGGCGAGGCGCTCGCCGATCACGCGCAGCGGCATGAACGAGTCACGCTGGGCCGCGAGGGCGAACCGCAGGCGCTCCACGTCGGCGTCGGAGAACATCCGGTAGCCGGCCGGGGTGCGCTGGGGCTGCACGAGGCCCTGGTTCTCCAGGAAGCGGATCTTCGAGAGGCTGACGGCCGGGAACTCGTTCTTCAGAATGCCCAGCACCGCGCCGATGCTCATCGTGGCCCGACGCGATACTCCGCGCGGCCACGGCTCCGTGGCGAGCGCGGCCAGGTGGCGCGGCGCCTCGTCCTCGACGCTCGGCCGCTGCTGCGGGCGGGCGGGTTCGGCGTGCACCTGGTCGGCCTGCGAGCGTGCCGCGCGCGTCACGAAGCGCCCGGCGCGCGGTTGGGGCTCGGGTGGAAGGTGAGCCGGTACTTTCCGATCTGGACCTCGTCGCCCGCGCGCAGCTCGAGCGACTCGATCCGCACCCGGTTGACGTACGTGCCGTTCAGCGAGCCCACGTCGCGCACGTCGAAGCCGTCGGACGTGCGACGGAACTCCGCGTGGCGGCGGGAGACCGTGACGTCGTCGAGGAAGATCTCCGAGCGCGTGTCCCGCCCGGCGGACGTCACGTCCGCGTCGAGGAGGAACCGCGCCCCGGTGTTGGGGCCGTGCTGCACGACGAGCAGAGCGCTCGAGGGCGGGAGGGCGTCGATCGCGGCCTGGGGCGTGGGCAGCGCGGAGGAGACGACCGGCGGCTCCGTGCCGTCGGAGACCGGCGGAAGGTGCGCCGTCGTGCTGCCGTCCTCGGCGGGCGGGTACAGCCCCTCGTCGCCGCTCATCCCCGATCCCCTTCTCCTGCACGTCCTGAGGGGGTCAACCCTATCCCGAACTGGGCGACGGGTCAGGGGCCGGCGTGGCCACCTGGGGATCTCGCAGGGTCCGCACCGACAGGATCTCCAGCTCGTCCTCGCGCGTGACGTCGGTGCGAGCGTCGTTGGACCGCAGCGTCGGGAGGGCGCCGCCGGGAATCTCCAGCGCGACCTCGAGCGTCTGCGGGTCTCCGATCGCCCGCACGAGCACGGGTGAGTCGATGAGCTGCCCGTCGACCACGGTGCCCTCGTCGGTGTCGCCGACCCACGTCGAGGCACCCACTCGCACGTCGTCGATCTCGATCGCCTCGGCACCCGCGTTGCGCAGCTCCTCGATGAGGTTGACCCACGACGACGCCGGCACGCGCGTCCCCTCGTCCACCCGCACCGTGATCTCGACGCCGGGACCCTGCACCGGCACCGTGCCCGCGAGGATCGCCTGGACCTCGGCGTTGCGCGCGGCCACCTCGGCGGCACTCACGCCGGACTCGAGGTCGTTCCGGTCGAGCACCAGCTGCGCCTGCTCCTGCTCGAGCTGGTCGTTGCGCTCGGTGATCTCGTCCAGGAGGCGGACCAGGTCGTCCTGGCGCAGCAGCGCGAGCGAGTCCGAGTGCGTCTGACGGACCTGCACCACGAGCGCGAAACCGAGCGCCGCGCACAGCACGGCGACCAGGAGGTGCGACCGGGCGCCCCACGGCGGGCGGGCCGGCGGCGACGTGGACGCGGTGGCGGGTTCGCCGTCGGGCGCGGTGGACGACGGCGAGCTCGCCTCGGCGAGCGACGTCGCCTCGGCCGGTTCGCCGGCGGGCACCCCGGCGGAGCCGGCCGACGCGGCAGGCGACGCGGCCGCGCGGGTGGGTTCGCCGTCGGGCGCGACGTCCGACTCCGGCTCACCCTCGGCGCTCTGGCGATGACGCCCGTGGCGCTCGTCCGTCATGTCGCTACGCCTTGAAGATGAGGCGCCGGATGGAGGCGGCGTTGGAGAAGATGCGGATACCGAGCACCACGATGACCGCCGTGCTCAGCTGCGAGCCGACGCCGAGCTGGTCACCGAGGAAGACGAGCAGCGCGGCGACGAGGACGTTCGAGAGGAACGACGTGATGAACACCCGGTCGTTGAACTTCCCCTCGAGCTGGGCGCGCACGCCGCCGAAGAGGGCGTCGAGCGCGGCCACGACGGCGATCGGGAGGTAGGGCTGCAGGGCGGGAGGCACGTCCGGGGAGACCACGAGGCCCACGACGATGCCGAGCGCCAGGCCGATGACCGCAATCACTGCGCTCCCCCTTCGGTGGTGGGCGTGCCGCCCGACGTTCCAGTCTGCCCAGTCTGCCCCGTGTCGCCGGTGTCGTCGGCCGGATCGGGCACGACCGTGGCGAACCGGGGCTGCGTGGTGCGCACGCCGGGCAGCCACTCCTCCTGGCGCGTGCCGGTACCGACGCCGATGTGGTACCGGTCGCGCAGCAGTGCGAGGTGCGTCGAGGCCGAGGAGCGGGCCATCGCGCTGCGCATCGCGTCGACCGGGCCGATGGCGACCACCTCGTAGGGCGAGCTCACCGGGACGAGGTCGACGAACAGCGCCGAGCCCGCGCCGCGAATCGCCCCCGACGCGCTCACCCGGACCCCGTTCACGCCGACGGCCTCCGCCCCGGCCTGCCACAACGCGTTGACGACCACCTGGAGGTCGAGCGCCTGCACGAGCTCCTCGGGGTAGGTCGTCGGGTCCTCCTGCGCCTGCGCGGAGTCGGAGAGGGTGACCACGTAGGCGGGACCGGAGACGGCCTCGACGCCGGAGGCCAGTGCGAGCCGCTGGAGCTGCTCGGTCATGGCGGGGTCGGACGCCGTCAGCTGCTCCGCCGTGAGGTCCCGCACCTGCTGGGAGAGGTCGGCGTTGGCGGCCATCAGCTCGGTCTGCCGGGTCTGCCGGTCGGTGATCTGCTCGATCAGCACGTCGCGCGCCTGGTTGCGGACGGACTGCGGCGCACGCAGCACCTGCGTCGCGGCGACGAGGCCGAGGCCAAGCGCGACGGCGAGCAGGAACACCACGGCTTGGGTCAGCCAGGTCCGGTGCGGGGCCCCGGAGATCTCCCGACGGCGAGCCGCCTCCTCGTAGGCCGGGTCCAGCGGGTGGTCGGTCACCTCGCGCAGGAGGGTCATGGAGGCGTCGGGGCGCTGCCACACCGTCCCGCTCTCGCTCACTCGTGCAGGTTACCCGGGGCTGACCTCGTCCCCGCCGTCGGGACGCGGGACGAGTCGGCAACGCGTGGACGTCAGGCGTAGGGTCCGTGCGTATGGCGATGAGGGCAGGACTGTTCGTTCCCCAGGGCTGGCGCTTCGACCTGGTGGGGATCCCGCCGGCGGAGCACTGGCGCACCATCCGCGACCTGGCCCGGCGTGCCGACGCCGGCGCGTGGGAGTCGGTGTGGGTCTACGACCACTTCCACACCACCCCGGTGCCCAGCGAGGAGGCCACGCACGAGGCGTGGACGCTCACGGCGGCCCTGGCCGCGGCGACCGACCGCGTGCGGCTCGGCCAGATGTGCACGTGCATGGCGTACCGCAACCCCGCCTACCTCGCGAAGGTCGCCGCGACGGTCGACGCCGTGAGCGGCGGTCGGGTCGAGATGGGCATCGGCGGCGGCTGGTACGAGCACGAGTGGCGCGCCTACGGGTACGGCTTCCCGCGCGCGGGCGTGCGGCTCGGCATGCTGCGCGAGGGCGTGGAGATCATGTCCCAGGCGTGGCGCACCGGGGTGGCGACGCTCGCCGGGGAGCACTACCAGGTCGACGGCGCGATCGTCCGCCCCCTCCCCCTGCAGGAAGGCGGCATCCCGCTGTGGATCGCCGGCGGCGGGGAGAAGGTCACGCTGCGGATCGCGGCCCAGTACGCGCAGTACACCAACTTCGACGGCTCCCCCGACGGGTTCACGCACAAGTCCGAGGTGCTCGCCGAGCACTGCCGCGAGCTCGGCACCGACTTCGGCGCGATCACCCGCAGCGCCAACTACAACGTGGCGATCGGCGCCACGCAGGACGAGGCGGAGGAGCGGCTGCGCGTGCTCGAGGAGCGGCTGCTGCCCCACCTCGGCGCGGAGCGGACCGCCGACCAGATCGCCGGGTACCGCGGCTCGCTCGCGTTCGGGACGCCCGAGCAGATCGTCGAGCGCCTGCAGGGCATGGTCCAGCGCGGCATGACCTACGGCATCTTCTACTTCCCCGAGGCCGCGTACGACACGTCGGGCATCGAGCTGTTCGAGCACGAGGTGCTGCCGCACCTGCAGGTGCCGGAGCTGGACCTGCACGTCCTCGAGGACGACGAGACGATCCCGCCGCGGCCGGAGGAGGACATCGCCGACGTGCTGCGGAGCGCGCCCGACCCGCACTGAGGCACGACTGACTCAGGGCCGCAGGTCGCCCGTCCAGCCGAGCGCCGTCCGGACGAGCTCGACGAGCGGGAGCGAGCCCACCGTCTCGAGCGGGTGCCACGCGGCGCGGTCGGTCGAGCCCTGGACCTCGTCGCGCGGCGTCCCGCCGAGCAGCCGGCCGCGGTACACGATGCGGAGCCCGTGCACCGGCTCGACGCCCGACTCGTCGCCGCCGGCCACGCGTACCACGAGCGAGTCGATCCCGAGGAGCTCGCCGAGCTCGATGTCGAGCCCGGTCTCCTCGCGCACCTCACGCACGGCCGCCTGCGCGGGGTGCTCGCCGAAGTCGACGCCGCCCCCGGGCAGCGTCCAGCGCTGCTCGCCGGTGAGCCCGGCGAGCAGCACCGCGCCGTCGTGCACCACGACGGCGTAGCCCGAGACGCGCGGATGGTCCGGCGCGTGCGTCACGGCGCCGCCGTCGTCCCGGACCGCCCGCCCGTCAGGCCAGCCCGTCCGCGGTGATCGTCGAGCCGCTCGGCACGGTGTGCGGCGCGTCGTCGTCGGCCGCGAGCACGGCGTCCCCGACGGCGCGCACGCCCTCCTCGAACGTCCAGTCACCCCGCACCGTGAGCGAGTCGGCCTCGAGGATCGAGGGCACGCCGTCGCCCAGTCGCGCCTCGAAGTCGGCGATGAGCTTGTAGTGGTCGTCCAGCGAGATGAGCGGAGCCGGCCGGCGCGCCACGAGGTGCGAGGCGTCGGTCAGCTCGTAGGCGTCCGAGCGCAGCAGCAGCAGGTCGTTCGTGGTCTTGACCGGCAGGAACCGCGCGCGCTCGACCTCGATGACCTTCGCGCCCGGGAACACGTTCACGGCCGCACCCATCGCGGTCTCGAGCTGCACGACCTTGGTGGAGGTCTTGTCGCTCGGGTCGACCGTCTTGAGGTTGCGGATGAGCGGGAGGGGCATCACGCCGTCGTGCTCGGCGAGCAGCGCCTTCACCTGGACGAGGTCGAACCACAGGTTGTTGGCGTGGAAGTACGGGTGCACGTGCCGGTCGTTGGCCACCTCCAGCTCCTCGGGGTAGGTCTGCGCGGTCTCGCGCTGGATGATCTGGCCGTCCGCCTTGCGCACCACGAGCTGGCCGCCCTTGACATCCGCGTCCGACTTCGCGACCAGCTCGGCCGCGTACGGCGCACCCGAGCCCGCGAACCACGCGGCGATCGCGGCGTCCGGGACGGCGCCGAGGTTGTCCGCGTTCGACACGGTCGCGTACCGGAAGCCCTGCTCCAGGAGCGTGTCCAGCACGCCCGAGGTCTGCAGCGCCGTGTAGATGTCGCCGTGCCCGGGCGGGCACCACTCCAGGCTCGGGTCCTTCTCCCAGGTGACGGGCTCGAGCGTGTCGGCCACGAGCTTCGGCTCGCGGTTCTGCACGAAGTCGGCGGGCACGCCGTCGACGGCGAGGTCGGGGTAGGCGGCGAGCGCCGCCAGGGAGTCCTCGCGGGTACGGAACGAGTTCATGAGCACGAGCGGCAGGCGCGCGCCGTGCTGCTCGCGGGCCGCGAGGACCTGGCGAGCGATGAGGTCGAGGAAGGTGGCGCCGTCGCGCACGGGCAGGAGGGACTTCGCGGCCTCGAGGCCCATCGACGTGCCGAGCCCGCCGTTGAGCTTGATGACGACGGTCTGGGCGAGGGCGGCGGACTCCGCCTCGGGGTCGGCGGCGAGGTCGGCCTGGCGGTCGATGTCGCGCAGGGGCTCGACGTCGGCCTCGCGGATGAGGCCGGTGGCGCCCGACTCGAGCTGGCGGTAAAGGCGGGCGAAGGTGGCGATGGCGAGGTCGGGGACCTCGGCGTCACGCATGCGGGCGGTGGCAAGGTCGAGACCGTGGTCGCTCATGGCGGCAAGCCTAGGGGCCGCCGGCCCTCACCTAGGGTGGGAACGTGACCGACGCCGCACCTCCCGACCGCGCCGACGCGACCGACGAGGGCGACCTCGTCGAGGCCTGGACCGACGGGGCGTGCAAGGGCAACCCGGGCCCCGGCGGGTGGGGTGCGCTGCTGCGTGCGGGGTCGCACGAGAAGGAGCTGTGGGGCGGGGAGAACCCGACCACGAACAACCGCATGGAGCTCACCGCGGTCATCGAGGCGCTGCGGGCGCTGCGCCGACCGTGCCGCGTGGTGCTGCACGTGGACTCGACCTACGTCATGCAGGGGATGTCCAGCTGGATCGTCGGCTGGAAGCGCAACGGCTGGCGCACCGCGGCCAAGCAGCCGGTGAAGAACGCCGACCTGTGGCAGGCGCTCGACGTGGAGGTCGCGCGGCACGACGTGCGCTGGGTCTGGGTCAAGGGGCACGCCGGCGACCCCGGCAACACGCGCGCCGACGCGCTCGCCAACCGCGGGGTGCTCGACCCACAGGGCAGCCACAGCACCACCTGAGGGCGGGCACGGAGGCGGTCCGTAGAACTCGGAGGCATGAACCCCGACCTCCGCTCCCCCGACGACGTCCCGCCGGACCGCTCCGAGCCCGAGCCGGCCGGGCCGACCCAGCCCGCCGAGCCGGCCGAGACCACCGCAGCCGAGCAGCCGGCCCGCGCGCCGCGCCGCAGCCTCGCCCGACGCCGTCGGGTGCGCCGCGCGATCCTCGCCGCGAGCCTCACCGTCGCGCTCAGCCTCGGCGGCGCGACCGCGTGGGCGCTCAACCGGTTCGTCATCGAGCACGTCGAGATCTCCGACGTCGCCGCGTACGAGGAGGCGCAGCGCGCGAGCAGCGACGCCACCAGCGACGCCGATGCGGCGGCGGACGCCACCGCGGAGGCGACGTCCGACGCGACGGCGGGCTCGACGTCGGGCACCGCCTCGGACGAGGGCACGACGGCGAGCGACGCCTCCGCGGCGACCGAGCCTCAGATCACCATCACCCAGGGCACGTACGGCTCCGGCGACGACGCCGCCACGTACTACGTGGCCGACGTGGTCGTCTCCGACATCACCCAGCTGCGGGCCGCCTTCGCGCAGAACGCGTTCGGCGAGAACATCACCGAGGACCCCTCCGACATCGCGAGCGACGCCGGCGCGCTCGTCGCGATCAACGGCGACTACTACGGCTTCCGCGACACCGGCATCGTCATCCGCAACGGGGTGCTCTACCGCGACTCCCCCGCCCGCACCGGAGCCGTCATCTACTCCGACGGCACGATGGCGATCTACGACGAGACGACCACCAGCGGCGAGGAGCTGATCGCCGACGGCGCGTGGCAGACGCTGTCGTTCGGTCCCGCGCTCGTGGACGACGGCGAGATCGTCTCCGGCATCGACCAGGTCGAGGTCGACACGAACGTCGGCAACCACTCCATCCAGGGCGACCAGCCGCGCACGGCGATCGGCATGATCTCGGCCAACCACTACGTGCTCGTGGTGGTCGACGGGCGCTCCGACACCAGCGCCGGGGTCACGCTCACCGAGCTCGCCGAGATCATGCAGAGCCTGGGCGCCACCGTGGCCTACAACCTCGACGGCGGCGGGTCCTCCACCCTCGTGGACTCCGACTACGACGTGGTCAACACGCCGTCGAACGACGGCGAGCGCGCGACGTCGGACATCCTCTACGTCACGGCCACCACCTCCGGATCGGACGAGTGAGATGGTCACGACGTGGGTGCTCGTCCCCGCCTACCAGCCCGACCACCGGCTCGTGGAGCTGCTCGGTGCCCTGCGCCGGGAGCTGCCCGGGGCGGGACTCGCGGTGGTCGACGACGGCTCGGGCGAGCGGTACCAGCGCGTGTTCGACGCCGCGGCGCGCCTCGGCGCGAGCGTGCTGCACCACCCGCGCAACCGCGGCAAGGCGGCGGCGCTGCGCACCGGGATGGCGTGGATCGCCGAGCTGACCCGCGGACGGGACGACGTCGTCGTGGTGTGCGCCGACTGCGACGGCCAGCACCGCCCGGGCGACGTCGCCGCCGTCGCCGACGAGGTCGCCCGGCGGCTGGCCGACGGCGAGCGGGACGTGCTCGTGCTCGGCTCGCGGGCCTTCACGGGCCGGGTGCCGCTGCGCTCCCGGATCGGCAACCGCGCGATGACCGGACTCGTCGCGCTCGCGACCGGACGGCGGATCGGCGACACGCAGACCGGCCTGCGGGGGTTCGGCGCCCGTTCGGTGCCGTGGCTCCTGCGGGTGCCGGGTGAGCGGTTCGCCTACGAGCTGCGCGTGCTGCTCGAGGCGGCGGGCCGGGGCGGACCGGTCGTCGAGGTGCCGATCGCCACGGTGTACCTCGACCACAACGCCTCCTCGCACTTTCGCCCGCTCGTGGACTCCGTCCGCGTGCTCGCACCGCTGCTGCTGTTCGCGGCGTCCTCGCTCCTGGCCGCCGCGGTCGACCTGGCGGGCGTGCTCCTGCTCGAGGCGGCCACCGGGAGCCTCGTGCTCGCCGTCGTGGGAGCGCGGCTCGCGAGCGCGTCGGTGAACTTCGCGCTCAACCGGCGAGCCGTGTTCCCTGGCGCCGCGCGCGGGCGAGCGGCGCTGCGCGGCCAGGTGCTGCGGTACGTAGGCCTCGCCGTCGTGCTGCTGGCCGCGGGCTACGTGGGCATCCGGGCGCTCGAGCACATCGGGCTGCCTCTCGTGGTCGCGAAGCCGGCGACCGACCTCGCGCTGTGGGTGGCGTCCTTCGTGGTGCAGCGGCGCGTGGTGTTCGCGCCCGGGCGCCGGGGTGCGTCGGGGGTCGAGCCGAGGCCGGCCGAGAGTGCTGGGACGAGCGCAGGCGCTGCGCTGGTGGCGGAGGGGGTGCCGGCTCAGCGCCCCGCCTCCTCCTCCCCCAGGGTGTCGTAGACCTCGTGGTAGAGCAGCGCGTGCACGCGCTCGACGCGCGGGATGTCGTCGAACTCCAGCGGGTCCTCCGACGCCGACTCGATGACGAGCGTGCCGGTGCGCAGCATCCGGTCGACGAACCCGTGCCGGAACTGCACGCTGTTGATCCGGCTGAGCGGGATGTCGATGCCGCTGCGGGTGAGCACGCCTGTGCGGTACATGACGCGGCGGTCCGTGATCACGAAGTGCGTGGTCCCCCAGCGCACGAGCGGCGCGATGAAGAGCCAGACGAACAGGGTCGTCCAGATCACCCCGACGGCGACTCCGGTCACCGTGGGCCACGGCTCGTCCGGGTCGGTGCGCAGCACCGCCCACCACGACCCGACCCCGACCGCCGTGACGAGCACCGCGGTCAGCGCCGGGAGCAGCAGCGCCTTCCAGTGCGGGTGCTCGTGGACCACCACGCGCTCGTCCGGCGCCAGCACGTCCTGCGGGTAGGCCATGCCGCTCAGGCTAGGCGGTCCGCGCCCGAGCGTCCGCCGCGCGCAGCACCGCCACGACGAACGAGGAATCCGGCGTCCACGGCCGCAGGTCCCACGTCCCGAGTCGGAGGTCCTCCACGAGGCCCGCGGCGGCGACGTCCTCGGCGAGCTGGGCGACGTCGTAGTCCCGCGCGGTCCCGAACCCGAGCACGATCCGCCCCTTGGGGGCGAGGTGGCGCGCGAGCGCGGCCAGGGTCTCGGCGTGGCTGCCCGGGGCGAGGAACGTCATGACGTTCCCGGCCAGCACGACGGCGTCGAACGGCTCCGCGATCCCCCGCGCCGGCAGGTCGAGGGTCGTCAGGTCGCCCTGCAGCCACGTCGGGCCGGGGTAGACCGCCTCGGCCTCGGCGACGAGCATCGGGTCGACGTCGACGCCGACCACCGTGTGCCCGCGCGCGTGCAGCGCCCCGCCGACCCGGCCGGTCCCCGCGCCGGCGTCGAGCACGCGCGAGCCGCGGGCGAGCATCGCGTCGACGAGGCGCGCCTCGCCGTCGAGGTCCGCGCCCTGCTCCCGCATGGTGCGGAACCGCTCGACGTACCACGTCGAGTGCGCCGGGTTGGCGGCGACGATCGCCTCCCACCTCGACGGCTGCCGCGTCATGCCGCACCCCCCGCGGAGGCGGGCGCCGCGACCGGCTCGTGCTCGCCGTCGGGCGCGGCCGAGGCGGCCGAACCGGCGGAGGCGTCCTGGACGACGCGGTGGACGAAGTCGAGCTTGCGGGCGACGGCGGCGACGATCCCGAACGGGTAGAGGTCGCCCTTGCCCATCGCCTGGTTCGCGCGGTTGAGCAGCTTGGAGCACCAGTACCAGTCCTGCAGCATCTCGCGCGCCTCGCGACCGTGGTAGCTCGTGCGCGGCGTGATGTCGCGCGGCAGGAGGTCCGGATGCCGGTCGGCGAGCAGCTCGACGCCCGCCTCTGCGAGCACGCCGAGGGTGTCCGTGATGTGCAGGTAGTGGGCCCACGTCTCCGCGAAGTCCTCCCACGGGTGCATGGTCGCGTACTCGGAGATGTAGCCCTGGACCCAGCCCTGCGGCGCGCCCTGGCTGTAGTGCCGCGAGATGGCGTCGGCGTAGGAGACACGCTCGTCGCCGAAGAGCTCGCGGCACTCCCCGATCCAGTCGGTCGTCTCCACGAGCACGCGCTGGTAGTAGTGCCCCGACTCGTGCCGGAAGTGCCCGAGCATCGTGCGGTACGGCTCGCCGAGGGAGACCCGCAGCCGCTCCCGGTGGTCGTCCAGGGACTCGGCGAGGTCGATCGTGATGATCCCGCCCGCGTGCCCGATCCGGACCGGGCCGTTGCCCGAGCGGGAGGACAGCAGGTCGAAGCCGAGGCCACCTTGCTGCTCGTACCACGGGGTGATCGGCAGGCCCAGGCTGGCGAGGTGGAGCAGCAGGCGCCGCTTGTCCTTCGCGACCCGCGCGAGCTTCGCGATCGCGAGGGTGTCGTCGGGCTCGGGGCTGCGCCGGGTCATCCGGCAGGCGGTGCACCGCGCGTCCCCCGAGGCCGTGTCGACGAGCCAGTTGCAGCGCTGGTCGCGGTTGCCGCACGCGACCCAGCGCGTCCCGTCGCGCTCCACGCCGTCGGGCAGGACCGGGAGGACACGCTGCGACGGCGGGTGGATCCCGATCTCCGTGCCGCACGAGGGACACGCGAGGGAGTCGGAGTAGGTGAGGCCGGAGCACTGCGGACAGCGGTAGTAGTGCACGAGGAGATGCTAGGTCCGTTCGTGCGGGATCCCCCCGGAACCGTGGCGGCGATGAGGTTAGGCTCACCTTCATGACTCGCCTTCGCATCGACCCGGTCAAGCCCGACACCGCGCGCGTCGTCCCCCTCACCGTGACGGGCAGCGAACGGATCAGCCCGCACGTGCAGCGCGTGACGCTCGGCGGGGCGGGTGAGATCGCCCCGCTCGGCTTCGACCAGTGGTTCCGGGCCCTCGTGCGCCGCCCGGGCCAGACCGAGCTGCACCTGCTCAAGGACGTCGGCCTCGTCTCCTACGTCCGGTACGTGACGCTCCCGGAGTCCGTGCGGCCCCTCCTGCGCAACTACACGGTCCGCGAGCTGCGCGGCGACGAGCTCGACGTGGACGTCGTGGTGCACGGCGAGGTCTCCCCCACCGAGGCCTCGTTCGCCTCGTGGGCCGTGCACGCCGAGCCCGGCGATCCCGCGGCCGTGCTCGACGAGGGCCGGATGTGGAACCCGCCCGCGGACACCGACTCCGTCCTCGTGGTGAGCGACGAGTCCGGGCTGCCGGCCGTCGCCGGGATCTGCCGCGACCTGCCCCGGGACGCACGCGGCACGGTGATCCTCGAGCTGCCGAGCGCCGAGGACGCCCAGGACCTCGGGGCGCCCGACGGCGTCACCGTGCAGCTCGTGGTGCGCACCGACGCGCACGCGCGGCCGGGCGTCGCGGCGCTCGCGGCGCTCGGCTCGGCGACCCTGCCCGACGGCGTGCCGTACGTGTTCGCGATCGGCGAGCAGGCGCTGGCGACCGGCGCGCGACGAGACGTGGTGGCCCGGGGCGTGCCGAAGGAGCACGTGTCGTTCTGCGGATACTGGAAGTTCGGGGCGCGCGCCTCGCGGTGAGGTGCATCCGCGTGCACCGCCGGGCACCACCGTGCCCCGAGGACGGTGCGCGCTCAGTGCTGCGGCGGCGGCGTGGCCGCGGCCGCCGCACTTGCCGCTGCGGGCAGCGCGCGCAGGATGCGGTCCAGCGCCGCGTCGTCGTGCGCTGAAGAGAGGAACCAGGCCTCGTACACGCTCGGCGGCAGGCTGACGCCCTGCTCGAGCATCGCGGCGAAGAACGGCGGGTAGCGCCAGTCCTCCTGGTCGCGGGCGTCGTCGTAGTCCCGCACCGTGCCGGTCCGGAACGCGATCGAGAACAGGTTGCCCGCCCTCGGGACCACCGCGGCGACGCCGGCCGCGGCGAGCTCGCGCTCCACGGCGTCGGCCACGACGCCGGCAGCGCGATCGACGTGGGCGTACACCGTGGCGTCGGCCAGGCGCAGGGTCGCGAGCCCGGCGGCCACCGCGAGCGGGTTCCCGCTCAGGGTGCCCGCCTGGTAGACGGGCCCGAGCGGGGCGAGCAGGTCCATGAGCTCGGGCCGGCCGCCGAGCGCGGCCAGCGGCATCCCGCCGCCGACGACCTTGCCGAACGTCACGAGGTCCGGCGTGAACGGCGTCTCGTCGAGGCCCCACCAGCCGGCCGGTCCGACGCGGAACCCGGTGAGCACCTCGTCGAGCACGAGCAGCGTGCCGTTCTCGTGACAGATCCGGGCCAGCGCGGCGTTGAAGCCGGGATCGGGCCGCAGCACGCCGGCGTTCGCGCCGGCGGCCTCGGTGATGACGGCCGCGATCCGGCCCGGGTGCGCCGCGAACGCCGTCGCCAGGGCGGCGAGGTCGTTGTAGGGCAGCACGAGGGTCTGCGCGGCGATCGGCTCCGGCACGCCCGCCGAGCCCGGCAGGCCCTGGGTCGCGACGCCGGAGCCGGCCTGCGCGAGGAGGCCGTCGGAGTGCCCGTGGTAGTGACCGGCGAACTTCACGACCAGCGGCCGCCCGGTCGCACCGCGGGCCAGCCGCAGCGCGGTCATCGTCGCCTCGGTACCGGTGGACACGAGACGCACCTTCTCCGCGCCCGGGACGCGGGCGCGGATCTCCTCCGCGAGCAGCGTCTCCCCCGGTGTCGGCGCCCCGAACGAGAGCCCGTCCGCGGCCGCCTGCTGGACGGCGGCGACCACCTCGGGGTGCGCGTGGCCGAGCAGCGCCGGTCCCCAGGAGCAGACCAGGTCGGTGTACTCGCGGCCCTCGACGTCCCAGACCGAGGCACCGCGGGCACGCACGAGGAACCGGGGCGTGCCCCCGACCGAGCCGTAGGCCCGGACCGGGGAGTCCACGCCGCCCGGGATCGCGTGGCGCGCCCGCGCGAACTCGGCCTCGTTGCTCCTCCCGCGCGTCATCGCAGCCACCGGGCGACCTCGGTCGCCCAGTAGGTGAGCACGACGTCGGCGCCCGCGCGGTGGATCGCGACGAGCGACTCGGTGACCGCGCGTTCGCGGTCGAGCCAGCCGTGCGCCGCCGCGGCCTCGACCATCGCGTACTCGCCGCTCACCTGGTACGCCCAGACCGGCACCGGGCTCGCGGCGGCGACCGCCGCGAGCACGTCGAGGTAGTGCGACGCGGGCTTCACCATGACGACGTCGGCACCCTCGGCGACGTCGAGCGCGGCCTCGCGCAGCCCCTCTCGCCCGTTGCCCGGGTCGAGCTGGTAGGTGCGCCGGTCGCCGGTGAGCGCGGAGTCGACGGCGTCGCGGAACGGTCCGTAGAACGCGGACGCGTACTTCGCGGAGTAGGCCAGCAGCGCGACGTCGGAGCGGCCCGCGTCGTCGAGCGCGGCGCGCACGGCCGCGACCTGGCCGTCCATCATGCCGCTCAGGCCGAGCAGGGCCGATCCCGCCTCGGCCTGAGCCAGCGCCATCGCGGTGTAGCGCTCCAGGGTGGCGTCGTTGTCCACCCGGCCCGCGCCGTCGAGCACGCCGCAGTGCCCGTGGTCGGTGAACTCGTCCAGGCACAGGTCGGTCTGCACGACGAGCGCGTCCCCGACCTCGGCGGCCACCGCGGCCGTGGCGACGTTGAGGATTCCGTCCGCGGCGTCGGCCGCGGAGCCGACGGCGTCGCGGTGCGCGGGCACGCCGAAGAGCATGACGCCGCGGACGCCCGCTTCCGCGGCCTCGGCCGCCGCCGCCCGGAGCGAGTCGAGGGTGTGCTGCTGCACGCCGGGCATGGACGCGATGGGGTGCGGCTGGGTGAGACCCTCGCGCACGAACAGCGGGAGCACGAGCCGCTCGGGGTGCAGCCGGGTCTCGGCGACGAGCGCGCGCAGCGCGGGGGTGGCGCGCAGGCGCCGGGGTCGGACGGTGGTCACGAGGCCTCCGGTGAGGGGGTGTCGGGGTGCGCGGTGTCGGGGTGCGCGGTGTCGGGGTGCGCAGGCGCGGGGATGCCCTCGAGCGCTTCGTCGAGCGCGTCGGCGAGCGTCATCACGAGCGTGAACGCGTCGGGCTGCGGGGCGACCGCGGCGACGGTCAGCCCCGCGTCGCGCGCGTGCTGCGCCGTCGTGTCGCCGATCGCGACGACGACCGGGACGGGCGCGCGGTCGCGGCCGAGGGTGATGTCGGCGAGGCGACGCGCGGTCGACCCGGACGTCACGACGGCGCCCAGGAGCGCGCCGCTCGCGAGTGCGGCCTCGAGCGCGACGCACGGCTCCTGCGGCTGCACGGAGTAGGCCTCGACGCGCTCGGGCACGAGCCCGAACGCCGACAGGCCGGCCACGAGCGTGTCGGGTGCGAGTGCCGACAGCGGCAGGAGCACGCGCTCACCCTCCCCGCCCACGGGCCACGCGGCGAGCAGGCCGGCGGCGGAGGCGCGCTCGGGCACGAGCTCGACCGCCATCCCCGCCGCCGTCGCCCGGGCCGCCGTTGCCGCCCCCACCGCGGCAACGCGCGCCCCGCCCACGTCCACACTGGCCGAGCCGGCGGCCTCGACGAGGGCGTCGACCGCGCGGGCGCTGGTGAGCACGAGCCAGTCCAGCTCGCCCGCGGCGAGGCGGGCGACGGCGACGGCGAGCGCCTGCGGGCTCGCCGGTGGTCCGTAGGTCTGCAGCGGGTCGAGCAGCGGGTAGCCCCCGCGCGCCCGCACCTGGGTCGCGAACGCGCGACCACGCTCGGCGTCGCGCGTGAGCAGCACGGTCCGGCCCCACACGCCGTCGCCCGTCGGCTCGTCGTCGGGCCGGCCGTCGGGCTCGTCCGCGAGCTCGCCGCCGGGCGTGGCGCCGGTCACGAGAGCAGCCCCGCCGCACCGTCGCGCAGGAGCGCCGCGACGACGTCGCGCGCCACGGACTCGGGGTCGGCCTCCCCGACGGCGACGCCGTCAGCCGCCGGCGCATTCCCCGCGCCCGCCGCGCCCAGTGGCGCCGTCGCGCGGACCGCGCGTGCTCCGTCGAGCGCGTACGCCTCGGCGACGAGCTCGCCGCCCGTGACCGAGACGCCGAGGGGTGCGGCGCACCCGGCCTCGAGGAGCCGCAGCACGATGCGCTCGGCCGTGGCCGCGCGCCGGGTCGCCGGGTCGTCGAGGGCCGCGACGGCGTCGCGCACCGCGGGCGGCGCGTCGCGGCGGACCTCGACGGCGAGCGCGCCCTGGGCGGGCGCCGTCGGCCACGCCACGAGGTCGAGCAGCTCGCTCGCCTCGCCGAGGCGGCCGAGGCGGTCCAGCCCGGCTGCCGCGAGCACGACGGCGTCCAGGCGCTCCTCCGGGGTGCGCGGGTCCTGCACGCGGCGCAACCGGGTGTCGACGTTGCCGCGGATGTCGGCGACGTCCAGGTCCGGCCGCGCGCGCAGCAGCTGGGCCCGACGCCGCGGGGAGCCGGTGCCCACGCGCGCGCCGACCGGCAGGTCCGCCAGCCGGGCGTCACCCGCGCCGACGAGGACGTCGCGGGCGTCCGCCCGCGCGGGCAGCGCGAGGAGCTCGACCTCCTCGTGCGGCGCCGTCGGCAGGTCCTTGCAGGAGTGCACGACGGCGTCGACGTCGCCCGCGAGCAGCGCGTCGCGCAGCGCGGTGACGAACACGCCGGTGCCGCCGAGGGAGGCGAGGCTCGCCGTCGAGCGGTCGCCGTGACTGGTCACGGTGACGAGCTCGACGTCGGGCACGTCCGCCAGGAGCGCTCGGGTCTGGGCGAGCGCGAGCGCGCTCCCCCGGGTGCCGACGCGCAGCGTCACGGGGCCAGCCCGGCGGCGGCCGGCTTGAACCCCGCCCGCACGTTCTCGCAGCACCCCGGCCGGCACACGTCGAACCACGGCCCGAGCTCGGTCACCGCGGGCCGCTCGGCCGTCGGCGTGCCGTGCACGCGCTCGAGGACGAGGTCGACCAGGCCGCTCACGTAGACCGGGTCGACGCCCGGGGTCGGCGTGCGCACGGCCCGCAGGCCGTGCTCGGCGGCCGTCTCCATGGCCTCCTCGTCCAGGTCCCACATGACCTCCATGTGGTCCGAGACGAACCCGAGCGGCACGATGACGACGGCGCGCACGCCCTCGCCGGGCAGCTCGGCGATCCGGTCGTTGACGTCGGGCTCGAGCCACGGCTGGCTCGGGGGCCCGGAGCGGGACTGGTAGACGAGGTCCCACCCCGGCTCCAGCCCGGTCGCCGCGGTGACCTGCTCCACCACGTACGCCGCGACCGCGCGGTGCTGCGCGGCGTAGGAGCCGCCGTCGCCGTGGCCGAGCCGCTCGTTGAGGTCGGCGGGTCCGGACCGGAGGGCGTCCGCCGTCGGGATCGAGTGGGTCGCGAACAGCACCCGCACCGCCTCGACCGGCACGGCGTCCTCGCCCGTGGTGAGATCGAGCACTGCGTCACGCACACCGGCGACGAACGCGTGCACGAAGCCGGGGTGGTCGAAGAACGGGCGCACCTTGTCGATGGTGACGCTCTCGCCCAGGCCGGTCGCCTCGAGCACGCGCGCGAAGTCCTCGCGGTACTGGCGGCAGGAGGAGAAGCTCGAGTACGCGCTCGTCGCGATCGCGATGAGGCGGGTGTCCCCCGCGTCGGCGGCCTCGCGCACGGCCTCCTCGAGGTAGGGCGCCCAGTTCCGGTTGCCCCAGTAGACGGGCAGGTCCAGGCCGCGGGCGTCGAGCTCGGCCTGCAGCGCGGCACGCAGCTGGCGGTTGTGCTCGTTGATCGGGCTCACCCCGCCGAAGTGGCGGTAGTGGTGGGCCACCTCCTCGAGGCGCTCGTCCGGGATCCCGCGCCCGCGCGTGACGTTGCGCAGGAAGGGGATGACGTCGTCCTGCCCCTCGGGTCCGCCGAAGCCGGCGAGCAGGATCGCGTCGTAGGCGACGGGCTCCTCGACGTGCTCCGGACCGGCGGCGGCCGCGGGCGAGGCGTACGGCACGACGGCGGGGCGGCCCGCGTCATCGCGGCCTCCGGCCGGGCTGGCGCCGTCGTGGTGGGTGACCGTGGTCATGAGACGACCTCCTCGATCTCGTCGACCCGCAGGAGCCGACCGGTGAAGAAGGGGAGCTCCTCGCGCACGTGGCGCCGCGCCTCGGTGGCGCGCAGGTGGCGCATGAGGTCCACGAGGTGCACGGGGTCCTCGGCCTCGAGGGCGAGGAGCCACTCGTAGTCGCCGAGCGCGAAGCTCGCGACCGTGTTGGTCTGCACCTGCGGGTACTCCGAGCCCTTGCGGCCGTGCTGCGCGAGCATGCCGCGGCGCTCCTCCTCGGGCAGCACGTACCACTCGTAGCTGCGCACGAACGGGTAGACGGTGAGCCACTCCTTGGGCGGCAGGCCGCGCATGTAGGCCGGGGAGTGGTTGCGCGTGAACTCGGCGTCGCGGTGCACGCCGAGGGCGTTCCAGACCGGGGCCATGGACGCGAACGGCTCGAGCCGGCGCATCACGCGCAGCGCGGCCTGCAGGTCCGCGGCGTCCGCTCCGGTCAGCCACACGAGCAGGTCGGCGTCGGCGCGCAGGCCCGAGACGTCGTAGGTGCCGCGCAGCGTGACGCCGTCGGGCAGGGCGACGTCGGCGAGCGCAGCGTCCACGCCGTGGCTGCCGCGTCGGCCGAACACGGCCCACAGCGCGTAGCCGAGGCGGTCCGGGGCGCCGGACTCGACGGCGGTGCCGGGGCCGTCGCCGTACGTCGGCATCGGGTCGGCGGGCGCGGCGGTGTCGCGGGCCGAGCTGCCGGGGGTGGTCGGTTCGGGGAGGGTCGACTCCGTCATGACCGTCCTTCCTGGTGGGGACTGGTGACAAGGCTGGGTGTGGTGCCGCTCGTGGTGCCGCTCGTGGTGGCGGTCGTCGGGCCGCTCGCCGTGTCCGTCGTGGTGCCGGCGAGGCTCGCGGCGACGCTGCGCGCGTGAGCCACGATCGCGGCGAGACCCGTGCGGCCCGAGGCCTCCCCGACGAGGTGAGCGGCGCCGTCGTGCGCCTGCTCGGGTGGCGCCCCCACGGCGATCGTGCGTGTCCACGTGCGACGCACGACGGCGAGCACGCGCGCCTCGGGCGCGCCGGAGAGCAGCCGGACGTCACGCTCGACGTCGCCGTCCGTGGGCGGGGCGTCGTAGGACAGCCGGACCAGCGCGGCGTCGCCCGCGAGCCAGGGCCACTTGACGCTGGAGTGCGTGAGCGCGCGGGCGGTGACCCCGGGCGCGTCCGGCGCGACGAGCACGCCGGTGCCGCGGGGGGCGCCCGTGAGGCCCTCGACGGCCGCCGCGACGACGGTGAGCGTGCGGCTCGTCGTCGCGGTCGAGGCGAGGCCCACGGCGGCCACGACCACGGGACCGGCCACGCGGATCTCGGCGAGCTCACCGGCGGTGACCGGGTCGTCGGTGCGCAGCGCGGCGCCGTGGGCGCGCGCGTCGGCGGCGAGCGCGGCCACGACCGCGCCCAGGCCACCCCGCACGCAGGCGACCTGCGAGCCGGCTGGGGCGGCCGCGCGCACCTGACGAGCGGCCACGGCGAGCCGCCGGGTGCGGGTGAGGGCGGACGCGAGCGGCGGCGAGGCGGTCGCCAGCGCGAGGTCGTCGGCGCCGGTGGAGTACACCCCGCGGACCACCGGGTCGACCAGACCGCGCACGACGGCGTCGCCCATCCGGGCGCGGACCACCGCGCCGAGCGTGGGGTCGGGCAGGCGGCGGCTCCTGCGCGGGAGGACGGCGTCGCACGCCGCGCGGACCGCGGCGACCGAGCCGATGGCGCGCACGACGTCGCGCGCGAGCGGCCGGCTCGGGATGCCGAGGACGGCCGTGGCGGGCAGGGCGCACGCCGTGCCGTCGGCGCGGTGCACCCACGCCGGGGAGTCCAGGGGCGGAGTGACCTCGCCGTCGAGCCCGAGGTCGGCCAGGAGCGCCGCGACCGTGCCGCCGCGGGTGGCGAACGACTCGGCACCAATGTCGAGCAGGCGGCCCGCGAGCTCGACCTGCTCGATCTGCCCGCCCAGGCGCGGCGAGGCCTCGCGCAGGATGACCGGCACACCGGCCACGGCGAGGTCGCGCGCCACGACGAGGCCGGCGATCCCCCCGCCGACGACCGTGACGACCTCTGCGGTCATCGCGCGTCCTCGCCGGTGCTCGCCCCGGTGGCCGTGACCTCGTGGACGAGCGCGACGATCCGCGTGAGCACGTCCGGGTCGGTCTCGGGCGGCACGCCGTGGCCGAGGTTGAGCACGTGCGCGGAGGCGGCGCGGCCGCGCTCCAGCACGTCGAGGACGTGAGCCTCGATCACCGGCCAGGGCGCGCCGAGCACCGCGGGGTCGACGTTGCCCTGGAGCGGCCAGCCGGGAACCGCGCGCGCGGCGTCGTCCAGCGGGGTCCGCCAGTCCACACCGACGACGCCGGCGCCGTAGTGCGGCAGCAGGTCGAGGATCGGGCCGGTCCCGGTGCCGAAGTGGACGGTGGGCACGTCCAGGCCGTCGAGCGCGGCGAAAGTCCGGGCGGTGTGCCGGGCGACCCGGGTGCGCCAGGACTCCCGCGACAGCGAGCCGGCCCACGAGTCGAACACCTGCGCCGCCGAGGCCCCGGCCTCGACCTGGGCGCGGAGGAACGCGCCCGAGGTCCGGGCGCACCAGGACAGGAGCGCGTCGAACGCCTCGGGGTCGGCGACCGCGAGCGCGCGGGCGCGCAGCTGGTCCTTGGACGGCCCACCCTCCACGAGGTAGGACGCGAGCGTGAACGGCGCTCCTGCGAACGCGATGAGCGGCGTGGCACCGAGCGCCTCGACCGTGCGCGCGACGGCGTCCCGCACCGGGGCGAGGTCGGCCGGGTCCAGCTCGGGCAGGTCGGCGATGTCGCGCGGTGTCCGGACGGGGGTGCCCAGGACCGGGCCGCGGCCGGGCACGATGCGCACGTCGACGCCGGCGAGCAGCACCGGCACGACGATGTCGGAGAAGAAGATGGCGGCATCCACGCCGTGGCGACGCACCGGCTGCAGCGTGATCTCGCTCGCCGTTGCCGGGTCGAGGCATGCGGCGAGCATGTCCCCGCCCGCGCGCAGCTCGCGGTACTCCGGCAGCGAGCGGCCGGCCTGCCGCATGAACCAGACCGGGACGTGCGGCGCCAGGCTGCCTCGGTACGCGCGGACCAGGGCCGCGTCGCTGGTGCGGCCGTCGACCAGCGGGTGCGTGGGAGACAGGGTCACCTGTTCATCCTGACACTCCCCGGACGCGTGTCAGGACGTACTGACGGGCTGTCGTGACGTGGGGTGCCGGCGCCGCGTGCACGCGACCCAGGGGGGCGCGGGCGGCGTGCTGACGCCTCGTCATATCGCCGTGACCTGCACGTTCGCTCCCCGTCACGTCGCCGCCAGGTGAGGTCACCCTCGTTGGGGCGGCCGTCGAACCGGTCGTAGCATGACGCCCGTGCTCCTGGCTCTGTCGCTCACCCACGCCTCCGCGGGGTTCGACGTCCTCGAGCGGGCGACCGCCGCCGTCGCCGGTCTGTCCCGACGCGAGCTCGTGGAGAGCACGCTGGCGCGGGACGAGGTGAGCGGCGCCGTCGTGGTCTCCACCTGCAATCGGCTCGAGGCCTACCTCGACGTCCCCGCGGAGCACGCCGACGAGGCCGCGACCCACATCGTGCGCGCCCTCGCCCAGCGCTCGGGCCTGCCCGACCTCGGCCACGGCGTGCGCGCCCGCACCGACGGCGACGCCGTGCACCACCTGTTCGCCGTCGCCTCCGGGCTCGACTCGCTCGTCCTGGGCGAGAGCGAGATCACCGGCCAGGTCTCCCGCGCGTACGACGAGGCGCGCCGACTCGGCGCCACCACCCCGGCGCTGGACCAGGTGTTCCAGCGCGCGATCCGGACCTCGCGCGAGGTCCGCAGCCACGCCCCGGCGCAGCCGGACGCGTCCGTGGTCCACCTGGCGCTTGACCTCGCGGCGAGCCGGATCGCCGACTGGCGCGCCACCCGCGTCCTGCTCGTCGGGACGGGGGCGCACGCCCGCACCGCCGTGCGCGCGCTCGGCGAGCGCGGCGCGCTACGGGTCGCGGTGTGGTCGGGCACCGGCCGGGCCGAGGCGTTCGCGCTGCGCCACGGGCTTGCCCCCGCCGCGGGTGCGCTGGCCGACGCCGTGACTGAGGCCGACCTCGTCCTCACCTGCACGTCGCGCACGGCGCTCGGCCTGCGCGACGTCCCGGCTCGCCGGCTGCTCGTGATCGACCTGGGGCTGCCGCGCAACGTCGACCCCGCGGTGGGCGAGCTGCCCGGCGTCGAGCTGCTGGACCTGGCCACCATCGCGCGGCACGCGGACGTGCCCGGCCTCGGCGGCGGCGTGGAGCGCGACGGCGAGGAGCTCGCCAACGTGCGCGACGCCGTCGTGCGCTACGTCGCGGACGTGGACGCGGCGCCGGCCGTCGTCGCGCTGCGGCGGCACGTGGAGGAGCTGCTGGAGTCCGAGCTCGTGCGCGCCCGGCGTCGGGCGCACGACGAGCACGAGGCCGCCCGCACCGAGGCGGCGCTGCGCCACCTCGTCGGCGTGCTGCTGCACACGCCGTCGATCCGCGCGCGCGAGCTCGCGGCGGACGGCGAGCTGGGGGCGTTCGCGGCGGGCGTCGAGGCGGTGTTCGGGCTGTGTGCGGCGCGCGACGGCGACGGCGCGAGGCCTGCCGAGGGCGACGGCGAGCACGGGGGCATGTCCGAGGGCGTGGAGCAGGCGCGCGGCTGAGCCTGTGCGCCCAGCTGCGCACCACGTGGACACCGCAACCGCCACGTCCACCCCGCACCGGCTCAGCCTGAGAGCGCGATGACGGCGCTGACGATCGGCCCGATCACCACGAGGAACATCAGCCCGAGGAAGAGCGCCGCGATCAGCGTGAACCCGATCGCGTTGCCGAGGTTCGCGGGCACCCGCAGGTGCCGCCACACCTTCGCCACGAGGCGCCACGGCTTGCGCACGTCCCAGCTGTTGAGGCGCAGGTTGCGCCCGAGGTAGATGCCGAACGCCACGAGCAGGAGCACCCCGGCGATCGCCAGCCGGGCCTCGGCGTACTGCAGCGGCTCGAGCGCGTCGTACCGGATCACAACCCACGCGAGCACCACGAGGAACACGTTGACCACGGTGTTCAGCACACCCGACATCGCGAGCGTGAGGACGAGGAGGACGTCGTACCACTCGGGCACGCCGTCGCCCGGGCGACGGTGGGACAGGTTGAGCTCGGTGATGAGGTAGCCCGCGTTCGGCAGCAGCAGGAGCCACGCGAGCAGGATGAGCGCGACGAGGGAGACGACGAGCACGGTCGGCGCGCCCGTGCTCAGCATCACGAGCACCGGCAGGAGCCCGACGCCGAGCACCAGCACCGGTGCGATCGACAGCCCGATGTTGAGCAGCATCGGCCGGTACAGCTCGGTGTGGAAGTAGCGCGCGCGGCCCAGCACCAGCGCCAGTGCGAGGACGTTCATCCCCACGACGCCGTAGATCGTCGCGTTCAGCAGCACCGGGCTAACCCTTCGCCGGGGCGGCGGCGAGCACGCCGTCGGACTCGCGCAGGTAGCACTCGGCACACAGCGACTCGTACGTCACCTCGCCCTCGTGGGCCACGGGTCCGGCGTCGATCGCCACCTGGCTGCCCGCGAAGACGAAGCGTCCGTCCACGAGACGCCCGTTGAACAGCGCCTTGCGCCCGCAGCGGCAGATGGTCTTGAGCTCCTCGAGGCTGTGCGCGATCTCCAGGAGCCGGCGCGAGCCGGGGAAGGCCTCGGTGCGGAAGTCCGTCCGAATGCCGTAGGCGATCACGGGGATGCCGTCGAGCACCGCGATCCGCAGGAGGTCCTCGACCTGCTCGGCCGTGAGGAACTGGGCCTCGTCGACGAGGAAGCAGGCCACCGGGTGCGGACCGGCGGCCCGCTGGAACTCCGCCCGGAGCGACGCGTCCTCGGGGACCACGAGGTCGACCCGTCGGCGGACGCCGAGGCGGCTCTCGATGTGGTCGGCGCCCTTCGTGTCCACGCCCGGCTTGGCCAGCAGCACGCGCTGACCGCGCTCCTCGTAGTTGTACGCGGCCTGGAGCAGGGCCGTGGACTTGCCGGAGTTCATCGCCCCGTACCGGAAGTAGAGCTTCGCCACCGGGCGAGTGTACGAAGACCGGGCCCCGCCTCGGCGGCGCCGGGCCGTGGCCGGACGCCGAGGAGGTCCGTGCGGGAGCCACCGAGGGAGATCGCCGACGCCCGACGCCCGACGCCCGACGGCGAGCCTCAGCTCTCCGTGAGGTCCCGCCGGCGCACGGTGCGCGCCGCCCGCGCCGCGAGCCGCCCGGTCAGGCCGCTCCGACCCGCCCGCAGGCGCTGCCAGTCCTCGACCGGCGGGCCGCCGGCGACCCGCTTCGGCAGCCCGACGACCGCCACCAGCCACTCCGGCCAGCCGAGCAGCCGCGCGAGCGCCATGATCCGCTCGGACTCGTTCTCGCTCTCTCCGAGCTCCTCCCCCAGCAGCTCGACCGCGTCCTCGCCGGCGTCGGGTCGCCCGCTGAGCCGCGCGAGCGCCCGCCCGCCGTGCGCGCCCTCCGGCCCCCACGCGAACTCGTCGCCCGGCCGCGCCGCGTGCGCGTCGGAGAGGTAGTCGACCAGCTGCTGCTCGCCGTCGAAGGCCGCGATCGTGAGCAGGGTCTCGGCGCGCACGACGGCGCAGATCACCTCGGGCCGACCGCTCGCCCCCTCCGGGGCGAGGGTCTCGGCGGACTCGCGCTCGCCGTCGGGCACGTGCTCGGGCGAGGCGTCGTCCGGCGAGCCGGACCCCGGCGCGAGGTCCCGGGCGAGGTCGCGCGCGAGCTCGGGCAGCGTCCGTCGCTCGGAGGCGACGTGCCCGAGCGGGTCCTCGGCGACCGCGACGGTCCAGGGCTCCTCGCCGGTGGGCGCCGGGGACACCCAGCCGCTGAACCGCGCGACCGAGAGGGACTCCAGCACGGCGTCGCGGGCGCCCCGCGTCAGGACCAGGCCGTAGGACGGTCCGACGGCGCGGCCGCCGTCGATCGAGAACGGTGGCATCACCATGGCGTCAGTGTCGCACCGACGCCGTACGCTCGGCCGGACCGCACCCGGCGCGGTCGGCGAGGGCGCCAGATCGACACCAGGAGAGCGCGATGTACCCCACGAGCCCGATCGACGCGGCCAACCCGACCCGTCCCGCCGCACCGGCGCACCCCGCCGACGGCCACCACACCATCCGCGTGCTCGGCGCGCGCGAGAACAACCTCAAGAACGTCGACGTCGAGATCCCGAAGCGCCGCCTCACGGTGTTCACCGGGGTCTCGGGCTCGGGCAAGAGCTCGCTCGTGTTCGACACGATCGCCGCGGAGTCGCAGCGCCTCATCAACGAGACCTACCCCGCGTTCCTGCAGGGCTTCATGCCCTCCCAGTCGCGGCCGGACGTCGACGTGCTCGACGGCCTCACCACCGCGATCATCGTCGACCAGGAGCGGATGGGCGCGAACCCGCGCTCCACGCTCGGCACCGCGACCGACGTCAACGCGCTGCTGCGGATCCTGTACTCCCGGCTCGGTCAGCCGCACATCGGGGCCCCGAACGCGTTCTCCTTCAACGTCGCCAGCATGTCCGGCCAGGGGGCCGTCACGGTCGAGAAGGGCGAGACGACCGTGAAGCAGGTGCGCCGCTTCAGTATCCAGGGCGGCATGTGCGCGCCGTGCGAGGGTCGCGGCAGCGTGAGCGACATCGACCTCACCGCGCTGTTCGACGCCGACAGGTCGCTCAACGAGGGCGCGCTCACGATCCCGGGCTACTCGATGGAGGGCTGGTACGGGCGCATCTACCGCGGCGTCGGCTACTTCGACCCCGACAAGAAGCTGCGCGACTACGGCGAGCGCGAGCTGCACGACCTCCTCCACCGCGAGGCCACCAAGATCAAGGTCGACGGGATCAACCTCACCTACGTCGGCCTCATCCCGCAGATCCGCAAGTCGTTCCTCAGCAAGGACGTGGACGCGATGCAGCCGCACGTCCGCGCCTTCGTGGAGCGGGCCGTCACGTTCACGGCCTGTCCCGCCTGCCACGGCACCCGACTCAACGAGACTGCGCGGTCCTCGCTCATCGACGGCCGCAGCATCGCCGACGTGTGCGCGATGCAGATCAGCGACCTCGCGGCCTGGGTGCGCACGCTCGAGGCGCCGAACGTCGCGCCCCTGCTGGAGTCGCTGCGGGACACGCTCGACGCGTTCGTGTCGATCGGCCTCGGCTACCTCTCGCTGGACCGGGCCGCGGGCACGCTGTCCGGCGGCGAGGCGCAGCGCACCAAGATGATCCGGCACCTGGGCTCCTCGCTCACCGACGTGACCTACGTCTTCGACGAGCCCTCGATCGGGCTGCACCCGCACGACGTACAGCGCATGAACGACCTGCTGCTCCAGCTGCGCGACAAGGGCAACACGGTGCTCGTCGTCGAGCACAAGCCGGAGACGATCGCAATCGCCGACCACGTGATCGACCTCGGCCCGCTCGCGGGGTCCGCCGGGGGCGAGGTCGTGTTCCAGGGAACGCTCGACGGTCTGCGCGTCAGCGGCACGCTGACCGGGCGGCACCTCGACGATCGGGCGAGGCTGAAGGCGCAGGTGCGCTCGCCGTCGGGCCGGCTGGAGATCCGCGGTGCGCGCACGCACAACCTGCGCGACGTCGACGTCGACGTCCCGCTCGGCGCGCTGGTCGTGGTGACCGGCGTCGCGGGGTCGGGCAAGAGCTCGCTCGTGCACGGGTCGCTCGCGCGGCGCGAGGGCGTCGTGGTGGTGGACCAGGGCGCGATCCGCGGCTCCCGGCGCTCCAACCCCGCGACCTACACGGGCCTGCTCGAGCCGGTCCGGAAGGCGTTCGCGAAGTCGAACGGGGTGAAGCCGGCGCTGTTCAGCCCGAACTCGGAGGGTGCGTGCCCCACGTGCAACGGCGCCGGGGTCATCTTCACCGACCTGCCCACGATGGGCACCGTCTCCAGCCCGTGCGAGGACTGCGAGGGCCGACGCTTCCAGGCGGCAGTCCTGTCTTACCAGCTCGGCGGGCGCTCGATCGGCGACGTCTTCGAGATGTCGGTGACGGAGGCAGCGCAGTACTTCGCGGCTGGTGAGGCCCGTGTTCCGAGCGCGCACGCGATCCTCACCCGGCTGGCCGACGTCGGCCTGGGGTACCTCACGCTCGGTCAGCCGCTCACCACGCTCTCGGGCGGCGAGCGTCAGCGCCTCAAGCTCGCGACGCACATGGGTGAGACGGGCGGCGTGCTCGTCCTCGACGAGCCCACGACCGGCCTGCACCTCGCCGACGTCGAGCAGCTGCTCGCGCTGCTGGACCGCCTCGTCGACGGCGGGCGCTCCGTGATCGTGATCGAGCACCACCAGGCCGTGATGGCGCACGCGGACTGGATCATCGACCTGGGCCCCGGGGCGGGGCACGACGGCGGACGCGTCGTTTTCGAGGGACCGCCGGCCGAGCTCGTGGCCGCGCGGTCGACGCTCACCGGGGTGCACCTGGCGGCCTACGTCGGGGGGTGAGCGATCAGACGTGCGGGAGGTGCGGGAGGTAGAGCACCGTCGCGAACAGGAACAGCACCGCGATGCCCGCGAAGTCGTTGATCGTCGTGATGAAGACCCCCGTACCCGCGGCCGGGTCGAGTCGCACGCGGGTGAGCACGAGCGGGACGACGACGCCCACGACGGCAGCCTGCACGATGATGACGACGAGGGTGAGCGCCGCCGTCAGCGCGAGCCAGAGCGGCGCCTCGAGGTCGGTGAGCGCGCCGAGCACCGTGATCACCGTGGCGGCGACGAACGCGACGGCCAGGCCGTTGAGCAGCGCCCCGAGGAACGACCGTCACCGCCGCAGTCGGGATACATGCTGTCCGACATCAAGACGCGCATCGAGGTCGGGCGCTCCTTCGCGAGGTGCTCCGCTTCCCGGTTCACGTCGGCGGCAATATGGGCGTCCGCCGGCGACACCCCCTCGAGATGCTGCGCACGCCCGACCACCTCGCCGCCGCCGACAACCGGCTGTGGGTCTGAGGCCGCCACATCGCCGGCCCCGGGCGCGATCGCCCGGGGCCGACGACGTCACCGGATGATGGTGATGGTCGCGGTCACGGCCGGATCCGGCGTCTCGTGCGTGGTGAGGCCGTGTGCGGTCTTCTCCCAGTAGTGCGGCCGCACGATGAGCTGCCCCAGCGCCTTGTACGACGCCACCGAGTGCAGCACCCAGTAGAGCGGGTTCAGCATCGCCCACCAGATGAGCGAGAAGTCCCCGCGCTTCCAGGGGCCGAGCATGTTCAGGTAAACAATCAGACCGCTGCCGACGAGGAAGTTCAGCAGAACAAGCGCCAACACGGGTGTCGGGAACAGCGGCTCGACGATGTCCGTCGGCAGCGCCCAGGTGAACACCGTCAGCAGAACCAGGGGCAGCACGCCGAGGAACGTCAGCGGTGTTCCGGCGATCAGCATCAGGAAGCCCAGGAACCGCTTGACCCCGATGCGCCGGATCAGCTGCAGCGGCGAGCGCGCGTGAACGAGCGTCGTCTGCATGTAGCCCTTGATCCAGCGGCTGCGCTGACGCACGAAGTTCGGGATCGAGGTGTTCGCCTCCTCCATCGTGACCGAGTCGACGATGCCCACCTGATAGCCCTGGGCGCTTGCGCGGATGCCGAGGTCGGCGTCCTCGGTGACGTTGAACGGGTCCCATCCGCCGAGGGTGCGCAGCGCATCCGTGCGGAAGTGGTTCGAGGTGCCGCCGAGCGGGATCGGCAGCGAGTTTACGTCGAGCCCCGTGAGCATGTAGTCGAACCAGTACGAGTACTCGAGCGTGAACATGCGGGTCAGCAGGTTCTCACGCACGTTGAAGTAGTTGAGCGAGGCCTGCATGACCACGGTGTCCTCGGAGGCGTTGCGGAACGCGACGATCACCTTCTTGAGCTGCAGCGGATCCGGGGCGTCCTCCGCGTCGTAGATCACGAGATACTCGCCCGTCGCGATCGCTAGGCCCACGTTGCAGGCGCGCGGCTTGGTCTGCGGGTGCCCCTTCGGGACCACCACCACGGTGAAGTTGTCCGGGGTCGGCGAGGCCTCGATCGCGGCGCGCGTCTCGTCGTCCTCCTCTTCCACCAGGATCAGGATCTCGAGCTTGTGGGCCGGTAGTCGAGGGCGCCGAGATTGGTGACGAGCTGATGGACGATGTTCGCCTCGCGGAACACGGGCACCAGCACCGTGTAGGTGGGCAGTTCCTCGTCGGTCAGCGCCGCGAGCTCTGCCGGATCGATGCGATCAGCCAGGTCGTATCGCGCTCCCGCGAGGGACACATGGAACTTGAACGCCGTCGCGATGAGGAACAGCACACTCACCACCAGCAGCGTCACGATGACGGTCGGGCGCCACGCCGCCACCAGCGCGATCACGTACAGCACCGCCGCGACGACGAGACCGATCCCCTGGGGACGGGTCAGCACGGTGCGGGCAGACAGCAGCGGGTCACGCTCCCACAGGCCCATAGAGGCCTCATGCGCGATGTGCTCCGGGACCTCGATGGAGCGGACCGGCATCAGAACGGCCATCCCGTCAGCAGCGCCTGCATCCACTCATCCACCGGCCGGTAGATGAGTAGCGCCGACGTCCATCCTGTCACGAGCAGGACCACGGCACCAAGCCGCAGGGTCCATCGGGTGCGGAAGCCGCGGCCTCGCACCGACGCGATGACGACAATGCACAGAAGCACAAGCAGGAACGCGGCACCCGACGACTCGGCGGGCAGGACGCCGACGACGAACATGAGGACGATCGATCCCATCAGCAGAACCGGCGCGACAGCGGCCACGGGGTGGCGGCGCACGAGAGCGAGCGCCACACCGACCACCGCAGGAACGTAGTAGAGCCAGGCCCAGGGCTGCGCGAAGAACGTCCGTGTGCGCTCGACCCTCTCCGGCGCGAAGCCGACGTGGAGACCATCGACGGCGAGGAGGGGATCGGCCAGGAAGATCTCACCGAGCAGCGCGACCGAGGCGAACGCGGCGACGGTCGGAAAGGCCATCGTCAGCGCCGTGCCGACACGTGAGCCGTGCCGCGAGTGCGGCAGGAACGGGCCGACGCACGCGGCGATCAGGATGGAGAACGCGAATGTAGGCGCCGTCAGAGCGGCCGCGGCGAACAGCAGACCCGCGCGGAACCCGGCCTGGGTGTTCGCGAACACGACGAACCGGACGAGATCGATCAACCCCATCGTAAACAGGGTCAGGCCCAGGAAGACCTCGACGTTCGTCGTCGCGAGGAACGCGAACAGAGGAGTGCCTCCTACCACGATGGCGAGCAGGACCGGGTCGGCACCGGAGCGACCCTGACGCAGCGACCACTCGGCGAGCCGCTGCAGCAGAAAGCCCGCCGTCAGCGCGCCGACGATCCCCAGTCCGACCGCGCCCCCCGGCACGATGACCGCCAGAAGCGTTGCGATCGGTGGGTAGAGCATCCCGACCGTCTCGATCGAGACAGGTCGGGTGAGGACCTCATGGGCGGTCGTCACCAGGACGGCGTTCGCCGTGGAGTTCTGGAGGTAGCCGCCGCCGGCGGCGTCGAGAAGCAGAACGAGCAGGATGAAGGGCAGCGCGAGGGCTCCCCGAAGCAGCCACCGTTGCCAGGAGGACGCGGGGAACTTCGGGACGTGCCCGGTTCTCCCCTTCGCGGCGACGTGGACGGCTTTTCAGGGAGCTGCGCAACGAGGATCGGGACACCGCCGTAGTCACTGCCACACTGTAGGTGAGGCACACTAGGGTTTGGATATCCTGGCAAGATCTGTCGAACGGCGGGCGCCGCCCGCATCGCGATCTAGACCCTCGTCACCCTCGTCGGTGAGAGCGGCTTCCGCTTGGACTGCCCCGTCTCCGTGGTCACACTCGAGATGGACGCCGAGAGCCAGCGCGTGCGTGAGGCCTGCGCCTCGACCTCGTGTCTTGGATCACGCCGACGGCGGCACTGCTCGCCGGCAACGCTATCGACGCCGAGGAGGCTCACACCCTGCTCGTCCTGGAGAGATCGAGACGGTCCACATCCTCAACCTCGGTGTCTACGGCGCTAGGAAGGTCCACGCGCAGGTGAACCGGGAACGGGTCAAGAGCGGTGGTGGGCCAGTGGCGCGCTGCAGCGTGCAACGCCTCATGCGGGCCGCCGGGCTGCGGGGGATGTCGCGGGAGAAGACGGTCCGCACCACCCACCCCGCCCAGGCCACCCATGAGTCCATGAAAGGGGCCCGCGAGACGACCGGCTATGGCCACCTGAGATTCATGCTGCATCAGCCACTGCCGGTACTAGGCGTCCATCGACGATTCTCACCACTGCGTGCATACGGGGAAGGTGGACGAGGTCGTGCGTGACGAGGAGCGTAGACGTGTTCAGTTCGTCGGTGAGGCGGAGGATGAGGTCGATGATGCTCGCGCCTCGTGCCTGATCGAGTGCGCTGGTGGGTTCGTCGACGAGCAGGACGCTGGGGTCGTTCATGAGCGCTCGTGCGATGTTGATGCGTTGGCGTTGTCCGCCGGAGAGCTGGTGAGGTCGCTTGTCTTTGCTGTCGGCAAGGCCGACGGATTCGAGTAGCGCTTCGGCTCGTGCGGTGGCGGTGCGGCGGTTTCGGCGGGAGTGGCTGCCGCCGAGCTCGTTCATGAGGGCCAGCTGTTCGGTGGCGGTCAGGGAGGGGATGAGGTTGGGCTGTTGGAAGACGATGCCGATCTTCTCCCGCCGAAGGCTGGTCGCTTCGGTGGGGTCGAGCTGGGTGGCGTCGATGTCGTCGATAAGGACACGGCCCGAGTCGGGGTGGATGAGGGTGGCTGCGACGGCCAGCAGGCTGGACTTGCCGGATCCGCTGGGGCCGGTGATGCCGGTGACGGTTCCGGGTCGTGCGGTGAGGGCGACGTGGTCGACCGCGGTGAGGCGGCTGTCCCCATCAGGGAACGTGAGGGTGATGTCGTCGAGGCGGATCATCGGTTGCTCCCAAGGGCGGTGAGGGGGTCTGCGGAGGTGACTGAGCGGAGCGCGAAGGCGGCTCCCGCGAGCCCGAGCGCGATCATGATCGCGCCGGGCAGGAGGGTCGTGATGGGGCTGAGCATGAACGGCAGGGCGTTGCCGACGAGGGCGCCGAGGCCTGTGACGATGGCCAGCCCTCCTCCGATGCCGACCAGCAGCACGATGAGCGCTTGTCCGAGTGCGTCGCGCACGAGCGAGGGGGTGCTTGCGCCGAGGGCCTTGAGGACGGCGATGTCGCTCTTGCGCTGCATCGTCCAGACGGTGAAGAAGGCGCCGATGACGAGGCCGGAGATGCCGAACAGCATGCCCACCATCAGCAGCAGCGAGCCGATCTCGGACCGAAAGGCGCTGAGTGCGGTGAGAGACCCGAGAATGGTCTCTGACACCGTGGCCGCCTCGGCGTCGGCGGTGTCCCAGTCGGGTGTGCCGGTGACTGCGAGGACGGTGGCGTAGGCGTCGGGCGCCCCGGTCGCGGCAGAGTACCTCTGCCAGTCAGCCAGCGTCATCTGGATGACAGGCGTGTGGCTGTACCAGCCGTCTCCGGCGATGTTCTCGACGGTGTAGGTGGTGCCGGCGATCTGGATCTGCTCACCGACCGCGACGTCCAGGTCCGCCGCTGCAGGGTTGGAGAGGGTGACGGACCCGTCCTGGGTGGGAGCGGTGGCGGCGAAGCTGGGCTGCACGCCGAACACGGCGACGGCGATCCGGTTGCCGGCTGCTTCCGCGCGGGTCTGGCTGATGCCGATCGGCTCGACCGACGTGACCCCGTCCGCAGCTGACCATGTCTCGCTCTGCTGGTGGGTGACGGTGGAGTCGGTATAGCTGGCGGCCGAGGTGCCGTCGGTGGGGGCTGAAAAGACGATGCGGTCCCCGGGGATCGCGAGGACCCCGGAGATGTTCTGGGTGGCGAGCCCGCCGGTGAGTCCGCTGAGGAACCCGACGAGGATCGTGATGAGGGCGACGACGGAGCCGATCAGGATGAAGCGGCCTCGAGCGAATCGAAGATCGCGCAGCGCGACGAACATGGAGAAGTCCTTCCGTGTCTCCGGAGCGGTGACGTGTCCACTCTCGTGCGCAGGGGCGACCCGGTCATCGGCCGGTCGAACGGCGCTGGACGGCGGAATGGTGGGTCGAGGAGTCGTACTTTCGGACGATGACCGCTAGCTACTGACGCGTAGGGTCCGATGGGTGGCCCATTCCGCGCTGACCCCTGTGTTCGCCGGGCTGCGCACGGGGTTGCACGTCCTGCTCGTCGCTCTGACGGTCCTGGTCATGGCGCGTGCCGTGTTCGAACCCACAGCCTCCAGCGTCGCGATCATCGCGTTGGCGGCCCTTCTGCTCGGCACGTACGCGCTCGGTGGTCTCATCGTCGTGACGCGTGGTACGCCGACGCTGCGGATGCTCTGGCTCGGCACGCTCACGACGGAGTGGGTGTTGCTGCTGTGGCTGGCGTCCGAGGCGGCCTACCTGGTCTTCCCACTCTTCTTCCTGTTCTTGCATCTGCTTGGCCGGGCGTGGGGATCGGTCGCGATCGCTGGGGCGACGGCGGTAGCCGTGGCAGCGCTCGGCATCCATGACGGGTGGAGCTTGGCGGGTGTCGTGGGGCCGATCGTGGGCGCGGGTGTCGCCCTGCTCATCGGACTCGGCTATCAAGCGCTCGCACGCGAAGCCGCGCAACGAGAGAAGCTCATGCAGGAGCTTCTCGCCACCCAGGGACAGCTCGCGGCGACGGAGCGCGAAGCCGGTGTCGTCGCAGAGCGGTCCCGACTCGCTCGCGAGATCCACGATACCCTCGCGCAAGGGCTGTCCAGCATCCAGATGCTGCTGCACGCCGCCGAGCGAGCGGACCCCGAGCGGCCAGGCGTCGAGCACATCCGCTTGGCGCGCGAGACGGCCGCGGCCAACCTCGCCGAGGCACGCCGGTTCATCCGAGAGCTCACCCCGCCCAACCTCGATGACGAAGGTCTCGGCGGGGCGCTGCGCCGGCTCGCAGCCTCCCAGTGGCCATCGCAAGGCCTGAAGGTCGACGTCCGCGTCTCAGACACCGTCGAGCTGCCCATGCACCTGCAAACCGCACTGCTCCGGATCGCACAAGGCGCGATCGCCAACGTGATCCAGCATGCCGATGCCAGCAGGGCGACAATCACCCTCACCGTGCATCACGATCGGCTGTCATTCGAGATCACCGACGATGGTCGCGGGTTCGAAGACCCGTCGGAGGCCGCCACACCACCTGGTCGCTCTGACTCCTTCGGCATCCGCGCGACCAGAGAGCGCGTGGAACAGCTCGGCGGAACCGTCACCATCGACTCTGCACCGGGAAGGGGCACCACGCTCATGGTCGACCTCGCGCGCGAACCCGCCTCATGATCCGCCTCGTCATCGCCGACGACCACCCCGTCGTGCGAGCAGGACTGCGCGCAGTCTTCAGCCTGGAGGAGGACATCGAGGTCGTCGCCGAAGCGGCAACGCCCGACGAAGCAGCAGAGGCGGCCGAACGGGAGAACCCCGACATGGTGCTGATGGACCTCCAGTTCGGAGCTGCCGCAACGTCAACTGGTGCCGATGCGACGCGTCGCATCCGAGCGCTGGACGCGCCCCCATACGTCCTCGTGCTCACCAACTACGACTCTGACGCCGACATCCTCGGAGCTGTCGAGGCAGGCGCGAGCGGCTACCTCCTCAAGGACGCGCCGCCCCACGAGCTCATCGCTGCCGTTCGAGCCGCCGCAGTAGGCGAGAGCGCCCTCGCACCCGTCATCGCCTCACGGCTGATGAGCAGAATGCGGGCACCGCGGGTCAGCCTCAGCAGCCGCGAGATCGAGGTGCTCGAGCGCGTCGCCGCTGGGCAATCCAACACCGACGTCGCCACCAGCCTCTTCGTCAGCGAGACCACCGTGAAGTCGCATCTCGCCCACATCTACTCAAAACTCGGAGTCGCATCGCGCACAGCAGCCGTGGCCGCCGCCCGCCGCACGGGCATCCTGCGCTGACTATGGACCCACCGGAGGTCTGAAGCGCCTCGTTTCCGAGGTCAGGAGCCTCCAACAGACCCAGGGCGCTCACACCCGACTTCGCCCAGTGTGGTTGGCTGAGTCGGGTTGTAGGGCTGTGACCTGCGGGTTCGTGTGCTGGGTGTTGTCGGGGACGGCACTAAGTATTCGGCGGGTAGCGTCGTGGGGTGGTGTCGCGGCGGATCCGGGAGGTGCGCACGGCCTCGGGTGCGGTCGCCGTTCAGGTGGTCACGTCGCGCGGGGACGTGGTCGTGGAGATCGAGCACGTCGGCTCGGCGCACACCGATGCGGAGCTGGAGCTGTTGTGGTCCGTGGCCCGCGAACGCCTCCACCCCGGGCAGCAGGCGTTCGACCTGGGTGAGGTGCCGCGCGTGGCGGCACGGGTGGACCGGATCGCTGACTGGACGAGCTCTGGCAAGTCCGAGCGGTCGGCGACGGGTGAGCGGGGCAGGCCCCGTCATCACGCCGGTGATGCTCATACGGTCGCCACCACCGCGCAGGTGTTGTGGGACGCCCTGGGCTGGGTCTACACGCATCTCGGGTTCGACCAGGTCGCCGACGAGGCGTTCCGGGTGATGGTCCTGGCCCGGTTGATCGAGCCGACGAGCAAGGCCGACACGATCCGCGTCGTGAGGTCGCTGGGGGTGAAGCCGCCCGGGCTGAACACGCTCTACCGATCGTTGAAGCGCTGTCAGGCGCGTGACTACCGCGACCGGCTCGCGAAGGCGTGTCTGGCGTACTCCGCGCGCACCAGTGGGCGGGCGTGCCTGGTCTTGTACGACGTGACGACCCTGCACTTCGAGAACGAGCACGAGGACGAGCTGCGCAAGGTCGGGATGAGCAAGGAGCACCGCGTCGACCCGCAGATCCAGGTCGGGCTCCTGGTCGACCCGGCCGGCTTCCCCCTCGAGGTCCACCTGTTCGAGGGGAACAAGTCCGAGACCACCACGATCGTGCCCGTCCTCCAAGCGTTCCAGGCCCGCCACGGCGTCACGGACATGGTCGTCGTGGCCGACGCGGGGATGCTGTCGGCGGGGAACCTGAACGCCCTCGAGGACGCCGGGTTCTCCTTCATCGTCGGCTCCCGCCTGACGAAGGCGCCCTACGACCTGGCCGAGCACTTCGAACGCAAGGGCGACTACTTCACCGACGGGCAGATCCTGGAGTCGGTGCGGACCATGGGCACCGGGCGGCACGCCCGGGCGCGGCGGATCGTCTACCAGTGGTCGTTCAAGCGGAGCAAGCGTGATGACCGCACGATCAACGCGCAGATCGCGAAGGCCGAACGCGTCGCCGAAGGCACCGCCCCTCTGAAGCGGACCCGGTTCCTGAAGGTCACCGGTGCGACCAAGACCCTGGACGAGGCCACGATCGCCCGGGCCCGTCAGCTCGCCGGCCTGAAGGGGTACGTCACGAACCTGCCCCTCGAGACCATGACCAGCGCCGCGGTGATCACCGCGTATCACGACCTGTGGCAGGTCGAGGCCTCGTTCCGGATGACGAAGAACGACCTACGAGCCCGGCCCGTGTTCCACCACCAACGCGAGGCGATCGAAGCGCACCTGACCATCGTTTTCGCCGCCCTCGCCATGACGCGCTACCTCACCCGCGCGACCGGCCAATCCCTCAAGACGATCGTGAACCAGCTCCGCGAGACCCGCACCTCAATCATCGAGATCAACGGCGCCACCACCACAATCCCACCCAAGCTCACCCCCCAGACCACAGACCTGCTCGCCGCCATCCACGGCACTAAGCCCACTGGGTGAAGTCAGGTCACACTGCCCGGTCCGGCTCCAGGAGCTGGCCGACCACGACAAGGCCCAGCTCGTCGAGACGGCAGAACGTCGTCACATCAGGGGTCGCGGGGGTGGCGTCAAGCACGTCGAGGTCTTCCTGGATGGCGGCGAGAGAACTTCCATCCTGGGTAGACCTCGACCGCTACCCGGCCACCGACGCGCCGCCCGCTCCTCGCGCCGCCTGGCCGCTGGCCACACCTCAATGGGGAAGAGCCCATTTTGGACCTCATCTGTGATGAGCCCCTTTGCGCGCTTTCAGCAGGCGCTCCGCTCTCCAGGCCGGGCCACCGCTGGGATTCGCGATGCGGGTGCTGCGGCAGTCGTCGAGGCAACGCAAAGCCCCGACACCGTGTGGGTGTCGGGCCCTCGCATGAACTTGCGGTGAGTTCAGCGGTGACCTTGGTCCTATTCGGACCGATCTCACCGCCTCGGTGACCTCGTCTTCGCTGGTAAACCAACGGATTTGGTCGGGCTGACAGGATTTGAACCTGCGACCCCTTGACCCCCAGGCGTCCAAACGGCTCCGACGAGGCCAGATTCCGCATGATTCTGGGCGTCAGACCATGCAGAGCACGTCACGAGATGCATGGTTTGCATGATTCTGGTCCCCTTCTGGTCCCCTTGAATGAGGGCTCCGGACAGCTCCGCCTTGGCGTCAGCACACAGTCTCTGCCAGGAGACACCTACGCTCGGGCGCGCCTCGACCTTCACTGCGGTTCGCATGACGAGTTCCGCTCGCGCAATTTGCCACCGACATTGAGCAGGGACGAACGAGAGGTCCGCCCGTCGAAGGCGTGCTGAATCCAGGTCCGAAGGGAACTCTGGCTCGCGGGTGGTACGTAATAGTTCGCGTACCCCGTCTCGTTCTTCGGCGCAAGGTTGGCGGACAGTCGCGCGGGGAGGCTGGGGCTGGACCCGGCGACGGACGGCAGCTGAACTGCTAGCAGGCCGTTCGGAGTAGGGTCAGAGCGGAGGCTCGTGTATATTTCCCAGTCCACAAACTTTCGGGCCCAGGTGCATTCACCAATCGCTACGAGCGTTACGGTCGAGTCTCGCAGGTATTTGGTCTTAATCGTCTGACGAATGTACGCGACGTTCGTCGAATCTATGATGTCGGAGCCATCTTCTTCCATACCGATAGCGCGCGGTATGAAGACATCCGTATTCTCCTCAATAAACTGGAGGACCTCCACCGCGTCTACCGCGTGGTAGCTGACAAACACTTTGTGGCGACCAGGAGACGAGGCGGTTTTCCGATCTCCCTCCGCAACACTCTGGTACTGCCGTGTTATTGCAGCCAGTTCCCGCAGGGCGCTCTGAGTGCGCGAGCTGTACGTGACCATAGTTTCTCCTAACGCGCCTGTTCTATCACTGCTCTGAGTCGTTCGATCACGTCCTGTGGGTCGCCATACCTAGCTAAGAAGCCCAGCTGGTACTTGGTGGATCGGACCTGATCGGCGTTGCCATGCCGAGCCGCCTCTGCGTACTGTTCCGCAGCCTCATCAACCGAATCACTGTTCTCAAGACACTCATGCAGCGCGAGTTCAGCACGTGTTGCGAGCGCCCAATAGTTGGTGGGCTCGTCCGCGATCGCAAGCCTGTTGAGGAAACGGGAAACGGTCAGGACCTCGTTGAACTCCTCACGGAAGGGGTCGTCCCTTTCCCGTCCGCTGAGGCGGAGTGCCATAAGCAAGTTGACTCCGGTGTAGTAGCTGGGATCGCTTTCGAATCCTGCACGATACTTCTCTGCCATCTCACGGAAAAGGCTGGCCGCGACGGCTGGATCTCCGCTGTCGAGCCGATTCTCCAGCTCTCGTTTGATCAGCCCTCCCCAGCTGCCGTATGTTTCGGAGTCCGCGTAGCCTGCGCTCTCGGCATCTTCAAGGTACTGACGAGCCGTCCGCCAGAGTTCCTGCCGGACAACAGGGTCCTGCGCATCCTCCCCTAGACGCCGATAGACCATAACGCTCTCTTGAAGCCAGATCCGATGCAGCGGATCATCAAGATTTGGTTGAGCGACTTCTAGAAGTGCTCGCGCATCCTCGTAGGCTTCCTCCGCGTGCAGGCCGATAGCGAGTTCAATCCGAAGGCTACGTCGCAGCGCTTCGTGAACGTCGGCCGTAGAGCCTACCCAGCGGGCAGCGGCGTTCATCTCGTCGGCGTCAGATGACTTGACCGCCACACTGACCCGGTTGCGCGCCTCGTTCTCAGCGGTAAGCGCGTCGGTGACCTCTGACAACTGGGAGTAGGGCCTCTTCACTGTAGCCAAGTCAAACCAGCTATGCGCCGGGCTATCGACTTCAACCTCACTCGTTACTCGCTCGACGACAGGCCGCAACGCTCGTATCGCATCCTCGGCTTGCCTATCCGAGACTGCCTGGCCCCGGGTGAATGAATGAATCCGAATCATGTTGATATCGAAGGGTGGCGCGTGGCGCGCATGCCCCTCAATGTGCGGATTAACAAGAACTGTGGCTCGGTCTGCGAATATGTGTCTGACACCGAGTTCGTATGCAACATTAAAGTTCGTTGTCGTGAGGTCGACTAAAGCAAGATCGGAGTTAGCTAAGGCCGCCAGCATTCCCGAGTGTATGATGCCGCTGTCTGTCTCCAGGTCTGCCCTGTTCCAGCTAATATCAGCGTCTTCAAGTAATGGACGATAGATCTTGTGGAAGGCTGGATCGCAGTCCACCTTCTTACCGGTTCGAACATCCTTTTTCACTCCGTAAGGCATGACGATGAACGCCGAGACTTGATCATGAATAGGGGCTAGGTCGAGTGAAAAGTGACCCCTCTCCTCGGCCTGGAGGACCAGATTGTCGGTGACTGTTGGGACCCCCGGGTCGGGCGCCGGACGGATGGTGATGACCCAGACGCGTTCGTCCGTTCCTTCGACCAGTGCGCGCGCGTCGTCGAGCATCGTGAGGTTGTGTTCATTGAAAGCCTCCGCGGTCTCTTCGACGGGGCGATCTCCTTCAACTAGGTCGACAGCCGTGTTACCGACTACTCGGTCGAAATGCGTGAGCCAGCGTTCACCTCTTGGTTCGACGCTGGTTCTCCTAAAGTCTTCTTTCGCGAAGGGTAGGACGATCCGCAGCGGAATACCTTCCGAGAGCGCGGCACGGGCAAAGAGAATATCCGAGCCGGACGCGAGTGCTCCAACCATGCGACTTGGCTGAAGTGATTGTAGGAGTCCTTTGAGTCGAATCAGGAGGTCGTTCTCGGAGGTCTCCGGCAACCGAGGTGACGCTCGCCCGGCTTCGTCGGCTTGCACTCCGGCGTACAGAATGATCACTTAACCACCTCGAATAGTGAGCGCTTAGCTATGCGCAGTCCAGAAGCCATCGATTCGATTTCATCGCCCACAGGTGGTGGGCGTGTTCATGGGCATTCTCATGCCGCGGGAAGTGGCGGCGATCGCTCGCTCGATGGCATCGTCAAACTGATTGACATCGGCCGGCTTGTTCCAGTCGAGAATCTCCGCGCCGTACTCCGTCAACCCTTCGGGGACTGGGGCGTCGGGATCGATGCGGACACCAATGATGCCCTTTCCCTGTTCCTTGCTCCACTGGATCTCTTTCGCGACCCAGTCACTTTGAGAGGTCTCCTTCCCGATGAGCACGATCGTCGCCGATGACCCTTTGATCCGTTCCTTGATCTTTCGACTGATGTAGTCAGTGTCCTGGCTCTTCACGGGATCGAGCAGGTGCCGCCCCGTGAAGTCAACGTTGACGTTTTTGTTGTATGTCATCAGGTTCAAGCCACGGGCTTTCATCTGATCGGCATGCTGGTAACTGATAAAGACTCGACGTGTCATGAGCCCTCCTCGGCCGGAGCGAGCGTTGCCATCTGCTTGCACAACGGACACTTCTTCAGCAGCGCGCCGCTCTTAATGACATATCCGCACTCTCGGCATCGCCACTTGCGGTTCTTGGAGCTGTTGGGCACCTTCGAAAGCTCAGCGTCCGTCTGGTAGTAGTCGGGAGCGTCCGCCCAGCTAAATCCGTCCTCCCGCCCCCACGAGGGATATGCGTAGCCCGATCGAGCACGTGCGAACGTCTCGACGCGCGCGACTTCGCCGAGGTAATCGCCCGTGCGGTCGGGGCGGTCGTCGCAGATGCTGCGAAGCGCTGCCACCGTCTCAACGTCGATCGGCTTCATCGTGCGGAACTGCGTGGAACAGATGGCTGCGAGTGGCTCATCCAGATCGCTCGCAAGGATGGGGTCGATGAAGTGCATCTTGTCGGCAGCGAGGGCATAGTCACGGTTCACCGATCCCTGGGTACCTTCCGTGTACCAGCCAACGTGGTAGTACCCGGAGATCACCCTCCCCTGGTGCGGTTTGCGTGTCGTAAGGAAGAAAATGGTGGCCGCGCCATCTAGAACGATCCGGTTTCGCATGGACGGCTCGCAGGTGGAGAACAGGCCGTATGTTCCGGTCTCGATGTTTGGGTCGCTCTTGTTGTCCGCAGGTCGGGTGATCTCGCGGACTGGCCATCGCGCGAGGGGCTCGGAGAAGTAGACGGACAGGTAGCCGCGGCCAGCATCGGGGAGCTCGCGCCACGGGTCGCCAAGGCGACGCGCCGCTGCGCCTCCCTCGTGATCCCGGTTCTGTCGCATAGCTTGATGCTAGGGGTGACCTCTGACACATCCCGGGAGCCACGCTGGGCGAAGCGAAGGAGCTAGTGATGGCCAAGACTGATCTCACCATCCGCCGCGGTGCGGTCATCGTGTTCGAGGGCCTCGACCAGACCGGCAAGTCGACACAGTTGAACCGCCTCCGAGGCTCGGTCGACGCGGAGTCCACAGTGTTCGCTCACATGCCAACCGGCTTCACTAAGTTCACCGAACGGGTGTACAGAGCACTGGAGGGCGAGGTCCCTGACGAGAAGCCCGCGTCGGGCCTCGCCCAGCAACTAGCGCACCTCGCGTGCCACGCGGAGTCGGTGCCTGATCTCAAGCGAGCTGCGGAGACGCGATCTCTGATTCTGGATCGTTGGTGGTGGTCCACCCTCGCTTACGGCTGGTACGGCGGATCAGTGAAGCAGTCAGGATTCCCTGAGTCGAGCTTCAAGGAACTCATCGACACAATCTGGTCGCCAATCACGCCGTCTATCGTGTTCGTTTTCCTCGAACCCCACCACCTCGACCCAAACAACGCTCCGGGTGTGCAGGACGGCTATCGAGCGCTCTTGAAGGAACATGCCGAGTCCGCGGTTGTTGTCCCGATAGCGAACGAAGAAGAGACACACTCGTTCGTGACTAAGACGCTTCTGGATCGCGGACTTGCTGCCCGAGTCGAGAATCGATGAGCCACGGTGGCTGTCTATCGAAATGTGGAGCAGGCGTTCTTAGCCGAGTTGCATGCCGTTGTTGACTTTGGAGACCCTGTTGAGGTCCGCGGAGAGCGGACCCGGGAGTTGCGGGCGCGACTTATCGAGCTGTCTGATATTCGGTCTCGCTACGTTATGCTCCCCCACCGAAACAACAATGTTTTTGCCTCGATAGCGGAGAGTATGTGGGTGATCGCGGGCCGAAACGACTTAAGCTTCCTCAGCGCTTATCTAGAGCGCGCGGTCGACTTCTCGGACGACGGCCTTACATGGCGCGCTGGGTACGGTCCGCGGCTCCGGAATTGGAACGGCGTGGATCAACTTGCCGAGATCGTGAAGATTCTCCGGGAAGAACCACTCTCACGCCGTGCCGTCGCCAGCATTTACGATCCGGATCGCGACTTCGTCGAGAGTCGAGATATCCCTTGCAACAATTGGCTTCACTTCCTCATGAGGGATGGGCGTCTCAACCTCCACGTTGCCGCCCGCAGCACCGACATATGGTGGGGATTCTCGGGCATCAACGCCTTCGAGTGGACATTACTGCTTGAAGTGATGGCGCGGTGGCTCCGATGCGCGCCTGGGCGACTGGTTTTCTTTAGCTCTTCCCTACATCTCTACGAGCGCCACTTCGACAGGGCTTCGCGTCTCTTAGCCAGTCAACCGAACCGGGCGACGTCCGGCGAGGCGGAGCAGCCGCAGTTTGATACAGACTGGGAGGACGCGCCCGCCGTGTGGGACGAGTGGATGCGTCTGGAGGTCGGCATCCGCTCTGGCCAAGACCTCTCGACGCTCGACTGCAACCTCACCGACCCGCTCCTGCTCGCCTACATTCGAATGATTGATCTATATTGGTCCGCGCAAAGGGGAGTCGAATCCGGGGTCCTAGACGAGAAGCTAGCCGCACTTGGGGACGGCAGACTTGCTGCCGCCGCGCGCGAGTATCTTGAACGGCCTCAACAGTTGCAGCACTGAGCCCGACGGCCTAAATTACTGACGCGAGCGTGGTCGAACGGCCCGACACCCGCTGGTTGATGCCCCACTTTGGCGGAAAGAATGGCGTTGCCGGAGGGCCTTGAGGTACGAACTGCTGCTTGATTCTGTTACGGCTTCCGACTCCGCGCACATTGGGGTGCATCACTCGCGCGTACTTATCGGTTTCGCAAAACAGATTCTGGCAGTCGATGAGTGTCAAAGCCCTGCCGAACAGGTCGTCAAACTCGATGCCTTGCTCTTCGAACTGTGCCTCTTGCGTGTCGACCATCCAGCGGATGATGTCTTCCGGAGAAACGCCATTGAGCTGCGGAAAGCACTTCGCGATTCCACTGCGTGCGCCCGGCCCCGGCACGACATAGTCGTTCTCATCAAAGTCGATCATCGAGGTGTAGTTGAGGTCGATCGCCAGCTGATAAGAGAGGAAGGGACCGAGTGAAGGAAAAGCCGAAATTGTCTCAAAGACCTCGCGAAGAGACTTAGCACGCTCGATTTGCGCGGCTACCCCGGAACCCATCATGTGCTCGGCCAACAACAGATGGTTGCGGTGCTTCCGAACCGCGCCGAACGGCGGTGGTGGAACGATGTACGCCGCAGAGTAAACTCTTTCGCCGCTAGCAATTCTTGCGTCAAGAACCTTGCTGTAGGCATCGACATCGAAAGTCGATGTTGTGATCTGGCCGAATCTTGATTCCAGCGCGTCCCATGTCGATGGCTTGTTGAAGAAGCGAAATAGCAGAACGCGCAAGATGAGGTTTTCCGGGTACTGTGGACCGTCGTAGGCGATGCGTATCAGATCTTGTGACACGCGGTCGGCGGCGCGGTAGGCATTAGTGAAGCGATACTTCGACAGGACTGCGTCATCGGTCCACGGGCCAGGTTCGCCACGTAACCTCGCGTGATACACGTGCTGCCGTTCGGCCGCGAAGTGCCAGTAGGACGAAAGCACCTCTGAAACGCCGACGTCGCGCCGACCAACTCTCACGCGCCGCATCAGGCCCTCCTGTCGGTGCTTACCTCCGGCTCCCATGTGTGTCTAGGTTGTCACGAGGGGGCCGGCAATGCCCGGAGACGCGCCACCGTCGCTCGTGGTTCAGGCATGCGTTCTCCGCGCGCGAGCGGTTCGACCGGCCATGAGTAGGAGGCTGACTGGTCCGATCCAGAGGAACTTGAAGGCGTTCCAGACGAACAGCAGGACCAGCAGGTGGAGCCAGCCGGGGCCACCGTCGTTGATGATCGTGGTGCAGATCGCCGCGGCGTAGAAGTAGACCACCGCCAGGAGCATCGCGAGGGTGCCCCACTTGAGGCCGCGTCTGGTGCGGACGACGTTGAGCAGCAGGTTGGTGGGGGCATAGCGGAGCACGCCGTAGCCTCGCGCGCTGAGTGCCATAGATGAGCGGAGCATTGCGGGCCTCTTTCGTCGTCATAGCGCGACGGTGTTCCGTCGTGGAGGCGGCTATGAACCGAGTGCCCGCGAGGGGCCGTCCCGAAGGACCCGCGTAGTTTGCTGAACCTGCCTCTCTACGGAGTTTACGACTGTCTTGTGACAGAGGGAACCTCTCGGCAGATGGGCGTGTACCTCGTCGGTGACCTTGGAGCGAGAGGACACCGATCATGGCGACGTTGGCGGAGCAGGTGCAGGGTGAGCGGATGGCGCGGGTCGCGTTGTCGATGATCGCGGAACCGAACGACCCGACCACGGGGTACGTCCTCGCCCGTTATGGCGGGGTCGAGACGCTGCGGCTGATCGAGTCCGACGATGAGGTGCCTGGCCTGGCGCGCGCCGACTTGTTGATGTGGTGCGAACGACTGACGGCGCATGTCATGCCCGGCCTGCTGGATCAGGTAGCTCAGGCGGAGCGTCACGGGTTCGGCACGCTCATCCCGGCGGACAAGGAATGGCCCGCCGGCCTGAACGACTTGGGCGAGCGTGCGCCGTACCTGCTGTGGACGCGCGGCGCGGCCTCGTTCTTGACGACGCCGCTGAGTGATCGGGCCACGATCACGGGCGCTCGCGCCGCGACTGCCTATGGTGAGCAGGTCGCGGGCGAGCTGGCGACGGGTCTGGTGGATGAGGAACGGGTCGTCGTCTCCGGTGGTGCCTCCGGGATCGAAGGTGCCGCGCACAAGAGCGTGCTCGCTGCGAGCGGTCAGACGATCGCGGTGCTGGCCGGCGGGTTGGACCGCCCCTAGCCTGCCGGGCACAGCGAACTGCTGAGTCGCATTGGGGATGTCGGGCTGTTGGTGAGCGAGCTGCCGCCGGGCGCCGCACCGACCAGGCATAGGTTCCTGGCTCGCAACCGCCTGCTGGCGGCGCTCTCGGGTGTGACCGTGATCCCCGAGGCCAGTCCCCGGTCCGGGTCGATGACCACTGTGCTCGCCGCACGCGAACTCGGCCGGGGCGTGGGCGCGGTGCCCGGTCCGGTGACCAGCGTCACGAGTGCCGGGCCGAACAAACTCATCAAGCAAGGCTTCGCCTCCCTCGTCACTCAGCCCAGTGACGTGATCGGGCTGCTCGACGGCGATAGGAACTCAGGGCGGGCCGTGACACGGCCCGCCGGACGCGAGTTCGGGCACGGACACCCGTCACAGGGCACGCCCGGACGCTCTCTCTGACTGCCAGTCTCGCGGCGGCCGTCGTTCACAAACTCGGCGCGGGGCGAGCCGCGGCGCTCTGTCGCGCGGGCTCGGTCGTCGTGCCCTCGATGGTGGCGGCTTGGGCGCGGTTCAGGGCGGCGCGGGCGCGGATGGCGTCGATCTTCTGGCTGGTGCTCTCCGGCGGCGCCCCGAGCGGGGTGCGGTCGTCGGTGATGCCGTAGCGGTCGCGGTAGGCGGCGACGATGCGGGCAACGCGCCACCATGCCGCCTTCTGCTTCTCGCCCCTCGGTGCCGTGCCGAGGTCGGCCGTCCACGGTTCCTCATCGGTGAGAGCGCCACGGAGCACGGCGTCGACGCGGGCCTCGATCAGCTCGCGGCGCTCGTCCAGTGCTTGCCGCATGTCGTCTGCCATCTGCCCGCCGGCGTGCGGGATCAGGCCGACGATCAGTCTCGGGGGCTTGCGGGTGCGGCCTGATCCGGCGGGCCGAGCGGTGGCGCGCGCGACGCGGGCGTGGAGGACGGAGGCGATGTCGTCGGCGTCGTCCAGGCTCCGCGCGGCGACCAGCCGCGGGAGAAGCGCGTTGAGGTCGTGGTGGTTGGCTTCGGCGTGACGTAGCTCGGCCGACAGCGCGCCGTAGGCGTCGGAGGCGAGCACGTCTTCGATCTGCCCGGGGGTGAACCCGGTGGCTTGCAGGAGGGTGGCCCAGCGGTCGTGCTGGGCGGCTTGGGCGATGGTGTCGGAGTGTCAGTAGGGGACCAGAGGGCGGCGGCATCGCTAGAGAGGATGTGGAGGATGTCGAGCCACGATCATCATCACGGTGGGCACGAGGCGCCGTCTCATGCTCATCATCACCCGGCGCCGGACGCGGAGAACTTGGTGCACTGTCCGGTGATGCCGAACAATTTCGTGGACCCCGAGCAGGCTGAGCAACAGGGCCTGTACCGGGACTACGAGGGCAAGCGGTACTGGTTCTGCTGCGCTGAGTGCGGCCCGTTGTGGGATGCCGACCCGGCGCGGTACGCGCACGCCGCCTGACGGGCTGGGGTGTCGCTGCCACGGCGTTCAGGTGGCGTCGTGGCGCGATGCTCTACCGTAGTGAATAGGGATCGTGGGTGCTGGCAGCGTCAGGGACTCGGAGGTTGAAGGGAGGACGGCGATGGGTGCTCTTCGCTCGGTGATGACCGGCGGGTCGCCTCGTCGTCGTGGCCTGCTCCTGTTTGGCCTGCTGATGATGGTGATCGCTGGGCTGTTCGCGATGCACGTTCTGAGCATGTCCGGCCCGCAGGGGCATACCTCCCCGACCCTGACGATCGAGACCGACCACGCCGCCGCGGAGACGCTGCCGGACGGCGGCATGTCGGCCGATGTGGCAGATGAGATGGCCGGTGCCAGCATGAGCGATGCTGCCGCGGCCGGTGAGACGCACTGTGGTGATGGGTGCGGGGAACCGGCGCCGAGCCATTCGATGCTGATGATGGGGTGTGTGATCGCGCTCCTGATCGGCATGGTCCTCCTGATCGCCCCCGGCCTGTGGGGTCGCGGGTGGCTGACGCGGTTGCTTGCTGTTCGGGCGCTGCCGCTGCTGGGCGCGGTGCTGCCACGCCCGCGACCGCCTTCTCTCATCGTTCTTTCGATCAGTCGCACCTGAGTTGCGCTGCGGCGTCCCACGGACCATCGGGTCCGCGTGATGCCTGTCTGTCATGCCCCGGCCGGGGTGTGGATGGACCGCGACTCTTCATTCGACTGACGAAAGGACAACTTCATCATGCGTATGCGCATGCTTGCGCTGGCTTCGACCGCGCTCATCACGACTCTGGTGCTCGCCGGGTGCGGGCAGAACAACGACCCCGGCATGTCCGGGATGGATCACGGCTCGTCAAGCTCCAGCCCCTCCTCGTCGGAGGCCAGTGCGGACTTCAATGCTGCGGACGAGATGTTCGTGACGATGATGATCCCGCACCATCAGCAGGCCATCGAGATGGCCGATCTGATCCTCGGCAAGGACGGGATCGATGAGCGGGTGGTGACACTGGCTCAGCAGATCAAGGACGCCCAGGGGCCCGAGATCGAGACCATGCAGGGCTGGCTGCAGGAGTGGGGTCTGCCTTCGCCCGACCCGTCCGCGGGCGGCATGGAGGGCATGGACCACGGCGACGGCATGATGTCCGAGGAAGACATGGCCGCGTTGGAGTCCGCGACCGGTGTCGAGGCGACCCGGCTGTTCCTGCAGGGCATGATCGAGCACCACAACGGCGCGATCATGATGGCCGAGACCGAGCTGTCCAACGGACAGAACCCGGATGCGCTGGAGCTGGCGCAGCAGGTCATCGACGGCCAGAGCGCCGAGGTCACGACGATGCAAGAGATTCTGGACAGCCTCTAGCCGTCCTCGGCAGGTGCGGCGTGGGAGCCCGACCACCCATGGTGCGGGCTCCCACCGTCCTGCCGCTGCTCTTGACACCGGTCTCCCCGTTTTCGCGGCCGGTTCCTTCTGCCGACCTACCGGCGGCCTCTGTCGTCGTCCTGCTCTCCCGAAAGGCCCGTTTGATGTTCTCTCGTCTCCGTTCCTCGCCTCGCCGCGCGCTCGCCGCGCTCGCCGCCGCCGTGGCTGCTGTCACTGTCCTGGCTGGCTGCGGCGCCTCGTCCGCACCGTCCTCCTCGGCGCAGACTCCGGTCGAGTTCGGGCACATCCACGCGGTGGTGCCCGAGGCCGATGCCACGATCCTGGTCGGCACGCACACCGGTCTGTACCGCGTCGATGCCGAAGGCTCCGTGGAAGGCCCGTTGGGTGGCTACGACTTTGACCTGATGGGCCTGACCGTCACCGACGGCATGCTGATCGCCTCCGGGCATCCCGGCCTGGACACGCCGTCGGAGTTGGGGTCACCGAATCTCGGCATCATCCGCAGCGAGGACGGCGGGCGGAGCTGGGAACCGGTCGCGTTCACGGGCGAGGAGGACTTCCACATCCTGACCGCCGGTCCCGATGGGCAGGTGTACGGGATCGGGTCGAGCAGTCCCGCGGTACAGATCAGCGGCGACTCCGGCAGCACCTGGACTGCTGGCAGCGAGGTGACCGCCGCTGATCTTGCGGTCACCGCAGACGGCGTGATCTATGCGGCCACCCAAAGCGGGCTGTTCGCCAGCCAGGACGACGCGGCCACCTTCGGACTGGTCGCTGATGCACCCACGCTGTACCTGCTCGATGCGGCCGGAGACGAGCTGGTCGGTATCGATACCGATGGGCAGCTCTGGCGGCGCAGCGGCCAAGCCGCCTGGACACCGATCGGCACCGCCCAGGGGACCGTCGCCGCCCTCGGTCTTGCCCCGTCCGGTGTCGTCTACGTCGTGGACGACCGCGGCATCGTCGCGCTCGACGGCGACCAGGCCACCACCATCCTGCCCGCCCTGTAGGGCTGGGCCGAACAGTCATAGGAAACGCCATGAACAAGAAGATGAACACCGTCGTCCTACAGGTGGCCGGTCTGCATTGGGCCTCCTCCTCACAGCTCGCCGAGAAGACCCTGGGGCGACGGCCCGGAGTGGTCGCCGTCGAGGTCAACCCGGTCGCGCAGACCGCCAATGTCACCTACGACCCCGACGCCACGACGGTCCAGCAGCTCCGCGCATGGGTCACCGAGTGCGGATTCCACTGTGCCGGACAGTCCGTGCCGCAACACATCTGCCACCCCAGCGACGAGCCGCACGCCTCGCATTCGACGGGTCCTCACTCCCACCACGACAGCGCGCCACAGCACCACCACGGAGCAACCGGTGACACCGAGCACGACCACTCCGCCCATGCCGGCCACGACATGGCGCCGGCCTCGCCAGGGCCGGCTCACGCGCATGGCGACTCGGCACCGGCGACCGCGCAGGAGGTGATGGGGCACGGCGGCCACCACGGCGGCATGTCGATGGACGCAATGATCCGTGACATGCGCAACCGTTTCCTGGTCGCGCTGATCCTGTCCATCCCGATCACCTTGTGGTCTCCGATCGGCCGCGAGGTCATCGGGTTCACCGTCCCGGCACCGTTCGGGCTGCGCGACGACGTGTTCTCGCTGATCTTGTCGCTGCCGGTGATCTTCTACGCAGCCTGGATCTTCTTCGACGGCGCCTACCGGGCACTGCGCGCGAAGACGCTGGACATGATGGTGCTGGTCGCGGTCGGTGTCGGCGCGGGCTGGCTCTACAGCCTCGCCATCACCCTGACCGGCGGCGGTGAGGTGTTCTACGAGGCCGCCAGCGTGCTCGCCACCTTCGTGCTGCTCGGCCACTGGGTGGAGATGCGCGCCCGCGGCGGCGCGAACGACGCCATCCGCCGGCTGCTGGAACTCGCACCGGCCCGCGCGGTGGTGATCCGCGACGGCAACGAGGTCGAAATCCCCACCGCCGAGGTCGTTCCCGGTGATCTGCTGCTCGTCCGGCCCGGCGCGAAGGTCCCGACCGATGGGGAGGTCATAGACGGCACGTCGGAGGTCGATGAGTCAATGGTCACCGGCGAATCGATGCCAGTCGAGAAGACCCCCGGCTCAGCGGTGATCGGCGCGACGGTGAACACGGTCGGCACGCTTCGGGTCAGGGCGACGAAGGTCGGTGCCGACACGGCGCTGGCGCAGATCGTGAAACTGGTGCAGGAAGCGCAGAACTCCAAGGCTCCCGGTCAGCGGCTCGCGGACCGAGCAGCATTCTGGCTGGTGCTGGTCGCCCTGATCGGCGGCAGCCTCACGTTCCTGGTCTGGTTCCTCGCCGGAGCGGATGTGCCGATGGCGATCCTGTTCGCGATCACCGTGGTCGTCATCACCTGCCCCGACGCGCTCGGCCTCGCCACCCCGACCGCGATCATGGTCGGTACCGGGCTGGGCGCCAAACGCGGGGTGCTGTTCAAGAACGCCACCGGCATCGAGACCGCCGCCCGGATCGACACCGTGGTGTTCGACAAGACCGGCACCCTCACCAAGGGCGAGCCCGAAGTCACCGACTATCTCGCGGTCGGCACCGACGACTTGGACCTGCTGTCCTTCGTCGTGGCCGCCGAACGAGAATCCGAGCACCCGCTGGCGAAAGCGATCGTCGCCTACGCCGACGCCCGCGACATCCCACGCCGCACCGCGACCGCGTTCCGCAACATCACCGGGCAAGGCGCGATCGCCACCGTCGACGGGCATCGGGTCGTGCTCGGCAACACCCGGCTGATGGTCCAGGAAAGGATCGACACCAGCCAGATCGACGCCGCACGCGAAGCCCTTGCGGCGAGCGGGCGCACCGCGATCATGTTCGCCGTCGACGGCACCATCGGCGGAGTCATCGCATTGGCCGACGCACCCCGCGAGACCGCGAAAGCCGCGATCGACGCCCTCCACGAGACCGGTGTCGAAGCCGTCATGCTCACCGGCGACAACCAGCCCACCGCGCAACGGATCGCCTCCCTGCTGGGCATCGACACCGTAATCGCCGACGTGCTGCCCGAAGACAAGTCCGCCAAGATCACGGAGCTGCAAGCGGCCGGGAAAAAGGTCGCGATGGTCGGCGATGGCGTCAACGACGCCCCCGCTCTCGCCCAAGCCGACCTCGGCATCGCGATCGGCGCCGGCACCGACGTCGCGATCGAAACCGCCGACGTGGTGCTGATGCGCTCCGACCCGCTCGACGTTCCCGTCGCGCTGCGGATCGGCAAGGGCACCCTGCGCAAGATGCGGCAAAACCTCGGCTGGGCCATCGGCTACAACGCCATCGCGCTGCCCATCGCCGCCGGCGTGTTCTACCCGGCGTTCGGGATCATGCTGTCCCCGGAAATCGCGGCGATCAGCATGTCCGGCTCCAGCGTCATCGTCGCAGTCAATGCCCTGCTCCTCAAACGACTCCGCCTTCCCGACCAAGCACCCGCACCAGGCAGCGCCACCGCGAGCGAGCCGGCCGGGCCGGTGGAGCCTTCCCCGAACGGAGCACTCCGATGAGCCCGGCCAGCCAGCTCCCCATCCGTCATGATGCCGGCCTCGGCATGGAGCGGCTGTGGAGCAGACGCGCGTTCCTCGGCCTCGGACTCGGCGTGGGCGCGGCGGCGACACTCGCGCTCGCCGGCTGCACCTCCTCCGCCGCCTGGGTGAACCCGGACAGCGCCGCCGTACGAGACCGCGAACGGCAACGCGGCGGCACCGGAAAGACCACCGCAGTCACCCTCACCGCCGCATCGGCCAGCCTGGACCTCGCCGGCACCACGGCACAGACCTTCGCCTACGGCGCCGTACCCGCCCCGATCATCCGCCTCAGCGCCGGCGACACCCTCAAAGCGACCATCCGCAACCAGCTCCCCGTCGAGACCTCCGTGCACTGGCACGGGCTCGCGCTGCGCAACGACATGGACGGCGTGCCACCGCTCACCCAGCAACCCATCGCCGCCGGTAGCAGCTTCGACTACGAGTTCATCGCGCCCGATCCCGGCACCTACTGGTTCCACCCCCACGTCGGCGCGCAGCTCGACAGCGGACTGTACGGGGCGCTCATCGTCGAGGACCCGAACGAGCCCCTGGCCTACGACGACGAGTGGGTCATCGTCTTAGACGACTGGCTCGACGGCGTCACCGCCACCCCCGACGAAGTTCTCGCTGAGCTGTCACGCGGGATGGGTGATATGGGCGGGATGGACGACATGTCCATGCGGATGGGCAACACCCTCATGGGCGCCACCTCCGACCTACTCGGCGGCGACGCCGGAGACGTCTACTACCCGCACTACCTCATCAACGGCAAACCCGCCGCCGACCCGGCCCAGTTCACCGGCACACCGGGCAGCCGAGTGCGGATACGACTCATCAACGCCGGCGGGGACACCGCCTTTCGATTCGCGGTCGGCGGGCACCGCCTCACCGTCACCCACACCGACGGGTTCCCCGTCGAACCCGTCGAGGTGGACAGCGTTCTGCTCGGCATGGGTGAACGCTACGACCTTCTCGTCACCCTCGGCGACGGCGCGTTCCCGCTCGTCGCGCTGGCCGAAGGCAAACGCGAACGCGCCGTCGCCGTAGTGCGCACCGGTGTCGGCAACACACCGCCGCAGGACGCGGTGCTCTCCGAGCTGGACACGGCCCGTGTCGCGACTGCCGCGATCCTCACCGCCGCGACCGATGTCGCTCTCGACACCAAGACCCCTGACCGGGAGGTCACGCTGACGCTCACCGGCTCAATGGCCGACTACGACTGGGGCATCAACAACAAGCGGTTCGACCCGACCCAGCCGCTGCGCGACGCGCACGCGGTCCGGGCCGGTGAGCGAGTGCGCCTCCGCATGGTCAACGAGACCGAGATGTGGCATCCCTTCCACCTACACGGGCACACCTACCAGCACTCAGACGGTGGGCCACGCAAAGACACTTCGATCATCCTGCCGAAGCAGACCCTCACCGTGGATTTCGACGCCGACAACCCCGGCCAATGGGCCGCACACTGTCACAACATCTACCACGCCGAAACCGGCATGATGACCGTCATCGGCTACCAGACCTGACGCACGTCGTACGAATCGTCGGGCACGGGCGACAGTCTCCACCGGTTGATCTTGAACGCGCGATGGCACGGTCATGGTGAACGGATCAACGCCAGGGCCAGGCATGACAGCCTACGCACCTTTGTTGGCCCGCACCCGTACCATTGGGCCCTACCCCCGGATGTTGGACACGGGGTGTGATTACGCGGCGGTCGGCAGCGTAGCGGCCCGGCGGGCCTCGTAGGTGGACGGGGACAGGTAGCCGCACCAGGTGTGACGGCGGCGGGTGTTGTAGCGCACGAGCCAGTGGAAGACCTGCCGGCGGCAGGTCGGCTCGTCACTCCAGCATGCGGCGTCCTGGAGGACCTCGCGCTTCATCGTGGCGTTGAACGACTCCGCCAAGGCGTTGTCGGCCGAGGACCCGACGGCACCCATCGACTGGGTGACACCGAGCTTGCGGCACAGCTTGGCGTAGTCCTTCGAGCAGTAGACCGACCCGTGGTCGCTGTGGAAGATCGCACCCTTGAGGCTGCCCCGGGTCGCGGCGGCAGCCTTGAGCGCGTCTTCGACGAGCTCGGTGCGCATGTGGTCGGCGATCGCCCACCCGGCGAGTCGTCGGCTGTAGCAGTCGATGACGCTCGCCAGGTACAGGTTCGTGCCATCGGCCAGCGGCAGGTAGGTGATGTCCCCGACGTAGCGCTCATTGGGGCGCTCGGCGGTGAAGTCGCGCCTGAGCAGGTCGGGGTACTTCTGTCCCGACGGCTCGGGGATCGTGGTCCGCACCCGGCGCTTCTTCACGTAGCCGCGGATGCCCTCAAGCCGCATCACTCGAGCGACGCGCTTGTGGTTGACCCGCTCACCGGCAGCCGTGTTGTCGTTGAGCTCGGCGGTGATCCGGGGCGCTCCGCAGGTGTTGTCCTCGGCGTGCACGGCCCTGATCCGCTCCGCCAGCTCGGCGTCCGCAGCTGCTCTGGCTTCTCGGGCCGGGGCTGCCTTGAGCCAGGCGTAGTAGGACGAGCGCTCGATCTCCACGAGCTCGCACAGTCGCTTCACCTCGAAGGTGGCAGAGTTGTCGGCGACGAACTGGAAGCGACTCACCAGCGCGTCTCCCCGGCGAAATACTTGGCCGCCCGCTGGAGGATCTCCCGCTCGGTGGTCAGCTTGGTGGTCTCGTTCTCGAGCTCGTCGACCCTCGCTTCGAGTCGGGCGATCTTCTGCTCCGGGGTCTCACCGGCCGGCGCCGACGAGCTCGCGGACGAGGGCTTCTTGGACTGCAGTGGGCTAGAGGTCAGTGTCCCGTCAGCGGCGGTCTTCTTGCCGGTCCCGTAGACCTCGAGCCAGTGCCGCAGCGTGCCGCGCACGATGCCGAGGTCCTCGGCGATGCCGCCGACCGTGGCGCCCGGGGTGGACTCGTACAAGTCGACGGCCTGACGACGGAACTCCTCCGAGTAGTTCTTCCTGGCCATGATTCTCGGATCATCTCGCTTCCCCAGCACCAGGTGCCGGATTCAGCGTGTCCAAGATCCGGGGTCAGGCCCCGTCTGCTGGGCGTTCGGCGCGTCGCACGGCAACCCCGCCCTCGCCTCCAAAGGCCGGGTCGGGGTGCTCGTCGGCATCGGCGCCGCCGCACTCGCCGGCGCGGGGGTTGCGTGGGTGAACTGGCTCATCGCCCTCGGCAACCAGCTCTGACCCGCACCGAGTGAAGGCCCGCCTGCGGGCGGGCCTTTCCCGTGCCTTCACCCGATCGCCGGAGTCCAGTCGCTCTCCGGCCTACCTCGCCGCCACAAGCCATCCGTTCAGCGAGGGAGTAACCGCCGTGATCGACATCGACCCCAACAGCAACGGCCTTCCGGGCATCGAACAGCTCCGCACCATCGTCGGCGCCGTGATGACGGTCGGCCTGATCCTGTCCGTGCTCGCGCTGATCGTGAGCGCGATCGTGTGGGCCTACGGCGCCAACAGCTCGAACCCGCACCTCTCGGGCAGGGGCAAGCTGGGCGTCCTCATCTCCTGCGGTGCCGCGGTGATCTGTGGCGCGGCGGTGACGCTCGTGAACTTCTTCTGGAACGTCGGCCAGGGCGTCTGAGCCGGCCCGCCACCACAGCAGGAGATTCGTGATGGGTGTCTGCGACGTTCCCGTGATCTCGACCGTCTGCGATGTGGCCGGCGAGGCCGCCGCGACGGTCGTGGCCGCCCCGTTCGACTGGCTCGCGCAGGCGATGGGCGGCGCGGCCGGCTGGCTGATCGAGGCGATGTGGTCGGTGTTCGACACGACCACGCTGGTCGATGTCCAGACGGACGGGTTCACCAGCGTCTACAACCTGATCTTCGGCATCGGGGTCTTCCTCGTCCTGATCTTCTTCTGCCTGCAACTCATCACCGGGCTGATACGCCGAGACCCGACCGCGCTGTCCCGCGCCGCGCTCGGCGCGGCGAAATCGGTGCTGGGTGCGTTCGTGGTCGTCACGCTGACTGCGCTCGCGCTGGAGATCGTGGACCAGCTCTGCATCGGCATCATCCAGGCGTCCGGCGAGACCACCGGGACGATGGGCGACAAGATCATCCTGCTCGCCGCCGGACTGACCGGCATCAACATCACCGCTCCCGGCGTCGGCGCGATCGTGACGATCTTCCTGGCCGGGCTGATGATCGCCGCCGTCGCGATCGTCTGGTCCTCGCTGTTGATCCGCAAGGCACTGCTGCTGGTCGGCGTGGTGCTGGCTCCCATCGCGTTCGCCGGCGCGTCCTGGGACGCGACCAAAGGGTGGATCGGGAAATGGGCGGCGTTCGTGATCGCCCTCATCATCAGCAAGCTCGTGCTCGTCGTCATCTTCCTGCTGGCGATCACGCAGATGGCCACCCCGATCGAGCTGGACATCGCCGCGGTCACCGAACCGATCACCGGCATCGTCCTCTTGGGCATCGCCGCGTTCGCGCCGTACATGGTCTACCGCTTCGTGTCGTTCGTGGGCTTCGACCTGTACCAGCAGATGGGCACCGAGCAGGAGGCCAAGAACGCCCTCAACCGCCCGGTCCCGATCCCGTCCAAGCCCCAAGGCGGAGGCGAGCCCAAGCAGGTTCTCGAAGACCCCAATGGCGGCGGGTCGGACGCAGGATCAGGTGGCACGTCTCCGCCGTCGCCCGCCCCGGCGCAGGCACCTGCCGTGGCCGGCAGCGAAACCGTGGGCGCTGAGGCCGGCGCTTCGGCGGCGGGCGCGGGACCGGCGGCAGCCGTCGTGGTCGGAGCGAAGGTCGCCAAGGATGCCGCCGAGGCCGGGCCGAAGGCCGGGCACGCGCTGGCCGGTCAGGCCGAGACCGCCGCGGACGCCGCGAGCGGGCAGAACGGCGGCACCCCGCCGCCGTCGCAGACACCGCCGCCGTCCACGCCGCAGCCGCGGACTCCCACCGAGCCGCCCAACCCCACAGCATCGCCATCGGGCAAGGAGTGACCGGCCATGCCCGCCGCGGAACAGAAGACACCCGGTAGCGAGCTGACGCCGATGAAGTTCAGCCGGCTCACCCGCCGCGGGGTGCTGCTCGGCCTCTCGGTCTCTCAGCTCGTCACCCTCGGCATCGGCGGCCTGGCGCTGCTGGCCGCGTTCTACGGCGGTGCCGGGATGCTGCTGGCCTACACCGCCCCTGTCTGGGTGCTCGCCGTCGTGCTGACCGGGGTGCCGGTCGCCGGGAGGCCGATGGTCGAATGGCTCCCGGTCGCCTGCTGGTGGCTGTGGCGCTCCACCGGCGGGCAACTGCTCTACCGGCGTCGGATCGTCAAGCCCCGCCCGGCCGGGAACCTCGCGCTGCCCGGCGACATGGCCCGGCTGCGGGAGCACCTGGACCCCGAGACCGGCGCGTGCATGATCCACGACCCCCGCCAGGCGACCTTGACGGTCGTGACGGAAGTGACGCATCCGGCCTTCATCTTGCTGGACCCCGGCGAGCAGGAGCGCCGGGTCACCTCCTGGGGTCGGGTGCTCGCCACGGTCTGCCGTTCCGGGAGGATCGCGACCCTGCAAGTGCTGGAACGGACCCTGCCGGACTCCGGTAGCGGGCTGGCCGAGTGGTGGGCGGAGCACGGCACCGACGACGGCTCCTGGGCGGCGACCACCTACCGCGAGCTGATCGAGCGGGCCGGCCCCGCCGGGGAACGGCACGCCACGACGGTCAGCCTCTCGCTGGACATGAAGGTCGCCGCCCGGCAGATCAGGACCGCCGGCGGCGGCATCCGTGGTGCCGCCGCAGTGCTCCGTCAAGAGATGGCGACGCTCGTCGCCGCGCTGCGGTCTGCGGACCTGACCCCCTCGGGGTGGCTCGGCCCCGGTCAGGTCGCGGTCATCCTCCGCTCGGCGTATGACCCGGCCGTGGCCGCGACCTTGGAGCGCCACGGGCGGCTCGGGCAGGAACTCGCCGCCGCCGGCCCGGTCGCGGTCACCGAGACCTGGGGCAACCTGCGCACCGACTCCGCGTGGCACACCGTGCTGTGGGTCTCGGAGTGGCCCCGCAGCCTCGTCTATCCGGGGTTCCTCGCGCCGGTGCTGCTCTCGACCGGCATCCAACGGTCGGTGTCGCTGATCTACACCCCGATGCGCTCGGACCAGGCGGCCCGCGACATCCGCAAGAAGAAGGTCGAACACATCTCGGATGCGGCCCAGCGCGCCCGGATCGGCCAGATCGAGGACGCCGCCCAGACCGCCGAGTACCAAGACGTGCTGCAACAGGAAGCCGACCTGACCGCCGGCCACGGCGTGCTGCGCGTCTCCGGCCTCATCTCCGTCTCCGCCCCCAGCATCGACGAGCTGGAAGCCGCGGTCGCCGCGATCGAACAAGCCGCGATCCAAGCCTCCTGCGAGACCCGAAGGCTCGTCGGCCAGCAAGCGGTCGCGTTCACGGCGGCCGCGCTGCCGCTGTGCCGCACGGTGTGCAACGGCGCGCTCACCTGGCAGGCATCCCACCCTCGTTGAAGGAGCCCGTGATGCCCACGTTCACCAACCCGACCAGCGACGCCGACGACGCCTCCGAGGCGCTGCGCGGCCTCGCCCACGCCACCCGCACCTTCGAGAACCCGGCCGACACCTACCCGGTGATCGGAGACCTGCTGGCCGGGCTGCGATCGCTGCGGCAGGTCATGGATCAGCTCGCTACCGTCCACCTGGCCCATCAGCAACGGGTGACCGACGACGACCACAACCCGACCGCCGGTGCCACTGCGGCGCTGGCGGCAGCCGACGAGCTGCACCAGGCCGCCACCCTCATCGACCAGACCCACGACCGCCTCAACGACGCAATGGCGCACTCCGGGCGGATCGTGTGGAATCCCGAGGACCGGCTAGTGGAGCGGTGGATCGGGGTCGTGTTCCTCCAAGGCAACGAGGCCGACACGGTGCTCGACCTCATCGACAACGAGGGCGTCGAGGCCGGGATCGACCATCTGTCCGCTTGGGATTGGGGCAACGAGACCACCGAGGCGGCGATGGAGAACGGCGACGTTCACGACACCGCGCCGGTCTATGCCGGGGACCGGCAGGCCGAGACGGGCGACTACGCGATGACCTACAACGTGCAGGCCGGGCACGTCGCGCTCTACCGAAGGCACCTCATCCGCGCCAAAGACGCCATCGACCCGGCCGCGGAAGCGCACGTCCCCGCCCGGCACTCAACTCCCGCCCGCGAGACGACGGGTCGACGTAGCACCGTGCGCGAAGGTGGCTGGTTCGAGCATCCTGGCGTCGCCGCGGTGAAGCAAGCCCGCAGCCTGTCGATGTAGGTCGCGTGCACTCCGGGACGGGCGGACGAGCACCTGGCAGCCATGAACGCCAAAGAGCCCGCCCATCCCACGACCACGCAAGCCGGCGCACTCGTGCTCACGGTCTGGCCCGATACGCCATTGGGCGAGCACCAGAGGTACGCCTATCGCATCGAGGATTCCGCGACCGGGCAGGTGCTCGAAGGCCGGGACCTGTTCACCGGGGTCGGCGCCGCTGTCACCCCGGACCGGGCGATGCGTGACCTCGCCGCGTACCTGAGCGCGGCCGGCGACGCCCGCCAGTACGCCATCGACAACCCCGGCGGCAGGCCCGAGCATGAGGGGCTGTTCCCTGTGTGGACCGCCGAGGCAGCCCGTCAGAACGCCGACGCGCTGACTCTGCTGGCCGAGGAAGAACCGCCTGCTGACCGGCCGCCGCCACGATCGCGCACCGCGCCAGAGTCGTCATGGTTCGACCGTTCCGCCGGCGGCTGGGTCTCCGGGACACGAGGACGGTCGTTGTGAGCCGGGGCGAGAAGCTGCATACCGCTGTCCTCGTCGCCCCCGCATCGGAGCGGCGCCGGCTGCGCAAGCAGCGGCGGCAAGCGGCCGCCCGGCTCGTCGCCGAGCAACGCCAGGTCGAGAAGGAAGCGGCCCAGGCCAAGGCCGCCGCCGAACGGGCCGAACGCCGCGCCACGGTCTATCTCCCCGCCGCGGGCGAGCCCGGCCCGGCGGCGCTGAGGACGCCGGGCCGGTTCCGGGTGCCCCGGCATCAGGACACCAGCGCGGTGCTCGCTGGGCAGTACCCGTTCCTGGCCGAAGCCGGGCTCGGAGCCGCGGGAATCTTCATCGGCCAAGACCTCTACAGCGGCTCGTCGTTCGTGTACGACCCGTGGGAGTTGTACCGCAGGGGCATCATCACCGCGCCGAATCTGATCTTGGCCGGGATCGTCGGCTCCGGGAAATCGTCGCTCGCCAAGAGCCTCTACACCCGCAGCCTGCCCTTCGGATACAGGGTCTATGTCCCCGGCGACCCCAAGGGCGAGCACTCCGGGGTCGCGGAAGCAGTCGGCGGGAAAGCGATCATCCTCGGACACGGGATGGGCAACAGGCTCAACCCACTCGATGAGGGCTACCGGCCCGGTGGTCTGTCCGACCAGGAGTGGGCCACCACCCTCGCCGCGCGGCGCCGCGATCTGCTCGGAGCCTTGACGGAGACGGTGCTGGATCGACGGTTGGCGCCGTTGGAACACACCGCGAACGACACCGCCCTGGCCGGGGCGGTGCGGGACGCCGACGTGCCGATCCTGCCGATGGTGGTCGAGCGGCTGCTGCGCCCCGACCCTGCCGACGACCCGGACGGCCGGCTCACCGAGGACGGCCGTCAGGTCGGCCACGCGCTGCGCCGGTTGGTGGCCGGGGACTTGGCCGGTCTGTTCGACGGGCCGAGCACGGTCAGGTTCGACCCGTCGTTGCCGATGGTCAGTCTCGATCTTTCGCGCGTCACGGAGAACAGCACGCTGATTTCGGTGCTGATGACCTGCTCGTCGGCATGGATGGAAGCTGCCCTGCTCGACCCCCACGGCGGCCGCAGATGGGTCATCTATGACGAGGCATGGCGGCTTATGTCCCACCCGGCGCTGCTGCGGAGGATGGATGCGCACTGGCGGCTGGCGAGGCACTACGGGCTGGCGAATCTGCTCGTGTTCCACAAGTTGACCGACTTGGAGAACGTCGGCGATGCGGGGTCGGCGAACCGGGCGCTGGCGAACAGCCTGCTGGCGAACGCGGAGACGAGGATCGTCTACCGGCAGGAGACCGATCAGCTCGGCCCCACCGCCCTCGCGCTCGGGCTGACCGGCACCGAACGCCGCCTGCTGCCTGGCCTCGGCACCGGGCAAGGGCTCTGGCGGATCAAGGACCGGGCGTTCGTGGTGCAGCACCAGCTCCACCCCGCCGAGCTGGCCGCGTTCGACACCACCGCCCGCATGACCGGAAACCCGTAAGTTCACGAATCCTGACCGGAACCGCGCGGCCCATGCGCGTAGTCGGGCTCGGGCTCACCTCGCGGCATGAGGAAACCCGAGCCTGAGCCCGTCCCGGTCTCCATCCCGCTGGTCGTGCTCGACGTGCACGAGGACGGCACCGTGACCGTCACCGTCGACGGGAAACGGCTGGACCCCGAACCTTTCGCGCCGCCGTGGCGACGATCCTCGTTCGGGCAGATCATCGACCGCGCCACGAACGATCGGACGACACCGGCCAGGGTCGAGGTCCGCGAGGCGGACGGCACGATCTTCACCGACATCATCGCCGCGCGTCGCCGGCGTTCCCGCCCCGAGCCCGAACCGGAACCGAAGGCGCCGGCCGGGCCGGCGTTCCACACCGTCGAGGGCGCGGGGTTCGTTCCCGGCGAGGACGTGGCGGTCGCCGTCGTCACCGGGCACACCGACGCCGCCCACACCGGCACCGCGCGCGCCCTCATCGACCCGGCCGGGGTCGGCGTCGATCAGACCGGCGGGGTCATCGAGGTCATCCTGTTCGGCCGGGTCTCCGGGACCGCGATCATCCGGCGCCTGCCGTGAACGAGCAGGGCCGGCAGACCGGCTCGTTCGGAGACGAGCTGACCAACGCCGCCATGATCGGGCTGGTCGTCCTGTTCGGCGTCGCGCTGATCCTGCGCGCCGCTGGATCGGTGGCCGCGTTCCTGACCGGCACACCGCAGCCGGCCGGCGATGCCGCCTCCGGGGTCGGAGTGCTGTTCCGCCCCGGTGATCCCGGCTCGGCGCTCGACGCGGACGGCCTGAACCCGGTCGTCTACTGGCTCGCGGCCGGGGTGCTGCTCGCCGGCCTCGTCACCGGCGGCCTATGGGCGTGGCTGCGTCTGCGCCGCCACACCCACCGGATCGAGACCGATCCGCGCCGCATGGCCGGGATCGCCACCCGGCACGAGGTCGCCGCCGCGGCGTCTGACAGGGCGCTGCTGCGCCGCGCGGGAAGCCTGCGCCCCGACCTGAGCGACCCGAAGCCGCAGGACGTGGGCTACCGGCTCGGCACCTCCAAGGGCACCGGCGTGTGGGCGTCGGTCGAGGACTCGATCATGGTCATCGGCCCGCCGCGCTCCGGGAAGGGCCTGCATCTGGTGATCCCGGCGATCCTCGATGCCCCCGGTGCCGTCGTCGTCACGTCGACCAGGCCGGACAACCTCACCGCGACCATGCGTACACGCCGCAGGATCGGCCCTGTCGCGATCTTCGACCCCCAGCACTTGGCCGAGGGTCTGCCCGCCGGTCTGCGCTGGTCACCGATCCGGGGCTGTGAGTCACCGCAGACGGCGATGATCCGCGCCACCGGGCTTGCCGCCGGCACCGGCCTGTCCGCGGGCGGTGTCGATGGCGGAGGCTTCTGGGAGGGCAAGACGCGGGCGGCGCTCCAAGCCCTGCTGCACGCGGCGGCGATCGACAACCGGCCGCCCGCCGAACTGTTCCGGTGGACTCTCGATCCGATCGCGGCCGCTGACGCGGTGGCGATCCTGACCGGCTCCACCCAGGCCGCGACCGGATGGGCCGAGTCCCTGGAAGCGATGATCGACTCCGACCCCCGCACCCTCGACTCGATCTGGCAGGGCGTCTCCCTGGCTCTCGGCTCGCTGGCCGACCCGCGTGTGCTCGACGCCGTATCACCCGGCCCCGGCGAGGGCTTCGACCCCGAGGCGTTCATCCGCGACCGCGGCACGTTGTTCCTGCTGGCAACCGGCTCCGGTGCCGGAGCCAGCGCCGCGCTGGTCGCCGCGCTCGTGGAAGACCTCATCGAGACCGCCCGCCGCCTGGCCGCACGATCGGCCGGTGCCCGGCTCGATCCGCCGATGCTGCTCGCGCTCGATGAGATAGCCAACCTCTCGCCGCTCCCCAGCCTGCCGACGCTGATGGCCGAAGGCGGCGGGTCGGGGATCACGACGATGCCGGTGCTCCAATCGCTCGCGCAGGCGCGGGACAAGTGGAACGAGCACCAGGCGAACGCGATCTGGGACGCCTCGATCGTCAAGGTGATCCTCGGCGGGGCTTCCAACAGCCGGGACCTGCAAGACCTGAGCGCCCTGGTCGGGGAACGCGACGAATACACCGACTCCGTGACGCTGGGCGACCACGGCACCCGCTCCAACCAGCGGTCCGTGCGCCGGGTGCCGATCTTCCCGCCCGACAAGATCAGGCGCCTCCCGTTCGGGACCGGGATCGTGCTGCTGCGCTCCGCACCACCGATCGTCACCGACCTGCACCCCTGGCCCAAGCGGCCCGACGCCGGCCAGCTCACGGCCGACCGCACCGAGATCGAAGCCCTGCTGCGCCGCTCTGACACCTGAACGCCGGTCGCGGCAAGGAGCACCTGCCCGCCACAACCGCCCGGCACCACCGGGGCCGGAGAGCAGACAGGAGCCCAGCATGTCCGACGAACCTCACGGCGACGCCACGACGAACGACGTTCCCGACTCGGATGTTGACGAGATGGACGACGACGGCTACGACGAGCCGCTTATCGCCGAGCCACCGCACCCGATCAACTGGAACCTGCTGAGTGCCGAGGACGCCGAGGCCGAGTGGCTGGAACTCAACCGCTGGGTGGACTGGCTGCGCCACACCTACGGGCTCCCCGCCTCCGTGATCCCGCCCGCCTGGCACATGCACCCCGAGCTGCTGTGGGAGCTGAGCGCGCTGCACCTTCACTGGCTCTGCGCCTACGACCCCGACCAGAACGGCAGCGCACCGCTCGGCTGGCACCGCGACTTCGCCGACGCCCGCCAGCGGCTCCGCGAATGGGTCGCCGCCTGCGGCACCCGACTCGACCACGACCGCCCCACCAGACAGACCGTCTGGCCCGGCGAGGAACCCGGCGACCTAATCGAGGACATCCCGATCACCGACCGCGACGCCGAGTTCGTGGAGTTCGTCATGGCCGACGTCCAAGCCCGCCGCGACGCCGAGGAAGCCTTCTACCGCCTTCTCGACCCCGACACCGGAGAACTGTCGTGAGCGACAAGACCGAGGCAGTGGTCGTCTCGCCGCTGCTGGACAGCCGCGAGGTCGCCGCGTACTTGAAGGTCTCGGAATCCACCCTGTCGCGGTGGCGGTCCGCGAGCACGGGGCCGCCGTTCCTGCGCCTCGGCGGGATCGCCCGGTACCGGCTCGATGCCGTGGACCGCTGGCTGGGCGAGCTGGAACACGACCATGCCCCGGAGAGCTGAGCCGCAGCCGACCGCCGAGCCGAAGCCGGTCCCGCCGATCGGCGTGAAGGTCTCCACGGACATGGAGCGCCGCTCCTACGGCATTCGCGCCCGCGCCCGGTGGACCGACCCGACCACCAAGCGCCGCGTGATCCGCTCGGAGATCGTGCGGGACGAAGCCGCCGCACACGCGTTCTTCGACCAGCTCCGCAACTCCTCGACCAAGGGCATGGACGTGTCCATGACGCTGCTGGAGTTCGTCACCTCCATCGGCGACCGGTGGGCGCGGGGCCTGGACCCGACCTCGACGGGCGAGACCTACGGGTATGGGCTGAAACTGCGGGTGCTGCCCGCGCTCGGGCACCTGCCGGTCACCCAGATCACCGCCGGCATCATCGACCGCACCATTGACGAGTGGGAACAGCGCCACGGCGCCTCGACCATCAAGAACACCATCGCGCCGCTCGTGCGGGTGCTCGATGAAGCCGTGCGGGACGGGCTGATCCAGATCAACCCCGCGAAGAACCGCGCCCAGCGGAGCCTGAACCGCAACGCCTTCCGCGGGCAGGCGGCCGAACACGCCTACCCACGGGCGCACGCGATCCCGGACATGAAGACCCTCAACCGCCTCGCGCGCGCATGCGGGAAGGTGCACCAGTCCTACAGCGACTTCGTGATGCTCGCCGCGCTGCTCGCGGCCCGGTCCTCGGAGGTGTCCGGGTTGCAGGTCGGGGACGTGGACTTCGATAAGAACCTCGTGGTGATCCGCAGGCAGGTGTTCCCCGGCAAGGGCGGACTGGTCACCAAGCCGACCAAGAGCCGCAAGGAACGCCGCGTGCCGATCCTGGAACCGCTCCGTCCAGTGCTGGAACGCCTCACCGCAGGCAAGGAGCCCGAGGACTCGCTGCTGGTCGGGCCGAAAGGCGGCTACCTCACCACCGCGACCGTCCGCGACGCCACCAACTGGGACGGCATCGTGGCGAAGCTCGGACTGCCCGACCTCACCCGGCACGGGCTGCGCCACACCGGGGCGACCTGGATGGCCGACGCAGGCATCCCGCTGCACGTCCTCCAAGACATCCTCGGGCACGCCTCGATGGAGACCACCCGCGGCTACCTGCACCCCGGCGACCGCCACCTCGCCTCCGCCGCAGAGCAGGCCAACGCCTTCCTCTCCGCCGCCGGACAGCGCAAGCACGCCCGGCGCAGCAGCCCCGTGACCAGGAGCCTGTGATGCGCTCCGATCCCTTCGGGAGTGCTCCCGGAAGCGTTCTGGTCCCCTTTTGGTCCCCTTATCCACAGGAGCCGGGTTCGAGGCGCCCCGTTCGTCCACAGGCGACCGCCCGCGAGAGCGCCGGGGGGACCAGAGGGGGACCACAGAAAACGACCCCCGGACACGAAGAAGCCCAGGCGAGAAACCTACTCTCACCTGGGCCTTAACGTCGGGCTGACAGGATTTGAACCTGCGACCCCCTGACCCCCAGTCAGGTGCGCTACCAAGCTGCGCCACAGCCCGTGGCATGGATTTTCAGTTGTTCTGGGCCGCCCGGGAGGGGTAAACCCCTTGACCCCCAGTCAAGTGCGCTACCAAGCTGCGCCACAGCCCGCTGGCCCGCAGCGCCGGAGCGTTCTGGGCCTCGGACAGTCTACACAGACCGAGGCACCCACCGTGACGCCACGCGTCGAGAGGCAGGTCTCAGGCCGCGCGCCTCACGGCAGCAGCGGCCCGTCACTGTCGGTCAGCGCGTCGGACTCGTTGACGCCGGGAGCGGCGTCGCTCACGCCCCGCGCCGCCTGCAGGTCGACGTCCCGCCCGTGCCACAGGTGCGCCACCTCGACCCGCTCGACCCCGGCTCGCGCGAGGTACGCACCTGCGCCCTTGTCACCCGTCACGGCCGCCGCGGTCGGCGCCCAGCTGTCTCGCCCGAGCAGCACCGGGTGCCCGGGCTCGCCCTCGTAGACCGCACGGCGCAGGACGTGGGAGTCCACGCCGTCGTGCATCACGGCGGTGACCACCGCCGGCGGCATGCCGACGAGGTCGGCGAGCGTCACCACGAGCGCGTGGACGGCCGCGGGCAGGTCCGCGGCCCAGGCGAGCCCGGCGCGCAGCGACGCGGAGACGCCCGCCTCCCAGTCGGGCGCGCAGACGACGGCGGCGCCCTCGGGCACGAGCGCGCCCACCTCCTCCCCGCGCGCGCCGACCACCACGCCGATCCGCCCCACGCCGGCGAGCCGCAGTGTGACGCAGGCCGACACGATCCACGGCACGCCCGTCTCGTCGCGCGCGAGGCCCTTCGGCCCGCCGAACCGGGTTCCCGCACCCGCCGCGAGCACGAGGCCGGCCACCTCGCGCTCGCCGTCGGTCATGCCGCCCCGCTCTCCGCGAGCCCGACCGCGGGATCGACCGCGGGCTCGAGTCGGCGCCCGCGCACCACGACCCCGCTGATCGCCGCCTCGTGCAGCCCCAGCAGCAGCGCGAAGAGCGTCTGGCGCTGCGCCGTCGCCTCGTCGTCGGCACGGATGCCGTACCGCAGCGTCATGTCGAGGGCGTGCACGCGGGTGGGGTCCACGAGCACGAGGTCCGCGTCCTTGCCCACGTCGAGGTTGCCGAAGACGCCCTCGCAGTCCAGGGCACGCGCGCCGGCGAGCGTGCCGGAGAACAGCAGCTCCGCGGGGGCGATCGCGACGGACTCCTCCCCCGGCTCGGACAGGTGCACCCCGTAGCTGGCCGCGAGCACGCCGGGGATCGACCACTCGTCGCCTGCCCCGACGTCGGTGCCCATCGCGACTGTGACGCCCGAGCGCACGGTGCGCCGCCACGGCATCGTGCCGGAGCCGAGGAACAGCTGCGACGTGGGGCAGTGCGCCACGGACGTGCCGGCGTCGCGCATCCGGGCGAGCTCGTCGTCGTGGCAGTGCACGGCGTGCGCCATGATCGTGCGCCGCCCCAGGAGGCTCTCGCCGCCGCGCCGTGAGCCGGGCAGGAACCGGCCGTCGTAGGTGTCGAGGTAGCGCTCGACCCCGTACGTGCCGAGCACCGCGGCGATCTCGCCCGTGCCGGCGCGGTTGTTCTCGCTCAGGTGGGTGTGCACGTAGACGCCCTGGTCCTTCACGGATGCGTAGAGCTCGCCGAGCGCGGCCAGCGTGTGCGCCGTGGTCGACAGGCTGAACCGCGGCACGATCGCGACCTGCACGAGGGCGGACCGGCCGTCCGACCCCGCGCCGTGCCAGCGGGTGATCTCGCGAGCGGTGAGGTCGACGGCGTCGCGCTCGCTCGTGATCAGCGGCGCGGCCGCCGGCGGTCCCACCGTCTGGATGCCGCGGCCGCTCACGGTGCGCAGGCCAGCGGCCAACGAGGTCCGGTAGAGCGCGTCCTGCGCCGCGGCGAAGGCGGACCCGAAGACCATCGCGGCCGTCGTGCCGGTCGCGATCCGGCGGGCCACGAAGTCGCGGGCCACGAGCTCGGCGAACGCGGGGTCGACCAGGCGCGCCTCGGCCGGGAAGATGCACTGCTCGAGCCACTCGAGCAGCTGTCCGCCGCCGTGGGCCGCCTGGGAGTAGGTCTGCGGAAAGTGCGCGTGGGCGTCGACGAAGCCCGGCAGGACGAAGCCCGCGCGGGTGACGCGCCACGACGTGTACTCGATCGGGAGATCGCGCCACTGCCCCACCCAGGCGATCTGGCCGTCCGCGCCCACCGCGACCGCGCCGTCGGTGATCGCCACGAGGTGCGCGTCCGCCTCCTGCACGCGCGGGGAGCCGGCGACGTGGAAGACGTGTCCGCGGTAGACGTGGCCCGGGCGCGTCTCGACGCGGTCGAGCGGGCGTGTCGGGGCGTGCTCGCGCACGTGCTCCGAGCCCGTCCCCCGGGCGGCCTCGCCCACGTCGTCACCCCGCTTCGTGTGCGCCATGCCGCCCATCGTGGCCCCGCCACAAGAGACTTCTGGCCATTTCTGCAAGCTTTCACCTGCTCGTAACAGACGCTCATCTCGCCGAAACACGCAGGGCGCGGCTCACGAAACGACCCGGACGTAGCGTCGCGGCGATCAGGGGCCCGACGCGCCCCCACGACCCCGCTGAAAGGGCCTTCCATGACCGCACCCTCCCGCCGTCGCACCCTGACCGGCCGCGTGGCGCTCGCCGCCACCGGCGCCCTCGCCGCCCTCGCCCTCACCGCCTGCGGCAGCGGCGACAGCAGCGACGCGGCCAGCGGTGGGGACGCGGACTACGGCGACCTGACCGTGCAGCTCTCCTGGATCAAGAACATCGAGTTCCTCGGCGAGTACATGGCCGACACGAACGGCTACTACACCGACGCCGGCTTCTCCTCGGTGAACCTCGTCGCCGGGCCGTCCACCGGTGTGGCCGAGCTCGTCTCGGGCTCGGCCGACGTCGCGCTGTCCGACGCCGTGTCGGTGGGCACCGCCGTCGCGAACGAGGACGCGCCGGTCAAGATCGTCGGCACCACGTTCCAGAAGAACCCGTTCACGATCCTGTCCCTCACCGACGGCGGCAACATCACGACGCCGGAGGACCTGGTCGGCAAGAAGATCGGCGTCCAGGACTCCAACACGAGCCTGTTCCAGGCGCTGCTGGCCGCCAACGGCATCGACCCGAGCAGCGTCGAGGTCGTGCCCGTGCAGTACGACGCGTCCGTGCTGACCAACGGCGAGGTCGACGGCTACGTCGCCTACCTCACCAACGAGTCCGTGATCGTCGAGCACCAGGGCTTCTCGGTGGCGAACCTGCCGTTCGCCGACAACGGCCTGCCGTTCGTGGCCGAGACGTTCACCGTGACCGACGACGCGATCGCCAACGACCGCGACCGGATCAAGGCGTTCCTCGTGGCCGAGATCAAGGGCTGGACCGACGCACTCAAGGACCAGGACACCGCGGTCGGCCTCGCCGTCGACACCTACGGCGCCGACCTCGGCCTGGACGCCGAGACCGAGGGACTGTCGGCAACCGCGCAGGCCGGGCTCATCGTCTCGCCCGAGACCGAGGCCAACGGCCTGTTCACGATCTCCGACGAGCTGCAGTCCGAGACCGTCGCCAGCCTCGCGGGCGCCGGGCTCGACGTCCAGGCGAGCGACATCTTCGACCTCTCGCTCCTGCAGGAGGTCTACGAGGAGAACCCCGACCTCAAGGCGTACGCAGAGTGAGCGCGGACGCCTCGATGGAGCCGGTGCCGCCCTTCGCGGGCGGCACCGGCGTCCAGATCAACGGGTTGTCCAAGACCTTCGCGCTCGGCACCAAGGCCGTGCAGGCGCTCCAGGAGGCCCACCTGCACACCGAGAAGGGGTCCTTCCTCTCCCTCCTCGGCCCGTCCGGGTGCGGCAAGTCCACGATCCTGCGCATCCTCGCGGGGCTCGAGGAGCCGACGTCGGGCTCGATCCTCGTGGACGGCAAGTCGCCGACCGAGCTGCGCCGCGGCCACGAGCTCGGCATCGCGTTCCAGGACTCGGCTCTGCTGCCGTGGCGCAGCGTCCGGTCCAACATCATGCTGCCGTTCGAGGTCGCCAGGGCTGAGCCGGACAAGGACTACGTCGCCGAGATGATTCACCTCGTCGGCCTCACCGGGTTCGAGAAGGCCAAGCCCGCGCAGCTGTCCGGTGGCATGCGCCAGCGCGTCTCGATCGCGCGCTCGCTCATCCTGCAGCCCTCGGTGCTGCTGCTCGACGAGCCGTTCGGCGCGCTCGACGACATGACGCGCCAGCGCCTCAACCTCGAGCTGCTGCGGATCTGGACGGAGAAGCCCGCCACCACGCTCATGGTCACCCACGGCATCTCCGAGGCGATCTTCCTGTCCGACCAGGTCGCCGTGATGTCCGCGCGGCCTGGCCGGGTCAAGGAGGTCATGACGATCGACCTGCCCCGCCCGCGGCTGCCCGAGATGCAGCGCACGCCCGAGTTCCACGCCCACGTCGACCACGCCTCCGAGCTCCTCTTCGGGAAGGTCGCCGCCGATGTCCACTGAGCTCGCGCCCCCCGGCAGCCCGCCCTCGCCGGGCACGACGACCACCGGCGGGACGCCCGACGGCGCAGCCTCGCCCCCACGCCCCGCTCGCCCGAGCGGGGGCGCCGTCCGCTCGGTGCTCACGGGCCTCGCCGGCGCCGTCGTGCTGGTCGGCGTCTGGTGGCTCGTGGCCGCCGTCGTGCTCACTGGAGTCGGCCCGGGCGAGGCCGCCCCGATCCCGACCCCGCCCGAGGTCGTGGCCGGCTGGGCGAGCGACGGCTGGTCCTTCTACGCGCGCAACTTCTCGGTCACGCTGCAGGAGGCGGCGATCGGCTTCCTGTGGGGCAACGGCCTCGCGCTCGCGGCGGCCGCGCTCGTGCTCGTCGCGCCGCGACTCGAGGGCGCGGTCATGCAGCTCGCGACCCTCACCTACTGCATCCCGATCGTCGCGATCGGCGGGCTCGTCGTGATCATCCTCGGCGCACCGCCGAGCGGGCAGCCCTCCCCCACGGCGATCTTCCTCGCAGCGCTCTCGGTGTTCTTCACCACCGTGGTGGGCAGCCTGCTGGGACTGAAGGCGGCCGACCAGGCCGCGCTCGACGTCGTGACCGTGTACGGCGGGTCGCGCTTCACCCAGCTCGTGAAGGTCCGCGTCATCGCGGCCCTGCCGCACATCCTCACGGCGCTGCAGATCGCCGTGCCGGCCGCGTTCCTCGGCGCGATCCTCGGGGAGTACTTCGGCAAGGTCGACCTCGGTATCGGCCCGGCGATGATCAACGCGCAGAACACGCTCGACGCCGCGCGGCTGTGGGGACTGGCCCTCGCGTCCGGCGCGGTCGCGATGGTCGGCTACCTGCTGTTCGGCCTCGTCCAGCGGTTCGTCGCCCCGTGGTCGAGGGGGCGGGCAGCATGACGACGACGAGCCCGCCGGGCGCCGCGGCGCAGCCGACGCGCGTCCCCGAGCCGCGGCCGCGTCCCAGCGACCCGGAGCCCGCCCAGTCCGCCGCTCGTCGCGCCCTGCTGCGCGCGATCGGCCGCAGCCTCCTGACGTTCCTCGGCACGCTCGTGACGGTCGTGGTGATCTGGTGGGGCGCGATCGTGCTGCTCGACCTCAGCTCCTACGTCGCGAAGTCGCCCCTGGACGTGGTCCAGTTCCTGTTCACCGAACCCGACGCCGCCGAGAACCGCGCCGTCGTGATGGACGCGCTCGGGATCACGCTCAACCACGCCTTCATCGGGTTCGTCACGGGTCTCGTCGCGGCCGTCGTGGGCGCCGTGCTGTTCGTCCTGTTCCGGCCCGTGGAGCAGACGCTCATGCCGGTCGCGATGCTGCTGCGCTCCGTGCCGCTCATCGCGATGGCGCCGGTCATCATCATGATCTTCGGCCGCGGCGTGGCGACGGTGGCCGTGATCGGCGGGATCGTCGTGGTGTTCCCGGCACTCGTCAACGTGGTCGCCGGGCTCAAGGCCGCACCGCCCGCGCTGCACGACGTCGTCGAGGTCTACGGCGGCTCGAGCTGGGCCATGGTGCGCAAGGTGTCGATCCCGGCCGCGATGCCGTCGCTGTTCGCGTCGATCCGGATCTCGGTGCCGGGTGCCATCACGGGCGCACTGCTCGCGGAGTGGCTCGCCACCGGGGACGGCCTCGGCGGCACGATCAACCGCGCTGCGAGCCAGGTGCAGTTCGACCTGCTCTGGGCCGGCGTCGTGGTCGTCACCCTCGCGGCGCTCGCGCTCTACGCGCTCGCGCAGGTCGTGGAGAACCTCGTCCTGGCCCAGCTCGGCATGCTGCGACCCGGGCGCTGACGTGCTCGACCACGCGGCGCGGGTCCTCGCCGAGCTGGACGCCGGGCGCAGCCTCGCGCTCGCCGTCGTGATCGGGGTGGACGGGAGCGCGCCGCACCCGGTCGGGACGTCGATGCTCGTGCTGCCACCGGTGGAGTACGCGGCGCGCGCCGCGACGGCGAGCGAACCGCTCGACCCGTGGCTCGCCGTCGGGCCCCGCGAGGTGGTGGGCAACGTGTCGGGCGGGTGTGTCGAGGCCGACGTGGTGACGCGTGCCATGGACGCGCTCGGGCTCGGCGCGGGATCGACCGCGGACCTGCCGGCGACCTGCTCCTACGGCTGGGACGCCGACCGCGCCGTCTCGCTGGGGCTGACGTGCGGGGGCGTGGTGGGGGTCGCCGTCGTGCGCCTGGACCCCGACCTGCCTGCCGACATGCGGGCGGCGTTCGCGGCGGCCGCGTCCGGCGGCGCGGCGTCGCTCGCGCTCGTGATGCACGACGGCGCCGCGCACCTGAGCACCCCGGCCCGCCTCGGCCTGGGCGAGCCGGCGCCGGGCGCGCGCCTCGTCGCCCTGCCCGACGGCGGCTCCGCGCTGGTGGTCGGGCGGGGCGCACCGCCCGCGCTGCTCGTGTACGGCGCGACCGACGTGGCGGGAGAGCTCGCGGCGTTCGGGCGCCGGCTCGGCTACCGCGTCTCGGTGTGCGACCCGCGGGCGGCGTTCCTGCGCCCCGAGCGACTGCCGGACGCGGACGAGCTCGTGCTCGCCCGACCGGTCGAGCACCTTCGCGCCACGCCCACCGACGCGCGGACCGGGGTCTGCGTGCTCAGCCACGACGAGGGCGCGGAGGTGCCGCTGCTGGTCGAGGCGCTCGGGCGCGACCTCGGGTACGTCGGGGCGCTCGGATCGCGGCGCACGCATGCGTGGCGCGTCGCGCTGCTGCGCGACGCCGGCGTGCCGCCCGAGCGGATCGCGCTGCTGCGGGGGCCGATCGGGCTGGATCTGGGCGGGCGGACGGCTGCGGAGACGGCGCTGTCGATCGTCGCGGAGGTCGTGGCGTGCGCGCACGGACGGGGCGGCGGGCCGCTGTCGTGCGGGGTCGGCGCGATCCACGGGGAGCTCGTCCGTACGCATTGACTGGTCGCCCGTGCACATTGACTGGTCGAACCGGCGGCGCCGCACCGCGACCTGCGAGAACGCGCCCGCGAACCGTCCCGGTGGCGATCTGGCCAGTCAATGTGCACGGGCGACCAGTCAATGTGACCGGGCCAGGAGTCAGAGCGACTGGACGTCCGCGCCGGAACGCGCGGCGGACTCGTCCCGCATCGCCCGCCAGACCCGGTCGCGGCTGAACGGCGCCTGCGTCACCCGCACCCCGATCGCGCGCGAGATGGCGTTCCCCACCGCGGCCGCGACCGGGTTGAACGGCGACTCGCTCATCGACTTGGCCCCGTACGGCCCGAGCGAGTCCGAGGTCTGCGCGAACAGCACGTGCGTGCGCGGCACGTCGGCGAGCTGCGGCACCCGGTAGTTGCGGAAGGCCGCCGTCAGCACGCGGCCGTCCTCGATCGTGACCTCCTCCCACAGCGCGCTGCCGTACCCCTGCGCCGCGCCGCCCTCCACCTGACCCCGGCACTGCTCGGGGTTCATCACGGTGCCGGCGTCGGCGGCCTGCACACTGCGCAACACGCGCACCTCGCCGGTCGCGGGGTCGACGGCCACGCGCAGCGCGTGCACGTTGAACGCCACCGAGCGCACGTCCCCGTTCTCCACGCCGCGCCCCACGACGCCGTGCGCGTCCCGCTCGCTGGCCGGCGCGTGCCGGACGAGCACCGCGAACGGCACGGTGCCGACCGTGGTCCGCACGCCGTCGAGCGCCATCGAGCACTCGGCCACCGGGACGCCGGTGGTGACCGCCGCGATCTCGAGGAGCCGCACCCGCAGCACCGTCGCCGCGGCGTGCACGGCCTTGCCCGCCACCGTGATGCCCGCCGAGGCGAACGCCCCGGTGTCGTAGCCCGAGGCGTCGGTGTCGGAGTGGCGCACGTCGACCTGCGCGGGGTCGGCGCCCAACGCCTCCGCCACGATCTGCCGGTGCACCGTCACGGTGCCCTGACCGAAGTCGGTGGTGCCCACCCGGATGAGGTACCGGCCCTCGCCGTCGACCGAGACGGTGGCCTCGCTGCGGTGCCCGCGCGGCGCCATCGTGGCGATCAGCGCCGTGGCCATGCCCTCGCCGACGAGCCAGCCGGGCGGGGCCGGCACGTCGTCCGGGCCGGCGAGGGCCTCCTGCGCGAGGTCGAGGCACTGGTCCAGTCCGTAGCTGCCGTAGAGCAGGTCGGGGTCCGGGTCGGGCTCGAACGTCAGCAGCGGGTCGCCCTCGCGCACCGAGGTGCGCCGACGCAGCTCGAACGGGTCGAGGTCCAGCTCCAGGGCGAGGAGGTCCAGCGCACCCTCGACGGCGAGGATCACCTGTCCCAGGCCGTAGCCGCGGAAGGCGCCCGACGGCGGGTTGTTCGTGTAGACCGCCTCGCCGCGCACACGCTTGGCGTCGGCGCGGTACAGGCTGATCGACTCGGCGCACGCGTGGAAGAGCACCCCGCGGGAGTGGTTGCCGTAGGCGCCGGTGTCCGAGACCGCCTCCACGTCCATCGCGGTCAGCGTGCCGTCCCGGCGCGCCCCGAGCCGCACCGACACCGTGAACGGGTGCCGCAGCGACGTGCGCAGGAACTCCTCCTCGCGCGTCATCTCGTACACGACCGGCCGCCCCAGGCGCAGCACGGCGGCCGCCACGAGGTCCTCGGTGAGGATCTCCTGCTTCCCGCCGAACCCGCCGCCGACCCGCGCGGTGAAGACCCGCACGCGGTCCGGCTCGAGGCCGAACACGTGGCAGAGCTCGTCGCGGGTGAGGAACGGGACCTGGCTCGACGTGCGGATGACGAGGCGGCCGTCCTCGTCCAGCCAGCCCACGCTCGCGTGCGTCTCGAGCTGGGCGTGCGTCTGCCGCTGGCTGCGCCAGACCCCGCCGACGACGACGTCACTCGCCTCGAGCGTCGCGTCGACGTCGCCCCGCTCGCCGCCGAACGAGAGCACGACGTTGCGTGCGGCGTCGTCGACGCGGTCCGCGGGCGTGCGGCCGGCGTGCAGGACCGGCGCGCCGGGGGCGCGCGCCGCGTCGACGTCGAACACGGCGGGCAGCACCTCGTACTCGACCTCGATGAGCGCGCAGGCGGCGCGTGCGGTGGCGAGGGTGTCGGCGACCACCGCGGCGACCCGCTGGCCGACGTGCCGCAGGACGTCGTCGAGCAGGCGGGTGTCGTCGGGGTCGTCGGTGCGGTGCTCGTGCCGCGCGCTGGAGTAGCGCACGTCCGGCGCGTCCTCGTGCGTGAGCACGAGCACGACGCCGGGCAGCGCCGCCGCGCGCGCCGTGTCGATCGCGCGGATGCGCGCGTGCGCGTGCGGGCTGCCGAGCACCGCGAGGTGCAGCACGCCGGCGGGCAGCTCGTCGAGCGTGAACGGTTCACGGCCCTGCACGACCCGGCGGCCCGGGCCCGGGCGGACGGACGCGCCGACCGCGTGGGGCGGCGCGGGCGAGGTGGGTGTCGAGGCGCTCGTGGGCACGGCGATCGTGTCCGGCGCGGACGCCGTGGCCGGTGTCGGCGCGGACGACACGTGGTCCGCGTCCGGCCGGCCCGCCGTCGTGGGGGTTGCCCCGGGGCACGTCCCGCACGCCCCCGCGCAGCCCGACGCCCGCGCGACGCCGGCCGTCACCGCCTCCCGGATCGCCCGGTACCCCGTGCAGCGGCACAGGTTGCCCTTGAGCCGGCGGTCGAGGTCGGGCAGGTCGGCGTGGGTGAGCTGCGACGCGGTGACCGCCAGCCCTGGCGTGCAGAACCCGCACTGGAACGCGAACCGCTCGACAAAGGCCTCCTGCACGGGGTGCAGCGCGTCCCCCGACGCGAGCCCGCCCGCCGTCGTCACGGTGCGGTCGGCCGCGCGCTGCGCCGGCACGAGGCAGGAGTGCACGGCCGTGCCGTCGAGCAGTACGGTGCACGCCCCGCAGTCCCCCGCGTCGCAGCCCTTCTTGACCTCGCTGTGCCCGAGGTCGCGCAGCAGCGTGCGCAGGCACTGGCCGGGGGCGGGCGTCGCGTCGTGGACCGCGCCGTCGACCTCGAGCCTCATGAGGCGTCCTCGAGGTCCGCGCGCACCCGCACGGCCAGCTCGGCCGCGACCGCGCGTCGCCAGTCCGCGGACCCGTGGGCGTCGGTGAACCAACCCGCGAGTGCGTCGACGTCGGTGCGCAGCCGGTCGGCCGGGACCGCGCTCGGGTAGCGCAGCACCGCCGGACGCTCGACGGCGCCCGTCACCACGTACGTGCGCGCACCGTCGTCGTCCGCGCGACCGGTCACCACCGCACCCGACCGCCCGAGCGCGTTGAGCGCGATCTTGCGCAGCGCGGTGCGCCCGCGCAGGGCTCGCTCGGGGACCTCGAGCGCGCGCAGCACACCGCCGTCGAGCGCGTTCGTCCCGTTGCCCGTGACGAGATGCTCGACGGCGAGCCGCGCCTCGGTCCCATCGGCTCGCCAGACCAGGGCCTGGGCGTCCAGGGTGACCGCCCAGGCGATGAGCGCTCCCGCGGCGAACGATCGGGCGACGTTCCCGCCGACCGTCGCGACGTTCCAGACCTTCCAGGACGCGAGAAGCGCGTTCGCGCAGTCGTCCAGGAGCGGCCACGCACGCCACGCCGGATCGGGGGCGGCGCGCAGGAGCTCGGCGATCGTGCACGTCGCGGCCACCGTGAGCCCGTCAGGCGTCCGCTCGTACGGGACCCAGTCCATGCCGGTGAGGTCGACCAGGCCCGTGACGTGGGTGTTCGCCTCGGAGTACAGCCAGGTCCCGCCCGCCAGCAGCGCCTCGCCGGGCGCCAGCGCGAGGTCCGCCCGGGTCCGAGCGACGCGGTACTCGCGCACGGCGGTGAGGTCCATCGCGCCAGTGAACCGAGGCGATGTTTCCTGAAGGTGAGGCGGGTGTGTTGCGGGTGTGACTCGCGCCGGGCACTCCACTGCACTGCACCGAACTGCACTGCACGGCGCCGCACGGCGCCGCACGGTGTGCCCTCCGGCGCCGCCCGTGCGCCACCCGTGAGCCGCGAGCGGTCAGCCCAGCAGCGCCTCGGCGAGCAGCGTGAGCGTCTCCGCGCGCCCCGGCGCGGCGTCCAGCGCGTCCTCGGCGCTCGCCCCGGCGGCGGGCACCACCATCACCTCGTCGACCCCGGCGTCGGCGGCCGCCGACGCCAGGCGAGGAACGACGTCGGACACCGCACCCACGAACCAGTGCGCGCGCACGGCGTCGCGGATCGACGCCTCGGCCTCGGTCCACGGGTAGGCGGCCGCCTCCTCGACCGTGAGCTGCGGCAGCAGCGGTGCACCGGTGCGCAGCCGCACCATCTGGACGAGCTGCGGGCCCGCCCAGGCCTCGGCCTGGGCCGTCGTGCGGGCCACCACCACGTTGACGGGCAGCAGCGAGGTCGGCTCCGGGTGCGCCGCGGAGGGCTGGTAGGCGGTCCGGTAGCGCGCGAGCGCGTCGGCGAGCCCGGGCATCCCGAAGTGGTTGGCGAACACGTACGGCAGCCCGAGCCGCGCCGCGAGGTCGGCCGAGAAGCCCGAGGACCCGAGCAGCCACAGCGTCGGACCCGAGGTCGCGAGCGGCGTCGGACGCACGGCGAACGGCCGGCCACCGATCGAGAGGGCGACGGCGTCCCCGGCCGCCGCGTCTCCCCCGCCCAGCAGCTCGCGCGCGAGCGTCACGTCCTGCACGAAGGCGTCCTCGGGCTGCTGACCCCCGCGCAGGAGGTAGGCCGTGACCGGGTCCGACCCGGGAGCCCGCCCGATCCCGAGGTCGACCCGGCCGGGCAGCATCGCCTCGAGCAGCGCGAACTGCTCGGCGATCGCGAGCGCGGTGTGGTTGGGCAGCATCACGCCGCCCGAGCCGAACCGGATCCGGTGCGTGCCCTGGGCGAGGTACGCGATGAGCACGCCCGGCACCGTCGAGGCGACGGCGGGCATGTTGTGGTGCTCGGCCACCCAGAAGCGCGTGTAGCCGGCGTCGTCGGCGAGCCGCGCGAGCGCCGCCGAGGCGCTCAGCGCCTGGGAGGTGGTCTGGCCGGTCCGGACGGGGATGAGGTCGAGCACGCTGAGCTTCACCTCTGGGCCAACCCGGGCACCCCCTCAGGTGTTCCCGTTGTCGGCGGCGGGCCGTACAGTGTCGACGGTGATCGTACGGACGTTCGACGTGGTGGTGATCGGTGCCGGCCCGGTGGGCGAGAACGTGGCCGATCGGGCGGTGCAGGGCGGCCTGACCTGCGCGATCGTGGAGGCCGAGCTCGTTGGCGGCGAGTGCTCCTACTGGGCGTGCATGCCCACCAAGGCGCTCCTGCGCCCGGGCAACGCGCTCGCGGCCGCGCGGCGCGTGCCGGGCGCCCGCGAGGCGGTGGGCTCGATCGACGTCCCCGCCGCCCTCGCGTTCCGCGAGGCCGCGGCGGCGCACGGCGACGACTCCGGCCAGGTCGAGTGGCTAGAGGGCGCGGGCATCACGCTGGTCCGCGGGCACGGGGCGCTCGACGGCGAGCGGCGCGTCCGCGTGACCCGGGCCGACGGCGAGGTCGAGACGCTCGAGGCGCGGCACGCCGTCGCCCTGGCCACCGGCTCCGAGCCGGTCGTGCCGCCCGTGCTGCGTGGCGTGGAGGTCTGGGGCTCGCGCGAGGCGGTGCGCGCCACCGCGATCCCGCCGCGCCTCGCCGTCGTGGGTGGCGGCGTGGTGGGCTGCGAGCTCGCGACGGCGTACGCGGCCCTCGGCTCCCAGGTCACCCTGCTCGTCCGCGGGGACCGCCTGCTCCCCTCCCACGAGCCCGTCGCCGGCGAGCTCGTCGCCAACGCCCTGCGCGCCGCCGGCGTCGACCTGCGCCTGGGCACGGCCGTCACCGACGCGACGGCGGGCGACGACGGCGCCGCGCACCTCACGCTGGACGGCGCAGGGAGCGCTGGCGCAGTCCTCGCCGTCGACCGCGTGGTCGCCGCGACCGGCCGCCGCCCCCGCACGCGGGACCTCGGCCTCGCGAGCGTCGGCCTCGCGCAGGACGAGGCTCCGCAGGTCGACGACACGATGCTCGTGGACGGCACCGACTGGCTCTACGCCGTCGGCGACGTCAACGGCCGTGCGCTCCTCACGCACCAGGGCAAGTACCAGGCCCGGGCCGCGGGTGACGCGATCGCCGCGCGCGCCACGGGCGCGCCGCTGGACGACGGACCATGGGGGCGCCACGTCGCGACCGCCGACCACGCCGTCGTGCCCCAGGTCGTCTTCACCGACCCCGAGGTCGCCGCCGTCGGACGCACCGCCGCGCAGGCAGAGGAGGCCGGGCTGCCGGTCCGCGTGGTCGACCTCGACCTCGGCGCCATCGCCGGGGCGACCGTGCACGCCGAGGGCTACACCGGCGCGGCGCGGTTCGTGCTCGACGCCGAGCGTGACGTCGTGCTCGGCGCCACCTTCGTGGGCCAGGACGTCGCCGAGATGGTCCACGCCGCCACGGTGGCCGTGGTGGGCGAGGTCCCGCTGCACCGGCTCTGGCACGTGGTGCCCTCCTACCCCACCCTCTCGGAGGTCTGGCTGCGGATGCTCGAGCAGGTGGGTCGCCAGAGCGCGCAGGTCCGCGCGTGATCGAGTTCGAGGGGGTCACGAAGCGCTACTCGGGCGCGTCGGGCGCCGCCGTCGACGACTTCTCGCTGGTCGTGCCGCGCGGCACCACGACCGTCCTGGTCGGCTCGTCGGGCTGCGGCAAGACGACGCTGCTGCGGATGGTCAACCGGATGGTCGACCCGACCCTGGGTCGCGTGCTGCTCGACGGCGAGGACGTCGCCGGGCGCGATCCCGTCGCCCTGCGCCGCAGCGTCGGGTACGTCATGCAGAACTCCGGCCTCCTGCCGCACCGCACGGCGGCGCAGAACGTCGCCGTCGTGCCGCGGCTCGCCGGGCGCGACCGGGCCGCGGCGCGGTCCCGGTCCCTGGAGCTCCTCGAGCTCGTCGGGCTCGACCCCGAGCTCGCCGACCGTTACCCCGCGCAGCTCTCCGGCGGGCAGCAGCAGCGGGTCGGCGTGGCGCGCGGCCTCGCCGCCGAGGGCGACGTGCTGCTCATGGACGAGCCGTTCGGCGCCGTCGACCCGGTGGTCCGCGGCGAGCTGCAGCACGAGCTGTTGCGCATCCAGCGCGAGCTGTCGCGCACCATCCTGTTCATCACGCACGACGTCGAGGAGGCGTTCCTGCTCGGCGAGGAGGTCGTCATCCTCAGCCGCGGCGGCCACGTCGAGCAGCGCGGCACGCCGGCGGACGTGCTCGCGGCGCCCGCCAACGAGTTCGTGGCCGCCTTCGTGGGCGCGCACCGGCGCGACCGTCGCCTGCGCGTCGACGAGCGCGACGGCGTGCGCCTCGTCGTCGACGGACGGGACCGCCCGCTCGGGGTGCTCACCGACGAGGCACCATGAGGTGGGCCCTGGACAACCTCGGGCTGCTCGGGCAGCTCACGATCGCCCACGCCCGCCTCGCGATCGTCCCGGTCGCCGTCGCGCTCCTGCTCGCGCTCCCCCTCGGCGCCCTCGCGCACCGCGTGCCCCCGCTGCGCGGCACGCTGCTCGGGCTGGCCGGCCTGCTCTACACGATCCCGTCGCTCGCGCTCTTCGTGCTGCTGCCGCCCATGCTCGGCATCCCGTACCTGTCCGACCTCAACGTCATCATCGCCCTCACGCTCTACGCGCTCGCGCTGCTCGTGCGCACGGTCACCGAGGCGCTGGAGTCGGTGCCGCCCGACGCCGTCGCGAGTGCGCGGGCGATCGGCTACAACGGCACGAGCATCTTCCTCGCCGTCCAGCTCCCGCTCGCCGGGCCGGTGCTGCTCGCGGGCCTGCGCGTCGCGACCGTCTCGACCGTGAGCATGGTGACCGTCGGCGCGCTGATCGGGGTGAGCAGCCTCGGTTCGCTGTTCACCGACGGCCTGCAGCGCCGGATCGTCCCCGAGGTTCTCACCGGCGTGGTGCTCACCGCGCTGCTCGCGCTGCTGCTCGACGTGCTGCTGCAGCTCGCGGGCCGTGTCCTCATGCCGTGGCTGCGCGCCGAACGGGCGGTCGCCACCGCATGAACCTCTTCGCCGACGCGCTCGCCTGGCTCACCGACCCGGCGAACTGGACCGGGCCCTTCGGGATCCCCACCCTCACGCTCGCGCACCTGACCTACACGCTCCTCGCGCTCGTCCTCGCGTGCGCCGTGGCCGCCCCCGCGGGCTGGGCGATCGGGCACACGGGGCACGGCCGCTCGTTCGCCGTCGCCCTCGCCGGGGCGGCGCGGGCCCTGCCGTCGCTGGGCCTGCTGGCGTTCCTCGTGCTGGTGCTCGGCGTCGGGCTCAAGGAGGTCGCCACCGTCGTCGTGCTCGTGCTGCTCGCGATCCCGCCGATCCTCGCCGGCGCCTACGCCGGCATCGACGCGATCCCGCGCGGCACGCTCGACTCCGCCCGAGGCGTCGGCATGACCGGGTGGCAACGGCTCTGGCGCGTCGAGGTGCCCCTCGGCCTGCCCCTGCTGCTCGGCGGCGTGCGCGGCGCGAGCCTGCAGGTCGTGTCGACGGTGATGATCGCCGCGTTCATCGGGCTGCCCAACCTGGGCACCTACCTCATCGCCGGGCAGCGCCTCGGCGACTACGCCCGCATGCTCGCGGGCGCCATCCTCGTGGCGGCCCTCGCCCTCGTGCTCGACGGCGTGCTCGCCGTCGCGCAGCGCCTCGCCGTGCCACGCGGCGTGCGCATGGCCACGGCCGCGGTACCCGCATGACCCCCCGTCCGAGCCCCGTCCCCGTCCAGCCTCGTCCCCGTCCGAGCCCCGTCCCCGTCCAGCCTCGTCCGCCCATCCGTCTGACCCACCGAAAGGCGCACCCATGACCCGCACCACGCCCCGCCGACTCACGCGCGGACTCACTCTCGCCGCGTCCGGGCTCGCCGTGCTCGCGCTCGCCGCATGCTCCTCCGGCGACCCCCTCGACGCCGGCTCCGCCGACGAGACGCCCCTGTCCCCCACCGGCGAGACGACCGCGAGCGGAGGCGCCTCGGGCCAGACCGTCGTCGTCGGCTCGCAGGACTACTACTCCAACGAGATCGTCGCCGAGATCTACGCGCAGGCGCTCGAGCAGGCCGGCTGGACGGTCGAGCGGCAGTTCCGGATCGGCCAGCGCGAGGCGTACATCCCCGCGATCGAGAACGGCGAGGTCCAGGTGTTCCCGGAGTACACCGGCAACCTGCTGCAGTACTTCGACCCGGACACCACCGCCACGAAGGCGGCCGACGTCGAGGCCGCCCTCGCCGGCGTGCTGCCGGACGGCCTCGCCGTGCTCGACCCGTCGCCCGCGACCGACCAGGACTCCTACAACGTGACGTCCGCGTTCGCGCAGGAGCACTCGCTCACGTCGATCGCCGACCTCGCCGGGGTCGACGTGCCGCTCATCCTGGGCGGCCAGCCCGAGCTCGCCGAGCGTCCCTACGGACCGACCGGGCTGGAGTCGGTGTACGGCGTCACGGTGCAGTTCTCCCCCACCGGCGACACCACGGTCGACGAGCTCGTCGCGGGATCGGTGAACATCGCCAACGTCTACAGCGCCGACCCGCGGATCGCGAGCGAGGACCTCGTCACCCTCGAGGACCCGGAGGGCCTCTTCCTCGCGTCCAACGTCGTCCCGCTCGTGCAGGCGGACCTCGCCGACGCGCTCGGCGAGGTGCTCAACCCGGTGAGCGCCGCGCTCACGCCCGAGGGCCTCGTCGCCCTCAACGTCGAGAGCGTGGACCAGCAGCGCTCGGCGGCCGACATCGCGGCCGACTGGCTCAGCGAGAACGGCTTCGCGGGCTGACGACCGTCGTCCTGTCCGGCGCGACGCCGGACTGACGCCTCGTGACGCCCGACGGTTCGCCGTCGGGCGTCACGCCGTCTCGGGTGCGTGTCCGTGCACCGTCGGCAGTCGGCGCACCGCCCGGCTGCCCGGTGCAGCCGAGCGCGCCGTTGACGTCGAGCCGAGTGCGGGCCGAGGCCGGCGCTCAGCGGTCGCGGCGCCGCTTCTCCCGCACGCGGACCGAGATCTCGATCGGCGACCCCACGAAGCCGAACTCCTCCCGCAGGCGTCGCTCGATGAACCGGCGGTAGCCGGCCTCGAGGAAGCCGGTCGCGAACAGCACGAACCGCGGCGGGCGGGTGTCGGCCTGCGTGCCGAACAGGATGCGCGGCTGCTTCCCGCCGCGCACGGGGTGCGGGTGCGCCGCGGCCAGCTCGCCGAGGAAGGCGTTGAGACGGCCGGTGGGCACGCGCGTCTCCCACCCCTCCAGCGCCGTCGCGAGGTGCTTGCCGAGTCGGTCCACGTGCCAGCGGGTGAGCGCGGAGAAGTTCACCCGCGGCGCCCAGGTGATCTGGACGAGCTCGCGCTCGATCTCCCGCTCCAGGTAGAAGCGTCGCTCCTCCTCCACGAGGTCCCACTTGTTGTACGCGACCACGAGCGCGCGGCCCGCGTCGACGACGTTCTGCACCACGCGGATGTCCTGCTCCGCGATGGGCTGGCTCGCGTCGATCACGACGACGGCGACCTCGGCCTTCTCGATCGCGGCCTGCGTGCGCAGCGAGGCGTAGAAGTCCGCGCCCTGCGTCTGGTGCACGCGGCGGCGGATGCCGGCGGTGTCGACGAACACCCACGGCCGACCGCCGACCTCGACGAGCTCGTCCACGGGGTCCCGCGTCGTGCCGGCGACGTCGTCGACCACGACGCGGTCGGTGCCCGTGACGGCGTTGAGCAGGCTGGACTTGCCGACGTTCGGCTTGCCGACGAGGGCGACGCGCCGCGGGCCGGTGGTCGGCACGCCGCCGACGGCCGTCACGTCGGGCAGGAGCGCCGTCGCGGCGTCGAGCATGTCGCCGCTGCCGCGGCCGTGCAGCGCGGAGACGGGGTACGGCTCCCCGAGCCCGAGGGACCACAGCGTGGCCGCGTCGGCCTCGTCGCGGGGGCTGTCGACCTTGTTGGCCACGAGGAGCACCGGCTTGCCCGAGCGCCGCAGCACCTGCACCACGCGCTCGTCGGTGTCGGTCGGCCCGACGGTCGCGTCGACGACGAACACCACGGCGTCCGCGAGCTCGACGGCGATCTCCGCCTGCTCGGCCACGCGCGCGCCGATGCCCCGCGCGTCGTGCTCCCAGCCGCCGGTGTCCACGAGGATGAACGGCCGCCCGGCCCACTCGGCGCGGTACCGCACGCGGTCGCGCGTCACGCCGGGGGTGTCCTGCACGACGGCCTCGCGCCGCCCGAGCACGCGGTTCACGAGCGTCGACTTGCCGACGTTCGGCCGGCCCACGACGGCGAGCACCGGCAGCACGGAGTCCGGCAGCTCGTCGGGGGTCAGCTCGCGCACCCCCGACAGGAGCGCGGCGTCCTCGTCGTCGAGGTCGTAGCCCTCGAGGCCCGCGCGCATGACCTCGGCGGCCCGGCGGTCCTCCTCGGTCTCGGTGAGGTCGACGACGTGCTGGCCCTCGCCGTCGAGCGCGGCGTCGGGGTCGAGCTCGGGGTCGACACCTGCGTCGGGTGCCGAGCCGGGTCCGGCGTCGGGGTCGGTCTCGAGGCCCGTCTCGAGGTCGGTCGCGTCGCTCGTCTCGTCAGTCACCGTGCCATTGTCCCAGGCTCGAGCGCACCTGCGGGACGCCCCGGCGCCTCAGACCTCCGGCAGGCGCAGCCCTGTGCGCTCCTGCGCGGCGTCGAGCAGCGCCACCATCGCCGCGGTCACGGCCGTCATCGCGGCGGCGACCTCGCGGCGCCCGCCGCCCGCGGGCACCTCGACCGGCGCGCCGAACTCGACCACGAGGCGCGCCCGGGGGTGCGGGACGTGCCCGCGCGCGGTCCCCGGCGGGCGCGTGCCGAGCACCGCGCACGGCACGACGGGCGCGCCGGTGTGCACGGCGAGCCAGGCGATGCCGGCGCGGGCCGCGGCCACGTCGCCCCGCCCGCGGGTGCCTTCGGGGAAGACACCGACGCAGCGATCCTCCTCCAGCAGCGTCCGCGCGGCCTCGAGGGCGGGCCGGCCGTTGGACCGGTCCACGGGGATCTGGCCCGCCCAGCGCATGAGGAACCCGAGCCGGGAGGTGAAGAACTCCTCCTTGACGAGAAAGTGCGAGCCGCGCGGGATGGCGCCGTGCACCACGGGGCCGTCCACGATGCCGGTGTGGTTGGGCGCGACGAGTACGCGACCGGTGGCCGGGACGTGCTCGGCGCCCACGACGTCGGTGTGCCACCACACGTGGTCAAGGGCCCAGCCGACCCGGCGCGACCACGTCGGACCCCAGCGCCTGATCTGCTGCGCGGTCACGGTGCTCCCCGGGCCGACGTGCGCCTGGCTCACGACCGGCTCAGCACGTCCGTCACGATGCGCTCGGCCGCCGCGAGGGTCTCCTCGAGCGTGAGCGTGGAGGAGTCGAGGGTGACGACGCCGTCGGCCGCCTCGTGGAAGGTGCTCACCGTGGCGTCGTCTGCGTCCCGGCGCAGGATCTGGTCACGGGTCGCCTCGATCGCGTCGGCGTCCACGGAGCCGTGCACCTCGAGGGCCCGGCGCGCGAGCCGCTCCTCCGCGCGCGCGACGAGCAGCATGCGCACGTCGGCGTCGGGCGCGATGACGGTGGTGATGTCCCGGCCCTCGACGAGGATCCCCCGCCCGTCCGACCAGCCGCCGGCGACCTCGGTCGCGATCGTCGAGCGCTGGCGCCGGCGGAGCTCGGCCCGGACCTCGAGGTTGGTCGCGACCTGGCTCACCACGGTCGAGATCCGCGGCTCGCGGATCGCGTCGGTGACGTCCACCCCGCCCACCACGACGCGCTGGTCGTCGGGGTCGAGCGACTGCTCCAGGGGGAGGTCGCGCGCGGCGACCGCCACGCCGTCGCCGTCGGCCAGGTCGATGCCGTAGGCGTCGCAGTACCAGGCGACGGCACGGAACTGTGCTCCGGTGTCGAGACAGCCGAGCCGGTGCACGCGGGCCAGGTGCCGTCCGACGGTGGACTTGCCGGAGCCCGAGGGTCCGTCGAGCGCGATGACGACGCCGGTCACGACCGCACCACCCGCCAGCCGCGGGCGTCCAGGCCCGCCTCGAGCTCCTCGGCGACCTCCGGGAGGACCGAGACGGTGGCGAGCCCGACCTTCTGCTGCGGCGCGTGCTCCATGGCGAAGTCCTCGATGTTCACGCCCAGCTCGCCCACCTGCGCGAACAGGCGGCCGAGCGACCCGGGCGTGTCCGGCACGAGCACCGTGACCTCGGCGTAGGAGCGCCGCACGCCGCCGTGCTTGCCGGGGATGCGGGCGACGCCCTGGTTGCCGCGGCTGACCGCCGCGCTCGCCGCGGCCATCGCGCCGGGCGTGAGCGGTCCGTGCTCCGCGGCCGCCTCGAGGGCGGCCACCAGCTCGGCGAGCTCGTCGCGCACCTGGCCGAGCAGGTGGGCCACCGGACCCGCGTTGCCGACGAGGATCGCGGCCCACAGCCGCGGGTCGCTCGCGGCGATCCGCGTGACGTCGCGCAGTCCCTGGCCGGCCAGCGCGAGGGCCTGCTCGGGCGCGTCCAGCAGTCGTGCCGCGAGCAGGGAGGACAGCACCTGCGGGGTGTGCGAGACGGCCGCGACGGCGTCGTCGTGCTCCTGGGCGGCGAGCGTCACGAGGGCGCCGCCGAGGTCGACGGCGAGCGTGCGGACCGCGAGCACGCCGCCGGGGTCGCTCGTCGGGTGCGGGACGAGCACCCACGGGCGACCCGAGAACAGGTCCGGGTCGGCCGCGGCGGCACCCGAGCGCTCCCGGCCGGCCATCGGGTGGCTGCCGACGTAGCGCGTGAGGTCGTCCGGCGTGAGCCGGCCGTCCGCGACGGCGGCGTGCAGCTCGGTGAGAACCACGGACTTGACGCTCGCGACGTCGGTGACGATCGCCGTCGGGTGCGCGCGCAGCGCGTCGACCACGACGTCGGCGGTGACGTCCGGCGGGACGGCCACGACGACGATCCGCGCGTCCTCCCCGGCGCCCAGCTCCCCGGCGCCCAGGTCGCGGGCGAGCGCGACCTGCGACGGCGAGGCGTCCGCGAGCGAGACGGCGACTCCCGCGCGGGTGAGCGCGAGCCCGACGCTCGCCCCCAGCAGGCCGGTGCCGATCACGTGGACGGGACCGGTGGTGGCCGTCGGGGAGCTGGGGTGTGCGCTGGACATCCCGACCACCCTAGGGCTCACAGCCCGACCTCCCGCTGCAGGCGCGCGAGCTCGGTGCCGGCCACGGCGCGGGTGGCACCGGAGCGCAGCTGCCCGAGGCGGACCGGGCCGAACGACGTGCGGGTGAGCGCGATCACCGGGTGTCCGACGTCCTCGAGCATGCGCCGCACGATCCGGTTGCGGCCGGAGTGCAGCACGATCTCCACGATGCTCTCCTCCGGGCGCGCCTCGAGCACCGTGAAGGAGTCGGCGTGCGCCGGACCGTCGTCGAGGGTGATCCCCCCGCGCAGCCGCTTGCCCACGCCGCGGGCGACATGCCCGCGCACCCGCGCGACGTACGTCTTGGGCACCTCGTAGGAGGGGTGCGCGAGGCGGTGGGCGAGCTCGCCGTCGTTCGTGAGGAGCAGGAGGCCCTCGGTGTCGGCGTCGAGGCGGCCGACGTGGAAGAGCCGGGTCTCGCCGTCGAGGTAGTCGGCCACGGTGGGCCGGCCGCGGTCGTCCGACATCGCCGAGAGCACGCCGAACGGCTTGTTGAGCGCGAGCGTCGTGTGGGTGTCGTCGAGCTGGACGCGCAGCCCGTCGACGTGCAGCACGTCCGTGGGCTGCACACGCGTGCCGAGCTCCCGCACGATCGTGCCGTTGACCGCGACCCGGCCGGCCACGATGAGGTCCTCGCAGACCCGCCGCGAGCCGACCCCCGCGCCGGCGAGCACCTTCTGCAGGCGGATTCCCTCGCCGTCGGTCATCGGACCTCCTCCTCGAGCTCGGCGAGGTCCGCGTCACCGGGCAGGTAGGGCGCGAGCGGCGGCAGGTCGGCGAGGCTGCTCAGCCCCATCCGCTCGAGGAAGTGCGTCGTGGTGCGGTACAGGATCGCGCCGCCCTCGCCGTCGCGCCCGGCCTCCTCGATGAGGCCGCGCGTGGTGAGCGTGCGGACCACACCGTCCACGTTGACGCCGCGGATGGCGGCGATCCGCCCGCGCGTCACGGGCTGGCGGTAGGCGACCACGGCGAGAGTCTCGAGCGAGGCCTGGGTGAGGCGGGCGGTCTGGCCGTCGATCACGAAGGCCTGGACGTACGGTGCGAACGCCGGCGCGGAGTACAGCCGCCACGCACCCCCCGTCTCGCGCAGCACGTACCCGCGGGGCCGCTCGGCCTCCGCGCCGTCGGCCGTCTCGCCGCGGTAGCGCGCGGCGAGCTCGTGCAGGAGGGCCTCGGTGCGCTCGACGGTGAGCCCGAGCGCACCCGCGACGCGGGCCGCCGGCACCGGCTCGTCCACGACGGCGAGGATCGCCTCCACCGCGGCCAGCTCACCACCCGGGAGGTCGGCGAGGGCGGGGTGGTCGTCCATGACGGGCTCGGCGAGCGGTTCGGCGTCGGTCACCGCCCGAGGTTACCGACTGGGGCGCTGCTGATCCGCGCCGCGCTCGGCCGGCGGCTCCTCCGGTGGCGGCACCGGCTGCCGGTCCGACGGCGGCACCGCGCCCTCGTCCGACGCCGGCACGTCCTCGTCCGCCACGCCCGCCTGAGGCTCGTCGAACGAGGACTCCACGCTCGGCGCGGCGTCCCACGGCCCCACCCAGCGGATGGTGAGCTCGCCCAGGCTGTCCGCCTGCTCGAACGCGACGACACCCTGACGGTAGAGCTCGAGCAGCGCGAGGAACCGCCCGATCACCACCGGCCGGGACCCGGCGTCGTCGGTGAGCGTGCGGAACGTCGCCACCTTCGCGCGTCGCAGCCGCGCGGCGACCAGCGCCGCCTGCTCGCGCACGCTCACCACCGGGGCGTGCAGGTGCGCGAGGCCCACCTGCGGGACGACCTTCGGGGCGAGCGCGGCCGCGGCGATCCGGGCCAGGTCCGCAGGCCCGACGGCGAGCACGAGCTCCGGCAGCAGCGCCGCCAGCGCGGGCTCGAGCGGGGCGGTGCGCGGGTAGGCCCCGGCGGCCGCCTCCCAGCGCGCGGCGAACGCGCCGGCGACCTCCTTGAACGCGCGGTAGGCCAGCAGCCGGGCGAAGAGCAGGTCGCGCGCCTCGAGCAGCTCGAGGTCCTCGGGGTCCTCGGCGGACACCCCGGGCAGCAGGCGAGCCGCCTTGAGGTCGAGCAGCGTCGCGCCGATCACGAGGAACTCGCTCGCCTGCTCCAGCTCCCACACGTCCTGGGCGCGCAGGTAGGCGATGAAGTCGTCGGTCACGACACCGAGCGCCACCTCGGTCACGTCCAGGCGGTGCTTGGCGATGAGCGAGAGCAGCAGGTCGAACGGCCCGGAGAAGTTGTCGAGGTTGACCTCGAACACCGCGGCGCGTGCGTGCTGGTCCGTCGGATCGGCCGGGCCGTCCGCCCCGACGCGCCCCACCGCCGACGCAGCAGCGGAGGCGTCAGGCGACGTCGCCGCGTGCGACGAGCTCACGGGCCAGCTGCCGGTAGGCCTCGGCGCCCGGGTGGGTCGGCGCGTACGTGGTGATCGGCTCGGTCGCCACCGAGGCGTCGGGGAACTTCACCGTGCGGCCGATGACGGTGGTGAACACGTCCTCGCCGAAGGCCTCCCGCACGCGCGCGAGCACCTCGCGCGAGTGCAGCGTGCGACCGTCGTACATGGTCGCGAGGATGCCGTCGGTGCGCAGCCGCGGGTTCAGCCGGTCGCGGACCTTCTCGATCGTCTCGAGCAGCAGCGCGACGCCGCGCAGCGCGAAGAACTCCGTCTCCAGCGGCACGATCACGCCGTGCGCCGCCGTGAGCGCGTTGACGGTGAGCAGCCCGAGCGAGGGCTGGCAGTCCACGAGCACCACGTCGTAGTCGTCGAGCACCGGCCGCAGCACGCGCGCCAGCGCCTGCTCGCGGGCCACCTCGTTGACGAGCTGGACCTCGGCCGCGGACAGGTCGATGTTCGCGGGGACGAGGTCAAGGCCCTCGAGAGCCGTGCGGTGCACGATCGTGCGGATGTCGAACCGCGGGGTCATCAGCGCGGTGTAGATCGTGGACTCGAGCTCGTTCGCCGACACCCCGAGCCCGGCCGAGGCCGCACCCTGCGGGTCGAAGTCGACGAGCAGGACCCGTCGGCCGTACTCGGCGAGCGCCGCACCCAGGTTGATGGTGGTCGTCGTCTTGCCGACCCCGCCCTTCTGGTTGCACATCGCCACGATGCGGGCGGGGCCGTGCGAGGCGAGCGGCGCGGGGACGGGGAACTCGACGGCCGCGACGGCGGAGTCCTCCCGCGCTGCGGCGCCCTCGACCGGGTCTGCCCCCAGGTCCAGGGTCGGCTGCACGTCGGTCACCCTCCCACCGTAGCGCGCGCGACGCGCTACCCGAGCGCTCGCGGGTGCGCCGACGCGTACACCTCGCGCAGGGTCTGGACCGTGACGTGCGTGTAGAGCTGGGTCGTGGTGACCGAGGCGTGCCCGAGCAGCTCCTGCACCACGCGCACGTCCGCTCCCCCGGCCAGGAGGTGGGTCGCGAAGGAGTGCCGCAGGGTGTGCGGGGAGACGTGCGCCGCGAGGCCGGCCCGCTCGGCGGCGTCCTGCAGCACCGCCCACGCGCTCTGCCGCGACAGCGGGGCGCCGCGCACTCCGAGGAACACCGCGCCCTGGGACCGCCCGCGCGCGGCGAGGGTGGGCCGGGCGCGCACGAGGTAGGCGTCGAGGGCGCGCACGGCGTGCGTGCCGAGCGGCACCACGCGGGTGCGCCGGCCCTTGCCGGTGACGCGGACCAGCGGGGTGTCGGCATCGAGGTCGAGGTCGTCGACGGCCAGCGAGACGGCCTCGGAGATCCGCGCGCCCGTGGAGTACAGCAGCTCGAGCAGCGCGCGGTCGCGCAGGCCCACGACGCCCTCGGTGGCCGACGCGGCCTCGAGCAGCGCCTCGACCTCGCCCACGCTGACCGCCTTGGGCAGGCGCTTGCCCGTCGCGGGCGGGCGGACCTGGGCGGCGGGGTCGTCCGAGGTCGTGCCCTCCACGTGCGCGAACCGGTGCAGCCCGCGCACGGCGACCACGGCGCGACCGGCGGACGACGCCGCGAGGGGGGCTGCGCCGTCGGACCCCGTGCGCAGCACCTCGAGGTAGCGCTCGACGTCGAGCGCGGTGACGTCCTCGAGGTCGGCGCGGCCGAGCGTCGCGAGGTAGCCGGTGTACCGGGTGAGGTCCCGGTGGTAGGCCGCGATCGTGTGGGCGCTCGCCCCGCGCTCCACCGCGAGGTGGGCGAGGAAGGCCTCGAGCACGTCGGAGGGTCGCGAGGCGCTCACGCGTTCCCCGAGCGGGAGCGGTGCCGAGGCGTCGGCGCCCCGAGCGACGCCGAAGGTCGTCCCGGCGGACACGTCACCAGGGCAGGAACGGGTCGACCGCGACGGCCGCGAACAGCAGGGTGAGGTAGGTGATCGAGGCGTGGAAGACCTTCATCGCCGGGCCGCGCGAGACGAGCCCGCGACGCTCGGGGTCCACGGCCATCCGGTACAGCCGCACGCACAGCGCCACGAACCAGGCGCCCGCGACCACCGCGACGCCCAGGTACACCCAGCCCATGCCGGCCACCGGCACGAGGACGAGCGAGCAGACCACCATCGCGACGGCGTAGGCGAGCATCTCGGCGGCCACGCGGCGTTCGCCGGCCACCACCGGGAGCATCGGGACCCCGGCGGTGGCGTAGTCCTCGCGGAACCGCATCGACAGCGGCCAGTAGTGCGGCGGCGTCCACAGGAAGATGACGCCGAACAGGACGAGCGCGGCCCAGTCCAGGCCGCCGGTCACGGCCGACCAGCCGATGAGCACCGGCATGCAGCCCGCGGCGCCGCCCCACACGATGTTCTGCGAGGTGCGCCGCTTGAGGATCATGGTGTAGCCGACGACGTAGATCGCGATCGCGCCGAGCGTGAGCAGTGCGGCCACGGGGTTCACCACGAGCGCGAACCAGGCGATCGAGCCGATCCCGAGCGCGGAGCCGAACACGAGCGCCTGGCGCGGCGTGATCTCGCCGGTCACGAGCGGGCGGCGGCGGGTGCGACCCATCACCGAGTCGATGTCCCGGTCGAGGTAGCAGTTCAGGACGTTCGCCGAGCCGGCCGCTGCGGCGCCGCCGATCAGCGTGGCCACCATGAGCCAGATCGAGGGCAGGCCGCCCTCGGCGAGGATCATGGTCGGCAGGGTGGTGACCAGCAGCAGCTCGATGACGCGAGGCTTCGTGAGGGCGACGTACGCACCGAGCGTCCGACGCCACGTCCGTGTGGCGACCCGACGAGGTGGCGAGGGGGGCGCGTCGGCGGCCGGACGAGCATCGGTCGAGGCCACGCCGTGGTCCTTCCGTCGGTGGTGCACCACTCGGGTGAGGTAGGTGCTCCCATGGTAGGGCAGCAGGGTCGTCTGCTGGTCGCGGCCCCCCGAGCGCGCCCTTGCGGCAGTAGGGTCGAGCCGTACCGAATCGGCAACGGACTGCCCAGGCGACGCGCGTCGCGCGTGTGCGGGACCCGCCCTGCGCCGCACGTGGATCGTCCGAAGGAGCATCCGTGAACGTCCCCGCCCCCCTCGCGAGCACCGTCGGCTGGACGGAGCTCGACGAGCGCGCCGTCGCCGTCGCCAAGGCCCTCGCCGCCGACGCCGTGGAGAAGGTCGGCAACGGCCACCCGGGCACGCCGATCAGCCTCGCCCCGGCCGCGTACCTGCTGTACCAGAACGTCATGCGGCACGACCCGGCCGACCCGCACTGGCTGGGCCGCGACCGGTTCGTGCTCTCGGCCGGGCACGCGAGCCTCACGCAGTACGTGCAGCTCTTCCTCGGCGGGTGGGGCCTCGAGGTCGAGGACCTCGAGGCGCTGCGGACGTGGGGCTCGAAGACCCCCGGCCACCCCGAGTACAAGCACACCGACGGCGTGGAGATCACCACCGGGCCGCTCGGCACCGGCCTGGCCTCGGCGGTCGGCATGGCGATGGCGGCCCGCCGCGAGCGCGGCCTGCTCGACCCCGACGCAGCCCCCGGCCAGAGCCCGTTCGACCACTTCGTCTACGTCATCGCCGGCGACGGCTGCCTCCAGGAGGGCATCTCGAGCGAGGCCTCCTCGCTGGCCGGGACGCAGGAGCTGGGCAACCTCATCCTCCTGTGGGACGACAACCACATCACGATCGAGGGCCACACCTCCATCGCGTTCGGCGAGGACGTCCTGGGCCGGTACGCGGCCTACGGCTGGGACGTCCACTCGGTCGACTGGACCCACGGCGGCACCGAGTACCGCGAGGACGTGGACGCGCTCGCCGCCGCGATCGAGGCCGCCAAGGCCGAGACCGGCAAGCCCTCGATCATCCGCCTGCGCACCGTGATGGCGTGGCCGAGCCCCACCAAGCAGGACACTCACGAGGCGCACGGCTCGAAGCTGGGGGCCACGGAGGTCGCCGGGCTCAAGGAGGCCCTCGGCCTCGACCCCGAGCAGTCCTTCCAGGTCCCGGCCGAGGTGCTCGCGCACACGCGCGCCCTCGGTGAGCGCGCCGCCGCGGCCCGTGCGGCGTGGGACGAGAGCTTCCAGGCGTGGCGCGCCGCCAACCCCGAGCGCGCGCAGCTCCTGGACCGGCTGACCGAGCGGCGCCTGCCCGACGGCCTCGCCGACGTCCTGCCGACCTTCGAGGCCGGCACCTCGCTCGCCACCCGGGCCGCGTCCGGCAAGGTGCTCGCCGCGCTCGCCGCCCCGCTGCCGGAGCTCTGGGGAGGGTCTGCCGACCTCGCCGGCTCGAACAACACGTCGATGGCGGGCGAGCCGTCGTTCTTCCCCGCGCACCGCTCCAGCAAGGAGTTCACGGGTGACGAGTACGGCCGCACGCTGCACTTCGGCATCCGCGAGCACGGCATGGGCGCCATCCTCAACGGCATCGCGCTGCACGGCCTCACCCGGCCCTACGGCGGCACGTTCTTCACGTTCTCGGACTTCATGCGCGGCGCCGTGCGGCTCACCGCGATCATGGGCGCGCCGGTGACCTTCGTGTGGACGCACGACTCGGTCGGCGTCGGCGAGGACGGCCCGACGCACCAGCCCGTCGAGCACCTCGCGGCCATGCGCGCGATGCCCGGGATCGCGATCGTGCGTCCCGGTGACGCCACCGAGACGGCCGCCGCCTGGCTGGCGATCCTCGAGCGGGACGCACCCGCCGGCCTCATCCTGTCGCGGCAGAACATGCCGGTCTTCCCCCGCGGCGACGAGGGCTTCGCGGCGCCCGACGTGGCGCGCGGTGCGTACACCCTGCTCGAGGCCTCGACCGGGTCCCCCGAGGTGATCCTCATCGGCACGGGGTCGGAGCTGCAGCTCGCGGTCGCGGCCCGGGAGACGCTCGAGGCCGACGGCGTGCCCACGCGGGTCGTGTCCGCGCCGTGCCTGGAGTGGTTCAGCGACCAGGACGCCGCCTACCGCGAGTCCGTGCTCCCGCGCGGCGTGCGTGCCCGCGTGAGCGTCGAGGCCGGCGTCGCGATGCCGTGGCACGGGATCGTCGGCGACGCCGGTCGGACCGTGTCGCTCGAGCACTTCGGCGCCTCCGCGGACGCGGCGACGCTGTTCCGCGAGTTCGGGTTCACCCCGGAGGCGGTCGTCGCCGCCGCGCGCGAGTCGATCGCCGCGGCGCGTGGGGACGCGGCGCCCGAGGGCACCATCGAGGCCGGGCCCTCGGGCACCGGCGACCAGAGCTGAACCGGGCGAACACCCTCACGAGGAGACCTTCGACATGACCAGCACGAGCTCGACCAGCACCGGCCCGACGGCGAGCGACCCCCTGGCGCGCATCGTCGCCTCGGGCGTGTCGCCCTGGCTCGACGACCTGTCCCGGGCGCGCCTGCGCTCGGGCGGCCTCGCCGACCTCGTCCGCACCGCACACGTCCTCGGCGTCACGACCAACCCGACGATCTTCGACAAGGCGATCGCCGACGGCGAGGCGTACGACGAGCAGGTCGCCGCGCTCGCCGCGGAGGGTGCGGACGCCGAGGCGGCCGTGCGCGCGCTCACCACCGACGACGTGCGCACGGCGGCGGACCTGTTCGCGCAGCTGCTCCCGGACCCGCGTCCGGGCGACGCGCGCGTCTCGATCGAGGTGGACCCCCGGCTCGCGCACGACACCGAGGGCACGATCGAGCAGGCCCGCGCGCTCTGGCGGCTCGTGGACCGGCCGAACGTCTACATCAAGATCCCGGCCACCACCGAGGGTCTCGCCGCGATCCCCGCCGTGATCGCGGAGGGCATCAGCGTGAACGCGACGCTGATCTTCTCCCCCGACACCTACCGCGCGGTCGCGAACGCGTACGTCGACGGCCTGGAGCAGGCGCACGTCGCCGGCGTGGAAGTGTCGACGATCGCCTCCGTGGCCTCGGTGTTCCTGTCCCGGATCGACGCCGCGGTGGACCCGCTGCTCACCGAGGTCGGGACAGAGGAGGCGCTCGGCCTGCGCGGGCGCACCGCGCTGGCCGGCGCGCGGGTGTCCTACGAGGCGTTCACGGAGATCTTCTCCTCGCCCCGGTTCACCGACCTCGCGGCGGCGGGCGCCCACGTGCAGCGGCCTCTGTGGGCCTCCACCGGGACGAAGAACCCCGACTACCCCGACACCCTCTACGTCGACGAGCTCGTCGCGCCGGACGTGGTGAACACGATGCCGGAGCAGACGCTGCGCGCCGCGGCCGACCACGCCCGGGTGCCCGAGGGCGACGGCCCGTTCGACACGGTCACGCCGAACGTCGCCGACGCGCACGCGGTGCTCGAGGCCGTCGTGCGGGTCGGGGTCGACTACGACGGCGCGCTCGCCGACCTCGAGCGCGACGGCGTGTCCTCCTTCATCGCCTCGTGGGAGAACCTCCTGCTCACCGTGGCCGACTCGCTCGAGCAGGCTCGGGCCGCCGGGAACGGGCACTGATGCCGGCGCGGATCGCCGCCGGCGTCAACCCGCTGCGCCAGACCCAGGACCGGCGCCTGCCGCGGATCGCGGGGCCGAGCGGCCTCGTGATCTTCGGCGTCACCGGCGACCTCTCGCGCAAGAAGCTCCTGCCGGCGATCTACGACCTCGCCAACCGCGGCCTGCTCCCGCCGGGCTTCGGACTGACGGGGTTCGCCCGGCGCGACTGGAACGCCGACCACTTCGCCGAGGTCACCAAGCAGGCCGTCCAGGAGCACGCCCGCACGCCGTTCCGCGAGCGGGTGTGGCGACAGCTCGAGGCCGGCATCCGCTTCGTGCCCGGCGAGTTCGACGACGATGCGGCGTTCGACCGTCTCGCCGAGACCGTCGCCGAGCTCGACCGCGAGCGCGGCACCGGCGGGAACCACGCCTTCTACCTGTCGGTCCCGCCCGGGGCGTTCCCCCTCGTCTGCCGCCAGCTGGCGCGTTCGGGCCTGTCCGACAGCAAGGGCGACGCGTGGCGCCGGGTCGTCATCGAGAAGCCGTTCGGCCATGACCTCGCCTCGGCCCTGGAGCTGCAGAAGGTCGTGGAGTCGGTCTTCCCGGGCGACTCGGTCTTCCGGATCGACCACTACCTCGGCAAGGAGACGGTGCAGAACCTCCTCGCCCTGCGGTTCGCCAACCAGATGTTCGAGCCGATCTGGAACGCCCACTACGTCGACCACGTGCAGATCACGATGGCCGAGGACATCGGGATCGGCTCGCGCGCGGGGTACTACGACGGCATCGGTGCCGCGCGGGACGTCATCCAGAACCACCTGCTCCAGCTGCTCGCGCTGACCGCGATGGAGGAGCCCGTCTCCTTCGACCCCGCTCCGCTGCGAGCGGAGAAGGAGAAGGTGCTCTCCGCCGTCGTGCTCCCCAAGGACCTGTCCCGGCACACCGCCCGCGGCCAGTACTCGGCCGGCTGGCAGGGCGGGGAGAAGGTGCTCGGCTACCACGACGAGGACGGCATCCCGCCCGGGTCGACGACCGACACGTTCGCCGCGATCCGCGTGGACGTCGACACCCGCCGGTGGGCCGGCGTGCCGTTCTACCTGCGCACCGGCAAGCGACTGGGCCGGCGCGTCACGGAGATCGCGATCGTGTTCAAGCGCGCGCCGCACCTGCCGTTCGCGCTGCCGGACACGCAGGAGCTGGGCCAGAACGCGCTCGTCATCCGCGTCCAGCCGGACGAGGGCGTCACGGTGCGGTTCGGCGCCAAGGTGCCCGGGACGGCCATGGAGGTGCGTGACGTCACGATGGACTTCGGCTACGGGCACGCGTTCACCGAGAACTCCCCCGAGGCGTACGAGCGGCTCATCCTCGACGTCCTGCTCGGCGACCCGCCGCTCTTCCCGCACAGCAAGGAGGTCGAGCTGTCCTGGCGCATCCTCGACCCGATCCTGCAGCACTGGGAGCGCAAGGGCATGCCCGACTCCTACCGGCCCGGCACGTGGGGTCCGGACAGCGCACACGAGATGCTGGCCCGCGACGGCCGGGCCTGGAGGCGACCGTGAAGATCCAGCTCCATGACACCACGTCCTCGAAGATCGCCTCGCAGCTCGTCAAGCTGCGCGAGGAGGGCGGCGCGGTCGCGCTCGGACGTGTGCTGACGCTGCTCGTGGTCGCCGACGAGGACGACGTCGAGGAGGCCGTCGACGCCGCCAACCAGGCCAGCCGCGAGCACCCCTGCCGGGTGATCGTGGTGACGGACGCGGTCCCCGGGGCCGACGGGCTCGACGCCGAGATCCGCGTGGGCGGTGACGCCGGGGCCTCCGAGGTCATCCTGCTGCGCCCACGCGGCGCGGCCGGCGGGGACCCCGACACGCTCGTCACGCCCCTGCTCCTGCCGGATGCGCCGATCGTGACGTGGTGGCCCGGCGCGGCGCCCGACGACCCGTCCGACCACCCGCTGGGCCGGATGGCGCAGCGGCGCATCACCGACGTAATGCGCTGCGGGCACCCGCTGCGCAGCCTGGCGCGTCTCGCGGAGCACCACGCCCCCGGCGACACCGACCTCGCGTGGGCGCGCGCGACGCTCTGGCGCGGGCTCATCGCCGAGTCGCTGGATGAGCCGCCGTACACCCGGGTGGACGCGATCCGGATCGCCGGGAACACCGACCATCCCTCGCTGCTGCTGCTGGGCGCGTGGCTGCGGTACTTCCTCAAGGCGGACGTGACGCTCGAGGCCGTCGAGGCCGCACCCGCCATCACGGGCGTGACGCTCGTCCGCGAGAACGGCAACGTGGTGATGGAGCGCCCCGTGGACTCGACGATCCTGCGGATCGACGAGCCGACCGGGATCAAGCACCGCGTCTCGCTGCCGCTGCGCACGCTCGCTGACTCCCTCATCGAGGACCTGCGGCGGCTCGACCCGGACGAGGTCTACGGCGAGGTGCTCACGAAGGCCCTGCCGGAGCTCGTGGAGGAGCTGGCGTGACGCGGGAGGTCGTCGTCCACCCCGACGCCGGCGTCCTCGCGCACGCGACGGCGCAGCGGCTCGCGCTCGCCGCCCTCGACGCACAGTCGGTCCGCCCCGAGGTGCACGTCGTGCTCACCGGCGGACGGATCGGCACGCGGGTGGTGGAGCAGCTGGCCGCGTCGGAGCTGCTCGCCGCCCTCGACCTCACCGGTCTGCACCTGTGGTGGGGCGACGAGCGGTTCGAGCCCACCGGCAGCGACGAGCGCAACGACACAGCCGTGCTCGGGGCCCTGCGCGACGCGGGAGTCCCCGACGCCAACGTGCACGTCGTCCCCGGGCCCGACGTCGTGGGCTCCCCCGAGGAGGCCGGGCAGCGGTACGCCGCCGAGCTCGCGCGGTTCGCGCCCGACGGCGCGCAGGTCCCGTCCTTCGACGTGCTCGTGCTCGGCGTCGGGCCCGACGGGCACGTCGCCTCGCTCTTCCCCGGCCACGAGGCGCTCGGCGCCACGGGCGCCACCGTCGGCGTGCACGGCTCGCCCAAGCCGCCGCCTGAACGGGTGTCGCTCACCCTGCCCGCGATCGACGCCGCGCGCCGGGTGTGGCTCGTCGCGTCGGGCGCCGAGAAGGCCGATGCGGTCGCGGCCGGGCTCGCGAGCGACGACCTGCCCTGCGGGCGGGTGCACGGGACGGCGGAGACGCTCTGGCTGCTCGACGTCGAGGCGTCGGCAGCGGCGGCGCGCTGAGGGCGCCCGCGGCAAGCACGGGCACGACGAAGGGTCCGACCCGCGGGGTCGGACCCGTCGTCATGTCTCGGCCTCGTGCGGCCGTCGTCGCGTCCGCGTGCGGTTGCGCCGCACGCGTGCGATCGCGGCCGGCTCAGGACCTCAGCGCGTGGTGCCGCGGCGCTCGCGCAGGGCCTGCAGGGCCTCCTCGAGGAGCTCGGCGCCCTCCTCGTCGCTGCGGCGCTCCTTCACGTAGGCAAGGTGAGTCTTGTACGGCTCGTTCTTGGGCGGCGACGGCGGGTTCGCGGGGTCCTGCCCGGCGGGCAGGCCGCAGCGCGGGCAGTCCCACGTCTCCGGCGGCAGGTTGCCCGCCTCCTCGGCGAAGCTCGGCCGGGTCTCGTGGCCCGACGCGCACCAGTACGAGACCCAGACCCGGGGGGCCGCCTCGCCGCGCTCGGCCTCGCCCATGGGGCCCGCACCGACGCGCGAGCCACGAATGGCACTTCCTCCAGCCACGGTGTCCTCTCCCTCAGACCGCGAACTTCTCGATGAGCCCCAGCAGCACGATCGCGGTGCCCCAGAGGACCGCGGTGCCGATGGTGATCCGGTTGAGGTTGCGCTCGGCGACCCCCGAGGAGCTCATGCTCGAGGACAGACCGCCGCCGAACATGTCGGACATCCCCCCGCCCTTGCCCTTGTGCATGAGGATCGTGAGGACCAGGACGATGCTCGTGAGGACGAGGATCACCTGGAGTCCGATGCGCAGCGCGTCCACGCGGGCGCTCCTTCCGTGGCTGTTCCGGCCCCGTGTCAGACGGGACCCGGACAAGGATAACCGGCCGGGCGGGCGCAGGTGCGCCCGCCCGGACGGTCGGGTGGGTCAGAGCTGACGGAACCGTGCGATCGCGGAGAACTGGTCGAGCACGAGGCTCGCCCCGCCCACGAGGGCGCCGTCGACGTCGGGCTTCGCCATGATCGCCGCGACGTTGTCCGCCTTGACCGAGCCGCCGTACAGGATGCGCATCCCGTTCGCGACGCCCGAGTCGAAGGTCTCGGCGATCCGCGCGCGGATCGCCTCGGCCATCTCCTGCGCGTCCTCGGGCGTGGCGACCTCACCGGTCCCGATCGCCCACACCGGCTCGTACGCGATGACGACCTGGCTCGCCTGCTCGCTGGTGAGGCCCGCGAGGGCGCCGTCGACGTGGCCGAGCGTGAGCGGGACGTGACCCTTGGCGTGGCGCACCTCGAGCGACTCGCCCACGCACACGATCGGCGCGATGCCCGCCCCGAGCGCCGCGGCGACCTTGGCGTTGATGAGCTCCTCGGCCTCGCCGTGGTACTGGCGGCGCTCGGAGTGCCCGATGATCGCGTAGCTGACGCCGAGCTTGGCGAGCTGCTCGGCGGACACCTCGCCCGTGTACGCACCCCAGGAGTGCGACGAGACGTCCTGCGAGGCGTAGCGGATCGACAGCTTGTCGCCGTCGACGAGGGTCTGCACCGAGCGCAGGCTCGTGAACGACGGCGCGACGACGACCTCGGTGAGGTCGTAGTCGTGCTTGGCGTCGGCGAGGGTCCAGGCGAGCTTCTGGACGAGGTCGATCGCCTGGAGGTGGTCCAGGTTGAGCTTCCAGTTGCCCACCATGAGGGGGGTGCGCGGGGAGTCGTACGTCACGGTCATGCCTCCAGAACGGCGAGTCCGGGCAGGGTCTTGCCCTCGAGCAGCTCGAGCGACGCACCACCACCGGTCGAGATGTGGCTGAACCCGGCCTCGTCGAAGCCGAGCGTGCGGACGGCGGCGGCGGAGTCGCCACCGCCGACGATCGTGAAGGCGCCGGCGGCGGTCGCGTCGACGAGGGCCTGCGCGACGGCGCGGGTGCCGCCCGAGAACGCCTCGAACTCGAACACGCCCATGGGGCCGTTCCACACGACGGTCCGGCTCGCGGTGATCGCGTCGGCGAACGCCTTGGCGGAGTCCGGGCCGATGTCCAGGCCGATCGAGTCGGCTGGGATGGCGTCGGCGGGGACGACCTCGTGCGCGGCGTCGGCGGCGAACGCCTCGGCGGCCACGACGTCCGTCGGCAGCAGGATCGTCGTGCCCTTCTCCTGCGCGCGAGCGAGGTAGCCCTTGACCGTGTCGATCTGGTCCGCCTCGAGCAGCGACTTGCCGACCTCGTGGCCCTGGGCCGCGAGGAAGGTGAAGAGCATGCCGCCGCCGATCACGAGAGTGTCGGCCTTCTCCAGGAGGTTGGCGATGACGCCGAGCTTGTCCGAGACCTTGGACCCGCCGAGCACGACCGTGTAGGGCCGCTCGGGGTCGGTGATCGCCTTGTCGAGCGCCTCGACTTCGCCCTGCACGAGGCTGCCGGCGGCGTGCGGGAGGATCTGCGCGACGTCGTAGACGCTCGCCTGCTTGCGGTGCACGACGCCGAAGCCGTCGGACACGAACGCGTCGACACCGCCGCCGAGGGCGGCGAGCTCGCCCGCGAGCTCCGCACGCTCGGCGTCGACCTTCGAGGTCTCGCGGGCGTCGAAGCGCACGTTCTCCAGCAGCGCGACGCTGCCGTCGGTCAGTGCGGCGACCGTGGCCTTGGCGCTCTCGCCGACGAGGTCGTCGGCCAGCGTGACGTCCTGCCCGAGCAGCTCGCCCAGGCGGGCGGCGACCGGGGCCAGGGAGTACTTGGCCTCGGGGGCGCCCTTGGGACGACCGAGGTGGGCCGTCACGACGACCTTCGCTCCGCCGTCGAGCAGGGCCTTGAGCGTGGGCAGCGCGGCGCGGATCCGGCCGTCGTCGGTGATGGTCGTGCCGTCCAGCGGCACGTTGAAGTCGGACCGGACCAGCACGGTCTTGCCGCGCAGGTCGCCGAGGTCGGCGAGTGTCTTCACTGGTGCTCCTCCGTGCCCGCGGGGCGGGCGGATCGTCGAGGGTGGATCGGGGGGTTGTGACGAGCGAAGGCCCGCATCCGCATCCGGGAACCGGACACGGATGCGGGCCTTCGCGTCACATCGGGAACGTCAGAGCTTGCTGCCGACGTACTCGGTGAGCTTGACGAGGCTGCTGGAGTAGCCCCACTCGTTGTCGTACCAGGCGATGATCTTCACGAGGTTGCCGTTGCTGACCTTGGTGAGCTTGGCGTCGAAGATGCTCTGGTGCGGGTTGGTGACGATGTCCGAGGAGACGATCTCGTCCTCGGTGTACTCGAGCGTGCCGGCGAGCGGACCCTCGGCCGCGGCCTTCACCGCAGCGTTGACCTCGTCCACCGTGACGTCCTTGCCGGCCACGAAGGTGAGGTCGGTCGCCGAGCCGGTGATGGTCGGCACGCGGAGCGCGAAGCCGTCCAGCTTGCCCTTGAGCTCGGGCAGCACCAGCGCGACGGCCTTCGCGGCGCCGGTCGTGGTCGGGACGATGTTCTGCGCGGCGGCGCGGGCGCGACGCAGGTCGCGGTGCGGGCCGTCCTGCAGGTTCTGGTCACCCGTGTAGGCGTGAATCGTCGTCATGAGGCCCTTCTCGATGCCGATGGCGTCGTTGAGGGCCTTCGCGACCGGCGCGAGGCAGTTCGTGGTGCAGGACGCGTTCGAGATGATGTGCTGCGTCTCGGGGTCGTAGTCGGTGTGGTTCACGCCGACGACGAACGTCCCGTCCTCGTTCTTCGCCGGGGCGGAGATGATGACCTTCTTGGCGCCGGCGTCGATGTGCGCCTTCGCCTTGGTGGCGTCCGTGAAGAAGCCCGTGGACTCGATGACGATGTCGGCGCCCAGCTCGGCCCACGGCAGGTTGGCGGGGTCGCGCTCCTCGAGAGCGCGGATGGCCTTGCCGTCGACGATGATGTTCTCGTCGTCGTAGCTGACCGACTTGGGCAGCACGCCGAGCACGGTGTCGTACTTCAGCAGGTGCGCGAGGGTGTGGTTGTCGGTGAGGTCGTTGACGCCGACGACCTCGATGTCGGCGCCCGAGGCGAGGATGGCGCGGTAGAAGTTGCGGCCGATACGGCCGAAGCCGTTGATCCCGACGCGGATGGTCACGATGAGTCCTCCAAGCGTGCCGATGCACGCACTCGTCCGGTGGCGCACCCAGGGGTGCGCGGAGGGGGTCGTCCCCGTTTCTCCACCGACGACACTACTACGGTCACCTGCCCGCCTACGGGGGACCAAGTGCCCGCAGACCGGTGCGCGAGACGTGCCGAGGGGGTCACCGACGCGACCCCGAACATCCATGCCGGAGTCACCTCGAGGTCACTCAGAGGTCAAGCATCTCCGGCGTGAGGATGCTCTCGGTGTCCGGGATGCCGAGCTCGGCGGCGCGCTTGTCGGCGGTGGCGAGCAGGCGCCGGATCCGGCCGGCGACGGCGTCCTTCGTCAGCGGCGGGTCGGAGTACTGGCCGAGCTCCTCCAGGGAGGCCTCGCGGTGCTCCAGGCGCAGCCGACCGGCCTCGACGAGATGCTCGGGCACTTCCTCACCGAGGATCTCGAACGCGCGCTGCACCCTGGCGCTCGCGGCCACCGCGGCGCGGGCCGAGCGACGCAGATTGGCGTCGTCGAAGTTGGCCAGCCGGTTCGCGGTGCCGCGCACCTCCCGGCGCATCCGCCGCTCCTCCCACGCGAGCACGGCGTCGTGCGCGCCCATCCGGGTGAGCAGCGCGGAGATCGCGTCCCCGTCGCGCACCACGACGCGGTCCACCCCGCGCACCTCGCGCGCCTTGGCCGAGAGCCCGAGCCTGCGGGCGGCGCCGACAAGAGCGAGTGCGGCCTCGGGGCCCGGGCAGGTCACCTCGAGCGCCGCGGACCGGCCGGGCTCGGTGAGGCTGCCGTGCGCGAGGAACGCGCCGCGCCACGCCGCGACGGTGTCGGCGACGCTCGCCGAGACGACCTGCGGCGGCAGCCCGCGGACGGGGCGACCACGGCCGTCGAGGAGGCCGGTCTGCCGGGCGAGCGCCTCGCCGTCGCGCACCACCCGGACGACGTAGCGGTTGCCCTTCCGCAGGGCACCGCCGGAGACCACGATGATGTCGCTCGCGTGGCCGAAGACCTCGGCGATGGCGACCCGGAGCCGGCGCGCCGCGGCCGCGTTGTCGAGCTCGGCCTCGATGACGATCCGGCCCGAGATGATGTGCAGGCCACCGGCGAACCGGAGCGTCGCCGAGACCTCGGCCTTGCGGCTGGAGGTGCGGTCGACGCGGACTCTGGCCAGTTCGTCCTTCACGGCAGCGGTCAGAGACATGCGGGACATCCTGCCATCGAACGGATGCCCACGCGGCGCGCTTCCCGGCCCCGCCCGTCCGCGCGGGCCGAGCCGGGCGCGCGGGTCACCACCGTGCGCACGGGCCTCAGCCCCGGTCCCGGGCGGGTGAGCCGGGGTGCGCGTGGACGGGCGCGGCGGGGCTCGCGCCCGCGCCCGTGACGGCGCTCGCCCCGGCAGCTCTCGCTCGCGCGGGATCGCTGCCGAGCCGGGCCTCCGCCTCCGGTCCGACGTCACCCCACGTGCCGGCGAACGCGTCGCGGTAGGCCGCGGCGAGGCGCATCGGGTCGTGCCGCGGCGTGCCGTCGTCGGCGCGGACCTGGCGCAGCAAGAGCCGTGCGCCGAGCTCGTCGGCGACCTGCTCGAGCGCCGTGACGTCGTCGACCCACGCCGGGTCCGCGATCACGACGTCGAGCCGCAGGTCGGGGTCGACATCGCGCAGGACGCGCACGTGGTCGGCCGCCGTGAAGCCGTCCGTCTCCCCCTCCTGCTGCTGCAGGTTGAGCGTGAGGGCGAGGTGGGCGGCGTCGTGCAGCGCGGCGCGCAGCGGCGCGACCTGGAGGTGCGGCAGGACCGAGGTGTACCAGGAGCCGGGACCGAGCACGACCCAGTCCGCGGCCCGGATCGCCGCGAGCGTCTCGGGGCACATCGCGGGATCCTCGGGCAGGAGGCGTACGCGCGAGACGCGGCCGCTCGTCACCGCGACCCGGCTCTGGCCGCGGACCACGAGGTCGGGCTGCCCGGTGCGCACGACGTCCGCCTCGATGACGAGCGGCTCCGCCGCCATCGGGAGGACCCGCCCTCGAGCGCCGACGAGGTCGGCGAGCAGGTCGAGGCCGGCCACCACGGAACCCGTCTGCGCCCACGCACCGGCGAGGACGAGGTTGCCGAGCGAGTGCGCGTCGAGCTCCCCGCGGGAGGTGAACCGGTGCTGGAGCAGGTCGTGCCACGCGCGGCCGCGGGGGGTGTCGTCGCACAGCGCGGCGAGCGCCATCCGCAGGTCGCCGGGCGGGAGGATGCCCATCTCGCCGCGCAGCCGGCCCGAGGAGCCGCCGTCGTCGGCGACCGTGACGACGGCCGTGAGCTCGGGCGTGAGGTGCCGCAGCGCGAGCAGCGACGCGGCGAGCCCGTGACCGCCGCCGAGCGCGACGAGGCGCTGCGGGTCGAGCCGCAGGGGGTCCAGAGCCACCATCGCGCTCACTCCCGCCCGAGGTCGCGGTGCAGGGTGCGGACGGAGAGTCCCCGGGCGCGCAGCAGCTCGCCGAGGCGGATCGACATCGCCACCGAGCGGTGCTTGCCGCCCGTGCAACCGACGGCGATCGTCAGGTAGTGCTTCTGCTCGCTGAGGTAGCCGGTGAGGACGGGCTCCAGCAGGTTGGCGTACCCCTCGATGAACTCCTGCGCACCGGGCAGCTCGAGCACGTAGTTCGCGACCGGGGCGTCCTGGCCGGTGAGGTGGCGCAGCTCGGTGACCCAGTACGGGTTGGCGAGGAACCGCACGTCGACGACGTGGTCGGCGTCGAGCGGGAGGCCGTACTTGAACCCGAAGGACACGATGCTCACCTGGATCGGGCGCTCGCCCTCCCCCGCGACCACGGAACGCACCTGCGCGGCGAGCTGGTGGACCGTGAGCGTGCTCGTGTCGAGGTAGACGTCGGCACGCCGGCGCAGGTGGTCGGTGAGGGCGCGCTCGGCGGCGATCCCGTCGAGGATCCGCCCCTCGCCCTGCAGCGGGTGCGGTCGACGGACCGACTCGAACCGCCGCACCAGCGTCGCGTCGTCCGTGTCGAGGAAGACGATGCGGTACTCGATGCCCTGCGCGCGGAACGCGTCGATGACGGCGGAGAGCTCGCTGAAGAACTCCTTGCCGCGCGCGTCCACGACCGCCGCGAGCAGGCGGACACCCCCGGTCGGGGACATCATCCCCACCAGCGGCGCCAGCAGCCGCGGCGGGAGGTTGTCCACGACGTACCAGTCGAGGTCCTCGAGCACCGCGGCCGCGCGCGTCCGGCCGGCTCCCGACATCCCCGTGATCAGCAGCACCTCGCTGCGCTGCGCGACCGGCGACGCCGTGCTCACCTCGAGCAGCGGGATCCCGGTCGGGACAGTGGGCGGCGCCTGCGGGTCGCCCGGCGCCGGGGTGGCGGCGCTCGGGTCGCTCGCGTCAAGGGACGACGGCGGACCGGCCGCGTCGCGCGGGTCGTCGGCACGGGGCTGCGTCATGGTTCCAGGATGCCAGCCTCCGCGCGCGGCGGGGCCGCGGCTGCTCTCGGCTTCGCTGCCTCGTCCCCCACTGCCTCGTCACCCACGGCCTCCGTCGCGGCTGGTGCGCCTGCGTCGAGCGCCGGTGCTTCCGCGTCGAGCGCCGGAGCTTCCGCGTCGAGCGCGGGTGCGCCCGGTCGGGTGAGCGCCTCGTGCACGACCTGCGCCAGTGTCGGGCCGATGCCGGGCACCGCGGCGATCTCGTCCGGCGTCGCGGCGGCGAGCGCGCGCACCGAGCGGAACGCGGCGAGCAGCGCGCGCTGCCTGGCCGGCCCGAGACCAGGGACGTCGTCGAGCACGGACCGCGTCATCGCCGTCGAGCGCCGTTTGCGGTGGTGCGTGATGGCGAACCGGTGCGCCTCGTCGCGGACGCGCTGCAGCAGGTAGAGGCCCTCGCTCGTGCGGGGCAGCACGACGGGGAACTCCTCCCCCGGCAGCCAGACCTCCTCGAGCCGCTTCGCGAGCCCGACGAGCGCGACGTCATCGACGCCGAGCTCGTCCAGCGCGCGCTGCGCGGCCGCGACCTGCGGCGGCCCGCCGTCGACCACGAGCAGCTGCGGGGCGTACGCGAACCGCGCCGGTCGCCCCGTGGTGGGGTCGACGGCCCCCGACAGCGGGATGCCGTCCTCGTCCACCGCGTCGCTGCCGCCGATCCCGGCCGCTCGCTCCGCGGCGAGCCGCTTGAACCGGCGCGAGATGACCTCGTGCATCGCCTCGGTGTCGTCCCGGGCGCCCGTGCCGTCCGCGCCGCGCACGACGAAGTGCCGGTAGGCGCTCTTGCGGGGCACGCCGTCCTCGAACACGACCATCGAGCCGACCTGGTGGGAGCCCTGCGTGGTCGAGATGTCGAAGCACTCGATGCGCAACGGCGAGGTGGGCAGGTCGAGCTCGCGCTCCAGGTCGGCCAGGGCGCGCGAGCGCGCCGTGAGGTCGCCGGCCCGGCGCGTCTTGTGCAGCGCGAGGGCGCCCTCGGCGTTCGTGCGCACGGTCTCGGCGAGAGCGCGCTTGTCGCCGCGGGCCGGGACGCGCAGCGACACCTTGGCGCCGCGCGAGCGCGCCAGCCACTCCGCGAGCTCGGGCGCGTCCTCCGGCAGTGCGGGGACGAGCACCTCGCGCGGCACGTCCGCCCCACCCTCGCCGTAGACCTGCAGGAGCAGGCGCTCCACGAGCGCGGCGTCGTCGAGGTCCTCCACCCGCTCCGACACCCAGCCGCGCTGGCCGCGCACGCGACCCCCGCGCACGTGGAACACCTGCACGGAGACCTCGAGCTCGTCGCCCGCGAGGGCGAACACGTCGGCGTCCGTCCCGTCGGAGAGCACGACGGCGTTCTTCTCCACGACGCGCCGCAGCGCACCGAGGTCGTCACGCAGCCGCGCGGCGCGCTCGAAGTCCAGCTCGGCGGCGGCCGAGGCCATCTCCCGCTCGAGCCGGCGCACGAACGTCGCCGTCTCCCCCGCCATGAAGGCGCAGAAGTCCTCGGCCAGAGCCCGGTGGTCCTCCGGCGAGATCGACCCGACGCACGGGGCGCTGCACTTGTCGATGTACCCGAGCAGGCACGGCCGCCCCGACGACGCGGCGCGTCGGAAGACGCCCGCGCTGCAGCTGCGGATCGGGAAGACGCGCAGCAGCAGGTCGACGGTCTCGCGGATCGCCCACGCGTGCGAGTACGGCCCGAAGTAGCGCGTGCCGGCCCGCTTGGCGCCGCGCATCACCTGGACCCGCGGGATCTCCTCCCCCATCGTGACGGCGAGGTAGGGGTAGGACTTGTCGTCGCGGTATTTGACGTTGAACCGCGGGTCGAACTCCTTGATCCACGAGTACTCGAGGCTCAGCGCCTCGACCTCCGTGCCCACCACCGTCCACTCCACCCGGTTCGCGGTGGTCACCATCGTGGCCGTGCGCGGGTGCAGCGTGGACAGGTCCGCGAAGTAGTTCGCCAGGCGGGACCGCAGGCTCTTCGCCTTGCCGACGTAGATGACCCGGCCCGAGGGGTCGCTGAACCGGTAGACGCCGGGGGCGTCGGGGATCTCGCCGGGCCGGGGCCGGTAACTCGCGGGGTTGGTCATGCCGGGCGGCTCACGCGCTCGCCCGCGCGCGTTCGCCGTCGGGCAGGAGGTCCAGCAGGAAGGCGCCGGTGTGGCTCTCCGGCACGCGGGCGACGTCCTCCGGGGTGCCCTCGGCCACGAGCGTGCCGCCGCCGGACCCGCCCTCCGGACCCATGTCGATGACCCAGTCGGCCGCGCGGATGACGTCGAGGTTGTGCTCGATGACGAGCACGGTGTTCCCCTTGTCGGCCAGGCCCTGGAGCACCTCGAGCAGACGACGCACGTCCTCGAAGTGCAGGCCCGTGGTGGGCTCGTCGAGCACGTAGACCGTGCGTCCGCTGGACCGCTTCTGCAGCTCCGAGGCCAGCTTGACGCGCTGCGCCTCGCCGCCCGAGAGCGTGGTCGCGCTCTGGCCGAGGCGCACGTAGCCGAGGCCCACGTCCACGAGCGTGTTGAGGTGGCGGGCGATCGCGGGCACCGCGGCGAAGAAGTCCGCCGCCTCCGCGATCGGCATGTCGAGCACGTCCGCGACGGTCTTGCCCTTGAAGTGCACCTCGAGCGTCTCGCGGTTGTACCGCGCGCCGTGGCAGACCTCGCACTGGACGTACACGTCGGGCAGGAAGTTCATCTCGATCTTCAGCGTGCCGTCGCCGGCGCACGCCTCGCACCGACCACCCTTGACGTTGAACGAGAACCGGCCCGGCGCGTAGCCGCGGACCTTCGCCTCGGTGGTCTCGGCGAACAGCCGGCGCACGTGGTCCCAGACGCCGGTGTAGGTCGCCGGGTTGGACCGCGGGGTGCGCCCGATCGGGCCCTGGTCCACGTGCACGACCTTGTCGACGTGCTCGAGCCCGGTGACGCGCTTGTGGCGGCCAGGGACGCGGCGCGCGCCGTTCAGCTCGTTCGCCAGCACCGTGTGCAGGATCGAGTTGACCAGGGTGGACTTCCCGGAGCCGGACACGCCCGTGATGGCGACGAGCAGCCCCACCGGGAAGGACACCGTGAGGTTCTTGAGGTTGTTCTCGCGGGCGCCGACCACCGTGATCTCCTTGCCCTTCGTGCGCGGACGGCGCACGGTGGGCACGGGGATGGAGCGCCGGCCGGACAGGTAGGCACCGGTGAGCGACTCCTCGTTGCTGAGCAGCCCCGCGTAGTCGCCGGAGTGCACCACGCGGCCGCCGTGCTCCCCCGCACCCGGCCCGATGTCGACGACCCAGTCCGCGGTCCGGATCGTGTCCTCGTCGTGCTCGACGACGATGAGCGTGTTGCCCAGGTCCCGCAGCCGCACGAGCGTCTCGATGAGGCGACGGTTGTCCCGCTGGTGCAGGCCGATGCTCGGCTCGTCCAGCACGTAGAGCACGCCGACGAGACCGGAGCCGATCTGGGTCGCGAGCCGGATCCGCTGCGCCTCACCGCCCGAGAGCGTCGCGGACGGCCGGGACAGCGTGAGGTAGTCCAGCCCGACGTCGAGCAGGAACTGCAGGCGGGCGTGGATCTCCTTGAGCACGGCGCCGGCGACGACCTGCTCGCGCGGTCCGAGCTGCACGCGGTCGAGGAACGCCTTGGCCTCGTCCACGGCGAGGTCGCAGACGTCCGCGATCGAGTGCCCGTCGACCTTCACCGCCAGGACCTCGGGCTTGAGCCGCGCACCCTGGCACACCGGGCAGGCGACCTCGCGCATGAAGCCCTCGTACCGCTCCTTCGACCAGTCCGACTCGGTCTCGGCGTGGCGGCGCTGGACGAACGTGATCGCCCCCTCGAAGCCCGAGGAGTACTGCCGCTCGCGCCCCCACCGGTTGCGGTAGCGCACGTGCACCTCGTGGTCCTGGCCGTACAGGATCGCCTTCTTCGCGCGGTCGGGCAGGGCGCGCCACGGCACGTCGACGCCGAACCCGAGCTGGGCGCCGAGCGCCTCGAGCTGACGCGTGAAGTAGTCCGCCGACACCTGCGCCCACGGTGCCACCGCGCCCTGGGCGAGCGTGAGCTCCTCGTCCGGCACCACGAGCTCGGGGTCCACCTCGAGGCGGGTGCCCAGGCCGGTGCACTCGGGACACGCACCGTAGGGCGCGTTGAACGAGAAAGTCCGCGGCTCGATCTCCTCGAGCGCGAGCGGGTGGTCGTTCGGGCAGGCCCGCTTCTCGGAGAACCTCCGCTCGCGCTCGGGGTCGTCGGCCGGCAGGTCGACGAGCTCGACGACGAGCAGGCCCTCCGCCAGCCGCAGCGCCGTCTCGACCGAGTCCGTGATGCGCTGTTTCGCGTTCGGGCGCACGACGAGGCGGTCGACGACGACCTCGATCGAGTGCTTGAGCTTCTTCTCCAGGACGGGCGGGTCGGTCAGCGCGACGACCTCGCCGTCCACCCGGGCACGGGCGAAGCCCTGCCCCTGGAGCTCGCGGAAGAGGTCGGCGTACTCGCCCTTGCGTCCGCGGATGACGGGTGCGAGCACCTGGAAGCGGGTGCCCTCGTCGAGCTCGAGCAGCCGGTCCACGATCTGCTGCGGGGACTGCGACGTGACGCGCTCGCCGCACACGGGGCAGAACTGCGTGCCCGCCCGGGCGAACAGGAGTCGCAGGTAGTCGTAGACCTCGGTGATCGTGCCCACGGTCGAGCGCGGGTTCCGGTTCGTCGACTTCTGGTCGATCGACACCGCGGGCGACAGGCCCTCGATGAAGTCGACGTCCGGCTTGTCCATCTGACCGAGGAACTGACGCGCGTACGAGGACAGCGACTCCACGTAGCGCCGCTGCCCCTCGGCGAAGATCGTGTCGAACGCCAGGGAGGACTTGCCGGATCCGGACAGGCCGGTGAAGACGATCAGGCGCTCACGCGGGAGGTCGATCGAGACGTTCCGCAGGTTGTGCTCGCGCGCGCCGGAGACGATGAGATTCACGCATCCATGGTAAGTCCGACCACTGACACGTCGCACATCTGTTCGACGGGCCGGTGGGCGGGCGGCGCTAGGTTGGGTCCCGCGGCGCTCTGAACCGCACCGATCCGCACCCGATCCGCACCGCAGCGTGCCGCCCAGGAGGTCCCCATGCCCGTGTTCGCCGTCGAGTACACCTACGACAACCGCGCCGCCGAGCGCGACGCGGTCCGGCCCGAGCACCGCGCGTTCCTGCGCGCCCTGCACGAGACGGGCGCGCTGCTCGCCTCCGGGCCGTTCGAGGGCGGCGCGAGCGCGCTGCTCGTAGTCGTCGCCGCGGACGACGCCGCGGCGCGCGACCTGCTGACGGGTGACCCGTTCGCGGCGGCCGGGCTCCTCGCCGACGTGCGGGTGCGCCCGTGGTCACCCGTGATCGGCGTGTTCGCGCACCTCGTGTAGCGCGAGCGCCGCGAGCCGTCAGGCCGGGGCGTCCTGCCGCGGCGGCTTGAGGACGCTGACCAGCCCCGCCACCCCGAGGCAGCCCGCGATCACCACGAGGGACACCCACGTGGCGATCTCGGGCGCCCACCCGACGGGCTCGCCGTGGTTGATGAACGGCAGCCGGTTGGTGTGCAGTGCCTCGAGCACGAGCTTGACGCCGATGAACGCGAGCACCGCGGCGAGCCCGTACTTGAGGTAGGCGAGCCGCTCCATGAGCCCGCCGAGCATGAAGTAGAGCTGGCGCAGACCCATGAGCGCGAAGATGTTCGTGGTGAACACGATGAACGGGTCGGTCGTGAGCCCGAAGATCGCGGGGATCGAGTCGAGCGCGAACAGCAGGTCCGTCGTGCCGAGCGAGAGGATCACGAGCGCCATCGGGGTGAGGAGCTTGCGCCCGTCGATCCGCGTGACCAGCCGGCGGCCGTCGAACTCCGTGGACACCGGCATCACGCGGCGCACGAGCCGGATCGTGAGGTTCTCCCGGTACTCCTCGACGTCGTCGGCGCGCAGCATGGAGACGGCCGTCACCACGAGGATCGCGCCGAAGAGGTAGAAGACCGCGGTGAAGCGGTCGATGATCGCGGCGCCGGCGAGGATCAGCGCGGCGCGCAGCACCAGCGCGATGAGGATGCCGATCATGAGCGCGCCCTGCTGCAGCGCGCGTGGTACCGCGAACGACCCGAGGATGAGCGCGAACACGAAGAGGTTGTCCAGGCTCAGGGAGTACTCCGTGAGCCAGCCCGCGACGAACTCCCCCGCCGGCGCCGGCCCGCCGACCACCCACACGAGGCCCGCGAACACGAGCGCGAGTCCGACGTACACGCCCACCCAGCGCGCGCTCTCCGTGAAGGTCGGCACGTGCGGGCGGCGCCCGATGACGGCCAGGTCGACGACGAGGATCGCCAGGATGACGACGAGCGACGTGACCTCGAACCAGCCCGGGAGCTGCGTCACCGCTCCTCGCCCGACGCGCCGCTGCCCGACCCGGGCGTCGTGTCCGACCCGGTCGTGCCGGCGCCGGCCGCCTCGAGCGCACGCTCGTCCCGACGGGTCTTCACGAGGCTCGCGACCGTCGTGATGACGAGGACCGAGACGATGAACGTGAGCGAGAACCCGATGCTCACCTCGGGGATCACGTCGACGTGCTCACCGCCGTTGATGAACGGCACCTCGTTCTCGTGCAGCGCGTGGATGACGAGCTTGACGCCGATGAACGCGAGGATCGCGGCGAGGCCGTAGTTGAGGTAGACGAGCTTGTCGAGCAGCCCGTCGATGAGGAAGAACAGCTGGCGCAGACCCAGCAGCGAGAACGCATTCGCCGCGAAGATCAGGTAGACCTCCTGGGTGAGGCCGAAGATGGCGGGGATCGAGTCGATCGCGAACAGGATGTCCGCCGAGCCGATCGCGATCATCACGAGCAGCATCGGCGTGATGTGCCAGCGACCCTCGTGCCGCACCCACACACGGTCGCCGTGGAAGCCCTCCGTGACCGGCACCACCCGCCGCACCGTCCGGACGAGCCAGGTCTCCCTCTTCTCGTCGGTCTCCTCGGTGTGCCGCAGCTGCGCGAACGCCGTCCAGATGAGGAAGGCGCCGAACAGGTAGAAGATCGCGGCCCAGTTGTTGACGATCTCGGCGCCGATGAGGATGAAGACGGTGCGCAGCACGAGCGCGAGGATGATGCCGACGAACAGCACCTTCTGCTGGTTCTCCCGCGGGACCGCGAACGCGGCCATGATGAGGACGAACACGAAGAGGTTGTCGACCGAGAGCGACTTCTCGGTGATGTATCCGGCGTAGTACTCCGCGGCGAAGCCGCTGCCCCACATCCAGAGCACGAAGAGGCCGAAGAGCAGCGCGATGGCCACGTAGGCGCCGGACCAGATCGCCGCCTCGCGCAGCGTGGGGGCGTGCGGCTTGCGCACGTGCCCGAAGAGGTCGACGGCGAGCATCGCCACGATGCCGGCGAGCGTGCCGACCCAGATCCAGACGGAGACGTCCATGGGAACCCTTCGGTGCCGTTGCTGAGGGACCGAAGGTCTTCTCCGGCCACCGGCCACCGGCCGGGTGCCCGACGACACCGGGAACCCTGCGCCGGGTGCCGTGGTGACGATGCCGTCGATTGAGGAGTACTCCCCTTCGGGGGCGACTCTAGGTGACGACGTGCGCTCGTGTCACCAACCGAGCACGCCGGTGGCGCCGGGCGGACTGCTCATGCGGCTCGGCGACGTCGCACGCCCGACGGCGTCGCGCCGGTTCCCCGCTCGTCCGCGTGACGGACGCCACATCTCAGGCGGTGGTCGGCGGCGGCGCCGCGACGGCCCGCGGGGACGGCCTCAGGCCGTCGCCGCGACCATCTGCCGCAGCTCCTTCTTGAGGTCGGAGATCTCGTCCCGCAGCCGCGCTGCCACCTCGAACTGCAGCTCGGCGGCCGCGGCGTGCATCTGGTCGGTGAGGTCCTGGATGAGCTGCGCGAGGTCGGACGCCGCGGCGCCCGCGAGCCGGTCGCGCGCCGCAGATCCCTTGGCCCCGCCGCCCAGTCCGTGGCCGCCACCCTTCTTGCCGCCCGCCTGCCGGTAGCCGCCCGCGAGCAGCTCCTTCGTGTCGACGTCCTCCCGGGCGAGCTGGTCGGTGATGTCGATGATGCGCTTGCGCAGCGGCTCGGGGTCGATGCCGTGCTCGAGGTTGTAGGCGACCTGCTTCTCGCGGCGACGGTTCGTCTCCTCGATCGCCAGCGCCATCGACGGGGTGATCTTGTCGGCGTACATGTGCACCTGGCCCGACACGTTGCGCGCCGCGCGCCCGATCGTCTGGATGAGCGAGGTGCCCGAGCGCAGGAACCCCTCCTTGTCCGCGTCGAGGATCGCCACGAGCGAGACCTCCGGCAGGTCGAGGCCCTCGCGGAGCAGGTTGATGCCGACGAGCACGTCGTGCACTCCAGTGCGCAGCTCGCGGAGCAGCTCGATCCGCCGCAGCGTGTCGACCTCGGAGTGCAGGTAGGCCACCTTGACCCCCCGCTCGAGCAGGTAGTCCGTGAGGTCCTCGGCCATCTTCTTGGTGAGCGTGGTGACGAGCACGCGCTCGTCCTTCTCCGAGCGCTCCCGGATCTCCCCCAGCAGGTCGTCGATCTGGCCCTTGGTGGGCTTGACGACGACCTCGGGGTCCACGAGGCCGGTGGGCCGGATGACCTGCTCGACCACGCCGTCGGACTGGCCGAGCTCGTAGGCCCCGGGTGTGGCCGAGAGGTAGACGGTCTGGCCGATGCGCTCGAGGAACTCCTCCCACCGCAGCGGCCGGTTGTCCATCGCGCTCGGCAGCCGGAAACCGTGCTCGACGAGCGTGCGCTTGCGGCTCATGTCACCCTCGAACATCGCCCCGATCTGCGGCACGGTCTGGTGCGACTCGTCGATGACGAGGAGGAAGTCCTCGGGGAAGTAGTCGAGCAGCGTGTTCGGGGCGGTGCCGGCCTCGCGTCCGTCGATGTGCCGCGAGTAGTTCTCGATGCCGCTGCACGTCCCGATCTGGCGCATCATCTCGATGTCGTACGTGGTGCGCATCCGCAGGCGCTGCGCCTCGAGCAGCCGGCCACCCCGCTCGAGCTCGGCCAGCCGTTCCTCGAGCTCGGCCTCGATGCTGCCGATCGCGCGCTCCATGCGCTCCGGCCCGGCCACGTAGTGGGTCGCCGGGAAGAGGAAGATCTCCGACTCCTGGCGCACGACGTCGCCCGTGAGCGGGTGCAGCGTCGCGAGCGACTCGACCTCGTCCCCGAACAGCTCGATGCGGATCGCGAGCTCCTCGTAGACCGGGATGATCTCCACGGTGTCCCCGCGCACGCGGAACGTGCCGCGCTGGAACGAGGCGTCGTTGCGGGTGTACTGCATCGCGACGAAGCGGCGCAGCAGGTCGTCCCGGTCGATCGTGTCCCCGAGGCGCAGCGGCACCATCCGGTCCACGTACTCCTGGGGGGTGCCGAGGCCGTAGATGCACGAGACCGACGCCACGACGATGACGTCGCGCCGGGTGAGCAGCGAGTTCGTCGCCGAGTGACGCAGCCGCTCGACCTCCTCGTTGATGGAGGAGTCCTTCTCGATGTACGTGTCCGAGGACGGCACGTACGCCTCGGGCTGGTAGTAGTCGTAGTACGAGACGAAGTACTCGACGGCGTTGTTCGGCAGGAGCTCACGGAACTCGGTGGCGAGCTGCGCCGCGAGGGTCTTGTTCGGCGCCATCACGAGCGTGGGCCGCTGCACCTGCTCCACCAGCCATGCGGTGGTGGCCGACTTGCCCGTTCCGGTGGCGCCGAGCAGCACGATGTCCTTCTCGCCCGCCTTGAGGCGCTGGGTGAGGTCGGCGATCGCGGTCGGCTGGTCGCCGGACGGCGTGTACTCCGACACCACCTCGAAGGGGGCGACGGTGCGCTGCAGGTCGGTCACCGGTCTCATACGGGCAACGGTACGTCGCACCTGTGACATCGGCTGATCGGGTCGACCGGACGGGCCCGGGCACCCGGCCGCCGGGCACCCGTCGGGCGCGCCTCGCGGCGACCGCGACCCGCGGCCGCGAGGGAATGCCGCGCGCTCGGACGAGGTTCACCCAGGAGTGCCGTGGAAGCGCCGCGGCCCCACGAAGGGAGACACCATGCCCCGTCCCGTGATCAGCGAGGCCAGCACGGTCTGGCACGGCGACCTGCTGAGCGGCTCCGGTCGCACCACCCCCGCCTCCGGCGCCTTCCCCACCGTCGACCTGGCGTGGAACTCCCGCGCCGAGGGCGCCGGCGCCACGACCACGCCCGAGGAGCTCATCGCCGCCGCGCACGCCTCCTGCTACTCGATGGCGCTTTCGCACGAGCTCGCCGGCAAGGGCACCCCGCCCACGCGCGTCGAGACGTCCGCAGCGGTGACGTTCGTCGCCGGTGAGGGCATCACCGGGATCGTCCTCACGGTCGAGGCCGAGGTCCCCGGCATCACCGAGGAGGACTTCCTCGCGGTCGCCGACGGCGCCAAGACGGGCTGCCCCGTGAGCGCCGCCCTGGCCGCGGTGCCGATCACCCTCGAGGCCACGCTCCGCTGACCTCCGTCAGCACGGCGCGCACTGGCGGCCGGCGCCCCTCAGGGCGCCGGCCGCCAGTGCGTACGACGCACCCAGTCGGCCAGGACGGGAGCGACCTCGGCGAACGAGGCGCTCGTCGTGGCCGGCGACGGCTCGGGCGGCGCGGCCCGCAGCCGGTCTCGCGCCGCCAGAGGCCACAACCAGCCCGCCGACCCGGTCAGCCGCACGGCGATCTCGACGGCGCGACCCGGGTCCGCGGCCCCATGCGTCACGGTGAGCCAGTCCTGCGCCGCCTCCTCGAACCCCGGCAGCGCAGCCGGGGTGTGGTGCAGCCGGAACTCCCCGACCCGCGGGAACCCCGCCCGCTCCAGCTGCTGCGTCAGCGCCCCGACGTCCCGCCACGACGCCACCCCCACCTGCAGCTCGATCACGTCCGGGGCCGCCGCCCCGGGGACGGCCGTGAGCCCGACGTGCGCGACGTCGTGCACCAGCTCCCCGCCCGCCCGGCGCACCCGCGCCACGAGGCGAGCGGCCGCGGCGGACCAGCGATCGCCGTCGGGCTCCACGACGGCACCCGCGTGCTCCACCGCACGACGGTGGCGGACGTTCGCCTCGTACGGGACGAGCCGGTCCCGCCACAGCTGCTCGATCCGGGCGCGCATCGCGGCCACGGGCTCGGAGGTGTCCAGCACGACGTCCGCGACCGCAGCTCGCTCCTCGTCCGACGCCTGCGCCGCGACCCGCGCGAGGACCGCCTCCCGCGTCATCCCGCGCTCCTCGACCGCGCGCCGTACCCGCTCCTCGAGCCGCGCCCACGTCACGAGGACGAGGTGGTAGCGGGGGGCGAGCCCGTTCTCGGTGAGCAGCGGGACGTCGTGCACCACGACGGCGTCCTCCCGCGCGCGGCGGACCCGCTCCTCGAACGCCGCCCCGACGGCCGGGTGCACAATCGCCTCGAGATCACGGCGCGCGGCGACGTCGTCGAACACGCGGGCAGCGAGCGCGGCGCGGTCCAGGCTGCCGTCCCCGGCCAGGACTCCGGACCCGAACCGCGCGACGACGGCCGCGAGTCCGGGCGTTCCGGGGTCGAGCACCTCGCGGGCGAGCACGTCGGCGTCGACCACGTCGGCGCCGAGCTCGGCGAGGGTGCGCGCCGCCGTCGACTTGCCCGAGGCGATGCCCCCGGTGAGCCCGACGATCAGCACGTGGCCACTCCAGCGGTCGCGTCGAGCATCGCCCGCTCGGGCCCGGCGAGCGCAGTGAGCGTGCTGGCCAGCACCGCGCGGACGGCCGCCACGACGTCGTCGAGCGGCACGAGGGGAACCGAGGCGGCGAGCGGGTCGTGGTCGGCGAGGGAGTCGGTGCCGGTCGCCGGCACGTGGACGAACCCGGCGACCGCGCCCGAGCCGGCCGTGAGGTCGAGCAGGTGGTACATCGTCGCGTTGCACACGTAGGCGCCGGCGGTGAGCGAGTCGGCGACGGCGAGGCCGCGCCCCCGGGCGTCCGCGAGGATCCGCGCGACCGGCAGGCGGGTGAAGAAGCCGTCCGGCCCGCCGGGACGCACGGCCTCCTCGCGCGGCGCGGCGCCGTCGTTGTCCGGGATGCGCGCGTGCGCGAGGTTGACCGCCACGCGCTCGACCTCGACACGGCCCCGGCCCGCCGCCAGCCCGAGCGAGAGCACGACGGCGGGCTCGACCTCCGCGATCGCGGCGGCCAGGGCGGGGCGCACCCCGCCGAACGTCACGGGCAGCCGTCGCGCCACGACGCGCGTGTCGAGCACACCGGGCTCGCGTCCGGGCACCTGGTCGTCGGCGCCGTCGCCCGCCAGCGCCTGCGCGACGTCCCACGAGGGGTTGCGCCGTGCGCCGCCGAACGGCTCGAAGCCCGTGACCAGGACGGTGCGAGCCGTCACGCGTCGTCCTCGATCGCCGTCATCACGTGCTTGATCCGGGTGTAGTCCTCGAGCCCGAAGATCGACAGGTCCTTACCGTACCCGGAGTCCTTGAACCCGCCGTGCGGCATCTCGGCGACGAGCGGGATGTGCGTGTTCACCCAGACGCAGCCCGCGTCGATCTCGGCCGCGAGCCGGCCGGCACGCCCCACGTCACGCGTCCAGACCGATGCCGCGAGCCCGTACCGGACCCCGTTGGCGAGCGCGAGCGCCTCGGCCTCGTCGGCGAACGGCTGCACCGTGAGCACCGGCCCGAAGGTCTCCTCCTGGACGATCGGGTCGTCCTGGCGCACGCCGGTGACGACCGTCGGCGCCACGAAGTAGCCCACGTCCCCGACCCGGGTGCCGCCCGTCTCGACCCGGGCGTGCGGCGGGAGGTCCGCGAGCACCCCGGTCACCTTGGCGAGGTGCGCCGCGCTGTTGAGCGGGCCGTACAGGGCGTCCTCGTCGGTCGACGAGACCACGAGCGCCTCGCTGGCGCGGACGAGCTCGGCGACCAGCGCGTCGTGCACGCCCTCCTGCACGAGCACCCGGGTGACCGCCGTGCAGTCCTGGCCCGCGTTGAAGAACGCCGCGCCGACGAGCGCGTCAGCGGTCGAGGCGAGCTCGACGTCGTCGAACACCACGGCCGGCGCCTTGCCGCCGAGCTCGAGGTGCGAGCGGCGCGGCCCGTCGGCGGCCGCGGCGGCGACGGCCCGGCCCGCGCGCACCGATCCGGTGATCGCGACGAGCCCGGGCGTGGGGTGGCGCGTGAGCAGCTCGCCGGTGGAGGCGTCCCCGAGGACGACGTTGAGCACCCCGACGGGCAGGATCCCGCTCGAGAGGCGGGCGAGGACGAGCGTGGACTCCGGGGTGGTGTCGCTCGGCTTGAGGACCACCGTGTTGCCCGCCGCCAGCGCCGGGGCGAGCTTCCAGATCGCCATCATGATCGGGTAGTTCCACGGCGTGACCTGGCCGACGACGCCGACCGGCTCGCGCCGCACGTACGAGGTGTGGCCCGGCATGAACTCCCCCGCCGCGGTACCTGCGAGCGTGCGCGCGGCGCCCGCGAAGAACCGCACGTGGTCCGCGCCGGTGAGGACCTCCTCCACCCGGATCGCCTCGCGGGGCTGACCGGTGTTGCGCCACTGCGCCTCGACGAGCTCGTCCGCCGCGGCCTCGATCGCGTCGGCCCACGCGAGCAGCGCCCGCTGCCGGTCCTTCGGGGTCGTGCGCCGCCACCCCGCCCGCGCCGCGTCCGCGGCGGCGTACGCCGCGTCGACGTCGTCGGCGTCGCTCACCGGCGAGGAGGCGACCACCTCCTCGGTCGCCGGGTTCACGACGTCGAGCCGGCCCGTGCCGTGGGCGGCGACGAACGCGCCGGCGATCCAGTTCTGCAGCTCGGTGACCACGTGTCCTCCTCGGTGCGGGTGGTGCTCGGGTTGTCGGTGGCGGGTGACAGTGCAGGTGCGGGTGCCGGGCGCTGGGCGGGGTCCGGAGCGGGTTCGGCGCGAGCCCGGGGTGGGCTCGTCGGGGGCTCGGCGCGGCGGGGCGTTCCCCCGCCGGTCAGCCCGGCTGGGCGGCGAGGGCGTCGAGCACGACGTCGAGGCCCTCGGCGAGCAGATCGGGCCCGATCGTGAGGGGCGGCAGCAGGCGCAGCACGTTGCCGTCCGTGCCGCAGGTCAGCACGATCACACCTGCGCGGTGCGCGGCCTGGGCCACCGCTCGCGTGAGCGCGGCGTCCGGCGCCCCGGTGATCGGGTCGACGATCTCGACGGCGAGCATCGCCCCCCGGCCGCGCACGTCGCCGATCCGCGGGTCGCCGGCCTGCGCCGCACGCAGCCGGTCGAGGACGAGGCGCTCGATCGCGCGCGCCGCCCCGACGAGGTCGTCCTCCTCGTACGTGCGCAGCGCGGCCAGCGCCGCCGCGCACGCCAGCGGGTTGCCGCCGTAGGTGCCGCCGAGGCCGCCCGGCCCGACGGCGTCCATCAGCTCGGCGCGCCCGGTCATCGCCGACAGCGGCAGCCCGCCGGCGATGCCCTTCGCCATCGTCACGAGGTCGGGCACCACGCCCTCGTGCTCGCACGCGAACATCGCGCCGGTCCGGGCGAACCCCGTCTGCACCTCGTCGGCGACGAGCAGCACACCGTGGTCACGGCACCACCGCGCGAGGCCGGCCAGGAAGCCAGGGGCGGGCACGATGAACCCGCCCTCACCCTGGATCGGCTCGATCACCACGGCGGCGACGTTGGCCGCGCCGACCTGCGTCGTGATCGTCGCGACCGTCCGCGCGAGCGCTTCCTCGCCGGTCAGTCCGTCCCGGAAGGGGTAGGACGCGCTCGCGCGGTACACCTCGGGCGCGAACGGGCCGAAGCCCTGCTTGTACGGCGCCACCTTCGCCGTCATCGTCATCGTGAGCGTCGTGCGCCCGTGGTAGGCGTGGTCCACCACGACGACGGCGGGCCGACCGGTCGCGGCGCGGGCCACCTTCACCGCGTTCTCCACGGCCTCCGCGCCCGACGTGAACAGCGCCGTGCGCTTGGCGTGGTCGCCCGGCGTCAGGCGGGCGAGCTCCTCGGCCACGGCGACGTACGACTCGTACGGCGTGACCATGAAGCACGTGTGCGTGAACGCCTCGACCTGCGCCCGCACGGCCTCGACGACGCGCGGCGCCGCGTTGCCGACGCTCGTGACCGCGATGCCCGACCCGAGGTCGATGAGCACGTTGCCGTCGACGTCCTCGACGACCCCGCCGCCCGCACGCGCCGCGTACACCGGCATGGTCGAGGCGACCGCGGCGCTGACGGCTACGGCGCGCCGTTCGGCCAGCGCGAGCGACCGGGGGCCGGGGATCGCCGTGCGCAGGACCCGGCGCTGCGCCAGCGCCTCGTGCGCCGTGCTGGTGCTGGTGCTGGTGCTGGTGCTGACCATCCGTGCCTCCTCGCTCGGCCGCGCCCGGTGCTGCTCGGTGTGGCGGCTCCCGTCACCGTATCCCGCGCCGCCCCAGGACGTGTCGTGCGCCACGTCGGAACGCGTGGACGGCCTCCGCCACCAGGAGTACCTTTCCCGAGAGTAGGTAAGCCGAACCTTCCCGGTCCGGACACCGGACACCGGGAGCAGCATGATCGCGGCATTTCTCATCGGACTGCGCGAGGGCCTCGAGGCCTCGCTCGTCGTCGGCATCCTCGTCGCCTACCTCCGCAAGACCGGCCGCAGCCACGCGCTGCCGCGCCTGTGGGCGGGGGTGGTGCTCGCCGTCGTGGGCTCCCTCGCCCTGGGCGCCGTCCTGACGTTCGGTGCCTACGGGCTCACCTTCCAGGCGCAGGAGGCGATCGGCGGCCTGCTGTCGATCCTCACCGTCGGCCTCGTGACGTGGATGGTCTTCTGGATGGTGGGCGCGGCGCGCGGGCTCACGCACGACCTGCACGCCCAGCTCGACGCCGCGGGAGACTCCGCGTGGGGCGTCGTCGTGATCGGCTTCGTGTCCGTGGCGCGCGAGGGCCTGGAGACCACGCTGTTCCTGTGGTCGACGGTCCGCTCGTTCGGCGACGGCCCGGGCGCGGTGCTCGGCGCCGTCGCCGGCCTGCTCGCCGCCGTCGGCCTCGGCTGGGCGATCTACCGCGGGATGGTGCGCATCGACCTCGCGGTGTTCTTCCGCTGGACCGGCCTGGCGCTCGTCGTCGTGGCCGCCGGCGTGCTGGCCTACGGCGTGCACGACCTGCAGGAGGCCGGCTTCCTGCCCGGCCCGTTCACGACCGCGGCCCCGATCGACCCCACGACCGGCGCCGTCGCCGTCGGGCTCGGCGCGTGGCCGTTCGGGTGGGCGTTCCAGGTGTCCGACGTCGTGGCCCCCGACGGCTGGCTGGCTGCCCTGCTCAAGGGCACCGTCGGGTTCACCCCCGAGATGACCTGGCTCGAGATCACCGTCTGGGCCCTCTACCTCGGCGTCGTCGGCACCGTCTTCGTGCGTCGCGCCTTCCGTCCCCGTCCCCACACGCCGTCGGCGCCCGCTCGGGTGCCGGAAGGAGCAGCATGATCACGCCGACAGGCACCTCCCCCACCGCCTCACCACGCACGGCACGCAGCGCCGCCCGCATCACGGCCCGCACCGGCGCGCGAGCCGGCGCCCCTGCGCTGCTCGTCCCCGCCCTCGCGCTCGCCCTCGCGGGCTGCGTGCCGAACACGCCGCAGGCCGATGCGAGCGGCGGCGCCGCCGGCGGCACGTTCACGGTGAGCTCGACCGACACGGCGTGCGAGGTGAGCGGCGCCGAGGCGACCAGCGGCACGCTCGCGTTCGACGTGACGAACGACGGTGACCAGGTCACCGAGTTCTACCTCATGGCCTCGGACGGCCTGCGGATCGTCGGCGAGGTCGAGAACATCGCCCCGGGATCCTCCCGCACGCTCACGGTCACCGCCCAGCCGGGTGACTACCTCACGCTGTGCAAGCCCGGCATGGTCGGCGCCGGCGTCGGCTCGACGCCGTTCTCCGTCACCGGCGACCGGGTGGAGCTCACCGGGCCCGACGCCGAGCTCAAGCAGCAGGCCGTCGACCTGTACGCCGCGTTCGTCAAGGACCAGGTCGCGCAGCTCCTGCCCCAGACCGAGGCGTTCGCGCAGCGGTACGTCGAGGGCGACGACGACGGCGCCCGCGCCGCGTTCCCGATCGTGCGCACGTACTACGAGCGCGTCGAGCCGGTCGCCGAGGCGCTCGGCGACCTCGACCCGCGGATCGACTACCGCGAGGTCGACGCCGTGGCCGAGGGCCTGGACTGGACCGGGTTCCACCGGATCGAGAAGGACCTGTGGCTGCCCGCGCCCGGGTCGCTCAACTCCGACGGCGAGACGGACGCGTACGCGGACTGGACCCCCTCGACGCCCGACGAGCGCGCGGAGCTCGGCGGGCTGCTCGTCGACGACGTCACCGAGCTGTACGAGTACGTGCACTCCGACGACTTCACCGTCTTCCTCGACGACAAGGGTGCGGACTGGATCTCCAACGGCGCGATCGGGCTCCTCGACGAGGTCGCGACCGGCAAGATCACGGGCGAGGAGGACTGGTGGTCGGGCACCGACCTCTACGACTTCGCCGCCAACGTGGAGGGCTCGAAGATGGCGTTCTCGCTCGTCCAGGACCTCGCGTCGAGCTCGGGCGACGACGGCGAGGCCCTCGTCGCACAGATCGAGACCGGGTACGCGGACCTCGAGGCCGCCCTCGCGGAGTACGGCTCGCTCGACACGGGCTTCCCGGCGTACTCGACGCTCACCGACGAGGACAAGAAGCAGCTGTCCGACCTCATCAACGCCCTGGCGGAGCCGCTGTCGCAGCTCACCACCACGGTGCTGTCCTGAGCGGTGCGATGACGACGCCAGACCCTGACCCTCAGCCCGCGCCGCGCGGCACGTCGCGCCGGGGCCTGCTCGGCCTCGGCGCGGCCGGGCTCGTCGGCCTCGCGGGCGGCGCGGTGCTCGGCCGGGCGACCGCCGCGCAGGCGGGACCGCTCGCCGTCGGGTCGAGCGCCGTCGGGCCGAGCGCGTCGGAGGCGCACGCGTTCTACGGGGCGCACCAGGCGGGCATCGCGACCCCGGTCCAGGACCACCTGCACTTCGCGGCGTACGACCTGTCACCGCGCGCCACGCGCGAGGACCTCGTCGCCCTGCTGCAGGAGTGGAGCTACGCGGCCGCGCGCCTGACGCAGGGCCTGGACGTCTCGGCGACGGGCGCCGTCGGGGGCAACCCCGCGGCGCCGCCCGACGACACGGGCGAGGCGCTCGGGCTGCCGCCCGCGCACCTGACGATCACGATCGGGCTCGGCTCGAGCCTGTTCAGCACGGGCGACTCGGCCGACTCCGACCGGTTCGGGCTGGCCGCGCAGCGCCCGGCGGGTCTCGCCCCGCTCCCGCCGTTCCTCGGCGACGCCCTGCAGGCGGAGTGGTCCCACGGCGACCTGTGCATCCAGGCGTGCGCCGACGATCCGCAGGTCGCGGTGCACGCGGTGCGCAACCTGTCCCGGACGGCGTTCGGGCGCGCGTCGGTGCGCTGGTCGCAGATGGGCTTCGGCCGCACGTCCCGCACGTCCGCCGCGCAGGCGACGCCGCGCAACCTGTTCGGGTTCAAGGACGGCACGCGCAACGTGCTGGGCACCGAGGAGGACCGGCTCGCCGAGCACGTGTGGGTGGGCGAGGGCGACGAGCCCGCGTGGCTGCGCGGTGGCTCCTACCTCGCGGTACGCAAGATCGAGATGCAGCTCGAGCCGTGGGACCGCACCTCGCTCGCCGAGCAGGAGCGGGTGCTCGGCCGCGACAAGGCCGAGGGTGCGCCGCTCTCGGGCGGCACCGAGTTCACCGAGCCGGACTTCGCGGCCGGCGCGATCGACGTCGCGTCCCACGTGGCCCTCGCACACCCCGACCACAACGGCGGCGCCACGCTGCTGCGCCGCGGCTACAACTTCGTCGACGGCACGAACGCGCTCGGCCGCCTCGACGCCGGGCTGTTCTTCCTCGCGTACGTGCGCGACCTCGAGCAGGTGATCACGGTGCAGCGCGCGCTCGCCACCGACCTCATGAACGAGTACGTGCGCCACATCGGCTCGGCGACGTTCGCGATCCCGCCCGGCGTCGCGCCGGGCGGCTGGGTGGGCGAGACGCTGCTCGCCTGACGAGTCGCGCGGCGAGGCGAACCCCTCGACGGGGCGAGGCGCGGGGACGACGGCGGGCTCGCCGTCGGGCGAAGGCGGATCAGCCCCAGCGGCCGAGCGCCACCGCGGCCGCCGTGAGGGCCGCCAGCGTCTCGCCGTCGCGGATCTCGCCCGCCGCGATCATGGCGCCGAGCTCGGACCACTCGACGCGCCGGACGGCGGTGATGCCCTCGGCCGCCGCGTCCGTGCCCTGGGCGTGCACGACGGCGAGCCCCTGCGCGAGCACGACGGTGCCGGGTGCGCGGCACACCCCGTTGAGCGACTCGACCCCGGCGGCGACCTGCCACCGCGTGGCGGTCAGTCCGGCCTCCTCGAGCAGCTCGCGGCGGCCCGCGGTCACGGGGTCCTCGCCGGGGTCGCACCCGCCGGCCGGCACTTCCCAGCCGGCGCCCGTCGTGTACCGGTCGACGTGGACGAGGACCACCTGGTCCTCGTCGTCCACGGCCACCACGAAGACGGCGGGTGCGCGGACGGTGACGACCCCGTAGACGCCGGGCTCGCCGTCGGGCCCGAGCACGTCGTCGTGCGACACGGTGATCCACCGGTTGCCGTAGACCTCCCGCGATCCGGTGGTGCGCCAGCGCGTCGGCGTCGTCATGGCTGATCCTCCCTGTCCTCCCTGGTAGGGCGCCGGAGACGCACGACGGCGCCCCCGCTGCTGCGGGGGCGCCGTCGTGGACCGTGCGTCGGGGCGAACGCCCCGGGCTCAGCTCCGGATCAGTTCCCGGTGAGCTTCTCGCGCAGCGCCGCGAGGGCCTCGTCCGACGCGAGCGTGCCGCTCGGGCCGGCCGGAGCCGAGCTGTAGGAGGAGCCGCCGGCCTCGGCCGGAGCCTCGCCGTCGCCCTCGGTCTCGGCCTCGATGGCCGACGCGACCTGCTTCTTGTGGGCCTCCCAGCGCGACTGGGCCTCGGCGTACTGCCGCTCCCACTCCTCGCGCTGCGCGTCGAAGCCCTCGAGCCACTCGTTCGTCTCCGGGTCGAAGCCCTCGGGGTACTTGTAGTTGCCCTGCTCGTCGTACTCCGCCGCCATGCCGTAGAGGCTCGGGTCGAAGTCGTCCGAGGACGGGTCGACACCCTCGTTGGCCTGCTTGAGGGAGAGCGAGATGCGGCGACGCTCGAGGTCGATGTCGATGACCTTGACGAAGACGTCCTCGCCGACCTTCGCGACCTGCTCGGGCACCTCGACGTGGCGCACGGCCAGCTCGGAGATGTGCACGAGGCCCTCGATGCCGTCCTCGACGCGCACGAACGCACCGAACGGGACGAGCTTGGTGACCTTGCCGGGCACGACCTGGCCGATGGCGTGGGTCCGCGCGAACTGCTGCCACGGGTCCTCCTGCGTCGCCTTCAGCGACAGGGAGACGCGCTCGCGGTCCAGCTCGACGTCGAGCACCTCGACGGTGACCTCCTGGCCCACCTCGACGACCTCGGACGGGTGGTCGATGTGCTTCCAGGACAGCTCGGAGACGTGCACGAGGCCGTCCACGCCGCCGAGGTCGACGAATGCACCGAAGTTGACGATCGAGGACACGACACCGGGGCGGACCTGGCCCTTGGCGAGCGAGGACAGGAACGTGGAGCGGACCTCGGACTGGGTCTGCTCGAGCCACGCGCGGCGCGAGAGCACCACGTTGTTGCGGTTCTTGTCGAGCTCGATGATCTTCGCCTCGATCTCCTTGCCGACGTACGGCTGGAGGTCGCGGACGCGACGCATCTCGACGAGCGACGCCGGCAGGAAGCCGCGCAGGCCGATGTCGAGGATGAGACCACCCTTGACCACCTCGATGACGGTGCCGGTGACGACACCGTCCTCCTCCTTGATCTTCTCGATCGTGCCCCAGGCGCGCTCGTACTGCGCGCGCTTCTTGGACAGGAGCAGGCGACCCTCCTTGTCCTCCTTCTGGAGGACGAGCGCCTCGACGACCTCGCCGACGGACACGACGTCCTCGGGGTCGACGTCGTGCTTGATGGAGAGCTCGCGGGAGAGGATGACCCCCTCCGTCTTGTAGCCGATGTCGAGGAGGACCTCGTCGCGGTCGACCTTGACAATGGTGCCCTCGACGATGTCACCGTCGTTGAAGTACTTGATCGTCGCGTCGACGGCGGCGAGGAAGTCCTCGCTCGAGCCGATGTCGTTGACGGCGACCTGCGGGACGGTCGGGGCGGGGGTGGAGATGGTCATGAAGGAGGGACTCCGATGCGGACAGGGATCGTGCGAACAGGGACGGGACGCCGGGCCCCGCGCGCGAAAGGTCCGCGCTGGGAGGGCATGACGACAGGCGCACCTGACGGCGCACCTGCGGAAATCCTACCTCCCGCGCACGGGAGGTAGCAAAGCGGGCGCCGGCCGGCGGCCGGTCCGACGAGCAGGGTCGGCGTCAGGCCAGGGCCGCAGCGACGTCGAGCAGCGCCTGCGGCACGTGCTTGACCTTGCCGGCGATGTCCGCGAGCGGGACGAGGTCGACCTCGCCGGCCCGCAGCGCGGTCATCACGCCCGTCTCGCCGCGGGTGACGGCATCGATGGCGGCGACGCCGAACCGGGACGCGAGGATGCGGTCGGTCGGGGTGGGGGTGCCGCCGCGCTGGATGTGACCGAGCACGGTGACCCGGGTGTCGAACCCGGTGCGCTGCTCGATCTCCTGCTTGAGGCGCTCGCTGATCCCGCCCGCGACGATCTGGCCGAACTGGCCCAGCTGCATCTCGTACTGCATCGAGGTGCCCTCGGCGGGCATGGCGCCCTCGGCGACGACGATGATCGAGAACGACGCGTGCGCGCGGTGGCGGTGCTTGAGGAAGCGGACGATCTTGTCGATGTCGAACGGCTGCTCGGGCGCGAGCACGATCTCCGCGCCACCGGCGATGCCGGACGCCGCCGCGATCCAGCCCGCGTGCCGGCCCATCACCTCGACGAGCATGACGCGGTTGTGCGACTCCGCGGTGGTGTGGATCCGGTCCACGGCGTCCGTGGCGATCGTGACGGCGGTGTCGAAGCCGATGGAGGCATCCGTGCCCCACACGTCGTTGTCGATCGTCTTCGGGATGGCCACGATCGGCACGCCGGCCTCGGCGATCTTGCTCGCCGCGTGGAGCGTGCCGTCGCCACCGATGCAGATGAGCGCGTCGACGTGCTCGTTCTCGACGGTCGCGAGCACGGCGTCCATGCCGTCCTCGGCGGAGTGCGGGTGGAACCGCGCGGTGCCCAGGAGGGTGCCGCCGATCGGCAGTACGTTGCGGATGTGGGACCGCGTCAACGGGACGATGTCGCCGTCGACGACACCCTTCCACCCGTTGCGGAAGCCGATGATGTGGTGCCCGTGCTGCCCCACCCCCCGCTTGACGACGGCCCGGATTGCTGCATTGAGGCCCGGGACGTCGCCGCCGCCGGTGAGGAGTCCGACTCGCATGAGAGCCACACTATCCGGGTGAACCTCCGCAGTCGGTGCCACAGGTCCCACGTCGGGGTGACCGCCACGTGAACGGCGGGCCACCGGCCGGTGACGTCGGCCTGCCCGCCCTCGGCGCGGCGGGGTACGAGGACTCCCCCGCGGGCGCCGGTGCGGCGGGCGTGGCGCGCACCTGGTGGGACGCGAACGCCGACGAGTACCAGGCCGAGCACGGCGACGCCCTGGGCGACGCGGACTTCGTCTGGGGCCCCGAGGGGCTGCGGGAGGCCGACGCGCACCTCCTCGGGGACCTCGACGACCTCGCCCGGGCTCGGGTGCTCGAGGTCGGCGCCGGAGCGGCCCAGTGCTCGCGCTGGCTGCGGGGGCAGGGAGTCGACGTCGTGGCGACCGACCTGTCCGGCGGCATGCTGGCGACCGGGCGCGCGCTCGACACCGCCACCGGGGTCGCGGTTCCCCTGGTCCAGGCCGACGCCCGGGCGCTGCCCTTCGCCAACGCCTCGTTCGACGTCGTCTTCACGTCCTACGGCGTCATCCCGTTCGTGCCCGACGCGCGCAC